>NZ_MIEU01000001.1 GCF_001968825.1 Tersicoccus sp. Bi-70
GAGTCAAGGGCAGGTTACTCACGTCTTACTCACCCGTTCGCCACTAATCCCCGATGCAAGCACCGGATCATCGTTCGACTTGCATGTGTTAAGCACGCCGCCAGCGTTCGTCCTGAGCCAGGATCAAACTCTCCGTCAAAAAAACGAAAAAAACATGAACCCAGCAATGACACCCGACCACCACGGGGGTGGCAGCCAGACATCACAACCAGTAAATAACTGGCATCAACAAACAAAACAACACACTATTGAGTTCTCAAACAACAGGCACTTCCGGTTTCAGCGGCGGTGTGAGATCCTTTTATCTGGATCTCTCTCCGTCATTCCGTTTCGCTCCGGAGCAACTTGTCTAACTTACCACTCCGATCTTCTCTGTCCAAATCGGCCGTTTCCGTCCGTTTTCTCCAGGGAGTCCGGGTCGGCCTCTGAGAGGCGATCTCCGGTTCGATCCTCGGTGTCGGCGGGGCCCTTGTGCAGGTCCTCCGCGTCTCACCGTTCCGATCGGCGCAAGATACGACTCTACCACCGGCTCAGCGGCAGTGCAAAACGGGCCCTTCCTCCCCCCCGCCCCGGGGCCGTGAGGCCCGGGATTCCAGGGAAGAAGGGCCCGTGGTGCGGGTCCGGACGGCGTCAGTCGACGTCGCCCTCGGTCGCCGGCGTCAGGTACAGCACCCCGAGCGGGGGCACCTGCACGGTGGCCGATGCCGGCTTGCCCTGGAACGAACCCTCGACCGCGGTGATGCGGCCGTGGTTGCCCACACCCGA
Organism: Tersicoccus sp. Bi-70; assembly: GCF_001968825.1. GTDB lineage: Bacteria > Actinomycetota > Actinomycetes > Actinomycetales > Micrococcaceae > Tersicoccus. The sequence goes on from NZ_MIEU01000001.1 coordinate 766, forward strand.
TCCACCGAACTGCTCGGCGTCCGTGTTCAGCGCCTCCACCCACGTACCGGCCCACGGCAGGGCGAGCTTGACGTCGTGGTGCGGAGTACCGGCGTAGTTGGCGACGACCACCACCGGGTTGCCCTGGGGATCCCACCGGGTGAACGTCAGCATGTTCCGGGCGGTGTCGTTGGCGTCGAGCCACTCGAACCCGGCGGGATCGTTGTCCCACCGGTACAGCGCCGGTGTCGCTGCGTAGATCTCGTTGAGCTGCTTGACCAGCAGCTGCACGCCCCGGTGGGGCGGAGCCTCGGTCAGCCACCAGTCGAGACCGTGCGCCTCGTTCCACTCGGCCTCCTGGCCGAACTCGGTGCCCATGAAGATCAGCTGCTTGCCCGGGTGCGCCCACTGGAACGCCAGGTAGGCGCGCAGGTTGGCCAGCTGCTGCCACCGGTCCCCCGGCATCTTGCGCAGCATCGACCCCTTGCCGTGCACGACCTCGTCGTGACTGATCGGCAGGAGGAAGTTCTCCGTGTAGGCGTAGACCATCGAGAACGTGGCCTTGTGGTGGTGGTAGGCCCGGTTGACCGGGTCCTCGGAGATGTACGAGAGCGAGTCGTGCATCCAGCCCATGTTCCACTTCAGCCCGAACCCGAGACCGTTGTGATCGGTGGGACGGGTGACCCCCGGGAATGCGGTCGACTCCTCGGCGATGGTGACGATGCCCGGGACGCGCTTGTACGCGGTCGCGTTCGCCTCCTGCAGGAACCCGATCGCCTCCAGGTTCTCCCGGCCGCCGAAGCGGTTGGGACGCCACTGCCCCTCCTGGCGCGAGTAGTCCAGGTAGAGCATCGAGGCCACCGCGTCGACCCGCAGCCCGTCGATGTGGAACTCCTCGAGCCAGTACAGGGCGTTGGCGACCAGGAAGTTGCGCACCTCCCGACGACCGAAGTCGAAGATCAGCGTGCCCCAGTCCGGGTGCTCACCGAGGAACGGGTCCGGGTGCTCGTACAGCGGCTGCCCGTCGAACTTCGCCAGGGCGAACTCGTCCTTCGGGAAGTGCGCAGGTACCCAGTCCATGATCACGCCGATGCCGGCCTGGTGCAGCGCGTCGACGAGGTGCCTGAACTCGTCGGGGTGGCCGAAGCGCGACGTCGGAGCGAAGTACCCTGTGACCTGGTAGCCCCACGACCCGCCGAACGGGTGCTCGGCGACCGGCATCAGCTCGACGTGCGTGAAGCCCAGCCACGAGACGTATTCGACCAGCTGCTCCGCGAGCTCGGTGTAGCTGAGCCCCAGACGCCAGGACCCCAGGTGCACCTCGTACACGCTCATCGGCCCGTTGTGCGGATCCTGCTGCCCACGCCGGGCGATCCACTCGTCGTCGCCGAAGGTGTAGGTCGAGTCGACGACGCGCGAACCGGTGAGCGGCGGCACCTCGGTGCCACGGGCCATCGGGTCCGCCTTCATCCGCCACTGGCCGTCCTGGCCCTGGATCTCGAACTTGTAGGTTGCCCCGGCCGCCGCGTCCGGGACGAAGATCTCCCACACCCCGGAGGAGCCGAGGGCCCGCATGCCGTGCGCCTTGGCGTCCCAGCCGTTGAAGTCGCCGGCCACCCGGACGGACCGGGCGTTGGGGGCCCACACGGCGAAACTGGTGCCGTGGATGGTGCCCATGGACGACGGGTACTCGCGCACGTGCGCCCCGAGCACCGTCCACAGCGTCTCGTGGCGGCCCTCACCGATCAGGTGCAGGTCCAGCTCGCCGAGCGTCGGCATGAACCGGTAGGGCTCGTCGACCCGGTGGCTGACCCCGTCCCCGTAGGTCACGTCCAGCCGGTAGTCCGGCACGTGGCCGTCCTCGGGGGTCTCCAGCACCGCGGTCCAGATGCCGCCGTACTCGTGCGCCATCGGGGTGGTCCCGGCGGAGGTGACGACGTCGACGGACGCGGCCATGTGCCGCAGGGTCCGCACGGTCACCGTGCCGTCGGAGGCCAGGTGGGCGCCGAGGACGCCGTGCGGGTTGTAGTACCGGCCCGCCGCGACCGCGTCGAGCACGTCGGTCGACACCGGGATCGGCCGCGCCGAGGCGGGCCGGGTCTCGGGCTCCGCGGTGGACGCGGCGCCGGCGCTGACGTTCAGGTTCGCGGCCTGCGCGAGCGCCTCCGGCGAGACGTCCGGCGCTCCCTCGGGAAGGTCCGGACGGTTGCGGTCCAGCGGGACGCCGCTCGCCGCGGACGCTGCGTCAGCGGACCGGCCCGTATCGGACTGGTCCGTACCGGCGGACGCCGTAACCGTGGACGCCGCGGCGTCGGAGCCCGTGGCGTCGTTGGCCGTGGTCTCGGCGGACGCCGTGGCGTCAGCGGCCTCGGCCACCGGCGCGGCGGCGGCAACCGCCTCGGCTGCCGCCGGCGTCGCCGGCTCGGTCCGGGACGTGCCGGGTCGGGGTGCCCGGGACTTCCTGATCATCGATGAACCCTCCTTCGTCGGAGCCGGAGTGGATCCGTCGGTCCCCACGTGCAGTGCGCGGTGCACCGCGTCCACGGGGACCGAGATCCAGTCCGGCCGGTTGCGCTGTTCGTAGACCACTTCGTAGAGCGCCTTGTCCAGCCACAGGCCGACGTACAGCGGGGACTCGGTGTCGACCGGTTCCCCGCTCACGCGGCGGTAGCCGTCCAGGAAGGCGTCCGAGGCGGCGGCGGTCCAGGCGCGGGTGCGGTCGGGGTCCGCGCCGTTCAGGACCGCGAAGCCACCCGCGTAGTCGAAGGACCGCAGCATGCCGACGACGTCCCGCAGGGCCGTGTCGGGCAGGGACCGCTCGGCCACCGGTCGCAGCGGCTCGCCCTCGAAGTCGAGCAGGATCCAGCCCCGCTGCGGCGAGTCGAGCACCTGCCCGAGGTGGTAGTCGCCGTGGATCCGCTGCAGGACCGGGGCGTCGCCGCCGCGGCCGAGGGCGTCGACGGCGGCACGGATGGCGTCCTCGTGAGGGCCCACCGCGTCGGCGGCCTCCGCCCACGCCCACCGGATGCGGCTGGCCAGGGCACGCAGCAGTTCCTCGTGCTGGTCCGCGTCGGCGATCCGGGTGCCGAACGCCTCCCGCAGACCGGCGTGCACCCGGGCGGTCGCCGCGCCGAGCGCCGAGGCCGGACCGGTGAAGTCGGTACCGGCGGCCGCCGCTGCGGTCGCGGTGCGCCAGGCGTCCTCGCTGCCGGCCATGAACTCGCTGAGCACGGCGAGCTGACCGTGGTCGAGGCGCCCGCCGGCACCGTCGTCCGACCCGGCGTGCTCGGGGTGCTGCCAGGCGCCGTCGATCCAGCCGTAGGTCGCGGCGACGGCGTCCACGTCGGCCCCGGTCAACCCGATGCCGACCTCGACGTCGGGGTTCATCCCGGCGCCGAGGACGCGGAAGAGCTTGATGATGGCCGGGGCGGCCGCGTCATCGATGATGATCGACGTGTTCGACTGCTCGCCGCTGAGCACCTTCGCGGTCGGCAGCTCCCCGACCGCACGGGTCGAGGCCCACCGGCCGGTCCGGTGTCCGCGGGGTGAGACGGCGTCGCCGTCCGTGCCGGTTCCGGTGCCCGGATCCGTCGACGCGACGGTACCGGCAGCGGAGGAGACGGGCCCGGCGGTGATCAGGTCGAGGTAGAGCCCCACCAGCACGGGATCGCGGACGCCGTCGTACACGTCCACGCGGTCCCCGGCGGCGGACGTGTCGTCGGTCGCCGCGGCTGCGGCGCCACCGGCGGGCCGTGGGGCCTCGGCGGCCGGCACGGTGCCGATCGGGTCGACGCCGTGCAGCACGTGGTCGGGACGGCGGTACGTCAACGGCACCTGCACCACGTCGATCCGGTCGCCCGAGTCGATCGCGATCAGGTGGACGCGCACGCCGATCCGGCCGGCCGGGTCGGTCAGGTCGAATCCGCCGACGGAGGCCAGGCTCACGCCCTTGCCGCGGGCGGGGTACCACCGCTGGTTCGGGAGCCAGCGGTGGAGGAGGTCGGTCAGGTCGGGGGTCAGCGTCATCGTGGCTTCTCCCTTCATGACGACAACTCGTGCTGGGGACGGATCACCGGCAGGGCCTGCGTGGCCGGTGACGCCGGGTTGGAGTACGGCGAACGCATGCGCAGCCAGAAGAAGTCGTGACTGCCGAGCGTGATGGTGATGCGGCCGTCGTTGCCCACGGCCGGGAACGGCGTGCCGCCGAAGACGTCACGCAGCCCGCGGCCGGCGAAACGGGGCAGGTCCAGCACCGCCGACGACGGGTGCTGGGACAGGTTGAAGACGCACAGCACGACCTCGCCGTGCTCCTCGGCGTCGACGTCGGGGATCTCGCGCAGGAATGCCAGGATGTGGTCGTTGTCCGCGGGGACGTTCTCGTAGCCGCCGAGCCCGAAGGCCGGGTGCGCCTTGCGCACGCCGAGCATCTGCCGGACCCAGTGGAGCAGGGACGAGGAGTGCGCCAGCTGCGCCTCCACGTTGACGTGGTTGTAGTGGTAGACGAGCGACTGGATCACCGGCAGGTAGAGCTTGCCGGGGTCCGCGACGGAGAACCCGGCGTTGCGATCCGGGTTCCACTGCATCGGCGTGCGGGAGGCGTCACGATCGTCGAGCCAGATGTTGTCCCCCATGCCGATCTCGTCCCCGTAGTACAGGAACGGGCTGCCGGGCAGGGCGAGCAGCAGGGCGTGGATCAGCTCCACCTCGGCCCGCGAGTTGTCCAGCAACGGGGAGAGCCGACGCCGGATGCCGACGTTGGCGCGCATCCGCGCGTCCGGGGCGTACCAGCCGAGCATCACCTGGCGCTCCTCGGTGGTGACCATCTCGAGGGTCAGCTCGTCGTGGTTCCGCAGGAAGGTACCCCACTGCGCGCCGGCCGGGATGGTCGGGGTGTCCTTCATGGTCTCGACGATCGGGGTGGCCTTCTGGTCCCGCAGCGCGTAGAACAGGCGCGGCATGATCGGGAAGTGGAAGCACATGTGGCACTCGGGGTTCTCCTCGTCCCCGAAGTACTCCACGACATCGCCGGGCAGCTGGTTCGCCTCGGCGATGATCACGCGACCGGGGTACAGCTCGTCGACCATCGCGCGCAGGCTCCGCAGGAACCCGTGGGTGGCCGGCAGGTTCTCGCAGTTGGTCCCGTCCTCCTCGAAGAGGTACGGGATCGCGTCGGCGCGGAAGCCGTCCACCCCCTGGTCCAGCCAGAACGTGACGACGTCGAACACGGCCTGCACGACGGCCGGGTTCTCGAAGTTCAGGTCCGGCTGGTGGGAGAAGAACCGGTGCCAGAAGAACTGGCGTCGCACCGGGTCGAACGTCCAGTTCGATTCCTCGGTGTCGACGAAGATGATGCGCGCGTCCTCGTACTTCTCGTCCGTGTCGCTCCACACGTAGAAGTCCCCGTACGGGCCCTCGGGGTCCTCGCGGGACGCCTTGAACCAGGCGTGCTGGTCCGAGGTGTGGTTCAGCGGCAGGTCGATGATCACGCGGAGCCCTCGGGCGTGGGCCTCGGCGACCAGGCGCTTGAAGTCGCTGATGGTGCCGAACTCGTCGAGGACCGAGTAGTAGTCCGCGATGTCGTACCCGCCGTCGCGCAGGGGCGAGTCGAAGAACGGCGGCAACCAGAGGCAGTCGATGCCGAGCCATTGCAGGTAGTCGAGCTTCTCGATCAGCCCGGAGAAGTCGCCCGAGCCGTCCCCGTTCGCGTCGGCGAAGCCGCGCACGAGGACTTCGTAGAAGACCGCCTTGCGGTACCACTGGGGGTCGTGGGCGAGACCGGGGGCGTTGAGGGAGAACGCCGACGGTACGCTCATGCGCCCCTCCGCACGTGGAAGACGTGCGCCGGCTCGAGCCACGGGTCCAGCCGCACGTAGTTCTCCCGGCCCCAAGTCCAGCTGCTGCCCGAGAGCAGGTCGTCCACCCAGAACCGGCCGTCCGCGTCCAGGTCCGCCGGGTCCAGCTCCAGCGCCGCCAGGTCGAGCGTCACCATGCCCTCGCGGGCGGCGTGCGGGTCGAGGTTGACGACGACGATGACGGTGTCCTTCGTCCCGTCCGGGTTCGCCTTGTGCTTGACGTAGGCCACCGTGTGGTCGTCCGTCGTGGACGCCACGGTGAGGTTCTGCAGGTCGCCGAGCGCGGGATGCGCCCGGCGGATCGCGTTCAACCGGGTGAGGTAGGGGGCGAGCGACCGGCCCTCCGCCTCGGCGGCCGCATAGTCCCGGGGCCGGTACTCGAACTTCTCGTTGTCAATGTACTCCTCGGCACCGGGCCGGGCGACGTGCTCGTAGAGCTCGTAGCCCGAGTACACGCCCCACAGGGGGCTGCCCGTGGCGGCGAGCACCGCACGGATCTTGAAACCGGCCGGACCCGAGTACTGCAGGTACGGGGTGAGGATGTCCGGGGTGTTGACGAAGAAGTTCGGCCGGTAGAACGCCGGCGTCTCGTGGGAGATCTCGGTGAAGTAGTCGAGGATCTCCTCCTTCGTGTTCCGCCACGTGAAGTAGGAGTAGGACTGCTGGAAACCGGCCTTGCCCAGGCCGTGCATCATCGGCGGTCGGGTGAATGCCTCGGCGAGGAAGACGACGTCGGGGTCGGAGGCGTTGATCTGGCCGATCAGCCACTCCCAGAACCACAGCGGCTTCGTGTGCGGGTTGTCCACCCGGAAGGTGCGCACGCCGTGGTCCATCCACAGCCGCACGATCCGCAGCACCTCGTGCGAGAGGCCCTCGGGATCGTTGTCGAAGTTCAGGGGGTAGATGTCCTGGTACTTCTTCGGGGGGTTCTCGGCGAACGCGATGGACCCGTCGATGCGGGTTGTGAACCACTCGGGGTGCTCGGTGACCCACGGGTGGTCCGGGGTGCACTGCAGGGCGAGGTCGAGGGCGACCTCCATGCCGAGCTCGCGGGTGCGTGCGACGAAGGCGTCGAAGTCCTCGAAACCACCCAGATCCGGGTGGATGGCGTCGTGGCCGCCCTCGGCGGCGCCGATGGCCCACGGGGAACCGGGGTCGCCCGAGCCGGCGACGAGCGTGTTGTTCGGGCCCTTCCGGTTGGTCCGGCCGATCGGGTGGATCGGCGGCAGGTAGACGACGTCGAACTCCATCGCGGCGACGGCGTCGAGCCGGTCGATCGCGGTGCGGAACGTGCCGGAGGTCCAGGCCCCGCTCGCGGGGTCGTAGCTCGCGCCCTCGGAGCGGGGGAAGAACTCGTACCAGGACGCCCGGCCGGCGCGCTCCCGCTCGACCGTGATCGGCCAGTGGCGGGTGGCGCTGACCAGTTCCCGGATGGGCCGCCGCTCGATCACCGCGTGCACCTGCGGGCTGAGCCCGGCGGCGAGCCGCTCCCCGGCGGGCAGGGTGGTGTCACCGATCCGGGCGGCAGCGGTGCGCAGCGTCTGCGCGTCCTCCGCATCGCGGTCCGGCTCGCCGGCGCCGCGCTCGAGCAGGGCGGTGCCCTCGTCCAGCATCAGGTCCACGTCGACGCCCGCGGCGACCTTGATGGTCGCGTCGTGCTCCCACGTGCCGTACAGATCGGCCCAGCTCTCGACCGTGAAGCTCCAGGCGCCGAGCCCGAGGGGCCGAAGCGTCGTCGTGTACCGGTCGGTGCCGGCGACGTGCTCGACCATGCGGGAGCGCTGCACCTCGGCCCCGTCCGGGTCGTACAGGACGGCGGTGGCCCCCAGACGGTCGTGCCCCTCGCGGAACACGGTGGCGCCGATCAGCAGGTCCTCGCCGGGGATGGCCTTCGCGGCGAACGCGCCGCCGTCGACGACGGGCTCGACCTCGGTGACGGGGATCCGGTCGAACCGCAGCCCCTCCGTGATCGAGGCCGGCGCACCGGACGCGCGGGTGGGTCCCCCGTGAGCTCCGGTCGCAACCGTTCCTGCGCGTCGACCCTCTGATGCGGGCTGGGCTTGCTGGTCCTGTCCTGTGGGGCGACTCGCGGCCGCGGCTGGAGTAGTCACACGGTAGACGTTAGCGATTGATGCCGGGAATGCGAAGGCCACTGATGTCATGCGCGGGCGGGGTGCCCGGCCGGCGCCCGTCGTGACGTGGGGAAGCGGCGGACGCGCGGGGTCGCCGCGCGACATGCCCGTAAGCGTTTACGCAATATGCGTTCCACGTCACATTCGTGGGCTACTGTGTGGCGCGTGAAAGCTATCCGACGGTTCACCGTCCGCACCGTTCTGCCCGAGGCCATCGCGCCGCTGAGCACCCTCGCCACCAACCTGCGCTGGTCGTGGCACGAGCCCACGCGCCGCCTGTTCGCGGACATCGCCCCCGAGACCTGGGCGCGCACCGCCGACCCCGTCGAACTGCTCGCGACCCTGACGCGGGGTCAGCTGCAGTCGATCGCCGCCGACACCGCCCTCGTCTCGCGGATCCAGGAGCTCGGCGCCGGGCTGCAGGAGTACCTGGCGCGGCCGCGCTGGTACCAGACGCTCGGCGCGGAGGCCCCGGCCTGCATCGCCTACTTCTCCCCCGAGTTCGGCATCGACGCGGTCCTCCCCCAGTACTCCGGCGGCCTCGGCATCCTCGCCGGCGACCACCTCAAGTCCGCCTCCGACCTCGGCGTCCCCCTGATCGGCGTCGGTCTGCTCTACCAGGCCGGCTACTTCAAACAGTCCCTCTCCCGCGACGCCTGGCAGGAGGAGACCTACCCCGTCATCGACCCCGACGGCCTGCCGCTGTCCCTGCTCCGCGAGGAGGACGGGACCCCCGTCGAGGTCCGCCTGCCCCTGCCCGCCGGCCGCCAGCTGCTCGCCCACGTGTGGAAGGCCGACGTCGGCCGCGTGCCCCTGCTGCTGCTCGACTCGAACGTCCCGGGCAACGACGACGCCGCGCGCACCATCACCGACCGGCTCTACGGCGGCGGCGGCGACCACCGGCTGCAGCAGGAACTGCTGCTCGGCATGGGCGGGGTCAAGGCGCTGCGCGCCTTCCAGCGCCTCACCGGTGGCCTGGCCCCCGAGGTGTTCCACATGAACGAGGGGCATGCCGGCTTCCTCGGCGTCGAGCGGATCCGCGAGCTCATCGACAGCGGGCTGAGCTGGGACGAGGCGCTCGTCTCCATCCGCGCGTCCACCGTCTTCACGACGCACACCCCGGTGCCCGCGGGCATCGACCGGTTCGAGATCGCCCAGATCGAGCACTTCTTCCAGGCGGGCCTGGCGCCGTCGGTCCCGGTCACGAACATCCTCGCCCTCGGCGCCGAGACCTACCCGGGCGGCAACCCGTCGACCTTCAACATGGCGGTGATGGGCCTGCGCCTCGCGCAGCGCGCCAACGGCGTGGCGAAGCTGCACGGCGTCGTCTCCCGCGAGATGTTCGCGGGGCTGTGGCCGGGCTTCGACCACGAGGAGGTCCCGATCACCTCGGTCACCAACGGCGTGCACGTGCCGACCTGGGTCGACCCGCGCATCGTCGAGCTGGCCCGGACGAAGTTCGGCGCGGCGCCGGACTGGTCCGAGGTCTTCGAGGTGGACGACGCCGAGGTGTGGGCTCTGCGACGTGAGCTGCGCTCCTCGCTGATCGCCGACGTCCGGCGTCGCCTCCGGGCCTCCTGGACCAAGCGCGGGGCGGCGGACGCCGAGCTGGCGTGGACCGACGACGTCCTCGATCCCGACGTGCTGACCATCGGCTTCGCCCGGCGCGTGCCCACCTACAAGCGGCTCACGCTGATGCTGCGCGACCCCGCCCGGCTCAAGCGGCTGCTGCTGGACCCGGTGCGGCCGATCCAGATCGTGGTCGCCGGCAAGTCCCACCCGGCCGACGAGCAGGGCAAGCGGATGATCCAGGACCTGGTCCGGTTCACGGACGACCCGGAGGTACGGCACCGGATCGTGTTCCTGCCCAACTACGACATCGCGATGGCGCGCACCCTCTTCCCCGGCTGCGACGTGTGGCTGAACAACCCGCTGCGCCCGCTCGAGGCGTGCGGTACCTCCGGGATGAAGGCCGCGCTGAACGGCGGCCTCAACCTCTCGGTGCGCGACGGCTGGTGGGACGAGCTGTACGACGGCCGCAACGGCTGGGCCATCCCGACCGCCGACAACCGGGCCACCCCGGACGAGCGGGACGACATCGAGGCCGCGGCGCTGTACGAGCTGATCGAGAAGTCGGTCGCGCCGATGTTCTACGGCTCGGAGCAGTCCACGGGCGACTCGACGGACGCGGTCCCGCACCAGTGGGTCGCCGCGATCAAGCACACGCTGGCCACCCTGGGGCCAGCCGTCTCGGCCGAGCGCATGGTGATGGACTACGTCAACCGGCTCTACACGCCGGCCGCCGTGTCCGGCCGTCACGTCGCCGAGGAGGATCACGCCGCCGCCCGGGCCGCCGCCCGCTGGGACCAGAAGGTGCGTGGTGCTTGGCCGTCGGTGCACGTGGAGCACGTCGACGCCGAGGGCGTCACCGACGCCCCGCAGATCGGTGACGTGCTGACGATCAACGCGTACGTCTCGCTCGGCGGCCTGAGCACGGACGACGTCGACGTGGAGGTCGGCTACGGCCGGGTCTCCGAGTCCGACCACATCCACGACCGGGCGTTCGCCGAGCTCACCCCGGCCGAGGACCTGGGCAACGGACGGGCCCGCTTCACCGGCACGCTCGTCGTCGACCGGTCAGGCCCCTTCGGCTACACCGTGCGGGCGCTGCCCTCGATCGACCGGATGGCGAACAAGGCCGAACTGGGGCTGATCGCCACCCCGGCCTGACGCGGGACGTCCGGACGAACGGACACCATCGACGAAGGGCCCGAGCGCACCGCGCTCGGGCCCTTCATTCATCATTCAGCCGGGCGTCGTTCAGCCGGGCGTCGTCAGTCCCGCACGACGACGACCGTGAACGCGGGGCGGGACCGGACCGACGGCGGCGCGGCGTCGCGCGCGGCGGTCACCTCGTCCTCGACGAAGCCCAGGACCTCGGTGATCCGGTCCGCGTCCGTGGCGGGCAACGCGGGGTCGACGACCCAGACGAGCGTGAAGGGGATCTTGGCCGCGTCGCGCAGGCTGTCCGCGAGCGCGTCGAGGGTGGCACCGAAGTGCGCGGGGAAGCGCAGGGTGCGGGCGAAGCGGTCCAGGGCGACGGCCCGGGTGGCGCCCGACCGCACCTCCCGCACCGGCGGACCCGTGGTCTCGGGCCGCCGGGCATGGCCGCGTCCGGCCACCTCCCGGCGGCGGCGCCACTGCGCGGTCGTCAGCTGCTGCACGCGGCTCGTCCTCCCCGTCGGTGTCCGCGGCTCGAGGACGTCGGTAGGCGCGTCCCCGTCCGCCTCATCGGTCCTCCCGGACGACCCGGAAACTGGCGTAGTGGTCCGCCGTCCAGTACCGCTCGCCGTCGGCACCGGCGATGATGCGCCGTGCCCCGCGGTCGGACTCCCCCGGGGTCCGCACGGTGTACTCCCGGTAGTGCCCGCGAGGCCGGCTGGGCAGGATCCGTTCGAAGTTGCCGAACACCGCGCCGTCCTGGGAGTAGGGGAAGGGACCGCCGCGGCGGATGGCCTCGAGGGTCTGCTGGGCCTGCCGGGGCAGGGCGGACGCGGCGACGACGGGCAGCCCGGAGCGCGGGTCGCGGTCGTTCGACGCGGCCGATCTGCTCGCGGAGGCACCGGCGACACCCGAGGCGGGGGCGGCGGGACCGGGGGCCAGGCACCCGGCGAGCAGGACCGCGAGCAGCAGGGCCGCCACGACGGCTCCCAGCCTCGCCAGGGTCGAGCGGATCGTCCCGACGCGGGCGCCAGCCGCCTGCTCGGCTCCCGGTCGAGCCCCCGTCCTGATCACCGGCTCAGTCCCGCCGGAAGACGGTGACGCTCTGCGCCGGCGCGGTGAAGACCTCGTCGCTGGCCCAGTGGTCGTCCTTGCGGTGGTCGGTCTCCGGGTCGGTGCTCAGCCGCAGCACGAAGCCGTTCCGGGGCCGTTCGTCCGGCTCGTCGACGTCCGTCCGGGCGAAGCCCACGTCGGGCATGGTCACGTGGGAGGCATTGGCCGACCCGTTGATGACGAGCAGCCCGTCGATCTGCCCCTCGGGCGAGCCGAGCAGCAACTGGAGCACCCGCACGTGCGGATTGGTCCACTCCTGCTCGGTCATCGGGTACCCGGCCGTGCCGTACCAGTGCAGGAAGTGGGCCTCCGGGGTCCGCGAGTAGTCGGCGGGCTGGTGGGCCAGGAACTCGCGGCGCACCCGGATCAGGCCCCGCGTAGCCCGCAGCATCCGCCGTGCCCGCTCGTCCAGGTGCCAGTCGAACCACGAGATGGCGGTGTTCTGGCTGTAGGCGTTGTTGTTGCCGTGCTGGGTGCGGCCGATCTCGTCCCCCGCGGTGATCATCGGCACGCCGAGGGAGAGCAGCAGAGTCGCCATCAGGTTGCGCTGGGTGCGCTCGCGGGCGCGCAGCACCCGGTGCCCCGTCGTCGGCCCCTCGACCCCGTGGTTCCAGCTGCGGTTGTGGTCCGAGCCGTCCCGGTTGTCCTCGCCGTTGGCCTCGTTGTGCTTGACGTCGTACGTCGTCAGGTCGGCCAGGGTGAAGCCGTCGTGGGCGGTGACGAGGTTGACGGACGCGAGCGGGGACCGACCCGACGCCGCGAACGTCGCGGCCGAGCCGGCGAGCGCGCCGCCGAGCGCGGCGAGGGAGCCACCCGGCCGCCCGGCGTCGAGCGCGGCCTGGTCGGAGAGCCAGAACGTGCGGGCGACGTCCCGGAACCCGTCGTTCCAGTCGGCCCAGCCGCGCGGGAAGTTGCCGGTCTGCCACCCGCCCATGCCGACGTCCCACGGCTCGGCGATCAGCTTGACCGGGGCCAGCACCGGGTCCGCGGCCACGGCCACCAGGAAGGGGTGCCGGGGCGTGAAGACGTTGTCCTCGTCGCGGCACAGGGTGGGCGCGAGGTCGAACCGGAAGCCGTCGACGTGGCACTGCTCCACCCAGTACCGCAGCGAGTCCAGCGCGAGCTGCACGACCCGCGGTTGGGAGAAGTCGAGACTGTTGCCGCACCCCGTGGTGTCCTCGTAGGTGCTCGGGTCCCGGTGCCGGTAGTAGGTGCGCTCGCCCAGACCCCGCCAGCTGCGGGCGGACTGATCGTTGCCGCCCTCCGCGGTGTGGTTGTAGACGACGTCGAGGATCACCTCGAGGCCGGCGCCGTGCAGGGCGGCGACCATGCCCTTGACCTCGTCGAGCACGGCCTGCGGGCCCGCCTCGCGGCTCGCGGCGGTGGCGTACCCGGGGTGCGGGGCGAAGAAGCCGAGGGTGTTGTAACCCCAGTAGTTGGTCAGCCCGAGCGCGGCGAGGTGCGGTTCGTCGGCGTGTGCGTGGATGGGCAGCAGCTCGATCGCGGTGACGCCGAGCCGGGTGAACCAGGCCAGCATCGCCGGGTGCCCCAGACCCGCGTACGTGCCGCGCTGTTCCTCGGGAATGTCCGGGTGCAGCTTCGTCAGGCCCACGACGTGCGCCTCGTACAGGATGGTGTCGCGCCACGGGGTGCGCGGCGCGGCGTCGCCGTCCCAGTCGAACACGCCGTCGAGCCTGACCGCGGCCACGGGCTCGTCGGCCTCGCCCTCGGTCAGGCCCCGCGCGTACGGGTCGAGCAGCAGGGTGCCGGCCGGGTCGCCCTCGTCGAGCAGGTGGTAGCGGGCGCCGACGGGCAGGTCCTCGATCACCCCGTGGTGGACGCCGTCCTCGAGGTTCTCGAGCGGGGTCTGCACCCAACCGGCGTCGGCCGTCTCATGCACCACCGCGAGTGCGGCGACCCCGGGCGCGAACACCGCGACGTTGACCGCATCGCCGTGCGGCTCCTGCCGGTGCCCACCGCCGTCGGCGAGCGTACTGACGCCGAGCGGACAGGGGAAGGACCGCAGCGCCGAGGCGGGCCGGAGCTGCCGCGGCGGACGCCGACGCGGGTCGACGGTCTGGATCGGGCCGGTCGGGGTCGAAGCGGTCTGGGTCACGATGATCTCGTTCGGGTCGGGCGGATCCGCGGAGTGGCTGGACGGGTCAGGCGGAGGGACGGCTCCGGGCGACCTCGTAGAGACAGATCCCGACGGCCATCGACGCGTTCAGCGATTCGGTCGCGGCGTCGATCGGGATGGAGACGATGGACTCGCAGGTCTCCCGGGTCAGCCGGGACAGGCCCTTGCCCTCGGAGCCGACGACCACGCACAGCGGTTCCTCGCCCGCGTCGAGCGCCGGCAGGGAGATCTCGCCGTCGCCGTCGAGCCCGACCACCCGGATGCCGAGCTTGCGGTAGCCGTCGAGGGTGCGGTTGAGGTTCGCGGCTCGGTGCACGGGCACGCGGACCGCGGCGCCGGCACTGGTCTTCCAGGCCGTGGCGGTCATGGTCGCGGTGCGGCGTTCGGGGATGACGACGCCGTGGCCACCGAAGGCGGCGACGCTGCGGATGATGGCGCCGAGGTTGCGGGGGTCGGTCACCCCGTCGAGGGCGACGATCAGGGGCGCGGTGCGCAGGTAGCCCTTCTCCCACTGATCGGCCAGGTGCCGGCCGGCCTCGACGGCGTCGCCGTACTCGTAGGGCGGGATCTGCAGGGCGACGCCCTGGTGCACGGCGTCCATCGTCAGCCGGTCCAGTTCGGTCTTGTGCACCTGCAGCACCGGCACGGACTGCTCCGCGGCGAGTTTGAGGATGTCCCGCACCCGGTCGTCGCTCTCGATCCGGACGGCGATGTAGAGGGTGCGCGCGGGCACGGCGGCCTGCAGCGCCTCGAGCACGGCGTTGCGGCCGGTGACCATCTCCTCGGCCTTGTCCCGGCGGGAGCGGGTGTGCGGCGAGCTGCTCTCGCCACGGCTGCTGCCGGCACGGCGCTGCCCCGCCTGCTTGGCCTTGTACGCCTTGTGGTACGGCCGGTCCTCGGCCTTCGGGGTGGGGCCCCGGCCCTCGAGGGCCTTGCGGCCCAGCCCTCCGCTGCCGGAGGACGGGCCCTTCTTGTGCTTGCGGATGGCTCCGGCGCGCGGCTTGTTCGGCATGGGACCTTCTGTTGTTCTCGGGAGCTCGACGCGGCTGACCGGTACCTCCCGGGCGCGAAGAGCCCCAGTCTACGGCGTCCGCCCTCGTGGACCGGTCCCCCTCGTGGTCAGGGCGGGGCTCACGACGCGGGACCTCGTCAGCCCAGCGACCAGCTCGAGCCGTCCTTGCCGTCCTCGATCACGATGCCCGCCGCGACCAGGCGGTCCCGGATGGCGTCCGCCGCGGCGAAGTCCCGCGCGCGGCGGGCGTCGGCGCGGGCGGTCAGCTGCGACGCGACCACGGCGTCCAGCGCCTCGGCGGCGGCGGACCGGTCCCCGGCGGCGTTCCAGGTGGGGTCGAGCGGGTCGAGACCGAGCACCCCGGTCATCGCCCGGACCTGCTCGAGGGCGACGGCGGTCGCCTCGGCGGCCCCGTCGGCGAGCGCGGAGTTGCCGCGGCGCACGGTCTCGTGCACGACGCCCAGGGCCGCCGGGATGTTCAGGTCGTCGTCCATCGCGGCGGTGAAGGCGGCGGGCAGGGTCTCGGCCCGGACCGTCATCGCCGTCCCGGTCTCGTCGCCGGCGGCGGGAAGGCCGGTTCCCTGCCGCGGCACCGCGCGGTCGGCGTTGCGGACGAAGGTGCGGATGCGGCCGTAGGCGGCGGCGGCCTCGGCGAGGGAGCCGCCGTCGTCCGCCGTCGCGGGGCGGAAGTCCAGCACGGAGCGGTAGTGCGTGGCGGTCATGAAGTACCGGACGACGGCGGGTTCGGCGCGGGCGAGGACGTCCGCCGCGGTGACGAAGTGGAACGCCGACTTGCTCATCTTCTCGCCCTCGAGCGTCACCAGGCCGTTGTGCATCCAGACGCGGGCGAACCGGTGGCCGGCGGCGGTGGACTGGGCGAGCTCGTTCTCGTGATGCGGGAAGCGCAGGTCCAGGCCGCCGCCGTGGACGTCGAACTCCGTGCCGAGGTACTTGCCCGCCATCGCCGAGCACTCCAGGTGCCAGCCGGGACGGCCCCGCAGGTCGGGCCGGCCGAGTGGGTCCGGCCACGACGCCGTCTCCGGCTCCCCCGCCTTGTGCCCCTTCCACAGGGCGAAGTCGCGGGAGTCGCGCTTGCCACGCGGATCGGCGTCGGCGGCGTCCTGCATGTCGTCCACGGACTGCCGGGTCAGGGCGCCGTACTCCGGCCAGGACCGGACGTCGAAGTACACGTCGCCGGAACCGTCCTCGGCCGGGTAGGCGTGGCCGCACTGCACCAGTTCGCGGACGAGGGCGTGCATCTCGGTGATGTGGCCGGTGGCACGCGGCTCGTAGGTGGGCCGCCGCACGCCGATGGCGGCGTACGCGGCCTCGAACTGCTGCTCGACGCGGTACGCGAGCGCCCACCAGGCCTCACGCGGGTGCGGGCCGGCGTAGTCGTCGGCGTCGGAGGCGGCCGCGTTGGCCAGGATCTTGTCGTCGATGTCGGTGACGTTCCGGACCACGGTCACGTCCAGGCCGGTGGCCTCGAGCCACCGGGTGAGCAGGTCGAAGCTCAGGGCGGAGCGCAGGTGTCCCAGGTGCGGCTCGCTCTGCACGGTCGCCCCGCAGTAGTAGACGCTGGCCCGTCCCGGAACCACCGGGGTGAACGGGACGACGGTGGCGGACTTGGAGTCGTGGAGGCGCAGCGTCACCGGGTCAGTGTATCCAGCGGGCCGGTCCGGCCCGCCGGGTGTTGCAGCCGCCCGGCATCCTGTGGCGGCCGGGCAGTCCCGGCTCGGGTCCGGTCAGGTGGCCGGCTTCGTCGCGACGACGAGGGCAGTGGCGATGGCGGCCACGCCCTCGCCCCGCCCGGTCAGCCCCAGTCCGTCGCTGGTCGTCGCGGTGATGCTGACGGGCGCTCCGGCGGCCTCGCTGAGGACTCGCGCCGACTCCGTGCGGCGGGCCGCGAACCGGGGTCGGTTGCCGATCACCTGGACGGCGACGCTGCCCACCGTGAAGCCGGCGTCGCGCACGACCCGGGCCGCCTCGGCGAGCAGCACCACTCCGGCCGCGCCGCGGTACTCCGGACGATCGGTGCCGAAGTGGGTGCCCAGATCGCCGACACCGGCGGCCGAGAACAGCGCGTCGCAGCAGGCGTGGGCAGCGACGTCCCCGTCGGAGTGACCCGCGAGACCCACCTCGCCCTCCCACAGCAGGCCGCCCAGCCACAGCGGGGTGCCGGGCTCGCCCCAGGCGTGCACGTCCACGCCGATACCGGTGCGGGGGAGGTCCAGGGGGCCGGCGTCGTCCATGGGGTCAGTCTGTCAGGCGGAGCACGGCTCCCGGGCGACCGCCGGCGACGACCGGCTGGCTCACCCGCCCGGTTCCCTGGCGTGGTTCGATGGTGTGGCCCTGTTACGTCGGCCTCCCGGAGGTGCCCATGGCTTCGACCGTCGCTGTCGTCCTGCCCGGAGACGATGTTGCCGGGCGGACGGACGCCGCCCGGGGCGCCATGCTCGGGCTGGCCGTCCGGGCGCTCCGCGACGCGGGCGTTCACGAGGTGGTGGCTCTGGACGTGCCGGACGGCTACACCGCCACCCCTGGCACCACGCTGCGAGAGACCGACGGTTCCCTCCAGCAAACCCTGACCGTCGCGGCGGACACGGCACGGACCGGTCACCACGATCGGATCCTCCTGCATCGCGTCGACCACGCGCTGACCCCTGCCGCCCAGATCGGCCGAGTGCTGGCGTCCCTCGACGGCGGTGCGGCGGTGACGGTGCCCGTCCTGCCCGTCACCGACACGATCACGGCGGTGACCGACGGGGTGCTCGGCCGCACCGTCGACCGCGCGGACGTGCGTGCGGTGTGTTCGCCGTGGGGGTTCACGCGTGCCGCGCTCGACCGGGCTGCTGCCGCAGCGACCGACCTGCGGCCGGCACCGGTCGACGAGGCGCTACGTCGCGCCGGGACAGCCGGAGCAACACCCGGCCGCGTGTCCGCCGTCCCCGGCAGTCCCGCCGGCGCGTCCCTCGCCGATGAGGTGAGCCGCCGCCGGCTTGCGCTGGTGCATCGGGATGCCGCGCCGCTGCTGCTCTCGACCGCTCGCCTCACGACGGCGGGCGCAGGCCCCTCCTCGGACGTCCTCCTCCGGGCCGGACGGGTTGCCGCGGTCGTGCTCGCGGCCGGCTCCGGTACCCGGTTCGGCGCACCCGTCAACAAGGCGTACCTTCCGCTCGGCGGTGAGACGGTGCTGGCCCACTCGCTGCGCCTGTTCGCCGGTCTGCGAGCCGTCGGACCGATCGTCCTCGTCGTGCGCGAACAGGACGAGGAGTACGCGCGCACCGTGGCCGCCGATGTGGGCGTGCCCGTTGAGTTCGTGCGGGGAGGCGCGAGCAGACAGGGGTCCGAGGATGCCGCTCTGGACCATCTCGCGTCGCGGATCGCGGACGGCAGCGTCGAGATCGTGGCGATCCATGATTCCGCCCGGCCCCTGACGACGGCCACCCTCTGCCGGGCGGTCCTGTCGGTCGCGGTCCGCGACGGCGGAGCGGTGCCCGGTGTTCTGCGTACGGAGCTTGCCGTGGTCACGAGCGACGGGACCGAGCTGCTGCCCGACCGCGCGGGCCCCCTGGTCGCCGTCCAGACACCCCAGGCGTTCCGTGCCCGGCTGCTGCGGAAGGCCTATGACACGGCGCACGGCGCCGACTTCGAAGGCACCGACACGGCCAGCGTCGTCGCCGCGCACGGTGGTCTGCGTGCGCGCTGGGTTCCCTCGCCGGCCACCAACCTGAAGATCACGTTCGCCGAGGACCTCCCGCTGGCCGAACATCTGCTCCGCGAACAGGGCGAGGACCGAGGCGACTGAGCCGCGAGCCGAGCGGGCCACGAACGACGACGGGGTCCTCCGCAACAGCGGAGGACCCCGTCGGATCGATCGTCGTACCGGCTGGATCAGGCCGAGGCCAGCACCTCGTCGAGCACGCCGGCAGCCTTCTCCTCGTCGGTCTTCTCGGCGAGCGCCAGCTCGGAGATGAGGATCTGTCGTGCCTTGGCCAGCATCCGCTTCTCCCCCGCGGACAGGCCGCGGTCGTTGTCGCGGCGCCACAGGTCGCGCACCACTTCGGCCACCTTGACGACGTCGCCGGAGGCGAGCTTCTCCAGGTTGGCCTTGTAGCGCCGGGACCAGTTGGTCGGCTCTTCGGTGAACTCGGCCCGCAGCACGTCGAACACGTGCTCCAGACCTTCCTTGCCGACCACATCACGAACGCCGACCAGGTCGACGTTCTCGGCGGGGACCTCGATGGTCAGGTCGCCCTGAGCGACCTTGAGCTTGAGGTACATCTTCTCTTCGCCGCGAACGGTGCGCAGCTTGATCTCCTCGATCTTCGCTGCCCCGTGGTGGGGGTAAACAACCGTCTCGCCGACCTCGAACACCATATGCATATTCCCCTTTCCCGGAGACGAGTTTATCACGAGCCGTTCCGCCGACTTCGGCGTCATCTCGCGGCTCGGGCCGCCTCGCGGGGGCCGGGCGGGCGCGAGCACGGCCCGGGAACCGTTACGCTGGGAGCTGTTGCCACCCCAACCCCTGAGCACCGTCGATGAGGAGCGCCTGACCGTGAGAACCGCTGCGAGCACCCGCCTCCGCCAGGCCGGCATCGTCCTGGTCGCCTCGCTCTCCGTGCTGGGCGCCTCCGGCTGCCAGGCCGTCAATCCGCAGGACACCCAGATGTCCTACGACCCGTCCGACGGCGTCGCGGCCACCGTGGGCCAGGTCCAGCTCCGCAACGTCTTCGTCGCCGCGGCGGCGAAGGGCACCCCGGCGCGACTCGGCGGCGCCCTGTTCAACCAGTCGGACCGTGCGACCACCGTGACGCTGAGCAGCGGCTCCGGGACGCAGTCGACGGTCAAGCTGCCCGCCAACGCGAGCTACTACCTGCAGCAGGAACCGGCCGTGAACCTCGGTGACGTCGACCAGAACCCGGGCAGCCTCGTCGAGATGAAGCTGACCGAGACCGCGTCCGGCGCCACGTCCACCGTGCGCGTGCCCGTCGTGGACGGCACCCTCGAGGAGTACCGCACCGTCGTGCCGGGCTCCCCGGCGCCGACCGGCACCCCCACCAGCACCCCGACGGAGACCGCGTCGGCGAGTGCCACCAGCAGCCCGACCGGCTGACACCTCGCTCCTGCCAGAACGACGAACGCCCCGCCCGGATCACCGAGCGGGGCGTCGTCGTTCCCGGGCCGTCGGCCGGAGTCCCCGGGATCAGACCTCGAACTTGTAGCCGAGGCCCCGCACGGTCACGAGGTGGCGGGGAGCCGACGGGTCCGGCTCGATCTTGGACCGCAGCCGCTTGACGTGCACGTCGAGGGTCTTGGTGTCGCCGACGTAGTCGGAGCCCCACACCCGGTCGATCAGCTGCCCGCGGGTGAGGACCCGGCCGGCGTTGCGCAGCAGCATCTCGAGCAGCTCGAACTCCTTCAGTGGCAGGGGCACCTGCTCCCCGGAGACGGTCACGACGTGCCGGTCGACGTCCATCCGCACCGGCCCGGCCTCGACGGTCGCGCTGATCAGCTCCTCGGGCTCGCCCTGCCGGCGCAGCACCGCCCGCACGCGGGCGACCAGCTCCCGGGACGAGTACGGCTTGGTGACGTAGTCGTCCGCGCCGAGCTCCAGGCCGACGACCTTGTCGATCTCGGCGTCCTTCGCCGTGAGCATGATGACCGGGACGTTGGAGCGCTGGCGCAGCTGGCGGCACACCTCGGTACCGGGAAGGCCCGGCAGCATCAGGTCCAGCAGCACGAGATCCGCGCCGTCCCGGTCGAACTCGCTGATCGCGTCGGTGCCGTTGTCGACGACCGCGACCTCGTAGCCCTCCTTGCCGAGCAGGTAGGACAGCGGGTCGCTGAAGGACTCCTCGTCCTCCACGATCAGGATCTTGCTCACGGGCGGGCTCCTTGGTGCCGGGTGGGGTCGATGGAGGGCGTCACGGGCCGGGACGGAACCCGACCGGAGGCGGATGAAGCGGAGGGGAATGGACCGGAGGGGGATGAATTGGACGGAGCCGCGCCGGTCCTGGGCGGCGTCGCGCCCGGTGCGAGACCGGACCCCCCGAGCTCGGACGGGATCGGCGACCCGCCGTCGGGTCGCAGCGCCGGCGCGAGGACGTGCAGGCGGCCGGCGGTCATCGGGCGCCGCGGCCGTTCGGGCCGGGCGTCCCGGTCCTCCAGGCGCGCCCGCTCCTCGGCGTCGATCTGCGGCAGCCGGACGGTGAAGGTGGACCCGTGGCCGGCCCGGGACCAGACGGTGACCTCGCCGCCGTGCCGGGCGACCACGTGCTTGACGATGCTCAGCCCGAGCCCGGTGCCGCCGGTGGCCCGGGACCGGGCCGCGTCGATCCGGTAGAACCGTTCGAAGATGCGGTCCTGCTCCTCCTCCGCGATACCGGGCCCCTGGTCGGAGACGGAGACGAGCGCGACGTCGTCGCGGGAGCGCAGCCCTACCCCGATCTTCGAGCCCGGCGGGGAGTAGCGGATGGCGTTGTCGATGAGGTTGCGGAACGCGGTCATCAGCAGGTCGGCGTCGCCGTGCACGGGCCGCTCGATCCGGCCGCCGACGTCGACCCGGATCTGCCGGGCGTCGGCGGCGAGCCGGTTCCGGTCCACGGCCTCGGCGATCACCGCGTTCAGGTCGACGATCGACCCGGTGGAGACGACGTCGGCGCTCTGGAGCCGGGAGAGCTCGATGATGTCCTGCACGAGCGCGCTGAGCCGGCCGGACTCGCGGTGGATGCGACCGGCGAACCGGCGCACCGCCACCTCGTCGTCGGCGGCGTCGTCGAGCGCCTCGGAGAGCAGGGAGATGGCGCCCACCGGGGTCTTCAGCTCGTGGGAGACGTTGGCGACGAAGTCGTTGCGCACCTGCTCGGTGCGGATGATCTCGGTGCGGTCGTCGGCCAGGATGAGGCAGTACTCCGACCCCAGTGGCGCGACCCGGACCTGGACGATGCTGCTCGACTCCCCGAGCGGGCCGCGGGAGAGCTCGAACTCCCGTTCCTCGATCACGCCGTCCTGGCGGACGCGGGCGACGATCGCCAGGATCTCGGGATGGACGACGGTGTGCCCGCGCACCAGACCGTGGGCGTAGGCGGCGGGGCTGGCCCGCACCACGCCGTCGACGTCGTCGACCACGATGAAGGCCATGCCGATCACGGAGAGCACCTGCAGCGCGCCGTCCGGCAGCACCGGCTCGTCGACGTCCACGACGGAGCGGCGGGCGCGGCCGCTGAACCGGTACGCCAGCAGCCCGACGGCGCCGAGCGCGAGCCCGACCACACCGCCTCCGACCGCGAGCACCACCGGATCCACGCGTTCAGTCTAGGCACGGCCCGTGGCCCCTCCCGGACCACTCCGCGTCACCGTCGGCCCGTTCAGCTAACGTTCACCTCACCAGCGATTCTCGTTCACACGTGACTGGGAACCTGCTGGTTGGTGTTCCGCCGGATGCCCGGACAGATCGCGCGCCCTCGTTGCTGCGGCAGTCCGCGTGCGACGGCGGGACCGGGGACGACGGGTCATCACGGAAGGACGCCACGTGCGCAAGGTTTTTCAGGCAGAGCTGCATCAGGTGGGCGACGAGCTCATCCAGATCGCGACGCTCGTGCGAACCGCGGTGGAGAAGGCCGCGACCGCGTTCGAGAACGCCGACGTCGAGCTCGCCGAGGACGTGATCGCGGCCGACGCGCGGATCGACTTCCTGCAGACCGAGCTCGACGAGCGGGCCATCGACATCCTGGCCCGGCAGGGCCCGGTGGCCTCGGACCTGCGGATGATCGTCGGTGCCCTGCGGATGAGCACCTCGCTGGAACGGATGGGCGACCTCGCCCGGCACATCGCCCAGCTGGCCCGCCTGCGCTACCCGCAGCAGGTGATGGCGGAGAGCCTCGTCGAAGCCTTCCAGGAGATGGCCCGGCTCGACGCCGACATCGCCGGTGCGGTCGTCGAGCTGCTCGACACCCGCGACCTGACCCACGCCTCCCGGATCCAGAAGCTGAAGGTGCGCATCAACGAGCTGCACCGCAGCGTGTTCGACGCGGTCGCCGAGCCGGGCTGGCAGGAGTCGCCCGCCCGTACCGCCGACGTCGTGCTGGCCAGCCGGTACTTCGAGCGGTTCGCCGACCACGGCGTCTCCGTCTCCCGCAAGGTCACCTACCTCGTGACCGGCGAGTGGGACCCCGACGCGCTCGACAGCCGGGTCGGCGCCGAGGACGCCTGAGCGCACCCGCCACACCACGCATGAGCAAGGGCCCCGGACGACACGTCCGGGGCCCTTCCTCATGTCGACCTGCCGGTCGTTACTTCTTGCCCTGGTTGGCGACGGCCTTGATGGACTCGGCCGCGGCGTCCGGGTCCAGGTAGGTGCCGCCCGCCTTGACCGGCTTGAGGTCCTCGTCCAGCTCGTAGTGCAGCGGGATGCCGGTGGGGATGTTCAGGCCGGCGATGTCGTCGTCGCTGATGCCGTCCAGGTGCTTGACCAGGGCGCGCAGCGAGTTGCCGTGCGCGGTGACGAGCACCTTTTTGCCAGCCTTCAGGTCCGCGCTGATGTCGGACTCCCAGTACGGCATCAGCCGCTCGAGCACGTCCTTGAGGCACTCGGTGCGCGGCACGTCGTCGCCGAGGTCCGCGTAGCGCGGGTCGTGCGCCTGGCTGAACTGGTCCTCGTCGTCGATGGGCGGCGGCGGGGTGTCGTAGGACCGGCGCCACAGCATGAACTGGTCCTCGCCGAACTCGGCGAGGGTCTGCGCCTTGTCCTTGCCCTGCAGCGCGCCGTAGTGGCGCTCGTTGAGGCGCCAGTCGCGCTTGACCGGGATCCACAGCCGGTCCGCAGCGTCGAGCGCGAGGTCCGCGGTGACGATCGCCCGGCGCAGCAGCGAGGTGTAGAGGACGTCGGGCAGCAGGCCGCGCTGGGCCAGCAGCTCGCCCCCGCGCGTCGCCTCCGCGCGTCCCTGGTCGGTGAGCGGCACGTCCACCCACCCGGTGAACAGGTTCTTCTCGTTCCAGTCGCTCTGCCCGTGACGGAGCAGGATCAGCGTGTGGGTCTGCGTCATACGCTCAGTCTGCCGCACCGCACCGGCCCGGCCAATCGGGGTCGGCCGTACGTCGCGACCGGGGGCGGCGCGGCATCGGAACAGCGTCGGCGCGGGGCCCCCGCACCGTCGGACCCTGGCGCGCGCGGTGTGGAACCGCTCACGATCGACGCCGTGGGCGCGGCGGCGCCCGTAGGGTATCGGGGTGCACAGCAGGCCGGTCGGGACGATCACGAGGGGAACCACCGGCCACAACCGGCTCCGCCGCGTCGATCGATGGCTCGCGGCCACCCACGGGCACCGGCTCCGCGCCGCGGCGGACCCGCTCGTCGTCGACCTCGGTTACGGAGCGCACCCCGCAACGGCCGTCGAACTGTTCACCCGATTGCGCACGGTCGCCCCGCGCACCGAGCTGGTGGGCCTGGAGATCGATCCGGCTCGGGTCCACCGCGCCCTGCCCCTGCGGCGGACGGGTCTCGACTTCGCGCTCGGCGGCTTCGAGCTGCCGCTGCCGGGACGCCGGCCGGTGCTGGTCCGGGCGTTCAACGTGCTGCGGCAGTACCCCGTCACCGAGGTGCCCGAGCACTGGGACCTGCTCCGGTCCCGGCTCTCCCCCGCCGGGATGGCGGTCGACGGCACCTGCGACGAACTCGGCCGGCGGGCCACGTGGGTCACCCTCGACACGGACGGTCCCGTGTCCCTGACCCTGTCGATCAAGCTCACCGCCGTAGACCGGCCCTCCGACGTCGCCGAGCGGCTGCCCAAGGTCCTCATCCACCGGAACGTACCCGGCGAACGGGTGCACCGGTTCCTGCAGGCATTCGACCGGTGCTGGGACGAGGCGGCGCCCGTGGCGTCCTTCGGGCGCCGGCAGCGGTTCCTGCACGCGTGCGCGGCGATGCGCCGGTCGGGCTGGCCGCTGCTGGACTCCCCCGCGCGGTGGCGGCTCGGGGAGGTGACGGTCGCGTGGAGCGCCGTCAGGCCCGGATCACCGGGCGGGGCGTAGACCGGAGCCGGGCCGGATCATCCGGCCCGCATCAGTGCCGGGTCGCCCGCGGGGTCACCAGGGGCCGTAGGGCCCCGCGTTGCCGGTGGTGCCGCGCACGGACTTCAGGGCGGGGCGCACGTCGGCGAGATACACGCACGACGCGGTCACCGCGATCAGCTGGATGAAGACCGGCAGCGCGGCCAGGCCGATGGGATGCGGGATCGAGAGGAAACCGCACGCGGCGGCGGCCGCCGTGATGCCGAGCCAGAAGCCCTTGGTGCGCTTGAACGCGCGCTGGAAGTCGGTGCCCTTGTTGCGGGCGCAGTCGACGAGCGCCCACAGCTCGATCGCGAACGCGACGAGCGCGAGCACCACATAGATGATCATCTGGGACACCACGATGAGCTGCACGCGCCCAGTGTATCGACGCAGTCCCGGATTACACGGGGAACCGGCCGAGCGCCGGCAACCCGTCAGGCGAGCGCCTGCGCCAGGTCGGCCCAGAGGTCCTCGGCGTTCTCGATCCCGACCGAGAGCCGGAGCAGGCCCGGCGGCACGGTGAGCGCCTCCGTCTCGTGCCGGCGTCGGCGTTCGACGAGCGACTCCACCCCGCCCAGGGACGTGGCGGGCAGCCACAGCCGCACCCGTTCGGTCAGCTGTTCGGCCGGGTGGGCACCGCCCGCCGCCTCGAACGCGAGGATCGAGCCGAAGCCGCTCATCTGGGCCGCCGCGCGGGCGTGACCGGGGTCGTCGGGCAGGCCCGGGTAACGCACCCGGCTGACGGCGGGGTGTTCGGCGAGCCGCGCGGCGAGCAGCCGGGCCGTCGCCTCGGACCGCTCGAGCCGGACGGCGAGCGTCCGCAGGCCCCGCAGCGCCAGCCACGCCTCGAAGGAGCCGGCGATCGCGCCGCGCACCGTGCGGGTCCGCAGCAGCCGCGCGCGCAGCTCGGCGTCGGAGGTGACCACCGCGCCGAGGACGACGTCGGAGTGCCCGGCCAGGTACTTGGTGACCGAGTGGACGACGACGTCGGCCCCCAGGTCGAGCGGCCGCTGCAGCAGCGGGGTGCAGAAGGTGTTGTCGGCGACGACGAGTGCGCCGGCGGCGTGCGCCGCCCGGGCGAGGACCTCGAGCTCGGCGATCTCCATCATCGGGTTGGTGGGGCTCTCGAGCCACAGCATCGCGGCGCCGGGCAGGGCGGCGACCACGGCGTCGGTGTCCGCGACGTCCACCTCGACCACGGTCAGCTGACCGCGGGACTCCGCCTCGTGGACCGCGACGAGGCTGCCCTGATAGCTGTGGCGTGGGATGACGAGCGTGCCGCCCGGGGGCAGCAGGGACAGGGCCGCGTCGATCGCCGCCATCCCGGAGGAGAAGAGCAGGGCCGGCAGCGTGGCGTGCTCGAGCTCGCCGAGCGCCTCCTCGAACGGCTCCCAGCTGGGGTTCTCGCTGCGCCCGTACGAGCGGCGTGACCCGTCGACCGGGCCGACCGAGTGGTACGTCGACGAGAGCACGATCGGCGGGTTGACCGGCGCCTCCGCGACCCGCTCGGGCCGGCCGGCAGCGACGACCAGCGAGTCCGGCGCCAGGTCCGGGTGGACGGAGTCGGGCTGGTCGGAGCGGTGCTGGTCGGGGCGGGTCTGGTCGGGGTGGGGCGGCGGGGTGCGGTCGGTCATGCCGGTCAGCCTAGACGCGCCGGATGTCCGGGGTGTGACGGCATCGGCGGGGCGGGCTGGTTTCCGAGCCGGGCTGGTCCCGGAGCCGGCTTATCGGCGGATGACCTTGTGCGGGGCGGCCTGCGCGACCGGCTTGATGGTCACCAGGTCGAGGTCGACGTGGTGGGGCAGGGTGATGGCGAAGGCGCACACCCGGGCGACGTCGTCGCTGGTCAGCGGCTTCTCGAGGCCGGCGTACACCTTGTCCGCGGCCTCGGCGTCGCCCCCGAGCCGGTTGAGGGAGAACTCGGGGGTCTGCACCAGCCCGGGAGCGATCTCGACGACCCGGATGTTGTGCTCGGCCTCCTCGAGCCGGAGCGCCTCGGTCATGGCGTGCTCGGCGAACTTGGCGGCGTTGTACCCGGCGCCGCCCTCATAGGCGCGCTGAGCGGCCAGCGATGTCAGGTTGAGCACCGTACCCTCTCCGTTCTCCCGCAGCGCCGGCAGGAACGCCCGGGTCAGGCGCATCGTGCCGAGCACGTTGACCTCGAACATCCAGGCCCAGTCCTCGTCCTTCGCCTCTCCCACCCGGTCGGTCCCACGGGCGCCACCGGAGATGTTCACCAGCGCGTCGATGCGGCCCTGCTCGGCCAACACCCGGTCCCGCAGGGCGGTCACATCGGCCTCGACGGTGATATCGCAGGCGGCGGCGATGACGCCGGTCTCCTCCGCGAGCGCGGTCAGCCGGTCCTCGCGGCGGGCCACGGCGTACACGGTCCAGCCCTCCCCGCGCAGGCGGCGGGCGGTGGCCTCGCCGATGCCGGTGGAGGCGCCGGTGACGACAGCGACGTGGGCGTTCGTGCGGGAGGGGGTCTCGGTCATGCGCCAAGCCAACCACAGGGCCGACCGGCAGCATGACCTCGACCGTCACCGGCCGGTCGATCGGTCGGTCGGTGGCCCATGCCGGGCGGGAACGGTCAGGGGTGGCCGATACGCTGGATCCGTGAGCAGCACCGCCCCGGATCCGCGCCCGGACCTCGACCCCACCGCGGTCGACCGCGCCCCCCGCGAGACCGGCGCGGACACTGCCCCCGCCGAGGGGGCGGCACCCCTGCAGCGCGGCGTGTTCGTGGCGTTCGAGGGCGGCGACGGCGCCGGCAAGTCCACCCAGGTGCGCCTGCTGGCCGACCGGCTGACCGACGCCGGCCACGCCGTGCTGACGACGCGCGAACCCGGCGGCACCCCGGTCGGCGAGCGGCTGCGGGACCTCGTGCTCGAGCACGGTGACGCGGTCGTCGACGCCCGCACCGAGGCCCTCATCTTCGCGGCCGCCCGCGCCGCGCACGTCGAGCAGGTGATCCGCCCGACCCTGGCGGCCGGGCGCACCGTGATCACCGACCGCTTCGTCGACTCCTCCATCGCCTACCAGGGCGCCGGGCGGGGTCTCGGCACCGACGACGTCGCCGGCATCAACGCCTGGGCGACGGGCGGGCTGCAGCCGGACGTCACGGTGCTGCTCGACGTCGACCCCGCGGCCGGCCGGGACCGGCGGGCCGGGCGCGCCCCGGAGGACCGGATGGAGTCCGAGCCGGACGCCTTCCACACCGTGATCCGGCAGACCTTCCTGCACCGGGCCGCCGCGGACCCCGACCGCTACCTCGTCCTCGACGCGACCGCGCCGGTGACGGCGATCGCCGAGCACGTCGCCGACGCCGTCCTCCGGCTCGTCGCCGGCCCGCTGCCCGTGCTGCCGTCCGCCGACGAGGGCACCGTGGAGGTGACGGTCACCGGGCGCGACGCCGAGCTCGTCGACCTCCCCGAGCCCGGCGACGGGCTCGGCGACCAGCCCGGGACCGAGTCAGGGGACGCGCCAGCAGCGGGCCGTGACCGGGAGTCGGGCCCCGTGGCGGCCGACCGATGAGCGTCTGGGACGACCTGCAGGGGCAGGCCCCCGTGGTCACCGCCCTGCGCCGCGCCGCCGAGGACGCCGCACCCACGCACGCCTGGCTGTTCACCGGGCCTCCCGGCTCGGGCCGGTCCAACGCCGCCCGCGCCTTCGCCGCGGCCCTGCAGTGCGAACAGCCCGCCGCGGCGGACCGGGGCTGCGGCCACTGCCACGCCTGCCACACCGTGCTCGCCGGCACCCACGCCGACGTCACCCGTGTCGCCACCGACAAGGTCACCATCTCGATCGCCGAGGTGCGTTCCCTCATCTCCCGCGCCCAGGACAAGCCCTCCACCGGGCGGTGGCGCATCGTCATCATCGAGGACGCCGACCGGATGGTCGAACGGACCACCAACGTGCTGCTCAAGGCCATCGAGGAACCCCCGCCGCGCACCATCTGGATGCTGTGCGCGCCCAGCCCCGCGGACGTCATCGTCACGATCCGGTCCCGCTGCCGCCCGGTCGGCCTGCGGATCCCACCCGTGGACGACGTCGCGGCGCTGCTCGCCCGGCGCGACGGGGTCGAGCCCGAGACCGCTCGCGTGGTGGCCCGGATGGCGCAGAGCCACATCGGCGTCGCCCGGCGGCTCGCCCGGGACCCGGAGGCGCGGGCCCGGCGCGACGAGATCGTCACCCTGCCCCTGCGGCTCTCCGACGTCAGCGGCGCCGTCCGCGCGGCCGGCACCCTCGTCGACCTCGCCCAGGCCGACGCGGAGGCCTCGACCGCCGACCGGAACGCCGCCGAGAGGGCGGACCTGCTCGCCGCCCTCGGGCTGACCGAGGAGGACAAGGTGCCCCCGTCCGTCCGGTCCCAGCTCAAGCACCTCGCCGACGAGCAGAAACGGCGCGCCACCCGCAGCCAGCGGGACGCCCTGGACCGGGCGATGACGGATCTGAGCACCTTCTACCGCGACGTCCTGGTCCTGCAGCTCGGAGCGCACACGGACCTCGTCAACGGTCACCTGGACGCGACGCTGCGGCAGTTCGCGCTGGCGAGTTCCCCGGAGACGACGCTGCGGCGGATCGACGCGATCGCCGAGGCCCGGGAGCGGCTGGCCGCGAACGTCGCCCCCCTGCTCGCCCTCGAGGCGATGACCGTCAGCCTGCTCTCGTGAGGACCCCGATGCGCCGCACTCCTGCCACGACCCCGCCCCGTGCCCGCGAAGACCGGCACCGCCCCGGCCGGCGTTCGCGCACGGCCGCCCTGGTGGCCGTCCTCGCCGCCGTGGTGCTGACCCTGAGCGGGTGCGTCCTGATGCCGGGCCAGGACGCCGCCCCGTCCCCGAACCCGTCCGCGACGGCCGGTACCCCGGAGAACCTCAAGGCCTTCTACACGCAGCAGGCCGCATGGACGAACTGCGAGAAGTCGTTCGACTGCACGAAGGTCACCGTGCCGGTCGACTACGCCCACCCGGACGGGGACACGATCGCCCTGCAGCTGATCCGCAAGCGGGCCACCGGCTCGAACCGCGTCGGCTCGCTCGTGATGAACCCCGGCGGCCCGGGCGGCTCCGGCTACACCATGGTCCGGGACAGCCTCGACCAGGTCACCTCGAAGACGCTGCGGCAGCGGTTCGACGTCGTCAGCTTCGACCCGCGCGGCGTCGACCGGTCCGCCGGCATCACCTGCCTGACCGACGAGCAGCGCGACGCCTACCGCGAGGACTCCTCCGACCCGGCGACCGCTGCCGGCCTCGCCCGCGCCACCGAGCTGCAGCGGCAGCTGGCGACGTCCTGCCAGCGCAGGAGCGGGCCGGTGCTCGGGCACATGGACACGGTCAGCGTCGCCCGCGACCTCGACGTCATCCGCGCCGTGCTCGGCGAGACGACCTTGAACTACCTCGGCTACTCCTACGGCACCCAGCTCGGCGCCACCTTCGCCGATCTCTTCCCGGCCCGCGCCGGCCGGCTGGTGCTCGACGGCGCCGTCGATCCGTCCCTGAGCAACGAGCAGCTCACCCTCGGCCAGGCCCAGGCGTTCGAGAAGGCCCTGCACAGCTGGGCCGAGGCGTGCGCCCGGGACTCCTCGTGCGCCTTCACCACCGCCGACGAGGGCATCACCCTGGTCCGGAAGCTGCTCGCCGACGCCGAGCGGGACCCGATGACCGTCTCGGACGGCCGGAAGGCGACGGTCTCCATGCTCGCGTCGGGGCTGATCCTGCCCCTCTACAACCAGCAGAGCTGGGCGGCGCTGAACGCCGCCGTCGCGAACGCCGCCTCGGGCGACCCGGGCGACCTCGTGCGCTTCTCCGACCTCGGCGCCGACCGCGAGCAGGACGGCCGCTACACCGCCAACAGCACCTTCGCGTTCCAGGCCGTCAACTGCCTGGACTACCCCATGCAGACCGATCCGGCGGCGATGCGCCGGGACGCGGCCGCCCTGGCCAAGGCCTCCCCCACGCTCGGCCGGTACTTCGGGTACGGCGGGCTGACCTGCGCGTCCTGGCCGTTCAAGGCCGTCGCGTCCCCGCACGCCCTGCACGCGGCCGGGGCGGCGCCGATCGTCGTCATCGGCACCACGGGCGACCCGGCGACCCCGGTGGCCTGGGCCCGCTCGCTGGCCGACCAGCTGGAGAGCGGCCGCCTGATCACGTTCGAGGGTGAGGGCCACACCGCGTACGGGCAGGGCAACGCCTGCGTCGTGGGGGCCGTCGACGGCTTCCTCATCGACGGGACCGTGCCACAGGACGGGCTGCGCTGCGGCCCCTGAGCCCCTGGTGCGCCGGAGTCGCTCGTGGCCTGAGCTGCTCGTGGCCTGACCGCTCGAGGCCCTGAGCCGCCGCCTGACCTGACTGCTCGAGCGGTGCGACCTCAGGCCGCGCGCGACGCGAGCACGCCGGGCACGGCCCGGACCGAGGGGACGACGACGTCGGCCCCGGCCTCGATCAGGTCCGCCTCCGCGTGCGGGCCGGTCAGCACCCCGATGTTGGCGCCGGCGCCCGCCCGGTGCCCGGCCAGCACCGCGGCCCGGCTGTCCCCGACCGTCATCACGGCGCGCACGTCGTCCAGGTCGAGGGCGAGCAGCGCGGTGAGCACCATGTCCGGGTACGGGGCGCCGCGGCCGGCGTCGTCCGGGCACAGGCTGAGATCGACCAGGCCGGTCCAACCGAGCAGGTCGAGGATCTGGTTCTGGGTCTGCCGGGAGAAACCGGTCGTCAGCGCCACGTGCACCCCCTCGTCGCGCAACCGCAGCAGGACGTCCACGGCCCCGTCCACGGCGCGCACGCGACCCCCGGACGCCGCCGCGGCGTAGCCGCGCTCGAACACGCGGTTGGCGGCCCTCGCCGGTTCCGGGGCGGCGCCGAAGAGGCGTTTGAACACCTCGAGCCGGGAGCTGCCCATCGTCTGCTCGACGAAGCTGAGCATGGTCTGGTGGGCGGCGCTGCCGGGCACGACGCCCTGGCTGGCCAGCGCCTCGCCGAAGCACTCGAGCACGAGACCGTCGTCCTCGACGGTGGTGCCGTTCATGTCCAGGCAGACCAGGCGCGTGGGCACCGTCGACAGCGAACGGTAGGTGTCCTGCGCGAGCATGGGGATGCGTCCTCACGGTGGGGGGTGGGCCCAGGCCTCAGTGTGCCCGGGCCGAGCGGACGCCGGCTGAATGGGCCCCCAACGGGGTGTGAACGCCTCCGGTGGATCGCGTTTTGCCGTGCGATCGGTGCTGCCGTAGAGTATCCGGGGCGTGCTCGCGCGCCCGTGCCTCCTTAGCTCAGTCGGTAGAGCGTCTCACTCGTAATGAGAAGGTCGCCAGTTCGATTCTGGCAGGAGGCTCGTCCCGCCCTCGTCGATCCGTTCCGCGGATCGGCGGGGGCTTTCTCGTGCCCGGCCACGGCCCGGTCCTCCCGGCCCCGGGGTCACGCGCTCGACGTCGACACCCGCGACTTCCGGGCGCGCCGGATCGGCGGCGGAACCTGACCGGCGCGTCTTCGTCGCGCTCCGAGGTCCGGGCTCCGTATCCGGGACTCAGACGGAACGAACCCCCCTGACCGGCGGGTCAGAGGGGTTCGTCGTCATCCACGGGGTCGGGGCCGTTCGCCGCCGCCCCGCAGGGCTGGAGGCCGGGTCAGCCGGCGGCTGCGATCACCGGCGCGGTGTGCGGCGTGGTGGGGCGGTGGAACGCGGTGGTCAGATCGGCCAGCGCACCGAGGTAGGCGCTGCGGCGGCCGACGGCGAGCTGCGGGCTGGCCACCGGCTGACGCGTCGGGTCGTCGGCGTAGTGCACGGCCAGACCGTCGCGCAGCAGTCGGATGCCCTCGGCACGGCGCTGCGAGACCGCGGCGTGCGTGACGCCGAGCTCCGCGGCGACGTCCTTGACGGCCCGTCCCTGCAGATAGACGGCCTCGACGACGATCCGGATGCTCTCGGGCAGCGCCTGGACGGCAGCGGCCAAGTAGCGGGATCGTTCGGCGGCGAGGGTCGCTTCCTCCGGACCCACCGCCGAGGAGGCGACGCGATCCTCGACCGTCTCGTCGATGGTGGAGACCGTGCGGGCGGCGTCGGCCAGGGCCGCATCCACCTCGGCACGCGTGGATCCGAGCGCCGCGGCGATCTCGTCCGAAGTGGGCTTGCGCCCGAGGGACGCGGTGAGCGTCTCCGAGACGGCGAGCGTGCTCTTGATCCGTTTGCGCGCGGACCGAGTGGCCCAGTCCCCGGCGCGGAGGTCGTCCAGGAATGCGCCCTGGATACGTCGCCGGGCGAAGGCCCCGAAGGGGACACCCAGCTCTTCGTCGAAGGCGTCGGCGGCAAGCACAAGAGCGAGCGCGCCGGCAGCGGCAAGATCATCGCGCGAGAGGTGCGTGGCTCGCGCGCACAGGTCTGAGACCAGGTAGCCGACGAGAGGCAGATTCTCCACCACCAGCCGGTTACGGCGTTCGATATCCAATTTTCCCCACTTGAGACCAGTGGTCGTCCGGTCCTCGCGAGCGAGAACCCTCGGACCTGATGGGAGTCCGTCCGCGGTGCGGTCCGGCCGGCGCGCGATCAACCCCCAAAGCCGATCGTGCGTTATGGGTAAAATATCACAAGGTTCAAGTTTAGGAACAGGCAATTTTACTCATTCCGGCGTGTCTCGCCGGAAGGCGCGCACCGGCGTGTCGCTTCGATCGCCTCGAGAGGAGGACCCGTGGTCGCCGCCGATCTGTCGAGCCTCGTCTGGCACGAACGCCGCGAGCTGGACGAGGTCCTCTATGCCCTGCAGACCGTGCGGTTGCACCTGGAGCACTCCGGCGAACGCTGGCTCGAACGCACCCTGGACGCGCTGCTCGTGGCCGTCGAGACGCTGCGCGTGGCGACCCTGGAACGCACGGTGATGTCCACCACGGACGTCGACCGATCACTGCGGGAGCTGGCCGCCTCCGTCGAAGCTCCGCTCGACGCGATCCTCATCGACCACCGCACGGCGATGCGGGAGCGCATCCACGAGATCGAGGCCGAGAGCGACCGGATCGTCACGCTGCTCGCCGTCCGGGAGACCGCGGGCTCCGCACCCGCCGCACTGGACACCGATCTGGACACGGTGCTGAACGCCGACGCGACCGAGCCGGACGCGGACCCCGACCTGGACCACGACGTCGACGCCGAGATCGCGGCCGCCCTGGCGGGGCAGGCCCGGCTGCGGGCCCGCGTGGCGCTGACCGGGCTGGTGCCCTCGGAGCTGCGCGACCTGCTGCGCTGAGTCACGCGCTCACGAGAGGGCGCCGCTGACACCGGCACCGCGCCGGTTCGCGCGGTTCAGCTCTGGCCGGGCACCGGGGGCAGCTGGCCGAGCAGGGTCTGCTCGGTGGTGTCCGGGGACTCGGCGGCCGCCTGCCGGTTGGCGTCGGCGACCGCGGTGAAGATCTCGTGTCGCTTGATCCTCACGTGCCGGGGCGCGTCGATGCCGATGCGGATGCCCTCGCCTCCACGGTTCTCGAGGAACGTGATGACGATGTCATCGCCCAGCATGATCTTCTCGCCGGGCTTGCGGGTCAGGACCAGCATCGGCGGACTCCTTCCCTGGATGACGCCGTGGGGGCGGGATCTCCGGACGCCGTCGGACGGTTCCGGCTCACCGGGGACACCCGGTCACAGGAACGCCCGGACCGCCGGCCCGCCGTCGACCCAGCCTACCGGCAGGCCGAGCTCGTTGACCGTCTCCGGGCTGCCGGTCTCCGCCACGCCGATCACCGCGAGGGCGTCGATCGGCACACGGGAGGAGATGCGCCGCACCCAGGGCTCGATGTCCTCGTGCTTGTGCCGGGCGTCGACGACGAGCCACACCTGGTCCGCGCCGAGGCCGACCGCGGTGGATAGCTGGGCGGTCACCTCGGACCGGGTGCCGAGGCTGATCGGCGACCCGAGGCCGTAGCCGACGACCGCGCTGGTGCCGGCTCGCACCGCACCGGCGCGGGCCGCGATCGCCGAACGCGGACCCTGCAGCCGGGGCAGCGTCGGATCCTCGGCGGTCCCGGCGGTGTGCAGTTGCGCGCCGACGGACGCCGCCATGGTCCGTGCCGCCGCGACGGCCCGCTCCCCCACCCCGAGCACGACGACGAGGTCGCCGGGGGCGCCGAGCACCGAAGGGACCGGCGGACCGGCGTACGCCGTCACCGGTGCGACCGGTGCCACGAGCTCCGCGGCCGCTGCGCCGTCCGGCAGCTCCGCCGGCAGCACCTCGTCCACCGACAGCTCCGCCAGGACGACGCCGGGAACGAGTCCGGGACCAGCGGCATCCAGGCTCCGCGCGCCCGCCGGCGCGGTGGGCGCACCGGTCACGGCCCCGCTCGCGGGGACGACGGGACGGCCGGCCGCGGTGAGGACGGGGGCCGGGTCGACGATGCCGCCCGCCACGGTCAGGGCGCCGCTCCCGGCCGGCGCCGTCGCCGGGGCCGTTCCGGTGGCGCGGTCCTCGCCGCCCAGCCGGCTGAGCAGCGCGGCGAAGTCACGGCCGCGGGTGGCCGGGGTGTCCAGCTCGGGCACGAGCGGCGCGGCGGCGCGGGCCGTCGCCGGGGCACCGCTACCGCCGGCAGCCGCCACCGGTACCGGCCCGCGGGGGGCCGTCGGAACGGCTCGAGCAGCAGGAGCGGCAGCAGGAGAAGGAGCGGCAGCGGCACCGGGGACGACGGCGACCGCACCGGTCGCCGGGGCGACGTCGCGCAGCAGCTCCTCCTCGTCGTCGGCCGCGGCCAGCAGCGCCGCCAGCCCGGACCGGCCGCTCAGTTCGTGCGCGGCCGCGCCGCGCTCCGCCGTCGCGCGCTGCTGCGCGGCCGGGTCGTCAGGCGTGGCCGTGGAGGAGGCGCCGCCGTCGTCGATCGCGATGCCCTCGGGCAGCTCGGCCACCACCTCGACGTGCCAGCGGCCGAGCAGACCGCCGAGACCGCCGTCGCGGACCTTGTCCGCCGAGACGAGCCGCGCCGCGCCGCCGTACCGGGTGTGCAGGGTCTCGCGGACCTGCTCGAGCGTGTCACCGCTCAGGTGCAAGTGCGGCGCCATGGCGGACCACTCCGATCGTCTCGATGTTCACCGCGCTGGCGGTCACCTCGCTGTAGGACAGGACCGGCACCCCCGCCGGCGGGTGCGGCAGCAGCCGGCGCATCGCCGGGCGCAGCGCCGGGGCACAGACCAGCACGCCGGCGCGGCCGGTCTGCTCGGCCGCCGAGACGGCCACGGTGAAGGCGTTCATGAAGGCGTCCAGCCGCGGTGCCTCGAGCACCAGCTGGGTGCCGTACTCCCCCGGCCGGAGGTCGGCCAGCAGGCTCATCTCCAGCGCGGGGTCCAGGGTGATGACCGCCAGCACCCCGTTGTCGGCGTGCTTCTGCACGATCACGGGCCCGAGCGCCTGGCGGGCCGACTCGATCAGGCCCTCCGGGTCGGCCGAGGACTTGGCCCGCAGCGAGAGCGCCTCCAGGATGCGGGGCAGGTCGTTGATCGGCACCTGCTCGGCGAGCAGGCCCTGCAGCACCCGGTGCAGTTCGGGCAGGGAGAGCAGGGACGGCACGAGCCCGTCGACGGCGGCCGGATGCGCTTCCTTGACCGCGTCCGTCAGGGCCTTGACGTCGTCGCTGGAGAGCAGCCGGGACGCGTGGGTGGTGACGATCGAGGAGAGGTGGGTGACGATCACGGACACCCGGTCGATCACCGTCGCCCCGGTCATCTCGGCGCTGTGCGCGAGTTCGGCGGGGATCCAGCGGCCGGCCAGGCCGAAGACCGGTTCGACGACGGGGATGCCGGGCAGCGCGTCGAGGAACTCACCGAGGGCGAGCACGGACCCGGCGGGGGCGGTGCCGCGGCCGACGTCGACACCCGCCACCCGGATCAGGTAGGTCGCCGGCGGCAGCTCGACGCTGTCCCGGGTGCGGACCGGGGGCAGCACCATGCCCAGCTGCATCGCGATCTCCTGGCGCAGCACCTTCACGCGCGAGAGCAGGTCGTCCCCGCCGGAGCCGACGAGGTCGATCAGGTCCGGCGCGAGCAGGATCTCCACCGGCTGCGCACGCATCTGCTGCATCAGCACGACCGTCGGATCCGGCTCGGGCGCCTCCTCCGTCACGGTCTCGTCCACCTCGGCGCGGTCCTTGATCCGCCGGGAGGCGATGATCAGCACGGCGCCGACGGCGAGGAACGGCAGCGGCGGCATCCCGGGGATCAGCGCCATCGCGATCGCCGCGACCCCGGCGACGAGCAGCGCCGTGCGGGACTGGCCCAGCTGCGCGGACGCGGTGCGGCCGAGGTCCGCCTCGGCGTTCGAGCGGGTGACGATCATGCCGGTGGAGACCGCCATCAGCAGGGCCGGGATCTGGGTGACCAGGCCGTCGCCGATGGTGAGCAGGCTGTAGGTGTTGATCGCGTCGACCAGTTCCTGGCCGCGCTGCAGCATGCCGATCGCGATGCCGCCGATGATGTTGATCGCGATGATGACGATGCCGGCGATCGCGTCGCCCTTGACGAACTTGGACGCGCCGTCCATCGCGCCGTAGAAGTCGGCCTCCGCGGAGACGTCGGCCCGCCGCTCGCGCGCCTGCGTGTCCGTGATCAGACCGGCGTTCAGGTCCGCGTCGATGGCCATCTGCTTGCCGGGCATGGCGTCCAGGGTGAATCGCGCCCCGACCTCGGCCACGCGCTCGGCGCCCTTGGTGACGACGATGAACTGGATGACGACGAGGATGAGGAAGATGACGGCGCCGATGATCAGCGAGCCGCCGACGGTCACCTGACCGAACGCGGCGATCACCTGGCCGGCGTGGCCCTGCCCCAGGACGAGGCGGGTCGAGGCGACGTTCAGGCCGAGCCGGAACAGGGTCGCAACCAGCAGCAGCGACGGGAAGACCGAGAAGTCCAGCGGCTTCTTGACGAACATGCTGGTGAGCAGGATGACGAGCGCCAGCAGGATGTTGCAGACGATCAGCACGTCCAGCAGCGCGGCCGGGATGGGCACGACGAGCAGCAGGACGATGCCGACGATGCCGACGGGCACCGCCATGCGGGTCAGTCCACGGTTCACGGTCGGGCTCCTTCGCGGGTCACGGGGACGTCGGTTCGGTGGGTCAGGGGGCTGTTCGGGGTCTGGTCGCCGGTCGGGTCACCGGCGGCGCGGACGCTCATCGGACGGCCACCCGGGGCCCGAGGATCGAGCTGCCCGCGTGGGGCGAGGTGGCGATCTCGTGCATCCCGCCGGTGACGCCGCGGGCGGCCAGGGACATGACGAACGCGAGGACGCCGGCCACCGCGGTGTAGAGCTCGAGCGGGATCTCCTGCCCGATGTCGCAGGCTCCGTGCAGGGCGCGGGCGAGCGGGATGTCCTTGACCATGGGCACGCCCTTCTCCTTCGCCTCCGCGCGGATCCGGTCGGCGATCCGGTCCGCTCCCTTGGCGACGACGCGCGGAGCGGAGCGGCCGGGCTCGTACTTCAGCGCGACGGCCACGTGGGTCGGGTTGACGAGCACGACGTCGGCGTCGGCGATCGCGGCGATCATCCGGTTCCGGCTCATCGCCATCTGCCGGGCGCGGCGCTGCGAGCGGATCAGCGGATCGCCCTCGCTGCTCTTGCTCTCGTCCTTGACCTCGCGCTTGGTCATGCGCGTCTGCTTGCGGTTGCGTCGGGCGACGACGAGGACGTCGAGCCCGGCCAGGAGCAGGCCGGAGACGACGGCGCCCTGCAGGAGGGAGACCGCCCCGCCGCCGGCGGCGGAGAGCAGGCCCGAGATCGGCAGGCCACCGGCGGTCATCAGCACCGGCACCAGCGACTGGATGGCGAACACGAGCACGATCCCGACGACGGCGGTCTTCAGCAGCGCCTTGGCACCGCCCCACAGGGCCTGCCCGCCGAACATCCGGCCGAAGCCAGCGACGAGGTTGAAGTGCTCGCCGGTGAGGCGGAACTTCTTGACGTGGATGCCGCCCTGCAGCACGGAGCCGGCGAGCACCGCGGCCACGGTGACGGCGAAGAGCGGGGCGAGCACGCCGCCGAGGTCGGAGAACGCGTCGCCGAGCGCGCGGGTGGCCGCCTCGGGGTCGGGGTGGGCGATGATCTGCGGGACGACGGCGAGCTGCTTGCGCAGCGCCGCCTCGCCGGCGCCGATGGTCGGCACCGTCATGACGGCGGCGGCCCCGACGGCGAGCCACGCGGTGGCGTCCTGCGAGCGGGACAGCTTGCCCTTCGAGCGGACCTCCCGCATCCGCTTGTCGGTGGCCTCCTCGGTTCTCTCCTGCGCGTCGGCCATGTCACCGCACCCCGGTCAGCGCCTGCGCGGCGTCGCCGGCGAGAGCCGAGACGACCCGCGGCAGGGCGAGGAAGAGGATCGAGCCGAGCGCGAGGGTCAGCATGATCTTCAGCGGGAACCCGAGGGAGAACGCGTTCAGCGCCGGCGCCACCCGGGTCAGCAGCCCGAGCCCGACGTCGGCGAGGAAGAGGACGACCACCAGGGGCCCGGCGATCTGCACGGCGGCGACCAGCATGCCGCCCACCGCGCTCGTCATCGCCTCGACCGGGCGGGTCAGGTCGAGGCCGCCGGCCAGCGGGATCGCGGAGAAGGACCCGGTCAGGCCCGTGAGGACGAGCTGGTACCCGTCGGAGGCGATGAGCAGCGCGAGCGCCGTCATCTGCAGCAGCCGGGTGAACTGGGCGCCGTTGACCTGGGTCTGCGGGTCGTACATCTGCGCCATCTGGAAGCCGCTGAACACGTCGATCAGTGACCCGGCGGACTGGACCGCGGAGAAGATGACGGAGACGAGGAAGCCCAGGGCGAACCCGGTGGCCGCCTCGAGGGCGACCCCGGTGATCAGGGTGACGGCGTCGATCTCGCCCGCACGGTGCAGCCGACCCGTCACGGCGAGGGCCAGGCCCACCCCGAGCATCGCCTTGATCCGCGCGGGGAACGCGGGCGAGGAGAACGGCGGAGCGATCACGAGGAACGCGGTGAACCGGACGGCGGCGAGCCCGAGGGTCTGCAGCCAGGCGAAGTCGACGGGCAGCGTCATCCGATGGACCCCGCGAGCAGCTCGGGGATGCGGTCCATCATGTCGTGGGTGAAACCGACCATCTCGGTGATCATCCAGTGCCCGCAGATGAGCAGGGCGAGGGCGACGGCGATGGCCTTGGGCACGAACGAGAGGGTCATCTCCTGGATCTGCGTGATCGACTGCAGTAGCGAGATGGCGAGCCCGACCACGAGCGCCGTGACGAGCACGGGCGCGGACAGCTTCGCGGCGGTCAGCAGGGCCTGGAGGCCGATGTCGAGGACGGCGCTCGTGTTCATCCGGTCCCCTGATAGCTCTGGATCAGCGAGGTGATGATCAGGCCCCACCCGTCGACGAGCACGAACAGCAGGATCTTGAACGGCAGGGAGATGATCACCGGCGGGAGCATCATCATGCCCATCGACATCAGGGCCGCGGAGACCACGAGGTCGATGACGAGGAACGGGATGAAGATGACGAACCCGATGATGAACGCCGCGCGCAACTCCGAGATCATGAACGACGGGATCAGGGTCTGCAGGGGCACCGCCGACGGAGTGGCGGGGTTGGACAGCCCGGCCGCCCGGGTCATCAGCGCGATGTCCTCCTGGCGGGTGTGCGCGACCATGAACTTCTGCAGCGGGGCCGAGCCGACGCGCAGGGCCGTGTCCACGTCGATGGTGCCGTGCAGGTACGGCTGGATGGCGTCCGTGTTGATCTGCGAGATCACGGGGAACATGACGAACAGCGAGAGGAACAGGGCGAGTCCGGCGAGCACCTGGTTCGGCGGGATGGACGGCAGGGAGAGCGCGTTCCGCGTCATCGCGAGGACGACGAAGATCTTGGTGAACGACGTCATCATCAGCAGCAGCGCGGGGGCCACCGAGAGCAGGGTGATGCCGATCAGGGTGACGACGGCGGCCGAGGGCGTGCCGTTGGCGCCGTTGATCTGCAGGTTCAGGCCGCCGGTCCCGCCGGATCCGGGGGTGGCGGGAGCGGTGGGCGCCGTGGGGACCGCGGGCGCGGTGGGGGCGGCGTGCGCTCCCGCGGCCGAGAGCAGGAGCACCGCGAACACGAGGGCGGCGACCAGTCCGAGCACGACGAGCACGGACGGGCGGCGCAGGCGCCCGGTGGTCACGGCCGTCGCCCGCCGGCGACCCACCGCGCGGCGTCGCGGGCCTGCCGCCACGTGCCGAGGTCGAGGATGGATCCGCTGAGCGGGCCGGTGGACACCGGCAAGGCGGCCGCGTGCCGACCGCGGGACCGGGTGGGCTCCTCGGCGGCCGGCGCAGCGGCGGCCGGCGCAGCGGCGGCCGGCGCAGC
>NZ_MIEU01000002.1 GCF_001968825.1 Tersicoccus sp. Bi-70
CCCGGCAGCGTGCCGCCGCCGCGGCCGCCGCGGCAGGCCGGGCCCTGGCCCCCGCCCCGGTCGAGAGCGACCCCGCGTCGGCGCCGTCCGGCGGCTTCGGCTTCATCCACCCGGTCCCCGCCGGTGTGCCCGTGACATCCCCGTACGGGCTGCGTCCGGTGCCCAAGGGCACCATCGACTTCACCGGCACCGGCACCTATCTGCACACCGGTCAGGACTTCGGGGCGGCGTGCCGCACCCCGCTGCTCGCGCCGGCCGACGGCGAGGTGATGTTCGCGGACGGCGCCGTGCCGACCGGCGGCAACCGCATCGTCCTCACCCACGGGATCATCGGTGGCAACGCGGTCTCGACGATCTACTACCACCTGACGTCCTTCCTCGTGCATCCCGGGCAGCGGGTCACGCAGGGTCAGATCATCGGCTACACCGGCAGCACCGGCAACTCCACCGGCTGCCACCTGCACTTCGAGGTCATGGTGAACGGCTCCCTCGTGAACCCGGCGCCCTACCTCTGACCCGCCCGTGCGCCGCTGCGGCCGGGCGGCGGCGCGTAGACTGGTGAGTCGCCCACCCGGGCGGAGGCGGCCAGCCGGCCGCCGGACCCACGCACTCGCGCGCCGGAAGCCCCGACGCGCCCACCCCGGCAGGAGGACGTCGTGCCCCAGGAC
Source organism: Tersicoccus sp. Bi-70 (assembly GCF_001968825.1). Taxonomy (GTDB): domain Bacteria; phylum Actinomycetota; class Actinomycetes; order Actinomycetales; family Micrococcaceae; genus Tersicoccus. The sequence goes on from NZ_MIEU01000002.1 coordinate 669, forward strand.
CGCAGCGCCCGCGACGGCGGCAAGACGGTGGCGCTGAACCGGAAGGCTCGGCACGACTACCTGATCTCCGACACCTTCGAGGCCGGCCTCGTGTTGCAGGGCACCGAGGTGAAGTCGCTGCGGGAGGGTCACGCGAACCTGACCGACGGGTTCGCCATCTTCTACAACGACGAGCTGTGGCTCGAGGGTGTCCACATTCCCGAGTACAGCCAGGGCAGCTGGACGAACCACACCGCCCGCCGGCGTCGCAAGCTGCTCCTGCATCGTGAGCAGCTGATCAAGATCTCTCAGAAGACCCGGGAGTCCGGTTTCACGATCGTCCCGCTCTCCCTGTACTTCGTCGGCGGCCGCGCGAAGGTCGAGATCGGCATCGGCCGCGGCAAGCGCGACTACGACAAGCGGCAGACCCTGCGCGAGGCGCAGGACAAGCGCGAGGCCGCTCGCGAGATGCGAGCACGCAACCGTCGTGGCTGACCGCCGCCCGGCCCGGCGACCGGCGCAGCGCCGGGTTCAGCGGCCGGATCAGCGGCCGGCCGGTGTGCGGCGCGGGGGAGCGTCCGCCCCGGCGGCGAGCGCCCGCTCCACGTCGATGCCCTGGTGGACGACGACGCTGATCGTGCTCGACCTGATCTGGCTCGTCTTCACGCTGGGCGGCACCGCCATCGCCTTCGCGCTGTCCTCGTTCGTGGACCAGACGTACTCGTGGTACCTGCTGATGGTGCTCGTCCTGGCCGCGTACGCCGCATTCGTCACGGTGCCGCTGAGTGCCGTCCTCATCATCGTGCTGATCCGGCAGCGCCGCTGGCCGTGGCTGCTGGTACCGGTACTCGTGATCGGAGCCGTCGTCGTCGGGATGCTCGCCGCGGGCTGAGCGGGCGGGAACCGACCCGGGAAGACGGCGGGCCCGGCGTGCGTTATGCTGGATGGTCCGGACACGTTCCGGACGGATGAGATCCGAAAAGGCGCCGCTTCCGGGGGACCGGGAACAGCGTTTGGCAACTGCATATGGGGATGACAGGTTTCGACGATGTGAGTCGCGACAGGGGAAGCGGGCCGAGGATGCAGGGTCATCTCGTCAACGCTCTCTGCAAAACAACAAGTGCCAATTCTAAGCGCACTGACTTCGCTCTCGCTGCCTGAGCAGCCAGAATGAGTCCGTCAGCCCGGGGATGCTCCCGCCCCGGTGACTGGCGTCGATTAGGGGGCCACTGCTCTCAGTCCTCGCCGTAGGGACTGAGGGGACACTCATACGGCTGGGCCCGGGTCAGCCACCTGTCTGCAGGATGGCTGGGGCCGAGTAACACCCGACGCAGACTGCGCCCGGAGAAGTCCTGACAACACCACACCGGACGGGGGTTCGATTCCCCCCATCTCCACTCATCCACCACGTCACCCGCCTCGCTGGGTCGGCGACACGGTCACGGGCCGGCACCTCACGGTGCCGGCCCGTGGTCGTTCCCGGGGTCTCTCGACGCCGGCGCGGCCCCGTGCGGCCGATCATCAGCCTCCTGTCATTCCGGGGCCTAGACTCGAGAGCATGCCCACCATCGAGCTGACCAGTGACAACACCACGAACGGAACCGGCCAGGCCGTCTCCGCCTGGCTCGCGGAGCCGGCTCCCGGGGCGCCCGTACGCGGCGGTCTCGTGCTGATCGAAGAAGTGTGGGGCGTCAACGACCACATCACCGACATCGCCGGTCGTCTCGCCGCCGAGGGCTACGTCGTCATCGCCCCCGAGATCCTCGCCCTCGGCGTCGACCTCGAGGAGGCCGCCGAGCTCGGACGGATCCGATCGCACGGCACCGACGAGGAGCGCCACGCCATCCAGCCCCGGTTCCGGGAGCTGCTCGCCCCGACCCGCTCACCCGAGTTCGCGCGCCCCGCGATCGCCGCCCTGCGCGCCGCCGTCGACCGTCTGCTCAGCGACGACCGGGTCGCCGGCCGCGTCGGCGTGCTCGGCTTCTGCTTCGGCGGCACCTACAGCCTGGCCCTGGCGGCGGCGGACGACCGCCTGCGCGCGGCGGTCAGCTGGTACGGCGCTCCCATGGACGCCGAGCAGCTGAGCACGGTCACCTGCCCGGTCCTCGCCTTCTACGGCGAGGAGGACGAGCACGTGACCGCAAGCCGGCCGCAGGTCGAGGGTGCCCTCGGCGCGATCGGCGTCCCGTTCGAGGGGATCGTCTACCCCGACGCCGGGCACGCCTTCTTCAACGACACCAACCCGCTGGCCTACCGGGCCGAACCCGCGAAGGACTCGTGGCGCCGGACCCTCGACTTCCTCGCCGCAACCCTGCCGGACGGTCGCTGAGACGTCTGCGCTGGGGCGCCCGGTTGGTCCCGTCCGGCGGCCCGTCGGCATCGCTGGCGGGTCGCGACCGGGGGACCCCGCCGTCGGGCCGGGTCCTAGACTGAACCGGTGAGTTGGACCGACCACCGGCCGCCCTGGTTGCCGCCGATCCCGCCCCCGCACCCGGGGCGCTGGCTGATCGTCATCGGCCTGCTCATCCTCACCGGCGCGTTCGTCTTCATCCTCGTCTTGACGGTGGTCGGCGGCACCCACACCCTCTGGACGCTCGTCACGATCCTCGTCGGGCTCGCGTTCCTGCTCGGCGGCCTGCTCACACGCCGGCGCATGCGGTGAGCCCGCCCAGCGCCCGCACCTGGACGACGCCCCTGCAGCGACGCGTGCTCGTCGTCGCGATCCTCGCCTCCTTCATCGCCATCCTCGACGGCTCCGTCGTCAACCTCGCCCTGCCGGCGATCGCCGGCGACCTGGGCGGCGGTCTCGGTGCCCAGCAGTGGATCGTCGACGGCTACCTGCTCACCCTCGGCGCCTTCATGCTGCTCGCCGGCTCCGTCTCCGACGTGATCGGACGCGGCCGGATCCTGCAGATCGGGCTCTGGGGCTTCGGCGTCACGTCGCTGCTGTGCGCGCTGGCCCCGGACCCGACCTTCCTCGTCGTGATGCGGGCCCTGCAGGGCGTGTGCGGGGCGATGCTCGTCCCGAGCGCGCTCGCCCTGATCACCTCCCACTTCGACGGCGCCGACCAGGCCGCCGCGATCGGCACCTGGACCGGGTCGACCGGCGCCGCCACGATCGTCGCGCCACTCATCGGCGGGCTGGGCGTGGACCTGATCGGGTGGCGCATCATCTTCCTCGTCAACCTCCTGCCCGTGGCCGCGTGCCTGATGCTGCTGCCCGTCCTGCTCCGCGCCGACCGCGAGGACCAGCGACCGGACACCCGGATCGACCTGGCGGGCGGTCTGCTGACCGTGCTCGGCCTCGGCGGCCTCGTGTTCGCCCTGATCGAGGCCGGCCGGCTCTCGGCGATCCACCCCACCGTGCTCGCCAGCGCGGCGATCGGCGTCCTCTCCCTGGTCGCGCTCGTCGTCCACGAACGCCGGACCCCGGCGCCGATGATCCCGGCCGCGCTGCTGAAGGTCCGCAACGTGGCATGGGGCAACGCCGCCACCTTCGTCATCTACGGCGCCCTGGGCCTGAGCATCCTCGTGCTCTCGCTCTACCTGCAGCAGGTCGTCCACCTCGGCGCCACGCAGGCCGGCATGGCCACCCTGCCGGTGACCGTGCTGATGATCCTCTTCTCCGCCCGCGTCGGCCGGCTCGCCGGCCGCTGGGGGCCGCGCTGGTTCATGACCGTGGGTCCGCTCGTCGCCGCCGCCGGCCACCTGCTGATGCTGCGGGTGGGCCCGGACCTGGACTACGTCACCGACCTGCTGCCCGGGGTGGTGCTGTTCGGTGTCGGCCTGACCATCACCGTCTCGCCCCTGACCTCCACCATCCTCGGCGCGGTACCGGCCACGGTCGCCGGGGTCGGCTCGGCGATCAACAACGCGATCGCCCGGATCGCGGGCCTGGTGACGACGGCCTCGGCCGGTCTGCTCCTCGGCACCGGCCTCGACACCGACGGCCTGCACCGGGTGCTGCTGACCTGCGCGCTGCTGCTTGCCGTCGGCGGCGTGATCTCGGCGGTGGGCATCCGCCGCCCCGACGTCGACGCGGCCGCTCGCCGGATTGACGGCGACGCGCCCGGGACCGCTGGCATCATGGACCGATGACCCAGCACACGGCGAACGCTCCCGAGACCCACCCGATCGATCCGGCCGACGCGCCCTGGTGGACGCGCGCGGTGGTCTACCAGATCTATCCCCGCAGCTTCGCCGACGGCGACGGGGACGGTTTCGGCGACCTCGCGGGCATTCGCTCCCGCCTGGACCACCTCGCCGATCTCGGCGTCGACGTCCTGTGGTTGTCCCCGATCTACCCCTCCCCGCAGCACGACAACGGGTACGACATCGCCGACTACCAGGACATCGACCCACGCTTCGGCACGCTCGAGCAGTTCGACGAGCTGCTCGCCGCGACCCACGAGCGCGGCATGAAGCTGATCATGGACCTCGTCGTCAACCACACCTCCGACGAGCACGCCTGGTTCACCGAGTCCCGGTCCTCCCGCGACGCCGCCAGGCGCGACTGGTACGTGTGGCGGGACCCGCGGCCGGGCTTCACCGGGGGCACGCCGGGCGCGGAGCCGACCAACTGGCGGTCCTTCTTCTCCGGGCCGGCGTGGCAGTGGGACGAGGCCACCGGCCAGTACTACCTGCGCCTGTTCGCCTCCCAGCAGCCGGACCTGAACTGGGACAACCCGGACGTGCGCCACGCCGTGTACGCGATGATGCGCTGGTGGCTGGACCGCGGGGTCGACGGCTTCCGGATGGACGTCATCAACCTCATCTCCAAGGGCGAGTACGTCGACGTCGAACCGGCGACCTCCTCGATGCCGCTGGGCGCCGAGCAGTACGCCAACGGGCCGCGCGTCCACGAGTACCTGCAGGAGATGCACCGCGAGGTGTTCGCCGGTCGGGACGCCGAACTGATGACGGTGGGGGAGACGCCCGGCACCCCGCTCGAGCACGCCCAGCTCTACACCGACCCGACCCGCGCCGAGGTCGACATGATCTTCCAGTTCGAGCACGTCGGCCTCGACCACGGCAAGGGCGGCAAGTGGGATCCGGCGACCCTGGACCTGCGGCACCTCAAGGCCAACCTCGCCCGTTGGCAGGACGGGCTGTACGGCCGGGGCTGGAACTCCCTCTACCTGAACAACCACGACCAGCCCCGGCTCGTCTCCCGCTTCGGGGACGACGGCCAGGCGGCCGTCGAGCAGGGGAACGTCGAGGACGGTGAGCGGGTGCGGTACGCCTCCGCCACGGCGTGGGCCGCGGTGCTGCACCTGCAGCTGGGGACGCCGTTCGTCTACCAGGGCGAGGAGTTCGGCATGACGAACGTCCCGTTCGCCGGCATCGACGACTTCTTCGACGTCGAGGCCGTCAACCACTATGCCGAGGCGGTGCAGCAGCAGGGCGCGGACCCGCGGGACGTCCTCGCCGCGCTGCGCCTGATGACCCGTGACAACGCCCGCACCCCGGTGCAGTGGGACGACTCGGTGCACGGCGGTTTCAGCGCCGGCTCGGACCAGCCGGACGCCACCCCGTGGATGCCCGTCAATCCGAACTACGCGATGATCAACGCCGCGGCGGACCGCGCCTCGAGCCGGTCGATCTTCCGCTTCTACCAGCGGCTGATCGCGCTGCGGCACACCGACGACGTCGTCGCCTTCGGTCGGTTCGACCTGCTCGAGCCCGAGCACGAGCAGCTCTTCGCCTACACCCGGACGCTCGGGGACCGTGCGCTGCTCGTGACCGCGAACCTGAGCGGGCAGCCCTGCGCGCTGCCCTCGAGCTGCCGCCGGGCCGGCGCCGACCTCGTCCTGACCAATGCGACGGAGGGGACGGACGACGGGGACGCGGCGGTGCTGCGGCCCTGGGAGGTCCGAGTCGTGGCCGTGTCCGTGGACGGCGGCGAGTCGGGCGCCGACGCCGGGGTGTGAGCATGACGCGGCGGGTGCGGCCGGGCGTGCTGCTGCTGCGGTCCCTGCTCTCGTTCCTGCTGGAGATCGGCGCCCTGATCGCCCTCGGCGTGGCCGCCTTCCACCTGCTGCCGCACGAGTCGGCGGTGCCCGTGGCGATCGCCGCACTGGTGGTCCTGGTGCTCGCCTGGGGACGGTGGATGGCGCCGCGCGCGGCTCACCGGGTCGGCCGCCCGGCGCGGCCACTGCTCGCGGCCGGCTTCTTCCTGCTCGCCGCGGCCCTGCTGGTTCTCTCCGGAGTGTGGTGGCAGGGCCTGCTGATGGCCGTCGGCGCCGTCGTGCTGTTCGTGCTCGAACAGCTCGGCGTCGGGCCGGACGAGGAACGCCGGGTGCGCGCGGTCAGGCACCCGTCCGGTCCACGGCAGCGGCCCGGCCGGCCGCGGGCCGCGACCCCGGAGTCTGCGCGGCGGGAGTCCTCCCCGTCGGAGTCGTCGCGGCCGGAACCTCAGCGGCCGGAATCGCACCAGCGCCCGGAGGCTCCGGGCTGAGGGTGCACCCGTCGTGCTCGCCACGGCTGACCGCCCAGACGGCGGCGACCGTGGCGGCCGGCAGCCGCACGTCCGCGCCGTCGAGCGGAGTCTCCGCGGTGCCGGTGGTGCGGCTCGGCCCGCCGCTGCGCTCGTCGTTGTGCCCGTCGATTCGCTCGCCAGGTCGCCCGCCGCTGTGAACGGCGGTTGCTGCCCTCGTGTCCCGGTGGACGCGCAGGTGTCGGCCGCCGGCGCCGGGCTGCCCGGCGTCGTCCGCCGCGGTCAGCACGGTCAGCTCGCTCAGCGGTCCGATCCCGAGCGCGGCGAGCTGCCGCAGCGCGGCCGGGTCGGCGTCGCTGACGCGGCGCACGAGCACGGGGTGGCCGGCGTCGAAACCGGCGAGCGGGCGAGCGTCGACGGTGGCCAGGGTGCCGTCGCCGCGGGGGATGGGGTCCCCGTGGGGATCCTGGTCCGGATCGCCGAGCCGGTCCGCGATGGCCTCGATCAGCCGGTCGGACACCGCGTGCTCGAGCCGTTCGGCCTCGTCGTGCACCTCGTCCCACCCGTACCCGAGCTCGGTGGCCAGCCACGTCTCGAGCAGCCGGTGCCGGCGGATCATGGCCACCGCGAGCGTCTGCCCCGCCGGCGTGAGTTCGACGGGCCGGTAGGGCCGGTGGACGACGAGTCCGCGTTCGTCGAGCCGGCGGACCATCTCCGACGCGGACGCCGCGGTCACGCCGAGCCGCGCGGCCAGGGCGGTCGTCGTGATCGGGCCCGGGTGCCACTCGGTGTGGGCGTGGATGGCCTTGACGTAGTCCTCGACGCTGGCGCTGGCCTTCGTCCCGGACCGCCCCGGTCCGCCGGCGGCGGGCTGCCGTCCCGGGCTCACGAGGCGGCGCCCGTGACGGTCAACCACAGCAGCAGCACGTTGAGCGTCACGACCAGCGCCACCGCCGTCCAGGCGAGCACCCGCGTCACCACGGGGTCCCGGTACCGGCCCATCAGCGAGCTCCGGCCGGTGTAGCGGACCAGCGGGATGACGGCGAACGGGATGCCGAAGGAGAGCACCACCTGGGAGATCACGAGTGCCCAGGTCGGGTCGACGCCGGCGGCGAGCAGGCCGATGGCCGGGATCAACGTCAGGGCGCGGCGCAGCAGCAGGGGAATGCGCCAGCGCATCAAGCCGCCCATGATGACCGCCCCGGCGTAGCTGCCCACCGACGTCGAGGCGAGACCGGAGGCCAGCAGCCCGACGGCGAACAGCACGCCGATCACCGGGCCGAGCGCGGCGACGATCGCGGCGTGGGCGCCGGGGATCGAGTCGGTGCCCTCCACCCCGCCCAGCGTCGAGGCGGCGAGCAGCAGCATGCCGATGTTGACGACGCCGGCGACGGCGAGCGCCCCGCCGACGTCGACGCGCGTGGCCCGCAGCACGAGCCCGGTGTCGCGCCGGGCGTGGTGCCGGTCGCGGCTGAGCGCCGAGTGCACGTAGACGGCGTGCGGCATGACGGTGGCCCCGAGCATGCTGGCGGCCAGCAGCACGGACTCCGGTCCCGCGAAGCGCGGCACGAGGCCGCCGAGGACGCCTCCGGGATCGGGCGGGCTGAAGACCAGCCCGGTGAGGAACCCGAGGGTGATGACGGCGAGCATGCCGACGACGATGCGCTCGAACGGCCGCTGCCCGTGCCGCGTCTGCACGAGGAGGACGCCCATCGAAACGAGGCCGACGACGGCCCCGCCGATCGGCAGGGGCAGGCCGAACAGCAGCTGGAGCGCGATGGCTCCGCCGACCACCTCGGCGAGATCGGTGGCCAGCGCCACCAGTTCGGCCTGGAGCCAGAACGCCCGCCGCGGCCACGGGGGGAGGCGTTCGCCCAGCAGCTCGGGCAGGGAACGGCCGGTGACGATGCCCAGCTTGGCGGACTGGTACTGGACGAGCACGGCCACGGCGTTGGCGGCGACGAGCACCCAGACGAGCAGGTAGCCGTAGCTCGCGCCCGAGGTCAGGTTGGCGGCGACGTTGCCCGGGTCGACGTAGGCGACGGCGGCGACGAAGGCGGGGCCGAGGAGGGCCACCGAGGGCCAGCGGCGGCGGCGCGGTGACGCCGGTTCGGCGTCCGCAGTGGCCGTCGCCGACGTGGCCTCACCCGACGGCGCCGCTCCTGGCGGCGCCGCACCCGACGGCGCCGCACCCGGCGGTGCTGCATCCGACGCTCGGCCGGCAGAGTTAGGCATACCTGAAAATTACCCGCCGGAGCCGGCGCACGGCAACGTCCGCCCGACCCGGCAGGACATGGGCGGGCGCGGACGAGCGAGGTCACACGGAGGCGGAGAGGTCAGCCCTGCGCGGGCGTGAGGGCGAGTTCGTCCAGGCCGGGGTTCAGCCGGCGCAGGACGTCGGTGTGCAGGCGGGCATTGGTGGCCAGCGCGTTGCCGCCGAAGGGCCCGTCGACGCCGTCGAGGGACGTGAAGCGCCCGCCGGCCTCCGTCACGATCGGCACCAGCGCCGCCATGTCGTGCAGGTTCAGCTCCGGCTCGCAGGCGATGTCCACGCTGCCCTCGGCCACCAGGCAGTAGGACCAGAAGTCGCCGTACGCGCGCGTGCGCCACACGTCCTCGGTGAGGCCGAGGAACGCGTCCAGGGCGCCGCGTTCCTTCCACCCGCTCAACGACGAGTAGGAGAGGGAGGCGTCGGCGAGGGTACCGACGTCGGAGACCCGCAGCCGGGTGGCCGCGGCCAGGGAGCGGCCGGTGAAGGCGCCGCCGCCCTCGGCGGCCCACCAGCGCTTGTTGAGCGCGGGCGCCGAGACGACGCCGACCACGGGCCGGCCCTCGTCGATCAGCGCGATCAGGGTCGCCCACACCGGCACGCCGCGGACGAAGTTCTTGGTCCCGTCGATCGGGTCGATCACCCAGCGGCGCGGTCCGGAACCGGTGGACCCGAACTCCTCACCGAGCACGGCGTCACGCGGCCGCACGCGGGCGAGCTGCGCGCGGATCGACTCCTCGGCGGCGGTGTCGGCGTCGCTGACCGGCGTCAGGTCCGGCTTGGTCTCGACCGTCAGATCCTGGGCCTTGAACCGGGCCATCGTCTGGGCGTCGACCGAATCGGCGATCACGTGCGCCAGGCGCAGGTCCTCGGTCCAGGGCGAGGAGGTCCGGTCGCGGGTCGTCATCATCTCTCCTGTGTCGCCCGGTGGGCGTGGCGTGGTCGGTGGTGGTCGGACGGGGCAGGCTGCGGGCTCGGTGCGGCGGCAACCGGGTGGATCGTCGGGCCGTCCTCGGGGCCGGTCCGGGAGGTGCGTGCGGGGTGCGGACGGCCACTGCGCAGTGTACGGGTCAACAGGACGACGGCGCCCGGCAGCACCGACACGAGCGCCAGCAGCCCGTAGGCGACCGAGACGGCCACCCCCTGCGCGGGCGGGTGGCCGAGCAGCGTGAAGCCCAGCGCCGCGGCACCCTCCCGGGGTCCCCACCCTGCCACGTTCAGCGGCACGGACATGCCGGCGAGGGAGATGGCCGCCAGCGCGGGGGCCTGCGCGAGGGGTACGGCGGGGGCCACGGTCAGCAGGGCCACCACGAAGATCGCCGCGAACACGGCCCAGCCCGCGACCGAGAGCAGGATCACCAGCCCGAGCGTCCGCCGGGGCAGGCGACGCAGCCACGGCGATGCGACGGCGGCGGTCGACGCGGCGATGGCGAGGCAGAGCAGCGCGGCCCCGAGGTGGACGGGCGCCAGGGTCACGGTCGCCGCGAGGAGGACGACGGTGGTGCCGGCCAGCCGTTCGGCCGCGACGGCGCCCACGCTGCGCTTGAGGGTCTCCCGCAGGGGCCGGGATGACGCGTCGGCCCGTCGCGACGGCTGCTCGACGGCGCGGACGGCGTCCCCGGCGAGACCACCGGGCAGGACGGCGTTCAGGAACGCCGCCTGCCAGCAGCGCGCGACGGCCGCCGACGTGCTCACGCGCAGACCCTGGGCGGCGGCGACGAGCCGCCAGCGGTGGGCCTGCAGGAGGATGCCGAGGGCACCGAGGACGAGTCCGGCGACGACGGCCGGCCAGGTCAGCACGCGGGTGGCGGCGATGAACGGCGCGGGTCCCCACGCGGCCACGACCCAGACGAGGATCCCGACCGTGACGGTCACCTGCAGCGCCACGATCAGCGGACGGGCGGACAGGGGCGTCCGGGCGGACGGCTCGCGTGAGCCGGCGGGGATCGCCTCGCGGGGCGGCGGGATGCCGGGCGCGGCCGGTCCACCTCGCCCGTCTGGTCCCATGGCCGCAGTCTATCCGGGGCCCGAAGCCCGGCTCTGGCCGCCGGAGGGACCGCGGGAGAGGATGGGTCCACCAGTCCGGGGTCGGGGTCGTCGATCGTCGGCCCTCGTCGTTCCCGAGAGGTGCAGGAGGTTCCCGAGAGATGCAGGAGGGCCGGATGCACCGTACAGCGGACCGTGTCGGCCGGCGCGCGATCCTCGATGTCGTCGTCACGGTCCTGAGCGCGCTGGGGGTCGGCATCCTGCTGGTCCAGTTCGGTGGGGCATCGCCACTCGGCAGCGCGGCCGCCGTGATCAGCGGGCTGACGCTCGTGGCGGTGGGCGTGCTGAACATCGTCCGACGCCGGCCCCTGTTCTCCACGCCCGCGGACCGGGTGACGCTGAGCCGGGCGGTGCTCGGTGGAGGCTGCGCCACCGTCGTCGTGCTCGCCCTGCTCGGCGTGGTGCCGCCCCGGTCGTGGTGGCTGCTCCTGCTCGCCGCCCCGGCGGTGCTGCTCGATGCCGTGGACGGCGCGGTGGCACGACGCACCGGCACGGCGTCCGAGCCGGGATCCCGGCTGGACATGGAGACCGACGCGGCACTGCTGGTGGTGTTCTCGATTCCGCTGGCGATGGTGCTCGGACCGTGGGTGCTGGCGGTCGGGCTGATGCGCTACGTGTTCGTGGCCGCATCCCGGTTCCGGCCCGCGCTGCGGGCTCCGCTGGACTACAGCCGGTTCCGCCGCATCGTCGCGGCCGTCCAGTCCGTGGCCATGGTCGTGGCGCTGGTGCCGGTCGTACCGGTGCCCGTGGCGACCGTCGTCGTCGCGGTCGCCCTGCTCCTGCTCACCATCTCGTTCGCGCGGGACGTCGTGACGCTCGAACGCCGGTCCCGGTCCCACTGACGCGTCCCGACAGCCCTCGACGGCGGGGCTGACGTCAGGGAGCCTCGTCGGTCGAGCCGAGTTCCTTCTCGGCGGACGCCTCGGCCTCGCCGACGCCGAGCAACCGCCGGAACGAGGCCAGGCGGGCGGGTCCGGCCGGTCCGGCTCCGCCGTCGGCCACCCAGGCGTCGAGTTCGCAGCCGTCCTCCGCGCTGCGGTGCTCGCAGCCACGGGGGCATTCGTCGGCGCCGGGTTCGAGGTCCTCGAAGGCCCGCAGCAGGGTGTCGGCGGACACGTGCGCCAGCCCGAACGACCGGATGCCGGGGGTGTCGATGATCCAGCTGCCCGGCGCCGAGTCGGCCACCCGGATGGCCAGGGCCGAGGAGGAGGTGTGCCGGCCGCGGCCGGTCACGTCGTTCACCGAGCCGGTGGCGCGGTCCGCGGCGGAGAGCGCATTGACGAGCGTGGACTTGCCGACCCCCGAGTGGCCGACGAGTACGCTGATCCGCCCGTCCAGCCAGTCGTGCAGGGTGCGGATCGCGTCCGGGTCGAGGGCGGCATCGTCGTCGCCCTCATCGTCCTCATCGCCGGCGACGGCGTCCCCGCCCCGTGCCGCACCGGTCCGGCTGATCACGACGGGCAGGTCCAGGTGGGCGTAGTTGGCGAGGAACGGCGCCGGGTCGGCGAGGTCGGCCTTGGTCAGGCACAGCAGGGGGGTGATGCCGGCGTCGTAGGCGGCCACCAGGGCGCGATCCACGAAGCCGGTGCGCGGCTCGGGCCGGGCGGCGGCGGTGACGATGACGAGCTGGTCCGCGTTGGCGACGACGACGCGCTCCACCGGGTCGGTGTCGTCGGCGCTGCGCCGCAGCACCGTCGCCCGCTCCCGGATCCGGACCAGCCGGGCGAGGGAGTCCTCCCCGCCGCTGACGTCGCCGACCAGGTCGACCGCGTCACCGGGGACGATCGCGGTGCGACGCAGTTCCCGGGCCCGGGCAGCGACGACCACCCGCTCGTCCGCGGTGTCCTCGCCGACGACGGTCGTGTAGCGGCCGCGGTCCACGGTGATGACGCGCCCGACGACGGCGTCCCGGTGCTCGGGGCGGTCCTTCGTCCGGGGCCGGGTCCCGCGCTTGTTGGGGCGGATCCGGACGTCGGACTCGTCCCACTCGCGGCCGCTCACGGGCGCCGCCGAGCGGGGGTGGCGCGGGAGAGGACGGGGAAGTGGAACGACGGGAGGAAGGTCACGGGGACGGCCACGGTTCAGGCCGTGCCGGCGAGCATGCGCGCCCACAGGTCGGCGAACTCGGGCATCGTCTTGGCGGTGGTGGCGATGTCCTCGACGCGCACGCCGGGGGTGACCAGCCCGAGGACGGCGCCGAAGGTGGCCATCCGGTGGTCGGCATAGGTGTGCAGGTCGGCGGCGTGCAGGTCGCCGCCGTCGATCACGAGGCCGTCGTCCGTCTCGGTGGTGGGCGCGCCGGCGCGAGTCAACTCCTCCCGCAGGGCGGCCAGCCGGTCCGTCTCGTGGCCGCGCAGGTGGGCGATGCCGTGCAGCCGGGAGCGCCCGGGGGCGACGGCGGCGAGGGCGGCGACCGTGGGGGCCAGTTCACCGGCGGCGGAGAGGTCGAGGTCGACGGGGCGCAGCCGGGTGGGTCCGGTGACGGTCACCAGTTCGGGCCCGCGCGTGACGGTGGCGCCGAAGGCCGGCAGGATGTGCCGCCAGTGGTCCCCGCCCTGGGTCGTGTGCTCGGGCCAGCCGGTGACGGTGACGCGCCCGCCGGTCACCAGGGCGGCCGCGAGGAACGGGCCGGCGTTGGAGAGATCGGGCTCGATGGCGACGTCGAACGGGCGCACGTCACCCGGCTCGACCGTCCAGACGTCCGGGGTGCCGTCGTCGACGACGACGCCGACCTCGCGCAGCACCTGCACGGTCATCTCCACGTGCGGCAGGCTCGGGATCGGCGGGCCGGCGTGCTCGAGCCGCAGCCCGGACGCGAAACGAGGTGCGGCGAGCAGCAGCGCGGAGACGAACTGGGAGGAGGCGGAGGCGTCGATGACGACGCGGCCGCCGGTGACGGTGCCCGTGCCGTGGACGGTGAAGGGCAGGGTGCCGCGTCCCTCGTCCTCGACCGTGACGCCGAGTCCGCGCAGCCCGTCCAGGACGGCGCCCATCGGCCGGCGGCGGGCACCCTCGTCGCCGTCGAAGCGCACCGGGCCGTCGGTCAGGGCGGCCAGGGGCGGCACGAACCGCATCACGGTGCCGGCCAGTCCGCAGTCGACGGACCGCGCGTCGGAGTCGGAGCCGGAGGTCAAGGCCGAGTCGGAGCCGGGGCCGGGGGTCGAGGCCGAGCCGGCGGGGATCGCCGCGGTGAAGCGCCAGTCCGGGCCGAAGGCGCCGTCGCCCGGCACCTCCTCCACCCGGGCGCCGAGGGCGCGGACGGCGGCGAGCATGAGGTGGGCGTCCCGGGAGTGCAGCGGGGCCCGCAGGCGGGAGCCCCCGCCGGCGAGGGCGCCGAGCACGAGGTACCGGTTGGTCAGCGACTTCGAGCCGGGCACGCTGAGGACGGCGTCCACGGGTTGCGTCGCGAGCGGAGCCTCCCACCAGGGGAGGCTCCGCTGCGGTGCGTCGGTCGTGCCGGTCATCGTGGCCGGGTCGCTGCCGGGACGGGAGCTCAGAGGATGCCGGCGGCCTTGAGCTGCTTCTCGGCCTTCTTCTGCCACTCGGAGGCGTTCTTCGAGGCGTTCCTGCTGACCTTCTTCGACGTCTTCGCGGCGGTGTCGCGGACGTTGGCCGTGCTCTTCTGCAGGTTCTTGCGGGCGTCCGCGGTGTTCTTCTGCAGGTTCTTCCGGGCATCGGCGGTGTTCTTCGCCAGGTTCTTCTTCGTGTCCGCGGCGGCGTTGCGCACGTTCTTCTTCGTGTCCTCGGCCGTCTTCACGATGTTCTTGCGCGTCTCCGACCGGGCAGCGGACCGCTTCGCGCCGGCGGCGGCGTGCTCGGCGCGCCAGGCCAGGGAGGGCTTGCCGTTGCGGTCGACGGCGGCCAGGGCGGCGCCGCCGGCGAGGCCGACGTTCTTGAGCAGCTGAGTGCGACGCGCGGTCTTCTCCTCGGCGGTCTCCGCCGGCGCCTGGGAGAACTCGACCCACGCGTTGACGGCCTGGGTGCCGACGAGCACCGTCGAGGCGAGGCGGCTGAACTTGCCGACCGCCAGCAGCGCGCCGGCGCCGGCCTGCACGCCACCGAGCACCTTGGTGACCGTGACCTCGTCACGGGTGTACTGGGCGACCTGCGGGGCCACCGAGCGCAGGCTGCCGAGCACGGGCTGCAGGGAGGGGGCCTGGGTCGTGGCGTTCTTGACACGGTCGATGCCGGACAGCACGAAGGTGCCGGCGAGGGCGGGGCGAGCGAAGAAACGAACGAGCGTCATGATCTGCCTCCAGGCGGTGGGGACACGGCGCCGACCTGCGGCGTCGGCCATGGTGACCGGCGATCCGCACCGACGCCGAGGGTCGGTGCTTGTCAGTTTTCCATCTTTTCGTCCCCTCGCACACCCGAGGTGACGGGGAGGGCCCGGTGACGGGGAATAAGAGACGGCCACGAACCGGTTGGCATCTGTCGGAAGGAACACCAGGAACGGACACGGGAGGAGAAGCCATGCCGGTGCTCGAGGCGACCCCAGTAGACTGGGCGACGATGACTTCAGCACCACGCACGCCCCCTCCGGCGGCCGGCGCCGCCGCGAGCGACGCGCCGACCGATTCCCCCGACGTCGACGTCGCCAGCGAGACGGCGGATGAACGACGCGCCCGCTTCGAGCGGGACGCGCTCCAGTACGTCGACCAGCTCTACTCGGCGGCGCTGCGGATGGCACGCAACCCCGCCGACGCCGAGGACCTGGTGCAGGAGGCCTACGCCAAGGCCTTCTCGGCCTTCCACCAGTACAAGCCGGGCACGAACCTGAAGGCCTGGCTGTACCGGATCCTGACCAACACCTACATCAACCTCTACCGCAAGCGGCAGCGTGAGCCCCAGCAGTCGCAGTCGGAGAACATCGAGGACTGGCAGATCGCCCGGGCCGAGTCGCACACGTCGACCGGTCTGCGCTCGGCCGAGGCCGAGGCGCTCGATCACCTGCCGGACTCCGACGTCAAACGCGCCCTGCAGGAGATCCCCGAGGACTTCCGGCTGGCCGTGTACCTCTCCGACGTCGAGGGCTTCGCCTACAAGGAGATCTCGGAGATCATGGGCACGCCCATCGGCACCGTGATGTCCCGGCTGCACCGCGGCCGGAGGTTGTTGCGAGAGAAGCTCTCCGACTACGCCGTCGACCGCGGCATGAAGGTGAGCAGCACCAAGGAGAAGACAACATGAGTGAGGAAGACTGCACGGCCCTCGGGGGCTGCACGGACGCGCGGATCGAGCGACTCTACGAGTACCTCGACGGCGCCCTGGCGTGGGAGGACATCGCCGAGATCAAGGCGCACCTCGACCACTGCCCCGAGTGCGTCCAGGAGGAGGAGGTCGAGCGCGTGATCCGCACCGTGGTGCGCCGCAGCTGCGCCGAGACCGCTCCGGAGACACTCAAGGCCACGATCATCAGCCGCATCACGGCCGTGCGCGTCTCCCGCTGACGTCGTCGCCCCGGCATTCCCGCCGGGCACGCGGAAGGGCCCCGGACATCGTCCGGGGCCCTTCGTCATGCCGTCAACGGCTCAGGTGTTCGGCCGCTTGCCGTGGTTGGCTCCACCGCGCTTGCGGTCGCGGCGCTTACGTGCCCGCTTGCTCATCACTGCCTCCTTCGCCGTCGGTCGTCATCGTCGCCGTCCATTCTCCCACAGTGGGAGCGGTGTTCCGGACGGCGGCCGACCACGAGCCTCCGCCGGAGGACTCCGGAGGAGGACAGCACCTGTCCGCACCGCCTCCTACACTCCTGCTTGTCAGCAGTGACCTCAGCTTGAACCGCAGGAGGAACCATGGATCTGCGCTGGTACTCGATCGTCATCGACAGCCGCGACATCGCCGCGCAGGCGCGGTGGTGGGCCGAGGTGTTGAACTGGCAGGTGGTCTTCGAGTCCGACGAGGAGGCCGTGATCATCCCGCGGTGGTCGGAGGAGGAGATGGCCGCGACCCCGTTCGACCGGGTGGGCCCGGGCCTGGTGTTCGTGCCGGTGCCCGAGGAGAAGGTCGGCAAGAACCGCCTGCACCTCGACCTCGCCCCGCACACCAGCCTCGACCGCCAGGAGCAGGCCGACCGGTTGCTGGCGCTCGGGGCCACGCGTGCGGACGTCGGTCAGGGACCGGACGTCACGTGGGACGTGTTCCGGGACCCGGAGGGCAACGAGTTCTGCCTGCTCTCCTCGCGGGACCGATAACGGACACCGCCGGATCGGGACTGCCGGGACCGCCGGATCATCCGGCGGACCGACGACGTGGTCACGCCGGGACGGGCAGCCGCATCCACTCGTACCAGCCGCGGTGCAGCACGAGCCACGCGAGCAGCCCGTAGCCGGCCTGCCCGGGACGGCCGTCGTTCGCGGCGAGGTCCGCCCGCCACTGCTCGTGGTGCTGCAGCGGGGTGAAGGTGTCGACGTAGATGTGCCGGCGCCGCGTGGTGACGTCGGCGAACGCGGCGGACAGGTCCGCCAGGCGCCGGTTGCGCACCGGGTCGAGTCCCGGGGGAGGCCCGACGACGATCACCGGGATGCCCTGCTGGGACGCCCCGTCGATGATGTTGGCCAGGTTGAGCCGGCTGCGCGCGCTGGAGACCTCGACGTCCAGGTCGTGCGCGGCGAGGCCCACGACGAGGCGGTTCTCCGCGCCGTCCTCGAACCGGCGGCCCACCTCGTCCTGCCAGCGGGCGGCGAGAGCCTCGGTGCCCTCCTGCGGGGCGGCGAGGGTGTAGGCGGCCAGGTCCAGGTCCTCGGTGGGGGTGCGGGCGATCACCCGGCCGAACCAGCCGAGGGCGCGGGGGTCGCCCACCCCGGCCAGCAGCTCGTCGCCGATGGCGCTGATGCGGACGGTGCGTTGCTCGAACACAGCGGAGGACATCCCTTCAGGCAGGGGACGGGGGGGCGGGAGACAGAGGTCAGACCGTTCAGGCAGGACCGGCGGGAATGGCGATCCACCGGAACGGGAGAGGGCGCCGTGGCCGAGCCACGGCGCCCGCTCACGTGGGTCAGTTCGTGGCGAACGCCGAGGAGACGAGCCCCTGCAGCTCCAGGGCGTGCCGCTTGGCCGAGCCCGTGGCGGGCGAGGCCGACGCGGGACGCGACACGAGCCGCACCGGACGATCCAGCTGGGGAACCAGGTTCAGGCCCATGAACGGCCACGGACCCTGGTTCGCCGGCTCGTCCTGCGCCCACACGATCTCCGCGTTCGGGTACGCGGCCAGCTGGGCGCGCACCTCCTCCAGCGGGAGCGGGTAGAGACGCTCGACGCGGACGATCGCCGTGTCGGTGATGCCCTGCTTGTCGCGGTGCGCCGCCAGATCGTAGTACAGCCGGCCCGAGACGATGACGACGCGCTTGACGTCCTCCGCCCGCAGGTTCGCCTGATCACCGATCACCGGCTGGAACGTGCCCTGCGTGAAGTCCTCGACCGAGGAGGCCGCGGCCTTGAGCCGGAGCAGCTGCTTCGGCGTGAACACGATCAGCGGCCGGCGCGGCTTGCTGAACGCGTGCCGCCGCAGCAGGTGGAAGTGCGAGGCCGGGGTGGTCGGGTTGGCCACCGTCATGTTGTCCTCAGCGCACATCGTCAGGTACCGCTCGATCCGGGCGGAGGAGTGGTCCGGGCCCTGACCCTCGTAGCCGTGCGGCAGCAGCAGGGCGAGCGAGGACCGCTGCCCCCACTTCTGCTCGGCGGAGGAGATGAACTCGTCGATGATGGTCTGCGCCCCGTTGGCGAAGTCGCCGAACTGGGCCTCCCACAGGACGAGGGCGTCCGGACGCTCCACCGAGTAGCCGTACTCGAAGCCCATGGCCGCGTACTCGCTCAGCAGCGAGTCGTAGATCCACAGCTTCGCCTGGTCCTCGGTCAGGTGCGTCAGCGGGGTCCACTCGTCGCCGGTGATCCGGTCGTGGAACACCGCGTGGCGCTGCACGAACGTGCCACGACGCGAGTCCTGGCCGGCGAGCCGGACGGGCACGCCCTCCATCAGCAGCGACCCGAGCGCGGCGAGCTCGCCGAAGCCCCAGTCGATGCCGCCCTCGCGGGACATCTGCTCGCGCTTCTCGAGCAGCGCCTTGAGCTTCGGGTGCACCGTGAAGCCCTCGGGGATGTCCAGGTGCGCCTGCCCGATCCGGGCGAGCCGGTCCACGCTGATCGCCGTCGAGTCCGGCACGCTGTTGCCGCCGTCGTCCTCCTGCTGCGCGGTCGGGCGCTCGAGGTCGGAGACCGCCTCGCTGTCCCGGGAGACCACGGGCATCGGCGACGTCTGGGCGGCGTGCGTCTCGGAGAACACCCGCTCGAGGCGCTCCTGGTAGTCCTTGAGTGCCTGGTCCGCCTCCTCCTGGCTGATGTCGCCGCGGCCGACGAGGGCCTCGGTGTACAGCTTCCGGGTGGAGCGCTTGTGCTCGATCAGCGTGTACATCATCGGCTGCGTCATCGAGGGGTCGTCACCCTCGTTGTGACCGCGGCGCCGGTAGCTGATCATGTCGATCACGACGTCCTTGTGGAACCGCTGGCGGTAGGCGAACGCCATCTGCGCGACGCGCACCACGGACTCCGGGTCGTCCCCGTTGACGTGGAAGATCGGCGCCTGCACCATCCGGGCGACGTCGGTCGAGTAGACCGAGGAGCGCCCTGACGACGGGGCCGTGGTGAAGCCCACCTGGTTGTTGACGATCACGTGGATCGTGCCGCCGGTGCGGTAGCCGCGCAGCTGGGAGAGGTTCAGCGTCTCCGCGACCACGCCCTGGCCCGCGAACGCGGCGTCACCGTGCACCTGGACGGCGAGCACCGGGAACGAGGTGGGGCCGTCGGAGCCCTGGTTCAGCCGGTCCTGCTTCGCCCGGACGATGCCCTCGACGACGCCGTCGACGGCCTCGAGGTGGGACGGGTTGGCGGCCAGGTAGACCTTGGTCCGGTTGCCCCGCTCGGAGACGAAGGAGCCCTCGGTGCCGAGGTGGTACTTCACGTCGCCGGAGCCCTGCACGGACTTCGGGTCCACGGTGCCCTCGAACTCGCGGAAGACCTGCGCGTAGGTCTTGCCGGCGATGTTGGTCAGGACGTTGAGCCGGCCGCGGTGCGCCATCCCGATGGCCACCTCGTCGAGCCCGTCGTCCGCCGCGTCGTCCATGATCGCGTCGAGCAGCGGGATCAGCGACTCGCTGCCCTCGAGGGAGAAGCGCTTCTGCCCGACGAACTTGGTCTGCAGGAACGTCTCGAACGCCTCGGCCGCGTTGAGCTTGCCGAGGATGTGCAGCTGCTCCTCACGGTCCGGCTTCTTGTACGGGTGCTCCAGCCGGTCCTGGAACCACTGGCGTTCCTCGGGGGACTGGATGTGCATGTACTCGATGCCGACGTTGCGGCAGTACGCGTCGCGCAGCACGCCGAGGACGTCGCGCAGCAGCAGCTTGGGCTTGTCGCCGAAGCCGCCGGTCGGCCACTCCCGGTCCAGGTCCCACAGGGTGAGGCCGTGGGTGCGGATGTCGAGGTCCGGGTGCTTGCGCTGGACGTACTCGAGGGGGTTGATGTCGGCCATCAGGTGGCCGCGCACGCGGTACGCGTGGATGAGCTGCTGGATCCGGGCGACCTTGTTGATCTGCTCGATCGGGTCGACCTGCACGTCCTGCGCCCAGCGGATCGGCTCGTAGGGGATCCGCAGCACCTCGAAGATGTGGTCCCAGAAGTCCTGCTCGCCGAGGAGCAGCTGGTGCACGAGGCGCAGGAACTCGCCGCTGCCGGCGCCCTGGATCACCCGGTGGTCGTAGGTCGAGGTCAGCGTGATGATCTTGCTGATCGCGTGCTTGGCGAGCGTCTTCTCGCTGGAGCCCTGGAACTCGGCGGGGTACTCGAGCGCGCCGACGCCGATGATCGCGGCCTGGCCGGCGGAGAGCCGCGGCACGGAGTGCACGGTGCCGATGCCGCCCGGGTTGGTCAGGGAGACCGTGGTCCCGGCGTAGTCCTCCATGGTCAGCTTGTTGTCGCGGGCCCGCTTGATCAGTCCCTCGTAGGCCGTCCAGAACTCGACGAAATTCATCGTCTCGGCCTTCTTGATGTTCGGCACCACGAGCGTGCGCGTGCCGTCGGGCTTCGGCAGGTCGATGGCGATGCCGAAGTTCACGTGCGCCGGCTGCACGGCGGTGGGCTTGCCGTCGACCACCTCGTAGCGCACGTTCTGCGACGGGAACGCGGCCAGGGCCCGCACGACGGCGAAGCCGATGAGGTGGGTGAAGGAGACCTTGCCGCCCTGCGCCCGGCGCAGGTGGTTGTTGATCACGATGCGGTTGTCGACCAGCAGCTTCGCCGGCACGGCCCGCACGGTGGTGGCGGTCGGCACGGTGAGGCTGGCGTCCATGTTCGCGGCGACGGCCTTCGCGACACCCTTGAGGACGGTGCGCGTGTCCTCCTCGGTGCGCTGGTCGCGGTCGTTCGCGGGCAGCTGCGCCGGGATGGGGGTGCGGATGCGGGTGCTGTTGGTGCCCGGCTCCGCGATCGGGACGGGCTTGGCGCCCAGGATCGTCGAGCGGGAGCCCTTCGCGTCGGCGTCGGGGTCGGCGGGGTTGGTCGCCGGGCCCTCGTCGCTCACGTCAGAACCGGTCCCGCGCGACTCCTCGGGGGAGCGCTGCTGCGGCGCCCGGTCCTGCGAGGGCTGCGCCTGGGGAACACGATTGCCGTTGGAGGACGCCGGGGCGGGGGAGGCGGCACCGTTGCCCGCCTGTCCGTTCGGGGCGTCCGCGTCGAACGAGTCGAAGATCGGCCACCACTTCTGGTCGACCGAATTCCGGTCCTTGACGAACTGTTCGTACAGTTCGTCGACGAGCCACTCGTTGCCCGCGAACTCCTCGGGAATGCGCTGGTGTGGTTGGTGTGGCAATGAATTCGCCTCTTCCGTCTGTGCTGCCCGATCCACCGTCGCCCCGTCCGCTCAGGCCTGCACGCGCGACGCGCCGGACGTCCGTGGTCGGCTCGTCATCAGGCCGCGCGTGGTCGCGCCTGGGCAGCGGAGACCACGGCCCAGTCTAGTGACGATGGTGGGGGGTGGCTAATCACCGCACCACCGGCGGCGTCATCGCCGACGGCGTGATCTCGGCCACGTCCGGGGCCCGCGGATCCGGGCGTGCCGCCCGTGCTGCCGGTCGGTGCTGATTTGTCGCCGCCCTCGCGCGGACGGTATCGTGGTGCGGTTTGCCGTCCGGATCTGCCCGCAGGAGAGCGCCGCCATGAAGTTCCTCACCGAGCCCACGACCGACCTGACGTACGCGGACGTGTTCATGGTCCCGTCCGCGTCCGACGTGGCCTCGCGCCTCGACGTCGACCTCGCGACCGACGACGGCACCGGCACCACCATCCCGATCGTCGTCGCGAACATGACCGCGGTGACCGGCCGGCGCATGGTCGAGACGGTCGCGCGCCGCGGCGGCCTCGGCGTGCTGCCGCAGGACGTGCCGCTGTCCGTGATCGCCGAGGTGACCGCCTGGGTCAAGGGCCGGCACACCGTCTTCGAGACGCCGGTGCGGCTCGGCCCGGGGGACACCGTGATCGACGCGCTGCACCTGGTGGGCAAGCGCGCGCACGGCTACGTGGTCGTGGCCGACGACGAGGGGCGCGTGCTCGGCATCGCCGGGGCGTCCGACCTGGCCGGGGTGGACCGCTACGCCTCGCTGGAGTCCGTCCTGCGCGCCGTGCCGACCATCGACGCGGCCGCACTGGACGCCGCGGACCTCGCCTCGGACCCCGACCGTGCCGAGGCCGCCCTGCGGGAGGCCTTCGCGGTGCTGAACGCCACGGCGTCCGGTTTCGCGCCCGTGGTTCGGGACGGCGTCCTCGCCGGCGCCCTGACCCGGACCGGCGTGCTGCGCTCCGGGCTGTACCGCCCCGCCGTCGACGCGCAGGGCCGGCTGCGGGTGGCCGCCGCCGTCGGGATCAACGGCGACGTCGCCGCCAAGACCCGCGGCCTGCTCGACGCCGGCGTGGACACCCTCGTCGTCGACACCGCCCACGGCCACCAGCGCCGGATGATCGACGCGCTGCGCACCGTCCGATCCCTCGCCCCGCACGTGCCCGTCGTCGCCGGCAACGTCGTCAGCGCGGCCGGGGTGCGGGACCTGGTGGATGCGGGCGCCGACATCGTCAAGGTCGGCGTCGGCCCCGGCGCCATGTGCACCACCCGGATGATGACCGCCGTCGGGCGCCCCCAGTTCAGCGCCGTGCTCGAGTGCGCGGACGCGGCGCGGGCGCTGGGCAAGCACGTGTGGGCCGACGGCGGGGTGCGCTATCCCCGTGACGTCGCCCTCGCGCTCGCCGCCGGCGCCAGCCAGGTGATGATCGGCTCCTGGTTCGCCGGCACGCACGAGAGCCCCGGCGACCTGCAGCAGGGCGCGGACGGGCGGCAGTACAAGGAGAGCTTCGGCATGGCCTCGGCGCGCGCCGTGCAGAACCGCACCCAGCAGGAGGAGGCCTTCGAGCGGGCCCGCAAGGGACTGTTCGAGGAGGGCATCTCCAGCTCGCGGATGTACCTGGACCCCGCGCGGCCGGGCGTCCAGGACCTGCTCGACGGCATCACCTCCGGGGTGCGCAGCTCGATGACCTACGCGGGGGCGCGCACGCTCACCGAGTTCCGGCAGCGCGCCGTCGTCGGCATCCAGTCCGCCGCCGGGTACGAGGAGGGTCGCCCGCTCGCGCAGAGCTGGTGAGCGGCGAACCACACCTCCCGGACCGGGGCGGGGCGGTCCGTCACGGCCGGAGGCGCCGGCAGCATTCGCTCGGCTTCCGGTCGGAGGGCTCTTGTAGACTGGAACTCTTATGGGAAGACACTCACCCCGCCGATCCATGAGGAGCCACCCGGGCGCAGCTGACGCTGCCCCGGGTCGAAGTTCCTCCAGGCCCCTCGGGGCCTTCCGCACGAGCCCCGCCCCGCGGGCGACCCGGCCGCCGTGGCCGCACCGGAGCCGTTGATGGAATGGCTGCTCCTGGTCGCCGGCATCCTGCTCGTCCTCGGCACCGGCTTCTTCGTCGCCGTCGAGTTCTCCCTCGTCGCCCTCGACCAGACGCAGGTCCAGCGCTCCGTCGCGGCCGGTGAACCCGGCGCCGAAGCGCTCCTGCGCTGCCTCAAGAGCCTCTCGACCCAGCTCTCCAGCTGCCAGCTCGGCATCACGCTGACCACGCTGCTCACCGGTTACGTGATGGAGCCGTCGCTGGCGACCCTGCTCGGCGGCCCGCTCGCCGCGGTCGGGGTGCCCGAGGGACTGCAGCACGGCGTCGCGCTGGTGGTGGCGATGATCGTCGCCACCCTGTTCTCGATGCTGCTCGGCGAGCTCGTGCCCAAGAACATCGCCATCGCGATGGCGCTGCCGCTCGGCCGCGCCCTGGCCCGGCCGCAGTTGATGTTCACGGCCGTGTTCAAGCCGGCCATCGTGGTGCTCAACGGCTTCGCCAACCGCATCCTCCACCTGCTCGGTCTCGAGGCGAAGGAGGAACTCTCCGGGGCGCGTTCGCCCGAGGAGCTCTCCTCGATGGTGCGACGCTCGGCCCAGCTGGGCACGCTCGACGCCGGCACCGCGACGTTCGTCTCCCGGACGCTGGGCTTCGCCAGCCAGACGGCCGCCGACGTGATGACCCCCCGGCCCCGGATGTCCTCGGTGGACGACGAGGCCACGGTCGCCGACGTCGTCGAACTCGCCCGCAGCACCGGGTACTCCCGGTTCCCCGTCCTCGGCTCCTCGGTCGACGAGATCCGCGGCGTCGTGCACGTGAAGAAGGCGATCGGCGTGCCCGCCGAGCGGCGCCCGCACCTGGCCGTCGGCGTCATCATGACCGACGTGCTGCGCGTGCCCGAGACCGTCCACCTCGACGCGCTGCTCGCCGAACTGCGCGACGGCAACCTCCAGCTGGCCGTGGTGCTGGACGAGTACGGCGGCACCGCCGGCATCGTCACCCTGGAGGACCTGGTCGAGGAGATCGTCGGGGAGGTCTCCGACGAGCACGACCGGGTCAAGCCCGGCGTACTGCAGAGCGCGGCGGGGGACTGGTACTTCCCCGGCCTGATGCGCCCCGACGAGGTCAGCGAGCAGATCCCCGGCCTCACCGTGCCCGACGAGTCCGGGTACGAGACGGTCGGCGGCTACCTGATGAGCGAGCTCGGCCGCATCCCGGCCACCGGGGACACCGTCGACCTCGAGTCCGGCGTCCTCACCGTCGAGCGCATGGACGGCCGGCGCATCGACCGGATCCGGTTCACGCAGCTGCCCGACGACGCCGCCCAGCCCGATGAGACCTCCCAGCCCGACGACGCCGCCCAGCCCCACGACGCGTCCCAGCCCGCGCGTGCCGTGCCCGCCCGCGGTGCGCACGCCGTCCCACCGGTGGAGCGGTCCGCAAGGGAGCCGTCCGGCTCGCACGCCGTCACCTCGACCGAGACGGGAGGGCCCGTCCGATGAGTGACTGGTTGGGCATTCTCTGGCTCGTCGTCCTGCTGATCGGCAACGCGTTCTTCGTCGGTGCCGAGTTCGCCATCATGTCCGCTCGGCGCAGCCAGATCGAGCCGTTGGCCGAGACCGGGAACCGCCGGGCGAGGACCACCCTGTGGGCGATGGAGCACGTCTCCCTCATGCTCGCCTGCGCGCAGCTGGGCATCACCGTCTGCTCCCTGCTGATCCTGCAGGTCGCGGAGCCGGCCATCCACCACCTGATCGCCGATCCGCTCGAGGCCGTCGGGCTCTCGTACGAGGTGGCCTCCGTCGTCGGGTTCGCCGCCGCGCTGCTGATCGTCACGTTCCTGCACGTCACCCTCGGGGAGATGGTGCCGAAGAACATCTCCGTCTCCGTCGCGGACCGCGCCGCCCTGGTGCTGGCCCCGCCGCTGGTGTTCATCGGCCGCCTCGTCAAGCACGTCATCATGGCGTTGAACTGGACGGCCAACCACGTGGTGCGCCTCGTCGGCGTCCAGCCGAAGGACGAGGTCACCTCGACCTTCACCCTGGACGAGCTGTCCTCGATCGTGGAGGAGTCCACGCGCACCGGGCTGGTGGACGACGAGGCGGGCATCATCTCCGGGGCGCTCGAGTTCTCCGGGCACCACGCGCGGGACACCATGGTCGGGGTCGAGGACCTCGTGACCATCGGCGTCGGCGCGACGCCGGAGGAGTTCGAGCGCATGGTCGGGCGGACCGGCTACTCCCGGTTCGTGTTCGTGGACGAGACGGGCAACCTCACGGGCTACCTGCACCTGAAGGACGTCCTCGGCATCGACCCGGCCGCCCACCAGCGGCCGATCCCCGAGTCGCAGGTGCGGACGCTGGTCAACCTCGCCCCCGACGAGGAGGTGGAGGACGCGCTGGCCCTGATGCAGCGCACCGGCTCGCACCTGGCCCGCGTCATCGACGGCCGCGGCCGGACCCTCGGCGTGCTGTTCCTCGAGGACATCATCGAACAGCTGGTCGGGGAGATCCGCGACGCGACCCAGACGCAGGACTCCCGCCGCCACGGGTGACGACATGAGCGCCGGGCCACGTCGGCGCCAGATGCGAATCGTTCGCGATTGCGGTTAGGATGAAGACGGTCGCTTGATGCGACTCGTTGTCATCTACCGCCGTCGGCCGCCGTTCCACTCGGCCGGCACCCCTCCCGGAACCGAGGTCCCCTGTGCCCCGCCCCGCCCGCTCGCTGTCCGTGCTCGTCGTCGCCGCTCTGCTCCTGCCGCTGGCCGCGTGCAGCGCGGATGGCGGTACCACCGGTGCCGGTGCCGCGTCCTCCGGCGGCGACGGCCGGGTCCAGGTGGTCGCGTCCACCGACGTGTACGGGGACATCGCCGCGACCGTCGGCGGCGACGCCGTTGCGGTGACCTCGCTGATCAACCGGCCGGACCAGGACCCCCATTCGTACGAGGCGACGGTGCGGGACCGCCTCGCGGTCTCGAAGGCCGACCTCGTGATCGTCAACGGCGGGGGATACGACCCGTTCATGGACGCGCTCGTCGCGGCGGACCACGTGGCCGGCGACGCCGTGATCGACGCGGTGGCGACGTCGGGCCTGGAGGAGAACGGGACGAGCGGCACGGGCAGCGCCGGCGCGGGTTCGTCGTCGGACGCCCACGCGGGTCACGATCACGGCGCGTTCAACGAGCACGTCTGGTACAGCCTGCCGACGGCGGAGAAGCTGGTCGCCGCGATCCGGGACAAGCTCACCGCGGAGCGGCCGTCCGAGGCAAAGGCATTCACCACCAACGCCGCCGCCCTGACGTCGAGGATCAGCGCCCTGCGGGATCGGCTGGCCGCGGTGCGGACGAGCGTGCAGCAGGACGGCGCGACCCACGACGTCGCCATCACCGAGCCCGTCCCCCTGTACCTGCTCGAGGATGCCGGTCTGCACAACGTGACCCCGCCCGCGTTCACCGCGGCCGTCGAGGACGGCGGCGATGTCTCCCCGGCCGACCTGAACACCGTGCGCGCGCTGATGCAGCAGGAAAAGGTCGCGCTGCTGGCGTACAACACCCAGTCCGAGAGCGAGCAGACGCGGGCCGTGGCCACGGCGGCGAGGAGTGCGGGCGTGCCGATCGCCGACTTCACCGAGACCCTGCCCGAGGGCACGCACTACGCTGACTGGATGTCCTCGAACATCGGCGCCGTCGAGTCCGCGCTCCGGACGCAGCGGTGAGTCCGGCCGCCCGACTGGACGGAGCCACCCTCTCCTTCGGCGACCGCCGCATCTTCGACGGCCTGGACCTGACGGTCGAGCCCGGGGAGTTCCTCGCGGTCCTCGGCCCCAACGGCTCGGGCAAGACGACCCTGCTGCGTACCCTGCTCGGGCTGCAGCACCTCGACGCCGGCACCGTGACCGTCGACGGGCACGCGCCCGGCCGCGCCTCCTCCCGCACCGGGTACATCCCGCAGCAGCGTCCGTTCGCCCCCTACACGCCGCTGCGCGCCCGCGATCTGGTCGGTCTCGGGCTGGACGGCACCCGCCTCGGACTGCGGCTGAAGCGGCGGGAGCACGCGCGCCGGGTCGACGACCTGCTGGCGCGGGTGGGGGCGACGGCGTGGGCGGACGCCCCCGTCGGGGCGCTCTCGGGCGGCGAGCAGCAGCGCTTGCGGGTGGCGCAGGCGCTGGCCACCCGGCCGCGGCTGCTGCTGTGCGACGAGCCGCTGCTCTCCCTGGACCTCAAGCACCAGCAGGCGGTCGCCGAGCTGATCGACCGGCAGCGGACCGAGCAGGGCAGCGCCGTCGTCTTCGTCACCCACGAGATCAACCCGATCCTCGACCACGTGGACCGGGTGCTGTACCTGGTCGGCGGCCGGTTCCGGCTGGGCACCCCGGCCGAGGTGCTGCGCACCGACGTGCTCTCCGACATGTACGGATCCCGCGTCGAGGTGATCGAGACCGGTGGCCGGCTCGTGGTCGTCGGACTGCCCGACGCGACCACCCACCACCACCACGACTTCGACACGGACGAGGAGGACTGACGTGGACGCCGACGCCCTCTGGGGTTCGATCATCAACTTCTCCGACTACGGCGAGCTGCTGCCCCTGGTGACCACCTCGCTGATCGCCGCCGCCGTCCTCGGCCTGGTCGGCGGCCTGATCGGGGTGTTCGTGATGATGCGCGACCTCGCATTCGCCGTGCACGGCATCGCCGAGCTCTCCTTCGCCGGTGCCGCGTTCGCCCTGCTGATCGGCGTCAACGTCGTCGCGGGTTCCCTCGTCGGGTCGGTGCTCGCCGCCGTCGTCCTCGGCCTGATGGGCGTGCGCGCCCGGGACCGCAACTCCACCATCGGGGTGCTGATGCCGTTCGGCCTGGGCCTCGGCATCCTGTTCCTCTCCCTCTACCAGGGCCGGTCCGCCAACAAGTTCGGGCTGCTGACGGGACAGATCGTCGCCGTCGAGGCGGTGCAGCTGCAGTGGCTGCTCGTCGTCGCGGTGATCGTGCTCGCCGGTCTGGCCCTGCTGTGGCGTCCGCTCATGTTCGCCAGCGCGGACCCGGACATGGCGGCCGCCCGCGGCCTGCCGGTCGGGCTGCTGTCGGTGGCGTTCATGGTGCTGCTCGGGCTCTCCGTGGCGCTGTCCATCCAGGTGGTCGGGGCCCTGCTCGTGCTCTCGCTGCTGATCACGCCCGCGGCCGCCGCGCTGCGGGTGACGTCGACGCCGTGGCTGGTGGCCGTGCTGAGCGTGGTGTTCGGCGTGACGGCCGCGGTGGGGGGCATCCTGCTCGCCCTCGGTGGGACGATCCCGATCAGCCCCTACGTCACGACGATCTCGTTCCTGATCTACCTGGTGTGCCGCGCGACCGGCGCAGTGCGGGAACGCCGTGGCGGCCGGGCGGGGAGTCGGCGAGCGGTGGAGCCGGCGCCCGACGACGTCGTCGCCGTCCCCTGACACCGACCCTCACTCGCGCCCCGGCCATCAGGGTTGCGGGGCTGAGCTCAGCGGCGTTCGGCGGAGCAGCGCGGGCAGAGCCCGAACACCTCGACGGTGTGCTCCACGGCGGTGAACCCGTTCTCGGCGGCGATCCGCTCGGCCCACGACTCGATGGCGGGCGCCTGCACCTCGACCACCTTGCCGCACACGCGGCAGACCAGATGGTGGTGGTGGACGGAGACCTCGCAGCGGCGGTAGACGGCTTCACCGTCCGCCGCGCGCAGCACGTCCACCCGGCCGTCGTCGGCCATCGACTGCAGCACCCGGTACGCGGTCGCGAGGGAGACCCGCTCGCCACGCTCGGTGAGGATGCGGTGCAGCTCCTGGGTGCTGACGAAGTCGTCCAGCTCGTCCAGCGCACGCGAGACCGCGGCACGCTGACGGGTGTTTCGCTCCGGCGGACGCGAGGCCGAGGCGTCCGCGGCGGGTGAGGACGAAGGGCTCGACACGGGTGGATGCCTCCTGCGGCGGGAAAACTGCTCCGTCGAGCCTAGCAGCGCGACCCTGCCGTTCCCCGGCCCGGCGGACCACCCCGGCAGGCCGACGTGACGCTGGTTACGCTGGGGACATGCAGCTGACGAAGTACACCCATTCCTGCGTCCGGCTCGAGGATCACGGGGCGGTGCTGGTCATCGATCCCGGCTCGTTCTCCGAGGTGGACACCGCGCTGGCGGGCGCCGACGCCGTCCTGATCACGCACGAGCATCCCGACCACGTGGTGCCCGAGACGCTGCTCGCCGCGCTCGCGGCCGCGCCGGAGCTGACCGTCCACGCGCCGGCGTCGGTGGCCGGCAAGCTTCGGGCCGACGCCGACGCCGCTGTGGCCGACCGGATCACGACGGCCGAGCCGGGAACGACGTTCGACGTCGCCGGCTTCTCGGTGCGGACCGTCGGTGGGCAGCACGCGCTGATCCACCCGCGCATCCCGATGGTCGCGAACATCGGCTACGTCATCGACGGCTCCGTCTATCACCCGGGCGACTGCTTCATCGTCCCGGACGGCGACGCCGTGACGACGCTGCTCGTGCCGCTGCACGCCCCGTGGTCCAAGACCGCCGAGGTGATCGACTTCGCCATCGCCGTCCGGGCGCCGCGGGCCGTCCCGATCCACGACGCCCTGCTGACCGACACAGGCCGCGGCATGGCCGAGACCCACCTGGGCACCCACGCCGGTGCCTACGGCGTCTCCGTCGAGCACCTGGACCCGGGCCAGAGCATCGAGGTCTGACCCGCGGTGAGCGAGCCGCGACCGGGGGTTCACCTGCACGGACGCGTCCGCGCGTCGGCCTAGGCTGACCCCATGCTCAACGCGAGGGTGTTCCGGAACGGCCGGCACGAGGACCGCCGGCTCGACGTGGACGAGGTCGCCGCCCTGTCCCGGGACCCTGACGCGTGCGTGTGGGTGTGCCTGCCGGCGGGACGAACCGACGACGTCCGCCGCCTGCTGCCGGCGCTCGGCGTGCACCAGCTCGCCGTCGAGGACGTCGTGACCGAGCACCAGCGGCCCAAGCTGGAGCGCTATGCGGACCACCTGTTCCTCAACGCGTACGCGGTGCGCACCGAGCAGGGGCGCGGGGGCAACCGGATGCCGACGCTGGCGTTGACGGAGGTGTCGGTGGTGATCCGCCGCAACGTCCTGATCGTGCTCGCGGAGGACGACGGCTTCGACGCCGACGACGTGCTCAGCCGCGCGAGCGACAACGAGGAACTGGCCGGGACCGGCGTGTGGCGGCTCGTGCACGCCCTCGTCGACTACCTCGCCGACAGTCAGCTGGCCGCCGCCGAACAGCTTGACGAGGCGGCCGACTCCCTCGGCGACGACCTCTTCGCGGAGGACGACGGCTCGCCCCGGCGATCGCTGCAGCGCAACGGCTTCGTGCTGCACAAGACCATCGTCGCGCTGCGCCGGGTGCTGGTGCCGATGCGCGAGGTGACGGCGACGCTGCTGCGGCACGTGCACGAGGACGCCGCCAACGGCGACGGCGGGGACTCGACGGCCACCGGGGGCCGGCCGCCGCAGGACGAGAAGAAGGCGCAGAAGCTCGCCGAACTCGCTGCCTACCTGCAGGACGTCAACGACCACGTGCTGCGCGCGATCGACTGGACCGAGTCCGCCCGGGACATGTCCACGACGGTCCTGCAGACGCACCTGACCATCCAGGGCAACACCCTCAACGTCGTGATGAAGAAGGTGACGAGCTGGGCCGCCATCATCGCCGTACCCACCCTGATCACCGGCTTCTACGGGATGAATGTGCCCTACCCGGGCTTCGACACGGTCTCCGGGGTCGTCGTCGCGTGCCTGCTCATCGTGGTGTGCTCCGGCGCGCTGTGGTGGCAGTTCCGGCGGCGGGACTGGCTGTGAAGCACCGGGCGACGATGACCGACGACGACGGAGGACTGCGATGACGGAACGACCCGATGACCTGATCTCCGCGACGGAGCTGGCCGCGGGGCTCGCCGCCCCGCCCCCCGGTGGCGGGCGCGTCGTGCTGCTGGACGTGCGGTGGAAGCTCGGCGACCCCCACGGGGCCGACCACTACCGCGACGGCCACCTGCCCGGCGCCGTGTACGTGGACCTCGACCGTGAGCTCTCCGGGGAGCCGACCGCCACCTCCGGACGTCACCCGCTGCCCGACCCGGAGCGGTTCGAGGCGGCGGTCCGCGGGTGGGGCGTGAACGACGGCGACACCGTCGTCGCCTACGACGACGCCGGCGGCTTCGGCTCGGCGCGCGCCTGGTGGTTGCTCCGGCACGCGGGTCACGACGACGTCCGGGTCCTCGACGGGGGACTGGGCGCCTGGATCGCGGCCGGCCACCCGATCGAGCAGGGAACGGTGACGCCGGAACCGGGCACCGTCGGCCTGAGCTGGGGCCGGATGCCGGTCGTGGAGCTGCCCGACGTCGACGCGGCCGCCCGCGACGGGGTGCTCCTGGATGCCCGCGCGGGGGAGCGGTACCGCGGCGAGACGGAGCCGGTGGACCCGAAGGCCGGACACATCCCGGGGGCGCTCAGCGCCCCGACCGCGGACAACGTGACGGCGGAGGGGACGATGCTGCCGGCGGACGCGCTGCGGTCTCGCTTCGACGCGCTCGGCGTCACCGGCGCGGTTCCGGTCACCGCCTACTGCGGGTCCGGGGTGAGCGCCGCGCAGGAGGTGCTGGCGCTGCGCCGGGCCGGCATCGACGCGGCGCTGTTCCCGGGGTCGTGGTCGCAGTACGCGGCGACGGACCGGCCCGTGGCGACCGGCGTCGAGCCGGGCTGAGGGTGCGCGACGCGCGTCGCTGAGTCAGCCGCGTCCGCGGCCTCGGACCGCCGCGTGGCGACCGGCGGCGATCCGGGCTGAGACCGCGCGGCGCGTCCCGCCGCTGATTCAGCCGCGTCCGCGGCAGACACCGCGCTCGCTGAGGACCGTTCTGGCGCAGAACCGGCTGACTCACCGCGGAGTGGGTCCGGCGTGCATCGAGGAGGCTCGGCGCCGTCGGCTGAGCCGCCGGGGTGGTCGGTGCGTGCTCTGCCGTGAGTCCGTCGGTTGTGCCCGCGCGCCCCGGTCATTGGCCACGGCCTGGGGGCGGTACCGACGGACTCACCGAGTTGTCGCCGCTGCACGATGGTCGCTGGCCAACCGTGGCGCCGTCGGCCGCGGCGCCGGTAGCGTGCCGGTATGACCTTCGGACGACCCAAGCCCCCGCAGCCCGGCACTCGGTTCACCGCGCAGGACCACTCGGCGGGTGGCGCTCCCGCCGAGAAGGCGGAGCCGACCCTGTTCACCCGGATCATCGACGGCGAGATCCCCGGCGACTTCGTGTGGAAGGACGACGCCGTCGTCGTGTTCCTCTCGATCGGGCCGCTGGCCGACGGGCACGCGCTCGTCGTGCCGCGGGCCGAGGTGGATGCCTGGACCGACCTGCCCGCCGACCTGATGTCGCACATCATGGAGGTCGCCCAGATCGTGGGGAAGGCGCAGCTGCAGGCCTTCGACGGGGAGCGGATCGGCGTCATCATCGCCGGCTTCGAGATCCCGCACACCCACGTCCACGTCTTCCCGGCCACCTCCGAGCAGGAGTTCAGCTTCGCCAACGCTGAGAAGGATCCGGACCGGGATCGGCTGGCGGCCAACGGCCGGACCCTGCGCGCGGCGCTGCGGAAGGCCGGCCACGAGGCGACCGTCCCGGCGGACTGACCTCCGCTCGGGGACCGTCCGTGCCGGCGCTGCCCGGCACTGGTGGCGCTCCCGACGCCCCGCCCCCCACGTCGAGTGTGCGGTTGACGTCGTCATTCGACGCGAATGGGTGCGTCATCCGTCCACTCGGCGCGCGTAGCTCTTCGAGTGGACGGACGATGTCGCAAGCTGGCCGGTTTCGCCGCATCTACCGTCCACTCGGCGCACACGGGTCGTCGAGTGGGCGGTTGACGTCGTTATGAGCCGCGGATGGGTGCGTTATCCGTCCACTCGACGCGAGCACGTCGTCGAGTGGGCGGACGATGTCGCGGAGCGGCCGGTTTCGCCGCACCAACCGTCCACTCGGCGAGGGGGCAACGTCGAGTGTGCGGTTGACGCTGTCATCGTCGGCGAATGGATGTGTTATCCGTCCACTCGGCGAAGGACGGTCGTGCCGGGGTACCGACGCCGCGACGCGGCGACCCGCCGTGCAGCGACGCCGCGCGGCAACGCAGCGACGCCGCCCGATCCGTCAGCTGCTCGTGGCCGCCTTGAGCGCGGTGCGGATCCGCTTCTCCGAGACGGAATAGGCCGTGCCGAGCTCGACGGCGAACAGGCTGACCCGCAGTTCCTCGATCATCCAGCGCACGTGCGTCAGCGCGGCGGAAGGGCGGGCGCCCGGCGGCAGGGCCGCGACCGCGGCGTCGAACTCGTCTTCCAGGCCCTGCACGGCCGCCATGGACAGCCCGTCCCGCTGGACGTTGGTCGGCAGCTTCTCCAGCCGTCGGCTGATCGCCGTCAGGTAGCGCGGGTAGTGCTGCAGCTGCGCCCAGCCGGTCGCCGCGACGAAACCCGGGTACACCAGGTGCTCCAGCTGCGCCTTGATGTCGTTCAGCGCGCTGATCAGGGCCAGCGACGTGGTGCCCTTGAGCGACCGGCGGACCTGGGCGGCCTCGGCGAGCACGCGCTCCACGACGGCCGTGACGGCGAAGACGGTGTCGATCAGCTCCGCCCGGACATGCTCGAACAGGCCGTCGAATGCGGCGCGCGTCCAGGGCGGGTCCGCCGGCACCAGCCGGTCGACAGCGGCGAGGGTGCAGTCCTCGATCAGCGACGCGACGGAGCCGTGCGGGTTCTGCGTGAACGTCAGCTTCTCCCGGTTGGAGAGATGGTCCAGCACGTACCGCTGCGGGGACGGCACGCGGAGCGCGAGCAGCCGGACGACGCCGCGGCGGTGCGCCTGCGTCGCCTCGTCCCGGTCGGTCAGCGCCCGCAGGGAGACGCTGCCGCCGTCGTCGACGAGGGCCGGGAACCCGCGGACCGCGTGCCCAGCGACCGTCGTCGACACCTCCCGCTCGATGCTCTCACCGGGCCACGCCGTCAGCCCGGTGAGCTCGGCGAAGACGGCGGCGGGAGCCGAGGTCGCCTGAGCCGACGAGGCCGCCGGTGCCGGGGCACCGCCCCGGCCGTTCCGACCCCGGCCGTTCCGACCCCGGCCGCGCCGGCGGTCGCCGGGGGCGCCGGCCGGCGACGGAGCGCCACTCTCGCCGCCGAGCGTCGCCGCGATCGCGCGCCGTGAGGCGTCGGCCAGGCCGGCCTGCAGCCGTTCCAGCGAGGTGTCCTCGCCGAGCACCCGCCCGGTGCCGTCGACGACGACGAACCGCAGCCGCAGATGCGCCGGGATCGCGTCGAGGTCGAACAGGGCCGGGTCGATGACGATGCCACGCAACCGGCGCAGCACGAGGGCGAGCGAGGGGAGCAGCTCGTCGGAGGACGCGTCGAAGTCGGCGTTCAGCGCCTCGACCGCCGCGCGTGCGACGTCGGGCGCGGGCACGACGTTCTTGCGCACCGCCTTGGGCAGGGACCGGATCAGGGCGGTGACGAGCTCGATGCGCAGCCCCGGGATCTGCCAGGCGAACGGCGCGGCGTCCAGCTGCTGCAGGAACAGCACCGGCACGGTCACGCTGACGCCGTCGTCGGCGCCGGGCTGGTGGGTGCGCTCGGCGGCCGGGTCGTACGCGTAGGTCAGGGCCAGCTCGTGACCCTGCTGCCGCCAGACGGTGGGGAAGGCGTCGGTGTCCAGGTCGTCGCCGCCGGCCAGGACGAGGCTCCGGTCCAGATCGAGCAGGTCGGGGTGCTCGTGCCGCTCGCGCTTCCACCACGAGTCGAAGTGCCGGCCCGAGACGATGGAGGCGGGCAACCGCGCGTCGTAGAAGTCGACGAGCGTCTCGTCGTCCACGAGCAGGTCGCGGCGCCGCATCCGGGTCTGCAGCTCCTCGACGGAGTCCAGCAGCTCCCGGTTGCGGCGGAAGAACGGGTGGTGGGTGCGCCAGTCGCCCTCGACCAGGGCGTGCCGGATGAACAGGTCGCGGGAGAGCTCCGGGTCGATCCGGCCGAAGTTGACCCGGCGCCGGGCGATCACCGGCAGCCCGTACAGGGTGACCTTCTCCCACGCCATCACGGCACCGCTCTTCGCGGACCAGTGCGGCTCGGAGTAGGAGCGCTTGATCAGGTCCGGGGCGAGGTCCTCGACCCAGGCCGGGTCGATCCGCGCGTTGACGCGGGCCCACAGCCGGGACGTCTCGACCAGTTCCGCGCTCATCACCCACTCCGGGTTCTTCCGGAACAGGGAGGACCCGGGGAAGAGGGCGAAGTGCGTGCCGCGGGCGCCCGTGTACTCGCGCTTGCGCTCGTCCCACAGGCCCACCTGGCTGAGCAGCCCGGCGAGCAGGGACTGGTGGATGGCGTCGTGCCCGGCGACGGCGTCGACGTCGCGCCCCGGGGCGAGGGTGATGCCGAGCGGCTTGGCCAGCTGCCGCAGCTGGGCGAACAGGTCCTGCCACTCGCGGATCCGCAGGTAGTTGAGGAACTCGGCGCGGCACAGCCGGCGGAAGGCGTTGCCGGAGAGCTCCCGCTGCTGCTCCTGCAGGTGGTTCCACAGCAGCAGGAATCCGGTGAAGTCACTGGTCGGATCGACGAAGCGGGCGTGCTGCTGCTTCGCCTGCGTCTCCTTGTCCGTGGGCCGTTCACGCGGGTCCTGGATGGTCATCGCCGCGGCGAGGATCATCACCTCCTTGGCGCACCCGCGCCTGGAGGCCTCGATGATCATCCGGCCGAGCCGCGGGTCCACGGGCAGCTGGGCGAGCTGCCGGCCGACCTCGGTCAGGCCCGAGCCGCGGGCCGGGGCCAGGTCGCCTGCCCGGCCGGTGGCGGCACGGGCCGGCGCGAGGGCCCCGAGCTCGCGGAGCAGCGTGACACCGTCGTTGATCGCCCGCTCCTGCGGGGGCTCGACGAACGGGAAGGCCGCGACCTCCTTCGGCCCCTCCGCGATGCCCATCGCCGCCATCTGCAGGATGACCGCAGCCAGGTTCGTGCGCAGGATCTCCGGGTCGGTGAACTCGCGGCGTGCCTCGAAGTCCTCCTCCGAGTAGAGCCGGATGCAGATGCCGTCCGCGACGCGCCCGCACCGGCCCGCGCGCTGGTTGGCCGACGCCTGGGAGATGCGTTCGATCGGCAGGCGCTGCACCTTGGTCCGTACGCTGTAGCGGGAGATGCGCGCGGTGCCGGGGTCGATGACATACCGGATGCCGGGCACGGTGAGCGACGTCTCGGCGACGTTGGTCGCGAGCACGATCCGGCGCCGCGGACCGGGGGAGAACACCCGGTGCTGCTCCTCCATGGAGAGCCGGCCGAAGAGGGGAAGCACCTCGGCGTCCGCGAGTCGCCGGTTGCCGGGCAGCCGAGCCCGCAGGGCCTCGGCCGCGTCGCGGATCTCCCGTTCGCCGGAGAAGAAGACCAGGATGTCGCCCGGCGCCTCGCGGGAGAGCTCGTCGACGGCGTCGCAGACGGCGTCCAACGGGTCCCGGCCCTCGGCCTGCGTGTCCCCGTCCTCGTCGTCGTCCTCGGCCGGCTCGGTCAGCGGCCGGTACCGGATCTCGACGGGGTAGGTGCGGCCGGAGACCTCGAGGATGGGCGCCGGTTCGGGCTCGGTGCTCCCGTCCTCGCCGGGGCGCGGCAGCGCGAAGTGCTCGGCGAACCGCTCCGGGTCGATGGTGGCGGAGGTGATGATCACCTTCAGGTCCGGCCGGGTCGGCAGCAGCCGCTTGAGGTAGCCGAGCAGGAAGTCGATGTTCAGGCTGCGCTCGTGCGCCTCGTCGATGATGATGACGCTGTACCGGCGCAGCTTCGGATCGTTCTGGATCTGCGCGAGCAGGATGCCGTCCGTCATCAGCCGGATCCGGCTGTCGGGGCCGTTCACGGACGTGAACCGTACCTGGTAGCCGACGGTCTCCCCGATGCTCTCGCCCAGTTCCTCGGCAATGCGTTCGGCGACGGTGCGGGCGGCAAGACGACGCGGCTGGGTGTGGGCGATCAGACCGCGCTCGCCGAGGCCCAGCTCGAGGCACATCTTGGGGATCTGGGTGGTCTTGCCGGAGCCGGTCTCCCCGGCGATGATCGTCACCTGGTTCGCGGCGACGGTGGCCATGATGTCCTCGCGGCGTGCGCTGACGGGCAGCGCGGCGGGGTAGCTGATGGTGGCCGGCACGATGACCCAGTCTAGGCGTCGTGCGCGGCGGCTCCGGTGTGGCGCTCGCCGGCTTCTCGGCCGGCTGAATCGAGCGCCCGGCGGGGTGCGCGCGCGACGACGGCGGTGCCCTCCACGCGGTCGTCCCGCACGACGCGCGTCCGCAGGCCGGCGTCCCGGAACAGGCCCGCGCTGGCCGGGGCCTGCCGCACGCTGGTCTCGACGATCACCGTGCCGCCGGGAGCGAGCCAGCGCCCGACGTCCGCGGCGATGCGGCGCTGGACGTCCAGGCCGTCGGCGCCGCCGTCGAGCGCCACGCGGTGCTCGTGGTCGCGGGCCTCCGGCGGCATCGAGCCGATCGCGGCGGTGGGGACATAGGGAGCATTGGCGACGACGACGTCGATCGTCCCCGCCACGCCGCGCGGCAGCGCCGCGAACAGGTCACCCTCGAGGACCAGGGCGCCCGGCGCATTGAGGCGGGCGCAGGCGACGGCGTCCGGGTCGATGTCGGCGGCGATCAGCCGGACCGGTGAGACGGCCGACGCGGCGGGCGGCGCGGGATCCGCGTCGCGACGGGGCGCGCCGCGGTCGGGGCGGTGAGTCAGCCGGGCCAGCCGGGCCGTGACGGCCGCGACGCCGCAGCACAGCTCGAGCGCCGTGGGCGGGTGGCCCGGATCGACGCGGGCTCCCTCGACGCGGTGCAGTGCCGCGGCTGCGAGCCGGGCGAGCAACAGGGTGCGACGGCGGGGGACGAAGACGCCGGGGTGGACCACCACGCGCAGGTCCCCGAACGCGGCCCAGCCGAGCACGTGCTCGAGCGGTTCGCCGGCCACCCGGCGCCGGATCAGGTCCTCCCGGGCCGCGTCGTCCTGCTCGGCGGCGAACAGCAGCTCGGCCTCCTCCTCGGCGAAGACGCACCCGCTGCGGCGCAACCGGCCGATCACGTCCTCCCGCTGCGCCTCGACAGCGGCCCCGTTCACCGCGACCGGTCCCGTCCCGCGGTGACGCCGGGCAGGGCGAGCGCGGCCTGGGCGGCCCGGTCGGTCCGGTCGGCGTAGCCGGCGCCGAAGAGGACGGTGTGCACCATCAGCGGATACAGCTGGTGGAGGGGGATGCGCGCCCGCCATCCGGCGCGGAGGGGATGGACCTGCCGGTAGCCCTCGAGGACGTCGTCGAACAGGGGGCAGCCGAAGAGGGCGAGGAAGGCCAGGTCCGTCTCCCGGTGCCCGCCGTGGGCCGCCGGGTCGATCAGGGTGGCGCCGTCGGACGTCCACATCACGTTGCCGCTCCACAGGTCGCCGTGCAGCCGGGCCGGCGGGTCGCCGTCGTCGAAGTCCCCGTCGAGCAGGCGGTCGACGACGTCGCGGATGACGTCCTCGGTGCGCGGGGCGAACACGTCCCGGGCCCGCGGGTGGTCCAGCAGGGGCTCGAGCCGCGCGCGCGCCAGGAAACGACCCCAGTCCGACTCCGCCGCCGCGGGCATCGGCAGCGGATCGTCCATCGGGCCGAAGTAGCCGTCCCCGTCCCACCCCGCGGGCAGGGCGCCGAAAGCGGGGGCACCGGCGTCGTGCGTGGTGGCCAGGCCCCGACCGAAGGCGACGGCGGACGGCGGGGTCGGGGCGACCTCGACCAGCCTGTCGAGCAGCAGGTGGTCCTCGTCCACCTCGAGCACCGTCACGGCCGGGACGCCCTGCGCCTCGGTCAGCCAGCGCAGACCGGCGGCCTCGCAGGCGAAGAATCCCGGGGGCGCACCGGTGCGCTGTTTGCGGAAGGTGGGCACGCGACCCAGCCTAGGTGCGCGCAGCGTCGGGGGGAACGGCAGGATCCCGCGGAACGACGGCGCCGGGAGGACCCTCGGCGTCCGGGGGAGCGGCGACGTCGCCGACGGCGGCCTCCGCCAGCCGGTCGGCCAGCACGCGGGCCCGGTCGAGCAGCTCCGGCGGGGAGATCAGGGTGAACGGTTCGCCGGTGCCGATCAGCTGCGCGAGGGCCCAGTCCAGGGAGTCCGCGCCGACGCGGACCAGGGTGCTGCCGCCGTCCTCCGCCTCCACCTGCGCCACGAGCGGACCGAGCAGTTCGGTCACGCGTTCGACGGGGGCGCCGATCCGCACGCACAGGTCGTACCGGTAGGGGGAGCGGGTGATGGTCTGCTGCACGTAGTCGGTCAGGTCGGCCGCCGGCAGGGGCCGCGGGGCGAACCGTCCGCGGGGCGTGGCCGTGCGCTCGATCCGGTCGACGCGGAAGGTGCGCCAGTCGTCCCGGTCCAGGTCGAACCCGACGAGGTACCAGCGGCGGCCGGCATCGATCAGCCGGTACGGCTCCACCAGCCGCCGGGTGGCCGTCTCGTCCCGGCCGACGTGGTCGAAGGGCAGCACCCGCCGGTCCGTGATCGCCGTCGTGATGGCGGTGAGCACGGTCGCGTCGATGTGCGCCGACGGGCCGCCGAGGGCGGAGACCGAGTCCCGCAGCGACGCGAACCGGCCGCGCAGCCGGGGCGGGGCCACCTGCTGGAGCTTGGCCAGCGCCCGCACCGAGGCCTCGCCGACACCGGCGACGGGGCTGATCGAGACGGCGTTCAGTCCGAGCGCGACGGCGAGGGCCTCGTCGTCGTCGAGCAGCAGCGGGGGCAGGTTCGCGCCCGCGCCGAGCTGGTAGCCGCCGGAGGCGCCGGGGGAGGAACGGATCGGGTAGCCGAGGGTGCGCAGCTTGTCGACGTCACGGCGCACGGTCCGTTCGGTGACCTGCAGCCGGTCGGCGAGGTCCGGTCCCGACCACTCGCGGCGCACCTGGAGCAGGGACAGCAGGGCCAGCAGGCGCGCGGACGTCTGGATCACGGTCTCAGCCTAGGCGAGTCCTGCGGACAGTTTCCGTCCGCAGCCGCTCCTACGCTGGCATCACGCCGGTGGAGACACCCACCCCGTCAGAGATGAGGGACAGCCATGGATCCGATCACGATCGTCCGGGATCAGCCCAGCTGGCACTGGGACCACCAGCTGCAGCCCCGGTTGGCCGGTCTGACCGACGACGAGTACGTCTGGGAGCCGGTCGCCGGGTGCTGGAACGTCCGACCCGAGGCGCAGATCACGGCGCCGATGGCGGTCGGCACGGGCACCCACCGGATCGAGTTCGCCCTGCCCGAGCCGGAGCCGGCCCCGGTCACGACCATCGCCTGGCGTCTCGGGCACCTGATCGTCGGCGTCCTCGGGACACGGGTCGCCTCGCACTTCGGTGGCGAGCCGATGGACTACCGCGGCCACGCCTACGCCGCGACGGCGGACGAGGCGCTCGCCCAGCTCGACCGGGTGTACGCCGGGTGGAACGACGGCGTCGCCGCCCTCACCCCGGAGCGGGCCGCCGCGCCCATCGGGGAGGCGGAGGGGGAGTGGGCGGAGCACTCGATGCTCGAACTCGTCGTGCACATCAACCGCGAGGTGATCCACCACGGAGCCGAGATCGCCCTGCTGCGCGACCTGTACGCCCACCGGCCGCTGACCGGCTGAAACCGGCGGCGGATCCGGGAGGAACAGGCTGGTCCGACACCCCTCCGGTACCGCCCCGCGCCGGGTGTAGGTTCGGGTCAGGATCGGCCCGACCGGCCCGGGCAGGATCGTCCGGCGTGCGCGGGCGACGAGGAGGACCCGATGGCACACCCGTCCCTGCTGGACCGGCAGGAACGACGCGGTCGTCTGCGCAACTGGTTCCTCGAGGGCCTGAACGACCAGGCGGGATCGCACCAGGGCCCGGGCGCCCAGCCGGCGGAGGAGCATCCCCGCCACCCGTGGTGGAAGGTCATGTGCCTGACGGGCGTCGACTACTTCTCCACCCTCGGCTACCAGCCCGCCATCGCCGCGCTCGCGGCGGGTTTCCTCTCCCCGATGGCCACCATCATCCTCATCGCCGTGACGCTGTTCGGGGCGCTGCCGGTGTACCGGCGGGTCGCGGCGGAGAGTCCTCACGGCGCCGGCTCGGTGGCCATGCTCGAACGGTTGATGCCGCGCTGGCGGGGCAAGGTCTTCGTCCTGGTGCTGCTCGGGTTCGCCGCCACCGACTTCATGATCACCATGACGCTCTCCGCGGCGGACGCCTCGGCGCACCTGATCGGCAACCCGCTCGCGCCGTCGTTCCTGCACGGCGGCCAGGTGTGGGTGACCATCGTGCTGCTGACCCTGCTCGCCGTCGTCTTCCTGCGCGGCTTCGCCGAGGCCATCGGTTTTGCCGTCGTCCTCGTGGGTGTCTACCTGGCACTCAACGTCGTCGTGGTCGGCACAGCCCTGCTGCAGGTCGCCGCGCACCCGGCGCTGCTGAACCACTGGGTCGACGCGGTCACCACGGTGCACGGCGGCGGCTGGGCCGTGCTCGGCACGAGCCTGCTCGTCTTCCCCAAGCTCGCGCTCGGCATGTCCGGTTTCGAGACCGGCGTCGCGGTGATGCCGCAGATCCGCGGCTCGCGTTCCAGCTCCCGGTCCCGCTCCAAGGCCGGTTCCGGCTCCGCTGCCGCGGGTGACGACGGCCTGCAGGGACGCATCCGGGGCGCCCGGCGGCTGCTGACGACGTCGGCCGCCATCATGAGCGTCTTCCTGCTGACCTCCAGCTTCGCCACCACGATCCTCATCCCGCCGGCCGAGTTCCAGGCGGGCGGCCAGGCGGAGGGGCGGGCACTCGCCTACGTCGCGCACGCCTACCTCGGCCCGGTGTTCGCGAGCGTCTACGACCTGAGCACCATCACCATCCTGTGGTTCGCGGGTGCCTCC
Source organism: Tersicoccus sp. Bi-70 (assembly GCF_001968825.1). Lineage (GTDB taxonomy): Bacteria > Actinomycetota > Actinomycetes > Actinomycetales > Micrococcaceae > Tersicoccus. Next base: position 43,228 of record NZ_MIEU01000002.1, read on the forward strand.
GCCATGGCCGGCCTGCTCAACCTGGTGCCGCGCTACCTGCCCCGCTACGGCATGGCGCCCGAGTGGGCGTCGGCCGTCCGGCCCCTGATCGCCGTGTTCTTCGCCGCCGCGGTGCTCGTGACCGTCGTGTTCGACGCCGACGTCAACGCCCAGGGCGGCGCGTACGCCACGGGCGTGCTCGTGCTGATGACGTCGGCGGCCGTGGCGGTCACCCTCGCGGTCGCCCGGCGGCGCACCCGGCGGGCGACCATCGCGTTCGCGGCCGTGACCGTCGTCTTCGTCTACACGACGGTCGCGAACGTCATCGAACGCCCCGAGGGCGTGCGGATCGCGGCGATCTTCATCCTGGCGATCCTCGTCGTCTCCTTCGTCTCCCGGGTGATGCGTTCGTTCGAGCTGCGGGAGACCGATGTGACCTTCGACGAGGCGGCCCTGGCGATGCTGAAGGAGGCGAACAGTCCGGACGGCGTCACCGTGATCGCCCACGAGGCCGGTCACGGCGGCCCGGGGCAGTACGCGGAGAAGCTGCAGGAGGTGACGGGCCGGGATCACCTGCCCTCGGGTGCCCACCCGCTCTTCCTCGAGGTGACCGTGGTCGACTCCTCGGACTTCGCCGTCGAGCTCGACGTGCGCGGCATCCGGGTGGGCGACGCGGACGTCCTGCGGGTCACCAGCCCGGTGGTGCCGAACACCATCGCCGCGGTGCTGCTGCAGATCCGCGACCTGACCGACGAGGTGCCCCACGTCTACTTCGAGTGGACGGAGGGCAACCCCCTGACCAACCTGGCGCGCTTCGTCTTCTCCGGGCAGGGCGAGGTGGCGCCGGTGACGCGGGAGATCCTGCGCCGGGCCGAGCCGATGGTGCTGCTGCGGCCGCACGTGCACGTCGGCTGACGTCCGCGGGTCCGCGCGTCACAGGGCTGTGCCGGGGCGGTAAAGAGGCCTCAGATGCCGAGGCCCTCGATCACGGCGGCGGCCGGCAGGTCGGCCAGCATCGCGCCGGGCAGCAGCAGCTTCGAGCGGCGCACGCCCGAGCCGATGCAGATGACCGGCAGCGCCGGAACGCGGGCGTCGACGAGCACCGGCCAGTCGGCCGGCAGACCGATCGAGCTGATCCCGCCGAACTCCATGCCGGTGCGCTCGACGGCGTCCTCCCGGGCCAGGAACGAGGCCTTGCGCACGTCGAGGCGCCGTTTGACGGTGCTGTTGACGTCGGCGCGGGTGGTGGCCGGCACCGCGCAGGCGGCGACCTTCTCGATGCCCTCCCGCTTGCCGGCGACGACGACGCAGTTGACCAGCGTCTGCGTGTCCAGGCCGTAGGCCTCCTCCGTTGCGGCGGTGTCGGAGAGGTCGGGGTCGATCTCGACGACGCCGACGCGGTCCAGCCAGCCGAGCGCGCTCAGCGCCGCCCGCACGGGCTCGCCGAGCAGGTCGGGACGGTCGGTGGCGGCGACGGCGGACAGGGAACCGAGGGTGTACAGGGCCATGCGCCGATCCTGCCACGGGCGAGGTGGACCGACGGGTGACCGGCGCTGCCGGGGCCGCACACATGACGAGAGCCCGGACCCTTGACGGGTCCGGGCTCTCGTGCTGCTGTGGTGCCCGCGATAGGATTCGAACCTACGGCCTTCTGCTCCGGAGGCAGACGCTCTATCCACTGAGCTACGCGGGCTGGTGCGTCCCTCAGCGTACCAGCGTCGCCACCCGGACACCGAATCCTGCGGGCATCCACGGAGCCGTCCGACTCGTCACGGCCCGGTGGCTCGCCAGCCGATAGCCTCGCAGGGTGGAGTGGACGCGTTGGAGGGGCCGGTTGCTGGCCCTGGCCGGAATCATGCTGCTGGCATTCACCCTCCGGGTGGCCGTCACCGACGTCACACCGCTGGTCAGCGCCATCGCCCGGGACGTGCCGCTGAACGCGACCACCACGGGTCTGCTCGGCATGCTGCCGCCCATCGCCTTCGCCGTCTTCGGTGTGCTCACCCCGGCCGCGCTGCGCCGGATCAGCGGCGAGTGGCTCGCCGTCCTCGCGATGGCGGTCTCGATCGTCGGGCAGGTGGGTCGGGCCCTCACGTCGGACACCGGCGTCTTCCTCGCCCTCTCGGTGCTCGCGGTCGCGGGTCTCGGCGTGGGCAACGTGCTGCTCCCGCCGCTGGTCAAGAAGTACTTCCCGGACGCCATCGGCTCCGTCACCGCGCTCTACGTGACGATCCTCGCCCTGAGCACCGCCGTGCCGCCGCTGGTCGCGGTGCCGCTCGCCGAGGCCACCGACTGGCGGGTGTCCACCGGCGCGTGGGCGATCGCGTGCCTCGTCGCGGCGCTGCCGTGGCTCGGTCTCGTCCGGTCGCGGGGACGGGGAGCTCGGAGGCCGCTGGGAGACGCCGCCGACGACGCGACCGGTCCCCAGCGCACGGCATCCGATCAGCGTGCGTCCGATCGGACGGCGTCGGAACGGCCGGCCTCGGGCAGCGAGCACGGCGCCGATCCCGCCGAACCCGAGGTCGCGCTCAAGCCGTGGCGCTCGCCGCTGGCCTGGGGACTGGTCGCGATGATGGGCTTCACCTCGTTCAACACCTTCTCCATGTTCACGTGGCTGCCGCAGATCGTGCTCGATGCCGGCCTGGACCGTGCCGGGGGCGGGGCGATGCTCTCCCTCTTCGCCTTCATCGGCATGCCGCTGAGCCTGATCGTCCCCGTGCTGGCCGCTCGCCTGCGCAACCCCTATCCGCTGTGCCTGGCGGGCGTGATCACCTACGCCGTCGCCTACTTCGGCCTGCTCGGCTCCGCGCCCGGCACGGTGTGGCTGTGGGTCTGCCTGCTCGGCGTGGGTCAGGCGAGCTTCCCGCTGGCCCTCGTGCTGATCAACCTGCGCACGCGCACGTACCGCGGCGCGCAGGCGCTCTCCGGCTTCGCCCAGGGCCTCGGCTACGGGTTCGCGTGCCTCGGCCCGCTGTTCGTCGGCATCCTGCACGAGGCCACCGGCGGCTGGCTCGCCCCGGTGATCCTGCTGTGCGGGGGACTGGTGGTCGTGGCCGTCGGCGGCGCGGTGTGCTGCCGTCCGCGGATGCTCGAGGACCAGCTCGCCCGCCCCTGACGGCTCCTGTTCATGCGCCCGCTCGTCGATAGGTGTCCCATCCGGTGTCCATCAGGGTCTCGCCACGACATCAATTGACGAGCTGCGCGAGGGGGAAGCGCGGCGACGCAACGATTCGAGGCCCGACACGCCGCGCCGGTACCCTGAACGGGTGACTCCCGAAGAACTCTCCTCCGCTCTTGCTGCCTGCCTCCAGGCCGCCGTCGACGCCGGCGATCTGGCGCTGACGACGGTTCCGGCGGTGCGCGTGGAGCGACCGAAGAACCGGGAGCACGGGGACTGGGCCACCAGCGTCGCCCTCCAGCTGGCCAAGCCGACCGGCCGCCCGCCGCGCGAGATCGCGACCCTGCTGCAGGGCCGGCTTGCCGCCGTCGACGGCGTCGCCTCGGTGGACATCGCGGGTCCCGGCTTCCTCAACATCGTGCTGGACACCGCGGCCGCGGGCGAGCTGGCCCGCACCGTCGTCGAGGCCGGCACCGCGTTCGGCACCGGCAGCACGATGGCGGGCACCCGGGTGAACCTCGAGTTCGTCTCGGCCAACCCGACCGGCCCCATCCACCTCGGCGGAACCCGCTGGGCGGCGGTCGGCGACGCGCTGGCCCGCGTGCTCACCGCGCAGGGCGCCGACGTCGTCCGCGAGTACTACTTCAACGACCACGGCGCACAGATCGACCGCTTCGCCCGGTCCCTCCTGGCCCGCGCCCAGGGGCAGGCCGCGCCCGAGGACGGCTACGGCGGGGAGTACATCGCCGAGATCGCCGACCAGGTGCTCGCCCTGCGGCCCGACGCCCTGAGCGACCCGGACCCGCAGGAGGTGTTCCGGTCGGTCGGCGTGACCCTGATGTTCGACGAGATCAAGCGCTCCCTGCACGACTTCGGGGTCGACTTCGACGTCTACTTCCACGAGGACTCGCTGTTCACCGCCGGCTCGGTCGAGACGCTGCTCGAACAGCTGAAGGCCTCGGACACCCTCTACTTCGCCGACGGCGCGTGGTGGCTGCGGTCCACCGACTACGGGGACGACAAGGACCGCGTGGTGATCAAGTCCGACGGGAACGCCGCCTACATCGCCGGTGACATCGCCTACTTCAAGGACAAGCGCTCGCGCGGCTTCGACCTGTGCCTCTACATGCTCGGCGCCGACCACCACGGGTACGTGGCCCGGCTCAAGGCGGCCGCGGCGGCCCTCGGCGACGACCCGGCGACCGTCGAGGTGCTGATCGGGCAGATGGTCAACCTGGTGCGCGACGGCAAGCCGATGCGGATGTCCAAGCGGGCCGGCACCGTGGTGACGATGGAGGATCTGGTCGAGGCCGTCGGGGTCGACGCCGCCCGCTACGCGCTGACCCGCTACTCGGTCGACTCGAACATCGACATCGACCTGGATCTGCTCGTCCGGCACTCGAACGACAACCCCGTGTTCTACGTCCAGTACGCGCACGCCCGCACCTGCGCCGTCGGCCGCAACGCCGACGCCGCCGGGGTGGATCGCAGCGCCGACGCGTTCGACGCGTCCGTCTTCGACCACGCCACCGAGTCCGCCCTGCTCGCGGCGCTCGGCCAGTACCCCGGCGTCGTCGCGCAGGCTGCCCAGTTCCGCGAGCCGCACCGCGTGGCCCGCCACCTCGAACTGCTCGCCGGTACCTACCACCGCTGGTACGACGTGCGCCGCGTGACGCCGCTCTCCGGCGAGGAGGTCACGGACACGCACCGGTCCCGCCGCTGGCTCAACGACGCGACCCGTCAGGTGCTGGCCAACGGCCTCGGCATGCTCGGCGTCAGCGCGCCGGAGCGCATGTGAACGAGCAGGTGAACAGCGTGAGCAAGACCGGCGTGAACGCGAGCCCCCTCGCCCCGGCGTGGCTGACCGTGCCCGACGACGTCGACGCGCTCGTGCCCGGCCTCTGGCCCGCTGACGCCGTCCGTGACGACGACGGCGCCCTGACGGTGGGCGGCGTCGGCCTGACCGAGTTGACCGACCGGTTCGGCACGCCGTCCTACATCCTCTCCGAGGGCGAGTTCCGCGCCCGCGCGCGTGCCTTCCGCGACGCCTTCACCGAGGCCTTCGCCGCCGGCGACGACGAGACGCAGCGCACCACCGTGGACGTCTACTACGCCGGCAAGGCGTTCCTGTGCACCGCGGTCGCCCGCTGGGTGATCGAGGAGGGCCTGTGCCTGGACACCGCGTCGGGCGGCGAGATGCTCGTCGCCCTGCGCGCGGGTGTGCCCGGCGCGCGGATGAGCCTGCACGGGAACAACAAGTCCGACGCCGAGCTGCGCCGCGCGCTGGAGGCCGGCGTCGGGCGGATCGTCGCCGACAGCCTGCCCGAGCTCGCCCGCCTCGACGCCCTCGCCGCCGAGGCCGGGGTCCGTGCCCCGGTGATGCTGCGGCTCACCCCGGGCGTGCACGCCCACACGCACGACTTCATCGCTACCGCCCACGAGGACCAGAAGTTCGGGCTCTCCCTGGCGGGGGACACGCGGGAGACCGGCGACGACGGCGAGGCCGGGACGCCGGGCTTCACCGGGTCGCCCGCCGAGGCCGCCGTCGCCGCCGCGCTCGCCGCCGAACACCTCGACCTGATCGGCGTGCACTGCCACATCGGTTCCCAGATCTTCGAGCCCGACGGCTTCGAGGCGGCGGCCCGCCGGCTGCTCGGCTTCCTCGCCCACGTGAAGGACCGGCACGGCGTCGAACTGCCCGAGCTGGACCTGGGCGGCGGTCACGGCATCGCCTACGTGCCCGGCGACGCCCCGCGCGCCCCGGCCGACATCGCCGCCGCGACCGCGGCCGTCGTGCGCGAGACCTGCGGCGAGCTCGGGCTGACCGTGCCCCGGATCTCGATCGAGCCGGGCCGTGCGATCGTCGGCACCGCCGGCATCACCCTCTACACGGTGGGCACGATCAAGGACGTCCGGGTGGACGTCGCCGAGGGACAGAACGCCGCCGATGACGCGACGGCGGTCCGCCGCTACGTCTCGGTCGACGGCGGCATGAGCGACAACCCGCGGCCCGTGCTCTACGACGCGGACTACTCCGCGGTGCTCGCCTCCCGCACCTCGACCGCCGGGCCCGCCCTGTGCCGGGTGGTCGGCAAGCACTGCGAGAGCGGGGACATCGTCGTGCGCGACGTCTACCTGCCCGCGGACCTGCGCGCCGGGGACGTGCTCGCCGTGCCCGCGACCGGGGCCTACTGCTGGTCCCTGTCGAGCAATTACAACTACCTGCCGCGGCCGGGGGTGACGGCGGTCCTCGACGGTTCGGCCCGCCCCATCGTGCGCGGCGAGACCGAGACCGACCTGCTGGCCCGGGACGTCCCGGAACCGGCGGGGCAGACGGGAGTGTGATGGAGACGCTGAAGGTGGCCCTGCTCGGGGCCGGCAACGTCGGCGCCCAGGTGGCCCGGATCCTGCTCGAGGACGCCGACGTCCTCGCCGCGCGCGTGGGCGCGCGGCTGGAACTGACCGGGATCGCCGTGCGCGACGTCGACGCCCCCCGCACGGTGGAGCTGCCCCGCGAGCTGCTCAGCACGGACGCGACGGCCGTGCTGGCCGGCGCGGATCTCGTCGTCGAGCTGATGGGCGGCATCGAGCCGGCCCGGACGCTGATTCTCGACGCGCTCGCCGCCGGCGCCACGGTGGTCACCGGCAACAAGGCACTGCTGGCCGAGCACGGCCCGGAGCTGTACGCGGCCGCCGAGGAGGCGGGCGTTCAGCTGGCCTACGAGGCCGCCGTCGCCGGCGCCATCCCGATCATCCGGCCGGTGCGCGACAACCTCGCCGGCGACAACATCACCAAGGTGCTCGGCATCGTCAACGGCACCACGAACTACATCCTTGACGCGATGGACGCCACCGGGGCCTCCTTCGCGGACGCCCTCGCCGACGCCCAGCGCCTCGGCTACGCGGAGGCCGACCCGACTGCGGACGTCGAGGGCCTGGACGCTGCCGCGAAGGCCACCATCCTGGCCTCGCTCGCCTTCCACACCAGCTTCGACCCGGCCCACGTGTCCTGCGAGGGCATCACGGCGATCACCGCGCAGGACGTCGCCGCGGCCCGCGAGGCCGGCTACGTGATCAAGCTCCTCGCCATCTGCGAGGCCGTGCCCGCGGACCCGGACGCCCCCGACGGCGACCGCGGCGTCGCCGTGCGCGTGCACCCGACCCTGCTGTCGCGCGAGCACGCGCTCGCCTCCGTGCGCGGCGCGTACAACGCCGTCTACATCGAGGCCGAGTACGCCGGCTCTCTGATGTTCTACGGCGCCGGTGCCGGGGGCGTGCCCACCGCCTCCGCCGTCCTCGGCGACATCGTCAGCTCCGCCCGCCGTCGCGTGCTCGGCGGCCCGGGCGTCACCGAGAGCGTCGCCGCGAGCATCACCCCGGTGGGACTCGACGCCGTCGTCACCAGCTACGCGATCGGCCTGCGGGTCGCCGACGCGTCCGGCGTGCTCGCGGCGATCGCCGCCGTCTTCGCCGACCACGGCGTCTCGATCGAGACCATGCGCCAGTCGACGCACGCCGACGGGGGCGGTGACGAGGCCGGCGACGCCGAGCTGCGCATCGTCACCCATCGCGCTCTCGACACGGCCCTGCGCCGCACCGTCGAGGCCGTCGGGCAGCTCGACGTCGTGCACGAGGTCACCAGCATCCTGCGAGTGGAAGGGGCCTGAGATGGCTCATCAGTGGCGCGGCGTGATCCGCGAGTACGCCGACCGGTTGCCGGTCACCGAGCAGACCGAGGTCGTGACTCTCGGCGAGGGCGGCACCCCGCTCGTCCCCGCCCGGCACCTCTCCGAGCTGACCGGCTGTGACGTGCGGATCAAGGTCGAGGGCATGAACCCGACCGGCTCCTTCAAGGACCGGGGCATGACGATGGCGATGACGGCGGCCAAGGCCGCCGGAGCCCGGGCCGTGGTCTGCGCGTCGACCGGCAACACGTCCGCCTCCGCGGCGGCCTACGCCAAGCAGGCCGGCCTGACCTGCGCCGTCCTCGTGCCGGAGGGCAAGATCTCGCTCGGCAAGCTGAGCCAGGCGCTCGCCCACGGGGCGACCCTGCTGCAGGTGGACGGCAACTTCGACAACTGCCTCGAGGTGGCGCGCAAGCTCGCCGAGGCGTACCCGGTGTTCCTCGTCAACTCGGTCAACCCGGCGCGCATCGAGGGCCAGAAGACGGGCTCGTTCGAGGTCGTCGACGCGCTGGGCGACGCCCCGGACCTGCACCTGCTGCCGGTCGGCAACGCGGGCAACATCACCGCCTACTGGCGCGGGTACGTCGAGTACTCGACGCCGTGGGAGAACCAGGCGGGCGAGACCGTCGCCCCGGTGGCCACCCGCCGGCCGCGGATGTGGGGCTTCCAGGCCGCGGGCGCCGCGCCGATCGTGCTCGGCCACCCGGTCACGGAGCCGGACACCATCGCGACCGCGATCCGGATCGGCAACCCCGCCTCGTGGGAGCAGGCCGAGGCCGCGCGCGACGAGTCCGGCGGCGTGATCGAGTCCGTCACCGACGAGCAGATCCTCGAGGCGCACCGCTGGCTCTCCGCGAAGGAGGGCGTGTTCGTCGAGCCCGCCTCCGCCGCCGGTGTCGCGGGGCTGCTCAAGAAGCACGCCGCGGGCGAGGTCGAGCCGGGCCAGACGATCGTCATCACCGTCACCGGGCACGGCCTCAAGGATCCGGACTGGGCGCTCAAGTCGGCCGACGGCTCCGCGATCGAACCCACCCGGGTGCCGTTCGACGTCGTCAGCGTGGCCGACGCCCTCGGCCTGCAGTGAGATGACGGGCGTGACCATCGACGAGGGCACCTCCGGCGGCCCCACTCCCGCCCTCGCCACCGGCGAACGGGCACTGACACCCGTCGCCGCCGGGCAGCGGGTCCGGGTGAGCGTGCCGGCGACCGTCGGCAACGTCGGCCCGGGGTTCGACTGCATCGGCCTGGCCCTGGACCTGCGGGACGAGCTGACCGTGGACACGACGCCGGGCCCGGCCCTGACCGTCGACGTGGTGGGGGAGGGCGCCGGCCAGGTGCCCACCGACGAGCGGCACCTGGTGGTGCGCACCATCCGCCGCACGCTCGAGCGAGCGGGATACGCGGCACCGGCGCTGCACCTGAGCGCCGTCAACGTGATCCCGCACGGCCGGGGTCTGGGCTCCTCCGCCGCCGCCATCGTCTCCGGTGTCCTGGCCGCCAACGCGCTGCTGCCGGCCGACGCCCGCGCCGACGAGGAGGCGATGTTCCAGTGGTGCTCCCACCTCGAGGGGCACCCGGACAACGTCGCGCCCGCGATCTTCGGATCGCTCGTGCTCTCCTGGGAGCGTGACGACGACACGGTCGGTCACGCGGTCGTTCCGGTCCACCCGGCCGTCAGCCCCGTGATGGCGATCCCGACGACGGAACTGTCCACCGAGGTCAGCCGGGGTCTGCTGCCGCCGTCGGTGGCGCACACCCAGGCGGCGGCCAACAGCGGCCGGGCCGCCCTGCTGGTCCACGCCATCGGCTCGGCGCCGGAGCTGCTGCCGCCCGCGACCCGGGACTACCTCCACCAGGACGTGCGCGCCGCGGCGATGCCCGCGAGCGCCGACCTGCTCCGTGCACTGCGCGCCCTCGGCTTCGCCACCGTCATCTCGGGAGCCGGCCCCAGCGTGCTCACGCTCGCCGTCGATCCGGCGCAGCGCGACGCCGTCGTGCGGGCCGTCCAGGAGCACCGGAGCCGCACCGGCGACGGCGACCGGTGGACCGTGATCACCCCGGGGGTCGGGCGCGAGGGTGCTAGAATCGAAGAGCACCGAGACTGAGGCGGCCAGTACACCGTGTGAGAGACGGACGCCTGACAGACGGAGGCCTCGAACCTAGGCCATCCTGTACAGCAGTGCTTCGCGAATGCCGAACACCGTGCGATCACCGTGTCCACACGCGGCGCCGACCCACGGCGGACGTTCCGCGAACGCGCTGCGTCAGATGTTATGTTTCCCGTGTCGCCATACGGCTCGTGCGCCCAGCAGGGCGAAACCTCCCGCGGTCCGGCCGTTTCCCGGCCGACCCGCACGGCTCGTTCCCGCCGCCGCACCTGGTGCAGTTCTTCTCCTTCCTGCCGTCCTCGGAGCACCCCCGCTCCGGGCACGGATCAGTCCCGGACCGGGCATCCGCCGGCGCTGGTGAGAAGACGCCAACACCGCCCCGACCCTGAGCAGGCAGTTCTCCGCCGCGGGTGCGGGGGCGCGTGGAGCCGGTCGCATGGCGGTCGGCTCAGCCACTACCCGACGGTCGTCGTCCAGTGACGACCGGATATCGAGGGGGAAGGATCCTTCGTGACCAACACCACCGACCTGTTGCCAGGTACGGAGAACGACCGCGTCGCCGGGGACACCGTCCCGGCCACGACGGCCGACCAGGGCGCCGCGAGCGCCGCCGGCACGCGCACCGCGAGCCGCCCGACCACGCCGGCGACGGCGGAGTCGACCACCACGACCTCCGGCGCCGACGAAGCGTCCGAGGGCCCGCGCGCCAACGGGCTCGCCGGCCTGAAGCTCGCCCAGCTGCAGGCCCTCGCCGGCCAGCTCGGCATCAGCGGCGGCTCCCGGATGCGCAAGAGCGATCTCGTGACCGCCATCAGCGCCCACCAGCGCGGCTCCTCCGTCGCCGACCGGCCCACGCAGGCCCGGTCCGACGCCGGTGCCGGCGACAACGGCGCCGCCCAGAACGGCACCACCCAGAACGGCGCTCCCCAGAACGGCGCCGCCGGTGAGTCGAACGGCACCGCCCCCGAGCGCGGCGGCCGGGGCCGCAGCCGCCGGGCGAGCAGCACGGGCGTCGTCGAGGCGGCAGCGCCGTCGGCGACCGAGTCCGAGCAGTCGGCGGGTCAGCCGGACCAGAACGGCCAGCGCACCGAGCAGTCCGGTGACGGCGAGCAGTCCGGCGAGAACGAGAGCCGACGCCAGCGCAACCGCAACCGGAACCGCGACGAGAAGCGCGACGGCCAGAACGGCCAGTCGAGCCAGAACACCCAGTCAGGCCAGAACGGCCAGAACAACGCTTCCGGCCAGGACAACCAGGCGGGCCAGAACGGCCAGAACACCCAGGCCAAGCAGGACCAGCAGTCCGGCGACGACAACGGCTCCCGCCAGGAGAGCCGCCAGTCCCGTCGCGAGCGCAACCGCAACCGGGATCGTGACGAGAACGAGAACCGGAACGAGAACCGCAGCGAGGGTCGGAACGACAACCGGAACGACGACGATTCCCGCGGCGGGCGGAACCGGCGCAACCGGAACCGCAACGACCGGAACGATCGCAACAACCGGGACGACCGCAACGACCGGTTCCGTGACCGCAGCGATCGCCGCCGCCGCAACGCCGGCCCCGAGGTGGACGACACCGAGGTCACCGAGGACGACGTCCTGCTGCCCGTCGCCGGCATCCTCGACGTGCTGGACAACTACGCGTTCGTCCGCACGTCCGGTTACCTGCCCGGCCAGAACGACGTCTACGTCTCGCTGAACCAGGTGAAGAAGTACCACCTGCGCAAGGGTGACGCCGTCGTCGGCGCCATCCGCGCCCCGCGTGACGGTGAGAACAACAACAACCAGGGCCAGAGCGCACGCCAGAAGTTCAACGCCCTGGTCAAGCTCACCAGCGTCAACGGCAAGAACCCCGAGGACAACAAGGACCGGGTCGAGTTCACCAAGCTGGTGCCGCTCTACCCGTCCGAGCGACTGCGTCTGGAGACCGATCCCAAGCGGATCGGCCCGCGCGTCATCGACCTCGTCGCCCCGATCGGCAAGGGCCAGCGCGGTCTGATCGTCTCGCCGCCGAAGGCCGGCAAGACGATGATCCTGCAGGCCATCGCCAACGCGATCACCACCAACAACCCCGAGGTGCACCTGATGATGGTGCTGGTGGACGAGCGTCCGGAAGAGGTCACCGACATGCAGCGGTCGGTGCGCGGCGAGGTCATCGCCTCGACGTTCGACCGCCCGGCCGACGACCACACGACGGTCGCCGAGCTCGCCATCGAGCGTGCCAAGCGCCTCGTCGAGATGGGCATGGACGTCGTCGTCCTGCTCGACTCGATGACCCGCCTCGGCCGTGCCTACAACAACGCGGCCCCGTCCTCCGGGCGCATCCTCTCCGGTGGTGTCGACGCTGCGGCCCTGTACCCGCCGAAGCGGTTCTTCGGTGCGGCGCGCAACATCGAGAACGGCGGTTCGCTGACGATCCTCGCCACCGCGCTGGTCGAGACCGGCTCGAAGATGGACGAGGTGATCTTCGAGGAGTTCAAGGGCACCGGCAACATGGAGCTGCGCCTGTCCCGCAACCTCGCGGACAAGCGCATCTTCCCGGCCGTGGACGTGAACGCCTCCGGCACCCGGCGCGAGGAGAACCTCCTCTCGCCGGAGGAGGTCAAGATCATGTGGAAGCTGCGCCGCGTCCTCTCCGGGCTCGAGCAGCAGCAGGCCCTGGAGCTGCTGACCGGCAAGATCCGCGAGACGCAGTCCAACGCGGAGTTCCTCATGACGGTGGGTCGCACGACCCTCGCCAGCAAGTCCGACGACAACTAGCTCCGTCACCGCCGCCCCGCATCGCGCGGGTCCGGTCCCGTTCCCTCCTCCTGAGGGGCGCGGCCGGGCCGCGCGGGCGGGGCGGCGTCGTCGGTGCAGGAGGACGTCGAGGCGGCAGCGGTCGTCGACGCAGGAACAGCGGCAGGAGAAGAGGAGACCATGTTCGAGTCGGTCCACGGGTTGCTCACCGAGCACACGGAACTGCAGACCTCGCTGGCGGACCCGGCGGTGCACGCCGACCCCCGGCGCGCCCGTCAGCTCGGCCGGCGTTACGCGCAGTTGAACGGCATCGTCGAGGCCTACCGGCGGTACGAGAGTCTCTCCGGTGACCTGGAGGCCACGCGCGAACTGGCCGCCGAGGACCCGGAGCTCGCCGCCGAGGTGCCCGGACTGGAGGCCGACCTGGACGCCGCAACCGAGCGGCTGCGCCGGCTGCTGATCCCGCGCGATCCCGACGACGGCCGCAACGTCATCCTCGAGATCAAGGCGGGAGAGGGCGGCGAGGAGTCCGCCCTCTTCGCCGGCGACCTGCTGCGCATGTACACGCGGTACGCGGAGGGCCGGGGCTGGAAGACCGAGATCATCGCCGAGACCGGCTCGGACCTGGGGGGCTACAAGGACGTGTCCGTGGCCGTCAAGGGATCGGCGAGCGACCCGGCGGCGGGCGTCTGGGCCCACCTGAAGTACGAGGGCGGGGTGCACCGCGTCCAGCGGGTGCCCGTGACCGAGTCCCAGGGCCGGATCCACACCTCGGCGGCCGGCGTGCTCGCGCTGCCCGAGGTGGACGAGCCCGAGGAGATCGAGATCGGCGCCAACGACCTGAAGATCGACGTCTACCGGTCCTCCGGTCCCGGTGGCCAGTCCGTCAACACGACCGACTCCGCGGTGCGGATCACCCACCTGCCCACCGGCATCGTCGTCGCCATGCAGAACGAGAAGTCGCAGTTGCAGAACCGTGAGGCCGGCATGCGCGTGCTCCGCGCCCGCATCCTGGCCCACCAGCAGGAGCAGATCGACGCCGAGAACTCGGCGCAGCGCAAGTCGCAGATCCGCACGATGGACCGCTCCGAGCGGATCCGGACCTACAACTTCCCGGAGAACCGCATCGCGGATCACCGCACGGGATACAAGGCCTACAACCTGGACGCCGTGATGGACGGCGACCTCGGCCCGGTCGTCCAGTCCTGCATCGACGCCGACGAGGCGGCCCGCCTCGCGGCGCTCGGGGAGGACGTGGCGTGACCGGGGACGCCGGCTTCTCCGACGCCGGTCGCACCGACCTGGCCGCGGCGCTGCGCGACGCCGAGTCCGCCCTCGCCGAGGCCGGTGTGCCCTCGCCCCGCGTCGATGCGGAACTGCTCGCCGCGCACCTGCTGCGCGTGAACCGCGGGCGGGTCCGAGCCCTGGCGCTGACCGGCGCCGACGCGCCGGCGGGGCTGGCGGACCTGGTCGCCGAACGGGCGCACCGCATCCCGCTGCAGCACTTGACCGGCACCGCCTCCTTCCGCACCGTCGACCTCGCGGTCGGACCCGGCGTGTTCATCCCGAGGCCCGAGACCGAGTCCGTCGTGCAGGTGGCCCTGGACTGGCTGCGTGACGAGGGGCTGAGCGCTCCGGTGGTCGCCGATCTCGGCACCGGGTCCGGTGCGATCGCCGCCGCCGTCGCGGCCGAGGTGCCCGGCGCCCGCGTGGTGGCCGTCGAACGCAGCGAACTCGCCCTCGCCTGGGCGCAGCGCAATCTTGCCGGCACCGGCGTCGACCTGCTCGCCGGGGACTTCCGCACCGCCCTGGCCGGGCGGGAGGGCACCTTCGACGTCGTCATCACCAACCCGCCCTACGTGCCGCCGGACGCCGTGCCGGTCGACCCGGAGGTCGCGGAGCACGACCCGCCCGAGGCCCTCTACGGGGGCGCGCGGGGTGGCCTGGAGCACCCGGCCGCGGCGGCCGTCGCGGCGTTCGCGGCGCTGCGGCCCGGCGGCTTCCTCGTGATGGAGCACGCCGAGCAGCAGGGCCCGGCCGTGGAACGGATCTTCACCGCCGCGGGCTTCACCGGGGTCCGCGCCCATCCGGATCTCACCGGGCGGCGACGCGCGACGTCCGGCTTCACCCCGGACGGTGTCGAGCCGGACAGCGCCACCCCGGACATCGCCACCCCGGACAGCCGGCCCGACCATCACCCGCACGAGAACGGAGGCACTCGCGCATGAGCGAGATCATCGACTGCACCGACGACGCCGGCCGGGCCGAGGGCCTGGCCCGCGCGCACGAGGCGATCACCGCGCAGCAGTGCATCGTGCTGCCCACCGACACCGTGTACGGCATCGGGGCGGACGCGTTCTCCCCGCAGGCGGTGGCGACCCTGCTCGCCGCGAAGGGCCGCGGCCGGACCATGCCGCCGCCGGTCCTCGTGGCGCGGCCCGAGGTGCTCGACGGGCTGGCCACCGAGGTGCCCCAGCAGGCGCGCGACCTCGCCGCCGCCTTCTGGCCCGGCCCGCTCACCCTCATCCTGCGCGCGCAGCCGTCGTTGACCTGGGACCTGGGGGAGACCCACGGCACGGTCGCGCTCCGGATGCCCGACGACCGGATCGCCCTCGACCTGCTCGGCCTGACCGGTCCGCTGGCGGTGTCCTCCGCGAACCGCACCGGTCACCCGGCCGCATCTACCGCGGCGGAGGCGCAGGAGCAACTCGGCGACGCCGTCGGCCTCTACCTCGACGGCGGCTCCCGTGGCGAGAACGTGCCCTCGACCATCGTCGACTGCACGGGCGAGGGCTTCGTCGTCGTGCGCGTCGGAGCGCTGAGCGTCGATCGGCTGCGCGAGGTCGTCCCGGACATCACGGACGGGACGGACACCAGCGACGCCGACGGCAGCGAGCAGGACAGCAGCGAGACCGGCGCCGCCTCCGACCACGCCTGAGACGGCTGCTTCGGCCCGGTGGCGTCAGCGCCGTCCGGCGCGCTGGAGGACGTCGCGCACGTCGCCGTGCACCGTCACCCCGTTCTCGCGGGCCCAGGCCGGGTCGTCCTCCTGGCCGAACCACATCAGCTCCACGCGCCGCACGGCCCCACGCAGTCGGTCACCGGCCAGCCGCGACGCCAGATACCCCGTGCGCACGGCCGTCCGGCAGAGCACGGCGGGCACCGTGAGCGGGTCCCGCCCGCCGGCCAGGCGCAGCACCTCGTCGGTGCGCAGTCCCTCGCCGGGCTGCAGGACGACGGGCGGCAGCTCCCCGGCCCAACCGGCGACGGTGAGGACGAAGCCGACCAGGTGCCGGACGGAGACCACCGGCGTGGACCGCGGTGCACCGGAGGCGACGGAGGCCAGGGGGGAGCGTGCGATCCGGGCCAGGGCTGCCGTCGTGGGCCGTCCCGCCCCCTGCACGGAGGTGGCACGGACGATCACCAGCTGGGTCGATCCGACGTCGAGCTGCCGCAGGGTCCGCTCGGCCAGCGCCTTGGACCGCGAGTAGGCGGAGAACGGCGCGAGGTCGTCCGACTCGTCGAGCCGCGGACGGTCGCCCTGCACCGCGGCGGAGGAGAGATGGACGAACCGGGCCACCCCGGCGCGCTGGGCGGCGAGGGCCGCGACGACGGGCAGCACCGCGTTCGCGCCGGTCATCCGGTCGCGGGCGGCGCCGTCGGGCGTGGCCATGCCGGCCGCGTTGATGACGACGTCGACGCCGGAGAAGAGCTCCGTCAGGTGCGCCAGGGCCTCGACCTCCGCGCGCGCGTCTGCCAGGACCTCGTCGGCGTCGGCGGCGTGGGAGCGCAGCCGGGGCGCGACGACGGTGACCACGGGCACGGACGACCGGGTGAGGCGATCCACCAGCGCCTGGCCGATGAACCCACGTCCACCGAGAACGGCGACCCTCATGCGTTCCCCTCCGCTGTTCCGATGTCCGTCGTGCCTGTCTGCGGTGTTCCCATCTCCGGCGTCCCCATCTCCGGCGTCCACGCAGGGTCGCGCAGGATGGGGCGGCTGTCCCGCCAGCCCCGCCACAGCGGCACCACGCCGCGGACCCGGCGCTCGACCAGCAGCAGCCGGACCAGTTCCTTGGCCGCGGTGAGCGCGGTGCCGACCGCGAAGCCCGGGCGGGAGTACGCCTGCTCGGCCTGGAGGTAGCGGGCGACGTGGCCGCGGTTGCGCATCACGTGGTAGCGGCTCAGGTCGGACGAATCGTTCAGGTGCCGGACGCCGAGGTCGACGTGGCGTTGAGGGCGGACCTTGCGCAGCACGAACCGGTCGACGTAGGTGACGGGTTCGGTGCGGGAGATCAGCCAGCCGTACATCGCGTCGTCCCAGGTGATGAAGAAGCGGCCGTCCGGCGGCCCGACCCGCTCCGCGGTGCGCCGGTTGAGGAACATGCCCTCGAAGCAACCGACGTCGGTGCGCATCACCGGGCCGGAGCGGAACACGTCGCCCGGCACCGGGAGCGGAATGCCGAGCCAGGCGTGGAAGCGGTTCTGCCAGAAGAACGGCTTGTCCTCCTCGTCCCACCGGCGCCCGTGCACCGCGCCGGCGTCGGCGAGGAACGGCCCGATCGCGGCGAGCGCGTCCGGGACGGTGACGACGTCGTCGTCCATCAGCCACAGCCACGCGGCGTCCTGCGGGGCAGTGCCGTCGAGCACGGCGCGCACCCCGGCACGGAATCCGCCGGAACCACCGCTGTTGACCGGCAGCCGCTCGACCCGGACCGGGAACGGCGCCGCGGCGGCGAACGCGGCGGTCACCTCCGGCGTGTCGTCGGTGCTCGCGTTGTCCACCACGGTGACGCCGGCTGGCGCCGGCGCCAGCGCCAGGACGCTGTCGAGGAGGCCACGCAGGTAGTCGGACCGGTTGAAGGTGACGATGACGAGGTGCACGGCGGGCACGGTGGTCGCCGTCTCGTGACCGGTGCGCTCGGTCATCGCGGCAGGTTCCACGGGGGACCGAAGGACCGGTTCCGCAACCCCGCGACGAACGGCCGCGCCCACGCGGCCAGCCCCGCCACATCACCGTGGCGCAGGAAGTAGAGGGGATAGCCGACACCGTCGGCGGCCAGCGAGCGGACGCGGCGGTAGCGCCGGATCAGCTGACCCCGGTTGCGGTAGAAGTAGAAGCGCTTGGTCTCCGTCTCCGGGACGAGGACGTGCAGCCGGTCGCCGATCACGTGCTGCAGTTCCGCCTCGCCGGAGGGGTGCCGCAGGGCCGCGGTGGTCACGGTGCCGAACCGGACGCCGGCGCGGCGCAGCCGCAGCATGAAGTCGGTCTCGTCCCCCCGCAGGAACATCCGCAGGTCCGGCAGGCCCACTGTGTAGAAGACGTCGCGGTGCACGAGGGCGCCGTTGAAGAAGTGGCCCACGTCCGCGCGGAAGCCGGCGGCCTCGACCGTGGCCCGGTCGTGCGTGCTGTGCCCGTCGACGCGGAAGTGGAACGAGAGCCGATCCGGGTCGTCCGGGGTGACCACCAGCGGCAGCACCACCTCGAGGTCCCGCTCGGCCGCGGCGTCGACGAGGGCGGCGAGGGTGCCGGCGTCCTCGGGGTGCGCGTCGTCGTCCATGATCCAGATCCACTCGGCGCCCGAGGCCAGGGCGGCGAGGATGGCCAGCGCGAACCCGCCGGCACCGCCGAGGTTGACCTCGGAGCGCAGATAGGTCACGGGCACGTCCGCCGCCTCCGCGAGCTCGCGCACCGGCGAGGAACCGGAGTCGACCAGCACCACGGACGCCAGCGCCGTCGTCTGCCGGGCGAACCCCTCGAGCAGGAGGCGCAGGTCGTCGGGCCGGTCCAGGGTGACCACCGCGGCCGCGATCCGCGCCTCGCGAAGCGACGGCTCCACCGACGGCTCCGCCGGGACTCCGGACGAGTCGTCGAGGGGGTTCTGCGGCATGGCGTCCTTCCGTCTCGCCCCGCATCTTCCGGGGCGGCGGTGGGTATGGTGGGGTAGATTCCACCCTAGTCCACGGGACCGGTGCCGCGGACGAGCCCGGCACCGTGCGGTCCCGGTCCTTGTC
Organism: Tersicoccus sp. Bi-70; assembly: GCF_001968825.1. Lineage (GTDB taxonomy): Bacteria > Actinomycetota > Actinomycetes > Actinomycetales > Micrococcaceae > Tersicoccus. The sequence goes on from NZ_MIEU01000002.1 coordinate 61,869, forward strand.
CGACGAAACGGAGCACGATGGCGCAGATCACCACCGGTGCCGGAGGCCTGCCCCGCGAGGACAAGCCGGCGCTGTGGTTCTGGATCCAGTTCGCGCTGGACGCCGCCGCCTGGATCATCGCGATCGTGCTCGCCCTCGTGCTGCGGTACGAGCTGACCGTCGACTTCATCTCCCTGCCGGACGTCACCGTCTACGGCGCCCTCGCCATCGTGAGCCAGGCCGTGGTGGGCTACGCCTTCGCCCTCTACCGGGGCCGCTACGTCTTCGGCAGCTTCAACGAGGCCAAGCTGCTCGTCGTCGTCACCGTGATCGTCTCGGCCCTGCTGCTGGCCGCCTCCCTGCTCTTCTACCGGTCGCTGCACATCCCGCGCTCGACGGCGCTGATCGCGTTCCCGTTCGCGTGCCTGTTCATGGCGGCGAGCCGGTACGTCAAGCGCATGTACGTCGAGTCCCGCGCCAAGCCGGGCTCGGGGGCGCAGCGCACCTTGATCTACGGCGCCGGTTTCCTCGGCGGTTCCCTGGCCCGGCGGATGAACAACGATCCCCAGTCGCCCTACCGCCCCGTCGGGCTGATCGACGACGACCCGGCCAAGAAGCACCTGCGCATCGACAGCGTCCCGGTGATGGGCCGTACCGAGGACATCGCCGACGCGGTGCGTCGCACCCGGGCCACGGTACTCGTCGTCGCCGTCGCCGACCTGGAGGCCAAGAAGCTCCGCGAGATCTCCGACCAGGTGGCCGGCCAGCAGATCCGGGTCCTCGTCCTGCCCCCGCTGCGGGACATGCTCGCCGGCAGCCCCGGTCTGGGCGACTTCCGCGACGTGGCCGTCGAGGACCTGATCGGCCGCCACCCGGTGGACACCAACGTCGACGAGATCGCCGGGTATCTGACCGGCCGCAAGGTGCTCGTCACCGGCGCGGGGGGCTCCATAGGCTCCGAACTGTGCCGCCAGATCAGTGCGTTCGCCCCGGCCGAGCTGATCATGGTGGACCGGGACGAGTCGGCCCTGCAGTCGACCCAGATCTCCCTGACCGGGCGGGGCCTGCTCGACGGCCGCGACACCGTGCTCGCCGACATCCGCGACGCGGAGGCGATCGGCAAGGTGTTCCTGCGGCGTCGGCCCGAGGTGGTCTTCCACGCGGCCGCCCTCAAGCACGTCTCCCTGCTCGAGCAGTACCCCGGGGAGGCGTACAAGACCAACGTGCTCGGCACCCTCAACGTCCTGCACGCCTCGCTCGAGGCCGGGGTCGAGACCTTCGTCAACATCTCCACCGACAAGGCCGCCAACCCGACCTCCGTGCTCGGGCACTCCAAGCGGATGGCCGAGCGGATGACGGCCTGGGCGGCGCGGGTCAGCGGACGCCGGTTCGTCTCCGTGCGGTTCGGCAACGTGATCGGCAGCCGCGGGTCGATGCTGCCGCTCTTCACCGAGCAGATCCGCGCCGGCGGCCCGGTCACCGTGACGGATCGCGAGGTCAGCCGCTTCTTCATGACGATCCCGGAGGCGTGCCAGCTGCTCGTCCAGGCCGGGGCGATCGGCAACCCCGGGGACGTGCTGATCCTCGACATGGGGGAGCCGGTCAAGATCCTCGACGTGGCCCGACGGATGATCGCCATGTCCGGGCGCGACGTCGACATCGTCTTCACCGGCCTGCGGCACGGCGAGAAGCTGCACGAGGAACTGATCGGCCGCGACGAGACCGACGAGCGCGTCCATCCCAAGATCTCCCGCACCGCGATCGCCGAACTCGATCCCGGCCGGCTGGACTACGAGGAGTGGAAGCGCCGCGCCGGCATGGACGGGTCCGGCCCCGAAACCGGCTTCATCTCGATCGTGCCCACCCAGCAGCGGGACGCCCGGCCCTACGAGCCGGGCTACCCGCCGGCCTCCGGTCAGTGACGGCACCCGCCGTGCTCGTCCTCGTCCTCGTCGCCGTCCTGGTGCTCTCCGGCGCCCTGCCCGCGCTCCTGCGTCCCCTGCTGCTGCGCGGTGGCGTCATCGACGTGCCCAACGCGCGCTCCTCCCACGCCCGCCCGGTGGTGCGGGGGATGGGCTTGTCGGCATGGGCCGCCGTCGTCGTCGGCATGGTCCTCGCCCTGGTCACCGGCACCGTCCGGGTGGACCGGGGGGTCACCGTGATCGTGCTGCTGATCGCGTCGGCGGCCGCCGCCCTCGGGTGGGTCGAGGACTTCCGTGGCGTCTCGGTGCGCTTCCGCGCCACCGCCCAGCTGCTCATCGGCGCCGTCGGGACGACCGCCATCGCGCTGGCGTTCGGGCAGACCGGCTGGTGGATCCCCGCCGGGGCCCTGGCGATCGCCGTCTACATCAACGTCGCGAACTTCATGGACGGCATCAACGGCATCTCCGGCCTGCACGGCGTCACCGTCGGGCTCTTCTACGCGCTGGCGGGTCAGCTCTCGGGGCAGTGGTGGCTCACCGTCGGCGCCCTCGTCCTCGCGGTCGCCTTCGCGGCGTTCCTGCCCTGGAACCTGGCCGGCGGACGCGGTGGGGGAGCGGTGTTCCTCGGCGACGTCGGCTCGTACCTGCTCGGTGGGATGGTCGCGGCGATGGCTGCGGCGGGCTTCCTGGCCGGCGTGTACGTGGAGTACCTGCTCTCGCCGCTGGTCATCTACCTCGCCGACACGGCGTTCACCTGGGTCCGCCGCGTCCGTTCGGGCGCCCGCTGGTACGCGCCACACCGCGAGCACGTGTACCAGCGCCTCACCGACGTCGGGCTGTCCCACCTGGGCTCCTCGGTCGTCGTCACGGCCTGCACCATCGCCGTCGGGCTCCTCGGCGTGGTCTCCGCGCAGGGCACGCTCGGGACGTCGATCGCCGCGACGGTCGCCGGGATCGCCGTCGTCGCCGGCTATCTCGCGTCCCCCGCGCTGATCGGACGGCTCCGGCGCTCGCGCCGCGATCCCGGCACCGGCGTGCGGAGGCCGAAGGCGACCGGCGGGGGCCGGGCGTGATCCGCCGTCGCGGTGCGTCCGCCGCCGCGGGCCCGGTGGCCGCGGCCGCCCCGGTGCCGAGCGTGTGGCTGCCGATGCTGCGGCTGTGCCTGCTGGTGTGCGTCCCGCTCGCCGTCGTGGTGGCGGTGGCCGGTGCGGTGATCGCCGGGTGGGGGGCAGCGGGCAGTGCGCTCGGGTCCGCCGTGCTGGTGATGGCGTTCTTCGCGATCAGCCTGCTCGTGGGGCACCGATTCGAGTCCGCCGGGGGCACCCGGGCGCTGCGGGCCTTCCTCGTCACCTACGTCGTCAAGGTGATCGGCTTCGGTGCCGTGCTCGTGCTGATCGGCCGGCCCGGCTGGGTGGATCCGGCGTGGTTCGTCGGCTCCGCGGTCGCCACCCTGATCGCCTGGCAGGTGGCCGAGCTCGCCGGCTTCGCGCGTTCCCGCCGGCTCTACCTTCCCTGAGCGGCGTCCGGTCCCGTCCCCGGGCGGAACACTCTCGCGTGCATCAGCGTCGGACCGGCATCGTGGCAGGGGTCGTGTCAGGGGCGCCCGCCGATCTTTGATAGTCTGGATCCAGCCAATCGACAACGACGAACCGCGTCATTCCGCCTGTCCGGTGGCCCGTCCCCGTGACGGGGCAGCCGAGTGCGGATGGCACGGAATCGCTGACGGAGCCGGTGCTCACCGGATCCGGGGTCCACAGTGACGCGGACCCGGGACTGCCCTGCCGAGGCTCTCGTCTTCCCGTGGTGTCCGGCCGGCCTGATACGGTCGAGTCGGCCCCGCTCAGGGTTTCCCCTCACAGCCGGGGTCGTCCTGCGCCTGTCGTCCGTCGAAGGGCCTGACAACGAGCACGTAGAGAGGAACCGCGTTGATCGCGCTTGCGCTCCCCGCTGAAACCGGATCCGACGGTGGCTTCGTTGCTCCCCGTCCGGAGGACCTGCACCTCCCGGACCTCATCCCGTGGGGTGCCGCCTACGGCACCGGCTTCGGCAAGCAGATGCTCGTCGTCCTGCTCTCGGCGGCGATCGTGGCGGTATTCTTCCTCATCGCCTCGCGGCGGGGGAAGCTCGTCCCGGGGCGCCTCCAGTTCATCGGCGAGTCCGCCTACGGCCTGGTCCGGAACTCGATCGGCAAGGACATCATCGGCGAGAAGGAATTCCGCCCCTGGGTGCCGCTGCTGACCGCCCTGTTCTTCTTCATCCTGGTCAACAACCTGATGGGTTCCATCCCGTTGTTCCAGCTGCCGTCCTTCTCCCACGTGGGCAGCGCCTACGCGATGGCCGGTCTGGTGTACCTGACCTGGATCATCCTCGGCCTCAAGCGCCACGGCGGCGGCTTCTTCAAGCTGATGCTCGTCCCGGCCGGTGTGCCCAAGGTGCTGCTGATCGTGGTCGTGCCGCTGGAGATCATCTCCAACTTCTTCGTCCGGCCGCTCACCCACAGCATGCGACTCTTCGCGACCATGCTCGCCGGGCACATGATCATCGCCATCTGCGCGGCCGGCACGTCGTTCCTCTTCGTGCACGGCGACGGGCTGATCAAGGGCCTCGGCGCCCTGACCCTGGTCGGCGGCGTCGCGATGTTCCTCTTCGAGGTCTTCATCCAGGTGCTGCAGGCGTACGTGTTCACGCTGCTCACCGCCGTCTACATCCAGGGCTCGCTCGTCGAGGAGCACTGACCGTCAAGTCTTCCCCCGCCCGGGGGAGTCGTTGCACCGCAACCCTGTCCGGCCCCGGCCGGGCATCGTGAAAGGAAAACAATGGAAATCACCGGCAACCTCAACGCGATCGGCTACGGTCTGGCTGCCATCGGCGGTGGCGTCGGCGTGGGTCTGGTCTTCGCGGCCTACATCAACGGCGTGGCCCGTCAGCCCGAGGCGCAGCGCGTCCTGCAGCCGCTGGCCTTCCTGGGTCTGGCGTTCACCGAGGCCCTGGCCATCCTGGGCCTGGTCTTCGCGTTCGTCCTCTAGTCCGTTCCCGATTGTCGACAGAGAGGACGGTGAGCGATGAATCGCCTGCAGATTCTTGCCGCTGAAGAGGGCGCGAACCCGCTGATCCCCAACGTGTGGGAGATCGTGGTGACGCTGCTCGGCTTCGCGTTGCTGCTCTACATCCTGATCAAGTTCGTCGTCCCCGCGTTCGAGAAGACCTATGCGGAGCGGACCGCGGCCATCGAGGGTGGCATCGAGAAGGCGGAGAAGGCCCAGGAAGAGGCGAACGCCGCCCTGGCCGAGTACCGCCAGCAGCTCGAGGACGCCCGCGGCGAGGCCAACCGCATCCGCGAGGAGGCTCGTGCCGACGGCGCGAAGATCCTCGCCGACCTGAAGGCGCGTGCCGCCGCGGAGTCCGCGCGGATCACCGAGCAGGCCCACACCCAGATCGAGGCCGAGCGTGCCTCCGCCGTCGCATCGCTGCGCAGCGAGGTGGGCACGCTGGCCACGACGCTGGCAGGTCGCATCGTCGGCGAGGCGCTCGACGACGACGAGCGGTCCCGGCGCGTGGTCGACCGGTTCCTCAGCGATCTGGAGAACGCCGACGGCGACGCCGCGCGTACCCCGGTGCGCACGGGCGCCACCGCGGTCGACGCGGACGGGAGCACGGGCAACCGATGAGCGGGACCTCCCAGACATCGGCCGCCGAGGCGCAGCGCGACCTCGAGCCGCGGCTGGAGCGTGCCTCCGGGGCGATGGCCGGCGACCTTTTCGCCGTCGTCGACCTGCTGGATTCCTCCGCCGGCCTGCGTCGTGCCCTGACGGACCCGTCCCGTGAGGCGGGTCAGAAGTCGCAGCTGATGCGCCGGCTGCTCGCCGGCAAGGTCGGCACCGACGTCGAGGAGCTCGCTGCGCGGGCCGCCGGCGACCGGTGGTCCGATCCGCGGGACCTGGTCGACGCGCTCGAGGAGCTGGCCACCACGGTGGTCGCTGCCGACGCGGAGAACAGTGACGGCAAGGCGGGCCTCGACCGGCTCGAGAACGACCTGTTCTGGTTCACCCAGGTGGTCGAGGGCCGGCACGACGTGCAGCGGGCGTTCGACGAGGCGCAGGCCTCGTCCGACGCCAAGTCACAGCTCGCGCTGCGGCTGGTGCCGGGCATCTCGCCGCAGGCCCAGCAGCTCATCGACCGCGCGGTGCGGGCCCCTCGTGGGCTCAAGCCCGCCGCTCTCGTGGAGCGGTTCCTGCGCCGGGTCGCCGCCCGGCAGCAGCGCTGGATCGCCGACGTCGTCGTCAGCCGTCCGCTGGCGGACGATCAGTTCCAGCGCCTGCAGCAGGGCCTGAACCGGCTGTACGGCCGCGACCTGAAGGTCACCGTGCGGCAGGACCCGGAGCTCCTCGGGGGGCTGCGGGTCAGCGTGGGCGACGAGGTCGTCGACGCCTCCGTGCTGAGCCGCCTGCACGAGCTGCAGCGTCGCCTGGCCGGCTGAACCCCATCCGTTCGCGGAGCACGACGCTTCGCCCACCGAACAACACCGCTCACCGCGCACGCCGCCCGGTGGGCACGACTACAGGAGAGTAGGGACTGACGATGGCCGAATTGACCATCAACGCCGACGAAGTCCGGGACGCGTTGAACGAATTCGCGGCATCCTACGAGCCCGGCAACGCCGAGCGTGTCGAGGTGGGCCGCGTCACCACGGCGAGCGACGGTATCGCCCGCGTCGAGGGTCTGCCCTCGGCGATGGCGAACGAGCTGCTGCGGTTCGAGGACGGCACGCTGGGCCTGGCCCTGAACCTCGACGTCCGTGAGATCGGCGTCGTCGTGCTCGGTGACTTCACCGGGATCGAGGAGGGCCAGGAGGTGCACCGCACCGGCGAGGTCCTCTCCGTGCCGGTCGGGGACGCGTTCCTCGGCCGCGTGGTCGACCCGCTGGGCCAGCCGATCGACGACCTGGGCGACATCGCCGCCGAGGGACGCCGTCCGCTGGAGGCGCAGGCCCCCGGTGTGACCGCCCGCAAGTCGGTGCACGAGCCGCTGCAGACCGGCCTGAAGGCCATCGACGCGATGATCCCGATCGGCCGTGGCCAGCGTCAGCTGATCATCGGCGACCGGCAGACCGGCAAGACCGCGATCGCGGTCGACGCCATCCTGAACCAGCGGGACAACTGGGCGTCCGGCGACGTCCAGAAGCAGGTCCGCTGCATCTACGTCGCGATCGGCCAGAAGGCCTCCACCATCGCGGCCGTCCGGCAGACCCTCGAGGACAACGGCGCACTGGAGTACACCACGATCGTGGCCTCCCCGGCGTCCGACCCGGCCGGCTTCAAGTACCTCGCCCCGTACGCCGGCTCGGCCATCGGCCAGCACTGGATGTACGGCGGCAAGCACGTCCTGATCGTGTTCGACGACCTGTCCAAGCAGGCCGAGGCGTACCGCGCCGTGTCGCTGCTGCTGCGGCGCCCGCCGGGACGCGAGGCCTACCCGGGCGACGTCTTCTACCTGCACTCCCGTCTGCTCGAGCGTTGTGCCAAGCTCTCCGACGAGCTGGGCGCGGGCTCGATGACCGGTCTGCCGATCATCGAGACGAAGGCGAACGACGTCTCGGCGTACATCCCGACCAACGTCATCTCCATCACCGACGGCCAGATCTTCCTGCAGTCGGACCTCTTCAACGCCAACCAGCGTCCGGCCGTGGACGTGGGCATCTCGGTGTCCCGCGTCGGTGGTGCCGCGCAGGTGAAGTCGATGAAGAAGGTCTCCGGCACGCTGAAGCTGGACCTGGCGCAGTACCGCGACATGCAGGCGTTCGCCATGTTCGCCTCGGACCTGGACGCCGCGTCCCAGCAGCAGCTGACCCGCGGTGCCCGGCTGATGGAGCTGCTCAAGCAGAAGCAGTACTCGCCGTTCCCGGTGGAGGAGCAGGTCGTCTCGATCTGGGCCGGCACCAACGGGCACCTGGACGACGTCCCGGTCAACGAGATCAGCCGCTTCGAGCGCGAGTTCCTCGACCACCTGCGCCGCAAGGACATCGCCCTGACGACGCTGGCGCAGACCGGCAAGCTCGAGGACGAGACCGTCGCGGCCCTGGAGTCCGAGCTGACCGACTTCAAGAAGGGCTTCCTGGGTCAGGAGTCCGCCTACGGCCAGGCCGGTTCCGAGGAGAACGAGGCGATCGGCGCCGAGGACATCAACCAGGAGCGGATCGTCAAGCAGGCTCACTGATCCGGTCTCCCGGTGCGGGCGCGAGCTCGCACCGGGAACCGGTTCACCGCCCGCCTCAGCCCACCGCAGCCCGCGACCGGTCCCCAGGGGAGCCGGTCGCGGAACGAAAGGAATCCTCCGATGGGAGCCCAGCTTCGCGTCTACCGCCAGAAGATCGACTCGACCAAGTCGACGCAGAAGATCTTCAAGGCGATGGAGATGATGGCGACCTCGCGCATCGCCAAGGCGCGCTCACGGGTGAGCGCCTCGACGCCGTACGCCCGGGCCATCACCCGTGCCGTCTCGGCCGTGGCGAGCCAGCACGATCTGGACCACCCGCTGACCACCGAGCCGGAGCGGGTGCGCCGGTCGCTGGTGCTCGTGCTCACCTCGGACCGCGGCCTGGCCGGCTCCTACTCGGCCAACGCGCTGAAGAAGGCCGAGGGTCTCGTGGCTCGGCTGACCGAGGCCGGTTCCGAGCCGAAGCTGTACCTGGTCGGCCGCAAGGCGCAGGCCTTCTACCAGTTCCGGAAGCGTTCGTTCGAGAAGTCCTGGACCGGTGACACCGACGCCCCCACCTACGCGCTGGCGCGGGAGATCGCCGAGGCCGTCCTCGCCGAGTTCACCACGCCGTACGAGCGCGGTGGCGTCGACGAGATCCACGTCGTCTACACGCAGTTCCAGTCGATGGTCAGCCAGGTGCCGCAGGTGTTGCGACTGCTCCCGCTGGAGATCAGTGAGGAGCGCGTGACCAACGAGTCCGAGCTGCTGCCGCTCTACGAGTTCGAGCCGGAGCCGGCGCAGGTGCTCGACGCCCTGCTGCCGCGCTACATCGAGTCCCGCATCTTCGCGGCGCTGCTGCAGTCCTCGGCCAGTGAGCTGGCCGCACGGCAGCGGGCCATGAAGCAGGCCGGCGACAACGCCGCCGACCTCATCCGCACCTACACCCGGCTGGCGAACAACGCCCGGCAGGCGGAGATCACCCAGGAGCTCTCCGAGATCGTCGCCGGCGCGGACGCCCTCGCCTCCTCCTGACCGGGTCCGCCCCACGGCCGGGGCCGGACGCAGTCGATAGAATCCACACCAAGCCATCCACCAAGTGAAGTGAGAGAGATGACTGCCACACTGAACGACCAGGGCACCGGGACCACGTCCGGCGGCGCGACGGGGCGCATCGCGCGCGTCATCGGTCCTGTCGTCGACGTCGAGTTCCCGGCGGACGCGCTTCCCGAGATGTACAACGCGCTCACGGCCGAGCTGACGGTGGGGGAGAACACCCGCACCATCACGTTCGAGACCTCGCAGCACCTCGGCGACAACCTCGTCCGCGCCATCTCCCTGCAGGCCACCGACGGCCTCGTCCGCGGCACCTCCGTGGTGGACACCGGCGCCCCGATCTCCGTCCCGGTCGGCGACGTCGTCAAGGGTCACCTGTTCAACGTCCTCGGCGAGCCGCTCGACATGCCGAAGGCGGAGCTCGAGGTCACCGAGCGCTGGCCGATCCACCGCAAGGCGCCCGCCTTCGCGCAGCTCGAGGGCTCCACCGAGATGCTCGAGACCGGCATCAAGGTGATCGACCTGCTCACCCCGTACATCAAGGGTGGCAAGATCGGCCTGTTCGGCGGCGCCGGCGTGGGCAAGACCGTGCTCATCCAGGAGATGATCACCCGCGTGGCCCGCAACTTCGGCGGCACCTCGGTGTTCGCCGGCGTGGGCGAGCGCACCCGTGAGGGCAACGACCTCTGGGTCGAGATGGAGGAGGCGAACGTCCTCAAGGACACCGCCCTCGTGTTCGGCCAGATGGACGAGCCGCCGGGAACGCGTCTGCGCGTGGCCCTGTCCGGTCTGACCATGGCGGAGTACTTCCGCGATGTGCAGAACCAGGACGTGCTGCTCTTCATCGACAACATCTTCCGGTTCACCCAGGCCGGTTCCGAGGTCTCCACGCTGCTCGGCCGCATGCCGTCCGCGGTGGGCTACCAGCCGAACCTGGCCGACGAGATGGGTCTGCTGCAGGAGCGCATCACCTCCACCCGCGGCCACTCCATCACGTCGATGCAGGCGATCTACGTCCCCGCCGACGACTACACGGACCCGGCCCCGGCGACGACGTTCGCGCACCTGGACGCCACCACCGAGCTGTCCCGTGCGATCGCCTCGCGTGGCCTGTACCCGGCCGTGGACCCGCTGACCTCGACCTCGCGCATCCTCGACCCGCAGTACGTGGGCCAGGAGCACTACGACGTCGCCACCCGCGTGAAGCAGATCCTGCAGAAGAACAAGGAGCTGCAGGACATCATCGCGATCATGGGTGTCGACGAGCTCTCCGAGGAGGACAAGGTCACGGTCGCCCGCGCGCGCCGCATCCAGCAGTTCCTCTCGCAGAACACCTACACCGCCAAGCAGTTCACCGGCGTCGAGGGCTCGACCGTCACCGTCAAGGACACCATCGAGGGCTTCAACGCGATCTGCGTCGGCGATCTCGACCACGTGGCCGAGCAGGCGTTCTTCAACGTCGGCGGTCTGGACGACGTCGAGCGCAACTGGGCCCGCATCCAGGAGCAGACCAAGTAGCCATGGCTGATTCCAGGTCCGAACTCGAGGTCGAGGTCGTCGCCTCGGACCGTTTCATCTGGTCCGGGGGAGCGCGGCTGGTCAAGGCCCGCACCGCCGACGGCGACATCGGCATCATGCCCGGCCACACCCCGGTGTTGGCCCTGCTCGCGGAGGGTGAGGTGGCGATCGAGCCCGTCACCGGCTCCCGCGTGCGTGTGCAGGTCTCGCAGGGCTTCTTCTCCGTGGACCACGACCGCGTGGTGATCGTGGCGGACGACGCCACGGTGACCGACGGGGCCGAGGCCGGGACCCGCTGAGAGACGGATGAACGCAGGCGTCGTCGCGGTCATCGCTCTCGCGGTGATCGTGCTCGCCTGCTTCGGCCTGGTGGCGGCGGGGCTTCTCCGCCGTCACCAGTTGCGTTCCGCGTACGGAACGTTCGACGCCTCGCTGCGCCGCCCCTCCGGGCGGTGGCAGCTGGGCGTCTGCCGCTATCAGGACAATTCCCTGCAGTGGCTGCGCATGTTCTCGGTCAGTCCGGCCGCGGTCGAGGAGTTCTGCCGGCCGCGGATCGACCTGCTCGGCTGGCGTGAGCCCACCGAGACCGAACGCCGCAGCGTCCAGCCCGGTGCCGTGATCGGCACGGTGGAGCACGACGGCGACCAGACGATGATCGCCCTGTCGCGGGACGCCTGGGCGGGGCTCTCGTCGTGGGTGGAGGCCGGTCCGTCCCGCCGCGTCGGCAAGTGGCACTGAGGCACTGAGGCACCGACCCACCACGGCGCGCCGACCGCACCACGATTCCCAGTGAGTTCCTCGACTGCGCCCGGCTGACACGTGGGAGACGTCCGGGTACGTCCCGACCTGCTGCTCTACCGTGCTGGGCGGGACAGATCACGACAGTGATCGCTGCACCGGGAGGACACGGTATGGACGCATGGCTGGCGCACGTCTCGATCATCGACGGGTGGTTCCCGGCGACGGTCGCGGTGCTCGCCATCGTCGCGGCGCTGGCCCTCGTGATCCGTCGCCGTGCCCGGTGGTGGTGGTGGCTGGCCGTCGTCCTCGTGGCACCCGCGGCGATCGGGGCCGCCTACGGCATCAGCGCCCTGCTCGTCGACGTGCTCGACGTGTGGCCGGAGGCGCTGCCCGACGAGGTGGTGCTGTGGGGCGCCGTCGGCGTGGCCGGTCTGCTGCTGGCCGCGCTCGCCCTCGTCGTCCGTCCCTTCCGCTGGTGGCGTGCCGGGCTCGCCCCCGTCGCGCTCGTGCTCGTGGCCGCGATCGCCGGCCTGCAGATCAACGGCTACTACGGCCTGCTGACCACCGCCGCCGACCTGCTCGGCGACTCGCCCAAAGTGGTGCAGGGCATCCCCTCGGCCCTCATGCGGCACGGGGCGGCCGTCTCCGTGACCGGTGCGGTCGACGCGGGCTGGCACGCCCCCGCCGGGATGGCGAAGACGGGCATCCTGCGCCAGGTCGAGATCCCCGGCACCGTCTCCCACTTCACCGGCCGGCCGGCGCTCGTCTACCTGCCCGGGGCGTACCTGCTGCACAAGCGCCCGAAGCTGCCCGTCCTCGTGCTCGTCTCGGGCCAGCCCGGAAGCCCGATGTCCTGGGCCAACACCGGGGAGATCCGCGCGACCATCGACACCTTCGCCGCCCGGCACCACGGCCTCGCGCCCGTCGTCGTCATCCCCGACCCGCTCGGCTCCCCGTACAACAACACCATGTGCATGAACACGCCGCTGGGCGCCGCGGACACCTACATGTCCGTCGACGTGCCGGACTGGATCACCCACACGCTCGACGTCGACAACAACCCGCAGCACTGGGCAGCGGGTGGCTTCTCGTTCGGCGGCACCTGCGCGGTGCAGATGGTCACCCGGCACACCGACCGGTACCGGCACATCCTGGCCCTCGCCTCCGAGCGGGAGCCGGCGCTGGCCGTGGACCGCGCGCAGACCGTCGCGGAGGCGTTCGGCGGTGACACGGCGGCCTTCATGCGGCAGGTGCCGCTCACGCTGCTCCACGAGCACCGGTACCCCACGTCGTGGGCGTTCTTCGGCGCCGGGTACACCGACAGCGTGTACCTGGCCAACGCGCGTCTCCTCGATGCGGCGGCGAAGAAGGCGGGCATGCACACCCAGCGCGAGGCGATCCCCGTGGCCGGGCACTCGTACCAGATGGGGCGGCTCGGCGTCCTCGACGGCCTGACCTTTCTCGCGCCGGCCCTGGGACTGGGCCGATGAGCACCCGCGTGCCGGCCGCGTCGTCCCCGCCGCCGTCCCCGTCGACGGCGGGCGCGGAACGACGCGCTCGCGCGGTTCGCCGGCTCCGCACGGCGGCGGCCTGGCTCGTCGCCCACGCGCGACGCACCCCTTTCGCCGTCGGGTGGACCGCGGCGCTGTGGATCGCGGCCGCCCTGACCGACTCGCTGGCCAACGGTCCCTCCGCCCGCGTCGTCGGCGCCGTGGCGGTGACGCCGGGGGATCTGGTCGCCGGGCGCTGGTGGACCTTCGTCACCTCGCCCCTGTTCGCCGGCAACATCGTCTCCTACGTGGTGGCGACGGCGCTCGTCCTCGGCCTGGTCGGGCTGGCGGAGACGACGATGGGGACGCTGCGGACCGCCGTCATCGCGGCCATCGGCCACGTGCTCACCGTCGTAGCCTCCTTCGCCGTGACCGCGGCGGCCGGTCAGCTCGGCATCGAGTGGCTCGGCGCCCTGCGGCACCTGCCCCTGTTCGGGCCGTGGGCCGCGGCGCTGACCGCGGTGATGACGGCGAGCGCGTGGATCAGCGCGCTGTGGCGGCGGCGGCTGCGGCTGGCGTGTGTCACGGTCACGGTCACGCTGTTCCTCTACGTCGGCCACCCGCAGTCGGTGCTCAGCGTGCTCGGGGTGCTGCTGGGGCTGCTGCTCGGCCGGGTGGCGCGCGGGCCCGCCGAGCGCGCCGGTCTGTTCGTCGCCACCGCGCAGGAGCGGCGCACCCTGCTCTCCCTCGTCGTGGCCGTCTTCGCCACCGGACCGCTGCTGGCCGGCCTCGCCCACGCTCCGGCCGGACCGCTCGCCCAGCTGCGCGAGTGGATCGTCACCCCGCTGCCCTCGGCCCAGGACCTGAGCAGCAACTGCGCGGTGGCGGTGGATCTGACCTGCCCGCAGGTGACCCACGGTGCCGTGCTGACCGGTCCCGGCAGCGTCGCGCTCGCCCTCGCCCCGCTCGCGCTGCTGCTGGTCAGCGCGTGGGGGATGCGCACGGGCAGTCGGCTGGCGCTGTGGACGGCCGTCGCGACGCAGGTGGCGATCGGCGTGCTCGCGGCCACGGCCCTGCACCTGCTCTCGCTGCTCGTCCTGCGGGACGGCCGGCTTCCCGCGGGCCGGTTGGAGGCGATCGAGGCGACCCTGCCGGGCGTGCTGGTGCCCGTCGTGCTCGCCGTCGTGCTGATCAGTCAGCGCCGGTTCTTCACCCGCGATGCCGTGCCCGGCGCCGGCCGCCGGGTGTTCGCCGTCGTCGGTGCCTCGCTCGTGGCCGTCAGCGGCTGCTACGCGCTCGCGTGGTTCGCCGAGGGCAACGCCGGCCTGCACCGGCAGCCGTGGTGGGCGCTGTGGAGCAGCCTCCTGCGTATGCTCGTGCCCTACCCGTTCCCGCCGCGCTTCGCCGTCGCCGTCGAACCGCACGGACCCGTCAGCGGCTTCCTCTTCGCCGTCGGGGGAGCGGTGTTCTGGGCGGTCACGATCGTCGGCCTGGTCGTCCTGCTCCGCACCGGCCGGCGGGCCGAGCGGGCGACGGCGACCGTCACGGCCCGCGCCGCCGAGCTGGTGCGCGTGGGCGGAGGCGCCCTCTCCCGGATGACCCTGTGGCCCGGCACGAGCTACTGGTTCACGCCCGACGGCGCCGCGGCCGTCGCCTACCAGCGCCACCACGGGGTGGCCCTGACCGTGGGCGGGCCCATCGGGGACCGCGCCCGGTGGACCGACGCCGTCGTCGGCTTCACCCGCTGGTGCGCGGCCGAGGGCGTGGTGCCCTGCCTCTACTCCGTGCCGGAGGACATCGTCGCCGCGGTGCGGCCGCTCGGGTTCCGGTCGATGGGGGTGGCCGACGAGACGGTGCTGCACGTCGAGGGGCTCGGCTTCACCGGCAAGCGGTGGCAGAACGTGCGGACGGCGCTGAACCGGGCGGAGCGGATCGGTGTGCGCGCCCGCTGGTACCGGTGGCCGGACCTGCCCATCGGCGCCCGCACCCAGGTGCGGGAGATCTCCGAGGCGTGGGTGGCCGAACGGGCGCTGCCCGAGCTCGGGTTCACCCTCGGCGGCGTGGCCGAGCTGGCCGATCCCGAGGTGGCCCTGTGCCTGGCGGTCGACGACGAGGAGCGGGTGCACGGCGTCGTCTCCTGGCTGCCCGTCTACGCCGAGGGTCAGGTGGTCAGCTGGACGCTGGACTTCATGCGCCGGGACCCGAGCGGGTTCAACGGCGTGATGGAGTTCCTCATCGCCTCCGCGGTGCTGCACTTTCGCGACGACGTGCAGACGCTCTCCCTCTCGGGCTCGCCGCTGGCGGTCGATCCCGAGCGGGCGGCGGTCTCCGGGGACGGGCCCGCCGAGACCACGACGGTCGAGCGGCTGCAGGGGACCCTGCGGCGGCTGCTCGAGCCGGCATACGGGTTCGCGGCGCTGGCGGCGTTCAAGAGCCGGTTCGCCCCGGCGCACCGCACCTGGTACCTCGCCTACCCCGATCCGCTGCAGCTGCCCCGGATCGCGCGGGCGCTCACCGAGGCCTACGCCCCGGAGTTCACGCTGCGCCAGGCCGGCCGGCTGCTGCGGGGGCCGGCACCCTCGGCGCCCTCGGCACACGAGCGCAGGGCCGCGCCGGCGCCCGGTCCGCACGGCTGAGGCCTGCCGGGGCAGAAGAGAGGCCCCCGGCAGATCTGCCGGGGGCCTCTCTCGGTGACGCTGAGATCAGATGACGGTGACGCCGGTGGCCTGGGGGCCCTTCTGGCCCTGACCGATCTCGAAGGACACGCGCTGGTTCTCATCCAGAGTGCGGAAGCCGTTCGTCTGGATCTCCGAGTAGTGGACGAACACGTCGCCGTCGGAGTCGTCCGGGGTGATGAACCCGAAACCCTTTTCAGCGTTGAACCACTTGACGGTTCCCTGTGCCATCGAATTTCTCCTCATGATGATGCGGTGAAGACCGGCACACCTCGTGCCGATCGTCGTTACTGACGAGGAGACGCACACGAAGCCGAGGGCTCAGTTGCGCAACATCGCTCGCAACGGCCTTGCGAGCGGAAGATCCAACCACAAAGACAGCCCCAACTAAAACACATGGGAACGGCCGGGTCAACGCGCTCCCGCGGCGTGGTTCGGGCCATTTCGTACGGGAATCGAGCGGTCGAGGGCGCCGTCCGGGGCGTCGTCAGAACAGGCGCGTGTGCGTGTCGTCGACGCCGCGGAGAGCGTCGTAGTCCAGGGTCACGCAGTCGATGCCGCGGTCGGTCGCGAGCACCCGTGCCTGCGGTCTGATCTGCTGCGCCGCGAAGATGCCGCGCACCGGGGCCAGCAGGGGATCGCGGTTGAGCAGCTCGAGATACCGGGTGAGCTGCTCGACGCCGTCGATATCGCCGCGCCGCTTGATCTCGATGGCCACGGTGGCGCCGTCCTGGTCGCGGACGAGGATGTCGACCGGGCCGATCGCCGTCGGGTACTCGCGGCGGACCACCGAGTACCCCGCGCCGATGGTGTGGATCTGGGCGGCCAGCAGGCGCTGCAGGTCCGCCTCGACGCCGTCCTTGATCAGGCCGGGGTCGACGCCGAGATCGTGGCTGCTCTCGTGCAGGATCTCCTCGATCGTGATGACGAGGCGGTCGTCGCTCTTGGCGTGCTGCACGGTCCAGATGCTGATCGCTCCCGCGGCCGCGGCGTCCTCGTCCGGTTCGCTGATCCGCAGGGTGGCGGGCGGGCTCATCCAGTTCAGCGGCTTGTAGGACCCGCCGTCCGAGTGCACGAGCACCGAGCCGTCCGCCTTGACGACCAGCAGGCGGGTGGCCAGGGGGAGGTGGGCACGCAGCCGCCCGATGTAGTCCACGGAGCAACGGGCAATGGTCAGACGCACCGTCCGACTCTACCGGGCGGCAGGATCCCCTCCGGGCCTGTGATCTGGCTCACGCTGTGCACTACGGTATGGCTACACGGATGAAGGTCAGCGACGACGGTCACCGGGAGGCGACGTGTACGAAGCCCAGCTCTTTCCAGCAGCACCCGACCGCCCGGTCATCGCCAGCCCTGGTATTGCCGGCTGCGCCGGGCGGGGACCGCGGCGGTCGCCGTCCTCGCGCTCGCCGTGGTCGCCGGATGCAGCGGCGGCAGCACGGACAACGCCGGCGACCAGAGCAGCATCAAGGTCTGGATCCTCGAGGACCTGCCCGACCGGGTCAAGGCGACCCAGGCGATCGTGGACCGGTTCAGCCAGAGCGCCGGGGTGAAGGTCGAACTGGTCGCGGTCGCCGAGGACCAGTTCACGCAGCTGCTGACCTCCTCCGCCGCGGCCGGCGACCTGCCCGACGTCGTCGGCGGCATTCCCCTGCCCTCGGTCCAGACCATGGCCGGCAACGACCTGATCGACACCGACGCCGTGGGCGCGGTGGTCGACGGGCTGGACAAGGCGACCTTCGCCTCCCGTGCCCTCGAACTGACGCGCAGCGGGGACAAGCAGCTCGCGGTGCCCAGCGACTCGTGGACGCAGCTGCTGCTGTACCGCACGGACCTGTTCAAGGCCGCCGGCCTCGCCGCCCCCACCAGTTACGAGGCGATCAAGGCGGCCGCTGAGAAGCTGGACAGCGGCGGCGTCGCCGGCTTCGTCGGAGCCAACACGCCCGGCGACGCCTTCACGGAGCAGACGTTCGAGCACGTCGCGCTGGGCAACGGGTGTCAGCTGGTCGACCAGGGCGGCGCGGTCACCATCGACAGCGACGCCTGCCGCAACGCGTTCAGCTTCTACGGGGACCTGGTGAAGAACTACTCGACCCGGGGCAACCAGGACGTCGACACGACGCGGGCCTCCTACTTCGCCGGCAAGGCCGCGATGTTCGTGTGGTCCAGCTACGTGCTCGACGAGCTGGCCGGCCTGCGCAAGGACGCCCTGCCCAGCTGCGGGCCGTGCAAGCAGGACCCGGCCTTCCTGGCGAAGAACACCGGGGTGGTGACGACGATCCAGGGGCCCGACAGCTCGAAGCCGGCCGGGTTCGGCGAGGTGAGCTCCTGGACGATCACGAAGGACTCCGCGACCGACGCGTCCTCCCGGTTCGTGCGCTACATGATGAGCGACGGGTACGTGCCGTGGATCTCGATGACGCCCGAGGGCAAGGTCCCCGTGCGCACCGGAACCCCCGAGGCGAGGACCACGTACAGCGACCAGTGGGCGAAGCTGCCCATCGGGGTCGACACGAAGGCCCCGATGAGCCGGTTCTACGGGGCGTCCATCCTGGACGCGCTGGCGAAGGGGCCTAGCGAACTGTCCCGGTGGGGGATCTCGACGGGGCACGGTGACCTGATCGGGGCGCTGCAGGGGGAGCACCCCGTCGCGGAGGCGGTCAACCAGGTCACCACGGGCAGCGACGTGCGGCAGGCGGTGAGCACCCTGGGCAAGGACGTCCGTTCGGTCCAGGAGTCGCTGAAGTGACCGCACTCGTGCGGCCGCGGCGATCGCTGCGGGCCCGTGCCGAGGCGCGCACCGGCCTGGCGCTGATCACCCCGACCGTCGTCATCGTCGTCGTCATGGTGATCGTCCCGATCGTGTGGACCATCTCCCTGGCCTTCCAGCGGGTGCGCCTGCTCAACGTGCGCAACACGGGGTTCCTCGGCACCTTCACGCTGGCCAACTTCCAGGCGGTGCTGTCCTCGGAGGGCTTCCTCGGTGCCCTCGCCACGACGCTGGTGTACTCGGTGGGCGGGACGGCGGCGGCCATCCTGCTGGGCCTGATCGCCGCCCTGGCCCTGCGGCGGCCCTTCCGGGGACGGGGGCTGGTCCGCGCGGCGCTGCTGCTGCCCTACGTCGCTCCCGTGGTGGCGGCGACCTTCGTGTGGTCCACGCTGCTCGACCCGCAGTTCGGCCTCGTCAACGCCTGGGGGACGGCCCTGCTGGGCTGGGCGGACCCGATCGCGTTCCTCGGGTCACGGGACCACCCGTCGGTGTTCGGGCTCACCATCCCCGTCTCCACGAGCCTGCTCACCGTGATCGCGTTCGAGGCGTGGCGGTCCTTCCCGTTCGCCTTCCTGTTCCTCACCGCCCGGATGGACGCCGTCCCGGAGGTGCTCGACGAGGCCGCGCGGCTGGACGGGGCGACGCCGACCCAGCGGTTCCGCTGGGTGCTCCTGCCCGAGCTGCTGCCGACCCTGGCCGTCCTCAGCGTCCTGCGGTTCATCTGGACGTTCAACAACTTCGACGACATCTACCTGCTGACGGGCGGGGGAGCGGGCACCGAGGTGGTCAGCGTGCGGGTCTTCGACTACCTCACCGCGCGCGGGGACATCGGCGCGGCGGCGGCCCAGGCGCTGGTGCTCGCCGTCATCCTCGCCGTACTCGTCATCGTCTATCTCCGGTTCTTCGGCCGGACCGAGGAGCAGGCGTGAGCGGGGTCCGGCGTGTCGCGGGATCCCGGCGCAACCGGGTCGAGGAGCGCCTGTTCGCGGTGCTGCGGCCCGTCGTCATCGTGCTGCTGCTGGTCGCCGCCGTCTTCCCCTTCTACTACATGGTGCTGCTCTCGTTCCGGCCGCTGGACCAGCTGCTGCAGAACCCGGGATCGCTGTGGATCGCTCCCTCGGAGCTGCAGTTCCAGACGTACGTCGACATCCTGCGGTCGGTGGACGAGGGCGGTCAGGGGTTCCTCCGCTTCATCGGTAACAGCATGCTCGTCGCCCTGGCGACCGTCGCCCTGACGCTGCTGATCGCCATCCCCGGCTCCTACGCGGTCAGCCGGCTCGAGTTCTTCGGCCGGCGGCAGATCTCGGCGCTGTTCCTGGCCGTCTATTTCTTCCCGGCCATCCTGCTCGCCGTGCCGCTGTTCGTCTTCTACACGCGGATCGGCCTGCGCGGGTCACTCGTGGGGCTGGTGATCGTCTACGTCGCGCAGGTCGCGGCCGTGTCGATCTACATGCTCCGCAACTACTTCCGCACCATCCCGGTCAGTCTCGAGGAGGCGGCCGCGATCGACGGTGCGTCGCGCCTGCGCATCATGCGGCACGTCAGTCTGCCGCTGGCGATGCCGGCGATCATCTCCAACGCCCTGTTCATCTTCATGATCGCGTGGAACGAGTTCCTGTTCGCGCTGCTCTTCCTGGTCGAGCGCCGCGACAACTGGACCGTCTCGCTCGGCCTCTCGCAGCTCTCCGGAAGCATCGAGGTGCCGACGACGACGCTGATGGCCGGTTCGGTGATCCTCACCCTGCCGATCATCGTCCTGTACTTCCTCAGCGAGCGCTGGCTGACCGGTGGCCTGACCGCGGGCGCGGAGAAGGGCTGAGACGTCCCGTGTACGGGCGCCGACGGGTGCCCGGCACAATGGAGGGGTGCCCCGTTCCAATCGACCCTCCCGCGCCTCGCGGCCCTCGGTGCGCCGCGGGCGTCGTCCGGCGGCCGAGCCCCGGGACGTCGAGGGCATGCTGGGCGGCATCCGCCGCACCGAGAGCACCCGACGCGGCGAGTTCGTCGTCGCCCCGGTCAGCGCGGAGCGGGCGGTGAAGACCTACGTGTGCCCCGGCTGCGGGAACGCCGTGCTGCCCGGCATCGCGCACGTGGTGGCCTGGCGGTCGGACTGGATCATGGGCGACGAGGCCGCCGCCGCGGACCGGCGGCACTGGCACGAGCGGTGCTGGCGCGCCTTCCGCTGACCGTCCTCCGCCGACCGTCCTCCGCTGAGCGCGTTCCGGGTGGCCGCTCCGGCCGGACCCACGGGCCGGCTCACCCGCCCGGGCGGCGACGGTGCCGTCGCTACACTGGCCCGGTGACGACCGCTGCCCCGATCTTCGACTTCCACGCCGGCGCCGAGCCGGCCCCGATCCGGGCGGCGACGGTGCTGCCGGCCCGCCGGGAGAACATCGAGCTGCACACCTCCGACGGACTGACGCTGGTCGGGGAGCTCGCGCTTCCGGCCGACCGCGATCCGGTCGCCACCCTCGTCACCCTGCACCCGCTGCCCACCGCGGGCGGCTTCATGGACTCCCACGTCTTCCGGAAGGCCTCCTACCGGCTGCCCGCCCTCGCGGACCTGGCGGTGCTGCGGTTCAACACCCGGGGGACGTGTTCCCCGCGCGGCTGCAGCGAGGGGGAGTTCGGTGACGGCGAGACCGAGAGTGCCGACGTCGACGCGGCCACCGCCTTCGCCGTCGCGCGCGGTCTGCCCGCCCGCTGGCTGGTCGGCTGGTCCTTCGGCACCGAGCTCGCCCTCAAGCACGGGGCCGTCGCCCCGATCGCGGACCGGATCGAGGGCGCGATCCTGCTCTCCCCGCCGCTGCGCCGCGCCGGCGACGAGGACCTCGCCCGCTGGCGCGCGTCGGGCAAGCCCCTGCGCGTGCTGGTGCCCGAGCACGACGACTTCCTGCAGCCGCCCGAGGCGATCGAGCGCTTCGCGGCCGTGCCGCAGTGCGACCTCACCGGCGTCGACGGCGCCAAGCACCTGTGGGTGGGGGAGAAGTACGTCGGCCGGGTGCTGCAGGAGATCGTCGACGTCGTCCGCGGTCCCGGCGCGGTGACCCTGCCGGCGACGTTCGACGGCCCGGTCGCCTCCGCCGTCGACTGACCGGCGCACACGGCCGGGCTGGGCGCGTCAGCGGCTCAGAGCCGATCCTGCCGCGCGATGAACACTTCCCGCACCAGCAGCAGTACCGCGGCCGCCGTCGGGATCGCCATCAATGCGCCCAGCACGCCGAGCAGCGAACCGCCGGCGATGACGGCGATCACCGCGACGGCGCCCGGAACCGCGACCGCCCGCTGCATGATGCGCGGGGAGACGAAGTACGCCTCGAACTGCAGGTAGGCGAAGTAGCAGATCGCAAAGGCGACGGCGGTCTGCCAGCCGGCGGTCAGAGCGATCAGCGACACCAGCACCCCCGCGATCAACCCGCCGACCAGGGGGATGAAGGCGAGCAGAGCGACGAGGAACGCGAGCAGGGCGGAGAACGGGACGCCGACGATCGTCATGACGATGAAGGCGAAGACGGCGTTCAACAGGGCGACGACGGCCTGCCCGATCACGTAGTTGCCCACGCCGTTGGTGATCGCCTCGCCGAGCGTCTCGACGCGGGCGCGGCGCGAGCGCGGGGCGAGCCGGTAGGCCCACCGCTTCATCGCCGGCATGGAGGCGAGGAAGTACAGGGTGAGCACGAGCACGATCAGCGTGCCGAACAGCGAGTTGACGATCGCGGTGCCGACGCCCAGCACGCCACCGGCGACCGAGCCCACGGCCGAGGAGTTCGAGAAGAACTTCTGGGCCTCACCCTCCGCCCAGGACCGCACGTTCAACTGGTTGTCCACCTGGTGGAAGAGATCCGAGTTGAGGAAGGTCTGGACGAATCCCGGCGCGGCCTGCACCAGCTGGGTGGTCTGACTGACGATGGTGGGGATCAGGGTCGCGATGAAGATCGCGATGCCCCCGACGAGCACGAGCAGGACGCCGAGGATGCCGAGGGGACGGGGAACGCGGTGCGCCTCGAGCCACCGGACGATCGGCTCCAGCCCGAGGGCGATGAACAGCGCCGCCGCGATCCACAGCAGCAGCTGGGTGTTCGACGTGACGACGAAGTAGACGCCCAGGGCGATGCCGACACCCACCATGCCGAGGAAACCCCAGTAGAGCGGGCTGCGGCCGGAGCCGATCGGCCCCGGGGTGCCGTAGGTGAGGTCGTCGGAGCTGACCTCGTTGCCGTCGGCGTCGAAGTAGTGGTGCTGGATTCCCTCGACGTCCGGGGGCAGATCGAAACGCCGGCGGGGCTGGGCGCCGGGGATGGGCCGGATGACGCGGTGCGCCGCGCGGCGCCACCAGGGCGGCCGCGGAGGAACCGCCGTCGCCGGGCCCGCGGGGGGCGGGGAGAGCCTGGGCTCCTCGTCCGGTCGATCCGATTCCGTGTCCACCGGCACTCCTTCTCCGTCGTCGTTCCCTCGGTCACCGCGCGCAGAGCGCGGGCGCCGATCCTCAGTGTGCTTGCTGTGGCGACCCGGGTCCAGTCGAGTCGCCACGACACGCCTCGTGTCCCATGTCCGGCCGCCGGATTCCCCCGTCCGGTCACGAGATGGTTACCATTGACGGGCTCTTCCGCGCGCGGGACACGCGTGGGCGCCGAATCCTCACGCGATCGAGGATGCCGCGCGATCGGGGACCGGCCGTGACCAGACCTGCCGGCGGAGAACACACCAGCGACGACGGGGAGAACACCGTGCCGATGACGATGGCTCGACGGATCGGGGCGGTCGCCCTGATCGTGGTCGCGGCGCTCGCCCTGCTGGCCGGCATCGGGATGCGCACCTGGTGGCTCCCGCCGGCCACCCTCTCCGCGTCCGTCCCGGCACCGTCGAGCTCAACACCGTCGGGCTCAACACCGTCGGGCTCGGCGCCCGTGACGGTGATCGACCGCGGTGTCGTGGACGCGGCCGGTGGCAAGGACGTGACCGTCTCCGTCAAGGGCAGTGGTGCCTTCGTCCTCGCCCAGGGCCGTGCCGCCGACGTCGAGGCCTGGGTGGGCCCGGCCGCGCACACCACGATCACCGGCCGGGGCGACGCCCTGGCCGCCACGCCCACCGCGGGCGAGTCCCGGGTCCCCGATCCCTCCGGCGCGGACCTCTTCGTCACCACGCAGCGCGCAACGGGCGAGCTGACCCACGTCTGGACCGCGTCCGAGAGCGGCGACCGTGCGCTCCTGCTGACGGCCGACGGCACCGCCGCCGCTCCCACCGACGTCACCGTGTCCTGGGACAACGACCAGTCCACGCCGTGGGCGGTCCCGCTGATCGTGCTCGGGGCGATCGCCCTCGTCGCCGGGCTCGCCCTGCTCGTCCTCCGGCGTCGCGGCCCCGCCGGGCCGTCTCCCCGGCGCGGCCGCCACGCCGCCCTGCCGGACGAGCCCGGCTCGGGTCGGGCCGAGCGCGCGACGACGGAGGCGACCACCCCGGCCGTCCCGCCCACGCCGACCGGTACCTACCGGCCCGACTACGGCACCGAGCGGACCGCCGGCGAGCGCACCGGCGCCTCCATGCGCCGCTCGCACGTGCTCCGTCCGGGGGTCGTTCCCGTCGTCGGCGGCACGCTGGTGGCCGGGGTCGTCGCGACCGGTCTGCTGACCGGGGTCCCGACCGCTCGGGCCGCCGAGAGCCCGTCCGCTCCGGCGTCGCCCGCTTCCGCCTCCGCCGCGGCTTCCGCCTCCGCCCCGTCGTCCGACGCCGCCCCGTCGTCCGACGCCGCCCCGTCGTCCGACGCCGCCTCCGCGACCGCCGGCGTCGCCCTCCAGCCGCAGCAGGTGGACCGGATCATGGGCTCGGTCGCGTCCGTCGTCGGGAAGGCGGACGTCGCGCGATCGGCAGCGGCGCTGCCGGCCCGGATGGGGGGCGAGGCGCTGGCCGAGCGCACCGCGAACTACCGGATCCGCGCGAAGGCACCGACCTACCGGGCCCCGTCGACCATCGCCGCCGGCCCCGTCCTCGCCCAGATGATCACGACCGGCGCGACATGGCCGCGGACCGTCGTCATGGTCACCAAGGACGATGCGAGCACCGTGCCCCAGATCCTCACCCTGACGCAGGCCTCGCCGCGGGAGAACTACCGGGTGGTCTCCGCCGTCGGGCTCTTGCCCGGCACCACGTTCCCGCAGGCCGGCTCGGACGAGCCCGCCGTGCGTCCGCTGGACCCGGCCCGGGCGGACGGGCTGACCACCTCGCCCCGCGCCGCCCTGTCCTCACTCGCCTCCGTGCTGACGGCCGGCCGGCCGGCCTACACCCGGGCGATCGCGAAGAACCGGTTCGTGGACCAGCTCGTGGCCGGTCAGGCCGCCGCGGTGAAGGCGAACCCGAGCGCGCGGATCAGCGGTCGGCACACGCCGGACGCCGCCCAGACCCGGGTGCTGCAGACCGCCGACGGCGGTGCGCTGGTGATCGGCGCGCTGGACAACGCGGTCACGGTGACGCCGAAGGTCTCCGGCGGGCGGCTCACCCTGCGGTCCGAACTGGCGGCGCTCGCCGGCGTCAAGGAATCCCGCACGCCCGTGGACATCCGCTACGGCGAGTCGGTGGTGCTCTACGTGCCGGCGGCCGGCTCGCGCGAGGCGGTCCAGGTGATCGGTGCGGCGCAGGAACTGCTCTCCGTCACCCGTCGCTGAGGGCCACCGTCCGCGGCGTCGCCCGATGTGCCCGCGCGCGGGCCGCTGGCTAGGCTGAGGTCATGACGTCTCCTCGCCCCGGTCAGCCGGTGCCCTCCTCCATGAATCTGCGTGGTGCGGTGGACCTCTCCGCGCTCAAGGCCCGGGCCCAGCGTCCCGCGCCGGCCGCAGGATCGGCCGCCGGATCCGGAGAGGGCGGTGCCGGGTCCCCGTCGCCGTGGGTCGTCGAGGGCAGCGACGCGCGCATCAACCAGCTCGCGCAGCTCTCCGGCCAGGTGCCCGTCGTCCTCCAGCTGTGGGCCTCCTACAGCGAGACGTCGCAGCAGATGCTCGACTTGATGAGCGAGCGGGTGCACGCCCGTGGGGGCAGGCTCGCGCTGGCCACCATCGACATCGACACGAGTCCGCAGATCGCGCAGGCGTTCGCCGTGGAGGGCGTGCCGGCCACCTTCGCGCTGATCAAGGGCCAGCCGGTGCCGCTGTTCACCGGGGCCCAGCCGGCGAGCCAGATCGACGCATTCTTCGACGAGCTGCTGCAGGTGGCGCAGGCGAACGGTGTCACGGGCAGTCTGAGCGGTGGGGACGACGCCGGTGACGAGGGCCAGGACGCCGGGCCGGTCGACGCCGAGCCGGCGCTGCCGCCCCTGCACCAGGAGGCCGTCGACGCGATCGACGCCGGCGACTTCGACCGTGCCGCGGCGGCCTACCGCCGGGCGCTGGCAGAGAGCCCGGCGGACAACGACGCCGCGGTGGGTCTGGCCCAGGTGGAGCTGCTGCAGCGCCTCGACGGTGCGGACGCCGACGCCGTCCGGGCCGCCGCGGCACAGCGGCCGGACGACCTGGAGGCCCAGCTCACCGTCGCCGACCTGGACATCAGCGGCGGCCACGTCGAGGACGGTTTCTCCCGGCTGATCACCTTCATCGGCCACAGCGCGGGGGACGAGAAGGAGACCGCCCGGGCCCGCCTCGTCCAGCTGTTCGACGTCGTCGGCGCGACGGACCCACGCGTCACCCGCGCCCGGTCCGCGCTCGCCCGCGTCCTGTTCTGAGCGGCCCGTCCCGCTTTCCTGCACCCGCTGAGTCCGTCGGTTCCGCCCTTGTGCCCCGGTCTTTGACCGCCCCCTGAGGGCGGAACCGGCGGACTCACCCGTCGGCTCGGGCGGAACCGGCAGACTCACCCGTCCTGACTCCGCGACGGCCGTCGGCCTCCGCTCTAGGCTGAGGCCATGGACGACCGCGCCGCCCAGCCCTCGACCGACCGGCCCTCGACGGACCCGACGATGCCGACGACTCAGATGCCGGCCGAACCGCCGGCCGAGCGTCCGGCCCTGGACGGGGTCGCCCAGCAGGGCCGGCCCGGACTTGACCGACCCGCAGCCGGCCAGCCGGAACGCGACCAGCCCGGTCCCGACCGGGCCCGGCGGCTCGGGCCGTGGGCGCCGCTGGCCCCGGACGGCGCGGAACGGGACCGGCTCGCCCTGTCCGTCCGCTCCCTGGTCAAGGTCTTCGGCAGCAAGGTCGCCGTCAACGGCATCGGCCTCGACGTGCCCGCCGGCTCCTTCTACGGCCTGGTCGGGCCGAACGGTGCCGGCAAGACGACGACCCTGTCGATGGCCACCGGGCTGCTGCGGCCGACCGAGGGCAGCGTGCTCGTGCGCGGCGTCGACGTCTGGGCCGACCCGCTGACCGCGAAGCGCACCCTCGGCGTCCTGCCCGACGGGGTGCGCCTCTTCGACCGCCTGACCGGCGAGCAGCTGGTCACCTACGCCGGCCTGCTGCGGGGCATGGACCGCGTCACCGTCGCCGAGCGGGTCGGAGACCTGATGGCGGCGCTGGACCTGGTAGCCGACGCCGGCACCCCGGTCGTCGACTACTCCGCCGGGATGACGAAGAAGATCTCCCTGGCCGCGGCGATGATCCACGCCCCCGCGGTCCTGGTGCTCGACGAACCGTTCGAGTCCGTCGACCCCGTCTCCGCGGCGAACATCCGGCAGATCCTGCACACCTATGTGGACTCCGGTGGCACCGTGATCGTCTCCAGCCACGTGATGGACCTCGTGCAGCGCATGTGCGACCACGTGGCCGTGATCGCCGGCGGCAACGTGCTCGCGGCCGGGACCATCGAGGAGGTCCGCGCCGGGCAGAGTCTCGAGGACCGGTTCGTCGCCATGGTCGGCGGCCGCAGCTCGGGGGAGGGCCTGACGTGGTTGCACATCTGATCCGGCTCAAGGCCCGGCTGCTCGTCAACGGGCTCAAGCGCAGCCCCTGGCAGATCGTCGCGCTCATCCTCGCCGGGCTCTACGCCCTGTTCCTGCTCGGGCTGGTCGGTGCCGGGCTGGTGGCCCTGCGCTTCGCCGCACCCGAGGTCGCCGCCGCCGTCGTGGTCATCGGGGGCTCCCTGCTCGTGGCCGGCTGGGCGATCATCCCGCTGGTGGCCTCCGGCGTTGACATGACGCTGGACCCCCGCCGGTTCGCCACCTACGCGGTGCCGATCAACGCCCTCGTCGCCGGGCTCGCCGTCGCCTCCCTGATCGGCGTGCCGGGCCTCGCGACCGCGGTCCTCTCGCTGATCAGCGTGGTTCCCCTCGCCCGGGACCCGCTCAGCGCCCTCGCCGCGCTCGTCGGCGCGGTGCTCGGCCTGTTCACGTGCGTGGCGGCCTCCCGGGTGGTGGCGACGGCGCTGACCGGCCTGACCGCGTCCCGCCGGTTCCGCGAGGTGGCCGGCATCGTCGCCTTCATCCCGCTCATCCTGCTCGGCCCGATCATCGGCTCGGTCGGCTCCGCGGTCTCCGACAACCCCGATGTGCCGGCGCTGCTGGCCCGCATCGCCGCGGTGCTGGGCTGGACGCCGCTCGGCGCCGCGTGGGCGATCGGCGGGTCCGTCCTGACCGGGGCGCCGGCGGTTGCGGCGCTGCAGGCCGTCGTCGCGTTCGCCACCCTCGGCGTGCTGCTGCTGCTCTGGCGTGCCTCGCTGTCCCGGGCGCTGGTCGACCCGCCGGCCACCGGATCGGGTGCCCGCGCCGGCGGTCGGCTCGGCTTCCTCGGGACGGCGGACGGC
This sequence comes from Tersicoccus sp. Bi-70, assembly GCF_001968825.1. Taxonomy (GTDB): domain Bacteria; phylum Actinomycetota; class Actinomycetes; order Actinomycetales; family Micrococcaceae; genus Tersicoccus. The sequence goes on from NZ_MIEU01000002.1 coordinate 89,929, forward strand.
CGGGTCGCCGCCGTCGCGGCCCGCTGCCTGACCTACTGGTTCAAGGACCCGCGTTACGGCGGCAGTCTCGTCGTCGTGCCGCTGCTGCCGGTGGTGTTCTGGTTCGTCGGCGCCCAGTCGGGCAGCTACGCCCTGCTGCTGTGGACCGGGCCGATCGTGGCGTTCCTGCTCGGCTGGGCCATCTCGGCCGACATCTCCTACGACAACACCGCCTTCTGGCTGCACGTGGCCTCCGGGGTGCCCGGGGCGGCGGACCGCTGGGGCCGGGTGCTCGCCTGCCTGGCCATCGCGGTGCCGCTGCTCGCTGTCGTCGTCCTCGTGCCGGTGGCGGTCAGCGGGCGCTGGGACGTCCTGGCCCCGTTGACGGGCGCGACGCTCGGGGTGCTGCTGACCGGCCTCGGCCTGGCCAGTGTCGTCTCGGCGCGCTGGGTGTACCCGGTGCCGGCGCCGGGGGAGAGCCCCTTCAAGTCCCCGCAGGGCGCCGGCGTGTTCCCGATGATCGTCCAGTTCGCCGGGATCGGCGTGATGGCGGTGCTGTGCTCGCCGGCGCTGGTGCTTTTCGCCCTGGCCCTGTTCGGCGGTTCGGCGGTCGCCGGCTGGCTCGGCCTGGTGGTCGGGCTCGTGCTCGGGGCGGTGTTCCTGCTGCTCGGGGTGCGGACCGGCGGCCGCTGGTACGACCGCCGCACCCCCGAGCTGTACGCGCAGGTCGCGGCGATCCGCTGACGGCGGACCGCCGGGGAGCGACGGCCGGTGGAGCGATGCAGAGCCACGACGAAGGAGAGTCATGAGCGAGAAGGTCGAGTACCTGTTCCGCGGTCCCCGGAGCACGCCCGAGTCGCGGGCGGGCCGGCCACCGCGGCCCCGCGTGGAACGCCGTCCGGGCATGGTCATCGAGCGGGACGTCGCCGTCCCGTTCGGCGACGAGGGCCACGTCCTCTACGTGGACGTCTACCGGCCCGACACGGACGTGCCGGCCGCGCCGCTGATCAGCTGGTCGCCCTACGGCAAGCACAATCCGGCGCCGATCGGGCAGATCTACCCGAACGCCGGGGTGAAGCCGGAGTGGACCTCCGATCTGACCACCTTTGAGGCGCCCGATCCCGAGTACTGGCTGCCGCACGGCTATGCCCTCGTGCTGGCCGACTGCCCCGGCACCTGGTACTCCGAGGGCCGCGCCACCTACCACTCGCCGGAGGAGGCGCGGGCGTTCGCCGACCTGGTCGAGTGGGCCGGCACGCAGCCCTGGAGTGCGGGCAGGGTGGGGCTGTCCGGGGTCTCCTACCTCGCCAGCCTGCAGTGGCGGGTCGCGGCCCTGAACCCGCCGCACCTGGCGGCGATCAACCCGTGGGAGGGCTGGAACGACACCTACCGCGAGGTCGCGCGGCACGGCGGCATCCCGGAGACGTCGTTCTGGCCCTACATCTGGGACCGCTGGGGCGCCGGCACGACGGAGATCGAGGACCTCGAGGCCGAGACCGCCGCCCACCCCTTCTTCGACGACTTCTGGGCGTCCAAGGTGCCGCCGCTGGAGGACATCCGGGTGCCGGCCTATGTGGTGGCCAGCTGGGCCGACCAGGGGCTGCACTCCCGCGGCACCCTGGAGGGGTTCCGCCGGATCTCATCGCCGCAGAAGTGGCTCGACGTACACGGCCGGAAGAAGTGGGCCTACTACTACGAGCCCGAGCTGATCGAGCGCCAGCGGGCGTTCTTCGACCACTTCCTGCTGGGCCGGCCGGACACCGGCATCGACTCCTGGCCGCGGGTGCGCGCGGAGGTGCGCGATGCCTACTACCGGGGCACCTGGCGGGACGCCGAGCAGTGGCCGCTCGAGGACGTCGCCGACCGGCCGCTGTACCTGCGGGCCGGAGACGGCTCGCTCGGCTGGGAGGCGCCCGGCACCGAGGAGGAGGTCGGCTACGACGGGCTGGGCAGCGGCCTGGCCCCCCGCCGGGCGACGTTCGCGATCACCTTCTCCGAGGCGGTCGAGCTGGTCGGCCACGTCAAGGCCGCCCTCTGGGTCTCGGCCGACGAGGCCACGGACATGGACGTCTTCGTCGCCCTGTTCAAGCTCAACACGCAGGGCAGGCAGGTCGGCTTCCCCTACTACGGCCAGTTCGAGGACGGACCGGTCGCCGTCGGCTGGCAGCGGGCCTCGCACCGCGAACTCGATCCCGAGCGGTCCACGGACGCCATGCCGGTGCTGGCGCACCGACGGGAACTGCCGCTCACCCCGGGCGAGCCGACCCGGCTCGACATCGAGGTGTGGCCCTCGGGCACCCGGTTCGAGGCGGGGGAGACGCTGCTGCTGGTCGTGCAGGGGAGTGACGTGATGCGCTATCCCGAGCACCTCACCTTCGCCCGGCACGGGCAGACGGTGAACGTCGGCCGCCAGGTGGTGCACACCGGCGGGCGATTCGACTCGCACCTCCTGGTCCCGGTGCTGCCCGCGCGGCACTGAGCCGGACGGCTCCCCGTCGGGCTGTCGGAGCCCCCGCGTAGGATGGCGTCATGTCCCTCCCCAACGATCCCTTCCCCCCTGCCGGCGACCCCTTCGCCGAGCCGTCCCGCCCCGCCGGTGGCACCGCGACCATCGAGCGCGAGGAGCAGCGCGAGGAACTCGAGCCGGGCGACCGTGAGCGCTTCTCCCACTACGTGCGCAAGGAGAAGATCATGGAGTCCGCCCTCTCGGGCGAGCCCGTGATCGCCCTGTGCGGCAAGGTCTGGACCCCCGGCCGGGACCCGCAGCGCTTCCCCGTGTGCCCGCAGTGCAAGGAGATCTACGAGGGCATGCGCCCCGGCGACGACGACGAGGGCCAGGACAACTGAGGGCCTTCCCGATGTGCCGCCGCGGATGAGCACCGGCGCATGACCACGCGGCCGGACGCCGGTACCGCCAGCGGCACCCCGGTGCCGGGGTCCCCGCTCGAGCCCCCGCACCGGGCGCTGACGCTCGGGCTGCTCGCGATCGTCGCCTGCTTCGCGTTCGAGGCGATGGCGGTGACGACGGCGATGCCCGTGGTCTCGGCCGACCTCGGCGGCACCGGCGAATACGGGCTCGCCTTCTCGATCTACCTGACCGCCTCGCTGGCCGCCACCGTGCTGGCCGGGTCCTGGTGCGACCGGTCCGGCCCGCGGCCGGCCATGCTCGTGGGGCTCGCACTGATGACCGTCGGCCTGCTCACCTGTGCCCTCGCCGGCGACTTCCCGATCCTCATCGTCGGGCGGGCGGTCTCCGGAGCCGGGGGCGGGCTGATGATCGTCGCGGTCTACGTGCTGATCGGCCTCTGTCTGCCGGAGCGCCTGCAGCCCCAGCTGTTCGGCTGGATGTCGGCGGCCTGGGTGCTGCCGTCCCTGATCGGCCCGCTCGCGGCCGGCCTGCTCGCCCAGATCGGGGCGTGGCGTCTCGTGTTCGCCGGCGTCGTGCCCGTGGTCGTCGTCGCCGTCCTCGCGATCCGGCGGCAGCTGCGCGGCGCCGGCGCCCCCACCACCCCCGAGCTGACCGGCGCCGCGGCGCGCCGTCGGCTGATCGCCGGGCTGGTACTCGCCGCGGCCGTGCTGGCGGCCCAGACCGCGCTCACCGCCGCCGTGGCGTCGGCGAAGGGGTCGGCCTCGCCGAACGGGACCGCCTCGCCGACCGGCGCCCTGCTGCCGATCGCGCTCACCGCCGTCGCCGTCGTCGTCAGCGCCCTGGCCCTGCGGCGGCTGATGCCGGCCGGGTTCTTCCGGTTCGGCGCCGGGCTGCCCGCCGTGATGTGGGCGCGGCTCGGCCTCTCCGTCTCCTTCTTCGGCGCCGAGGCGTTCCTGCCGCTGATGCTCACGAGCGTGCAGGCTGCCCCGCCCGCCGTCGCCGGGCTGACGCTGACGACGGGGGCCGTGGGCTGGACCACGGGCGCGTTCTGGCAGGCCCGGACGCGCGTGCCGCCGCACCGCCTGATCGCCCTCGCGGCGGCGCTGGTGGCCGGGTCGATGGCGGCCATGGCCGTCGTGGTGACCGGGCCGGCGGGGCTGTGGGCGGCTATGATCGTCTGGGCGGTCGCCGGGTTCGGGATGGGCGTCGGCACCTCCGTCGCGGGGGTCCTGACGCTGCGGTACTCGACCGACGCCGACCGCGGCGTCAACGCCTCCTCGATGCAGCTGGCCGACCAGCTCGGCGGCGTCGTGGGCACCGCCGGTGCCGGCGCTCTGTTCGGTCTCGCGGTCGCGCAGGTCGCCGACGTCCGGGCCGAGGGAGCGGGCGTCTACGTGCTGATGTGGGTCGTCTTCGCCGTGCTCGCCCTCGTCGCCCTGGCGGCCGGTCTGCGGACCCGGCTGCGTACCGGCTGAGGACACGCACCGACGCGCGTGCCGACGGAGACGACGGACGCCTCCACGCCGGCGGAGAACGCCGGCGGAGGACGCCGACCGGAGGACGCCCACCGGCGCTCGCGCCGGGATCGGACCGGCCATGCCGGTCACCAGCAGGAGAGAAAGGAAGCAGCCGCGCGCGGACAAGCACCGCGCGGCACCGTGATGAACGAATCGCTCTTCGAAGCCCAGGCCGATGCGGGTGCCTCGCTGCCGCCCGCGTACCCCGATCGCGCCGCGTGGGGCACCGCGCAGAAGCTGCGCGCGTGGCAGGCCGAGGCTCTCGAGAAGTACTTCGCGTCCGATCCGAAGGACTTCCTCGCCGTCGCGACCCCGGGCGCCGGCAAGACGACGTTCGCCCTCCGGCTGGCGGCCGAGCTGCTGGCCCGGCGCACCGTCCGCCGGATCGCCGTCGTCGCCCCCACCGAGCACCTCAAGCGGCAGTGGGCCGACGCCGCGGCCCGGATCGGCATCGCGCTGGACCCGAACTTCAAGAACGCCGACGGGAAGCACGGCGACCACTTCGTCGGCGTCGCCCTGACCTACGCGCAGGTGGCCAGCAAGCCGATGCTGCACCGCGCCCGCACCGAGGCGGCCAACACGCTCGTCATCCTCGACGAGGTGCACCACGGCGGCGACGCGCTGTCCTGGGGCGACGGGCTGCGCGAGGCGTTCGATCCCGCCACCCGGCGCCTGTCCCTGACCGGTACCCCCTTCCGCTCCGACACCGCCCAGATCCCCTTCGTCGAGTACGCCGAGGACGGCGACGGCATCCGCCGCTCCCGGGCGGACTACTCGTACGGCTACGGGCCCGCGTTGAAGGACCACGTCGTCCGCCCCGTCATCTTCATGGCCTACGCCGGCCAGATGCGCTGGCGCACGTCCGAGGGCGAGGAGATGGCCGCCAACCTCGGTGAGGGCGCCACGAAGGACATCACCGCCCACGCCTGGCGCACGGCCCTGAACCCCGAGGGGGAGTGGATCCCCTCGGTGCTCGCCGCGGCGGACCGCCGGCTGACCGAGGTGCGGCACACCGTGCCGGATGCCGGCGGTCTCGTCATCGCCACGGACCACACGGATGCGAAGGCGTACGCCGCGATCCTCAAGCGCATCACCGGGGAGCCGACCACCGTGGTCCTCTCCGACGACAAGGCCGCGTCGAAGAAGATCGAGGAGTTCACCGAGTCCGACCGCCGCTGGATGGTCGCGGTGCGGATGGTGTCCGAGGGCGTCGACGTGCCGCGCCTGGCGGTGGGCGTGTACGCGACGTCGACGTCGACCCCGCTGTTCTTCGCCCAGGCCGTGGGCCGCTTCGTCCGGGCCCGCAAGCGTGGGGAGACGGCGTCGGTGTTCCTGCCGTCGGTGCCCGCGCTGACCGACCTGGCGAACCAGATGGAGCTCGAGCGGGACCACGCCCTGGACCGACCGGTCTCGACCATCGAGGTCGAGTCGGACGAGATGCTCGACGACGACGAGCTGGCCGCCGCCAACCGGGAGGACCGCGCGTCGGACTCCTTGACGAAGGCGAAGTTCGAGGCCCTCGAGTCCCAGGCGTCGTTCGACCGGGTGCTCTTCGACGGCAGCGAGTTCGGCACCGGTGGCGAGCTCGGCGGTGAGCACGAGCAGGACTTCCTCGGCATCCCGGGCCTGCTCGACGCCGACCAGATCGGTGACCTGCTGCGGCAGCGCCAGGCCGAGGAGCTGCGCCGCAAGAAGTCGACCCGCCCCGCGCCGACCGGCCCGGCCGTGCCGGACCACCGGATGCTCAAGGACCTGCGCAACGAACTGGCGAAGAACGTCTCCGCCTGGTCCGCCCGCTCCGGCACCCCGCACGGCGTCATCCACGCCGAACTGCGGCGGCTGTGCGGTGGCCCGCCCGTCGCCCAGGCCAACGAGGTGCAGCTGAAGAGTCGGCTCGCGAAGCTGCAGAACTGGTTCATCGGCCGCAAGTAGCGCTTCTCCTGCGCCAGCTCGTCAATAGATGTTCTATCCGGGCCCGAAACGGCCCTGACGTGAGCATCTATTGACGACCTGGCGGGAACGACGTCCGGCAGGATGGTGCCCATGCATGCCGACGTCGTCATCATCGGGGCCGGGCTCGCCGGCCTGACCGCCTGCCACGAGCTCGTCGCCGCCGGGCGGAGCGTCATCGTCCTTGAGCAGGAGAACGCGAACAACCTCGGCGGCCAGGCGCACTGGTCCTTCGGCGGGCTGTTCCTCGTCGACACCCCGATGCAGCGGCGCCTCGGAGTGAAGGATTCCGCGGAGCTGGCCTGGCAGGACTGGGCCGGCAGCGCCGGCTGGGACCGGCAGGACGGGGATCATCCCGAGGACGAGTGGGCGATCCGCTGGGCCGAGAAGTACGTCGAGTTCGCCGCCGGCGAGAAGCTGGACTGGCTGCGCTCGATGGGTGTCTCCTTCACCCCCGTGGTCGGCTGGGCGGAGCGCGGGGACGGTCGCGCCGCCGGGCACGGCAACTCGGTGCCGCGCTTCCACGTGCCGTGGGGCACCGGCACGGGCGTCAGCGGCCCCTTCGCGCAGCGGGCGACGCAGGCCGCCGCCGACGGCGCGATCCGCCTGCTGTTCCGGCATCGGGTGGACGAGCTCGTCGTGACGGGCGGCGCGGTGACCGGGGTGCGCGGCACGATCCTGGCCGACGACGACGCCCCACGCGGCGTCTCCTCGAACAGGGACCCAGTCGGCGACTTCAGCGTCACCGCGGACGCCGTCGTCGTCGCCTCCGGCGGCATCGGCGCCGACCACAACGCGATCCGCCGCTGGTGGCCCGAGCGGCTCGGCACCCCGCCCGCGCACATGATCACCGGCGTCCCGGCCCACGTGGACGGCCGGATGCTCGAGGCCACCGCGCGCGCCGGTGGACGGCTGGTCAACCGGGACCGGATGTGGCACTACACCGAGGGCATCGCCAACTGGAACCCGGTGTGGCCCGGGCACGGCATCCGCATCCTGCCCGGTCCGTCACCGCTGTGGTTCGACGCGCTCGGCCGCCGGCTGCCCTTCCCGGCGCTGCCCGGCTACGACACGCTCGCCACGCTGCGGCACCTGCGCACGACGCCGGATCTGGCCGAGCACAGCCACTCCTGGTTCGTGCTCACCCAGACGATGATCGAGAAGGAGTTCGCCCTCTCCGGCTCCGAGCAGAACCCCGACCTGACGAACAAGGACCTCAAGCTCCTGGTGCGGACCCGGCTCGGCCGCGGCGCACCCGGTCCGGTCGAGGCGTTCAAGGAGCGCGGGGAGGACTTCGTCGTCGCCGACACCCTCGAGGAACTGGTGGCCGGGATGAACGCCCTGACCGGGCGACCGCTGCTGGACGTGGAGGGACTGCGACGGCAGATCGCCGAGCGCGACACCCAGCTGGCCAACCCGTTCGCCAAGGACGCGCAGGTGGTGGGCATCCGCAACGCCCGCCGCTTCCGCGGGGACCGGCTGATGCGGGTCGCCTCACCGCACCGGGTGCTCGACCCGGCGGCCGGGCCGCTGATCGCCGTCCGGCTGCACGTCATCACCCGCAAGACGCTCGGCGGTCTGCAGACCGACCTGGACGGACGGGTGCTCGACGGCACGGCGACGCCCATCCCGGGCCTGTACGCGGCGGGGGAGGCGGCCGGCTTCGGCGGCGGCGGACTGCACGGCTACAACGCGCTCGAGGGCACGTTCCTCGGGGGCTGCCTGTTCACCGGCCGGACGGTCGGCCGCGCGCTGGCGCGTTAGCGCGCCGGTGAGTCAGCTGCGGGGGACCGGCGGCCCGACGACGAGCAGCGCGCCGAACACGGCGAGGACGACGACGACACCGATGACGACGGTCACCACCGGCCGGCGCAGCGTGGCCGCCTGCAGCCGTTCCAGCGCGGTACGCGGCACCTCGGCCGTCCCACCGGCGCCCGTCTCACCAGCGGCAGGGCCCAGCCGCCACCGGTCGCCGAGCAGGCCGCGGCGCTCGGTGGAGTGCTCGAACGGCAGGGTCGCGTACGGGATCACCGCGGAGGCGAGGCCCACGGCGGTGCGGCCGGCGGACCAGCGGCCGTCGATCGCGACGTAGACCGTCGCGGCGAGGTAGGCGAGGAACGCCAGGCCGTGCAGGCCGCCGCCGATCCGCACCCCGAGGTCGGTGGTGGCCGTGACGTACTTGAGCACCATGCCGATCAGCAGCAGGGTCCAGGTGACGGCCTCGATCAGGGCGAGACGGCGGAACAGGGTGCGGGGGCTCACGAGGGGCTCCTGGTCGATCGGGGTCACGGCGGAGACAGCCGCCTCCACGGTACCGAATCCGTGGCACGGAGGATGCCGGACGACCGGTTCGCCCGGGTCAAGACCGCTGCTCGGCCAGCCAGTCGTCGAAGGTGCGCGGATCGATCCGGGCACCGGGCGGGGGCAGCAGACCGCCGGTCCGCAGGGTACGGGAGGGGATCGGCACGGTCGCGACGGCCGGGGTGCCGCGCCGTTCGGCCAGCCGCCGCGCCATCGTGCCGGTATCGAGCACCTCGGGCCCGGCGACGTCGATCGTGCGGGCGGCACCCTCCGGCCCGGCGTCGACCGCGTCGGCGATCGCCTCGGCGACGGCGTCGGCGGACACCGGCTGGACCCGCATCGCCGGCACCACGGCCAGCGGCCCGAGGCGGAGCTGGCGCAGCAGCTGCTCGGCGAAGTCGAACCACTGCGTCGAACGCAGGCTCGTGAATCCCACCCTCGCCGGACCGTCGAGCAGCCGGCCCCGGTACACGTCGTCCTGTGCGGCCTTGCCCGCGTAGTACCCGAGAGCCGAGCGCAGGCCCGGTTCCGTGACGTTGACGATGGACAGGCAGACGACGTGGCCGACGCCGGCGGCACGGGCGGCGTCCGCGACGTGCGTCGCGGACGTGGTGAAGAAGTCGACCGCCGGGCGGCGCCGCGTCGTCGTGATGTTCAGGCAGTCCACGACGGTGTCCGCCCCGGCGAACGCCTCGGCCAGGCCCGTGCCGGTGACCGCGTCCACGCCGGTCGAGCGGCTGACGCGGACCACCTCGTGGCCGCGGGCGGCGATCGCGTCGGCGGCGCGGGCGCCGAGCAGTCCGGAGCCGCCGAGGACGACGACCCGCCGCCGGTTCCCGTCGCGCGCGGGCAGCCCCTCGGTCATGACGCGGTGCCGGTGGCGTCGCCGCTGTCGGTGATCCGGACGCCCGCGGCGGCCAGCTCGGCGATCGCCCGCTCCGTCGCGTCCGGGGCCACACCCGCGGTCAGGTCGGTCAGCACGGACACCGTGAAGCCGGCCCGGGCGCCGTCGAGCGCGGTGGCCCGCACGCAGTGGTCGGTGGCGATGCCGACGACGTCGAGCGTGTCGAGGTCACGATCCCGCAGCCAGCGGGCGAGATCCTGCGGGGAGGCCGCATCGCTCGTGTGCGCCTCGAACCCGGAGTAGCCGTCGGAGTACTCGCCCTTGTGGAAGAGGACGTCGATGGCCGAGCCGTCCAGGTCCGGGTGCAGCTGCGCGCCCGGGCTGCCGGCCACGCAGTGCACGGGCCAGCTGGTGACGAAGTCGGGGTGCTCGGAGAAGTGCGTGCCCGGGTCGATGTGCCAGTCCTGCGTGCCGACGACGGCGTCGTAGGCGTCACGATGCGCGTGCAGGTACCCGGTGATCGCCGCGGCGACGGCGGCCCCGCCGTCCACGGCGAGCGAGCCGCCCTCGCAGAAGTCGTTCTGCACGTCCACGACGATCAGTGCCCTGCCCATGTTCGCTCCTCGCGCTCGCGGTCGGTCATACCGGCGATCATCCGGCGCCCGTTCCGGTCGGTTCCGGACGGTTCCGGACGGCCTCAGCTGGTCTCGACGACGGTCGGGATCACCGGCTCGCCGCGGGACATCGACTGCACCGCGCGTGGCAGCTCGGCCCGGGCGGCGGCGTGATGCTCCGCAGCCCGGGTCACGCCCTCCGGCCCGGTCCACCCGTCCTGCAGCGTCCCGTCCACGATGAAGTCACAGGTCAACGGCCGGTCGTCGCCGTCGTTGTCCGGCCGTCCACCGATCCGCACGACCTCCGCGGTGGCGATGCCCTCGGTGTCCCGGCGGCGCAGTCCCCACTTGTCCCCGCCCACGGACGCCTTGTCCTTGGAGGCCTTCGCGACGTTGACCCAGCGGCCGTCCTCGCCCTGCCGGGACACGAGCTTGTAGACCATGGACGCGGTCGGTACGCCGGAGCCGATCACCAGCTGGGTGCCGACGCCGTAGGAGTCGACGGGCGCGGCGGCCAGGCCCGCGATGGCGAACTCGTCCAGGTCCGAGGTCACCGTGATCCTGGTGTCCCGATTGCCGAGGGAGTCGAGCAGGTCCCGCACCTCGGTGGCCTGCACGGCCAGGTCGCCGGAGTCCAGGCGGACCGCGCCGAGCTCGGCGCCGACGAGCCGGACGGCGGTGCGGACGGCCGCCTCGACGTCGTAGGTGTCGACGAGCAGCGTCGTGTCGTGACCCATCGACTCCAGCTGGGCGGCGAAGGCCTCCTCCTCGCTGTCGTGCAGCAGGGTGAAGGAGTGCGCCGCGGTGCCGATCGTGGTCAGCCCCCAGCGGCGGCCCGCCTCGAGATTGGAGGTCCCGGTGAAGCCGGCAATGACGGCGGCGCGGGAGGCGGCGACGGCGGCGTCCTCCTGGATCCGCCGGGCGCCCATCTCCAGGCAGGGACGCTCGCCGGCGGCCAGCGTCATGCGGGAGGCGGCGGAGGCGATCGCGCTGTCGTAGTTCAAAACGGAGAGCAGGTAGGTCTCGAGCAGGCAGGCCTCGGCGAACGTGCCCTCGACGGAAAGGATCGGGGAGTTGGGGAAGTACATCTCGCCCTCGGCGTAACCGCGGACCGAGCCGGTGAACCGGTAGTCGGCGAGGTAGTCCAGCGTCTGCTGGTTCACGACGCGCCGGGACTCGAGGAAGGCCAGCTGCTCCTCGCCGAACCGGAAGTCGGCGATGCCCTCGAGCAGCCGGCCGGTGCCGGCCACCACGCCGTACCGGCGCCCGGTGGGCAGCCGGCGGGCGAAGACCTCGAAGACCGAGCGGCGATGGGCGGCCCCGGAGTGCAGGGCGGCCTGGAGCATCGTCAGCTCGTAGTGATCGGTGAACAGCGCCGTGCTGGGCCGGCGCGCGGGTGTCGCGTCACTCACGGGGTCCACCCTAGGTCACGCCGCGGGCGGGCCGTCGGGCCGGGTGCTCTGCGTGTCGCTGCGGCGAACTACGATGGAGCAATGTCCATCGCCGCCCCGATCGAGCAGACCTCCCCGCTCTCGTCGCCGGCCTCGCAGACCGAGCCTGAGGTGCGCAACCAGACCGACGTGCCGTGGGTGCTGATCGTCTGGAACGATCCGGTCAACCTGATGAGCTACGTCAGCTACGTGTTCCGCAGCTACTTCGGCTACTCCGCGGAGAAGGCGAACACCCTCATGCTCGAGGTGCACCAGCAGGGCCGCTCCGTGGTCGCCACCGGCAGCCGGGAGAAGATCGAGCAGGACACGACCGCCATGCACGGGTACGGCCTGTGGGCCACCTACCGCCGGGCGGACGAGAGCTGATGGCGCACGGTTTCAAGTCCACCCGCCGCGGCATCACCGGCTCCCTCGAGGACGCCGAGCGCGAGCTGCTGGGCAAGTTGTTCCACGACGTCGCCTCCATGGTCGAACCGGAGACCGCGCCCGACGCCGACCCCCTGGCCGCCCTGGTGGGCATCGACCCCGACGCGTCCGTCCCGGAGGACACCGCGGTGCGGCGGCTGCTGCCGGACGCCGTCGACGGCGACGACGACGCCTCCCTCGAGTTCCGCCGCCTGACCGAACGGGGCCTGCGCGAGCAGAAGAGCGCGGGCCTGCGCGCCGCGCAGCTGATGATCGAGTCGGATCCGATCCAGCTGGACCCCGAGCAGGCGACCATCCTCTCGAAGGCGATCAACGACGTCCGGCTCGTGCTGGCGGACCGGCTGAACATCGTCACCGACGAGGACGCGACGCGCCTGCACGGCATCACCGACTGGGCCGAGGCCACGGACCTCGAGAGCTACCTGGCGCTGGTCTACAACTTCCTCACCTGGCTCCAGGACACCCTGATGCAGGCACTGCTGCGCGCCCTCGATCGCTGACGTCGCTGCCGGCATTCCGGTCCGGCGTGTGAGCAAGCAGACGGGACGTGAAGTTCTGGCGGCGCTCAGGGAACGGCTAGTCTTCCTTCAATGAAACGTGCCGTCCCCAGCTCGACGTCGAGCGACGACGTCGACCCGGCGCGCGCCCGCAGCTTCGCCCCGATCGGGATCTTCGACTCCGGTGTCGGCGGCCTGACGGTGGCCCGCTCCGTCATCGACCAGCTGCCGCACGAGTCGATCCTCTACGTGGGTGACACCGCCCGCGCCCCGTACGGCCCGCTCCCGATCGCGGAGGTCCGCGCCAACGCCCTCGGCGTGATGGACGAGCTGGTGGACGCCGGCGTCAAGCTCCTGGTCATCGCCTGCAACTCGGCCTCGGCCGCGGTGCTGCGGGACGCGCGGGAGCGCTACACCGCCGCGTACGGCATCCCCGTCATCGAGGTCATCCAGCCCGCGGTCCGCCGCGCGGTGGCCTCCACCCGCAACGGCCGGATCGGCGTCATCGGCACGGCCGCGACCGTCGGCTCCCGGGCCTACGAGGACACCTTCGCGGCCGCGCCGCACCTGCAGATCACCTCGGCGTCCTGCCCCGCGTTCGTCGACTACGTGGAGGCGGGCATCACCAGCGGGCCGGAACTGCTCGAGACGGCGGGGAAGTACCTCGCGTCGCTCAAGGACGCCGACGTGGACACGCTCGTGCTCGGCTGCACCCACTACCCGCTGCTGACCGGCGTCATCTCCTACCAGATGGGCGACGGGGTCACCCTCGTCTCCAGCGCCGAGGAGACGGCCAAGGACGTCTACCGGGCCCTGATCGACCACGATCTGGCCCGCCCCGCCGGGGGGCCGGCGCCGCAGCACCAGTTCCTCGCCACCGGGGACCCTGCCCAGTTCGAGTCCCTCGCCCGCCGCTTCCTCGGGCCCGAGGTGCGCGACGTCGAGCACGCCGACCACGTCGCGGCCCGCTATCCCACCGGCACCCTCGCCCGGATCACCCCCGAGATGCTCGCCGCCGCGCGGGAGTCGGTGGCCAGCCGGGCCGCGATGACCGTGCCGACGCGCGTCGCCGCCCGCTCGACCGACCAGATCATCCACCGCACCCGGCTCGGGTCCGGCGGGGGAGTCGCGTGAGCATGCGCGTCACCATCGTCGGCTGCGCCGGCTCCTTCCCGCGCCCGGACTCCCCGGCGTCGTGCTACCTGCTGTCCGCGGAGGACGCCGACGGACGCACCTGGAACGTGGCCATGGACCTGGGCAGCGGGTCCCTCGGGGCCCTGCAGTCCTACATCGACCTGGACCAGCTGGACGCCGTGATCATCTCCCACGCCCACGCGGACCACTACCTCGACATGGTGGGGCTGCACGTGGCGCTGCGCTGGAATCCGGCGGGCTGGAGCGGGCACCCGGTGCCCGTGTACGCCGCCGGCATGCTGGCCGACCGGCTCGCGATGGTGGCGGAGCTGCCGCCGGACCCGGGCATGCACGCGGAGTTCGCGTTCCACACCTGGGCCGCCATGAGGACGGAGCGGATCGGGCCGTTCACGGTCACGCCCTATCCGGTGGACCACCCGGTCGAGGAGGCGTACGCGCTGCGGATCACCGGACCCGGCGACGACGGCGCGGAGGCCGTGCTCGCGTACTCCGGCGACACCGACGCGTGCCCGGCGCTGGACGAGGCCGCGAGGGCCGCCTGTTTCTACCTGTGCGAGGCGGCCTACCACGAGGGCCGGGACGACGCCGTGCGTGGGGTGCACCTGACCGGACTGCGGGCGGGGGAGTCGGCGCGCTCGGCCGGTGCCCGGGTCCTGGCGCTGACCCACCTGCCGGTGTGGAACGACCCGGTGCGCAGCCGCGCTGAGGCGCGCGAGGTGTTCACCGGCCAGGTCGAGACCGTGGCCGCCGGGGACGTCTTCGTGCTGCGCGGCGACGGCCGCGTCGACCGGGGGTAGGTTCCCGGGGCGGGTTGTGTCGGGCGCTCTGTGGGCGTCGTGCCGCGCCGGGTGCTCGTCGCTGATCCTCCGAGTCGCTGGCGCGACCTCTCTGTTTCCCCGTGATGACTGCCGGACCGCTGACTGATCCTGCTGCCGGACCGCGGCGACAGTTCTGTCGGTGGCGGCTGGTGGAGTGGGGTCATGGAAGCCCGTTCGGGTTCAGTGACTCCCCGCCGGCCGGTCTCGACGCCGGCGGGCGGTGGGCTGGTGCCGCAGGCGGCGATGCGCGATGCCGGCGTGGCGGTGGCGGATGCGCGCGGTGGTGCCGTCGAAGTGCCGTCGTCCTTGCCGCCTGGCTCGATCGATCAGTCCGTGCCGGGGGCACCGGAGGTGAACATCAGTTCTGTCGGTGGTGGCTGGTTGAGTGAGGTCATGGAAGCACGCACTGCTTCGACGACCCGCCCTCCGGCGTCACCGCCGGTCGGCGATACCGCCTTGCCGGGACTGGACGAAGTTGCGCTGATGACCGCCACTGTGGTCGAGCAGCCGACGGGCGATGTCCTGCCGGCCGGCGAGGTCGCGGGCCGAGTGGCGCGGATCGTCGACGAGGTCTCCAGTCTCGAGACCGGGGTGGCGGCACTGGAGGACCTGCGGCGGTTGGAGGCCTGGTTGGTGTGGGCGAAGCACCGGCTCGCGGCGCAGACGGCTCGCCTGGCCGCCGAGGAGCAGGCGCGCTGGGTGGAGCTCCATCCGATCGGGTTCGATGACGAGGTCGACGCGTTGCCGGGTGGACGGGGGCTGTCGCGGGTGGAGCGTCTGGGCGTGGGCGAGCGGGCCGGCGTCGCGGAGGTGGCGTGCGCCCTGCGCACCAGCGAAGTTGAGGTCCATGGTCTGCTGCGGCGGGCCGAGCGACTGACCGATCTCCTGCCGGCGACGTCGGCGGCACTGGCCCAGGGAGCCGTCACGGCATCCGCTGCCGACACGATCCTGGACGCGACGGCCGAGTACGCCGATGCCCTGACCACAACCGGTGTCGACCGGCCGGATGCGGATGCCTGGGCGGTCGCGATCGCCAACACGGAGCGGTGTCTGCTCGAGGCGGCCGTTCGGGGTCGCGCTCCCGCGCAGCTGCGGCGGCGGGCTCGTCAGCTCCGTGATCGCCTGCACCCCCGGTCGTTCCGTGAGCGGGAGGGAACCGCACGATCGGATCGGTATGTGCGGATCAGCCCGGACCGGGATGGGATGGCCCGGTTGAGCGCGCTGCTGCCCGCGGCAGTGGCCTGGCGGATCGACGGCAGGCTCTCGTCCCTGGCTCGAGCGCTGCAGGAGTCCGTCCCTTCGGTCGACAAGGTGGACGATGCCGCTGCGGTCATGGCCGGGACTGCGGTCGATGAAGGCCCGACGATCGGGCAGCTCCGGGCCGACGTGCTGGCCGACCTGTTGACCGGCATCGCTGCTCATCCGTGCACTGCTCTCGACTGTGATGGTGCTGGCGGGACTGCTGCCGGGACTGGCGGGACTGGCGGCTCTGCCGGGACTGGCGGCGTCGGCCGCGTGGCGCGCGGTGACGGTGCCCTCGATGGCGGCAGAGCTCCCGACGGTGACCGTGCGGCGGTGTTGTCCGCGACCGGTGGGGGCGTGCCCCGGTACTCCGGTGACGAGGGGCCAATGCCGCGGGTGTTGCTGACGGTGCCGGCGGCGACGCTGCTCGGTGGGGACGAGCCGGGCGAACTGGGGGATTTCGGGCTGATCCCGGCTGCTGATGCCCGGGCGTTGGCCGTCCGTGCGGGATCGTTTCTGCTCGGCGTCACGGCCGGGACGGCGGCCGGGGGGACCGGCTGCCCGTGCCAGGGCGACGGATCCGGGGTCGACGTCGGGCAGGTCGTGCCGGTGCTGGTGACGACGGGTCGCCTGTATCGGATCCCGGCGGCGGTGCGGCGGGCGCTGCAGGTCCGCGACGGCACCTGCCGGTTCCCGGGTTGCCGACGCAACGCGGCGGGCTGCGACCTCGACCACGTGACGGCCTGGGCCGACGGCGGCACCAGCGAGCCGTCCAATCTGGCGCACCTGTGCCGGAAGCACCATGTCCTCAAACACCACGCGGGGTGGACCGTCACCAGCGACCCACCACCGATACCGCCACCTGCAACACCGCCACCGGCAACGCCGCCACCAGCGACGTCGACACGGAGCGACGAGGTCGATGACGACGGCCGGGCAGTCAGGCGCCGGGATCAGGTCACCCGCGTGCCTGCGCATGGAACGACGAGCGTGTTGACCTGGACCTCTCCGACCGGTCGACGCTACGTCACCGAACCGGACGACCCGCCACCCTTCTGAGCACCGAAGCAACCGTGCCGAGGTGACAGCAGTGTTGCGGGTACCCGCGCAAGCGAGTCCTGGTGATCCCGGCTCCCGCGGTTCGGTGCTGCTACCCCGGCGTCGACGGCGTGCAGCCGTCTCGCGAAGCCGTTCGACCGGTCCGAGCGGTTGACAGCCACCGTGACGCACGCAACAATCGTACGTCAGTCATACACACGTACGACAGACGGACATCTAGATTCATAACGGAGTGGATCTCAATGAGAAGTCTTCTGAAATCGGCGTTCGGGCCGCGCCTCTACATCACGGTGGCGGTGGCCATCGTCCTCGGTGCGATCGTCGGATTCGTCTTCCCCTCATTCGGAGCCTCCCTCGCCCCGGTCGGCACCGGCTTCATCCAGCTGATCCAGATGCTGATCGCCCCGGTGGTGTTCTGCACCATCGTCACGGGCATCGCCGGCGCCGGGAAGCTGACCTCGGTGGGACGGATCGGAGTGAAGGCCCTCGTCTACTTCGAGCTGATGACCACCATCGCCCTGGCGATCGGCCTCGTCGTCATGAACCTCCTCAAGCCGGGGGCCGGGATCCACGCGAACGCCAACGAGCTCAAGCTCAACGACACGGCGCAGGGTTACGTGAGCACCGGCCAGCACCAGAACTGGTACGACTTCATCCTCAACATCATCCCGAAGAGCTTCGTCGGGGCCTTCACCGACGGCAACGTGCTGCAGGTCCTGCTCATCGCGGTGCTCTTCGCCGTCGCGGTCAAGATGCTGGGAGCCCGGGGGGACGCGATCGTCTCCGCGGTCGGCCGGGTCAATGACGCCATCTTCGGCATCATCAAGCTGATCATGTATCTGGCCCCGATCGGCGCGTTCGGCGCGATGGCCTACACCACGGGCAAGTTCGGCGTCGCGACGCTGGTCAGTCTGGGCTCCATCGTGGTCCTCTTCTGGGTCATCGGCATCCTGTTCTGCCTCCTCGTCTTCGGCGCCGTCGCCCGGATCTGCGGCCTGCGGGTGCTCGCGGTGTACCGGTACTTCAAGGACGAGATCCTCATCACCCTCGGGACCTCGAACTACGAGGCGGTCATGCCCCAGCTGATGCGCAAGCTCGAGGGCGCCGGCTGCCCCAAGCCGATCGTGGGCCTCGTGGTGCCCTCCGGCTACGCCTTCAACGGCGACGGGGTGTGCCTGTACCTCGGCTTCGCCTCCCTCTACATCGCCCAGGCCTTCGACATCGACCTGAGCATCTGGCAGCAGATCGCCCTGCTGGCCGTCTTCATGCTCACCTCGAAGGGCAGCGCCGGGGTGGCCGGTGCCGGCTTCGTCATCCTCGCCGCGACCCTCTCGTCCACCGGGACCGTGCCGGTGGTCGGCATCATGCTGATCCTCGGCGTCGACCGCTTCCTCTCCACCATGCGAGGACTGGTCAGCCTGTCCGGTCAGATGATGGGCAGCCTCGTCGTCAGTGTCTGGGAGCGCCAGCTCGACCGGCCCCGCGCCCTGCGGATCATGCGCGGCCTCGAGGCTCCCCTCGTGCAGACGGCCGAGCCGACCGGGAGCACCGCCACGGCCGAGGGCGCTCCGTC
The DNA here is from genome assembly GCF_001968825.1 of Tersicoccus sp. Bi-70. Lineage (GTDB taxonomy): Bacteria > Actinomycetota > Actinomycetes > Actinomycetales > Micrococcaceae > Tersicoccus. Next base: position 108,224 of record NZ_MIEU01000002.1, read on the forward strand.
GCGTGGCGGAGACGCTGCTCCGGTCGTGACGGCCCCCTGATCACCCCTGACCGACACTGACCGACCCCCGACCGACCCGGGCCAACCCGAAACGAGAAATGCCGACATGCCCCGCCTCGCCTTCACCACCCCCACCGGGACCACCGCCGAGAAGATGCTGGAACGCCGCGGCGGCGTCCTCACCCCGCTGGACCGGCTGCTCGCCCACAACGACGGACTCGCCGCGGGCTGGAACGCCCTGCTCGGAGCGGTGCGTCAGGAGTTCTCGATCCCCGGAGACCTGCGCGAGCTGATCATCCTGCGGGTGGCCGTGCTGAACGGCGCCGGCTACGAGTGGGCGGCTCACGTCGACCTGGCGCGCCGGTACGGCGTCCGGGAGTCGGTGATCGAGTCGATCGCCCGGGAGGGTACGGTCCTCACGCACGACGCCCGGTACGACGCCGTCCTGGCGTACACGGACGCCATGACCCGGGCGGTGACGGTCACCGACCACACCTTCGACCAGCTCCGCAGCCTCTTCTCCGAGGCGGAGATCGTCGAGCTCACGGCCACGGTCGCCTCGTACAACATGGTGTCCCGATTCCTGGTCGCCCTCGGGGTCACCGCCGCGGACCGTGAACCCGTGCAGGCGCGCCAGGACCGAGGCACACCATGACCCACACCCTCGAGGTCACCACGCCCGGTCCCGACCGCCATCCGCACCCGCCCCGCGTCGTGCTGCCGCCGAACGCGTGCGACGCCCACGTGCACATCTTCGGCCCCCACGAACGGTTCCCCTACGCGCCGGACCGGAGCTTCACCCCGGAGGACGTGCCCCTGGAGGACCTCGAGGCGCTCCACCGGTTCCTCGGTTTCGAGCGTGCCGTCCTGGTCCAGTCGGCGTGCCACGGCTCCGACCACCGGGCCGTCCTGGACGCGCTCGAGCGCGGGGAAGGCCGGTACCGCGGGGTGGCGCTGGTCGGGCCCGAGACGAGCGCGGCGGACGTCGAACGCTGGCACGACGCCGGCATGCGCGGGGCCCGGGTCCACTTCGCCCCGCACCTGGGGACGCCTCCCACCCAGGCGGAGATCGCGCGGATCGTCGACCTGATCGGCCCGTACGGGTGGCACCTCGCGATCCACGTGATGGGGTCCTCCATCCTCGACGTCGCCGACCGCGTCGCGGACATCCCCCTGCGGATCGTCATCGACCACCTGGGGCGCTTCGACATCTCCGCCGGCCGCCCCCAGCCGGAGCGGGACGTCCTCACGGCCCTGTTGACCGAGCACGACGACCTGTGGGTCAAGCTCAGCGGCGCCGACCGGATCGCGACCCGCCCGCCGCGGCTGGACGACGCCGTCGCCCTCGCCCGCGAGCTGTTCACCACGCGACCGGACCGGTGCGTCTGGGGGACGGACTTCCCGCACCCGAACACCCACGGGTTCATGCCCAACGACGGCGACCTGGTGACCACGCTGCTCGACGTCGCCCCCACCCCGGAGGAACGCGAGCTCCTCCTGGTGCGCAATCCCGCGGTGTGCTTCGACTTCGGGCCTAGTGCATGACGGTGACGGCGCCGATCTCCTCCGAGATGGTCCGCGCGGTCTCGACCAGGGCCGGCACGTATGCGGAGACGAGCTTCTCGTGCGACACGCGGGCGGCGTTGGCCGAGACGTTGATCGCGGCCACGACGTGGCCACCCCGGGCGAGGACGGGAGCGGATGCCGACCGGATGCCTTCCTCGCGCTCCCCGTCCGCGGTCGCGTATCCCTGTTCCCGGACCTCCGCCAGAACGCGGCGCAACGTGTCGGGGTCCGTCACGGTGCTCGGCGTCAGCGGGACCAGCTCGACCTCGCTCAGGTACCGATCCAGCTCGGCGGGGGCCAGATGAGCGAGCAGCACCTTGCCCAGCGACGTCGCATAGGCGGGCAGGCGCGACCCGGTGTTCAGCGTCGTCACCATGCTCCGGTTGCCGGGCACCCGGGTGAGGTAGACGATCTCGTTCCCGTCCAGGGTGGCCATCGAACAGGACTCGTTCAGCTCGGACGCGAGCTTGCGCATGTGGGGCTGGGCGGTCTCCCAGTAGGGGAGCGCCGAGAGGTAGGCGAAACCGAGGCGCATCACCTTCGGGGTGAGGGTGAAGCGGTTGCCGTCGGCGTCGGCGAAGCCGAGATCGACCATCGTCAGCAGGATGCGGCGCGCGGTCGGGCGTGTCAGCGCGGACAGCTCCGCGGCTTCACTGATGGTGAGGGAGGGGTGCTCGTGGGAGAAGACCTGCAGCAGGCGGAACGCCTTCTCGACCGAATCGATGACGTCCGGATTCTCGCGAGACACTGCCGCTCCCTCTCACCTGCGCACCGGCACGCCGCTCGTCCTCGGGCACAGACGGCCAGTCTAGCCACCGACCCCGCCCACCCCACCGACACCATCGGCCCCACCGACCCCGAGAGGACCTGACCGTGGACCACGATCTCCTGCTCGTCTACTCCGAGCCCGGTCAGGTACCGGTCGAGGAGTTCCACGACTGGTACGACCACGAACACGTGCCCCTGCGGATGCAGTTCCCCCAGTTCCGCACCGGCTACCGGTTCCGGGCGGCCGACGGGCGTGCTCCCGGCTGGCTCGCGACCTACGACGTCGAGCCCGGCTTCCTCGACACCGACGCCTACACGGCGCTGCGGGCCCATCGGAGCGAGCGAGAACAGCACGTGGTGCAGCGGCTGGCCACGCTCGATCGCCGCCGCTACTCGCTCGTCCACGAGGCCGGCCGACTCGACGGCGAGCCCCGCTACCAGGTCCTCGTGGGGCTGACCTCGCCCGACGAGGAGGGCCTGCGCACGTGGTACGAGGAGGAACACATTCCGCTGCTGATCGCGATCGAGGGCTGGGACCGGGTGCGCCAGTTCCGGCTCCAGGACGGTCCCGGCGAGACGCTGCTGACCGTCCACGACATCGCGCACCCCTCCCTGTGCGAGACCGCGAAGTGGAAGCACGCCACGTCGACCCCGTGGCGTGCCCGGGTGATGGCCTCCGTGACCGCGTCCTCGCGCCGGGTGTTCGCCTTCCACCACGCCGGTCGCTGACCCGGCCACCCGCACGATCCAGGAGTGAACCCATGACAGCCCGTCTGCAGGACAAGGTGGCCCTCGTCGTCGGGGCCGGCAGCGTCGGTCCCGGGTGGGGCAACGGTCGCGCGTGCGCCGCGGTCTTCGCCGCCGAGGGAGCCCGCGTGTTCGCGGCCGACATCAGCGCGGAGGCCCTCGACCCGACCCTGCAGCTCGTCCGGGCGGCGGGGGACACCGTGGAGGGCCATCTCGCCGACGTCACCGACAGCGCCTCGGTGGAGCAGCTCGTGACCGCCTGTCTGGACCGTTTCGGGGCGATCGACGTCCTCGTCAACGTCGTGGGCGGCTCCCGCCGCGGGGGCGCCGCCGAGCTGACGGAGGAGGAGTGGGCGCGCCAGCTCGATCTCAACCTCACCAGCGTCTACCGGACCTGCCACGCCGTGATCCCGTCCATGATCGAGAACGGCGGCGGCGCCATCGTCAACATCGCCTCGACGTCCGGGACCCGGTGGACGGGGTCCGCGCAGGTCGCGTACGCGTCGTCCAAGGCCGGGGTGATCTCCTTCTCCCGCGTCACGGCCGTCCAGTACGCGCCGGACCGCATCCGGGTCAACACCGTGGTGCCCGGCCAGCTGCACACCCCCATGGTGGAGGCCCGGCTCGCGGGCCAGCGCAGCGGTGGCGACGTCGAGGCGCTGATCGCCCAGCGGCGATCCCGCGTGCCCCTGCCGTACGAGGGCGACGGCCGGGACACCGCCCACGCGGCGCTCTTCCTCGCCTCCGACGAGGCACGCTTCGTCACCGGCACCGAGATCGTCGTCGACGGCGGGATGACGGCCCGCTGCGACTGACCCGTGCCGCATCCGTCGGGCCGACCGCCCCACCGTCGAACCCCTAGGCTGGAACCATGACTGACGCCTCCACCACCGCCCCGTCCGCCGCGACCCCGTCCTCCGCGATCGCGCCCGTGGTCCGGGCCGACGGACGCGCACCGGACGAGCTGCGGCCGATCAGCATCACCCGCGGCTGGTCCGTTCAGGCGGAGGGGTCGGCGCTCATCGAGTTCGGCAACACCCGGGTCCTGTGCACCGCCTCCCTGACCGCGGGCGTGCCCCGCTGGCTCAAGGGCGAGGGCCGCGGCTGGGCCACCGCCGAGTACGCGATGCTGCCCCGCGCCACGAACACCCGATCCGACCGCGAGTCGGTCAAGGGCCGCATCGGCGGCCGCACCCACGAGATCTCCCGGCTGATCGGCCGCTCCCTGCGCTCGATCATCGACCTGAAGGAACTCGGCGAGAACACCATCGTGCTCGACTGCGACGTCCTGCAGGCCGACGGCGGTACCCGCACCGCCGCCATCACCGGCGCCTACGTCGCCCTCGCCGACGCGGTGACCTGGGCGCGCACGCAGAAGCTGATCAAGCCCACCGCGAAGCCGCTGAAGGACACCGTCTCGGCCGTGAGCGTCGGCATCATCGACGGCGTCCCCATGCTGGACCTGCCCTACGTCGAGGACGTGCGCGCCGAGACCGACATGAACGTCGTCGTCACCGGCTCCGGGCAGTTCGTCGAGGTGCAGGGCACCGCCGAGGGCGCGCCGTTCAACCGCTCCGAGCTCGACGCCCTGCTCGATCTCGCCCTCGCCGGCACCAGCGAGCTCGCCGCCATCCAGCGCTCCACCCTGGGCGAGGCGTGAGCGCACCCGCGGCAGGACCCCGGCTCGTCCTCGCCACCCACAACCGGGGCAAGCTGGTCGAGCTCCGGGAGATGCTCCGGGGAACGGGTCTGCCCGGTGGCCGCACGCTCGACGTCGACACCGAGGTGATCGACGCCGGGACCGCCGGCGCCCCCGACGTGCGGGAGACCGGCGTGACCTTCGCCGAGAACGCCCTGCTCAAGGCCCACGCGGTCGCCGCGGCCACGGGGCTGCCCGCGATCGCCGACGACTCCGGCCTGGCCGTCGACGTGCTCGGCGGTGCCCCCGGCATCTTCTCCGCCCGCTGGGCCGGACGGCACGGCGACGACGAGGCGAACCTGCGCCTGCTGCTCGCCCAGCTGGGCGACATCGACGTCGACGAGCACCGCGGGGCCGCCTTCATCTGTGCGGCCGCGCTGGTGGTGCCGGGTCCGGCGGGGGAGGGCGTCGAGCCCGTCGTCGTGCACGGTGAACTGCGGGGCACGCTGTTGAGGCAGCCTCGGGGCGAGCACGGCTTCGGGTACGACCCGATCCTGCGCCCTGACGGCCACGACCGCAGCTGCGCCGAACTGGAGCCCGCCGAGAAGAACGCGATCAGCCACCGCGGGCAGGCGATGCGGGCGCTCGTCCCGCACGTCGTCAGCGCGCTCGGGCGCGGCTAGCGGGCGGAACCGAGCCGACTGACCGGAGAGCGGTCAGTCGATGCGGTCGGTCTCGCTCCGCGGGCCGGTCTGCCGGCTGGTCCGCCGGGCCTTGAGCAGTTCGACGGCGATCGGGATCACCGAGATCGCCACGATGACGATGAAGATGATGTCGATGTTCCGGCCCACCCAGTCGAACTGACCCAGCCAGAACCCGAGCAGCGTCACGCCGACGCCCCACAGCAGCGCCCCGACCACGTTGTAGGTGATGAACGTCCGGTAGGGCATCCGCGCCACCCCGGCGATCACCGGGACGAAGGTGCGCACGATCGGCACGAAGCGCGCAAGGATGACGGCGCGCCCGCCGAACCGCTCGAAGAACTCGTGGGCACGGTCGACGTACTCCTGGCGGAACAATCGCGACTCGGGCCGGCGGAAGACGGCCGGCCCCGCCCGGTGCCCGATGTAGTAGCCCAGCTGGTCCCCGGCGAACGCGGCGACGAAGACGCACAGCCCCAGCACGCCGATGGGCACCTGGATGGTCCCGGTCGCGGTCAACAGGCCCGCCGTGAACAGCAGCGAGTCGCCCGGCAGGAAGAAGCCGACCAGCAGCCCCGTCTCGGCGAAGACGAACGCGCACACCAGCAGCACGATCCACGGCGCCAGGGCCGGGTCGCGCAGGAACACGTTGGGGTCGAGCCAGTCCGGCAGGATGCCGGCGACGACGGGGGTCGCGGCGAGGGAGGAGGGCAGCGGGATCACCGCTCAAGGGTACGGGGTCGACCCTGTGGCGGGGCTGAGCCGGGGCCGTGCCGGACCGACGATCGACGCGGCGGGGTTGCGACGGCGCTGCGTCCGGAGCGTCTCCGGAATGGCGTGCGGCATGGTGTCCCCGGCATGGTGTCCGCGAGCGGGCCGGCGTCGGCGGTAGCGTGGCGGGGTGGGAATCGCGTTCACGGCCATCGACTTCGAGACCGCCAACGGCCACCGCGGCTCCCCGTGTGCCGTCGGTCTCGTCAAGGTCCGCGACGGACGCGTGGTCGAGGAGACCTCCTGGCTGATGCGTCCCCCGCCCGGCGTCGACCACTTCGAGCCGGCCAATATCGCGATCCACGGCATCACCGCCGCCGACGTCGCCCGGGCGGAGAAGACCGCGCATGCCCTGGAGCGGATCGAGCGCTTCGTGGACGGTGACCTGATGGTCGCCCACAACGCCGCCTTCGATCTCGGGGTCTTCACCGAGGCCGCCCGCGCCTGCGGGGTCACGGTCGCCCCGACCCGCTCCGCCTGCACCGTACGCCTGGCCCGGCGCACCTACCGGTTGCCGTCCTACTCGCTGCCCTTCGTCGCCGCCGAGGCCGGGGTGCCCCTGCTGCAGCACCACGACCCGCTCGAGGACGCCCGCGCGTGCGCCGGGATCATGATCGACGTCGCCCGCCGGCACGTGGTCGAGGATCTCGCGACGCTGTTCGCCCGACTCGACCTGCCGGTCACCGCCTGGGGCCCGGGCTCGGCGACGGACCCGACGCGACCCCGCCAGCTCGCCCTGTTCGACGTCGTCGACGGGCGGTTCCGCCGGCACGACGCCGACGACTGGCCGTCTTCGCGGGACGACGTGTGGCCCGCCCGCGGCCGGGACGCGGTCGCCGTCGGCGAGGGTCTGCGCCTGACCGGCTGAGGGCCGGCCGAGCTGTTCCTGCCGCTGGTCGAGCGGTTCCCGCCGCTGGTCGGGCTGTCCCCGACGAGCGGGCGGCGTCGTCAGCGGGCGCCGCCCACGGCGGCGAGGAACTCGTCGATCTCGCGCTCGACCACGTCCCGCTCCACGAGAGCCTCCACCCACGCCGGGTCCAGCGCGGTCGTGCCGTACAACGCGCCGACGATGTTGCCGGCGATCGCCGCGGTCGAGTCGCTGTCCCCGTCGTGATTGGCGGCCCGCACGAGGGCGCGCCGCAGGTGGGTGGCGGGATCGTCGTCGGCGTCCACGAGCGCGCAGTACACGGCGATGGCCAGCGCCTCCTCCGCGACCCAGCCGCCGCCGAACCGCTGCGCCAACCGAGGCGGGTCCAGGGCGGAGTCGGGGCCGTGGTCGGCGCGGTCCGCCTCGGCCTCCTCGACCGCCCGCCGCAGCGCCGCGAGGGTCTCGGCCGCGCCGTCGCCGGCCTCGGCCAGCGTCGCGACGGTCGCCGCCACCGCGTCCTCCAGGCTCGCGCCGCGGATGATGCGGGCGACGATGCCGGCCAGCGCGCCGGCCGCGGCGGCCGCGGTGGGGTGCCCGTGGGTCAGGGCGGACCCACGGGCGGCGAGGCGCACCATGTCCTCGACCGGCACGTGCGGAACGAGGCCGAAGGGAGCGGAACGCATCACCGTCCCGCAGCCCTTGGAATCCGGGTTGACCGGCCGCTCGACGGTGCCCATCCGGCCGCTGCCGAGACCGGAGAGGCACGCGTTGCCCGCGGCCCGGCGGTGCCGCATCGACGGGTCGGACTCCAGCCAGGTGGCCGGCGGCTGCGGGGCGTCGCCGGGCAGCAGCTCGCCCTGGGTGCGATACCAGCGCAGGTAGGCCAGCCACAGGCACGCCAGCTCGTCCGCGGCGGAACCCTCGTTGGCCCACCGCAGCGCCTCGGCGAGGGCCTCGAGGGTGAACAGGGTCATCTGCGTGTCGTCGGAGATGACCGGGCGATCGAGACCGGCGGGATCCGTCACGCCCGCCTCGCCCCAGCGGGCGACGATCGCGGACCAGGAGTCGAACTCGACGGCATAGCCGAGAGCGTCACCGAGGGCGCCGGCGAGGACGCTGCCGCGCACGCGGTCGGCGTGCTCGGGCCGACTGCCGGGGTCGTCCGGGCCGGTGGCGGGGCCGGTGGTGCTGGTGGTCTGGGACGTGGTGTGAAGATCCCCACCCGGGGACGGCATCGAAGCGGACACACGGAAACGATAGTCTCGACGGGCAATCGCGTGATCGCCGGCGCGACGACGCCGGTTCCGCGACCGACGATGAAATCGAGGACTGCATGGCTGCCGATCCTGGCCGCACCCCCCTGCCCGACGACCGCACCACCGCGGCGAACGCCGCGAGAACAGGCGCCGCGAGGACAGGCGCCGTGAGGACAGGCGCCGTGAGGACCGACGCCGCGGAGACGGGCGACGTGGCCGTGGACGATGCCGCGTCCGACGGCGGGCGACGCCCCGCGTCGTTCAGCGCGGCCGGCGTGGGCGATCTCGCCTCCCCGGTGCCCGTCGCCGCGACCAAGGAGGGCTTCGGCGTCGAGGACCTCGAGCGGAGCGCCGGGCCGTGGGCCCGCGCGGGCGCCGAGGCCATCGGCACCTTCCTGTTGATCTTCGGCGGCCTCGGTGCCGTGCTCGCCGGGCTGCTCGTGTCCACCGGCGGCGTCCCCGGTCCGGTGGCGATCGGCCTGGCCATGGTCGCGGGCGTCCTGGCCTTCGGGCACATCAGCGGGGGCCACTTCAACCCCGCACTGACCCTCGGGGCGGCCATCGCCGGCCGCACCCGCTGGGTGCACACGCCGTTCTACCTGCTGGGCCAGCTGGTCGGCGGCTTTACCGCGGCGGGTCTGCTGTACCTGGTGCTGCACGGCCACCCGCAGCTCGGCGGCACGCTGCCGAACGTGTTCTCCGCCCTGTCCAACGGCTACGACAGCCACTCGCCGACGCAGTTCCCGCTCACCAGCGTGCTGCTCGTGGAGGCCATCGGCACCGCGCTCTTCGTGGCCGTCGTCCTCGGCGCCACCGCGCGCCGGGCGAACAATCTGCTGGCCGCGCTCGCCGCGGGCTTCGGGCTGGCCGTCGTCCTGGCCGTCACCGGCCCGATCTCCAACGGCGCGATCAACCCCATCCGCTCGACCGTCGCCGCGGTCTTCGCCGAGGGCTGGGCCGTGCAGCAGCTGTGGGTCTTCTGGGCCGCCCCGCTGCTCGGTGGCCTGCTCGCCGGGCTCGTCTTCCGCAGCTTCCTGCCGGTCGCCCCGCGGGGAGCCGTCGCGTCCGACGACGACGAGGTCACCGACGGCCCGGTCGACCGCGCCGCCGACCGCGCCGACCGGGCCGAGCCGGCGACGGTGACGGTGCGCCGCGACGCCCCGACCACCCCGGCCCCGGCCGCGTCGGGTGATCCGGACGCGTCGGGTGCGCACGCTCCGGCCGGGTCCGAGGGCCGGCACGCCGCCTCCACCACGGATGATGCCTCGATTGCCGCGCCCGATCACGAGGTGCGCGACTTCTTCGACCGCCGGGACGAGGAGCGCTGACGCCGCTCGCCACCCGTCCGATGCCCCGCCGCGGCCCGCAGTTCCGGGGATCGCGGCGGGGCATCGTGGTTCTGTCGGTGGCCGGATCTAGCGTGGAAGCATGAAGATCCTCCACACGTCGGACTGGCACCTGGGCCGGTCCTTCCACGGTGTCGGGATGCTGGCGGACCAGCGGCGCTTCATCGACCAGCTGGTCGAGACCGTGCAGCGCGAGGACGTCCGGGCAGTCCTCATCAGCGGGGACGTGTACGACCGGGCGCTGCCCTCCGTCGAGGTCGTCCAGCTCTTCTCCGACGCCCTGGACCGGCTCACCGCCGCGGGGGCCGAGGTCGTGCTCTCCTCGGGCAATCACGACTCGCCGATCCGCCTCGGCTTCGCCGACCGGGTCCTGGCCCGTGGCGGGGTGCACGTGCGCACCGGGCTGCACGCCCTGACGGACCCGGTGCGGCTGAGCGATCCCGACGGCACGGACGTCGCCGTCTACGCGGTGCCCTATCTGGAGCCCCGGCTCGTCGCGGAACGGCTGGGCGTCGAGCGTCCCGGGCACCCCGCCGTCATGACCGCCGCGCTGCGGATCGTCCGCAAGCACCTCGCCGGCCTCGAGCCCGCGGTCGGGGGCGAGTCCGGCCCGGACGAGGCGACGTCGGAGGAGGACGGGGCGCTGTTCCCGGCTGCCACCACCTCCCGGGTTCGATCGATCCTGATGGCCCACGCCTTCGTCGCGGGCGCCGAGGAGTCCGACAGCGAGCGGGAGTTCGCCAGCGGCGGCCTGGGCCAGATCCCGATCCCGGTGTTCGACGGCTTCGACTACGTCGCCCTCGGTCACCTGCACGGCCGGCAGCGGCTCCGCGAGAACGTGCGCTACAGCGGCTCGCCCCTGCCCTATTCCTTCTCCGAGGCCCGGCAGGCCAAGGGCGGCTGGCTGCTCGACGTCGGCCCGGACGGCCTGCGCGGGGTGGATCCGGTGACGGTCGAGACCGCCCGCCCGCTCGCCATCCTCCGCGGCACCCTGGAGGACCTGCTGGTGGACCCCGCGCACGCGGGCGCCGAGGGCGCCTGGTGCCAGGTCACGCTCACGGACGCCGAGCGCCCCCGGATGGCGATGGACCGGCTGCGCGAACGCTTCCCGCACACCCTCGTGCTGCAGTTCGACCCGCAGGGCGCCGCACCGCGCGAGCGCTCCACGTACAGCTCCCGGGTGGCCGGCGCTGCCGACGACCTCGAGGTCAGTGCCGGGTTCCTCGACCACGTGCGCTCCCGGCCGCCGTCGGAGGCCGAACGCGTGGCCCTGGCCGCGGCCCTGGACGCCACCTCGCTCGCGGAGGCGGCCCGATGAGGATCCACGCGCTCGACGTCGAGGCCTTCGGCCCGTTCGCGGCCGCCCAGCACATCGACATGGACGCCCTGTCCGAACAAGGCCTCTTCCTGCTCAACGGGCCGACCGGCGCCGGCAAGACCAGCGTGCTCGACGCCATCTGCTTCGCCCTCTACGGGTCGGTGCCCGGCGAACGGCAGAACGCGCGCAACCTGCGCAGTGACCACGCCGCCCCCGACGCCGCCCCGACCGTCGCCCTCGACTTCACCGCCGGTGGCCGGCGCCTCCGGGTCACCCGATCGCCCGCCTGGGAGCGACCCGCCCGGCGGGGAGCGGCCCGGATGGTGCCCGAGAACGCGAAGGTCAGCCTCGAGGCCCACGAGGACGGCGTCTGGACCGCCCGCAGCACCCGCGCCGACGAGGTGGGCGCCGAGATCCTCGACACCATCGGCATGTCGAAGGACCAGTTCACCCGGGTCGTCATGCTCCCGCAGGGCGAGTTCGCCCGTTTCCTGCAGGCCCGTCCGTCCGAGCGCGAGGACCTGCTGGAGAAGCTGTTCGGCACGGACCGCTACGGCCGTCTCGAACAGCGTCTCGTGCAGGACGCGGCCGACGCCGAGGCGCGCGTGGGCGAGGACGAGACCCGGCTCGACCTGCTCGTCCGGCAGGGCTGGGACCTGTGGACGGACCTGCCGCTGCCGCTGCCGACGGGTGCCGCCGGCCGTGAGAGCGATCCGCAGGCCGACCTCGACGACGAGGATCCCGACGAGACGAGCGTGCGCACGGAGCCGTCGGGTGACGCGCAGTCGGCCGGCGCGCAGGTGAACGACGACCGGACGGCTGACGACCGGACGCTGACCGATCTGCGCGACGCGGTCCACGCCTCCCGCGCCACCGCGGGCGATGCCCTCGTCCACCGCCGGCGCGAACTCGCCGACGCGGAACGTGCCGGTGCGGAGGCGACCGAACGCTTCGACCGGCACCGCCGGCTCGCCGACGCGCGACGGGACCGTGCCGCGGTGGAGGCCGAGAGGGACGCCGCCGCAGAGCGCCGGGCCCGGCTCGACGCCCATCACCGCGCCACCGCCGTCAGCGGGCAGCTCACCGCGCTCGACCGCGCCCAGCGCCAGCTGGTCGCCGCCGGGCGGGCCGAGGCCGAGGCCGCCCGGACCGCGCGCGCGTCCGACGACGTCCCGGCGGTGGGGGAGGACCGCATCGAGACGCCCGACCTGCTGGACCGCGTCGAGGCCGCGCTGACGGCCGCACGCTCCGACGCCGCGGTCCTCGAGGCCCGGCTGCCGCTGGAGGAGGATCTGGTCGCCGTCCAGGCCACCGGCCGCACCCTCGCCGCGGACGCGGACCGGCTGCGCGCGGAGGCCGCCGAGCAGGAGCGCGCCGCCGTCGGCGCCGAGGCGCGGCTCGCGGACCTCTCCACGCGGCTCGAGGCCACGCGCGCGCTCGCCGTGCAGCACGAGGCGCGCACCGCCGCCGTCGACCGGGCCGCCGCCGTGCTGGATGCGGCCACCCGTCTGGCCGCCGAGCGTGGCGCGGGCGAGGTCGCGGAACGGGACGCCCTCACGGCGCGGTCGGCGGCGCAGGACGCCCGGCAGGCGTGGCTGGAGATCGTCGAACGCCGCCTCGACCACGCCGCCGCCGAGCTGGCGGGCCGGCTCGCCGACGGGGAGCAGTGCCCGGTGTGCGGATCGCTCGACCATCCGGAGCCGGCCGGCTCGGAGGACGCCGACGTGCCCACCGAGGCGGACCAGCAGGCCGCCCGGGACCGATTCGACGCGGCGGAAGCTGCCGCCGGGCGGGCGCAGACGGCGGCCGCCGCCCATGCTCGCCGCATCGCCGGGCTCGAGGCGGTGGCCGACGGAGCCGACGTCGCGGCGGCGACCGGCATCCACCAGGCGGCGCGCGCCGCCGCCGTGGAGGCCACCGCCGCGCGGGACGCGGCGGAGCGGCAGGACGCCGAGCTCGCGCGGGTGCGCTCCCAGGGGGAGGCAGCCCGCCGGGCCGCGCACAGCGCCCGGGAGCAGGTCGGTGCCGTCACGGCGCGACTGGAGGAGGCGTGGGCCCGCACCGAGCACCTCGACGCCCAGGTGGCGACGGCACGTGCCGGGTATCCGACGCTGGCCGACCGGCTGGTCGACCTGACCGCCCGCTGCGACCGCCTTGCCCGATGGCGCGACGCCCTGGCCGCACAGTGCACGGCCGACGAGGCCCGTGCCGACGCGGTCACCGCCCTCGAGGAGGCACTCCACCAGCACGGCCTGCCCACCGAGGACGCGGCACGCTCCGCCCTCCTCACCGACGCCGACGCCGAGGCGCTCCGGACGGCTATCGCCGCCCACCAGCGGCGCTCCGACCGGGCCGACGAGGCCTTCGGCAGCGCCCCCGTCATCGCGGCCCTCACCGAGGAGGCCGACGGGATCGTTCCGCCGTCACCGGAGGAGCTGGCCGGGACGCAGGCCGGCATCGCCGCCGCCCGCGACGCCGTCGCCGACGCCGAGGTGCGCCACCGGCTCCTGGATCGTGGCCACGAGCGGCTGTCGGTGCTCGTGGGCCAGGAGGCCGATCTGCTCGCTGCCGTCGGACCGGCCCGGGACCGGGCGCGCATGCTGCGGTCCCTGGCGGACACCACGCGGGGGCTCGGGGAGAACGCCTACCGGATGACCCTGACGTCCTACGTCCTCGCGGCGCGGCTCGAACAGGTGGCCGCCGCGGCGAGCGAGCGGCTGCTGACCATGAGCAGCGGGCGCTACACGCTCGACCACAGCGACGCGCGGGTCAAGGGCAACGCCAAGTCCGGGCTGTCGCTGGTCGTGCAGGACGGCTGGACCGGCATCAGCCGGGAGACCAGCACCCTCTCGGGCGGGGAGGCGTTCATGGCATCGCTGGCCCTGGCGCTCGGCCTGGCCGACGTCGTCCAGCAGGAGGCCGGCGGTCTGGAGATCGACACCCTGTTCGTCGACGAGGGCTTCGGCTCCCTCGACGAGGCTTCCCTGGACGACGTGATGGAGGCGCTCGAGGGTCTGCGGGACCGCGGCCGGGTGATCGGCGTGGTCAGTCACGTCGCCGATCTCAAGCACCGCATCCCCGTCCAGCTCGACGTGGTCAAGCAGCGCAACGGCTCCCGCGTGGCCGTCCGGGTCGCGGCCCGGAGCGAGGACGCGGTCGCCTGACGACGGCGCGGCTCCCGCCGGACCTGGGGTGGGGTCACCTGAATCGGCGCTGGATACCGGCGGCGCGGCTCCGTCACGGCCGCAGCGGCACCGGCGGGTCAGGCCAGGTGGGCCTCGATGCGGCCCGCGGCCTCGACCAGGCGGCGGCCGATCTGCGCGGTGTCGTCCCGCTCGCCGAGATAGAGCACCGCGAGGGCGGCCGGGGCCTGGCCGATGCGGTGGATCGGCGCCGCGATCGCCCCGACGTCGGGGATCACCTCGTCGTGGCTGACGGCGTAGCCCAGCTCCCGGGCGCGCAGGGCCTCGGGCCGGTACGGGGAGGTCGCATCGACCGTGTGCCACTGCTCCTCGCTGATGGCCGACTGGATCGCGATGCCCGGCGCGCCCACCGAGAAGGAGTGCCGGGTGCCGGGACGGATCGTGGCGCTGCGCGCGTTCGGCTCCACCGTCACCAGGGTCACGCAGTCGGCGTGATCCCACACGGCGACGAAGGCCGTCAGCCCGAGATCCGAGGAGAGCTCGGTGAGCACGGGCAGGCTCGCCGACTGCAGCGACCGCGCCACCGAGCGGGCCAGCGTCGCCAGTCCCGGGCCCGACATCAGCTTGCCGGCACCGTCCCGCACGACGAGCGAGTGCTCCTCCAGGGTGCGCAGGATCCGGTACGCGACGGACCGGTGGACGCCGAGCGCGGCGGACACCTCGGCGATGGACATCGGGGCGTCGGCGTCCGCGAGGATCTCGAGCATCGTGATGCCGCGCGAGAGCGTCTGGGCGTGCGAACCGCCGGCCGTCGACCGGCCCCCGGGTGGCGGTCCGGTGGTCGCTTCGTCCTCGTGCACGGGTGACGTCATCCGCTGCCTCTCCTCGTCGCGGTCCTGGTGGCGCTCGACGTGTTCGACTATAGAACGCGGCGCCTCACCCGCCGTCCCCGCGACCAGCGGCGAGCGCGGCGAGGACCTCCTCGTCGGTGCACTGCGGGAAGGCCCGGTAGTAGGCGCCGACCGCGTGGAAGTCGGGCGGGACGTGCAGGCACAGCACCGCGTCGGCCACGGTCCGCAGCCGGCGGACGGCGGAGGGGGAGCCGACGGGAGCGGCGACGACGACGCGCGACGCCCCGGCCGTCCGAGCCGCGTCGATCGCGGCGAGCATGGTGGCACCCGTCGCGATGCCGTCGTCGCACAGCACCACGGGTCGGCCCGCGACCGGCCGGACGGGCGCGAGGAAGAGGTCCTCCTGCCGGGCGAGCGCGACGCCCTCGCGGGCCACGATCTCCTCCAGCCGCCTCCCGGTGACACCGGTGCCGAGCATCCGGTCGACCAGTTCCGGGTCGGTCGAGCGGGATCGGTGCCCGGCGCACGAGGCGAGCGCGCCGAAGGCGACCTCGGTGTGCCCCGGGACCCCGAGTTTGCGGCTCGCCACCGCATCGGCCGGCCGCCCCAGGTCCGCCGCCGCCGCGACCGCGACGGGGACCCCGCCCCGGCACAGCCCGAGCAGGACGCCGTCGGGCTCGATCCCCGCCGGTTCCGCCGCCTCCACCAGCGCGGCGGCGAGGCGGTGGCCGGCGTCGGCCCGATCGGCCAGCTCGAATCCGGGCCGCCGGCGGAACGCCTCCACGGCACCAGTATCCGCTCCCGTCCGGCGGGGGGCGGGCGAGCGGGTGCGCGTCCCAGGTCGTGATCCGACACGACATCCGAGACGTTCAGTGTGGTCCGCGTCACGTTCGATGCGGTACGCTGGGCGGACTGACTGACCGTTCAGTCACTATCTCGCAGCATTCACCACGCACCACAGGGACGCCGTGGCATCACCGTCGATGCCGTGGCCGGGCACATCGGAGCAGTCATGACCACTGTCAACAGCAGCGCCCCGGCGCATCGCACCGGGGGCACCGCGGAGGAGCGGCGCGTCCTCGGGGCGACCCTCGTCGGCACCACGATCGAGTGGTACGACTTCTTCATCTACGCGCAGGCGACCGCGGTGGTGCTCACCCCGCTGTTCCTGGCCCCGCTGAACGCATCGAACCCGGCGCTGGCCCAGATCGTCGCCTTCGCCACGATCGGCATCTCGTTCCTCTTCCGGCCGCTGGGCGCGATCGTCGCCGGCCACCTGGGCGACAAGCTCGGCCGCAAGCAGATGCTCGTCTTCACCCTGTTCATGATGGGAGCGGCCACCGCCCTCATCGGCGTGCTGCCGACCTACAACCAGATCGGCGTCGCCGCCCCGATCCTGCTGATCCTGCTGCGCGTGCTGCAGGGCTTCTCCGCCGGTGGCGAGTGGGGTGGCGCGGCGCTGATGAGCGTCGAGCACGCCCCCGTCAACAAGCGCGGCCTGTTCGGCGCCTACCCGCAGATCGGCGTCCCGATCGGCATGATCCTGGCCACCGGCGTGCTGTGGATCCTCACCACCACGATGGGCCCGGCCTTCAACGAGTGGGGCTGGCGCCTGCCGTTCCTCTTCTCCATCGTGCTGATCGGCGTGGGCTACGTCGTGCGCCGCACGGTCGAGGAGAGCCCGGTGTTCCAGGAGATGGCGCTGCGGCGCAAGGAGTCCTCGGCTCCGCTCGGCCAGCTCTTCAAGCACCACACCAAGGAGGTCATCCTCACCGCGCTGATCTTCCTGGCGAACAACGCGGCCGGCTACCTGCTGATCGCCTTCTTCATCTCGTACGGCAGCTCCGTGCTGAAGCTCCCGCGCCCGGACCTGCTGCTGGTGACGACGCTCGGCGCCTTCGGCTGGCTCATCTTCACCTTCGTCGGCGGCGCTCTCTCCGACCGGCTCGGCCGGGTGCGCACCTTCCAGATCGGCTACGTCGGCCTCGTGATCTGGGCCGTGCCGATGTGGTACCTCATCGACAGCAAGAACCTGTTCCTGTTCTTCGTCGCCGTGTTCGTCCTGACCGTCTTCCTCGGCCTCTCCTACGGGCCGCAGGCCGCGCTGTACGCGGAGATGTTCCCGGCGAAGGTCCGCTACTCCGGCGTGTCGATCGGCTACGCGCTGGGCTCGATCCTCGGCGGTGCCTTCGCGCCGACCATCGCGCAGGCCCTGCTGGAGTCGTACAAGTCGACGATCCCGATCGGCGTCTATATCGCCGTCGCGGCCGTCATCTCGCTGATCGCGGTCTCGCTGGTCAAGGACCCGAAGGGCGTGGACCTGCACGTCAAGGAGGTGCACGAGGAGTACCTCGCCGAGCACCCGGAGATCCGGGAGGATCTCGGCGTCGCAGGGGAGCCCGACGCCGCCCGCTGACGCGGACACACTCGCTGCACCTCGCCACACCTCGCCGGCTCGTCACCCACCGGCCGCCCCCGGATCCGTTCCGGACGGCGCCCGGGGTGGCGGGCCGGCGTCGTTCCCCGGGCAGGACGGCACGGACGGCACGGGCGGGACCGGAGGAGGGGATAGCCTGTCGGTGGCGGGTCGAAACGAAGCCTGCTGTCGAACGCGAAGAGGGCACCGCCGAATGACCAGCGACACCGGATCAGCAGAGCAGCAGCAGAACGAGGGGCAGGACCCCGGGCGCTGGCGGATCCTGGCGGTGCTGCTGGTGGCGATCTTCATGTCGCTGGTGAGCGTCAGCAGCGTCAACGTGGCACTGCCATCCATCCAGTCCGGTCTCGGCGCCACCCAGTCCCAGCTGCAGTGGGTGCTCTCGGGCTACGCCCTGACCTTTGGCGTCGTCCTCGTCGCCGCCGGACGGGCGGGGGACATCATCGGCCGCGCGCCCCTCTTCATCGGCGGCGTCGCCCTCTTCACCCTCTCCTCGGTCGCGGCCGGCCTGGCCACGGACCCCACCATGCTCGTCGTCGCCCGGTTCATCCAGGGCATCGGCTCCGGCCTGCTCAACCCGCAGGGCGTCGGCATGATCCAGCAGTACTTCCGCGGTGCCGAACGCGGGCGCGCCTTCGGTGCCTTCGGCAGCGCGGTGGGCGTCTCCGTCGGGGTGGGGCCGCTGCTCGGCGGCCTGCTGATCCAGCTCGGCGGCGTGCACGAGGGCTGGCGCTGGATCTTCTTCATCAACCTGCCCGTGGGCATCCTCGCGATCGTGCTGGCCCTGCTGTGGTTCCCGCGGCCGATGGTCGTCCGCCGGTCGGGCCGCACCGTGGGCGGCGTCGTGCGGGCCCTGGACCCGGTGGGGGCCCTGCTGCTCGGCGTCGCGATCTTCGCCGTCCTGCTGCCGTTCATGGAGGCGCGGGCGCAGGTCTCCGGCTGGCTGTGGGCGCTGGTGCCGGTCGGCGTCGTGCTCGGCGGCGCGTGGATGGCGTGGGAACGCCGCTACCAGCGCCGCGGCCACAGCCCGATGGTGGACCTGGACATCTTCCGCACCCGCAGTTTCTCCCGCGGGACGGCCCTGGTGGGGTTGTACTTCCTGGGCGTGACGAGCGTGTGGGTGCTGATCGCCCTCTACTTCCAGGAGGGACTCGGGCACACGCCCCTGGAGAGCGGGTCGATCGGTCTGCCCAACGCCGTCGCCTCCGCCCTCTCCGCCACCTGGGCCGGCCGCCACGTGCTGCGCCTGGGCCGGCGGCTCGTGATCGGCGGCATGATCAGCGTGCTGCTGGGCCTCGGCCTGAGCGTGCTCGTGATCGAGCTGCACGGGCACGGCCTGGTCAGCGAGTGGTGGCTGTTGCTGACGCTGACGTTCGTCGGGCTCGGCCAGGGCGCCGTCGTCAGCCCCAACCAGACCCTCACCCTGGCCGAGGTGCCGCTCGAGTACGCGGGCAGCGCCGGCGGCATCATGCAGACCGGTCAGCGCGTCGGCACCTCGGTGGGCATCGCCGTCATCACCGCCGCGGCCTTCACCGTGCTGGGTACCGGCGGCTGGGCGAACGCGATCTCGGTCGGGTTCGGCCTGGTGGCCGTCGTGCTGCTGGGCGCGCTCGCCGTCGGTTTCGCGGACGAGCGGTCCCGGCGACAGGAGCCCACCCCGGCCTCCTGACGCAGGGTCAGGACGCAGCGGACGTCGCGGAGGCGTCGTGGACGGCGCGATCCCGCACGCGCAGGATGTGCGCGCGCATGGCCTCGCGCGCGCCGGCCGGATTCTGGGCGGTGAACGCCTCGAGGACGCGGGTGTGCTCGGCGATCGCGCACTCCGCGTCGGTCACCCCGAGGTTGCCGAAGAAGCGGAAGCGCTGCACCTGGCCGCCGAGGGCCCGGTAGCCGTTGAGCAGGAACCGGTTGTCGGCCTGCTCGGCGATCAACCGGTGGAACCGCTCGTCGGCCTCCCAGTAGGCGCCGTACTCCGCGAAGGTCGGCCCCGTCGGCGCCGTGCGCAGATCGTCGACGGCAACCCTCAGCGCGGTCAGGAGGTCCTTTGTCGCGTGCGCGCAGGCGCGCTCGGCGATGGCGGGCTCGATCACGAGCCGCGCGTCCATCAGCTCGGCGAGCTCCTCGGGCGTGAAGAGCGGAGCCACCCGGTAGCCCTTGAGGGCCACCCGGTGCACCAGCCCCGTGGACTCGAGGCGGGCGAGCGCCTCCCTGATCGGGGTGGGAGAGACCGCGAACTCCGCCGCCATGCGGTCGATCCCGAGCCCGGAACCGGGCTCGAGTCGACCGTCCATGAGCGAGGAGAGCAACTCCTGGTAGACGTAGTCCGCCAGGAGCTGACGACTCGCTGGCCGAGGTCCGTGGGGCAGGGCTGGCATGCCGAGATCCTATCGAACGGGCCTGTTGCCGAACGCCACGGGATGGACTAGTGTCCCGGCGCGACGGCCTCGTCGTGCAGCAGGTCGTCGGACTTCGCGCGCCGGAAGTACTTGGTCAGCCAGATCATCAGGGCGGCCAGGAAGGCGAAGACGCCGAGCGAGACGACGCCCCACACCCCGGTCGCGGTGGGGACCGCGGCATTGATGCCGGTGCGCATCAGCGGGGCGACGAATCCGCCCAGGTTGCCGAGCGAGTTGATCAGGCCGATGCCGGCCGCCGCCGCCGTGCCGGTGAGGAATGCGGTGGGGTAGGACCAGGTGATCGGCCCGACGGAGAGGAAGCTCGAGACCGCCAGGGTGATGAACAGGATGCCGAGCAGCGGCAGGTTGTTCGCCCCGGCCCACGCGGAGCCGAGGATGAACACCCCGGTGCCCAGGTAGAACAGGGTGCCCCAGTTCCGGCGTCGGGTCAGCGTGTTCGCGGCCCTGCCGAAGAAGTAGCAGGCGAACAGGCCCACCAGCCACGGGATCGCCGTGATCAGGCCGACCTGCCAGCCGACCTTCAGGCCGATCAGCCCGGAGACCTGCTGCGGCAGGTAGAACGTCGTCCCGTAGACCGCGATCTGCAGGGCGAAGTAGATGATCGTGAAGTACCAGACCTTCCAGTTGGACAGCGCCCGCCAGATGCCGCTGGGGCCGTCCTCGGTGCGCAGCCGGTCCTCGACCGCCATCGCGTTGGAGAGGGCGTTCTTCTCGTCCTGCTCGAGGAACGTCGCCTCGGCCGGGCTGTTGGTCAGCAGGAACAGGGCGGCGACGCCGGCGATGACGGCGAGCATGCCCTCGGCGAAGAACATCACCTGCCAGCCGTGCCACGGGGTCAGCGAGTCGCCGAAGCTGATCAGGCCGCCGCTGAGCGGCGCGCCGATCATCTGGGAGAACGGCTGCGCGAGGTAGAAGATCGCGAACATCTGCACGCGCACCTTGTTGGGGAACCAGTCCGACAGGAACATGATCACGCCCGGGAACAGCCCGGCCTCGGTCACGCCGAGCAGGAAGCGCAGGACGATGAACATGGTGTCGTTCGTCGTGAACGAGAACGCCGCCGCGACGATGCCCCACGTGATGGCGATGCGGGCGAGCCAGAAGCGGGCGCCGAAACGCTTGAGCAGCAGGTTGCTCGGGATCTCGAACAGGGCATAGCCGATGAAGAAGATGCCGGCGCCGAGGGCGAACGCGCCGTCGCTGACGCCACGGTCGGTGCGCAGGGCGGCCTCCGCGAACCCGACGTTGGTCCGGTCCAGGAAGGCGACGAAATACAGGATGACGAGCATGGGCATCAAGTGGCGGGCGGCCTTGGCCACCGCGCTCTTGAGCGAGGCGTCGTGCAGGGACGGGGTGACCGTCCCCTCAGCGGAGTGGGACACGTCGGCTCTCCTTCGAGTTCAACAGTGCGGGTTCACAGTGCGGGGTTCGAACGGTGCGGGTTCTTCCAGTGCGGTTCCAACGGGGTGGTGCAGGTCGGACTAGTGGCCGTTGACGATCGAGATCACGCCGAACACGACGAGGACGATGCCGATGGCGAGGAAGACGAGACGCGACGTCGTCCAGGTGCGCGGGCGGGGACTCATGGGTGCTCCTCGGTGCGGTGGGCGTCAGTGCATGTAGAGGCCGCCGTCGACGTTCAGGGTCTGGCCCGTCACGAAGCCGGCGTCGGCGCTGATCAGGTAGGCGACCGCGGCGGCGATGTCCTTCGGCGTGCCGATGCGTGGCAGCACCCCGTCCGCGGCCATGGCGGTCTTGCGCTCCTCGGTGAGCGTGCCGCCCATGATGTCGGTGTCGATCGGGCCGGGGGAGATCACATTCACCGTGATGCCCGAGGGGCCCAGCTCCCGGGCCACGCTGCGCGAGAACCCGATGATGCCGGCCTTGGCGGCCGAGTACGCGGTCTTGCTGTAGGTGCCGCCGCCGCGCTGCGCCGAGACGGAGGAGAGGCTGACGACGCGGCCGACGCCGTGCTGGACCATGGTCTCGACCGCCCGGCGGGTCGCGTGGTGGGTGCCGCCGAGGTTGATGTCCAGCACCCGGTTCCACTCCTCGGGGCTGACCTCCAGGTACGGCACGGGCGAGGAGACACCGGCCAGGTTGACCAGCGCGACGAGCTGGGGGAGGGCGGCCTCGAGCTCGTCGAAGGCGGCGCGCACCTGCGCCTCGTCGGCGACGTCGGCGCCGGCACCGGCGGCCGTGACGCCGTGCTCACGGGCGATCTCCTCGGCGACCTGCGCGGCGGCGTCGGCGTCCAGGTCGATGATGCCGACGTTCCAGCCGCGTTCGGCCAGGTAGTGGGCGGAGGCGCGGCCGATGCCGCGCGGCGAGGCGGCACCGGTGAGGACGACGGTGCGGGATTCGGGGAAGTCGGTCATGGCAGCTCCTGTTCGGCGTGCGGGGAAGGCATCGAAGGGGGATGGGCTCAGGTCGTCGGCTGCGACGTGGCCGGCTCGACCGGGCCGGCGACGGGGGCGGGCCCGAGCTCGTCCATGACCTTCTTGATCGCCACGTAGGCCTTGTTGCGGTAGGCGACGAGCTCGGCCGTCCGGTCCGCCGGGACGTCGAGGTAGCCGGCGCCGGTCTTGGTGCCGAACTTGCCGGCGTCGACGAGTTCGCGCAGCGACTCCGGCGTCGCGAACCGCTCGGGCCAGCGGGTCTGCAGGGAGGCGTAGCAGAAGGCGTACACGTCGAGCCCGGCCATGTCGGCGATCGCGAACGGCCCGAACGCGGGCAGCCGGAACCCGAAGGTCGTGCGCACGATCGTGTCGATGTCGTCGGGGGTGGCGATGCCCTCCTCGACGATCTGCGTGGCCTCGTGGAAGAGGGCGTACTGCAGGCGGTTGAGCACGAAGCCGGTCGCGTCCTTGACCCGGGCGGTCTCCTTGCCGGTCGAGGCGACGATCTCCTCGACGACGGGCAGGATCGCCTCGTCCGTGCCGGCGTGGGGGATCAACTCGACGCCCGGGATGAAGGGCGCCGGGTTGGAGAAGTGCACCCCGAGGAACCGCTCCGGGTGCGTGACGGCCTCGGCGAGGGAGCCGATCAGGATGGTCGAGGTGTTCGAGCCGATGATGGCGTCCGGCCGGGCCGCCGCGCTGATCCGGCGCAGCGTCTCGTGCTTGATCTCGATCTTCTCCGGGACGGCCTCCTCGATGAACTCCGCGTCGGCGACGGCCTCCTCGATCGAGGCGGCGGCCGTCAGGTGCGCGTCGATGCGCTCGACGGCGTCGGCGGGGAAGAGCCCGTCGGCGACGAAGGCCTCGGCCTCGGTGAGCAGGCGGGCACGGTTGTCCACGGCGATCTGCTCGCTGATGTCGGCGATGCGGACGGTGGCTCCGGCGAGGGCGAGGCACTGGGCGATACCGCCGCCCATGTACCCGGATCCGACGACGGCGATGGTGCGGGGGCTCATGCGGACTCTCCTTCGGCTCCTGCTGAGTCGCCTGCTGTTGAAACGCCTGCGGCGGATGCGCGCGGTGCGTGCTCGTCGCGGGGAAGCAGGGAACGGATGTAGCGCTGGTTGGTGGCGCAGACGCCGAGGCTGTCCCCGCCGTACTGCTCGGTCAGGAAGATCCCGGAGAACCCGTCGCGGACGGCGTCGCGGATCACCTGGCGGTAGTTGATCAGCCCGGTCTCCATGGTGGAGGGGGTGGACGTGGCCCAGCTGCCGTCGGCCGCCTCGTCACGCGCGTAGTTCTTCACGTGCCAGTAGTTGGCATACGGCAGGGTCTTCGCGTAGAGCTCCTGCCAGTGCTCGACCGGCCGGTGCAGCCGGATCAGGTTGGCGACGTCGGGGTTGAGGCCGACGTTGTCCAGGCCGACCTCCTCGACGAAGCGCACAGCGCTGTCGGCGGTGCCGAGATAGGTGTCCTCGTACAGCTCGAGGGCAACGGGCAGGCCCACCTCGGCGGCGTGCGTGCCGAGTTCGCGGATGGAGCGCACCGCCAGGTCCCACCGCTCGGGGTCGTCGGGATCCTTCGGCCCCTCCGCGGTCCAGAACCACAGGGCACGTCGCTGCGCCTCGGAGAAGGGCTGGTGCAGGCCGGTGGAGAAGACCTGCATGCCCCACGCCGCCGCGGCGTCGATGGTCCGGTGGGCGTAGGCGAGGTTGCGCTCCTCGTGCCCGGGCATGATCACGCTCTGGCGCTGCAGGTGCACCGAGGGGATGCCGACGCCGTGCGAGGCGGCGATCGCCAGGAACTCGTCCCGCCGGGACGGCTCGAGGTCGGCGGGCCGGACGTGACTGTCGGCGAGCTCGGCGAGCGTGAAGCCGGCCTCCGCGACCTGCGTGAACATGTCGTCCCAGACCGCCGGGTCGGCATCGTGCAGGCTCACGCCCGCGGCGTCCTTGACGGGGAACGCGTGCAGGCACGTGGCGATGGGCCACGTCGATGCGATGTACGGCGGCGTCTGCGGCATGGGTCGTGAAGTCCTTCCGGAGCGCGGATTCCGTTCGAGCCGGATCAGCCGATCGTAAATCCTATAGGATATAGAGTGGCGCAGATCACGTCAGCCGTCAAGGGCGACGATCAGCCGGACGCATGACGTCGATGATCGCGGAGTCGTCCGCGGCGGCGAGGCCCGCGGCGGCTCCGAGCCGGAAGAGCTGTTCGGCCGCCGCCGCGACCGGGGTGGGCACGGATGCCTCCCGGGCGGCGTCGCCGACGATGCCGAGGTCCTTGACGAAGATGTCCAGGCGGCTGAACACGTCCGCCGCCTCGCCGGGCTCGTGCAGCATGCGCGGTCCACGGTCGCCGAGCATGAAGGAGCCGGCCGCACCGGCGGTGAGGGCGGCCAGCGTGGCCTCCCGGTCCAGGCCGAGCGCCTCCGCCAGGGCGAGAGCCTCCGCCGCCGCCGCGATGTGGATCCCGCACAGCAGCTGGTTGACGGTCTTGAGCGCCTGCCCGTCTCCGGGCCGGTCGCCGACGACCGTCAGTGTCGAGGCGAGCAGGTCGAGCACCGGGCGGGCACGTTCCCGGGCCGCCGGCGTGGCGCCGACCACGACGAGCAGGTCGCCCCTGCCCGCCCGCACCGGACCGCCGGAGAGTGGGGCGTCGACGATGTCGACGCCGGCCTCGCCGAGTCGGGCTGCCGCGGTGAGGACCGCGTCCGTGCCGACGGTGCTGGTGACCAGGACGACGGCGCCGGGGGCGAGGCTGCCCGCGATCCCGGCGTCGCCGAACAGCACCTCGTCCAGCTGGGCGCCGTTGCGCACGGCGAGCAGCACGGCGTCGGCGCCGGTCACGGCGGCGCGGGCGGTCCCGGCGGTCTCGACCCCGGCGTCACGAGCCAGGGCCAGTCGCGCGTCCGCGACGTCGTAGCCGGTCACGCGCAGGCCGGTCGCGAGGCGGGTGGCCATCGGCACGCCCATCGCGCCCAGGCCCAGGACGGCGACGGTGTAGCCGGAGGGGTGCTCGGTCATGGCGGTCACTCCTGGTGGGGGTGGGGGTGGGGGTCGGGGTCGGAGAGGTCGGCGTCGTCGGCGGTGCTGCTCGGTTCGATGGTCGTGCTCAGGGTGGCGACGACGACGGCCAACGCCTCGTCGTCGCCCACGTTCCCGGCGAAGACGACGTAGGGGACGCCGCGGGCGGGGCCGTCGGCGGGCTCCCACAGGGAGACGATCCCGGGCAGCATCGGGCCGCGCACGATCGCGCGGACGATGCCCAGCCCGTGCGCGGCGACGTCGGAGGAGGTGATGCCGCCCTTGGCGATGACGAAGCGGGGACGGCGGTCCGCCACCACGCGCTGCACGATCGCGACGAGGGCGGCCGAGACCTGCCGGGCGATCGCCAGGCTCCCCGCCGGGTTCCCGGCGGTCACGAGGGTGCGGCTGGTGTGGAGGACGACGTCGCCCGCGCCCAGGTCGGCGGAGATGCGCTGCGCGGTCTCGGCCACCGGATCGCCCGCACCGGCGAGGAGGCGCTGCACGTCCAGCTCGGCGACGCGCAGCCGCGAGTGGCGCCGGCGCAGGGCCTCGAGCTGCCGGGTGGTCTGGCCGACGTGGGAGCCGACGACGATCAGGCCGCCCGCCGTGGCATCCGGCGGCGTCGGGATCACCTCCGCGGTCAGCGGTGCGGCGACTTCCTGCCCGATCCGGGCGCGCACGAACGGCGGCCCGACCCGGTGGATGAAGCTCCGGCCGCGGCGCTCGGCCTCGGCCAGGCCGAGCGCGAGCCGGCGCAGGTCGTTCTCGGTGACCGCGTCGACGACCACCGGCGTCCGGTCGGTCGCGCCGTCCAGGACGTCCGCGATCGCGACGGCGCTCTGATCCGGGGACCCGGTGCGCAGCACCCGCAGGTCGATGCCGAGGACCGTGGATGCCCGGTGGCGCCCGGCGGACTTCTCCTCGACCCAGTCGGCGAGGACCGACGTGCGGTAGCCGAAGGTGGCGTCCCGGGCGAACTCGGTGTCGGCGACCGGGGTCAGGGCGCCGTCGGTTCCGCGGGCGTAGTGGGTGCCGCCGACGGTGATCCGTCCGGCGTCCGGGAAGGCGGGCACGACGACGACGCCGTCGGTCGTCCGCCCGGTGAGTTCCTGCACGGTCGCCGCGATGGTGTCCGGCTCGAGGGGGAAGTGCCCGCGCAGCGTCGAGTCGCTCCGGCTGACGAAGGTGACGGCGCGGCTGCCCTGCGCGGCGGCGAGGGCGTTGGTCACCACCTCGCGATTGCGCCGGGCGGCCTCGTCCGGGTCGAGGCTGCGGGTGTTGGTGAGCACGTAGACGGCGGGCGCAGGCCGGCCGGGGTCGGGCGTGGCGAAGGCCCACGTGAAGTCGTCGACCTCCCAGCGGGTGAGCACGGGCAGGCCGGCGACGGACTGCGTGCCGGTCGGGTCGTCGTCGAGCACCACGAGCACCTGACCCGAGGCGGCGAAGGACGCGGCGACCTGTGCCGCCGGCACCTCGGTGTCGGCAGGAAAGGCGGTGTGCAGGTCGTCCTCGCGGATCACGGGCACCTCATTCGGTGGGAAGCGGGGCGTCGGGGACACCGGCGAGCGCGTGCGCCTCGTCGAGGATGGACGCCAGGGCGGCGGGGTCGTGGGCGAAACGCCCGAGGAACAGCCCGTCGACGTCGTCGGCCACCGCGCTCAGCAGGCCGGGCCGGGCGCTGCCCCCGTAGACGACCCGGGAGCGCGGGTGCGCGGCCAGGCTCCGCACGTGCGACCGGAGGATCGAGCAGACGGCGCGGATGTACGCGGGTTCGGCAGGTTCGGGGGCCCCGATGGCCCAGCGGGGTTCGTACGCGACGACGATCGGGGCGCCGCCGTTGCTGTCGCCGGGGGCGTCGCGCAGGGCGTCGTCGATCTGCCGCACGCACGCGGCGGCGGCGTCCGCGGGTTCGCCGCGGTCGGTCTCGCCCACGCAGAGGAACGGGGTGAGTCCGTGGCGCAGGGCGGCGGCGGTCTTGGCGCAGACCACCGCGTCGGTCTCCCCGAACAGGGCGCGCCGCTCGGCGTGGCCGACCTCGACCACGCGACAGCCGATCTCGGCCAGCTCGGCGCCGCTGACCTCCCCGGTGTACGCCCCCTCGTCGGCCGTTGCGAGGTCCTGACCGCCCACGACGGCGACCCCGTCGAGGATCCGCAGGGCCGCCGGAATCGCCAGGTACGTCGGCATCACGGCCAGCTCGACCGCACCGGATCGGACGGCGGGATGTTCCCGGGCGAGGTCGGCCACGTCACGGCACCAGGCGAGCGCGCGCTCGTGCCCGAAGTACATCTTCAGGCTGACCCCGAGGACTCGGGGCGCCATCACGCGCCCTCGTACGCCGTGATCTCCTGCACCTTCTCCTGGGACTTGCTCGTCGGGTCGAACTCGTACGTGAGCCACTCGGCGACATTGCGGCGGGCCAGCTCCAGGCCGACGACGCGCTGCCCCATGCACAGGACCTGCGCGTCATTCGAGAGCACGGCCCGCTCGACCGAGTAGGCGTCGTGCGCGGTAGCCGCTCGGATGCCCGGCACCTTGTTCGCGGCGATGGCGACGCCGAGGCCGGTGCCGCAGATCAGCAGGGCGCGGTCCGCCTCGCCCCGGGCGACCATCTCGGCCGCGGTCGTGGCGATGGTCGGGTAGTTGGTGTGCCCGTCGGCGTCGACGCCGACGTCGGTCACGGTGGTGACCAGGTCGCTGGCCTCCAGGTCCTTCTTGAGGGCTTCCTTGTAGTCGAAGCCCGCGTCGTCGGAGCCGACGACGATCCGCCACTGCGGTGCCATGGTGACCTCCAGGTCTGTCTGTCTGTCTGTCTGTCTGTCTCGTGGAGTGGGTTCGGGAGAAGTGGTTCAGGAACGGGGGAGCCGGTCGGCGATGGTCGTCGCGATCAGGGCGAGGGAGACGGCGCCGGGGTCGGCGGTGCCGCGGGACTTCTCCCCGTGGGACCGGGCGCGGCCCTTGTGGGGGAGCAGGTCGGCCGTCTCGTCGGCGGCCCGGGTGGCGGCCTCGGCCGCGGCGCGCCACGCGGAGGCGGGGTCGTCCCCGCGGCCGACGGCCTCGGCGAACGTGCTGGCCAGGGGGGCCAGGGCGTCGACCATCGTCTTGTCCCCAATCTCGGCCCGGCCGTGCTCCTTGACGGCGTCCGAGGCCGCGGTCACGGCCTCGGCGAGGGTGGCGCCGGTGGGCG
The DNA here is from genome assembly GCF_001968825.1 of Tersicoccus sp. Bi-70. Lineage (GTDB taxonomy): Bacteria > Actinomycetota > Actinomycetes > Actinomycetales > Micrococcaceae > Tersicoccus. The sequence continues at coordinate 136,667 of NZ_MIEU01000002.1, forward strand.
ACTCGTCGTCGCCGACGCGCTCGCCGAGCGCCCGCAGCACCACGCCCCAGAGGGCGCCGGACGTCCCGCCGGCGTGGTCGGCCCACGCGTCGGCGACGCTGGTCAGCGCGGTGCCGGCTCCGGCGCCGAGGTCGACGACGGTCGCGGCCTCGTCGGCGGCAGCGCGAGCTCCCCGCTGCATCCCGATGCCGTGATCGCCGTCCCCGGCGATGGCGTCGAGCCGGCCGAGGTCGTCCGCGTGCTCGTCGATGACGTCGCGCACGGCGACGAACAGCTCGGCGATGCGGCCGGCCGCGGCGCGGGAGGCTTCACCCGCCGGGGGAATGGTTCGCTCGGGCTCCAGGTCGGCGTCGGGATCCAGGGCGGTCAGCGCGGCGGTGTCGACGGCGCCGGAGCGCCAGGCCGGCGTGTCGGCGGGTGCGGACCACAGCTGCTCCAGCTCGTCGTCCAGCCACAGCAGCGTCAGGGAGACGCCGGCCATGTCGAAGCTCGTGCAGAACTCGCCGACCTGCGGATCGATCAGGGTGAGCCCGCGCTCCTGCGCGAGGTCGGCGATCCGGGCGTAGACGACGAAGAGCTCCTCGGTCTTGACCGAGCCCAGCCCGTTCAGCACGGGAACGACGCGGGCGCCCTGCGGCGAGACGCCCTCGGGGATCTCCGCCTCGTCCAGCAGGCGGTCGATGAACAGCTCGGCCAGGCCGGCGGCCGTGGGGACGTCGGTCTCGTCGAGCCCCGGTTCGCCGTGGATGCCGAGGCCCACGGCCATCCGCCCCTCGGGGACCGAGAACAGGGGCTCCTCCGCACCGGGCAGGGTGCAGCCCGAGAAGGCCACACCCATCGACCGGGTGCGTTCGTTCGCCAGCCGGGCGACGCGCTCGACGCCGTCGAGATCGTCCCCCCGGGCGGCTGCGGCGCCGGCCAGCTTGAACACGGGCAGATCACCGGCGATGCCGCGGCGACTGCCCCGGTCGTCGGCCGGTGCGGAGAAGATGTCGTCGGTCACCGTGACCGTGCGGCAGTCGATGCCCTCGGCGCGCAGGGTCTCCTGCGCCTCGTCGAAGTGCAGGACGTCCCCGGCGTAGTTGCCGTAGCTCAGCAGGACGCCGCGGCCGCGCTCGCTGGCGCGCACCACGGACTCCACCTGGTGCGCGGACGGGGAGGCGAAGAGGTTGCCCATCGCGGCACCGTGGGCCAGACCCGGGCCGACGAGCCCCGCGAAGGCGGGGTAGTGGCCGCTGCCGCCGCCGATCACCACGGCGACCTCGGGTTCGCGGCCGGCCGTCGAGCGGGCGACGCCGCCGTAGACCTGGCGGACGTAGCGGCCGTTCGCGCGCACGAAGCCCACGACCATCTCGTCCGCGAAGTCGCTGGGATCGTTCCAGAGCCGGGTCATGGGTCCTCGCCTTCGAGTCCGTGTACGGGTCCAATATCCTATAGGATATTGGGTCGAGTGCCGGAGGTAAAGGCCTGGCCGACCGGCCGGGCCGGTAACGTGACGGGGTGAGCACGACCGTGAACCCCGCCGACGGCACCACCATCGCCTACGACGTCTCCGGTGAGGGGCCCGCCGTCGTGCTGTTGCACGGCTCGGCCCTGTCCAAGGCGATCTGGCGCGGGCTCGGCTACGTCAAGGCGTTGGCCGGGTACAGGACGGTGCGGATCGACCTGCGCGGGCACGGGCGCAGCGGCAAGCCCGCCGACGTCGAGTCCTACCGGATGCCCCGGCACGTCAGTGACGTCCTGGCCGTCCTGGACGCCGAGGGCATTGGCGCAGCGCACTGGGTCGGTTACTCGCTCGGGGCGCGGACGGCCTTCGCGGTCGCGGCCGAGCGGCCCGAGCGCGCGCTCAGCCTCACGGCACTCGGCGGCTCGCACCGGCCCCAGGCGGGCCAGGTCGAGGCGCTGTTCTTTCCCGGTTACCTGGACGCGCTGCGCACCGGCCGCATCGAGACATTCGTCGAGGGCTTCGAGGCCGCGACCGGGTCACTGGACCCGACCACCCGGCAGGCGTTCCTGGCCAACGACGCGTCCGCCCTGGCCGCGTGCTTCACGGGGACCGAGGAGGAGCCGGGCCTGCCCGAGTCGGTGTTGCGCACCCTGACGCTGCCGGCGCTGTTGATGGCCGGCACGCGGGACGCGCAGCGCCTCGCGGACGCCCACCGGGCGGCCGAGCTGATGCCGCACGCGCGGGTGGTCGAGCTGCCCGGCCGCACGCACGGCACCACGCTGTTCCCGGCCGGCCCGGTGCTCGACGAACTGCTGCCGTTCCTGGCGGCGTCGTCCTGACCGAGCTCAGCCCAGGACGGCGGCGAGCCCCTCGCTGCCGCGGGCGAGCAGGGTGACGTCCGAACCGACGGAGACGAACGCGACGCCGGTCTCGGCGTACGCCCGGGCCCGCTCCGGGTTGAAGGCGTTGATGCCCACCGGCTTGCCGGCCGCGCGTCCCGCGGCCACGCACCGCTCGACGGCGGCGAGCACGTCCGGGTGCTCCTGCTGGCCGAGCAGCCCGAGGGAGGCGGCCAGATCCGAGGGGCCGAGGAAGATCGCGTCCACGCCGTCCACGGCGAGGATCTGCTCGACGTTCTCGACCGCCGTGCCGGTCTCGATCTGCACGGTCAGGCTGAGGGTGCTCGACGCCCGGGCCAGGTAGTCCGGGATCCGCCCCCAGCGGGAGGAGCGGCCCAGCGCCGCACCCACGCCGCGGATGCCCGCGCCACCGTTTCCGGCAGCACCGCCGGTGCCGGGGTACCGGATCGCCGCCACCGCGGCAGCCGCGGCCTCGGCGGTGTCGACCATCGGCACCAGCAGGTTCTGCACCCCGGCGTCGAGGTACTGCTTGATCTGCACCGGGTCGTTCCACGGCACCCGCACCACGGAGACGACGTCGTACGCGGCGGCCGCCTGCAGCTGCGCGAGCGTCGAGGTCAGGGTGTTCGGCCCGTGCTCGACGTCGACGAGCAGCCAGTCCACGCCCGAGCCGGCGCAGATCTCGGCCACCAGGGCGGACCCGGAGCACACCCACATGCCGGTCAGCGGCCGGTCGGCGGCGGCGAGCGCGGCGGCCAGGGTCGGCCTCGGTTCCTCTACACGAATCGGCATGTCACGGTCCCCAGTTCTCGGTAGTCGGCGAACACGGCGTCGCCCTGATACACCCACATCGGCCGGGTGAAGGAGCCGGCCAGGATGAGGTCCCCGGCCCGCAGCCGCTGCCCGTGGGCGGCGAGCTTGGTGGCCAGCCAGACGACGCCGGACGCCGGGTGGCCCAGGACGCCGGCCGCGACGCCGGTCTCCTCGATCCCGGCGTTGCGGTACAGCAGCGCGGACACCCAGCGCAGGTCCACCGTATCGACCTTGACCGGGCGGCCGCCGATCACCATGGCCCCCATTGCGGCGTTGTCCGCGATGGTGTCCACGATCGTGCGCCCGCTCATCTCGATCCGGGAGTCGAGGATCTCCAGTGCCGGGACGACGTACTCGGTCGCGGTGAGCACGTCGAAGATCGTCACGGGCGGCGCCTCCGGATCCGCGCTGCCCAGATCGGAGCCCAACCGGAACGCCAGCTCCACCTCGACCCGGGGGTGGGTGTAGCGCTCCCACGGGATCTCGACGCCGCTGTCCAGGACCATGTCGTCGTGGATCACGCCGTAGTCCGGCTCGGTGATGCCGGTCGCGTCCTGCATCGCCTTCGAGGTCAGCCCGATCTTCCGGCCCACCACGGTCCGGCCCGTCTCCTGCAGGCGCGAGGACCACAGCTGCTGGACGGCGTAGGAGTCCTCGACCGTCATGTCGGGGTGGCGGGTGTGCAGCAGCGGCACCGGGGTGCGGGTCCGTCCCGCCTCGACCAGTTCGTCGGCGATCGCGGCGATCGTCGTCTCCTCCAGCATCAGAGTTGGTTCCCGAGCTTGAAGCCCTTGGCCGCCTCGCCGCGGTAGCTTCCGTCGTCGTCGCCGGCGCGGGTGTAGGAGAAGCCGTCGGCACCGATGGTCACGTCCATCTCGGAGGGATCCTCCCGGTCGACGACCGGCTTCGGGTTACCGTCCAGGTCCAGGACGAGGGACGCCTCGGTGTACCAGGACGGGACGACGGGGTTGCCCCACCAGTCGCGGCGCTGGTTGTCGTGCACGTCCCAGCGCACCACCGGGTTGTCCGGGTCGCCCGTGTAGTAGTCCTGCGTGTAGATCTCCACGCGGTGCCCGTCCGGGTCGAGGACGTAGAGGTAGAAGGCGTTGGAGACGCCGTGCCGGCCCGGGCCGCGCTCGATCCGGTCCGACATCCGCAGGGCGCCCATCTTGTCGCAGATGTAGATGATGTTGTGCTTCTCGTGCGTGGCGAACGCGACGTGGTGCATGCGGGGGCCGTTGCCGCCGGTCATGGCGGTGTCGTGCACGGTGGGCTTGCGCCGCATCCAGGCGGCGTACTCGACGCCGTCGGAGTCCGAGATGTCCTCGGTGATCCGGAAGCCGAGGTCCTCCATGTACCGGCAGGCCCGGGGCACGTCCGGGGTCACCTGGTTGAAGTGGTCGAGCCGCACCAGGGCGCCGGCACCGTAGAGGTCGTAGCGCCAGGCGAGGCGCTCCACGTGCTCCACCTCGAAGAAGAACTCGTAGGGGAAGCCCAGCGGGTCCTCGACGCGCACGCTGTCGCCGATGCCCTTGACGAAGCCGTCCTTGCGGCGCTCCGTGCGGCAGCCGAGCTCCTGGTACCAGGCCTCGGCCCGGTCCACGTCCTCGGGCGTGCGGACCCGGTAGGAGAAGGCGGCGACGGCGGCGACCGGCCCCTGGCGCAGCACGAGGTTGTGGTGGATGAACTCCTCCATCGTGCGCAGGTAGATCGCGTTCTCGTCCTCCTCGGTCACGATGAGGCCGAGCAGGTCGACGTAGAACGCGCGGGAGGCGGCCAGGTCGGTGACGACCAACTCCATGGAGGCGCAGCGCAGGATGTCGGGCGCGGGAGCGGACGGGGTGGCGATGGGGTTGGCGACGGTCGGCCGGACCACGTCGTCCTGCTCGACGACGGCCGGGCCGGTGCCCGAGGGATCGGTGGAGGGATGGGGGGTGGTGCTCATGGGTCTTCTCCTCATCGAGAGAGCGGTCGAGAAAAGGTCGGGAAGGGGAGTGGCTCAGGCGTCGTCGACGGCGGCGGCGTCCTCGGCCTTGCCGAAGACCGGGTTGTGCACCTCGCCGAGGTTGATGTGGACGGCCTGCTGCTCGGTGTAGAAGTCGATCGAGCGGTAGCCGCCCTCGTGGCCGAGGCCCGAGGCCTTGACGCCGCCGAACGGGGTGCGCAGGTCGCGGACGTTGTTCGAGTTCAGCCAGACCATGCCGGCCTCGATGTCCTGCGCGAAGTTGTGCGCGCGCTTGAGGTCGTTCGTCCAGATGTAGGCGGCCAGGCCGTACTTCGTGTTGTTGGCCAGAGCGAGCGCCTCCTCGTCCGTGTCGAACGGGGTGATCGCGACGACGGGGCCGAAGATCTCCTCCTGGAAGATGCGGGCGTCGGGGGCGACGTCGGCGAACACCGTGGGGGCGACGAAGTTCCCGTCGGGGAACTGCTCGGGTCGGCCGCCGCCGGCGGTCAGCCGCGCCTCGCCCTTGCCGATCTCGATGTAGGAGAGGACCTTCTCGGCGTGCTCCGGGTGCACGAGGGCCCCGACCTCGGTGCTCTTCTCGTGCGGGTAGCCGACCTTCACGCGCTTCGCCTGGGCCGAGTAGCGCTCGACGAACGTGTCGTAGATGCTGCGTTCGACCAGGATGCGGGACCCGGCGGTGCAGCGCTCCCCGTTGAGGGAGAAGACGCCGAAGATGGTCGCGTCGATCGCCGCGTCCAGGTCGGCGTCGGCGAAGACGACGGCGGGGGACTTGCCGCCGAGCTCCATCGACAGGCCCTTGAGCCAGGGAGCGGCGTTGGCGAAGATGAGCTGACCGGTGCGGGACTCGCCGGTGAAGGAGATCAGCGGCACGTCCGGGTGCTTGACCAGCGAGTCGCCGGCGTAGCCCTCCTCGCCGAAGCCGTGCACGAGGTTGAAGACGCCCGCGGGCAGGCCGGCCTCCTCGAAGATGCCCGGCCACAGGGACGCGGACAGCGGCGTGAACTCGGCCGGCTTGAGCACGACGGTGTTGCCGGTGGCCAGCGCCGGGCCCAGCTTCCAGGACTCGAGCATGAACGGCGTGTTCCACGGGGTGATCAGGCCGGCGACGCCGATCGGCTTGCGGTTGACGTAGTTGGCCTGTCGGCCGGGGACCTTGAAGGCGTCGTCGTGCTGGGCGACGATCAGGTCCGCGAAGAAGCGGAAGTTCTCGGCGGCGCGCCGGGCCTGGCCCAGGGCCTGCGTGATCGGCAGGCCGGTGTCGAAGCACTCCATCTCGGCCAGCTCGTGGCCGCGGGTCTCGACGATGTCGGCGATCCGGTTGAGGACGCGGGAGCGCTCGCGGGGCAGCATGCCCGGCCACGGCCCGTTCAGATAAGCGTCCTTCGCGGCCGCGACGGCGGCGTCGATGTCGGCGACCTTTCCGGACGCGGCCTTCAGGTACGGCTCGTTGGTGACGGGGTCGAGGACGTCGAAGGTGTCGCCGTCGATCGAGTCGACGTGCTGACCGCCGATGTAGTGCTGCAGGAGGGTGGGGAGGTTGTCGGGCTTGGCGTGGCTGGTCACGGGTCTCTCCTTCGAGGGATGGATCGGGGAGTCGGTGGGGAGGATCGGGAGGGGTGGTGTCGGTCGTGTTCAGGTGCCGGCGTGGGCCAGGTAGGCCTCGAGGGTGGCCAGGCGGTGCTGCCGGGCGATCCGTTCGATCGTCCCGACGTCGTCGCCGGCGGCCAGGGCGTCGAGCAGGGCGTCGTGCTCGTCGACGGACCGGGCGGCCCGGCCGGGCACGTACGCGAACGTCGAGGAGCGCAGCGCGCCGAGCCGGTTCCAGCCGCGGTGGACGAGGTCGAGGACGTGCGGGTTGGGGCAGTTCTCGAACAGGATCGCGTGGAACCGCAGGTTGAGCTCGGTGAAGGTGCGGGGATCGAAGTCAGCGAGCCGCTCGCGCATCTGCCGGTTGACCTCGCGGGCCCGGTCCAGGTCGGCCGGCGTCACGAGCGGCGCACACAGGGCGGTGGCGTAGCCCTCGACGAGCGCGAGGGTCTGCATGGTGTAGAGGTACTCGGTCGGGTCGATGCCGGTGACGGTCGCGCCGACGTTGCGTTCGAAGGTGATCAGCCGCTCGGACTCGAGCCGCCGGATCGCCTCGCGGACGGGCACGACGCTCATGTCCAGTTCGTCGGCCAGGCGGGAGAGCACCAGCCGGTAGCCCGGCCCGTAGCTTCCCGAGCGGATCCGGTCCAGCACGTACTGGTACGCCGTCTCGGACTTGCTCGCCGTCGCGGGGTTCTTCTCGGGGTTCGTCGCCGTGCTCTTCTCGGTGGTGGTCACGGCGGTCAGAGCTCCCGCGGGTGCTCGGCGGCCCACGCGTCGTACGCCGCGCGCCACGCGGCGTTCAGCGGGAAGAGCCCGTCGACGGGTTCGCCGGCCTCGACCTGCGCGTAGATGAACGTCTCCTCGTGCTCCTGCTGCAGGCACTCCTCGACCAGGTCCTCGGCCAGGGCCGGCGGGATGACGAGGATGCCGTCGGCGTCGGCGACGATGATGTCGCCGGGCACCACGGTGGTGCCGCCGCAGGCGACGGCGACGTCCGTGTCCCAGGGCACGTGCTTGCGGCCGAGCACCGCGGGGTGGGCGGTGGCGTAGAAGGTCGGCAGCTCCAGGCCGGCGACGACGGCCGCGTCCCGGACCCCGCCGTCGGTGATGATGGCGGCGGCGCCGGCCACCTGGGCGCGCAGGGCGAGGATGTCGCCGAGGGTCCCGGCGCCCTTCTCGCCGCGGGCCTCCATGACGAGCACGTCGCCCTCGTGCAGGTCGTCGACGATCCGCTTCTGGGCGTTGTACCCGCCCCCGTGCTCGGCGAACAGGTCCTCGCGGTTGGGCACGTAGCGCAGGGTCCGGGCGAGACCGACGACCTTGGCGTCGTCGCGCGTGCAGCGCAGCCCGTCGATGGAGACGTTGTTCAGGCCCCGCTTGCGCAGCTGGGAGCTCAGGGTCGCGGTGGCGACGGCCTCGAGCCTGCGCCGCAGGTCGGGGGAGAGGACGGAGCCCGCGGTCTCCGGCTCGGACGGGGCCGCGTCCGGCGCGGGCGGTGCCGCGTGCTCGGCCTGCTCCGGGGCGGCCTGCTCCGGCGCGGTGGCGGCGTTCGCCGTTCCGGCGCGCCAGGCCTCCTCGCTGCCCCACGCCTCGACCCGCTGGTCGTCGGTGATCGTCGGGGTGATGCCGTAGGACGGGTCGGCCGGCACCGTGCCCTCGGTGACGCGGCTGATCAGCCGGCCCGAGCTGAGGGCTCCGTCGGCCGTGGTGACCTCGACCTCGACGACGTCGCCGGGCTGGGCGACGGAGGAGCCGGCGGGCGTACCGGTGAGGATCACGTCGCCGGGCTGCAGGGTGATCCACTGGCTGAGGTCCGCGATCAGCCGGCCGAAGCCGAAGAGCAGGGTGTCGGTCGTGTCGTCCTGCGCGATCGTCCCGTTGACCCAGGTGCGCACGCGCAGGCCCGCCGGGTCCACCTGGTCGGCGGGGATGAGCGCGGGGCCGAGCGGGGTGAAACCGGCGCCGCCCTTGTTCCGCAGGTTGGAGCCCTTGTCCGCGGCGCGCATGTCGTACAGGCCCCAGTCGTTGGCGGCCGTGACCCAGGAGACCGCGTTCCAGCCCTGCTCGGGCGTGGCCCGGTACGTGCGGGTGCCGATGACGAGCGCGACCTCGCCCTCGTAGGCCAGCAGCTCGGTGCCCGCCGGCCGCTCGACCGTGGAGCCGCTGTGCGCGAGCGAGGACGCCGGCTTCAGGAAGTAGGACGGGTGCTCCGGGGTGCGGCCGCGCTGGGCGGCGCGGCTGGGGTAGTTCAGGTGCACCGCGATCACGGTGCCGATGTCCTGGAGCACCTGGTCGGTGACGTCGTGCATCCGCTCCTCCTCGATCGGTGGCCGATCCCGTCGGCCTCGCGTGCGCGGTGGACGCGTCGGCGAGATCAGCAATGAAATCGTATACGATCCAGTGTCGCCGTGACGGGCGCCACTGTCAACCCCTGACAGCGCAACGAATTCGCCAGCTCGTCGATAGATGTTCGAAACGGCCCAGAATCGGCCGGTTGCAGACATCAAATGACGAGCTGGCGGGGGAAGGAGCCAGTGGTGCGGGGCGGAGTGGGGGCGGGACGGGCGCGAGTCAGGCGAGGAACGCGAGGGCGGCATCCTTGAACGCACGGCTCGTGACGGTCGAGAGGTGATCCCGGCCGGGGATCCGCAGCGATTCCGGCGTGCCGCCGGCGTCCTCGAGCAGGGACAGGAGACGGTCCATCCCGGCGGCCAGCTCGTCGTTCTCCCCCGCGGCGAGCAGCACGGGCTGGCGGGGCACCATCGACTCCGGGTGGTAGGGCTCCTGCTGGGCAGCGCTGATGAACGCGAGGATCGGGTCCATCGGGTTGCCGGCCGCCTGGGCCATCGAGACGAACATCCGGGTCTCGTCGTGGGTGATGTCCGCTCCGGACTCCAGATTGGCGCGAGCGTCGGCCAGGTCGAGCTCGACGAAACGGTCGTCGGCGGCTGCGCCCCCGAGCACCACGCGGCGCACCAGCTCCGGCTGGGCCGCCGCCAGTTCCCAGGCGAGCCGCGCTCCGAAGGAGTAGCCGACGAGGTCGGCGCCGCCACCGTCCGGGCCGATCGGGGTGACGCCCTCCTGCGCGAGGATCTGCAGCAGGTCCGCCCGGATGCGGGACGGCAGGCACGCCTCGACCGTCGACGCGGCGGAGCGACCGTGGCCGGGGAGGTCGACGGTCAGGACGGTGCGCCCGCCCCGGGTGAGTTCGCGCACCCAGCCGGGCCGCACCCAGTTCATCTCGGCCGACGAGGCGAACCCGTGGATCAGCAGGACCGGGGGAGCGTCGAGCGCCTCGCCTTCCTCCGGAGCGAACCGCTCGACGTGCAGCCCGGCGTCGACACCCTCGACCAGCTCGTGGTCGAGGGTGCCGACGCGCGAGGCGTCCGGACCGGCGGGGTGTTCCGTGTCGTCCACCCGGCTCAGACGTCCTCGCGGCGCGTGCCGTACTGGTGGCTGCCGGGCTGGTTCTTCAGCACCGCCTCCGGCACCACGGTGGCGCCGGTCTCGTCGTCGCCGGAACCCTTGCCCTTCTTCGCCTTCTTGTCGCTCTTCCCGTCGTTGCCGGCCCGGCCGTGCGCGTCGTGTCCGTGATCGCGCGAGGAGTCACGCTGACCGTCCGACCCTGCACCCGCGGTGCCGTCCTGCTCGCTCTCCACCCGCAGCTCACGGCCCTGCTCGACGAGGTTCTCCGTCTTGGCGGCCAGCTTGTCGGACTGCTTGGTGTCACGCGGCGGCAGCTGGATGGTCTCCTCCGCCTTGATGCCGGCCTGCAGCTGCCGGCCCCGCTCCAGCTCGGCGTCGAACTCGGCCCCGAAGAGCAGGGAGATGTTCGCGATCCAGATCCACAGCAGGAAGATGATGACGCCGGCGATGGACCCGTAGGTCTTGTTGTAGTTGCCGAAGTTCCCGACGTAGAACGCAAAGCCGATGGTCGCGATGATCAGCACGACGATGGCGATGATCGCGCCGGCCGAGATCCACCGGAACTTCGGCTGCTTGACGTTCGGGGTGGCCCAGTACAGGACGGCGATGGCCACGATGACGAAGATGAGCATCACGGGGATCTTGACGATGTTCCACACCGTGACCGCCGTGTCGCCGAGGCCGATCACCTCGCCGATACGCTGAGCGATGGGGCCGGAGATGACGAGCATGAGGCCGGTGGCGGCGATGAGCAGCACCATCACCAGCGTCACCAGCAGCATCACGGGACGCAGCTTCCAGATCGGCCGCCCCTCGTCCACCTCGTAGATGCGGTTCATGGCGCGCCCGAAGCCACCGACGTACCCGGACGCCGACCAGAGGGCGCCGAGGATACCGATGACCAGCGTGAAGCCCGCGCCGGTGGAGCTGGTCAACTCCTTGATGGTCGGCTCGATGGTGTCCAGCGCCTGGCCGCCGATGGGGCGCAGCAGGTCGAGCACCGCGTTGGTCGTCGTCTCCGCCTGACCCACGACGCCGAGGATGGAGACCAGGGCCAGGATGGCGGGGAACAGGGACAGGACCGCGAAGTAGGTCAGACCGGCCGCCAGATCGGTGCACTTGTCCTTGCCGAACTCACTGATGGTCCGCTTGAACACGTAGCCCCACGAGGGCTTGGACACCTCGGTGGGGGAGTCCGGTTTGCGTGCGTCGTCCGGGTCCGGTGCGTCGGCCTTGCCGCGCGCGGTGTGCGCGTCGTCGGCGGTCGAGGTGGTGGTCGTCATGGTCGCTCCTGGTCCATCGGGGGAGACCGCGGGACCGCGATCGCCCGAGCAGTGAGATCGTGGTCTCAGGCTAGTACACACTCATCACCCTGCTGACGACCTTCGGAGGTTCCATGCAACGCGACGTGTCCGCCCACATCACCGGTCGGGTCGGGGAAGGCACGAGGCTGGTGTTCGCCGTGGCCGCCGTCGACAACCCCGGGTACGAGCACTTCGCGGAGGAGCTGTCGGTGACCATCGACGGGCACGAGGTGGACGTCACGGAGATCCGCGAGAGCCACGGCGGCCGCCTGCACGCGGTGACCGCGGGCGTCTCCGGTGAGGTGGTGCTCGACTACCGGGCGAGCGTCTCCGGCCGGTCCACCGTGGACGAGGTGCGGGACCTGGATCTGATCGAGTACCTGCGGCCCAGCCGGTACTGCGAGTCGGACATGCTGATGCCCACCGCGTGGGCGGAGTTCGCCCAGCTGCGCGGCCCGGAGCTGCTCGACGCCGTCACCCGCTTCGTGCACCGCGAGCTCGCCTATGTCTCCGGGTCGAGCCGCCCCACCGACGGCGCGGTGTCCACGCTGCTCATGCGCCGCGGTGTCTGCCGGGACTTCGCACACCTGGCGGTCGCCCTGCTGCGGGGCAAGAACGTGCCCGCACGGCTGGTGGCCGTGTACGCGCCGGGGCTGTCGCCGATGGACTTCCACGCGGTCGCCGAGGCGTACCTGGACGGGGCCTGGTACCTGCTGGACCCCACGCGGATGTCACAGCGCCACCAGCTGGTGCGGATCTCGACGGGCCGGGACGCGGCGGACACCGCGTTCCTCACCGCGATCGACGGGCCGTTCACCTTCGGGGACCTGAACGTCACGGCGACGGCGGAGGGCGACTGGCCGGCGGACACCGGCGCGCCCGACGTCGTCCTCGGCTGACACGCCGCGGAGGGCTGGGACAGAAGGGGCCGGGCGCCGGGCGGGACGCGGAAAGACGCCGGCCCGGACGCCGGCCCTGATGACCGCCGGGCGGCCGCCGGTGGAGCGCCCGCCCCGGTCAGCCCGGGTCGGGCAGTCCCGCCCGCAGCCGATCGGTGAGGTCGGCCAGGGCGTCCATCTCGTCGCGGGTCAGGGCGCCGGAGAACAGCCGGCCGATGGTGCGCAGGTGGAGCCGGCCGACCTGACGCTGCGTCTGGACGCCGGCGTCCGTGAGCCGGACCTGCACGCCCCGCGCGTCCTCGGCAGCACGGCGACGCTCGACCAGGCCGCGTTCGTCCAGTCGCTCCAGCATCCGGCTCAGGCTCGGCTGGCTCATCAGCAGCCCGGCGTTCAGCTCGTGCTGGCGGATCCAGTCGTCGCAGCGGGAGAGGTTGTAGAGGACGTCGTACTCGCGCATCGTCAACGTCGCGAAGGCGTCGTCGGCGAGCAGGTGGCGCATCACCTCGACCTTGGCCCGGAACAGGGACTCCCACGCCCGGTCGGCCGATCGGAGATCGGAGCGGGCCGCCGGTCGCCCGGGAGGCACGGACAGGTCGCTCCCACCGTCCGCTGACGGGCCGGATTCGGCCGCGTCGGATTCAGCGCCCGTGTCAGCAGCGCCGGGGTGGTCAGCGCCGGGGCCGTCAGGGCCGGTGCCGCCCGTTCCGGCCGCGCCGTCACTCGGCGGCATGGCGTCCTCGGTGGGCGGCGGCGGTGGAGGCCGCTCCGGCCGCCCCGGCGAACTCCGGTGCTGCCCCGCCACCGGGGGTGGTGCCGTCGGCGTCGTTCGTCAGCGCGTCCGGTTCGCCGCTCTGCCCGTGCCGGGCCGCGCGGCGCTCACGCCAGCCCTCGAGCAGCCGGTACAGGACCGGAACGAGGACCAGGGTCAGCGCGGTCGAGGAGACCAAGCCACCGATCACGACGACGGCGAGGGGCTGGGAGATGAACCCGCCGCCCCCGGTCATCCCGAGCGCCATGGGGATAAGGGCGAAGATCGTCGCGAGCGCCGTCATGAGGATGGGCCGCAGACGCCGCCGGGCCCCGGTGGAGATGGCGTCGGACAGACTCATCGCCGGGCGTCCGGGTGCGGGCCGGCGGTACTGGTTGATCAGATCGATGAGCACGATGGCGTTGGTGACCACGATGCCGACGAGCATGAGCAGCCCGACCAGGGACGCCAGGCCGAGGGGGATCTGGGTGGCGACCAGCAGGCCGATCGCGCCGGTGGCCGCGAACGGCACCGAGACGAGCAGGATCAGCGGCTGGGCGAGCGACTTGAAGGTCGCGACCATGATCACGTACACGATGGCGATGGCCGCCAGCAGCGCGAGACCGAGCTGCCGGAACGAGTTGGCCTGCTGCACGGCCGCGCCGCCGATGGTCGCCTCCGCGCCGGTCGGCAGCGTCAGGGTGGACAGCCGGTCCTGGACGCTGCGGCTGACGGCGCCGAGGTCCGTGCCCGCCGGGGTGACGGAGACGACCGCGGTGCGCCGACCGGTGGAGACGGTGATGCTCGTGGCCACCTGCTTCTCGCTGACGTCGGCCAGCCGACTGAGCGGGATGGTGGTCGGGCCGGCCGGGATGGGCAGGTTCCGCAGCGTGTCCACGCTGGTCAGTGCCGGCGGGTTGCCGATCTTGACCTGGTAGTCGGTGTCGTTCAGCCGCACGGTGCCGCCGGGGATGGGGGAGAGGCGGGCGGCGAGGATGCCGGCGAGGGCGTTCTCGTTCACGCCGAGCCGCGCGGCGGCGGCGCGGTCGACCGACACCTGGACGACGGGCTGGTTGGCGGCCAGGTTGCTGGAGACGTCCCGCGCGTCGGAGACCCCGGTCAGGCCCTTCACGACGACGTCGTTGGCCCTGGTGAGCAGGTCCGAGGTCGCCGCGCTGATCGTGACGTTGACGGTGCTGCTGGTGCCGAACCCGCCGCTCTGCGTCGAGAGCGTCACGGTCCCGACGTCGCGCAGGTCCGTGACCGTCCGGCGCACGGTCTCCCGCAGCGCGGTCTGGTCCCGCTTCTCGTCGGTGATGACGGTGTACTGGGCGGTGGAGGCGCCGGCGGTCAGGAAGGTGGAGAGCCCGCCGCTGGCGTTGCCGATGTTGACCTGCACGGTGCGGACGCCGTCGATGCCGCGCAGCGTCGACTCGACCCGCTTCGCGGCGTCGCTGGTGGCCTGCAGGCTGGTCCCGGCGGGCAGCGCCTGCTTGATCGAGAAGCTGTTCTGACCGCTGTCGCCCAGCAGGTTGGTCTTCATCATGGGCAGCAGCAGCGCAGTGATGGCCAGGATCAGCGCGGCGGCGGCGACCGTGATGACGGGATGGCGCTGGGTGCCGCCGAGGATCGGCAGGTACGCCCGCTGCAGCCAGGGCAGCCGGCCCCCGCGGCCGCGGTCCTCCGGCGCGTCGACGGACGTCGTCGCCGTCGACGCGGTCGTCGTCGTGTTCGCGGCCGACGCACCCGCGACCGGAGCGGCGTGCGCCGGTGCGCCCGTCGTCGCGGGCCGGTTCCGTCCGCGGCGGGCGGCGCGGCGCTCGGCGCGGGTGCCCCGGACGGGCTTGTCGCCGAGGAACCAGTAGGCGAGCACGGGGACGATGGTCAGCGCCACGATCAGGGACGCCAGGAGCGCCATGGTGACGGTCAGGGCGAACGGCCGGAAGAGCTCACCGGCGAGGTCCCCGACGAAGGCGATCGGGGCGAACACGGCGACCGTCGTCAGCGTCGACGCGGTCACGGCCCCGGCCACCTCGCGGATGGCCTCGAGGATGGCCTGGCGCTTGGGCTGGCCGTACTCGAGGTGCCGCTTGATGTTCTCGATCACGACGATCGAGTCGTCCACGACGCGGCCGATCGCGATCGTCAGCGCCCCGAGCGTGAGGATGTTCAGCGAGTACTTCAGCCCCGCCATGCCGATGAAGGTGATCAGCAGGGACAGCGGGATGGAGATCGCGGTGACCAGCGTCGAGCGCACCGAGAGCAGGAAGACGAGGATCACCAGGACGGCGAAGCCGAGGCCGAGCAGGCCCTCGGTCGTGAGGTCCTTGATCGACTTCTCGATGAACGGCGCCTGGTCGAAGACGGTGATGAACCGGGCGTTGCCACCGACCTCCGCCTGCAGCTCCGGCACCAGGTCCCGGACCGCGTGGGAGATGCCGACGGCGTCGCCCTCGGGCTTCTTGGTGACGGCCACCGACAGCGTGGCCTCCCCGTTGGTGCGCGTGATCGACGTGGCGGTGTCGTCCGTCAGGGCCACGGAAGCGACGTCGCCGATCGTGACGACCGTCGGGTCGGTCCGACCGGACACCGGCAGGGCCCTGACCGCGGCGAGCGAGGTGATGGGCGAGCCGAACTGCACGTCCAGCGCGTTCTTCCCCTGTCGGACGGTGCCGGCGGGCACCAGGTCGCCGTTGTTCTGCAGCGCGTCGCGGATGGCGGTGACGGACAGGCCGGCGCGGGCGAGCCTGGCGTTGTCCGGCAGGATGCGCACGGACTGGGTGGCGCCACCGGCCACGTCGGCGGACCGGACGCCGTCGATCTTCTGCAGCTTCGGCACCGCGCTGGTGGCGAGGCGCTGCCGCAGAGCGCTGAGCGACTCGTCGCCGGAGGAGACCGCAAGGTAGACGATCGGCAGGTCGGAGATGCTGCCGGTGATGGACTGCGGATCGGCGTCGTCGGGCAGCTGCTGACGGGCGTTCGAGATGGCCCGGTCCACCTGGCTGCGCGCCCGGTCCAGGTTGGTGCCGTAGACGAACTGGAGGTTGATCGTCGAGACCCCGGAGCGCGACGTCGCCGTCGAGGAGTCCAGGCCCTCCACGGCGTTGAGCGCGGCCTCCAGCGGCTCGCTGACCTGCTTGTCGATCACCTCGGGGCTGGAGCCGGGCAGCGACGTGATCACCGAGACCTGCGGGAACTCGATCGACGGGATGAGCTCCTGTTTGAGCGAGCTCATCGTGATCACGCCGAAGACGGAGGCGAGCACGGTCACCAGCGCGATCAGCGCCCGGTTGGCGAGCGAGAGATGGGCGAGGCGGAACACGGTGGTGCCCTTCGGTGCGGGGCCGAGCCCCGGACACGGGTGGCGTCCGGGGCGGGTGGGTCAGGCGAGCGCCAGGGCGCGGTTGGTGGCCTCGAGCACCTCGTCGGCGAGCTGCGGGTTGTCGTTGAGCTTCTGGCCGTAGGACGGGATCATCTCGGTCAGCTTCGAGGCCCAGCGGTCCGCGTAGGCCGGGAACGAGCGCTTGAGCAGGTCGATCATGATCGACGTCGCCGTCGAGGCGCCCGGGGAGGCGCCCAGCAGTGCCGCGATCGAGCCGTCGGAGCTGGTCACCAGCTCGGTACCGAACTGGAGCACACCGCCGCGCTTCGCGTCCTTCTTGATCACCTGGACGCGCTGACCGGCCGTGATCAGCTCCCACGAGCCCGGATCGGCCTCGGGATAGAACTGGTGCAGGCTGTCGTTCTTCGCGGAGCGGGACTTGAGCACCTCGGTGACCAGGTACTTCGTCAGGTCCATGTTGTCCTTCGCGACCGCGAGCATCGGGATGATGTTGTTGGTGCGGATGGACAGCGGCAGGTCCAGGTAGGTGCCGGTCTTGAGGAACTTGGTGGAGAAGCCGGCGTACGGCCCGAACAGCAGGGAGCGCTTGCCGTCCGCGAAACGGGTGTCCAGGTGCGGCACCGACATCGGCGGGGCACCGACGGACGCCTGACCGTAGACCTTCGCGTTCTGCTGGTTCGCGATCACCGGGTCGGTGCACTGCAGGAACTCGCCCGAGACCGGGAAACCGGCCAGGCCCTTGCCCTCGGGGATGCCGGACCGCTGCAGCAGGTGCAGCGCGCCGCCACCGGCGCCGATGAACACGAACCGCGCGTCGACCGTGGACCGGGCGCCGGTCAGACGGTTCTTGACGGCGACCTGCCAGCGGCCGTTGGTGCCGCGGGTGATGTCGGTGACCTCGTGGCCGTAGGCGACCTCGGCGCCGTTGCCGGCGAGCTTGTCCGTCAGCTGACGGGTCAGTTCGCCGAAGTTGACGTCCGTGCCGCCGACAACGCGGGACGCGGCGACGCGTTCACCGCGGCCGCGACCGGCCATGGTCAGGGGGGCCCACTGGGCGATGACGTCGGGGTCGTCGCTGTGCTCGATGGTCTCGAACAGCTTGTTGGGCTTGAGCGCCTCGTACCGGGTCTTCAGGTAGCGGGCGTGGTCCTCGCCGAACACCAGGCTCATGTGGGCGACGGGATTGATGAAGCTCTTCGGGTCGTGCAGCACGCCCGTGTCGAGCAGGTGGGACCAGAACTGCCGGGAGAGCTGGAACTGCTCGTTGATGACGAGCGCCTTGTCGGCGCTGACCGAGCCGTCCTTGGCCTGCGGCGTGTAGTTCAGCTCGCACAGGGCGGAGTGGCCGGTGCCGGCGTTGTTCCACGGGTCGGAGCTCTCGCTGCCCGCGCGGTCCAGCCGCTCGAACATCCGGATCGTCCAGGTGGGCTCGAGCTGCTGCACCATGGTGCCCATCGTCGCGCTCATCACGCCCGCCCCGATGAGGACGACGTCGGCCTTCTCGGTGCCTGGTTCTCCGGACATTGACAACCCTCCATCAGCAGTATTGCTCGCTTGACGAGACTACCGTCTGGCACCGACCGCTCCGAACCGGCTGCTGCGCATCGGACCCGCACCGAGCCCGGGTCGCGCCCCGCACCGGACCGCGTCCGGGGCCGGGGGATCAGTTCAGCCGGACGGCGTTGAAGACCTCGTTGAAGGTCGACGAGACCGGGTACGAGGCGACCCGCGGGGAGAGGGCGAGGGCGGAGATGGGGAAGGCGAGCGGTACCGCGGGCAGGTCCGAGGAGATCTGGTCGGCGATGTTGCGGTACGCGGCGGTCCGGTCGGCGCCGTCGGGCAGGGTGCGGGCCCGGGCGATCTTGGTCACCACCTGCGCACTGCGGTAACCGAACTCGGGGGTGGCGGCGCCGAAGAGCGGCCCGAGGAAGTTGTCGGGATCGCGGTAGGCCCCGGTCAGGCCCATCAGGTGCAGCCCGTGGCCGGCGCCCGCGACGACGTCGTCGGCGTACCCGTCCGCCCACGCGACCGGCACCGGCTTGATGTTCAGGCCCACGACGGTCAGCTGGCGCGCCAGCTCGGCGTAGACCTTCTCGGGGGACGCCATCCACGGCAGGGTCACGTTGCGCGGGTAGTAGAACGGGATGGCCTGACCCCGGTACTTCGAGGCGGCGAGCAGTTGCTTCGCCTTCGTGATGTCGGTGTTGAACTCCTGCACGTCGTCACTGGTCACCGCGAGTCGGGGCGGCACGAACTGCGAGGCGGAGTCCGTGCCGTCGATGAAGTAGTTCCGCAGCAGGGTCTGCTTGTCGATCGCGTAGGCGATGGCCTGGCGTACCTTCAGGTCCGAGAGCGGGCCGAATTCCTGGTTGATGCCCAGGTAGGCCACCGAGTAAGGGTCCCGCTGGATGATCTGCTGGCCGGTCTGGGCGAGCGGCGCGAAGGCGTCGCGGGTCACGCCGTCGAACCCGTCCACCGTACCCGCGCTGAGGGCGGCGAGCCGCTGCAGGGGATCCCGGATGGTGCGGAACGTGAGCGAGCGGATCTGCCCGCGCTCGCCCCAGTAGGACGCGTTGGATTCGAGCACCACGTCCTGTCCCGTCCAGGAGACGAACCGGTACGGCCCGGTGCCGACGGGGTGCTGGCCGAAGGCCGAGATGGGGCGGCCGTTGCGCCGCTGCGTCAGCTCGTCGGCCTTCATCGACGTCAGGGAGGCGGGAGAGGCGACGGCGAAGGCCGGAGCGCTCAGCGCCTTGAGCAGGGTAGGGAACCGGTCGTTCAGGCTCAGCACCACCGTGGTCGCGCCCTGCGCCCGGCAGCCCCGGTAGGTCGAGAGGTCGGCCTGGTCGGAGTACGCGGCGAACACGTTCTTGAAGGTCAGGCTCGCCCGGTCCGAGCGCAGGGACACCGGCAGGCCGTACCACCGCTGGAAGTTGGTGCAGACGGCGGCGGCCGTCAGCGGGGTGCCGTCGTGGAAGACCACCTTGGGCCGCAGGGTGAAGGTCCAGGTGCGTCCGTCCGGTGACGTGGTCCACGACTGGGCCAGCGACGGCTTGGGTTCGGCGGTGTTCGGGTCGGCCGTGACCAGGCCCTCCATCACCTGCCGGCTCACCCGGGTGGCCTCGACGTCCCGGGTCAACGCCGGGTCGAGGCTCGACGGCGCGGCCGGGGTGGCGAACACGAACGAGGCGGTGGGGCCGGCGGCGGTCGTCGTCGAGGACGTCGGGCTCGGCGCGGGCTGGCCCCCCGTGCAGCCGGTCAGCAGCAGCGCGGCGACGGCGGCGGAGGCGACGGCCAGGTGTCCTCGCGCACGGCGTCGAGCAGGCGGGCGCGTCACCGTCCGTCTCCTCTCGCGTCGGGGGTCGCTCGACCGGCAGACGGCCGGGACCGGCGCGTGCGGATGAGCGGGGGGAACAAGGCGCCAGTCTAGCCCAGCGGACCGGCTCGTCCGGGGCAGCCGAGGCCGTCCGGACCGGTGCTGTCCGCGGTGTCCGCGGACCGGCACGAGGGCGCCGAGACGGACTGATGCGGCGGGTCGGCGCGGTTGTGAGGCAGCATGGTGACATGGACAACACGGTGCCGACGACGGCCGACACGGATCCGACCGCCTCCCCGCTGCTGAGCGTCACCGACCTCTCGGTCAGTTTCGGCACCGCGCACGGGCCGGTGGCGGCCGTGCAGGGCGCCTCGCTCACGCTGCATCGTGGACGCACGCTGGCCATCGTCGGCGAGTCGGGGTCCGGCAAGTCGACGACGGCGATGAGCGTGATCGGCCTGCTGCCCGGCAACGGGCGGGTGACGGGCGGCTCGATCGCCTTCGACGGTCAGGAACTGGTCGGCCTGCCGGAGTCGCGGATGCGTTCCATCCGGGGCCGGCAGATCGGCCTCGTGCCGCAGGACCCGATGTCCAACCTCAACCCCGTGACGAAGATCGGCACCCAGGTCGCCGAGACGCTGCTGGTGCACGGGCTGGCGACGCGCAAGGACGTCGACGCGAAGGTCGTCGCGGTGCTCGAGGCGGCCGGTCTGCCCAACGCCGCCGAGCGGGCCAAGCAGTACCCGCACGAGTTCTCCGGGGGCATGCGGCAGCGGGCGCTGATCGCCATCGGGCTGGCCTGCCGCCCGCGGCTGTTGATCGCCGACGAGCCGACCAGTGCGCTCGACGTCACCGTCCAGCGCACCATCCTCGACCAGATCGGCGCGATGACCGAGGAACTCGGCACCTCGGTGCTGCTCATCACCCACGACCTCGGGCTCGCCGCCGAACGCGCCTCCGACGTCGTCGTCATGCACCGCGGCCGGGTCGTGGAGCAGGGGCCGGCGCAGCAGATCCTGCAGGACCCGCAGCATCCCTACACCCAGCAGCTGGTCAAGGCCGCGCCGTCGGTGAGCGTCGCCCGGCTGCAGCCGGCGGCGTTCGCCCACGGGTTGACGGCGGTCGAGGCGGACGGGACTCCCGCGGCGTCCGTGGCGTCGGGCGCCGGGTCTAATGCCGGCTCCGCCGCTGAAGCGTCGGCCGCGTCTCCCTCGGCCCTCTCCTCGGCCGCGTCCTCCGGCGCGTCGGCTGCGTCGTCTCCCGCCGCCGGGTCGTCGGCTGCGTCGGCTGCGTCGTCCCCCGCGACCGGGCCGACCGACAACATCGTCGAGATCGACGGGCTGTCCAAGATCTTCAAGGGCCGCGCCGGGGCCGAGGACTTCCGCGCCGTGCACGAGGTCAGCCTGCAGATCCCGCGTGGTTCGACGGTGGCGATCGTCGGCGAGTCCGGTTCCGGCAAGACGACGACCGCCCGGATGCTGCTCAAGCTGATCGAGCCGACTGCCGGGACGATCACCTTCGACGGCGCGGACATCACGACGCTGGACCGGGCCGCCGAGAAGGACTTCCGGCAGCGTGTGCAGCCGATCTTCCAGGACCCGTACTCGTCGCTGAACCCGATGTTCACCATTGGCCGCATCATCGAGGAGCCGCTGTCGACGTACCACCGCGGGTCGAAGTCGGAACGGAGTGCGCGGGTGCGAGAGCTGCTCGAGGCGGTCGCGCTGCCGGCGTCGATGATCAGCCGGTACCCGGCGGAGCTCTCCGGCGGTCAGCGGCAGCGCGTGGCGATCGCCCGGGCACTGGCCCTGCAGCCGGAGCTGATCGTGTGCGACGAGCCGGTGTCCGCGCTCGACGTGCTCGTGCAGGACCAGATCCTGCGCCTGCTCGGCGACCTGCAGCGCGAGTTCGGGCTGAGCTACCTGTTCATCTCCCACGACCTGGCCGTCGTCCGCCTGATCTCGGACTACGTGTGCGTGATGAAGGACGGCGAGCTGGTCGAGGCGGCCACGTCGGAGGAGATCTTCCTCAACCCCCGTCACCCGTACACTCGCACGCTGCTGGCCTCCATCCCGGGCAACGAGCTGGGCATCGAGGCCGAGGCGTCGTAGCGTTCGGGCGCCCGACCGCTGAGTTAGCGGCCATTTCACGACGTGCCCATGTTCTTCCCGCGTGTTTCGAGAAGAACCCGCTAGGTCAGCGGTGCCCGATGGCTTCTCCGGTACGGTGGCTGCCATGACGCCGCCGTTGTCCACAACTCGGACCGATCCATTCCGCGGTGACGGTGTCCTCCGGCACAGTGAGCCATGCCTATTCTCCGCGCGGTCCCGACGTCGACGGAACTCGGTCTCCGGTCACTTAGCCAGCTCGAGAACAGCGGCTACAGCGCCAATCGGGTCGACCGTCTGGTCCGTTCCGGGGTCCTCGTCCGCGTGTGGCGCGGCTACTACCTGCGGGCATCCGCCTGGTCGGCCATGCCGGAGAGGGAACGACAACTGGTCCGCCTGTTCTGTGCGCAGGGGTCGACCGTGGCGGGCCCCCGCGTGCTCTGCCGGGCCAGTGCGGCGCTGGCCCACGGCGTGAGCCCGCTGCGCATCGACACCGCTGTCCATGTCCTCTGTCCTTCGGCTCGATCGACGCAGCTTCGTCACGCGGGTCTGCGATATCACGCCGCCGACGAGGACAGCCCCGCGGTGCTGTTGTCCAGCGGGTTGCGCGCGACGGACGCGGTGCGCACGTTCACCGACTGTGCCCGGCATCTGCCGCACCGTGACGCGTTGGTGATCGCCGATCAGCTGGTCGCCGACGGGCTGGATCTTGCCCCGGTCCACGCCTGGGCGATCTCGCATCCGGGGTGGCGAGGCGTGGCCCGGCTGCGGCTCGTCCTCGAGCGCGCCGACCCGCTGGCGGAATCGGCGGGAGAGACGTTGACCCGGATCCGCTTCCACGAGTGGGCGATCCCGCTGCCGACCGGCCAGTTCGAGATCATGACGCCGGTCGGACTCTTCCGGGCTGATTTCGCCTGGCCCGGGGCGATGGTCATCGTCGAGTTCGACGGGAAGGTCAAGTATTTCGGCGACACCCCGACCGCGGACGTGCTGTTCCAGGAGCGGCAGCGCGAGAAGGCGCTGGTGGCCCTCGGCTGGACCGTCATCAGGACCGATTGGGTCGAGGTGAACCGACGCCCGGAAGCCCTGCGCGCGCGGTTGATCTCGGCGCTCGCGCGGTCCCGACGGCCGGCGTAGGTCGTCCCCGTGGAGCTCCCGGGCAGCGAGTTAGCGGGTTCTTCACGAAGAGGCCGGGAAAATCCCTGGCATTCGTGACGAACCCGCTAATTCGGCGGCTTGAAGGCGGAGCCCGGCGGGACCGGGCCTCAGACGCTGCGCGTCTTCGGGTCCAGCGACTCCCGCAGTGCCTCACCGAGCAGCGTGAAGCCCAGCGCCGTGATGGCGATGCAGATGCCGGGCAGGAACGCCAGCTGCGGCGCGACCGCCAGCTCGTTCTGCGCGTAGGTGAGCATGCGGCCCCATTCGGCGGTCTCCGGTCGGCCGCCACCGAGCCCGAGGAAGGACAGTGCGGCCGCGTCGATGACCGCCGTCGCCAGCGTCAGCGTCGCCTGCACGATCACGGGCCCGATGCTGTTGGGCAGCAGGTGGCTGATCGTGATGCGCCCGGGGGAGAGACCCAGGGTCCGGGCGGCGAGCACGTAGTCCGCGCCGCGCTGCGAGAGCATCGACGAGCGCAGCAGCCGGGCGAAGATCGGCACCTGCGAGGCGCCGATCGCGATCATGACGGCGGCGGAGCCCTGGCCGAGGACCGCGGCGATGCTCACGGCGAGCAGCAGGTTCGGCACGGAGAGCAGGACGTCGACGACGCGCATGATGATGCTGTCCACCCAGCCGCCGAAGCCGCCCGCGAGCAGGCCGAGCAGCATGCCGCCGGCCAGGCCGAGCGCGGTGGAGACGATGCCGATCAGCAGCGATGCCTGCGCGCCCCAGATCAGCTTGGACAGCACGTCGCCGCCGAACCGGTCCAGGCCGAGCGGGAAGCCTTCGACCTCCCCGAAGCCGGGGATGTGGGTCGGGGTGATGTACTGCCGGCCCGGCAGGTCGTCGCCACCGTGCGGGGCGAGCACCGGTGCGAGCACCGCGACGAGGATGAACAGTGCGACGATGACGGCGCCGGCGATCGCGGCCGGATTGCGCCGCAGCCGCAGGTACGCCTCCCGCCACAGGCTGCCGCCGCCGCGGGCGTCGACCGGGGAGCCGGGCGTCGTCTCGGGCGCCAGGCCCGAGGTGGGGGTGGAGGACGGGGGAAGAGTCGCACTCATTGCACACGCACCCTGGGGTCGATGAGGCCGTAGCTGACGTCCACGATCAGGTTGATCAGCGAGTACATGATCGCGATCAGGATGATGAAGCCCTGCAGCACGGGATAGTCGAGGTTGAAGATGGCGTCCCGCAGGAAGCGGCCGACGCCGCTGAAGGCGAAGACGGTCTCGGTGAGCACCGCGCCGGAGATCAGCAGGCCGAGCTGCAGACCGATCGTCGTCACCACCGGCAGCAGCGCGTTGCGCAGCACGAACCGGTTACGGATGGTGGACTGCCGCAGCCCCTTGGCGCGCGCGGTGCGCACGTAGTCCGCGTTCTGCACCTCGAGCACGGAGGCGCGGGTGATGCGCACGATGATGGCCAGCGGGATGGTGCCGAGCGCGATGCCGGGCAGGATCAGGTGCGTGAAGGCGTTCCAGGCCGAGTCGTACTCGCCGGTGAGGAAACCGTCGAGCACGAAGAACCCGGTGGCGTGCGTCGCGTCGATCCGCGGGTCCTGGCGCCCGTCGGTGGGCAGCCAGTGCAGCTGGATGGCGAAGATCCACTTGAGGATGAACGCGAGGAAGAAGACGGGCACGGTGATGCCGAGCAGGCTGAGCACCACGGACCCGTGGTCGACGACGCGGCCACGGTGACGCGCGGCGACGTAGCCGAGCGGGATGCCGATGCCGATCGCGAAGATGAGGGCGACGATGGTCAGCTCGATCGTCGCCGGGAACCGGGTGGCGAACTCCTCCAGGACGGGACGGCTCGTCGTGATCGACGTGCCGAAGTCGCCGGAGAGCAGCTTGCCGACGTAGGTGAGGTACTGCTCGAGGATCGGCCGGTCGAAGCCGTACGCGGCGTTGATCTGGGCGACGGCCTCGGGGGTGGCACGATCGCCGAGCAGGGCGGTCGCGGGCCCGCCGGGCAGGGACCGCACCCACGCGAACAGCAGGATGGACAACCCGATGAGGGTGGGGATCAGCAGCGCGATGCGTTTGCCGATGACTCGAAGCACGGTGCTCCTCGGGGCACGGCGGGCGGCGGCGTCACGAGGACGGCCGCCGACGGCCAGGGACGGATGCCCGGGTGGAGCCCGGGCCACGGAGACAGGACGGCCGTGAGCCGCCGGCGGATGACCACCGGCGGCCCACGGTGCGGATCAGCTGGTCAGCTTGATCTCGTTGAACACCTCGTCCTGGACGGGGCTGGCGGGGTAGGACTCCACGCGGGACGCGAAGCCGAGCGACGGCGCCGGGTGCGCCAGCGGGATGCCCGGCACGTACTTCATGATGTCGTCGTTGATCTTCTCGTACAGCGGGGTCTGCTGCTCCAGCTTGCTGACGCCGCGGGCCTTGGTCAGCTCGTCGAACAGGCTCTGGTTCGTGAACCCGAACTCGGGCTTCTCGTGGCCGAAGAACACGCCGACGAAGTTGTCCGTGTCGTTGTAGTCACCGGTCCAGCCGAGCAGGTGGATGCCGTGGTCCGCGGTGCCCTGCACCTTGTCCAGGTAGTCCGGGGACCACTTGAGCGGCTTGGGGTTGACCTTGATCCCCACCTCGGCGAGCTGGGCGCTGAGGTTGGTGAACGTCTGTTCCGGGGTCGGCATGTAGGGCCGCGACACGTTGGTCGGGTAGTTGAAGTCGATCGTGAACCCGTTGGGGTACCCGGCCTCCTTCAGCAGCTCCTTGGCCTTGTTCTTGTCCGTCGGGTAGGTCGTGACGTCCTTGTTGTAGCCGTTGACCGACTCGGGCACGAACTGGTTGGCGACCTTGGTGCCCTCGGGCAGGGTCTGCTTGACGAGGGCATCCTTGTCGATCGCGTAGGCGATGGCCTGACGCACGCGCACGTCCTTCAGCTCCTTCTTCGCCTGGTTGAAGCCCAGGTAGAGGATGTTGAAGGGGTCGCGCTGGATGACCTTCATGCCCTTGTTCTTCAGGGACTGCGTGTCGGCGGGCGCGACCAGGTCGTAGCCGTCGATGCTGCCGGACTCGAGGGCCTGACGACGGGCGTTCGCGTCGTCGATCACCCGGAAGATGATCTTCTTGACCTGGCCTTTGTCACCCCAGTAGCCGTCGTAGGAGGACAGCTCGATCTGCTGGCCGACGTCCCACTTGTCCAGCTTGTAGGGCCCGGTGCCCACGGGGTGGCCCTTCGCGTACTCGCTCAGCTGCGGCGAATCGGCGGTGCCGGCCACGGTGTTGGCGCTGTACTTCTGCATCGCGGTGGGGCTCTGCATGCCGAACGCGGGCAGCGAGAGGGAGGCGATGAAGCCGGCGAACGGCTTGGCCAGGGTGACCGTGGCCTGGTTGTCGCCCGAGGCGGTGCAGGACTTGTAGACCGCGTTCTGCGGCTTGTCCTTGTAGCCCTTGAACAGCGACGTGTAGTAGTACGCCAGGTTCTCGGACTGCTGGATGCCCTTGAAGTTGTACCAGCGGTCGAAGTTGGCGCAGACCGCCGCGGCGTTGAACGCGGTGCCGTCCTGGAACTTGACGCCCTTCTTCAGTTCGAAGGTGTTGGTCAGGCCGTCGGCCGACGTCTTCCAGGACTCGGCGAGCAGGGGCGCGGGGTCGGCCGTGCCGGGCTTGGTGCCGACGAGGCCCTCGAAGACCTGCCGGCTGACGCGGAACGACTCGCCGTCGCTCGCGAAGGCGGGATCGAGGGTCTTCGGGTCGGACGACGCCGCGAAGACGAACGTCGAGTTGACGGAGCCGCCGCCGTTGCCGGATTCCGTCCGCTGGCTCTGCACGCAGCCCGAGAGCGCGAGAGCGCTGGCGACGAGGACCGCGGTGGCCCCCACCGCGCGGGCACCCGAGCGCCTCCGGCGGTTGGCCGGGGGTGTTGCTGACATGGCATCTCCTCCGATGCGAGTGAATGGCGTCCGCCCTTGCGGCCCGCCCCGTGGGCGGCTGTGGCGCGCCTCACGTTGGTCAGGAGCCTAACCCGCGCGCCGCCGCTCGGCGGACGACCGCCACGGCTGCGCCGGAGGAATTCACGTGCCGGCAACACGGCCGGGCACCGGGAGAGGGTGCGCGAGGCGGGACTCGAACCCGCACGCCAGGGGCACAGGAACCTAAATCCTGCGTGTCTACCAGTTCCACCACTCGCGCGCTCGGAGAGCGCCGTCAGTCTACCGACGGCGCTCTCGTCGGGGACCGCCGACCGGCCCGGACCTCAGTCGATGCCGAGGTCGCGCCGTAGTTTGGCGACGTGGCCCGTGGCCCGGACGTTGTACTGCGCGTTGGTGACGACGCCGTCCTCGTCGAGGACCACGGTGGAGCGGATCAGCCCCTCGTAGGTCCGCCCGTAGTTCTTCTTCTCGCCCCATGCGCCCCACGCCTCGGCCACCGCATGATCGCCGTCGGAGAGCAGCGGGAAGGTCAACGCCTCCTTGTCGGTGAAGGACGCCAGCTTCGCGGGCGGGTCGGGGCTGATGCCCACGACGGCGTAGCCGGCCGAGGTGAGGGAGGCGAGGCTGTCGCGGAAGTCACATGCCTCCTTCGTGCACCCGGGCGTGCCGGCGGCCGGGTAGAAGTAGGCCACGACCTTGCGTCCGCGCAGGTCGCTCAGCCGCACGTCCGTGCCGGTGGCATCGGTGAGGGTGAACTCGGGGGCGGAGTCGCCATTGCTCAATCGCTGCATGGTTGCGCACTTTCGGCCGGAGCGGGCGGGAGGTGGCGACGTCGCCGCGACCAGCGTATCCCGCGTGATCGCGGGGAAGGAGGGCGGTCCGCGCGTCGTGAACCATCAGTCGGCTGACAAACGCTATAATTCTAGGCATGCCTGAGCCGTCACTCTGGCCGACGAGCCGCCTTCTGTCGACGGCGGCCCGTCTGGTCGAACACTCCTGGAATGAAAATCTCGCGTCCATCGGCGTCACGCACGCCGGTGTGATCGCGCTCGACGTCCTGGCGACCTACGGCCCCATGACGCAGGCGCGTCTCGCCTCGCTCGTGAAGGTGCAGGCCCAGACCATGGGCAAGACCCTGCACCGCCTGCAGATCCACGGACACGTGAGTCGGCAGCGGGACGAGCAGGACCGTCGCAGTCACGTCGTCACGATCACCGACGCGGGTCGCACCGCCCTCGAGCGCTCCCGGCGCATCGAGCGCGAGCAGCTGCCCGGGGGCGACCGCACGAGCGACGAGCTGCGCGGCCAGCTGGTGGACATCATTGCGAGTCTGGGCGACGCCCGGTGGCAGAACTCGGGCATGCTGCCCGACGACGAGGATCTCTCGTCGGTCGCCGGATCCTGAGGCCCTGCCGCCCGGGTCGTCCGCCGATTTCGTGAACGGACGAACCTGCTGCTAGGCTTTCATGCTGTTGCCGACGACGTCGGACGGCGGCCCTGACGGGGCCGGGAACCGCTCGCGACGCCGCACGGAACATGCGCCTCTAGCTCAATTGGCAGAGCAATTGACTCTTAATCAATGGGTTCTCGGTTCGAGTCCGAGGGGGCGCACCCCACCAGGAACACCCTCCGGTCCATCGGGCCGGGGGGTGTTCTGCTGTCCGGATCCTTCTGTCCGTGCACGACGGATCTCCGGGTCACGACGATGAGAGGATCGGCGACATGGCCGACACCTCCGATCTCCTCGCCACCGACCTGCCGATCGTCGCCGCGCCGATGGCGGGCGGTCCGGGTTCGACGGCGCTGGCCGGTGCGGTCGCGGCGGCCGGCGGTTTCCCGTTCGTGGCCGGCGGCTACCTGACCGGCGCCGCCTTCGCCGAGCAGGTGCGCGCCGTCCAGGCGCTCGGCGTCCCCTTCGGCGTCAATCTCTTCGTGCCCGCGGATGCCGCCGACGACGAACTCGACATGGCGGCCTTCGCCGCGTACGCCGCCCGGCTGCAACCCGAGGCCGGACGCCACGGGTTGACCCTGGACCCGCGACCGGTCACCGGCGACCGCGACGCGTGGCCCGAGAAGCTCGAGCAGCTGCTCGCCGACCCCGTAACCGTCGTCTCCCTCACCTTCGGCCTGCCCGCGACCGCGGACATCGCGGCGCTGCGCCGGGCCGGCTCCCGCGTGCTGGCCACCGTGACCACTGCGGAGGAAGCCCGCGCCGCGCGCGACGCCGGCGTGGACGGACTCGTCGTGCAGGGGCCGGCCGCGGGCGGTCACAGCGGTACCTGGGACCCGGCCCGCACGATCACCCCGGTGCGCACGGCCGACCTGGTCCGCGACGTGGTGGCGGCCGCCGGCCTGCCCGTGATCGCGGCTGGCGGTGTGGACGGAGCCGACGCCGTCCGGGACCTGCGGGCCGCCGGCGCCGAGGCCGTCGCGGTCGGCACGCTCCTGCTGCGCACCGACGAGGCCGGCACCACGCCCACCCACCGGAACGCCCTGACGAACCCGGCGCTCGGCCCCACCGTGATCACCCGCGCCTTCACCGGCCGGCCCGCCCGCGGCCTGCGCAACGGCTTCATCGACGCGCACGAGTCGGCGGCCCCCCTGGGATACCCGGCCATCCATCACCTCACTCGGCCGCTCCGCCGGGCCGCGGCGGACGCCGGGGACCCGGACCGGGTGCACCTGTGGGCCGGCACCGGGTACACGAAGGCGCGGACCGGCCCGGCCGGGGACGCCGTCCGCGATCTCGCCCGGCTGCTCTGACCCGGCGCTCGATCCCGGACCGGCGACCGGTGTCCGTCTCCTCGTCCCCGACTCCGGCAGCGGCGCCGCCGACCGGTGTCAGGAGGGGGTGACCCGCAGGATCGCCGACTCGGTGCCGTTGTCGGTGAGCACCCACAGCGACCCGTCCGGTGCGCGCTCCACGTCGCGCATCCGCCCGTAGCGGCCCTGCAGGTGCGCCACCGGCTCGCCGGCCCGGTCCCCGTCGAGCGGGATCTGCCACAGCCGCTCCCCGCGCAGAGCCCCGACCCAGAGCGCGCCGTCCACGATGGCCGCGCCGGACGGCGAGCTGTCCGCCGTCGACGGCCACACGACGGCCGCGTCGAGGTACTCCGACCGGTGCGGGGCACCGGTCACCTCCGGCCAGCCGTAGTTCCCGCCCGCCCGGATCAGGTTCACCTCGTCGTCCACCGTGGGCCCGAACTCCGTGGCCCACAGCCGCCCGGCCGTGTCCCACGCCAGGCCCTGCACGTTGCGGTGCCCGTAGCTGTACACGGGGGAGTCGGGGACGGGGTTGCCGGGCGCCGGCTGCCCCTCGGCCGTGACGCGCAGGATCTTGCCGTTCAGGGCGGTGCGGTTCTGCGGGGCGCTGCGATCCTGCGCGTCGCCGGTGCCGATGTAGAGGAAGCCGTCCGGCCCGAACGCGAGGCGACCGCCGTTGTGCGTCGTGTTCTTCGTGATGCCCGAGAGGATGACGCGGCCGTCCGTGAGCCGGCCGTCGGCGTACCGGAAGGACTCCACCCGGTTGTCCTCGGCTGCCGTGTAGAAGAGGAAGACGCGCTGGTCGGTGCGGAACGTGGGGGAGAGGGCGATGCCGAGCAGACCGCCCTCGCCGGCCGGCCGCGCGGCGTCGATGTGGCCCACCTCCGTCACGGCGCCGTCCCGCACGAGGGACACGGTCGCCGGGTTCCGCTGGGTCACCAGGGCGCCGCCGTCGGGCAGGAAGGCGACGGCCCACGGGGTCTCGATCCGGTCGACGACGGTGCTGACCTGCGGCTCGGCCGTCCGGGCGGGACCGGTTGATGACGACGGCGACGGCGAGGAGGCCGGGGACGCGGACGACGACGAGGACGGTGTCGACGTGACGGGCGACGTCGCGGTGTTGCCGGCCGTGCACCCGCCGAGCAGGAGCGAGACGAGCACGAGGGAGGCCGCCAGGGCGGCCCCGGAAGCCCGGGAGTCGCGGGCGGGAGAGGGGCGAGCGCGCGTGCCGGTGCCCGGGTGGGTGCTGCAGCGGGTCGACGCGTGGGGTCCCATGGGAGTCCTCCGTCTCGGGTACGGCGATGGTACGCGGCGTCCCCGACCGTTCCCCGAGCCGATCCGTTTTCTCCGGCGGACATCGCCGGAGGAGCCCGGGCCGAGGGGGGACGGGCGGCGGCCATGGCTAGGGTGGACGACATGAGCCCGACGCGCACGCTGACCGTCTCCGTCCCCGAACGCTGGATGCAGGAGAGCATCGGCGATGTGCCCGGCGCGGACGTGGTGGTGTGGGACGTCACCGGACCCGCGCCGCAGGACCTCGCGGACCGGCTCGAGGCGGTGGTGCTGCCCTATGCCCGCGGTTACGACGGGGAGGTCGTCCGTGCCCTGCCGCACCTGGCCACCGTGCTCACCACCACGACGGGCTACGACGGCGTCGCGGAGAAGGTCGGCGACGGGCCGGCCATCGTCACCGCCGCCGGTGTGCACGCGGCCGCGACCGCCGAGCTCGCCGTCGCCCTCGTCCTCGCCTCGCTGCGCGGCATCGACGTCGCCGCGCGGGACCAGGCGCAGGAACGGTGGCGCCCGCAGCGCCGCCGCTCGCTCGCGGACCGCCGGGTGCTGCTGGTGGGCGTGGGCGGCATCGGCGAGCAGATCGCCCGCCGGCTGGACCCCTTCGAGGTCACGCTCACCCGGGTGGCCTCGCACGCGCGGACGGACGAGCGGGGACCGGTGCACGGCACGGACGAGCTGATCGACCTGGCCGCCGATCACGACGTCCTGATCGCGATCACCCCGCTGAGCGAGCAGACGCACCACCTCGTGGACGCGCGGGTACTGGCCGCCCTGCCGGACGACGCGCTCGTCGTCAACGTCGGCCGCGGCGCCGTCGTCGATACCGAGGCACTGACGGCCGAGGTGACCGCGGGACGGCTGCACGCCGCCCTCGACGTCGTCGACCCCGAACCGCTGCCGGCCGGCCACCCGCTGTGGTCCGCCCCGAACGCCCTGATCACCCCGCACGTGGGCGGCAACGCCTCGGCGTTCGAACCGCGCATCGTGGAGCATCTCCGGCGCACGTTCGGCGAGCTGGCACGCGGCGAGGAGCCGGCAACCCTGGTCCGGCGCGCCTCGCACTGACGGATCGGGATGGATCGAATCAGGACACGCCCGGCTCGGCCGGCCCCGCCGGGTCCCTAGAGGACGGCGAACTCGTCGGCCATGAACCGAGCGAAGTCCTCGGCATCGGCATCCTGCTCCAGCCACGTCGTCGACCCGCCGACGGTCAGCCGCACGCGGCCGCGGACGGTGACGCCGAAGCGGGCGCCGATGTTGGTCTCGACCGCGTACCAGGAGTCGGTGCCGATCTCGGCGAAGGCGAGGTTGGTGGCGTTGACGGCGGTCGCCCGCTCGACGGGCGCGAGGTCCGGCAGCAGGAACGGCGCGAACACGACCTCCACGGGCTTCATGCAGTAGCCGACGATGAAGTCCCGCCGCGAGCCCCGCGCTCCGGATCCGGGCTCGGGATACTCCGCCGAGCCGTACCCGTAGATCAGGTTGTAGGACCCGAACGTGGAGACCTGGCGGTCGAAGATCTGGTGCAGGTCGGCCTTGAGCCGGGCACCGTCGTCGGCAGTCATCGCGCCTTTCCGGATCGCGGTCCGGACAGGCTGCGCCGGCCGCACTCCGTGGGTGTGGGGGATGCTCCCAGTGTAGGAAAGAACGCTGCCCGGAAGACGGTGTGTGACGGGTGGTCCGAGCGCGGCGCGGGGCCGCACCGGGCGGGACGACAGCGGCGGCCGGTCCCGTGGGGGACCGACCGCCGGTATCAGCCCTCGTCAGGGCGCAGGTGCGCTCAGAAGGTGAGCACGAGCCGTCCGCGGACGCCGCCGCTGGCGAGACGACGGTGGGACTCGGCGGCCTGCTCGGCGGGCAGCGTGTCGGCCACCCGCAGCGTCACGACGCCGTCCTCGACCGCCTGACGCAGGGCGTCGAGCTTCGCGGCCGAGTGGTACTCCCGGAACACCCAGATCTGGTGGACGGTGACGTCGCTGCCCTCGACGCCGCCCCAGTTGCGCACCGTCGCGAAGCCGCCGCCGGACCGGACCGCCGGCAGGGCCTTCTCGTTCATCACGGCGGCATCGAGCAGCCCGTCGACGCCCTCGGGCACGATCGCGCGGATTCGCTCGGCGACGTCGTCACCGCGCTCGACGATGTGGTCGGCACCGAGCCCGGCGACCAGGTCGCGGTCCTTCTCGGCGGCGTCGGCGATCACGGTCAGGCCGCGCTGCTTGGCCAGCTGCACGGCGTAGTTGCCGAGCGTGCCGGCAGCACCGGTGACGGCGAAGGTGCCGCCGGCGGGGATGGCCAGCTCGTCGAGGGCCTGGACCGCGGTCAGACCGTTCATCGGCAGGGTCGAGGCCTCCTCGAGCGAGGAACCGGCCGGGATGCGGGTCAGGGAGTCCGCGTCCGCGATCAGGTACTCCACGTACGCGCCGCCGTGACCCTGGCGCGGCAGCGCGATGGCCATCACCTCGTCACCGACGGACCAGCCGGAGGTGTCCAGCCCGCGCGCGGTGTCCGGGTCGCCCACCTCGTCGATGACACCGGCGGCGTCCATGCCGGGCACCACCGGGAACGGCAGTTCGCTCTCGCCGTAGGCGCCCTCGCGCACGTTGGTGTCGGTGGGGCTCACGGCGGCGGCCCGGACGTGGATCCGCACCTCGCCGGGGCCCGCGTGGGGCGCGGTGACCTCGTGGATGGTCAGGTTCTCGGGGCCGCCGTAGGTGTCGACGCCGACGGCCTTCATGGTCGTGCTCGTGGTGGTGTCCATACCGTGGCGAACAGTTGCGGGCCAGGATAATTCCCGCCGCCCGCCGGGCCGGCCGAGTCCGGGAGCGATCCGCGGGAGTTCCGTCGCCCGGTCCGGTGGCCCGTCGACGTGCTCGATCCGAGGCGGTGCGCCGGCCCGTCATGGAGCCGCACAGGCGCGGGGCCGCAGGTCCGCGCGGCATAGACTCCGAGCATGAGCGTTGACAACACGGTGGACATCAAACCTCGCAGCCGGGACGTGACCGACGGTCTCGAGAAGACGGCGGCGCGCGGCATGCTCCGCGCCGTCGGCATGGGTGACGACGACTTCGCCAAGCCGCAGATCGGCATCGCGAGCTCGTGGAACGAGATCACCCCCTGCAACCTCTCCCTCGACCGGCTCGCGCAGGCGGCCAAGGAGGGCGTGCACGCCGGAGGCGGCTACCCGCTGGAGTTCGGCACCATCTCCGTCTCGGACGGCATCTCCATGGGGCACGAGGGGATGCACTTCTCCCTCGTCTCCCGTGACGTCATCGCCGACTCGGTCGAGACCGTCATGATGGCCGAGCGCCTCGACGGCTCCGTGCTGCTGGCCGGCTGCGACAAGTCCCTGCCGGGCATGCTCATCGCGGCGGCCCGCCTCGACCTGGCCTCGGTGTTCCTCTACGCGGGCTCGACGATGCCCGGATTCGTGAAGCTCTCCGACGGCCAGGAGAAGGAGGTCACGATCATCGACGCGTTCGAGGCCGTGGGCGCCTGCGCCGCCGGCCTGATGAGCCGCGACGACGTGGACCGCATCGAGCGGGCTATCTGCCCGGGCGAGGGCGCCTGTGGCGGCATGTACACCGCCAACACCATGGCCTCCGTCGCCGAGGCGATGGGCATGTCCGTGCCCGGCTCCGCCGCCCCGCCGTCGGCCGACCGCCGGCGCGACCAGTTCGCGCGCAAGAGCGGCGAGGCCGTCGTCGAGATGCTGCGGAAGGGCATCACCGCCCGGCAGATCATGACCAAGGAGGCGTTCGAGAACGCGATCTCCGTGGTGATGGCCTTCGGTGGCTCGACCAACGCGGTGCTGCACCTGCTCGCGATCGCCCGTGAGGCCGAGGTCGATCTGACCCTCGACGACTTCTCCCGCATCGCCGAGCGCGTTCCGCACCTGGGCGACCTGAAGCCCTTCGGCCGGTTCGTCATGCACGACATCGACAAGATCGGCGGCGTGCCCGTCGTCATGAAGGCGCTGCTCGACGCCGGCCTGCTGCACGGGGACTGCCTCACCGTGACGGGGAAGACCGTCGCCGAGAACCTCGCCGACATCAACCCGCCGGACCCGGACGGGAAGATCCTGCGGGCGCTCTCGAACCCGATCCACCCGACGGGCGGCATCACCATCCTCAAGGGCTCGCTCGCCCCCGAGGGTGCCGTCGTCAAGTCCGCCGGGTTCGACTCCGACGTCTTCGAGGGCACCGCCCGCGTGTTCGACGGGGAGCGCGCGGCCATGGACGCCCTGGAGGACGGCACCATCGCGGCCGGCGATGTCGTCGTCATCCGTTACGAGGGCCCCAAGGGCGGTCCCGGCATGCGCGAGATGCTCGCCATCACCGGAGCCATCAAGGGCGCGGGTCTCGGCAAGGACGTCCTGCTGCTGACCGACGGCCGGTTCTCCGGCGGCACCACCGGCCTGTGCGTCGGTCACGTGGCGCCCGAGGCCGTGGACGGCGGCCCGATCGCCCACGTGCGCGACGGGGACCGGATCCGGCTCGACGTGGCCGGCAAGACCCTCGACGTGATCGTCGACCAGGCCGAGCTGGACGCGCGGGCGGTCGGCTTCGAGCCGCGCAAGCCCCGGTTCACGACGGGCGTGCTGGGCAAGTACGCCAAGCTCGTCCACTCCGCTTCCGAGGGCGCCTGGGTCGGCTGACCCACCGACTGGCGGACGGCCCGTCTCACATGTTGAGACGGGCCGTCCGCGTGTTGACACCGTCAGCGTGCGGGGACGACACTGGGAGCATGCAGAAGCAGATTCTTGTCGTACTCGACCGGCGTGGCGCGTAGGAGCCTCTCGGAAGCTTCTGCAACCCCACGCCCAACCCCGTTGCCGCAAGGCTGAGGGGTTTTTTTATTGCGGTGATCGTTCCGCCGGCACGGGGGAACGGCACCGCGGGCGACCATCACGAGCGAGACCGAAGGACCAACCGATGAGCAAGGGACAGACCGTCAGCCCGGCGCTGATGGCACACACGTCCCGGGCAGGTGCACCCGCCCGGGAAACCGCTCCGGCCGCCACGG
Source organism: Tersicoccus sp. Bi-70 (assembly GCF_001968825.1). Lineage (GTDB taxonomy): Bacteria > Actinomycetota > Actinomycetes > Actinomycetales > Micrococcaceae > Tersicoccus. The sequence goes on from NZ_MIEU01000002.1 coordinate 172,621, forward strand.
TCGCCGGTGGCACCACCGCCGCCCGGCCCGCCGTCACGGAGAGCACCGTCGCTCCGTCCGTCTCCTCCGTGCAGAGTTCGGTTCAGGGCCCCAATCGCGTCGTCGAACCGGTGCAGATGACCGGGTCGCAGGCGATCGTGCGTGCCCTGGAGGAGCTCGGCGTCACCGACGTCTTCGGCCTGCCGGGCGGAGCCATCCTCCCGACCTATGACCCGCTGATGGACTCGACGAGGATCAACCACATCCTCGTCCGCCACGAGCAGGGCGCCGGCCATGCCGCGCAGGGCTACGCGATGGTCACCGGCCGCGTCGGCGTGTGCATCGCGACGTCCGGGCCCGGGGCGACCAACCTCGTCACCCCGATCGCCGACGCGCACCTGGACTCGGTGCCCATCGTCGCCATCACCGGCCAGGTCTCCAGCGCCGTGATCGGCACGGACGCCTTCCAGGAGGCGGACATCGTCGGCATCACCATGCCGATCACCAAGCACTCCTGGCTGGTCACCGACCCCGAGGACATCCCGCGGGTGCTGGCGGAGGCGTTCTACATCGCCGGCACCGGGCGGCCCGGGCCCGTCCTGGTGGACATCTCCAAGGACGCCCAGCAGGGCTTGATGACGTTCAGCTGGCCCCCGAAGGTCGAGGCCGCCGGCTACCGCCCGGTGGTGCGGGGCCACGCCAAGCAGCTGCGCGAGGCCGCCCGCCTGATCGCCGCGTCGTCCCGGCCCGTGTTCTACGTGGGCGGCGGCGTCGTGAAGGGCCACGCCTCCGAGGAGCTGCGCCAGCTCGCCGAGTACCTCGGCGCGCCCGTGGTGACGACGCTGCAGGCCCGCGGCGTGTTCCCCGACTCCCACGACCTGCACTTCGGCATGCCGGGCATGCACGGTGCCGTCTCCGCGGTCGCCGCGCTGCAGCAGGCGGACCTGCTGATCACGCTCGGGGCCCGGTTCGACGACCGCGTCACCGGGCAGCTCTCGAGCTTCGCTCCGGGTGCCAAGGTGATCCACGCCGACATCGACCCGGCCGAGATCTCCAAGAACCGCACCGCGGACGTGCCGATCGTCGGGTCCGTCAAGGAGATCATCCCCGACCTGACGGACGCGCTGACCGCCGAGTTCGAGCACACCGAGCGTCCCGACCTGACGGCGTGGCTGACCACCCTGCGCCGGCTGCGGGAGACCTACCCCCTCGGGTACACCGAGCCGACCGACGGGCTGACCGCCCCGCAGAAGGTGATCGCCCGGATCGGCGAGCTGACCGGGCCGGAGGGCGTGTACGTGGCGGGCGTGGGCCAGCACCAGATGTGGTCCGCCCAGTTCATCAAGTACGAGCGTCCCCACGCCTGGCTCAACTCCGGGGGCGCCGGCACGATGGGCTACTCCGTGCCCGCCGCCATGGGCGCAAAGGTCGGCAACCCGGATCGGGTGGTGTGGGCCATCGACGGCGACGGCTGCTTCCAGATGACCAACCAGGAACTGGCCACCTGCCGGATCAACGACATCCCGATCAAGGTCGCGGTGATCAACAACTCCTCGCTCGGCATGGTCCGCCAGTGGCAGACGCTCTTCTACGAGGGCCGCTATTCGAACACGGACCTGAACACGGGCCACGACACCGTGCGCGTCCCGGACTTCGTCAAGCTCGCCGAGGCCTACGGCTGCGCCGCGCTGCGGTGCGAGCGCGCGGAGGACATCGACGCCACGATCGAGCAGGCGCTCGCGATCAACGACCGCCCGGTGGTGATCGACTTCGTCGTCAGCCCCGACTCGATGGTGTGGCCGATGGTGCCCTCCGGCGTGAGCAACGACCTGATCCAGGTGGCGCAGGACCTGACGCCGCAGTGGGAGGAGACCGACTGATGACACGCCACACCCTGTCCGTGCTGGTCGAGGACAAGCCCGGCGTGCTCACGCGCGTCGCAGGCCTGTTCGCCCGCCGCGCGTTCAACATCAACTCGCTCGCCGTCGGCCCGACCGAGGTCCCCGGGGTGTCCCGGGTGACCGTCGTGGTCGACGCCGATGCCGAGCTCCTCGAACAGGTGACGAAGCAGCTCAACAAGCTGATCAACGTCCTGAAGATCGTCGAACTGCTGCCGGAGACCTCGGTGCAGCGCGACCACGTCCTGATCAAGGTGCGGGCCGACGCCGCCACGCGCCTGCAGGTCACCCAGGCGACCGATCTGTTCCGCGCCTCGATCGTCGACGTCGCCCCCGACTCGGTGGTGATCGAGGCGACCGGGACGGCCGAGAAGCTCAACGCGCTGCTGGCGGTGCTCGAACCCTTCGGGGTGCGAGAGATCGTCCAGTCCGGCACGCTGGCGATCGGTCGCGGCCCCCGCTCGATGAGCGACAGAGCCCTGAGGAGCGCGTAGCGCCAGCGGAGCGCGACCGAAGGGCGCAACAGCACAGAGCCCTGAGGAGCGCGTAGCGTGACGACGCCGGCTCGCCAGCTGCACCGCGCGCTGAGGAGCGTCTGACGGTCCGCTCGACCCTTTTCACAACACACCCAAGGAGAGACTGAATCCCCATGGCAGAGATCTACTACGACGACGACGCCGACCTGTCGATCATCCAGGGCCGGCACGTCGCCGTCATCGGCTACGGAAGCCAGGGCCACGCCCACGCCCTCAACCTGCGCGACTCGGGGGTGGACGTGCGGATCGGCCTCGCCGAAGGGTCGAAGTCCCGTGCTAAGGCCGAGGCGGAGGGCCTGCGGGTGCTCTCGGTCGCCGACGCGGTCGAGGAAGCCGACCTGATCATGATCCTGACGCCGGACCAGGTCCAGCGCACGGTGTACGCCGAGTCCATCCAGCCGCACCTGACCACCGGTGACGCCCTGTTCTTCGCGCACGGATTCAACATCCGCTTCGGCTACATCAGCGCCCCCGAGGGCGTCGACGTCGCCATGGTCGCCCCGAAGGGCCCCGGCCACACCGTGCGCCGCGAGTTCGAGGCCGGCCGCGGCGTTCCCGCGCTCATCGCCGTCGAGAAGGACGCCTCCGGCAACGCCGAGGCGCTGGCCCTCTCGTACGCGAAGGCCATCGGCGGCTCGCGCGCCGGCGTCATCAAGACCACCTTCACCGAGGAGACCGAGACCGATCTCTTCGGCGAGCAGGCCGTGCTCTGCGGCGGTGTCTCCCAGCTGGTGCAGTACGGCTTCGAGACTCTCACCGAGGCCGGCTACAAGCCGGAGATCGCCTACTTCGAGGTGCTCCACGAGCTCAAGCTCATCGTCGACCTGATGATCGAGGGCGGCATCGCCAAGCAGCGCTGGTCCGTCTCGGACACCGCCGAGTACGGCGACTACGTCTCCGGCCCGCGCGTCATCGACCCGCACGTGAAGGACAACATGAAGGCCGTCCTCTCCGACATCCAGGACGGCACCTTCGCCAAGCGGTTCATCGAGGACCAGGACAAGGGCGGCCCCGAGTTCAAGGAGCTGCGGGCCAAGGGCGAGGCGCACCCGATCGAGGCCACCGGCCGCGAGCTGCGCCAGCTCTTCTCGTGGATCAAGTCGAACGACGACTACACCGAGGGTCAGGTCTCCCGCTGACGCGGCGCTGAGCCTCTGTCCGATCGCCGGTGAGGCCAGTCTCACAGTCGTTGCCCTCGGTAACACTGCGGGACTGGCCTCTCGGCGTTCGGTGCCCGTCCTAGGCTGGAACGGGCCTCCGTCCGTCCGCCCGTCCCTGTCCCCGTCCGAAGGAATCGCGTGACCACCGCCCCCGCCCCCGCTCGTCCCGTCGTCCTCATCGCCGAGGAGCTCTCCCCGGCCACGATCGAGGCCCTCGGCCCCGACTTCGAGATCCGCCGCGCCAACGGTGCCGACCGCGCCGAACTGCTGCCCGCGATCGCCGACGTCGACGCTGTCCTGATCCGCTCCGCCACGCAGGTGGACGCCGAGGCGATCGCTGCGGCGTCGAAGCTGAAGGTGATCGCGCGTGCCGGCGTCGGCCTGGACAACGTCGACGTCGCCGCCGCCACCCGTGCCGGCGTCATGGTCGTCAACGCCCCGACGTCGAACATCATCTCCGCCGCGGAGCTGACCGTCGGGCACATCCTCTCCCTGGCCCGGAACATCCCGCAGGCCAACGCGTCGCTCAAGGGCGGCGAGTGGAAGCGCTCGAAGTACACCGGCGTCGAATTGTTCGAGAAGACCATCGGCATCATCGGCCTGGGGCGGATCGGCGGCCTGGTCGCCGAGCGGGTCAAGGCGTTCGGCACCGAGGTCATCGCCTTCGACCCCTACGTCACCTCCGCCCGCGCCGCCCAGATGGGCGTGCGGCTGGTGGACCTGGACACGCTGCTCGCCGAGGCGGACTTCGTCACCATCCACATGCCGAAGACCCCGGAGACGCTCGGCATGCTGGGCGCCGAGGCGTTCGGGAAGATGAAGGACACCGCGTTCGTGATCAACGTGGCCCGCGGCGGTCTCGTCGACGAGGCGGCGCTGGACGAGGCGGTCACCGCGGGCACCATCGCCGGTGCAGCGATCGACGTCTTCACCTCCGAGCCGGCGACGGACCTGCCGTTCATGGCGCACGAGAACGTCGTCGTCACCCCGCACCTGGGCGCCTCGACCGACGAGGCACAGGAGAAGGCCGGCGTGTCCGTCGCCCGCTCCGTGCGGCTCGCCCTCGCCGGGGAGCTGGTTCCCGACGCCGTCAACGTCGCCGGCGGAGTCATCCACCCGGACGTGCGCCCCGGCATCCCGCTGGTCGAGAAGCTCGGCCGGATCGTCACCGCCCTCGGCGCCGGCTCCGTCACCCAGATCGAGCTCGAGGTGGCCGGGGAGATCGCCGAGCACGACGTGAAGTCGCTCGAGCTGGCCGCCCTCAAGGGCGTGTTCCAGGACGTCGTCTCCGAGCACGTCTCCTACGTCAACGCACCTGTCCTCGCCGAGCAGCGCGGCGTCGCGATGAAGCTGACCACGACGGCGGAGTCCCCGGAGTACCGGAACCAGCTGACCGTCCGTGGCGCCCTCTCGGACGGCCGCCAGGTCGAGGTCTCCGGCACGCTGACCGGACCGAAGCAGAACCAGAAGCTCACCGGCATCAACGGGTACGAGCTCGAGATGCCGCTGGACGACCACCTGATCGTCGTGATCTACCGGGACCGGCCCGGCGTCATCGCCGTGATGGGCTCGGTGCTGGGCGACCGCGACGTGAACATCGCCGGCATGCAGGTGGCCCGCAAGTCCGAGGGCGGCCAGGCCCTCTCGGTGCTCTCCGTGGACTCCACCGTCACCGCGCAGCAGCTGGAGGAGATCAAGGAGCGGATCGGCGCGGAGGCCATCCGCCAGGTGGACCTCACGGAGTCCTGAGCGGCCTCGCTCCTCTCGCGCTGCACCCCTCCGCCGCCGGCCGTCACCGATCGTGACGGCCGGCGGCGTTCACCTAGACTGACTCGGTGACGTCCCGCCCTGCCTACTACCTGACCACTGCCATCGCCTATCCCAACGGGGAACCGCACATCGGGCACGCGTACGAGTACATCGCCACCGACGCGATGGCACGCTTCGCCCGGTTGGACGGGTACGACGTCTACTTCCTCACCGGCACCGATGAGCACGGCCTGAAGATGGAGCAGACCGCGCAGAAGCTCGGCCTGACCGCCCGGGAGCTGGCGACCCGCAACGCCGCGGCGTTCAAGGCGATGGACGACGAGCTCGGCATCAGCTACGACCGGTTCATCCGCACCACCGACGCGGACCACTACGCCTCCGCGCAGGAGATCTGGCGCCGGATGGAGGCGGCGGGCGACATCTACCTCGACGCCTACGCCGGCTGGTACTCGGTGCGCGACGAGCGGTTCTTCGGTGAGGACGAGACCTCGGTCGGGGAGGACGGCGTCCGCCGCGCCACCGAGACCGGCACCGAGGTGACCTGGACCGAGGAGGCCAGCTACTTCTTCCGGCTCTCCGCCTACCAGGAGAAGCTGCTGGCCCTGTACCGCGACCAGCCGGAGTTCGCGGCCCCGCGCTCGCGGTTCAACGAGGTGATCCGCTTCGTCGAGGGCGGCCTCGAGGACCTCTCCATCTCCCGCACCAGCTTCGACTGGGGCGTCCCGGTGCCCGGCGACCCGGACCACGTGATGTACGTGTGGGTCGACGCCCTGACCAACTACCTCACCGGTGCCGGCTTCCCGAACACGGACTCGGAGCAGTACCGGACCTACTGGCCTGCCGACCTGCACATGATCGGCAAGGACATCTCCCGGTTCCACTGCATCTTCTGGCCCGCGTTCCTGATGAGTGCGGACCTGCCGCTGCCCAAGCGCGTGATGATCCACGGTTTCCTGCACAACAACGGCGAGAAGATGTCCAAGTCCCTGGGCAACGTCGTCGCCCCGCGCGACTGGGTCGCCCAGTACGGTCTCGACGCCGTTCGCTTCTTCCTGCTGCGCGAGATCCCCTTCGGCGCCGACGGTTCCTACAACCACGACGCCGTCGTCGGCCGGAAGAACGCCGATCTGGCCAACAACCTCGGCAACCTCGCCCAGCGGTCCCTGTCCATGGTCGCCAAGAACTGCGACGGCGCGGTGCCCGAACCGGGCGCGTTCACCGCCGACGACGAGGAGTTGCTCGCGCGCGCCGCGGACCTGCTACGGGTCAGCCGCGAGGCCTACGGCGTGCAGGACTTCCACGGCGCACTCGAGGAGACGTGGCGGGTGCTCGGCGACACGAACGCCTACTTCGCCGATCAGGCTCCCTGGGTGCTGCGCAAGACCGACCCGGCGCGCATGGCCACCGTGCTGTACGTGACCCTGCAGGTGGTGCGCACCGTCGCCACCCTGGCCCAGCCGGTGATGCCGGAGTCCTGCGGGCGGCTGCTCGACCTGCTCGGCGTGGCCGAGGACGGCCGGGACTTCGCCGCCCTGGCCACGCCGTTGACGCCGGGCACCTCGCTGCCGGCACCGGTGGGAGTGTTCCCGCGCCACGAGGAGCCGGCCGCCTGACGACGGCGCCCATCCGGGTGCCAGGATCACGGCCAGGGAGTCATTTACGCGTCGACCTGCGCGAACGCTGGCGTGCGCGATGACGCTGTGCTCTACTTGACGCATCAGTTGATGCAACTGCATGCAGCGTGGGGACTGCAGGAGTCGTGCGGCGCCGGGGGGTGCCGTGCGAGGCCGTTCTGGGGGGATGGCCGAGCGGATCGCGAGGGTGCGACCGCGCCGGCGACCGGATCGAGACGGAGCTCCGTGATCCACCGCTGGGTGTCGGTGGTCGACTGATCCGTCTCGATCATCCGCCTTGGGGGGCCCGTCATGTCTGCATCCGTCACACCCACGTCTCCGTCCGCCGTTCCTGAACCCGCCGTCGCATCCGCGCCCGCACCGACGCCGTCGGGGCGGCGTCACCACGCCGTCAAGGCGATCGCCGCCGGAGCACTCGCGGTCGGCCTGCTCACCGCCGGGGGCGGCACGTTCTCCCGCTGGTACGAGGAGCAGCCGCTCACGCACAGCACCATCGCCTCGGGCCACCTCGCGATGACCCCCGTCGGGAACGCGCAGTGGCGGGACCAGAACAACGCCGTGATCGATCCGGCGACCTACCGGATGGTGCCGGGGGACACCGTGACGCTGACCGCCACGACCGAGGTCGACGCGATCGGCGACAACCTGCGGGGCGTCCTCGCCGTCGACTACTCGCACACCGACTTCGCGGCCTACGCACAGAGCGGGGACGGCCTCGCCGTGACGACGACGATCGCCGGCCTGACCGACACGGACGGCTCCGACGGGTACACCGTGGTCGGGCAGAAGGGCACCGTCGCCAACGACAACGGGCGCACCGCGACGGTGACCTTCACCGTCGCCTGGGCGAAGACGCACACCAACGGCACCGACTGGGGCAGCGGCACCACGGCGGGCGAGGACGTCAGTGCGGACCTGAGCACCATCCGTGTGATCCTGACGCAGAAGTGAGCGCGCCGGACGTGAGCGGCGGGCCGGCGGGGCGGCTCCGATTCTCACGCCGGGCCGGGTCCGGCGGTGTTTCCGTCGCGTCCGCGTCCGCGTTCGCGCCCGTCCGCGGCGTCCTGGTCGCCCTCGCCGCCCTCGTCGTCGCGGCGGCGCTGCTCGGCCTCGTCGTCGTGCCGCGGATGCTGGGATGGGTCCCGCTCACCGTCCTGTCCGGGTCGATGTCACCGACCATCCCGACGGGCAGTCAGGTGGTGGTGCGGCCTGTCCGGTCCATCCCCGACATGGCCCGGCTCGCCGTCGGGGACGTCGTCACCTTCGCGCCGCGCGACGACGCCGCGCTCGTCACCCACCGGATCGTCGCCGTCGGGATGGACGCGACCGGGGCGCCGTCCCTGACCACCCGCGGCGATGCGAACGGCAGTGCCGACGCCGATCCGGTCGGGCCGGCGCAGCTGCGCGGCGTGGTCGAGTACCACGTGCCCGGCGCCGGGTGGGTCGCGACCGCGCTCGACCCGGGGCAGAAGCAGACGGGTGTGCATCTCGGTGCGGCGGCACTCGGAGGGTACGCGGCCTGGCACCTCTTCCGGGTGTGGCGGCCCCGGCGTCCACGTGCGGCAACGGCCGCGCCGGTCACATCTTGAGATTGCTTTCTCACGATGCAAGACGGCGCACTACGCTGGAGACATGAGTGAGAGCATCCGGCTGGCAGTCATCGGCGGCGACGGGATCGGTCCGGAGGTGGTGGCCGAGGGCCTGAAGGTGCTCGACGCGGCACTGGCCGGCACCGGCGTGTCCGTCGAGAAGACCGACTTCGCCCTCGGCGCGGCTCACTGGCTGGAGACCGGCGAGGTGCTCGACGACGCCACCCTCGAGCGGCTGCGCGGCTTCGACGCCATCCTGTTCGGCGCGGTCGGCGCGGCCCCGGGGGACAGTCGCGTCCCGTCCGGCCTGATCGAGCGGGACCTGCTGCTCAAGCTCCGCTTCAGCCTCGACCACTACGTGAACCTGCGGCCTTCCCTGCTGCCCGCCGGCGTCGCCAGCCCGCTCGGGGATCCCGGCGAGGTCGACTTCGTCGTCGTGCGCGAGGGCACCGAGGGCCCCTACGTCGGCAACGGCGGTACCCTGCGTGCCGGCACCGAGGCGGAGATCGCCACGGAGGTGTCCGTCAACACCGCCTTCGGCGTGCGCCGCGTCGTGCGCTACGCGTTCGAGCAGGCCGCCGCCCGCCCGCGGAAGAAGCTCACCTGGATCCACAAGACCAACGTGCTCGTGCATGCGGGACGGTTGTGGAAGCGGGTCGTCGAGGAGGTCGCCGCGGACTACCCGCAGGTGGCCGTCGACTACCTGCACATCGACGCGGCCACGATCTTCATGGTCACGGACCCGTCGCGCTTCGACGTCATCGTCACCGACAACCTGTTCGGCGACATCATCACCGATCTCGCGGGCGCCGTCGCGGGCGGCATCGGGCTGGCCGCGTCCGGCAACATCAACCCGGACCGCACCGCGCCGAGCATGTTCGAGCCCGTCCACGGCTCCGCCCCGGACATCGCCGGGCAGGGCGTCGCCGACCCGACCGCGGCCATCCTCTCCGTCGCCATCATGCTCGAGACGCTCGGCCAGGCCGACGCCGGAGCGCGCGTCCGAGCCGCGGTGGCCGCCGATCTGTCGGCCCGTGGCGCGGAACGGCGCAGCACGGTGGCGGTCGGCGATGCGATTGCTGGTGCGGTCGCGACGCGAGCACAATAGGAAGGCAGCGGCGCACCTGGCCGCACGATCGACGAACGGTGAGGACGAGATGACGACGGTGGCCGAGGGCTTGACCTTCTCACGGACCCTGAACGAGAACCCCCGCAGCGAGGCGGAGCGGGAGAAGATCCTGCAGAACCCGGGCTTCGGGGACTGGTTCACGGACCACACCGCCGTCATCGACTACCACGACGGCGCGTGGCACGACGCCCGGATCGAGCCGTACGGCCCGATCCCCATGGATCCCGCCTGCTCCGTGCTGCACTACGCCCAGGAGATCTTCGAGGGGCTGAAGGCCTACCGGCACGCGGACGGGTCCATCTGGACGTTCCGGCCCGAGAAGAACGCCGCCCGGCTCAAGCGCTCCGCGCACCGCCTGGCTCTCCCGCAGCTGCCCGAGGAGCTGTTCCTCGAGTCGCTCAAGCAGCTGGTCGACGTCGACCGCGCCTGGGTGCCGGACGGCGACGGCGAGAGCCTCTACCTGCGGCCCTTCATGTTCGCCACCGAGAACTTCCTCGGCGTCCGCCCCTCCCGTGAGGTCAGCTACCGGGTGATCGCCTCGCCGGCGGGCAACTACTTCGGCGGCGAGGTCGCCCCCGTGTCGATCTGGCTGTCCGAGCAGTACGCGCGGGCCGGCCGCGGTGGGACCGGCTCCGCGAAGTGCGGAGGCAACTACGCCGCGTCCCTGCTGCCGCAGCTCGAGGCCGAGGCGCACGGCTGCAAGCAGGTGCTGTTCCTCGACGAGGGTGCCGTCGAGGAGCTCGGCGGCATGAACGTGTTCTTCGTCTACGCCGACGGCCGCCTCGTCACCCCCGCGCTGTCGGGCTCCATCCTCGAGGGCGTCACCCGCGACTCGGTGCTGCAGCTGGGCCGGGACCGCGGCCTGGAGGTGCAGGAGCGGAAGATCATGATCGACGAGTGGCGCGACGGCGTCGAGTCCGGCCAGATCACCGAGGTGTTCGCGTGCGGCACCGCCGCCGTCATCACCCCGATCGGCGAGCTGAAGACCGAGAAGGGCTCCGTCTCCTCCCCGGCGTCGGAGGTCGGCGGCGTGACGATGAGCATCCGCGAGGAACTGCTCGGCATCCAGACCGGCACGGTCGAGGATCCTCACGGCTGGCTGACCCGCCTCGTCTGACCGGTCCCGTCTGAACAGATTCGTCCGGCCCGGTGACGGCGTCGCGGTTGCGGCGCCGCCACCGTCGCCGTGTCCACGTCCAGGCTGTCATTGCCGCTTCGGGCGGCCGACCTGCCGGAGAACCTGCTGACCCGCCGGTGACCATCACGCGACCATCGTCCCGGCCTCTGGACGGGCTCCCCGCGGCGTCCTAACCTGACGCTGGACGGCCTGAGTCTTCACCGCTGCCTGCCGTCCCCGGGCGAAGGGGCGTGTCATGCGAACGACGATCCTGCGGGTGCTGGGAACCCTGGCCGTCCTGGCCGTCCTGCTGGGGATGACGGCGACGTCCGCCCAGGCGGCACCGGGCCGCCAGGCCACGGCAGCAACCCAGGTCACGGCGCTGGCCACGACGACGGCGGCGACCACCGACTACTGCGGCACCCGGAGCACGGCGTGGGTGCCCGACAGCTGGGGCAAGGCCGACTTCCGCTACGCCTGCGCCCGGCACGACGCGTGCTACAGCGCCACCTCGACCACCAGTCGGCTGGCCTGCGACCAGGCGTTCCTCACGCGGTTGCGCACCGCCTGCTCCACCGCCTACTCGGCCTGGAACCCGCTGCGCTACACCTGTTACGGGGTCGCCTGGACGTACTACGAGGCCGTCCGCGAGTTCGGCGTGTACGCGTACTCGGGGAAGGGCTCGCGCGCCTGATCCGCGGGAGGAGGACCGGCCTGCGCCGGTCGACCCGCCCCGGCGCGCGGACGACCCGTGCCCCTGTCCTAGGGTGGAGGCATGCGCATAGCCCGGTTTGCCACCAGTGATTCGGAACCCTCCTTCGGCGTCGTGCACGGCGAGCCGGGCGCGGAGGAGGTCTTCGCGATCAAGGGCGACCCCTTCTACCAGCAGCTGGTCCCCACCGGGGTGCGACACCCGCTCGAGGACGTGCGCCTGCTCGCGCCGATCATCCCGCGCAGCAAGGTGGTCGGCGTCGGGCGCAACTACGCGGACCACGCGGCCGAGCTGGGCAACGAGCTGCCGCCGTCGCCGCTACTCTTCTTCAAGCCCAACACGGCGGTGATCGGGCCGACCGATCCGGTGCTGATGCCCGAGTTCTCCGACGAGATCTCCTACGAGGCCGAGCTCGCCGTCGTGATCGGCAAGATCTGCAAGGACGTGACGCCGGACCGGGTCAAGGACGTGATCTTCGGCTACACCTGCGGCAACGACGTCACGGCCCGCGACATCCAGCGCACCGACAACCAGTGGGCGCGGGCCAAGGGCTTCGACACGTCCTGCCCGCTCGGCCCCTGGATCGAGACCGACCTGGATCCCGAGAACCTGCGGATCACCGGCGCACTCGACGGCGATGTCGTCCAGGACGGCAGCACCGCCGACATGATCTTCGGCGTCACCGACCTCGTCGTCCACGCCTCCCAGGCCTTCACGCTGCTGCCGGGCGACGTCATCCTCACCGGCACCCCCGCCGGCGTCGGCACCATCCGGGAGAACCAGCGCTTCGAGGTGGAGATCGAAGGCATCGGCGCCCTGAGCAACCTGTTCCTGCGCCGCTGACGTCCGGCTGCGTCGTTGGGCCCGACCGTCAGCCGCCGAGCAGCAGCCGCAGACCCAGGGCGGCCATGACGACGGCGATGGCCCCGTCGAGGATGCGCCACGTCGCCGGGCGGCGGAACCAGCCGGCCAGCAGACCCGCGCCCCAGCCGAGCGCGACGAACCACAGGGCGCTCGCCACCATGGCGCCGGCACCGAACCACCAGCGCCCGGTGTCCCCGTGCACGGCGGCCAGTGAGCCGACCAGCAGCACGGTGTCCAGATAGACGTGCGGATTGAGCCAGGTCAGCGCCGCGCCGGTGAGCAGCACGCGCCGCCGCGACAGGGAGCCGCCGCCGGCCTCGGCGGTGAGCCGTCCGGGATGCAGGGCGCGCCGCGCTGCCAGCACGGCATAGGCGAGCAGGAACGCCGCCCCGACGATCCGCACCACCGTCAGGACCGCCGGCACCGCGGTGACGAGGGCCCCGAGGCCGGCCACCCCGGCGGCGATCAGCACGACGTCGGAGACCAGGCACAGTCCCACCAGCACCGCGACGTGTTCGTGGCGGATGCCCTGGCGCAGCACGAAGGTGTTCTGGGCGCCGATGGCGATGATCAGACCGAGTCCGGTGCCGAGTCCGGCGAGGGCGGTGGCGAGAGCGAAGGGCACCCCGCCACGCTAGCCAGCCGCCGATCTGAAAACCAATGAAGGATTCTGCTCGAACATTAGAATCGCTTCATGAACGTGTCGACGGATCAGCTCGCTGCCCTCGTCGCCGTCGTCGACGAGGGCAGCTTCGACGGCGCCGCGACGGTCCTGCACCTGACGCCGTCGGCCGTCAGCCAGCGGATCCGGGCGCTCGAGGAGGCTCTGGGCCAGGTCGTGGTGCGACGCAGCCGGCCCGTGCAGCCCACCGATCCGGGCCGGGCCGTGCTGCGGACGGCACGTCAGGTGCTGCACCTCCAGCACGACCTCGCCGCCAATCTCGGCACCGCCGTGAATCCGGGCGGTACCGCGGACGCCGGGGAATCGGCCGGACTCGGTGCGCCACGGCGTCGCGCGACGGTGTCCGTCGCGGTGAACAGCGACTCCCTCGCCACCTGGTTCATGCCGGCTCTCGAGGCGCTGCAGCGGTGGGGCGACGTCGCCGTCGAGCTGCACCGCGAGGACGAGCTCCGCTCTGCCGACCTGCTCCGCGACGGCCGGGTGATGGCCGCCGTCGCCGCGACGCCCGTGCGCCTGCAGGGCTGCTCGGTGACCCCGCTCGGGGCGCTGCGCTACGTCCCGGTCGCGGCCCCGCACGTCGTCGACCGCTGGTTCGCCGGCGGCGTGACGCCCGCGCGGCTGCGCGCCGCTCCCGTCGTCGACTTCGATCGCGACGACAGCCTGCAGCGCCGGTTCGTGGCCCTGGTCGGTGGCGGGGAGCCCGCGCAGGGAGCCGAGACGCAGGTCGACCGGGCAGCCGACGCGCGGCCCGGCGGCGGAGCCGACGCGCAGCTCGACCGGGAAACCGGCGAGCAGCCCGCAGGCGTGCTCGTCGACGCCGGCCCGCGTAGCTTCGTCCCGAGCTCCCGGGAGTACGCCGATGCCATCCGGCTCGGCCTCGGCTGGGGACTGGTGCCGACGGACCGAGTGGGCGGGGTCGCAGTGACGGAGGGCACGGGGGAGGAGGGTTCGCGAGGGAGGGGCCGGGGGCTGACCGTGCTCGACACCGATCCCGGCCACCTCGACGTCCCCCTGTTCTGGTTGCGGTGGAGTCTGGACACGCCGGTGCTCGCTGCTCTCACCGACGCGGTGCACCGTGCCGCCGCTACTCGGCTGCTGCCGCTGCCCTGACGCCGGCTGATGCCCACTGCCCTGACGCTCGGCTGCTGCCCTGACCGCCGTCGCCGCCACCGGCGCCACCGATAGACTGGCCCCACCATGTCCAACGATGCCTCCGTGCCCCCTGCCGCCACTCCTGCCGACCCCGCGAACGACGCTGCGAACGACCCCGCGACCGTGATCCACGCGCCCGCCGACGTCACCGCCGGCGCGTCGACCGCTCCCAACGCCTCTTCGGCCGGCCTGCCCGCCGTCACCGACGACACCCCGGTCCGCGTCCGGTTCTGCCCGTCGCCGACCGGAACGCCCCACGTCGGGCTGATCCGTACCGCGCTGTTCAACTGGGCCTACGCCCGGCACACCGGCGGCACGCTCGTCTTCCGGATCGAGGACACCGACGCCGCCCGGGACAGCGAGGAGAGCTACCACCAGCTGCTCGAGGCACTGCGCTGGCTCGGCCTGGACTGGGACGAGGGCGTCGAGGTCGGCGGCCCGCACGGCCCGTACCGCCAGTCCCAGCGCGGCGACATCTACACCGCCGTGCTCGCGCAGCTGACCGAGGCCGGGCACCTCTACGAGTCGTTCTCGACGCCGGAGGAGATCGAGGCGCGGCACCGCGACGCCGGCCGCGACATCAAGCTCGGGTACGACAACCACGACCGCGACCTCACCGACGAGCAGCGCGCCGCCTTCCGCGCCGAGGGCCGCGAGCCCGTGCTGCGGCTGCGGATGCCGGAGGACGACATCACCTTCACCGACCTGGTCCGCGGGGAGATCACCTTCCGCGCCGGCTCCGTGCCGGACTTCGTCGTCGCCCGCGCCAACGGCAAGCCCCTCTACACGCTGGTCAACCCGCTGGACGACGCGCTGATGGGCATCACCCACGTGCTGCGCGGCGAGGACCTGCTCTCCTCCACGCCGCGGCAGATCGCGCTCTACCGGGCGCTGATCGACATCGGGGTCGCCTCGTACATGCCGCTGTTCGGCCACCTGCCCTATGTGATGGGGGAGAAGAACAAGAAGCTCTCCAAGCGGGACCCCGAGTCCAACCTCTTCCTGCACCGGGACCGCGGGTTCATCCCGGAGGGCCTGCTCAACTACCTGGCGCTGCTGGGCTGGTCCCTCTCGGCGGACGAGGACGTGTTCGGCGTCGATCAGTTCGTCGCCGCGTTCGACGTCCACGACGTGCTGCCCAACCCGGCTCGCTTCGACGTGAAGAAGGCCGAGGCGATCAACGGATCGCACGTGCGCCTGCTCGACGCCGACGACTTCCGCGACCGGCTCGTCCCGTACCTGCAGGCCGCCGGCGTCGTGGGGGAGACCCTGACCGACCGGGAGCAGCAGATCCTCGCCGCCGCCGCGCCGCTGATCCAGGAGCGCATCACCCTGCTCGGCGAGGCGCCGGCGATGATCGGCTTCCTCTTCGCCGCCGATGCGGACATCACGGTCGACGACGACGCGCGGAAGGGCATGCCGGCCAATCTCGCCGAGGCCCTCGACGCGGCGATCGCCGCGCTGGAGCCGCTCGAGCCGTTCGACGCCGAGACGATCCAGACCGCGCTGCGCACGGCGCTCGTCGACGAGCTGGGGCTGAAGCCCCGGCACGCGTTCGGGCCCGTCCGCACCGCCGCCTCCGGGCACCGGATCTCCCCGCCGCTGTTCGAGTCCCTCGAGATCCTCGGCAGGGACTCCTCGCTCGCCCGGCTGCGCGCCTTCCGGGCGGACGCCGCGGACGCCGCCACGTCGTGAGCCACGCCGACACCGATCACGCGACGCCGGCGACGGCGGCGGGCCCGTTCCCCGTCGAGGGCGTCCTGCTCGACATCGACGACACGATGGTGGACCTGCACCGGGCGATGGACGCGACCCTGCGCGCCGTCGCCCGGCAGACCGGGCTCGCCGTGCCCGCGGAGCTGGAGGAGCAGTACTCCCTCGACTTCTCGCGGGACCCGGACGGCTTCTACGACCGCTACCTGGCCGGGGAGCTCGACTTCGCGACCCAGCGCCAGTACCGGGTGCGGGCCGCGCACGAGCGCCTCGGCCTCGAGCCGATCGCGGACCTGGACGGCTGGGACGCGGTGTACACGGCGATCCTGCCCACCCACTTCACCGCCTTCGACGATGTCGTGCCGCTGCTCGATGCCCTCGACGACGTGGGCATCCCCTACGGCGCGCTCAGCAACAACGTCGCCGACTACCAGCGGGCGAAGCTCGACCGGGCCGGCCTGGAGCGGATCAGCGTCCTGATCGGCACGGACACGCTCGGGGTGGCCAAACCGGACCCGGCGATCTACGTCGAGGGTGCCCGGCAGCTCGGCTCCGCGCCGGAGCGGACGCTGTACGTGGGGGACAACCCCGCGGTCGACGCCGTCGGGGCCAGCGATGCGGGCCTGGTCGGCGTATGGCTGGACCGCTCGCGCGCCGGTGGCCGCGCTGCCGTGGGCCAGGGAACCGGTTCGGGCGAGGTCGGCTTCACGGGCGCCGTGGTGGGGTCGCTGACCGACGTGATGCAGCTCATCGCTCGCTGAGCCGCTCTCGTTTTGCTCGATCGGGCAGGCCTACGGTAGTATTTCATGTCGTTGCCCGAACGAAACGAAAGGGCCCGGAAGGGACCGATCGGATCGATCCGGCGGCAATGGGATGTGGTGTAATCGGCAACACTACGGTTTCTGGTACCGTCATTCTAGGTTCGAGTCCTGGCATCCCAGCGCAGGGAATGTTGGTGCGACCACCATCTCCCGGCATCTGAGGCCCCATCGTATAGAGGCCTAGTACGCCGCCCTCTCACGGCGGTAACGCGGGTTCGAATCCCGCTGGGGTCACGGCCGAAGGCCGGTTCCGAGTCACTCGGAACCGGCCTTCATCTTTTTCGGGCAGGATGAACCCGTGAGCTCCCCGACCCCACCGCGGCCCACCCGGCGGCCCGGCATCCAGGACGAGACCGTCCGGCGTGCCCCGGCCCGGCCGGAGTCGCCCGGCCACGATCGCGTCCCGGACGACGGGGACCCGGTCGCGCTGCTGCGGACCACGCGCGACGCCGTCGCCGGCCTCACCCTGCCGCTGGACCTGCCGGACGTGCCGCGCACCCGCGCCGCTGCCGCCGACGCGGTCACCCAGCTCGACGACTACATCATCCCCAGGTTCGCCTCCCTGCACGCCCCGCTGCTCGCCGTCGTGGGCGGCTCGACCGGCGCCGGCAAGTCCACCCTCGTCAACGGCATCGCCGGTCACCCGGTCACCCGGGCCGGCGCGATCCGGCCGACCACCCGCCAGCCGATCCTGCTGCACCACCCGTCCGACGAGCACTGGTTCACCGGCCGGCGCGTGCTCGGCTCCCTCGCCCGCGTCCGCGGGGGACAGGGCGACGCGAGCAATTCGCTCGTCCTCGTCGGCGACCCGGCGATCCCCGCCGGCATCGCCCTGCTGGACGCCCCGGACATCGACTCCGTCTCGGACGAGAACCGGCGGCTCGCCGGTCAGCTGCTCTCCGCCGCCGACCTCTGGCTCTTCGTCACGACGGCGAACCGCTACGCCGACGCCGTGCCGTGGGACCTCCTGCTCGACGCCGCCGGCCGGGACATCACCGTGGCCGTCGTCCTCGACCGGGTCCCCGCCGGCGTCGAGGACGAGGTGGCCGCCGACCTGCGCCGGATGCTCACCGAGCAGGGCCTCGGCGAGTCGGCCCTCTTCGTCGTGCCCGAGACGAGGCTCGACGAGGCGGCGATGCTCCCGGCCGCGGCGGTGGCACCCATCCGCGGGTGGCTCACCGAGATCTCTCGGGACGCGCAGAGCCGGGCCGCCATCTCCCGGCGGACGCTCGGCGGCGCCGTGCGGGCGCTCGCGACCCGGATGGACACCCTCGCCGAGGCGCAGCAGGACCAGCGCGTGGCCGCCGCCCGCCTCGCGGACGACGTCCGCGGTGCGTACGCCCGCGCCGCCGACCTGGCGATGGACAGCACCCGCGACGGCAGCCTGCTGCGCGGTGAGGTGCTGGCCCGCTGGCAGGACTTCGTCGGCACCGGCGAGTTCTTCCGCAGCATCGAGACCAACCTCAACCGCGTGCGCGACCGGGTCGGCGCCTTCCTGCGGGGCGAGCCCGCGCCCGTGGCGCAGGTCGAGAACGCGATCGAGACCGGCCTGCACGCCGTCATCGTCGCCCAGGCGGCCCGCGCCGCCGAGGCGTCGTTCGACCTGTGGCGGTCCGACGCCGCCGGGCGCTCCCTGACCGAGGGCGGGGACCTGTCTCGGCTGCCCGCCGGCTTCTCCGACGAGGTGGCCCAGCAGATCCGGCAGTGGCAGGGCGACCTGCTCGACCTGGTCAGCGACCAGGGCGCCGGCAAGCGACGGAAGGCGCGCGCCCTCTCCTGGGGCATCAACGGCGTGGCGGTCGCGCTCATGGTCGTCGTCTTCGCCTCCACCGCCGGGCTGACGGGCCTGGAGGTCGGCATCGCCGGGGGTTCCGCCGTCGTCGGCCAGAAGGCGCTGGAGACCCTGTTCGGCCAGGACGCCGTCCTCGAACTGACCGCGCTGGCCCGGACGAACCTGCAGGAGCGCGTCGCCGCGCTGTTCGCGCGGGACTCACGCCGCTTCCTCGACCGGCTGCCCGACGACGGCGCGACGGCGCACGCGGAGGACCGTGCCGGTGTCGACCGCGACCGTGATGCCGACGCCGACGCCGACGCCGATGCCGTGACCGCGCCGTCCATGGCCGAGCTCGCCGTGCGCCTGCGCCGGCTGGCGGACGCCGCGTGAGCCGCACCCGGCCGCCGGCCTTCGCCGAGCGCATCGACGCCCTGGAACAGGCTCGCCGCCTCGCCGACGGCGTGCTGCCGGACGGGGATCTCGCCGCCGTCGACGACGTGCTCGCCCGGGCGAAGACCCGCCGTTCCCTCTCCGCCGCGCACACCGTCGTCGGCTTCTTCGGGGCCACCGGCAGTGGCAAGTCCTCCCTGTTCAACGCGGTGGCCGGGGCGCCGATCGCCCGCGCGGCCGCGACCCGGCCGACGACGTCGCAGCCGCTCGCCGCGGTGTGGGGCGAACAGGACAGCGATGCCCTGCTCGACTGGCTGGGCGTGCAGGACCGGCACGTGCTGCGTGAGGACCTCGGCGACGGCGGCCTCATCCTGCTCGACCTGCCCGACTTCGACTCCACGCACCGCGAACACCGCGACGTGGTCGAGCGCCTCGCGTCGATGGTGGACGTGCTCGTGTGGGTGCTCGACCCGCAGAAGTACGCCGATCTGGCGGTGCATCAGGGCTTCCTGCAGCCGCTCGCCTCCCACGGGCCGGTGATGCTCGCCGTCCTCAACCAGGCCGACCGTGTCTCCGCGCACGAGCTGCCCGCGGTGCTCGGATCGCTGCGCGACCTGCTGGACCGGGACGGGCTGGCCCGGATGGAGGTGTTCGCGACGTCCGCGGCGACCGGTGCCGGGGTGGACGCGCTTCAGGCCCGGATCCACGGCGTCGCAGCCGCCCGGACGGCGGCCGTCGCTCGACTCGAGGCCGATGTCGTCCGCGCCGCCCACACCCTCGCCCGTGACGGCGCGGAGGGCTTCGAGGGCGCCGCGGGGAGTGCCGCGACCCGGAGCAGCGAGAAGAACCAGCGCGCCCGGCTCGCGCGCGATCTGAGCGTCGCCGCCAACGTCGAGACGGTGGCCCGGGCGTCGGGCCGCTCGTGGCGCAAGCAGGCCGGCCGGCGCACCGGTTGGCCGGTGACCCGGTGGATCGGCTCCCTCGGGCCGGACCCGCTGCGCCGCCTCAACCTGCACCGGCGGGCCGCCGACCCGGCCGTCAACCGGACGTCCCTGCCCCGGGCCAACGCCGCACAGGACGCCGTCATCGACGCGGCCGTGCGCGACTATCTGCAGGCTGCCGGGGCGGGCATGCCGTCCACCTGGCAACGGGAACTGCGCGCGGACGTGCGACGACGTCAGGAACAGCTGCCGGACGCCCTGGACCGCGCCATCGCCGGCACGGACCTGGGCGCCGGCCGCACGGCGTGGTGGTGGCCGGTCGTCTCGGTCGTCCAGTGGCTTGCGCTGGCCGCGGCCCTGGTCGGCGCCCTGTGGTTGCTGTGGCTCGCCGCCCTGGCGTGGTTCCAGCTACCGGTGCCGCCGACGCCCCGGGTGGAGGGCTGGCCGGTGCCCACGCTGCTGATCCTGGTGGGCATCCTGGTCGGGGTGCTGCTCGGCGCCCTGCTCAGCGTCGTCAACGGGGCCGCGGCCGCCGCCCGCACCCGGCGGAGCCGACGGCGGCTTCGCGCCGCCGTCGACGATGTCGCCCAGCGGCTGATCGTCGCCCCCGCGGAGCAGTTCCGGGGCCGGTGGACGGACTTCGCCGCCGCGGTGGACCGAGCGCGGGCCTGACCGTCCCAGCCTGACCGTCCCAGCTTGACCGGCCCGAGCCCGACCGCACCCATCGCCTCGGGGAACCGCGCCGCTCGTCACCGGTCCGGCTCGTACCTCCGCGGCGCGGTGGACCGGGCGACGACGGCGCGCAGCGCCTCGAGGTCGCCGGAGACCAGCCCGTGGGTGCGCGCCTGGACCAGCAGGTTGCCGATCGCGGTCGCCTCGACCGGGCCGGCGACGACGGGACGCCCCGTCGCCTCGGCGGTGAGCCGGCACAGCAGCGCGTTCTGCGCCCCGCCGCCCACGAGGTGCACGGTGCGCACCGGACGACCGGTGAGCCGCTCGATGTCCTCGACCGCGGCCGCATAGGCGCGCGCGAGGCTCTCCAGGATGCTCCGCACCAGGGCCGGGGCGGAGGCGGGCGCGGGGGAGCCGCGCTCCGTGAGCAGGCCGGCGATCCTGGCGGGCATGTCTCCGGGCGGCAGCAGCCGCGGGTCGTCGACGTCGAACACGGGCACCGGCCCGGTCACCGCGCCGGCCTGCTCCAGCAGCGTGGGCAGGTCGTGCTCCTGGCCGCCTCGGGCCCACGCGCGGATCGACTCGGAGAGCAGCCACAGCCCCATCACGTTGGTGAGGAACCGGGTGCGCCCGTCCACGCCGCCCTCGTTGGTGAAGCCGGCGCGGCGGGCCTCGTCGGCGACGAGGGGGGCGGGCAGCTCCGTGCCGACGAGCGACCACGTGCCGCATGAGATGTAGGCGGCGTCCTCGTCCGTCATGGGCACCCCGACGACGGCCGAGGCCGTGTCGTGCGAGCCGACCGTCGTGAATCCGAGGCCCTCGGCGATGCCGAACTCCTCCCGGACGGCGGCCGTGATGGGGCCGATCGGGGTGCCCGGGTCGACGACGTCGGGGAAGAGGCCGCGTTCCAGGCCGAGACGGTCCAGCAGCTCCTCGTCCCAGCCCGCTCCGTCGAGCCGCAGCAACCCGGTCGTGGAGGCGTTGGTGCGCTCGGCGAGCTGCTGCCCGGTGGCCCACCAGCCGATCAGGTCCGGGACGAGCAGCACCCGGTCGGCCAGCGTCAGGTCACCCGACGCCGCGGCGGCCGCGAGCTGGAACACCGAGGTGAACGGCAGGTGCTGGAGGCCGTTGCGCCGGTACAGCTCCTCGGGCCCGACGACGGCGTGCACGGCCGCGACGGCCGCCTCGTTCCGCTCGTCCCGGTAGTGGTAGGGGTTGCCGAGCAGCCGGTCACCGCGCAGCAGGCCGTGGTCGACGGCCCAGGAGTCGACGGCGACGCCCCGCAGCTCCGGCTCCTCGCGGGAGGCACGGCCCAGTCCCGTCATCGCTGCGGAGAACAGGCCGAGGACGTCCCAGTGCAGCCCGTCCGGCAGCCGCACCGGGGTGTTCGGGAACCGGGCCACCTCCCGCAGGTGCAGTTCGCCCCGGTGCACGGTGCCCGTCACGACGCGGCCGCTCGTGGCGCCGAGGTCGATCGCCGCGACGGTGCTCATGGCCGCGCCCCCGGACGGGTCGACGGTGCGGTCACCGCAGGAAGGCGGCCGCGACGCCGGCGTCGACGGGCACGTGCAGGCCGGTGGTGTGCGAGAGGTCGGGACCGGTCAGGACCGCGACGGCGTTGGCCACGTTCTCCGGCAGCACCTCGCGCTTGAGGATGGTCCGCTGGGCATAGAACGCCCCGAGGTCCTCCTCGGCGATGCCGTACGTCTTCGCCCGGTTGGCGCCCCAGCCCGAGGCGAAGATGCCCGAGCCACGGACGACGCCGTCGGGGTTGATGCCGTTGACCTTGACGCCGTGCTCGCCGAGTTCCACGGCGAGCAGGCGCACCTGGTGCGCCTGATCGGCCTTCGTGGCGGAATACGCGATGTTGTTCGGCCCGGCGAAGACGGAGTTCTTGCTGGAGATGTAGACGACGTCCCCGCCCAGGCCCTGATCGATGAGCACCCGGGCCGCCGCGCGCGAGACGAGGAAGGACCCCTTGGCCATCACGTCGTGCTGCAGGTCCCAGTCCGCGGCCGTCGTCTCCAGCAGCGGCTTGGACAGGGAGAGACCGGCGTTGTTGACGACGAGGTCCAGGCCGCCGAAGGCGAGCACGGTGGCGTCGATCGCCGCCTGCACCGCGGCCTCGTCGGTGACGTTCGCGGCGATGCCGATCGCGGTGTCGGTGCCGCCGAGCTCGGCGGCGGTGGCGCGTGCCTTCTCCTCGTCCAGGTCCGCGATCACCACGCACGCGCCCTCGGCGGCCAGCCGGGTCGCGATCGCCTTGCCGATGCCGCTGGCCGCACCGGTCACGAGGGCGATCCGGGTGGCGTGCGACTTCGGCCTCGGCAGCCGCGCCAGCTTGGCCTCCTCGAGGGCCCAGTACTCGATCCGGAACTTCTCCGCCTCGTCGATGGGGGAGTAGGTGGACAGGGCCTCCGCGCCGCGCATCACCCGGATCGCGTTGAGGTAGAACTCCCCGGCCACGCGGGCGGTCTGCTTGGTGGCGCCGAAGCTGAACATCCCGACCCCGGGCACCAGCACGATCGCCGGGTCCGCGCCGCGCATGGGCGGGGAGTCGGCGGTCGCGTGCCGCTCGTAGTAGGCGCGGTAGTCGGCGCGGTAGGCCTCGTGCAGTTCGCGCAGCCGGGCCACCTGCTCCTGGACGGCCGCCGTCGCCGGTAGGTCGAGGACCAGCGGCTTGACCTTGGTGCGGAGGAAGTGATCGGGGCAGGAGGTGCCGAGGGCGGCCAGCCGCGGGTGTTCGGCGCGGGCGAGGAAGTCCAGGACGTCGTCGGTGTCGCTCAGGTGGCCGACCATCGGCCGGTCGTGGGAGGCCAGGCCGCGGATGACGGGGGCGAGGGCGACGGCGCGGGCGCGGCGTTCGGCCTCGGGCAGCGGCTCGTGGCCGGGCAGAGGAGCGCCGAACGGGTCGGGCCGGCCGTGCTCGTCGATGAACGCCTGGGCGGTGTCGATGATCCACCGGGAGTTGGCCTCGGCCTCGTCGCTCGTCGCGCCCCACGCGGTGATCCCGTGGCCGCCGAGGATCGTGCCGATCGCCTCGGGGTGGGCCTCCTTGATGGCGGCGATGTCGAGGCCGAGCTGGAAGCCTGGCCGGCGCCACGGCACCCACACCACCCGGTCGCCGAAGATCTGGCCGGTGAGGGACTCGCCGTCGGCGGCGGTCGCGACGGCGATGCCGGCGTCGGGGTGGAGGTGGTCGACGTGCGGCGCGTCCACGAGGCCGTGCATCGCGGTGTCGATGGAGGGGGCGGCGCCGCCGGTGCCGAAGAGCGTGTGGTCGAGGGCGGCGACCATCTCGTCCTCACGCTCGACGCCCGGGTAGACGTTCGCCAGGGCCCGGACGCGGTCCAGGCGCAGCACCGCGAGGCCGGCCTCGGTCAGGGTGCCGAGGTCGCCGCCGGAGCCCTTGACCCAGAGCAGGTCGACCGGCTCCCCGGTCACCGGGTCCGTCTCGGTGCCCTTGGCGGAGGTGTTGCCGCCGGCGTAGTTGGTGGTCGTCGGGTCCGCGCCCAGTCGGTTCGAGCGGGCGATCAGGGCCGCGGCGGTCGGGTTGGTCATCGTCTCGTCAGTCCTCGTCGTCGTTGGTGGGGGTGCGCCGGATGTCCGGGACGGGCGTCAGGCGCCCCACCCCGCCTGGGACCCGCCGACGCGCTCGGCGTCGATGCGGGCCTGGTAGTCGCTCTCGGCATAGGCGCGCATCGGGTCGGCCGGCAGGCCGCGGGACTCGCGCCAGCGGGCGAGATCGGGCCGGACATCGGTCGAGAAGGCGTCCATGTAGACGGCGTGCGCGGCGAGCACGTCGCCCTCGCGCTGCGCGGCGTCCAGGGCCTCGTGGTCGATCAACAGGGCGCGCGCGGTCATCTCCTGGACGTTGAGCACGCTGCGGATCTGGCCGGGGATCTTCCGCTCGATGTTGTGGCACTGGTCGAGCATGAAGGCGACGCCGCTGTCCACCCCGTACCCGCCGCCGCGGATCACCTCGGCGAGGATGCGGAACAGCTGGAACGGGTCCGCGGCGCCGACGATCAGGTCGTCGTCGGCGTAGAACCGGGAGTTGAAATCGAAGGAGCCGAGCTTGCCGAGCCGCAGCAGCTGCATGACGATGAACTCGATGTTCGTCCCGGGCGCGTGGTGGCCCGTGTCCAGGCACACGACGGCCCGGTCTCCCAGGGCGCTGACCTGGGCGTACGCGGTACCCCAGTCCGGAACGTCGGTGTGGTAGAACGCCGGCTCGAAGATCTTGTACTCGAGCACCAGGCGCTGGTCCGTGTCCACCGCGGCGTAGATCTCGGCGAGCGAGTCGGCGAGGTGGTCCTGCCGCGTGCGCATGTCGTCCTGGCCGGGGTAGTTGGTGCCGTCGGCGAGCCAGATCTTCAGGTCCCGGGAGCCGGTCTCGCGCATGATGTCGAGGCACCGCCGGTGGTGGTCGATCGCCTGCCGGCGCACGGCCGGGTCGCGGTGGGCGAGGCTGCCGAGCTTGTACGCCTCGTCCTGGAAGGTGTTGGAGTTGATCGTGCCGAGCGCGACGCCGAGGTCCTCCGCGTGCCGGCGGAGGGCGGCGAAGTCGTCGACCTCGTCCCACGGGATGTGGAGGGCGACGGCCGGCGCGAGCCCGGTGAGCCGGTGCACCTGGGCGGCGTCGGCGACCTTCTCGAACGGGTCGCGCGGGACCCCGGGCTGAGGGAAGACGCGGAACCGGGTGCCGGAGTTGCCGAAGGCCCAGGACGGGAGCTCGATCGCCTGCTGGGCGAGCGCGTCGGTGATCTCGGAGAAGGACGTCATGGGGCAGGTCTCTCGTTCGGGCGCTCGCCGGGGGCGAGGCGCGTGAGCTGGTCCTCGAGGTGGAACACCTCGGTCAGGTGGGGGGCGGCCTGGTCCGGCCGGGAGCCGTCCAGGGCGACGAAGAAGCCGGCGGCCTCCGCCTCCCAGGCGGCGGTGTCGGGGTTCGCGGCGAGCGCGCGGGCGGACGCCTCGTCGTCGTCCGTCTCGTAGTAGCCGATCAGCAGGCCGTCCGGCCGCAGGAACAGGGAGTAGTTCCGCCGTCCCGCGGCCTCGATGGCGCGGAGCATGGACGGCCACACCGCCCGGTGCCGCTCGACGTACGCGTCGATCCGATCCGGTCTGACCTGCAGCTGGAAGCACACGCGTGCCACGGGACCTCCTGGGGACGGGACGGGACGGGACGGAACGGACGTGCGGTCGGGCGGCTCGGACGGCCCCGCACGGGGGCCGCCCGGGCCGTCGGGGACGACCTAGAACTTGAACTGGTCGATGTTCGACTTGTCGAAGACGAACGGCGGGCCGAGCGTGATGACGCCGTCCGCCCCGACCGTGAACTCGGTCGTCTTGTTGCTCAGCCCCTCGGCCGTCAGCTTGTCGCCCTCCTTGCCGGTGATCGTGCCGTCGATCAGGGCCTTCGCCGCGAACGCGCCGAGCTTTCCGAGGTCCTGCGGATTCCACAGGGCGAACTCCGGCACGGTCCCGTCCTTGACGTACTTGACCATCTGCTGCGGGTCGCCGAGACCGGTGAGCTTGACGGAGGACTTCTTCGAGTCGAGGTAGCGGGCCGCCGCGGCGATGCCGACGGTGGTCGGAGAGATGATGCCCTTCAGATCCGGGTACTGGGAGAGCAGCGCCTGCGTCTTGTCGTACGAGGTCTGGTCGTCGTCGTTGCCGTACACCGTGGCGACGATCTGGATGTTCGGGTACTTGCTCGCGGTGTATTTCTTCATCGCCTCGTTCCAGGCGTTCTGGTTGGTCGCGTTGGCGGAGGCGGAGAGGATGGCGACCTTGCCGGAGCTGCCGATCTGCTTGGCCATGATGTCCATCTGCTTCTGCCCGATCAGCTCGGTGCTGGAGGCGGAGACGTAGACGTCGCGGCACCCGGGCTTGGTGTCGGAGTCGAAGGTGACGACCTTGACGCCGGCGGACTTGGCCTGGCCGATGGCGCTGCAGAGGGCGTTGACGTCGTTGGCGGAGAGGACGATGGCGCCCGTCTTCTGCTGGGTCAGGGTGTTGATGTAGCTGACCTGGCCGTCCGCGCTCGCCTGCTGGGGCCCGACCTCCTTGTAGGTGCCGCCGAAGCCCTCGACGGCCTGCTGGCCGGCCTTGTCCGAGGCGTCGAAGTACGGGTTGCCCAGGTTCTTGGGCAGGAAGGCGATGGCGTAGTTCTTGCCCGCGGCGCTGCCACTGCCGCCGCTGGAGCTGCCTCCGGGCGTCGGGGCGGCGCAGCCGGTCGCCACCAGGGCGAGGGCGACGGCGGCGCCGGCCAGGGCCGTGATCCGCGGGCTGGGGGCGGTGAGCTTCATGATGCGTTCCTTCGCTGGTTGGTGTGCGCTGACTGGGTGGAGGTGAACGGGTGGGTCAGGTGCGGGCGGGCCGACGTGCGGCGCGGTGCCGGAGGACACCGACGGCGGTGACCGCGCGGGGGAGCAGGACGGAGGCGATCAGCAGGGCGCCGGTGAGGACGTTGATGACGTCGTCCGTGACGTTGGCCAGGCGGAGGACGCTGCGCAGCACGCCGATGGTCAGGACGGCGGCGATCACGCCGGGCAGGGCGCCCCGGCCGCCGAAGATCGAGACGCCGCCGACGAGCACCGCGGCGACCACGGACAGCTCCAGGCCCAGCGCGTTGTCCCCGCGGGCCGAGTTGTACTGCAGGGTCCACAGCACGCCGGCGACGGCGGAGAGCAGGCCCGAGGCGACGTACAGCCAGAAGGTGAGCCGGCCGGTGTCGACGCCGGAGAACGCGGCGGCCTCGTCGTTCAGCCCGGCCGCGTAGATGGCGCGACCGACCGGCGTGAGGTGCAGCACGACGATGAAGACCGCGGCGAGGACCACGAAGAGCAGCAGGATCGCCGGGAACGGGGAGCTGTCCCCGCCGAGCCGGGTGGTGACGACGGCCTGCCATTCCGGGGGGAAGCCGGTGATGGCGTTGGTGCCGAGCAGGCCCACCGCGATGCCCCGGTAGAGGGCGAGGGTGCCGACCGTGACCGCGAGGGAGGGCAGCCCGACCGTGGTGATGAGGAAGCCGTTCAGTGCGCCGGCCACGATGCCGACCAGGATCGCGACGGCGGCCGCCGCCGGGATCGGCCAGCCGGCCTGGAACAGGACGCCGACGAGCACGCTGGACAGGCCGAGGGTGCTGGCGACGGACAGGTCGATCTCCCCGGTGATGATGATCAGCGTCATCGGCAGGGCGATCAGCAGGATGGGCAGCACGTCCAGGAGCAGGAACGCGATGGTCGTCGAGCCGGCGAAGTACGGGACGGTCGTGTAGCCGATCAGGTAGACGACGATCAGCAGCACGACGATCGCGGCGTCCCGCCCGAGCAGCGCCCGGCGCAGGCGGGTGGCGCGGGTCGGCCCGGTCGGGATGGTGCGCGGGGCGTCGAGCGTCGTGCTCATCGGATCGCTGCTTTCGTCGCGGGGACGGGACTGAGCCGGGCGGCGCTCTGTTCGGAGGTCAGGCGCCGGGCGGTCCGGGCGGCGAGCACCCGGTCGAGGACGATGGCGAGGATGATCAGGGCGCCGACCACCGCCTGCTGCCAGAAGTCGGGGACGCCGATGGTCGGCAGCGTGCTGCTGATGGTGGTCAGCAGCACTGCGCCGAGCACGGCCCCGAGCGGGGTGCCGCTGCCGCCGAAGATCGCGACGCCGCCGATGACGGCCGCCGCGACGGCCTGCAGTTCGAGCCCGGTGCCGGCCGAGGAGGAGACGGTCGCGTACCGGGCGGCGTACATGACGCCGGCCAGGCCCGAGAGGAGCCCGGAGATCACGAAGGCGCTCAGGACGCGGCGTCCTACCGGCAGGCCGTACAGCCGGGCGGCCTGCTCGTCCGAGCCGATCGCGTAGAACTCGCGGCCCGCGCGGCGGAAGCCGAGGACATATCCTGCGACGAGCAGCACCAGCAGGGCGACGATCGCGAGGACCGGCACGCCGAGCACCGATCCGACGCCGAGGTTGGTGAAGCCGTCCGGCATCTCGTCCGGGGTGATCAGGGAGGAGCCCTGCCAGATCACCTGGATGCCGCGGTAGGCGTAGAGGGTGCCCAGCGTGATCACCAGGGCCGGCACCTTCGCGACGCTGATCAGCACGCCGTTGAGCAGGCCGAGCGCACCGCCGAGGGCGATCGCGAGGACGACCACGACGACCGCGGGCACCCCGGTCCAGGACGAGAACATCGTGCCGGTGGCGAACGCCGTCAGCCCGAGCGTCGCGCTGACCGAGAGGTCGATGTTGCGGGTGATGATGACGAACGTCTGCGCGATGGCCAGCACCGCGAGGATCGACGGGGTGAGCAGCAGGTTGGCGTATCCGCTGTCGGAGAAGAGGAAGGACGGGTTGATCGCCGTCGTGATCGCGATGACGATGACGACGGCGAGCAGCACTCCGGACTCGCGGCGCCGGAGCAGGGCGCCGAGCCGCCCGTTCATGCGGCGGTCCTGGTCGCCGCGGTCATGACGGCCTCGCTGGTGGCGTCCGCGCGGGACAGTTCGGTGGTCAGCCGGCCCTCGCGCATCACGTAGACGCGGTCGCTCATGCCGAGCACCTCGGGCAGTTCGCTGGAGATCATGACGATGCCGTAGCCCTCGTGCGCGAGCCCGTCGAGCAGCCGGTGCACCTCGGCCTTGGTGCCGACGTCGATGCCGCGGGTCGGCTCGTCGACGATGAGCAGGCGGGGGCCGGTGGCGAGCCACTTGGCGAGGACGACCTTCTGCTGGTTGCCGCCCGAGAGGGTGCCGGCCTCGCTGTCCAGGCCGGCGGCCTTGACCTGCAGCCGGGTGGCCCAGTCCGTCGCGCTCGCGTACTCGGCGTCGCGGCCGAGCAGGCCGGCGCGGGCGAGCCGCCGCCGGATCACCAGGGTCAGGTTGCGGGCGATGGACATGTCCACGATCAGCCCCTGCTTGCGGCGGTCCTCGGGGACCAGGCCCATCCCGGCCCGGATCGCCGCCCGCGGGTTGCCCTTCGGCAGGGTGCGGCCGAGGAAGGTGACGGTCCCGGCGTCGTAGTCGTCGACCCCGAACACGGCCCGCAGCACCTCGGTGCGGCCGGCGCCCACGAGCCCGGCGAAACCGACGATCTCACCCGCGCGGACGGTGAAGGAGACGTCCTCGAAGACGCCGCGGCGGGTCAGCCCGGCGACCTCGAGGATGGTCTCGCCGACGGTGCCGTCGGTCTTGGGGAACAGGGTGTCGACGTCGCGGCCGACCATCCGGGTGACGATCGCGGCGGGCGTGACGTCCGCGGTCCGGTCGGTCGAGACGTACGCGCCGTCGCGCATCACGGTGATGGTGTCGCACAGGGCGAAGATCTCGTCGAACCGGTGGGAGATGAACACGAGCGCGCGGCCCTCGTCGCGCAGGCTGCGGGCGACGGCGAAGAGCCGGTCGACCTCGACGCCGGACAGGGCCGCGGTGGGCTCGTCCATGATGAGCACCCGCGCGTCCAAGGAGATGGCCTTGGCGATCTCGATCAGCTGCTGGTCCGCGATCGAGAGGCCGAGCGCCGGACGCTCCGGGTCCAGGCGCACCCCGAGCCGGTCGAACAGCGCGGTCGACTGCTCCCGCATCGCGCGGCGGTCCACGGCGCCGGTGCGGGTGCGCGGCTGCCGACCCATGAAGACGTTCTCGGCGACGGAGAGGTCCGGGAAGAGCGTGGGCTCCTGGTAGATGACGGCGACGCCGGCCGCCTTGGACTCGGCGGTCGAGCGGAAGTCGACGGTCTGCCCGCCCACCCGCAGGTCCCCGGCGTCGCGCTGGTAGACGCCGGCGACGATCTTGACCAGCGTGGACTTGCCGGCACCGTTCTCGCCGATCAGGGCGTGGATGCTGCCGGGGTGGACGGCGAGGGTGCCGTCGGAGAGCGCGACCACGGGACCGAAGGCCTTGGCCACGTGGGACAGCTCGAGGGCGGGGGCGGTGCCTGACGTACCGGTCGACATTGATCGGCCTCTCGACGGGATTGAATCGTTTCAGTCGTTGTCCGGTACTGTAAGAAAGGTCACACGCCCACGTCAAGCACCGGGCGTGAATTCATAGCCGATCCGGCGTCGGGGAGGCGGGAGGGCGAGGCGATGGCGGCGAGCGTGCGGGACGTGGCCGAGCGCGCCGGCGTCTCCGTCGGTACCGTCTCGAACGTGCTGAACAGCCCGGGCAAGGTGGCTCCGGCCACCGCCGAGCGCGTCCAGGCGGCCATCGACGACCTCGGCTTCGTGCGCAACGACGCCGCCCGCCAGCTGCGCGTGGGACGGTCCCACAGCATCGGCCTCGTCGTCCTGGACGTGCGCAACCCGTTCTTCACCGATGTCGCGCGCGGCGTCGAGGAGCGTGCCGCCGCCGAGGGACTCTCGGTGCTGCTCGCCAACAGCGACGAGCGGGCGGACCGGGAGGCCGCCCACCTGGAGCTCTTCGAGGAACAGCGCGTGCGCGGCATCCTCATCTCCCCGGTCGAGGAGGTGCTCCCGCTGCTGCAGGGGCTGCGCAACCGGGGCATCCCGTCGGTGTTCGTGGACCGGCTCGCCTCGACGCCGGGCTGGTCGAGCGTGTCCGTCGACGACGTGCGCGGGGGGAGGGACGCCGTCGAGCACCTGCTCGCCCGCGGGCGGCGGCGCATCCTCTTCGTCGGCGGCCCCCTCGATCTCCCGCAGGTGCGGGACCGCCTCGAGGGCGCCCGTGCGGCGGTCGCGGGCGTGGACGACGCGCGCGTGGACGTGCTGCCCGTGACGGGACTGACCATGGCGCAGGGCGTGGCCGCCGGCCGGCAGATCCTGGCGCTCGAATCCCGGCCGGACGCGGTGGTGGCGGGCAACGACCTGATCGCGCTCGGCGTGCTGCAGGGCGTGGCCCTGAACGGCGGCATCCGGGTGCCGGAGGACCTGGCCATCGTCGGCTACGACGACATCGACTTCGCGGCCGCCGCGGCGGTGCCCATCACCTCGATACGGCAGCCGCGGGAGCGGATGGGCGCGCTGGCCCTCGAACTGCTGCTCGAACAGCTCGACGGCAAGGAGCCGCGGCAGATCGTGCTGCAGCCCGAGCTCGTGGTGCGGGCGTCGTCGGGCTGAGTCGTGCTCTCGCCGCCGGCGGGTCGCGGCACGCGAGCCCGCCGCGCCTCAGTCCGCGGCGACGACCTTGAGCAGCGTGCGCAGGTTCCGCGTCGTGGTCGTCTCTTTGAACCGCTTCGTCGCCGAGACCTTCGTCAGCGGGGATGCCAGCGTGCCGCCCACCGGGGCCGTCCAGGCGATCGCGTGCCGGTCGAGGCGCACCGGCGCGTCCGCGCCCGCGGCGATCCCAGCGGCGACGAGCTCGTCGAGGGCCGTCGGATCCGAGGCCAGGGTCAGGTAGGCGTGCTGATCCTTCGAGTCGGCCGGGAAGGGGCAGTCCGCCGCGATCTTCTCGACCGCGTCCCGGGTCAGGACGACCACCCACGCGTCGTAGCCGAAGGCCTCCCGCAGCCGCTGCTCGACGAGGACCTTGGCCTCCGCCGCACTCAGCCTCGTCGTCAGCAGGACGTTGCCCGAGGCCAGCAGCGTTCGCACGCCGGTCAGCGGCTCCTCGTCCAGCACGGCCTTGAGCTTCGCCGACGTGATCGAGACGCCGCCGACGTTGACGCCGCGCAGGAAGACGGCGAGACGGTTCACGCCCGGCCCCGCCGGGGGGTCGCCGCCGAGAGCCCGTCGGCCGAGAGCCGGTCCGCGGACACGGCGTCACCCTCGACCCCGCTGCCCTCGACCCCGCTGCCCTCGACCCCACCGTTCTCCGTGGCCGAGCGCAGCGCATCGGTCAGCTGCCGGGCCGAACGCATCACGACGTCGGCGTGCAGGCGGCCGGGCTGCCGGGTGAGGCGCTCGATCGGGCCGGAGATGGACACCGCGGCGATCACGCGGCCCGAGGGGGCCCGCACGGGTGCGGACACGGAGCCGACGCCGGGCTCGCGCTCGGCCAGGCTCTGCGCCCAGCCGCGGCGTCGGACGCCGGCGAGCACCGTGGGGGTGAAGCGGGCGCCCTGCAGGCCCTCGAGCAGCCGGTCGTGGTCCTCCCACGCGAGCAGCACCTGCGCGGCCGAGCCGGCCCGCATCGAGAGCTGGGTGCCGACGGGGATGGTGTCGCGCAGGCCGATCGGTCGCTCCGCGGACGCGACGCACACGCGCCAGTCGCCCTGCCGGCGGTAGAGCTGCGCGCTCTCACCGGTCGCGTCGCGCAGGCCGATCAGCACCGGACCGGCCGCGGCGGTGAGCCGGTCCTCCCCGGCGGCCGCGGCCAGCTCGACGAGCCGGGAGCCGAGCACGAACCGCCCCTGCACGTCCCGGCCGACCAGCCGATGGTGCACGAGGGCGAGGGCGAGGCGGTGCACCGTGGGTCGCGCGAGTCCGGTCGCCGTGACCAGCTGCGCGAGCGTCGTCGGGCCCGCCTCGAGCGCATCGAGCACGAAAACCGCTTTGTCGATGACGCCGACTCCACTAGAGTTGTCCATGTACTGATATTGCCGTCTCATTATTCGAGACGCAAGCCCGGTCGGGAGACGACCGGACACGACGACGAAGGAGTGAGGGTCGTGGGCAGGACACTGGCGGAGAAGGTGTGGGACGACCACGTCGTCCGGCGAGGCGAGGACGGGCAGCCGGACCTGCTCTACATCGACCTCCACATGCTCCACGAGGTGACGTCCCCGCAGGCGTTCGAGGGCCTCCGGCTGGCCGGGCGCCCGCTGCGGCGGCCGGACCTGACCATCGCCACCGAGGACCACAACACGCCGACGCTCGCGATCGACAAGCCGATCGCCGACCCCACCAGCCGCACCCAGATCGAGACCCTGCGCACCAACTGCGCGGAGTTCGGCGTGCGGCTGCACTCGCTCGGCGACGCCGAGCAGGGCATCGTGCACGTCGTCGGCCCCCAGCTCGGCCTCACCCAGCCGGGCCAGACGGTGGTCTGCGGCGACTCGCACACCTCCACGCACGGCGCCTTCGGGGCGCTCGCCTTCGGCATCGGCACGTCCGAGGTGGAACACGTCATGGCCACCCAGACCCTGCCGCTCAAGCCGTTCAAGACCATGGCGATCACCGTCGAGGGCGAACTCGGCGAGGGCGTCAGCGCCAAGGACATCATCCTGGCCGTGATCGCGAAGATCGGCACCGGCGGGGGCCAGGGCTACGTCCTGGAGTACCGCGGGTCGGCCATCCGCGCGCTCTCCATGGAGGCCCGGATGACGATCTGCAACATGTCGATCGAGGCCGGCGCCCGCGCCGGCATGGTGGCACCGGATCAGACGACGTTCGACTACGTCGCCGGACGCCCCCACGCCCCCACGGGCGCGGACTGGGACGACGCCGTCGCCGCCTGGTCGCAGCTGCGCACCGACGACGACGCCGTCTTCGACGTCGAGGTCTTCCTCGACGCGAACACCCTCGAGCCGTTCGTCACCTGGGGCACCAACCCCGGGCAGGGCGTCTCCCTCTCGGAGTCGGTGCCGGACCCGGACAGCTTCGCCGACGAGGACACGAAGGCCGGTGCCCGCCGCGCCCTCGAGTACATGGATCTGGCCGCGGGCACCCCGATGAAGGACATCCGCGTCGACACCGTCTTCCTCGGCTCGTGCACCAACAGCCGGATCGAGGACCTGCGGGCCGCCGCCGACGTCATCCGGGGCCGCATCAAGGACCCGGACGTGCGGATGATGGTGGTCCCCGGCTCCGCCCGGGTCCGCCTCGAGGCCGAGGCCGAGGGCCTGGATCAGGTGTTCACGGACTTCGGCGCCGACTGGCGGTTCGCCGGCTGCTCGATGTGCCTGGGCATGAACCCGGACCAGCTGGCCCCGGGGGAGCGCTGCGCGTCCACGTCCAACCGCAACTTCGAGGGCCGGCAGGGCAAGGGCGGCCGCACCCACCTGGTGTCCCCGGTGGTCGCCGCCGCGACCGCCGTGCGCGGCACCCTGTCCTCGCCGCTGGATCTCGATCCGGTCGGCACGCCGTCCTCGCCCACGCCCCGGCCCGTCTCGGTCTGAGAGGAGACACCCATGGAGAAGTTCAGCAGCCACCGCGGCATCGGCGTGCCCCTGCGCCGGTCCAACGTCGACACCGACCAGATCATCCCCGCCGTCTTCCTCAAGCGGATCACGCGCACCGGATTCGAGGACGGCCTCTTCGCCAGCTGGCGCAAGAACGAGGACTTCATCCTCAACCGCGAGCCCTTCACCCACGGCAGCGTGCTGGTGGCGGGCCCCGACTTCGGCACCGGCTCCAGCCGGGAGCACGCCGTGTGGGCGCTGAAGGACTACGGCTTCGCGGCCGTGCTCTCCTCCCGGTTCGCCGACATCTTCCGCGGTAACGCCGGCAAGCAGGGCCTGGTCACCGCGCAACTCGCCCAGGACGACATCGAGCTGATCCTCAAGGAGCTCGAGAACGCGCCCGGCACCGAGGTCGAGGTCGATCTGGTCAACCAGGTCGTCACCTGCGGCGCGATCTCCGCACCGTTCGAGATCGACGCCTACACGCGCTGGCGCCTGATGGAGGGATTCGACGACATCGGGCTGACCCTCACCCACGAGGACGACATCGCCGCCTTCGAGGCGCAGCGCCCGGCGTACAAGCCGACGACGCTGCCGGTGCGCACCTGACCCACGCGAGCGTGGCCCGTACCGTGACCCCACCCGGGGCCACGAACGTCGTCCGGCGCTGACCAGCACGGATCCCGTTCCCGGCCCGCCCGGTCCCGTGGTGAGCGCCACGGAGCAGGGCGGGATGATCCGCGCCCTCGTCCGTGTTGCACCGGGGTGCGCCCGTCATGCTCTTATGCTTGACGTCAGGCAGACGGGGGTACTCCCTCCAACGGCACGTACGCAGATCGATGAACGAGGTCTTGAATCCATGGCAAGTGTGTTGACGATCCAGGGTGGTGTGCCCCTGGCCGGTCGGGTGACCGTCCGCGGCGCGAAGAACCTGGTTCCCAAGGCCATGGTGGCGGCCCTGCTCGGCAACGAGCCGTCGGTCCTCCGCAACGTCCCGGAGATCAAGGACGTCACCGTCGTGACGAACCTTCTGAAGCTGCACGGGGTGGCGGTGACGAAGGACCCGGTCAACGGTGACCTCACCCTCGACCCGACGCACGCCACGCAGGCGAACCGGGCCGACATCGACGCCCATGCCGGCGACTCCCGCATCCCGATCCTTCTCGTCGGGCCGCTGATCCACAGCATCGGCGAGGCGTTCATCCCGGACCTCGGCGGCTGCCGCATCGGGGACCGGCCCATCGACTTCCACCTGAGCGTGCTGCGCAAGTTCGGGGCGATCGTGGAGAAGGGCGACGCGGGCATCCACATCACCGCCCCGCGCGGCCTCCAGGGCGCCAAGATCGAGTTGCCGTTCCCGTCGGTCGGCGCCACCGAGCAGGTGCTGCTCTCGGCGACCCGCGCGGAGGGCATCACCGAGCTGCGCAACGCCGCGACCGAGCCGGAGATCCTCGACCTGATCGCCGTGCTGCAGAAGATGGGCGCCATCATCAGCGTCCTGACGGACCGCACCATCCGCATCGAGGGCGTCAAGAGCCTGAGCGGCTACCAGCACCGCGCCCTGCCGGACCGGATCGAGTCCGCGTCCTGGGCGTCGGCGGCGCTCGTCACCCGCGGCGACATCTACGTCGAGGGTGCGAACCAGCAGGACATGATGACCTACCTGAACGTGTTCCGGAAGATCGGCGGAGCGTTCGACATCGACGACGCCGGCATCCGGTTCTACCACCCGGGCGGCAAGCTCAGCCCGCTCGTGCTCGAGACGGACGTGCACCCGGGCTTCATGACCGACTGGCAGCAGCCCCTCGTCGTCGCCCTCACGCAGGCCGACGGCGTGTCCATCGTGCACGAGACGGTGTACGAGAACCGGTTCGGGTTCACCGACGCGCTGGTGCGGATGGGCGCGAACGTCCAGCTGCACCGCGAGTGCCTCGGCAGCGTCCCGTGCCGCTTCGGCCAGCGCAACTTCCTCCACTCCGCCGTCATCTCCGGGCCGACGCAGCTCAAGGGCGCCGACATCGACGTGCCGGACCTGCGCGGCGGGTTCAGCCACCTGATCGCCGCCCTGGCGGCGACCGGGACCTCCAAGGTGACCGGCATCGAGCTGATCAACCGCGGGTACGAGCGGTTCACGCACAAGCTGGAGGCGCTCGGCGCCGACTTCGCCCTGTCCACGACCGATCACTGACCCGCCCGCTGCAGCGCAGACGCGGCACGGGAGGATGACGTGACGCCCCAGACCACTCCGGTGGACACCCGGCAGATCTGGACGTTCCGCGGCCTGGCCGCGGCGGCGATCCCGGCGCTGAACGCCTTGATCACCCACACCTGGCGGGGGACCGAGCGGCTGCCCCGGGACACGGGGTTCATCGCCGTCCCCAACCACGTCACGGAGATCGACCCGCTCATCGTCGGGCACTTCCTCTACAGCAACCGGGTGCTGCCGCACTTCCTGGCCAAGGACTCGCTGTTCCGCGTGCCCGGTCTGGCGCCCGTGCTGCGGTGGAGCGGTCAGGTGCCGGTCTCGCGGGGCGCGACGACGGCGAGCGGCTCGCTCGCGGCCAGCCGGAAGGTGATCGACGAGGGCGGGGCGATCATCGTCTACCCCGAGGGCACGCTCACCCGCGACCCCGACCTGTGGCCCATGCGCGGCCGCACGGGGGCGGCGCGGCTCGCGCTGCAGACCGGCGCGCCCGTCGTGCCGATCGTGCACTGGGGCGCCCAGGAGCTCTTCCCGCGCTACGCCAAGCGCCTGTACCCGTTCCCGCGCAAGCGGGTGACGGTGGTCGTCGGCGAGCCGGTCGACCTCTCCGCCTTCCGGGGACGCCCGCTCGACCGCGCCGCGCTGGCCGGGGCCACCGAGGCCATCATGGCCGCCATCACCGCCGAACTCGAGAAGCTGCGCGGCGAGCAGGCGCCGGCCACCCGGTGGAACCCGGACCACCACGGGCAGCAGGCCACGGGGCGCCACTTCGACGGCGCGACCGGGACCGACGCGAGCCCGGGAACCGCCACGGACGGGGACGCCGCCGGCGGCCACGGGGACGACCGGTGAGCCCGGATCCGTTCACGCGGATCGCCGTCGTCGGGGCCGGCAGCTGGGGCACCACCTTCGCCAAGATCCTCGCCGACTCGGCGGCCACCACCCCGGGTGAGGCCGGTCGTCCGGCGACGGAGGTGCGGGTCTGGGGGCGCCGGGCCGCCGTCGTCGAGGACATCGCCGTCCGCCACCGCAACGACGCCTACCTGCCCGGCATCGCGCTGCCCACCACGCTGACGGCCTCCACCGACCTGCCCGGCGTCCTGCACGGCGCCGACCTGGTCGTGCTCGCGGTGCCCGCGCAGTCGCTGCGCGCCCAGCTGCCGCGCATCCGGGAGCTGCTCGCCCCCCACGCCGTCGTCGTGTCCCTGATGAAGGGGCTCGAGCTGCACACCAACGCGCGGATGAGCGAGGTGATCGCCGACGGGCTCGGGCTGCCCCCGGAGCGGGTCGCCGTGCTCTCCGGGCCGAACCTGGCGATGGAGATCGCCCGCGAGTCGCCCACCGCGTCCGTGGTGGCCTGCGCCGACGAGGCCGTCGCGGCCCGCGTGGCCGCCGCCGCCTCCCCGCCCTACTTCCGGCCCTACACCAACACCGACGTCGTCGGCGTCGAGTTCGGCGGCATCGTCAAGAACGTCATCGCGCTCGCCGTCGGCATCTGCGAGGGCCGGCAGATGGGGGACAACGCCAAGGCGTCCGTCATCACCCGCGGCCTCGCGGAGACCACCCGGCTCGCGCTCGCCCTCGGCGGCCGGGTCGAGACGATGGCCGGGCTCGCCGGCCTCGGCGACCTGGTGGCCACCTGCTCCTCGTCGCTGAGCCGCAACCACACCGCCGGGCGGCTGCTGGCCACCGGGCTGAGCGCCGACCAGGTCACCGCGACGATGCGGCAGACCGCCGAGGGCGTGAAGTCGGCGCGTCCCGTGCTCGACCTCGGGCGCAGCCTCGGCGTGCGCATGCCCATCACCGAGAACGTCGTCGCCGTCCTGGACGGGGAGATCGCGGTGGACGACCTCGCTCCGCGCCTGCTCGGCCGCGACCTCAGATCCGAAGGAGAACAGTGACCGATTCCGCCCAGCCCGGGACCGCCACGCGCGGACAGGACGGACGGATCCGCGTCGCCGTCCTGTTCGGCGGCCGATCCAGCGAGCACGCCGTCAGCTGCGTCACCGCGGCGGGCGTCTTGCGGGCCATCGACCGCGACCGGTACGACGTCGTGCCGATCGGGATCAGCCGATCCGGTCAGTGGGTCCAGATGGACGACGCGCGGGTGCAGGCCTTCAGCCTCGACGGCGGGGCGCTGCCGGCCATCGAGGATGCGCACGCGACGGTGGTGACCGCGCCCGGCGCCGGGTCGCACGAGCTGCTCGTGACCGCGCCCGGGGAGCCGCCGCGCAGCCTCGGTGCGGTCGACGTCGTCTTCCCGCTCCTGCACGGGCCCTTCGGCGAGGACGGCACCATCCAGGGCATGCTCGAGCTGCTCGGCGTGCCGTACGTCGGTGCTGGCGTGCTCGCCAGCGCGGTCGGCATGGACAAGGACTTCATGAAGGTCGTCTTCGAGCACGCCGGCCTGCCGGTGGGCCCGTACGAGTCGATCACCGCCCGGCAGTGGACCGCGGACCGCGCCGCCTGCCTGGACCGGGTGGGCCGCCTCGGGCTGCCCGTGTTCGTCAAGCCCGCCCGCGCCGGTTCGAGCATGGGCATCACCCGGGTCACCGACCCCGCGGCCCTCGAGGCCGCCATCGAGACCGCGCGGGAGCACGATCCGAAGGTCGTCGTCGAGGCCGGGATCGTCGGCCGCGAGATCGAGTGCGCGGTGCTGGACCGGCCCTCGCCCGAGCGGCCGATGGCCAGCCTGCCGGGGGAGATCGTCGTCGCCGACGGCCAGCACACCTTCTACGACTTCGAGGCCAAGTACGTCGACGTCGCGGCCGCCGCGCTGAGCTGCCCCGCGGACCTGCCCGCCGAGGCCACGGCCCGGATCCGTCAGCTCGCGGTCGAGACCTTCGAGGCGGTGGCCGGCGAGGGCCTGTCCCGCGTCGACTTCTTCTACACGCCCGAGGGAGACCTGATCATCAACGAGATCAACACGATGCCCGGGTTCACCCCGATCTCGATGTACCCGCAGATGTGGGCCGCCACCGGCATCGACTATCCGGAGCTGATCGACCGGCTCCTCGAGCTCGCGCTGTCCCGGAGCACCGGGCTGCGCTGAGCGGTCCGGGGGCGTAGGCCCTCCGGTCCGGCGTCAGCCCTGCTGGCTCGGCAGCTGCGCGTCCCGCACGTCGAGGCACTGGTGGGAGCGCGGCAGGCTCGCCACCGGGCTCGCCAGTTCGACGAGGACCGTGCTGGACGCCGCCCGGCTGGTGTCCAGCAGCAGCTCGACCGCCGGCGTGCGCCCGTAGGTGGTCAGCCGCCACGTCGACTTCTCCTGGACGGCTATCCAGTCGACCCCGTTGACGCTCACGCAGCGTTCGGTGGTCGGCCCCGGCGGCTTCACCCCGCAGCGCAGGACGGCCGCGGACGGCTCGCCCCAGGCGGCGGTCGACTGACTCGTCGTGGTGCGCTTCGTCAGGCCCGCGAGGTCGTGGGGCAGGGCGATCATCACCGGGGCGCACCTCGGGTCGTTGGACTGCGCGGCGGGGGCGACGTCGACCGCGGGAGCGCAGCCGGACAGCGTCAGGCCCAGGCCGATGGCCGCGAGGGCCGCCGCCGTGGTGGTGCGGGAGAGAACAGGGCGGATCGGCACCGTCCGAGCCTATCGAGGAACGCCGCGCGGCCGTGACCGGGCACCCGGACGGTGCACGCGCATCTCCGACGGCCGGGAATGAGGCTCACCGCTCGGACCGGTGACGGAGGGCACCGGCACGCGGGCAACATCACCGCCGTCCTGCAGCATCCGGTCAGCCGCGGCCCTTAGGATCGTCAGGACCTTTGACGACGCGTGAACGGGCTGTGCCCGGATGCAGGAGGACAGATGGACGAGCCGGGCACCGAGGACACCCGCCCCCTGGGGCCGCTCGCGGCCTCGGAGCAGCGGGTCGCCGCCCGGAGCAAGCTCCGCCGCCGGCGCCTGATCCGCACGATCCTGATCGCGGTGGTCGCCGTCATCGCCATCGTGGCGATCGTCGTCGGCACCTACGTCGGCGGCATCGCCCACACGTTCGACGACAAGACCGTCAAGCTGGAGAAGGTGTTCCCCGACGGCGACCGGCCCGAGGCGGCCGGCGGGGGAGTGAAGAACATCCTCCTGCTCGGCAGCGACACCCGCGGGAGCCTCGCCGACCTGAACAACGCGGCCGGCAGCGACCAGCGCGCCGACACCATCATGCTGATCCACGTCCCCTCGGACGGCAAGGGCATGTACGGGATGTCGATCATGCGGGACTCCTGGGTGGACATCCCCGGTTCCGGGCAGGGCAAGATCAACTCCGCCATGGCGATCGGCGGCATCCCGCTGCTCGTCAAGACGCTCGAGGGCATGCTCGGCACCCGGATCGACAACGTCGCCGCCCTCGACTTCGCCGGCTTCGAGAAGCTGACCGACGCGATCGGCGGCGTCAGCGTCAACGTGCCGCAGGACTTCAAGGCGATCGACGGGCTGACCTTCAAGGCCGGGCAGCAGGTGCTCGACGGCGCCCACGCCCTCGCGTTCGTGCGGGAACGGCACGCCTTCGCCGACGGCGACTACCAGCGCGTCAAGGACCAGCAGACCTACTTGAAGTCCCTGATGAACAAGATGCTCTCGCCGTCCGTCCTGGCCAATCCGGGCATGGTCTCGCACGCCGTCTCCGAGTTCGCCCCCTATCTCGGGGTCGACCGGTCCTTCACCTCCGGCGACGTCATGGGGCTGGGCTGGAAGCTGCGCAGCGTCCGCGGGAACGACGTGCACATGTTCACCCTCCCGAACTCCGGCACCTCGTTCTCCAGCGACGGGCAGTCGATCATCGTGGTCGACGAGAAGGCCGTGGCGGACGTCGGCAAGGCGCTCCGCAACGACACGATGGCCCAGTACATCGCCGACCACCCGGACGGCCAGCAGCGCTGACCGGCCCTGCGTCGCCGCGGCTCCCGGCCCGTCCGGCCGGCCCCGGCCGCGCACTGGTCGTCCCCTGCCGTCCCGGCGCGGAACCGTCGGTGGGCCCCGCTAGGGTCGGATCATGACCTCCCCGGACGCGGACGGACCGCTCGACCGGCCCACGGAAGCCGCGGCGACGCGCACCGTGGATCCCTCTCGCGATGGGGCCGCCCTGGTGGGTGGCCTGGGTGAGTCCGCGCTGCTGGCGGCGTTCCTGCCCCGGCTGCCGCGGCCCACCACCGAGGACGGTTCCGACGGCGAGGTCGGCAACGGCGACGACGCCGCGGTGCTGCGGATCGGCGACCCCCGCGTGGTCGCCACCGTCGACACCCTCGTGCAGGACCGCGACTACCGGGCGGTCTGGCCGAACGGCCGCGTCACCGCCGGCCACGACGTCGGCTTCAAGGGCGTCGCCCAGAACCTCTCCGACCTCAACGCCATGGCCGCCCACCCGGTCGGCCTGCTGGTCAGTCTGGCGATGCCGCCCGAGACCTCGGTGGACTGGGTGCTCTCGCTCGCCGACGGCATCGCGGACGCGATCCGCACGCTGGGCGCGGACGGGTGCTCCGTGGCCGGCGGGGACCTCTCCGGTGCCCGGGAGGTGGTGCTCACCATCACCGCGCTCGGCCGGCTCGACGACGCCGGTCCGCTGCTGCGCTCCGGTGCGCGCCCCGGCGACGAGCTTGCCGTGATCGGCCGGGTCGGGGAGGCAGCGGCGGGTCTGGCCCTGCTGGAGCATCCCGGCCGTTCGGCCGGCACCGCTCCGGACGTCGTCGGGCTGTCCGAGGAGCTGATCCTGGCCCAGCTGCGGCCCCGGCCGCCGCTGGGAGCCGGGGCGGTCGCCGCGCGTGCGGGGGCGCACGCGGCGATGGACCTCTCGGACGGCCTCGTGCGGGACGCCGCACGTCTCGCCCGGGCGAGCGGCGTGAGGATCGATCTGGACACGGACCGGCTGGCCCCGTTCGCGGACCGGCTGGCCCCGGTCGCGGCCCTGCTCGACGTCGATCCGCTGGCCTGGTGCCTGGCCGGAGGAGAGGACTTCGGCCTGCTCGCCGCCTTCCCTCCGGGGACCGTTCCCGCCGGTTTCACTGCGATAGGCTCGGTCGCGGACGGCCCCGCGGAACTGCTGGTCGACGGCCGTCCGTCGCCGAGAACAGGATGGGATCACTTTGCAGCCTAGGTCCGGGTCCTCCGCGGGGGTCATCCACCGCTGGCTGACCCACGCCGAGGCCGTGCTGAAGGACCACTGCGGTGACCTGAACGCCATCAACGTCTTCCCGGTGCCGGACTCGGACACGGGATCGAACCTGGTCCAGACGGTCGCCGCCGCCGTCGCCGGGCTGCCCGCACCCCCGCAGCCCGTGCACCACGGCGAGGAGCCCAAGGGGTCCGTGGACCTCGGGGCCTTCCTCGGTGCGGCCGGTGCGCACGCCCTGGAACACGCGCGCGGCAACTCCGGCACCATCCTGGCGGTCATGCTCAGCGCGATGGCGGAGCCGCTCGGCGGCCACGCCCGTCTGACGCCGCCCGCCCTCGCCGCCGCCCTGGACCGGGCGAGCGTGCGCTGCTGGTCCGCCCTCAGCGACCCTGTGTCCGGCACGATGCTCTCGGTCATCGAGGCCGCGTCGCAGGCGTGCGCCGTGCAGGCCGCCGAGCGCGACGGCGACGAGAGCCACCACGGTCTCGTCACG
The DNA here is from genome assembly GCF_001968825.1 of Tersicoccus sp. Bi-70. Taxonomy (GTDB): domain Bacteria; phylum Actinomycetota; class Actinomycetes; order Actinomycetales; family Micrococcaceae; genus Tersicoccus. The sequence goes on from NZ_MIEU01000002.1 coordinate 215,973, forward strand.
GTCCTCGACGGCGTGCTCGCCGCTGCGGCCGCTGCGGTCGAGGCCACCGAGGAGCAGAACGACGTGCTCGCCCGCGCCCGCGTCGTCGACGCCGGCGCCGTCGGGCTGCTGCTGATCCTGCAGTGCCTGCGATGGGCGGTGACCGGGGACCCGGTGGCCATCGCTCCCCTCGAGCACCTGGACGGGCTCGACCACGGCGAGCACCCCGAGGCGATGGACGGCGTCGAGATCATGTGCACGCTCGCCCTCAGCCCGCTCGACGCCGCGAGCCTGCGCATCGCGCTGGACGAACTCGGCGACTCGGTGATCCTCACGGCCATCGCCCCGATCGGTGACGGCGGCGGGGCTGGGTCCGGCGGGGCTGGGTCCGGCGGGGCTGGGTCCGATGGGGCTGGGTCTGGCGGGGCCTATCGGTGGCGGTTGCATGCGCACGTGCCCCACGACGCCCACGACCGGGCCCTCGCGGTGATCAGCGGCAGCGGGGCGCCGGAGAACCTGGTCATCACCTCGCTGCGCGCGGAGGAGACGCCGGAGCGACACCAGTGAGCGGGCCGGCGCCGCAGCGCCGGCGCTCCGCCTCGTCGCCGAGGATCCTCGACCCCCGGGCGCACCGGCTCGAGAAGGTCCTCGGCAAGGCCAACGCCGCCAAACTCGAGAAGGGCCTCGGGCTGCGCACGGTCGGCTCGCTGCTGCACCACTTCCCGCGTCGCTACCTCGAGCGCGGCGAGCTGCAGAGCATCGCGGGTCTGCCGATCGACGAGGACGTGACGTTGATCGCCGAGGTGCTCTCGAGCTCCCAGCGATCGATGCGCAACCGCCGCGGCTCCATCGTCGAGGTCGTCATCACCGACCGGGACGTCCACCGGCCGGGGACCCTCACCCTCTCGTTCTTCCACGGCTACCAGGCCTACCGCGACCTCCAGGCCGGCGTGACCGCCCTGTTCAGCGGCAAGGTGAGCCTCTACCGGGGCAAGCCCACCCTGACCAACCCGAACTACCTGCTCCTCGACGACGACACGACCGGTGAGGACATCGCGAGCCGACCGGTGCCGGTGTATCCGGCGACGTCCACGTTGACCAGCTGGTGGATCGCCCAGCGCGTGGCCACCGTGCTCGCCGAGCTGGGCATCACGGGCGATCCCGAGGACGCCGTCCGGCTGCCCGACGTCGTCCCGGCCGCGTTCGCCGCCCGCGAGCGGCTCGGCGACCTGGTCACCGCCTACCGGGACATCCACGCGCCGGCCGAGCTCGCCGACGCGTATCGCGCCCGGCACCGCTTCCGCTACCAGGAGGCGCTGATCCTGCAGACCGCGCTGGCCCGGCGCCGCGCCGAACAGCACGCGCAGGTCGCCGTCGGCCGGCCCCGCCGGTCGGCCGGTCTGCTCGCCGACTTCGACGCGGCCCTGCCGTTCACCCTGACCGAGGGTCAGCGCACCGTGGGGGAGACCCTGGACGAGGCGCTGTCGGCGGACCGGCCGATGAACGTGCTGCTGCAGGGCGAGGTCGGATCCGGCAAGACGCTGGTCGCCCTGCGCGCCATGCTCCAGGTCGTCGACGCGGGCGGACAGGCCGCCCTGCTCGCCCCCACCGAGGTGCTCGCCGCGCAGCATCACCAGTCGATCACTGCGACGCTCGGCCCGCTCGCGGCGGCCGGGATGCTCGGCGGCGCCGAGCACGCCACCCGGGTCGTCCTGCTGACCGGCAGCATGTCCACCGCCGCCCGGCGCACGGCGCTGCTCGCGGCCGCGTCCGGAGAGGCCGGCATCGTCATCGGCACGCACGCCCTGCTCTCGGAGACCGTCCAGTTCGCCGAGCTCGGGCTCGTCGTCGTCGACGAGCAGCACCGCTTCGGGGTCGAGCAGCGCGACACCCTGCGCACCCGCGCCGGGGTGCCGCCCCACCTGCTGGTCATGACCGCCACCCCGATCCCGCGCACCGTCGCGATGACCGTGTTCGGGGACCTGGGCGTCCTCACCCTCGACGGGCTGCCGGCCGGGCGCGCCCCGATCGACACGCACATCGTGCCGCTCGTCGAGCATCCCGTGTGGCGCGAGCGGGTCTGGCAGCGCGCCCGCGAGGAGGTCGACGCGGGCCGGCAGGTCTACGTCGTCTGCCCCAAGATCGACGGGGGCGAGGCCGCGTCCAGCACGTTCGACGACAGCGACGGCGTCGAGTTCGACGAGGCCGCCGACGGCATCGGGAACACGCCGCAGAAGGCGCCGCCCCTGGCCTCGGTCGAGGAGACGATGGCGGCCCTCGCGCAGACGGCCACCCTGGACGGGGTGCGGATCGGCGCCCTGCACGGCCGGCTCGACCCGGCGGAGAAGTCCGCGACCATGAACGCTTTTCACCGCGGCGAGCTGGACGTGCTCGTCTCGACGACCGTGATCGAGGTCGGCGTCGACGTGCCGCGGGCGACGCTGATGGTGATCCTCGACGCCGACCGCTTCGGCATCTCCCAGCTGCACCAGCTGCGCGGCCGTGTCGGCCGTGGCGGGTTGCCCGGCACCTGCCTGCTGGTCACCGCCCTCGAGGCCGGCCACCCCTCGCGGGTGCGGCTCGACGCCGTGGCGAGCACGACGGACGGCTTCGCCCTCGCCGCCGAGGATCTCAAACTGCGGCGCGAGGGCGACATCCTGGGCGCCCGGCAGTCCGGCGGCCGGTCCACGCTCAAGCTGCTGCGCGTGATCGAGGACGAGAAGATCATCGTGGCCGCCCGGCAGGACGCGCAGGAGATCATCGAGGAGGATCCCCAGCTCGCGGGCCACCCCGTGCTCGCCGGTGCGATCGACGACTACCTCGATCCCGAGGCCGAGGAGTGGCTGGACCGTGGCTGAGAACGACGTGGCTGAGAACGACGTGGCTGAGACCGACGCGGCTGAGGCCTCCGTGCCTGTGCCGGCCGCCCCTGCCCCGACCGCCGGCACCACCGGGCCGGTCGCCGCATGAGCCGCATCATCGCCGGGATCGCCGGGGGGCGCAGCCTGACCTCGGTGCCCGGGGACCACACCCGTCCGACGACCGATCGGGTCAAGGAGTCGCTGTTCTCCGGACTCGAGTCCGCCGACGCGATCCGCGGCGCCCTGGTCCTGGACCTCTTCGCGGGCTCGGGCGCCCTGGGCCTGGAGGCGCTCAGCCGGGGCGCCCGCCGCGCGACCCTGGTCGAGTCCGCCCGCCGGGCCGCCGACGTGTGCCGCCGCAACGGCCGGCTCCTGCAGGCCGAGCTCGGTCCTGCCGCCGTGCGGGTGCGCCAGGAGAAGGTCGCGTCCTTCCTCGCCGAGCCGGATCCGCACGGCTGGGACCTGGTCTTCCTGGACCCGCCCTACCCGATGCCCGAGCCGGAGCTGGCGGGGGTGCTGGCGCTGCTGCGCCCCGCGCTGGCGGCCGAGGCGCTGGTCGTCGTCGAACGCTCCACCCGTTCCCCGGAGCCCACCTGGCCCGAGGGACTCGTCCGGGTGCGCGACCGGAAGTACGGCGAGACCCGACTCTGGTACGCCGAACCCGTCTGAGCCGCGCGGCCGTCCGGTGCCCGTGTGACACCGATGCCACGCCCCGGTGCGGGCAGGGTCAGGCGCCGGCCGACCCGAAGGCCGTCAGCCGTCGCACCGCCTCGGCGAGGACGTCCTCCCGCTTGCAGAACGCGAACCGGATCAGCCGGGACGCCGTCGCGGCCGCGCTGCTGCCGGGATGGCAGAACGCCGTCAGCGGGATGGCGGCGACGCCGGCCGTGGCGGGCAACCGGCGGCACAGCTGCGCGCCGTCCGTGACGTCACCCCCGAGCAGCGGCGTGGCGTCCGCGACCACGAAGTAGGTGCCGGCGGGCACGGTGACCTCGAAGCCGGCGCCGCGCAGGCCGTCGACCAGCAGGTCCCGCTTGCGCTGCAGGGAGGCGGCCAGCCCGGCGTAGACGTCGTCGCCCAGTCCCAGCCCGAGCGCCACCGCACCCTGCAGCGGACTGCCGGAGGAGTAGGTCAGGAACTGCTTGACGGTGCGGACCGCCGCGACCAGGTCCGCCGGGCCGGTCAGCCAGCCCACCTTCCACCCGGTCACGGAGAAGGTCTTGCCGGCCGAGGAGATGGTCAGCGTCCGCTCGGCCGCGCCCGGCAGCGTCGCGACCGGCACGTGCGTCACCCGGTCGAAGATCAGGTGCTCGTACACCTCGTCGGTGACGATGATCGCGTCGTGCCGGGCCGCCTCCTCGACGATGCGGGCCAGCAGCGCCGCCCCGAACACGGTGCCGGTCGGGTTGTGCGGGTTGTTCAGCAGGATGACCCGCGTCCGATCCGTCACCGCGGCGGCGAGCTCGTCCTCGTCCGGCAGGAAGTCCGGTTCGCGCAGCGGCACCGTGACGTGCCGCGCGCCCGTCAGCTCGATCATGGCGCCGTAGGAGTCGTAGAACGGCTCGAACGTGAGCACCTCGTCGCCCGGGCCGGTGAGGGCGAGCAGGGTCGCGGCGATCGCCTCGGTGGCACCGGTCGTCACGAGGACCTCCTCGGCCGGATCCACGGTCAGCCCGTAGAACCGCGCCTGGTGGGCGGCGATCGCCTCCCGCAGCACCGGCACCCCCCGGCCGGGGGCGTACTGGTTGGCGCCGCCGGCGATGGCGCTGCGGGCGGCCTCGAGGATCTCGGCCGGGCCGTCCTCGTCGGGGAAGCCCTGGCCGAGGTTGACCGCGTCGTGCACCCCCGCCAGCACGGTCATCTCCTCGAAGATGGTGCCGGCCAGGGTGCCGCCGGCGTCCAGCAGGTTCGCCCCGTGGGCCGCGCGCTGCCAGGGGGCGGCCGGCGTGCCGGTGTTCGTCGTCGTCATGGGTCCAGTCTGTTACCTCGACTGCCGCCGATCCATCCGGTCCGGCACGCGGACCCGTCACCCGGCGACCACGGCCGCGATCCGGGCCCTGGCCTCGGCGAACCTGCGGCACCGTGACGAGCCCGGCACGCCGCACCGGCGACCCGTCGGTACGATGCGGGGTATGCGCCGCGCCGTCTGTCCTGGATCCTTCGACCCTCTGCACAACGGGCACCTGGAGATCATTGCCCGGGCGAGCAATCTGTTCGACGAGATCATCGTGGCGGTCTCCACCAATCCGGCGAAGACCTACCGGTTCAGCATCGACGAGCGGCTGCAGATGGCACGCGAGACGCTCTCCGCGCTGCGGGGCATCACCATCGAGGCGATGGGGGAGGGCCTGCTCGCCGACTTCTGCCGGCGGCACGGCGCGGACGCCATCGTCAAAGGTGTGCGCACGTCGGCCGACCTGGCGTTCGAGGTGCCGATGGCCACGATGAATCGGCATCTGACCGGCGTCGAGACGGTCTTCCTCGCCGCGGATCCCGGATACGCGCACCTCTCGTCCTCCCTGCTCAAGGAAGTGGGTTCCCTGGGCGGCGACATCTCCGGATTCGTGCCGCGTTCGGTGTACCGCCGGATGACGGCGCCGCCGCCCGGACGCGCCTGACCGGGCAGCTTTTGAGGTATCGGGTCCCGGCGGGCTAGAATGGTCAGTCGGTCATCTGTTCTTCAGGAGTTCACCATCAGCCGCCCACATCAGCACCAGGCACTCGATGCCCTGGTCGTCAGTGTCCGGGAACTGCAGCGCAGTCCCGGGGCGATGCGCGCTCTCGAGGAACGGGTCGAGGCTCCGGAGGACTTCGGAACCCCGGCGATCGGCATCCCCGCAGGCTCGGACATCGAGCTGGACCTGCGGTTGGAGGCGGTGCACGAGGGAGTCCTGGTGTCCGGTACGGCCACGGCCCGCGCGGTCGGTGAGTGCGTCCGGTGTCTGGACCCCATCGCGTACGACCTCACGGTGGACGCGCAGGAGCTGTTCTTCGCCGACCCCGATCCGGCAACGGACGAGGACGGCGATCCCCTGCCGCGGATCGAGCACGAGAGTGTCGATCTGATGCCGCTGCTGCGCGATGCCTTCGTGACCGAGCTGCCGTTCCAGCCGGTGTGCAGGCCCGACTGTCAGGGCCTGTGCCCGCAGTGCGGCGTGCGGCTGGAGGACCACCCGGGCCACCGGCACGAGACGCGCGATCCGCGTTGGGACGCCCTGCAGTCCCTCGCGACCGACCCGGGTCAGACAGACCAACGCAAGAGCAACTGAAGAAAAGAGTCAATCGTGGCTGTTCCCAAGCGGAAGACCTCCCGCTCGAATACGCGTTCCCGCCGTGCCCAGTGGAAGGCCGAGGTTCCCACCCTGGTCAAGACCGTCGAGAACGGTCGAGTGTCCTGGAGCCTGCCGCACACCGCCAAGGTCGTGACGGACTCCGCCGGCACCCCGCTCTTCCGGGAGTACAAGGGCCGCAAGGTCGCTGACGTCTGAGACCTCCACGGTCACGACCGGCTCCGCCTCGGGCGGAGCCGGCGGGGCCCGTCCGATGAGCGATCTCGACTGGCTTCAGGAGCAGTTCGGCGTCACGATCGACGCCGAACTGCTTTCGCTTGCCCTGACGCACCGCTCGTACGCGTACGAGCACGGCGGCATCCCGACGAACGAGCGCCTCGAGTTCCTCGGCGACTCCATCCTCGGCTTCGCCGTCACCGATTTCCTGTTCCGTGAGAACCCGGACCTCTCCGAGGGCGAGCTCGCGAAGCTCCGCTCCGCCGTGGTCAGCACCCGGGCCCTCGCGAACGTCGCCCGCGGCCTGGACGTGGGCGACCACATCCACCTGGGCCAGGGCGAGAAGATGACGAACGGCCGGGACAAGGCCTCGATCCTCGCCGACACCATGGAGGCGATCTTCGGGGCCACCTACGTGGATCTCGGCATCGAGGCGGCACGTGACCTGGTGATGCGGCTGGTCGGGCCCCTGCTGACCGACGCCGAGGCGTTGATGGCCAGCACCGACTGGAAGACGAGCATCCAGGAGTACGCGGCACTGCGCCAGCTCAGCCCGGTGGACTACGGCGTCGTCGGAGAGGGCCCGGACCACGCCCGCCGGTTCACCGCGACCCTGACGATCGCCGGTGAGGTCTACGGTGTCGGCCGCGGGCACTCCAAGAAGGAAGCGGAGCAGGAGGCCGCTGCCGCCGGTTGGCGGATCGCCGCCGAGCGGACCGCCGTCCTCGGCACCGAGACCGGCAACGGGCAGGTCACCGATCCCGCCGTCGGCTCGAACGGGTCCACATCTCCGAACGGCTCGACGCCGGCGACGACGGCTGCGGTCGCCGTCGAGTCCGCGGATCCGCCCGTCGACGTCCCGGCCGACACTCCCGCCGACCCGACCCGCTGACACCCGGATACCGACCGTGCCAGAACTGCCCGAGGTCGAGGTCGTCCGGCGCGGCCTCGCCCCGTGGGCGGTAGGCCGGACCGTCACCGCGGTCGACGTCGTCGACCCCCGCTCGGTCCGCCGCCAGCTCGGCGGGCCCGACGCCTTCACCACCGCCCTCACCGGCCGCCGGCTCGCCGCCGCCGTCCGTCGCGGCAAGTTCCTCTGGCTCCCGCTCACCGACGCCGGCCCCCTCGCTCCCGACGACGGGGCAGCGCCGTCCGCCCTGGTCGTGCACCTGGGCATGAGCGGGCAGGTGCTCATCCAGCCCGCCGGGAAGCCGGACGAGAACCACCTGCGCATCCGGCTGCATCTGGCGCCGGAGCTTTCCACTCCCGCTGACGTCGAGGCCGTGGATGCGAGCTCCGTCGTCGACGCACCCGCGCCAGACGAGCCCGAGCAGCAGCTCCGCTTCGTCGACCAGCGGATCTTCGGCGGCATGCACGTGGACCGGCTCGTCGGCACGGAGGACGGCGCACCCGGCGGCGCCGGCAGCGACGCACCGCTGATCCCGTCCAGTGCCGCGCACATCGCGCGCGACCCGCTGGACCCCGCCTTCGACGCCGCCGCCTTCACCGCGCGGCTCCGGCGCCGGCGCACCGGCATCAAACGCGCCCTCCTGGACCAGTCCCTGATCTCCGGCATCGGCAACATCTACGCCGACGAGTCGCTGTGGCGCGCCCGGCTGCACTACGCGCGTCCCACCGAGACCCTGCGACGGAGCGAGGTCGAGCGGGTGCTTGCCGCCTGTCGCGAGGTGATGGGCACCGCGCTGGAGGCGGGCGGCACGAGCTTCGACGCGCTCTACGTCAACGTCAACGGCCAGTCCGGGTACTTCGACCGGTCGCTGGCCGTCTACGGGCAGACCGGGCGGCTGTGCCCGCGCTGCTCCGCGAACGGCCGGCACAGCGTGATCCGGCGCGACTCGTTAATGAACCGCGGATCGTTCACGTGCCCGGTGTGCCAGCCGCGGCCCCGCAACGCCCGCTGGTAGTCGACGATCCGGTCGACGCCCCAGCCGAGCGCCTGACCAATTCCTTGACCGTTCCTGTGAGCGGCTCCTAGCCTTGGCGTACCCCCGCTCCGTCCGAGCGCCGGTGATCTCCTGCAGGGCCGAGGTGCGGAGGAATCATGAAGGTTCGCGACGAGCAGTTCCGAGCGGGACACCCACGTCGGAGGGCCGTCTGGCGGACGTGGGCCGTGGTGACCGCGGTGATCGCCGCGTTCTCCCTGGTCATGACGCCGGCCGTCGGGCAGTCTCTCGACCCCTCGGCGTTCGGGTCCGCCACCGTCGCGGCCGATGACTCGGCCACCGCGGACTCCGGTCCGGCGGCGATCCCCGGAGCGGGCGTGCCCGCGACGGTGACGCCGAGGCTGACCGGACCGAGCGGCGCGCCTCTGACGTCCACGCGGATCACGGGCCCGATCCGGGTCACCTCGACGTCGTACCCGTTCGGGGCGGCGAACCACACGAGGGTTCCCGAGAATCTGGCCGCCATCGGCTACGTCGAGGAGGAGTACTTCGTCAGCGGGCTGGCCAACGTCTACACGTGGCCTGCGCCGGGCCCGGCCGTGGTGCGGACCGCCAACGCCCCGTACACGACGCGCATCCTCGTCCGCCGTCCCGCCCGGGCCAGCGCGTTCAGCGGCAACGTCGTCGTCGAACCGCTCAACCCGTCGAACCTGTTCGACCTCAACCTCGGCTGGGGGCTGATGCACGAGCAGCTGATCCGCAACGGCGACGTGTGGGTGGGGGTGACGGTCAAGCCCGTCTCGATGCAGACCCTCAAGACGTTCAACCCGGTGCGCTACGCACCGCTGAGCATGAACAACCCGCTGCCGCTGGACGACCCGCGCAACTGCGCCACGGTGCCCGCGGACAGCTCGCGGACCACCGAGAACGGCCTGGCCTGGGACATCTACAGCCAGGTCGGCCAGTTGCTGCGGACGTCGGCCAGCCCGGTGCACTACGGCGGCGCGAAGGCGCACCACGCGCTCAAGCTCTACGGCTTCGGGTACTCGCAGACCGGCGGGTACATGTACGACTACATCAACGCGGTGGCCCCCCGGGTCAAGGCAGAGACCGGGCGGTCGATCTACGACGCGTACATCGTCGCCGTCGCGGGCGGCGCCTTCGCCGGCATCTACCCGATCAACCAGTGCGAGGCGCTCCCGGCGCTGGGCGACCCGCGCCGCCAGTTCTCCAACGTCGGGGTGCCGATCATTCACGTGATGTCGCAGTCGGACTACCTGCGGGGCATCACGGCGCGACGGCCGGACAGCGACGTTCCCAGTGACGCCTACCGGCAGTACGAGATGGCTGGGGCCGGGCACGCGACGCAGACCGAACTGGACTTCGCCGCCGCTCCTGCGGACATCGAGAAGGGCGGACGCGCGGTGCCGCCGTCGAACTGCAACGAGGGCCCGCGCAGCCGGTTCCCGAGCTCGATTTTCTTCGACGCCTTCCTGCGGAACCTCGACGACTGGGTCCGGCGGGGGATCGCTCCGCCGCACGGCTCGCCGATCGTGGTGCAGAACGGGGCTCCGGTGCTGGACCGGTTCGGCAACGTGGTCGGTGGTCTGCGTTCGCCCTACCTCGATGTGCCGACGTCCACCTGGTACGGCAGTTCGACCGGGCCGTCCTTCTGTGCGATCGCCGGCCACGAGGTTCCGTTCAGCCAGGCGCTGCTGCAGCAGATCTACCCGACGCACACGGTGTACGTCAGGGCGGTCGCGAAGGACACGCGGGCGCTGGTCAAGCAGCGGTTCATCACCCGCTACGACGGTGACCGGCTCGTGCGGGAGGCCTCGACGGCTGAAGTGCCGTGACCGACCGCTGGTGAGCGACTGGGTCGACCGACAGGGTACGGGCCCCGATTCCCACGGAACCGGGGCCCGTTGCCGTTGCCACGGCCTGAGTCAATCAGCCGAGTCGGGAGAATGCGCCCGAGGGTGCTTCCGGTCGAGCGGTGACGTGCAGGACGCTCGTCACGACGCCGAAGACGAGAAGGCCGACCAGCACGGCCCACTCCAGTCCCAGGCGCGGGATCAGCGACATCGTCACGGCGTACGGCACGACGAACGCGACCGCTCGCCGGCCGGCCCGACGCAGACGAGGGTGGGACAGTTCCAGCATGAGCACACCATAGGCTGCGGTGGCCCGCGACGGAAGGATGACCGCCATGCTCAGAGCCGTCCGGGTCGACGAGCGGGACATGCTGCAGGTCGACGAGCGCGTGCGGCCGCTGCGGGTGCTCGATTCGTGGCTCGACCCGACGGACGGCCAGCTCCTGCGGACCGACAGCCATGACGTCGAGACGGACGACCTGGCCGAGGTCCACGCGTGGGTGGTCCGGCACGGCCGGACGACGGCGACCGTCAGCGAGGTGTACCGGCCGGTGGACGGATCCAGCCGCGCCGACGAAGGGAGATTCGTGCTCGTGGGCCGGTATCGACTCGCGCCGCCGACGGAGTAGGCGCGCTGGCCGAGGAACCGGAGGGAGGCGGTTCCCTAGCCGCCGTAGTGCGCCGCGAGGCGGGCGAGACCGTCGTCGATCGTGACCGCCGGCGTCCAGTCGAGCACCTCACGGGTGTGCCGCTGGTCGAACCAGTGCGCGGTGGAGAGCTGCTCCGCGAGGAATCGAGTCATCGGCGGCTCGTCCCGGCTGTCTTCCGGGAAGCGCCGGAACCGCCACGCGGCCTCGACGACGCCGCCGGCTACCCGAGCCAGACGGCCGGGCACGTGCCATGAGGGTTCGGGGACACCGGCGGCCCGGCAGATGCCGCCGATCAGTTCCCCGACCGTGCGCGGTTGCCCGTTGGTGACGACGAGCGCCTGGCCGTGGACGTGCTCCATCCGGTGCAGTCCCGCCACGATCGCGGCGGCCGCGTTGTCGAGGTAGGTGGTGTCGATCAGGGCGGCACCGGCGTCGAGCAGCGGTAACCGGCCGCGCCGGGCGCGGTCGATCACGCGTTCGACCAGTTGGGTGTCGCCCGGACCCCACACGATGTGCGGGCGGATGGCGGTGACCCGGAATTCCGGTGTGTCCGCGGCCAGAGCGAGCAGTTCGGCGGCCGCCTTGGTCCGGGCGTAGTCGCCGCGGGCCCGCGCCGGGTCGGCCGGCTCGGCACCGGCCCCGACGATGGAGGACCCATGGTGGGCGACCGAGGGGGAGGAGACGAAGACGACGTCGCCCACGTTCGCCGCCCGGGCCGCCGCCAGCAGCGCCGCCGTCCCGTCGACGTTGACCGCGACGAACTCGCTCGGGTCACCGGTGAAGGACACCTTCGCCGCGAGGTGGATCACCGCGTCGACACCGTTGACGGCACGGGCGAGAGCGTCCGGATCCGTCAGGGAACCGAGGACGTCCGTCGCACCGGCGACGGGTGCGGGCCGGCGCTGGAAGGTGCGCACCGTGTGGCCCTGGGTGACGAGCAGCTGGGCCACGGCGGAGCCGAGCAGGCCGCTCGCCCCCGTGACGAGCACCCGGCGGGACCTGGCGGTATCCGATCCCTGGGGCCCCGGCGTCACGGCGCGGACACCCGCTCGCCGGCCAGGACGCCGGACGCCCAGCGGGCGAGCGCCGACCGGTCGACCTTGGAGTTGTGGCGGATGTCGGTGGGCAGCCGGCGCACCTGCAGCACCGCCGCGAGATCGAGCTCGGGCATGACGGAGCGCAGCACCGAGCGCAGCGCATCCGCGGTGTGCCGGGGAGCGGGCCCGTCGCTGCGGGCACCCGGCACGGTCTCGACGACGGCGACGGCAACCTGCGCCCCGACCGGGCCGACGCCGACCAGGGCCGTGCGAGCGACGCCGTCGACGGCGGCCATCCGCTGCTCGGCCTCGACCGGGGTGACCGGGCCGCTGCTGGTGCGCAGCACGTGCTGCAGCCGGCCTTCGACCCACAACCGGCCGGCGGCGTCGAGGTGGCCGACGTCGCCCGTGCGGTGCCAGCCGCGGTCGAAGGCCGCGGTCTCGGTCCGGTGGAGCCGGTCGTAGTGGTCCTTCACGTGCGGGGCGGCGACGAGGATCTCGCCGGAGACGCCGGGCACCCCGGACGGGTCGCCCACGGCGGAGCCGGCCTCGTCGAAGGCGCTGATCGCCACGTGCGCCCCGGGCACCGGGGCGCCCACACAGACGCCGTTGCCCGCCCCGGCCACGGCCGGAGCAGCCCCGGGACCATGCCCGGAACCGGCCCGGTGGACGGGCTGGGCGTCGGCCGCCGCCGCCCGGATGCCGGGCAGGTCGATGTCGGTGATGGGCAGTGCCTCGGTCATCCCGTAGGGGGTGTGCAGCCGGGCCTGCGGGACGAGCGTGGAGACGGCGGCCAACAGCGGTTCGCCGATGGGGGCCCCGGCGGAGAGCAGGAGGTCGATCCGGTCCAGGGCGTCGCGATGGCGGGCGTCCAGCCCGCCGGCCGTGGCGAGCACGTTGACCAGGGCGGCGGGGGAGGCGAACACCGTGGTCGCCTCGATCGCTGCGGCGGCATCGGCGAGGGCGGTCGCGGTCAGCGTCGCGGGAGCGGTGACGTCCATGGCCGGGCTCACCGACGTCGCACCCAGCGCCGGCCCGAGCAGGGCGAACGGGGCGAACGCGGCGACCAGGGCGGTGCCCGGCGCGAGCCCGTACGTGGTCGAGACGGCCCGGCACATCGCGGAGAGCTGCCGGTGCGTGTAGGCGACACCCTTGGCCGGGCCGGTGGAACCGGAGGTGAAGAGGATCGCGGCGAGATCGTCCGCCTGCGGCTCGTGCTGCAGGAGCGAGCCGGCCGTGTCCCCGGCGGCGAGCACCTCGGCGAGGCTGTGGTCGACGCCGAGCACCCGGCGGGTGACGGGGTCGGGGGTGCGCACGGAGATCCGGCGTCCCGGCCAGTTGAAGGCCCGGGCGGCGACGAGGGCGCGGTCGATGCCGATCACCCAGTCCGGCCCGGCACCGCGGACGGCCCGGCTCAGCCCGCGCGGCCCGAGACCCGCGTCGGCGACGACGATGACGGCACCCAGACGCAGGCCGGCGTAGATCAGGCAGGTCAGGTCGATGCCCGGGGGCACCAGCAGGCTGATCCGGTGCCCGGGACGGACGCCGACGGCGAGCAGGCCGCGGCGCAGCCGGTCGACGCGTGCGGCCAGGTCCTGCCAGCTCAGACGCATCGGCCGGCCACCGGGACCGGCCATGTCGACGACCGCGACCGCGGTGTCCGCGGCACGCTCCTCGAGCGTGGCCCACAGGGGCCGGTGGTCCCGGTCGGGCAGGGTCAGGCGGGAGCCGCGCAGCTGGTCCGCGTCGGCACGGTCGGCGGGCAGCCGCTCGCCGAGCCAGTCCAGCAGCGTCTCCGCCACCGGGGCGTCCTCGATCACCAGGTGTCCGGCGCCCTCGAACCGGTGCACGTCCGCATGCGGGAGCCGGTCGACCAGGTCCCGCAGGTAGCGGTCGGCGAAGATCGGGTCCTCGGGTCCCCACAGCAGCAGCGCGGGCACGTCGAGTCCACGCACGCCCTCGGCGATCCGGTCCAGCTCCGGGAAGCTCGCGGTGGCGGCGTCGACGGGGATGTCGGCCACGAACTGGCCGACGCCGCCGCGCCGGCGGGCGTGGCGGTACGGCGTCCGGTAGGCGCGGCGCACGGCCGGGTCCAGCGCGGGCCGGGCCAGGCCGAGGGTGATGTCGAGGAACGCCGTCGTGGTCACCGTGCCGGGCCGGTGGATCGCCGGGTGCAGGGCGAGCCGCAGCGGCCAGGGCAGGGACTCGCCGTCGGGCTGGTGCACCGCGGTGTTGGTGAGCACGACGCCGGCGAGGGCATCGGGGTGGTCGACGGCCCAGCCGAGGCTGATGCTGCCGCCCCAGTCGTGGCCGACGGTCACGACGGGGCCGGTCAGCCCGAGCGCGTCGGTCAGGTCGCCGAGGTCGGTGACGCGGTCGGCGAGCCGGCGGGGCCCGGTACGGGCGGAGAAGCCCATGTCGAGCTGGTCGACGGCGATCACACGCCACGGGCCACCCTCGCTGGCGATGCGTCGGGCGGCCGGTTCGAGCAGGGACCGCCACAGGTAGCCCCACGTGGGGTTGCCGTGCACGCACAGGAGGGTGCCGGCGGGGGTGACGTCGTCGGGGATGAGGGCGGCGTTGTCGAGCAGGTGCCAGCGGTGCACGGCGCCCGCATCGACGGCGGCGGAGGAGGTCACCGGCAGGTACCGGGAGCAGCCCTCGGGGACGCCGGGCCAGGCGGATGTCACCAGGCGATCTCCAGCATCGCCGTGTTCAGGCCCGAGCCGACGCCCATGCACAGCACCCGGTCCCCGGCGTTGAGCGTCTGCGACTCCATGGCCAGGGTCATCGGCAGCGACGCCGGACCCACATTGCCCCAGGTCGGGAATGTCATCGGCACGCGGGACTTGTCCAGTCCGACGGCGTCGATGATCGCGTCCGTGTGGATGGTGCTGACCTGGTGGGTGACGTAGCGGTCCATCGAGCGCCAGTCCCAGCCGTTCTCGTGCGCTTCGCTCCAGGCGTCGACGACCAGCTCGAGGCCGCCCTTGAGCAGGCCCCCGTGATCGGTGTACATACCGTCGACGCCGCCGACGCACAGCTCGTGGTGCTCGCTTCCGGCGCGGGAGACGCCGCCGACGATGCGGTGCGAGCCGGGGTGCGCGTCCGCAGGCCCGAGGACGGCGGCCGCGGCACCCGACCCGAGGGTCAGGGTCGCGAACTCACGGTTGAAATCCGCGCGGGTGGCGTCCGGCCCGTTCAGCCGCGCGATGGTGGCCTCCTGGGTGGCCTGCGCGTCCTCGCCGTTGACGATCACGGCGTACTGGATCTGCCCGGCGTCGATCATGTTGGCGGCCAGCGAGATGCCGTTGACGAAACCGAGGCACGCGTTGGCGACGTCGAAGTTCATCGCGGACGAGGGGAGCCCCAGACCGTGGTGGATCTTCACGGCCACGGAGGGCTCGAGATTGATGCGTGTCACGGACGTGTTGATCAGCAGGCCCACCTGGCCCGGCTCGATGCCGGCGGAGGCCAGCGCCTTCGCTCCGGCCTCGATGGCGGCGTCGTCGAACGCGGTCCCCGGTGCCCACCAGCGGCGCTCCCGGATGCCGGCCACCCGCTCCAGCAGCTTGCGTGACAGCCGCAGACGCTTCAGGGCGCCGCCGAGACGGTCGTCGAATTCTGCGCTGGTCACCACCACGGGCGCCTCGATGCTCGTGACGGAGAGCAGGGCGGTGTTGCGGTGGAGGAAGGTAGCGTTGCCGGTCAAATCACGAGCTTTCGTCGTTTACGTCGCTTGCTGGAACACGTCGCCGCGCCGTCGCCGCGGACGCGTCCGCGGGGACACGCGCGCACGTCGTCCGGGTGGGACGTGACACGACACAGTTAACTATGGACCGTCAGCACCCTTGGCTGCATATGCACTGCGGTGAATACTACCGGTCCAGCCGATACGCTGACCGTGAGCGCGACCCGACCCGGGAGCGACGATCCAACGGCCGGTGTGGCGACGACGGGAGGCCCGGTGCACCTGAAGACGCTCACCGTGCGCGGCTTCAAGTCGTTCGCCTCGGCGACCACGTTCCAGTTCGAGCCGGGCGTCACCGCCGTCGTCGGGCCCAACGGCTCGGGCAAGTCCAACGTCGTCGACGCCCTCGCCTGGGTGATGGGGGAGCAGGGCGCCAAGACCCTGCGCGGCGGCAAGATGGAGGACGTCATCTTCGCCGGCACCTCCGGCCGGCCCCCGCTCGGCCGGGCCCAGGTGTCCCTGACGATCGACAACACCGACGGCGCCCTGCCGATCGAGTACACCGAGGTCACCATCTCCCGGACCCTGTTCCGGTCCGGCGGCTCGGAGTACGCCATCAACGGCGCCACCTGCCGGTTGCTGGACATCCAGGAGTTGCTCTCCGACTCGGGCCTGGGCCGGCAGATGCACGTCATCGTCGGGCAGGGCCAGCTCGACGCCGTCCTGCACGCCACCGGTGAGGAGCGGCGCGGCTTCATCGAGGAGGCCGCCGGCATCCTCAAGCACCGGCGCCGCAAGGAGAAGACGGTCCGCAAGCTCGAGGCGATGCAGGCCAACCTGACCCGCCTGACCGACCTGACCGGGGAGATCCGGCGGCAGCTGACCCCGCTCGGCAAGCAGGCGGCCGTCGCCCGCCGCGCCCAGCAGGTCCAGTTCGAGGTGCGGGACGCGAAGGCGCGACTGCTGGCCGACGAGCTCGTCACCCTCACCGAACGGCTCGCCACGGACCTGGCCGACGAGGAGGCGCTGCGCACGCGCCGTGCCGAGCTGGAGGTGCGCCTGGAGGCCGGCCGCGAACGGCAGGGCGAGCTCGAGTCCGCCGCCGCTCGGGCCACCCCGGCCCTGAACGCCGCCCGCGACGCCTGGTACCAGCTCTCCTCGCTGAGGGACCGGTTCACCGCGCTGGCACACCTGGCGGAGGAGCGTCGCCGGTTGCTCGGTAGTGCGGAGGCGCCGGCCCGCAGCGGCCGGGACCCCGAACAGCTCGAGCAGCAGGCCGCCGCGGTCCGCGTCGAGGAGGCCGACCTGGCGCGGGCACTCGACGCCGCCCGCGAGACCCTGACCGCGGCGCTGGACGCCCGCGCGCGGGCCGAGGCCGCCGCCACGGCCGAGGACAAGCGGCTCACCGCCCTGATGCGGGCCGCCGCGGACCGGCGGGAGGGCATCGCCCGGCTCACCGGCGCCGTCGGGGCCGCCCGCACCCGGGTCGAGTCCGCCGAGGCCGAGCTCGGCCGGCTGCGGGAGATGATCGCCGACGCCACCGCCCGCGCCGAGGGCGCCCGCTCCGAGTTCGCCGCCCTGGAGGGCCAGGTCGCCGGCGTCGAGGAGGGCGAAGAGGGGCTGGACGCCGCGTACGAGCAGGCCAGCGCCGTCGTCGAGCAGCTGGAGGCCGACCTCGAGACCGCCCGCCAGCAGGAGCGCGACGCCGAACGGGAACGCGACGCCCTGGCCGCCCGGATCGAGGCGCTGGAGGTGGGACTGGACCGGCGCGACGGCGCCGAGACCCTGCGCGACGCCGTGGCCGAGGGCCGGCTGGACGGCGTCGTCGGCGGGGTCGCCGAACTGGTCGGGGTGGCCCAGGGCTGGGAGCCCGCCATCGCCGCCGCACTCGGGTCCGCCGCCGAGGCGCTCGCCGTCACCGGCCACGACGCCGCCCGCCGGGCCCTGGACCTGCTCCGCGAGCGGGACGCCGGCCGCGCGGACCTGCTCATCACCGACGCAGCCGCCCTGCCGCCGCTGCTGCCGACCGACGCCGACCTGCCCGAGGGTGCGGTGCGTGCCACCGCCCTGATCCGCGCCGAAGCGGCCCTCGGGACGACCCTGGAGAGCCTGCTCGCCGACGTCGTCGTCGTGCCCGACGCGCCGCTCGCGGCCACCGTCCTCGCCGCCCACCCCCGCGCTCGCGTCGTCACGCAGGACGGCGACGTCTTCACCGCGGTCAGCGCCCACGGCGGTGCGGCCAGCGAGGCCAGCCTGATCGAGCTGCAGGCCGCGATCGACGAGTCGCGGACCGCGCGGGACGCCGCCTCCGCCCGGTGGGAGCAGGCCCGGTTCGCCCAGTCCGGCGTCGCGGCCCGGCTCACCGACGCGAAGGCCGAGGCCGACGCGGCCCTCGACGACCTGCACGCCTCCGACGCCCGGCTCGCGGCCGTCGCCGAGCGGCTCGGGGGGTTCGGTTCGGCGATGCGCTCGGCCGAGGCGGAGCGCACGCGCCTGGACGCCGCCGTCGAGACCGCACGGGCCACGATCGAGCGCGAGCAGGCCGCCCTGTCCACTGCGGCCGACCGGCTGAGCGCGGCCCGGGAAGCCCCGGACGAGGACGCGGAACCGGACACCGACCGCCGGGACGAGCTCGCGGCCGCCGCCACGGCCGCGCGGGCCGCCGAGATGGAGGCCCGGCTGAGCGTGCGCAGCACCGAGGAACAGCTGACGTCCTGCAGCCAGCGGGCCCAGTCCCTCGAACGCGCCGCCCGCACGGAGAAGGCCGCCCGGGCCGAGGCGGAACAGCGGGCCCGCCGGCGCCGGTACCAGGCCGCCAAGGCGCTCGCCGTCGGGTCGGCCGCCACCGTCGTCGCCCAGCACGTGACCGTCTCCCTCCAGCTCGCCGCGGCGGCCCGGGACGCGGCCGAGCAGACCCGGGCACGGCTGGACGCCGAGCTGACCGAGCTGCGCGGCGGCAACGAGGACGTCAACCGGGAGCTGGCGCAGCTGGTCGACAGCGTGCACCGGGACGAACTGGCCCGCGAGCGGCAGCGGGCCGCGATCGAGGCCGTGCAGAACCGGGCCGCCGACGAACTGGGCCTCAGCGCCGAGAACCTCGTCGCCGAGTACGGGCCGGAGGTGCCCGTGCCGGCCGCCGCAGGCGGGAACAGCACGGTCGAGGACAAGTGGGCCGAGCTCGGACCTGCCGGTGAGCCGGCGTCCGTGCCGTTCGTGCGCGACGAGCAGGCGAAGCGGCTGCGCAGGGCCGAGCGGGACCTCGCGGCGCTCGGCAAGGTCAACCCGCTGGCGCTGGAGGAGTTCGCGGCTCTGGAGGAGCGGCACAAGTTCCTGGCGAGCCAGCTCGAGGACCTCAAGGCCAGCCGTGCGGACCTGCTGCAGATCATCGCCGAGGTGGACCAGCGGGTGCAGGAGGTGTTCGGGGCCGCCTTCGCGGACACCGCCACCCAGTTCGAGCACGTCTTCTCCCGGCTGTTCCCGGGCGGCGAGGGGCGGCTCGTGCTGACCGACCCGGACGACCTGCTCGCCACCGGCGTCGAGATCGAGGCGCGGCCCGCGGGCAAGAAGGTCAAGCGCCTGTCCCTGCTCTCCGGCGGGGAGCGGTCCCTGACGGCCGTGGCGCTGCTGGTGGCGATCTTCATGGCCCGGCCGAGCCCGTTCTACGTCATGGACGAGGTCGAGGCGGCCCTGGACGACACCAACCTGCAACGGCTCATCGGCATCCTCGAAGAGCTGCGTGCGTCCAGCCAGCTCATCATCATCACGCACCAGAAGCGGACGATGGAGATCGCCGACGCCCTGTACGGGGTGAGCATGCGCGGCGACGGCGTGTCCGCCGTCATCAGTCAGCGGATCGGGGTTCTCCAGTAGCTCTGGTTCCGCAGTGGGCGCGGTCAGGCCGCTGCCGGGTTCCTCGTCGTCGCCGGGGCGGTCTCCCGCGCCAGCAACCACGGCACCGTCGCCAGCAGGCAGACGGCGCCGGTGACGGCGAACGCCCAGCCGTAGGAGAGCGTGTCGACCATCAGCCCGGCCAGCAGCGGCCCGACGATCGCGCCGGTGTCGGAGGCCATCTGGAACACGGCCAGCACACGGCCCGCCCCACGGTCCGGGCCGATCACGTCGGCCACCGTGGCCTGCTGCGCCGGGCCGAGCAGCCCCGCGCCGAGGCCGGCCGCGATCGAGGCGATGATGAAGACGGCGACGTCCGGCACGAGCCCGAGCACGATCGTCGCGACCCCGGTCACGGCGAGGCCGGTCAGGACGAGCGGGCGCCGCCCGTATGCGTCCGTCAACCGCCCGGCGAGCGGCAGTGCGAGCGCGTTGCCGACGGCGAAGATGGCGAGTGCGGCGCCGGCGAGCGCCGGTCCGGCGCCCAGCGCCGCGGTGGCGAACAAGGGGACCAGGGCCACCCGGACCCCGAACACCCCCCACCCGTTGGCGAAGCTGGAGACGATGGCCGCCCGGTACGCGCTGTCGGCGAAGGCGGTGCGCAGGGGCAGGACCGGCGGGGTCGTCGAGGCGCCCCCGGCCGCTGCGGAGCGCGCGGTCACGGCGCGTAGCCGCACGAAGACGTACGCGGCGGTCAGCAGCAGCAGCACGCCGTAGACGATGAACGGCACCCGCAGCCCCAGGCCGCCGAGCACACCACCGACCACCGGGCCGGCGATGTTGCCGAGCAGGAACGAGCCGGCGTAGTAGCTCGAGATCCGCCCGCGGGCGCCCGCCGGGGAGAGCCGGACGACGAGACCGAGCGCGGAGACGGTGAACATCGTGGATCCGAGACCACCGAGGCCGCGGAACAGCAGCAACTGGGCGTAGTCGGTCGCGAAGGCACAGGTCAAGGAGGACAGCCCGACGATCGACAGTCCCGCCACGTACACCGGCCGCTCACCGAGCCGCTCCACCAGCCGGCCGCCGGCCGGGGCGAACACCAGGCGCGCGAGGGCGAAGACGCTGACGATGGCGGCGGCCGCCGTGGTGCCGACGTCGAAGGAGTGGGCCAGCTGCGGGAGCACCGGGGCCACGAGGCCGAAGCCGAGCGCGATGACGAACGCCGCCGCGATCAGGACGAGGATCTCCGGCGGGATCGGCGTGCGCGGCGCTCGCGGGCGCCGCGCTCGTCGTCCCCGTCCCCGGTCGCCCTCACCCGGTGACTCGACGTCCGGTTCGCGTCGCCACCACAGCGTGAGTACGCCGCGCAGCGATCGCAGACGTCTTCCGGACGAGCGAACGGGGTCGCCGCTGGTCGGCGAGGGGTCGGTGGGGGAGGGATTCGTCGAGGAGGAGCCTGCGGCGGAGCGGTGCCCCGGTTCGGGCTGGGAGCGGGGCGGCGTCGTCGGCATGGCAGGACGAGTCTGCCACGCGATCGCCGGCCGTGGTCCGGGCGGCCGTCCCCGGTGTCCGGGCGAGCAGCCGCACCGGGTCGTGGCTGCGCGGACATGAGAAGCTGGCTTCGTGAATGGTGCACTCGATCCGGTCATGATCATCGTCCTCGTCGTCGCGGCGATCGCCGTCATCGGCGGGCTGCTGATCACGTTCGTCCGCACCACGCGGCGCCCGCGTGGCGGCCCGCGCAGTCCCTACACCTCCACGCGGGACGCCAACGATCCCGGCCCGGGCGGCGTCGGCACGCTCGACCGACCCGACCTTGCGGAGCCGGACACCGCGGCCTCCGCCGAGACGGCGCCGTCGGTCGAACGCCCCGCCCCGGTCGGCGGGCGCCTCGTCCGGCTGCGGGACCGGCTGTCCCGGTCCAACTCCGCGCTCGGTCGCGGCCTGCTCGCCCTCCTGTCCCGGGAGACCATCGACGAGGACGTCTGGGAGGAGATCGAGGAGACGCTCCTGCTGGCCGACCTCGGCACGGAGCCGTCGATGCAGCTCGTCGACGCCCTGCGCGAGCGGGTCCGGATCGAGGGCACCCGGGAACCCGAGCGGGTCAAGGCGATGCTGCGCGAGGAGTTGCTGCGCCTCGTCGACCCGACCATGGACCGCAGTCTGAAGACGGCCCGGCACGACGGACGCCCCGCGATCGTCCTCGTCGTCGGGGTCAACGGCACCGGCAAGACCACCACCGTCGGCAAGCTGGCCCGCGTGCTGGTCGCCGAGGACAAGGACGTCCTGCTCGGGGCGGCCGACACCTTCCGCGCCGCCGCCGCCGAGCAGCTGGCCACGTGGGGCCAGCGGGTGGGGGTGCCCACCGTACGCAGCGACGTCGAGGGCGCCGACCCGGCGTCGGTCGCCTACGACGCCGTCCGTGCCGGCATCGAGGTCGAGGCCGACGTCGTCATGATCGACACCGCAGGCCGCCTGCAGAACAAGGCCGGCCTGATGGACGAGCTCGGCAAGGTCAAGCGGACCATCGAGAAGCAGGCCGCCGTGGACGAGGTGCTGCTGGTCCTCGACGCGACCACCGGGCAGAACGGGATGACGCAGGCCGCCGTCTTCGCTCAGGTCGTCAACATCACCGGCATCGTGCTGACCAAGCTGGACGGCACCGCCAAGGGCGGCATCGTCGTCGCCATCCAGCGGGCACTCGGGGTCCCGGTCAAGCTCGTGGGCCTCGGCGAGGGCCCCGACGACCTGGCCCCGTTCGACGCCGAGGACTTCGTCGACGCGATCATCGACTGAGCTCACCGCTCCCTTGACGTCGATGCAGGTCGAGCGCTCGTGCGTCCGGTCCCGATGACGGGGTTGACGCAACCTCTCTCGACGATCTGACGTCCTGCGCAATCCGAGCACGATCCGCGGCCTGACAGGCCTGTTCACCAGACCGAAACACGCCGGTGACGGCCCTTTTACCCTCGCCCTCCATCCGTAACGCCCCGGCAATGCACCCGGCCGGGTGGCGAAACACGCGCCGACCATGCTCGTGATCGGGGCACGGAGCCGTCCCGCCGCAGTACCGCGGCCAGGGAAGCTCCGTCGCATTCGATGAAATGACCTCTGCGAGGAAGGGTATGGGCATGGACACTGGCGCAACCGCCTGGGTGCTGGTCTCGGCCGCACTGGTCCTGTTGATGACGCCGGGCCTGGCGTTCTTCTACGGTGGCATGACCCGCGCCAAGGGCGTGCTGAACATGATGATGATGAGCTTCGGTGCGCTGGCCCTGGTCGGCGTGCTGTGGGTGCTGGTGGGCTACTCGATGGCCTTCGGCACCGATGTCGGGGGGGGCCTGCTGGGCAACCCGTTCGAGAAGTTCGGCCTGCAGGGCGTGCTCGGCACGGGGGATGGCGCCCCGATGGCCGGCAGCATCCCCGAGATCGTGTTCGTCGGCTTCCAGGCCGTCTTCGCGATCATCACGGTGGCCCTGATCTCCGGGGCCATCGCGGACCGGGCGAAGTTCGGGTCCTGGATGCTGTTCGCCGGGATCTGGGCCGTGCTGGTCTACTTCCCGGTCGCCCACTGGGTGTTCGACTTCAACACCTCCGGCGACACCAACACCGGTGGCTGGATCGGGCAGGGCCTTGGCGTGATCGACTTCGCCGGCGGCACCGCGGTGCACATCAACGCCGGCGCCGCCGCGCTCGCCCTGGCCCTCGTGCTCGGCAAGCGCAAGGGCTTCGGCAAGGATCCCGGGCACCGCCCGCACAACCTGCCGCTCGTGATGCTCGGTGCCGGTCTGCTGTGGTTCGGCTGGTTCGGCTTCAACGCCGGTTCCGCCCTGGGCGCGAACGCCGTCGCCGGCTACGCCTGGATCAACACGCTGGTGGCTCCGTGTGCCGCCATCCTCGGCTGGCTCCTCGTCGAGCGGCTCCGCGACGGGCACGCCACGTCCCTCGGCGCGGCCTCGGGTGCGGTGGCCGGCCTGGTCGCCATCACCCCCGCCTGCAGCGCCATCACCCCGCTCTGGTCGATCGTGCTCGGCCTGATCGCCGGGGTGGCCTGCGCCCTCGCGGTCGGCCTGAAGTACCGGTGGGGCTACGACGACTCGCTCGACGTCGTCGGCGTCCACCTCGTGGGCGGCATCATCGGCACCCTGTTCATCGGCCTGGCGGCCGACCCGGGTTCGCCGGCCGGCGCCACCGGTCTGTTCTACGGCGGCGGGCTGACCCAGCTCGGCCTGCAGGCCATCGGCGCGTTCTCGGTGCTCATCTACTCGCTGGTCGTCGCGTTCGTCCTCGCCTGGCTGATCTCGAAGACCGTGGGCTTCCGGATCAGCGAGGAGCACGAGATGACGGGCGTCGACCTCACGCAGCACGCGGAGACGGCGTACCAGTACAACGAGCCGGGTGGGAACTTCCACGCGGGACAGCCGGGCCGCCACCTGGTGCGGACCCCGGACGGCGCAACCGAAGAGGTGTCCGCATGAAGCTCGTGACGGCGATCATCCGGCCCGAGAAGGTCGACGACATCCGTGAGGCGCTCGAGGACTACGGCGTGCGGGGGCTGACCGTCTCCAACGCGAGCGGCTACGGGCAGCAGCGCGGCCACACCGAGGTGTACCGGGGGGCGGAGTACACGTCGGACCTGCTGCGCAAGACCCGGGTCGAGGTGCTCGTCCCGGATCACACGGCCCCGGACATCGTCGACGTCCTGGTCTCGACCGCCAACACCGGCCGGGCCGGCGACGGGAAGGTCTGGATCACGTCCGTCGAGGAAGCGATCCGTGTCCGCACGGGGGAGCGGGGCGACGCCGCCGTCTGAGCGGCGACCCGACCCGCCGGTCGACGGGAGACCGCGACCGGCCACCGGAGACGCCACACCGCCCGGGCATCGTGCACGATGCCCGGGCGGTGTGGTTCGTTCTGGGCCGGCTACGACGCCGGATGGCCGGCCGGAGCCGGGCCCCTCGTCAGCGCCGGCGGCGGCTACTCGCGGTGGCCCTGATCGCCGCTCATCTGGTCCTCGGCCGGCGGCGTCTCACCCGGCGGCACACCACCCCCGGGCTCGAGGCCGGTGATCTGGTCCCGCTCGGGGTCGGGGTGCGGGTCGCCCGCGGCGGGCGCGGTCTGCTCCGTCGCCGCGTCCGGACCGGGGGGTGCGGCGTCCGGTTCCGTGGCGCGGGCCGCCGGATCGTCACTGCCCGTGTCCGTGATCGGGCCGGGCCCGATCGGCTCGACCGACTGGTCGCCGGTCCTGGAGTTCTCGCTCACCGTTCCTCCTCGTGCATCGGCCATCCCGCCTGCGCAGTCCGCGGCGTCCTGCGAGCCTAGGCCCGCACTCCGGGGCGGACAAGGCGCGACCACGACCGTCGACGGTCCCGCGGACGACGAGGCGGAGGACGGTCGCCTTGCTAAGCTGGGTCACTGGTCGCACGCCACGGCCGGCCCGGCGACACACACCCACGACGCCCGGCCCGCGGTGTCCACCCACCGACGAGAGAAGTCTGCAGCTACCGTGTTCAACTCACTGTCTGATCGGCTCACCGCCACCTTCAAGAACCTCCGCGGCAAGGGTCGCCTCAGCGAGGCCGACGTCGACGCCACCGTGCGGGAGATCCGCCGGGCCCTGCTCGACGCGGACGTCGCGGTGCCCGTGGTGCGCGAGTTCACCGCGAGCATCCGGGAGCGCGCGCTCGGCGCGGAGGTCGCTGCCGCCCTGAACCCGGCGCAGCAGATCGTCAAGATCGTCAACGAGGAACTGCAGGACATCCTCGGTGGCGCGACCCGCCGCATCCGGTTCGCCAAGCACCCCCCGACGGTCATCATGCTCGCGGGCCTGCAGGGTGCCGGTAAGACCACCCTGGCCGGCAAGCTCGGCAAGTGGCTCGCCGCACAGGGGCACAAGCCGCTGCTCGTCGCCGCGGACCTGCAGCGCCCCAACGCCGTCACCCAGCTGCAGATCGTCGGCCGGCGCGCCGGCGTCAACGTCTACGCGCCGCACCCGGGCACCACCAGCGACACCGACGTGCCCACGGGCAACCCGGTGCAGGTGGCCCGCGACGGCGTCGCCGAGGCCCGCAACAAGCTGCACGACGTCGTCATCATCGACACCGCCGGCCGTCTCGGCGTCGACGCCGAGATGATGCAGCAGGCCGCCGACATCCGCTCCGCGACCAGCCCCGACGAGGTGCTGTTCGTGATCGACGCGATGATCGGTCAGGACGCGGTGAACACCGCGCTCGCCTTCCAGGAGGGCGTCGCCTTCACCGGCGTCGTGCTCTCCAAGCTCGACGGCGACGCGCGCGGTGGCGCCGCCCTCTCGGTCGCCTCCGTGACGGGTCAGCCGGTCATGTTCGCCTCCACCGGTGAGGGGCTGGACGACTTCGAGCTGTTCCACCCCGACCGGATGGCCGGCCGCATCCTCGACATGGGCGACGTGCTCTCCCTGATCGAGCAGGCCGAACGCAGCTGGGACAAGGCCGAGGCCGATCGGATGGCGAAGAAGTTCGCCGACCAGGAGGACTTCACCTTCGAGGACTTCCTCGCCCAGATGCAGCAGATCCGCAAGATGGGCTCGATGAAGAAGATGCTCATGATGATGCCGGGCGCCGCCGGCATCCGTGAGCAGCTCGAGAACTTCGACGAGCGGGAGATCGACCGCGTCGAGGCCATCGTCAGGTCCATGACCCCGCACGAGCGGGTCGCCCCGAAGATCATGAACGGCTCGCGGCGCGCCCGCATCGCCCGCGGCTCCGGGGTCACCGTCTCCGAGGTCAACCAGCTGATGGAGCGGTTCACCCAGGCGCAGAAGATGATGCGGCAGATGGCCCGCGGCGGTGGCGGCGGCGTACCCGGCATGCCGGGCATGGCCGGCCCCGGCGGCTTCAATTCGTCGCGCAAGAAGGGCAAGAACGCGAAGTCGGCCAAGAGCTCGCGCTCGGGCAACCCGGCCAAGCGGGCGCAGGAGGCGGCGGCCGCGCAGGCCCGCCGGGAGCGTGGCGGCAGCCAGCCCGTGAACACCGGCGCCGCGTTCGGCAAGGACAGCGGTGCGGAGGACTTCGATCCGTCGGCGCTGAACCTGCCTGCCGGCTTCGAGAAATTCCTGGGCAAGTGACCGGCAAGTGACCGCCCGGTGATCGACTCCTACCTGAGCGCGCCCGAGCTCGCCGCCTTCATCGCCACGCTCCCGCGTCGGCGGCTGGCGGCCAGTGCGCTCATCCGGGACCCGGAGGGCCGGGTGCTGCTGGTCCAGCCCAACTACAAGCAGGGCTGGGAGATGCCCGGCGGCACGGTCGAGGCGGGGGAGGACCCCCGGACCGGCTGCACCCGCGAGGTGCTCGAGGAGGTCGGCCTGGACCTGCCGGTCGGCCGCCTGCTCGTGGTCGAGCACGGCACCTCGCACGGCATCTGGGGCGACTCGACGATCTTCCTCTACGACGGCGGCGTGATCCCGGCCGATACCGCGGTCACCGTTCAGACCGAGGAACTGCTCGGCTACCGGTTCGTCCCCGCGGCGGAGGTCGGCACCCTGGTGATGCCCGGGCTGGCCAACCGGATCGCCGCGGGCCTGGACGCCCTCGCCGACGGCGACACCCGCGAACTGGTCAACGGCCGCGGCTGAGAGCCCGACGACGCGGGCGCCCGGCTCGCCGGGAACACCGCGTCGCGCCGGCCCGGTGCCGTCGGTCCGGCTCGTCGCCGGTGCTCTCGGTGGACCGGTGCACTTCTGTCGGCGGTGGATGGTGAGGTGGTGGACATGACACGGGTGGTTCTCGTCCACGGCAGTGGCCGGGCGGGTGCGGCGGCGTGGCCCGAGCAGCGGCTGCTCGCCGGACGGTACGACTGCCTGTTCCTGCGCCGGCGCGGCTGGGAGACGGCCGGCGAGCCCGAAGCCGGCGACGCCGAGGCGGACGCCGCCTCGATCCTCGAGCACCTGGCCGGAACCGGCGGTGGCCACGTGGTGGCGCACTCCGCCGGGGCAGTCAGCGCCCTGCTCGCCGCGGTGCGCGACCCGCGCCTGGTGCACTCGCTGACCCTGATCGAACCGGCCGCGTTCTCCCTGACCCGCGACCTGCCGGCCACCGCCCGGCATCTCGCGACCCTCGCACCCCTCTACGCGGAGCGTGACCGGCTCAGCGCCGACGCCTTCGCGCACCGGTTCACGCAACTGCTCACCGGCCAGGGTGACGGCGCCCCGACCGGCGTCGACGCGCGGCGGCTGCAGCGCCAGCAACCACCGTGGGAGGCACCCCTGACCATCGTGCCCGGCGTGCCCACGCTCGTCGTCACCGGAGGTTGGGAGCCCGTGTACGAGGAGGTCGCCACGTTCCTCGTCTCCACCGGGGCCTGCCACGTCGTCGCGCCCGGCGGGCACCGCCCGCACGACACGGCCGAGGGGCACGCGGCCATCGCCGGTTTCCTCGCCGAGCGTCAGGCGTCGGCCGCCGCCTGACGGCGACCGCGAACGCAGCCGGCCACGCCGGGCTCCGGACCGCCCGGTGGCGCCCGGTCGACCCGGCGGGAATCTTTCTCACGCGAGCCGCGTTCGACTATTAGTTGAAGATTCACGTGAAGGAGAACGCGATGGTACCGCTCGAATCGACCCGCACCACCCCGACCCTGCCGGACGCCACCGCGATGGGCGTGCTCACCCTCCGCGCGGGTGACCTGCCCGCGCTGGTCGCCTACTACCAACAGGCCCTCGGCCTGACGGAGCTGGCCTCGGACGCCGACGGCGTGCTGCTGGGCCGCGGGGGCACGGGCCTGGTGCGGATCACCGACGGGAAGGGGCTGCGCCTGCCGTCCCGGTCCGACGCCGGGCTGTTCCACACCGCGCTGCTCTTCGACACCCGCACCGACCTCGCGGACACCGTCGCCGCGGCGCTGCGCCGATCCGAGGGGCGGTACGTCGGTGCCCAGGACCACGCCGTCAGCCAGGCCTTCTACTTCCAGGACCCGGAGAACAACGGCATCGAGCTGTACTGGGACCGGCCGCGGGATCAGTGGCGCTGGCAGCAGCACACCGTGCACATGACCGTCGACCCGCTCGACGGGCGTGCCTTCCTCGACGAGCACCAGCAGCACGACGATCCGCGCACTGCCGATCCGGCGACCGTCGGGCACGTGCACCTGCAGGTGGGCGACGTCGCCGCCGCCCACGACTTCTACGTCGGCGCCCTCGGCTTCGAGGCCACCGCGCGGCTGGGGGAGAGCGCCCTGTTCGTCTCCGCCGGCGGATACCACCACCACATGGCGATGAACGTGTGGAACAGCGCCGGCGCCGGACCCCGGCGGGACACCCTGGGCCTCGGGCGCGTCGACATCACGGTGCCGTCCGACGCCGACGTCGCCGCCCTGCGGGACCGGCTCGACGCGGCCGGGATCCGGTCCACGGTCGAGGACCACGCCCTGGTCACCGCCGACCCGTGGCGGAACGAGATCCGCGTCGTCGCCGCCTGAGTCACCTCACGCCGCCCGACAGCAGCGCCTGTCCTGCACCGGTGACGCCGTCTGGCATAATGGACGGGTACTCGGTGCGCCCGGCCCCTCTCAACCGGACGGTCACCAGTCCCCAGAACCCCACGGATCGGCCTGCCCCACGGGTGCGTCACACGGGTTCGACTTTCGACCAACACAGGAGTGAGTCACACCAGTGGCCGTTAAGATTCGCCTCAAGCGCATGGGCAAGATCCGTGCCCCCTACTACCGCATCGTCGTCGCCGACTCCCGCACCAAGCGGGATGGTCGCGCGATCGAGGAGATCGGCAAGTACCACCCGACCGAGGATCCCTCGTACATCGAGGTCAAGTCGGATCGCGCGCAGTACTGGCTGGGTGTCGGCGCGCAGCCGACCGAGCAGGTTCTCGCCATCCTCAAGGTCACCGGTGACTGGCAGAAGTTCAAGGGCCTGCCCGGCGCCGAGGGCCGCCTGAAGACGTCGGCCGGCAAGACCGCCTTCGTGGCGCCCGACAAGGCCTCGGTCATCGTCCCCGAGTCCAAGAAGGCTCCCGAGGCGCCCGCCGCCGAGGCCGCTCCCGCCGAGACCGCCGAGTCGGCTGACGCGGATCAGTGAGCGTCCTTCCGGAAGCGCTCGAGCACCTCGTGCGCGGCATCGTCGACAGCCCTGACGACGTCAACGTCACCGCGAAGAACAACCGTCGCGGTGAGACGCTCGAGGTCCGGGTCCACCCCGACGACCTCGGCCGCGTGATCGGCCGGCAGGGCCGCACGGCGCGCGCGCTGCGCACCGTCGTGTCCGCCCTCGAGGGCGGCGACGCGGTGCGCGTCGACGTCGTCGACACCGACCGTCGGCGCTGAGCACCACGGAAATCGTGCTCGACACCGAGCAGTGCACGGCCCCGCCGCTCCCCACCGAGCGGCGGGGCCGTGTTGTTTCCCCGGCCTTCCCGGCCGTGACCCCTCGACACCGGCCGTCCGCCGGTGCATTCGTCTGCGCCGGCTCCCGGCGACCCCTCGGAAGGCAGGCCCGCTGTGCAGCTGCGCATCGCCCGGATCGGTAGACCCCACGGCATCCGGGGCGAGGTGACCGTCGAGGTGTTGACCGACGATCCCGAGAACCGCTTCGTGCCCGGGGCCGTGCTGGACGTCGAGGCGGCCGGCTCGGACAGCGCCGGCGGTCCGCTGACCGTCCGCTCCTCCCGGTGGAACAAGGGGATCCTGCTGCTCGGCTTCGAGGAGGTCGACGACCGCAACCAGGCCGAGCGCCTGCGCGGGGCACGCCTGCTGCTGGAGACCGACGACGAGGAGCCGGACGACGACGCCTGGTACGAGCACGAGCTCGTCGACCTCGACGTGGTGCTGGGCGACGACGAGGGCAACGGTGTCGGCCCCCGCATCGGCCGCGTCACGGCCCTGCAGACCATGCCCGCGCAGGACCTGCTCGTGATCGAGCTGACCGACGGCCGCGAGGTGCTCGTGCCGTTCGTCGAGCAGATCGTGCCGACCGTCGACGTCGACGCCCGCCGCGTCGTGCTGACCCCGCCGCCCGGCCTGCTGGACCTGAACGGCATCGATGACGGCGGTGCCGGCGAGAGTTCGGACACGCCGGCCCCGACCGACGGCGGCCCGGACGAGCGAGCCTGACCCGTGCGCATCGACGTCGTCAGCATCTTCCCCGACTACCTCTCCGCGCTCGACCTCTCCCTGATCGGCAAGGCCCGCGCCTCCGGCCTGCTGCGGTTTGACGTGCACGACCTGCGCGACTTCACGACGGACCGTCACCGCACCGTCGACGACACCCCGTACGGCGGGGGCGCCGGCATGGTGATGAAGGCCGAGCCGTGGGCGCAGGCCCTGACCGCGGTGCTGGACGCCGGCGACACCGCCGCCGCCGAGGCGGCCCCGCCGGTCCTCGTCATCCCGTCGCCGGCCGGTGAGGTGTTCCGGCAGGCGACCGCCCACGAACTGGCCGCGGCCGACCACCTCGTGTTCGCCTGCGGACGCTACGAGGGCATCGACGAGCGGGTCGCCGAGTGGGCGGAGGAGCGGTTCACGGTCCGGCCGATGAGCATCGGCGACTACGTCCTCAACGGCGGGGAGGTGGCCACCCTGGCGATGGTCGAGGCCATCGTGCGCCTGATCCCCGGCGTGATCGGCAATCCCGGCTCCCTGACCGAGGAGTCCCACGCCGACGGGCTGCTCGAGTACCCGATGTACACCAAACCGGCGAGCTGGCGCGGACGCGACGTGCCCGAGGTGCTGCTCAGCGGCGACCACGGGCGCATCGCCCGCTGGCGCCGGGAGCAGCAGCTGGCCCGCACCGCCGACCGGCGTCCGGACCTGCTGCCGCCCGCCGGGCCCTGAGCGCCGCCTCGACCCTGGAAGCGGCCGGTGCGAGTCGGTAGCGTACCGGCCATGGCCATCAGACTCGAGAACGTCGGCATCGCCGTCCGCGATCTCGACGCCGCGATCGCGTTCTTCACCGACCTCGGGCTCACCGTCGTCGGCCGGGACACGGTCAGCGGGGCGTGGGCCGACACCGCCGTCGGGCTCGACGGCAACCACGCGAGGATCGCGATGCTGCAGACCCCGGACGGCCAGGGTCGCCTCGAGCTCTTCGAGTACCTGCACCCCGATGCGATCGAGACGGAACCGACCCGTCCGAACGAGATCGGCATGCACCGCATCGCCTTCGCCGTCGACGACATCGACGAGGCCCTCGCGATCGCCGCGCGGCACGGCTGTCAGCCCCTCCGCGGCGTGGCGACCTACGAGGACCTCTATCGGCTGAGCTACGTACGCGGCCCCAGCGGCATCATCGTCATGTTCGCGCAGCAGCTGGCGAAGGACTGACCGCGCGACGAGGGTGTGCTCACGGCGGGGACGAGGCGCCGGCCTGACTCGACGTGCCGGGAGGGTCACCGATGTGGCAGAATGGACAGCTGTGCCGACTGGGCGCGCACCTGCCACAGGGGGAGCGACGTCGACAGTCCGGCACGCGAAGGGGCCCGACGGGCCCCTCGTTCCCTCACTTCGCGGTTCAGCACCGGCCTCCGGGCCCGCCGTGCCGCGCCGATCCACGTGGATGACCTGTGGCGTCCACCAGGAGATGCAGCATGCACATCCTCGACTCCGTCGATTCCGCGTCCCTGCGCACCGACGTCCCGGACTTCCGCTCCGGTGACACCCTCAAGGTGCACGTCAACATCATCGAAGGCAACCGCAGCCGTGTCCAGGTCTTCCAGGGCTTCGTGCTCGGTCGCCAGGGCGAGGGCGTCCGCGAGACGTTCACCGTGCGCAAGGTGAGCTTCGGTGTGGGCGTCGAGCGTACCTTCCCGGTGCACTCCCCGGTCATCGACAAGATCGAGCTCGTCACCCGCGGTGACGTGCGCCGGGCCAAGCTCTACTACATGCGCGATCGTCACGGCAAGGCCGCGAAGATCCGCGAGAAGCGCTGACGTCCCTCACCCGGATGTTCACCCGCCGAGCGGCGGGGCGCACCGACCCCACCGCCCTCACCGAGAGCGGCGCGGTCGTGCCGAGACGCCAGTCCCTCCGGGGCTGGCGTTTCGTGCTGGTGGGGGTCCTCGCCGTGGTCCTGCTCACCTGCCTGCTGCGCGCCTTCGTCCTCGAGGTCTACACGATCCCCTCCGCGTCCATGGAGCCCGGCCTGATCCCCGGTGACCGGATCGCGGTGGCCCGGGTGGGCGTCCAGCCGTACCACCGCGGCGACGTCGTCGTGTTCGACGGCCGTGGCAGCCTGGATCCCTACCGCAGCACCGCGCCGGCCTGGCAGCAGGCGCTGGCCGGAGCCGGTCAGTTCCTCGGCCTGGTGGGCAGCCCCACCGTGCACGTCAAGCGGATCATCGGCCTGCCGGGCGACCACGTGACCTGTTGCGGGACGGGGGGCAGGCTGACGGTCGACGGCCGGCCGGTCACGGAGCCCTACCTCGCCGCCGGTACGGCACCGAGCGCCACCCGGTTCGACGTCGTCGTACCGGAGGGAAGCGTCTGGCTGCTGGGTGACAATCGCGGCGACTCCTACGATTCCCGGTCCCTGCTCGGGGCGCCGGGCGGGGGCATGGTGGCGATGGACCGTATCATTGGCACGCCGGTCGCACGGGTGTGGCCGCTGGACCGGGCCGGCGCACTGGACCGGATCCAGCTCGGATCCAGCCCGGGATGAGACGGTGGGACAGCCAGTGCGCCGACGACGGCAGGGAGCGGAAGCAGCGAGTGAGCAGTAACGACAGCGAGAACGAACAGCCGCAGGTCCCGGGATCCACCGACGGTCGAGACCACGGCTCCGCCGATCTCCGGCCCCGTGGCCGGCACACCGGCGGCGACCGCGCCGACACCGGGCGCTCGGAATCGGGTGAGGACGCCGCCGCGGCCGCGGAGCGGCCCACCGGCGCCCGCCCCACCGGGGCCCAGCGGGTGCGTCATCTCCTGGCCGGCCGCCGTTCGGACGGGACGGCGCTGAGCGGTGGCGCCTCGTTCGCCCGCGAGGTGGCCGGCATCGTCGTCGTCGCCCTCGTGCTCTCGTTCCTGATCAAGACCTTCCTGTTCCGGGCCTACTTCATCCCGTCGCAGTCCATGGAGCAGACGCTGCAGGTCGACGACCGCATCTTCGTCAACCTCCTGGTGCCGAAGGTGGCCGAACTGCACCGCGGCGACATCATCGTCTTCAAGGACAGCAACGGGTGGCTGCAGAGCGAGCCGATCGCCCGCGGCGGCGCCCGCAGCGCCCTGACGGACGTGCTCGTCTTCCTCGGCCTCGCGCCGGACGACTCGCAGCAGCACCTCGTCAAGCGCGTCATCGGCATGCCCGGCGACCACGTGACCTGCTGCGACACCCAGGGGCGGCTGACCGTCAACGGGAAGTCGATCACCGAGCCGTACCTCAACCCCGGCTCCGCGCCGTCGGACACGAAGTTCGACATCGTGGTCCCGGAGGGCAAGCTCTGGGTGATGGGCGATCACCGCGACAATTCCGCCGATTCGCGCGCCCACGTCCCCTCCGCCGCCCAGCCCAGCGCCGAGCCCTTCGTCAGCATCGGCGACGTCGAGGGCACCGCCACCGTGATCGCCTGGCCGCTGAACCGCATGCGCGTGCTGCAGAACGAGCAGGACGTGTTCGCCGACATTCCCACCCCGACCTCCTCCGCCAGCCCCCGGCCGACGGTGACGGCGTCCGGGCAGTGACCGCATGGTGGTGAAGCGTCCCAGCCTGCGGGTCGAGCGGTCCCTCGCCGGACCCGCCTGCCGGCTCGTCGCCGGGATCGACGAAGTGGGCCGTGGTGCCCTCGCCGGACCCGTCGCGGCGGGCGTCGTCGTGATCGACGCGCACACCCAGCGTGCCCTCACCGGCGTCGCGGACAGCAAGCTGCTCACCCACCAGCGGCGGGTCGAGCTGGTGCCGCGGATCCGTCGCTGGGCTGTCGGCAGTGCGGTCGGCATGGCGTCCGCGGCCGAGGTGGACGCCGTCGGACTCACCCACGCGTTGCGGCTCGCCGGACTGCGCGCCCTGCGCCGCCTCGCCGACGCCGGCATCGTGCCCGACCTGGTGCTGATGGACGGCAACTACAACTGGCTCCGTCGCCCGGAGCCGACGCTGCTGGACGCGCTCATGGACGACGACGAGCCCGACGACCGTGCGGGCGTGCCGCCCCGCCCGCACGGGTCCACCGCGGTCGCCGCCGCCGACCCGACCGTCCTCACCCGGATCAAGGCCGACCTGACGTGCACCAGCGTCGCGGCCGCCTCGGTGATCGCCAAGGTCGAGCGGGATCTGCTGATGATCGAGGCCGCCGAGCGGTACCCGGACTTCGGCTGGGAGATCAACAAGGGGTACGCGACACCGTCCCACCGGGCCGCGATCGACGCCGTGGGCCCCAGCGACCTGCACCGCCGGACCTGGCGGCTCGGGTCCCTGCCGGGGGAGATGGCCGTTCCCGCCGACGCCGAGCCCGACACCGACGCCGACGCCGTCGACCTGCGGCCGGGGCCGTCCGTCGGGCAGCCCACGCGCACCGGTCGCCCCGTCGCGGATGACGCCGACGCACCGGCGGCTGCGCTCTTCGCGGCGGCGTGCGGGAAGATGGAGCCATGAGCGCTGAGGACCTCGAGAACTACGAGACCGACATGGAGCTGGCCCTGTATCGCGAGTACCGGGACGTCGTCGGGCTGTTCAGCTACGTCGTCGAGACCGAGCGCCGCTTCTACCTGGCGAACAACGTGGACCTGCAGACCCGGTCCGCCGACGGCGAGGTGTACTTCGACCTGACCCTGACCGACGCGTGGGTGTGGGACGTGTACCGCTCGGCGCGGTTCGTCAAGAAGGTCCGCGTGATCACCTTCAAGGACGTCAACGTCGAGGAACTGACCAAGACGGACGACCTGCAGCTGCCCGAGTGAGATCCGGGCCTCGGCCCGGCTCGTCCGTCCGGTCGCCGCCGGGGTCGGCACGGTAGCGTCGGCGCATGGATCTCGATCGTGTGCACCCCGACCTGCGCGGCCCCGTCCGGCGGCTGCCCCCGCTGGCCCTCCAGTACGGCTGGTACCGCCGCCTCACCCGCGGGGCCCAGCGACGGTTCTCCCGTGACGCCGTCGGCGAGGGCGTGCGGGTCGAGGAGCTGACGACTCCCGACGGTGTCGGGGTGCGGCTCTACCGACCGGCGGGGACGACGGCCGGGGTGGACGGAGCCCGACCGGGGCTGATGTGGATCCACGGCGGGGGACTGGTGATCGGCGCGCCGATCCAGGACGACGCCCTGTGCGCCGGCCTCGTGCGGGCGACCGGAGCGGTGATCGCCTCCGTCGACTACCGGCTGGCTCCCGAGCACCCCTTCCCGGCGGGACTCGACGACAGTGCCGCCGTGTGGTCGTGGTTCCTCGACTCCGCTCCCGGGCTCGGCGTGGATCCCGGCCGTATCGCCGTCGGCGGCCAGAGCGCCGGTGCCGGCATCGCGGCCGCCCTCGTCCAGCGCCTGCACGACACCGCACCGGAACACCGACCCGTCGCCCAGTTGCTGCTGTGTCCCATGCTCGACGACCGCACCGCCGCCCGGACGGAGCTGGACGCCATCGGGCACCGCGTGTGGACCAACCGGCAGAACCGGTACGGCTGGGGTGCCTGGCTCGGCTCCGCGCCCGGCTCGCCGACCGTGCCGCCCTACGCCGTTCCGGCCCGGCGCGACCGGCTCGACGGGTTGCCGCCCGCGTGGATCGGCGTCGGCGACATCGACCTCTTCCGCGCCGAGGACGAGGACTACGCGCGCCGGCTGCGGGAGGCCGGTGTGCCGTGCGAGGTCCTCATCGTCCCGGGTGCGCCGCACGGTTTCGAGTCCTGGGGCGCGCAGACCCCGGTCGCCCGTCACTTCCTCGACGCCGCCGCCGCCTGGCTGGCGGGAGCGCTGGCGGCCGATCCGCTGCCCGGCCACTGACGCCGACTCCACCGCGTCAGCGGTGCACCGGTTGACGGGTCAGCCGACTGCCGCCGTCGCTGCTCCGGCCGCCGCGCCGGTCGCTGGCCCGGTGCCGGCGGGCGCGTGCCGGCGGTGGGCTGCGGCCGGGTGCGTGCCGGGCAGGCGCGCGCCGTCGGCGCCGAGGCGCTCGCGAAGGCTCTCCCCGGGGCGGTAGGCCGTGCGGTAGCGGCCGCGTCGCTGCAGCTCGGGCACGACGAGGTCGATGAAGTCCTCGAACGTGCCGGGAGAGAGGTACTGGATGAGGTTGAAGCCGTCGACGCCGGTCTCCTCGGCGATGGCCTCGATCCGGTCGGCCACCTGCTCGACCGAGCCGATCACGAGGAACGAGCTGCGCTCCGGGCTCGCGAAGTGGTCGATGATCTGCCGTGTCCG
Organism: Tersicoccus sp. Bi-70; assembly: GCF_001968825.1. Taxonomy (GTDB): domain Bacteria; phylum Actinomycetota; class Actinomycetes; order Actinomycetales; family Micrococcaceae; genus Tersicoccus. The sequence continues at coordinate 252,615 of NZ_MIEU01000002.1, forward strand.
GTGGTCGGCGAAGGAACGTTCGGAGGACTCGACGTGCCCGAGGCCGCGGTACTCGATGTACTCCTCGGCGCCGTGGGCGGCCAGGTCGATGCCCGTCCCACCGCCGAAATGGACGAGGTAGCCGGTGGTGTCGCGGTGGCCGATCTCGTGCACCTTCGCCGGGTCGCTGTAGCGGCGGTGCTCGCGGTCGCGTTCGACGGCGTCGTCCTCCCACGAGCCCTCCCACAGCTTGTAGGAGACCTCGAGGAACTCCTCGGCGAGGTCGTACCGGTCGTCGTGGCGTACCGCGGCGTCGAGCCCGTAGTTGCGGGCGGCGTCGGGCAGGTACCCGGTGACGACGTTCCAGGCCACCCGGCCCCGGGTCAGGTGGTCGAGGGTGCTGGACCGGCGCGCGTTGCCGAACGGCGGCTCGTACGTCGTGGTGAAGGTGACGGCGAAGCCCAGGTGCTCGGTCACGGCGGCCATCGCGGGCACCACCAGGAACGGGTCGTTGTTGGGGGACTGGATGCCCCGTTCGATCGCCGGATCCCGGCTGCCCGCGTAGACGTCGTAGGTACCGACGACGTCGGCGAGGAACAGGGCGTCGAACAGGCCGCGCTCGAGCAGGCGTGCGGTGTCCAGCCAGTACCCGATGTCCGTGTACTCGTGGCGGCGGTTGCCGGGGTGCGTCCACAGTCCGTGGTTGATGTGACTGGGCGTGTTCATCTCGAACCCATTGAAGTGAAGCTCGCGTGGCATCGGATCCCTCTCGACTCGACGTGGTGCACGGAACGCTAGAGGGGTGCTGACGTGGGACGCCATCGTCGCGGCCTCACGGGGCAACGCGAGGACTCCCGGCGCCATGTGCGGCCATGCGGCGTCACCGTGCGTCGTCAGGCGTCACAGGAACGCGGGCGCCTCTGCCGCCCCCGGGGGCGCGTCCGGCTTCTCCCTCCACAGGGCCGTCCTCGGCCGCCGTCGTCCACAACCCGGGTCCCCATCCCGCTGCCGGGGATGCGAGCGCGCGAGGGTGGTCACGGAGGTGGCGCATGCGACAGAAGGATCTGCTGGGCCGGGCGGGCGAGGACTTCGCGGCCCGATACGTGACCGAGCTGGGCTGGGCGGTGCTGGAGCGCAACTGGCGATGCCCGGCGGGGGAGCTGGACCTGGTGGCGCTGGACCCGCTCGGACGGGACGGCCCGGTGCTGGTGGGCGTCGAGGTGAAGACGCGGCGGTCGCTGGACTTCGGGCACCCGTGGGAGGCCATCGACGCGGCGAAGCTCGCCCGGCTGCACGCCCTGATCCGGCTCTGGGCGCGCGATCACGGGGTGGCCGGCCCGGTGCGGGTGGACGCGCTCGCCGTGGTGGGCGCGGCTGCGGACGGGATGCGCTGCGAGCACCTGCGGGCGGTGGCCTGATGTCGCTGGGACGGGCGTTCGCGGTGGCCCTGATCGGGCTGAACGGGCACCTGGTCGAGGTCGAGGCGGACATCGGGCAGACGCTGCCGAACTTCGTCCTGCTGGGGCTGCCGGACTCGTCGTTGCACGAGGCCCGCGAGCGGATCCGTTCGGCGGCGCAGAACACCGGGTTGCCGTTGAGCCGGCGGAAGCTCACGGTCAATTTGATTCCTGCGACACTGCCGAAGAGCGGATCCGGGTTCGACCTGGCGATCTGTCTCGCGGCCCTGCGCGCCGCCGGGGACTTGCACGAGACCGGGCGCACCGTGTTCCTGGCCGAGCTCAGCCTGGACGGGAGGCTCCGCCCCGTCACTGGGATCCTCCCGGCGGTCATGGCCGCCGTTGCTGCCGGGTTCGGGCGGATCGTCGTCGCCCGGGGGAACGAGCACGAGGCGGCCCTGGTGCCCGGGGCGGAGGTGCTCGCCTTCAACACGCTCGCGCAGGTCGCCCTGCACTTCGGTGCCGACCCGCAGCGACTCGCCCTGGAGGACCAGCCCGAACCGGAGGCAGCGCCGCCGGTGGCCGAGACCGGCCCGCTGCGGGACCTGAGCGAGGTCGCCGGCCAGGCCGATGCCCGATTCGGGCTCGAGGTCGCCGCGGCGGGCGCGCACCACCTGCTCATGGTCGGGCCGCCGGGTGCGGGCAAGACGATGCTGGCCGAACGGTTGCCCACGATCCTGCCGCCACTGACCGATACCGAGGCGATGGAGGTGACGGCCATCCACTCGCTGGCCGGTCGCGGTGCGCCGCGCCTGGACCTGATCCGGCGAGCTCCCTACGAGAACCCACACCACACGGCGACGGTGGTCTCCGTGGTCGGCGGCGGCAATGGGATGCCCCGCCCGGGTGCGGCCACCCGGGCTCACCGCGGGGTGCTGTTCCTCGACGAGGCGCCCGAGTTCGACCGGCGGGTGATGGACGCCCTCCGGCAACCGCTCGAGGACGGACGGCTCGTGGTCCACCGGGCCGCGGGGGCGGCCGACTACCCGGCGCGGTTCCAGCTCGTGCTCGCGGCCAATCCGTGCCCGTGCGGGCAGGACGGGGTCAAGGGCGGCCAGTGCCGGTGCACGTCGCTGGAGCGACGCCGGTATGCCAGTCGCATGTCCGGACCGGTGCTCGACCGGGTCGACGTCCGCCTGGACGTGCCGCGGGTCAGCCTGCGCGAGATGAACAGTGCGGAGCCGGCGGAGAGCAGTGCGTGCGTCGCCGCCCGCGTCGCTGCTGCGCGATCCGTCCAGCGGGAGCGACTCGAACCGTACGGCGTGACGACGAACGCGGAGATCGCCGGCCGGGTGCTGCGCGGGCCGCTGCACCCCGGACGGACGGCGACGAAGGAGCTGGAACTGGCGATGGAACGATCCTTGATGACGGCGCGCGGACACGATCGGGTGCTCCGGCTCGCCTGGACGCTCGCGGACCTGGCCGCTCACACCGTGCCCGACGCCGACGACGTCGGGCAGGCCCTGATGTTCCGGGAACGGCGGGCCGTCGCGTGAGCGGGGAAGCGATCGGTGCGCAGGAGGAGAACCGCAGCGATGTCTCCGGCGCTGCGATCGAGAGCGGCGTTGCGGACGACTCCTGCGCGGCTCTCGTCCCGATCGGCACGCAGGCGGGGACCCGCATGGCGGGTGATCCCCATGCCGTCCCGGGTCCGGCCCGCGTCGAGGCGAGGGACGGGGCTGCGTGTGCTGCGTCTGCCCTGCCGGCCGAGGACCTCTCGACCAGCACCCGTGAGGTCGCGGGCGGCTCACGCGCCGATGCTGCTGAGTCGGCTCCGCGCGCCGCAGGCGCCCGTTCCCGTGAGGCGAGCCGGCTGGCCCGCGCCGCGTTCTCGCGCCTGGCCGAGCCGCAGGACGCGGTCGCGGCGGCCCTGATCACCGTCGCCGGGCCGGTGGATGCCCTGCGGGTGGCGACCGGCACTGTGCGGTCCGGCGCACGGCTCGAGCGGGCCGTGGCCGAGGAGCTCGGCCGGGACGACGGCGGCCCGGCGATGGTGGCGGCGGCGATCGAACGGTGGGCGGCGCGGGTGCGGACCCTGGCGCCCGAGCGCGACGTGGCCGTGCTCGCCCGGCTCGGCGGCTGGCTGCTGACGCCCGAGGACGACGCGTGGCCGGTGTCCCTGACCGACCTCGGCCCCGAGGCCCCGCTGTGTCTCTGGGGACGCGGGCAGCCGCCGTCGGCGCTGCCGGCGTCGTCCCGCGCGGTGGCCGTCGTCGGAGCGCGGGACAGCACCGCCTACGGCGAGTCGGTCAGCGCCGACCTCGCTCACGGGCTCGTGCTCGCCGGCTGCACCGTGGTCTCGGGCGGTGCCTTCGGTATCGACGCGCAGGCGCACCGGGGTGCGCTCGCAGCCCATCAGCGGGAGACGGCCCACCCGGCTCCGCCTAGTCGGGCCCGGGTGCCGGCAACCCACGGCGGAGGCGTCGATGAGCCGCAGGATGCGGTGGACGCGGTGACCCGTGCGTCCACCCTGCCGACGGTCGCCGTGATGGCGTGCGGGGTGGACCGTTTCTACCCGGCCGCCCACGAGTCCCTCCTGCGCGCCGTGATGGCGGACGGCTGCCTGCTGGCCGAGGTGCCGCCCGGCTCCTCGCCCACGCGCTGGCGATTCCTGCAGCGCAACCGGTTGATCGCGGCACTGAGCGGGGCGACCGTGGTGGTCGAGGCACGGTGGCGATCCGGGGCGCTGAACACCGCGCACCACGCGGCAGGCCTGGGCCGGGAGGTCGGAGCCGTCCCAGGGTCGGTGCACGCGTCGACATCGGCCGGCTGCCACCGGTTGCTCCGGGAGAGCGAGGCGGTCTGCGTCACCGATGTCGACGACGTCCTCGCCCTGCTCGCGCCCTACCGGGTGACGGGCCAACCGTCGGGGCGGCGGGACACCGCATCGACCGCCGCACCGTCGCGGCCGGACGCGGTCGGCGCCCCGAGCGGCAGTAGGGGCGGCAGCAGAACCGGTGACCGCGGATCACGAGAGGCATCGGTGCGAACGGCGCGTCCGGCTGCCCACGACGGTCTCAGTCCGCAGGACCTCATCCTCTTCGACGCGCTGCCCGTTCGCCGCGGCGCCACCACCGCCGGTCTCGCCTCGGTGGCCGGCTTGAGCGAGCCCCTGGTGCGGGCGGGTCTGGGTCGCCTGTCCCTGCGCGGCCTGGCCGTGGCGGCCGGGGACGGGTGGCGGAAAGGACATCCCGTGCGTGGCTGACATCGCCGTGGATCCGCGTGGCCTGCGGGGCAGCGGTCGCATCATGGACGACAGTGAAGGGGTGACGGAACGCCAGCGCACCACCGCAGAGTCCCCGGCGACTCCGCCGTGGGCCGAGGCCGCCGTCGACGCCTTCGCCCGGCACCTCGCGCTCGAACGCGGTCGATCGGTGCACACGGTGCGCGCATACCGCAGCGATCTTGCCTCCCTGTTCGCCCATGCCGCGCGTGAAGGGGCCGACGGGCTGGACGTCGTCGACCTGGGTCTGCTGCGCAGCTGGCTCGGCGCCCAGACGGCGACCGGGACAGCGCGGTCCAGCCTGGCTCGTCGTGCCGCGGCCGTGCGGACGTTCTTCCGCTGGGCGGTCCGCGACGGTCTGGTCGAGATCGACCCCTCCGTCCGGTTGCACGCGCCGCGCCGGGATCGGACCCTGCCGTCCGTGCTGCGCCAGCCGCAGATGACGGCCGCCCTGACCCGGGCCGCCGAGGCCGTCACGCCGGAGGACCCCGCCACCATCCGCGACACCGCCATCCTCGAACTGCTCTACGCGACCGGCGTCCGGGTAGGGGAGCTGACGGCCCTGGACGTCGACGACGTCGACGCCGACCGGCGCACCGTGCGGGTCCTCGGCAAGGGCAACAAGGAACGCACCGTGCCATTCGGCATCCCCGCCGCGCGAGCGCTCGACGCCTGGCTCTCCCTCGCCCGTCCGGCCCTCGCCACCGACGCCTCCGGGGCGGCGCTCTTCCTCGGGCAGCGAGGTGGGCGCCTCGACCAGCGCCGGGTCCGCGACGTCGTCCACCGCGCCACCACCGCGCCGGACGGCCGTGGTCCCTCCGCCGGTCCCCACGCCCTGCGCCACACGGCGGCCACCCACCTGCTCGACGGCGGGGCGGACCTGCGCGCCGTGCAGGAACTGCTCGGTCACTCCTCGCTCGCGACCACCCAGATCTACACGCACGTCTCGGTCGAGCGGCTACGGACGAGCTACCGCCAGGCGCACCCCCGTGCCTGAATACCGCGAGCTGACGGGTTTCGAAGAAAAGTACGCCGCAGTAATTACAGTGGCGCAACATGTGCCGATAGTGCACAATGACTGTGACAACTGAAGATTCGACCACGGGTTGAAGGTAGGTCTTGCCGCTCGTGGTTCCACCTGGTTCAGAACTCGCGTGTCCACCGTGCTGAAGGTCGTTGGGGAAGACGTCCCTACAGCAATCGGAGGATGGAATGAGTGACGTACTGACCCGAGGTGTTCTTTTTGTGCACTCGGCGCCTGCGGCGCTGTGTCCGCATGTGGAGTGGGCCATCGGTTCCGTCGTCGACCAGAGGACGGACCTGGCCTGGACCGCTCAGCCCGCTGCACCCGGCATGTTCCGGGCGGAGCTGGCGTGGGCCGGAGCGCAGGGCACCGGTGCCGTTCTGGCGTCCGCTCTGCGCGGTTGGGCGCACCTGCGCTACGAGATCACCGAGGAGCCGAGCGCCGGCACCGACGGTGGTCGCTGGTCGCACACCCCTGAACTGGGGATCTTCCACGCCACCACCGACGTGCACGGCAACATCATGGTCTCCGAGGACCGGATCCGCTACGCGTACGAGACCGGTGCGGGTGACCCGAGCGCCGTCTACCAGGAGCTCTCTCTCGCCCTCGGCGAGGCCTGGGACGAGGAACTCGAGCCCTTCCGCCACGCGGCCGAGGGCGCCCCGGTGCGCTGGTTGCACCGCGTCGGCTGACACTCTTTCCACCGCAGGCTCGTCACGGATTCCCATCGGCCCCCGCGGGGTCCCTCGGGACATCCGTCGACGAGCCGGCACCTCCCGCGTCCGGGACGACGTCGTACGAACACCGGGTCATGAATGGCGAAAGGGTCCCGCCCCCCGAGGGGAGCGGGACCCTTTCGCGTGCCGGGCGAGGCCCGTCGACGCCCGAGGGCGCCAGGAGAACGGTCAGGCGTTGCGGAACACCGCGACGGCGTTGTGGCCGCCGAAACCGAACGAATTGCTCATCGCCACCACGTCACCGGCCGGCAGGTCCCGTGCGGTCGTGACGACGTTCAGCGGGATGGCCGGATCCTGGTGGTCCAGGTTGATCGTCGCCGGCGCCTTGCGCTCACGCACGGCGAGCACCGTCAGCACCGCCTCGATCGCCCCGGACGCGCCGAGCAGGTGACCGGTCTGCGACTTGGTCGCGGACACCGCCACGTCGTCCAGGCTCGAGCCCAGTGCCTCCAGCAGCGCCGTGTACTCCGGCGCGTCGCCCACCGGGGTGGACGTCGCGTGGGCATTGACGTGCACCACGTCGGCCGGGCTGACCCGCGCGTCGTACATCGCGGCCTTCAGCGCCCGGATCGCGCCCTGACCCACCGGGTCCGGGGCGGTGATGTGGTGCGCGTCGGCCGTCACCGCGGCACCGGCCAGCTCCGCGTAGATGTGCGCGCCGCGGGCCTTGGCGAACTCCTCGGCCTCGAGCACGAGAGCGCCGGCGCCCTCACCCATGACGAAGCCGTCCCGGTCGACGTCGTAGGGGCGCGAGGCCGCCTGCGGGTCGTCGTTGCGGCGGGACAGGGCCTGCATCGAGGAGAACGCCGCGATCGGCAGCGGGTGGATGGCCGCCTCCGCGCCGCCGGCGACGACGACGTCGGCCCGGCCGGAGCGGATCATCTCCAGCCCGAGTTCGAGCGCCTCGGTGCCCGACGCGCACGCCGAGACCGGGGTGTGCGCCGCGGCGCGGGCCTCCAGGTCGAGGCTGACGGCCGCCGCCACCCCGTTCGGCATGAGCATCGGCACCGTCATCGGCAGCACGCGCCGAGGCCCGCGCTCGCGCAGGGTGTCCCACGCGTCCAGCAGGGTCCAGACGCCGCCGATGCCGGTCGCGAACGCGACGCCGAGGCGATCCTTGTCCATGTCCTCGATGCCGGCGTCCGCCCAGGCCTCCCGGGCGGCGACGACGCCGAACTGCGTCGATGGGTCCATCCGCTTCATCTCGACGCGGGACAGCACCTCGGCCGCGGGGTTCGAGACCCGGCACGCGAAGGTGGTGGGCAGCTGGTACTTCTCGACCCAGTCGTCCTCCAGCGTTGCCGCACCCGAGGTTCCGGCGAGGGCGTTCCGCCAGAAGGTCGGCACGTCACCGCCGATCGGCGTCGTGGCGCCGAGCCCGGTGATGACCACTTTGCGTGTCATGTTCCACACTTTCCGCGCCGCGGGAGCGGCGGTCGAGACGGGCACCGGTCGGCGTCAGTGCCGCTGACCGGTGTGGTGCAGGTCAGGACTCCTGCGCGGTGGCGATGTAGTCGACGGCGTCACCGACGGTCTTGAGGTTCTTGACCTCTTCGTCGGGGATGCGCACGCCGAACTTCTCCTCGGCGTTGACCACGATGGTCATCATCGAGATGGAGTCGATGTCCAGGTCGTCCGTGAAGGACTTGTCCAGCTGCACCGCGTCGGGAGCCAGGCCGGTCTCCTCGTTGACGATCTCGGCCAGGCCGGTCAGGATCTCTTCTTTGCTCGCCATGACGGCTCCTTATCTTCTGTGACCGCCGGACGGCGGTTCGGTGTCCGGAGCACTCGGTAGCGCTCCGCGATCTGTGGGGTCGTCCCCGGTCGGGTGCGGGACTGCCCCCAACCTACGACGGTCGGTTCAGCCCCGGAAGGCACTCAGGGGAGGACCACGACCTGCGCGCCGAACACGAGGCCGGCGCCGAAGCCGATCTGCAGCGACAGACCGCCGTGCAGCTCCGGGTTCTCGGCCAGCAGCCGGTGCGTGGCCAGGGGGATCGATGCGGCCGAGGTGTTGCCGGACTCGGCGATGTCACGCGCGATGACGACGGACTCGGGCAGCTTGAGCTGCTTGGCCATCTCGTCGATGATCCGCATGTTCGCCTGGTGCGGCACGAACGCGGCCAGGTCGTCCGCCGTGATGCCGGCGGCCTCGAGCGCCTGCTTGGCCACCTTCGCCATCTCCCAGACGGCCCAGCGGAACACGGTCTGGCCGTCCTGGCGCAGCGTGGGCCACAGCTGGGCCTCCGTCTCGAGCGCGGTGACGGCGCCCTCGGCGTCGTTCTGCGCGGCCGCGGAGAGCGCCTTGACCTCGAGCAGCGAGTGGGTCATGCCGATGGTGTCCCAGTGGGAACCGTCGGATCCCCAGATGGACGGGCCGATGCCGGGCACGTCCGAGGGTCCGACGACGACGGCGCCCGCGCCGTCCCCGAGCAGGAACGAGATCGTCCGCTCGTGGTTGTCGATGACGTCGGAGAGCTTCTCGACGCCGACGACGAGAACGTGGTCGGCCGCACCGGAGCGGACGAGGGCGTCGGCCTGGGCGATGCCGTAGCAGTACCCGGCGCAGGCCGCGGAGACGTCGTACGCGGGGGCCGGCGTGGCACCGATCCGGTCGGTCAACTGCGCCGCCAGCGACGGCGTGGCGTAGGGGTGGGTCACGGTCGCGACGATGACGGCGTCGATGTCGTCGCCGGTCAGGTCGGCCGAGCGCAGCGCCTCCTGCGCGGCGCCGAGCGCCATGTCGAGGATCGACGTGTGCTCACCGGCGCGGTGCCGCGTGATGATGCCCGTGCGCTTGCGAATCCACTCGTCCGAGGAGTCGATCCACTGACAGACGTCCTCGTTGGTGACGATCTGGTCGGGCCGGAACGCGCCGATGCCGAGGATCCGCGCGTGCTCACGGGTGGGGGACTGCTGCAGAGTCGGGCTCACGCCTGTCCTTCATTCGTCGGGGCCGCGGTCGCCGCACGGGCGGCCACGAAGTCGCGGGCGGCCGGCAGGTCGTCCGGGGTCGAGAGGGCGAAGCTGGCGACCCCGCGCAGGCCGCGCTTGGCCAGTCCGGTCAGGGTACCGGCCGGCGGCAGCTCGAGCAGACCGGTGACGCCGGCCTCGGCGAGCGTCTGCATGCAGGCGTCCCAGCGGACGGGGCGGGAGACCTGGCCGATCAGGGCCGCGAGTGTCGCGTCGCCGCTGGTGACCGGCGTGCCGTCCCGGTTGGACAGCAGCGTGCGCGTGGGGGCGGTGGGGTGCAGGGAGGGCGCCAGGCCCTCGAGGGCGGCGACCGCCGGCTGCATGTGGGCGGTGTGGAACGCGCCGGCGACCTTCAGCGGGATGACGCGGGCGCGGGCCGGCGGGGCAGCGACCAGCGCATCGAGCTGGGGCAGCGTGCCGGCGGCGACGATCTGCCCGCCGCCGTTCATGTTCGCCGGGGTCAGCCCGGCCGCCTCGATCGCGGCGAGCACCTCGTCCTCGACGCCGCCGACGACGGCGGCCATCCCGGTGGGCTCGGCGGCGGCCGCACGGGCCATGGCGGTGGAGCGTTCCTTCACGAAGGCCATGCCGTCGGCCTCGGTCAGGGCACCGGCGAGCACGGCGGCCGTGATCTCGCCGACGGAGTGGCCGGCCAGGACGACGCCGTCGGGAACGCCGCTCTCACCGAAGAGAGCGCGCGCACCGACGAGGCCGGCCGCCACGATGAGCGGCTGGGCGACGGCGGTGTCCTTGATGGTCTCGGCGTCCGAGACGGTCCCGTGGGCGACGAGATCGATGCCGGTGGCATCGCTCAGGGCCCGCAGCAGCGGTTCGGCTCCGTCGAGTTCGAGCCACGGCGAGAGGAAGCCCGGGGTCTGGGAGCCCTGTCCAGGGCAGACGATCGCAAGCACCATTCCACCCTTTCACCAGCTCCGGGTCCACCGCCGGATTCGAGGCACCAACGTCGCGCACCCGTCTTGTAGGAAACCTACAAGACGGCGCGATCCGCGGACCTGGGGGCGGCGGCGTCGGCACCGCCGACGCCGGCATCCAGCCGGCCAGCCACGAGGGCGGTCTGCAGCACGAACGCCTCGCGGGGGACGAGCGGATCCCAGCCGGTCACGTCGGTCACCTTGCGCAGCCGGTACCGCACGGTGTTGGTGTGGACGAACAGGCTGCGGGCGGTCGCCTCGAGCGAGTGGCCGAGCCCCAGGTAGGCCGAGAGGGTCTCCAGCAGCCCGTTCGAGGAGCTGGTCAGCGGGCGGTAGATGGCGCGCACCAGGGCGCGCCGGGCGGCGTCGTCGCCGGCCATCAGCCGCTCGGGCCACAGGTCGTCGGCGGCCACCGGCCGCGGTGCATCCGGCCACGCCCGCGCTGCTGCCAGGCCGGAGAACGCGGCCTGCGCCGCGGGACCGGCGTCCACCAGGGAGGCGGCGGGGCCCGCGTGCACGATCGGGCCGTCCCCGAAGACGGGGGCGAGCTTGACGAGGGCGGTCTCCCGGTCCCGCAGCCCGCCGAGCAGGAGCAGGAGCCGGTCGCTCTGGATCCCGACGAGCGTGTCCTCGGCCAGCCGTTTGGTGGTCCGGCGCAGGCCGGAGAGGTACGCGGGGTGAGGGTCGGGGGGTGCGGCGCCGACGACGACCGTGACTTCCGCCTTGCTGCTCCAGCCCAGCGCCGCGATGCGGGAGCGCAGCGAGTCGGGGCTCTCCCCGCGCAGGATGCCGTCGACGACGAGGGCCTCCAGCCGCGTGTCCCAGGAGCCGCGGGTCTCGGCGGCCCGGGCGTAGACGTCGGCCGCGGCGAACGCGACCTCCCGCGAGTAGCGCAGCACCGCCTCGCGCAGGGCCGGCTGTTCGGGCTCGGCCGCCAGGTCCGGAACCCGCTGCTCGACGGTGTCGACGACGATGCGGATCAGCTGCAGGGCCTTCTGCAGGCTGATCGACCGGGTCAGCTCGGTCGGAGCGGTGCCGAACACGTCGGACATCACCCACGCCGGGTTGCCGGGCTTCTCGTACCAGGTGACGAAGGACGCGATGCCCTTCTGGGCGACCAGGCCGAGGGCGGAGCGCTCGTCCGGGCGCAGGTGCCGGTACCAGGGCAGCGCGGAGTCGAGGCGACGCAGGGTCACGGTGGACAGGCTGCCGATGTTCGAGCGCAGGGCCTCGAGGGTCCGGGCGCGCTCCGCGGCCTCCGACGCCGACTCCGACGCCGTCTCCGGCGTCTCTGGCGACTGAGCCTCCGGCGTCGGTCCGGCAGCCGGCTCCTCCGACGACACCGACGAGGCCGACGACGGATCGGTGTCCTCGGCGCGGGCGGTGGCCTGGCCCTGCTGAACGCTCATGTCCCGAGCATACGGCCGCAGGCGGCACCGGCCCGGGTTGTGCACTCCCTACAAAGAGCGGCGGGCCGGACGACGCCGCGAGGCCGCCGCACGGGTGTGCGACGGCCTCGGGAACGGAACGGTGGTGCGGACCGGACGGGTCAGGACTCCCCGCCGGCGTTGCCGGACTTGCCGGCGCGCACGTCGTGTAACTGGTACTTCTCGATCGCCTGGGCCGGGGCCTTCACGTCGACCTCACCGCGGCGGGCGAGCATCTCGAGCGCCCGCACCACCATCGAGTGAGAGTCGATGTGGAAGTACCGCCGGGCCGCGGCGCGGGTGTCGGCGAAGCCGAAGTCGTTGCCGCCGAGGGTGGCGAACTCGTTCGGGATGAACTGCCGGATGCCGTCGGGCAGCTCGGACCGGTAGTCCGTCGTCGCGATGACCGGGCCGGTGGCACCGGCCAGGCGCTGGGTGACGAACGGGACCCGCGGCTCGGCGTCCGGGTCGAGGAAGGCGTCGCGCTCGGCGGCCAGGCCGTCCCGGCGAAGCTCGACCCAGGACGTCACGGACCACACGTCGGCGGAGACGTTCCAGTCCTCGGCGAGAATCCGCTGCGCGTCCAGGGCCCACGGCACGGAGACGCCGGAGCCGAGCAGCTGGACGCGGGGGCCGTCGATGTCGGCCTCCTTGATCCGGTGGATGCCCTTGACGATGCCCTCGACGTCGACGTCCGCGGGCTCGGCCGGCTGGACGATCGGCTCGTTGTAGACCGTCAGGTAGTAGATCTTGTTCGGGTCCTCCGAGTCCGGCCCGTACATCTCCTCGAGACCGGCCTTGACGATGTGCGCGATCTCGTACCCGTAGGCCGGGTCGTAGGTGCGCACCGCCGGGTTGGTGGAGGCGAGGACGGGGGAGTGCCCGTCCATGTGCTGCGTGCCCTCACCGGCCAGGGTGGTGATGCCGGCGGTGGCGCCGATCAGGAACCCGCGGGCCAGCTGGTCCGCGGCCGCCCAGATGAAGTCGCCCGTGCGCTGGAAGCCGAACATCGAGTAGAAGACGTACACCGGGATCAGCGGTTCGCCGTGGGTGGCGTAGGACGTGCCGGACGCGGTGAACGCGGAGACGGCACCGGCCTCGTTGATGCCCACGTGGAAGATCTGCCCCTGCGGCGACTCCTTGTACGCGAGCATGAGATCGCGGTCCACGGAGATGTAGTTCTGGCCGAGCGGGTTGTAGATCTTCGACGTCGGGAAGAACGAGTCCATGCCGAAGGTGCGGGCCTCGTCCGGGATGATCGGCACGACGCGCTTGCCGAACTCCTTGTCCCGCATCAGGTCCTTGAGCAGCCGGACGAACGCCATGGTGGTGGCCGCCTGCTGCTTGCCGGAGCCGCGCTTGGCGACGTCGTACGCCTTGTCCTCGGGCAGCTTCACCTCGGCGCGCTGGTCCCGCCGCTCGGGCACGTTGCCACCGAGAGCCCGGCGCCGCTCGAGCATGTACTTGATCGTGGGATCGTCGGGGCCCGGGTGGTAGTACGGCGGGTTGTAGAGATCGTTCTCCAGGTCCTCGTCCGAGAACGGCATCCGCAGGTGGTCCCGGAAGTTCTTCAGGTCCTCGAGGGTCAGCTTCTTCATCTGGTGGGTCGCGTTGCGGCCCTCGAAGTGCGCTCCGAGACCGTAGCCCTTGACCGTGGCGGCCAGGATGACGGTCGGCTTGCCCTTGAACTCGGTGGCGGCCTTGTAGGCGGCGTACACCTTGCGGTAGTCGTGGCCGCCGCGCTTGAGCTGCCAGATCTCCTCGTCGCTCATGTCCGCGACCATGGCCTTGGTCTGCGGGGAGCGGCCGAAGAAGTGGTCGCGCACGAACCCACCGGACTCCGCCTTGAAGGTCTGGTAGTCGCCGTCGGGCGTGGTGTTCATGATCTCGACGAGCGCGCCGTCGTCGTCCTTGTCCAGGAGGGCATCCCACTCCCGGCCCCACACGACCTTGATGACGTTCCATCCCGCGCCGCGGAAGAACGCCTCGAGCTCCTGCATGATCTTGCCGTTGCCGCGCACGGGACCGTCGAGGCGCTGCATGTTGCAGTTGATGACGAAGTTGAGGTTGTCGAGTCCCTCGTTCGCGGCCAGCTGCAGGGCGCCGCGGCTCTCGGGCTCGTCCATCTCGCCGTCGCCGAGGAACGCCCAGACCTGCTGGTCGGACGTGTCCTTGAGGCCGCGGTTCTCCAGGTACCGGTTCATCGACGCCTGGTAGATGGCGTTGGTCGGGCCGATGCCCATGGAGACGGTCGGGAACTCCCAGAAGTCCGGCATCATGCGCGGGTGCGGGTAGGAGGAGAGGCCGTTGGGGGCCGCCGACTTCTCCTGCCGGAAGCCGTTCATCTGCTCCTCGGTGAGGCGACCCTCGAGGAACGCGCGCGCGTACATGCCCGGGGAGGCGTGGCCCTGGAAGAAGACCTGGTCACCGCCGCTGGGGTGGTCCTTGCCGCGGAAGAAGTGGTTCATGCCCACCTCGTACAGGGTGGCCGCGCCCGCGTAGGTGGAGATGTGGCCGCCGACGCCGATGTCGGACCGCTGCGCGCGGTGCACCATGATCGCGGCGTTCCAGCGCAGCCACTTGCGGTACGTGCGCTCGATCTCCTCGTCACCGGGGAACTCGGGCTCCTGGTCCACGGGGATCGTGTTGACGTAGTCCGTGGTCGTGACGAAGGGGACGGCGACGCTGTGCGCGCTCGCCCGCTGCAGCAGCGAGCGGATGATGAACTCCGCGCGCTTGGTGCCCTCCGCGTCCAGCAGCCCGTCGAAGGACTCGAGCCACTCCGCGGTCTCCTCGGGATCCGCGTCCGGCAGACTGGTGGTCAGCGCGCTGCGGATGTTCTTGATGTCTTCGGTCGCCACATTCAACCTCTCTGTCTGTGCGTGAAGCACCCGGACTGCGGTCGCTGATGATGGGTGACCGCAGACCGCTGTCCGCTCCGGTGCGGCCCCACGGTACGGGGGCAGCCCGAAGGGCAGGCGGCGTCTGGGTGCCACTCTAGCCCCGAATCACGCCGGAAACGTACGAGCCTCTTCCACTTCGCGAAATCCGTATTCCGTCATGCGGTTATCGTGACGCGCCTCACGCTCGTCCGCGGGCGTCGCGACACCGGCGTGCTGCTTGATGAGGAACTCGAAAGGGTGTTGTCTGGTTACAGTCCGCCTCGTCCGGTTCTCTCGGCCGGGGCGGTCATCACACGCAGGATCACCACACCTATGGACAAGGGATCGGGAGGACATTCGTGAGCGAGGCAGACGCCGTCGCGAGCAGCGCCGCCGCCAAGCTGGGTTTGAAGAAGGACGACCTCGTCCAGGAGTTCGGGTACGACGACGACGTCGACTTCGACCTCCGGGAGGACATCGAGGAGACGGTCGGCTCGGAGCTGCTGGACGAGGACGATCATGAGGTCGCGGACGCCGCCCTGCTGTGGTGGCGCGAAGGGGACGGAGACCTGGTCGACGCCCTCGTCGACTCGCTGACCACCCTGGAGGAGAACGCCGTCGTCTGGGTCCTCACCCCGAAGGCCGGCCGCGACGGTTACGTCGCACCCGCCGACATCCAGGAGGCGGCACCGACCGCCGGCCTGCACGTCACCTCCTCGGCCGGGGTCTCCAAGGACTGGTCCGCCACGCGTCTGGTCACCGCACGCCGTCAGTGACGGCCGTCCGCCGCTCATGACCGTGCCGCCGAACCCCCGGATCGGTGCGCCGGCACCCGCCTTCGCCCTCGCCAACCAGCACGGCGAACCGGTGTCACTGGACGGTCAGCGCGGCCACCCCGTCGTGCTCGTCTTTTTCCCGTGGGCCTTCTCCCGGGTGTGCGACGGCGAGCTGAAGGACCTGCGCGACGGCTTCGCCACCGTGGCCGGCTCGGACGTGCGCCTGTTGGCGATCTCGATCGACTCGAAGTTCGCCCTGCGCGCGCTGGCCGACGCCGAGGGGCTCACGTTCGACCTGCTCAGCGACGCCTGGCCGCACGGCGAGGTCGCGCGCCACTACGGCGTCTTCGACGACGAGCGCGGCGCGGCCCGGCGCGGCAGCTTCGTCATCGACGCGCACGGGGTGCTGCGCGCCCGCATCCTGTCCGGCACCAACGACCCACGGAGCCTCGATGAGTACCGCCGCGCGCTGGCATCGCTGGACGCCTGAGCCGGCCCCCACCGGCGACGCCGAGCCGGCCGAGCCGCAGGAGGAGCAGCGCCGCCGGGCCGTGGATCTGCTGTCCGGCCGACGCCTCGCGATCCTCACGGGCGCCGGCCTGAGCACCGACTCCGGCATCCCCGACTACCGCGGACCGCAGGCGAAGCCGCGCACGCCGATGACCTACCAGGAGTTCATCGGCGACCCCCGCCGGCGCCGTCACTACTGGGCCCGCAACCACGTCGGCTACCGGTTCATGTCCGCGACCGTGCCGAACGACGGCCACCGCGCCGTCGCCCGGCTCGAGGCGCGCGGCCTGACCAGCGGCATCATCACCCAGAACATCGACCGGCTGCACGAGGCCGCCGGCGCGCTCAACGTCGTGGACCTGCACGGACGGTTCGATCACGTGATTTGCCTGGACTGCGCCAGCATGGTGCAGCGGGCGCAGCTGGACCGCATCCTCACCGACCTGAACCCCGGCTTCGCCGAGCGGGTCCTCGTGGAGGACGTCGAGGTGGCCCCGGACGCGGACGCGGTGATCGAGTCGACGGCGGACTTCGTCGTCGCCCCCTGCCCGGTGTGCGGCGGGGTGCTCAAACCGGACGTCACCTTCTTCGGCGAGAACGTGCCGCGGGCCCGGGTGGCGCGCAGCTACGGCCTCGTCGAGTGCGCGGAGGGGCTCCTGGTCGCGGGGTCGTCGCTGGCTGTGATGAGCGGGCTGCGCTTCGTCCGGCGGGCCCACCAGCTCGGCCTCCCGGTCGTCATCGTCAATCGCGGGCAGACCCGGGGCGACGACCGGGCGAGCCTGCTGGTCCAGGCCGGGGTCAGCGAGACGTTGACCGCGCTGGCGGAGGAACTGCCGGACCTGTCCCGGTAGGGCCGGCACCGAACGCACGAGCCAGGAGGAAGCGATGGTCGACGGAGTGACCCGGGCCGATCCGATGGGCGTGCTGCGCCGCCGGACCAGCGAGAAGTGGCGGACATACCCGGAGGACGTGCTGCCCATGTTCGTCGCCGAGATGGACTACCCGCTGGCGCCGGCCATCACCGCGGCGCTGCGCGAGGCGATCGAGGTCGGCGACACCGGGTACGTCGACCCGCACGACACCGGCGCGGCGGAGGCCTTCGCCCGCTTCGCCGCCCGGACGTGGGACTGGTCGCCGTCCCCGGAGCGGATGGGCTGGACGACCGACGTCAGCGTCGTCATCGTCGAGTCCCTGCGCCGGCTGATCGAACCCGGCGACGGCGTCATCATCACGCCGCCGGTGTACCCGCCGTTCTTCACGCTGATCCCGGAGGCCGGCGGCACCGTGGTCGAGGTGCCGCTGCTGGACGGCGGCAACGCGTATGCCCTCGACCTCGACGGCATCGACGCGGCGCTGGCCCGGGGCGCGCGGGCCGTCCTGCTGTGCAATCCGCACAACCCCGTGGGCCTCGTCCACGGCCGGCAGGAGCTCGTCGAGCTCTCCCGCGTCGTGGATCGGCACGGGGCGAGCGTGGTCAGCGACGAGATCCACGCCCCGCTCACGCACCGGCGGGAGCGGTTCACCCCGTACCTGAGCGTCTCCGACGAGGCGCGCCACCACGGCATCACGGCCGCGTCCGGCAGCAAGGCGTTCAACCTCGCGGGGCTGAAGACGGCGATGTTCGTCGCCGGATCGGACCGGATGACCGGGCTGATCCGGTCCCTGCCCGAGGAGGTGCTCTTCCGCACCGGCCTGTTCGGCCTGATCGCCACCCGCGCCGGCTTCGCGCACGGCCAGGACTGGCTGCGCGGCACCCTCGCGGCCATCGAGGACAACGTCGCCCTGCTGGAGCGCGAACTGGCCACGAAGCTGCCGACCGTCCGGCTCCGCCACCCGCAGGCCACCTACCTGGCCTGGCTCGACCTCTCCGCACTCGGCTGGGGCGAGGACCCGGCGCAGTACGCGCTCGAGCACGCCCGCGTCGCGCTGGGCAACGGCCCGCAGTTCGGCACCCAGGGCGCCGGGTACGCCCGGATGAACCTGGCCTGCGCACCCGAGACGGTGGTGGAGGCCGTGGACCGGCTGGCGGCCGCCGCGGGCTGACTCGTCAGGGCGATGACGTGCGGCGCGGCCCTGGTCGCCGGGGCGCTGGCCTGCCGGTAGACTCCTGCACCGACCCCGGGACCGGCCGTGATGCCGTCGCCGGGGGCCGGTCGGAACGGCCGGAGGGCCTTTAGCTCAGCTGGTAGAGCGTCACGTTTACACCGTGAATGTCGTCGGTTCGATCCCGGCAGGGCCCACCCCGTGACTCCCCGGAGAGGAGCAGCACGCGTGCACCGGACGCCGACACCGGCACCCGATCGGATCGAGGTGCGCGGCGCCCGCGTGCACAACCTGCGCAACATCGACGTCGACATCCCGCTGGGCCGGCTGGTCGCGATCGCCGGCGTCTCGGGGTCCGGCAAGTCCTCGCTGGCCATGGGGGTGCTCTACGCCGAGGGCTCCCGCCGCTACATCGAGGCCCTGTCGACCTACACGCGCCGCCGTCTCGGCCAGGCCTCGCACGCCGACGTCGACCGCGTCAGCCACGTCCCCGCCGCCCTCGCTCTCCGGCAGCGGCCCGGCGTCCCCGGCATCCGTTCCACCTTCGGCACGTCGAGCGAACTGCTCAACGTGCTCCGCCTGATGTTCTCCCGGCTGGCCTCCCACCTCTGCCCGAACGGGCACCGCCAGCCGCCCACCCTCCAGGTCGCCGCCGAGGAACCCGTGGTGTGCGGCGTGTGCGGTGCGGTGTTCACCCCGCCGGGCGCCGAGGCCCTGGCCTTCAACTCCGGTGGCGCCTGCCCCACGTGCGAGGGCATCGGCACCGTCCGCGAGGTCGACGACGCCACCCTCATCCGCGACCCGGGCCTGAGCCTCGACGAGGGCGCCGTTGTGCCCTGGCAGATGTTCGGGTTCAACGTCCAGCCGCAGATCGCCCGCGAGTTCGGGGTGCGCACCGACGTGCCGTGGCGGGAGCTGACCGACGCCGAGAAGGACATCGTCCTCGCCGGCCCCGAGGAGAAGAAGCACATCACCTTCACCTCTCTGAAGGGCGTGCACGACCTCGACTTCACCTTCCGCAACGCCCGCCTGACCGTGACGGAGGAGCTCAAGCGGGCCCAGGACGCCAAGCGGCTGGCCCGGGTGGACCGGTTCCTCATCGAGCGCACCTGCCCGGACTGCGGCGGGTCCCGGCTCTCCCCGGCCGCCCGTGCCCCGCAGATCGGTGACCTGGGCCTCGCCGAGGCGACGGCGATGACGCTCGACGACCTGGTCGGCTGGGTGGACACGGTGCCCGCCACCCTGCCTGCACCCATGCTGCCGATGGCGGACAGCCTGATCGGCACCCTGCACCGGGTGGCCCGCCGCCTGGTCGAACTCGGGCTGGACTACCTCACGCTCGACCGGGCGGGCGCGACGCTGTCCACGGGGGAGCGGCAACGAGTCCAGCTGGCCCGGGCGGTGCGCAACGAGACCACCGGCGTGCTCTACGTGCTCGACGAGCCGTCGGTCGGCCTGCACCCGTCCAACCTGCACGGGCTGCAGGGCGTCTTCGAGGACCTGCTCGCCGGTGGCAACTCGATCGTCATGGTCGACCACGACCCGCAGGTGCTCCGCGAGGCGGACCACCTCATCGAGATCGGTCCGGGATCCGGGCGTGACGGCGGCACCGTCGTCCTCACCGGCACCGTCGAGGACCTCGACGCCTCCCCGGACTCCCGGATCGGCGGCTTCCTCAGCGGCCGGGAGCACGTGCTCGTGCGGACGACGGCCGCCGCCGGTCACACCTTCGACCACGGCACCATCCGGTTGCGGACCGACCCGGTGCACACGGTGCACGCGCTCGACGTGGACATCCCGCGCGGCAGGCTGACCGCCGTCACCGGGGTGTCCGGCTCCGGCAAGACGACCCTGGTGCTCGACAGCCTCGTCCCGGCGCTGCGGGCGGAGACGCCCGGCCGGCGTCCTGCCCATGTGCGCGAGGTCGATGCCGCCGGCGTCGAGAAGGTGGACGTCGTCGACGCCACTCCCATCGGCGTCAACGTCCGCTCCACGGTCGCCACCTACTCCGGTGTCCTCGACGACCTGCGCCGGGCGTGGGCGGGGCTGGACCCGGCGAAGGGCGCCGGTCTGACCGTGAGCGACTTCTCCTACAACACCGGCTCCCTGCGGTGCCCCCGCTGCGAGGGGACGGGGGAGATCTCCCTCGACGTGCAGTTCCTGCCCGACGTCGACATCCCGTGCCCGGACTGCGAGGGCCGCCGCTACGGCCCCGACGCCGAGGCGTATCGCCGGGCCTCGGCCACCGGCGCCGGCGACCTGTCGCTGCCCGCCGTGCTCGGGATGACCGTCGTCGAGGCGATCGACCACCTGCGCGACCTGGCCCGCGTGCGCCGGCGGCTGCAGTCGCTCTGCGACGTGGGCCTGGGCTACCTGACACTGGGCGAGGCGACCCCTGCCCTCTCCGGCGGGGAGGCGCAGCGCCTCAAGCTGGTCTCCGAGCTCGGGCGCCGGCAGGAGCACTCCCTGTTCGTCTTCGACGAGCCCACCGTCGGCCTGCACCCGCTCGACGTCCGCACCCTCATCGGCGTGTTCGACCGGCTCGTGGAGGCCGGCGGCACCGTCGTCGTGATCGAGCACGACCTCGACCTGATCGCCAATGCCGATCACGTCATCGACATGGGGCCCTCCGGGGGCGTCGAGGGCGGCCGCATCGTCGCGACCGGCACCCCGCAGCAGGTGGCCGACGACGAGGGCAGCGTGACCGGTCGGTACCTGGCTAAACGGCTGCGCGAGGGCGGGGCCACGCGTCACTAGGATCGACAGGGCACTTCCTATCGTCGGCCGTCCTCGGCCGGTCCGCCTTCAGAACGGGAGAGACATGGAACAGCGCACCATCGAACGCAGCGGCCAGCGAGCGTCGGTCATCGGGCTGGGGACCTGGCAGCTCGGCGCCGACTGGGGCGACGTCCGCGAGGAGGACGCCCTCGCCGTCCTCGGCGCCGCGGCCGACGCCGGCGTCACCTTCTTCGACACGGCCGACGTCTACGGTGACGGCCGGTCCGAGCAGCTGATCGGCCGGTTCCTGCGTGAACGGCCCGACGCCGGCCTGACCGTCGCCACCAAGATGGGCCGCCGCGTCGACCTCGACCCCGCGCTCTACACCCTGGAGAACTTCCGCGCCTGGACGGACCGCTCGCGGCGCAACCTCGGCGTCGACCGGCTCGACCTCGTCCAGCTGCACTGCCCGCCGCCCGCCGTCTACGGCTCCGACGTGGTGTTCGACGCCCTCGACACGCTCGTGGAGGAGGAGCGCATCGCCGCCTACGGCGTGAGCGTGGAGACCTGTGCCGAGGCGCTCGCCGCGATCGCCCGGCCCGGCACGGCGACGGTGCAGATCATCCTCAACCCCTTCCGCCTCAAGCCGGTCACGGAGGTGTTGCCCGCCGCCGTGGAGGCCGGGGTCGGCATCATCGCCCGCGTGCCCCTGGCCAGCGGCCTGCTGTCGGGCAAGTACACCGCGGACACGCAGTTCGCGGACAACGACCACCGCAACTTCAACCGCAACGGTGAGGCCTTCGACCAGGGCGAGACCTTCGCCGGTGTGGACTTCGCCACGGGCGTCGAGGCGGCGCAGGAGTTCGCCGCACTCGTGCCCGAGGGTGCGACGCCGGCCCAGACCGCGCTGCGCTGGATCGTCCAGCAGCCGGGCGTCACCACGGTGATCCCGGGTGCGCGCGACCCCGAACAGGCGCGGGCCAACGCGGACGCCGCCGCCCTCGCCCCGCTGGACGACACCACCCTGACGGCGGTGCAGGACCTCTACGACCGGCGGATCCGCGCCCAGGTGCACCACCGCTGGTAGAGCCGACCGCCGGGCGCGGAGATCCACGCCGGTCCCCTCCCGTCCACGGCAACAGAGTGCACCGGATGGAACCGGCCCGGGCCGCGTCACTAGGATCGATGGAGAGCTTCCCGCCGTCGGGCGCCGTCACGCTCGTCCCGATCGCCATCCGGATCGATGGCGGAGTGCGGACCGACGGCCGCAGCGGGGAGAGGATCCCGACCGGGCGTCGTCCTGTCTGACAGCGGCGCCGTGACCCCTGGAGGAAACATGCCCGACGAGAAGACGTCCGTGCCCACCGCGACGGCGCAGATCGGTGTCACCGGCCTGGCCGTGATGGGCGCCAACCTGGCTCGCAACCTGGCCCGCAACGGCTACACTGTCGCCCTGCACAACCGCACGCAGGCCAAGACCGACGACCTGCTCGCCAAGCACGGCGACGACGGCGACTTCGTGCGCACCGAGACCCTCGAGGAGTTCGTGCAGGCCCTCGAGCGCCCGCGCCGGGTGCTCGTCATGGTCAAGGCCGGCGCTCCGGTCGACGCCGTCATCGAGCAGCTGGTGCCGCTGCTCGAGGAGGGCGACATCATCATCGACGGCGGCAACTCCCTCTACCTGGACACCATCCGGCGGGAGAAGGACCTCTCGGAGAAGGGCCTGCACTTCGTGGGCGTCGGTGTCTCCGGCGGTGAGGAGGGCGCGCTGAACGGCCCGTCGATCATGCCGGGCGGGTCCAAGGAGTCGTACGAGTCGCTCGGGCCGATGCTCGAGAAGATCTCGGCCAAGTACAACGGCGAGCCCTGCTGCGCATGGATCGAGACCGATGGCGCCGGCCACTTCGTCAAGATGGTGCACAACGGCATCGAGTACTCCGACATGCAGGTCATCGGAGAGTCCTACGACCTGCTGCGTTCCGGTGCCGGCATCGAGCCCGCCGAGCAGGCGAAGATCTTCACCGAGTGGAACACCGGCCAGCTCAACTCGTTCCTGATCGAGATCACCGCCGAGGTGCTCGGCCACACCGACGCGAGGACGGGCAAGCCGTTCGTCGACGTCGTCGTCGACTCCGCCGGGCAGAAGGGCACCGGCCGCTGGACTGTCATCGCCGCGCTCGAGCTCGGCTCTCCGGTCAGCGGCATCGCCGAGTCCGTGTTTGCCCGCGGGCTCTCCTCCCAGCGGGATCAGCGCGCCGTCGCCCAGGACACGCTGTCCGCGGGCACCGGCGATGTGACGGTGCCGGAGACCTTCGTCGACGACGTGCGGCAGGCGCTCTACGCGTCCAAGCTGGTCAGCTACGCGCAGGGCCTGGACATGCTCAACCTGGCCGGCAAGCAGTACGACTGGGACCTGAAGCTGGACAAGATCGCGTCCCTGTGGCGGGCCGGCTGCATCATCCGCGCCGAGCTGCTCGACGACATCATGAAGGCGTACGCGCCGGGCAACGAGCCGGAGAACCTGCTGTTCGCGCCCGCGTTCGCGAAGGCCATCGGCGAGGCCGTGCCGGCATGGCGACGCGTCGTGGCGACCGCCGCGCAGCTGGGCATCCCGACGCCGGTGTTCTCCTCGACCCTGGCCTACTACGACGGCCTGCGGCGCGACCGGCTGCCGGCGGCGCTGACGCAGGGCCTGCGGGACCTGTTCGGCGCGCACACCTACAACCGCGTCGACGGTGAGGGCACGTTCCACACCCTGTGGGGCGAGGACAAGAGCGAGATCGAGGCCGTCGACACGCACTGACCTCGCGGCTTCACGACGAAGGGGCGCCCCGGCTCATCCGGGGCGCCCCTTCGTGGTCACCGGCGATCGGACGGCCCGGCCTCCGTCCCACGACCCGCCGTGCATGCCGGGGATAGGGCGTTGTATCCCGGCGGCGACGGCGTGTCGGGGGACCGGGCGCGGGTGTCCTGAACGCGACAGCGCCCGGCCCACCCGACATCGCTTATCGGGGGACCGGGCGCTGCCGGCGTCGGATGTGCTGCTGCTCAGATCCACATCGCCGGGTCGATCCACACGGCGGGATCGACCAGCGGCGCGTTCTCCTGCTCGGAGCGCTTCGGGCGGGCGTTCGCGGGCACGCCGGTGAGGATCGAGTTCTCCGGCGCGTCCTTGACGACGACGGCGTTCGCTCCGACCGCGGACCCGGCGCCGAGGACCACGGGACCGAGGATCTTCGCCCCCGCTCCGATCGTGACGCCGTCGCCGATGGTCGGGTGCCGCTTGACCCGGGCCAGCGAGCGACCGCCGAGGGTGACCCCGTGATAGATCATCACGTCGTCACCGATCTCCGCGGTCTCGCCGATCACCACGCCCATCCCGTGGTCGATGAAAAACCGCCGCCCGATGGTCGCCCCCGGGTGGATCTCGATGCCCGTCGCGGTCCGGGCCACCTGGGAGATGACCCGCGCGAGCGTGCGGGTCGACTCCTGCTGCCACAGCCGGTGGGTCAGCCGGTGCGCCCAGATCGCGTGCAGGCCCGAGTACACGACCGCGACCTCGAGGTCGCCCCGGGCGGCCGGGTCGTGGGTACGGGCGGTCTGCAGGTCCTCGCGGAGACGGGAGAGGAAGCGCACGGTGTCCTTCTGATACGTGGTGACGGGGGGCGTGACGGTGCCGGGGTCAGCCCCGGATGTCCTCGTAGAGGAGCGTGGAGATGTACCGCTCGCCGTAGTCGCAGACGACCGCGACGATGAGCTTGCCCTCGTTCTCGGGGCGCTTGGCCAGCTCCAGGGCTGCCCAGACGATGGCGCCCGAGGAGATGCCGCCGAGGATGCCCTCGCGGGAGGCCAGTTCACGGGAGACGCGCACCGAGTCCTCGATGCTCGCGTCGAGTACCTCGTCGTAGATCTCGGTGTCGAGGACCTCGGGGACGAAGTTGGCGCCGATGCCCTGGATCTTGTGCGGGCCGGGCTTGCCGCCGTTGAGGATCGCGGAGTCCTTCGGCTCGACCGCCACGATCTGCACCCCGGGCTTGCGTTCCTTCAGGACCTGTCCGACGCCGGTGATGGTGCCGCCCGTGCCGACGCCGGCCACGAAGACGTCGACCGCACCGTCGGTGTCGGCCCACACCTCTTCGGCGGTGGTCTGCCGGTGCACGGCCGGGTTCGCGGTGTTGGCGAACTGCTGCGCCCAGATGGCGTTCTCGGTGGTGTTGACGATCTCCTGCGCCTTGTCGACGGCGCCGCGCATGCCCTCGGAGCCCGGCGTGAGGACGATCTCCGCGCCGTACGCGCGCAGCATCACCCGGCGCTCGGTCGACATGGTCTCCGGCATCGTGAGGATCACCTTGTAGCCGCGGGCCGCGCCGACCATCGCGAGCGCGATCCCGGTGTTGCCGCTGGTGCCCTCGACGATGGTGCCGCCGGGGTGCAGGGCGCCGGCCTTCTCGGCCGCATCGACGATCGCGACCCCGATCCGGTCCTTGACCGAGTTGGCGGGGTTGTAGAACTCGAGCTTCACGGCCACGTCGCCGGGCAGCCCCTCCGTCAGCCGGTTGAGCCGCACCAGGGGGGTGCCGCCGACCAGCTGCGTGACGTCGTCGTAGATGCGTGCCATGATCTCGCTCTCTGCTTCGGATGGAACCCGGACGAACCGGGGAACGGATGATGCGCGGCCTCGGGCCCGCGCGCCGTCAGGCGGTTCGGGCCGGGCTTCGGGCCGATCAAGTGTAGCGGGAGCAGCCTGAGCCGATCAGGCCACGAGCCACTGCGAGTAATACTTCCGGGCCTTCGCCAGCTTCGGGTTGATGATCACCTGGCAGTAGCCGTTGCCCGGCTGCTGGGAGTAGAAGTCCTGGTGCACGTCCTCGGCGGGGTACCAGGTCGACGCACGGGTCACCTCGGTGACGATCGGCTTGTCCCACTGGTCCTGCGCGCGGCCGATCGCGTCCACGAACTCCTGCCGCTGCTGGTCGTCGGTGTAGAACATCGCCGACCGGTACTGGGTGCCGACGTCGTAGCCCTGCCGGTTCAGCGTCGTCGGGTCGTGCGTCGCGAAGAAGACGTCCAGGATCACCTCGGCCGGGATCACCGTCTCGTCGAAGGTCACCTTCACCGCCTCCGCGTGACCGGTCGTGCCGCTGCACACCGTGTAGTAGTCCGGGTTCGGGTAGCCGCCGCCGGTGTATCCGGACTCGACGTCGGCCACGCCCTTGAGCCGTCGGTAGACGGCGTCCAGGCACCAGAAACATCCTCCAGCCAGTACATAAGTCTTCACGTGCTGGTCCAACCCCCGGCGGGCTGGGATCATTCCCGGCCGACGCGAGCACCGTGCCACAGGCGAACACGCAGGCGAACACGCAGCGAACACGGGAGCGGACACGGGGGCTGCAGGTGAGCCTGCGGTAGAACTGGAGGCATGGACGCCCCGCACGAGGACCCCCGACCGGACGCCCGGACCCCCACGCTCGGCTGCGTGTGCGAGCTGGTGGAGGAGCTGTGGCCGCGCTCCCTGGCCGAGGGCTGGGACGCGGTGGGGCTCGTCGTCGGGCGCGGGGAACGGCCGGTACGGCGCATCCTGTTCGCGGTCGACCCGGTCGCCGCGGTCGTCGAGGAGGCCGTCGACTGGGACGCGGACCTGCTCATCACCCACCACCCGCTGCTGCTGCGGGCGGTCACCTCGGTGGCCGCCGACGGGTACAAGGGCCGGCTGGTGCACCGGCTGATCGAGTCCTCCTGCGGTCTGCTGACCGCCCACACCAACGCCGACAGCGCCATCGGCGGCGTCTCCGACGTGCTCGCCGACGCCCTCGGGATCCGGGACGCGCGACCGCTGCAGGCCACCGCCGACGGGCTGGACGAGGAGGGCATCGGCCGCGTGGGGGAGCTGGACGACGTCAGCACCCTCGCCGACTTCGCCGCCCGGGTGTTCGGCCTCCTGCCCGCCGTCGCCGGCGGGGTGCGCGTCTCCGGGGACCCCGACGGGCTGGTGCGGACGGTGGCGATCTGCGGGGGAGCCGGCGATTCGCTGTTCGACGCGGTGCGGGCCGCCCGGGCCGACGTGTACGTGACCGCGGACCTGCGCCACCACCCGGCGTCGGAGGCGCGGGAGGCGGCGATCGCGGACCGGCCCTACCTCGTGGACGTCTCCCACTTCGCGAGCGAGTGGCTGTGGCTGCCGGTCGGCGCCCGCGCGCTGGAGCGGGCGCTGCAGGACCACGGACTCGACGCCGAGGTGCGGGTCAGCCAGGTCAACACCGACCCGTGGGACTTCATCCTCACCCCCTGACGACCGGCCCGTGGCCGCGCCGGTGCGCTGCACTAGGGTGAGGAGGACCCGGCCCGCAGGAGGATCCATGCCCACCGCCCGTCCCGACCACCAGCGCCGGCTGCTCGACCTGCAGGCGCGGGACACCGCGATCGACCGGATCCGCCACCAGGCCGGCGCCCTGCGCTCCGACCCGGAGATCGCCGCCGCGCAGGAGCGGTCGACGCAGGCGACGGCACGACGCGACGAGGCGCAGACCGAGGTGAATGCCGCGGAGGAGGCGCTCGCCGCCGCCGAGGCTGCGGTGGAGCAGGTGGCGACCCGCATCCAGCGCAACCAGCAGCGGCTCGACACCGGCACCGGGTCCTCGAAGGACCTCACCGCGCTGCAGCACGAGATCGTGACCCTCTCCGCCCGTCGCTCCGACCTGGAGGACGCCGAACTGGCCGTGATGGAACGGGTCGAGTCGGCGCAGGCCGCCCTGGACGAGACCACCGCCGCGACGAGCGAGGCGACCACCGCGCTGGGCGCGCTGACCGAGGTGCGCGACGCCCGGCTGCGTGAGCTCTCCGGCGAGTTCGACCGGGAGAAGGTCGCCCGGGCCGAGGTGCTCACCGGCATCGACGATGCCGCGCTGGTCGCGACCTACGAGAAGCTGCGCAGCTCGCACGACGGCGTGGGCGTCGCCCCGCTGCAGGGTTCACGGTGCGGCGGCTGCATGCTCGAGCTCAACCCGAAGGATCTCGCCGCCATCCGCGCGGCCGCCGACGACGCCGTCGTCCGCTGCGAGGAGTGCGGCCGGATCCTCGTTCGCTCCTGAGCGGCCTTCTCTTCCTGCGCCAGCTCGTCAATAGATGCTCACCGGAGGTCTGTTTCGCCCTCGGATGGAACATCTATTGACGAGCTGGCGAGAGTGCTCGGGGGGTCTGGCGGTCAGTCGGTGATGACGATCGCCAGCTGTGCGGGACGCCGGGCCGTGCCGGGCACCAGCTCCGCCGCCGGCCACCGCTCCCGCGCCACCCGCAGCAGCGCGTGCGCGTCGGCCGGGGCCTTGCCGCGGCGGGTGAGCAGGTGGCGGGCCACCTCGCCCCGGGTGTGCTTGGCCATGTGGGAGACGACCGTGCGGACGCCGTCGCGCTCGCGGAAGACGTCGACGACGACGGTGCGCCCCGGGGGCGTCGCCGCGGCCGCGGCGTAGGTGCTGGAGCGGCAGTCCACGATCAGCTCGTCGTCCGGCCGCGCCGCCAGCTCGGCCGTCAGCCGCGGCTTCCAGAACGAGGCGAGGCTGCCCAGGCCCCCGAGTCGGGTGCCCATCGAGAGCCGGTAGGCCGGGATCGCGTCGGGCAGTGCCACCAGTCCCCAGAGGGCGGAGACCACGAGGACGCTCTCGGCCGCCCGGCGACGCTGCACGGCGGTCAGGCTGCGGTGGTCGAGCGCGTCGTAGAGGACGCCGTCGTAGACGCGGTGGGCGGGCGCCGCCGGCTCGGCCAGCAGACGCACGTTGCGGGCGACGTCGTCGGCCAGGCTCGGCCCGACGCCGAGGGCCTCGAGCGCGTCCGGTTCCGCGCTGACCCGGGCGAGTTCACTCAACACGCGCTCGCGCGCCGGTGTCAGGGCCGGGTGCTCCAGGCCGTGCAGATCGACGGGAGCTCCGGACCGGGCGGCGCGCTTGGACTCGGACGGCGGGAGCAGGATGAGCACCGATCGAGTCTAGTGGGCGGGGCCGGGCCGGGCCGGCGGAGGCCCGGAGGCGGCGGGACCGGTAGACTCAGCGGTCGTGGATGGGACGGCCGGGCGGCCGCGTCCGGTACGCGAGTACCGGCCGAGGAACGTCCGGGCTCCGCAGGGCACGGTGGTGGGTAACGCCCACTCGGGGAGACCCGCAGGACAGTGCCACAGAGAACAGACCGCCCGCACGTCGTTCGCCGGCGAGCGGGTAAGGGTGAAACGGCGGTGTAAGAGACCACCGCACCCCGGGTGACCGGGGTGGCAGGGTAAACCCCACCGGGAGCAAGGCCAGACAGGGCACGTTCGAGGGCTGCTCGCCCGAGTGTCCGGGTAGGCCGCTCGAGGGTGTCGGCAACGGCACTCCTAGATGGATGGTCGCCACCCGCGCACGGGTGACCGGCGCGGGCACAGAACCCGGCGTACAGGCCGTCCCGTCCACACCTCCCCGGTTCCTCGAGCCGGGGCCGGCGTCAGTGGCCGAAGGGGTCCGGGTCGACGCCGGGCATCCAGGTGGTGCCGGCGCCCTTCCAGCCGTTCACCTTCGCGGCCTTCTTCGCCTTCTTGCCCCACCGGGGGTTGAGCCGGTCCACGTACAGCTTGCCGTCCAGATGGTCGTACTCGTGCTGCATGCACCGGGCGAACCACCCGGTCGCCTCGAAGTCCAGTGGGTTGCCGTCGCCGTCGAACCCGGTGACCCGTGCCCACTCCGCCCGCTGCAGCGGGTACGACTCGCCGGGGAAGGACAGGCAGCCCTCGGAGTCCTCGTCGGGGTCCGGGTCCAGGCCCGAGATCTTCCCGATGGTCAGGGACGGATTGACGACGACGCCACGATCGGGGGCGTCGTCCTCGTTCGGCATCCCCCACGTGAAGAGGCGCAGCCCGACGCCGACCTGCGGGGCGGCCAGACCCACGCCGTTGGCGGCGTCCATGGTCTCGAACATGTCCGCGATCAGGGTGCGCAGATTGTCGTCGAACACGGCGACCTCGGCGGCACGCGTGTGCAGCACCGGGTCCCCCCAGATCACGACCGGACGGACGGTCATGCGTCCTCCTTCCCGGTTCCGGCACGGGAACCGTCGACTCGGCTGCCGGCGATGTCCCGGCCGATGGTGCGCTTCATGATCTCGCTGGTGCCGCCGAAGATGGTCAGCAGCCGGGCGGCGAGGAACGCCTGCGCGATGGGGTACTCGAGGATGTAGCCGTAGCCGCCGTGCAGCTGCAGGCAGCGGTCGGTGATCGACGTGGCCCGCTCGCTCGCCCACAGCTTGACGCGGGCCGCCTCGGCGGGGGAGAGCGTGCCGTCGTTGAACGCCAGCACCGCCCGGTCCACGTAGCCCTCGGTGACCTCGACCTCGGTGAGCAGGTCGGCGAGGGTGAAGCGGGTGGTCGGCAGGTCCAGGACCCGGCCGTCGAACACCGAACGGTCCGCGGTGTAGGTGACGGTCTCCTCGTAGGACTGCCGGACGACGACGGCCGCCGCGGCGGCGATCGCCAGGCGCGCCTGCGGGACCCCCTCGCGCACATAGCGCAGGCCGGCCCCGAGCTCCCCGATCAGGTTGCTGGCGGGGACGGCGACGTCGTCGAAGAACAGCTCGGCCGTGTCGGAGGCGCGCAGCCCCATCTTGTCCAGCTGCTTGCCGGTCGTGTACCCCTCGCCCTTCTCGACGAGGAAGAGGGAGAAGCTGTCCTCGCCGCCGCGGCCGGTGGAGCCGTCGGTCCGGGCGAACACCAGGGCGGCGTCGCCGGAGATGCCGTTGCCGATGAAGGTCTTCTGACCCGACAGCCGCCACCCGCCGTCCCCGTCGGGCACCGCGCGGGTACGGACACCGCGCAGGTCGGAACCGGCGCCCGGCTCGGTCCAGGCGCACGAGGTGACGAGTTCGCCGCTGGCCATCGCCGGCAGCCACCGCGCCTTCTGCTCCTCGGTGCCGTGCGTCAGCAGGGCGGGAAGCACGAGGTCGTCGTGCAGGTGGAAGGCGAGGGCGAGTCCGAGCGCGCCGGCCTTCGCGAGCTCCTCGTCGAGCACCACCCGGAACCGGTAGTCGTCCAGACCGGCGCCGCCGTGCTCCTCCGGGACGGCCAGGCCGACGAGTCCCTGCTCGCCGGCGGCGGTCCACACGGAACGGGGGATCAGGTGGTCCTCGTCCCACCGGCGGTAGTGCGGGGCGACCTCCCGGCGCACGAACTCCGCCGCGACCTCGCGGAACAGCTCCTGGTCCTCGGTGAAGAACGCTCGCTTCATGGGTGCCTCGCCCTCGTGGTCGTGCCGACCCTCTCGCCTGCGCGGATCGCACGCGTCCTGCTGCCCGGCGGGGGAGAGGAGGCCCGCGCGAACGCGTGAAGGCCGCACCGGATCACCGGGCGGCCTTCACATCGGGGTGAGTAACGGGGGTCGAACCCGCGACCTTCTGGACCACAACCAGACGCTCTGCCAACTGAGCTATACCCACCAGGAGCCGCTTCCGGCCGTCGCGGAACTCCCGTCAGGGTCGTTCCGGGCCAAAGCAGCGAGAACCAGTGTACAGGCTGGGCGGAGGGCGCCCGACCACGGCGCGTCCCACGTGAGCGGCCTCACGCCGGCGGGTCAGGCGGTCTCGGTGGGCTCCGCCGATGCGGCCGATGCAGCCACGACCTGCGCGGAGATCCGCTTGGCCGTCTCTGAGTCCGGCCCCGGCGGCGGCACCATGACGGCGCCCCGGTAGTAGCGCAGCTCGTCGATGGAGTCCTTGATGTCGCCCAGCGCTCGGTGCCCGCCCGTCTTTGCCGGCGCCTGGAAGTAGGCACGCGGGAACCACCGGCGGGAGAGCTCCTTGATGGTGGAGACGTCGATGATCCGGTAGTGCAGGTGCTCGACGACCTCGGGCATGTCCCGGACGAGGAACACCCGGTCGGTGCCCACCGAGTTGCCGGCCAGCGGTGCCTTCCTCGGCTCCGGCACGAACTCCCGCAGGTACTCCATGACCTGGCGCTGCGCCTCCTCGAGGCTCACGCCGCCGTCGAGCTCGGTGATCAGGCCGGAGGTCGTGTGCATCTGCCGCACGAAGTCGCCCATCGCCTCGATCGCGCCCTCGGGTGGACGGATGACGACGTCGACCCCGTCCCCGAGGATGTTCAGCTCGGAGTCGGTGACGAGCACCGCGACCTCGATCAGGGCGTCGGCGACCGGGTCCAGCCCGGTCATCTCGCAGTCGATCCAGACGATTCGTTCCTGTGTTGTAGCCACGGTCCCAACCTAACCGGCGCCACCGACGATCGTCGTCGATCGGCGTCGCGTCGGCGTGCGGAACGTCTCCCCGGGACCGTCCGGACAGCCGGTCGAAACCCCCGTGACGAGGGGCGTCGATGGTAGGCTGAGGGCGCCCGCCGGCCCGTGGGACCAGTGCCGGGCGAGAACCGGTGCAGGCGCATCGAGCCAGCGAGGAGTACCTGCATGACCCAGTCTCCTCCGGCCGGGCGGACACCGGCGGCGGAGTCCGAGGGGTCCACCGCGACCACGCGTCGCCGGCTCCGGCGGCCATCGTCCCTGATCCAGGGACTCGTCGGATCGCTCCTGCTCGTGATCGGTTCGCTCGGTGTCGGCTGGTTGCCCGGCTCGTCCCCGCTGCGGCAGAACCCGCTGATCATCCCGATGCGCTTCACGACCGTGGGCGTCGTCGTCTCCGTCATCCTGCTCGCCGTCGGCGGCATGCTGCTGGTGCGGGCGTGGCTGCGGCTCGGCCAGCAGGTCCGCGACTGGTCCTCCGACGACGCGCGGCGGTCGGTGCTGCGGGCGATCGGGCTCTGGGGCGTGCCGATGTACGCGACCATCCCGCTGTTCAGCCGGGACGTCTACTCCTACATCGCGCAGGGCCTCGTCATGGTCAACGGGCTCGATCCGTACCACGACGGCGTCTCCAGCATCGAGGGATTCTTCCAGCGCGGCGCCGACCAGCTCTGGTCCGAGAGCCCGCCCCCGTACGGCCCCCTCTTCCTGGCCATCGAGCAGGGCATCGTCACCGTCACCGGGGCCAATCTCGAGTGGTCCGTCGTGCTGTTCCGGCTCTCGTCCCTGATCGGCATCCTGCTGTGCCTGTGGGTGGTGCCGAAGCTCGCGCGACTGCACGGCATCGACCCCACCCGGGCCCTCTGGCTCTCCGTGGCCAATCCACTGTTCCTGACCAACTTCATCGCCGCCGCCCACAACGACGCGCTGATGATCGGCCTCGCCGTCGCCGGCATCTACCTGACGGCGATCCGTCGGCCCGTCCTCGGCATCCTGCTCGTCACCGCGTCGGTCGGCATCAAGCCGATCACCATCGTCTTCCTGCCGTTCCTCGGGCTGATGTGGGCCGGTCGCGGCGCCTCGTGGCCCCGCCGGATCGGCTACTGCGCCATCACCGGCGCGATCTCCCTGGCCGTCCTCGGCGTGGCCGGGGTGCTCAACGGGCTGGGGTTCGGCTGGATCGGCGCCCTGAGCACCACCGGCAACGTGTGGATCTGGTACGCGCCGGTCGGCCTGCTCGGTCTGATGGTGGCCACCGGCCTGAACGCCTTCGGCCTGGACGGCTGGGGCGCGGCCACGATCGTGCACACGATCGGCAAGGTCGCCGGGTTCGCGGTGGTGATCTGGCTGTTCTTCGTCGGCAACCACGAGAAGCTGATCCGCCGGATGACGCTCGCGATGGCCGCCATCGTCCTGTTCTCCCCGATGATCCAGTCCTGGTACGTCGTCTGGCTGCTGCCGCTGTTCGCCGTCACCGGCGTGCGGGACGACTGGCAGGTGCGCGCTCTCTTCCTGATCATGGCGTTCCTGATGATCTATGCGATCAGCGACCAGCTGGACGTCTTCCCGTACCTCAACGTCGACCTGAACCTCGCGCGGCAGCTCGCGGCGCTGATCGGCGTCGGCTTCGCGCTGTACCTGATCTTCGTGGATCCGCGCACCAACCACCTGTTCCGCAAGAAGTACTGGGACGCCTCGCGGCCGTTGACCATCTGACCGCGGCGACGCCGCCCGTCCGGCTCGGCCGGCAGGCACCCGTTGCTAGGGTTGTCGGTGGAAGCACCGCCCTGGCCCCAGTAGCTCAGCGGATAGAGCAGGAGCCTTCTAATCTCTTGGTCGGGGGTTCGACTCCCTCCTGGGGCACTCATCTGACGAGGCCGGCCGCCGGAGACCTCTCCCGGAGGCCGGCGTCGCCCGCCCGCAGCAGGGCCGCGCAGCGTCGACCGGACCCGCGGATGCTTCTCCTCCCTCCACACCGGCGACGCTTCTCCCTCCACACCGGCGACGTCGACGCCCGTTGTCCACATCGCCGACCCTTCCCCGCCCGCCGCCCGTCCCGGCCACCGAAGCTGGTGCCACCGGTGCACCACCGGGCCGCGGAGACGCTCCGCGGACGAGCAGAGGGACGCCAGGAAGGCGGGACGAGAGATGAGCGAGACGATCACCGTGGTGGGGAACATCGGGTCGGACGTCACCGGCAGCACCACCGCGAAGGGGGACGCGATCACGAACTTCCGGCTCGCGAGCACGGAACGCTGGCTGGACCGGCAGACCGGGGCGTGGGTGGACGGGGCGACCAACTGGTACTCCGTGGTCTGCTTCCGCAACCTCGCCCGCAACGCCGGGTGCAGCCTCGCGAAGGGGCAGCCCGTGGTCGTGACGGGCCGGCTGAAGGTGCGGCCCTGGGAGCGGGACGGCAAGTCCGGCACCAACGTGCAGATCGAGGCCGACAGCATCGGCCACAACCTCCGGCTGGGCACGACGCACTTCCAGGGCGGCAGCGGCGGCACGGCCGGCACCGAGCGGGCGCCCGCCGGCGTCGACGCCGCGACCGGGGAGATCCTGGACGAGGACGGCGGGGACGAGAGCGCCCCCACCGCGACCGGGGAGACGGCGGATGCCTCGACGGCCGACGAGCGGGAGCTGACGACCGTCACGGCGGACGCGTTCGAGGAGGCGGAGGAGAAGGAGACCGTGCCCTTCTGACCGGTCACTCCCGAACGGGACGGGATGGGACCGCATGGACGGTGACGGTGACGTGGAACGCACGGGGCCGGGTAGGACATGGGCGGGGCCACCGACTAGCCTTGAAAGCATGGCCGAATTCATCTACACCATGACCAAAGCGCGCAAGGCGGTGGGCGACAAGGTCATCCTCGACGATGTCAGCATGTCGTTCTTCCCCGGAGCCAAGATCGGCGTCGTCGGGCCGAACGGTGCCGGCAAGTCGACCATCCTCAAGATCATGGCCGGCCTGGACACGCCCTCGAACGGTGAGGCCCGGCTCAGCGCCGGGTACACGGTCGGCATCCTCCAGCAGGAACCGCCCCTGAACGAGGAGAAGACCGTCCTGGGCAACGTCCAGGAGGGCGTCGGCGAGATCTACGGGAAGATCCAGCGGTTCAACGCGATCTCCGAGGAGATGGCGAACCCGGACGCCGACTACGACGCGCTGCTCGAGGAGATGGGCAAGCTGCAGGAGGCGATCGACGCCGCCGACGCGTGGGACCTCGACTCCCAGCTCGAGCAGGCGATGGACGCCCTGCGCTGCCCGCCGCCGGACGCCGACGTCACCGTCCTCTCCGGTGGTGAGCGCCGTCGTGTCGCGCTGTGCAAGCTGCTGCTGAGCAAGCCGGACCTGCTGCTGCTCGACGAGCCCACCAACCACCTGGACGCGGAGAGCGTGCAGTGGCTGGAGTCCCACCTCGCCGCGTACCCGGGCGCCGTCCTTGCCGTCACTCACGACCGGTACTTCCTGGACCACGTGGCCGAGTGGATCTGTGAGGTCGACCGCGGCCGGCTCTACCCCTACGAGGGCAACTACTCCACCTACCTGGAGAAGAAGCGCGCCCGCCTGGAGGTGCAGGGCAAGAAGGACGCGAAGATGGCGAAGCGGCTCAGCGACGAGCTCGACTGGGTCCGCTCCAACGCCAAGGGCCGCCAGACGAAGTCCAAGGCCCGTCTGGCTCGCTACGAGGAGATGGCCGCCGAGGCGGAGCGCACCCGGAAGCTGGACTTCGAGGAGATCCAGATCCCGCCGGGACCGCGCCTGGGCAGCCAGGTCATCGAGGCGTCCCAGCTGCGCAAGGGCTTCGGCGATCGGTTGCTGATCGACGGCCTGTCCTTCACGCTGCCGCGCAACGGCATCGTCGGCATCATCGGCCCGAACGGCGTCGGCAAGACCACGCTGTTCAAGACGATCGTCGGTCAGGAGGACTTGGACGGCGGCGAGCTGCGGATCGGCGACACCGTGCGGATCGCGTACGTCGACCAGAGCCGCGGCGGCATCGACCCGAACAAGTCGCTGTGGGAGGTCGTCTCCGACGGGCTGGACTACATCAACGTCGGCAACGTCGAGATGCCGTCCCGCGCCTACGTCTCCGCCTTCGGATTCAAGGGGCCGGACCAGCAGAAGAAGGCGGGGGTGCTCTCCGGTGGTGAGCGGAACCGTCTGAACCTGGCGCTGACCCTCAAGCAGGGCGGTAACCTGCTGCTCCTCGACGAGCCCACCAACGACCTGGACGTGGAGACGCTCGGCAGCCTCGAGAACGCGCTGCTCGAGTTCCCCGGCTGCGCCGTCGTCGTCTCCCACGACCGGTGGTTCCTCGACCGGGTCGCCACCCACATCCTGGCCTACGAGGGCACGGACGACGAGCCGGCGAACTGGT
This sequence comes from Tersicoccus sp. Bi-70, assembly GCF_001968825.1. Lineage (GTDB taxonomy): Bacteria > Actinomycetota > Actinomycetes > Actinomycetales > Micrococcaceae > Tersicoccus. The sequence goes on from NZ_MIEU01000002.1 coordinate 288,942, forward strand.
ACTGGTTCGAGGGCAACTTCGAGGCGTACGAGGAGAACAAGGTGTCCCGCCTCGGCGCGGACGCCGCTCGCCCGCACCGCGTGACCCACCGCAAGCTCACCCGCGACTGACCCCGGCCCCCGCAGGGTCCGGCGCAGCCAGAACGAAGCCCCGGGCAGGTATTCCTGCCCGGGGCTTCGTCACGCCTGGGGACGGTCGCCCACGCCCGCCACGGGTGCGGTCCGCCGTCGCCTGCCGCCGGTGCCCGTCGTGCGCCGTCGACGGCTCCAGCCCAGGTGAGCGAGGAGCGCGAGGCCCCACACCAGGAACAGCGGGTCCCACAGCCACGCGTGGCCGATCATCGCGTCGCGGTCGTAGCCGCCATCGGGCTCGATCAGCCCGGCGAGCACCGCATTGCTCACGGCCGTGTTGGCCCCGCCGTAGCCGATCAGCACGACCGCCCCCGCCCAGCTGACCGCCCGCCAGACACGTCGCCCGCCGATCCGGTCGTGGGCGACGGCGATCGGAATGATCGCGGCCGCCGCCTTCACTGCGGCCACCGCGCCGAGGCCGAGCCCCGCCGCGACGGGCGCGTCCGCAGCCAGCTGCACCGCCCAGGACCCGACGGTGCTCAACAGCGCCCGGCCACCGAACGCCCAGTAGAAGCTGAAGCCGGCGTGCACCAGGCCGGCCGCACCGGCCAGCCACACGCAGGCCAGGCTCCGGCGGCGCCGACGATGCTCGTCCATGCCCTCACGCTAGCGGCCTGACAGACTGGCGTCGGGAACGGACGGGGGCGAGACGAGGGAGCGGCATGGCGACGGGGACGGACGCGGCGAACGAGGACGAGCGGTGGCTGGTGGTCAACGGCCGGCGCTGGCGGCGGACCGATCCGTGCCTGCCGGACGACGTCGTCGCGGCCCTGAAGTCGCACCTCGGACGCGGTCGGTCGGGAGTCCGGACGGCGAAGACCGCCGGTGACGACGATGCGGTGTCGGCCGCCCGCCGCCGGGTCGGCCTGGCCAAGCACGGGCTCGGCGAACGCGGACCCCGCTGGTGGGACGAGGAGGAGGCGGACCGGATCGGCCGCGCCCGCGATGCGCTGACCGAACTCGACGCGCTCGACGCGGAGTCCGATTCCCAGGTCACGAGGGCCCCGCGCGACGCCGACACCGTGACCGGCGCGCGGGGTGGCGAGCCGGACGCCGACCGGCACGGACGCTAGTCTCGGCCGGGTGAAGGCACACGAGAACGCCGAGCGGCTGACCGCCGTCGTCACCGGCGTCGGCCGGTCCACCAACATCGGCGCCGCGATCTGCCGGCGCCTCGCCACCGACGGGTGGGACCTGGTGCTGCCGGTGTGGACCGCCTACGAGCAGCGCATGCCGTGGGGATCGACGCCCGGTGACGTCGAGGCGCTGGTCGCCGAGCTGCGGGGCCACGGCGCCCGCGTGAGCGTCCTGGAGGCCGACCTCGCCGACCCCGCCGTCCCGGACCGTGTGATCGAGCAGGCCCGTGCGGCGCACGGCTCCGTCGCCGCGCTCGTGCTCAGCCACGCCGAATCGGTCGACTCGGCCATCGCCGACACCACCGTCGAGAGCTTCGACCGGCACCTGGCGGTCAACGCCCGGGCGCCGTGGCAGCTGATCCGCGCGTTCGCGGCCCAGTTCCCGGCCGAGCTGTCCGGCCGCGGCCGGATCGTGGCCCTGACCAGCGACCACGTCGCCTTCAATCTGCCCTACGGGGCCAGCAAGGGGGCCCTGGACCGGATCGTCATCGCCGCGGCGAAGGAACTCGGCGGGCAGGGCATCCGGGCCAACGTCGTCAATCCCGGACCGGTCGACACGGGCTGGATGGACGACGCCGTGCGGTCCGAGCTCACGGCGCTGCAGCCGACGGGCCGGCTCGGCACACCGGACGACGCCGCCGCCCTGATCGCCTTCCTGCTCTCCCCGGACGGTGGCTGGGTCAACGGCCAGCTGCTGCACTCCGACGGCGGCTTCTCGATCTCGCTCTAGGGAAGCCGGCGGGACGGAGGCTCAGTCGCCGGTCCCGGCGGGCACCCGGACCATGCCTTCCTGCGCGACGGTGGCGACGAGGGCGCCGTCGCGGGTGAAGATCCGGCCGATGCCCAGGCCACGGGCCCCGGAGGCGGACGGCGAGTTCTGCACGTAGAGCAGCCACTCGTCGACCCGCACGGGGCGGTGCCACCACATCGCGTGGTCGAGGGAGGCGAAACTGACGCCCGGGGTCGACCAGGCGAGGCCGTGCCGGCGCAGGATCGACTCGAGGATCGTGAAGTCGGTCGCGTATGCCAGCGCCGCACGGTTGAGGTTCTCGTCGTCGGGCATCGGGCCGTGCGTGCGCATCCACACGGCCTGCGAGGCGGGCCGCGTTGGATCCGGCCGCAGGTAGACCCCGCCGTCGAGGTGGCGGATGTCGAAGGGCCGGTCGTCGGACCACTTGCGGGCCATCGGGTGGTCGAGGCCGGCGAGCAGGTCCGCCGTCGTCGGCAGCGTCTCCGGCCCCGGCACGTCCGGCATCTCCTCCTGGTGGTCCAGGCCCTCGTCCTCGGTCTGGAACGACGCGATCATCGACAGGATCGGCAGGCCGTTCTGGTACGCGTGGGCCCGCCGCGCGGAGAACGAGCGGCCGTCCCTCAGCCGCTCGATGCCGTAGGTGATCGGCTTCTCCGAGTCGCCGGGCCGGAGGAAGTAGCCGTGCAGGGAATGGATGGGACGGACGTCCTCGACCGTGCGCATCGCCGCGATGATGGACTGGGCGAGCACCTGGCCCCCGAACACCCGGCCCCGCGGCTGCCGCTCGGAGACGCCGACGAAGACGTCCTCCGTGGTGCGGGCGCCGTCCAGGTCGTCGACGTCGAGCACGTGCAGCAGATTCCGGGTGCGGGTCTCCGGCGAGTCCAGTGCGGACATCGGCCCTCCTCAGGGGTGGCGGTGCGGTTCCGATCGAGTGTGCGAGACGCGGCGTCCCGGATACATGATAGGCGGTCGGCGGCGAGGCCCGGTGCCCTCTGGAAGGATGGACGCATGCCCGATTCCCTCTACATGCCCGTCCAACTGCGGTTCGGCGACATGGACGCCTACGGCCATGTCAACAACGTCGTCTACCTGCAGTACTTCGAGAACGCCCGCGTCCAGCTGGCACACGCCCCGCTCGACGAGGTGCTGCTGCCCGCGGGCCGGGCCGGGCAGACGTTCGACGACCTGGTGGGGCCGGAGCGCTTCACCCTCGTCGGCCGGCAGGAGATCGAGTACCGCCAGCCCCTGACCTACCGCAACCGTCCCGTTTTCGTGAAGATCTGGGTCACCAGCGTCGGCGGGTCGAGCTACGACTTCGGTTACCTGGTCGCCGAGCGCGACGAGTCGACGGTGTACGCCCTCGGCGCCACCACGATGGTGCTCGTCGACCGCTCCACCGGGTCGCCCGTCCGGCTCACGCCCGAGCAGCGCGCCGCCCTGGAGCACTGGCACGGCGAGCCGGTCCCGTTCCGGCGCCGGAAGTGACGCGGTGACCCCGGATCTGATGTTCGCCGATGCGACTTCGGCGGAGGATCTGCGCACGTTCGTCGCTCGGGCCCGGCAGGTGGACGACGGCGGCATCCGGCTGGCCGTCACCGGGTCGGTGCTCGCGGCGACGGTGTGCGTGCTCCGGCCGCCCGGTTTCGGCGAATCGGGGCCCACGGTGCTCGGGATGCGCACGATGGCGCTGGCGGACGACGCCACGGACGGGCTCGACGTGACCGTGCCGCTCGGTGCGGTGGCCGACCGCCTGGCACGCACGGCCGAGGCGGCTGCGGCAGGGGCCGGAGATGGCGACGCCCGGCGGCTGCCGGTGCCCCCGACGACGGTGACGGAGCCCTGGGCCGGGATCGCCGCGCCGCGTCGAGGCTGGGAACCGTTCGGCATGGCCCCCACCGGCCGGCTGCGTGAGGCGGCCCGGCAGGGCATCGACCTGGTCCGTGACGCCCTCCCGCAGGACGCCGGCAGCGCCGTGCTGCACACGGTGCGCCGCGCGGTGCTGGCCGCCCCGGCGGAGGGGCTGTTCGCTCGCGAACCGGGGGCCGACGTTCCGGCCGGCCCCGACGCCGGCGACCAGCACCGGATCCCGCTGGCGGCCGCCTACGCCGCGGAACTGCTCGGCTTCCTCGGCCGCACGGTCGCTCCCGGCGCTCCGTCCGGTCCGGCGGACGACATGTCCGTGTACGGCGCCCAGCGATGGCTGCGCCTGAGCAACGCCCGCGGCCACGTCCTGGTCAAGGTCTGACCCGGCGGAGGGTCAGGAGTCCTGCGCGCCCCGGACGGCGTGCGCCGGGTCCTGCGGATCCTCGGGGGCGTTGACCATCGCGTGGGCGGCCCGCTCGAGGTAGTCCCACAGCATCTGCTCGTGCAGCGGCGCCAGCGTCAGCGTGTCGACGGCGTCGCGCATGTGCTTGAGCCACCGCTCCCGCATCGCCGGGGTGACGGCGAAGGGGTGGTGCCGCATCCGCAGCCGCGGGTGGCCGCGTTCCTGCGAGTACGTGGTGGGCCCGCCCCAGTACTGCTCGAGGAACAGCCGGAGCCGGTCCTTCGCCGGTCCGAGGTCCTCCTCGGGATAGAGGGCCCGCAGGTCCGGGTCGCCGGCCACCCCGTCGTAGAACGCGTCCGTCAACGCCCGGAACGTCGGCGCTCCGCCGACGTCCTCGTAGAACGTCGAGGGCGGCGGCGTGAACACGCCCGCGCCGGCGGGCCGGAGCTGGGCCGCTTGCCCGGGCCCGACGCCGAGTGCGGGCCGAGCGGCATCGGAGGTCCGGTCGGGAACGGGAGCGGAGCCGTGGGGGCCGTGTGGGTGGTCGGTCATGAGCGGTTCCCTTCGCCGGTGTCCCGGGAGGTGGTGGTGCGGCCGGTGGTGGTGCGGGCGTCGGTGCCCTCGCGCGTGCTGCCCGGCGCGGATCCGTCGACCGCGGGCTGGCTGCGCGTGTCCGCGCTGCGCCTGTCGACGGCCTGACGGGTGACGACGCGCTGATTCGCGGTGCGCGGGGTGGTGACGGCGTGCTGGTCGGTGATCGGCCGGTACACGGTGCGCTGCTGGGCGGTGCCGGGGTGGGCGGTGCGCTTGATCGGCGACTTGCGGCGGCGCCGGTAGGACGCGCTCTTGCCCTGGCTCTTGTTGCCGATCATCAGCATCTCGCCGTTGCGCAGATACCAGATGGTGCCGTCGTCGTCGACCAGCCGCGTGATGCGCAGGCTGACCGCCTCGACGCGGCCCTCGATGGTGCCGACCTGGATGACGTCGCCGATGCCGAACTGGTCCTCGACGGTCAGGAAGATGCCGGCGATGAAGTCGCGGATCAGCTGCTGGGCGCCGAAGCCGATGGCGACACCGGCGATACTGACGCTCGCGAGCAGCGGGGCGATGTTCCAGCCGAGGGCCTGCAGCCCGGTGGTGATGGCGAGAGCGCAGATGATCACGGCCGCCACCGACTTCAGCAGCGACCCGATGGTCTCTGCCCGCTGGGCCCGGCGCACGTGGTCGTCCGGGTGGATCGACGGCGCGGCCCAGCGGAAGCCCCCCCGCTTGAAGATGGTGTTGCCCTTGCGGATGCGGCCGACGACGACGTTGATGAACAGGCGCACGACGACCCAGGCGACGATGGCGGCGCCGAGGATCCAGAGCAGGCGGACGACGTCGATCTGGTCGGCCGCCTGAGCGACCGACTGGAGGGGCTCGCTCGCGTCGGCCATCGAGGGGAGCACGGACACGCAGAATCCTTCCGCAGCGGATGGGGACCGATCCAGCGTAGGCGCCGAGCCTGTCCGGACGCTTGGAAACGCGCCGTGAGACGGGCCACGCCGGCCTGACTACCGGCGGCATGATGCCGCACCGGTGACGCCGGCGCGGATGAATGCAGGGCCGCTCACGCCGCCGGCGGGAGAAGCCCGCGCGCTCAGTCCCGCGCGGTCAGCAGCTCCGTCAGGGATCCCAGCAGCGCCGCGGGCACGTCGAGAGCCTGCAACCCCGCCAGCTTCGCCGCGATCGGCCGGTCCGAGGTGATCAGCGCCCACACCGGCGGCTTGGCGTCGTTCAGCCACTGCGCGCCCGCGAGCCGGGCGAGCAGGGCGTCCCGGTCGGGGGCGGGAGCCGGGGCGGGCTCGTCGAACGTCAGGTGCAGCACCAGCGTCCGGTCGGTCGGCGCGGTGACGGTGACGCTGAACCGGTGCGCGTCGCCGGTCTGCACCTCGAGCGGATCGCCCTCCACGGTCACCGCGCTCGGCCGGTGGTCACTGAGCCAGGTGACGGTCCACGTGCGTTCGGTCGGGACGACGTCGGCGGCCTCGACGGTCCGGGTGCCGTCCGGTGACGGGTGCGCTTCGGCGGACAGGATGACCAGGCGGCCGGGGCCGGGCTGGGCATCCATGCCCGACTTCCCGTTCGTGGAGACCAGGTCGTCCTGGACGCTCGGCTCCCACCGCAGCCCGGTGACGACGGTCGGCGTGTCCGGACCTGAGCCCGTGCCGTCGTCCTCGACCAGGTCGAAGGCGCCGGTGTCCCCGGGGGCGATCAGCACCTCCAGCGCGGTCGGCAGCGCGGCGGCGTCGAGTTGGTCGGTGTCGGCGTTGCTGGTGCCCGCGAGCGGCAGGATGCCGCCGTCGGCCAGCAGCACGGGGATGGCGTCGAGGTCGCGGTGGAGGACGAGGGACCGGTCGCCGTCGTAGGTCTGCCCGCTGACGACGTCGGTCCACCGGCCCGGGGGCAGCCAGGCGGTGACAGCACCGCAGCGGGTCAGCGGGTCGCGCGGTGAGGTGATCGGTGCCACCAGCAGCTCCGAGCCGAAGGCGAACTGGTGCGGGACGGTGTACGCCTCGTCGCGGCCGGGGTGCAGGTGGTACATCGGCCGGACCAGGGCGGTACCGGCCGCCGCCCGGTGGTTCATCGTGTGCAGGTAGGGCACGAGCCGGTGCCGCAGCCGCAGCGCCTCGCTGATCGCGGTGCGGCTCTCGGCGGGGTAGTTCCACGGCTCCTTGAGCAGGAACGCGTTGTTCGTCGAGTGCAGGCGCAGCACGGGGGAGAAGACCCCCAGCTGAACCCACCGGGTCATCAGCTCGTCGTCCCGCACACCGTCGATGTGGCCGCCGATGTCGTGGCTCCACCAGCCGTAGCCGATGTTGGCGGCCGTCGCGGTGAACCGGGGCTGGAACCGCAGCGAGTCCCACGTGATGATCGTGTCGCCGGAGAAGCCGACGGGGTAGCGGTGGGAGCCAGGGCCGGCGTACCGGGAGAAGGTCAGCGCCCGGCCTGCGAGCGGGCCGCCGTCGCGCGCCGCGTCCAGGAAGTGCAGGTGGTTGAGCAGCCACAGGGGGTCGACGTCGCGCACCCGGCTGAAGTGGCCCTGCTGCCAGTCGATCCACCAGAAGTCGACACCGGCCTCCTCGAGCGGGTGGTGCAGCACGTCGAAGTAGGCCTCGACGAACGCCGGGTCGGTGATGTCGAAGGGGACGGGAGTGCCCGACGCCGGGTCGACGCCCATCCGCTCCGCCATCGCCGGGTACGGGTCCTCGAAGGAGCGGACCCCGTCGGCCGGGTGCAGGTTCAGCGTGGTGTGCAGGCCACGCTCGTGGAGACCGGTCAGGAACGCCTCCGGGTCCGGGAAGAGGCTCGGCTCCCAGCTGTACCCGGTCCACCCGGAACCGTCCCCGGGCGGCACGGAGCCCACGCGGTGCCAGTCCATGTCGACCACGGCGACGGAGAACGGCAGGTTCTCCGCGGTGAACCGGTCCATCAGCGTCAGGTACTCGTCCTGGTGGTAGTCGTGGTAGCGGCTCCACCAGTTGCCGAGCGTCCACCGGGGCAGCAGCGGGGTGGCGCCGGAGACGGCGTGGAAGGCGGCCAGTGCGCCGTCGTAGTCCCGGTTGTAGGCGAACACGTAGAGGTCGGTGCGCCCGGGCTCGCGGGAGCCGAAACCGCCGTCCTCGGTGAACAGGAAGGACCGGGAGTCGTCGAGGACGGCGACGCCGTTGGCGGAGAGGATGCCGTCCTCGAGCGGGATGGCGCCGTCCGCATCGTCCAGGGTGCGGGCGGTGCCGCCGAGGTTGACCGGGGCCAGCTCGTCGTCGCCGTACCGCCACGTGCTGTGGTGGTGCGTCCAGCCGCCGGTCGCCTGCACGGAGAGGCCCTGCGGGGAGAACGGGCGGCGGTCGTAGGCCAGGCGGAACTGGCTGGTGACGATCTCGAGCATGCCGTCCTCGCGCACCTCGAACACCGGCACCGGCAGCTGCCGGTTCAGGGCGAAGGTCGACGCCCGGTCCTCGAAGCCGCCGTCCTCGGACCACTCCAGGCGCACGAGGCCCTCGGTGAGGACGGTGATCCGCCAGTGCTCACCGGCCAGGACGGCGCGGGGATCGGCCACGGGACGGGTGGGCAGGACGGGGCGCGTGGGCACGGATCGACTCCTCGGTGGTGCGGGACGGCGGGGCGGACCTCAGACGACGGTCGGCTCGTGGTGGACCGGGAAGGCGACGCTGCGGGCGATGAAGCACAGCCGCGCGGCCTCCTCGTGGAGGGTGTTCGCCAGCTCCGCCTGTGCGGGGTCGGCGAGCCGGACGCGCGGGCGCAGGGTGACCTCGGTGAACTCGCCGGACCCGTCCGGGTTCAGGCGCATCGAGCCGGAGGCGTCGTCGTCGTACCCGGTCACCACGACGTCGTGGCGTACGCACACGTGCAGGTAGGAGAGCAGGTGGCACTCGCTCAGCGCGGCGACGAGGAGCAGCTCCGGGTTCCACCGGTCCGCGTCCCCGTGGAAGGTGCGGTGGGCCGACCCGAGCAGCGTGGGCACGCCGGCGGAGGTGACCTCGTGGTCGCGTCCGTAGCCGCGGTAGGTGGCCGTGCCCTCGCCCCGGTCACCGGTCCAGGCGACCGCGACCGCGAACCGGTGCTCGCTCACGAGGTGGCGACCACCGCGGTGTCCCGCTCCCGCGCGGCCAGGGCGCGCACGACGTCGTCCCGGCCCTCGCGCACGAGCCGGCGCAGCGCGGGGCTGCGGTCACCGAGCTGGTCGAGGAACGCGTCCGTCGCGGCTACCGCGTCCGCACTGATCGGCCGGTTCGGGTAGAGGCCCTGGACGATCTGCTCGGAGATCTCGTGGGTGCGGGTGGCCCACACGTGCTCGATCGCGGCGAAGTACTTCTCGGTGAACGGGGTGAGCAGCGACTCGTCGTGTGCCCGCTTGAACCCGGCGATGACGGCCTGCTGGACGGCGTTCGGGAACTCGGCGCGCTCGACGACGGCGTCCCACGCCTCCGCCTTGGCCTCGGGCGTCGGCACCGCGGCGCGGGCCATCGCGGCCATCCGGGCGCCTGTGGCGGTCGCGTCCCGCTCGTACTCGGCGTCGATGTCGGCCGTGCCGCGACGTCCGCCGGCGACGAGCGCCACCAGCAGTTCCCAGCGCAGGTCCGTGTCGATGGTCAGGCCGTCCAGCGTCTCGTGCCCGTCCAGCAGTGCGGTCACCGCGTCCAGCTGCTCGTCGGTGCGGGCGAGCGCCGCGAAGGACTTGGTGAACTGCAGCTGGTGGTCCGAGCCGGCCTTCGCGTCGCGGGCCAGGCGCAGCAGTGCGTCGGCGGACCGCTCGATCGCCTCGCGGCGGTGGTCCTCCGCGACGAACTGGTACAGGGTCGCCATCAGCTGGCGCAGCAGCACGAGCACGACGGTCGAGTCGGTCTCGGCGTCGATGTTGGCCAGCACCAGCTCGACGTAGTCGCGGGCCGGGCTCTCCCCGTCGCGGGTCGCGTCCCACGCGGAGTTCCACACGAGGGTGCGCGGCAGGGACTGCGCGAAGTTCTTCAGGTGCCGTTTGGCGGTGGCCAGGGAGTTCTCATCCAGGCGCACCTTGGCGTAGGCGAGGTCGTCGTCGTTGACGAGGATCAGGTCCGGCCGCTCCATGCCGACCAGCTCGGGCACCTCGGTGCGCTCGCCGGCGACGTCGAGCTCCACCCGGTGGTTGCGGACCAGCCGGCCGGCGTCGTCGACGTCGTAGAAGCCGATCGCGGTGCGGTGCGGCCGCAGCGTCGCGTGATCCTCGGGAGCGGTCTGGACGACGGCGAAGGAGGTGATCACCTCACCCCCGTCGGACTCGATCTCCGGGGCCAGGGTGTTCACGCCGGCGGTCTCCAGCCACGCCTGACCCCAGGCGCCGAGGTCCCGGCCGCTGGCCTGCTCGAGCTCGGTGAGCAGGTCGGTCAGCTCGGTGTTGGACCAGGCGTGCTTGCCGAAGTACTCGCGCACGCCGGCCATGAACTGCTCCTGGCCGACCCAGGCCACGAGCTGCTTGAGCACCGAGGCGCCCTTGGCGTAGGTGATGCCGTCGAAGTTGACCTGGACGTCCTCCAGGTCGTTGATCGGGGCGACGATCGGGTGCGTCGTGGGCAGCTGGTCCTGCCGGTACGCCCAGCTCTTCTCGAGCGAGGAGAACGTGGTCCACGCGGTCGAGTACTCGGTGGCCTCCGCGGCGGCGAGCGTGGACATGTACTCGGCGAACGACTCGTTCAGCCACAGGTCGTTCCACCAGCGCATGGTCACCAGGTCGCCGAACCACATGTGCGCGAGTTCGTGCAGCACGGTGATGGCCCGGCGCTCGACGGTGGCCTCGGCGACCTTGGACCGGAACACGTACGTCTCGGTGAACGTGACCGCCCCGGCGTTCTCCATCGCCCCGGCGTTGAACTCGGGAACGAAGAGCTGGTCGTACTTGGCGAACGGGTACGGGGTGCCGAACTGCTGCTCGTAGAACGTGAAGCCGGCACGGGTGATCGCGAAGATGTCCTCGGCGTCGACGAACTGCATCAGCGACTTGCGGGCGAACACGCCGAGCGGGATGGTGCGGCCGTCGGAGCTGGTCAGCTCGGAGGTGATGCTCTGGTACGGGCCGGCGACGAGCGCGGTCACGTAGGAGGAGAGCACGGGGGTCGGCTCGAAGTCCCACGTGGCGACGCTGGTGGTGCTGCCCGCGGCCTGGGCCTCAACCGGCTCGGGCGTGGGCGAGTTGGAGACGACGGCCCAGTGCGCGGGGGCGGTCACGGTGAAACGGAAGCGGGCCTTCAGGTCGGGCTGCTCGAAGACGGCGAACATCCGCCGGGAGTCCGGCACCTCGAACTGGCTGTACAGGTAGACCTCGTCGTCGACGGGGTCGACGAACCGGTGCAGTCCCTCGCCGGTGTTCATATAGAGGCCGTCGGCGACGACGGTCAGCTCGTTCTGCTCGGCCAGGTCGTCCAGCTGGATGCGCACGCCGTCGGAGACGGTCGCCGGGTCGAGGTCCACGCCGTTGAGCGTGACCCGGTGGACCGCGTCCGTGACCGCGTCGATGAAGGTGGAGGCGCCGGCGGTCGCGGAGAACCGCACCACCGTCGTCGACCCGAACACCGTCTCGCCACGCGTCAGGTCCAGACTCACGTGGTACGAGTCCACGGAGAGCAGATCGGCGCGGGCGCGTGCCTCATCGCGAGTCAGGTTCAGTCCTGGCAAGTGGGTCGCCTCCAAGCGAGCTGGTGCCGGGCGCATGGATGGCGCCGGATGCGTTCGTGGTCCTCGCTAGTCTTACCCCAGCGACGCGCCTTGCCAAGTCTGCTGTCGGAGTACCGGGTACTTCTGCCCGGTCCCGCCGGGCCGCGAGGAGGTACCCCTACGCTGGGGTGATGGAGCAGCCCCGCACGGCCTCGCAGCCCACCGATTCCCACGTCAACGCGTTCACGCCACCCCCTGCGCACACCACCCGGCCCACCCTGCGGGGGAGCTTCGGCATGGTGTCCTCGACGCACTGGCTGGCCTCGGCAGCGGCGCAGGCGGTGCTCGAACGCGGCGGCAACGCCTTCGACGCGGCGGCCGCGGGCGCCTTCGTCCTCCACGTCGTCGAACCGCACCTGAACGGGCCCGGCGGCGACCTCGTCGCCCTCGTCACGACCGACGACGGTCCCCGCGTTCTGATGGGCCAGGGTCCCGCCCCGGCCGGCGCGACCATCGAGCACTACCGGGCCGCCGGCCTCGACCTCGTCCCCGGCGCCGGGGCGCTCGCCGCCGTCGCGCCCGGCGCCGTCGACGCGTGGCTGCTGCTGCTCACCGAGCGGGGCACGTGGGAACTCGCCGACGTGCTCGCCTTCGCCATCCACTATGCCCGGCACGGCCACCCCGCCGTCGCCCGGGTGGGCCTGACCGTCGCCGCCGTCAAGGACCTCTTCACCGAGCACTGGCCCACGTCGGCCGCGCAGTGGATGCCCGAGGGGCGGCCGCCGGCCGACGGTGAGGTGATCCGCAACGAGGCGTACGCCCGCACGCTCGAGCGCCTCGTCGAGGCCGGAGCGGATGCCGGTTCCCGTACCGACCGGATCGAGGCGGCGCGCGAGGCGTTCGCCTCCGGGTTCGTCGCGGCCGCGGTCGAGGAGTTCGCCGCCGTGCCGCACCACCACTCCGGCGGCGGTGTGCATGCCGGCGTGATCACCGCCGCGGACATGGGGGCGTTCAGCGCGTCCCTCGAGACGCCGTGCTCGATCACCTTCCGCGGCCGCACCGTCGTCAAGACCGGGCCGTGGGGTCAGGGGCCGGTGCTGTTGCAGACCCTCGCGATCCTCGACGGGTTCGACGACGCGCGGCTGGACCCGTCCACCGAGCTCGGCGCGCACACCGTGCTGGAGGCGCTCAAGCTCGCGCTCGCGGACCGCGACGCCTGGTACGGCGAGGCCGCGGCGGGGGACGCCGAGCTGCTCGCGCACCTGCTCTCCCCGGAGTACGCCGCGCAGCGACGCGCCCTGATCACCGAGGAGGCGTCGGCGGGCGAGGAACCGGGGGAGATTCCCGGCCGCACCCCGCACCGGCCGCCCCGCGTGACGCCCGAGGAGTTCGAGGCCTCCCATCCGGAGCCGGGCGAGGCGTCCGCGGGGGAGCCGACCGTCGCCCGGTTCGGCCGCACCCGCGGGGACACCTGCCACCTCGACGTCGTCGACCGCGACGGCAACATGATCGCGGCCACGCCATCCGGCGGCTGGCTGCAGTCCAGCCCCACCATCCCCGAGCTCGGGTTCTGCCTGGGCACGCGACTGCAGATGACGTGGCTGGACGAGACCTCCCCGGCGGCTCTGCGCCCCGGGGCCCGGCCACGCACCACCCTCACGCCGACCATGCTGCTCGACGCCGACGGGCGCCCCGAGGCTGCGCTCGGCTCACCGGGCGGGGACCAGCAGGACCAGTGGCAGCTGCTGTACCTGCTGCGCACCCTGGTCGGCGGGTACTCGCCGCAGCAGGCCATCGACGCGCCGATGCTGCACACAACGGCAATGGTCGGCTCGTTCTGGCCGCGCACCGTCGAACCGTACGGCGCCGTGGTCGAGGACCGGCTGGGCGACGACGTCATCGCCGGCCTCGAGCGCCGCGGCCACCGCATCACGCGGGCGGGGGACTGGTCGCTCGGCCGGATGTGCGTCGCCGGCCGGGAGCCGGACACCGGCGTGCTGTACGCGGCCGCCAATCCCCGCGGAGCGCAGGGCTACGCCACCGGGAGGTGACGCCCGGTTCGGTGAGCCAGCGGTTCGGTGAGTCACGCGGCGACCCATCCCGGTGAGGCAGCGGTTCCCGCCCGGATGCCGGGCTCTTCGAGTGCGTCTTTCGGGCGGAAACGGCTGACTCATGCGCAGACCGGTTCCGGATCCGCCGGTCTGCTCCGGGACGCGGCCCCATCCCGGTGAGTCAGCGGTTCCCGCCCGACGGGTGCCCCATCACGGTGAGTCAGCGGTTCCCGCCCGAACGACGCGCTTTTTGAGTGCGTCATTCGGGCGAAAACGGCTGACTCGTGCGCAGGTCGCGCCGAGTCCGTCGGTTTCGCCCGCACGATTCGCCGAGTCCGTCAGTTCCGCCCTTGCGCCCCGGTCGATGACCACCCCTTTCGGGCGGTACCGACGGATCCACGACGCCGGGGTGCGGCGTTAGGCTGGCGGGGACCCCTCCCGGGATGCCGACGCCCCGACGGCGGCCCCGGCCGAGCGACCAGCAGCGACCGCAGCGAGATGCAGCGACACGCAGCGACCACAGATCGGAGCACCCAGGATGCGCGTCCACATCGCGACCGACCACGCCGGCATGGAGCTGAGCGCCCACCTCGTCACCCACCTGACCGAGGCCGGGCACGACGTCGTCGACCACGGCCCGCGCGACTACGACGCCCTGGACGACTACCCCGGCTTCTGCATCCACGCCGCGCAGGGCGTCGTCGCCGACCAGGAAGCCGGTGTCGAGGCGCTCGGTATCGTCCTCGGCGGCTCGGGCAACGGCGAGCAGATCGCCGCGAACAAGGTCCGCGGCGTTCGCGCTGCTCTGGCCTGGAACGAGGACACCGCGAAGCTCGCTCGCGAACACAACGACGCCAACGTCGTCGCCGTCGGCGGCCGCCAGCACAGTGTCGAGGAGGCCACCCGCCTGATCGACACGTTCCTCGCCGAGCCGTTCAGCGGCGACGAGCGGCACGTGCGTCGCATCGGCCAGATCGCGCACTTCGAGCGGACCGGCACGGTCGTCGACTCGGGTACCGCCACGGACGCGGGGCCCGAGACCAACGACGGCACCGCGTGAGCCGGTAGCGCCCCGATGCCCGAGGGTCACTCCATCCACCGGCTCGCCCGGCAGCTGACCGACGTGTTCGGCGGTCAGCGCGTGCGCGTGTCCAGCCCGCAGGGCCGCTTCGCCGCCGGAGCCGAGCTGCTGGACGGCCACGTCCTCACCCGCGCCGAGGCGATCGGCAAGCAGCTGCTCGTGAGTTTCGACCACGACGGCACCGGCACGACAACGAACGACGACGCCGACCGCCACCGCGTGCTGCGCATCCACCTGGGCCTCTACGGCGCCTTCAGCTTCGGCGGCGACGCGTCCTTCGCCGGGGCCTCCAGCATCGGGGCGCCGCGACGGATGGGGGAGACGGAGCACGGGACGGCAGACGCGGGCGAGGACGTCGAGTACACCGGGCCGCCCGCCCCGGTCGGGGCCGTGCGCGTGCGGTTGGTCAGCGATCACGGGTGGGCCGATCTACGGGGTCCGACGGCGTGCGAGGTGATCACCGCGGCCGACGTCGACGCCCTGCGTGAGGCGGCGGGCCCGGACCCCCTCCGTGAGGACAGCGCGGACGGTGAGGACAGCGCGAACGACGACGGCGCCACGTTCGCCCGGCTGCTACGCCGCCGCGGCGTCGCCTGCGGGCAGCTGCTGATGGACCAGGCCGTCGTCGCCGGCATCGGCAACGTCTATCGCGCCGAACTGCTGTTCCGCGCCGGCATCGACCCGTACCGTCCGGGAAAGAAGATCACGGAGCAGGAGGCCGCGGACCTGTGGGCCGACACGGTGTTCCTGATGCGCGACGGCGTCCGCCTCGGCCGCATCGTCACGACGCAGCGGGACCCGGAGCACGCCGTCGCCGTCGAGGACCTCACGCTCGACGTCGACGCCGCCGATATCCCGGCCGAGGCGTCGCGCTTCGTCTACAAGCACACGGGTGAGCCCTGCCCGCGGTGCGGGACGACCATCGCCACCGCCGTGATGGCCGGCCGCAACCTCTACTGGTGCCCCGGCTGCCAGCACTGAGTGCCACCGCTCCAGGCGCCGAACGCGGGCCCGTAGACGCAGAACGACCCTGCCCGGATGCCCGGACGGGGTCGTGATCGGAGGGGATGACGGGAATCGAACCCGCGTAATCAGTTTGGAAGACTGAGGCTCTACCATTGAGCTACATCCCCGGGAGTGGCCTGATGCGACCGTTTCCACCACTACAGCATACGGGGAACCGGCCCGGCAAAATGCCACCGCGGCCCACCCGCCGGTGACCGCCCGGACCGCCTCCCACCGGCTCCGAAGCCGCCGATGTGCGCCCCGGCAACCCTTGCCCGTAGACTGGCCGATGCCTTACGGGGCGTAGCGTAGTGGCTAGCGCGCCTGCTTTGGGAGCAGGAGATCGCAGGTTCGAGTCCTGTCGCCCCGACACGTGGCACGGCGCGGGTGGAATCGCCCGGTCGGTCACGCCGCTCGTCCCTGCCCCAACACGTTCAGGAGTACACGTCCAGTGAAGAGTGCCGTCGAGAAACTCGACCCGACCCGCGTCAAGCTCACCGTCGAGGTCTCCTCCGAGGAGCTGAAGCCCAGCATCGACGAGGCCTACACGACCATCTCCGGTCAGATCCAGGTCCCCGGCTTCCGCAAGGGCAAGGTCCCGAACCGCCTGATCGACCAGCGCGTCGGCCGCGGCTACGTGATCGAGACCGCGATCAACGACGGCCTCAACGGCTGGTACCAGCAGGCCATCCAGGAGGCCGAACTGCGGCCGCTGAGCCGCCCCGAGGTCGAGATCACCGAGGTGCCCGACCCGTCCGCGACCGCCGGTGACCTGAAGTTCCAGGTCGAGGTCGACGTCATGCCGGAGATCGAGCTGCCCGACTACGCGGGCATCGAGGTCACCGTCGACGCGACCGAGATCGCCGACGACGACGTCAGCACCGCCCTCGACGAGCTGCGCGGCCGTTTCGGCACCCTCGTCACCGCCGACCGGCCCGCCGCCGACGGCGACTTCGTCACCATCGACCTCACCGCCACCATCGGTGACGACCAGGTCGACGCCGCGCAGGGCCTGTCCTACCAGATCGGCGCCGGCACCATGCTCGACGGCATGGACGAGGCCCTCGCCGGCCTGTCCGCCGGCGAGGAGACCGTCTTCGCGACGAAGCTTGCCGGTGGCGACCACGCCGGCGAGGACGCCCAGGTGCGCGTCGTCCTGACCGCGGTCAAGGACCGCGAGCTGCCCGAGGCCGACGACGAGTTCGCCCAGCTGGCGAGCGAGTTCGACACCATCGACGAGCTCAAGGAGGACCTGAAGGGCAAGGCCGGTGAGAGCAAGATCGCCGAGCAGGGCGTCCAGGCCCGCGACAAGGTCCTCGAGAAGCTCCTCGAGCTCGTCGAGGTCCCCGTCCCGGCCAGCCTCGTCTCCGAGCAGGTCGAGCAGCACTTCTCCCAGAACGCGGACGCGGACCACGACACCGAGGAGCACCGGGCCGAGGTCGCGAAGAACACCGAGGAGGCGTTCCGCAACGAGGTCGTCCTCGACGCGATCGCCGAGAAGGAAGAGGTCGGCGTCGAGCAGGCCGAGCTCATCGAGTACATCGTCACGACGGCCAGCCAGTACGGCATGGACCCGAACCAGTTCGCCCAGATGCTGGACCAGGGCGGCCAGGTGCCGATGATGATCGGCGAGGTGCGTCGTCGCAAGGCCCTCGCCGTCGTCCTCGAGAAGGCGAAGGTCACCGACAGCAACGGCGCCACCGTCGACCTGAGCTCCTTCGTCCGGCCCGCCGGCGCGGGGGAGACCATCGACGCCGGTGACGTCGCCGACGCCGCGACGGACCCCGCCGAGGGCGAGACCGTCGACGCCGATGCCGTGGACACCTCTGCCGCGTCCAGCACCACCGAGACCACGGTGGGCGAGGACCAGGCCGCCGACGAGGCTCCCGCCACCAAGCCGGCCACCCGGGCCCGGAAGTCCGCCGCCGCCAAGGCGGAGGACGCCGGTGACGAGACCGCCGAGAAGAAGCCGGCCCGCAAGCCGGCCGCGCGCAAGACGGCGGCCGCGAAGGCCGACGACGCCGCTGCCGACGAGAGCGGTGCCGACGAGAGCGCCAAGAAGCCCGCCGCGAAGAAGACGACCCGCAAGCCGGCCGCCAAGAAGCCGGCCGCCGAGGCCGACGCCGACAGCTGACCGGCAGCCGGTCCGGGGGATCCCCGGTCCGGCACCCGCACCACCAGCGCGACACCACGGAGCCGCCCGGCCACGAAGGCTGGGCGGCTCCGTGCGTCCGTGGGTCCGGGCGGCTTCGTGCGTCCGTCGTCCTGCGGCCGGCGTGAGGCGCTCGGACGTCGGTCAGCGTGCCCGGATCGGGCGTACCCGGGACCCGTCCGCGCAACCTGCGCCGTCAGCGAACAGTGCGATTCCGCGGAAGGACGGGCCCGGCGAACGCATTAGTGTCCTGTACAGACCCACGACAGATCCTGAGAGGTGAGGCAACCGTGAGCACTGAGAACAGCACCCCGAGCATGGCGACGCAGGACGTCGCCGGCCGGGACGACTTCATCTACAACCGGCTCCTGCGTGAGCGCATCATCTGGCTCGGCTCCGAGGTCCGTGACGACAACGCGAACCTCATCTGCTCGCAGCTGCTGCTGCTCTCGGCGGAGGACCCGGTCAAGGACATCTTCCTGTACATCAACTCCCCGGGTGGCTCGGTGACCGCGGGCATGGCCATCTACGACACGATGAAGTTCATCCCGAACGACGTCGTCACCGTCGCGACCGGCCTGGCCGCGTCGATGGGCCAGTTCCTGCTCTCCTCCGGGACCAAGGGCAAGCGCTACGCGACGCCGCACGCCCGGATCCTGATGCACCAGCCCTCGGGCGGCATCGGCGGCACGGCTTCGGACATCAAGATCCAGGCCGAGCTGATCCTGAACATGAAGCGCATCATGGCGGAGCTGACCGCCGAGCAGACCGGTCAGACCGTCGAGCAGATCCTCATCGACAACGACCGCGACAAGTGGTTCTCCGCTCAGGAAGCCCTCGACTACGGCTTCTTCGACCACATCGCCGCGCACGCGGCCACCGTCGCCGGCGGCGGCGGCACCGATCAGGACAGCAGCACGGACGACGCCGATCGCTGATCCGGTTCCGACCGACCATCAGCCCAGCGGACGCAGACACAGGAGAGACCCATGAGCTACACCTTCGGTTCCACGGCCGGCAACCTGCCGACCAGCCGGTACGTGCTGCCTCAGTTCGAGGAGCGCACGCCCTACGGCTTCAAGCGCCAGGACCCGTACACCAAGCTGTTCGAGGACCGCATCATCTTCCTCGGCGTGCAGGTGGACGACGCCTCGGCCGATGACATCATGGCCCAGCTGCTCGTGCTGGAGGCCACCGACCCGGAGCGGGACATCACCCTCTACATCAACTCCCCGGGTGGGTCCTTCACGGCGATGACGGCCATCTACGACACCATGCAGTTCGTGCGGCCCGAGATCCAGACCGTGTGCCTGGGCCAGGCCGCCAGCGCCGCCGCCGTGCTGCTCGCCGCGGGCACCCCCGGCAAGCGGCTCGCGCTGCCGAACGCGCGCGTGCTCATCCACCAGCCGGCCCTGGCCGGTGGCGAGGGTGGGCAGGCCTCGGACCTGGAGATCCAGGCCAACGAGGTCATGCGGATGCGCACCTGGCTCGAGGACACGCTGGCCCTGCACACCAGCCGCACCACCGAGCAGGTCAACGTCGACATCGAGCGCGACAAGATCCTCACCGCCGAGCAGGCGAAGGACTACGGCCTGGTGGACGAGGTGCTGACCTCCCGCAAGGTGCACAAGCCGAAGATCAACACCTGATCCTCAGCACGAGGTGACGGTCGGCCCACGGGCCGACCGCCGGTGGACGGGGACGCCCGCGACGTCGACGACGACGCGGGCGTCGCCTGTACCACGACGGTGGGTGGCGTGCCCTAAGCTGGGACCAGCTGTCGGCGCTCCGGTCCCCGTTCCCCGTCCGTCTCCCGGACGGTCCTGACCGTGCGAAGGCGCGGCAGCAGTCCATTGCAGCAGGGTGAAGGGTTCGACGCACATGGCTCGCATCGGTGAGAGCACAGACCTCCTGAAGTGTTCTTTCTGTGGCAAGAGCCAGAAGCAGGTCCGCAAGCTGATCGCGGGTCCCGGCGTCTACATCTGCGACGAGTGCATCGAGCTCTGCAACGAGATCATCGAGGAGGAGCTGGCCGAGGTCGCGGACCTGGGCAGCTTCGAACTGCCGAAGCCGAAGGAGATCTTCGACTTCCTGCAGGAGTACGTGATCGGCCAGGAGCCCGCGAAGCGCTCCCTCGCCGTCGCCGTCTACAACCACTACAAGCGGATCCAGTCCGGCAGCGCCTCCCGGTTCGGGGAGTCCGCCGAGGACGTGGACATCGCCAAGTCGAACATCCTGCTGATCGGGCCCACCGGCTGCGGCAAGACCTATCTGGCGCAGACCCTCGCGAAGCGGCTCAACGTGCCGTTCGCCGCCGCCGATGCCACGGCGCTGACCGAGGCGGGCTACGTCGGCGAGGACGTCGAGAACATCCTGCTCAAGCTCATCCAGGCCGCCGACTACGACGTCAAGAAGGCCGAGCAGGGCATCATCTACATCGACGAGATCGACAAGATCTCGCGCAAGAGCGAGAACCCCTCCATCACCCGGGACGTCTCCGGTGAGGGCGTGCAGCAGGCGCTGCTGAAGATCCTCGAGGGCACGGTCGCCTCGGTGCCGCCGCAGGGTGGCCGGAAGCACCCGCACCAGGAGTTCATCCAGATCGACACGACGAACGTGCTGTTCATCGTGGCCGGGGCATTCGCGGGCCTCGAGGAGATCATCGGCAGCCGATCCGGACGGCGGGGCATCGGCTTCGGCGCCCAGCTCCAGGAGGCCACCGCGAAGCCTGATTCGTTCGCCGACGTCATGCCGGAGGACCTGCTCAAGTTCGGGCTGATCCCTGAGTTCATCGGCCGCCTGCCCGTGATCACCACGGTGTCCAACCTGGACAAGCCGGCGCTGATCCAGATCCTCACCGAGCCGAAGAACGCGCTGATCAAGCAGTACCAGAAGATGTTCCAGCTCGACGGTGTGGAACTGGTCGTCGAGGACGGCGCGCTGGAGGCCATCGCGGACCTCGCGCTCGACCGGGGCACCGGCGCGCGCGGCCTGCGGGCGATCATGGAGGAGATCCTCCTGCCCGTCATGTTCGACCTGCCCAGCCGCGAGGACATCGCCAGTGCGGTGATCACGGCCGACGTCGTGCAGAAGAAGGCCGAGCCGACGCTCGTGCCGCATTCCGCGACGAAGCGCCGCAAGTCCGCCTGACCCTCTCCGTCGGGGCTCGCCCCTGACGTCTCCGCGCCGCCGCACTCGCGGTGGCGCAATCCCGCTGTTCGTGCGCCCGTCTCGCTAGGCTGGCCTCGTCCGACGCGCCGTCACGGTGCGCGGGCGATCGATCATCACCGCACACCACGTGCGGCATGACCGCCGACCAGAGGGGACATCATGAGCACGCCGACCAACGGGGACGCCAACGACCCGTGGCGCAGGCCCACCGAACCGCAGCAGGGACAGCCGTCGTCGTCCGGCCGGCACGACGCCGGGGCGGGATGGGACCAGGCCCGGCAGGGCCAGCCCGGCTACGGTCAGCAGCCCGGCTACGGTCAGGGCAACCCGGGCCCGTTCAACCAGGGGCAGGGCCAGCCCGGCGGTGCTCCCGCGTGGGGTCAGCAGCCCGGCTACGGCCAGCAGCCCGGGCAGGGCCAGCAGGGTCCGGGGTACGGCTACCCGCAGGGCGGCTACCTCGCGCAGAACCCGTACCCGGGTGTCGAGGGTGCGAAGCCGACCACCGCGGGCCTGCAGATCGCGGCCAACTTCGTCGACAACCTCATCCTCAGCGTGGTTCTCACCATCATCGGGTTCCTCTCGTTCATCCCGGTGTTCGTCACCGCGGCCAGCCTGCCGAGCACCAGCTCGAGCCGGACCTACGACGAGTACGGCACGAGCACCCGGACCCGGCTGACGCAGGAGCAGGCCAACGCCCTGGTCGGCAGCGTCGTCGGATCCCTCGTCATCTTCCTCGTCCTGTTCCTCATCATCGGCGTCATCCTGTGGTGGTGGCTGGCGACGCGGGGCAAGTCGATCGGCAACGCGATCTTCGGGCTGCGCCTGGTCCACCAGGAGACCGGTCAGCCCCTCGGCTGGGGACCGACGTTCCTCCGCGGTCTGCTGATGTGGGCCGCCAGCGCCGTCACCGGCGGGATCATGGGCCTGCTGTTCTGGCTCTCCCCGCTGTTCGACAGCACGAGCGGTTGGTTCCAGTCCTGGCAGGACAAGCTGTTCAAGGGCGTCGTGATCAACCACAAGCTGGGCCGCGACACCTACACCCCGGCGTCGAAGAACCGCTGACGCCTCCACGATCGAGCCGGCCGGACGATGGTCCGGCCGGCTCTGTCGTGTCCGGGAGGTCGGTGCAGATGGGCCGCCCGCTCAGCGTCCTCGCGCCCAGGCGTACCGGCGCTCGGGGCGGCCGGCGCCGTACTTCAGCTGCACCGTGACGGTGCCGCCCTCCACGAGGTGTTCGAGGTAGCGGCGGGCGCTCACCCGGGAGATGCCCACCCGCTCGGCCGTGTCCGTCGCGGAGAGGTCGAGCGCGGCGGTGCGCAGGGCCTGCTCGACCGCCTGCAGCGTCTCGTCGCTGAGCCCCTTGCGCGGCACCGGCCGCGCGGCCGGGACGTCCCCGAAGAGGCGGTCCACCACGGTCTGATCGGCGGCGCCGTGTACCGCGCCCGCCTGGTCGCGGTACTGCGCCAGCCGACGGCTGAGGTCCTCACGCTGGAACGGCTTCATCAGGTAGCTGGTCACCCCGCCGCGCCGGGCCCGCACCACGGTCGCCTGCTCGCGGGCGGCGGTGATGACGATCGCGTCCACCTCCGGCTGGTCGTCGCGCAGCCGTTGCAGCAGGTCCAGGCCGTTGCCGTCGGGCAGGTGGATGTCGAGGAGGACCAGGTCGGGGGAGTGCTCCCGGGCCAGGGTCAGGGCCTCGGCGGTCGAGTGCGCGACGCCGCACACCCGGAATTCCGGGTTCTCCGCCACGAAGCCGGCGTGGATGCGCGCGACCATGAAGTCGTCGTCGACCACCAGCACGTCATACATCGAGCCTCCTCCTCTCGCGCTCGGGTGCCCGGGCCGCCGGTGTCGATATCGGTGTCGGGGTCCGGGCCGGTGTCGGGATGCGGGTGGCGCCGGCGTGTTCTCGACGGCCGTCGCGCGGGCCGCGGCGCAGGACGGCGGTGAACACCGCGCCGTCGACCGTGGTGACGTCCACGTCCCCGCCGCGGCGGCGGCACACGTACCGGGTCAGTGACAGCCCGAATCCGCGGCCGCCCGCCGCGTCCGAGGCCTTCGTGCTGAAGCCGGCCTCGAAGATCCGGTCCCGGTCGCCGGTGGCCAGCCCGGGGCCCGAGTCCTGGACCGTGACGAGGATGCGGGCGCCGTCGTCCTGTACGTCCACGCTCACCATCGCCTCCGGGGCGCCGGAGACGGCGTCGAGCGCGTTGTCGATGAGGTTGCCCGCGACCGTGATCAGGTCCCGGGACAGGTCCTCGTCCACCGGGCCCAGCGCGGCGTCCGGGTCGAGTTCGAGAGCCACGCCGCGTTCCCCGGCGACCGAGGACTTGGCGATCAGCAGCGCGGCCAGCGGCGGGTCCGCGATCCGCTCGGTGACCGCGTCCACGAGCAGGGAGCGGTCGGTGCTGACGCCGTTGACGAAGCGCAGCGCCTCCTCCGTCTCGCCGAGCTGGATCAGCCCAGCGACGGTGTGCAGCTGGTTGGCGAACTCGTGGGTCTGGGCGCGCAGCAGGCCGGTGGCGGTGCGGGTGGCGCCGAGCTGGTCCTCCAGCTCGAACAGCTCGGTGCGGTCGCGCAGAGTGGTGACCGTGCCGATCACCCGGCCTCGCGAGGTGATGGGCCGCCGGTTGGCCACGAGCAGCCGGTCGCCGACGACGATGGTCCGGTCCGCTAGTGGGCCGTCCCCCACGAGCGCGTCCGCGACGTCGTCGTCGCCGGCCGTGTCCCGCGCCGGCGAGCCGAGCGGCACGGCCGCCCAGCCGAGCAGGTCCCGCGCCGCGTCGTTGAGCACGGTGATCCGGCCGGCGAGATCGACGGCGACCACGCCCTCCTTGACGCCGTGCAGCAGCGCCTCCCGGTGCTCGACGAGGGCGGCGATCTCCCCGGGCTCCATGCCGAGCGTCTGCCGCTTGAGCCGGCGCGACAGCAGCCAGGACCCGCTCAGCCCCACGACGCCGCACACGGTCAGGGACAGGACGAGGTCCGGGGCCGCCGCGGTCAGGCGGTCGCTCCAGCCGGGGTACTCGCGCGCGGCGATCGCCACGCCGATCCGCCTGCTCCCGTCGTCGAAGACGGGGACCCGGGCCACCAGCAGCTGCCGGTCCGCGACGGTGGCGGCGCCGGTCCACTGCCGGCGCGGGTCGCCGCTCATGAACTCCGCGGGCGCAGGCCGGCCGCGCAGCGTCGCATCGGAGGACGCGATCACCACCCCGCTCTCGTCCACCAGCGTGGCCTCCGTCAGGCCGGACACCGAGCGCACCGACTCGATCACCGCGGGTAGGGACGACCCCTCGCCGGGTTGCGCGTCGGGCAGCAGCGCCCGCACCAGCGGGGTCGCGGCGAGGGATTCGGCGGCGGAGAGCGCCCGCCGGCCCTCCTGCGCCTCGAACGCGCGCAGCGACTGGCCGACCGAGAGCCACAGCACGCCGGCGAGCACGCCGAGCAGCACCAGCAGCTGCAGGGCGAGCAGCTGGCCGGCGAGGGAGACGCGGCGCTGGCGGGGCGCGGGATCGGGCACGGAGACCTCCGGGACGGGCCGCGCGGAACGGTGCGCGGGGGACCTCCGGCCCGGCGGCGGACACCGGGCGACGTCGTCCGGTGGGGCGCGAGCAGAAGGACCACAACGACCACAAGGTTTCTTGTGATCGCAAGATATGAGCTGGCTCACAGCATCGTCATGCTGGTCACGTTCATCATTCCATCTCGAAGGAGAGATCATGCGATCGTCTCGATTCGCACGCATCGCGGCCGCGGCCGCCGGTGCCGCGCTGCTGCTCTCGGCCTGCGGCGTCACCTCCAACTCCGCGGGGCAGGCCACCGGCTCGGGCAACGCCGGTTCGGCCACGGACCTGCGCATCATGGTGCCGAACACGGCCGGCGGCGGGTACGACACCACCGCGCGGACCGCGGCCAAGGTGATGGCCTCGGAGAAGGTCACGCCGAAGCAGCCCGAGGTCTACAACCTCGCCGGCGCCGGCGGCACCGTGGGCCTGGCCCGCCTGGTCAACGAGAAGGGCAACGCCGACCTGGCGATGCTGATGGGGCTCGGCGTCGTCGGCGCCAGCTACACCAACAAGTCCGAGGCGAAGCTCACCGGGACCACGCCGCTGGCCAAGCTGATCGAGGAGCCCGGCGCCATCATGGTGCCGAAGAGCTCGCCGTACCAGACCATCGACGATCTGGTGAAGGCGTGGAAGGCCAACCCGAAGGGCGTCTCCGTCGGCGGCGGTTCCTCGCCCGGCGGCCCGGACCACCTGCTGCCGATGCAGCTCGCGCAGGCCGTCGGCATCGACCCGACCAAGGTCAACTTCGTCTCCTACGACGGCGGCGGGGACCTGCTCCCGGCCATCCTGGGCAACAAGGTCAGCGTGGCCGCCTCGGGTGCCGGCGAGTACATGAAGCAGATCGAGTCCGGCCAGATCCGGGTGCTCGCGACCTCCGGGGCCAAGCGCCTGGACGGTGTCGACGCGCCGACGCTGAAGGAATCGGGCATCGACCTCGTCTTCACCAACTGGCGCGGCATCGTGGCCCCTCCCGGCATCGACGACGCCGCCCGCACCAAGTGGATCGACACCCTCACCAAGCTGCACGAGTCGCAGGGCTGGAAGGACGCCCTGAAGGCGAACGGCTGGACCGACGGCTTCATGACCGGTGACGACTTCGCGTCCTTCCTCAAGCAGCAGGACCAGGACGTGGCGGACGTGCTCAAGAAGCTGGGCCTGGCATGAGTTCGGCCGTCGCCGAGCGCCTGCGCGGACGATCCGAGCTGGGCCTCGCGGCCCTGCTCGGCGTCGTCGGCGTCGTGGTGCTGGTCGACGCTGCCGGTCTCGAGTCGCTGACGACCTCCGCGGACCCGGTGGGGCCGCGGGCGGTGCCGATCATCGTGGGCACCCTGCTCCTGGTGTGCGCCGTCGTCCTCGCCGTGCAGGTGCTGCGCGGCGGCCGCGCCGAACCGGACGCCGGGGAGGACATCGACCCGGCCTCCGCGTTCGACTGGAAGACCCTGCTCCTGCTGGTCGGATTCTTCCTGCTCAACGCCGCGACCATCGGCGTGCTCGGCTGGGTGCTCTCCGGCGCCATCATGTTCTGGGGCTCGTGCTGGGCGCTCGGGTCGCGGCGCTGGCTGCTGAACATCGTGATCTCGCTGGTCCTCTCGACCGCGACGTTCTACGGCTTCTATCTGGGCCTGGGCATCCACCTGCCGGCCGGCCTGCTCGCGGGGGTGCTGTGACGTGGAGACACTCAATCTGCTGATGGAGGGCTTCGGCCACGCGCTGACGCCCATGAATCTGCTGTTCGCCCTGATCGGCGTCGTGCTCGGCACCGCCGTCGGCGTGCTGCCCGGCATCGGGCCGGCCATGGCCGTGGCCCTGCTGCTGCCGGTCACCTCCGGGCTGGACGCCTCGACCGCCCTGATCATGTTCGCGGGCATCTACTACGGCGGCATGTACGGCGGCTCGACGACGTCGATCCTGCTCAACACGCCGGGCGAGTCCGCCACGGTGATCACCGCGATCGAGGGCCACAAGATGGCCAAGGCCGGCCGCGCCGCCCAGGCGCTGGCCACCGCGGCCATCGGCTCGTTCGTGGCCGGATCGATCGGCACCGCCCTGCTGGTGGCGATCGCGCCGCTGGTGGTCGGATTCGCCGTCTCGCTCGGCGCGCCGAGCTACCTCGGCATCATGCTGCTCGCCCTCGTCGCCGTCACGGCGGTGCTGGGCAGTTCCAAGGTGCGCGGCTTCGCGTCGCTCGGTCTCGGCCTGGCCGTGGGCCTGATCGGCGCCGACGTCGTGTCCGGGCAGCGCCGGCTCACCTTCGGGCAGCCGCTGCTCGCCGACGGCATCGACATCGTCGTGGTCGCGGTCGGCATCTTCGCCGTGGGCGAGGCCCTGTGGATCAGCGCGCACCTCTCCCGGGCCACGGCGACGACCATCCCGGTCGGCCGCCCGTGGATGGGCAAGCAGGACTGGAAGCGGTCCTGGAAGCCGTGGTTGCGCGGCACCGCGCTCGGCTACCCGTTCGGCGCCCTGCCCGCGGGCGGCGCCGAGATCCCGACCTTCCTCTCCTACGTGACCGAGAAACGGCTGTCGAAGCACAAGGAAGAGTTCGGGCACGGCGCCATCGAGGGCGTGGCCGGTCCGGAGGCGGCGAACAACGCCTCTGCGGCGGGGTCCCTGACCCCGATGCTGGCGCTCGGGCTGCCGGTCAACGCGACGGCCGCCGTCATGCTCGCCGCGCTGACCAGCTACGGCATCCAGCCGGGGCCGCTGCTCTTCGAGGAGGAGCCGCAGCTCGTGTGGGGCCTGATCGCCTCGCTGTTCATCGGCAACCTGCTGCTGCTCGTGATCAACCTGCCGCTGGCTCCCCTGTGGGCCCGGCTGCTGCAGATCCCGCGTCCGTACCTGTATGCCGGAATCCTGTTCTTCGCCACCCTCGGGGCGTTCGCGGTGAACCTGCAGACGTTCGACCTGATCCTGCTGCTGGTCCTCGGCCTGCTCGGGGTCGTCATGCGCCGGTACGGGCTGCCCGTGCTGCCGCTGATCATCGGCGTCATCCTGGCGCCGCGGGCGGAGAAGTCGCTGCGGCAGGCGCTCCAGCTCTCCGGTGGTGACCCCGTCGGGCTGGTCAGCGAGCCGGTCGCGGTGATCTGCTACGCGCTCATCGTCGCGGTGCTGTGCCTGCCGTTGATCGTCTGGGCGTGGAAGCGCCGCCGCCCGGCCGAGGCGGACCTGGCGTTCGAGGGCGCCCGGTCGACGGTCGCGCTGGCCGAGCGGATGGACGCGCACGACGACGCGGCCCGCGCCGATGCGCCGGCCGAGCCCGTCGAGTCCGCGGACGCGGGAGATCCGGAGCGGCGTTCGCGCATGTGACGGGGTGCGAGGGAAGATTTGGCCCGCCGGGCCGGTTGCGGTGTGATGAGAGACGCCGCGGCCGGATCACCCGGCGGGCCGTACCCGTTCGACGAGGAGATGACCGTGACCGAGACCAGCACCGCGACGGGGACCGCCGATTTCTGGTTCGACCCGCTCTGCCCCTTCGCGTGGCTGACGTCGCGCTGGATCCTCGAGGTCGCCACCGTCCGCGACCTTCAGATCCACTGGCACCCCATGAGCCTGGTGATCCTCAACGAGGACAACCCGGAGAACCACCACTACGGCCGCACCGACGAACTCGCCCCGCTGCGCGTCATCGTCGCCGCGCAGGAGCAGCACGGCGACGAGGCCGTCAAGGCGCTCTACGACGCCATGGGCACGCAGATACACCACCGCGACAACCACGACCTGCCCGACGTCATCGTCAAGGCCCTCGCCGAGGCCGGTCTGCCGGCGGAGCTCGCCGAGGCGGGGGAGTCCGACCGGTACGACGCCGCGATCCGCGAGAGCCACGAGGACGGCATCGACCGGGTCGGGCAGGACGTCGGCACCCCCGTCGTCGCCATCAACGGCACCGCCTTCTTCGGCCCCGTGATCACCCGGGTGCCCCGCGGCGAGGACGCCGGCACCCTGTGGGACGCGACCGTCACGCTGGCCGGCTTCCCCGGCTTCTTCGAGCTGAAGCGTTCCCGCACCGAGGCGCCCCAGCTGGGCTGAGCGTTCCGCCTGCAATCCGACTTGTCCCATCGAAGGAGATCCACCCATGGCTGAGGCCACCAACACCGCCGACTTCTGGTTCGACCCGATCTGCCCGTTCGCGTGGGCCACGTCGCGATGGATCGAGGAGGTCCAGCAGGTCCGTGACATCACGGTCACCTGGCACGTGATGAGTCTGTCCGTGCTCAACGAGAACAAGGACGACCTGCCCGAGAACTACCGCGAGATGCTGCAGCGCGGCTGGGGCCCCGTCCGCGTCGTCACCGCCGCCGGCGAGCAGCACGGGCAGGACGCCGTCAAGCGCCTCTACGACGCGCTCGGCACCCAGCTGCACGTGAACAAGGTGGAGGACTACACCGAGGCGATCCGCCTCGCGCTCGACGACGCCGGCCTGCCCGCCGACCTGGCCGACTACGCCACGCAGGAGGTCTACGACGAGCAGCTGCGTGCCAGCCACGAGGACGGGATCGACCGGGTCGGGCAGGACGTCGGCACGCCCGTCGTCGCCTTCAACGGCACTGCGTTCTTCGGCCCCGTGATCACCCGCATCCCGCGCGGCGAGGAGGCCGGCGTCCTGTGGGACGCGACCGTCACGCTCGCCGGCTTCCCGGGCTTCTTCGAGCTCAAGCGCTCCCGCACCGAGGACCCGCAGGCCTCCTGAGCCGGCTGTCTCCTGCGCCAGCTCGTCAATAGATGCTCCACCCGGGTCGATTTCCGGTCCCTCAGGACATCTATTGACGAGCTGGCGGGATGCAAACGAGAGAGGGCGCCGTCATCCGGATCGGATGACGGCGCCCTCTCTCGTGCGCGGTGGTCTCAGTCGGCGATGTTCTCGCTCGGGGCGAGGACGATGTCGTCGACCGTGACCTCGGCGCCCGCGTACGCGGCGTCCACGGTGAGCGTCATGTCGCTGACGTTGCCCGCGGCCTTGAGGTCGCCGAGCCCGGCGCGCAGCCGCTCGATGGCCGCCTCGGTACCGGAGATCGACGCGGAGAGCACCTCGGTGCGCTGCTTGACCTTCGCCTCGGACTTGGCCTTCCGGACCCCCGAGAGCGCGATGCCGAGCGTCGGCAGGATGCCGGTGTCGCCGTCGAACCCGCTGACCGTCGGCCATGCCGCGCGGTGCACGGAGCCGCCGCGCCACCAGGACCAGACCTCCTCGGTGGCGAACGGGATGAACGGGGCGAACAGCCGCAGCAGCGCGTCCAGGGTGGTGGCCAGCGCGGCGAGGACGGACGCCTGCTCCGCTTCGCCCATGGTCCCGTACGCGCGGTCCTTGATCAGCTCGACGTAGTCGTCCGTGAACGTCCAGAAGAACGTCTCGGTGATCTGCAGGGCCCGGGCGTAGTCGTAGGCCGCGAACGCCTCGGTCGCCTGTGCGATGACGGCGTCCAGGGACGCGAGCAGCGCGGCGTCGAGCGGCTGCGTGAGCAGGTGGGTGTTGTCGTCGTCGAGCACGGACTCCTCGGTGGCCCCGAGGTTGAGCACGAACTTCGAGGCGTTGAGCAGCTTGATCGCCAGGCGCCGGCCGATCTTCATCTGCCCGATGTCGTAGGCCGTGTCGCCACCCAGGCGCGCGGACGCCGCCCAGTAGCGCACGGCGTCGGAGCCGAACTGGTCCAGCACGTCCGTCGGCACGACGACGTTGCCCTTGGACTTGGACATCTTCTTCCGGTCCGGGTCCAGGATCCAGCCGGACAGGGCGGCGTGCTTCCACGGCGCGGCGTCGTTGAGGGCATCGGCGCGCACCACGGAGGAGAACAGCCAGGTGCGGATGATGTCGTGGCCCTGCGGGCGCAGATCGAACGGGAAGACCGTGGCGAACAGGTCCTCGTCGCGGCTCCACCCGCCCACGATCTGCGGGGTCAGTGACGACGTCGCCCACGTGTCCAGGACGTCCGGGTCGCCGGTGAAGCCGCCGGGCTGATCACGCGCCGACTCCTCGAACCCGGGCGCCGTCTCGGCCACCGGGTCCACCGGCAGGGCGTCGTCGTCGGGCAGGATCGGGTGCTCGTAGTCAGGCTCGCCGGCCTCGTCGAGCGGGTACCAGACGGGGATCGGCACGCCGAAGTAGCGCTGGCGGGAGACCAGCCAGTCGCCGTTGAGGCCGTCGATCCAGTTCTCGTAGCGCGCGCGCATGAACGCAGGGTGCCACTCCAGCTCCCGGCCGCGGGCGATCAGTGCCTGCCGACGGTCCGCGTCCCGGCCGCCGTTGCGGATGTACCACTGGCGGCTGGTGACGACCTCGAGCGGCTTGTCGCCCTTCTCGTAGAAGTTCACCGGGTGGGTGATGGCGCGGGGTTCGCCGTCCAGGTCACCGGACTCGGCCAGCTGCTGGGCGACCACCTCGCGGGCGCTGAACGTCGTCTTGGTCGCCAGCTGCGTGTAGGCCTCGCGGCCGGCGTCGGTGGTGATCCACTCGGGGACGTCGGCGATGATCCGGCCGTCGCGGCCCACGATCGGACGGGTCGGCAGGTCCAGCTCGCGCCACCAGGTGACGTCGGTCAGGTCGCCGAACGTGCAGATCATGGCGATGCCGGAACCCTTGTCGGGCTTGGCGAGCTCGTGCGCGAGGATCGGCACCTCGACGCCGAACAGGGGAGAGGTGACCGTCTGCCCGAACAGCGGCTGATAGCGCTCGTCGTCGGGGTGGGCCACCAGGGCCACGCACGCCGGGATCAGCTCGGGCCGGGTCGACTCGATGTAGACCGGGCCGGAGCCGTCCGTGCGGTGGAAGGCGATCCGGTGGTAGGCGCCGGGCCGCTCCCGGTCCTCCAGCTCGGCCTGGGCGACGGCGGTGCGGAACGTGACGTCCCACAGGGTGGGCGCCTCGGCCAGGTAGGCGTCGTCGTTGGCGAGGTTGGCCAGGAAGGCGCGCTGGGAGACGGCACGGGAGGCGTCGTCGATGGTGCGGTAGGTGCGGGTCCAGTCCACGGACAGGCCGAGGCGGGTGAACAGGTCCTCGAAGACCTTCTCGTCCTCGACCGCGAGGCGCTCGCACAGCTCGATGAAGGTGCGGCGGGAGACGGCGACGAAGTCGCGCTCGTTCTTCGGGGGAGTGGCGGGCGGTTCGAAGGACGCGTCGTAGGGCAGCGACGGGTCGCAGCGCACACCGAAGTAGTTCTGCACGCGCCGCTCGGTGGGCAGGCCGTTGTCGTCCCAGCCCATTGGGTAGAAGACGTTCTTGCCCTGCATCCGCTGGTAGCGGGCGAGCACGTCGGTCTGCGTGTACGAGAACATGTGCCCGACGTGCAGGGAGCCCGACGCGGTCGGCGGCGGGGTGTCGATCGAGTACACCTGCTCGCGGGTGGTCTCCTCGGTGAAACGGTAGGTCCCGTGCTGCCGCCACCGGGCGGCGTGCTTGTCCTCGAGACCCTCGAGGGCGGGCTTGTCGGGCACGGAAACGGTTGCGGGCGCGTCTATGCCCTCACGGAGTTCAGCCATGGTCTCGATTGTTCCATGATGGCGGCGGCCGTCCGGACGGGGTGGGCTCGGTGGCGGGGTCCGCGACGGCGGGACCAGTGGCCACACCGAGTGTGACAGCTGACCGCCCTGCTCGGCCGTACCGGTGCGACGGCTACAGCCAGCGGGGCGGAAGTGACTGCTGTGACCGATCCGCTGTCACAGCAGTCACACGGGCATCACTCGGTGTAGCCGCTGCACCGCTCACTGGTCGGCGGAGGCGGGTGGCCGCGACCGGCTTCCCGCGACCGGGTGCTCCCTGAACGGCTGAAGGGTGACGGCGGCCGTCCGGGCGGGGTGGGCTCGCGGCTGACGCGATCGCACCCGGTGACGGGGTTGCTCGCCGTTCCGGTGCAGTGGCTACACCGAGTGGGACGGATGAGGTGGCTGTGACCGATCTGCTGTCACAGCAGGCACACGGGCATCACTCGGTGTAGCCGTTGCACCGCTCGGCGCCGCCTTCTCCCTCCACCGGGTCGCGGGCGAAGGCACCGGTCCACATGCGAACCGCCGCCCGACCGCCGCCCTACCCGGAACAGGCAGGCTCGCGGCATGGGAGCACTGGAGATCCACCTGGCCCAGCACTGGGGCGTGATCCGGGCGCGCGACCTGCGGTCTCTCGGTGTGGGTCCCCGAGAACTGCGACGCCTGGTCGGCGCCGGGGTGCTGGTGCGGTGCGCCCGCGGTGTGTACGCGGCCCCCTCCGCCGAACGCGACGTGATGCACGCCGCCCGGCGCTTCACCACGCTGACGTGCCTGTCCGCCTGCCACGCCCACGGCCTGTGGGTGTGGCACCAGCCGTTCCCGCCCCACGTCGTTCGTGCTGACGGGCCGCCGATTCCCGGGGTGATCCTCCATCGCGGCACGCGTGATCCACACGAGCAGGTCGCGGACGTCCTGGACGCGCTCGCCATCGCCTTCCGCTGTGCACCGCCCAGGGAGGCGATCGTCGCGGCCGAGAGCGCGATCGTGCAGCAGCGCATCACCGTCGAGGACCTCACCGCCGCCTTCCCCGGCCAGAGGGACCGACGGATCCGGGCGTCGATCGCGCGCATCCGCACCACCAGCCAGTCCCTTCCCGAGACCCTCGCCCGTCTCGCCCTCGAGGACGTCGGGCTGACCATGCATCCTCAGGTGTTCATCGAGGGGGTCGGTCATGTCGACGGGCTGGTCGACGGGCTGGTCTGCGAGATCGACGGCCGTGCCTTCCACTCCGGTCCGAGCGAGTTCGAGGAGGACCGCCGCCGCTGGAATGCCCTCATGGAGCTCGGTATTCCGACCGTGCGCATCCCAGCGCGGTGGGTGCTCGTCGATCCCGATGCGGCGGTGCTGACGGTGCGCCGTGCCCTGGCGGCGCGTGATCGGTCAACCGCCGGTGAGTGAGACTGGAGTCATGCTGATCCGTCGCGCCGAGCCCGAGGACGTGGCGTCGATCGCGCCGCTGCTGCGTGGGAGCTCGCTCGCCTCCGTCGAGGAAGCCCTCGCCGACCCGGACCGGCTGGTGCTGGTCGCCCAGGCGCCCGACGGCGACGTCGTCGGCTGGGCCAAGACGCACCACTGGCACCACGACGACCCGCCCGCGCCGGCCGGTCACTACCTGGGCGGCGTCACGGTGGCGGAGTCGTGGCGACGGCAGGGGATCGCCGTCGCCCTCACGGAACACCGCATGGCGTGGCTGGAGGCGCGCACCGATGTCGTCTGGTGCGTGACCAACGCCCGCAACGTCGCATCGCTCGCCCTGCACGCCGGTCTCGGCTTCGACGAGGTGACCCGCGGCGCCCGCTTCCACACCACGACCTTCGACGGCGGGGTCGGCGTGCTGCTGTGCGCTCGCCTCGGCCTGCGCGCTGGGACCACGGCGCCGGTCGATACGCTGGCGCCGTGACGACCCCCAGCAAGACGGCCACCGCCCGGACGACGACCGACGACGCCGTTCGCTCATGACCGAGCCGCTGCGTTACCTCGCCGGCGCCTGGTCGTTCGAGCGACGCCTCGACGACCGACGCGCCGGCCACGT
The DNA here is from genome assembly GCF_001968825.1 of Tersicoccus sp. Bi-70. Lineage (GTDB taxonomy): Bacteria > Actinomycetota > Actinomycetes > Actinomycetales > Micrococcaceae > Tersicoccus. The sequence continues at coordinate 322,948 of NZ_MIEU01000002.1, forward strand.
CTACACCGTGACCGGGACGGCGCAATTCCGCCCGACGGACGGCGACGCCGGGGTCCTCGCCTACGCCGAGACCGGGAAGCTGAGCGGGGACGGGCAACCCCCGGCCGACGTCGAACGCCACCTGACCTGGCACGACGAGGGCGACTCCCGCGTGCTGATCCGCTTCGCCGACGGGCGCGAGTACCTGCACCTGGACCTCGGCAGCGGTCACGCCGAGGGACACCACCCCTGCGAGCCGGACACCTACCTCGTCACGCTGACGGTGGAGGACGATGACGCCTGGACCGAGACGTGGGACGTCACCGGCCCGGCCAAGGACTACACCGCCGTCACCCGGTACATCCGGCGCCGCTGAGGCACGCAGCTCGGTCGGGAATCGCCGTTCGGTCATGTCCGGCCGCCGAGCCGAGCCCGCCGTCACGGTAGACTGGGCGCACCAGCATCGACCCGGCCATCACCGGCGAGCTTCCGGAAGAACAGCGTGCGGCAGTGAGCAGCACGGCCAGTAGACCCGGACGGGTGCGCCCGTCACAGCGACACACGAGAGGCCGACGGCCCCGGGTATCCGGAGCGGCCGGCAAGTGAGGTGGTACCGCGCTCGCGGACCGGCACCCGAGGCCGGAACGGGCGTCCTCGCACGACCACGAGCAGTACCCGTGCGAGCGCAGATGAGGAAGTCACCCGTGTACCCCAAGGCCTCCGTCCGCGGCACCTCCGGCGAGCAAGCCGAGGCGTCCGCCAGTCCCCGCTTCCCCGCGATCGAGGAACTGGTCCTGACGTACTGGGACCAGGACGACACCTTTGCGGCGTCGATCGAGAACCGGTCCGCCGGCCAGGACGGCGAGAACGAGTTTGTCTTCTACGACGGCCCGCCGTTCGCCAACGGCCTGCCCCACTACGGCCACCTGCTCACCGGTTACGTCAAGGACCTGGTCGGCCGCTACCAGACCCAGCGCGGCCGGCGGGTCGAGCGCCGGTTCGGCTGGGACACGCACGGCCTGCCCGCCGAGCTCGAGGCGATGAAGCAGCTCGGCATGACGGACAAGGCCGAGATCGAGGCCATGGGCATCGACAAGTTCAACGACGCCTGCCGCTCCTCCGTGCTCAAGTACACGCACGAGTGGCGCGACTACGTCACCCGCCAGGCCCGCTGGGTCGACTTCGACCACGACTACAAGACGCTCAACGTCGAGTACATGGAGTCCGTGCTGTGGGCGTTCAAGACGCTGCACGAGAAGGGCCTGACCTACTCCGGCTTCCGCGTCCTGCCCTACTGCTGGCACGACGAGACGCCGCTGTCCAACCACGAGCTGCGGATGGACGACGACGTCTACAAGATGCGGCAGGATCCCTCCGTCACGGTCGCGTTCCCGGTCGTCCCGTCCGGCCACGCGCTCGACGACGCGCTCACCGGCGTCCGCCTGCTCGCGTGGACGACGACGCCGTGGACCCTGCCGACCAACTTCTCCATCGCCGTCGGCCCGGAGATCCGCTACGCCGTCGTCGTGAGCCCGGACGGGACGAGGAGCCTGCTGGCCGAGTCCCTCGTCGGCGCCTACGCGAAGGACCTCGGGTTCGCCGACGCTGACGCCGCGACCGCCGCGATCGAGGCCACGCACCAGGGCCCCGAGCTCCGCGGCGTGCACTACGCCCCGCTGTGGGACTACTACACCGACGTCGAGACCTGGGGCACGCAGCACGCGTGGCAGGTGCTCGTCGAGGACTACGTGACGACGACGGACGGCACCGGGCTCGTCCACCAGGCGTCCGCCTACGGCGAGGAGGACCAGCGCTCCAGCGAGGAGGCCGGCATCCCGGTGATCCTCTCCGTCGACGAGGGCGCGAAGTTCCTGCCGATGTTTGCGGACGCGCGGTATGTGCAGGATGGAGCCGAGGCGCCCCTCGCGGGCATCGCCGGCCTGCAGGTCTTCGAGGCCAACCGGACGATCATCCGCAACCTGACCGCGTCGGGTCGGCTCGTCCGCGAGGCCAGCTACGAGCACTCCTACCCGCACTGCTGGCGCTGCCGGAACCCCCTGATCTACAAGGCCGTCTCCTCGTGGTTCGTCGAGGTGACGAAGATCAAGCAGCGGATGGTCGAGCTGAATCAGCAGATCACCTGGATCCCGGAGAACGTCAAGGACGGCCAGTTCGGCACGTGGTTGGCCAATGCCCGCGACTGGTCGATCTCCCGCAACCGGTACTGGGGCAGCCCGATCCCGGTGTGGCAGTCCTCCGACCCGACCTACCCGCGCACCGACGTGTACGGCTCGCTTGCCGAGCTGGAGGCCGACTTCGGCGTCCTGCCCCGGAATCACGCCGGTGAGGTCGACCTGCACCGGCCGTTCATCGACGAGCTGACCCGCCCTAACCCGGACGACCCGCGGACCCCCGAGGAGGGGCAGTCGGTGATGCGGCGCGTCGAGGACGTGCTCGACGTGTGGTTCGACTCCGGGTCGATGCCGTACGCCCAGGTGCACTACCCGTTCGAGAACCAGGACTGGTTCGACCACCACAACCCGGCCGACTTCATCGTCGAGTACATCGGGCAGACCCGTGGGTGGTTCTACACACTGCACATCCTCGCCACCGCGCTGTTCGACCGGCCGACGTTCCGCAACGTCATCAGCCACGGCATCGTGCTCGGCTCGGACGGGCAGAAGATGTCCAAGTCGCTGCGGAACTACCCGGACGTCTCCGAGGTGCTGGACCGCGACGGTTCCGACGCGATGCGCTGGTTCCTGATGTCCTCGCCGATCCTGCGCGGCGGCAACCTCGTCGTCACCGAGCAGGGCATTCGCGACGGCGTGCGCGCCGTGCTGCTGCCCCTGTGGAACGCGTGGCACTTCTTCGCCCTCTACGCCAATGCGGCGAATGACGGCGCCGGGTACGAGGCGCAGCGGCGCACCGAGGCCACCGACGTGCTGGACCGGTACCTGCTGGCCACGACCGGCACCCTGGTCCGCGACGTCACGACCGCGCTGGACGCCTACGAGGTCTCCGACGCGTGCGACGCGCTGCGGGACTACCTGGACGTGCTCACCAACTGGTACATCCGCCGGTCCCGCGAACGGTTCTTCGACGAGGACACCGCCGCGTTCGACGTCCTGTACACGTGCCTGGAGACGGTGACCCGGGTCGCCGCTCCGCTGCTGCCGCTGATCGGCGAGGAGATCTGGCGCGGTCTGACCGGGGGCCGGTCCGTGCACCTGACGGACTGGCCCGACGCCGCGCAGTTCCCCGCCGACGACGCGCTGCTGGCCGCGATGGACGCGACCCGCCGGATCTGCTCGACGGGCTCGAGCCTGCGCAAGGCCGCCAACCTGCGCGTCCGGCTGCCGCTGGCGGGGATGACCGTCGTGACCCCGCACGCCGACGTGCTGGCGGGGACCTTCGCCCGGATCATCGCGGACGAGCTGAACCTCAAGGACGTCCGCCTGGTCGACGCGGCCACGGCCGACGCCGCCGAGTTCGGTGTCAGCCAGCAGCTCTTGGTCAACGCCCGCGCCGCCGGTCCGCGCCTCGGCAAGGGCGTGCAGGCCGTGATCAAGGCCGCCAAGTCCGGCGACTGGAGCGTCACGGACGGCGCCGACGGCGAGCAGACCGTCGTCGCCGGCGGTGTCGAACTGCAGTCCGGCGAGTTCACGCTGCAGACGGTGGTGGCCGAGGGCGGCGACGCCCACGCTGCCGTCGCGGTGCTGCCCGGTGGTGGCTTCGTCGTCCTCGACACCACCCTGACCCCGGAGCTGGAGGCCGAGGGTGTCGCTCGCGACACCGTCCGGACCATCCAGCAGGCCCGCCGCGACGCGGACCTGCACATCAGCGACCGGATCCGCACCCGCGTCACCGGTCCGGCCGCGCTGCTGGCGGCCCTGCGGGCCAACGAGGAGCTGGTGATGGCCGAGACGCTGACGACGGTGCTCGACCTGGTCGAGGGCGCGGACACCGACGTCGCGGTGGAGAGGCTGACGAGCGGGAACGTGACCGGCGAGACCATCGAGACCGAGGGAGTCCAGCGATGAGCGAGCACGACGGCCACGGACACGACGGCCACGGGCACGACGACCACCACCGGCACGACCACGACCACGGACTCGACGACGACCTGACGCCGGAGGAGCAGGACGCCGAGGAGATGCGGGACCTGCTCGGGCTCGAGGACGCCGACGTGGTCGGCGACCCGTTCGCCGTCGACGACTCCGACACCGGGTCGGCCCTGCCGAGCGACCAGGACACGACCGACGCGGACGAGTTCTCCGTCGCCAGCGTGTACGCCGAACTGCTCGCCCGCGCGCCGGAGAACAAGATGGAGCCGCGGCTCGACCCGCTGCGCCGGGCCGTCGAGATCCTCGGCGACCCGCACCGGGCGGCTCCGGTCATCCACGTCACCGGCACCAACGGCAAGACGTCGACCGCCCGGATCATCGAGTCCGTCCTGCTCGCGCACGACCTGCGCACCGGCCGCTACACCAGCCCGCACCTGACCTCGGTCACCGAGCGGATCAGCATCGACGGGCGGCCCGTCTCCGACGCGACGTTCGTGCGCGTGTGGGACGAGGTCCGCCCCTACCTCGAGCTGGTCGACACGGAGCTGACCGGCGCGGGGCAGCCCCGGCTGACCTACTTCGAGTGCGTCACGATCCTCGCCTTCGCCGTGTTCGCGGACGCGCCCGTCGACGTCGTCGTGCTCGAGGTGGGCATCGGCGGCACGTGGGATGCGACCAACGTGGCGGACGGCATCGTCAGCGTCATCACTCCGATCTCGCTGGATCACACCGACATGCTCGGCGACACCGTCGAGGAGATCGCCGAGAACAAGGCCGGCATCATCAAGCGGGGCGGGTTCCTCGTTTCTGCCGTGCAGCCGGTGGAGGCGGCGGAGGTGCTGCTGGCGAAGTCCCAGGAGGTCGGGGCGCAGTACCGCTTCGAGGGCATCGAGTTCGGCGTCGAGTCGCGCAGTGTGGCCGTCGGTGGGCAGCAGCTGACCGTCGACGGGCTCGCGGCCCGGTACGAGGACCTCGTCCTCCCGCTGCACGGTGCGCACCAGGCGGAGAACGCCGCGGTGGCGATCGCCGCCGTCGAGGCGTTCCTCGGGGGAGGGGAGAAGGAGCTGAACGTCGAGCTTGTGCGCGAGGGCTTCGCCGCCGTCCGCTCCCCGGGCCGGCTCGAGACGGTCCGCACGGACCCGCCCGTCGTCGTGGACGCCGCCCACAACCCGGCCGGCATGGCCGTGACGGTCGCGGCCCTGCGGGAGGCGTTCGCGTTCTCCCGCGCCGTGGTGGTGCTCGGGGTGCTGGCGGAGAAGGACGCCGAGGGCATCCTCGAGGCGCTCCAGGAGGCATTCGCGGAGATGCCGGTGACGCTCGTGCTCACGCGTTCGTCCTCGCCGCGGGCCATCGAGCCCACCGAGCTGGCCGAGATGGCGCAGACGTGGTTCGCCGAGGAGTCGGTGCTGGTCGAGGAGTCGCTCGACGACGCGCTCGCCACCGCCATCCAGCTCGCCGACGACCCGCAGCAGTTCGACGGGCTCGTCCTCGTCGCGGGGTCCATCACCCTGATCGCCGAGGCCCGCATCCTGCTGGGCGCCGAGGAGACGCGATGACCACCCCCGAACCGAGCTCACCCGACCCGAGCGCTGCCTCGGCTCCGGACGCCACCGGCGGCGGGACGGCGAAGAAGCCACGCTCGACGAAGGTGATGTTCGCCTCCACCGTGCTGGTCGTGGAGGGCTTCATCGTCTTCTTCGCGACGCTCGTCGGCTTCGGTCTCCTGCAGGACCTGCCGAAGCCCGCGGTGCTCGGCGTCGGCGTCGTGCTGGCCATCCTGCTGTTGGCGACCTGCGCGGTGCTGACCCGGCCCTGGGGTTACGCCGCCGGCTGGATCCTGCAGCTGTTCGTCCTCGCCACGGGCTTCTTCGTGCCACTGATGTTCCTCGTCGGCGCCCTGTGCGTGGCGGCCTGGTGGTACGGGCTGCGCGCGGGCGGCCGCGTCGACCGGGAGAACCGGCAGCGGGCGGCCGAGCAGGAGCAGTGGGAGCGGGAGCACCCGCTGCCCGAGTGAGCGCGAGCGTCCCCGGCCCGCGGCCGGCCCGATAGGGTGATCAGCGGACTTCCGTCACGCTTCAGATCCAGGAGAACACCACCGTGAGCACCGAACGCACCCTCGTCCTCGTCAAGCCCGACGGCGTCTCCCGCGGCCTGACCGGCGCCATCCTCGCCCGCATCGAGGCGAAGGGCTACGCGCTCGTCGACCTCAAGCTCGTCCACGCGGACCGCGCGATGCTCGAGCAGCACTACGAGGAGCACGTCGGCAAGCCCTTCTACGAGCCGCTCGTCGAGTTCATGCTCTCCGGGCCGATCGTCGCCGCGACCTTCGAGGGCCAGGGCGTCATCGCCGGGTTCCGGTCGCTCGCCGGGGCCACCGATCCGACGACGGCGGCGCCGGGCACCATCCGCGGTGACCTCGGCCGCGACTGGGGCGTGAAGGTGCAGCAGAACCTCGTGCACGGTTCGGACTCGCCGGAGTCCGCCGAGCGCGAGCTCGGCATCTGGTTCGGCTGAGTTCCCCGCCCGACAGACCGATGGCCCGGCCGCTCGACACGAGCGACCGGGCCATCGGTGTCTCCGGGGTCGTCCCGGTACGGCACGGCCTCGGAGCGGGATCGATCAGCGGATGAACAGACCCGCGAAGCGCAGGAAGATCGAGACGACGACGCCGAGGGCGAGCAGCACCGCGACCGGCCACGCCGCGTCCTGCGCGATGGCCGCGACCTTCGGCGAGGCCGGGATGACGCCGTGGCTGAGGTTGCGCACCGTCGTGTGGACGAGCAGCACGATCATCACGGCCCAGACGATCATGCAGTAGATGCACAGGGCGCCGATCACGTACACGGCCTGCGACCACAGCCACACGCAGAAGACGAAACCGAGCGCGATGCCCACGTTCAGCGTCAGCCAGTACCAGCGGGCGAACCGGGCGCCGGAGAGCAGGGACGCGCCGACGGTGATGATGACGCCGAACGCGACGATGCCGATGAACGGGTTCGGGAAGCCGAAGAGGTGCGCCTGGGCCGACTTCATCACGGTGCCGCACGAGATGAGCGGGTTGATGTCGCAGCTGGTGATGTGGTTCGGGTCCTTGAGCAGGGCGAGCTCGTCGAGCACGAGTTCGCCGGCCGCGAGGAAGCCGATGATGCCGCCGATCACGTACAGCCAGCCCATCCGCGCCCGCCGGTAGAGCCCGGGCATCGACCGGTCGTCCTCGGCGAGGGCGACGCCGGCGGCGTGGGCGCCGTCGCGCTCGTCGTCGGGAGCGTGCCGCGTGCGGGGGTCTGACTTCACGAGAGGGTCCTGACTGATCGAGGTGACGGCCGTGCATCCGGCGGCCCCGGTGCTGCCCGGCCACGGCGATGCGGTGCCGATTCTAGCGAAGGCGGGTGGGTGACTCGTGGGAGCTTCGGGCTGATCCGGGTCGTGGTGTGAGAGAATGACCGGGATCGGCTCGCGGTCCACAACGGCGGGCTGATCCGGCAACAGTCGGTGTGGAGGCCGACGCGGGTGTCCCTGATACCGGTGTCGACGTCGCCATGACGCGACCGGCCCGATGGTGAGGCGAGCGGTACCCGCCCTTCGCCCGTCGGAGCACACGCGCCGCCACCCGAGCGTTGACGGCCTGAGCGTGCGGCAACGCCCCTATCGCGGCGCGACCGCCCAGGTGAACAACTCAAGTTTCCGGCCGCCGGGGAATTGCCCGGTGAGGCCGGTCCAGTCGCCGCGAGGCGCCGGTTGTGGACGGAGCGTCGCGGCTGGAGTACAGCTGAATATGACTATGGACAACGCTGGTTCCGTCACGGAACCGGAGCAGACGCCGGCATCGACCCTCGCCGACACCGGCGAGACCGCGGGCGACACGCCCGACCAGAGCCCTGCCGCCGCGCAGGCCGAGACCACCCCGAGCGACACCGGAACCGAGGCCACCGGGCCCGACGCGGATGCGACCGACGCGATCACCACCGGTGGAACGAGCGCCGACGCAGGCAGCCCGGTCGCCGACGCCGGTGCAGCCGGCACCACAGCGGAGAGCGCGACGACGGACGGCACCACGGCGGAGAGCACCGACGAGCCGGTCGCCCGCCCCGCGCGGCGACGCAGCAGCCGCCGCGCCGCCCGACCCGCCGGTGCGGCGGATGCCGCGGCGGAGAGCACCGAGGCCAGTCCGGCGGAGACCCCGGTCGAGGGTTCTGTCGACTCCACCGCCGAGGACCGGGCGGAGGCAGCCAGCGGCGCAGCCGACGCGACTTCGGTCGACGCGAGCCCGGTCGACGACGCGGCCACCACGCCGGCCGACGACGCGGCCGCCACGCCCGCCGGCGACGAGGCCGCCGAGAAGCCGGCCACGCGCTCCCGCGGCACCCGCTCCACCCGCACCCGCTCGACCACCGGTCGCGCCACCAGCCGCCGCAAGGCCGCGGCGACAGAGCAGACTGCCGACCAGGACGCCACCGACGGCGCCGGCGAGACCGCCGAGGATCGGGCCGAGGCCGCCACCGCCGCGGCCGACGACACGACCACGGCCAGCGTCGCCACGGAGTCGGCGACCGACGAGGCCGGCGACCAGAGCGCCGACCAGGCCACGGGCCGGACGACCGAACAGGCAACCACCGGCCAGCCCGCCGTCGCGTCGGCGCCGGAGGCGACCAGCGACACCGCGACCGACACCGCCGAGGAGCCCGCCGAGGAGACCGCCGAGCCGTCGGCCCCGGTGTCCCCGATGTCACTGCTCTTCCAGGCGCCGGACCTCGACCAGCTCCAGGAGCAGGTGCGGGCCCGCAAGGCACAGGCCGCCGAGCCGGTCGAGGCGGACGAGGACGAGGACGCGGACGACGAGTCCGGTGAGGGCCGCGGCCGCAACCGCCGCGGTGGCCGTCGCGGACGCGGCCGGGGCCGAGGCACGACCGGAGCCGACGGCGCCGAGACCGAGGACGACGACACCGACGAGGCGGCCGACGGCGAGTCCGGCGGCCGGGCCTCCGGGGGCAGCGCCGGCAAGGACGAGAACGGTGACGTGACCTCGCGTCGTCGTCGCCGTCGTCGCCGGGGCGACTCGGACATCGAGCTGACCGGTGGCGAGGACGACGACCCGCCGAACACCATCACCCGGGTCCGCGCGCCGCGGTCCCGCACCGAGGCACCGAGCAACAAGGTGACCTCGGTCAAGGGCTCCACCCGGCTCGAGGCCAAGCGGCAGCGCCGGCGTGACTCCCGCGAGTCGGGCCGCCGCCGTCACGGCATCACCGAGGCCGAGTTCCTGGCCCGCCGCGAGTCGGTCGACCGGCAGATGATCGTCCGTCAGGTCGAGGAGCGGATCCAGATCGGCGTCCTCGAGGACGGCGTGCTGGCCGAGCACTTCGTGTCCAAGACGCAGCAGGACTCCCTGATCGGCAACGTGTACCTGGGCAAGGTGCAGAACGTGCTGCCGTCCATGGAGGCGGCGTTCGTCGACATCGGGCGTGGCCGCAACGCCGTGCTGTACGCCGGTGAGGTCAACTGGAACGCGCCGGGCCTGGAGGGGACGCCGCGCCGCATCGAGGTGGCCCTGAAGTCGGGCGACTCCGTGCTCGTGCAGGTCACCAAGGACCCGATCGGTCACAAGGGTGCCCGGTTGACCAGCCAGATCTCCCTGCCCGGCCGCTTCCTGGTGTACGTGCCCGGCGGCTCGATGACCGGCATCTCCCGCAAGCTGCCGGACAACGAGCGTGCGCGGCTGAAGAAGATCCTCAAGGACCGGCTGCCCGAGGGTGCCGGCGTCATCGTGCGCACCGCCGCCGAGGGCGCCTCCGAGGAGGAGCTGACCAACGACATCAACCGGCTGCGCGCGCAGTGGGAGGGCATCCAGGCGACCGCCGAGGCGCCGAAGACTCTGGCCCCGCAGATGCTCTACGCCGAGCCGGACCTGACCATCAAGGTCGTCCGCGACGTCTTCAACGAGGACTTCTCCAAGCTCATCGTCTCCGGCGAGCACGCCTGGGACACCATCGAGGCCTACGTCACCTACGTGGCTCCGGACCTGCTCTCCCGGCTGGAGAAGTGGGAGAAGGACGAGGACCTGTTCGCGGCGTCCCGCATCGACGAGCAGATCGCCAAGGCGCTGGACCGCAAGGTCTTCCTGCCGTCGGGCGGCTCCCTCGTCATCGACCGGACCGAGGCGATGACGGTCGTCGACGTCAACACCGGCCGGTTCACCGGGTCGGGCGGCAACCTCGAGGAGACGGTCACCAAGAACAACCTCGAGGCGGCCGAGGAGATCGTCCGGCAGCTGCGGCTGCGGGACATCGGCGGCATCATCGTCATCGACTTCATCGACATGGTCCTCGAGGCCAACCGCGACCTCGTGCTGCGCCGGCTGGTCGAGTGCCTCGGCCGGGACCGCACCAAGCACCAGGTCGCCGAGGTGACCTCGCTCGGGCTCGTGCAGATGACGCGCAAGCGGATGGGCACCGGGCTGCTCGAGGTCTTCTCCGAGACCTGCGAGGCCTGCGCCGGCCGCGGGGTCATCACCCACGGGGAGCCCGTGGAGCACCGCCGGCACGCCGGTGGTGGGAGCAACAGCGGCAACGGCGGCAACTCCGGTGGCGGCAACAACAACAACGGCAACGGCGGGTCCCGCCAGGAGTCGCGGCCGCCGAAGGCGGAGAAGAAGCGCAATCGGCGTGCGTCCGACAACGCTCCCGAGCAGGCCGCCGCTCCCGCTCCCGAGGTGGACGCCGACGCTGCCGAGCGGGCGGCAAAGGCCCGGGCCGCGATGGGCAACATCGCCAAGGCCCTGCACCCCACCGCGGAGGAGGCCGAACTGGCCGCCGCCGGGGCGGGCACCGGCAGCGCGGAGGCCTCGACCACCGATGCCGCCGTGGCCGAGGCGGCCGGCGCGTCCACGACCGGGCCGCAGGAGTCCGGCACCGCCGCGGGCGAGGACGAGTCGCGTCCGAGCCGGCGGGAGCGCCGCCGTCGCGGCCGCGGCCGCCGCAGGAAGTCGACGGGCGAGAACGGCGAGGCCGGGACGAACGACGAGCAGTCCGCATCCGCGCAGGACGACGACGGCGACGACATCGAACTGACCATCAACGGTGAGCGCGTCACCGTGCCGCACGGCCACCAGCCTCAGCGCGGTGGCGGAGACGTGACGCTCGAGTCGCTCACCCGGGCGTTCGACCAGGTCGGCGGGCAGCGGTCCGACGACGCCGTCGCCGCGGCCGTGCAGAACGCGCTGCGGGCGGCGGACGACGCCGACGACGAGGCGCCCGAGGACGAGGGCGACGACGAGGCGGAGAGCACCACGACCGCCGACGAGTCGACCAGCCGCAACAAGTCGAGCAACCGCACCGAGACCGCTCCGGTCCGCGAGACCGCTCCGGTCCGCGAGACGGCTCCGGCTGCACCGTCGACTCCCGCGGCCGCGGCGTTCCCCACCGAGACCCCTGCCGGGGTCCCGTCCGAGCCGGCCGCGCGCCCGCGGCGGCGCTCACGCCGGGCGGCCAGCAGCGGGGTCGGCGACGCGTCGACCATCACCGTCGTGGACACCGCCGCCCAGCCGGCCGAGCCGTCGACGGCCGTGTTCTCCTCGGTCGCGGCGTCACGCCCGGCCGGCCACGAACCGGCGGCGGCTCCCACCGTCCTCGGTGTGGGCGTCTCGGCGGCCGACATCGCCCGTCCCGGCCGGGACGGCGCGGAGCACGAGCAGGACCAGACCAGCGCCGAGGAGGCCGGCAGCGTCGAGTGATGCGGCGCTGATACGCTGCCACGAGTGACACGGGGTGCCCGCACCGGGCTGAGAGAACACCCGTCGAACCTGATCTAGTTAGCACTAGCGAAGGGATGTCGCCGTGAACGACGTCGATCCGTCCATCCTCGAATCCGCTGCCGATCCGTCGGACGCGCTGTCCCTGACGGCGTCCCGGTTGCTGCACGCCGTCCGGCAGGATCAGCCGCTGATCCAGTGCCTGACCAACAGTGTGGTCACCAACTACACGGCCAACGTCCTGCTCGCCGCGGGCGCGTCCCCGGCGATGACCGACATCAGCGGGGAGGCCGGCCCGTTCGCGCGGATCGCCTCCGGTCTGCTGGTCAACCTCGGCACGCCCACCCCCGAACAGCGGCTCGCGATGCGGGAGGCGGTCGCGGCACGCCGAGCCGTCGGCGGTCGCTGGGTGCTGGACCCCGTCGCCGTCGGTGCCCTGCCGGTGCGCACCGCCCTCGCGGCCGACCTGCTCGAGTACGGTCCCACCGTCATCCGCGGCAACGCCTCCGAGATCCGCGCGCTGGCGGGACAGAGCGGCGGAGGTCGCGGGGTGGACAGCACCGACGCGACCGCCGACGCCGTCCCGGCCGCGATCGACCTGGCGACCCGCACCGGGGGTGCGGTCGCCGTCTCCGGTGCGGTCGACGAGATCGTCGGCGCCGTTCCCTCTGACCAGCCCGTCGCGTCCGGTCAGGCAGCCTCGGGCGGGCTGGAGCACTACCGCAACCACCACGACGCCGCGCTGCTGACCCGGGTGACCGGCGGCGGCTGCGCCCTCGGCGCCGTGATCGCCGCCTTCCTCGCCGTCGGGCCCGACGAGAGCCCCGCCGTCTGCGCCGCGCTGGCCACCGGCTACTACACGCTCGCCGCCCGTCAGGCCACCGAGATCAGCACCGGGCCCGGATCCTTCGCCGTCGCGCTGCTGGACCGGCTCGCCGCCATCAGCCCCGGCGAGTTCGCCGCCGACACCGGCATCAGCGCCGCCGACCGAGCACCGAGCAGTGCAACGGGCAGTGACGCCGCGGGCGACGCCGCCGGGCTCGCCCGGAGCAGCCGGTGACGGGCCCGTCCACCGGGCCCCTCGCGCCGGAGGCGCTGACGCTGTACCTCGTGACCGACACGGCGCTGGCCGCCGGTCCCACCGGATCCCGCAGCGTGCTCGACGTCGTGACCGCGGCGGTCGCCGGCGGTGTCACCTGCGTGCAGCTGCGCGAGAAGCACGCCTCCGCCCGCACGTTCCTCGATCTCGTCGTGGCGGTCGCGGACCGGGTGGGGGACTGCGTGCCCGTCCTGGTCAACGACCGCGTCGACGTCTTCCTCGCCGCCCGGCGGGCCGGGGCCGCCGTCGCGGGCGTGCACGTGGGCCAGGACGACCTGCCCGCCACCGCGGTCCGCGACCTGGTCGGCCCGGACGCCGTCGTCGGACTGAGCGCGTCGACCCCGGCCGAGATCGACGCCGTCGCCGCCCTGCCGGCGGGCACCGTCGACTACCTCGGCATCGGCGCGGTGCACACCACCGCCACCAAACCGGACGCCCCGGCGCCGCTCGGCGTCGACGGCTTTGCCCGCGCCGCGGCGGCCGTCCGTTCGTCCTCCGGTCTGTCCGTCGTCGCCATCGGCGGGGTCACGGAGGCCGACGCCGCACCGCTGCGCACGGCCGGCGCCACCGGCATCGCCGTCGTCTCGGCGATCTGCGCCGCCGAGGACCCGGAGGCCGCGGCCCGTGCGCTGCTGGGCGCCGTCGACGCCGCCGGCCCGGCCGGCCCCCCCGACTCTCCAGGAGCATCCCGATGACCGTCCGTATCCTCAGCATCGCCGGCACCGACCCCACGGGGGGCGCGGGCATCCAGGCGGATCTGAAGTCCATCTCGGCGCTCGGGGGCTACGGCATGGCCGTCGTCACCTGCCTCGTCGCCCAGAACACTCACGGCGTGCGCAGCATCCACACGCCGCCGGTCGCCTTCCTGCGGGAGCAGCTCGACGCCGTCTCCGACGACGTGACCATCGACGCGGTCAAGATCGGGATGCTCGGCAACGCCGAGGTGGCCACCACGGTGCACGCCTGGCTCACCGACCAGCGCGCGGCCGGGCGGCGGTTCCCCGTCATTCTCGATCCCGTGATGGTCGCCAGCAGCGGGGACCGGCTCCTCGACCAGGACGCGGAGGACGCCGTCCGCGCTCTCGCCGCCGCCCACGCCGACCTGCTCACCCCCAACCTGGCCGAGCTCGCCATCCTCGACGGCTCGGACGGCACGCCGCGGGACCTGCTGGACGGCAACGATCGCCGGGACCCGGCCGAGGACTGGGAGCGCGCCCTGGCGGCCGGTCGTCGCGTCGCCGCCCGCACGGACAGCGTCGTCCTGGTCAAGGGCGGGCACCTGCCGGGGGAGCGGACGCCGGACGCGCTGGTCGCGCCGGACGGCACCCTGTTCGCCGAGCTCACCGGCCCCCGCGTGGCCACCACGAACACCCACGGCACCGGGTGCTCGCTGTCCTCCGCGGTGGCCACGCTGTACGCGCGGACCGGTGCGTGGCCGGCGTCGCTCGCGGCCGCGAAACGATGGCTGACCGGAGCCCTGGCCGCGGCGGACGGGCTCCACGTCGGCTACGGCACCGGACCCGTCCATCACGGGCACCACCTCGACGCCGCCGTCGACGCGTACCTCGCGGACGCCGAAACGGTTGCCGCGTCCGAAGCCGACGCCGCTGCCGGGTCCGAAGCCGACGCCGTCGACAACTCAGTCGACACCGCCGATGCCACCGACACCTCGTCCACCGGCACCGGGCGGTTCACCGACGGGCTGTGGCAGCGCTCCACCGAGGTTCGCCGGGAGATCGACGAGCTCGAGTTCATCGTCCGGCTCGCCGACGGCACCCTGCCGGAGCCCCGGTTCCGCGCCTATCTCGCCCAGGACGCCGCCTACCTGCAGGCGTACAGCCGGGCCCTGTCCGCGCTGGCCGACTCCTCCGCGCCGGCGCACGTGCGGACGTTCTTCGCGCGGGGCGCGATCACCGCCGCGACCGAGGAGACCGTGCTGCACCGGCAGTGGCTGGGCGACGACGACGGCGCGGACCTGCCGATCGGGCCGGTCACCGCCCAGTACATCGACTTCCTGCTCGCGCACACCGGTCGGGAGTCGTGGCAGGTCGGGGTGGCCGCGGTGCTGCCGTGCTACTGGCTGTACGCCGAGATCGCGGCGACGCTCTCCCGCGGGCTGGAGGCGCACCGGGCGTCCGCGCCGGATCCGTCCTCGCCGGCGGCGGACGGCGATCACCCGTACGCGACCTGGCTCGCGGCCTACGACGACCCCGGCTTCCAGGACGCCGCCGCGGCCTGCCGCGCCCTCGTCGACGAAGCCGCGGCGACCGCCGACGAGGCGACCCGACGCGCCATGACGACGGCGTTCCTGCGGGCGTGCGAGCTGGAGCGGGACTTCTTCGCCGCCGAGCTGCCCGGGCCGGGTCGCGCCGTCCGCGCCGAGCGGGCGACGGCGGCGCCGGCCGACCCGGTCAGTTCGCGAGGCTGACGGCGACGTCCACCCGGTCGTCGGCGAAGCACACGAGGTCGCGCACCGGCTCGCCGTCGTGCAGCGGCTCCGGGTAGGTCCAGGCGACGTCCTCCACCGGGCGTCCGTCGACGGTCGCCGCCCAGTACGAGGCCGCGCCCTTGTAGGCGCACACGGTGTGGGTGTCGGTCGCGGTGAGCAGGTCCATCCGGACGTCCTCGCGTGGCAGGTAGTAGCGCGGCGGGAAGCCCGTCTCGACGAGGATGACCGGCCGGGTGCTGTCGGCGAGGAGCTGCCCGTCGACGGTGACGACGACGTGCCGGCCGCCGGCGAGGCAGTCGATCCGGCTGTGCGGGTCGTGCGGGTGACCGATGACGGTCTGCTCCTCCTCACGCCACTCGTCGAACGCGTCCCAGTCCAGCAGCACCCAGTCCGCCAGGTCGGGGTCGTCCGGGGTGAAACCCGCCCCGGCCAGCGCGCCGCCGGGCAGCGGGATCGTCCAGGCGGTGCCCGGCGTGGTGTGCCGAGCGAAGTCGTCGTGGGGGGTGAGGAAGGGCGGCGGGTCGTCCTCCGGGGTCACGGGCGTCGGGTCGACCGGCGCGGGGTGGATCGCGCTGCGGGGCACGGCGTAGACGCCGACGACCCGGAACGGCTCGGAGATCAGCCGGACCTCGGTCGCATCGACCACGGCCTCCCCGTGCGAGAAAGCCCGGACGCGCTTCGGGACGGCGGCCCAGCGCAGGTCGGGGAGGGTGGAACGCAGCAGGTCATCGGTGGATGTCGCCATGGCACGATCGTCCTCCTGCCCGCGCCGGGCGGCCAGTGCTGTTGCCGCGGGCAGGACGCCGTCAGCCGGCGTCGGTGATCAGCGCAGGATGGGGATCTGCAGCGGGTAGACGTACAGCTCCCCGCGGTTGGCCCTGATGGCACCGGAGACGTGGAAGATGATCGCCACCAGGAACGCCGCGATCCACAGGATGATCGCCACCGGGATCAGGATGATCGTGAAGAAGCAGATCCACGCCACCAGGTTCGCGAGCCAGATGGTCACGGTGAAGTTGAACGCGCCCGCCGCGGTGCGGCGCACGAACGGGCTGCCCTCGCGGTAGACGAACCAGATGACCAGCGGTCCGACGAAGCCGAGCCATCCGACGCTGATGAACATCGCCACCAGCGGGATGACGTGGGTGACGACGGCCATGGTCCGGTCCTGCGGCGGAGCGCCCCACCCCTGCAGGCCCGGCCGACCCGCACCGCCCTGCTGGTCGTAGCCGTAGCCCTGCTGGCCGGGACCCTGCGGGTAGCCGCCCTGCTGGTACGGCTGCTGCTGGTACCCCTGCGGGTAGCCACCCTGCTGGCCGGGCCCGGGACCACCCTGACCGTGCGGGGGTCGAGACCCCTCGGGAGGCGTGGACGGGGACGGAGGCACGCTGCTCATGTCCCCAGTATCGTGGTCCGGTGGTCCGCAGCCTAGGGTCCCCGCCCGCGCGCCGTCGGGGACGTCAGGCCGTGCTCGCCGGAACCGGGATTCGGCGCGGCGTCGAACCGCGGGCGAGGCGGGGCGAGGTCGGCCGTGACCCGTCGTGCCGCATTTGCTCCTGTCACTGCCGGTGACGTATCCTGAGTAGTCGGTGCCGGGCCTGGAGTCGGTGCACCGCGATCCCGAGTGATGAACGTCGATCCCGGGTCGTGGTCCGCTCGCCCCGCCGCACATCGGTCGCCTCCCGACGGGGGCAGCCGCAGACTTTTTGTCCGAGACTGTCGAGAGAAGTGAGTTCCACGTGGTGTACGCGATTGTCCGTGCTGGCGGGCGCCAGGAGAAGGTTTCGGTTGGCGACCTCGTCACCCTCGATCGCCTGTCCGGCGCCGAGGGCAGCACGATCGAGCTGACCGCGCTCCTCCTCGTCGATGGCGAGAAGGTGACCTCCGCCGCTCAGGAGCTGGCCAAGGTCAAGGTCACCGCCGAGGTTCTCGGTAACCTCCGCGGCCCGAAGATCTCCATCCAGAAGTTCAAGAACAAGACCGGTTACAAGAAGCGTCAGGGCTTCCGCGCGGATCTCACGCGCGTGAAGATCACCTCGATCGCCTGAGTCCCGGCCCCGTTCCGCACAATCCTGAAGGCAGGCACTAGCAATGGCACACAAGAAGGGCGCAAGCTCCACTCGCAACGGTCGTGACTCGAACGCCCAGTACCTGGGCGTCAAGCGGTTCGGCGGCCAGACCGTCAACGCCGGCGAGATCATCGTCCGCCAGCGCGGCACCCACTTCCACCCGGGCCTGAACGTCGGCCGCGGCAAGGACGACACCCTGTTCGCCCTCTCCGCCGGTTCCGTCGCGTTCGGCACCCGTCGCGGTCGCCGCGTCGTGGACATCGTCGCCGCCGAGGTCGCCGCGGTCTGAACCCCCGCGCACCATCACGTTCTTCACGTCAGGGCAGGCCGCTCGCGGCCTGCCCTGACGCGTTTCCGAACACCACCAGCATCACCAGAGGAAGGAGCGCATCCATGGCCAGTTTCGTCGACCGCGTCGTCCTGCACGTCTCCGGCGGCAACGGCGGCCACGGCTGCGTCTCCATCCACCGGGAGAAGTTCAAGCCCCTGGGCGGCCCCGACGGCGGCAACGGCGGTGACGGCGGCGACGTCGTCCTGCGTGTCGACGCCCAGACCACCACGCTGCTCGGCTACCACCGCGCCCCCCACCAGCACGCCGGCAACGGCGGGCCCGGCAAGGGCGACCACCGCGACGGCACCGCCGGCGAGGGCCTCGTCCTCACCGTGCCGGACGGCACCGTCGTCAAGTCGACCGACGGGGAGGTTCTCGCCGACCTCGTGGGTGACGGCACCGAGTTCGTCGCCGCGTCCGGCGGCCAGGGCGGGCTGGGTAACTCGGCCCTCGCCTCGCAGAAGCGCAAGGCGCCCGGCTTCGCGCTGCTCGGCCTCGACGGTCAAGCCCGGGACCTCGTCCTCGAGGTCAAGTCGATCGCCGACATCGCCTTCGTCGGCTTCCCGTCGGCGGGCAAGTCCAGCCTGATCGCCGCGCTCTCGGCAGCGCGACCCAAGATTGCGGACTACCCGTTCACCACCCTGATCCCCAACCTCGGGGTCGTCCAGGCGGGGGAGACCCGCTACACCGTCGCCGACGTGCCCGGGCTGATCCCGGGCGCGAGCGAGGGCAAGGGCCTCGGCCTGGAGTTCCTCCGCCACGTCGAGCGGTGCGCCGCCCTCGTCCACGTGCTCGACTGCGCGACGCTCGAGCCCGGACGCGACCCGGTCAGCGACCTCGAGGCGATCGAGGCCGAACTGGACGCCTATGCCGTGGACGCCAGCTTCGCCGGCCCCGGCGGTGATGTCGTCCCCCTGAACGAGCGGCCCCGCCTGGTGGCGCTGAACAAGATCGACGTCCCCGAGGCCCGCGAGCTCGCCGACTTCATCCGGCCGGACCTCGAGGCCCGCGGCTACCGCGTGTTCGAGATCTCCACCGCCAGCCACGAGGGGCTGCGCGAGCTGTCCTTCGCCATGGCGCAGATCGTCGACGCTGCCCGCACCGATCGTGCCGCGTCGCCCGCCGCACCGCGCGTCGTGCTGCGGCCGCGGCCCGTCGACCGCGGCGGCCGCGGAGGTCGGGGCGAGTACACCATCACCCAGGAGGAGCGCAGCCTCAAGCCGCTGTTCCGCATCCGCGGCGACAAGCCCGAGCGCTGGGTGGCGCAGACCGACTTCGCCAACGAGGAGGCCATCGGCTACCTCGCGGACCGGCTGGCCAAGCTCGGCGTCGAGGACGGCCTGTTCAAGTCCGGCGCGAAGCCGGGCGACACCGTCGTCATCGGCGGCGAGGACGGCGTCGTGTTCGACTGGGAGCCGACCATGGTCGCCGGCGCCGAGCTGCTCGCCGGCCCGCGCGGCACCGACCTGCGTCTGCTCGAGGCCGAGTCCCGGCCGACCCGCAGCCAGAAGCGGCAGGACTTCCACGAGCGCATGGATGCCAAGCAGGCCGCTCGCGACGAGCTCGAGGCCGAGCGCCGCGCCGGCATCTGGACCGGCAGCGACCGCACCAGCGACGAGCGATTCAGCGCCGGCCGCACCAGCGCGGTCGGGGCGGACCGGACGGGTACGGAGGACGCCGGCGACGAGGACGGCGCGTGAGCGTCAGCCGGCGTCGCAGTTCGATCACCTCCCGCGCGGAGGTGCCCACCGCCGGCCGCATCGTCGTCAAGGTCGGCTCCTCGTCCCTGACGTCCATCGGCGGCGGCATCGACGAGGACGCCCTGACGCGGCTGTCCTACGTGCTGGCCGCCGCGAAGTTGACCGGTCAGGAGATCATCCTGGTCTCCTCGGGCGCCATCGCCGCGGGCCTCGCCCCGCTCGGCCTCACCCGCCGCCCGAAGGACCTGGCCAGCCAGCAGGCCGCCGCCGGCGTCGGGCAGGGGCTGCTGATGGCCCGCTACACCCGGGCGTTCGGTGAGCACGGCATCGTCACCGGCCAGGTGCTGCTCACCGCGGACGACCTGATCCGCCGCACCCAGTACCAGAACGCCCATCGGTCCCTGACCCGGCTGCTGACCCTCGGGGTGCTGCCGATCGTCAACGAGAACGACGCGGTCGCCACCCACGAGATCCGGTTCGGCGACAACGACCGGCTCGCCTCCCTCGTCGCCCACCTCGCGCACGCGGACCTGCTGATCCTCCTCTCCGACGTCGACGCGCTCTACGACGGGCCGCCTGCCGACGGCGCCCGGCGGATCCCCGAGGTGCACGGCCCGGCCGACCTCGAGGCGATCACCATCGGCAGCACCGGTCGCGCGGGCGTCGGCACCGGCGGCATGGCCACCAAGGTCCAGGCCGCATCGATGGCCGCCGCCAACGGCATCCCCGCCATGGTCACCTCGACCGACTACGCCGCGGCCGCGCTCGGTGGTGACCCGGTCGGCACCTGGTTCCATCCGACCGGCAACCGGCACCCGATCCGGCTGATGTGGCTCGCGCACCTGGCCACCATCCGCGGCCGGCTCGTGCTCGACGACGGCGCCGTCAAGGCCGTGCGGGACCGGCGCCGGTCCCTGCTGCCCGCCGGCATCGTCGATGTCTCCGGCACCTTTGCCTCCGGCGACCCCGTGGAGCTGACCGACCGCAGCGGCGAGGTGATCGCCCGCGGCCTCGTCAACTACGACTCCGAGGAGCTGCCGCAGATGCTCGGCCGCACCACGTTCGACCTGGGGGAGGACCTCGGCCACGACTACGAACGCGAGGTCGTGCACGTCAACGACCTCGTCCTCGCCTGAGCCGTTCCTCCGCTGTCTCCCTGACCCGTGTGGTGGGCTCGTGGTTGCATAGAGCATGAGCGAACTGCGGAACATCACCGGCCCGATCGCCTACCACGCGGAGGGCCCCGTCTGGTCTCCGGCTTGGGGCGGCCTGCGCTGGGTCGACATGTTCGCCGGCGACCTGCTGACCTTCACGGACGCGGGCATCACGCGTCGGCACGTCGGCAGCCTCGCCGCCTTCGTCCGGCCCCGGGCGAGCGGCGGCTTCCTCGTCGGGCTGTGGAACCAGCTCGCACTCACCGACAGCGACGACGGCGAGCTGCGGCTGCTCCCACCGGTGTGGGAGGACGAGGACATCCGGTTCAACGAGTGCGGCGTCTCGCCCACCGGCACCCTGTACGCCGGGAGCATGCACGTCGAGCAGGTCGACGGCGCCGGCACCCTCTATCGACTCGGAGCCGACGGCGTCCTCGACGTCACCGAGCCTTCCGTCACCGTCTCCAACGGCCTCGGCTTCGCCCCGAACGGCGCGCTGGCCTACTACGCGGACACCCCCACCGGGCGCATCGACGTCTTCGACAATGTGGACGACCGGCTGGTGAACCGGCGGCCGTTCGTCGAGGTCGACGGCGGTGACGGCCCGGGCAGCGGCCGGCCCGACGGCCTGTGCGTCGACGCCGAGGGAGCGGTCTGGACGGCCATCAACGGCAGCGGCGAGGTGCACCGGTACGACGCCGCGGGCACCCTCACCGACCGCATCGCCGTCCCGCCGAGCCAGCCGACCGCGTGCACGCTGGGCGGCGAGGACCTGCGCACCCTCTACATCACGACGTCCCGGGAGAACCTGCCCGACGACGCCGAACCGGAGGCCGGCAGCGTCTACGCGATTCGGGTCGGCACGCCGGGCCTGCCGACGGAGCCCGTCGCGCACTGACTTCTTCGGCGATCCGCTTGGCCGCGGGTGACGTGGGCCATAGTGTGTCCTCCAGTGTTGCCCCAAGGGCAACACCCGATGCTCGCAGTGAACCGCAGCCGAGGGGGGCTCGTCGGCGCCACACGGGCACGCCTCCCGTCCACGTCCAAGGAGTGCCATGTCCTCTCCGTCCACTCCCGCCACCGGCGCCGGCGTCCCGCTGATCGAGGCCAAGTCGATCGACTGGGTGCCCGCGAACGAGCGGCACGGCAAGCTGTGGCACCAGGCCCCGCTGTGGTTTCTCGGCAATTTCCAGTACTTCTCCATCCCGATCGGCTTCATCGGCCCGTCGCTGGGCCTGTCCCTGGGCTGGACCGTCGTCGCGAGCATCCTCGGGATCGGTGTCGGCACCATCTTCATGGCCTTCCACGCCTCGCAGGGCCCGACCATGGGGCTGCCGCAGCTGATCCAGTCGCGCGCGCAGTTCGGCTACCGGGGCGTCATCGTGCCCCTGCTCGCCACCCTCTTCACCTACCTCGCGTTCAACGTCGCGGACACCATCCTGCTCGGCGAGGGCCTGTCCAGCTCGTTCGGCTGGAACGCGACGGCGGTCGCGGTCGTGGCGACGGTGGCGGCGGCCGCCCTGGCGATCTTCGGGCACGACTGGCTGCACAGGGCGTTCCGCATCCTGCTCTACATCTCGCTGCCGATCATGATCGTGCTGACCATCGGCGTCATCGCCGGCGGTGCCCACGGTTCGTGGGACCCGTCCCAGTACGGGTTCAGCTGGGTGGCCTTCATGGCGCAGTTCGCCGCGTGCGCCGCCTACAACATCACCTACGCGCCCTACGTCTCGGACTACTCCCGGTACCTGCCCACGACAACACCGGCGCGGAAGGTGATCGCGGCGGTGTTCTTCGGCGCCTCGTCCTCGGCCATCTGGCTGATCGTGCTCGGCGCCTGGCTGGCCATCGCGCTCGGAGCCACCGACGGGCTGGCCGGCCTGCAACTGGCGGGCAACACCGTCATCCCGCACCTCGGCGACGCCGCGGCCCTGCTCTCGGCGCTGGCCCTGGCCGCGACCATGGGGATGAACGCCTACGGCGGCGCCCTGACGGTGCTGACGACGATCGACTCCGTCCGTCCGATCAAGCCGAAGACCCCCTCCCGGGTGACCACCATCCTCGTGCTCGCCGTCGTCTGGTACGCGGTGGCGGCCACGGTCAGCACCGGGGCGGTGGCCACGGTGTTCTCCGCGCTGACGCTGATGCTCTACGTGCTGGTGCCGTGGACGGCGACCAATCTGGTCGACTACTTCATCGTGCGCCGCGGCCACTACGCCATCGCCGACCTGTTCACGCCCGACGGCATCTACGGCGCGTGGGGCTGGCGTGGCCTGACGGCCTTCGGCGCCGGCCTGCTCGCCGAGATCCCGTTCATGGTGCTGCCGACCATCGGTGACTGGAGCTACACCGGCCCGATGGCCGAGCTGCTCGGCGGGGTGGACATCGCCTGGCTCGTCGGCCTGGTGGTGACCTCGGTCGTCTACCTGCTGGCCAGCCGGTCGCTGCGCGGCACCGAGGAGACGCCGCACGCGGCGCTGACCGACCCGTCCGCTCCCGTCACGGACCCGGCGTAGGCATGGGCGTCAGCACCAGCCCCGCCATCACCGTCCGGCCGCGTGCCGGCGGGGACGCGGGCGTCGACGTCGCCGTCGAGGACGTGCGCATCGCCGCGCCCGGACCGGGCCAGGTCCGGGTCGCGATCCGGGCGACGGGCGTCTGCCACTCGGATCTGCACGTCGTCAACGGCGACTGGCCCGCCGACCAGCCGCTCGTCCTCGGCCACGAGGGCGCCGGCGTGGTCGAGGAGGTCGGCCCCGGCGTCACCGGCGTCGCGCCCGGCGACCACGTCGTCCTCTCCTGGTTCGCCCCGTGCATGGCGTGCGCCAACTGTTCGGCCGGTCGCGGGTGGTTGTGCACCGGGACGACGGCGCTGGCCAACACGCTGCCGGACGGGTCGACGCCGTTCGCCGGCGCCGACGGCAGTCCGCTGTGGCCCTACCTCGGGCTTGGCACGTTCGGCTCCCACGTCGTCGTCCCGGAGACGGCGGCGATCCGGGTCGACGACGAACTGCCGTTCACCGTCGGCGCTCTGCTCGGGTGCTCGGTGACCACCGGGGTCGGCGCCGTGCTCAACACCGCGCGGGTGCCAGCCGGCGCCTCCGCCGTCGTGGTCGGCTGCGGCGGCGTCGGCCTGTCCATCGTGATGGGGCTGCGGCTGGCCGGAGCCCACCCGATCGTCGCCGTCGACCTGTCGGCGGACAAGCGCGCGATGGCGCTCGAGCTCGGGGCCGACGTCGTGCTCGACCCGCGGGAGACCGACACCGGCGCCTGGCTGCAGGAGCAGTTCGGGGGCGTCGACTTCGCATTCGAGGCGATCGGGAACGCGCAGGTCATCGAGACGCTGCCCGGCATGCTCGCGGCCGGGGGAGCAGCGGTGCTGGTCGGGATGCCGCGGATGGGTGCCCGGTCCTCGATCGACCCGTACGAGCTCGCGGACCAGGGCAAGAGCATCCTCGGCTGCAACTACGGCTCGAGCGTCGCCCGGGTGGACGTGCCCCGGCTCGCACGGCTGTACCTGGCGGGTCGGCTGCCGCTGGACCGGCTGATCGACACGGTGCGTCCCCTCGCGGAGGGCCCGCAGGCGCTCGACGAGCTGGCCTCCGGCGCGGGGCTGCGCTCGATCCTGACGCCCTGACCGGTCTGGCTCGTGGCCGGCCGAGTGGCCGGTCGAGGGCGCCTCGCGGGCTACCGCGGCGTGGTGCTGCTCGCCTCGGCGGCGAGGATCGACCGGATCGTGTCCAGGGTCAGGGGGATGCCGCTGGCCGCGGCGCGCTGCCGGGAGGCGAGTTGACGCTCGGCGGCGTCGCCGTAGGTCTGCCGGAAGTAGGACTCGACGCTCTCACCGACCTCGGTGTACTGCGTCAGCTCCGTCTCGCCGTCACCGACCGGGGCCAGCCGGTAACCCCAGATGGCCTTGCCCGGCCCGACGGACCACGCGAACTCGCGTCCTTCGTCGGCCGTCACCACGGTCGACGTCGTCTGCCACTCGCGCTCCTTGAAGCGGTTGAAACCGGTGAAGGTGGCGCCGACTCCGCGCTCGTCGGTGTCCCAGGTGCAACGATGGCACTGCTGGCTCCACTCTCCGGTGCGGGTGACGTCGCTGATGAGGCGATAGGTCTCCTCCGGGGTGGCGGGGACGAGGACGGTTTCCGAGAGGCTGTAGGTCACGCCGCCAGTCAAGCACAGCGCTCCGGCCGGCGACGGCTGTTTTCCACTGCCGCCGTCGCCCTGCGGGACGGACCCTGAGCAGCCGCCGGCGTGTGACACCACCCACGTCGGCGGTCGGTCCCGCTCGATAGACTGGCCCGATGACGACGCTCACCCAGCACACCGGCACGCCCGCTTCCGGGACCGGGAACAGCGACGCCCCGACGACCACGACGACGCCGGCCGCGACACCGGCCGACCAGAGCGAGAACACGACGTCCGAGAATGCGGCGTCCGAGAACAGCGCCGCGACGGTCGACGACGCCACCGCGGCCGCCGTCGACACCATCGCCGACGCCGCGAAGGCCGCCTCGCGCGTGCTCGCCCGCGCCGACCGCGCCACCAAGGACGCCGCGCTCCGCGCCATCGGAGCCGCCCTGATCGCGAACCAGGACCGCATCCTCGCCGCCAACGAACGGGACCTCGCCGACGCCGACGCCAACGGCGTCAGCACCAGCCTGCAGGACCGGCTGCGGCTGACCACCGAACGCATCGCCGGCCTCGCCGAGGCGCTGGAGAACCTCGCCTCGCTGCCCGACCCGGTCGGCTCCGTCGTCCGCGGGCAGACCCTGCCCAACGGGCTGCGGCTGCGGCAGGTGCACGTGCCCCTCGGCGTCGTCGGCGCCATCTACGAGGCCCGCCCCAACGTCACCGTGGACATCGCCGGACTCGCGCTCAAGGCCGGCAACGCCGTCATCCTGCGCGGCGGCACCGCGGCGCAGCACTCCAACGCCGCGCTCGTCGAGCTGATCGGCGAGGCCTTGAACGCGCAGGGGCTGCCCGACACCGCCGTGCAGACCATCGACGAGTACGGCCGGGCCGGGGCCAACGCCCTGATGCGCGCCCGCGGCAAGGTCGACGTCCTGATCCCGCGCGGCGGCCGTTCCCTGATCCAGACCGTGGTGCGCAACGCCCAGGTGCCCGTCATCGAGACCGGGGAGGGCAACGTGCACATCTTCGTGGACGCCTCCGCGAGCCCGGAGATGGTCACCCCGATCGTCGTCAACGCCAAGACGCAACGGCCCAGCACCTGCAACACGGTCGAGACGCTGCTCGTCCACCCCGGCTTCACCGGCCTCGAGTCCACGCTGCGTGCCCTGGCCGAAGCCGGCGTGCGGCTGCACGTCGACGAGCGGGTCGCCGCCGCGCTGCCCGCGGACCTGCCCACCCAGCCGGCCACGGAGGAGGACTGGGCCACCGAGTACATCGACCTGGACCTCGCCGTCGCGACCGTGGACACCCTGGACGAGGCGATCGAGCACATCGAGAAGTACACGACCCGGCACACCGAGGCGATCCTGACGAACGACCTGGCCAACGCCGAGCGGTTCGTCGCCGAGGTCGACGCCGCCGCGGTGTTGGTCAACGCCTCGACCCGGTTCACCGACGGCGGCGAGTTCGGCCTCGGCGCGGAAGTCGGCATCTCGACGCAGAAGATGCACGCCCGCGGACCGATGGGCCTGACCGAGCTGACGACGACGAAGTGGATCGTGACGGGCGACGGGCACGTGCGCCCGTGACCCCGCCCTCCCGGGCGTGCGGGGCATGAGCGCCCCGCGTGACCCGCGTTCGACGCCGCCCTGCTCGATGACGCCCTGCTCGACGACCCACTCCTCGACGAGCACCCGTCGATGACCCGATCCTCGGCGTCCCCCTCGTCGACGCCCTCGTCGTCCCCCCGAGCGGCCGGCCACGCACGTGGCCGGCCGCCGGCGTGGTTGCTGGTGGTGGGGATCCTCGCGATCGCGGGCAACCTGCGGCCGATCTTCACCGCGCTCGGCCCGCTCATCGATCAGGTGGGCGCCGAGACGGGGATGGGGCCCACCGGACTCGGCCTGCTCGCGGCCATGCCGCTGCTCGCGTTCGCCGTCGTCTCCCCGGTGGCCGCGGCGGTCGGCAACCGCTTCGGCGCCGCCCGGACCGTGCTCGCCGCGCTGGTCCTGCTGCTCGTCGGCGCGGCCATCCGCTCCCTGCCGACGGGCGCGCCGTCCGACGGAACGCCGGGCGACGTCGTCGGCTCCGCCGGTCTCTGGGTCGGGTCCTTCCTCATCGGGTCTGCGATCGCCGTCGGCAACGTGCTGCTGCCCTCGATCGTCAAGCGCGAATTCCCGCGCCACATCCCGATCCTCACCGGCGCCTACTCCGCCACTCTCGGCGCGGTCGCCTCCGTCGGCGCGGGGCTGGCCGTGCCGCTCTCGCACCTCCGACTCCCCGACGGCAGCGAGGCCGGCTGGCGGCTGGGCCTGGGGGCATGGGCGCTGCTCGTCCTGCCCGCGATCGTCCTGTGGTTGCCGCACCTGCGCACGCGGACGGCGGTCGACGGCGCCACCGCCGAGGAGCCGGCCAGTGGCACCGACACGCCCGCCGCCGTCCCGGCCGCCCGCCGCAGCGTGTGGCGGTCGCCGCTGGCGTGGCAGGTGACGGCGTACATGGGCCTGCAGTCGGTCAACTTCTACGTCATCGTCACCTGGCTGCCCACCATTGAGCGGTCCTGGGGGACCGGGGCCGTCGAGTCCGGCTGGAACCTCTTCGCCTACCAACTGGTCGGCGTCGCCTCCAGCTCCCTCGTCCCGCTGATGCTGCGCGGCCGGGACCAGCGGCTCGCGTGCGCTCTCGCCCCCGTGCTCACGGCCGCCGGCCTGCTCGGCTTGGTGCTCGTCCCGGGGCTGGCCCTGTTCTGGGCTCTGCTCGCCGGATTCGGCGGTGGCGCCTCACTCGTCATCGCCCTCAGCCTGATCGGGCTGCGCGCCGGCGACCACCGCGTCGCCTCGTCCCTCTCCGGCATGGCCCAGTCCGTCGGCTACCTGCTGGCCGCCGTCGGGCCGCCCGTCGTCGGCGCCCTCTTCACTGCGACCGGTACCTGGGCGGTTCCGGTGCTGGGCATGGTCGCCGTCAACGTCGTGCAGATCGTCGTCGGTCTCGCCGTCGGGCGAGACCGGACGGTCGGCGACGCCTCCGACGGCGGCCGTGTCGCCCGGAGCGCGGCCCCGGGAGGCCCCGCGACGTAGGATGGGGGCAGTCCCCGGACGTGGGCGGCAGTGGTGCGTTCAGCAGTGCCGTCGCCCCCGCCACGGCACGCAACGACCCGTACCGACCCGAAGCAGGGAGAGCATGCTCACATCGCTGGCCACCGCGGTCCTGTCCGCCGCCGAGGAGAAGGCCCCGACGATCGCCCCGGCCCCCGTCGTCATGCTGGTGATCTTCGGGACGTTCCTCGTGCTGCTGTTCATCACGGTCTCCTTCACCAACGTCGGCATGCGCCACGACGCGCACGACGAGCACGTGGACCCGCAGCGCACCCTGCCGGCCGAGCACCACCGGGAGCAGGGCCATTAACTCGCCCGTCTCCACGCCCGGCCACGTCTCCCTCCCGGGGCACCGCGCCCGGGTGGGCGTCATGGGCGGCACGTTCGACCCGATCCACCACGGTCACCTCGTGGCCGCGAGCGAGGTGGCGTCGGTGTTCGGGCTCGACGAGGTCGTCTTCGTCCCCACCGGCCAGCCCTGGCAGAAGCAGAAGGACGACGTCTCGCCCGCCGAGCACCGGTACCTGATGACGGTGATCGCCACGGCGTCGAACCCGCGGTTCAGCGTGTCCCGCGTGGATGTGGACCGGCCCGGGCTCACGTACACGATCGACACGCTCCGTGAGCTGCACGCCCTGCGCCCGGACGCGGACCTGTTCTTCATCACCGGCGCGGACGCCATGGAGCAGATCATGTCCTGGAAGGACGTCGACGAACTGTGGTCGCTGGCCCACTTCGTCGGTGTGACCCGGCCCGGGCACGAGCTGCGCAACATGGGCCGCGACGACGTCTCCCTGATGGAGATCCCCGCCATGGCGATCTCCTCGACCGACTGCCGCAAGCGCGTCCGCGACGGCCACCCCGTCTGGTACCTGGTGCCGGACGGCGTCGTCCAGTACATCGCCAAGTACGGGTTGTACACGCCCGAGGCGGCCGCGGCGGAGTCCGGTGTGAGCGCGTTGCCGTTCGACGGGACGACGACGCCCGGCGGCCACCTTCCGACGATGCTGGTGCCCCATGAGTGACGATCCCCTGAATTCGACCGAGAACCCCACCCAGTACGCGACCCGTCGGGAACGGCGGGCTGCCGAGCGCGCCGCCGAGGCACGGGCGACCGGTGCCGCTTCCGCGTCCGGGCTGGCCTCGGCTGAGCCCGTCTCTGCTGATGAGGTCGACGACGACGGCGTCGCGTTCGGCGCCGGCGCCGCGTTAACCCGCGAGGAGTACGAGGCGCGGATGGCCGAGCTCGCCGATCAGGCGGGCGAGCACGCCGTCAGCCTGTCCCGGCACGGGGTGTCTGCGGCTCCGGCCTCGCACGGCGGCGAAGTCGAGGGTGCCGAGCACGCCGGGCCCGAGCACGTCGACCCGCAGGTCCGCGCCGAGCAGGAGGCCTTGGCCGCCCGCGCCGCGGCCCTGAACGCCGCCCAGCGGGGGACCCCCGCCGGACCGGCGGTCACGGATTCGCCGGTGACGTCGAGTTTCGCCCAGGTGGGGCAGTCGACCGAGCCGCCGCTGCTGGACCAGCCGCACAACCTCGGGGCCGTCACCCCGCTGCGCTACGAGCACGACCCCGCCTTCGACTTCCCGGTGATCGCCCCGCCGACCACCTCGCAGGTGTTCCTTCACATCGACCCGGAGACGGGTACCGCCCAGCCGATGCATCCCGGGGTGCCGGGGAGCCGGGAGGGCACGCGGCTGGAAGGCACGGAGGCGTCTTCCGACCTGTCACAGGGTGTGGGTGCGTCCGACGCGGCGACTCCGACTGCGGCACCGGAACCTGCTGGAGCCGATACTGCTGCGGCCGGCACTCCTGCGGCCGACCGCTCTGCTTCCGGCCCGGCCACCGGCTGGGTGCCGACGGCCGACCTGCTCGAGGCGAACGCCCCGGCGGCGTCGGCTGACGGCGGTGCCGCGTCGGCTCCGCCGGTTCCCGTCGGTGCGGCCGACGCCGCGGGCCTGGACCCGCTCGACTCCCGCACCGCTCGTCAGGGCCGCCGCTCGTGGGTGGGCGCCCTGATCGGCGGCATCGTCGTCGTGGTGGCCGCCCTGGCCGTCGTCGCCGTGCTGCTCTTCGTCCACTGAGCATCTGTCCTCTCCCCGTTCCTCATCCCTTCTCAAGGAGTTCCGTGACCGCCTCCGACCATTCCATCGACCTCGTCCGGGCGGCCGCCCGCGCCGCCGCCGACAAGCAGGCGCACGACGTCGTCGCGCTCGACGTCAGCGAGCGGCTCGCCATCACCGACGCGTTCGTCATCGCCTCGGCGACCAGCGAGCGGCAGGTCAACGCCGTCGTCGACGCCATCGAGGAGTCCCTCGGCGAGCTCGGGGAGAAGCCCGTCCGCCGCGAGGGCCGCTCCGGCGGTCGCTGGGTGCTGCTGGACTACATCACGGTGATCGTGCACGTGCAGCACCAGGAGGACCGGGTGTTCTACGCGCTGGAGCGGCTGTGGAACGACAGCCCGGTCATCGACATCTCCGCCGAGCTGAACGCGAGCGTGCCGGCCGGTCAGGAGCGGACGGGTTCTGCCTCGGACCGTCCCCTCGTCGACCCGGCCGAGCTGGGTCTGTCTTCTTCCGACGCGGACTCCACCGCCGGTTCAGCCGGCGACGACGAGTCCCGGGCGTGAGCTCGGGCGGATTCGACGGCGCCGGCGGCCTCCACGCCGCGAACGGCCGCCGCGTCATCGTGTGGCGGCACGGTCGGACGCCGTGGAACGCGGCCGGCCGGTTCCAGGGGCAGACCGACATCGACCTTGACGAGGTCGGTGAGGCGCAGGCGGAGTCGTCGGCGCGGCTGCTGGCGGCGCTGGACCCGGATCTCATCGTGGCGTCGGACCTGACGCGGGCCCGGAAGACCGGGGAGGCGTTGGGCCGGGTCACGGGGCTGCCGGTCACGCTGGATGAGCGGCTGCGGGAGACCAATGCGGGGCGC
Source organism: Tersicoccus sp. Bi-70 (assembly GCF_001968825.1). Classification (GTDB taxonomy): domain Bacteria; phylum Actinomycetota; class Actinomycetes; order Actinomycetales; family Micrococcaceae; genus Tersicoccus. The sequence goes on from NZ_MIEU01000002.1 coordinate 353,710, forward strand.
TGGCAGGGGCTGACATTCGCGGAGATCAACGAGCAGTTCCCGGAGGAGTCGGCGGCGTGGTCGACCGGTGACGTGGACGTGGCGCCCGGAGGAGGGGAGAGCCGGCTCGACGTCGCCGCGCGGGTGTGCGCGGCGATCGAGGAGCATCTGGAGGCCCTGCCCGACGACGGCCTGCTGGTACTGGCGACGCACGGCGGTGCCGCGCGCGTGGCGATCGCGTCGCTGCTGGGACTGCCGCACGGCTCGTGGTCGGTGCTCTCCGGCCTGGCCAACTGCAACTGGTCGATGGTCGAGGAGATGGGGGCGGACAAGGCCGCCCGGGGGCTGCGCTGGCGGCTCGCGGAGCACAACGCCGGCAGCCTCCCGGAGCCGGTGGTGGTCGAGGAGGGCTGATTTGGTTCTCCCGACGTTCATTGGATAGACTCGTCTGGTTGCCGCGGCACGGATAACGGTCTCGACCGGTGCTGTGTACGGCGACGATGGGGCTGTGGCGCAGCTGGTAGCGCACCTGCATGGCATGCAGGGGGTCAGGGGTTCGAGTCCCCTCAGCTCCACCAACACGAAAAGGGCTTCGCCGGATCGGCGAGGCCCTTTTGTCTTCCGTTCTGACGGCTTGGCGCCGCGTCTGGACTCGTCGATATGCATTCTTAGGATTGCTGATGTTGCCGGGAAGGGGATGCCCCATCGGTGCTGGATGGCTGTGGCACGACGCGATGTTAGGTTCTTGATACAGGGCACGGGCCGAGCAGCAGGAATAGGGAGCATGACGGAGTCGGCAATAGCACTCACGACAGATGTGCTGGTGGCAACAGCGAAGCATAAGTCAGACCGCGGCACGAACTTCTATGTGGCATCCGACGACGCCCCCTTTGACGCTCTCCTGCTGTCTGACAATGCGCTGACCTCCTACTGACGGACAATGGACATGAGCAATCCTGACGGAGACCGCCTCTTTATGAAGTCGCGACACCGCGTCAAGACGTACGGCGAAGTCTTCACACCGCGCTCTATGGTCGATCAGATGCTCAATCTCGTCAGCCACGATCTTGAAGCCGGTGAAGGCTTCGTCGACAAGACGTTCTTGGAACCAGCCGCCGGGGATGGGAACTTCCTGGTCGCAATCCTGCAACGCAAGCTTGCCGCCATCGAAGAACGGCTCGACCCGGCGATCTGGTCGCGGGAGTCCTTATTCGCGCTCGCCTCGATCTACGCGATCGAGCTACTCCAGGACAACCACCGAGACGCACAGGACGCGCTCGTCAACGAGTTCGTGAGGTTCCACGAGGGGCACGGCACGCGCTGCAGCTCTCGCACGGACCTCTACCACGCCGCAACCTTCCTCGTTGAGACGAACATCCTCCATGGCAACACGCTCACTGGGCGGTCGCCGGACGGCGAGGAGATCGAGTTCTCGTGGTGGACCCGCCAGCCGCATGATCCGTCGATGGTCAAGCGAGAGCCTTTCACCTTCAACTCCCTCCGCGAGGATGGAGCCTTCGACTTCGCTATATACGGCTCGTACGAGCCGTGTCCCGTCCAACACGTTCACAGGAAAGCGAACGCAGATGCCTAACCCGAAGATCAAAACGTTCCGGGAGATAACGCCGCAGATCTACTCGTGGACCACGACCGACCTCCCCAAGTACGCAGGCTGGGAGAAGATCGGGTACACGGCGCAGGAGGGCGGCGCACAGGCGCGCATCGCCCAGCAAGCCTCGCAGCTGTCGATCAGAAAGAAGATCGAGTGGGTGTTCAAGGCGGCATACATGACGCCCGATGGCGGGCGGTTCACCGACCACGACTTCCACGCCTATCTCAGGCAGCAGGGCATCGAGCGCGACGGTGTCCCGGCGACGCCTGAGCGACCGAAGCGCACCGAGTGGCATCAGTTCGAAGGGGCACCGAAGACCTCGCGGCAGTACTTCCTGGACTTCGCGTCGGGCGATGTCTCGATCGATGTCTCAGGCGTCGTGGAACAGGACTACGAGCTTCGCCCGGAGCAAGACACCGCGGTGACGCAGGCACTCGAAGCGTTTGGATCCGGCAAAACCGAGGTGCTCTGGAACGCAAAGCCACGCTTCGGCAAGACCCTCACGACATACGACCTGATGCGGCGGCTCGGCGCACGCAGGGTTCTCATTGTGACAAATCGTCCCGCGATCGCGAACTCGTGGCTCGACGACTTCCTGCGCTTCATCGGGCACCAAACGACCTATCGGTTTGTCTCGGACTCGGCATCCCTGAACGGCCGTCCGACAATGTCGCGGGACCAGTGGTCCTCGTACGTCTCGCACACGCAGGACGAGGACCCGCGCATCGTCGAATTCCTCTCCCTGCAGGATCTCAAGGGCTCGGTGTACTTCGGCGGCAGATACGAGAAGCTCAAGCACATCGCGCAGTTGGGGTGGGACCTGCTCGTCATCGACGAGGCACACGAGGGCGTCGACACGACGAAAACCGACGTCGCCTTCGACCAGATCAAGCGTGCGTGGACGCTGCACCTGTCGGGCACGCCTTTCAAGGCGCTCGCCTCGGGCAAGTTTGACCGGGACCAGATCTTTAACTGGACCTACGAGGACGAGCAGAGCGCGCGCGCCGAGTGGGGCGACCCTGAGCGGGAGAACCCGTACGAGGAGTTGCCCACGCTCAACCTGCTCACCTACCAGGTGTCCCGGATGATCAGCGAGCGTCTCGCAGAGGGCGTCGCGATCGCCGAGGACGAGGCGAACATCGACTACGCCTTCGACCTCGGAGAGTTCTTCCGCACGAAGGACAACGGATACTTCGAGCACGAAGCCGACGTCCAGACGTTCCTCGACCGCCTGTCCGTGAACGAGAAGTACCCGTTCTCGACCCCGGAGCTGCGCGACGAGATTCGGCACTCCTTCTGGCTGCTCGACCGCGTCGCCTCCGCGAAGGCTCTGCAGCGGATGCTGAACAAACACGAGGTGTTCAAGGACTACGTGGTCGTGCTCGCCGCAGGCGATGGGCGCGGCGCGGACGACGACAGCGACCTCGTGCAGTCGAAGGCATCGCTCGGAAAGGTCCGCGATGCCATCGCCGAGGCCGAGAAGACCGGGGGCAGGACGATCACGCTCTCGGTCGGCCAGCTCACCACCGGGGTGACGATCCCTGAGTGGACTGCCGTCGTCATGCTCTCGAACGTGACCTCGCCGGCACTGTATATGCAGGCCGCGTTCCGTGCGCAGAATCCGTGCACCTTCGAGCGCGACGGTCAGGTCTTCCAGAAGAAGAACGCCTACATCTTCGACTTCGCGCCTGAGCGCACGCTCACGATCTTCGACGAGTTCGCGAACAACCTCCGTCCGAACCCGTCGGGCGACGAGGGCGTTCGCCGCGAGAACATCAGGACACTGCTGAACTTCTTCCCTGTCATCGGCGAGGACGCCGAGGGCAGGATGGTCGAGCTTGATGCCTCGGAGGTCCTCACGTTCCCAAAGGTGTTCAAGGCTCGCGAAGTCGTGCGCCGCGGGTTCCTCTCAAACCTGCTGTTCGCGAACGTCGCCGGGATCTTCCGCTACTCCGGTCACCTCAAGAAGATCCTCGACAAGCTCCCCACCGCCGAGCAGGGCAAGCTCAAGAAGAAGGATCTCGATCTGCCCGAGCCGATGCCGAACGTTGACCGCGACGGCAACGTCGAGGTCGATATGGAGACGGTCATCAACCCGAAGGTGGCGGAGCTCGGTACTCCTGTGTGGCGGGTCGAGGACATCCCGGCGACGGATCCGGAGGCTCCCGCGGCCGAGGTGGCCAAGAAGCTCGCGAAACTCGTGTCCGACAAGGCCCGTGACACACGCGAGAAGCTGGAGGCGGAGTACGCGCTGAGCAAGAAGCAGGTCGAGCGCGATGAGAAGGGCACCGAGGCGGAGGTCGTGCGGAAGTACGAGCGCGTGCGGGTCGAGCATGAGATCGCGTCGAAGCACCTCCAGGACGAGCTGGCCGAGGCACCTACCGAAGCAGACGCTGCAATTATCGCCATGAAGAAGGCCGAACAGGAGAGGGCTTTCCAGGAGAGCGTCGCTGCGATCCTCATAGAGACGACCGAGTCGATCACCAAGGCGGTCGTCGAGCGCGAGGAGAAGAAGAAGGAGCAGAAGCGCGCCGACCAGACCATGGACGACGCACGCTCACACCTGCGCGGCTTCGCCCGCACGATTCCGATGTTCCTCATGGCCTACGGAGATCGGCGCACCCGGCTGTCGAACTTCGACGACTACACGCCTGATGACGTGTTCGAGAAGATCACAGGGATCAGCGAGGCGGAGTTCCGCCTCCTGCGCGACGGCCAGCAAGTGACCGAGGCCGACGGCACGGTCACGACGGTCCCCGGGCTCTTCGACGAAGCCGTGTTCGACCAGTCGATCCAGGAGTTCCTCGACAAGAAGGAAGCCCTCGCGGACTACTTCGACCACGCGCAGACCGAGAACATCTTCGCCTACATCCCGCAGCAGAAGACCTCGCTTGTCTTCACGCCGCAGCCTGTGGTCAAGATGATGGTGGACATCCTCGAGAAGGAGAATCCCGGGATCTTCTCCGATCCCGAGAAGAACTTCGGCGACCTGTTCTCCACTGCGGGCCTCTTCCTCATGGAGCTGGTCCGCCGCCTCGACACGGGGCTCGCCGACCGGATCCCGGACCAGGAGGAGCGGCTCAAGCACATCCTCACCTCGCAGCTGTTCGAGATGAGCCACAACGAGATCTTCCACGAGATCACCCTCGAGGCCGTCTCCGGCGGCGTCGAGGAGCGCAAGGAGTGGCTGCGGTCCTCTGGGCACTTCCGCTGGGGCAACCTCGCAGAGATGACCAGTGACGAGCGCAAGAAGACGATCGACGACATGCTGACGGAAGGCAACTGACCATGGGGAAGAAGTTCGATGTCGTGATCGGCAACCCTCCTTACCAGGAGGAGGCGCAGGGCGACGGCACCCGAGACACGCCCGTCTACCACCTGTTCATGGACGCGGCGTACGAGATCGCGCATAAGGCCGTGCTCATCACGCCGGCACGCTTCCTCTTCAACGCTGGGTTCACACCGAAGGCGTGGAACGAGAAGATGCTCGCGGATCGGCACCTGAGCGTCCCGAACTACGTGCCCAACAGCAACGACCTCTTCCCTGGCACTGACATCAAGGGTGGAATCGCTGTCACTTACTGGGATGAGGGGCGTGATGACGAGCCGATTGACACGTTCACGAGCTACCCAGAGCTCAATGGGATTCTGCACAAGGTCAACGCAGCGCACGACGCATCCATCGCACCCGAGATCACAAGCTCCCGCTCGTTTCGATACACCGATGCTTTGTACGACCAGCATCCGGAGGCTCGGGCTCTCCGTCCTGAGGGCAACGCAGCGCTGGTGAACACGAACACTTTCGAGCAGTTCTCGTTTCTGTATCACGCCGACCAGCCTCAGGACCAAAACGACTATGTGCGTGTTCTTGGTCTGATCAAGAATCGGCGATTGTCGCGCTGGATCCGCAAGGACTACATCGCTGGCCCGGCGAGCTATGGCAAGTTCAAGGTCGTCGTCACGGCTGCAAACGGATCAGGAACGCTCGGTGAAGTGCTCTCCAGCCCGCTAGTTGCCGAGCCGTGGGTTGCCGTCACCCAAACGTTTATCACAATCGGTGCTTTCGAAGAGGAGGCTCATGCTCTTGCATGCCTCAAGTACGTGAAGACCAAGTTCGCGCGCGTCATGCTCGGCATCCTGAAGATCACGCAGCACAACCCGGCGAAAGTCTGGAAGCACGTTCCGCTCCAGGACTTCACTGTGGACTCGGACATCAACTGGTCGACGTCTATCTCAGAGATCGATCAGCAGCTGTACGGCAAGTACGGCTTCGACGACACCGAGATAGACTTCATCGAGGCCCGCGTGAAGCCGATGAACTGATGCTTCGCCTCCGTGCCGTGAAAGAGCATGTCCCTACCACGCAAGCAAGGAGTGTCAGGGCAATCCCGACGGAATGTGGCCGTTCATAGTCCAGTATGAGTCTCGGCTGAGAGCCGGACGGCCGCGATCTCGGGCCCAGTGGAGCAGCCGGGAGCTGGCGAGTTCATCGGCGAGGCCTTACTGGGCTCTTGGGCGCGCTTTCGATCGTCTGCTTTGAGAAGGACAGCGGGATCTGTCGCAGGATTGGCGTTCCTGAGCCATGCAGGAGTTTGTTCATCGCCTTTATAATCTTGTTTCGCGCCATATCAACCTTGTTGACCCGTTGCATCCACTCCGCTTGGGATGCCGAATTGTCAAAGTTCAGTACATTCCCGTACACCCGATCGCCGCGCGCTCCCTGGCGCAGCACGTCGAGCGTTCGCCTTATAGTAGAAATTCCTGCTCTTGCCTCGCTGACGAATCCGGCAAGACGCGGTTCGTACAGCCACTCAATCGGAAAAGACACCGGGGCGATTAAGGCATTGTTGCGACGAGATAAAACCTGTCCTGTCCCCAGTGCGTGGCTCATGTCTTGAAGGGCTTGGTCGAGTTCGTCAAAGGAGAACTCATTACGCATGGACACCTGCATCGCGCTGCGGTCGAAGACATTCCGGAGCGCACTGAGCACAGTTCGCGCCATCGCGTCCACCGATGGCATTGACGACAATGCCATCCAAACGCTGTGTGGTATGGCGTCACCCAGGTCGGCTTCGACGTAGGCCTTGGCGAGACCGAACGCCGCGCTCGCATCGACGTTTGGGTCGAGGAGGTGCTCGTAAAACTTCTGGGTGAACATCGATGCAACGTCATCCTCTACAGCGTCAGACGTGCCGACGACCCAGCCGCCGCTCGGGGCAACAAGCTCGAGCACCTCGGGTCCCGGGACCGAGGTGTGACAACCGCTCAGATACACGCCTTCGAGAGCTGGACTGGCAGCGCGCACCACCTCCAGAACCGATGATATGGAACGTGCGACGGTCCTGCGTCCTTCGTTGACCTCGATCTCGCCGCGGGTCGTGCCGTGACCGATGAAGTGGAAGATGGTTGGTTCCAAGGATGCGATGAAGCTGCCGAGCCCGTCCCATTCGAGGGCGTGACTCGCGACGACGACGTCGACCTCGCTCGATCGACAGAGTTCGAGACTTCGCACCTCGTCATCCGCGTGCGTCAACTGTTCGTCAGCGCAATTCCACACTGCGATACTCGTCATGTCCAGAACGATGCCACATCTCTGCCTTTGCCTGAGTGGCGCCCAGGCTGCATTCGGCATTGCAAGAGGATTCCGGCTCTACTGCGAAGAGCCGTGTCTTCGCGTCGATCCGGTGAGGCACGATCCGAGGCGTCGAGACGCCCTCCGTCGTCCCGGCAGTGGCGCCGACTGCGTCCGTCACCGCGGATGGCCTTGGAGGACCTCCCTGCTTACGTCCGGGCCGCGCACGACTCGACAACGCGATCGACCCACGGGAGCACGTTTTCCGCTGCCGACGTGCCACTGGCGGCGTCATGGCGGCCGTAGTCGCCGACGCGTTCGGCGCCGAGGCGGCGGAGGGTCTCGTCGAGAATCTCCGAGCCGCGCGAGTAGGTGGAGGGGTAGGAGCGGTCGCCGAGCCCGAACATCGCGTAGCGCAGGCCGGTAAGGTCGGGCTTCTGCTCGAGCAGGGCCTGGTGGAAGCCTCGGGCGGTGGTGGGGAGCTCGCCGTCGCCATAAGTGGAGCACACCAACAGGTGCGGCGTGGTGCGATCCAGGGCCGCTGTGACGTCGGTGGTATCGAGGGTGCCGATGTCGCGGATGGTAATGGCGAACCGGTCAGCCAGGTGGCGGCCCAGTTCCTCGGCACCGAGTTCGGCGTTGCCGGACTCGGTGCCGAACAGAACTGTCAGTGGCGGTAGGTCGGCAGCGATGCTCACCACCTCGGCGGCACCTCGGACGGCGCGCTCGGGGGCGCCGACGGCGGCGGACGCCAGCAGGCGCAGCTCCCGGGTGTCGCGCAGTTTGCCGCGGATCCGGCCGGCGGTTGCGCGGGCGAGTTCCTCGGCGTCGACCCGCCGCCAGCCGGCCCAGTCCGTCGCCCGTCCCAGGTAGGGAACGAGCGCGGTGTAGCCGCGCGCTGGGCCGCTAGGCCGGGACGAACGCGAGGGGGCATCAATGCCTGCGAGGTCGGCGGCGATAGTCTCGGCCAGCTCGCGGGAATCGGTGCGCTGGGAGGGGATGGTCCCGTAGGGCCCACGACGTGCCCAGCCGGCCACGTAGAGACCCGGCTCGATCCGCCCCGTCTCCCGGGTCCGTTCTTCGAGGCCGCCGAGGGAGCCGACAAGGTCGTCCGCGCACCCGTGGAAGCCGATGGCGGTGACCACTGCGTCCGCGTCCAGCCGCACGAACGCGTTCTCCGCGCCGGCCGCCTGATCGCACGCGGCGATGGAGAGCGCGCCGACGTGAAGAGTCTTAGCGTCCTTTGCGAGCCCCTCAACTGAGCGGTCTTCGGCCTCGCCATCAGGCTCGCCACCGGCCGCGTCACCGGCTTCGTCGTGGGCAGCCTGGTGATGGCCGTGGACCTCGGCGGGGACGTAGCCGATCCACCACTCCACCCGCAGGGCAACGCCGGCACCTGAGGTAGCAACGCCGGAGCGGATGAGCTCAGCGACGAGCTCCGATCGCGGGTCGCCGGCGGCCTCAAGCTGGGCAAGGCTGACGCCATGGACGACGTGCTCGATGCCGGGCAGGTCGAGGATCTCGCGGAGCATCACCGGGTCGAACTTCGCCGTGGCAGGTAGCGACCGGCCGACCACGTGCAACGTGGTGAGGTCCCGGGTCAGGGCGGTGTGGGCCTCGTCGTGGATGTCGGAGTCGGCCAGGTGCTCGGCGCGCTTGACGGTCAAGCGGATCAGGTCCATGGCCACGTTACCCATGCCGACGACGACGGCGGAACGGCCGAGCGTCGGTAGCGAGGCAGTAACGCACGCGGCCGGATCACCATTGAGCAGCCGGGTCAGCTCCCCGGAGCCGAACAGTCCGGGTCGGGGAGCGCCGTCGATCAGCGCACCCGGCACCGCCAGCGCCACGTCCCCGGTGAGCCCGGTGGCGACGACCACGGCGTCGTGCGTGTCACGCAGCTGCTGCAGGGTGAGCTCAGCGCCGGCGGCGTCCTGGGATCGGACCGCGGGGGCGTCCTGCGCAGGACGGCCGCGGAGCACGACGTCCTCGGCGACGCGACCGGTGTGCACTCGGGTGGAGCCGACGAACCGGACGCCGTCGTGGTCGAAGAGGCGGGCGAACTGGTCGGCGACGGCCTTGGTGCCCTGATGGTCGGCGGCCACCCCGGACCGGACGAGGCCGTACGGAGTGGGGCGGGCGTCGTAGACGGTCACCTGAGCGCCGGGCAGCCGGCGCAGGACGGCCTGGGCGGTGTAGCAGCCGGCAGGGCCGGCGCCGATGATGGCCACGTGCGGGCGGAGAGATGATGCTTCGGCGGGTGTCGACACGGCCGAGATGGCACCGGCCGAGGCGGGAGCGGCGGCAGGCGGAACCGTCGTGGCGACCGGCGAGGCAGTCGAGTGCGCCGGGTCGGACGACGGGGCCGTCGAGGCACGCGCAGGGGAGATGGTGGAGCCCGACGTCGCGTCCATCCCACCTGTCGTCGTCGTGCTCGCGCCGGAAGACCCGGTGTCGAACGTGACCGGCAGCGCGTCCATGCCCCTGAACACCCACCCGCCGGCCACCGCGGGCCGCTCGGGGTGCAGGTCAAGCCCGGGCAGCGCCTTGAAGAGGGCCGGCAGCGCGACGTCGGCGACCTCGGCGCGCGCGACCCATGCGCCCAGGCACACGTGCACGCCCTTGCCGAAGGCCAGGTGCGCGCCCTGTCCGCTGCGGGTGAGATCGAACCGCTCCGGCGAGAGCCACTGCTGCTCGTCGCGGTTGGCCGAGAGCAGGCAGATGCCCAGCTTCGCGCCGGCTGGCAGTCGCACCCCCTGGAGGTCGACGTCGCGCGTGGTCTGCCGCGAGTACATGCCGATCGGCGCCACCCAGCGGATCGTCTCGTCGAACACGGCGTGCCACCGGGACGGGTCCGTCTCGACGAGAGCGCGCTGCGCCGGGTCGCGCATCAGCGCCCAGGCGGCGACGCCGATCGCGTCGCGCGGTTCGTTGAGGCCGCCGCCGATGGTCATCTTGAGGTTGGCGCGGATCGACTCGATCGGCATCTGCTCCCCGGGCAGGGCGAGCAGGGCGGAGAGCAGCGAGCTGTCGGGGTGGCGCCGGTGCCAGCCGATCATCTCGTCCAGCGCGTCGTCGACCTCGTCGAACGACGACTCGCCGCGCGCCCACACGGCCGGGTCGTCGGCGTAGTTGCCGGTGGCGTCGATCATCGTCTGGCTCCAGCGCTGCAGGTCCTCCTGCGTGACGTTGTGCAGGCCGGTGATGGCGCGCAGGTTCTCGGCGGCGAAGGGCGCGGCGAAGTCCCACACCAGATCCGCGCCGGGACCTTTCTCCCGCAGCAGCTCGAGGTACCGCTCGGCGTTGCGTTCGAAGATCGGCAGCCACGACTTCTTCACGACCGACGGGCGCAGCACCGGCTGCCAGGCGCGACGCTCGACGGCGTGGTCCGGGTCGTCCTTGCGCAGCATCGAGTGGCCCATGGCCCGGATCATCAGCGACCCCTTCTCGTTGGCGGAGAAGGTCTGCTGGTCCATTTCGGTGTCGTGGACGGCGGCGTAGGAGGTGACGAGGTAGCGGTTGACGGCGGGGACCCAGTGCACGCCGCCCTCGGCGCGGAGCCGCTCGAAGGTGGGGAAGGGGTCGGCGTAGAGCTCGGGGATCGACACCCAGTCGGCGACGGGGGCGTCGGTGATGGTGGTCATCGGGCGTCCTCGATCTCGATCGGCGCCAGGGGGAGACCCGCGGGGTAGTGGCCCATGAAGAGGTCGGCGCCGGACTCGGCGAGGGTCAGTCGCGTGTACCGGCGGCCGGTCCCGGTCTCCTCGGGTTCGCCGAGGTCGGCGAGGACCATGCGCTCGCCGCGAGGGGACGGGCCGGCGAAGGGGTCGGCGATGGTGACGCTCGCTCCACCCTCGGTCTGCTCGATCACGAGGTCGGCGAGGGTGACGGCGAGCAGGCCGTGGTGGCCGGTCCAGTGGACGGCGCCGGTGCTGCCGGCGGGGAATCGGAATCGGCCGTCCGCCGTGCGCTCGACGCCCCCGGAGACGTCGACCCGACCGTCCGCCAGGCGTTCGACGTAGGCGGTGAAGTCGGCGTGGAACGCCCAGATGAGGCTTGACGACGACGACGACGTGCGGGTGCCGGGTTCTGTCGTGACGGCGGCGATCATGGGGGGCTCCTCCGGTCCGGTCGACGGCGATCGGACATTCCCCTCCACTGTGAGCCAGCTCTCAACTACAGTGCAACTGACTGTTTCTGCTCAACAAACGCAAGGGGAGTGCTGATGGAGCCGCAGGAGACGGGACCGACCGAGCCGCCGTCCACCGACGTCGTGCTCGACGCCCGGCTGACCCTCCGCCAGCTCGACCTCTTCGTCGCGGCGGCCGAGCACGGGTCCTTCGCGGCGGCCGCGCAGCACGCGTACGTCACCCCGAACGCCGTCGCCTCCGCGGTGAGCGACCTGGAGTCCGTCCTCGGGGCAACGCTGGCCGTCCGTCGTCGAGCGCGCGGACTGACCCTGACGCCGTCGGGTGTCCGGCTGCTCGACGGGGCGCGGGACCTGCTGCGGCGGGCGAGCGAGCTGCGCCTGAGCATCGGCGAGCACGGCGGGGTGCCGGTGGGGCCGGTGGCCGTCGGGTGCTATTCGACGCTCGCGCCGACCGTGGTGCCCGAGCTGTGGGCGCGGCTGGCCGAGCGGCATCCGGGCGTGGAGCTGAGCGTCACCGAGGGGACGACGGACGAGCTGGTGGCGCGGCTGGCGGTGGGGGAGCTGGATGTCGTGATCGCGTACGAGGTGGCGCTGCCGACCGAGCTGGAGGTGCGTCCGCTGTACAAGGCGAGGCCGCGTGTCGTCCTCTCGGCCGAGCACCGACTGGCGGACAGGGACGCGGTCGACGTGCGGGACCTGGCCGACGAGCCGCTGATCCTGCTCGACCTGCCGCCGAGCGGGGCCAACACACTGGAGCTGCTGCGGCGCCGCGGGGTGCGTCCGCAGGTGGCGCACCGGACGACGAACATCGAGCTGGTCCGCTCGCTGGTGGGGCGTGGTCTCGGCTACGGCGTGCAGTTCCAGCGAACGGCGGTGCAGACGAGCGCGGAGGGCCGCCGGCTGGTGACGCTGCCGATCACGCCAGAGCCGCGGGCGGAGCCGGTCGTCGTCGCGTGGCCGCACCGGCTGGCGCTGACGTCGCGGGCGCAGGCGGTCGTCGAACTGGCACGGGAGGTGCTGGCGGCGCCGCACTGATCGGTCATAGCTGCAGGTGCAGCCGCAACGCATCGTCGAGTCGGAGCATCAGATCCGGCGGTACACGGCCGGCGGTCCCGCCAACGCGATCGATCGCCACGGACCGGACCTGCTCTGCCTGCGCCTTCGAGTCGGATGAAAGTCCCGTCTGGTCGGCCGGCAGCAACACCTGGAAAGGGTGGACGCGTGTGACGTTGCTGGTCATCGGTACCACGGTCACGACGCCGCGGCCGAGACGCGCCGTCGTCGCATTGGCCCGGTCGTTGCTGACGACAACAGCGGGCCGGCGCTTGTCGGCTTCACCGGCTCGGGCTGGATCGAGGTCGATCCAGCGGATCTCACCGCGCAGCACGGTTCAGGCCATCCGCCGTCGTTGTGTCCCACGCGTCCTTCTCGCCGGTCGCTTCCCACTCATTCCAGGCGGCCTCGTAGGCGCTCTCCAATTCGGCCTCGTCCAGCATGCGGATTGCTCGTTGCACGGCTGCGGATCGCGACGGAAGTCCCGCTTGTGCGGCATACCGATCGAGCGTCGCGAGATCGTTCTGCGTCAGGCTGACACTCACCTTCATACTGGCAATGCTACTCCCAGTAGCAAGGCAGGTAGGGTCAGGCTCCTCGTTGGGTGACGGCCGGCGGTTCCGGATACCGCAGTCCGCTGCACCAGCCGATCTCCCAGCCCTGCTCGTGGTCGAAGTAGTCGGCGTAGGACACCGGCAGGGCGTGCTCGCGCTCCGCCAGCCGCATCAGGCCCTCGTACCACTGCGCGTAGCCGGGATCGTCGGCCGCGGGCTCGAGGCGGGGGAGCGCAGCGAGGATGAGGTCGGCTGCCTGCCGGGGTGACGTGGTCGCGTCGACCTGGCCACCCGCGAACTCGGTCATGCCGCCGGTCGAGTAGAAGATGACTTGGCTCGGGTCGCGGTACCCGTGGTCGCCGTCGTCGTTGTCCGTGGACGCGATGCTCACGCGCCAGTACATGCCGGACGCGCTCATGCCGGGCCTCGCCCGCAGTCGGTGGTACCCGCGCCGGTGCAGGAGCCGGACGGCCTGCAGGATGCGCAGCGGCGTCGCCTGGAACAGTGCCGACTCCGCCGCGCGGTGGGTGTCGTCCGTGGTCACCAGCAGCACCCGATCGACCGACAGATCGCTGGCGGCCACCGCGTCGAGCGCGGCAGCGAGGGAGTCCCGCACGTTCCATCCCAGCGATCCCGCACCCAGCAGCGGGATAGCGACGGTGTGGGCGCCCAGGTCGTCGGCGAGTTCGAGGGCGCTCCGGTAGCAGGCCTCGAGCAGGCGGCGGCCGCCGTGCGCCTCCTGCATGTGGGGCACGACGGTGTGCAGCACCCAGCGGGCCGGCAGGTCGCCGGCCGTGGTCCACCCGCTGTCGCCCGAGGCGAGACCGTCCGGATAACGCCCGACGGCGTCGAGCAGGACCGTCGGGCCGGCGGCGGCGTGGATGGCGTGGTCGACCCCGCCGTCACTGCCGCGCAGCGCGTGGTGAGCCGGGTTGACGACGGCGTCCGCCGCCACGGTGGTGATGTCGCCGCAGACGGCCTCGATCGTGGTCACAGGATGAGAGTAGAGGGCACCGCCGACAGAACCGCAGGTCAACGAGGCGATGAGCGACGTGGACTGTCGGACCTCACACCTACGCTGGGGCACATGACGATCCCGCCGGTTCCCGCTGCCCGTCTTCAGCTCGGCCACATCCTGGCCGGCCTGGGCATCGACGACCTTGCCGACGTCCTGGTGATCCGCCATACCTATCATCGCGATGGCATCCCGTCACCGGCCGGCGCGACCCCGGAACGCGTCCTCGCCTACACGCGGGAGCAGGGCGTCGCTTCCACCAAGTTCATGAAGACGCCGCCGCGGCTGTGGCTGGTGTTCATGGCGGACGGCAAGCGTCGATCGCGCTTCGTCACCGCCTACGAGAACCACGGCGAGCTCGTCGACCAGCGAGACGCGGTGCATCGGTACTTCGACCTTCGGCCCTCATCGGTGCTGGACAGCATGAAGGACAAGCTCGTCATTACCTGGTCCGGCGACGCGGTGAACTGGGCCAAGCGCGGCGCGATCGCGGCGTCGTTCCCAGTCGAGGAGATCGCGCCGAGACGAACCCGCCCATTTCCCGGTTTCTCCGACCTGCTGGTCGATCACGCCGAGCTGCGACGCGTGATGGACGACCCCGACTACGAGCAATGGCGCGACGCGCTCGCGCTCGTCAAAGGCGTCTACCTCATCGCCGACCGGAAGGACGGCCGCCTCTACGTCGGCAAGGCCGACGGCGGCGAGCGGATCCTCGGAAGGTGGCGGGCCTACGCTCAGGACGGCCACGGTGGCAACGTCGAGTTGAAGCGCGTGATCGGCGAGGACCCGCGGCACGCTCGGAACTTCCAGTACAGCGTGCTGCGGGTGTTCGATCCGCACGACCCGGACGACGAGGTCGACGCCGCGGAAGCGCACTACAAGCGGGCGCTGCTGTCTCGCGAGTTCGGGCACAACCGGAACTGACCTTCAGCCCCGCCGCTCACCCGGTCGCCGCCACGGCTCGTGCGCGTGCGACAACCAGACCAGCTCCGGATCGAGCGCGCGGATCAGCCGCTGTCCCTCCGTCTCCGGCTCGTCGAGCTCGGCGTGGAACACGACGGTGTCCCCGGCGATCACCGCCGGCCGCCCACCCGTCTCCACCACGACCACCTGCGAGCCCGGCGTGTGGCCCGGCGTCGGGACGAGCCGTATGCCAGGCAGCAGCTCTACCTCGCCGTCGTCGGCCACATACTCGACGCCGGGTGCGTCGACCCACTCGCGGATCGTGTAGTCGTTCTGGCCCCGTGCGTCGTCGAGCTCCCGACGCTGGACGTGGATCGGCGTGCCCGCGAAGAGGCGGTTGCCGCCGCAGTGGTCGAAGTGCAGGTGGGTGTTGACGACCAAGTCGATGCCGGCCATGTCGAACCCCTCCTGCGTGTCCAGAGGAACCAGGCGGGGATCCATGTCGGCGACGGCCGGATGCAGCTCCGTCAGGCCGGTGTCGACGAGCACGCGCCCGTCGGGGTGGTCGATCACGTGTACGTAGATCGGCATCCGCTCGTCCTCTCCGACTAACAGGTCGCCCACGAGGATGGGCGTGATGGTCGGCGTCGCGGTCTGCCGCCCGGATTCCTCGCCGTTCCCGGAGGGTGATGCGGACGGGGACTGCTCATCGTGTTCCATGCGTGCTTTTCTACTCCGGACACCGGTCGGCCGGAACCGGGGCCGCCGCGAGCCGACCCATCACGCGGTCAGTCGTCGTCCGCAGCGTGACCCGGGGTGTCGCCCGTCCACCCCGACGCCTAGAGTCCGTCCCAGAGCCGGACCCCAGCGAACCGCGCCGTGCCGGCCGCCGATCGACCGACAGGAGTCATCGATGGACATCACCGCTGCGATCACCCGGGGCAAGGGCCAGCCCTTCGAGGTCACCACCCTGCAGCTGGACGACCTCCGCCCCACCGAGGTGCGCGTCAAGATCGTCGCCACCGGCGTCTGCCACACCGACGCGATCATCCGCGACCAGGTGTACCCGACGCCGCTGCCGGCCGTGCTCGGCCACGAGGGTGCCGGCGTCGTCGAGGAGATCGGCTCCGCGGTCAGGTCGGTGAAGCCCGGCGACAAGGTGGTGCTCGGCTACAACTCGTGCGGCGCCTGCCGGCAGTGCCTGACCGGCCGCTCGTGCTACTGCGTCGAGATGTACGAGCGGAACTTCGGCGGCACCCGGCCGGACGGCTCCACGGCGCTGCGCGACGGCGACACGTCCGTGTCCTCGCACTTCTTCGGGCAGTCGTCGTTCGCCACGCACGTCAACGCCGCCGAGCGCTCCGTCGTCAAGGTCGACGACGACGCCCCGCTGGAGCTGCTCGGGCCGCTCGGCTGCGGGCTGATGACCGGTGCCGGCGCGATCATGAACTCGATGGCGGTCCGCCCGGGGGAGTCGGTGGCGATCTTCGGCACCGGTGCCGTCGGGTCCGCGGCGACGATGGCCGCGGCCGCCATCGGGGCGACGACGATCGTCGCCATCGACCTCGTCGACTCGCGGCTGAAAGCGGCGAAGGGGTACGGCGCCACCCACACGATCAACTCCGGCTCCGAGGACCTCGCGGCGCGCGTGCAGGAGATCACCGGGGGAGAGGGCTTCCGGGTCGCCCTGGACACCACGGGCATCACTGCCGTCACCCGTCAGGCCGCCGACTCGGTCGGCATCAACGGGCGCGTGGGTCTGGTCGGGGCGCCGGCGCCGGGCGACGAGGTGACGTTCGAGGTCGGCACGTCTCTGATGAAGGGCTGGTCCTTCCGCACCATCATCGAGGGCGATGCCGTCCCGCAGCAGTTCATACCGACGCTGGTGCACCTGTGGCGGCAGGGGAGGTTCCCGATCGAGAAGCTCACGCAGACGTACCCGCTGGATCAGATCAACCAGGCATTCGCGGACTCGAAGAGCGGGAAGACGATCAAGCCGATCATCACGTTCTGACGGCGCTTGCCGCGCTCCGACGGCGCCCGTCACGGCCAGTACGCGCGGAGAAGGCCGGCAACACCCGGACAGTGTCTACTGATGCCGCCAACGTCAGACACTAGCCTTGGGTCATGAGTGTGCCGACCCCGAGTGCGCTTCGACTACGAGCCGCCCTTCGCGAGAACCGGACGGGACTGGCCGCGTTCTTGACCCGGTATGGCGCAACGAATCCCCGCCTCTTCGGGTCCGTTGCCCGTGGTGAGGCCGGCGACGACAGCGACATCGATGTTCTCGTCGATCTCGCACCGGGCGCCGGCAACGAGCTGCTCCGCGTGGCCGGCTTGTCAGAAGAACTGTCGCTTCTCATCGGTGCGAGGGTCGACGTCGTGGCCGAATCGCTGCTGCGCGAGCGGGTATCGGCAACAGCACTGGCCGATGCGGTGGCGGTGTGAGCAGGTCGACCATTGATCGGTTCGAGGACATCACGGCAGCCATCAATCGATGCCTCGTCTATCGCGAAAGTCTGGACTCGCCTGACCTTGCCGCTATGGCCTACGACGCCATTCTGAGGAATCACGCGGTGATCGGTGAAGCAGTGAAAGCTCTGCCGGATGCTGTCAGACAAAGTCGACCCGGTACTCCGTGGGCGTCGATGGCGGGCCTCCGCAACGTCGTCGTGCACGAATACTTCCGGGTGAATGTCGAACTCGTGCGGGACATCGTCGACAACGATCTGCCCGCACTCCTGGACGCGATCTCGACGAACGACAGCGAGCCCCGACACCGGTGGTGTCAGGGCTCGCCTCTCGTATTAGCCGACGTCAGGAAGCCGTCGGCTCCCACGCCCCCGGTAGCTCCTCCGCGTACACCCGGAACTCGTCGTGGTGCGTGTGCAGGTGCCAGAGCTTCTCGGCGACGTCGGAGGGGCTCTTGCCCGAGCCCTCGTCGCCCATCGCGCCCGGGATGATGATCTGCCCGACGCCGATGTTCTCGTCCTTCAGCGTCTCGTGCAGCATGGCGGCGAACGCCGTCTCAGCGGCGAAGGCGATTGATGTGCCCGCGACCCCGGAGCTCGGCTTGGCGCCGGACCCGCCGTTGACGAACAGGATCGAGCCCGTCCCCAGCGTGCGCATGCCCTGCAGCACCTGGTGCGCGGCGGCGACCGGGCCGTAGATCGAGAACTCGACGGCGCCCTTGAGGTCCGCGACGGTGGTCTCCAGGACCGGGCGCAGGAACTCCTTCTGCGGCAGCGGGCTGTACTGCAGCACCTCGATCAGGCCCAGCTCCTGCGTCGCCTGATCCAGCGCGGCGATCAGCGACTGCGGGTCCCGCACGTTCGCGGTGTACCCGCGGGCGATGATGCCCTCACCCTGCAGCTCCGCGGCCAGCGCGTCGACCCGCTCCTGATTGCGCGCGATCAGCGCGACATCGAACCCCTCGGATCCGAACCTGCGGGCGACGGCGGCGCCGAGTCCCTTGCCTGCTCCGACGATGGCGATGGTGCTCATGTGTCTCCTTCGGTTGGTTGGTCGTGCTGGGAAATCTGGTGGACGGTGACGATGGGCAGGTCCTGCTCGCGGCCGAACCGCTCCCACGCCGCCGACGTCTGCTCCGCGAATCGCGCGGTCAGTTGCTCACGGGTGGCTCCGACCAGCTGCGTCAGCCGCGCCATGAAGTGCGGTTCGATGGCCGCGACGGCGACGTGTCCATCGGCCGTCGCGTACAGACCGTACTGATCCAGGCCGCCGCCGAGCGGCGTACCGGGACCGGTGAGCCCGTGACGGAGGGCGGCCGCCGCGTCGTGCGCCGCCTCGGCGAGGACGACGCGCTGGTGCGCCGGGGCACCCGCTTCCCGCAGCCGCAGGGCGACGAGCGTCGCGGACACCGCCCGTTCGGCACCGAGCAGGTCGGCGACGGGAGCCACCGGCATCGACGACTCCGCGTCGGTCGAGGACAGTAGCCCGGCCTCCGCCTGAAACGTCAGGTCGTGCCCGGGCCGGCCGTCGTCGTGTCCGACGATCTCGACGTGGGCCAGGCCGAGCCGCGCGACCAGCTCGGGCAACCCGAGCCGTGCGGCTGCGTCAGGCCGCATCGCCGTCACGAGCACGTCCGCGCCGGAGAGCAGTTCCTCGAGGCGAGCGAACTCCTGCTTCAGGCCGAGCGTCTCCACGGTCACATTGCGGTGCAGCTCGGCGTACCAGTCCGGTGCGGCGGCCCGCAGGGGGTCACCGGACGGCGGCTCGACCGTCGTCACCGCTGCCCCGAGCGCTGCCAGCCGCGCGACGGCCAGCGGGCCCGGCAGATTGATCGCGAGCGAGACGACGGTGACGCCGGCCAGGGGGAGCGGCTGCTGGGTCAAGGACGTCACCGGCGGCGCGACGCCGGCTGCAGCTCCCGGTCGCCGTAGCTGTTGTCGTCGGGGTTGAGTGTGACGCCCGGGGCGACGATCTCGTCGATCCGGTCCAGCACGTCGTCCGTCAGCGTGATGTCCGCGGCCGGCAGGTAGGACTCCAGCTGTTCCATCGTGCGCGGCCCGACGATCGCCGAGGTGACGCCAGGGTGGTTGATGACGAACGCGATGGACAGCTCGATCAGGCTCATGCCCGCGCTCTCGGCCAGCTGCGCCAGGTCCTCGACGACGTCGAGCTTGCGCTGGTTGGCGGGAGCGTCCATGTCGAACCGGGCGCTCGGCCGACGGCTCGAAGCCGGGGCACTCGGCGCGTCCTTCCGGTACCGGCCCGAGAGCCAGCCGCCGGAGAGCGGGCTGTACGTCAGGGTGCCCATGCCGTACCGCTGCGTCGTGGCCAGCACGTCCTCCTCGATGCCCCGGACGAGGATCGAGTACGGCGGCTGCTCGGTGACGAACCGTTCGAGGTGGCGCTCCCGCGCCGCCCACTGCGCCTCGACGATCTGCGACCCCGAGTAGGACGAGGAGCCGAGGTAGCGGACCTTGCCCTGCCGCACGAGGTCGGTGAGCGCACCGAGGGTCTCCTCGACGTCGATGTCCGCGCTCGGCCGGTGCACCTGGTAGAGGTCGAGGTGGTCGGTCTGCAGTCGACGCAGCGAGTTCTCCACCTCGCGCATGATCCAGCGGCGCGACCCACCCCGGTGGTTGACGTCGTCGTCCATCGGCAGCGCGAACTTGGTGGCGAGCACGACGTCGTCGCGTCGGTCCTTCAGCGCCTCGCCGACGATCTCCTCCGAGACCCCGGCCGAGTACACGTCGGCGGTGTCGACGACGTTGATCCCGGCGTCGAGCGCACGGTGGATGATGCGGATGGCGTCGGCGCGGTCGTCGTTGCCCCAGGGGCCGAACATCATGGCGCCGAGGCAGAGCGGGCTGACCTGGACGCCGGTGCGTCCGAGGGAGCGGTAGTCCATGGGATCTCCTTGCGTGGATGCGTAGGTGGTGTCGTCGGTCATGCGTGCGGGATCGGGCGACCGCTTCCTAGAATGTGGCCGTGAGCGAGACGAGTCGGCAGGTCAGGGCGGAGCGCGCGGACGACGAGCCTGGTGTCGACGCCGTCATCAGAGCCGCGTTCGCCGAGGAGGGCGAGACGGTGGCCACCCTTTGGCACGACGTCCGCTCCGCCCGGCTGTGGCACGACGGGTACGTCGCCGTCGAGGGCGATCACGTCGTCGGACACGTGGGACTGAGCCACGCGTGGCTGGATGCCCGCGCGCGCGCCTGGTCGACATCGTCCTGCTCAGCCCGCTGTCCGTGGTTCCCGACCGGCAGCGGTCCGGGATCGGCGGCCTGCTGCTGCGCACCGCGGTGAAGGCGGCGTTGCGGCGCTCGCCTGTCCTCGCGCTCGAGGGCGACCCGGGTTACTACGGCGCACGCGGGTTCGACGCCGCGGGCGACCACGGCATCGTCCCGCCGTCCGACCGCATCCCGCCGGCCGCGTGCCAGGTCATCCTCGGTCAGGACGATGAGCCGTGGATGACCGGACGGATCGTGTACCCGGAGGTGTGGTGGCGGCACGACGCCGTGGGGCTGCGCGACCCGCTCCTGGAGCAGGTCGAGCAGCAACACGGCTGATCGACGCGCCATGCCTCAGAAGAAGGTCGGCTCGCGCATCTCGTAGTGCTCCTCGAGCGCGGCAACCTCGTCGTCGGTCAGCTCCAGGTCGAGGGACGCGACGGCATCCTCGAGATGGTGCTGCTTGGTGGCGCCGACAATCGGCGCCGTGACGACGGGGTGGTGCAGCACCCACGCGAGGGCGACCTGCGCCATCGAGACGTTGCGGTTCTTGGCGATGGTCTCGACGGCGTCGACCACCTGCTCGTCACCGTCGCGCCACAGCGGCCGGCCGAACATGTCGGTCTGCCGGTCCTCGTCGGAGCGCTTGGTGCCCTGCTGGCCCCACGGGCGCGCGACCTTGCCCTGAGCGAGCGGCGACCACGGGATGCAGCCGACGCCCTGGTCCTCGAGCAGGCCGAACATCTCCCGCTCCTCCTCGCGCATCAGCAGGTTGTACTGGTCCTGCATCGAGACGAACGGGGTCCAGCCGCCTTCGAACGCGGCGCTCTGCAGCTTCGCGAACTGCCACGCCCACATCGAGGAGGCGCCGAGGTAGCGCACCTTGCCGGCCTTGACGACGTCGTGCAGCGCCTCCATGGTCTCCTCGACCGGGACCTCCGGGTCGAACCGGTGGATCTGGTAGAGGTCGATGTAGTCGGTGTCCAGGCGCTTCAGGGACGCGTCGACCTGCTCCATCACGGCCTTGCGGGAGAGGCCCTGACCGCCCGGGCCGTCGTGCATGGGGGAGAAGAGCTTGGTCGCGAGGACCACCTGCTCGCGGGAGGTGTACTTGTCGATGGCGCGGCCGACGATCTCCTCCGAGGAGCCGTGCCCGTAGATGTTGGCGGTGTCCCAGAAGGTGACCCCAGCCTCCACGGCCTGCCGGAAGATCGGCTCGGCGTCGTCGTCGCCCAGCGACCACTCCAGCTGCGAACCCGGCGTGCCGAAGCTCATGCAGCCGAGCACGATGCGGCTGACCTTCAGTCCTGACGATCCCAGTCGCGTGTACTCCATGACGGTGTCCTCTCGCCTCGATGTCTGTCTCGGGTCCGACGCTACGCCGGGCCGGCGGCGGGAAGGAGGCCCTGTCAGTACACCGCTGGGCGGGAATAGAGGCTCGGTGTCCGGGCGTCCGTGGGCGACGACATGTTTGCGACCCCGATCGCGCCTCTGGTAGTTCTGGCGGGGTAACCATCCGGAGCGGCTGAGAGACCTGGCTCGACGACGCCGCAGCAACCCCCCGACCGCGGGCACGGTGCTACTGCCAGGACCGATGGAGAGGTGGCCCTGCCATGACCTTGAACACCGACCACATCCGCGTGACCCACACCGGGTCGCTGCCCCGCACCCCGGAGCTGCTCGCCGCCAACGCGGCCCGGCAGGCGAACGGGATCACCGACGAGTTCCGCGAGCTGCTCGAGGCGTCCGTCGTCGACATCGTCGCCCGGCAGAAGGCGGTCGGCATCGACATCCCGAACGACGGCGAGTACGGCCACGAGATGAGCAACGACGTCGACTACGGGGCCTGGTGGAACTACTCGTTCTCCCGCCTCGGCGGCCTGCAGCCCGGCGACGGCGACCGCTGGGCCGATCCCGAGGTGCACCGGTCCAGCCCCGGCAACATCGTCCTCACGTCCTTCCCGGACCGCCGGGACTGGTCCCGGTTCCGCGAGGCCTACACCGACCCCAACGGCGGCGTCCTGACCGGCCGCAAGCCCGTCATCCAGCCCAAGGTCGTCGCCCCGTTGACCTACACCGGGCACGACCTGGTGCGCTCGGACGTCACCAACCTGACGACCGCCCTCGCGAAGGCGGGCGTGCAGGACGGCTTCCTCGCCTCCCTCTCGCCCGGCTCGTGCGCGCGGATCGGCAATGCCTACTACAAGACGCCCGAGCAGCTGGTCTGGGCGAGCGCCGAGGCCATGCGCGAGGAGTACCTCGCGATCGTCGACGGCGGCCTGACCGTCCAGCTGGACGACCCGTCGCTCGCCGAGAGCTGGGACCAGGTCAACCCGGAGCCCACGGTCGAGGACTACCTGGACTTCCTCAAGGTGCGTGTCGAGGCCACCAACTGGGCCCTGCGCGGCATCCCGGAGGAAAAGGTCCGGCTGCACGTGTGCTGGGGCTCCTGGCACGGCCCGCACACCACCGACATCCCGTTCGCGGACATCGTCGACACGGTGCTGCAGATCAACGCAGGCGCCTACTCGTTCGAGGCCGGCAACGTCCGGCACGAGCACGAGTGGCGCGTCTGGGAGGACACGGTGCTGCCCGACGGCAAGTCGATCATCCCCGGCGTCGTCTCTCACGCGACCAACGTCATCGAGCACCCGGAGCTGGTCGCGGACCGGATCGAGCGGTTCGCCTCCCTCGTCGGCCGCGAACGCGTGATCGCCTCCACGGACTGCGGGCTCGGCGGTCGCGTCCACCCGCAGATCGCCGCCGCCAAGCTCGAGGCGCTCGGCCAGGGTGCCGCCCTGGCCAGCAAGCGCCTGTGGAAGACGGCCGACGTGCTGGTCTGAGTTCCGCGCCGTACCAGGACGGCCCGGATCCCGTGCGACGGGGTCCGGGCCTTCCGGCGTCTGAGGGTAGCGCCGCCTGGGGCCGGGCGCCGTTCCGTGCCGCTTCCTGCGGCAGCATGGAGGGGTGACGACAGGGACCGGTACCAGTGCCGCGGCGTGGCTCGGACGGCACCAGGTGGCGATGTACCTGGGATCGATCGCGGTCGGCGTCGTCGTCGGGCTGGCCGCTCCCGGGCTCGCCGCCCCTGCCGAGGCCGCCATCACTCCGGTGCTCGCGCTGCTGCTCTACGCGACGTTCCTCGCCGTGCCGATCACGCGGATCGGGCGTGCGCTGACCGACCGGCGCTTCGTCGCCACCGTGCTGGCGGTGAACTTCCTCGTGGTGCCGGTGGTCGTGCTGGCGCTCGCGGGCGTGGTCGGCGGACTCGTCCCGGGTCGGCCCGCGCTGCTGCTCGGCGTGCTCCTGGTGCTGCTGGCCCCGTGTGTCGACTACGTCATCGTCTTCACCGGCCTCGCCGGTGGCGCCAGCGACCGGCTGGTCGCCACGACGCCGCTGCTCACGCTGGTCCAGATCGCCGTGGTTCCGCTCGTGATCGCCCTCGCCGTCGGTCCGGACGTGCTGCACCTGATCGATCTCGGCCCGTTCCTCCGGGCCTTCCTCGTCCTGATCGTGCTGCCGCTCGTCGCGGCCGGGCTGACGCAGGCGGCCGTCACCCGCGGCGTGCGCCCGGCGATCGTGCTCGGCGACGCCGCCGGTGCGGCCATGGTGCCGCTGATGATGGCGACGCTCGCCGTCGTCGTCGCCTCCCAGGTCCACCGGGTGGGTCGGGACCTGCCGGCGGTCGCCCCGGCCGTGCCCGTCTTCGTCCTCTTCGCCGCCGTGATGGTGGCGCTCGGGCTGCTCGCGGGCCGCCTCGCCGGGCTCGACGTCGCCGCCCGGCGCGCCCTCGTCTTCACCGGCGTCACCCGCAACTCCCTGGTCGTGCTGCCGGTGACCTTCGCCCTGCCTCCGGCGTTCGCGCTCGTGCCGCTCGTCGTCGTGACCCAGACCCTCGTGGAGCTGGTCGTCATGGTCATCCTCGTCCGGCTGGTGCCGCGGCTGATCCCGGCGCGGTGAGACGCGAACTGAAGCCGCGGTCACCCGTCAGTCCGCGGCGCCGTCCGCGGAGCCGCCGTCGTCGTCGGCCAGGGTGATCGCCGCGTTGACCAGCGCCAGGTGGCTGAGCGCCTGGGGGAGATTGCCCCAGAAGTCCCCGGTCGCGGGGTCGACCATCTCGGCCATGATCCCGACGTCGTTGGGCAGCACGCGCACCAGCTCGTCCATCAGGGTGCGGGCCTCGTCGCGGTCCCCGGTCAGATGGAGCGCGGAGACCAGCCAGAACGAACAGGCGACGAAGGCGTGCTCCTCACGCTGCATCCCGGAGTAGCGGTACAGGTACGGCCCGTCGGCCAGGTCCTCCCGGACGGCGCGGATGGTCGAGCGCATCCGCTCGCCCCGGTCGAATCCGCTGATCGCGTGCAGCAGGATCGAGGCGTCCAGCTCCGTCGAGCCGGGATACCAGGTGTAGGTCTGCCGCTCCTCGTCCCAGCCGTGCTCCTCCACCCAGGCGCGGATCTTCTCGGCTTCGGCCTCCCAGCGGCGCGAGTCGCCCGGGATCTGGCCGACCTCCGCCAGCCGCACCGCGCCCGTGAGCGCCTCCCACGCGCCGAGCTTCGACGTGATGTAGTGCCGGTTCTCGGGCAGCTCCCACATCCCGGCGTCGGGCTGGCGCCACCGGTCGCACGCCAGGTCCGCGATCGCTGCGAGGACGCGGCCGGTCTCGGTGTCCAGCACGTGCCCGTTGTCCACGTAGAGCCGCACGATGGTGAACAGGTCCCCGAAGATGCCCAGCTGCAGCTGGTCCGCGGCGGCGTTGCCGCGCACCACGGGGCCGATGCCACGCCAGCCGGGCGCGTCGGTGCGCGTCTCGTGCGCCGGGGGCACGGACCCGTCGAGGGCGTAGAAGATCTGCGGCTGCGGTCCGTGCTCCCGGACCCGGCGCAGCATCCAGCTCATCGCCGCGTGCGTCTCCTCCCGCAGCCCGAACCGGAACAGCGCCTTCAGGCCGTACGCGGTGTCGCGCACCCACGCGAACCGGTAGTCCCAGTTCTTCGCCACCGTCGTCGACTCCGGCAGTGAGGTCGTCGCCGCGGCCGTCATCGCGCCAGTAGGGGCGTAGAGCAGCATCTTGAGCACGAGCGCGCTGCGGTGCACCTGGTCATCCCACGGCCCGTTCCAGTGGAACTGCTCGCTCCATGCGCACCACATGTCCGCGGTCCGGTCGATCCCGGCGTTCAGCTGGTCCGGCAGCTGGAGGAACAGCGGCTCCTTCTCCGTGGCGACCAGGCCGACGACGTGCCGGGACCCGGGCGTCGCGGTGAAGGTGATCCGCAGGCTGACGTCCTCGATGCTCACTTCGGTGCCCTCGCCGGCTCGCACACCGAGGGTGAGCCCGTCCAGGCGCATCACCAGGCCGTGCACGGTGTCGTCCAGCCAGGGGGAGGCGGTGCGCAGGGCGGTGCCGGGCATGACGACGGCGCGCATGGCCACCGTGCCGGTCAGACCCTCGATCCGACGGGCGAGTTCGACCCACGGCAGCCGGCCGGCGACGCCCTCGTTCAGGGCATCGGTGACCCGCACGCTGCCGGTTGCCGTCGTGAAAGTGGTGGCGAGGACGTTGGTGGCGCCGACGTACTCCCGGGTGGCAGTGAAGTCGTCGACGGGGCAGACGCTGTAGTAGCCGCCGAGGTCCGCGTCGAGCAGGGCGGAGAAGGCCGGCACCCCGTCCAGACCGGGCAGCGGCAGCCAGTCGATCCGCCCGTCGAGGGCCACCAGCGCGACCGTCCGGCCGTCGCCGATCGCGGCGTAGGAGCGCAGGTCGGCATACCCGTCCTCGTCCCGCTCGGGCACGAGTTCGTCCGGAGACCGACCGTCCGCTGACATGGGCACCCCTCGTCCGGCGGGCCCGGCGAGTCCGCTCACCCGCGAGTCTAGGGCGACAGTGGTCGCGGCGTCGGTGCAACCCCGTGTGCGAACAGGATTGTCAACAATCTGCTCAACAATGTAGCGTGGCATGAGTCCGATGTGAGGAGGACCACGTGTTCGACACGACACAGCCCCGGCGCCACGGCGACCAGACGGCCATCCCGTGCTGGTTCATGCGAGGCGGCACGTCCCGCGGCCCGTTCTTCCGCGCCACCGACCTGCCCGCGGCGGAGAGCGACCGGGATGCCGTCCTGCTCGCCGTCATGGGCTCGCCCCACCCCCTGCAGGTGGACGGCGTCGGCGGTGGCCACCCGTTGACCAGCAAGGTCGGCATCGTCGGTCTGAGCGAGCAGCCGGACATCGACCTCGAGTTCCGCTTCGCCCAGCTGCAGCCGGACAGCGACCGGGTCGACACCCGTGCCAACTGCGGCAACATGCTCGCCGCCGTGGTGCCGTTCGCCGTCGAGTCCGGCCTGATCACGGCGACCGGGGACACGACGACGGCGCGCGTGCTCACCCTGAACACCGGGATGGCCGCGGACATCACCGTCCGCACCTCCCTGGCCGAGGACGGCAACCGGTACGTCGACTACGGCGGCGACGCGCGCATCGACGGCGCGCCGGGCACCGCGGCCCCCGTCACCATCGCCTTCCTCGACACCGCCGGCTCGGTCGCCGCATCCCTGCTGCCGTCCGGGCGGGTCCGCGACACGGTCGAGGCGGAGGGTGTGGGCACCGTGGAGGTGACCCTCATCGACAACGGCCAGCCGCTCGTCATCATCGCCGCCGCCGACCTGGACCGGACCGGCCGGGAGACCCCCGAGCAGCTGAACGCCGACGAGGAGCTCAAGGGCAGGCTCGAGGCGCTGCGGATGGTCTGCGGTGACGCGATGGGCCTCGGTGACGTGACCGAGAAGAACTACCCGAAGATGACGCTCGTCGCGCCGCCGGCCGAGGGCGGGTCCATCACGACCCGCAGCTTCATCCCGCACGTGTGCCACGAGTCGATCGGCGTGCTCGCCGCGGTGACCGTCGCGACGGCGTGCGTGCTGCCCGGCTCGGTCGCCGCGGACGTCGCCGAACTCGAAGGTTCGGGGAGCGCAGCCGACTTCGACGGTGCTGCCGGTGGCGACGTCACCGTCGCCGTCGAGCACCCCTCCGGCGAGTTCAGCGTCGACCTGTCGGTCGAGCCCGGTGACCCGCCCACGGTCACCCGATCCGCCCTGCTGCGGACCGCCCGGCTGATCATGGCCGGCACGGCGTTCGTGCCCGGGACGCTGCTCGAGCACGGGACGAGCACGACGGAGAAGCAGGAGGCCCACGCATGATCATCGACATCCACGGCCACTACACGACCGCACCGCCGGCGCTCGCCGCGTGGCGGGACGAGCAGATCGCCGCCGTCGACGGCCGCAGCCCGCACCCCGACCCGGCTGACCTGCACATCTCCGACGACGAGCTGCGGGAGAGCATCGAGGCCAACCAGCTGCGCCTGATGGACGAGCGCGGCATCGACGTCACCGTCTTCTCCCCGCGCGCCTCCTTCATGGCCCACCACGTCGGGGATCTGGCCGTCTCGCAGCAGTGGGCCACCATCTGCAACGACCTGTGCGCCCGCGTCGCCGCGCTCTACCCCGACCGGTTCGTGCCCGCGGCGATGCTCCCGCAGTCCCCGGGCGCGGACCCGGCCACGAGCGTGCCGGAACTGGTCCGCTGCGTCGAGGAGCTCGGCGCCGTCGCCGTCAACCTCAACCCGGACCCCTCCGGTGGTCACTGGACCTCCCCGCCGCTGACCGACCGCTCCTGGTACCCGCTCTACGAGAAGCTCGTCGAGTACGACGTCCCGGCCATGGTGCACGTGAGCACGAGCGTCAACCCGGCCTTCCACACGACCGGCGCCCACTACCTGAACGCGGACACCACCGCGATCATGCAGCTGATCCAGGGCGACCTGTTCGCCGACTTCCCCGACCTGAAGCTGGTGATCCCGCACGGCGGGGGAGCGGCGCCCTACCACTGGGGCCGGTTCCGCGGCCTCGCGATGGCGCTGAAGAAGCCGCCGCTGGAGGAGCACCTGCTGCGCAACATCCACGTCGACACGTGCGTCTACCACCAGCCCGGCATCGACCTGCTGCTGTCGGTGATGCCGCCCGAGAACGTCCTGTTCGCCTCCGAGATGATCGGCGCCGTCCGGGACATCGACCCGCAGACCGGCCACTCCTTCGACGACACCCGCCGCTACCTCGAGGCCGCCGACATCGACGCGGACACCCGCACGGAGATCTTCTCCGGCAACGCCCGGCGGGTCTACCCGCGGCTCGACGCGCTGCTCACCGCGAACGGCCGCTGACGCACGCCCGAAGACTCAACGAAAGCCCGCAACGAAAGGCAGATCACCGTGCAGGAACTCGGTGTCGTCCACCGCACCATCACCCGCGCCGCCCCCGCCGACGTCGAGGCGCTCTCCGCGTTCGGGGTCAGCACCGTGCACGAGGCGATGGGCCGGCTCGGGCTGATGCGCCCCTACATCCGGCCGATCCACCCGGACGCGCGTCTGTGCGGCACCGCAGTCACGGTGCTGCTGCAGCCCGGCGACAACTGGATGCTGCACGTCGCGGCGGAACAGCTGCAGCCCGGTGACGTCCTCGTCGCCGCGTGCACCACCGAGTGCGAGGACGGGTTCTTCGGCGAACTGCTCGCCACGAGCGTGCGGGCCCACGGCTGCGCAGGCCTCGTGATCGACGGCGGTTGCCGGGACGTCGCGGAGCTGAATGCGATGGGCTTCCCCGTCTTCAGCCGTGCCATCAACTCCAAGGGCACCATCAAGGCCACCCTCGGCTCCGTCAACGTCCCGGTGGTGTGCGCGAACGCGCTCGTCGAGCCGGGCGACGTCGTCGTCGGCGACGTGGACGGCGTGGTGGTGGTCCCGGCCGCCCGTGCCGCCGAGGTCGCCGCCGCCGCCCGGAAGCGCGAGGACAACGAGGCCGCCAAGCGGGAACGGTTCGCCGCCGGCGAGCTCGGCCTCGACATGTACGGCATGCGCGAGCCGCTGGCCGCCGCCGGGCTGCGCTACCTCGACTGAGCCGCGACCTCGAGACCGAACACGACCCGGGCCGACGCGGTCCGTACCGCCCACCACCCGATCACGGATCCACCGATCGACGCTGATCGGAAACGGAGCATCATGACGACCACGTTCACCCCCACGCCCGGCTGGCTGGAATGGGAGCACAACCCCAGCACGCCCCGCTTCGTCCTCCCGCCCGGCGCCGTCGACGCGCACTGCCACGTCTTCGGCCCGGGGGAGCAGTTCCCCTACGCGCCCGAGCGCAAGTACACCCCGTGCGACGCGAGCAAGGCCGACCTGTTCGCCCTCCGGGACCGGCTCGGCGTCAGCCGCAACATCCTCGTGCAGGCGACCTGCCACGGCGCGGACAACAGCGCGATGCTCGACGCCGTGGCGGCCGCCGACGGTCGCGCCCGCGGGGTGGCGACCGTCCGCCCGGACGTCACCGACGCCGAGCTGCAGCGCCTGGACGCGGCCGGCGTGCGCGGCGTGCGGTTCAACTTCCTGCGCCGCCTCGTCGACGCCTCCCCCAAGGACGCCCTCGCGGAGGTCGCCCGCCGCGTTGCGCCCCTGGGCTGGCACGTCGTCCTCTACTTCGAGGCCGCGGACCTGCCGGACCTCGAGCCGTTCTTCGCCACGCTGCCCACCCCGATCGTCATCGACCACATGGGCCGGCCGGACGTGACGAGGCCGGCCACGGGGCCGGAGTTCGGCCGGTTCCTGCGCTTCGTCGAGCAGAACGACGTGTGGGTCAAGGTCAGCTGCCCCGAGCGGCTCACCGTCAGCGGGCCGCCCGCCCGCGACGGGGAGACCGACGCCTACCGGGACGTCGTGCCGTTCGCCCGCCGGATGGTCGAGGAGTTCCCCGACGTCGTGCTGTGGGGGACCGACTGGCCGCACCCCAACCTCACCGACCACATGCCCGACGACGGCCTGCTCGTCGACCACATCCCGCACATCGCCGTCACCGAGGACCTGCAGCGCCGGCTCCTCGTCGACAATCCGATGCGCCTCTACTGGCCCGACGAGAGCGCCTGAGCGGCACCACCTCGTCGGACCACCCGTCCGTTCACCCACCCCAGACCCCGAAGACTCGATGAGGAGTTCCATGGCTGCGACCAACGCCGCCAACCGGCTCGACCGGTTGCCCATCTCCCGGTTCCACCGCATCACCCTGCTCGCCGTGTCCTTCGCCTACTTCTACGAGTTCGCGGACACCAACACCTTCGCCACCACCGCCCCCCGGCTCGTCAAGCTGTGGGGCGTGACGGTCAACCAGATCGCCTACGTCACCTCGCTGTCCTTCGTCGGCATGTTCATCGGCGCGGTCGTCGTCGGGTGGCTCGCCGACCGGTGGGGGCGCCGCCGCACCCTCATGATGACCACGGTGTGGTTCGGCGTCTTCTCGCTCGCCTCCGTCCTCTCGTGGGACATCGTCTCCCTCGGCGTCCTGCGGGTGCTCACGTCGGCCGGCCTGTCGGCGATGACGGTGGTCGCGGTCATCTACATCAACGAGATCTACCCGTCGGCCAAACGGGGTCGCTACCAGGCCTGGGCCATCGTCATCGGCATCTGCGGCACCCCCGTCACCAACCTGATCGCCGCTCTCGTCGTGCCGATCAACGGCTGGTCGTGGCGCCTGGTCTACCTGTGGGGCGCCCTCGGGCTGCTGATCCTGCTGTTCGCCCGCCACCTGGTGGAGTCACCGCGCTGGTACGAGAGCCACGGCCGGTACGAGGAGGCCGAGGCCGCGCTGCAGGACATCGAGGGCAGGGTGGCGGCCCAGACCGGGCCGCTGCCCGAACCCGCGCCCCCGGTCGAGGAGAAGCCGCAGCCGCGGATGCCGTGGCGCTCGCTCCTGCAGAAGCGCTACCTCATCCCGACCATCGTGCTGTGCGTGCTGTGGGTGACGCAGACGATCGGCTTCTTCGGCTACTCCTCCTGGGCGCCGACCCTGCTCGCCCAGGAGGGCATCAGCGTCGAGAAATCGATTTTCTACGTGGCGCTCTCGACGGTCGGTGCGCCGCTCGGCTCCCTCGTGGCGGCCCTGCTGACCGACCGGTTCGAGCGCAAGTGGCTCCTCGTCATCTTCGGCGTCGCGATCGCCGCCGCCGGGCTCATGTACGGGCTGACCTTCTCGCCGCTGTTCATCGTCGTCTTCGGCTTCCTGGTCAACATGTTCGAGCGCACGTACACTGCCCTGGCCTACGCGTACTCGCCGGAGCTGTACGACATCCGGGCCCGGTCGCTCGGCACGAGCGTCTCCTACGGGATCGGCCGGCTCTCCAACGCGATCGGGCCGTTGATCATCGCGTTCCTCTACACCAACCAGGGGTACCAGAGCGTGTTCTTCTTCATCGCCGCGACGTGGATCGTCGGGGCCTTGACGGTCGCGATCCTCGGGCCGCGGACCCGGGGCACCGTCAGTGCACCGGATCCGCAGACCGCGCCGGTGCACTGACAGCGGTGTGACGAGCAGTTCGATGAGCGCGGTTCATTGAGCGCGGCTCGTTAAGCGCGGTTCCATGAGCGCGTGAGGGGATCGGGCGAGGCCCGGTCCCCTCACAGGTGCTTGATCACCCGCGCCGGATTGCCGACCGCCACCGAGGCCGGCGGGACGTCGCGGGAACGTAGTCCACCATGGGGTCAGCCTACGGATCGCCCGTCCAGGCGGTCGCGGTACCGTGGGGGCTCCCCGACCAGGAGGTTCGCCCGTGTCCATCCTGTCCCGCCCGTCCGTCGCCTCCGCGGCCGGCAGGCTCATGCAGTCCGCCACCGTGCTCGCCCACCGCCGCACCGCCGCGCGTGCCCACGCCCGGCTGCCCGAGTTCGGCCGGCGCACGCAGGAGCTGATGATCCCGACGTCGGTCGGTCCCGCCCGCACCACCGTGTACCGGAACCCGGACGCCGTCGGGACCGGGTCGGCGCCGGTGCACGTGAACATCCACGGCGGCGGCTTCATCTTCGCCGAGACGGAGATCGACGACCCGCTGTGCCGGGCGCTCGCCGTGCAGACGGAGTCCGTGATCCTCAACGTGGACTACGTCGTCGCCCCGAAGCACCGGTTCCCGGTCGCGGCGCACCAGGTGGACGAGGTGGTGCGGTGGGTTGCCGCGCACGGCGCGGAGAACGGCTGGGACGGATCCCGGCTGACCGTCGGCGGGGACAGCGCGGGCGGCAGCCTGAGCGCCGCGGCGGCCCGGCTGGCATTCGAGCGCGGGGGAGACCCGGCCATCGCCCTGCAGGTGCTGCACTACCCGGCGGTCGACCTGGCGATGGACCCGCGGCAGAAGCACTCGCCGCTGGAGAAGCCGCTGCTGCGACCCTGGCTGCGCGAGATCTTCGACATCTCCTACGTGGGCCCGGACACCGACCGGACGGACCGCCTGCTCTCCCCGGCCAACGCGGCGGACACCGTGGACCTGACCGGCATCGCGCCGGCCCTCATCATCGCCGCGAAGAACGACGTGCTGCGCGACGAGGCGAAGCGGTACGCGGACCGGCTCGATGCCGTCGGCGCGCTGGTCGAGTACCGGGAGGTGCCGGGCAAGGACCACGGCTACGACGCCTTCGACGACGACGCCGCCCGGACGACCTACGCGTTCATCGCCGAGCACATCCGCCGGGCGGTCGGGACCGCGTAGGCGGCTTCTGGCCTGCCTTGCCGCCGGCACGTCACCCGAGCAGCGGCAGATCGAGGTCGAAGGCCAGCACGACGGCGCGGGCCAGCGCCGCTTCCTGCTCGCCGGTGAGGAATCCGATCGTGCGCCCCAGCAGGCACGTCGGGACGGTGAGGGTGTTGTCGAGCGCGATCACGCCGTCGTGGTCGAGACCGTTCACCGGCCCCACCGGCACCTCGCTCGAGAGCCCCTTGACGGTGGAGGTGACGGGCGCGACGGTCACCTTGGTCATGGCCGCGCGCGCCGCCTCTCGCGTGAGGACGACGACGGGCCGGGTCGTGTCCAAGGATGCACATCAAGCACGCCGTCACCGCCGTGGCGTCATGGCTGCTCCCGCTGGCGACGGTCACGGAGGAGACCTCTGACGGCGGCGACGACCATGAGGACGCCGGCCGCCATGCCGATCCAGCCGCTGGGCTTCCCGGGCTCGAGCGCGAGCTGGATGCCCCAGTTCACGATGAGGACTGCGCCGAGAACGAGGTAGATCCAGGGCTGGCGCGACCGTCGTGGTGTCATGGCGTCATCCGTTCGCACTGGTCGTTTCGCTGGTCCAATTGGGTGAGCAGGTCGGCCGTGCGCCGGCGGTTCCGCAGGGTGAAGTGAAGGCTGACGACCATCCCGAGGACGACGACGCCGACCACCACCCAACCGAGCAGGGCGAGGACGGCGTCCCCGGCGGTCGACGCACGGATGGCGAACCATCCGGCCACGCCGAGGCAGAGGACCACGGGGAGGACGACGCTCAGCCGACTTCCGCGCAGGGTCTTCGCGATCTCGTCGCGGAATCCAGGAAGTGGCTGCTCGGGAACACGCTGGTCCCGCCACGCTTGATGAAGCTGGCGTACGAGCCGGCGGCGATCCTCATCGGCTTGTCGGGCCTTCCGCCGGGCTCGCACCAGGAACGCGACCATGGCGACTCCGTACAGGAGGCCACCGAGGCAGCTGGTGAGGACCAGACCGCCGGTCGAACCGGCCCGGGGCGTGAGGAGCAGACCCATGCCCACCGTCATCAGCAGTGCCCACCCGGCACCGAGGCCGAGCGCGACGACACCGAGACCGACCGGGCCGAGACGGTCGATCGGATTCAGGCTCTCGGGATCGCGGGCGTACGCGGCCCAGCGCCCCGACGCGCTCATGCCGCTGCCTCCTGCCGCGCGCTCTCCCGGTCCGACCACTGGATCAGCAGGGCGCCGGCAGCCCGACGGGCCCGGAGGCCGCCCACCAGCCAGGCGGCGCCCACGCCCACCAGGAGGATCGCGACCACCCAGGCCAGGACCCCGAACGCCCCATCCGTCGCGGTGACCGCCCGGTAGACGGCGTAGCCGGCGACGGCGGCGGTCGCGACGGGAGCGGCGACCGCTCCGAACGAGGCGCCCTCGAAGCGGGCCGTGAGCGGTGCGATCAACCCGTCGGCGTCGGCCGGCAGCGTTCCTGAGCGCAGGGCGCGCCGGAGTCGCTGATCCAGCGCGAGCTGCCGGCCGCCGTCGCGGTGGCGTATCCGCCGCCGGGTCATCAGCACCGAGACCGTCATCGCGCCGTAGAAGGGGGCCGGCAACCAGCCACGCAACGTCAGCATGTCGCCGTCGATCCGGCCGGCGGCAAAGGCGAGGAAGACGAGGGTGATCGCCATGGCCGCGGCCGTGACCGCCACGCCGGTGACCACCACGCCGAGCGGTCCCAGTCGATCGGACAGCACCGGGCTGTCCGGTATCCGGGCGTACTGCCCCCACCACCCCATGCCTGTCCCCCCACGTCCTCGTGGCCCCCGCGCTCAGCGTAGGGCAGCACGACCGCCGGAGGAAGAGGCGTCGGCGCAGGTCACACGCGCATCGCGCGCGCCACCACGACCCAGGACGCCGCCGCCCATGCCTGCGGGTGGCAGGACGCGGGGTAGGGCTGCGGGGGCCACACCTCGTCGGCCGCTGCGCCCGAGAACAGCTCCGGCAACTGGAAGTCGAAGCCCTCCGCGGCGTGCAGCAGGCCCTCGGCCAGCCGGCGGGCGGGAGCGGCGTAGCCCTGGCGGAGCATGCCGTCGAGGATCATCGCCGTGTCGTGCGTCCACACCGAGCCCACGTGATAGCGCAGCGGCCAGTAGGCGCCGTTGGTCGTCGACATGGTGCGGATCCCGTAGCCGGAGAACATCGTCGGGCCCATCAGCCGCTCGACGACGAGGTCCTCCTGGGCGCGGTCCAGCAGGCCCGTGCCGAGCAGGTGGCCCATGTTGGAGGCGACGCCGTCGACGGGGCGCTTGTCGCCGTCCAGCGCGAGTGCCGGGTAGGGGCCGTCGGCGTCCGCCACCCAGAAGTCGTCGGCGAACCGCGACCGCAACTCGTCCGCCCACTGCTGCCACCGCGCCGGGTCGGCCAGGGCGGGGTCCAGTCCCAGCTCCGCCACCGTCCGGTGCGCGAGGTCGCCGTGCTGCTCGAGCAGCCGCGCCGCCTCGCACGCGGCCTGGTGGGCGTAGCCCTGCACCTCGCACAGGGCGATGGCGCCGGTGGCGATGGTGCCGTCGGCGAAGCGGATCGAGTCCGAGGAGTCCTTCCAGCCCTGGTTGGCCAGGCCGTGCCCGGAGACGTCGAAGTACTCGAGGAAGCCGTCGTCGTCGGCGTCGGACTCGTCCCGCAGCCAGTGCAGCGCCCGCAGCAGGGCCGGCATCAGTTCCCGCGTTGTCGCGGACTCGCCGGCCGCGTCGAGGTCGGCGAGCAGGGTGATCCACAGGCACGTGGCGTCGATGGTGCCGTAGTACAGGGGCGGCAGCACCGAGCGGTCGTCGGCGAGATCGGCGCCGGTGCGCCGCACCTCGTGGGGGATCTTGCCGGGTTGTTCGCCCGTCTCGGGGTCGGTCCGCGTGCCCTGCAGGCGAGCCAGCGCGCGCACGGTGCCGGCGGCCAGGGCGCGGTCGACGGGCAGCATCAGCCGTGCGGCGATCAACGAGTCCCGCCCGAACAGCGTGAAGAACCAGGGGGCGCCGGCCGCGAGGAACGGGAGGTCCGGGGCCGCGGTCAGGCTCATCCGCAGCCCGGCCAGGTCCGCGCCGGCGCGGCGCGCCAGCCGGCCCAGGGGAGTGCTCGGGTCGATGCCCGGGAGTTCGGGCGCGGGCGACGGAGCAGGCCCGATCACGGCCTGCTCGTCGCGCAGCTCGAGCCGCCACGTGAGCCGCTGCTGCCCATTCGCCGGGACGACGACGTCCCACGTCAACCGCGTACCGTGGGCGTCCCCGTCCTGGACGGGTGTGTGCCGGGCCCCGGGGGCGACGATCCGCGCCGTCGTGGCGTCGTCGCGCCAGTGCCACGTACTGCCCTCGACCCGGGGGGAGGCCGCGGTGGTCGCGTGGCCGGCCTTGATCGCGTCCAGGGCGGACGCGTCCGCCCACAGCTCGCAGGTGATCCGCAGGGCGAGCGCGTGGTCCAGCGCGGAACGGATCAGCACGGTCTCCCCGGCGCCGCCGTCGTCGGTGGACCGGGTGCGCCGGAGGGTCACCACGGGGTCCGCGGTGGGGCCCGGCACGCGCAGGACGTGGTCGAAGGACGCGCTCCCGCCGCCGGGGGTCACCGCTCCGAGGAAGTCCAGTCGGGGAGTGCGGACCTCACCGTCGTGCCCACTGACCTCGACGGTCAGCTGGATCGCGTGGATCACCCGGTCGTCCCCGCAGTAGATCCCGTCGACGCCGCGCGGCATTCCCGCTCGTCCGCTGCCCGCGCTCTCGCCGCCCGCATGCGTGGAGTCGGCGTCGAACGACCCGACCGAGCCGTCCCGGGCGGACCACACCTGGATGGGCGCGGAGAGGACGACGACGGCGTCGTGCAGCGCGGGTTGGTCGACACTCATGGCGGCCCCTCTCGGGCGGTGGTCTACGGGTGGAGCCGTCGGATCCGGCGGCGTCTTGACAGTCGGTGATCCGGATCACATGATGGTGCTCATCCAGTTTGATCGTTCAAACGATCGGCGCGCAAGTCGATTGGATCGATCAAACCGCCGTCGACGTCGAGGAGGGAGTCACCATGGGAACCAAGCCCACCCTGCAAAGCCTCGCGTCGACCCTCGGCGTCTCCCGGCAGACGATCTCCAACGTGCTGAACAACCCGCAGGTCGTCCAGGCGAGCACCCGCGACCGGGTCCTCGCCGAGATCCGGGCCAGCGGCTACCGTCCGTCCGCGGCCGCCCGCTCGCTGCGGTCCCGCCGGTCGCAGACCATCGGGCTGCGCATCCGGCCCGCCGTCGATGGCATCAACGGCTCCCTGATGGACGCCTTCCTGCACGCCGTCGTCGAGTGCTCCCAGCGTCGTGACCACCGCCTCCTGCTGATCACGGCCACGAGCGACGAGCAGGAGAGCAGCGAGCAGGCCGCCCTGCACACCACCGGGGCGATCGACGCGTGCGTGCTCACGGACACGCACCGCGACGACGACCGCCCGTCGGCCCTGCTCGACGCCGGCGTCCCCTTCGTCGCCTTCGGCCGCCCGTGGCAGGACGGGCCCGCCGACCACAGCTGGGTGGACATCGACGGCGCCGCCGGCACCCGCCTGGCCACCGAGCACCTGCTCGGGCTGGGGCACCGGCGGATCGCCTTCCTCGGCTGGCCCGAGGGTTCCGGCGTCGGCGACGACCGGCGCGCCGGGTGGCGGCTCGCGATGGCGGACGCGGGCGTCCCCGCGGAGGACCTCGCGCTCGGCGTCCTGGACCAGCGCACCGACGACGGCGTCGTCGAGGGCACCCAGGCCATGGAGCGGGCGCGCCGCGCCGCCGCGACGGCGGCGGTCTGCGCGAGCGACTCGCTCGCCGTCGGCGCGTCCACCGTGCTGCGCCGCGCCACCACCGCCGAGACCGCCCGCACCGCCGTCGTCGGCTTCGACGACACGCCGGTGGCCGCCGCCCTCGGGCTCTCCAGCGTCCGGCAGCCCGTGGCCGACGCCGCGAGCCGCGTCGTGGATCTGCTCATCGAACGGCTGACCGCGCCGGACGCCGACCCGCGGACGGCGCACCCGGTCCACGACCTGTTGACCCCCGAGCTCGTCCTGCGCGAGTTCGACCCGCGGCTCGACCAGCACGCGCCCTGATCTCCCCGACCCGCTCGTTCTCCCACCCGTCCCACCCCGAATCGAGGATCCGATGATCGATCGCACCCCCCGCGCCGGCCGTCTCGCCCTGACCGCCTGCGCCGCCGTTCTCACGCTGACCTCGCTCAGCGCCTGTGGATCCGGATTCTCCGAGTCCTCGTCCAGCAGCGGCTCCGCCGCCGCCAGCCAGTCGGCCAACAGCACACCCATCTCGGTCCTGATCGGCTCCTCCGGCCAGGCGGAGACCACGGCGGTCAAGAGCGCCGTGGCCGCGTGGTCGAAGCAGTCCGGTGTCAAGGCCGACGTCGTCGTCGCCTCGGACATCGTCCAGCAGGCCAGCCAGGGCTTCGCGTCCGGCAAGCCCGCCGACGTCCTCTACGTCTCCGGCGACCAGATCGGCGCGTGGGCGTCCAACGGGTCCCTCGAGGCCTACGGCGACAGCCTGAAGAACAAGGACGACTTCTACCCGAAGCTGCGGGAGGCGTTCACGTACAACGACAAGCTCTACTGCGCCCCGAAGGACTTCTCGACGCTCGCGCTGATCATCAACAAGGACCTGTGGGCCAAGGCCGGCCTGACCGACGCCGACATCCCCACCTCGTGGGACCAGCTCGAGGCCACCGCGCGCAAGCTGACCACCGACAAGGTCAAGGGTCTGGCCATGAGCCCGGAGATCGCCCGGGTCGGCGCGTTCCTCGCGCAGGCCGGCGGCGGCCTGGAGTCGGCCGACCGGAAGACCGCCACCGCGGACAGCGACAAGAACGTCACCGCGCTGACCTATGTCAAGAAACTGCTCAACGACGGCGTCGCCGCGTACTCCTCGCAGCTCGGGGCCGGCTGGGGCGGCGAGGCCTTCGGCAAGGGCCAGGCCGCGATGGTGATCGAGGGCAACTGGATCGAGGGCGCCCTGAAGAGCGACTTCCCGAAGGTCAAGTACACCGTGGCCGAGCTGCCGGCCGGCCCGGGTGGCAAGGGCACGCTCCAGTTCACCAACTGCTGGGGCCTCTCGGCGGACGGCAAGAACAAGGGCGCCGCCCAGCAGCTCATCCAGTACCTCTCCAGCACGGAGCAGCAGATCGCGTTCGCGAAGGCGTTCGGTGTGATGCCCTCGGTGCAGTCGGCGGCCGACCAGTACCGTGCGGCCTTCCCGCAGGACAAGGCGTTCCTCGCCGGCGCCCAGTACGCGCAGAACCTGCCGCTGCAGCCCGGCGCGGCCGACGTCGTCAAGGACCTGAACGCCAAGCTGGAGGGGCTGAAGACGGCGGACCCGAAGGCGATCCTGACCGAGGCCCAGTCCAACCTCCAGCCCGTCGTCGCGGGGAAGTAGCCCGAGGTGGCGACCACGGTCGGGCCCGGGGTCCAGTCGCCGGTGCCGGCCGGCGTCCCCGTCGGCACCGGCGGGGCCCCGCGCGGCGGTCGACGCCGGGGCCCGCGCCGGGAGGGCACGGCCGGCTGGCTGTTCGTGGCGCCGACCGTCCTCGTGCTCGGTGTCTTCCTGCTCGTGCCCGTGCTGATGGCGGCGTGGGTCAGCGTGTCCGACTGGACCGGGCGGGGGACCCCCTTCGGCGGGTCCGTGCAGTTCGTCGGCGCGCGGAACTACACGGACGTGCTCGGCGGCCAGGGCCTCGGTGCCCGCGACTTCGGCACGGCCGTGCGGAACAACCTGTACTACGTCCTGCTGGTGGTGCCGCTGCAGACCGCGCTCGCCCTCGCTCTCGCCGTGCTGGTCAGCCGGCGGGCGCTGCGGGGGCGCGGGTTCTTCCGGACGGCGTTCTACTTCCCGTCGGTGACGAGCTCGGTGGCCATCACGGTGCTGTGGTTATTCCTGTTCAGCGCCTCGGGTGCGGTCAACCGGCTGCTCTCGTTCCTCTCCATCAACGGGCCCAACTGGTTCCAGGACCCGCGCGGGGTGCTGCACCTGCTGCTCGGCGTCGTGGGCGTCGACCAGGCGCCGGCCGCCCTGAGCCGTCCGGGCCTGTTCGGCATCAGCGGCTGGGAGTGGCTGGCCGGCCCGTCCGTCGCGATGAGCGCGTTCGTCCTGATGGCGGTGTTCACGACGTCGGGCACGTTCATGCTGCTGTTCATCGCCGCCCTGCAGAACCTCTCGGACGAGGTCGACGAGGCGGCGATGGTGGACGGCGCGAACGCGTGGCAGCGCTTCTGGTACGTCACCGTGCCCCAGCTGCGGCCCACGCTCTTCACCGTTCTCACCCTCGGCCTGATCGGCACCTGGCAGGTGTTCGACCAGATCTACACCGGCACCCAGGGCGGACCGGCGAAGACGACGCTGACGCCGGCCTACCTCTCCTACGAGGCGGCGTTCAACAACCAGCAGTGGGGCCGGGGTGCGGCGATCGCCTTCGTCCTGTTCGCCATCATCGTCGTGCTGACGCTGATCCAGCGGGCGGTGATGGCCGAGCGCGGCGTGCGCCCGGCCCGTCGTCCCAGGCTCGGTCGAACCGCGCGTCGCGCCACGCCCGAAACAGCCCGGAGGGTCGAGTCGTGAGCCACACCGTGAACCTGACCGAGGGCCGCGCCGTCGAGCGGACCGCTCACGGAACGGACGATCGACCATCGCGCCGGTGGCGAGCCGGGTGGGTGCTCTACGTCGCCCTGATCGCGCTCGCGGTGGTCTACGTCTTCCCGTTCCTGGTGCAGGTGGCCTCGTCCTTCAAGACGGACGACGACGCGACCGCCAACGCCCTGTCCCTGGTCCCACAGGTCTGGACGACCGCGGCGTACCAGCAGCTGTTCGCGAACTCGGACTTCCCGGTCTGGTTGAAGAACTCGTTCGTCGTCACCGTGCTGGTCACCTGCGGACGCGTGTTCTTCAGCTCGCTGGCCGGTTACGCCCTCGCCCGGCTGCAGTTCCGCGGGCGCAGCGTCATCTTCGCCCTCCTCGTCGCCGTCATGGCCGTGCCCGGGGTGGTGCTGCTGATCCCGAAGTTCCTTGTGGTCAACCAGCTGGGCATCTACGACTCGTACGCCGGCATGGTGCTGCCGCTGCTCGTGGACGCCGCCGGGGTGTTCATCATGAAGAACTTCTTCGAGTCCATCCCGCGCTCGGTGGAGGAGCAGGCCCGGATCGACGGCGCCGGCGTCTTCCGCACGTTCTGGTCCGTGGTGCTGCCGATGGCACGGCCGGCGCTGATGACCATCGTCATCCTCAGCTTCCAGGGGTCGTGGAACGAGCTGAACCACTTCATCATCTCGACGCAGGACCCGGCCCTGACCACCCTGACCAAGGGCGTCGCCCAGCTCGCCTCCGGGCAGCTGAGCCAGGGCAACCAGTTCCCCATCAAGCTCGCGGCGGCGGCCCTCATGACGGTCCCGGTGGCCATCGTGTTCGCGGTGTTCCAGCGGCGGATCATGAACGCGAGCGCGGGAGCCGTGAAGGAGTGACCCCATCGGTCGCGCGGCCTCAGTAAGCTGGGCGGATGCCTGAGCAGCCGCAGACGAGCACGCCGCTACGCCGCCTTCGACGGGCGTGGCGCCGCAGCGACGGAGTGCCCGAGCGCTTCCCCGAGGCCCAGGAACTGCTGATCGAGGCGAAGGAACAGGCGACCAACATCGCCTACCGCGTCGAGGAGCGGGTGCACGCCTGGCGGGAGGGCCGGGCCCGGCGCCGCGAGTTCTCCCCGACGGTCGTGGCCTCCACCGGCTACGGCACCACCTCCTGGATCCGGGTCCTCGGCCGCGCCGTGCTGACCCGCGAACGCCTGCTGGACCGCCTGACCGGCGAGGATGTCCTGAGCGTGCGCGGGTGGCGCAGCTTCCTGTCCATCCCCATCGCGGACGCCGTGGTGACCGTGCGAATCGGTGACGCGCAGGTGCAGGTGACCGCGGACCACGGCGGCGTGATCGACGTCGCCGTGGACGTCGACCTCCGTCCGGGCTGGCACACCATCGAGCTCTCGACCGAGGGGTCGGCGCCGCAGACGGCCCACGTGCACGTCGTCGCCGACGACCAGCGCATCGGCGTCGTCTCCGACATCGACGACACCGTCATGGTCACCGCCCTGCCGCGGCCCATGCTCGCCGCGTGGAACACGTTCGTCCTCGACGAGCACGCGCGCACGCCGACCCCGGGCATGGCCGTGCTCTACGAGCGGCTGCACCGGCAGTACACGGGCGCCGCCTTCCTCTATCTCTCCACCGGCGCGTGGAACGTCTCGCCCACGCTGCGCCGGTTCCTCAGCCGGAACCTCTACCCGGACGGCCCGCTGCTGCTGACCGACTGGGGCCCCACCCACGAGCGCTGGTTCCGCAGCGGCATGCAGCACAAGGTGAACAGCCTGCGCCGGCTCGCCGAGGAGTTCCCGCACATGAAGTGGATCCTGATCGGCGACGACGGCCAGCACGACCCGGCGATCTACGGCGAGTTCGCCCGCCGGTACCCGCAGAACGTCGCCGCGGTGTGCATCCGCGAGCTCTCCGTCTCCGAGGCGGTGCTCGCCGGTGGCCTGGCCCGCGAGCCCCAGCCGATGGCCAACGGCGTCCAGTGGATCACGGGACCCGACGGTCGCGGCCTCGCCGCGCAGCTGGCCGGCGCCGGGCTGCTGGAACCGGACCACGTGGACCGGTGCTGACGACGGTCGCGCGGTCGCGGCGCCCGGACCCGGCCCTTGCCTGCACGGTGGTGACGCTCTCGTGAAGGTCGTCATCGCCGGCGGGACCGGTAGCCTCGGCCGCGCCCTGACGTCCGTTCTGCTCGCGCGCGGCCACGAGGTCGTCGTGCTGACCCGGACGCCGCGGCCCGGCGCCGTCGCTGACGGGGTCCGCCAGGTGGCCTGGGACGCCCGCACGGGCGGGCCGTGGGAGAGCGAACTCGAGGGCGAGGACGTCGGGCTCGTCAACCTCGCCGGACGACTCGTGGACGCCCGCCCCACCCCGGCGACCATCGCGGACCTCACCCGGTCCCGCGTCGAGGCGACGGCCGCGCTGGTGGCGGCCTCGCAGCACCTCGAGCGGCCCCTCCGGCGCTGGGTCCAGGCGTCGACCACCGCGATCTGGTCCGACGCGGGGGAGGCGCGGCTGGACGAATCAAGCCCGATCCCGGTCGGGCTGCCCCAGATGACCGGGGTCGCCGAACGCTGGGAGCACGCCCTCGCCGGGCACCGCAGCGACCACACCGTGGTCCTGCGCACGGGCATCGTGCTCGAGGCGCACACGCCCGCGCTGGACCGGCTCCTGCTGCTGGCCCGCTGGGGCCTCGGGGGACCGGTGGGTGGCGGCCGTCAGTGGGTCAGCTGGATCCACGTCGACGACTGGGTGCGGATCGTGCTGTGTGCGCTCGGCCTCGACGAGCCGGCCCTGCCCGACGGTGTGGTCGTGGCCTCGGCCCCGCATCCCGTCCGCAACGCGGAGCTGATGCGCACGCTGCGGCGGCACGCGGGTGGGATCGGTCGAATCAGTCCGGGTCGATGGATCGGCCTGCCCACGCCTGCTCCGGTGCTGCGCGTGGGGGCCGTGCTGCTGCGGACGGACCCCGCCCTGGGCCTCACCGGTCGCCATGCCACCTCGACGGTCCTGGACGAGGCGGGTTTCCGTTTCGACCACCCGCACCTGGACGGCGCCGTCACCGCTCTGCTCGGGCGCTGAGCGAGACCTCGGCAGAAGGGGTCACCGAACGCCGGCACGCCCCGGTCCTCGCGCGAGGGCCGGGGCGTGCTGCCGTCCACGGGACGGCGACGGACGTGCTCAGTTCTCCTGCTCAGTTCTCCCGCGGGGCAGCCCCGTTCCCGGTGGCCGCGCCGTTGCCGGACGCCGCACCGTGACCGACACCGGCGTCTGCCCCTGCACCCGCACCGTTGCCCGCGGCGGCGTCGGCACGCGCCCGGACCTCGCGGCCGCCGGCGGCGGCCCGCTGCAGGGTCTCGCCGAAGTCCACCCCGGTGGTGGAGCCGACCATGTCGAGCACCTGCGCGAGGCCCACCGAGATGTTCTGCCCGATCTTGGCCTCGCCGTCCGTCGAGAACACCGAGAGCTTGTCGATGTTCGAGTACGGGGCGGCGAGCTCGCCGGCGATGGTGGGCAGCACCTCGAGCACCTGGGCGAGCACCGCGGCGTCGTTGAACTGCTGGTACGCCTCGGCGCGGGCGCGGGTCGTCTCCGCCTCCGCCTCACCCTTCGCGCGGATCGAGTTGGCCTCCGCCTCACCGTTGGCCCGCAGGGAGCTGGCCTGCGCCTCGCCCCTGGCCCGCAGCGAGTCGGCCTCGGCCTGACCCTCCAGGCGCACCGCCTCGGCGTCCTTCGACCGCCGCTGCAGGTCGATCTCCGCCTCGGCACGGCCGCGGGCCTCGATCGCGTGCGCCTCGGAGTCCGCGGACACCTTGCGGGACTCGGCACGGTTGCGCTCGTCGGCCAGCTGCGCCTCCGACTCCGCGATCCGCGCGTACTTCTTCGAGTCCGCGTTCTGCTGCTCGGCGTAGCGCTTCGCCTCCGCGGGCTTGTGCACCTCGGCGATGAGCTGCTTCTCCCGCAGGTCGTTGTTGCGGACCGCGATGAGCTCCTCCTGCTCGATGATGCGCTGCTGCTGGGCGGCCCGTGCCAGGGGGCCGGCGGCGTCGGCCACGGCCTGGCGCGCGTCGGTCTGCTCCTTGATCT
Organism: Tersicoccus sp. Bi-70; assembly: GCF_001968825.1. Lineage (GTDB taxonomy): Bacteria > Actinomycetota > Actinomycetes > Actinomycetales > Micrococcaceae > Tersicoccus. The sequence goes on from NZ_MIEU01000002.1 coordinate 398,525, forward strand.
CGGCCTGGCGCAGGTCGAACGCCTGCTTCGACTCCGCCTCCTGCTGCAGGTTCACGTTCTTCGCCTGCGTGGCCTCACGGTTCGCGTCGGACTCCGCGATCGCCGCCCGCTTGGCCACCAGCGCCGCCTCCGGCCGACCCCAGTCCCGCAGATAGGAGCCGTCGTCCTCGACGGCGGAGATCTGGAAGGTGTCGATCACCAGGCCCTGGTTGTTCATCGAGTGCTCGGCCTCGGCCTGGACCTGGCTGGCGAAGGAGGCACGGTCGCGGATGATCTGCTCGACGGTGAGCGTGCCCACCACCGCGCGCAGGGTGCCGGAGAGGATCTCCTGGGTGTAGTGGTCGATCTGCTGCTGCTGGTCCAGGAAGCGCTGGGAGGCCTTGCGGACGTCGTCCACGTTGCCGCCCACCTTCACCTGGGCCACCCCGCGCAGCCGCAGGAAGATGCCGTTCATGGAGTAGCCCTCGACCTCCACCGGGATCTGCCGGGAGCTCAGGCTGAGCACGAAGGCGCGGTCGAAGATGGGCCGGACGATGGCGCGACCGCCGATGACCACCCGGGCGCCGCCGGACTCCAGGTCGATGTCCCCCGTCGGGCTGGTCCGGGCCGTGCGGCCGGTGATGATGAGCGCCTCGTTGGGCGCGGCGATGCGGTAGCTGCGCAGCAGGAGCAGCAGCAGGATGAGCAGGACGACGACGACGATCGCCGCCCCCGCGATGATCGGGATGAAAGCTTCCATGGGATCCCCTCGGTCGAATGGAACCCCACGTGAGAACGCAGGGCGGGTCCATCCTCGCATCGACCGCGGCGCCGGGGCAGGGGGACGCCCGAACCGTTGCCGGACCGGAATTCACCCGGAGTCCGCCCCACCGCCCCCGGCCCCTCGACTAGGCTCGGAGAACGAGAGATCTCGGTCTCACCGCGCACACCCGACGGAGCAGGAGCCGACCGTGAGCCAGTCCGTGCACACCGCCACCATCGACGCCGAGACGATGGCCGCGGCCGACCGGTCGCTCACCGCGGTCGCCACCGCGTACGACGCCAAGGTGGTCGGCCAGCAGCGGTTGCGGGAGACCCTGCTCGTCGCCCTGCTCACCGGCGGGCACGTCCTGCTCGAGAGCGTGCCGGGCCTGGCGAAGACCACCGCCGCCACCACGCTCGCCGCGTCCGTCAACGGGTCGTTCCGCCGCATCCAGTGCACCCCGGACCTGCTGCCCTCGGACATCGTCGGCACCCAGATCTACGACGCCGCGCAGTCCGCGTTCGTCACCCAGCTCGGCCCGGTGCATGCCAACGTCGTCCTGCTCGACGAGATCAACCGGTCCAGTGCCAAGACCCAGAGCGCGATGCTCGAGGCCATGCAGGAGAGGCAGACGACGATCGGCGGCACCGAGTACCCGCTGCCCGAGCCGTTCCTCGTCCTGGCCACGCAGAACCCCATCGAGCAGGAGGGCACCTACCAGCTGCCCGAGGCGCAGATGGACCGGTTCATGCTCAAGGACGTGCTCGACTACCCGACGCCGGTCGAGGAGGCCGAGATGCTGCGCCGCATCGACGCCGGCGTCTACGCGCCCGGCCGCGTGGACGCCCCGGTGCTCGAGCTGCACGACGTGCAGGCGCTGCAGGCCACCGCCCGGCAGGTGTACCTGGACCGGACCATCGGCGAGTACATCGTGGGCCTCGTCTATGTCACCCGCAACGCCGCTCGCTACATCGACCCGCAGCTGGCCCGGTACATCGAGTTCGGCGCCAGCCCACGGGCGAGCATCGCGTTCTCCCAGGCGGCGCGGGCGGTGGCCCTGCTCGACCGGCGGGACCACGTGCTGCCCGAGGACGTGAAGTCCCTCGCCCACCGCGTCCTGCGGCACCGGCTCATCCTCGGCTTCGAGGCCGTCGCCCAGGGCGTGCCGGTCGAGACCATCGTCGACGCCGTCGTCGCGGCCGTCCGAACCCCCTGACCGCGCCCCACCGAGACCGGATCCGACCATGGCCGAGACGCTGCTCACCCGGGTGAAGTCCTCAATGTTCGTGCACCTGCACCGGCGCACCCGGGGCCTGCTCGACGGCGAGTACGCCTCCGTGTTCAAGGGCCGCAGTCTCGACTTCGAGGACCTGCGCACCTACGTCGCGGGTGACGAGGTCCGCGACATCGACTGGAAGGCCACCGCCCGGCAGGGCAGCACGCTGGTCAAGCGGTACGTGGCCGTCCGCAAGCAGCTCGTCCTGCTCGTCGCGGACACGGGCCGGAACATGGCGGCGGTGACCCGCAGCGGGGAGTCCAAGCGCGACGTCGCGATCATGGCGTTCGGCGTGATGGGGTACCTCGCCAGCCGGCACGAGGACCTGGTGGGACTGGCCCGGGCCGACGCCGACGGCGGCGAGAGCCTGCCGCTGCAGGCCGGGGAGCCGCACCTGGAACGACTCCTGCAGGCGGTGCACCGCGCGACCTCGGTCGACGGGCCCGCGAGCGACCTGAACGGACTGCTCCGCCACGTCGCCGAGTCCTCCCGCCGCCGGATGCTGCTCTTCGTCGTCGCCGACGAGGCGGCACTCGGGCCGGACACCGTCGAGCTGCTGCGGCGACTGCGCGTCCAGCACGAGATCCTCTGGCTGACCGTCCAGGACGCCGACCTGATCGCGCCGAGCGCCGCCGGCAAGGACCCCATGGTCGACGTCGCCTCCGACGCGTGGCTGCCCGAGTCGCTGCGCCGGGATCGGCGCCTGACGGACCAGTACCGGGCGGCGGCCACCCAGCTGGCCGAGAACACCGCGACGGTGCTGCGTTCGCTCGGCATCGCGCAGGGGCGGGTCGGCGGCCCCGCCGAGGTGGTCCCGGCCATGTTCGCCCTCCTGGAGAGCCACCGCCGTGCGCGATGACCTCGGCACGGTGACCGCGACGGGGCAGGCGCGGTGAACGACGGCGGCCGCTTCTACGGCCCGCTGCCGTACGAGCCCGTGTGGCTGTGGATCGGGCTCGGCATCCTCGCCGCCGTCGTGGCCTGGTACGTGTGGGCGCTGGTCAGCACCCGCCGGTCCCGCCGGAAGTGGCAGCTGCCCGGGGCGCAGGGGCTGCCCCGGCTGCGGCAGGAGTACCTGGCCCGCATCGACGCGGTGGCCGCCGCCGTGGATCGCGGTGAGCTGACCGCGCGGCAGGCACACCAGCGGCTCAGCCGCCTCGTCCGGGTCTTCGCCCACCAGGCCTCCGGCGTCTCGACGCACACGATGACCCTGGCGGACCTGCGGGCGCTCCCGACCGCACCCCAGGAGGCATCCAGCGCGTCATCCGCGTCCACTGCGAACACCCCCGCGGTCGCCGGGGTGGCCGACGCCGTCGCCGTCCTCTACCCCGCCGAGTTCGGCGTGCCCGAGGCCGCCGACGCGCGGCGCGCCGTCGACGCCGCCCGGGAGGTGGTGCGCTCGTGGCCCTGATCCAGGGGTGGATGCTGCTGCTGATCGCCGTCGCGCTCGGCGTCGTGGTCTGGCTGCTGCTGCGCCACCGGCGCCGCCGGGCCGCCGCCGTCCCGGTCGCGCACAGCGAGCGGCTGACCGCCCTGCCCGGATACGCGGCGGCCCTGCGCCGGTACCGGCTCACCCTGGCCCTGGCGCTCGCCCTGGTGCTCGGCCTCGTCGTCGCGCTCGGCATCGCTGCCGCGCGCCCGGCCTCGACGTCCGCGCTGGACCCACAGAAGAAGAACCGCGACATCATCCTGTGCATGGACGTCTCCGGGTCGATGCTCTCGTTCAACGCCGAGGTGGTCGACGTGTTCGAGCGGTTGGCCCGGGGGTTCAACGGCGAGCGGATCGGGATGGTCATCTTCAACAGCTCCGCCGTGCAGGTCTTCCCGCTCACCGACGACTACGACTTCGTGGCCGAGCAGTTGGCCACGGCCGGCAAGGCGTTCGACTTCTCCTCGAGCGACATCGAGTTCTTCGCGGGCACCTTCACCGGGTCCGGATCGTCGCTGATCGGCGACGGCCTGGCCACCTGCGTCAACAGCTTCGATCAGAAGGGCCAGCCGCGGACCCGGTCGATCATCCTCTCCACCGACAACCGGCTCGCCGGCCGTCCGCTCTACACGACCCTCGAGGCCGCCGGCCTGGCCGCGGACGCCGGGATCCGCGTCTACGGGCTCAACCCGGCCCAGTCCGGGCTCGGCGGCGGCCGGGACCGGTCGAGCGCGCAGATGCAGCAGGCGGTCGAGTCGACCGACGGGGACTACTACGCGATCGACGACAGCGGCACGGGCGGTGACGCCGTCGAGCAGATCATCGACCGCGTGCAGTCCCGGGAGGCCACGACGTTGGCGGCGGCGCCGCAGGCGGCCACCGGGGACCGTCCCGGCGGCGTGCTGGTCGCCGCCCTGCTCGGCGTCGCGCTGCTGCTGCCGCTGGCCTGGAGGCTGCGCCGATGACGATCCTGCCCGTGCTTCCCGTCCCCGTCCTCCTGGTCCTGGGCGTGCTGCTGCTCGCGTTCTGCGGGTGGCGGTGGTGGGCCGAGCGCCGCGCCGGCGCCCGGCCGCTGGCCCGGTCCTGGCTGTGGCGGGCCGCGCTCGTGGCCCTCGTCGTGACGGCGGCGTTCCGGCCGGGCGTGCCCGGGACGGGGACGACGCAGAACGCCACCGCGGACCTGGACGTGTTCTTCGTCGTCGACACCACCGCCTCCGTGGTCGCGGAGGATTACGGTGGCGCGGCCGGGGGATCCAAGCCCAGGCTCGACGGCGTGCGGCAGGACGTCGGCCGTCTCGTCGCCGCCCTGCCCGGCGCCCGGTTCTCCCTGCTGACCTTCGACTCCTCCGCCCTGACCCGGTTGCCGCTCACGGGAGACGCGACGGCGGTGACGACGGCGATGGAGGTGCTCCGGCCCGAGGTGACCACCTACTCGCGGGGCAGCTCGGTGACGGTCGCGGCGCCCCTGCTGACCCAGCAGCTGGAGCGGGCGCGGGCCGCGCACCCCGAGCGGGCCCGCGTCGTCTTCTACCTCGGCGACGGCGAGCAGACGGACGGCCTGTCGCCCATGCCGTTCACCGTCCCGTCCGGCGCCGTCGACGGGGGAGCGGTGCTCGGCTACGGCACGACGGCCGGCGGCCGGATGCGGGCCAACGAGGGGCATGTGGCCGGTCAGCAGGCGTACGTGCAGGACCGATCGGTGACGCCGCCGGTCGACGCCCTGTCCCGGATCGACGAGGGCCGCCTGCGGACCGTCGCCGACCAGCTCGGCGTCCCCTACACCCACCGGTCGGCGGGCGATCCGATCGAGAACGCCATGACCGCGACCGACCCGGGACGGCTGGCCGCGCAGGCCGGCTCCGTGGCCGGCCGGTTCGAGCTGTACTGGATCCTCGCCGCGGCCGCCGTCGGCCTGGTGGCCCGCGAGCTGTACCTGCTCGGCGCGGACGTGCTGCGGCTCGCCCCCCGACGGCCCGGATCGCGAGGGCCGGGCTCCGGGGGATCGGGTTCTCGACGAGCCGCGCCCCAGGGAGCCACGTCTCGAGGAGCCCCGTCCCGTGGGCCGGCCCCGCGACGGGAACCGGAGGTGACCGATGCGGCCCGCTGACCTGCACGAGCACGACGGTTCGTCGACCGGGGCGCCGACCGGTGGCCTGTTCGACGGCGCCCCTCTCGACGGTGGGCAGGCCGGCCCACCCGGCGGTGACCGCTGGCTGAGCGCCGAGGACCTGGAGATCGGCCGCCGCCGCGTGCGCCGCCGCCTGCTGTGGTTCTCCGCCCCCGTCGTCCTGATCGCCCTGCTGATCGCCGCGAAGCTGCTCAGCCTGCCGCTGTTCGGCGCCCAGGCCGCCGACGCGTGGGAGCGGCAGGACGCCGGCGGTGTCGGCGGGGCGGCGGACCGGCTGGGCGTCGTCAACGTCGTCGAGCCCTACAAGGCGCACGTGGCCGCCGGCGACGCGGACGTGCTGCGCTCGGACTGGGAGAGCGCACGGCGTGAGTTCACCCGGGCGCTGGAACTGGTCGGCGGGGGAGTGAACGACTGTCCCGTGCGGGTCAACCTCGTGCTCAGCATCGAGAGACGGGGCGACGAACTGACCGGGCAGGGGCGTGCCGCGGACGCCCGCGCCCTCTACGAGCAGGCGCAGCGGGTCGTCGGTGACGCCCCGCAGGACTGCTTCACCGACCAGCAGCAGGCGCCGGACTCCGGGCAGCAGTTGCGGCAGGCACAGGAGCGGCTGCGGGAGAAGCAGACGACACCGTCCTCGCCGCCGCCCACGGCCACCCCCTCGCCCGGCCCCGGCACGCCGACGGCGTCACCGTCACCGTCGCCGACGCCCGGCCCCGGCACCGACCCGCGCCAGCAGGAGCTGGAGCAACGGCAGCGGGAAGCCAGCCAGGATCGTGCGCCGGGCGGCCCGCGGGACGACCCGCAGAACGGCGACGCGCCGCCTCCCGGCGCGAAACAGTGGTGAGGAAACCCGCCGGAATCGGCTCATCCGGGGCATAGGCGGCACCGCGCGGACGTTCACTGGATGTAGGGGTTCGGGTAGGCAGTCGGCACCAGTGCTGGTCGCCGCGACACGCGGACCGCACGGGACACGCCGGTGTGGACAGTGGGGACGACGTCGCCCACAGGGTGTGGACAACCGCCACCGATGGGGCGGAAATCCGCGGAAACCGGGCTTGCCGCCGAGCGGGTGCCTGTGGACGTCCGGTTCAGAGAATGACACGCGTGCAATACATCATCTTGGGGTCGTTCCTACCGCGGAGCACTAGATGTAGTATCGACGTACACCGAGGGAAAGCATCACCAGCAGGTAGGGATCAGCTCCGGGCCTCCGGAACTGGAACCACCGGACCTGGACTACGGACCAGCCCGGCTCAGCGGGGATCGGACCGATGCAGCCCCACCAGCAAGGCAGAGATCGAAGGGGAGAGGCCATGGCGGTCACCGTCTACACCAAGCCGGCGTGCGTGCAGTGCAACGCCACCTACCGGGCGCTCGACAAGAAGGGCGTCGTCTACCAGAGCGTGGACATCTCGCAGGACCCGCAGGCTCTCGAGGAGCTCAAGGCGATGGGCTACCTGCAGGCCCCCGTGGTCGTGACCGACGACGACTCGTGGTCCGGCTTCCGGCCGGACAAGATCGCGACCATCGCGACCGGCGTCTCCGCCTCCTCGGTGGCCTGAGCCACGTCGTCAGCGCGCGGGGAGAAGACCCGTCCGGCCGTCTCCTCACCACCGGCGAGGGGACGGCCGCGGTGCACCACGCACCGCCGGCAGACCAGAACGATTCGACAGGGACAGCAGTTCAACAGGCAGAGCGAGGTGAACGCATGAGCGCGGCCAGTGCCACTCTCACCGCGGCCGACTTCGCCCGCTTCCGGGCCCAGGCGGAGGAACGTGCTCACGCGCGCGTGCCGGCCGGGTCGCTCGTCTACTTCTCCTCGGTCACCAACAACACGGCCCGGTTCGTGGAGCGGCTCGGGATCGACGGCATCCGTCTCCCGCTGCGCGCGGCCGAGCCCACCCTGCTGGTCACCGAACCGTACGTGCTCGTCGTCCCCACCTACGGGGCCGGCAGCGTCCGCGTCGGGGCGGTTCCCCGGCAGGTCATCACGTTCCTCAACCAGGAACAGAACCGGCGCCTGATCCGCGGGGTCATCGGCGCCGGCAACACCAACTTCGGCGAGCACTACGGCGAAGCGGCGGACATCATCGCCGCGAAGTGCCGGGTGCCCGTGCTGTACCGCTTCGAACTGATGGGCACGTCCGACGACGTGGCCGCCGTCACCCAGGGATTGGAAGAGTTTTGGACACGACAGTCGCACAGCTAGACGCGCAGACCCTCGTCGACGATCGCGACGTCCAGGTGCCCGAGAAGGGCCACGAGGACAAGGCGATCCCCGCCGCGTTCCAGGGGCTCGGCTACCACGAGCTGAACGCGATGCTGAACCTGTACGACGCGGACGGGAAGATCCAGTTCGGCGCGGACCGGGAGGCGGCGCACCAGTACTTCCTCCAGCACGTCAACAACAACACCGTCTTCTTCCACGACCTGGAGGAGAAGCTCGACTACCTGGTCAAGCACCAGTACTACGAGCGCGAGGTGCTGGACCAGTACCCGATGGACTTCATCCGGTCCCTCTACAACCGGGCGTACGCGAAGAAGTTCCGGTTCGAGACGTTCCTCGGGGCGTTCAAGTACTACACCTCGTACACGCTCAAGACGTTCGACGGCAAGCGGTACCTGGAGCGGTTCGAGGACCGGGTGTGCATGGTCGCCATGGCCCTGGCCCGCGGTGACCAGGCCCTCGCCGAGCACCTCGTGGACGAGATCATCGCCGGCCGTTTCCAGCCGGCCACCCCGACGTTCCTCAACGCGGGCAAGGCGCAGCGCGGCGAACTGGTCTCCTGCTTCCTGCTGCGCATCGAGGACAACATGGAGTCGATCGCCCGCGGCGTGAACTCCGCGCTGCAGCTGTCCAAGCGCGGCGGCGGCGTCGCCCTGTCGCTGACGAACATCCGCGAGCACGGGGCGCCGATCAAGCAGATCGAGAACCAGTCCTCCGGCGTCATCCCGGTGATGAAGCTGCTCGAGGACTCCTTCTCCTACGCCAACCAGCTGGGCGCGCGTCAGGGTGCCGGCGCGGTGTACCTGCACGCCCACCACCCGGACATCTACCGGTTCCTCGACACCAAGCGCGAGAACGCGGACGAGAAGATCCGGATCAAGACCCTGTCCCTGGGCGTCGTCATCCCGGACATCACGTTCGAGCTGGCCAAGCGCAACGAGGACATGTACCTGTTCTCCCCGTACGACGTCGAGCGCGTCTACGGCATGCCCTTCTCGGACGTGAACGTCACCGAGAAGTACGAGGAGATGGTCGACGACGCGCGGATCAAGAAGACGAAGATCAGCGCGCGGGAGTTCTTCCAGACCCTGGCGGAGATCCAGTTCGAGTCCGGCTACCCGTACATCGTGTTCGAGGACACGGTGAACAAGGCCAACCCGATCGCCGGCAAGATCACCATGTCCAACCTGTGCTCGGAGATCCTGCAGGTCTCGGCGCCGTCGGAGTTGAACGAGGACCTGTCCTACGACGTCGTCGGCAAGGACATCTCCTGCAACCTGGGGTCGATGAACATCGCGAAGACGATGGACTCGGCGGACTTCGGGCTGTCGATCGAGACGGCCATCCGGGCGCTGTCCGCGGTGTCGGACATGTCCTACATCTCCTCGGTGCCGTCGGTGGCGGAGGGCAACAAGTCCTCGCACGCCATCGGGCTCGGCCAGATGAACCTGCACGGCTACCTGGCGCGGGAGCGGGTGCACTACGGGTCCGAGGAGGGCCTGGACTTCACCAACATCTACTTCTACTCGGTGCTGTTCCACGCGCTGCGGGCCTCCAACCTGCTGGCGATGGAGCACGGGACGGCGTTCGGCGGGTTCGAGAACTCGGACTACGCGTCCGGCGTCTTCTTCGACAAGTACACCGAGGCGGAGTGGGTGCCGGCCACGAGTCGCGTGCGGGAGCTGTTCGCCAACGTGCACATCCCCACGCAGGAGGACTGGCGCGAGCTGAAGGCGTCGGTCATGGAGCACGGCATCTACAACCAGAACCTGCAGGCCGTGCCGCCGACCGGCTCGATCAGCTACATCAACCACTCGACGTCGTCGATCCACCCGGTGGCCTCGAAGATCGAGATCCGCAAGGAAGGCAAGCTGGGGCGGGTGTACTACCCGGCGCCGTACATGACCAACGACAACCTGGAGTACTTCCAGGACGCGTACGAGATCGGCTACGAGAAGATCATCGACACGTACGCGGCCGCCACGCAGCACGTGGACCAGGGCCTGTCGCTGACGCTGTTCTTCAAGGACACGGCCACCACCCGCGACATCAACAAGGCGCAGATCTACGCGTGGCGCAAGGGCATCAAGACGATCTACTACATCCGCCTGCGCCAGCTGGCCCTCGAGGGAACCGAGGTGGAGGGCTGCGTCAGCTGCATGCTGTAGTGACTCCCCGGTAACTTCCAATTCGATACTCACGTCAACCCGGCAGGAATGAAGCAATGTCTCCCGAGAAGCTGAAGCTGGTCAACCACGTCCAGGCGATCAACTGGAACCGCATCCAGGACGACAAGGACGTCGAGGTGTGGAACCGGCTGGTCAACAACTTCTGGCTGCCCGAGAAGGTGCCGGTGTCCAACGACATCCAGTCGTGGCACACCCTCACCGCGGAGGAGCAGCAGCTGACCATGCGGGTCTTCACGGGCCTGACGCTGCTGGACACCATCCAGGGCACCGTCGGTGCCGTGTCGCTGATCCCGGACGCGATCACCCCGCACGAGGAGGCGGTGTACACCAACATCGCGTTCATGGAGTCGGTCCACGCGAAGAGCTACTCGTCGATCTTCTCGACGCTGAGCTCGACCAAGGACATCGACGAGGCGTTCCGGTGGTCGACGGAGAACGAGTTCCTGCAGCGCAAGGCGCAGATCGTCATGAACTACTACCAGGGCGACGAGCCGCTCAAGCGCAAGGTGGCCTCGACGCTGCTGGAGTCGTTCCTCTTCTACTCGGGCTTCTACCTCCCGATGTACTGGTCGTCGCGGGCGAAGCTGACGAACACGGCGGACATGATCCGGCTGATCATCCGCGACGAGGCCGTGCACGGCTACTACATCGGCTACAAGTACCAGCGTGGCCTGGAGATCGCGACGCCGGAGAAGCGTGCGGAGCTGAAGGACTACACGTTCGAGCTGCTCTTCGAGCTGTACGAGAACGAGGTCCAGTACACGCACGCCCTGTACGACGGGGTGGGGCTCTCCGAGGACGTCAAGAAGTTCCTGCACTACAACGCCAACAAGGCGCTGATGAACCTGGGCTACGAGGCGATGTTCCCGTCCACGGTCACCGACGTGAACCCGGCGATCCTCTCGGCGCTCTCCCCGAACGCGGACGAGAACCACGACTTCTTCTCGGGCTCGGGCTCGTCGTACGTCATCGGCAAGGCCGTGGCGACGGAGGACGAGGACTGGGACTTCTGAGGGCCCAGCTGAACTGATTGTAGGCGACGGCCCCAGCAAGATTATCCGCCCGGTAAGGTGGGGAATACCGTATCTCGACGCCTTCCCTCAGCTGATTCGCCTATTGTTACGGCCGTGTCGGCAGAGCGCTTCAGAATGTCTCGTCCCGGATGGACTGTAGCGAAATGATCAACTCAATAGCGAGTCTTAGCGCAGTTCGTCAAGTTACAACAGGGAATAGCAGCAAAGGTATAAGCCGAGAAGCTTGCGACGGCGAACACGAGTTGAGGGAATCGTAACGGCATCGGGTAATCTTACAGATTCCCAGCTTTGTGCGGCCCGCGACACTTGATGGGTGGTCTGCTGGCTCGTCAGCGAAATTGCTCATGCAAATGTCATCCCTATCCGTCCGGCAGCAACACCGAAGCGCTGGTGATAAAAGATGTACTCGACGGCTGTGCGACGTCGAGCGAGAATGTGGGGGAATATGAGTGATTCTCTGGGGCCAATGAAGCTCGACTTTAGTAGCTTTTACAAGTTCGTCGCGTCTGTCGGGCTTATACTTCTTGCTTCGTCAGTAGTGCTTCCGTGGTTTGTGCTACGCACCTCCGTGCCGGATGCGCCGGCGGGCACGGCCGCCGCGAAGATAGTCGACGTCGCTGTCGATGAGCGCGCAGACCAATATCTACTGATTATTCATACATATCCCTGGGCGTCGTTGGTCCTGTTTGTCTTGGGCTGTGTGCTTACGATATACGGGCTAACAGCTTGGCGTGGTCGGCAGAAGAAGCAAGACGCTGACGAGGATGAGTCGTACCGCCAACGCCGGGAGCTCGGTAAGACGACTCAGGCATCGGAAGGTGACCGCGAGAAGAAGCTTGACCGTGAGACGCGAGAGGAGGACGGGCTGGTCAGAGAACCAGCTGCCGAGGAGAATCTCACTAGTCCCACCAGTGAATTGCGCCAGACCGCGCCCACGGTGTCGCCGCCTAAAATTGCTGAACCGTACAGTGCTCGCCGAGCTTTCATTCGTGACGCGGAACTAAAGGTGGGACAGCTCCTCGGTGCAGCGTTTGCCGATTCGCATCAGGTGGAGCAGGGAGTGCGAGTAGGCGATTCGGATGCTCCTATCCTAGATATCATCGCACGGGCGGCCGACCCTTCACGATGGTCAAGTTTTGCGTTGGAACTGAAGCTTTTCAGTGCAAGGACATTGTCGATGCGACTTCGTGAGTCGATGCTCGCTGTGGCAATCGCGGCGCGCGACGTTCCCGAAGGGCAAATCCAGGTTCAGCGGGTAGGTCGGCCTCCGAGGGCGAAGTCTGTATCGCTGTGTCTGGTGATTATTGAAGACGAGGAGGAGGGCGCCGAACTGCAACTAGCTTCGTCGCAATTATTCCTGGAGAAGTATGAAGTGCGATTAGGCCGAATGGTTCGGGTCGTGAACACTGTCCTGTCTCGGCAGGTGGGTGTCATCGTCATTCCGAGGTCACGATTCGCCGACATGTCAGCCGATTGGTTGCGCCAGTCGGTACTCAATGTGATGCAGGAGCCTGAAGGCGTAGTTATGAGAATGAATTGATCGGGAATACGCTGCCCATCGGCGCGCTTTCTGGTTTAGCCTCGAACGGGGCGTCGCTCGACCAAGATCGTGATGATGCTGAGTACGAACGGAACGAAAGCGGCGAACGCAGTGACCGCTCCGGCGCCGCCGCGTAGAGGAAAAGGAAGCAGCAGGGCTGCTGTACAGCCAACGAACGTGAAGCCCGCCGTGAGATATGGCGTGGCGCCGCGTCGCTTCCGTTTCTTCGCTAGTAGCACAATGCTCGCCACTAGCGACCCCACCGCACCGACGATCAGGAGAAAGTTCAACCAACCGTTGGTCGGCGTGGACGGGATGAGATAGGGCTTGCTAAACAGAATCGCCAAGGCAATGAAGGCTCCGATGACTGTGAAGATCAAGCCGAACACTGATGTGGTGATCCGAAGCGGCGAGGCGTTGTGCCGCGCTTCCGAAACGTATGCGCCATGCCCGGAAAGATCGGGGTGTGAATTGTTCATTATTCCCTCATTTCGAAGCGCGTTATGGTGCCTTGATCAGTCGCCCAGCCAAGCGTCGCCCTATCTGCACTTAGGCTTTAGTTGCGACGCTTCTCTTGATTGATTTCATGTGATTAAATCCAGCCGCGATTGCTGCTACCAGCATAAATAGTATTTGGACTGACTTTCTCTTCTCGGCCGTAACGTACTTGTATTGATTGCTGCCAGGCCTCCACCTACCATCTACGCCACCTCCCCAAACCGCGCCGCCATCGACTCCATCTGCTCCATCACCAGCACGATGGCTTCCGGCGTCTTGTCCGGCGGGTAGTCGTGCTTGGCGAGCAGCCGCTTGATCGAAGAACGAAGCTTTGCCCGAACGTCGTCGCGCACGGTCCAGTCCGTTCGCACGTCTCGCCGCATCACCGCGACCAGCTCCCGGGCGATGTCCGCCAGGACGCCGTCGCCCTGGACATCCACCGCCGACTCGTTCTGTGACACCGCGTCGAAGAACGCCAACTCGTCCCAAGACAGTGGGGGAGTGAACTGGTTTCCCCGGTCGGCCTCGCGCAGCACCTCCCGCGCCAGCTCCAGCATCTCCGCGATGATCTCCGCCGAGCTGAGCTGCTGATTGGTGTACTTCGTCATCAGCTCGGTGATCCGCTCCGAGAACGCCCGCTGTCGGATCGTGTTGTTCCGCGTCGTCTTCGCCGATTCCTCGGACACCAGCTTCCGCAGCGCCTCGATCGCCAGCGACGGGTTGGACGCCGACTGCGCCTTCCGGAAGAACTCCGGCGTCAGGTCATCCAGGGTGGGCTTGGGAAGTCCGGCCGCCGCGTAGATGTCCATCACCTCGCCGGTCGCCGTCGCGTCGTCGATCAGCTCCGCAAGCAGCCGCTGGATGTCCGCCGGCACCGGCTGACCGTTGTCCTGCCGCTCCTGCGCGTCGAACTTTGCCATCCACACGCGCATCTGCTCGTACGCCTTGATCTCGCCGAGCAGGGGTGCCAGCGTCTCCCGGCCGCAAGCCAGGGCCCACGCCCGCGACAGCTGGCCGGCCAGCTTCCGGAACCGGGCGGCCAGCGTCTCCTCGCCGTCGCCGTCGCTGCCGTCGGAGGACACTTGATTGCCCGGCGTCGACGGCGACCGCAGATAGTTGACCGCGCCGAGGATCGCATTGATGTACCCGCGAGGGCCGCCGCGAGCGGCAGCAGACCGCCAGTCGTGCCCGGCCAGCAGCTCCCGGAGCTGGGTGACCAGCGTGGTCGCCAGGTCCACCGCCTCGTCGATGTTGCGACCGACCGGCTTGTTCCGCTGATCGGACGGCGTGTACTCGGCCAGCGCCTTATGCAGGTTCTCCGCCAACGGCGCGTACGCCACGAGCAGCCCGTCCTCCTTACCGCGGAACGTTCGGTTGACGCGCGCGAGGGTCTGCATCAGCAGCGCCCCCTTGAGCGGCCGGTCCAGGTACAGCGTGTGCAGCGGCGGGGCGTCGAACCCGGTGAGCATCATGTCCTTGACGATCACCAGCTCCAGCTCGTCGTCGGGATCTTTCAGCCGCTGCTTGATCGTCGCGTTCTCCGAGTCCCGCCGCACGTGGTCGGACACCGGCGGCTGGTCCGTCGCGTTGCCCGAGTAGACGACCTTGATGACGCCGCGGTCCAGCTCGTCGGCGTGCCACTCGGGCCGCAGCTTCACGATCTCCGCGTACAGCCGCGCGCACACCTCCCGGGTGACGCCGACGATCATCGCCTTGCCTGGCCCGCCGATGAACGGCAGCATCGCCGCGCGCCGCGCCTCCCAGTGCGCGACCAGGTCGGCGGCCAGCGCGGTCACCCGCTCCGGCGCCCCGTACACGGCGTTGAGCACCGCGACGCTCTGCTCCATCCGGGTCCGCTCGGTCGTGTCCAGTCCGACGGTGGCCTCGTCCGCGGCGGCGTCGAGCGCCTCCTCGGTGACCCCCTCCGCGAGGGCGACCTTGATCAGCCGCGGCTCGAAGGACACCGGCACCGTGGCGCCGTCCTTGACCGCGCGGGTGAGGTCGTAGACGTCGATGTAGTCGCCGAACACCTGCCGCGTGTTCCGCTCGTCGAAGGAGATGGGCGTGCCGGTGAAGGCGATCAGTGTGGCGTTCGGAAGCGCGCGTTTCAGGTGAGCGGCGTAGCCGTCGATGTCGTCGTAGTGGGAGCGGTGCGCCTCGTCGACGACGACGATGACGTTGCTCCGCTCGGTGAGCACGGGGTGCTCGAGCCCGGCGTCGCGCTCGGCCTGGGTGAGCCCGAACTTCTGCAGGGTGGTGAAGTAGATGCCGCCGGTCGTGCGGTTGTTCAGCTCGCTCCGCAGGTCGGCGCGGCGCTGGATCTGTCGCGGCTTCTCGGTCAGCAGGAGGCTGTGGTCGAAGGTCTCGAACAGCTGCCCGTCGAGCTCGTTCCGGTCGGTGACGACGACGATGGTCGGGTTCTTCAGCTCGGGCCGGCGGGCGACGGCGTTGGCGTAGAGCTCCATCTCCATGGACTTGCCCGAACCCTGGGTGTGCCAGACGACGCCGGCCTTGCCGTTGGTGCGGACCGCCTGGATGGTACTGCCGACGGCCTTGGAGACGGCGAAGTACTGGTGCGGCTTGGCGATCCGCTTGATCAGGCCGTCGCCGCTTTCCGCGAAGGCGGTGAAGGAGGCCGTCAGCTGCAGGAACCGCTCCTGGTTGTAGAGCCCGTCGAGGGCGGTGTCGAGCGCGGTGAGCGGCTCGCCGTCCCGGGTCGTGCCGGGCTCGATGAGCTTGCCGTCGTCGTCGACGTTCCACGGGGAGAAGTGGTTGAGGGGGGTGAACGGGGTGCCGTACTTGGCGGTGATGCCGTCCGTGGCCAGCGTGAAGACGCAGAAGCGGAACGCCATGGGGAACTCGCGCAGGTAGGTGCGCAGCTGGGCGTGGGCGGCGTCGACGTCGGCGTAGAGGTTGCCGGCGTCCTTCAGTTCGATGACGCTGACCGGCATGCCATTGCAGTAGAGGACGACGTCGAAGCGGCGGTGGTGGTCGCGGTTGCGGAGGGTCACCTGGTTGACGACGAACCACTCGTTGTCCTCGACGCGGCTGCCGATCAGCCGGATGGTCGGGGTGAGTTCGACGCCGTCGCTGTCCAGGTAGGTGAGCCGGTAGCCGTCGACCAGGTACCGGTGGATCCGCTCGTTCTCGGTGATGGCGTCCTGCGAGGTCGGCGTGACGATCTCGCTCAGCGCCTGCTGCAGGTACTGAATCGGCACTGCCGGGTTGAGCCGGCGCATCGCGTCGAGCAGCCGGGGCCGGATCAGCGGGTCGTCCCAGCGGTCGCGCTGCTCGGTGCCGGGCGCGATCTGCTCGCCGGCGAGCGGCTTCCAGCCGAGTTCGGCCAGGTGCTCCTTGGCGTCGTTCTCCCAGTCGTCCTCGTGCAGGACAGGCAGTGCGTGAACAGTCATCGTGCATTCCCCCGAACGTGTGCGATCAGTGTGCCAGAAGCCAGCATCGGACTCGTGTCGTCATACCAGTGCCTCGACCGTCCTCTCGGCCTCCCGAACGCGAAGCTTCCCCGACATCAGCTGAGGAAGGAGGGCGTCGCGGATGGCGGCGAGGGTGGCGTTCTCTTCTGCGATTGAACGATGAAGCGCCATGTGGGAAGACGCTGATGCTTCCACTCGGGGCAGGTGGGCCGGGCCGGGGAGGCGCAATGACAACCGCTTCAGAGCGCCCATGCTCAGCTTCGGCTGTACCGCACCGGTCACAAGATCCTGAACCTTCGAGCCTCGAAGGAGAACGAAGAGCAGTTCGGTGGACAGCGCTTTTCCGGTGAGAACGTGGGCATGGTTGTTTACCCACGACGGGCCCCAGACGTACTGGGTCACCGGACTGCCGTCGTCGTTGACTACAGAACCGTCTTCCCCGACCAAGGTCAGCGGCATGTCGAAGAGGTGAGTGTCGACCGTGTCGAGCTGGCCCGCCGCCCCGTAGTAGGGCACCGAGCCCGTTCGAGTTTCACGGTCTCGGGACGACAGTGGCACCCTCAGCCGGTTGTGAAATGAGGCGATGTCTCCGAGATGAGAAGTGTCTGAACCATGTGCCATCGCCTGCGCGACCTTTGCGGAGAGCAGATCGAGGAGGGTTCCCGCGACCTTGCCGTTTGCGGCGATCTTGTCGTCGAGCGCGCCCAGCACCTCGGCGATGGCTCGTTGCTCCGCGAGTGGCGGAAGGCTCACCGGCCAAGCGCCCATCGTTGAGAGGCTGATGCGCTCGACCGTCGCACCGTGAATCGTCTCCCTCTTGATGACGTCTTGGAAGCTCGGAGACAGGTAGTAGTAGAGGAGGAATCTCGGGTCCGCGACACTTTGATCGATCCGCAGAAGCGCCATTCGGCGACCGAGGCAGGCGCGGGTGTCGGCAGGCATTAGTGCGGCTTCGCCCAGACGTGTCTCGTAAGAGAACAAGAGATCGTCGGTCTTCGGAGTCACTCGTCGCGTCCACTGCGCGAAGTGCTCTTCGGAGACGTGGTCGGAGAGGCCTAGATCGAGGCGCCCGCTATTCAGGCTTGAGATGTTGAGAAAATACGGCCCCTCGTCGACGCGCACCGGAGTGGCGTGCGGACCGTCGAACGTCATCCCGAGATCCGCCCACGTGAGCGGCGTCCACTCACTCACGACACTCTCCCCAGCTGCTCCCGCACGACGGCCGCCAGGCGCTCCGACTCGTCGAACTGAGCGTACAGCTCCGTCGTCAGGCGCGCGATTTTCTCCTCGATCGGCTCGCCGTCGTCGGCCACCTCCGCCGCGCCGACGTACCGGCCCGGCGTCAGCGCGTAGTCGGCGGCCTTGATCTCCGCCAGCGAGGCCGAGTAGCAGAAGCCCGGTTCGTCGTCGTAGGCAGCACCCTCCGCCGAGGAAGTCCCCCGCCACGCGTGGTAGGCCGAGGCAATCCGGGCGATGTCGTCGTCGGACAGTGACCGTTCGGCCCGGTCCACCATGTACCCGAGGTTCCGGGCGTCGATGAACAGCACCTGACCGGTCCGGTCCACCGCACCCCGCGCGCCGGCCGACTTGTCCTTGGCGAAGAACCACACGCACACCGGGATGCCGGTCGAGCGGAACAGCTGGGTCGGCAGCGCCACCATGCAGGAGACCAGATCCGCCTCGACCAGCTGTGCCCGGATCGCGCCCTCGCCGCCCGAGTTGGACGACATCGATCCATTGGCCATCACGACGCCGGCCGAGCCGCCCGGCGCAAGCTTGGCGATGATGTGCTGCATCCACGCGTAGTTGGCGTTGTTTTTCGGCGGCACCCCGTAGGCCCACCGCGGGTCCGACTCCGAGCGCGCCCAGTCCTTGATGTTGAACGGCGGGTTCGCCATCACGAAGTCGGCCTGCAGCTCCGGGTGCTGGTCCCTAGCGAAGGTGTCACCCCAGCGGGACGCCAGGTTCGCGCTCAGCCCGTGGATGGCGAGGTTCATCTTCGCCATCCGCCAGGTGCGCTCGTTCAGCTCCTGCCCGAACACGGAGATCGCCGTCCGGTCCTCGTGATGCGCATCGAGGAACTTCTCCGTCTGCACGAACATGCCGCCGGACCCGCAGCACGGGTCGTACACCCGGCCGCGCGTCGGCTCGAGCACCTCGACCAGTACCCGCACCACGCTCGCCGGCGTGTAGAACTCGCCACCCCGCTTGCCCTCCGCACGGGCGAACTTCTCGAGGAAGTACTCGTACACCTCACCGAGCAGGTCCCGCGCCCGGCTCACGCCCTGGCCGGTGAACTTCGCTGAGTTGAAGAGGTCGATCAGCTCGCCCAGGCGCCGTTGGTCCACGTTGTCCCGGTTGAAGATGCGCGGCAGCGTCCCGGCAAGGGTCGGGTTGGAGGCCATGATGTGCTCCATCGCCCCGTCGATCAGCTCACCGATCAACTGCGGCGCCTGCCCGTCGATCGCGGGGCGGCCCTTGGCGTTCTCCGCCAGGTACTCCCACCGCGCGGTCTCCGGCACCCAGAACACACCGTTGCCGGTGTACTCGTCGGTGTCCTCGACGAACTGGGCGATGTTGTTCTCGCTCATGCCGTCGGCGGCCAGCTCGTCGTGGATCTGCTGCCGCCGCTCCTCGAACGCGTCCGAGACGTACTTGAGGAACACGAGCCCGAGGATCACGTCCTTGTACTGGGAGGCGTCCATGGAGCCGCGCAGCTTGTCCGAGGCCTTCCACAGGGTGTCCTTGAGCTCTTTCATGGTGGACGCGGTGTTCACGGTCGCGTCCATGACGGCCTTGCGCGGCATTCAGTTTGTCCGTTCCGGGTTGGGGTCTGGATTCAGATTAAGGGACCCGGCGGAGACGCCGGCGATGAGGGCGCGGGTGAGTTCCCGCAGGTCGGCGAGGCGTTGCTGAGTCTCCTGGCGGGCGGCTTCTACGCGGGCGAGCGTCGCGGCGAGGGCGGCGGAGTCCGCGTCGCTCACCCGGTGGACCCGCCACTGCTGCCAGCGCCGGTCACCGGCGTGCTGTGCGGCGATGTCCGCGGCGAGGACGGCGGGGTTGAGGCCGCCGGGGTCGGCGGCGTCGATGCGGAGGATCCGCTCGGGGAAGGCGACGACGGCTCCGCCCTCCACGTCGACGGCGGCGGCAGGTTGCGGGGTGGTGGTGAAGACGACGTCGCCGGGCTCGGTCAGTCGTGCGGCCGGGTGGGCGCGGGTGAAGGCGATGAGGTCGACGTGACGGCGGCCGTCCTCGCGACCAATGTCGTGTGCGCCGATCACCCGCGTGCCGGCCTCGGCGTCGGCATCCACCGCGAGCCGTGTCCCCGCCAGGCAGCGGAGGCGGCCGGCGGCCATGAGCGCGTCGACGGTCGCCATGGGAGCCGACGGGACGTCTCCGTCGGCCACGGCAACGTCGATGGCGTCCAGCCCGGGCAGGGGAGTGCGGACGGCGTCGAGCAGCCGGTCGACGTCCAGTGCGTAGTCGGTTGAGTGCGAGGTCGCCGGTAATGACCGGTGACCGGTAATCAGCGCTCCGCTGGTGGCGACGAGCGTGCGGGTCGGCACGAGTCGACCGAAGCGGAACGCCCGGGCCGCGAACTGATCTCGCTCTCCGTGAGCGCCGGCGACTGTTGCGGCGACATCGGACACCAGGTCGCCGATGACGACGTCGTCGAGCTGCCGGCCGGCCAGGTCGACGACCAGCGTGAACTGGTCCTCGCTGTTCGGCCACGACGTCGCCGGTCCGAGCACCCACAGAGCCAGCGCTTCGCGGGACCGGGCCGGCAGCAACCCGGTCGGCAGGCGAACGATGCAGCGCACCCGGCCGGTGCGGAGCAGGTCGGCACGTCGGCTCGTGTCCTTGGCGTTCACGGCGTCGACCAGCAGGGATGCCGGCCCGAGGACCAGCCCGCGATCGGCATCGGTAAGCTCGAGGAGGATGTCCGCGAGCACGTGGAACGCACCTCGCGCGTCCACCGTCGAGGCGAGCTGCAGCAGGTGCAGGGTGGCGGCCGTCCCGGTGCGGTGCCACGTTGTCCAGGCGCGATGCTGAGCGCTCAACCGGCGACGCAGGAGACGACCGGCGTCGGACTTGTCGGCCTCCAGGCGGACCACCGGGTGCACGGCGCCCTCCGCGCGCTCCAGCACCGAGGGCACCGCGTCGCTGCCGCCCGGCGTCCGGTCAGCCAGGACCGGAGTGTTCCCATCCTGCCCCTGCGACGCCGCGAGCTCGACGACGAGCGCGGCCACTACATCTTTCGCCGGTGCGATCAGCGCGGTGGGAGCCCGGTCGGCGCCGAGCGGCCGATTCGGATCGGTGATCAGTCGCTCGACGGCGGCGGCCGCGTTCCAGGCGGCGTCCGCGGTACGGTCCGCAAGGGACAGCCAGGCGGCCACGTCGTCGTCCTCGATCGCAGCGATCTCCCGGTACAGGCACTCGTCATCGGGATCCTCGGCGTCGGCAGCGTCGATCAGCTCCCCTCGCGAGAGGCCCGACAGCCTCTCGCCGCGTGCCGCGCTCAGGGTCAGGAGTGCGGTCAGCGTGTCCGCGTGCCGTCGCCGACTCTCCGCCGGGCCGTCCGGCTCGGCGTGCAGGACAGCCTCGGTGGCCGCATCCGGGTTGTTGCCCCGGCCGGTCGCGGTGAGCCAGGCGACGACGTCGTCGACGGCGAACCGCTCCTGCCCGCCCGTCGTGTCCACGGACTCCGGGAACGAGTGAGCGGTTGCACGGCTCCGGCTGCGCCACGTGGTGACGACGGGTCGCTGCACCCGGGCCAGCGCGGCGATGTCGGCCAGCGACAGGGACAGGGCGGCGGGACTCGTCGTCATCCCGCGTTCCTCTCCGCTGGTCAGGCTGCCGTTGCTCACCGCAGCAGCGTATCGGCGTGCAGTGACAACGCCGGTCGTCGTCCGATAACCACCCTTATCAGCCGCCAACCGGTACCGGTGCGACGGCCACTCCTAGCGTCTGTGCTGCGACGCCGGTTCGAGGTGTCGCGGCACGGCGGGACCGAGAGCGAGGGGGACGGTCCCGCCGTCGCCGGCCACCTGTCACACCGATCGCCCTGCAGGAGCACACCATGGATCCGTATCCGAACCCCGGCCCGTGGGCCACCAACTCGGCCGCCGTCGAGCCGGCCGTCACCGAGCAGGCCGACGCGCCCGAGGACGAGCAGGACCACCGCAGCACGGAGCCGAAGCGCCGACGTCGGCCGTCGCGAGCGGTGTGGATCGGTACCGGCGGAGTGCTCCTCGGGTTGACGGCCGGCCTGATCGGCGGTGCGGGCATCGGTGTCGCCGGCGCCGATCCCACCACCACGGAGCAGTACCAGGGCCTCGCCCGCGACAAGCAGGGGGTCGAGGCCGAGCGGGACCAGGCGCGCACCGAGCGGGACCAGGTGAGGTCCGACTACGAGACGGTCAACAACGACTACCTGTTTCTCAAGAACGGCATCGAGGGGCGGGAGGACGACGTCACCAAACGGGAGGCCGCCGTCACGCAGGCCGAGGGCAAGGTCAAGACCGATGCCGCGGCGGTGAAGAAGCGGGAGGACGCCGTCACGAAGACCGAGCAGACCAAGGCCGCCAACACCGTGAGCGACGGGGCCTGGACGGTCGGCACGGACATCGAACCGGGCACCTACCGGGCCACCGCGGCTGTCGACAGCACCTGCTACTGGGAGATCACCGCGACCGGCTCCAACGGCGAGAACATCCTGCAGAACGACCTGCCCGGCGGAGGACGCCCGTCCGTCGCCCTCGCCGTCGGACAGGACTTCCAGACCCAGCGCTGCGGCTCGTGGGAGAAGCAGTGAACACCACCCTCACCAGCCCCATCACCACCAAGGAGACCACCATGAGCACCACCTCGTTTCGCCGGCTCTGGCTCGCCGCTACCGGGTTCGCCCTCGCCGTCGGGCTCGCCGGGTGCGGAGCCACCACGTCGGACGCCGGCACGGCGCCGTCCTCGGGGTCCGCCGGTTCCGCGCCGGCGTCGGTCGCCGCTCCGAAGCCTGCAGCACCTGCAGGGCCGGTCGTCGGCAATCCGTTCACGGCCGACATGGGGAACGGCAACGTCGCCCGCATCACCATCGTGTCGGCGAAGTACACCACCGGCGCGATCTCGCAGTTCGCGTCCACGCCCACCAACGGCGGCTACCTCGTGCTCGACGTGCTGTGGGAGACGGAGAAGGGCACGACGTCGGCCAACCCGCTGTACTTCGCGGCCAAGGACGCGCAGGGCCGCAAGGTCAACGCGTTCCTCGGCGCCGACGGTCAGCTCGGCAGCGGAGAAGTGCCGGTGGGGGACAAGACCCGCGGCACCGTCGCCTTCGACATCGGACAAGGCCCGACGACGGTGATCGTCACGGATCCGCTGCTGCAGGAGGCGGCGCGGGTGCCGGTGAAGGGGTAGGGGGTGCCCTCTGACGTGGGTCGAGGCACGTAGGCTCGGTCACGAACGAGTACCAGGCATGACGTCAGGGGAGACAACATGGTGCGGGCGGATCACGGGACTCTCGAAGGAATCCTGGAGGGCAAGAAGCAGTACCAGGTTCCGCTCTACCAGCGCGTCTACTCGTGGAGGAAGAAGCAACTGAGTCAGCTCTGGGAGGACGTCGCCGAACTGGCGCGCTCCCGCAGCGACAACCCTCGGGCTTCCCACTTCATCGGTTCCCTCGTGCTCGCGAGAAGTGATGATGCCGGTGCCGTCGGGATCAACAAGTTTCTCGTCGTTGACGGCCAGCAGCGTCTGACCACCCTCACGCTCCTCCTGGCTGCCCTGCGTGATCACCTGATCGAGTCAGGAGCCGGTGAGCGAGCCGAAGCAATCAACGCCCAGTACCTGATCAACGTCTTCGACCAGCGCAAGCCGTTGAAGGTCATGCCCACGCAGGCGAATCGTTCCTCCTACCAGGCGGTACTGAATCGGACGCCACAGGCCGGCGGCGAGGACGAGATCGGCAACGCGTACCGCTTCTTTCGCTCCAAGATCGCCGCTGCAGCGGACGACCCAGATGGTCCGGTCGATCTTCAGCTGCTGGAATCCGCCGTCGTGCGCGGGCTCGGACTCGTCGTCGTCACGGCCGAGCCGTCCGACAACGTCCACCGGATCTTCGAGTCCCTCAACAACACCGGCCTGAAGCTGACACAGAGCGACCTGCTCAAGAACTACCTCTTCATGCGACTCGGTGACCACGCTGACGCGGTCTACCACAACGTCTGGCTGCCGCTCGAGCAGCAACTCGATCCGCAAGAACTCGAGCTTCTGTTCTGGCTCGACCTCGCTCAGCGCGACGAACGGGCGAAGCAGTCGGACACCTACGTGGGGCAACAGCAGAGGCTGGACAGGTTCAGCAGCGTCGACGAGATCGAAACCGAAGTCGTTCGTGTCGCCACGCTGGGCGGCCTGCTCGCCACGATCCTCGAACCATCCGGTGAGTCACACGCCGGAGTTCGTCGACGCCTCACCCGGATCAGGGCCTGGGGCTCCACGACCGCCTACCCGGTGGTGATGCAGATTCTCGCCAGACGAGCGGCCGGTACGGCGACGAACGAGGAGGTCGAACGCGCGCTGTCCTACCTGGAGTCCTACTTCGTCCGCCGCATCGTCATCGGTCGCGCCACGTCGACCTTGACTCGAACCCTGCTTCAGGCCGTCGGCGCCATCACCGACGCTGACAAGATCGACGTCGCCCTGCGCGATTACCTGTCGCGCGGCCGCAAGTACTTCGCGACCGACAGCCAGATCCGAGAGGCCGCCCGAAACGTCGCGTTCTACTGGCAAGGCCGTACCACGCAGAAGAAGCTGATCCTGCAGTGGCTCGAGGAGTCATATCGCCCCAAGGAGATCATCGACCTCGACCCCAAACATCTCACCATTGAGCACGTCCTTCCCCAGACGTTGTCCGATCCTGTTCGGGAGGCTTTCGCCGAGGCGTTCGACGACGACGTCGACATCGCCTACGAACACGAGCGCATCGTCCACACGCTGGGCAACCTCACCCTGAGCGGCTACAACAGTGAGCTCAGCAACAAGCCCTTCGAGAAGAAGCGGGAACAGCTTGCGAAGAGCGGCTTGTTCATGAACCAGGCGATCGCCTCGCACCCGAGGTGGGGCGTGGACGAGATCAACAACCGCAGCGACGAACTGGCGGAGAAGATCATTCAGCTCTGGCCCGGGCCGGATGAAACCGTCGTCGCGGTCGGCGACGAGCCGTCCGCGCTCCGAGCTACTGTCGCGGCGATTCTCGCCGAGATTCCCGCGGGTCGCTGGACGACGTACGGTGACGTGGCCCTGGTCGCCGGCACGTGGCCACAGCCGCTGGCCGCGATGGTCGCCAACTACCCCTTGGCGAATGCCTGGCGGGTGCTGCAGAGCGGCGGGACCATTTCGCCCGGCTTCCGTTGGGCCGACCCCGGGCGGACCGACGACCCGCGGGTGTTCCTCGAATCAGAAGGCCTCCGCTTCGATGCCGGAGGACGTGCCGACCCCGAGCGATTCATCGGAGCCGAGGAGTTGGCGGAATCGGCCGGTCTCGACGTCGACGAGGAAGCCCTGGCGTCACGCCGCCAGAAGCTGAACGGCAACAGCGGGAGCAGCCCGCGCGTGTCCGTCAAGGGTGCACAGCGGGACTTCTTCGAGCGTGTGCGTGCCTACGGGCAAGCAAACGCCCAGCACATCAGCGCCTGGCGAAACCCGCAGCCACAACACTGGTACGACGTCTACATCGGACACCCGCGGGGCGTGGTCTCGTTGTTGGTCAATTCGCAGAAGGACCAGGTGAGCACGATCTTCTACATCGACCGTGACAAGGAGCTGTACGCCAAGCTGCTCGCCCGCCGCGACGCGATCGAGGCTGATCTCGGGTTGTCCCTCGAGTGGGACGACAAACCGGATCGTAAGGCTTCGAAGCTGGTCATTAATCGACCGGGTGACTTCCGAGACGAGGCGCAGGTTGAGGAGCTCGTCGAGTGGTTGGTGGCCACCGGAGACAACTTTGCGAGGGTGCTGCCGCGGTATCTCTGACCTGAGCATCCTGGCCGAGTGCAGTCAAATTCCTGGCGCCCGGTTCGCCCCGCCGTGGCAATACCGGCTGCGACGCGGAAGCTGCGGTTACCGATCTCGAACGATCGAGACAGCGAAGGACTGGAGCACCGGGTCGGTCATCACCCTGCCACGCTCATGCTCCTCGACTTGAACGGTGTACTCACCGTCCGGTCCCTGGATTCGACGGAGATGGGTCCTGACGCGATGTCGGCGCTTCGTACCGGCGTGATCCAGCGGGGCTAGTTCTGGTTCGCCGTCCACAATTCTCACCCGGGACGATCCACGCTGCCGTCTTCACGTATCGAGTCCGTGACGCGTCGTCCGCCATCGAAAGGAGGTCGGCGGGGCGGGACAGCTTAGCGCCTGCCGATGCGTATGTCGTCTCCCGCCGAGACGCGGGCGACGATCCTCGGAGTGCCGTCCTCACCTCGCCGAGGAGATGGAGCAAGTAGCGGCAGTCATCGTGATCCGCCGTCGTGACGCTACGGATCGCGGGCATTGATGGCTCCGCGGAAACACTGACGCTGGCCCACGACGTGAGGTCGTCGAAGGCGAACACGGTGAAGGACGCGTCGTCGGGGCTCCACCCGACGAAGTGGCGCTTGACCTTTCGAGGATCACGCACCGGGGTACTGCCGCGAGGATTCGTTGTAGACGCCGCAGGTCCGACGGAGATGAAGGACGGCGGACGTTCCGTCGCACGTTCTCGTGAACCAGGACTCCGCCGCGGTCGAGGAGGAAGATGCAGTACAGCTCCCGCACGCACGACAGGAAGCTTGTGGACTAAGCCGTCCGCGGGGCTCTACCGGAGGACCGGGATGTCAACCGTTCGTGATTCATCGACGCGAGCAATGCGGTGGCCAGGCTGTCCGCGAATCGGGCGAACCGCACGGGCGTCAGGTCTTCCCGGAGTTCGCGGGCGAGTAGCGCATGCGGGCCGTCGTCCTCGCCAGGCAGCGGCGCAGTGCGATGACTTCGCGCGGGGGCGGCAGCCTCAGCAACCTGGAGATCTCGTTCGAGGATCAACCGCCGACCGGGCGCGATGTCGTCGTCGAGCCACGAACGCGATTCGCTGCCTTGGGGTGAGCCGAGGGGCCTTCGCTGCGACGTCGGCTGGGCAACCCGGCTGCGCTCGGCCTGGGACGCCCGCGGTGTCGGCGTGGACCGCGGCCGTTGTCTGGTGACGGCAGGCGTGATCGGTGCCAACCACGTGGCACGCGACGTGGACGGAGCCCGGAGTCGTTCGGTCGTCACCTCATCGCCGTGTCGCGCAGGGACGGGTGCTTCACTCGGCGCCTCCGTCTGCAGGAGCGACGTGTTCCGGTTCTCCCGCATGATGGTGCGAAAGCGTCGCTCGATGTAGGCCCGGGTGCTCGTCACGAGATGCGGCGGAATCATCCCGCCCGGCTCGAGTGTCGTGCCCTGCGCAGCGAACGCCGCGATCAGGAATTGTTCGTCCACACCATTCACTGCGGCGTAGTGAGCAATCGATCTGGGCGCTGAACCCGCCGTGAGGGGCCCAGGCGACGGCGCCGGTGTATCGCTCACTCGTGCTGACGTGGTCTCGCGTTCGATCGCCCGCTTCAACGCGCGCAGCGCCGCCAGCGTGTCAGGCCCGACATCGAGACCGCTCATCGGACGTAGTTCCTCCTGCCTGCCGGGAGACCAGGGGCTCCAACGAGAGGACCGCACCAGCCGGGTGCGTCGACCATCACGGCGTGATCGTTCCTTTCCCGTGCCAGCAGAACGACGATGTCTTGGTCTTCCTCAGTGTCTGTCGGAACTGTCCGGCATCCCGTAAGTCACCGGACGGGCTGACCTTCGACGTCAGCGCCCTCTATGACGCGTGCGACTCTGAGGCCACCGCCGCTTCAGGACCGAGCGCTGCAGGGATTTCCAGTCCCACCGATGCCGGCGGCCGGCATCAAGAATCGACGGCGCTCATACGGACCGAGACGAGGACCCCGGGATTCCAATAAGCGTGCCGGCGGCTCGGGCAGGGACCGCCGGCTCCACGAGCCCCGCGACTTCTCGCATCCGCCCAGGCTTAAATGAGCAGAGTGACCGCGCCAGATCACGCCTCCGCCTCAGTGCCCGTACCCTCGCTTGGGGAACATCACCCCGGTCGAGGTCGTTCGCGGCGACGACGGTCGCTGATCCCGCCTGCGCCCGTGCCTGTTCCGCGAGCGGCGCGACGTCGGTGTAACGCGACGAGAAATGCGTCAGAACGAGGGTGCCGACATTGTTCCGGCCCGCCAGCGCGCCGGCCTGTCCCGCCGTGAAGTGCCGATACTGCGCCGCCAGGTCGGCGTCGACGTCGGCAAACGTCGACTCGGCGACCAGGACGTCCGCACCCTCGGCCAGCTCGTCCGCGCCGTCACATGGCGCGGTGTCCATGACGAAGGCGAACCGCTGGCCGGGACGGGGCACGCTCACGTCCTCGAGTCGGACGGCGCCGAGTCGTCCCTCGCGCTGCAGCCTTCCGATGTCGGGACCCTCGATGCCGGCGGCCACGAGCCGGTCCGGCAGCAGCGTGCGGCCATCCGGTCCGACCAGCCGGTAGCCCGTACGCCTCGATGCGGTGGTCGAGCGGCCGCACGTGCAGGCCGTCGGCGATCTCACCAGGGCCACCGTGCGGGTGCAGTCGCAGGTCGATGCCCGGCGTAGCGAGTTCCACCAACGCCCGGACCGCCGGCTCACCCGACGCGGGGTAGTGCAGGTGCACCCGGTAGGCGACGCCGTCGAGCGCCATCCGCGAGAGCACCCCGGGCAGGCCGAAGCAGTGGTCGCCGTGCACGTGCGTCAGGCAGATCCGCGTGACCTGGCTGGCCGAGACACCGGCGAGAATCATCTGCCGCTGGGTGCCCTCGCAAAGTCGAACAGAAGCCCCTCGCCGTCCCACCGCAGCAGGTAGCCGTTGTGGTTGCGCTCCCGGGTCGGCACCTGAGACGCGGTGCCGAGGACGACGAACTCCCGCATGGGTCGAGTCTGGCACGGGCCTCTCGACGTCGTGGAGCGCGACGTTCTCCCTCCACAGTACTGAGCTGTCCACAGCTGCCGGCGCACGTGAGTTTTGTCGGTGGCGGCTGGTTGAGTGAGGTCATGGAGGCACCCACGGACGTTGGCCCGTCCAGCAGCACAGCCCGACCGCCGTCGGTCGATGATCCGCTGCCCGGTCTCGACCTCGTCGAGGTCGGCGCGGTGTCCTCGACGCCGAGCGAGGTCGACGTTCCGGTCGCAGCGTCGGAACTGGTGGCGCGACTGTCCACCATCACCGTCGGCTCGGATCTCGACGCCGGCGTGAGTGCGCTGGAGGATGTCCGGCGGCTCGAGTCGTGGGTGGCGTCGACGAAGTATCGGATCCTTCGCGAGACCGATCACGCGGCGCAGTGTTCCCATGCGCGGTGGATCGACGGCCATCCGCAGCGCGCGTTCGACGACGACGTCGCGCCGGGACTGTCACACGCCGCACGGCTGGCGGTGGGGGAGCGCAGTGCGATCGCCGAGATCGCCTGTGCGCTGCACGTCAGTGAATCGGCGGCTCACCTCCTGCTCGATCAGGCCGAGCTGCTGGCCGAGCACCTGACGCGGACGGCGGCGACCCTGCGCGCCGGAAGCATCACCGCGCGTGCGGCCCAGCTGATCGCCCAGGAGACCGCCGACTACGTCGGTGCACTCCCGGCCGTCACGGATGAGGCGGCGGAAGACCGTCTCCGGTCAGCCATCGATATCACCGAAGATGCCTTGCTCGAGGCCGCCAGCAGCGGAATGACGCCGGCTCGCCTCGGTGTCCGTGCGCGCCAGGTGAAAGAACGCTGCCACCCGTCCACCTTCGAGGAGCGGGAATGCGCCGCCCGCGCGGAGCGGTTCGTGCGCATCACACCGGACCGGGACGGGATGGCTAGGTTGACGGCGCTGCTTCCGGGCGCGGTGGCGTTCACCATCGACGGACGACTGTCGTCGATCGCTCGGAGTCTCCGGGAGGCGGAGCGTTCCGAAGCGACCGTGGACTCGTCGTTCGGTGCTTCGTCGGCTGACTACGCCGATGCCGGTCGGGCACCAGGCGGAAGACAAGCGCCACGGACGGTCACGCAGATGCGCGCCGACGTCCTGGCTGATCTGCTCAGGGGTCTGATTCCGGACAACCCGGGACAGACCACGACCGTGGACGCGGCTGGCCCCGGGCGGGACCGTCATCGACGCGGAGACGGTTCGCATCGCGACGCCACCGACGACCCGGTCCCGCAGGTACTGCTCACGATGTCGGCCGAGACCTTCCTCGGAGGCGAGGATCCGGCGCACCTCGGCGCCTTCGGACCGATCGCA
Source organism: Tersicoccus sp. Bi-70 (assembly GCF_001968825.1). Classification (GTDB taxonomy): domain Bacteria; phylum Actinomycetota; class Actinomycetes; order Actinomycetales; family Micrococcaceae; genus Tersicoccus. The sequence goes on from NZ_MIEU01000002.1 coordinate 428,393, forward strand.
GCCGCCGACGCCCGGGTCCTCGCGACGGCAGCCACCTCCTTCCTGCTCGGCATCACAGCTGGTCACGGCGCCACACCGGACGGACCATCCGGCGGAGGGAGGATGATGCCGGTTCTGGTGACCAACGGTGCTCAGTACCGGATTCCCGCGGCCCTCCGCCGGGCGCTGGCCGTCCGCGACGGTACCTGCCGTTTTCCCGGATGCGGCCGCTCGGCCGCCCGCTGCGACATCGACCACGTCACCGCCTGGGCCGACGGCGGCAGCAGCGAACCGGGCAATCTGGCGCACCTGTGCCGCAAGCACCACGTCCTCAAGCACCACTCCGGATGGTCGGTCGACCCCGGCAGCTCTGCCGGGGTGCCACCGAGAACCGCCCCCGACACGGCGGCTCGCCTCGTCTGGACATCGCCGTCAGGCCGGCGGTACCCGACCGAGCCGGACGACCCGCCACCCTTCTGACGTGCCGTCTCGATAGGGGCCCGACGTCGCTGACTCTGTCGGAGCCGGCGGCTACCCTGACGCCGTGAGCATGCGCGAGAGAACGAGGCCGTTGACGTTCTTCGCGCCCGAGGTGCGGGCACTGCGGTTCATCACCCGCTGGCTGTTCCTGTTGAAGACACCGATCGTCCTCGCCGTGATTGTGGCCGTCGTCTTCCTCCTGCTGCCGATGCCGGTCCGGGACGGCACTGTCACCTGGCTGCGCCAGACCGGAGAGATCATCTCCGGCTTCGCCCCGGCCGCGATCGTCGTCACCGCCGTGGTTGCCGGCGTCGTCGCCTACTGGACCATCCGGCAGAAGAACGACGCCGACCGTCGCGCCGAGTGGTGGCGCCGCATGCAGTGGGCCATCGACGCCTCGCTGGCCGGCCCTGAGGCCGGCGGGAATGAACAGCGCGCCGCCGTCGCTTCCGATGTCCTCGAGGAACTGTTCGACAGCGGCCTCCGCACCCCGGAGGATGCCGACCTTGCCGACACCGTGTCCGCGGCGGTGGAATCGGCCGCGCTGATCGCCGAGGCGGAGGCAGCACCGACCGGCCCGGACTCCGACGACAGCGACGACCGAAGTGACACAATAGGACCAGCGACATCCTGAGGAGGTTCCGATGACATCCGAGCAGCACGCCGGCCGCCATGTCAGCTCTGAGGCGCCTGCCCCGCGGGCATCCCGCCCCCGCGGCTACACCGAGCAAGGCGGCAAATTCGTCGTCTCCATGCTGTCCTCCGGCAAGACCCACGTCGTGAGCACCGAGGCGCGGGCACGCATGCTGGTCAACGCCGACCGCATCGCCCTGAGCGCCCAGCGCCACCGCACCGCGTGAGCGCACCCGTCGAGACCCGTGCCTGAACCCGCCGGCTCCGTCCGCGTCGATGCCTGGCTGTGGGCGGTGCGGCTCTACAAGACCCGCTCGGCGGCGACGGCGGCCTGCCGCGCGGGCCATGTCCGGATCGACGGCAATCCCGCCAAAGCGGCGCAGACCGTCGTGCCCGGCACCACCGTCCGCGTGCGGCAAGAGGGCTTCGACCGCACCCTCGAGGTCACCCGCCTCATCGCCAAGCGCGTCGGCGCGCCCGTCGCGCAGCAGTGCTACATCGACCACACCCCGGCGCGCCCGCGCGTCGTCATTCCGCAGGTGCCGGTCCGCGACCGCGGCACGGGGCGCCCGACCAAGAGGGACCGTCGCGAGATGGAACGGTTGCGCGGACGTTGAGCCTTTCCTGATCTGACCGCACGTTCTAGAATCTGACCGTGCGGTCAGATGCGACGGAGCGGCAGTTCACCTTCATCGAGCGCGCTCGTCGGGCTCAGATCCTCGCCTGTGCCACGGCGGCTCTCGCCGAGCGTGGTTACGCCGGCGCCACCCTCGCGGACATCGCTCGCCGCGCCGGAGTCAGCAAAGGCGTCGTGTCCTACCATTTCGCCGGCAAGGACGACCTGCTCGATCAGCTCGTCGCCGACTTCTACGGCCGCGCCGGTACTAGCATCGCGGCGCGCGTCGAGGCAGCGGACACCGCCGCGGATCGGGTGCGCGGCTATCTGGAGGCGAACCTCGCCTTCGTCGCCGAGCACGCCGACGGGGTGCGCGCCGTCCTCGAGATCGTCGCGAATCGGCGCGACGCCGACGGCGCGCTGCACTTCCGGCCCACCGGCAGCGACCCGCTCGTCGACCATCTCGCCGGTCTCCTGGCGGAGCTGCCCGGCGTCGGCCCGAAAGCAACGCACGCCCGGAACCTCGCCATCGTCGTCCGCGCCGCCATCGATGCGGCCGCCGGCCGGCTGCTCACCGAGCCGACCTTCGACCCGGCCGCCTACACGCGTGACCTCGTCCGGCTAATCGAGACGGCTCGGCTGACCGAGACGGCGGGAAATTCTCATGACCAGCACGCGTGAGCGCCGGGACGGGCGTCTCGGCTTCCTCGGCATGCTCGCTCTCGACGTGGCGCTGCCGCTGGCGCTCTTCTACGGACTCCGTGCCGCTGGTGTCGGCCCCTGGTGGGCGCTGCTGATCGGCGGCCTGCCGGCGCTGATCAGGCTCGCCGTCGGGGTCGTCCGTCGCCGGCGGGTCGACCGGATGAGTATGTTCGGTTTCAGCGTGCTGGTCGCCGGCACAGTGATGGGCCTGATCACGGCGGACACCCGCCTGCTACTGGCGCGGGAGAGCCTCGTCACCGTGGTCGTGGGCGTCTGGATCCTGACCACGGTGGGGGCGCGCCGCCCCGTCCTGTTCACCGCCACGGAACGGATGATGCCGCCCGCAGCTGCCGTCGAGTGGCACCGCAGTTGGGACACCGACGCCCGCTTCCGGCGGATGCTGACCGTCATGACCGTCGCCTTCGGCCTCGCGTTCCTCCTCGACGCGGCGGCCCGCGTCGTCATGGCGTACACATTGCCGGCCGACGTGGTGCCGATCGCCTCGGCCGGCCTGCTCGTCGTCATGCTGATCGGCATCGTCCAGACCGGTAAGGTCTACGCCCGCCGGCGTCTGCTCAGCTCATCAGCTTCGTCACCGCGGTGATCAGCCGCTCCAGACGAGCGACGCCGAGATACCGCCCGGCGGCGTCCGTGACCAGCAGGGGCTCGAACCGTTGGGCACCCGGGCGGGTCACCGCGCGCTCGAGCGCCTCGGGCAGGGGTGTGTTCACGTTGACCCGCATGCCGGGGGCGGTGGCGAGCAGGTCGGCGGTCGACTCGACCACGGCGATCGGTCGGTCGACGTCATCGAGCTGCACGACCGCCTGCAGATGTGGACCCTCGGCGAACAGGGCGGGGGCATCGGTGAGGTCCGTGACCGTCGGCACCACCTCGAGTGCGGCCCTCACGGTCCGCTCGCCGTCGTCGAACTCACGCTCGGGGGAGAGATGAGGATGCGCGGTCGAGGCAAGTCGCAGCGCGACGGACTGGTCGACGGGCATCCACGGCGGACCCGGCCGCGCCAGGTGGTAGCCCTGTGCGAGCGGGACGCCGAGGTCGACGAGGGTAGCCAGTTCCTCGGCGCGCTCGATGCCTTCCGCGAGAACCCAGGCGTCGATGCGGCTGGCGAAAGTGCCGACCATCTCGACGAGGGCGCGCTTGGTCTCGTCGATGTCGACGTCCTGGATGAGGCCGCGGTCGATCTTGATCAGTGCCGGCCGGAGCCGTACGAGGTGTGCCAGGCCGGCGTACCCGGAGCCGGCGTCGTCGATGGCGATGAGCGCACCGGCGGCGCGCAGCTGGTCGAGGTCGGTGTCCAGTTCGGCGTAGGAGTCGATCGGGGCCTGCTCGGTCAGCTCGACGACGACGCCGCTCATGTCGCCGAGTTCGCGCCACACGGCACGGATGGGCTCACTGCCGAGCAGGTCGGGGGAGACGTTGATCGTCAGGAAGCAGTTGGGGGGCAGCGACCGGCGGTGGCGGAGGGCGCAGCGCAGGGCGGCTGCCTCCAGTTCGGCCACGCAGCCGTGGTCGCGGGCCACGGCGAACCATCGCTCGGGGTTGCGTTCCTCGAACCCGGGGAATCGGGCGAGGGCCTCATAGCCGACGACCGTGCCGCGAGCGACGTCGACGATGGGCTGGTAGGCGGTCTCGATGGCGCCGCGGGCGAGGGCCGCGCCGGAGAGGACGTCCTGGAAGCGTGCGGACCAGACGGGATCCGGTGCGATCACCACCGCACCGGACGCCGTCGGCTCCGGCGTCGAGCCGGTCAGCGGACCGTGACGATGGCGTCGCGGACGGACTGGGCCAGCTCGGGCGTCACCTCGGTCAGGCCGTGAGCGGTGGCGGCGTGCTGGGCCACCTGGAACAGGACTTCCTCGTCGGTGCTGCAGACCCAGCGGGCCTGACAGCCGGGCACGACGTCGCCACAGGCGAAGGACTTCATGGACACTCCCTGGTCGAACGGTCGGCGGTCCCTTCCCTGGACCGCACACCCCTCACAGGAGGGGTGCAGAAGGGACTATCGGATGCGGATCGACGGCGGAAAGGCGGATGGCTTCGGATTCTCCGGACCCGGGGTGTGGATAATCCTGTGGCGTGGATCACGGCCTCCGGTACGCTGTGTCGCACGAGCGTGGCGGTGTGCGCGGTGGTGGATTCTCTTCGGCCGATGGGGCCGGTGGGACTGACCGAGCGGGGGACACATGGTGTCAGCGGGAACGAACGTGCGGTGGCGGTGGGTAACGTCCGTGGTCGGTGCTGTGGTGCTGGCGGTGGGGGCATCGGGCTGCACCGGTGGTCCGGGTCCGACCGGGAGCCCGCCGACATCCGGGGGAGCGACGGCCTCGCCGGTGGTGTCGGTCAGCAGCAGCCCGACGGCGACGGTCAGTGCCACGCCGACGCCGGATCCGCGCCCGACCGCCGGCAGTGCCAAGGGCCCTGCCCGCAATCTGCCGAAGCCGACCATGCCTGCCGCCGCGAAGCAGAAGACGGAGGCGGGGCTGAAGGCGTACGCGGCGTACTGGGTGGCGGCGTTGTCGTACGGTTTTGAAGCGACCGACACATCTCTCGTTCGGAAAGCCTCTGCTCCCGGCTGTGTGGACTGTGTCAGCCTTTACGATTCCATCGATAGGAAGGTGCCGAAAGGCGGCTGGGGCGCGGGAGGGAAACTCACCCCAGAATTTCAACTGCGCGACGGATTTGTTCCTGACGTGAATGGTCAATACATCGTGCTGAACGCTCTCAGTCAGGCCCAGTACAACGTCTTCACTTCAAACGGTCGATCAGCTGGTAATAACATCGGTCGGACTAAAGTGGTATTCCTGCTCGCACTCGAGTTCCTCAACGGCGAGTGGAAGTTGGTGAATTATGACCCACTCAAGACTTAGGGCGCTCGGCATCCTCGGTTTATCGGTCGCGACCCTGCTTGCAGCAGGACCTGCATACGGTAATTCTGACAACGGAGATGTGGGGATCGGCGCAAGCTCTGATGATGCAACCAACCAAATATTCACCGGCGTGATCGGGAAGGCCAAGCCCGGAACGGTGACCGTAGGTGGCGAAGCCATCCCGGCCGGAAAGCCCATCATCACCGTCGCTCAGACCGATCCGAAGGTCTCCTACGAGGTCCGCTACGACACCATCTGCAGTGGGCAGAATCCGAATCAGAGCTGCGTCTCCGACTCCATCTGTGCCGACAAGCCCGGTAATGCCGGCTACCGAGTCGCCATCAGGGCGACCGTGAGCGGGAAAGCAGGTCAGTGGGAGCCCACCGGCGGCGTGTTCTGCAGCTTGGACGGTCTTCCGGTTCTCGCTGCCCCCGACGGGAAACCGGTCAAGATCACCTCGCCCACCGTCACCGTCGACGACCTGCGCCGGCTCAACGTCCTGGCCGCCTCGAGCGTGGTCCAACCGTCCCCGCACACCCTGCGCGGAGTCGAGACCAACGTCTACGCCGTCGGCCGCACCCAGGTCTTCACCACCCGCATCCAGACCTTCGACGTGACGATCCGCGCCATCCCCGTGGCCTACACCTTCCACTACGGCGACGGCACCAGCCTCGGCCCGGTGGAGAGCCCCGGCGGCCCCCTGTCGCGGGCGCAGTGGGGCGCGAAGACCGCCACCAGTCACCTGTACCGGGCGACCGGGACGGTCGGCGTCACGGTGAGCACCATCTACCGAGGCGAGTACACCTACAACGGGCGCCCCTACCAGCCGATCGCCGGCACCATCAGCGTCGACAGCGCCCCCGTCGGGCTCACGGTCTGGCGAGCGAAGGCGGCCAACGTCGCCGACAACTGCGCCGCCGATCCCGCCGGCTGGGCCTGCGGCCTGCCGACGCGCTGAGCGTGTCGACCTCGGAGCCCCGCTACCGTGATCGGGTGCTCCCAGCTGAAACCTCGCGGCTACGCTTCCGTGAGATGACCGATGACGACCTGGACGCCATGGCGGCGCTGCTCGGAGACCCCGTGGTCATGACCTACTACCCGGTTCCGAAGACCCGCGAGCAGGCAGCGGCCTGGATCGCCTGGAACCAGCGGAACTACGCCGAACACGGCTATGGCCTGTGGATCGTCGAGACCCACACCGGCGAGTTCCTCGGCGACTGCGGCCTGACCTGGCAGCGGGTCAACGACACCAGCAGGCTCGAGGTCGGCTATCACATCCGTGCCGATCGGCAGGGACGCGGCTTCGCCACCGAGGCCGCAGCCGCCTGCCGGGATCTCGCCCGAGAGACCCTGGGATCGCCGGAGCTGGTAGCCATCATCGACCCACGCAACTCCGCGTCCCGGCGCGTGGCCGAGAAGATCGGCATGAGCCACCTCGACGACGACACCACGGGCTCGGTCCCCGTGCGCACCGTCATGGGCATGACGCTCGATGCCCGCAACGAACGCTAGAGGCGCAGCACTCCGGTGCCGAGCGGCAGGACGACGCCGGTCATGGTGAAGAGGCCGACCGCGCGGCCGATGAAGAACAGGATGACCAGCACGACGACGATGCCGATCGCAATGATCCAGAGCGCGTTGAACGTGCGGGGAGCCTTGCCGCGCTCCTCCTCGTGACCGATGTCCTCGGCCATGCTTCCCTCTGCCGGCGGCGTCTCGCCCGGGGGGGACACCGCCACCGGGCTCGAGACCGGTGACGCGCTGCTCTTCCGGATCCGGGTTGCTACTCATCGGATCGCCCTCCATTCGCTGTCAGCCGCCCTGACCGATCGGCACGTCCACTCTTGCATGCTTGCCGCGAGATTCGAAAGCATGCTTAGGGGGCAGCCGACCGGCTGCCCTCCCCGAGATACCAGGAGCACGCTGTGGCCTTCACACCAAGCCGAGCCATCGTCACCGGATCCGATTCCGGCATCGGACGTTCGACCGCCGTCGCCCTCGCCCGCGCCGGCATGGACGTCGGCATCACCTGGCACTCCGACCAGGACGGCGCAGAGGAGACCGCCCGCGCGGTCCGTGATGAGGGCCGGAACGCCGCCGTGCGCCAGCTCGACACGAGCGACCTGACCGGGTGCGGCGACGTCATCGACGCCCTGGCCGAGGACCTCGGCGGCCTCGACGTCTTCGTCAACAACTCCGGCACCGGCGACGGCACACCCTTCCTCGAGCTCGACCTCGAGACCTGGCGGACCACCGTCGACACCAACCTCACGGGCGCCTTCGTGTGCCTGCAGCGCGCCGCCCGACGCATGGTCGACGCCCATGATGGCGGTCGCCTGATCGTCGTCACGAGCGTCCACGAGACCCAGCCCCGCGTCGGCGCCTCCGCCTACGACGTCTCCAAGCACGGGCTCGGCGGCCTGGTCAAGACGATGGCCCTCGAGCTCGGCCGGCACGACATCACCGTCAACGCCGTCGCCCCCGGCGAGATCGCCACCCCGATGAACGACGCCGAGGCGGAGGACGCTTTCCGGGAGAAGCGGCCCGGGATCCCGCTCGGCCGGCCGGGCAGCCCCGACGAGATCGCCGCGGTCATCGCCTTCCTCGCCTCTCCGGCGGCCAGCTACGTCACGGGCGCCTCCTGGCCGGTCGACGGCGGCATGCTCCAGATGGGCCCGCAGGCCGGCTCCCACCTGACCAGCGACGACTGGCGCGACGCGTGATGAACGGCCCGCGCCGACCTCTCGGTGATCGAGAGACCGTGCCGTAGGCTGCTCACAGCAAGCCTGCTGATCATCGGCGAGGCGTGGGACGAACGGCGGGAGGGCCGGTGGCCGGCAAGCAGAGCGAGCGACTGAAGAGGGCCCGGCCCAACGGCCCCGGGTTCATCCGCAAGGGCCGCGGCAAGGGCTTCGAGTATCTGGACTGGAACGGCAGGAATGTCACCGACGAGGCGATGAAGGACCGGTTCGCCGCCCTCGCGATCCCGCCGGCCTGGGCCGACGTCTGGATCGCCCCGACGGACCGGGAGCACATCCAGGCGATCGGCACCGACGGCGCCGGTCGGCGCCAGTACATCTATCACGAGCGCTGGACCGGCCGGCGATCCAGCGTCAAGTACGAGCGGTCGCTCGACCTCGGCTCCCGCATGACCCGGGTGCGGCGCGCCGTCTCCCGCGACATCGCCCAGCGCGACGACGAGCGGCTGCGGTGCCTCGCAGCTGCCGTCCGTCTGTTCGACTACGGGTCGCTCCGGATCGGGGGCAAGAAGTACGCTCAGGACAACGGCTCGTACGGGGTGTCCACCCTGCTCGCGCGTCACGTCTCGGTCGATGGCGACACCATCCGGCTGCGGTTCAAGGGCAAGTCCGGCAAGGAGTGGGACCTGCTCCTGGACGACGACCAGCTCGCCGACTATGCCCGCGACCGGGGCGGTCACGGCGGCAACAAGCGGTTCCTCTCCTACCGGGTCGGCCGGAAACGCGTCGGCCTGACCAGCCAGGACATCAACCACTACATCGCCGACATCGCGGGCGGCGAGTTCACGGCAAAGGACTTCCGCACCTGGAAGGGCACGGTCACCGCGGCGATCAGCCTGGCCGTGGCCGGGGAGACCGTCGGCGCGTCCGCCTCGGACAGCGCCAAGGCCCGCGCCATCTCCCGGGCGATGCGCGAGACCGCCGACACCCTGCACAACACCCCCGCGATGGCCCGCAACAGCTATGTCGACCCGCGCGTCATCAGCCGGTTCCGTCGGGGACGGGTGATCAAGACCGGCGTCAGTCCGGACCGCGCGACGGTCAAGCTCCTCAGCTCCCGCTGAGCAGGCGCTCCGCGAGGCGATCGTCGAGGGCCACCCGCACGCACGCGGCGACCAGGACCGGGAAGTCCTCGGCCGAGACCAGCGCCGCGAGCTTCGCCGGATCCGTCGGCAGCCCGACGCGGGCCGCACCGTCGGCCACCCGCTGGTCCGCGAACGGGGCCAGGACCGGCCAGACGCCCTGCACCTCCCGGCAGAAGATCGCCGCTCCGGTGGGGCCGATGCCGGGGAACTCCTGCAGGGTCCGCAGCACCCCCGAAGCGTCCTCCGCCTCGTCCCGCAGCCGCCGCAGGTCGCCGTGCCACCGCTCCTGCACCAGCTCGGCGCACTCGGCCAGCCGGGTGGCCATGCCCTCGTCGTACCGGCGGTAGTGCGCCCGGCCGAGCGCGTCGACCCGTTGCTGCCAGGTCGAGTCCCGCAGCCGCTCGGGCGTCGTCCAGCCCGCGTCGAAGAGCTCGCGGGCCGCTGCGACGGCGATGTCCGCCTTGATCCGGGTCGAGAGCACCGTGACCAGCACGAGCAGCTGGTACAGCGGGGCGGGGGCGTCCCGCAGAGTGATCCCGGCGTCCTCGGCGAAGGTCGTGCCGCAGGCGTCCAGGAGCGCATCGACGGTTCTCGCGTGGCTGGCCATGACCTCATGATGTCGCGGCGTCGGACCGGAGGACAGAGGCCGTGGCATCCTGTGGATATGTGGGCGGACGGGCGAGGCGGGGCGAGACGTGGCTGAGGGGCTGTTCACCGAGCACCTCGAGGTGGTCGTGCAGGACACCACCTTCGGTGCCGCGCAGGACCTCGACTACGCACTGCGCCTGCTGGCGGCCGCACGGGAGGGCGCCGTCGCGCCGACGGTGCGGATCTACCGGCCCCGGCCGACCGCCGCCTTCGGCCAACGGGACGTGCGACTGTCCGGCTACGCCGCAGCCACGTCCCGATGCCGTGAGGCCGGCTACACACCCGTCGTCCGCAGGTCAGGCGGCCGGGTGGCCGTCTACGACGAGGGCGCCGTCATCATCGATCACGTCCAGCCCCACCCGGACCCGATCGTCGGCTCCCAGGACCGCTACCAGGAGTTCTCCGCGGTGATCGCGGACGCTCTCGAGCGGGCAGGCGTCCGCACCGGCATCGGCGAACTACCGGGGGAGTACTGCGCCGGCGAGCACAGCGTCTTCGGCACCGACGGGGTGCACCGCGCGAAGCTGGTCGGCGTCGCTCAGCGCGTGATCGCCGGCGCCTGGCTGATCAGCGCCGTCGTCAGCGTCGAGGACACCGCCTCCCTGCGCACCCTGATCACCGACGTCTACGACGACCTCGAGCTGCCGCTGGACCCCGGCACCATCGGCGCGGCCACCGACTTCTCCCCCGCGCTCACTCCGGACACCTTAATCGAGCACCTGGTCTGGGCCTACGGACGCCGCACCGACCTGACGGTGCGTTGAGCCGACGTCGCCGAGGCACCGCCCGTGCTTGATAGCGTGGCGGGCGTGACTCATGCCGCCCCCGAGGAGCACGACGCCGTGCCCGCCGAGAACCCCGTCAGCTACTATCGCGATCTCGGGGACGGAAGGTGGGAGTCGACCCGCGCCGTCCAGGGCGCCTGGAACGAGCACGAGCAGCACATGGCGCCCGTCACCGGCCTGCTCACCCGGGCGCTGCTGCGGCACGAGGCGCGTCCCGGCCTGCGGCTGGCCCGGATCGGCTGCGAGATCCTCGGCCTGATCCCCGCCGGCGAGTTCACCATCGAGACGACGACGCTGCGGCCCGGCCGGACGATCGAACTGGTCCAGGCCGAGATGATCGCGAACGGCCGCGCCGTCGTCCGCGCCACCGGGTGGCGGCTGGCGACCACGGACTCGACGCCCGTCACCGGTCTGACCGTGGACCCGCTGCCGGGCCCGGACGAGGCGGAGCCCTACCCGATGACCGAGAAGTGGGGCGGCGGGTTCATCGAGTCGCTCACCGGCCGGGTACTGCCGGACCACCAACCGGGCCGGGGCCGCGTGTGGCTGACCACCGACCTGCCGCTGGTCGAGGGCGAGCAGACCGGCGCACTGGAGCACCTGATGGGCATGGCCGACGCCGCGAACGGTGTCGCCACCCGCGTGCACCCCGCCGGCGGCTGGATCTTCCCCAACGTCGACCTGCAGCTGCACCTGTTGCGCGAGCCGGTCGGGGCGTGGCTCGGGCTGGACGTCTCGGTGGACTTCGGGCCCGACGGCGTCGGCATCACCTCCACCGTCCTGCACGACGAGATCGGGCCGTTCGGCCGGTCCCTCCAGATCCTCACCCTCCGAGAGATGCCCGGCGCGCAGCAGCCGACCCCCTGAGGGGCCGGCCGCTGTCTCGCGACGGAATCAGTGGCCCCGGTCGATCCACTCCTGCCGGTGCGGGGCCTCGTCGCCGATCGTCGTCGCCGGCCCGTGCCCGGTCAGAACTTGCGTGTCCGCAGGCAGGGTCAGCAGCCGATTGCTGATGGAGTCGACGATGGTGCCGAAGTCGCTGTAGGAGCGGCCGGTGGCCCCCGGGCCGCCCTGGAACAGCGTGTCCCCGCTGAAGAGGGTGGCCTTGTCCTCCCACAGGAAGCACGTGGAGCCGGGGGAGTGGCCCGGCGTGTGGATGGCCTCGAGGGTTGCGCCGGCGACGGTGAACCGCTGCCCGTCCTCGATGGCGTGATCCGGCGCGGTGCCAGGGAAGACCTGGTCCCACAGCACGCGGTCGTTCGCGTGCAGGTACACCGGCGCGTCCAGCCGGGCCTTGACGTCCGCGACCTGGCCGATGTGGTCGTCGTGCCCGTGGGTGAGCAGGATGGCCGTCACGGTCCGGCCGCCCACCGCCTTCTCGACGGCGTCGGCGTCGTGTGCGGGGTCGATGACGACGCACTCCGTGTCGTCCCCGATCACGTACACGTTGTTGTCCACGTCCCAGGTGCCGCCGTCGAGGGAGAAGGTGCCGCTGGTGACGAGGGTGTCGACGCGCGTGGGTCCGTTGCCGGCCATCAGAGCTCGACCACCGAGCGCAGCACCGTGCCGGCGTGCATCTTCTCGAAGGCGGCCTCGATGTCGTCCAGTCCGATGCGCTCGGAGACGAACGCGTCCAGGTCGAGCCGGCCGAGCTTGTACTGCTCGACGAGCATGGGGAAGTCGCGGGACGGCAGGCAGTCGCCGTACCAGGAGGACTTCAGCGAACCTCCGCGCCCGAAGACGTCCAGCAGCGGCAGCTCGAGCGTCATCTCCGGCGTCGGGACGCCGACGAGGACGACGCGGCCGGCGAGATCACGCGCGTAGAAGGCCTGCCGGTAGGTCTCGGGGCGGCCGACCGCGTCGATCACGACGTCGGCGCCGAACCCGCCGGTGAGTTCGCGGATCGTCTCGACCGGGTCGGACTCGGACGAGTTGACGGTGTGCGTGGCGCCGAGGTGCTCGGCCCTGGTGAGCTTCTGCGGGTCGATGTCGACGGCGATGATCGTCGTCGCCCCCGCGAGCTTCGCGCCGGCGACGGCGGCACAGCCGACCCCGCCGCACCCGATGACGGCGACGGACTCACCGCGCTGGACGGCGCCGGTGTTCATGGCGGCGCCGATGCCGGCCATGACGCCGCAACCGAGCAGGCCGACCGCCGCGGCGTCGGACTCCTCGTCGATCTTCGTGCACTGGCCCGCCGCGACGAGCGTCTTCTCGATGAACGCGCCGATGCCGAGGGCCGGGGAGAGCTCGGTGCCGTCCTCGAGCGTCATCTTCTGGGTCGCGTTGTGCGTGTTGAAGCAGTACTGCGGCTGGCCCTTGCGGCAGGCGCGGCACTCGCCGCACACGGCACGCCAGTTGAGGATCACGCGGTCGCCGACGACGACCTCGGTGACGCCCTCGCCTACCGCGCTGACGCGGCCGGTGGCCTCGTGACCGAGCAGGAACGGGTAGTCGTCACTGATCCCGCCGAGCTTGTAGTGCAGGTCCGTGTGGCAGACGCCGCAGGTGATGATGTCGACCAGGGCCTCACCGGGACCGGGATCCGGCACGAGGACCGTCTCCAGGGTGACCGGCTCGTTCTTGCCCTTGACGACGATGCCCTTGACCCGGTGAACCATGCTGTGACCTCTTCCGACGGTGGCGTTGTCCGTGTGGTCGCAGCCCGGTCGGGCCGCCGCCGCACGGGATGTCAGCGGGATGCGATCCCACCGCCATCCTACGGAGGCGGCCACCGGCCGGGGCAAGCGGGGACCGGATGGTGACGCCGGTCGGTTCCCGCTGCTACAGGCCCAGACGGGCCTTGACCTCCTTGGCGGAGGGGTTCGTCGCGTTGGAGCCGTCCGGGAAGATGACGGTCGGCACGGTCTGGTTGCCGTTGTTGATCGCCTCGACGAGGTCGGCGGTGCCGGGGGTCTCCTCGATGTTGATCTCGGTGAAGCCGATGCCGTCGGCGGACAGCTGCGACTTCAGCCGGCGGCAGTAGCCGCACCACGACGTCGAGAACATGGTGATCGAACCGGCGTCGGGGGTGAACTCGGTGATGTCGGCGGTCTGGGCCATCGGATTTCCTCTCGTGCGAATGCGTTTCACCGACACAACGGGACGGCAGGGGACGGCATTCCCGCGCGTCCGGCGTCCGACGACGACGGTCGGTGCCCGGTGCTAGATTCGCAGTATGTCCGAGCAGAGCAGCAACGCGTCGATCAACTCCTCCATCAACGACCTGATCGCGGAGGAGCACGAGCTCCGGAACAACCCCGACAAGTCCGACGAGAACCGGCAGCGCCTGCGGTCCGTCGAGGCCGAGCTGGACCAGTGCTGGGATCTGCTGCGGCAGCGGCGCAGCAAGGCCGAGTTCGGCGACGACCCGGACCAGGCGCACGTCCGTCCGGCCGCCGAGGTGGAGAACTACCGGAACTGAGCACTCCGACGGGAGACGAGCCGATGTGGGAGGAACCGAGTGTCTTCTCCCCGTTCTCGCACGCCCCGGCCGGCGACCCCGAGCCGAGTCCGGAGGCGCGCGGACCGCTCGTCCTGACGGCGACCATCGCGGCGCCCGTCGACGCCGCCTTCCGCGCGCTGACCGACAGCATCCACCTGTGGTGGCCGCTCGGCACGGCGAGCACATGGGGCGAGGACGCCTACCTGGAGTTCGAGGGCGACGCGCTGGTGGAGACCGGGCCCCGCAACGAGACGGCTCTCTGGGCCCAGGCGCGCGGGTGGCAGCAGGACCGCTGGGTCGAACTCGAGTGGTCGCCCGATGCGCCCGTCCTGCAGGCGTCGACCGTGCTGGTCGAGCTCGACGAGGCGGCGGGGACCGCGGTGATGTGGCGGATCGAGGACGCGCACCCGCTGGACGCGTGGGCGGACGCCTTCGAGCGCTATGTGCGCTTCCTCGGCGGCCGCAGCGACCTCGACTAGACTCGAGTGTCGAAGTCGGCACCCCGGACCCTCACCGGTGAGCCGCCGACCACAACATGCATAGGGGAGAGCGGTCCGCCCACGCGGTGCGCCGAGCACGAAGGATGGAGCACACACATGGCTGACGGCACAGGCGACGAGCGGCGCGGACCCCGACGAGGACCCGGAGGGTCCGGACGGTCGGGCGAGTCGCGCGGCAACACCGGTGCGGGTCGTGGCGGATCGTGGCGTGACCGGCCCCGTCGGGACGACCGCGCCGGCGGTGACCGACCGCGCCGGGACGATCAGTCCGGTGGCGATCGGCCGCGTCGTCCGTGGGAGGACCGCCCGCGCCAGGGTGGGCAGTCCGGTTCGGATCGGCCGCGTCGTCAGTGGGAGGACCGGCCCCGTCGGGATGACCGTGCCGGTGGTGACCGCCCGCGTCAGGGTGGGCAGTCCGGTTCGGATCGCCCGCGTCGTCAGTGGGAGGACCGTCCCCGTCGGGATGACCGTGCCGGTGGTGACCGCCCGCGCCAGGGTGGGCAGTCCGGTGAGCGCCCGCGTCGTCAGTGGGAGGACCGGCCGCGTCGCGACGACCGTGCCGGTGGTGACCGCCCGCGTCGCGATGAGCAGTCCGGTGATCGCCCACGCCGTCAGTGGGAGGACCGACCGCGGCGCGATGACCGCGAGCAGGTCGAGCGCGAGCAGCAGGCCACGCATCACGACCTGCGGCGCTCCAACCGCGCGGACCGGGCGAAGTCGCCGGACATCGACGACGACGTCACCGGCAGCGAGCTCGACAAGGCCGTCCGGGCGCAGCTGCGCACGCTCGAGTCCACGAACGCCGACTGGGTCGCCAAGCACCTGGTGATGGCCGGTCGCTACCTCGACATCGATCCCGCTCTCGCCTTCGAGCACGCCCTCGCAGCCAGTCGCCGCGGCGGTCGGATCGGTGCCGTGCGCGAGGCGGTCGGGATCACCGCCTACGAGGCCGGCGACTTCGCCGAGGCTCTGCGCGAGTTCCGGACGTTCCGCCGGATCAGCGGCTCGAACGAGTACCTCGCGCTGATGGCCGACTGCGAGCGGGGCCTCGGCCGGCCGCAGAAGGCGATCGAGCTCGCCGGCAGCGTCGACGTCGAGAGCCTGGACACGCCGACGCGGGTGGAACTGGCGATGGTCGTCTCCGGCGCGCACGCCGACCTCGGGCAGTCCGACGAGTCGCTGAGCGCCCTGGAGATCCCGCAGCTGGACATCAACCGCGCCTTCTCCTGGAGTCCACGGCTGTTCCTGGCCTACGCGGACGCCCTCGACGCGGCCGGGCGCACCGGTGAGTCCGAGCGGTGGCGCGTGCAGTCGGAGCGGGCCGAGCAGGCGCTCGGCGTCGGGGATTTCGCCGAGCCGGACATCATCGACCTCGGCGAGGACGACGAGCCGGAGGACCGGCGCGGCCGCGACCGGCGGGACGACCGTCGGTCGGACGCCGGCCAGGAGCGCGACGCCGACGCGGGCCGCGACATGGGCGCCGACGATGCTCCGTCGGCTGACGTTGCCGCTGCGGAGCCGGATGCGGACACGACGGTGGACGACGCGTCGGAGTCGGCTGAGGACTCCGACGTGGACCGCGATATCGATACCGACGATGGCGCTCCGGCGGCCGACGTCGCTGCCGCGGAACCGGATGCGGACACCGACACCGACACCGACACGCAGCACGACGCTGACAGCGACCGCGGACCCTCCGCGTGAGCGATGAGCCCCGGGACGGCGGCGGTCGGCTCATCGATCGATTCGACGGACTGCTGTGTGACCTGGACGGCGTCGTCTACGCGGGGCCGGGCGCGATCCCGCACGCCGTCGAGGCGCTGAACCGCGTCGTCGAGTCCGGCCGCGCCGTCGGCTACGTCACCAACAATGCGTCGCGGTCCCCGGCGGACGTCGCCGCCCACCTGGTGGAGCTGGGCGCCCCGGCGAGTGAGCGCAGCGTCGTGACCTCGGCGCAGGCCGGCGCGCGGTTGCTCGCCGAGAAGCTCACACCGGGCGACGCCGTGCTGGTCACCGGCAGCGACTACCTGGCCGCCGAGGTGCGCCGCGTCGGGCTGACCCCCGTGACGTCCGCCACGGACGACCCGCGCGCGGTCATCCAGGGCTTCGACCCGTCGATCGGCTGGGTGCACCTGGCCGAGGCCGGGTACGCCATCAACGCCGGTGCGCTCTGGGTGGCCACGAACACCGATGCGACCATTCCCCGGGCTCGGGGGATCGCCCCCGGCAACGGGACCCTGGTCGGCGCCGTGCGGGCGGCCGTGAACGTCGATCCGCTCGTCGCCGGCAAGCCCGAGGCGCCGTTGTTCGCCGCAGCGACCGCCGAACTCGACCTCGACGATCCGCTGGTGATCGGTGACCGGCTCGACACCGACGTCCTCGGCGGCAACAACGCGGGCCTCACGTCGGCGCTCGTGCTCACCGGTGTCGATTCCGTGCACACCGCGATCGCCGCCGTCCCCGGTCAACGGCCGGACCTGCTGCTCGCAGACCTGCGGGACCTGTTCGCCGCCGTGGCGGAGGTCGAGCCGGACGTCGACGGGTTCCGCTGCGGCGACGCCCGTGCCCGGGTGGACGGGGATACCGTGCTGGTCGACGGCGCCGAGGAGGACGACCTCGACGGCTGGCGTGCCGCCTGCGCGGCCTGGTGGGCAGCCCACCCGGACGACGCCGCGACGCCGCACGTCACGTTCGGCTGAGCCCGGCCGGCTGGACGCAGCCGGTCCCGCAACGCGCCGACGTCGACGGGGTTACAGCGCTGTATCCCCGATGTCCTCGGCATGTCGTGGGATGGGGTGCGCGCGCGCTGAGACCGGCTGAAACCGTGGTGAGGCCGGACTGAAACCGGTGGGCCGGAAGGTGGTGGTCGTGGCGATCGCCACGACGACTCACCGAAGGGAACCACCATGACCGCGAACGCTGTCGAGGCCACCGGCCTCATCAAGCGGTTCGGGACGAACACCGCCGTGGACGGCATCGACCTCATGGTCGAGCAGGGCCAGGTGTTCGGCGTCCTCGGACCCAACGGCGCCGGCAAGACCACGACCATCCGCATGCTCGCCACGCTGCTGCCCATCGACGGCGGCCGGGCCAGCATCCTGGGCCACGACGTCGCCCGCGACCCGCACGCCGTCCGCGGCCTGATCGGACTGACGGGGCAGTACGCGTCGGTCGACGAGGAACTGACGGCCCGCGAGAACCTCACCATCTTCGGCCGCCTGCTCGGCCTGTCCGGCCGCGCGGCCACCGCCCGGGCGAACACGCTGCTCGAGCAGTTCGCCCTTACCGAGGCTGCCACCCGGCCGTTGCGCCAGTTCTCCGGCGGCATGCGCCGACGTCTGGACCTGGCCGCGAGCCTCATCGCCCAGCCGCCGCTGATCTTCCTCGACGAACCCACCACCGGCCTGGATCCGCGGACCCGCGGCCAGATGTGGGACACCATCCGCGAGCTGGTCCGCGGCGGCTCCACCATCCTGCTGACCACCCAGTACCTGGACGAGGCGGATCAGCTCGCCGACCGCATCGCCGTCATCGACCGCGGCCGGAAGGTCGCCGAGGGCACGCCCGATGATCTGAAGTCGAGCGTCGGCTCCGCGTCCCTCTCCCTGCGCCTGACGGACGCCGACCGCCTCAGCGAGGCTGCCGCGCTCGTCGAACGGCAGCTCGGCGTCGTCCCGGCCCTCACGCCGGAGGCGTCCCGGCTCGTCGCCCCGCTGGCCACGACCGGCCGGACGGTCGACGTGCTCACCGGGCTGCGCGACGCCGGCATCGACGTGGCCGAGGTCGCCGTCCACAAGCCCAGCCTGGACGAGGTGTTCCTCGCCCTGACCGACGATCCCACCGCCGACCCCGGCACGGATCGCGGCGCCCCCGACCATGCCTCCGCCCCCGGTGACGAGGCCGCACCCGTGATGGAGTCCGTCCGATGAGCATCTCGACCCCCACCCGCCCCGCGCCGAGCGAGCTGCGCCCCGCCGCCGCGGCGGCCCCGCCCCTGTCCCTCCGCCGGTCCGTCGAGCAGACGTTCACCATGGCGCACCGGTCCCTGATCAAGATCCTGCGCAAACCCGAGGAGATGTTCGACGTCATCCTCCAGCCGATCCTCTTCACCGTGATGTTCACGTTCATCTTCGGCGGCGCCGTGGCCGGGTCGATCGGCTCCTACCTGCCGACGATCATCCCCGGCATCCTCGCGCAGACGATGATCAGCGCGTGCATGAGCGTGGGCACCGGAATCCGCGAGGACATGGAGAAGGGCGTCTTCGACCGCTTCCGCTCCCTGCCGATGTCCCGGCTCGCGCCGCTGGCCGGCCCGATGATTGCGGACCTGATCCGCTACCTGATCGCCACGGTCCTCACCTTCGCCGTCGGATTCGCGCTCGGCTACCGACCGGCCGGCGGGGCACTCGGTGTGATCGGTGCCGGCGTCCTCGTCATCGTCAGTGCGTGGGCACTGTCCTGGATCTTCGTCTTCCTCGGCACGGTGGCCCGTAGCGCCCGCGCCGTCCAGGCCATCGGCATGATGATCCTGTTCCCGCTCACGTTCCTCTCGAACGCGTTCGTCTCCCCGGCCACCATGCCGGACTGGCTGCGCAGCTTCGTGGAGATCAATCCCGTCTCCCACCTCGTCTCCGCCGTGCGGGACCTGTGCAACGGCGGCGGCGTGACCATCGAGGTGTTCTGGACCGTGGTCTGCCTCGCCGTGGTGGTGGCGGTCTTCGCCCCACTCGCCCTGTGGGGCTACCGCCGGCGCACCTGAGCGCCGTCGCCTCCGGCCTCGGTGGCCGGCGGGGCCAGGATCTCGGCCAGGATCTCCCGGCAGCGGTCGAGCAGGGCGTCGTCCTGGACGCGGGCCAGCTCGGCCGTCGCCGCGTCGAAGGCTTCACCGGCATCCTCGCGCGCGAGCGCCAGGGCGGGCGCGAGACTCATCGACGGGTAGGTGCGGTTGTAGTCCAGGCTCAGGGCGACGGCGAGCAGGCGGGCCCCGGCCCGGCTGCTCGCCGTCGCCTCGTCGCGGGTGCGTCCGGCGGCCAGGAGCCAGGACGCGAGCGCGAAGACGAGGGCGCCGTACTGGGGCCGGTCGAGGAACGGCAGCGCGGAGCGGCTCACCGACAGTAGCCAGCCGCTCGCCTCGGCGACGACGTCGTCCCCGGTCAGCGGCCGCTGGTGCCGGGCGAGGATCGCCAGGTCCAGGGCCAACGCGGAGCCGTACCAGACGTTGGGGCGGTCGACGCTCGCGAAGAAGGCGTCCTGCTCGCGGGCATCCACGGCGAGCTCGCGGAGCAGCCGGTCCGCGTCGTCGACGCGGCCCTCGACCGCCGCGATCTCGGCGGCGGAGGCGGCCGCGACCAACCGGAACGGCCCCGCGCCGGCGGACCGCTGCGGCGGGATCCGCTCGACGACGGCGAGGTGAGCGCGGGCGTCGGCGAGGTCGCCGCGGGCCATGGCGGCCATCAGGCAGATGGCGTGCGCCTGGATCAGGTTCTCCGCCGAGCCGAGGGAGCCGATCAGCGGCAGCTCCGGTTCGACCCAGCGGCGGGCGTTCTCGCCGTCCGCCCGGCCCAGGTACAGCTCCCCGATGCGCAGGTACACCCCGGCCCGCAGCCACGGGGTGACGTCCTCGAGGGCGGGGACCAGCGCGGTCAGGTCCGCGATCGCGTCGGCGATCCGACCCTGGTTCTCGGTGATGAAGGCGCTCAGGAACACCGTGACCGCGCGTTCGGTGGTGCCCGCCCCGGGACCGGCGACGAGCGGTTCGCCGCGGGTGACGGTGCGGATGAGGGCCGGGAAGCGCCGGGCGAGGGCGCGCAGGGCCAGCACCTGGTCCGGTTCGGCGTAGTCGCACGGCTCGTCGCCCTGCTCGTCCTCCTGTGCGGCCAGCAGGGCACGCAGGGCGCGGATGTTGCGGGCGCGGGCGCGCGCCGCGCGCGTACTGTCGGTGCTCTCGGGACTGTCCCGCGTGTAAACGATGAGCACGCTCAGGGTGTCGGCCGTCGCGGCGAACGCGTCGTCCGCCCGGTCGGTCCGGCTCGGGGCGCCGGCCCGGACCAGGCGGTCGGCCTCGCGCCGGGCGAGCTCGCCGAGGGGCTCGGCGATCGCGGTCAGCGTGGCCTCGTCGTCCATCAGACCCCACGCCATGCCGACGGTCGCGGCGATGTCCAGGGCCCGCGGGTCGCCGTCGTCGAGCGCCAGCCGCAGCGCGCGGGCGAGGTTCTCCGCGTCGGCGGCGATCCGTGCGAGCGCGACGGGCTGCTCGGGTCCGTGCAGGGGGCGCCGGTCGGCGCGGCACCGTGCGGCGGCCCACGCGATCAGCCCGTCCCGTACGGCGGCGGGGTCGCGCTGCCGGGGCGCGGCGAACTCGCGGACCGTCTCCAGCAGTCGGTAGCGGACGCCGGGGACGGGAAGGACGGCGACGTGGGAGGTGCGCCCGGCCTCCAGGACGGTCAGGAGTGACTGGTCGACCAGCACGTCGAGCATGTCCTCCACGTCCGCAGCGGTCCCGGCCCCCGTCCCACGGCCGCTCCCGATGCCAGAACCGACGACACGACCCATGACGGGGCCGACGACGGCAGCTGCGGCCGCCGGGGTGAAGGCGTCCGGGAAGGCGGTCAGGGCGGCCAGGGCGTTCCGCTCGGGCTCGGTCAGCAGGTCCCAGCTCCACGCGATCACCGCCTCGAGGGTGCGGTGCCGGTCCGGCCGGTCGCGGTCCCGGCCGCGCAGCAGGGCGAAGCGGTCGGTGAGCCGGGCGGCGATGTCCGTCACCGTCAGCGTCCGCACGCGGGAGGCCGCCAGTTCGATGGCCAGCGGCAGGCCGTCGAGCCGCTCGCACACGGCGGCCACGGCGTCGACGGCCAGGTCGGCGTCCGGGCGCACCGCCCGCGCCCGCCGGGTGAACAGGTCGACCGACTCGGCGAGGGTGAGCTGGCGCGGGGCGAACACCGCCTCGGCGGAGATCCGCAGCGGGGCGCGGCTGGTGGCCAGCACGGTCACGCGTCGGCAGGTCGCCACGATCGCCGCCGTCAGGTCCGCCACCGCGTCGACGATCTGTTCGCAGTTGTCGAGCACGAGCACGGCACGCGAGTCGCGCAACCGGTCCAGGGTCACCTGCCGCGGCGTCAGCGACGGGCGCGGGCCGGAGGTCACCGTGCTGCGGCCGGCGCCGCCGAGCTGGCCGGCGAGCCAGGCGTCCAGGTCCTCCGCCGCGGTCACCGTGACCAGCTCGACGTAGATGACGGTCGCGGCCGTCAGCCGATCGGCGACGGCGAGGGCGAGGGTCGTCTTCCCGAGGCCGCCCGGCCCGACGATCGTCGTCACCCGGCTGCTGCGGGTCAGGGCGACGACGGCGTCGATGGCCTCCTCGCGACCGACCAGGGCGGTCGCAGTGGCCGGTGCGGAGCGGGCGCTCTGGCCGGCGAGCAGGTCCGCGTGCACGGCCGCCAGGTCGGGTCCGGGATCGGTGCCGAGGGTGTCCCGCAGGCGGCGGCGGTACTGCTCGAAACGGGTCAGGGCGGCCGTGGGCCCGGCGACCGCCGCCTCGGCCCGCAGCAGGCGGGCGAGCACCGCCTCGTCGTCCGGCGCTTCCGCCGCCGCGTGCTCCAGTTCCGGGAACGCCTCGGGCCAGCGGCCGAGGTCGGCCAGCGCGACGGCCCGGGCCCGGGCGGCCCGCCGGTGCGCCGCAACCACCGTGACGGCGACGTCGGCCGCCGGCGACGCGTCGGTGGAGGGGTCGGTGGAGGACCCTGCCGCGCCCGTGACGTCGCCGTCCGCGCGGATGAGCAGCACCCGGTCGGCGGCCCGCAACGCGACGTCGGCGCGACCCTGCCGCAGGGCGGCCTCCGCGTCGTCGGCGTCCGCCCGCGCCCGGCGCACGTCGACGTCGTCCGCGTCCGCCAGGCGGTAGCCGTCGGCGGTGGTCGTGATGGCGTCCGGGCCCCACTGGGCGCGAACGCGGGAGACGACGACCTGGACGGCCTTGGCGGGGTGGGCCGGTCGCTGCCCGTCCGGCCAGAGGCCGTCGACGAGGGCGGTGGTGGGGAGGGCGCCGGCGGGGGAGAGGACCAGCAGCCGGACGAGGTCGCGGGCGCGGGTGCCGGTCAACGGCGTGCCGTCGCGGGCGACGTCTTCGACGGCGGTGATCCGGTGCACGGATCCACGGTAGCGGGCCTCCACGGCCGAGCCGCGCCCGCCACGGGAGCCGGTCATGGTGAGGGGTGGTCGGGCCTCCCCAGTCGGCCCGACCACCCCGGCTTTCACTCTAGGGAGAGTGACCCGCGCTTTGTCAATGGTTTCTCCCCAGTCTGACGTGCAGTGACGTCATCATCCGCGCCCTGCGGCCACCGGATCCGGGGCGGCATCAGCGCGTCGGGGGACCGCCGCGGTCGACGTGACGGTGCCCGCGGTGCCCGGCGGTGGCGGGTCGGCCGGGAGCACGTGCTCGCCGGTCCGGTCGGTCGCCAGCGCGAGGGAGGAGATGAAGAGCGGCTCCCCGTTCGGGCCGGTGCGGGCGGAGGCGAGCATGTCCGGGCGCTCGAAGTCCAGGCCGGTGACGCAGCAGCGCAGCCGGACGTCGGACGGGTTGCCGTCCTCGTCGAGCATCGGGATCGCGATGCCGTCGTCGGACCGGCGCAGGTAGTACCGGCCGCGGGTGGCGATCGCGAGCACGGGCGGCAGCACGACGGCCAGGCCGACCGCCACGATCGGCGAGTACGGCTGCACGTCCGCGCCGACCGCCCCGAAGAAGACGGCGATGGAGGCGACGGCCGAGGCGAGCATGGACACGAAGCCCACGGGGTTGATCGCGTACAGCATGCCGCGGCGGAACTCGGGCGCCTTGGGGGAGATCTTCAGCAGGTACTTGTTGATCCCGATGTCGGTGGCCACCGTGACGACCCACGCCATCGCGCAGTTGGCGTAGAACCCGAGGATGGTGTTGAGGACGTCGAACATGTTCGCCTCCATCAGCGCCAGGGCGATGCCGAGGTTGACGATCACGAACACCAGCCGGCCCGGGTAGGTGCCGGTGACGCGGGTGAAGCTGTTGGTCCAGGCCAGCGACCCGGAGTAGGCGTTGGTGACGTTGATCTTGATCTGCGAGATGACGACGAGGACGACGGCGAGGGTCATCGCCAGCCACGCCGGCATCATCTCGCTGTAGACGCCGAGGAACTGGTGCACCGGCTCGTTCGCCGTCGCCGACGCCGCGGGGTCCAGGTTCGCGATGATGTAGACCGCGATGAACAGCCCGATGGCCTGCTTGAGCGCCCCGAAGACGACCCAGCCCGGCCCGGCCATGACGACGGCCGTCCACCAGGCACGCCGGTTCGCGTCCGTCTTCGGCGGCATGAACCGCAGGTAGTCGATCTGCTCGGCGATCTGCGCCATCAGGGACAGGCACACGCCGGCCGCGAACATCACGGAGGCCAGGTCCGGCCCGCCGTCGCCGGTGGCCCCGCGGTAGTCGAAGAACTGGGACACCGACGCGGGGTGGGTGGCCACCAGGTAGACCAGCGGGATCACCATCAGCAGCAGCCACAGCGGCGTCGTCCACACCTGCAGCTTCGCCAGGATCTTCATGCCGTAGATGACCAGCGGGATGATCATCAGCGTCGAGACGGCGTAGCCGACGGGCCGCGGGATGCCGAGACCGAGTTCGAGGCCCTGCGCCATGATCGAGCCCTCGAGGGCGAAGAAGATGAAGGTGAAGGTCGCGAACACGATGTTCGTGACCACGGAGCCGTAGTAACCGAAGCCGGAGCCGCGGGTGATCAGGTCCAGGTCGATGTTGTACCGGGCCGCGTAGTAGGCCAGCGGGAAGCCCGTGACGAAGATGATGACGGCGGCGACGCCGATGCCCAGCAGCGCGTTGACGGTGCCGTGGGCGATGCCGATGTTGGCGCCGATGGAGAAGTCCGCCAGGTAGGCGATGCCGCCGAGCGCGCTGGTGGCGACGACGGCCGGTCCCCACCGGCGGTAGGAGCGTGGTGCGAACCGCAGCGTGTAGTCCTCGAGGGATTCGCGGGTGGCCGCGCGGGCGTCGTCGGTGTCGGCGGCCGAACCGGCCAGGGATGCGGTGCTCATCGTGGTCCTCCTTCAGGCGGCGTGGCGAGTGATGCCTCCACCCTGACGACCCGCCGTTGCGCCCACGTCAGCGTCGTGTTTCGAACCGGTGACACCTGAGCCGGCCCTGCCCGAGGAGGGCCCGCGTCCCCAGCGCGTGGCGAGTTGCCGCCGTGCTGCCGCTGGTCTACGTTCATCTCACCAGCATGCTGATCAATTCGTGCTCGCTGCCGGCCATCCGCCGGCCCCGATCGGAGGACAACGATGTCGTTTCCCGTCCGGCCCGCTTCGGCCGTGTTCCTCGTGTCCGCGCTCGCCCTCACCGGTTGCGGTGGCGGCGGAAGTTCGTCCGGCGGTGACTCGTCCGCGGCGCCGTCGTTCGGCGCCAGCCCGTCCGGCAACCTCAGCGCCTGGGCGTTCGACAACGCCGACGACGTCGGCAAGGCACGCCTCGCCTACGCGCAGAGCCAGCTCGGCGGCGTCCAGGTCAAACTGGACCAGACGTCCTTCGACTCGCAGAAGTTCACCACCCGCGCCGCGTCCGGCGACCTGCCCGACGTCGTGCAGATGGACCGGGCGCTGATCGGCACCTACGCCGCGCAGGGGCTGATCAAGCCGCTGGACCAGTGCTATTCCGCGCACGACGTGGACCCGTCGAAGCTGTTCTACCCGGCGGTCACCGAGTCCGTGAAGTACAAGAACCAGATCTGGGCGGTGCCGCAGTTCTACCAGCCGCCGCTGATGCTGCTGAACAACCGGGTGATGAAGCAGGCCGGCGTCACCGCGGACCAGATCGACACGTCGAACATCGACGGGCTCACCGCGGCCGCGCAGAAGATGTACAAGGCGAGCGGGGGGAGCCCGACCCGGCTCGGCATCGACCCCGTCGCCACGGGCGCGCCGGAGATGTGGATGCTCAACTCCGGCGGCCGGCTGATGGACGAGAGCGGCAAGCCCGCGCTCGACGACCCGAAGAACGTCACCGCGCTGGAGGGCCTGAAGAAGCTCTCCGACGCGCAGGGCGGGCACGCGAAGATCAAGAGCTTCTCCGACTCGTTCGACACGTTCGGCAAGAACAACCAGTTCGTCAAGGACCAGGTCGGCGCGCAGGTCGACGCCCAGTGGTACTTGAACGTCCTCTCCGCCACGGCGGACCAGGAGGACATCGCCGCCGTGCCGTTCAAGGGGACGGACGGCAAGCCGTTCACCTTCGCCCTCGGCACCTCGTTCGTGATCCCCGCCGGGGCGAAGAACCCGGACGCGGCGTGTGCGTGGGCGCTCAGCCTCGTCTCCCAGCAGTCGTGGGAGGCGGCCGCGAAGGCGCGGTCCGCGACGCTGGCGAAGGACGGCGGCATCAACACCGGCCTGTTCACCGGCTCGCCGGCCGCCGACACTGCGATCCGGGAGAAGTACGTCAAGCCGACCGGCAACGCCGGTTTCGACAAGGCGATCAGCGCGTTCTACGACGTCGTCCCCACCGGCAAGTCCATCGGGGTCTCCCCGGCCGGCGAGGCGATCAAGAACGAGCTGCGTAACGCCGTCACCGCCGCCCTGCTCGGCCAGAAGCCTCCGCAGCAGGCGCTCGCCGACGCGCAGGCCGCCGCGCTGCGCTCCTTCAACCAGGCCGCCGACCAGTAGCTCGACGCTCGACATGACGGAGGGGGCCAGCCGAGCGGCTGGCCCCCTCCGTCATGTCCGGGAGGCGTCCCGGCGTGCTCAGCCCTTCCGGCCCTGCGTGGCGACGCCCTCGATGAAGTACCGCTGCGCGAACGAGAACAACAGCAGCATGGGGATGGTGACGACCAGGGCCGCGACCATGACGAACTGGTAGTCGCCGTGGCCGCCGTTGGTCGGGGAGTACATCGTCATCGCCCGCGCGATGCCGAGCGGCACCGTGTAGCCCTCGACGGTGCCGGCGTTGAGGTAGATCAGCGCGGCCTGCAGGTTGTTCCAGCTGGCCTGGAACTCGAAGATGAAGATGATGATCAGCGACGGGATCGACAGGGGCAGAGCGATCCTGCGGAACATGCCGACGTAGCTCGCCCCGTCGATCCGGGCGGCCTCGAACAGGTCCCGCGGCAGGCCGAGGAAGAACTGGCGCTGCAGGAAGATGTAGAACGCGGAGCCGAACAGGTTCATCCCGAACAGCGGGATCCAGGTGCCGAGCACCCCGAGGTTCTTCCAGATCAGGTACTGCGGGACCATCGTGACCGCGCCCGGCAGCATCATCGTCGCCAGCACGAGCCCGAACAGCAGGTTGCGGCCCGGGAAGCGGAAGTACGCGAAGCCGAAGGCGACGAGCGCGCTGGAGATGGTCACCAGGCCGGCGGCGATCACCGCGATCAGCACGCTGTTGCCCAGCCAGCTCAGCAGCGGCAGCTGTTGCCACACCTGCAGGTAGTTCTCCGGCGTGAAGGTCTGCGGGATCAGCCGGTTGTCGAACACCTCGCCGCGTGGCTTCAGGCTCGCCGCGAGCAGCCACACCAGGGGGTAGAGGAACAGGGCCGTGAAGCCGAGCAGGAGGACCCACAGCACGACGGTGCCCGGCCGGACACGGCGCCGCTCGCGGGAGCGGCCGGCCCGCTCGACGGGTGCCCCGCCGGGGGCGGCCACCAGCACCGGGGCGGCGGCGGTGCCACCCGTGCTGACGCCGGTGGACGTGGTCGCCGTCGTACCGCCGACCACGGCTCCCGTGGGAACCCGCCGCATCGGGGTCGATTCGGTCCGCTCGCTCACTGCGCGCCTCCCTCGTAGTAGACCCAGCGTTTCGCCAGCCGGGTCTGGACCAGGCTGATCAGCATGATGATGACGAACAGCAGCCACGCCATCGCCGAGGCGAACCCGAAGTTGAAGTCACGGAATGCCTGCTGGAACAGGTAGATGCCGTAGAACAGCGACGACTCGGGGGAGGCGTTGGACTGGTCGCGCCAGAACAACAGGTACGCCGAGTCGAACACCTGCAGAGCGGCGATCGTCAGGACGATGACGTTGAAGAAGATGGTGGGGGAGATCATCGGCACGGTGATGGAGAAGAACCGGCGGACCGGTCCGGCGCCGTCCAGCTGCGCCGCCTCGTACAGGTCGGTGGGCACGGCCTTCAGTGCCGCCAGGAAGATGACCATGGTGCCGGAGACGCCCCACAGCGTCATCAGCACGATCGACGGCTTGACCCAGTTCGGGTCCACCAGCCACTGCGGCCCCTGGATGCCCACGGCCCTCAACGCCTGGTTGATGGCGCCGGTGTTGCCGTTGAGCAGCAGGAGGAAGACGGAGGCGGTGGCCACGGCCGGCGTCATCTTCGGCAGGTAGAAGATGGACCGGAAGAACCCGGCGCCGCGCCCCACCCGGGCGAGCAGCAGGGCGAGCAGGAGCGCGAAGCAGATCTCCAGCGGCACGGCCATGACGGCGAAGAAGAGGGTGTTCGACAGCGCGGTCGCCACCTTGGGGTCGGCGAAGAGCAGCTCGTAGTTGCGGGTGCCGACCGGGCGGGCGACGTTGGTGGCCAGGTTGTACCGGCTGAAGGAGATCACGAGGCTGTAGATCATCGCGCCGACGGTGAAGACCAGGAAGCCCACGATCCACGGCGAGATGAAGAGGTAACCGGCGATCGCCTCACGGCGGCGGAGGCGGGACATGCGCGGCCGCGCAGCCGCCCGCGACGGCGTCGTCGCGGAAGTAGCGTTCATGACGTGAAGCGTACTTAGTGTCGTGGCTCGCGTCACGCCGGACGCGGTGCGCGCGTCGCTCGACTTCTCTCGAGGGCGAACCGCCCCCGGATCAGAGGGCGAAGGAGATCTCCGGCAGGGTCTCGAATCCGGGCCGGGCGTACAGGTAGCCCTGGTGGTAGCGCACGCCCAGGTCGCGCAGCGTGCGGGCCTCCTCCGGCGTCTCGATCCCCTCGGCGATCAGCAGGGTGTCCAGCTCCGCGCACAGACCGACCACGGCACGCACGACGGCCTGGCGGCGGGGGTCGGCGTCGATGTCGCGGACCAGCTCCATGTCCAGCTTGAGCAGGTCGGTCGTGAACCGGGCGAGCAGGTCGAGACCGGAGTGCCCGGCGCCGAAGTCGTCGATCGCGACGGCGAACCCGATCTCGCGGTAGCTGTCGATGATCGACTCGATGTGGTCGGGGGAGGCCATCTGCTCGTTCTCGGTGAACTCGAAGATCAACCGGTCCAGCGGGAACGCGACCTGCTCGGCAGTGCGCAGCGTCAGCTGGATGCACGCCAGGGGCGAGTAGACGGCGTTGGGCAGGAAGTTGATGGACAGCCGTGCGCCCGTGTCGGCGATCCCGGCCGCCATCGCCGTCTCGATCGCCTTGACCCGGCACGCCTGGTCGAAGCCGTACCGGTTGGCGTCGGTCACCTGCTCGAGGACGCTCATGGCGCCCTGCCCCTCGGTGCCACGGACCAGCGCCTCGTAGGCGAAGGGGGTGTTGGTGTCGACGTCGACGATGGGCTGGAAGGCCATGGAGAACGCGATGTCCAGCTCGTCGCCGTTGCGACAGGCGCCGCAGGCGCCACGGGTGCTCATGCTCAGGAGAATAGCCACGTCACCGCGGTGACCCGGGGTGCCATGCCGGAGGGATGCACGCCGTCTCGTGTGGCGGCGGCCGGCCTCGCCCCTAGACTGGCGGGCGTGAGCGAGCACGACGAGACGGGGAGCCCCCCCTGGCCGGACCTGCCGGACCTGGACGACCCGGCCCTGACCGACGACGCCGTCCGCGGCATCCTCGAACGGCTCGACGGGGTGCGCACCGGCGCCGCCGAGGACCCTGCCGCCCTCTACACCGAGCTGCACGCCGCCCTCACGGCCGCGCTCGACGCCCCGGAGGGCCCGCGACCGTCGTCCTCACCGGCCCCGTGAGCGCCGGCCCCGTGAGCCCGGCGTCGTGAGCCGGCTCGACGTCGAACTGGTCGTCCGCGGCCTCGCCCGCTCCCGCACTCACGCCGCGAGGCTGGTCCGGGAGGGGCGGGTGAGCGTCAACGGGGTCGCCGCGACCAAGGTCGCCCTGACGACCGCACCGCAGGACGACCTCGCCGTCTCCGCCGCCGCGGAGGAGTACGTCAGCCGGGCGGGCCACAAACTGGCCGGGGCGCTGCGCGCATTCCCCGACGTGGCGGTCGCGGGCCGCCGCTGCCTGGACGCCGGCGCCTCCACCGGAGGGTTCACCGACGTGCTGCTGCGGGCCGGCGCCCGCGAGGTGGCCGCCGTCGACGTCGGGCACGACCAGCTGGTCCCGCAGCTGCGCGCCGACCCCCGGGTCCGCGTCGTCGAGGGCCTGAACATCCGCCACCTCACCCCGGAGGACATCGGCGGGCCCGTGCAGCTGACCGTCGCCGACCTCTCGTTCATCTCCCTGCGCCTCGTGGTCGAGCCGCTCGCCGCCGCGACCGAGCCCGGCGGGGACCTGGTGCTCATGGTCAAACCCCAGTTCGAGGTGGGCCGGTCCCGGCTCGGCAAGGGCGGCGTCGTCGTCTCCGCGGCGGACCGCCGGGCGGCCGTCGACGGGGTGATCACCGCCGCGCGCGACGCCGGGCTGACCGTCCGCGGAGAGGCGACCAGCCCGCTGCCCGGCCAGGACGGCAACGTCGAGTTCTTCCTCTGGCTCGGTGCCCGCGCCTGACGCTCCGACGCCCACGCGCGGTTGTCGACAGCTGCACACGGCGGCCCCGGCCCGGTGCCGCCGACCGCCTACCATCGAGACATGACCCGCCGCATCCTGCTGTTGCCGCACACCGGGCGTCCCGACGCCGTCGACGCGACGGTGGCCACGGCCCGCCAGCTGCAGGACGAAGGGCTCGGCGCGGTGCTCACCCGCACCGACCGGGACGCGCTCGCGGACGCCGGCGTCGAGATCGAGTGCGGCGAGATCCTCAACGAACACGTCAGTCTCGCCGACATCGAGCTGGGCATGGTGCTCGGCGGCGACGGCACCATCCTGCGCTCGGCCGAACTCGTGCGGCACTCCGCCGTCCCCCTGCTCGGCGTCAACCTCGGACACGTCGGCTTCCTCGCCGAGAGCGACCGCACCGACCTCGCCGAGACCATCCGCCAGGTGGCCGACCGCGCGTACGAGATCGAGGAGCGGATGACCATCGACGTGGCGGTCTGGCGCAACGGGCGGCAGGTGGACCACAACTGGGCCCTCAACGAGGCCAGCGTCGAGAAGTCCGACCGGGCGCGCATGATCGAGGTCGTGATGGAGGTCGACGGGCGTCCGATCAGCACCTTCGGCTGCGACGGCGTCGTGATGGCGACGCCCACGGGCTCCACCGCTTACGCGTTCTCCGCCGGCGGCCCCGTCGTCTGGCCCGAGGTGGACGCCCTGCTGATGGTGCCGCTGAGCGCCCACGCCCTGTTCGCCAAGCCGCTGGTCGTCGCGCCGACCTCCACCCTCGCGGTCGAGGTGCTCGACCGCACCGACGCGTCCGGGGTGCTCTGGTGCGACGGGCGACGCGCGACCGAGGTGCCCAACGGGTCCCGGATCGAGGTCACCCGGTCCGCCACGCCGGTGCGCCTGGCCCGCACGCACCGGGCCCCGTTCTCGGAACGCCTGGTGCGCAAGTTCTCCCTGCCCACCGTGGGGTGGCGCGGCCCGACCGCCGCCCACCCGTCCGCCGAGCGCGCCGCCACTCGCGCGGTGCCCCCGCCGGAGGCGGACAGCACGGAACCGGTGGGCGCGATGCCCGACAGCGCGGGCTCAGACGGCACGGCGCCGGCGGGCACGGGTTCGAACGGCACGGCGCCGGCGGGCACGGGTTCGAACGGCACGGCGCCGGAGGGCGCGGAGGCGCGGCGATGATCGAGGAGATCCGGATCAGCGATCTCGGGGTCATCACCGAGGCGACGCTGGCCCTCGGTCCCGGCCTGACCGTCGTCACCGGCGAGACGGGTGCCGGCAAGACCATGGTGGTCACCGCCCTCGGGCTGCTGCTCGGCTCCCGCGCCGACCCGGGTGCGGTGCGCGCCGGCGCGGCGTCCGCGGTCGTCGAGTCCACCGTCCGCCTCGTCCCGGGGTCGGCGGCCACCACGGCCGTCAGCTCCGCCGCGGAGGACGCCGGCGCCGCGCTCGAGGAGGCCGGCGACGGCCTCGAACTGCTCATCGCCCGGACCGTCAGTGCCGAGGGCCGCAGCCGTGCCCACGCCGGCGGCCGGACCGTGCCCATCGGCGTCCTCGCAGGGATGGGCCATCACCTCGTCGCCGTGCACGGGCAGTCCGACCAGCTGCGGCTCGCGTCCCCGGCCGCGCAGCGCACCGCGCTGGACGCCTTCGCCGGGCCCGAGCTCGCCGCGGCGCTGGGGGAGTACCGCCGCACCTGGCAACGCCACGGAGAGGCCGCCGCGACCCTGCGGGACCTGACCGAGAACCAGCGCGAGCGGTTGCGCGAGGCGGAGAGCCTGCAGATCGCGCTCGAGGAGATCGACACCACCGACCCGCAGCCCGGCGAGGACGACGCCCTGCGCGCGGAGTCCCTGAAGCTCGGCAACATCGAGCAGCTGCGCGTCGCCGCGCTGACCGCGCACCAGGCGCTGGTCTCCGACGGCGCCGACGACGCCCCGGACGTCGCCCGGCTGGTCGACGCCGCCCGCCGGGCGCTGGACGCCGAGTCGGACGCCGACGAGGAGATCGCCGCCGCCGCGAAGCGGGTCGCCGAGATCGGTTACCTCGCGGCCGACATCGCCTCCGACCTCGCCGGCTACTCCGCCCGCCTGGACGAGAGCGGGCCCGCCCGGCTCGCCGAGGTGGAGGACCGGCGGTCCGCGCTGACCACGCTCACCCGCCGCTACGGGTCGACCATCGACGAGGTGCTCGCCTGGGCGGCGACCTCGCGTGCCCGCCTCGACGAGCTGACGGACGACGGCAGCCGGATCGAGGCGCTGCAGGCGGAGGTCGCCGAGGCGGAGACCGCGATGACGGCCCAGGCCGGTCGGGTCACCGCGCTGCGGACCGAGGCCGCGGAGCGGCTCGCGACCGCCGTCAGTACCGAACTCACCGCCCTGGCGATGAAGGACGCGACGCTCGTCGTCCGGGTCGAGGGCGGCGGGGAGCCCGGTCCGCACGGCGCCGACGAGATCGCCATGCTGCTGCAGCCGCACGCCGGGTCCGCGCCGCGACCGCTCGGCAAGGGGGCGTCGGGAGGCGAGCTGTCCCGCGTCATGCTCGCCCTCGAGGTGGTGCTCGCCCAGGTCGACCCGGTGCCGACGTTCGTGTTCGACGAGGTGGACGCCGGGGTCGGCGGCAAGGCCGCCGTCGAGATCGGGCGCCGGCTCGCCCGGCTGGCCCAGCACGTGCAGGTCATCGTCGTCACCCACCTGCCGCAGGTGGCCGCGTTCGCCGACCGGCACATCCGGGTGCTCAAGACCTCCGATCAGGCCGCCGGCGTCACCACGAGCGACGTCTCCGTCCTCGACCCGGAGGACCGCGTCGTCGAACTGGCCCGCATGCTCGCCGGGCAGGAGCAGTCCGAGACCGCCCGGGCGCACGCCCGGGAGCTGCTCGAGGCCGCCCGCGCCTGACGCCTCCGGCGACACGTCACGGGGTGCTCGCGACACGCCGTCGTCCGCCGTGTCGGCGGGTCGCGGGGCTGGCGTGGGCCGTCGCTACTGATAGGCTCGAACCCCGTGGTGCAGCGAACGAATACACACAGCGGATCCCCCATCAAAGGCTCGTCCACGATGACGCGTCACATCTTCGTGACGGGGGGTGTGGCGTCCTCCCTCGGCAAGGGCCTGACGGCTTCCAGCCTCGGTCACGTCCTGCGCAAGCGGGGCCTCTCGGTCACGATGCAGAAGCTCGACCCGTACCTGAACGTCGACCCCGGAACCATGAACCCGTTCCAGCACGGTGAGGTGTTCGTCACCGACGACGGCGCCGAGACCGACCTGGACCTCGGGCACTACGAGCGGTTCCTCGACGAGAACCTCAACGCCTCCTCGAACGTGACCACCGGCCAGGTGTACTCGTCCGTCATCGCCAAGGAGCGGCGCGGCGAGTACCTCGGCGACACGGTCCAGGTGATCCCGCACATCACCGACGAGATCAAGAACCGGATGCGCTTCGCCGCGAGCACCCCGAACGCACCGGACATCATCATCACCGAGATCGGCGGCACCGTCGGCGACATCGAGTCGCAGCCCTTCCTCGAGGCCGCCCGCCAGGTCCGCCAGGACGTCGGCCGCGCCAACGTGTTCTTCCTCCACGTCTCTCTCGTGCCCTACATCGGCCCGTCGCAGGAGATGAAGACCAAGCCGACGCAGCACTCCGTCGCCGCCCTGCGCAGCATCGGCATCCAGCCCGACGCGATCGTGCTGCGCGCGGATCGGCCCGTCCCGGACGCGATGCAGATCAAGATCGGCCGCGCCTGCGACGTCGACCCCGAGGCCGTCATCGCCTGCCCCGACGCGCCGAGCATCTACGACATCCCCAAGACCCTGCATGCCCAGGGCCTGGACGCGTACATCGTGCGGCACCTCGGCCTGTCCTTCAAGGACGTCGACTGGTCCGACTGGGACCGACTGCTCGAGGCCGTGCACCACCCCAAGCACGAGGTCGAGGTCGCGCTCGTCGGCAAGTACATCGACCTGCCCGACGCGTACCTCTCCGTGACCGAGGCGCTGCGTGCCGGCGGTTTCGCGACCGACGCGAAGGTGTCGCTGCGCTGGGTCCGCTCGGACGAGTGCGCGACGCCGGAGGGAGCCCGCAAGGCACTCGACGGCGTGGACGCGATCTGCGTGCCCGGCGGCTTCGGCATCCGCGGCCTCGAGGGCAAGCTCGGCGCGCTGCGCTGGGCGCGCGAGAACCAGGTGCCGGCGCTGGGCCTGTGCCTGGGCCTGCAGTGCATGGTCATCGAGTACGCCCGGAACGTCGTCGGCTGGGAGGACGCCTCCTCCAGTGAGTTCGAGTCCGACTCGACGCACCCGGTGATCGCCACCATGGCCGAGCAGAAGAGCATCGTGGCCGGTCAGGGCGACATGGGCGGCACCATGCGGCTCGGCCTCTACCCGGCGGACCTGGCCGAGGGGTCGATCGTCTCCGAGGTCTACGGCGCCACGAGCGCCTCCGAGCGGCACCGCCACCGGTACGAGGTCAACAACGAGTTCCGTCCGCAGATCGAGGCGGCCGGCCTGGTGTTCTCGGGCCTGTCCCCGGACCGGGAGCTGGTCGAGTACGTCGAGTTGCCCCGGGACGTGCACCCCTACTACGTGGGCACCCAGGCGCACCCCGAGCTCTCCTCGCGGCCGACCCGTCCGCACCCGCTGTTCGCCGGTCTCGTGCAGGCCGCCCTGCAGCGCCAGCGTGACGGCCGCCTGGTCGAGGTGAACTGAGGCGTGGCCACACCGCTGAAGGACACCCACCGCGCACGCTTCACCCGCAGCTCCGAGGTCGTCTTCGACGGCAAGATCTGGGATGTGCGCAACGAGGTCTTCACGCTGACGGAGGACGGCGACCCGATCACCCGGGAGTACGTCGACCACACCGGCGCGGTCTCGATCGTCGCGCTGAACGACGACGGCCAGATCCTGCTGATCAACCAGTACCGGCACCCGGTGCGGATGAACCTGTGGGAGATCCCCGCCGGCCTGCTCGACGTGAAGGGCGAGGACGTCCAGACCGCCGCGGCGCGCGAGCTCGCCGAGGAGGCGGACCTGATCGCCGAGCGGTGGAACGTGCTCGTCGACTTCCACAACTCGCCGGGCTCCTCGTCCGAGGTGCAGCGGGTCTACCTCGCACGCGGGCTGCGGCCCGTGCCCGAGGCCGACCGGCACCAGCGTGAGGACGAGGAAGCCGAGATCGAGGTCGCCTGGTTCGACGTGCAGGACGCGGTGACGGCCGTCCTCGAGGGCCGGCTGCACAGCCCGTCGGCCGTCGTCGCCATCCTGGCCACGGCCGCGGCCCAGGCCACGGGTTTCGAGCACCTGCGCCCGGCCGACGCTCCGTTCCCCGAGGATCCGACGAAGCCCGAGAACGCCCGGCACGACATCGCGCCTCAGGGGTCGGCTCAGCAGGGGTCGGTCCCGCAGGACACGGACCAGCAGGCATCCGCCCAGCAGGGGACGACCCCGCCCGACCGCGGCTGAGCCCGTGGCAGGTCCCGTGTCCTCGGCCGACTCGTCTGTCGCTTCGGCGGTTCCACCCCCGGCCGCTCCTGCGGCCGTCTCCCCGGCGGACGATCCGTTCCGGGCGAGCCCGGTGGGCCGCGCGGCGGGGGAGTATCTCGTGCACGTGAGCGTCGAGCGCGGGCTGGCGGGCAACACGCTGGCCGCGTACCGGCGGGACCTCCGTCGCTATCTCGCGTTCCTCGCGTCCCGCTCCGTGACCCGCCCGGACGACGTCGCCCGTGCCGACGTCACCGCCTTCGCGCAGGCGCTCGGTGACGGCGCGGACGGGGGTACGGCGTTGAGCGTGCGCTCGGCTGCGCGCACCGTCGTCGCGGTCCGGGGCCTGCACAAGTACTGGGCGCTGGAGGGCGTGACTCCGACCGACCCGGCCGCCGAGGTGCACCCGCCCATGCCCGGCAAGCGGCTGCCGAAGGCGATCAGCGTCGACGAGGTGGACCGGATCCTGCAGGCCGCCGGCTCCGACACCGCCACCGGGCTGCGCGACCGGGCCCTCCTCGAGTTCCTCTACGCCACCGGTGCTCGCATCAGCGAGGCGGTAGGCCTCGACGTCGACGACGTGTTCCTCGCCTCTTCCCTCGACACGATCCCCTCGGGTCCCCCCCGCAGCTCCGCCGATGCCGAGGCCGGCGAGATGACCGACGTCGTGCGCCTGTTCGGGAAGGGGTCCAAGGAGCGGGTGGTGCCGCTGGGCTCGTACGCCGTCCGTTCGGTGGACGCCTATCTCGTGCGGGGCAGGCCCGCACTGGCCGCCAAGGGCAAGGGCGACGCCGGTCTGTTCCTCAACGCCCGGGGCGGACGGCTGAGCCGGCAGAGCGCGTGGAGCATCCTCAAGGCCGCCGCCGAGAAGGCTCAGATCACCCGCGAGGTCTCCCCGCACACGCTGCGCCACTCGTTCGCGACGCACCTCCTCGAAGGTGGCGCCGACGTGCGGGTGGTGCAGGAACTGCTCGGCCACGCGTCCGTCACGACGACGCAGGTGTACACCCTGGTCACCGCCGACACCCTGCGCGAGGTCTACGCCGCGGCCCACCCGCGCGCCCTCGGGTAGGCACGTCGTCCCGGCGCCTTCGCTGCTGCTCGCGCCGGAACCGGGCTATCTCCGGGTCGCGGGCTGACCCTTGCCGTCCGCCTCGCTGCCACCGCACCCTGTCCCGGGACACGCCGGTTCCATTCGGGACAGGGCGCTGTATCCCGATCGACGACGGCGTGTCGGGGGACCGGATGCTGCTGGAACCGGGCTCGTCGCCGCTCCACCGGCCGACCGTCCGGTCCGTCGTCCTACGCTGGGGGCGTGACTCTCCCGCCCGTGCGTGTTCCGGACCTGCCGACCCGCGAATCGCTGACGCCGATCGCCCTGTGCTTCCCGCTCCGCGCGGTCGACGGCGTGCCGGAGGTGCTGCTCGGCCTGAAGAAGACCGGCTTCGGGACGGGTCGCATGGTCGGGCTGGGCGGCCACGTCGAGCCGGGGGAGAGCGACGCCGAGGCGGCCTGCCGGGAGCTGGCCGAGGAGTCGGGCCTGGTCACCACGCTCGAGGACGTCGCCCTCGCCGGCGTCGTCGACTTCCACTTCCCCGCCCGGCCGGCCTGGTCGATGGCGACCGCCCTCTTCACCACGCACCGCTGGACCGGCGACCTGACCGAGTCGACGGAGATCGCGCCGGCATGGTTTCCGCACCGCGCGCTGCCGGTCGAGCGGATGTGGGCCGACGCCGAGCACTGGGTGCCGCGGATGCTGGCGGGGGAGCGGCTGCACACCGTCGTCGTCCTGGCCGACGACAACACCACCGTGCGTGCGGCGTGGAGCGTCCCGCTGGCTCCGTGAACGAACTCTTCCCGACTCTTGTATCGCGTTGTATCGCGATATATCGTTAACGCATCGCCGACGAACGTCGGCGATGTCGGGCGGACCGTCCTCCCGACGCGTGAACGAAGGAGGTCGCACGATGCGACACCATGATGGATTTCCCGGCGCGGGCGACGCCCCGGGCGAGGGCCCGTTCGGACGGGGCCCGTTCGGCGGCGGACCGTTCCGCCGTGGACACCGCGGTCACGGGCGTCCGCCGTGGGCCGGAGGCGACCCCGCCTCCTGGTTCGAGGCGATGGGCGGCTTCGGGCCGCGTGGCTGGCCCGGAGGCGGGCCCTTCGGCGGCGGCGAACGACGCCGGGCCGGGCGGGGCGACATTCGCCTCGCCGTGCTCGCCGTCCTGGCCGAGAACTCGTCCAACGGGTATGGCGTGATGAAGGCGATCGCCGCCCGCACCGAGGACGCCTGGACGCCCAGTGCCGGCTCGATCTACCCGATCCTGTCGCAGCTGGTCGACGAGGGACTCATCGTCGGCGAGGGGCAGGGCCGCAGCGTCGACTATGCGCTCACCGACGAGGGGCGCGCCTACGTCGAGGAGAACCGGGAGACGATCGACGCGGTGTGGGACACCGCGCCCTCGCACGGTCCCTGGCCCGGGGCCGAGCTGATCGAGCTGTTCAGCAGCATCGCCGAGCTGACCAAGGCGGCCAAGCAGCTGCGCGGTGCCACCACCGAGCAGCAGCAGGCCGCGATCAAGGAGGTCGATGCGGCCCGCCGGGCGATCTACCGCATCCTCGCCGAGGAGCAGTGACCGCCAGGGCAGTGCGACCCAGGCGGCAGCGCGACAGGGCGCAGTCCTCCGGCTCCACGAACGCCGACGGCCGGTGGCCACCCGTCAGGGGTGACCACCGGCCGTCGTCATGAGGACGTCGAGCGTCAGCTCACGTGACGCTCGTCCGGGCCGTTGTACTCGCTCAGCGGGCGGATCAGGGCATTCGCCTCGAGCTGCTCCATGATGTGCGCCGTCCACCCGGAGATCCGGGAGGCGACGAACAGCGGCGTGAACGTCGGGGTGTCGAAGCCCATCAGGTGGTACGCGGGGCCGGCCGGGTAGTCGAGGTTCGGCTTGATGTTCTTCGCCTCGCCCATCGACTTCTCGAGCCCGTTGTACAGGCCGAGCAGCTCGGGCCGGTCGTAGTGCTCGATCATCGCGTCCAGCGCGGCCTTCATGGTCGGCACACGCGAGTCGCCGTTCTTGTAGACCCGGTGCCCGAAGCCCATGACCTTCTTCTTCTGCGCCAGCGCGTCGTCCATCCACGCCTTCGCCCGGGTCTCGGCCTCCTCGGCGGTCTCCTCCTGGCGGATGCCGATCTCGTCGAAGGTGTGCATGACCGCCTCGTTGGCGCCGCCGTGCAGCGGGCCCTTGAGGGCGCCGATCGCCCCGACGACGGCCGAGTGCAGGTCCGCCAGGGTCGAGGTGATGACGCGGGCCGTGAAGGTCGAGGCGTTGAAGGAGTGCTCGGCGTACAGGATCATCGAGACGTTGAACGCCTCGACGACCGGCGGCGCGGCCTCCTCGCCGAACGTCATCCAGAGGAAGTTGGCGGAGTAGCCGAAATCCTCGCGGGGCTCGACGAGCTCCTGGCCGCGGCGACGTCGCTGGTCGTAGGCGACGACGGCGGGCATCGCCGCCAGCAGCGCCTTGGCCTTGGCGAGATTCGCCTCCTTCGAGGAGTCCTCCGCCGTCGGGTCCTGTGCGCCGAGGACCGACGCGGCGGTGCGGCACACGTCCATCGGGTGGCAGGTGTCCGGCAGGGCGTCGATGATCTGCTTCAGCTCGGGCGAGAGGGCCCGGTGGGAGCGCTCGAACGCGGTGAACTCCGCCAGCTCGGTGTCGGACGGCAGCTCCCCGTTCCACAGCAGCAGGGCGACCTGCTCGAAGCTGCACGAGGCCGCCAGTTCCTGCACGGGGTAGCCGCGGTAGAGCAGCGAGTTGGTCTCGGGGTTGACCTTGGAGACGGCGGTGGTGTCGACGACGACGCCCGCGAGCCCCTTCTTGATCTCGGTCTCGGTCATGCGGACGCTCCTGTGGTCGTGGGTCCGGAGGCGGGCGTCCCCGGGGTCTGGAAGTTGAAGACCCCCGTGTCGAACCGGTTGTAGGCCTCGTAGTCAACGAGATCGTACAGCCGGGCCCGGGTGGCCATGTCCGGGACCGCGGCGGCCTGGGTGCCGTCGGCGGCCAGGGTGTCCAGCGCCCGCTCGGCCGCGCCGAGTGCGATCCGCAGCAGCGTCACCGGGTAGATCACCATGGCGACGCCGGCGTCGGCCAGCTGCTTCCGGGTGAACAGGTCGGACTTGCCGAACTCGGTCATGTTGGCGAGCACCGGCACGTCCACGGCCGCGCAGATCGCGGCGAACTCCTCGACCGTGGCCATGGCCTCGGGGAAGATGGCGTCCGCGCCGGCGTCGACGAGGGCCTTCGCCCGCTCGACCGCGGCGTCCAGCCCGGCGGGGCCGGTGTCCGTCGCCCGGATGTCGGTGCGGGCCATGATCAGGAAGTTCGGGTCGCGGCGACCGTCGGCCCCCGCCTTGATCCGCTTCAGCGCCGTCTCGGTGTCGACGACGGCCTTCCCGTCCAGGTGACCGCAGCGCTTGGGGTTGATCTGGTCCTCGATGTGGCAGCCGGCGAGCCCGGCGTTCTCGAGCTCCTGGACGGTGCGGGCCACGTTCATCGGTTCACCGAAGCCCGTGTCCGCGTCGACCAGGGCCGGCAGGTCGGTCATCCGGACGATCTGCCCGGCGCGGGTGGCGACCTCGGTCAGGGTGGTCAGCCCGATGTCGGGCAGGCCCAGGTCGTTGGCCAGGACCGCGCCGGAGATGTAGACCCCGTCGAAGCCCTTCTGCTCGATCAGCCGCGCCGAGAGCGGGTTGAAGGCGCCGGGGAACTGGCGGGCGGCGCCGGGAACCAGCAGGCTGCGCAGCGTCTCCCGCTTGGCCTGCGGTGTCGTCGTGGAGTACAGCATCGGAGGTGTCCTCTCTCAGCAGGGACGGGTTCAGAACAGCCCGTGGGGAGCGGCGGCGAGGTCGATGACCCCGTCGGCGGCCTGGATGTTCAGGGCATCCAGTTCACCGGCTCCCAGCTCGGGCAGGCGCGCGGCGGCGTCGAGGAAGCGGTCCATCTCGGCGTCGTCGACCAGGCCGGCGGCCAGGGTGCGGAACTTCTGCACGTACTGGTCGCGGCCGAAGGGCCGGGCGCCGAGGGGGTGGGCGTCGGCGACGGCGATCTCGTCGGTGATGACGCGGCCGTCGGCGAGCGTGATCTCGACCGAGCCGCCGAAGGCCTTCTCGGCGATGTCGAGGGAGTGGTAGCGGCGGGTCCACTCGGGATCCTCGGTCGTGGTGACCTTGCGCCACAGCTCGACGGTGTCCGGGCGGCCGGCGCGCTCGGGGGCGTAGGAGTCGACGTGGTGCCACGCGCCGTCCTGCAGGGCGACCGTGAAGATGTACGGGATCGAGTGGTCGAGGGTCTCGCGTGAGGCCGTCGGGTCGTACTTCTGCGGGTCGTTGGCGCCGGAGCCGATCACGTAGTGCGTGTGGTGGCTGGTCTTGATCAGCACGGACGCGACGTTCGCCGGGTCGGCCAGCTCGGGGTGCTCGCGGTGCAGCTTGCGGGCCAGGTCGATCCAGGCCTGCGCCTGGTACTCGGCCGAGTGCTCCTTGGTGTAGGTGTCCAGGATGGACCGCTTGGCCTCGCCGGTGCCGGGCAGCGGCACGTCGTAGGCGCCCTGCGGGCCGTCCAGCAGCCAGGCGATGACGCCGTCCTCGCCCTCGTAGATCGGCACGGGGGAGGTCTGGCCGCGCATCGCCCGGTCGACCGCCTCGACGGCCATCTTGCCGGCGAAGGCCGGGGCGTGGGCCTTCCAGGTCGAGATCTCGCCCTTGCGGGACTGCCGGGTGGCCGTCGTCGTGTGCAGGGCCTGGCCGACGGCCTGGAAGATCGTCTCGACGTCCAGCCCGAGGAGGGTGCCGATGCCGGCGGCCGCGGACGGGCCGAGGTGGGCGACGTGGTCGATCTTGTGCGCGTGCAGGCAGATGGCCCGGACGAGATCGACCTGGATCTCGTAGCCGGTGGCGATGCCGCGCACGAGGTCGGCACCGCTGCGGCCGGTGTGCTGGGCGACGGCGAGGATCGGCGGGATGTTGTCGCCGGGGTGGGAGTACTCGGCGGCGAGGAAGGTGTCGTGGTAATCGAGCTCGCGCACGGCAACGCCGTTGGCCCAGGCGGCCCACTCGGGCGAAGTGCGGTGCTCGGCGGCGGCGTCGAGGCCGAAGATCGTGGCGCCGTTGCCGCCGCGGGAGGCCGGGTGCGTCAGGGCCTGGGCGCGGGCGGCGACGATGGGCCCGCGGTTGAGCGAGGCGATGGCGACGGAGGCGTTGTCGATCACCCGGTTGATCACCATGGCGGTGACCTCGTCGTCGACGGCGACCGGGTCCGCGGCGACCTCGGCGATCAGGTGGGCGAGCTGCTGCTCGCGCGGCAGGTTCTCGTCGCTGCGGTGGACGCGCACGTGGTGGGTCTGCATCGGGTGGTGATCCTCTCGGGTGGGGCGTGTGGGGGAGTCGTGGACGTGGGGACGGTCAGGAGACCGAGCTGGCGGCCCGGCGACGCGTCTCGCTCGGCCGGCGGGCCGTCCCAGGACGGGCCACGGCCTCGAGCGTCGGCGTGTCGGTGTCGGTGGCGATGGCGGTCGTGATGCCGGCGAGGGCGTTGGCCAGGTGGACGCGGGTGGCGGCGAGGGCGAGGTCGGCGTCGCCGGCGGCGATCGCATCGGCGATGGCGGCGTGCTCGAGCGCGGAGGTGGCGAGCCGGCGCGGATTGTCGCGGGACAGGCGGCGGATCCGGGTCAACTGGGTACGCAGGCGGCGCTGCGCCTCGAGCAGGTGCGGATTCGCGACGGCGTCGTCGATGGCCTCGTCGAGCTGGGCGACGAGGGCGTAGTAGTCGTCGGCGCGGTCATCCCGTGCGAGGTCCGCGGCGGCCGCGGATCCGTCGGCCCGGTCGGTGTCGGTGCCGGCGTACTTGTCGTTGTCGGTGTCCAGGAGGATCTCGGCGGCGTCACGCAGATGCAGGGCCAGATCGGCGAAGATCGCCGGATCGGCACGGTGAGCGGCCAACGCGGCGGCCCGCCCGTCGAGGGCGACGCGGACGTCGAACAGGTCCCGGGCGTCGTCGGGGGAGACGGCGGTGACGGTCACGCCACGACCGCCCTGCGGCGCGGCGAGCCCGTCGGCGACCAGCCGGCCGAGCGCCTCCCGGACCGGGGTGCGGGAGACGCCGAGCCGCGCGGACAGCTCCGTCTCGGCGAGGGTGGTGCCCGGCGGCATCCGCCAGTCCACGATCTCGGCGCGCAGCCGCGAATAGGCCAGGTCGCTGGCTCGCTGCGCCATCGCACCCCTCCTCGGACGAACTCGTCGTGATACCGGCCGCGGCAACGGCGCCGCTCCGGCACGGTCAGTGTATACACACTTGCGTCCTGAGGCCATGAGATCGGCGAAAACACCGGTCTATGTATACACAGCTCTGGTGCTGGACCTGTTTCGGCGTCTACCATGAGCTGCGTCACACCCGTCGAGCAAAGGGGCACGCGGTGAATGCAGGGGCGTACCAGCGCGCGTACGAGAGCAGTCTGACCGAGCCGGAGACCTTCTGGTTGCGAGCGGCCGAGGGGGTCGACTGGTCCACCCCTCCGACGCGGGCGCTCGACGACGCGCAGGCACCGCTGTATCGGTGGTTCCCCGACGGACGGCTGAACGCGTGCGCCAACGCCCTGGACCGCCACGTCGCCGCGGGACACGGGGACCGGGCCGCGCTCGTGTACGACTCGGCGATGCTGGGTACCACCGAGACCTTCACGTACGGGCGCCTGCTGGACGAGGTGAGCCGGTTCGCCGGCGTGCTGCGGGCGCAGGGGGTGGAGCAGGGGCACCGGGTGATCCTGTACCTGCCGATGATCCCGCAGGCCGTCATCGCGATGCTCGCGTGCGCCCGGATCGGCGCGGTGCACTCGGTCGTCTTCGGGGGCTTCGCACCGCGCGAACTCGCCAGCCGGATGAGCGATGCGGCCCCGACCGTCGTCGTCACCGCGAGCGGCGGCCTCGAGCCGAACCGGCGGGTCGAGTACCTGCCGGCCGTCGACGAGGCCCTGCGGTCGAGCGGACATCGGGTCCGAGCGGTGATCGTCGCCGAACGCGACGGCTTCGCCCACGACCGCACGGAGTTCGACCGGGCGCACGACGACGTGCCGTGGCTGTCCTGGGCGGAGGAGATGGCCGACGCTGCGGCGGTCGAGCCGGTCCCGGTCGCCTCCACCGATCCGCTGTACATCCTCTACACCTCCGGCACCACCGGCACACCGAAGGGAGTGGTGCGGGACACCGGCGGCTCGTGCGTGGCGCTGACCTGGTCGATGGCCAACATCTACGACGTCGGGCCCGGCCAGGTGATGTGGACCGCCTCCGACGTCGGCTGGGTGGTCGGGCACTCCTACATCGTCTACGGACCGCTGCTGGCCGGCGCGACCACCGTGCTCTACGAGGGCAAGCCGGTCGGCACCCCGGACGCCGGAGCGTTCTGGCGGGTGGTGGACGACCACGACGTCGACGTCCTGTTCACCGCGCCCACTGCGCTGCGGGCGATCCGCAAGGCCGACCCGGAGGCGTCGTTGCTGGCCGAGCACGACGTGTCGTCGCTGCGCACGCTGTTCGCCGCGGGGGAGCGGCTCGACACCGACACCTACCGGTGGGCGGCGGAGCA
The DNA here is from genome assembly GCF_001968825.1 of Tersicoccus sp. Bi-70. Classification (GTDB taxonomy): domain Bacteria; phylum Actinomycetota; class Actinomycetes; order Actinomycetales; family Micrococcaceae; genus Tersicoccus. The sequence goes on from NZ_MIEU01000002.1 coordinate 472,711, forward strand.
CCTGGGGGTGCCCGTGGTCGATCACTGGTGGCAGACGGAGACGGGATGGGCGATCTGCGCGAACCCGCGCGGGCTCGAGGCCTTGCCGATCAAGCCCGGTTCGCCGACCATGCCGTCGCCCGGATTCGACCTCGAGATCGTCGACGGCGCCGGCGCACCCACGGCGGTCGGCGAGGAGGGCAACATCGCGATCAGGTTGCCGCTGCCGCCCGGGACGCTGACGACCCTGTGGGGCAGTGACGAGCGGTACGTCTCCTCCTACCTGACGGCGTTCCCCGGCTTCTACGCGACCGGCGACTCCGGCTACCGGGACGAGGACGGCTACGTGTTCGTCATGGGCCGCACCGACGACGTCATCAATGTGGCCGGTCACCGGCTCTCGACCGGTGCCATCGAACAGGTGGTCGGATCGCACCCGGGCGTCGCCGAGTGCGCGGTCATCGGCGTCGCGGATCCCCTCAAGGGGCAGAAGGCGAACGCCTACGTGGTGCTCAAGTCGGGGGTCGACATCGAGCCGGACGAGCTGCAACGCCAGCTCGTGGCGCTGGTCCGTCAGGAGATCGGACCGGTGGCCGACTTCCGCACCGCCGTGATCGTCGATGCCCTGCCCAAGACGCGGTCCGGCAAGATCCTGCGCAAGACCATGCGGCAGATGGCCGACGGCGAGGACTACGCCGTGCCGTCGACCATCGAGGACCCCGCGGTCATCGATGCGCTCCGGCCCGTGCTCCGGCCGCGCACCGCGGCGACGCCCGACCGACCCTGACCGCAGGGGTGGGGCGCCGACCGGGGCCTCAGCGGCGCGATCGCTGGACCGGTTGTGCTGCTCAGACGTCGCGTTCGGCCGGCCGGTCCGGATCGACCGGCTCGAAGCCCTCGTCCATGAGGGCCAACTCGTCGCGCAGCGGATCCTCGACCAGCTGCGGATCGTCGGAACCGCCGTCGACGGCCTGCGAGTCGCGGCCGTCCTGCGGGTCGAGCTCGTCCGCGGTGGGGTCTTCCATGGGCACGTCGCCGGGAAGGTCGCTCATCGTGATCTCCTTCGTCAGGGGGTGGAGCCCGGTATCGAGCCTCCCGTGCGACGCTACCCCGTCCCTCCGACCGAACCCATCGGGTGCGTGGTTCGCTGGACGGCTGCGGTCGCTGTGCGCACGGCGCTCCGGCGTGAGTCCGTCGGCTCCGCCCTCAGACGGTGGTCAAAGACCGGGGCTCACGGGTGGAACCGGCTGACTCGGTGCGACTGGAGGGCGGAGCCGGCGGACTCGGTGCGACCGGAGGGCGGAGCCGGCGGACTCGGCGGCGGCGCGCAGGTCGGAGCGTGAGTCAGCGGGTTCTGCCCGAAGGCGCGGCTCTTTGAGCACGGCCTTCGGGCGGAACCGGCTGACTCAGCGCCAGGGGAGGGCGGTGCCGCCCGACTTACCACCGCTCGACGCGCCGGCCTCACGGGTGCCAGCGGTAACCCATCTCGGGGCGGCCCGGGGTGCCGTACCGCGGTTCCCTCTCCACCCGGCCGACCGTGGCCAGGTACTCCAGGTAGCGCCGCGCGGTGACCCGGGAGATCCCGGTGCCGGCGTGCACCTCCGCGGCCGAGAGCGGTTCTGGGCTGGCGGCGAGCAACTCCGCGACCTGGGTCAATGTGGCCTCCGAGAGTCCCTTCGGCAGCGAGGACGGTCCGCTCGGCGCGGTGCCGGCCGACGATGATGACGACGACGGTGGTCCCGTGAGGCTTCCGTCCGCACCGCGCAGCCGGGTCAGAGCGGCGTCGACGGCGTCCTGGGTCGTGCCGCCGTCGACGGCGCCCGCAGTCAGGGCCAACCGGAACGCCGCGTACGCGCGCAGCTTCTCCTCGAACGCGGCGAACCCGAACGGCTTGATCAGGTACTGCACGACGCCGAGGGCGATCGCCTCCCGCACCACCGGCAGTTCGGTCGCGGCGGTGATGGCGAGGACGTCGATGCCGGCGCCGGCGGCCCGCAGCATCCGGCAGATGGCCAGGCCGTGCCCGTCGGGCAGGTTCATGTCCATCAGCACGAGGTCGGCGGTCGGTTGCCGGGCCGGGTCGGCCCGCGGGCCGTCCGGGAGCAGCGCCGCCACCGCGTCACGCCTCGTGTGCGCGGTACCCACGACGCTGAAGCCGGGAACCCGCCGCACGTACTCACCGTGCAGGGACGCGGTGAGTGGATCGTCCTCGACGACGAAGACGCGCAGGTCCTGCTGGCCGGTCATGGAAGCCGCACCGCGCTGCTGCCGGTAGCGGGGGAGTCGGCGCGGTTGGCAGAGGAGTGCCCGTCGGCCGGACGGTGCGGGATCGCGACGGTGAAGACGGTGCCGTCCCGCACGTCGACGTCGACGTCGCCGCCCAGCGACGCGACCGCCTGCCGGACGAGGGCGAGCCCCACCCCGCGCCCCGCGGCCACCGGCTGGCCTGGCGAGGGCGGCTTCGTGCTCCACCCGCGGGTGAAGATGCGGTCCACGTCGCCGGTGGTCAGCGCCGCGGCCCCGTCCGCGACGGAGACCTCGATCTGCCCGTCACCGCCGCTGAGTGCGACATGCACCCAGCGGCCCGCGGGTCCCGCCCCCGCGGCGGCGTCGAGCGCGTTGTCGATGAGATTGCCGAGCACGGTCAGCAGCGCGGTGGCCTCCCGGTCGGACGGGGTGAACCCGGCGTCGGCCTCGACCGTGACGGCGACGCCGCGCTCGCGCCCCTGCGCCGCCTTGGCCGCGAGCAGGGCGCCCGTGCGGGGCTCGGGCACGACGGCGGCGACCGCCGGGTCGGCCGAGCCCGCGCCGGCGGCGGTCCCGGCGAGCTCGCCGGCGATCAGGTCGGCCGCCTCACGGGCCCGGCTGAGCTCGAGCAGGGTCAGCACGGTGTGCAGCTGGTTGGCGTGCTCGTGGGTCTGAGCGCGCAGGGCGTCGCTGAGCGTGCGCGTGGTCTGCAGCTCCCCGGCGATGGCCGTGAGCTCGGTGTGGTCGCGGACGGTCATCATCCGGCCGATCCGCCGTCCCGCACGGATGCCGAAGCCGCGGAACGGTCCGGTGCGGGCGCTGCTGACCGCCTCCCGCTGCGTCACGACGAGGATGTGGGAGCCCGCCACGTGCACCTCGTCCTCGCAGGATCGGCCCGTGCGCACGAGCTCGGCGATGGAGGCGGGCAGGGCCACCTCGGCGAGGGGCACCGGCCGCGTGTCGTCGCCGGTCGGGGGAAGCCCCAGCAACTCGGCCGCGACGTCGTTGTACAGGAGCACCCGCTGGGCGTCGTCGGTGAGCACGAGGCCGTCGTCCACCGAGTGCAGCGCCGCGTCGAACACCACCACCATGCGGGCCAGCTGCTCGGGCCCCTGCCCGAAGGTGACGCGCCGCAGATACCGGTTGAGCCCGATCGAGACGATCGCGCCGGCGGCGGCGAACAGGGCCGCAATCGCGACGATGGCGGGCAGCTGAGCGAGGGCGGTCGTCTCGACGGATGCCGTGGTCTGCCCGACGGCGACCATGCCGATCACCCGCCCGGAGGCGTCCCGGATCGGCGCGATCGCCCGCACCGAGGGGCCGAGCGTGCCCGTGTACGTCTCGGTGAACACGTTGCCGCGCAGGGCCGGCTCGACCGTCCCGATGTAGGGCCTGCCGATCTCCGCCGGGTTCGGGTGGGTGACGCGGGTCCGGTCCGGCCGCATCACCGTGATGAAGTCCAGCCCGGCGTGCGCGGTGACGTCGCGGGTGTAGGCGCGCAGGCGATCCGCACCGGCGCCGCCGTCCAGACCGTCGGCCACGAAGGGGCTGTCCGCCAGGGTCACCGCCGTCGTGCTCATCCGGGCCGCGGCCTGCGTGGCGAGCGTGTCACGGCTGTGGGTGACGACGACCCAGGAGACGACGATCGTCGCGCACACGATGAACAGCACCTGGCCGACGAACAGGCGCCGCGCGATGCTCCACGGGTGCACGGTTCACCTCCGGACGGGACGACGCTGACGGGCGGACGCGGGCCGTCGCGACCAGTATGACCACAACCGGTGACGGGGATCACAGCGGTGCGACAGTGAGGGCAAGAGGATCCTGTGACGCGCGTCTCGGACGCCGGCCCAGCCCATCCCCCTCACCTTCCAGTAGTACCAGCACGAGACAGACGTCGAAGGAGACATCATGTCGGAGAACACGACGGCGAACGCCGTCAAGCCGGGCACCCCCGCCCGCAAGAAGGACCGCACCCACTGGCTGTACATCGCCGTGATCTCCGCGGTGGTGCTCGGCGTCGCCGTCGGGCTCATCGCGCCGGACTTCGCCAAGAGCCTCAAGCCGCTCGGTGACGGGTTCGTCAACCTGATCAAGATGATGATCGGCCCGGTCATCTTCTGCACCATCGTCCTCGGCATCGGCTCGATCGCGAAGGCGGCGACGGTCGGCAAGGTCGGCGGCCTCGCGCTCGTCTACTTCCTCGTCATGTCGACGTTCGCCCTCGCGATCGGCCTCGTCGTCGGCAATTTCGTGCACCCGGGCACCGGGCTGAAGCTCACCCCGTACAACCCCTCCTCCGCCGCGAACATGGACCCGACGGTCAAGTTCCTGCTCGAGATCATCCCGGGCTCCGTGCCGGTGCTGCCGGTGCTGTTCGTGGCCCTGCTGGTCGGCTTCGCGCTGCAGCAGATGGGCCCGTCGGCGCAGCCGTTGATCAAGGGCCTGACCCTGGTCCAGGGCGTCGTGTTCCGTATCCTCACCATGATCATGTGGCTCGCCCCGATCGGCGCGTTCGGCGCCATCGCCGCCGTCGTCGGCAGCACGGGATGGGCCGCGGTCGGCGCGATGTTCCTGCTGATGGCCGCCTTCTACGTCACCTGCGCCGTGTTCATCCTCGGCATCCTGGGCACCCTGCTGAAGGTCGTGACCGGCGTCAGCATCCTCAAGCTGATGAAGTACCTCGGCCGTGAGTACCTGCTGATCTTCTCCACCTCGTCCTCCGAGACCGCCCTGCCGCGCCTGATCGCGAAGATGGAGCACGCGGGCGTCTCCAAGCCGGTGGTCGGCGTGACCGTCCCGACCGGGTACTCCTTCAACCTGGACGGCACCGCGATCTACCTGACGATGGCGTCCCTGTTCGTGGCCAACGCCATGGGCATCCAGATGAACCTGGGGGAGCAGATCGGTCTGCTCGTCTTCATGATCATCGCCTCGAAGGGCGCCGCCGGCGTCACCGGCGCCGGCCTGGCCACCCTCGCGGCCGGCCTGCAGGCCCACCGTGCCGACCTGCTCGGCGGCATGGGCGTCATCGTCGGCATCGACAAGTTCATGTCCGAGGCCCGCGCGCTGACCAACTTCACCGGCAACGCCGTCGCCACCCTGCTGATCGGCAAGTGGGTCGGCGAGATCGACCTGGACCGGGTGGACCGCGTGCTCGCCGGCCAGGACAGGTTCGACGAGTCGACGATGCTCGCTCACGGTGCGTCGGACCTGCACGAGACGCCCGCCTCCGTGACGGCGGAGCCGGCGGTCGACGGCTCGGCGACGGATCGGCTGGCCGGAACGAGCAGTTCCGCTCGCTGACCGACACCACGCAGGACGACGGTCCTCGTCCCGGTATCTCCGGGGCGGGGACCGTCGCCGTATCCGGGCGCCGTCCCGGGCGCGGAGCCGCGGCGGTGGCCCAGCCTTCAACCTCCACCTGAACCTGCGGCCCCGTGCGGCCGTCGACCTACCGGTACGCTGGGGTGGAACCTGACCACGGGACCGTGCCCGCGCGTCGTGCCCGGCGATTCACCCCTCGAACCGTCCGGACACGTGCGCCGTCACGACGCGGAGGAACGTGGACGTCGACTTTCGAGAAGAGTGATGGATCAGTGACGAGCAAGCAGGACACCCTGCTCGACGTCGCCGGGCGACCGGCGATCGAGTTCCCCGAACCGCCCGAACTGTCCTCCCACGGGCCCGCCCGGATCATCGCGATGGTGAACCAGAAGGGCGGGGTCGGCAAGACCACCTCGACCATCAACCTCGGCGCCTCGCTCGCCGAGCTCGGCCGTCGCGTCCTGCTCGTGGACTTCGACCCGCAGGGTGCGCTCTCGGCCGGCATGGGCGTCAACCCGTACGAGGTGGATCTGACGGTCTACAACGTGCTGACCGATCGCAAGGTCGACATCCACGACGTCATCGTCAAGACCGACACCGAGGGCGTCGACCTGCTGCCGGCGAACATCGACCTCTCCGCCGCCGAGATCCAGCTCGTCAACGAGGTGGCCCGCGAGCAGCTGCTGCACGGCGCGCTCCGCAAGGTCACCGACGACTACGACGTCGTCCTCATCGACTGCCAGCCCTCGCTCGGCCTGCTCACCGTCAACGCGCTCACCGCCGCGCACGGCGTCATCATCCCGCTCACCGCCGAGTTCTTCGCGCTGCGCGCGGTCGCCCTGCTGGTGGAGACCATCGAGAAGGTGCAGGACCGGCTCAACCCGGGCCTGCAGATCGACGGCGTGCTGCCGACCATGTTCGACGCGCGCACCCTGCACTCCCGCGAGGTGCTCGCCCGACTGGTCGACGCGTTCGGCGACAAGGTCTTCCACACGGTGATCAAGCGGACCATCAAGTTCGCCGACGCCACCGTGGCCGCCGAGCCGATCACCGCCTACGCCGGCAACCACCAGGCGGCGGCCTCGTACCGCAACCTGGCCAAGGAGCTGATCAGCCGCGGCGGGGCTCCCTGAGCCACGTCCCGCTGAACGCCACCCGTGACTGAGCAGACGGTCGCCGCCTCGACCGGAGTCGAGGACGGAGTCGAGGACGGAGTCGCCGACACCGCCGCCGATGTTGCGCCGACCGAGGCCGGTTCCGACCGGTTCACCGTCCGGCTCGAGAACTTCACCGGCCCGTTCGACCTGCTGCTGAACCTGATCTCCAAGCACGAGCTGGACATCACCGAGGTGGCGCTCTCCGTCGTCACCGACGAGTTCGTCCAGTACATCCGCCGGCTGCAGGCCTCCGGGCAGGACTGGGCGCTGGACGAGGCGAGCGAGTTCCTCGTCGTCGCCGCGACCCTGCTCGACCTCAAGGCCGCGCGGCTGCTGCCCGCCGGCGAGGTGGAGAACGAGGAGGACATCGCGCTGCTGGAGGCGCGGGACCTGCTCTTCGCCCGGCTGCTGCAGTACCGGGCGTTCAAGGAGGTCGCGCGGCTGATCGGGGACCGGCTGTCCGCCGAGTCCGTCCGCCACCCCCGACTCGTGGCCCTCGAACCGCAGTTCGCGGCGCTGCTCCCCGAGCTGATCCTCCGCACCACGCCGGAGGACTTCGCCGCCCTCGCCGCGAAGGCGCTGACCCCGAAGCCGGCCGTGCCGGTCGAGGTGGGCCTGGCGCACCTGCACGCTCCGGCGGTCAGCGTGCGGGAGCAGGCGGAGATCCTCGCCGTCCGGTTGCAGGAGCACGGGGCCGCGTCGTTCCGGACGCTGGTCGCCGACGCGGACACCACCCTCGTCGTCGTCGCGCGGTTCCTCGCGCTGCTGGAGATGTACCGGGACCAGGTGGTCGGCTTCGACCAGGTCAGCCCGCTGGGCGAGCTGACCGTGCACTGGCGTTCCCCGGACAGCGACTGGTCCGCCGAGGCGCTGACCGAGGAGTACGACGCCGACGACGCGGTGGAGCCGGCCGCCGACGGGTCGGACGCGACCGCGATGACGGACGCCGACGTCGCGGACGCGGTGCGCCGGCGGCGGGAACGGGACGCGGCGCCGGACGATCCGGCGGAGGGCGACGGCACGGGGCACGATGACACCGAATCTGCGGAGGGGCAGGACGATGACTGAGGACACGAGCGTCGACGAGCATGACCCTTCCGAGCGCGACGACCCCGCGCCCGCTTCCGCCGGCCCCGACGCGGCGGACGTCGACGTCGACGCCCTGCCCGGCGGCGCGAAGGCTGCGCTGGAGGCCGTTCTCATGGTCGTCGACGAGCCGGTCGGCGACCTCGACCTGGCGACCGCACTGGCCCTGCCCGTCGACCGCGTCCGCGCCCTGCTCGCGCAACTGCGCGCCGAGTACGACGGCTACGGGCCGGACGGCACGAGCGACCTGCCACCGCGTGGCTTCGAACTGCGGAACGTGGCCGGGGGCTGGCGCTTCTTCTCCCGCAGCGAGTTCGCGCCCGTCGTCTCCCGCTTCGTGCTCGAGGGGCAGACCGCGCGGCTCACCCAGGCGGCCCTGGAGACGCTCGCCGTCATCGCCTACCGGCAGCCCGTCTCGCGCGCTCGGGTCTCCGCGATCCGCGGCGTCAACGTCGACTCCGTCGTCCGCACCCTCACGGCCCGCGGCATGATCGAGGACGCCGGCAACGATCCCGAGTCCGGCGCGCTGCTGTACCGGACGACGTCGTACTTCCTCGAGCGGATGGGCCTCGGCAGCATCGACGAGCTGCCGCAGATCGCCCCGCACCTGCCGGGCCTGGACGCACTCGACGACTACGACGACGCCGGGTACTGACGGCCCACCCTCGCTTCCGTCAGTTCTCCGGTTCCCCATCGCGTCGAACCCCACTCCGGCATGTTTCTTGGGGGGCGTGGCGCGGGATCGCTCCGCACAGCCCGACGCCGCGCCTTGTGCACCATGCGGACGGTCACGGTCCGCGATGCCGTCTCGCCGAGCCGGAACCGCTGTCCGTGTGCGGGTCGCCGCAGTACCGTGTCGCCATGGCGACGGACCCGGCTGTGCTGGACTGGCTGCTCGACACCGACCCCGCCTTGCGCTGGCAGGTCGAACGGGACCTCGCGGGAGCCCCGCCCGCGGTGTGGCAGGCGACGCGAGCCCGGGTCGCCACCGAGGGGTTCGGCGCCGCGCTGCTCGCGAAGCAGGACGACGACGGGCAGTGGGCCGGCGGAGCGTTCTTCCCGAAGGCTTTCATCGAGCAGATGCAGGCGCGGGAGGCCGAACAGCAAGCCGAGCAGCAGGCCACCGAGGCAACGGCGGTCGGAGACGCCGCGACCAGTGCCGGGACGCCGGCCGGTGACACGACCGACGACGGCCCGTCCGCCGACGACGCCGAGGCAGCCGCCGCGTCCGACGCGGAGCCGGAACAGGACAGCGCGTGGTCCGGCCAGCCCTACACCGCGACGACGTGGAGCCTGGTGACCCTGCGGGAGTGGGGCCTCGATGCGGCCGCCCTGGATGGCACCGCCGACAAGCTCGCCGCCAACTCCCACTGGGAGTACGACGACCTGCCCTACTGGGGCGGCGAGGTCGACTGCTGCATCAACGGCTTCACCCTGGCCAATGGCGCCTGGCTCGGCGAGGACATGAGCGACCTGGCGCGTTGGTTCGTCGAGCATCAGCAGCCCGAGGGCGGCTGGAACTGCGAGTGGGTCGAGGGCTCCACGCGGGCCTCCTTCCACTCGACGCTCAACAGTCTCAAGGGACTCCTGGCGTGGGAGCAGCTGACCGGCCGGAACGACACCCGGGACGCCCGGCACGCCGGCGAGGAGTACCTGCTCCGCCGCCGGTTGCTGTATCGGGAATCGACGGGCGAGCTGGTCGGCCCGTGGGCGGACTGCCTCGCCTACCCCTTCCGCTGGGTCTACTCGGCGCTCAACGCCGCCGACTACTTCCGTGAGGCATCGGTGCTCGACGGCACCGCACCCGACGAGCGGATGGCCGACGCGATCGCCGTCATCCGCGACGCCCGGCAGCCGGACGGGCGGTGGCGGCAGGAGCGCCGCCACCCGGGCGAGGTGTGGTTCGAGATCGACGTGCCCGTCGGTGAGCCGTCCCCGTGGTTCACCCTCGTCGCGACCCGAGTGCTCGACTGGTGGGACGCGGCCGGACCGGTCCCGGAAACAGCGTCGCGCGCCCATTGACGAGGCGATCTCTGTCGTTCGACGTCGCCGGACCCGCAGAGATCGTCCAGTGAACGCGACCGGGCGTCACTTCCCCGGCGTCAGTGCCGACTTCGCCTTGGCGAACAGCTGAGCGGCGACCTGGCGACCCGAGTCGACGACCACCGCGCCTTCCGCCGGGTCGCCCTTGAGCAGCGCCGTGAGGAAGCCCTTGGCCTCGGTGAAGCTGATGTGTGGGGGCAGCGGCGGGATGTTCGCATCGGTGACCACGTCGATGAGGACGGGCTGATCGGCCGCGAAGGCAGCGTCCCACGCGCCGGCGACGTCGTCCTTCGTCTCCACCCGGATGCCGCGGAAGCCGAGCAGCTCGGCGTAGGCCGCGTAGTTCATGTCCTCGACGAGCTGGCTCGTGTCGTACCGCGGGTCACCGGCCTCCCGCATCTCCCAGGAGACCTGGGCGAGGTCGTCGTTGTGGAGCACCAGGACGACGAAGCGGGGGTCGGCCCATTCCTTCCAGTGCCGCTTGAGGGTGATCAGCTCGTTCATCCCGAGCATCTGGAAGGCGCCGTCGCCGATGGTGCAGACGACCGGGCGGTCCGGGTGGGCGAACTTGGCGGCCAGGGCGTACGGCATCGAGGCGAGCATCGACGCGAGGCTGCCGGAGAGGCTGCCGTCCATGCCGCGGCCGAGCTTGATGTGCTGCCCGTACCAGTCGGCGGTACTGCCGGCGTCGGCGGTGACGATGCTGTTCTGCGGCAGCCGCTCGTTCAGGGTGTGGAACACGTAGCGGGGATTGACGGGCTCCGCCTCGGTGTCCGCGGACGCGGCGAGCGTCTCGTTCCACGTCGTCATCGACGCGACGACGCCCTCCTGCCAGCTGCGGTCGGTGGCGCGCTGCAGGTGCTCCTGGAGCGCCGTGAGCGTCGCCTTCGCGTCGCCGAGCAGGTTGACCTCCATCGGGTACCGCAGGCTCAGGTTCGCGGGAGCGAGGTCGATCTGCACGCCGCGCGCCTGGCCGGTCTTCGGCAGGAACTCGCCGTAGGGGAAGTTGGCGCCCACGAGGAAGAGCGTGTCGCAGTCCATCAGCGTGTCGTAGCTCGGCTTCGACCCGAGCAGGCCCGACTGCTGCGTGTGGAACGGGACGTCCCCGGGGACCACGTCCTTGCCGAGCAGCGTCGTCACGATCCCGGCGCCGAGGGTCTCGGCGACGGCGATCACCTCGTCGGTCGCGCCGTGGGCACCCGCACCCACGAGCATCGCCACCTTGGACCCCGCGTTCAGCACGGCGGCGGCGCGCTCGAGTTCCTCGCTCGGCGGGACGACGGCGGTCGAGGGGTGCCCGACGCCGGTACGGGAGACGAAGTGCTCGAGCCTGGGCTCCTCCATGGTCAGGCGCTGCACGTCGGCGGGGAGGATGACGACGGTGGGGCACCGCTCGGCGGCAGCGATGCGGATGGCGCGGTCGATCACCAGCTGCGCCTGCATCGGGGTGGTCACGGTCTCGACGAAGCCGGCGACGTCCTGGAAGATCCGCTCCAGGTCGATCTGCTGCTGGTAGTCGCTGCCGATCGACACGCGCGCCTGCTGGCCGACGATGGCGACGACGGGCTGGTGGTCCATCCGCGCGTCATAGAGCCCGTTGAGCAGGTGGATGGCACCCGGCCCGGAGGTCGCGATGCAGACGCCCACCTCACCGGTGAACTTCGCGTGCGCGCAGGCCATGAAGGCCGCGATCTCCTCGTGGGTGGGGCGAATGTACCGGAAGTCCTTGCCGTCCTTCTGCGCCTTGTCCAGCGCACCGTCGAATCCGCCGATGCCGTCGCCCGGATAGCCGTACCACTGGTGCAGGTCCCACTCGATCAGCCGGTCGATGATGAAATCGCTGACGGTCGCCACGGTTCCTCCTGGTGCTCAGCATGCTTACGGATGTCGCTGATTCGACCCTAGTCAGTCCCGTCGGTGCGGCCAAGGGGACGGCGGTCTGGTCACGGTCGACGGCGATCGGGTGATCGACGGGGCCGTGGTGCGGGTCCTCCCTCGTCGAGTGGACGGTTGACGTCGTCATTCGGCCGGTAGGGGTGCGTTATCCGTCCACTCGGCGAGCTCCCTTCGTCGAGTGGGCGGTTGACGTCGTCATTCGGTCGGTAGGGGTGCGTTATCCGTCCACTCGGCGTACTCCATCCGTCGAGTGGGCGGTTGATGTCGTCATCGGGACCGTTTGGGTGCGTTATCCGTCCACTCGGCGGGATGAGCGGCATCGACGGCGCTCGCCGAGGGTGATGTACCCGTCAGTTCGTCATCGCTCATCGTCGGTGGCCTCGCGATACAGTGGAGGGTGGTCGTTCGCGACCGCGTTCGCCCCGGCCAGGTCCGGGCGCATCTCCTTCCGGCCGACGAGCCGGACACTCCACACCATTCTGTCTGTGAGGCAACACCATGACGCAGCCGCCAGCTTCCGGCGCGGGCCGGGAGGCCAACCGCCGTCGAGGCGACTCGGCATCCGGCTCCGGCCGGAACTCCGCTTCGCGTTCGTCGAACCCCCGTTCATCCGCCCCGCGTTCCTCCGGTGCAGGTCGCTCCGGCGGCGACGGCTACGGCCGCTCCTCCAGTGAGGGCTACGGTCGCTCGGGCGGCGACCGCGACAGCGCGCCCCGTTCCGGTTACGGCCGCTCCGACAACGGCGCGGGTCGCTCCGGCGATGGCTACGGCCGTTCCGGCTCCGGTGCGGGTCGCTCCGGCGGCGGCGGGTACGGCCGTTCGGGCGGCGACCGCGACAGCGCGCCCCGTTCCGGTTACGGTCGTTCCGACAACGGTGCGGGCCGCTCCGGTGACGGTTACGGCCGTTCCGGTTCCGGCGCGGGCCGTTCCAACGAGGGTTATGGCCGCTCCGGTGGCGACCGCGACCGCGCTCCTCGTTCCGGCGACCGCCGCGACGGTGCCCCTCGGTTCGGCGACGCCGGCCGCAGCGGTGCGGACCGTGGTGCAGGCGGACGACCCGGCGCTCCGCGTTCGGCCGGAGCGCGTTCCGGTGCTCCCCGGTCCGGCGGACAGCGCAGCAGCGGTGACCGGTACGGCCGCGACGACGAGGCCCGCGGCTTCGGCGACGACCGGCGCAGCGGCGGTCGTCCCAGCGGCGACCGGCGTACGACCGGCGGCCGCCCCGCCCGGCCCGGCAGCGCCGCGAAGTTCGGTGCCGGCAAGCCCGGCGCCGGACGCATCAAGCCCGGTGACGGCAGGACCGCCAAGCCCTTCGCCAACGAGCGCTTCGGTCAGGACGTCAAGCCCGCGAAGGCGCCGAAGGTGCACGCCCCCAAGCATCGCGGTAGCGCCACCCCGCCGCCGTCCGGCCCGCTGGCCCGCCCCGAGCGCCTGCACAGCAAGGACGGGGAGCGGCTGCAGAAGATCATGGCGCACGCCGGTGTCGCCTCCCGCCGCGTGTGCGAGGAGATGATCGAGGCCGGCCGCGTCGAGGTGGACGGCCAGATCGTGCGCGAGCTCGGCATCCGCGTCGACCCGCAGCGCTCGACCATCCACGTCGACGGCATCCGCATCCAGGTCGACGAGACCCTGCGTTACCTCGTCTTCAACAAGCCCGCCGGCGTCGTCTCGACCATGGACGATCCCGAGGGCCGCCCCGCCATCTCGAACTTCCTCAAGGACACCCCCGAGCGGCTCTTCCACGTCGGCCGGCTGGACGTCTCCACCGAGGGGCTGCTGCTGCTGACCAACGACGGCGAGCTGGCCAACCGGCTGACCCACCCGTCGTACGAGGTGCCCAAGACCTACCTCGTGCAGGTCCGCGGTCCGCTGCCCAAGGGTGTCGGCGCCCAGATGAAGGCGGGCCTCGAGCTCGAGGACGGGCACGCGTCGGTCGACTCGTTCCGTCTGATCGACTCGACGCCCGGCCACGTGCTGATCGAGGTCGTGCTGCACTCGGGCCGCAACCGCATCGTGCGTCGCCTGTTCGACGCCGTCGGCTTCCCGGTGCTGCGCCTCGTGCGGGTCAAGCTCGGCCCCATCGCGCTGGGGGACCAGAAGCAGGGCTCCATCCGGGCGCTCGGCCGGCAGGAGGCCGGCGTCCTGCTCGCGTCCGTCGGTCTGTAGGCGCGACGGATGAACCCGACGCTGCTGAAGAAGTCCGCCCACCTGCACGGCCCGGTGCTGATCGTCGGCACCGGCCTGCTCGGGGCGAGCATCGGCCTCGGCCTGCGTTCGCGCGGCATCGACGTCTACCTCTCGGACGCCTCGCCGTCCGCCGAGGCGGTCGCCACGGACATCGCCGCCGGCGTGCCGCTGGCGGACGCGCCGGCGGACCTGGCGCCCGAGCTGGTGGTCGTCGGCGCCCCGCCGGACGTCTGCGGCAGCCTCGTCGTCGCGGCCCTGCGGACCTACCCGCACGCCGTCGTCACCGACGTCGCCAGCGTCAAGAGCGCGGTGCTCGACGAAGTGCGAGCCGCGGCCTCGGACGACGAGACCGTCGACGTGCGCCGTTACCTCGGCTCGCACCCGATGGCCGGGCGTGAGCGCTCCGGCGCCGTGTCTGCCCGGGCGGAGCTGTTCACGTCGGCGCCGTGGGTGATCTGCCCGCACGACGACATCGATCCGCACGCGTACCGCACGGTCACCTCGCTCGCCATGGATCTCGGCGGCATCGTCACGACGATGGACCCGGCCACGCACGACGAGGCGGTCGCCCTCGTCTCGCACCTGCCGCAGGTGGTGTCCTCGCTGCTGGCGAGCCGGCTGCAGGACACCCCGGCGGCGTCGCTGTCGCTGGCGGGTCAGGGCCTGCGCGACGTCACCCGGATCGCCGCGAGCGACCCCGGCCTGTGGGTGCAGATCCTCGGCGCCAACGCCGGGCACCTGGTGGAACCGCTCGAGGGGATGCGCGCCGACATCGAGCGGCTGCTGCACACCCTGCGCGCGCCCACCGCACCGGGCGCGCGCCTGGACATGGCGCAGCTGATCTCCGAGGGCAACGCCGGCCAGGCGCGGATCCCCGGCAAGCACGGCGGCCCCGCGCAGCAGTTCGCGTGGCTGACGGTGCTCGTGGACGACAAGCCGGGCCAGATCGCCCTGCTGCTGACGGAGATCGGGCAGCTGGACGTGAACCTGGAGGACATGCGGCTCGGGCACTCCGCGGGCCTGCCGGTGGGCATGGTGGAGATCGCCGTGCTGCCGTCGAAGAAGCAGTCGCTGGTCGAGGACCTGACCGGCCGAGGATGGAAGGTGGTCGCGTGAGCGCCAGCGCTGATGATCGGAACGGTACGGAGACGGACGCGTTCGACGGCGAGCTCGTCGTCGCGATCGACGGTCCCTCGGGATCGGGCAAGACGAGCGTCAGCCGGGCGGTCGCCCAACGGCTCGGCCTGCAGTTCCTCGACACCGGCGCCATGTACCGGGCACTGACCTGGTACTGCCTGGACTCCGGCATCGACCTGACCGCCGCGACCGCCGCCGCCGACGAGAAGCTGGCGTCCGACGTCGTCGAGGCCGCCGTCGAACTGCCCCTGACGATGGGGCTGGACCCGGAGCACGAGACCGTCGAGGTCGACGGGCAGGACATCACCGCCGCCATCCGCGACCCGCGCATCTCCGGCGCCGTCAGCGCCGTCGCCACCAACACCGCCGCCCGGGCCGTGCTGGTCGAGCGGCAGCGCCGGATCATCGAGCAGACCGGACGACGCGTCGTCGCCGAGGGCCGGGACATCACCACCGTCGTCGCGCCCGACGCCACCGCCCGCATCCTGCTCACCGCCTCGCCGGAGGCCCGGATGGGCCGGCGTGGTCACCAGCTCGGCGGCACCCAGTCGAAGGACGAGCTGCACGAGCAGGTCGTGCAGCGGGACGCGAAGGACTCCACCGTGGTCGACTTCATGACCGCGGCCGACGGCGTCACCACGGTCGACTCCACGGAGCTGGATTTCGAGCAGACCGTCGACGCCGTCATCGACGTGATCCGCGCGTCGAAGGCCGGCGCAGCGACGTGAGCGGATCCCGGTGAACGCCACCCGCGCGGAACGGCCGGGGGAGCACACCGCTCCGCCGCTCTGGATGAACCGGTGGAGCCGGCCGGTGGGACGGTTCCTGGACCACGCGCTGTACGCGACCGACGTCGTCGGCGCCTCCACGGTGCCCGCCGACGGTCCGATCATCTTCGCGGCCAACCACATGTCCGCGCTCGACGGGCCGGTGCTCGTCGGCGCCGCGCCCCGGTACATGAACGTGCTCGTCAAGAAGGAGATGTTCACCGGGTTCCTCGGCCGGGTGCTGCACTACTCGGGGCAGTTGCCGGTGAACCGGGCGGGAGACCGGCGGGCGCTGCAGACGGCGAAGGCCGTGCTCGAGGCGGGTCGTTGCGTCGGCATCCTGCCCGAGGGCACCCGCGGCGGTGGAGACGTGGCCGCCATCAGCGGCGGAGTCGCGTGGCTGGCGCTGGCCACCGGGGCCCCGGTCGTCCCGGTCGCCGTCCTCGGCACCCGGCAGACGGGGGAACGGACGAGCCACATCCCGCGGTTGCGCCGCCGCTTCACGGTGGACTTCGGAACGCCGGTCGCCATCGTCGCCGAGCGGGGACTCACCGGGCGCGCGCGCATGGAGGCCGCGACGGAGACGATCCGCGCCGCCCTGGCGACTCACGTGGCCGAGGCCGTCGCCGCAAGCGGGATGACACTGCCCCTCGACTGACACCAGCTCCGTCAGCGCGCCCAGCATCAAGGCCGGCGAGCGGTCTGCACACCAATGGGGACCGTTGCTGCCGTTGGCGCACGCTATTCGGTCCCGATCGGCAACAGCGGTCCCGTCGGCGATCGCCGTGACGGCCGTGAGCGAACCAGCCGGATTGGCGTGCCCCCAACGCGGTTGCCATCTGACGGCTGACCGTCGAGGTCTCGGCACACCAGATGGGACCGTTCCTCACGTTGGTGCGGTGCTTTTCCGTCCCGATCGGCAACAGGGGTCCCACCGGCGACGGGCGGTACGTTCTTGACGCCGCGTCGTGGAGAACCGGATGATCCGTCTCGTCGGCTCGCTGTCATCTGGCGATGGCAGGCGAGCGTCCAGTAGGAAAATCAGTTGAGCAAACGGCGAGTGCTGGGCATCGCAGTCCTCCTCTGGATCGCCGTGCTCGTCATGGCGGGCTTCTTCGCTCCGTGGGCGACGGCGTGGATCCTGGGGTTGGGCGTCGGCTTGGGCGCCGCCTGGGGCGGTGCCGCGAATCATGACTACTCGAGATCCGTCGACGAGTACGTGGCGTCGCGTCGCGCGGAACGCGCTCGCAAGCCGCTGCACGGCAATGACCGAGAGCCACCTGGAGCCGGCGGGAATCGCGAGGCCTGAGCCTCCGCTCTCCACCCGCGTTGCGCCGTCTCCTGAACCGGTGGGCGTGGGGCCGGGCGGAAGGGGGACGTGTCGACCAAGCGAGCTCTGCGAGCGCCGGGAGATCCAGTCCCCCGTGCCCAGCCCGAACGAGGAGCACCCACCCAGCCCGAACGAGGAGCACCCACCCAGCCCGAACGAGGAGCCCGGATAACCTCTCGGAAAGCGAGACAACCGAGACAGCCGGTGTAGTGTCCGGAGACATGGCCCAGCATGCGACCGACACCGTCCCGACCCATGCCCAGGTGCTCATCGTCGGCGGCGGCAACGGCGGCATCTCGCTGGCCGCACAGCTGAACCGGAAGGGCGTCGACGACGTCGTCATCGTCGAACCCCGCACCGAGCACCAGTACCGGCCGCTGCTCTCCTACGTGGGCGCAGGTCTCGCCTCGATCGACGCCGCGCGCCGGCCGCAGGAGCAGACCATGCCGTCGGGGTCCACGTGGGTGCGCGACGCCGTCGAGCGCGTCGACCCGGACGCCTCCAGCGTGACGCTGACCAGCGGCGCGACCATCGGCTACGACCACCTCATGCTCGCCGCCGGCTCCCGGCCGGACTGGGACGCCATCCCGGGCTCCGCGGAGGCGCTGCTCGCCGAGAACGCGTCCACCAACTACCTGTTCGACCTGGCGCCGAAGACGTGGCGGCTGGTCGACGGGATGCGCTCGGGCACCGCGCTGTTCACGATGCCGGACGACACCTGCCCGTGCGCCGGCGCCGCCCAGAAGATCCTCTACATGGCGTGCGACCTCTGGCGCAGTCGCGGCGTGCTGGACGACATCCGCGTCGTCCTCACCGTCCCGACGCCCACCGTGTTCGGCGTCCCGGTGGTCGACGACGAGCTGATGCGCAAGATCGCCGAGTACGGCATCGAACTGCGCACGACGACGACGGTGCGGGCACTCGACAGAGAGACCAGCACGGCGACGCTGGCCACGGACGGCGCGACGTCCGAGCTCGCCTACGACCTGCTGCACCTGACGCCGCCGCACGCCGCGCCCGCGTGGGTCGAGCACTCCGGCCTCTCGTCCGCGGCCGCCGGCGGCTTCGTCGACGTCGACCCGGGCACCCTGCAGCACCGCCGCCACCCGAACGTCTGGGCGCTCGGCGACATCGCGGCGGTGCCCGGCTCCACGTCCGGCGGGGGACTGCGCAAGCAGACGCCGGTCGTCGTGAAGAACCTCCGCGCCGTGCTCGCGGGCAGGGCGCCGACCCAGCGCACCACCGGCTACACGGTCAGCCCGTTCACGGTCAGCCGCCGCACCATGGTCTTCGCCGAGTTCGGCCCCGACGGCACGCCGATGCCGTCCGCGAAGCTGATCGAGCTCCGCAGGGAGCGCCGCAGCACCTTCCTGCTGGACCGGTGGGCGCTGCCGTGGGTCTACTGGCACCGCATCCTCCGCGGCAAGGCCTGACCGACCGGACCGACCTCAGCCCGAGGTCGGCGCGGTCAGAGCACCGATGACTCCGCGGCCGCGCTCCGGACGCCGGGCCGCGCGGTCGTCGTGAGTCGCCGGCGGACGAGGGCGCCGAGGAGGACCCCGACGACGACGAGCACGGCACCGACGAGCTCGCCCGGGCGGATCGACTCCCCGAAGACGAGCCAGGCCGCGGGCATCCCGAAGACCGGCACCAGAAGGGAGAACGGTGCGACCATGCCCGCGGGGTGCCGGGACATGAGCCAGCTCCAGATGCCGGAGCCGACGACGGTGGCCACGACGACGGTGTACAGCAGACCGAGGTCAGGGAGGAGACCCGCGGGTGTCAGCGCGGTGCTCAGCGACTGGCCGATGCGATCCGAACCCTCGACCAGCAGGCTGACCCCGAACATCGGGATCGGGGGGACCACGGTCATCCAGAGCACCAGGCGGAACGGTTCCGTGGTGTGCGCCTGGCGGTTGCAGATGTTCCCGATCGCCCACCCGAGCGCGCCCGCCAGCGTCAGCAGGAAGGGAAGGAGCGCGGCGTGCTCCGAGCGCTGCCACCCCACCACGCAGAGCCCGGCGATCGCCAGCCCGATGCCGACCACGCGGATCGCGGTCACCTGTTCCTTGAAGACGAGGGCGCTGAGGAGCACGGTGAACGGGGCGGACGCCTGCAGCACGAGCGACGCGATGCCGGCCGGCATGCCGGCGGCCATGCCCCAGTAGAGGAAGCCGAACTGGAGGATGCCGAAGCCGATGCCGTACCCGATGAGCCACCGCCACGGCACGTCCGGGCGTGGGACCAGGAGGACGGTCGGGATCGCCAGCAGGGCGAACCGGACGGCGGCGAGCAGGAACGGGGGATAGGTCTGGAGCGAGAGGTCGATCGCGACGAAGTTGAGCCCCCAGAGCACGGCGACGAGGATGGCGAGGGCGGCATGGCGGGGCGGCATGCTTCGATTCTTGCCGGACAAGTGAGATAAGAACAACTGAAACGTTGGACACCCACTCTGTAGGCTGGCTACATGGACGTCCGGCATCTCCAGCTCCTGCGCGAACTCGCCGATCGCGGCAGCATCACGGCGGTGGCCGCCGCGACCTATCGCACGGTCTCCGCGGTCTCCCAGCAGCTCCGCACCGCGCAACGGGATGCGGGGATGCGCCTGGTCGAACCGGACGGACGCGGGGTGCGGCTGACCGAAGCCGGGCGCGTCCTGGCCGCCGGCGGCGTCGAGGTGGAGACGGTCCTGGCGGCGGTCCAGGCCCGCTGGGACGACTACCGGAACCACCCGGGTGGCGCGGTGTCGGTCGCGGCCTTCCCAAGTGCTGCCACGCTGCTGTTCCCGAGCGTCCTGCAAACCACGGCGCGCGCCGGCATCGAGCTGCGCATCGTCGACGTCGATCTGGCCGAACATGAGTTCGCCGGCCTGACCGTCGACCACGACATCGTCATCGCCCACCATCTCGGTGGCAGTGAACCCCCAGGGGCCTCCGGCCTCGTGGTTCGCGAGCTGGCGGTGGAACCCCTCGACATCGCCATGGCCTCGACGCATCCTCTCGCCGGCCAGGAGGTTCTCACCGCCGACGACGTCGCGGACGCCAGCTGGATCGGGGTGCCCGAGGGATACCCGCTCGATACCGTGCTCACCGCCATCGCCGCGCAGCTGGGCAGACCGCTGCACGTCGCTCAGCGCATCCGGGACAATCGGCTCGTCGAAGCCCTGGTGGCGGGGAGCGATCATCTCGCCGTGTTGCCACGCTTCACGACGTCGAACAGCGGTCTGACGCTCACGCCGATCGTCGAGGTGGCGGCCCGCCGTCACCTCTCCGCCCTGATGCGGCCCGACCGTGCTCAGCGGCGCGCCGTCAGGACCACGCTCGAGGCCATCGCCGACGCCGCCCGGACGGCGTCGTACTGACGGTGTCGGCAGGGCGTCGAACTGACGGCGCGCCGGCCGCCGTGCGCGGTCTCACACCGCATCCCGTCCCGCCGCGACCAGCCCCTGTGGTACAAGCCCGTAGACTGGAAGACTGGTGAACGGCGGCGATGACGCCTGCGCGCCCCGACCGTTCCCTCCACCTGTCTTCCACCGCAAGGATTTCCCCGTCATGAGCGAGAGCGTCTCCAAGAACGCCGGTACCGGCCAGCCGGACGCCGGCGACGAGTACGTTCCCACCCGGGAGGACGACGTCGCCGAGCGGGTCGCCGCGATGACCGACGTCGAGGCCGAGCAGCGGGCCGCCGCCCTGCGCGCCGGTCTGGCCGACTACGAACTCGACGAGGACGACCGGATCCTGCTCGAGTCCGAGCTCGCCGACATCGAGGAGGAGCTCGAGGGCCGGCTCGACCCCGTGCTCGCGATCATCGGCCGCCCGAACGTCGGCAAGTCCTCCCTGGTCAACCGCATCCTCGGCCGCCGTGAGGCCGTCGTCGAGGACGTCCCCGGCGTCACCCGCGACCGCGTCGCCTACGGCACCCAGTGGAACGGCAAGAACCTCACCATCGTGGACACCGGCGGGTGGGAGTACGACGCGCGGGGCATCCACGAGCGGGTCGCGGACCAGGCCGAGGTGGCGGTGGATTCGGCCGACGCCGTCGTCCTGGTCGTCGACGCGATGGTGGGCGCGACCGCCACCGACGAGGCGATCGTCAAGATGCTGCGCCGCAAGGGCAAGCCCGTGCTGCTGGCCGCCAACAAGATCGACGACTTCGCCCAGGAGGCGGAGGCGGCGAGCCTGTGGTCCCTCGGCATGGGGGAGCCGCACCCGGTCTCGGCCATGCATGGCCGCGGCGTCGCCGACATGCTGGACGAGGCCCTGAAGATCCTCCCCGAGTTCTCCGGCGTCGCCGGCATCGCCCGCACCGGCGGTCCCCGCCGCGTGGCGCTGCTGGGCCGTCCGAACGTCGGCAAGTCATCGATGCTGAACAAGCTGGCCGGGTCCGAGCGCGTCGTCGTCGACCCGATGGCCGGCACCACCCGCGATCCGGTGGACGAGTTCATCGAGCTCGGCGGGCGGATCTGGCGCTTCGTGGACACCGCGGGCATCCGCCGCCGCGTGCACATGCAGCGTGGCGCGGACTTCTATGCGTCCCTGCGCACGCAGTCCGCGCTGGAGAAGGCGGAGGTGGCCGTCGTGCTGATCGCCGTCGACGAGGTGGTCTCCGAGCAGGACGTACGCATCCTGCAGCTGGTGATCGAGTCCGGCCGGGCGCTGGTGCTGGCCTTCAACAAGTGGGATCTGCTCGAGGACGAGCGGCGCCGCTACCTGGAGCGGGAGATCGAGCAGGACCTCGCGCACGTGGACTGGGCGCCGCGCGTCAACCTGTCGGCGAAGACCGGCTGGCACAAGGACCGCCTGGTGCCGGCGCTCGACGTCGCCCTCGAGTCCTGGGACAAGCGCATCCCCACCGGCAAGCTCAACGCCTTCCTCGGCGAGCTTGTCGCGGCGCACCCGCACCCGATCCGCGGCGGCAAGCAGCCCCGCATCCTGTTCGGCACGCAGGCCTCGTCCCGGCCGCCGAGGTTCGTGCTCTTCACCACCGGCTTCCTCGACCCCGGATACCGCCGGTTCATCACCCGCCGCCTGCGCGAGACGTTCGGCTTCGAGGGCACGCCCATCGAGGTCACCATGCGGGTCCGGGAGAAGCGGGCGCGCGGCGGGAAGCGCTGACCTGATCGCTTGCGAACGCCGCCGCCGGGAATGATTCCCGACGGCGGCGTTCTGCGTCTGCGTCCGTGCTCATGCGGTGGCTTCAACCGATCCGTGCCCGGATCGCCCGGGGTACCCGCTTCCATGGGAGCGACGTCAGGAATGCCGCCCCGATGATGCCGGTGCCCACCCAGCCGGCCAGCATGCCCGGGATCGGGACGGCCAGGCTGAGGGCGAGCATGAGGGAGAGGGCGCCGAGCAGGTAGGCGGCGCCGGCCTTGAGGTGGCGCAGCCGTTTCAGCCCGTTGGTGGCGTCCACGTGCGCGGTCAGCCGGGAGAGGAAGACGGCGCCGACCAGGACGGCGCCACCGGCCACCGCCACCTGTTCGAGCAGGTAGCTCCGGCCGGACGGGGTCAGCGTGTAGGTGCCGTCGACGATCTCGAACAGCATGAACACGGTGATGGCCCGCTCGAAGACGACGGTGAGGGCGTGCACGTGCAGGCTGACGGGGCCGTGCGGGTTGCGCTGGGCGGAGGCGGAGACCGCATTGCTCAGCCCGTAGACGAAAATGCCGATCAGACCGCCGAGCGCGGCCGAGGTGGTAAGCCCCGCTGGCGCGAGGAGCACCATGCCGCCGGTCAGCAGCAGCGCCGTCAGGTAGGAGGCGACGCGGGAGTGGCGGATGCGGGCGAGGACGGCCTCGGGCCAGGACAGCCAGGGGCGGCGCTTGACGCGGTCCACGTTGAAGAGGTACTCGGCGAACACCAGCCAGATGAAGGCGGCGCCGAACGCGGCCAGTCCGGGTCGGGCGGCGGCGAGGTGGGCGGTGAACAGGTCCGGCTGGGTGACCACCTCCCGGGCGCTCGTGGCCAGGCTCTCGTGTTCGCTGACGGCGACCGCGGTGGGTGGCAGCAGCAGGCGCATGCCGAGCACGACGGCGATCAGCCCGACCGAGAGGAAGAGTTTGCGGGCGGGGGAGCGCAAGCGGGAGGCGATGCCGGCCATGGGGACCGAGGAGTCGGCGACCATGGCGATCTCCATGGTGGCCAGCGCCAGGAACGCGAAGGCGGCGGTGGGGGAGATGGCCAGCCAGGCGGCGGCGAAGCCGATGACGATCAGCAGGAAGGGCAGGTTGAGTCGGCGGGGGCTCGTGGCAGGTCGGTGGGCGCTCGGGCTCGAGTCGGAGCCCGGCGTGGGCGCGTGAGCGGGGGTGACGGTGCTGTGCGGGAAGGGCACGGCGGCGTCCTTTCGTCGGCGTCGGAGGGGCGTCGGCGAGCTGGGGCTCCCACCCATTCGAACAGGCGCGAGGGGCGGGACGGAACCGCTTGTGAGAAGGGTCTCGACACGGTGTTCTACGGCGTCACAGCGCGCCCCGACACGGCCCGACCGGTTCGGCGCGGTGCTGCGGGTGGGGTAGTCTGGAGCGGTTGCTTCGGCGGGTACTGGTGACTCGTTGGAGCTACGGGATGTGGCGCAGCTTGGTAGCGCACTTGACTGGGGGTCAAGGGGTCGCAGGTTCGAATCCTGTCATCCCGACGTTGTGATGTCGGAGGACATCGGCAAGGCCCGGACCCACGTTTGTGGGTGCGGGCCTTTGTCATTTCCGGGTCCGGGCGGTTGCCGGTGGGTTGGTGGCCCCGGGTGGGGTCGACGGTCAGCTCGCGGAGGAGTTCGCCGGTGGCGGCGTTGACGACGCGGACGTGCAGGTCCTGAACGAATAGCAGGACTTGGGTTCGGTCGATGCCGATGTGGAGGAGCTTGCCGGCGACGCGCACGGTGACGGTGCCGGTGGCGCCAGTAACGTCCTCGCGGACTCGGTCGGGGTGTCGGCGTCAGACATGGGGCCGGTGTGGCAGGAAGCGTTTAACCGGATGGTGTGGTTTTATCGCGTAATGAATCGCCCCGGGTCTGGTGGAGGGTCTGATTCCCCGAGAGGATGATGATCATGCCGGCACCGAGGAAGTATCCGCAGGAGTTGCGGGAACGGGCCATGCGGCTCGTGGTTGAGGCTCGTAGGGAGGACCCGGAGCTGTCGCTGAACGCCGCGGTGATCCGGGTCGGGCAGCGTACCGGGGTGAACCCGGACACGCTGCGGGGCTGGTCCAAGCAGGCCGCGATCGACGCGGGCGAACGCCCGGGCACCAGCACGAACGACGCGGCCCGGATCAAGTCGCTGGAGGCCGAGGTGCGTGAGCTCAAACGGGCGAACGAGATCTTGTTGGCGGCCTCCTCGTTCTTCGCGCGGGAGCTCGACCCGCGACTGCCGTGGTAGTCCAGTTCATCGACGAGCACCGGGCCCGGTTCGGGGTCGAGCCGATCTGCCGGGTGCTCACCGAGCACGGCGTGCCGATCGCCCCGTCCGGGTACTACGCCTTCAAGACCCGTCCCACTTCCGCACGAGCGATCGCCGACGCGGAGCTGGTCGTGCAGATCGAACGAGTCTTCTGGGACCGCAGCCTGGGGCGTGGGGTCAGCGGCGCCCGGAAGATCTGGCGGCTACTGGCCCGGGAGGGGATCACCGTGGCCCGCTGCACCGTTGAACGGCTGATGCGCCAGCACGGGCTGCGCGGTGCCCGCCGGGGAAAGCAGTTCATCACCACCCGCCCGGACACATCATCGCCACGGCCTGAGGATCATGTGCAACGCGTGTTCACCGCGGACCGGCCGAACCGGCTGTGGGTGGTGGACTTCACCTACGTGGCGACGTGGTCGGGAATGGCGTTCACCGCGTTCGTCACCGACGTGCACTCCCGCCGGATCGTGGGCTGGCGCACCATGGACCGGATGCCCACCGACCTGCCCCTGGACGCCCTGGAGATGGCGCTCTGGGTGCGGGACCGGGCCGGTCAGGACGTCACCGGGCTGATTCAACACTCCGATGCCGGGTCCCAGTACACTCCGCTGCGCTACGCCGAGCGGCTCGCCGAGGTCGCCTCGATCGGGACCGTCGGCGACTCGTACGACAACGCCCTGGCCGAATCGACGATCGGGCTCTACAAGACCGAGTGCGTGAGAATCGACGGCCCGTTCCGCACCGCCGACCAGCTGGAGTTCGCCACGCTGTCCTGGGTGCACTGGTTCAACGAGAACCGGCTGCACTCCTCGATCGGGTACCGCACGCCCATCGAGGCGGAGAACGACTACTACCGTCAGAACAACCCCCAGCACCACCCGGCGCTGGGGGAACCCGCCCTCCACTGAACCCGGGGCGATTCAGAGTGGTCGTCCGCGGCTGGGACACAACGAGTTGGGCGTCGTCATCATTGACCAGACCTGCAGACGCTACCAGAGTGTAAATTGTCGCTTGTGGGTAGGACAGGCGTTTAGACGTTCTTCCGTACCATTCGTCGGTACACTATTCGGCAAACAGCGTGGCGCGTCTGAGCCCGTGATCAATCGCTGACGGGCTGGCACAGTCGGCTGGCGGCGCGCTGGGTGAGAGGCCCGGCGACACCCTAGCCCTGTGGCAGACTTGATCGTGGGTTTCGAGCGCCTCTGACGTGCCATAGGAGCACTCTGGGCGTGGCTGCATCGAGCGCGAGCGTCACATGCTTAGGGCTACGGACTTGAAGTCCACTCGGAGCTCTGTGGTCTGCAGGTGAAGTCTTCTCGTCGGTTGCATCACGCTCGGACTTTAGCGGGAGAAGTCTAAAAGGGGGAACCATGCCACACGCGCTCAAAGCCGCGAGTCTGGATGACTTGCTTCGGGAGTGCCTCACTCTGTTACAGCGAGAAGGGGACCAGCTGACGTCGACCCGTGGCTCTAGCACTGAGATTCGCGGCGCCTCCCTGGAGCTCACGAATCCTCGTGCACGGCTCAGCCTCAGTTCCAATCGTGGCCGGCTGTTCAGTGCACTCGGTGAACTGACGTGGTATCTAGCTGGAACAAGCGATCCGAAGCACATACTTTATTACATCGCGGATTATGGAAGCAAAGTCGGAAACTATAGCGGTGGTTACGGCCCGCGACTTTTCGGCGCTGGCGATCAAGTTCCACGGGTCATCCGGCAGCTCAAACGCAAGCCGACAACTCGTCAGGCAGTTGTGCAATTGTTCGATCGAAACGACTTAGATGGCGATCCTAGAGACGTTCCCTGCACATGCTCGCTACAATTCTTTGTTCGAAACGAACGCGTGGATTTGATAGTCCATATGAGATCAAATGACGTGATATATGGAATGCCTCACGATATATTTGTTTTCACCTTCTTGCAGGAAATCGTTGCACGCGCCGTGAACTGTGAAATCGGTACATACACGCATCTGGTCGGTAGCTTGCACATTTACGACTCGAACCAACAGCAAGCGTCAGCATTCCTTGAAGAGGGGGTGATGGACAATAAAGCGATGCCTCCCATGCCATTCGGCGATCCGATGATCTCGGTTGCGCGTCTAGTCAAGATTGAGCAAGCACTCCGATTGGCCGAGCCAATTGAGTATCACAGTGAACTGGCGTCGTACTGGATGCAACTCGCCGACGTACTGACTGGTTGGAGAGCTTTTAAGGAAAATGACCGCGCAAGTCTCGAACGTATTCGAACTCGCCTAGCCGGTTCAATCTATGAGATCTACTTGTCCGACAAGCAGTTTCGATTGGAAAGTTGACAGATGAGGAAGAACTACATTGCTGATGCGCAGCGAATTGGGTCGAGTATCGCAGCTTACGAATCGAAGAACAAAACTTTGCCTGGGATCTCGTCCTCCGGCGCTCGAGAGACTCTCATAGAGCAGATAATCGACAGCGAGCAGCGGGTGAAATACACTGATCGACTTGACAATATGCAGCTTGATCCTAGTGCAGTTGATCCGACCTCCGACGGATTTCACCCGCTGAAAGCATCGATCCTTCATCGGCGTTCCGGAAATTACGACGAAGCTGTTTGGTTGGTATACCTGTATGTTCATTTCGGTCGACACCGGCGCGCTGGATGGCGGTATGTCCGAGATACATATGGAGCTCTAGGATCTGATCGTTCCGATTGGTGGACGTGGGACCGTATATCTGAAGAGCCGTTTGCATTTAGACTTTGGCTCGACAAAAATAAAAATGAGTTTGGACGCGCCCCGGGGCAGCACGGATTTGGCAATCATCGAAAATACGAGAGCCTGGACGCCATGGGCGACCGAGGGACCGGAGCGGCTGTAACCAGTTACGTTGAGTGGGTCCTTTCGGCGGCAGACGGTCACAATGAGAGGTTTGCCGTCTTAAAAGAGCAGAGCCCCGAGGAGACCTTCCAAGCAATATACCGCTCGCTTCGCTCAGTAGTGCGCTTCGGCCGTATTGCGAAATTCGATTACACTACAATGATTGGAAGACTCAAATTGGTGGATGTCAAGCCGCCACACACATACTTGACGGGAGCGACCGGTCCGCGGTCAGGAGCTGCCTTGCTACTTCGCGGGAACCCTGACGCTGGAACTCCGACCGAACTCCAAGCGGAACTCAGCAGAATATGCACAGCCATTAACGTAGCTCCTGATGTTATGGAAGACGCAATTTGTAACTGGCAGAAAGACCCCGAAAACTACATCAGGTTTTCAGCGTAGAATCGTCCCAATGGTATCTCCTAATTAGCCGTCGCAATTGATTATATTGCAATATTCCTTCATGGTGAAGTTGACCAACGACCACGCCTGGGGCGACGCCCTCTGCTGCGGCAAAAGCTAAAACTCGCCGCATCGTCGGTCTTGTTTCGCGGAATCTTGTCAGGCCGGTCGGAATCAGTGCATTACGGGCAAACGTGTTCGCCTCATCTTCGACATTCGACTCGCCCTCTCCTGGATCCAAGATGTCCAAGAACGAGTCCTCGTTGCTGTGCAACAGCAGGTGTGCTATCTCGTGGAATAAAGTAAACCACAAATGATCTTCCGCAAGGTGTCTACCAGTCAGACCTATGACCCTCTGTCCGCTCTCTAAAACGAAAGCTGCACCACTGAGTCTGTTTCCTGCTGGGGCCGGAAATAGCTGGAGGGCCACGCCGGAAGATGCGATTAAGGACTGGGCGACAGACAGAGACTTCGAAATATCACTAAGTTTGCTCAAGTGGCGCAATTCCGGCAGTAGGCTGCGGAGACGGCTAGGGTCCCACCGGCTGACGGATATTTGCGAGGCTCCGCGTTCGACTTGCCTCAACCAAGCGGCGACTGACAAGTCTTCCGACTTGAATGCCTTCGATGAGCGAAAGTGTGTCTCTGATAGGCGTGGCGCCCACTTAGCAGTCCATTCGGCCGCGTCCCTGACGTCGTAAAAACTCAATAGTGCACGCGCTTGGCTTTTCCACCCGCTGGTTGCTTCGAGCCAACCTTTACCGACCATATCGGCAATTGGCGATCGTTGGACAAGTGAATCTGCATCAAGCCAAGCAAGTGATTCACGGTACGAGGAATCGCGAACAAGCCAAAAGTTTGGCGTGGACCCCACGAACCTTGCCAATGCGACTGCAAGATCGCCCGTGATTTCAGTTTGTCCGTCGATCAGTTGCTGAGCTTCCACTAGGCGTATGCCGAGTCCATCCGCTAGTTGCTCTGAGCGCTGCCCGCGCGAGTCTAGGATCCGACGAATGGTGTCTCCTGGGGCCGATGCCCAGCGTGGATCGTCGTCAATTCTGTTTGGAGTAGTCATCAATTTACTTGCCTCCATCCCATGACCTTAATTCGGTCCACTCTGGTCCACGCGATGGATCCATCGATTGCCGTGCGCAGAGGGACATGATCGACACGGCAATCGAGTATGGCCGTGCTGCCGGCCGCCAGACCGAACGAAGCGGGATTGATCTTGTTCATATCTGGTACTCCTAGTGGAACCTCAAGAAGTGAAGCGGCGGTCCTCAAGTCAGCTATCAGCGATTGAATGTCCTCGAGCGTTCGTACGGAGGGCCACTCGAACGGATCTGGCTCTAAGATTGACTGACGCAACGCTTGGTTCTCGAAGCTGATCTGCATCTGTTTTCTGATACCTTTTGGGGTTCGCGCTCTCGCCGCCCGACCGGAACGGTGCGCCCGAGACTTTCATCCCGACGACCCCATGGTAGTGCAAGCCTTTTCCAGGTCGGTTCAGTCTATCGTCGTGGGATCCACGTGTCGTAGCCTGTCACATACCAAGAGCCCGGACCCACGCAACGTGGATCCGGGCTCTCGCCGTTGAAGCAGGGAGCTACGGAACCCGGTAGCCCGCCGCGCGGAACAGGTCGTACCACTCCGCCTTGGTCAGCGGCACGGCCGACCCCTGTGCGGCGCCCGACACCCGCTCCGGCGTCGTCGTGCCCAGGACCACCTGCATCTGCGCCGGGTGGCGCGTGATCCACGCCGTCGCGATGCCCGTCGTCGGCACGTCGTACTTCGCCGCCAGCTTGTCGATCACCGTGTTCAGCTCGGCGTACTCGCTGTTGCCGAGGAACGGTCCGTTGAAGAAGCCAGCCTGGAACGGCGACCATGCCTGCACGGTGATCTTGTGGATCCGGCAGTAGTCGAGGATGCCGCCCGCGTCCAGGGTCAGCGACTGGTCCTCACCCACCATGTTCGCCGCCACGCCCTGGGCGATGATCGGCGCGTGCGTGATAGACAGCTGCAGCTGGTTGGCCACCAGCTCCTGCTTCACCGCCGTCTTGAGCAGGTCGATCTGCCGCGGCGTGTGGTTGGAGACGCCGAACGAGCGCACCTTGCCCGCGGCCTCCAGCTCGTCGAATGCCTGCGCCACTTCCTCCGGCTCCACGAGCGCGTCCGGCCGGTGCAGCAGCAGGATGTCGATGTAGTCGGTGTTCAGAGCCTTCAGCGAGCCCTCGACGCCCTCGATGATGTGGTCGTGGGAGAAGTCGAAGTACGGCCCCTCCGGCACGATGCCGACCTTGGTCTGCAGGGTGATGTCCGCGCGCTGCGACGGCGTCAGCTGCATCGCCTTGGCGAACCGCTCCTCGCAGTCGTGCACGTGGGCGCCATAGACGTCGGCGTGGTCGAAGAAGTCGATGCCGGCGTCACGCGCGGTCTTCACCAGCGTGCGGATCTCGTCGTCGCTCTTCTCCGAGATGCGCATCAGGCCGAGCACCACGTTCGGGGCGGTCTGGCCGCCGGGGCCCAGGGGAACACTCTTCACGGTTGACTCCTGTCAGGAAGCAGTAGGGGAGGGAGGGGTCACGCGGCGTTGAGCGCGTCCAGCTCCTCGGCCGTGAGCGTGAGGTCGGCCGCCTTGACGGAGTCGGTGATGCTCTCGGGCCGCGACGCACCCGGGATCGGGACAACGATCGGCGCGAGCGCGAGCTCCCATGCCAGGGCGACCTGCTGCGGGCTGACGCCGTGTGCCTCGGCCACCTGGCCGAAGGCGTCGTGCTTGCTGCCGAGGTCCCCGGCCTTGCCGATCCCGCCGAGCGGCGACCACGGCAGGAACGCGACACCGATCGAGGCGCAGTGCTGCAGCTCCTCGAGGCTGGTGCGGAACGCGGGGGAGAACTGGTTCTGCACGGAGACCAGCCGGCCGCCGAGCACCTTGTTCGCCTCGTCGATCTGGGCGACCGTGGCGTTGGAGATGCCGGCCATCTGGATGACGCCCTCGTCGAGCAGCTCGACGAGCGCACCGATCGAGTCGGCGTAGGCGACGTCCGGGTCCGGGCGGTGGAACTGATACAGCCCGATGGCGTCGACGCCGAGCCGCTTGGCCGAGGCCTTCGCCGCCTCCTTGAGGTACTCGGGCCGGCCGTTCTGGGTCCACGAGCCGTCACCGGGGCGCAGGTGGCCGCCCTTGGTGGCAACCAGCACGTCGTCGGTGCTGCCGCTGTAGCTGCGCAGCGCGTCGGCGATCAGCTGCTCGTTGTGGCCGACCTCGTTGCCGTCACGGTGGTAGGCGTCCGCGGTGTCGATGAGGGTGACGCCGGCGTCGAGCGCGGCGTGGATGGTCGTGACGGAGCGCTCCTGCTCGGGGCGGCCCTCGATGGACATGGGCATGCCGCCCAGGCCGATGGCCGAGACGGTGTGGGTTCCGATCTGACGCTGCTGCACAGGAAAACCTCCAGGTTGAGAGAGCTGGTGCATTTGCCTCCTACGCTACGAACCGCGAGGCTAGAAGTCCAACAACTCATCATCATGCTGTGCATCAGTTCGAGTCATGAATCAGGGAGCGGTCCATGGAACTGCGACAGATGGAGTACCTCGTCACCCTCGCCGACGAGCAGCAGTTCACGCGCGCCGCCGCGATCTGCGGCGTCTCCCAGTCCGGCCTCTCGGCGTCGATCCGCAGCCTCGAGGAGGAACTCGGCGTCAGCCTTTTCCACCGCACCACCCGTCGTGTCGAGCCGACCGACGCCGGCCACGCCCTGCTGGCGCACGCCCGCACGATCCTCGCCCAGACGGCCGCCGCGCGCGACGCCGTCGAACGCACCTCGGACCAGCCCACCGGCACCCTGCGCATCGGCACCGAGCAGTGCCTCGGCGTCGTGGACATCAACGCGATGCTCGAACGCATCCACCACCGCCACCCGCTGGTCGAGCTGCACTATGTGCAGGCCGGCTCCCACGAGCTGACGGCACGGGTGCGGGACGACTCCCTCGACATCGCCTTCGTCGCCACGGGGGAGCACCTCGGCACCCTCGACCGCACCGAGCTCGGCCAGCAGCCCCTCGTGCTGCTCGTCCATCCGGGCCACGACCTCGCCGGCGGCGACGCGGTCACGTGGTCCGAGCTGACCGACCAGGACTACATCGACTTCCACGACTCCTGGGCGATCCGCTCCCTGAACGACGACGCCTGTGGCGCCCACGGCGTCCGGCGCCGCATCCGCTGCACGGTCAACGACGTGCACACGCTGCTGGACCTCGTGCACCGCCGGCTCGGCGTCGCGATCGTGCCGCAGCACGTGGCCGGCAAGCCGCAGGCCGCCGGGCTGATCTCGCGGGCGATGCCGGCGGACGCACCCCGCTGGACGGTCACGGCGATCACCCGCAGCGACAGTGACGCCTCGACGCGGCGGCTGCTGGACCTGCTGCGCAGCGAGTCGCTCGCGGCCGCCTGAAACGTCGGGGTCTGAGTCGCTGCCCGAGCCCGACGCTCTCGCCAGAGGCGTCGTGCCACACTGCACTCACGCTCCACGACCCGCATACCACCACACCGCTGCACCCGCCGCGCCCGCGGCGCCAACGAAGGGACTCCATGACGCCCACCCAGTCCTCCCTCGTCTCGCCGAGCGACGGCACGATCCTCGCCACCTACCGGTGGCCGGCACCCGTCCAGACGCGCGGCGTCGTGCAGATCGCCCACGGGATGGCCGAGCACGGCCCGCGCTACGACCGCCTCGCCCGGGCGCTGACCGACGCCGGGTACCAGGTCGCCGCCAGCGATCACCGCGGTCACGGCAACTCGGCTGCCCCCGAGAACCGGGGTGACTTCGGGGAGGCGGGCTTCCGCGGCCTCGCGGCCGACATCGCCGCCTTCGGCGAGCAGCTGCGCGCCGAGAACCCGGACCTGCCGCTGTTCCTCGTCGCCCACTCGATGGGGTCGATGGCGGCCCAGGACGTGCTCCTGGACCACCCGGACCTGTACGACGGCGTCGTCCTCTCCGGCACCACGGCCGTCGACGTGCTCGGGCAGTCCATCGCGTCCGCGCCGCCCGGCGCTCCGGCGGGGCTGGAGGCGTTCAACGCCGGCTTCGAGCCGCGCACCGGTTTCGAGTGGCTCTCCCGCGACGAGGCCGAGGTGGACGCCTACGTCGCCGACCCGCTGTGCGGCTTCGCCATGAGCGAGGACGCCATGCCGCAGATCCTCGCCCGCGGCGCCCGGCTCGCCGACCCGCAGGAACTCGCGAAGCTCCGGGCGGACCTGCCCGTGCTGTTCGCCTCGGGGCAGAAGGACCCGCTCTCCGGCGACGGCGCACTGATCGAGCTGGCCGCGCAGCGGTACCGCGACGCGGGCGTGCAGGACGTCAGCGTCACCGTCTACCCGGGCGCGCGGCACGAGATCTTCAACGAGACCAACCGCGACGAGATCACCGCCGACGTCATCGGGTGGCTCGACCGCCACGTCTAAGTCGCGACATCGGCCGCCCTGTACGCGTAGACCGGCGTCCACGAGGATGGCTCCTGTCCAACAGGCGCGCAGAAGGAGCCGACGCGATGACCAAGTATTTGATCTCGTTCCCCAGCGGAGCCATGACCTTTCCCGAGGAGGAGCTGCCGGCGGTGGCGGACGCGTCGCACGCGGTGGTGCGCGAGGCCAGGGCCGCCGGCGTGTGGGTGTTCGGCGGGGGCATCGACGAGAGCGTCCCGCCCGTGAAGGTCGACGGGGACGGCACGGTCACCGAGGGCACCTACCCGGAGACGGCTCGGATCGAGGGCGGCTACACGGTGCTCGACGTGCCGACCCGCGAGGAGGCGCTCGCGTGGGCGGCGAAGATCGCCACCGCCTGCCGGTGCGCGCAGGAGGTCCGCGCGTTCATAATCGACCCGGAGAGCTGACCGTCCAGAACACCGCGCAGATGACGCCGCGTGGCTGGGACGGTGGACGGGCCCCCGCGACCGTCCGTAGCGTCGCAGCATGACGACCTCATCTGCGGCACGCGCTACTGCGACGGCTGACGCGACCACCCAGGACGGCTTCGCGGCCGACTGGCAGCGCTGGCACGAGGGACACGAGGCACGACGCGCCGACGGGCACGGCTTCCTCGCCATCACCGGCCTCTACTGGCTGGACAAGACGCCCACGGAGGTCCCCGGCATTCCCGGCCGCTGGTCGACGGGGGAGAACGGGCCCGTCGTCGACCTCGCCGAGGGCGAGAGCCTGCGCCGTGTCGGCCTCGATGAAGCGGACGGCGACGACGCCGAGGACCTGACCGGCACGGTGGCCCTCGGCGTCATCCCCGAGCGCGGCGGTGTCACCCTGCACGCCGGGGACGTCGCCATCGAGGTGGCCCGGCGCGGCGGCAACGACATCGTCCGCCCCCGCGACCCGGCCCACGCGACGCGGGTCGAGTACCGCGGCACCCCGACCTTCGCGCCGGATCCCCGGTGGGCCGTCACCGGGACCTACCGGGCCTTCGCCAGCCCGCGCCCGACCACGGTCGGCGCCGTGGTCGAGGGCCTGGAGCACGTGTACGACGCGCCCGGCGAGGTGGTGTTCGACGTCGACGGCGGGCAGCACACGCTCACGGTGTTCGACGGGCACGAGCCCGGCAGCCTGTTCGCCCTCTTCACGGACGCCACCAGCGGCGTCACGACCTACGCCGCCAACCGCAGCCTCGCGATCGCCGCGCCGGACGCCGACGGCGCCGTGGTGCTCGACTTCAACCGCGCCACGAACCTGCCCTGCGCCTACACGACGTTCGCGACCTGCCCGCTGCCGCCCGCGGAGAACCGGCTGCCGGTGGCCGTCGAGGCGGGGGAGAAGAAGCCCTGATCGCCACGGCCGGGCGCTGAGCGCCGGCGACCGTCAGGCGCGCGAGAACGCGCCGGCGGTCGCGGCGGTGTCGCCCGTGTTGCCCGCGTCGCCCGCTTCCTCCGCGGCCAGCCCGCCCAGGAAGCGGGCGATGCTGCGCGGCCCGGACACGGGCGAGACCGCCTCGACGTCCGGGTTGTAGTTGGTGTTCGTGTTGACGTCGTAGGTGACGGTGCGGCCGTCGACGGTCTCGATGAACTCGATGCCGGCGATCTCGATCCCGGCCTCGGCCAGCAGCGCCTCGTAGCGCCGGACCAGCGGGTGCTCGGCGTCGATCTCGGGACGCAGGGCGAATGGTTCGATCTCAGCACCCGGCACCGCGCAGGCGTCCGCCGGGCACAGCTCGAAGCTGCCCGCCGAGGTGTCCACCCGGACGGCGTAGACGAACCGGCCGCCGACGAACTCGGCGCGCGTGATGAACGGCTCCCGGGCGGTCAGATACTCCTGCACCAGGGTGATCCCGTCGACCGGCTCCTCGAAGTCCTCGCCCGCGACGTAGGCGTCGAAGTCGGCATGAGAGTCGAACCGGCGCACGCCCAGGCCCTTGCCGCCCTGGTTGTGCTTGGTGATGAACGGCGGCTCGAACGCGCGGGCCGCCTCGACCAGACCGCCCCGGCCGAACACCGCCGTCGTGCGCGGGACGTCGAAACCGTGGCTGCGGAGCAGCCCGTGCTGCGCCACCTTGCTGACCTCGAGTTCAAGGACGTCGCTGCCGTTGACGACACGCCGACCCCAGGACTCCAGCCAGCGCAACAGCGCTCGCGTGTGCTCCTTGGCGTGGACGTGACCGCGCGTGTGGGCCGAGGCACTCATCCGGGACCAGTAGATGCCCGGCGCCGGCTCGGCGTCGAGGTCGATGGCGCTGAAGGACCCACCGCCGAGGTCGATCTCCTCCAGCGGCACGCCCTCGGCCTCGAAGGCGGCGCGGAACGGCGGCATCCACGCGTCGTTCTCGTGGATCACGTTCACGATCGGTGTCGTCATGTCTCGAGCCTAGGCCGGTCGGCCCGGCGCGCCACCGGGGACGACGCCGGGCGTCACTCCGACGGCGTGTGCCCGGCGGTCCACTCCTCGATGGTGGCCACGATCTCCGGGGCGTCGGGCAGGGTGCTGGACCGGAACCGCTTGATCCGCCCGTCCGGGTGAATGAGGAACTTCTCGAAGTTCCAGCTCACGCGGCCGGCCTTGCCGTTCTCGTCGGGCGCCCGGGTGATCTCCTTGTAGAGGGGATGGGCGTGCTCGCCGTTGACCCTGACCTTCTCCGTCATCGGGAACGTGACGCCCCAGGTGGTGGAGCAGTACTCGGCGATCGAGTCCGCACTGCCCATCTCCTGGAGGAACTGGTTGCTCGGGAAGCCGAGCACGGTGAACCCGGCGTCGCCGTAGCGCTGCTGCAGTTCCTCCAGCTGCTCGTACTGCGGGGTGAACCCGCAGTACGAGGCGACGTTCACGACGAGCGTGACCTTCCCGCCGGTGAGGTCGCCGTACGTACTGGGCCGGCCCCGCAGCGTCGTGATGTCGATCGAGGTCAGATCCATGGGGTCTCGGCGCCGATCAGGAGAGTGGCGCGGTGAGTTCGACGTTGACGTCGTCGGGGTCCTGGAACGAGAGGATCGCGATGCCGGCGTCGGCCAGTTCGATCACCTCGCCGTGCTGGACCCCGGCGCCGTCGAGGGCGCGGACGGCGGCGTCGAGGTCCTCCCGGTTCTTCACGGCGAAGCTGACGTGGTCCAGTCCCGTGCGGTTCGGGTCGAAGTCGTCGCGGCCGACCGGTCGCAGGCCGAACAAAGTGCCCTCCGGCGTCTGGTAGACCGTGCCGCCGAAGTAGTCCTCGGCCGAGTCGATCACGCCGGGCTTGTTGACGTCGTCGGACTTGTCGACGGCGATCGGCCAGCCGAACACGAGGTCGTAGAACTTCTTGGAGCGCGCGATGTCCGTGACGGTGAGGCGGACGTGGGCGAAACCGCTGCTGTCGATGAGGGCCATGAGCCCCACCCTAGCCCGGGACACGCCAGACCGGTCCGGCCGGTCCTAGCATGAACCATGGTCGATGCGCCGGCGTATCGGATCTGGCCCCCGGTGGCGCTCGGGGTGCCGCTGGCGGCGGGACTGGTCCTCTCCGCCACGGTCGGCGACCCCGTCACGCTGCCCGCCGCTCTGTCCCGTGCGGTGGCCGGCGTCCTGATCGTCGTCTTCGCGCTGTGGAACGGGTGGGCGCTGTGGCTGATGGCTCGCTTCGAGACCGCACTGCTGCCCGGCGGTGCGACCCGCACGATCCTCGGCCGGGGCCCGTTCCGGGTCAGTCGGAACCCCCTCTACCTCGGCCTGATCGCCCTCGTCGCGGCGCTGGCGCTGCTCGGGCCCTCGTTCTGGGGCCTGGTGGCCACGCCGGTGGGGATCGCCGCGCTGTGGTGGGGCGCGATCGCCCCCGAGGAGCGCTATCTCAGCGCGAAGTTCGGCGCCGAGTACGACGCCTACCGGGCCCGAGTGCGGCGCTGGCTGTAGGGCTCCACCGGTCAGCCCGGCCGGTCACGCTCAGCCGGTCACGCTCAGCCGGTCACGCTCGGCCGGTCACGCCGGGAGCTCGTAATTGGCGACCCGGCTCCGGATCGCCGCGACGTAGCGTTGCGTCTCAGGGAAGGGCGGGATGCCGTCGTACCGCTGGACCGCTCCGAACCCGGCGTTGTAGCCGGCGAGCGCCAGTTCCAGCGGGTCGCCGTCGATGTCCGAGGCCCTGGCGCGCTGGTGCAGGTCGGCCAGGAAACGGCCCTGCGCGTCGATGGCGTGCCGCGGATCGAACGGGTCGCCGCCGCGGCCCCAGGTCGCCCAGGTCTCGGGCATGAACTGGGCCAGGCCCTGCGCGCCCACCGGGGATCGGGCGTCCGGGCGCCAGTTCGACTCGACCTCGATCTGCGCCGCGAGCACCGGCGCCGGGATGCCCGTGTCGGCGGCCGCGGCCTCGATCAGCGGCGCCCAGCCGTTCGGGATGGCGGCGGCGTCGAGTCGGCCGACGCCGTCGGCGAACGACGAGCGCCGGTCCGAACCGAGCGCCACCGTCAACCCGATCACCAGCGCCGAGACCGCGAGCACGACGAGCACGATGACGCGCGGCGACGCGACCCGGGTGCGGGTCGGCGACTCGCTCATGGTGCTCCTCTCGGCGTGGGCGGGCTCCGGCGGCCGGACATGCGAACGGCTCTCACCTGACGAACGGTTCGGGGGGTGGCAGTGTTCCCGCCGCCCCCGGAACCGCCCCGAACCGCCCGCGTCAGCCCTGGGCCGCCTGGACGTCCATCACCCAGGTGATGCCGAACCGGTCGTCGAGCATCCCGTACAGCGGTGAGCCCCACGGCGCCGGGCCGAGCGGGGTGCGGACGTGACCGCCGTCGGCGAGCACCTCGAAGCAGCGGGTGATCTCCTCCGGGTCGTCCCCGCGCACCGAGACGAAGACGGCGTCGGTGCCCCGCTCGAACGGGCGGCCCGGCGGCACGTCGAACGCCATCAGGCGCAGCCCGTTGGGGGAGTCGAAGCCGCCCCACATCAGCTGGTCCGCGACCGCGCCGTCGGCGTCGTTGTGGGCGTCGCCGTAGGTGAAGGCCTGGACCTGGCCCCCGAAGATCGAGGCGTAGGTCTCGAGCGCCTCGCGGGCCTGGCCGCGGAAGTTCAGGTGGGTGGTGGTGGTGACGGTCATGGCGGTCTCCTTCGTCGGTCCTGCACGGTGGCGTCCGGGTCGGCCGCCGCGTCGAGATCCACGATCCTCGCAGTGGCGGTCAGATTCTGGCCGGGACTGGGACGAGAATCGAGGAATGAGCGGAACTTCCGGACGGCTGCTGTCGTTGCTCTCCCTGCTGCAGGCTCGCCGGGACTGGCCGGGCCGGCTGCTGGCCGAGCGGCTGGAGGTCAGCGAGCGGACCGTGCGCCGCGACGTCGACCGGTTGCGGGATCTCGGCTACCCGGTGCGCGCGACGATGGGACCCGACGGCGGGTACCGGCTGGAGGCCGGGGCCGAGCTGCCGCCCCTGTTGTTCGACGACGACCAGGCCGTCGCCATCGCCCTGGCCCTGCACATCGCGGCGACCAGCGGAGCCGCTGACGCCGACGCCGCCTGGCGGGCGCTGACCACCGTGCGGCAGGTGATGCCCGCGCGGCTGCGCCGGCGCATCGACGCGGTCCAGGTGCTCGGTATGCCGCACGCGGACGCCCGACCCGGTCAGCACACCGACACGTCCGTCCTGCTCGCGGTGACCGATGCGGCGCACGCCCACGAGCAGCTGCGCTTCGACTACCGCACTGTCGACGACGGGACTGCCTCCGGCGAGACCGGTGACGAATCTGCTGTCCCCGCGACGCGGCCCCCGCGCCGGGTCGAGCCGCACCACGTCCTGCACCGCGGCGGCCGGTGGTACCTCCTGGCGTGGGACGTCGACCGGGGGGACTGGCGCACCTTCCGCGTCGACCGGATGACCGGCCTGCGCACCCCCACCGGCCCGCGGTTCAGGCCCCGCGAGGTGCCCGGGGGCGACGTGGTGGCGTTCGTCGAGGCGCGCTTCCGGGGGCAGGCCGATCCCGCGGCCGGGTCGGCGTGGCCGTGCCGGGGCACCGTGATCGCCCGGCTGCCGGCCACCGAGGCGGCCCCGTACCTGCCCGACGGCGCGGTCGAGGCGCTCGACGCGCAGACCTGCCGGGTGCGGATGGGCGCATGGTCCTGGCCGGGGCTGGCGGCGTCGTTCGCCCAGCTGGACGCCGACGTCGAGGTCGTCGAACCGCCCGACCTGGTCGAGGCGTTCCGCGACCTCGCCCGCCGGGCGGCAACCGCCGGCCGGGCCTAGCCCAGTGCGGCGCGGCGGCGCTCGAGGACCGCCTTCTCCGCCGGGTTGCCGGTCAATGCGATCGCGTGGCTGTAGGCCGCTCCCGCCTCCGCGTGGCGACCGAGCCGGCGGAGCAGGTCGGCGCGCGTCGCGTGGAACGGGTGGTAGCCGGCCAGAGCGGCCCCGAGCCGGTCCGCGAGCGCCAGGCCGACCTCCGGGCCGTCCAGCTCGGCGACGGCGACGGCCCGGTTGAGCGCGACGACGGGCGAGGGGTCGAGGCGGATCAGCTGGTCGTAGAGAGCGACGATCTGCCCCCAGTCCGTGGCATCGAAGGTGGCCGCCGACATGTGGACGGCGTTGACGGCCGCGAGCAGCTGGTAACGGCCCGGGGCCGTGCCGGTCGCGGCGGCCGACGCCAGGCACGTGCGCACCAGCCGGTGACCCTCCTCGATCAGCCGCGCGTCCCACCGCGCGCGGTCCTGCTCCGGCAGGGTGACCAGCTCGCCGTCGTCGGTGACGCGCGCGTCCCGCCGTGCTTCGGTGAGCAGCATCAGCGCGAGCAGGCCGGCCGTCTCGGCGTCGTCGGGCAGCAGCGCGCGCACCAGGCGGGTGAGCCGGATCGCCTCGGCGGTCAGCTCGCGGCGCACGGGCAGCGTGTCCGGGCCGGAGGCCAGATAGCCCTCGTTGAACACGAGGTACAGCACCGCGAGGACCCCGGC
The DNA here is from genome assembly GCF_001968825.1 of Tersicoccus sp. Bi-70. Taxonomy (GTDB): domain Bacteria; phylum Actinomycetota; class Actinomycetes; order Actinomycetales; family Micrococcaceae; genus Tersicoccus. The sequence continues at coordinate 512,900 of NZ_MIEU01000002.1, forward strand.
GACCCGGTCGGGCAGGTCCTCGGCCGCGGGCACGCGCCAGGGGATGCGGGCCGCCGCGATCTTGGCCTTCGCCCGGGTGATCCGCCGGCCCATGGCCGACTCCTGCACCAGGAAGGCGTGAGCGATCTCGGGGACGGTCAGCCCGGCGACCATCCGCAGCGTCAGCGCCACCCGCGCCTCCACCGACAGGGCCGGGTGGGCGCACGTGAAGAGCAGGCGCAACCGGTCGTCGTCGACGGCGCCGAGCGGTGCCGACGGCCCTTCGTCCAGCATCCGGGCCTCCCGGTGTTTCTCGTCGCGCTTCTTCTCGCGCCGGATCCGGTCGATCGCCTTCCGACTGGCCGTGAGCGTCAACCAGGCGCCCGGACTGGCCGGGACGCCGTCGGACGGCCACCGCTCCAGGGCGGCGACGAACGCGTCGGCGGTGGCGTCCTCGGCGATCCCGAGGTCACCGAACCGGCGGGTCAGGGACGCGACCACCCGCGCCCACTCCTCGTGGTGGGCCCGGCTGATCGCCTCGCCGACGTCAGTCGTCACCGGGTTCGGCCAGCGCGCGGACCTCGATCTTCCGATTGCACGCCGCGGACGCGTCGGTGGCCAGCGTCAGCGCCACGTCGAGGTCCGCGGCCTCCCACACCCAGAACCCGGCCAGGTACTCCTTGGACTCGGCGAACGGGCCGTCGGTGATCACCGGCGTGTCCCCGCGGTTGTCGATCACGGTCGCCGTGTCGGGCGCGGCGAGGCCTCCGGCGAACACGAAGTGGCCCTCGGCCTGCAGCCGCTCGTTGAAGGCGTCCACGGCCTTCATCTCGGCCGCGGTGGCGGAGTCGGTGCGGCCGGCGTCCGCAGCCTGCCCGTCGTCGATCACGGAGATCAGATACTGCATGGCACGATCCTTCCCGGTGGTGAGGACGCCCCGGTGGGCGCCCCTCTACCCCTACGACGAACCACTCTGCCCGGATCGGACAGCGCGCGGGAACGAATTCTCAGCGGGTCATTCCTAACCCTCCAGGTCCTCGTCGCTCACGTGCTCCTTCCACACCGTGGTGGTGGCGGGATCGTCGCCGGACTCGAGCATCGCGAGGTGCTCCATGAAGCCGTCCCCGCCGGCGGCGTGCCAGTGGTCCTGCCCGGGCGGGATGTAGAGCGTCTGGCCGGCGTGGACCTCGATGACGTTGCCGTCCCGGTCGCCGAAGCGCGCGACGCCCTGCGTGACGCGCAGGTACTGCCCGCGGGCGTGGGAGTGCCACGCGGTGCGGGCACCCGGGGCGAAGCGGACGAGCGCCACCGTCATCCGCTGATCGTCCTCGTGCGGGGCGGCGACCACGTCGAGCCACACGTCGCCGGCGAACTGCTCGGGCGGGTTCTTCACGGTGGGGGTGGTCGGTTCGATGTTCATGGCGTTCTCCTCGGGGGGGTGGGGGTCAGGATGCGGTGGCCGGCGCCGCGGCCGTACCGGGACGCCGGTGCCAGGCGAGCAGCGAACACGAGACGGCGGCCAGGATCACGGCGAGGACCGTGACGACGCCGAGCGGCAGGATGCTGGTGGACCCGGCGATGCCCACGAAGGGCGCGGCGACCGCGCCGAAGCCGAAGCGGACGACGCCGAGCAGAGAGGAGGCCGTCCCGGCCATGCGCGGGTAGGCGGCCAGGGCCAGCGTCGTCGCCGGCGGGGTGCTGCCTGCGACCCCGCTGGCCAGGGCGAACAGGGAGACGATGACGACGACGAGCGGTACCGGAGTCAGACCCGCGGTCAGCAGGCCGGCGGCGCCGAGTGCGGTGATTCCGATGCCGACGGTGAGCGTGCGCATCGGCCCCCACCGTTCGGACGTGCGCCCGGACAGGAACCCGAACGTCATGAAGCCCGCGGAGTTGAGCCCGAACGCGGCCGCATAGGCCTGCGGGGAGAGCCCGTAGATGTGCTGCAGCACGAACGTCGCCCCGGCCAGGTAGGCGAACACCGCGGCGTTGAGGAAGCCGAGGCTGAGTACCGCGCCGACGAACACCCGATCGGCGAGCAGGGTCCGGAAGCCGGCCAGGGTGTGGCGGAGGCCGCCCGCGAGGCGGTGCTCGGTCGGGAGGGTCTCACGGAACACCAGCAGGGCGATGACCAGGATGCCCACCCCGATCACCGCGAGGAAGACGAACAGTCCGCGCCAGTCGGCGACGGTGGTGAGCACACCGCCCAGCAGCGGCCCGATGATCGCCGCGAGCCCACCGGCGACGGTGAGCCGGCCATAGAACCGGATCAGCGCGGTGCCGGCGTAGACGTCGCGGCCGGCCGCCTGCGCGATCACGAGACCGGCCCCGCCGGCGAGGCCCTGGACGAACCGGGCGACGATCAGCACCTCGACCGTGGGGCTGACCGCACACAGGGCCGACGTCACGATGTAGGCGACGATCCCGGTGAGCAGGATGCCACGGCGGCCGAACCGGTCCGACGCCGGCCCGGCGATCAGCTGGCCACCGGCGAGGCCGAGCAGGCACGCGGTGATGGTCACCTGGGCGACCGAGGTGGCGGCCTCGAGGTCGGCGGTCAGCGCGGGCAGCGCCGGCAGGTAGAGGTCCATGGAGATGGGACCGAACACCGTGAGCAGGAGCAGCAGCGCGGGCAGCAGGCGGCGGGAGGGGTCGTGGCCGGGGGTCTCGGGCATGCCCTCCAGTCTCCGCGTTCCCGGGCACGCGTGGGAGTCTCTGATCAGCGGTGTACTGACAGGGCATGCCTGAACCGGTGCTCCGGCCGCGGATCTGCGCCACAGTGGAGCGCAGGAGACATCACGGAAGGAACACCTCATGGCCCGGATATTCGTCACCGGGGCGGCCACCGGCCTCGGCCTGGACACCGCCACCGACCTCGCCGACCACGGGCACGATGTCGTCGTGCACGCCCGCGACGCGGACCGCCTGCCTCCGGGCGACTGGGCCGGCACCGTGACCGGCGACCTGGCCGACCGGGAGCAGACGAACGCGGCCGCGCGGGCGGCGAACGAGTTCGGCCGGTTCGACGCCGTCATTCACAACGCCGGCGTGATGCAGCGCCCGTCCGCCGTGCCGGTCAACGTCATCGCACCGTACCTGCTCACCGCCCTGATGGACCGGCCCGGCCGGCTGATCCACCTCAGCAGCGGCATGCACCGCAGTGGGTCGACGGACCTGGCCGGCCTCGAGTCCGGTGACGGCTCGTACTCGGACAGCAAGCTCTGGGTCACCGCCCTGAGCGCGGCGCTCGCAGACCGATGGCCGGAGACGGCGACGCACGCGGTCGACCCCGGCTGGGTGCCCACCCGGATGGGCGGGGCGGGCGCGCCGGACGACCTCACCGAGGGGCACCTGACGCAGACCTGGCTCGCGACCGCGTCCGACGTCGACCCTGCTACCGGCGGCTACTGGCACCACCGCCGCACCCAGCAACCGCACCGGGCCGTCGGTGACGAGCGGTTCCGGGCACGGCTGCTCGAGACCCTCGAACGCATCACCGGGGTCGCCCTCGAGTCCTGACCGCCACCGGTCGGCTCGGATCCGTCGGTGCTCCTCCGTAGGCTGTGACCAGCACCGACCCGCCGACGAGGGGAGACCACCATGACCGCCGCGCTCCTGCTGGCCGCCGCGGTGGTGGTGATCGTCGCGGTGCAGGGCTGGGCGCGGCGCACCGGGGTCGCCGCTCCACTGCTGCTCGTGGCCATCGGCGTCGCGGTCAGCTTCCTGCCGTTCGTCCCGGCCATCGTCATCGAGCCCGAGTGGATCCTCGCCGGCGTGCTGCCCCCGCTGCTCTACTCGTCCGCGGTCTCGATGCCGACGATGGACTTCCGCCGCGACTTCGGCTCGATCAGCAGCCTCTCCGTGCTCCTGGTCGTGGTGACCTCGGTGGCCCTGGGCTTCGTGTTCCACGCGCTGCTCGGCGTCGACCTCGCGTTCGGCATCGCGCTCGGGGCCGTCGTCAGCCCCACGGACGCCGTCGCCACCGGGATCGTCAAACGCCTGAACGCCCCGCGGCGGGTGGTCACGGTGCTCGAGGGGGAGAGCCTGCTCAACGACGCGTCCGCCCTCGTGCTGCTGCGCTCGGCGATCGCGGCGACGGGCGGCGCGGTGTCCCTCTGGGGCGTCGCTGGGGACTTCGTGTACGCGGTGCTCGTGGCGGTCGCCATCGGCGTCGTCGTGGGGCTGCTCAACCTGCGCGTCCGGGCGGCCACCCGCGACGCGGCGGCCAGCACCGCCATCTCGTTCATCGCCCCCTTCGTCGCCTCCGTCCCCGCGGAGCACCTCGGGGCCTCGGGACTGGTGGCCGCCGTCACGGCCGGCCTGATCACCGGCCAGGGGTCGGCCCGCTACCTCAAGGCCGCCGACCGGATCGCCGAGCGTTCCAACTGGGCGACCGTCGACCTGGTGCTCGAGGGCGGCATCTTCCTCGGCATGGGCCTGGAGCTGTTCGGCCTGGTCGAGGAGGTGATCGCCGAGGACGAGTCCCTCTGGCTCGCGCTCGGCACGGGTGCGCTGGCCGTCGCCCTGGCGCTGGTGATCCGCAGCCTCTACGTGGTACCGCTGCTCTGGCTCGTGCGCAAGCAGGCCGCGGACCCGGTGGAGACGCGGGAGCGGCTGGCCCGAGCCCAGCAGCGATTCGACGCCTCGGGCTTCGACCGGGAGGACCCCCGCGTGCAGCGGCGGGTGGCGACGTGGACGCAGCGGATGGGGCACCGGCTCGCCGACATCGACTACCTGGCGCGCACCCCGCTCGGTCGGCGTGAGGGAGCCCTGCTCGTGTGGGCGGGCATGCGCGGCGCGATCACGCTGGCCGCGGCCCAGACCCTGCCGGAGGACACGCCACAGCGGTCGCTGCTCGTACTCATCGCGTTCGTCGCCGCCGCGGGCTCCCTGCTCGTGCAGGGAGGGACACTTGGCATCGTCGTGCGTGCGATCGGGCTGGAGGGCGACGGCGGCGTCGATCCCGACGAGCAGCGCACGGTGGCGACCGCGATGGGTCGGGCCGCCGTCCAGGTGCTCGAGGATCCCGGGCTACGGCGCCCCGACGGCTCGGTCTACGACGAGAAGGTCGTCGAACGCGCCCGGGCGCTGATGCGCAAGGTCGCCGCCGAGAAGCAGCGCGCCGTCGACGAGGACGAGGAGGAGGCGGGTCCCGGTGGACGCCCGGCGGCCCGGCAGACGACGGAACTGCGGCTGCGCATCATCGAGGCGCAGCGGGCGGTGCTGCTCGACGCCCGCGCGGCGGGCACGGTCAGTTCAGCCACGCTCAGCGCCGCGCTCGACCAGCTGGACGCGGACCAGATCAGCACCGAGCTGCGGGCCGGTGGCCCCTCGGACGGCTGAGGCGCAGGGCGTCCCGCTCAGGGGGCGTTGTAGCCGCCGTCGACCAGGTAGTAGCCGCCCGTCACGAACGACGCGTCGTCGCTGAGCAGGAAGCTGACCAGCTTGGCGACCTCCTCGGGTCGGCCGAGCCGGCCCATCGGATGCCGCGCGATCAGGCCCTGCCGCTGCGCGTCGTCGATGTTCTTCAGCAGCGGCGTGTCGATGTAGCCCGGGGCGGCCGCGTTGACGCGGATCCCCGCGCGTCCGTACTCGACCGCCGCGTTCTTGGTCAGCCCGACGACGCCGTGCTTGGCGGCGGTGTAGGCGGCCGACCCGGGCGCCGCCGTGTCGCCGTGGATCGAGGACATGTTCACGATCGAGGTGATCGCCGGGTCGTCCTGGGCGAGGAACTGGGCGATCTCGTAGCGCATCCCGTAAGCACGCCGCTCAGGTTCAGCCCGATCACCCGCTCCCAGTCCGCCAGATCGATCTCGCCGACCGGGGCCTGCTTTGGGCCGATGCCGGCGTTGTTGACCGCGTGGTGCAGCGCGCCAAACGTGTCGACGGCGAACCGCACGGCCGCCTCGGACTCCTCGGGCCTCGACGCGTCCTGCTGGAACGCCGCCGCCTCCCCGCCGGCACCCGTGATGCCGTCGACCATGCGCTGGGCCGCCCCCGGGTCGATGTCCGTCACCACGACCTTCGCCCCCTTCGCCGCCAGGTCGGCGGCGATCGCGGCGCCGATGCCCGATCCGGCGCCCGTCACCAGGGCCACGCGTCCGTCGAACGTGCTCATGTCTCTGACCTCCATCGCGGGAAACGGCCGTGGTCCCGGCCCTCATCGGCAGGCTATACCCGGGCTCCCGGCGTCCCCGTGGCCTGCCTTCCCCCGGCTCGGCCCGCCGGTTGGTCTCGGCGACGACCCGTCAGCCGGACGACCCCCCACCCGTCGCCCACGACCCAGGAGCACCGATGACCGTCTTCCGCACCGTCCTCGAATCGACCGGCGGCAACAACGTGGGCATCGTGGTGCCCGAGGAGATCGTGCTCGGCTTCGAGCGCGGCAAGCGGGTGCCCGTGATCGTGACGATCGACGGCGACTACCGGTACGCGACCACGATCGGCGTGATGGGCGGCCGATATCTCGTCTCCTTGAACGCCGAGACCCGGAAGCGGACGGATCGCGGGGCGGGCGACGAGGTGGGGGTCGACCTGGTGGTCGATCCCGATCGCTGAGGCGCTCGTCCGTCAGCGGCAGACGTCCACGACACCGGGCTCGACGGTGGTCGGGGGCGCCGGGTCCGCGCCGGCGCGACGCCGAGCGGTCACCAGCAGCGAGAGCACGGCGGCGATCCCGCACAGGGCCGCCCCGCCCCACCGGGCTCGCACACCGCCTGTGACGGCGCGCTCACCAGCCGTTTCGTTCGTGTGAACAGCGGCCTCCTAGACTGACTCGCTGTCTGTGTACGTATGGCGAACAGGGCGGTGGCCCGTGAGCCCCCGTCGAAATGAGTCCGGCATGTCCGTCGACCGTCACGCCCACGACGGGGACCCCGTGTCGCCCGCCACCTCGGCCGGTGTGCCCGTGGTCCGAGCGCCGAAGAAGCTGCGTCCCCGTCACGTCATGATGATCACCCTGGGCGGGATCATCGGCTCCAGCCTGTTCGTGGGATCGGGCAACGTCATCCGGTCCGTCGGGCCGGCCGCGGTGCTCTCGTACCTGATCGGTGGCCTGCTCGTCTTCCTCGCGATGCGCATGCTCGGGGAGATGGCCGCCGCGCGCCCGACGGTCGGCTCGTTCATGGAGTACGCCCGCGAGGGCCTCGGCGACTGGGCCGGCTACTTCGTCGGCTGGCTCTACTGGTACTTCTGGGTGGGCGTCATCGCCTTCGAGGCCGTCGTCGGCGGCTCCATCCTGGCCGGCTGGTTCCCGTCGGTGCCGGACTGGGTGTTCTCGGTGATCCTCCTGCTCGTCTTCACCGCCACCAACCTCGTCTCCGTCCGCTCCTTCGGGGAGGTCGAGTTCTGGCTGGCCAGCATCAAGGTCGCCGCCATCCTCGTGTTCCTCGCCGTCGGTGCCCTCTTCGTCCTCGGCCTCTGGCCCAACGCGTCCTTCTCGGTGCCCCACCTGTGGAACGCCGGCGGCTTCGCGCCGAACGGCTGGTGGGCCGTCTTCGGCGGCGTGGCGATCGTCATCTTCTCCTACTTCGGCACCGAGATCGCCGTGATGGCCGCGGCCGAGTCCGAGGACCCGGCGAAGGGCATCCGCCAGGCGACCGTCACCGTCATCTGGCGCATCCTGTTCTTCTTCGTCGGCGCGGTGCTGGTCATCGTCATGGTCGTCCCGTGGAACCAGCTGCCCGACCCCAAGACCAAGGCCCCCTTCGCCTTCGTCTTCGGCGCCTTCGGCCTGCCCGGTGCCGACCTGGTGATGAGCGCCGTCATCCTCACCGCGGTGTGCTCGGTGCTCAACTCGGGCCTGTACTCCGCCGCCCGCATGTTCTCGGCGCTGGCGGAGAAGGGCCTCGCCCCGGCCGTCGTGGCCCGCAGGTCCCGCACCGGCGTGCCCACCGTGGCCGTGCTCGTCTCGACGCTCGGCGGTTACGCGGCGGTGCTGGTCAACTTCGTGGCGCCCGAGTCCGGCATCTTCGACTTCATCATGAACTCGGCCGGCCTGGTGGCCCTGTTCGTGTACGTGTTCATCGCCATCACGCAGATGCGGCTGCGGTCCCGGATGACGACGCAGCAGCAGGCCGACCTGAAGCTGAAGATGTGGCTGCACCCGTGGCTCGGCATCCTGGTGATCGTCGCCGTCGTCGGCATCGTCGTCGTCATGCTGATCTCGGGGGAGTCCGGGCAGACGCAGGTGTGGACCAGCCTGGTGGCGGTCGCCGCGCTGGCGGTGTTCTGGCCGCTGGTCGCGCGCAAGCTCGAGCGGCGCTCGGCTGCTGGGCTCGAGGACGCCCCCGAGGCGGAGGCCGGCGTCCTTCCCTGACCGGCTTCTTACTGCTCCGCCGGTGCGTCCGCTACGGCGAGTGTGACGGGAGTGGCGGTCGTGACGTCGAGATGGCCACTCCTGTCACATCCGTCCCACTCGGTGTAGCCAACGCTCCGCTGCGCGGCGGACGAACGCTCGGCGGCTGCATCAGAACAGCCGGGACGCCTGGACGTCGGCGGGTTCCTCCAGCGCCAGGAGTGCGCGCTTGCGCTCCAGCCCGCCGGCGAACCCGGTGAGCGAGCCGTCGGACCCGACCACCCGGTGACAGGGGACGACGATGCTCAGCGGGTTGTGCCCCACGGCCTGGCCGACCCGCTGCGCGAGCGCCCGGTTGCCGAGCTCGGTCGCGATCGCCCCGTAGGTGGTGGTGGTGCCGTAGGGGATCTGCCGCAGCCGCGCCCAGACCTGCTCGGAGAAGGCGTCACCGCTCGTCCGCAGCGGCACATCGAAGGTGACCCGCTGCCCGGCGAGGTACTCGCGCACCTGGGCGGCCGTCGCGCTGATCAGCTCGTCGTCGTCCTCCTCGACGCGCTCCCCGGTGTCCGCGGCGGCGGGCGGGTACCAGTGGCCCGGGAAGAAGTCGCCGACGACGGCGTCGTCCTCGGCGACGACCAGCAGATCGCCCAGGCTGGTCGGCACGAAGGCGTGACGGCGGGTGGTCTCGCGCACGGTGCTCGTGGTGCTCACGGTCGGGCTCCTCTCCGTTCTCATTCTCCCGGTAGACGCGCGGGGTGAGCGGTTCGTGAGGTGCCCGTGTACTCGCGACGAGATCGCGCGGTTCTTCAGGCTCCGGCAGAGCTGAGCGGCTGGACCGAGCGGTTGGACCGAGCGGTTGGACCGAGGGGCCGGACTCAGCGGCGATCGCGTCCGGGCCGGCGCCGCATCACCGCGAGGCCGATGAGCAGGGCGAAGACGCCGACGACGGCGGGGTCACGGACGATCGTGCTCGCGTAGCCGACGGGGTTGACGAGAGCGTGGCTCAGTCCTGTTCCGAACCAGGGCCCGATCAACCAGCCGACGGCGAGGAAGACGACCAGACCGATGGCCACCCCGGGAAGGACAGCCGGCCGGTACCGGATCAGCGCGGCCATCGCCACGGCCAGCACCGCGGCGAGGGCGAACACCCAGAGCTGGGTGTCGCTCCGGCCCTGACCGGTGCGCAGCAGCCACTCGCCGAACGCGCCGGAATCAGGACTGGTGTCGAAGGGCGAGGCGCCCCCCGGAGGGAGGGCCAGCGGCAGGGTCACCAGTGCGCCGAACGCCCAGGCCCAGACGATGCCGATCGCGAAGCCGGCGGCGCGCGATCCGGTACGCCCGGTGGCGTGCGGCCGGGTGTCGCTGGTGGTCGGTGCGGTCGCCATCGCGTCCCCCTTCGACGTCCGGTCGCCCCATGCCGAGCTCGCCGGTGAGCGCAGCCTAGCGGCCGACGGCCGCCATGGCGAGGGGTCCCGTCGCATCGTGGGCGGTGGGTGGAGCGGCCACCTGCTGCGTCGGCACGAGGCGCTGCTTGATCCGCGGGAGGACGAGCCGGGGTTGAGCCGCCCTCAGAACAGTGGCAGCTGGTTGGCGAGCACTCTGGCGACGTCGGGCCGGGTGTAGGCGGCCGATTTGAGCACCTTGCCGTCCTCCCGCAGCAGCGGCGTGCCGTCCGCGTCGAGCTTGCTCATGTTCGACAGGTGGACCTCGCGCAGGACGGCGTCGAGGTCGATGCCGTAGGTGTGCGCGGTGCCGTGGACGACATAGGTGATGTCGGCGAGGGCGTCGGCGATCCCGATGATGTCGTTCGCCGCCACCGCGGCCCGCAGTTCCTCGCACTCCTCGTCGAGCAGCGCCATCCGCAGGGTCGCGAGGTCGGTGGGGACGTCCGCGTCCGGTGTCGCCCGGCGGGACAGGCCGAAGGCGTCATGGAACTCACCGACGAGGGTGCCGATCGACGGTGTGCCGATCGGCGTGGTCGACGGCGTGGGGGAGGCGGTCATGTCGCCACGCTAGTGGGACCTGCGAGGATCGGGCCATGAGTAACACCGAGTCGCCCCTCGGTCCGGCGGTGTCCGGCCGGCTGCACCCTCGCCCCCTGCTCACCCGCGATGCATGGCTGGACCTGGACGGCGACTGGGGGTTCCGCGCCGACGACGAGGACGCGGGCCTGGACGCCGGCTGGTGGCGGTTCTCGGCCGTGCACGACGTCCGCTTCGACCGCACCATCCGCGTGCCGTACCCGCCCGAGTCCGAGCTCTCCGGCATCGGCGAGGACGGGCACGCGGTCGTCTGGTATCGCCGCGCCGCCGCGATCTCGGCGCCGCCGGCCGGGCACCGGGTGATCCTGCACCTCGGGGCCGTCGACCACCACGCCGACGTGTGGGTGAACGGGGTGCACGTGGGCGCGCACGACGGCGGTCACGTCGGCTTCGCCCTCGACATCACGCACGCGCTCGTGCCCGGCGACACGCAGCTGCTCGTCGTCCGCGCGGTCGACGACCCGCACGCCCTCGACCAGCCGCGCGGCAAGCAGGACTGGGAGCCGAGCCCGCACGTCATCTGGTATCGCCGCACCACGGGCATCTGGCGCCAGGTGTGGGCCGAGACCGTGGCCGCCCGCCACCTCGACGCGCTGCGCTGGACGCCGGGCGCGCGGCCCGGCGAGGTGACCCTCGACGTCACGGTCACCGGGGCACGCTCGCGGGACGACCTCGAGCTCGAGACCGTCTTCACGCTCGACGGCACCGTCCTGGCCCGCGCCCGGCACGCCGTCACCGACGAGACGCTGCACCTGCCGTTCGTGCTGCGCGACGCCCGGCTGGACACCGAGCCGGACCGGCTGCTGTGGAGCCCGGACCGTCCGACGCTGATCGACGTCGAGCTGACCCTCTGGCACGGCGAGCAGGAGATCGACCGGGCCCGCTCCTCCGTCGGCCTGCGCACGGTGGCGGTCGAGGACGGCCGGTTCATGCTCAACGGGCATCCGGCGCCGCTGCGGCTGGTGCTCGAGCAGGCGTTCTGGCCGCAGTCCCACCTGGCCGCCCCGGACGACGACGCGCTGCGGCGGGAGGTGGAGCTGGTCAAGGCGCTCGGATTCACCGGCATCCGGATGCACCAGACGGTCGCCGATCCCCGCTTCCTGCACTGGTGCGACCGACTGGGCCTGCTCGTGTGGGCCGACGCTCCGGCCGCCTACCGGTTCTCGCCGCGGGCGCTGGAGCGGACGACGCACGAGTGGCTGCAGGCCGTCGCCCGCGACGCCGGGCACCCGTCGATCATCGCGTGGGTCGCCTTCAACGAGAGCTGGGGCGTGCCGGACGTGGCCGTCGACGTGGCCCAGCAGCACGCCGTGCGGGGAATCACCGGGCTGCTCAAGGCGCTCGACCCGTCCCGGCCGGTGATCGGCAATGACGGCTGGGAGTGGGTGGCGGGCGACGTCGTCGGCGTCCACGACTACACGCACGACGGCGCCGTGCTGCGTGCCCGATACGGGAGCCGTGACGCGGTCACCGACACGGTCGCCCACGCGCGTCCGGGCGGTCGACGGCTGGTGCTGGACCCGACGGCCGCCGAGGGCCTGCCCGTCGTGCTCTCGGAGTTCGGCGGCATCGGCTTCCACACCTCGGCCGGTGACTGGGAGGGCTACGGCGCGGTGACCGACGAGGAAGCGTTCCTTGCCCGGTTGCGCGAGCTGGTGGGCGCCGTGCACGACTCGACCGGCCTCGCCGGCTTCTGCTGGACCCAGCTGACGGACACCCTGCAGGAGACCAACGGTCTGCTCGACGAGCACCGCCGGCCGAAGGCGGACATCGGGCTGATCCGGGCGATCATCGCCGGGGAGGACCGCTGATTCCTCGACCCGGATCACCGTCCTGGCCCTGCCGGTCCCAGGACAACCGGACGCCTTCCTGTGCCCGGCGCGGCGGCCGAGGATGGGAGCCATGACCACCTCGACGAACACCGACCCGGGCACCGTGCTGATCACCGGGCCCAGCGGCAGCCTCGGCGCCGCCACCACGCTCGCGATGGCGGAGCGCCCCGCGGATACGCGGCCCGACCTGATCCTCGTCGGCCGGCTGGGGGAAAGGATGTCCCGGGTCGCGGCGCAGGCCCGCGCGACCGGTGCCACCGTGCACGTCATCGACACCGACCTGTCCCGGCTCGCGGACGTCCGCGCCGCGTCGGACGAGGCGAAGCGCCTCGTCGACGAGGGCGCGGTCCGGCCCCTGCGGGCGATCATCGCCAACGCCGGCATGACGGCCGCCGACACCCGGGCCGCCTCCGCCGACGGTTACGAGCTGACCTTCGCCGTCAACCACCTCGCCCACGCCCAGCTGATCGGCGACCTGATCGGGTCGATGGCCACGCCGGGACGCATCGTCCTGCTCGGCTCCAACACGTACCACCAGAACCTGCCGCGCAAACTGCTCGGCGTGCCGCCGGCCCGGTGGCGTGACCCGATCGAGCTGGCGATGCCGGCCCCCGCCGACCAGAAGCCGTCGGCGCAGACGTCGGGCGTCGCCTACTCCAACGCGAAGCTGGCGATCCTCTACTACGCGCACGAGCTGCAGCGACGGGCGCCGCAGGGCATCGGCGTCGTGGTCTACGAGCCGGGCTTCATGCCGGGTACCACCCTGTCCCGCGAGCAGCCCCCGGCGGTGCAGCGGATCGGCCGCGCCCTCGCGCGCGTGCCGGGCGTCTCCACGCCGAAGGTCTCCGGTCCCGGCCTGGCATCCCTCGCGCTCGACGCGCGGTGGGCCCATCTGCGCGGCGGCGCCTTCGTGGTCAAGGACGAGGAACGGGAGGTCAAGTCGTTCGCCGTCGACCGCGCACGGGAAGCTCACCTGTGGGAGGCGACGCGCGAGCTGCTCGACCGGGCGTGACTCGGTCGGCGATCGCGCGCCGACCGGCCACGAGCGCATGACCGGCGAGCCGTGGGATGCGTCCTGGCGGGCAGTGGACTCACACGCCGGCGTGGCAGAGTGGCCGTCCATGACGATCGACGTCTTTGCCGACGACCTGGCCGACCTGCGGAGCCGGCTCCGCGCGACCCGGTGGTCGGCCGCCTGGCCCGAGCCGGAGGCGGGCCAAGCCTGGGACGCAGGCGTGAACCAGCAGGAACTGCGCCGCCTCGTCGCCCACTGGGCCGACGGCTTCGACTGGGAGGCGCAGCAGCGGCGGATCGCCGCCCTGCCCTGGCACGAGGCGGACCTGGACGGCACCCCGCTGGCCTGGCTGCGTTTCGACGCCGAGCCATCCACCGACGCGGACCCGTTGCCCATCGTGCTGCTCAACGGCTGGCCGAGCACCGCTCTGGAGATGGTCGACGTCGCGCAGCGGCTCGCAACACCGTCGGCGCATGGCGGCGATCCCGCGGACGCCCGCACCGTCGTCGTCCCCGCCCTGCCGGGCTTCCCGTTCTCCCCGCAACGACCCCGCCACGCCGAACAGACCCACGACCTGGTGCACCGGCTGATGACCGAACACGTCGGTGCGGCCCGGTACGCCGCCCACGGGGGAGACCTCGGCGCCGGCATCGCCTCCCGCCTCGCGGAGGCGTACCCGGAGGCCGTCGCCGGGCTGCACCTGCTCGCCGTCGCCGGTCCCGTCGACCTGGACCCGTCCACCCTGACGAACGCCGAGCGAGCGTACCTCGACGAGGTCGCGACCTGGAACGACGACGAGGGCGGCTACCAGCACGAGCAGGAGTCGCGCCCGCTCACCCTTGCCGCCGGCCTGTCCGACTCGCCGGCCGGGCTGCTCGCCTGGCTGCTCGAGAAGTACCGGGCGTGGAGCGACGGCGACGTCGCGACCCGGTTCACCGACGACGAGATGCTCACCGTCGCCTCGCTCTACTGGTTCACCAACAGCATCGCCCCGTCGTTCCGGCCGTATTGGGAGTTCAACCACGGCTTCACCACCCGCGTGCGGCGGGTCGAGGTGCCGACGGCGGTCGCCCTCTTCCCGCACGACCTCGGCCACCCGCCCCGGGAGTGGGTCGAACGCCTCTACGCCCTCTCGCGATACACCGTGATGCCCCGCGGCGGCCACTTCGCCCCGCACGAGGAACCGGACCTGCTCGCCGAGGACATCACGGCGTTCCTCCGGACGCTGCCTGCCGCCGGGTTACCGTAGCGACCATGGCCTTCGACTATTCCCTCGACCACTTCGCCCGCGCCCGTGAAGCGGCCGCCGCCTCGCTGGCCGAGGGCGGTGTTCCCATCGGCGGCGCGCTCGTGCTCGGCGGCGAGCTGGTGGCCACCGGCCACAACCAGCGGGTGCAGCAGGGCGACCCGACCGCCCACGGCGAGATCGACTGCCTGCGTGCCGCCGGTCGGATCCGCTCCTACGCGGACGCCGTGCTCCACACGACGCTGGCTCCGTGCGCCATGTGCTCGGGCGCGATCGTCCAGTTCGGCATCCGCCGCGTCGTGGTGGGGGAGGCGACGACGTTCCCGGGCGAACTGGACTGGATGCGCTCGCGCGGCGTCGACGTCGTCGTGCTCGACGACCCGCAGTGCCAGGAGCTGATGCGGCGGTTCGCGACCGAGTACCCCGCGGTGTGGGCGGAGGACATCGGCGAGGTCGTCTGACCCGACTGGGTTCGTCCGAGTACGTCGGTTCCACCCTCGAGCCCCGGTCGAGAACAGCTCAGGCTGACGCGGGCTCCACTGAATCCTCGGTCTCCGTCTTCGCCGCGTTCGCGTATCGCACCGCGGCCTGGGCGGCCCGGCGTCCCGCGCGGGTGGCGCCCAGCGTCGATGCGGAGGCGCCGTAGCCGACCAGGAACAGGCCGGGCTGCTTTGCCACGGTGACGGCGTCGGTGCCCATCATGATGCCGCCGCCGGGTTCGCGCAGGTGCAGCCGGCTCAGGTGGCCGAGCGAGGCGCGGAAGCCGGTGGCCCACAGCACGACGTCGACCGGCACCTCCCACGCGTCCGCGTCGCCGTTCTCCGCCGCGTGCCCGGGCAGCACCCGCACCCGGGCATGCGCCGCGTCGTCGAGCAACCGATCCGCCTCGCCCTGCGCGGGCACGCCGCGCCCGTCCGGTCCGGGGCCGGCCAGCACCGCACCGGCCGGGGTGAGCCGCAGCAGGGGACCGCGGCTGACCAGAAGGCCGGACCGGATGGCTCGCGCATACATCCCCGTCAACGGGAGCCCCGTCGCGGCGACGACGGAGTGCGGCGACAAGCCGCGGGTGGTGCGGGCGGAGACGGAGGCCTCGACGGCCCGGCCCCACTCCTGGTCGAAGGAACGGCTGGTCCAGCGCGGCGCGGTCCGGGCGGTCCACACCGTCTCGACGCCGGCGCGGTCCAGGTCCAGCACGAACTGCGCGGCGGAGGTGCCGCCGCCGACGACGAGCACGCGGCGGCCGCGGAAGTCGGTGGCGGCGGTGAAGTCGTGGGTGTGCAGCTGCCGGCCGCGGAAGGTCTCGATGCCGGGGTAGTGGGGTACCCAGGGGCTGTCCCAGGTGCCGGTGGCGTTGACGACCGCACGGGTGCGCCAGCTGCGGCCGTCACGGGCGGTGACGACGAAACCGTCGTGCTCCTCGAAGCGCTGCTCGACGGAGGCGACGGCCACCGGGCGCAGGACCGGCAGGTCGAAGGTGCTCTCGTAGGCGCCGTAGTACCGGGCGACCACCCGGCTGGCCGGCTCCGCGGGATCCGGGGTGCCGAGCGGGAGCCCGGGCAGGTCGTGGATGCCGTGGACGTCGCCGAGGGTGAGCGAGTCCCAGCGGTGACGCCAGGCGCCACCGGGCCCTTCGTTGGCATCGAGGACGACGACGTCGTCCCACGCCCGCAGCCCGCTGCGGAGCAGGTGGTGCGCCGCGCTCAACCCGGCCTGCCCGGCACCGATGACGACGACGTCGAGCATCCGGTCGTCGGATTCGGCAGTCGCGGGGTCGAGGTGGGTCACGCTCGAGGAAGCAGCGAGCGGCCGTCGGATATTCCGGCGGCCGCTCGCGGTGACGCGCGTTCTACCGGCGAACCGGCTCATGCTCGCGGGCCTCGTCCGCGTCCCGGTCCGCCCGGTACTGCGCGAAACGCGCCTGGTGCGTCGGGCGGCGGCGCAGCAGCAGCCACGCAACGGCAAGCACGACGAACCAGAGCGGCGTGATCGCCAGCGCCGTCAGGGTGTCCGGCTGCGTCGTCAGGGCCCACAGCACGAAGGCGAAGAACGCGAACACCACCCAGACCATCACGCGGCCGCCCGGCATCCGGAACGCGGACTGCTCGTGCAGCTGGGCTCGACGGCGACGGAACACGAGGTAGGACGCCAGGATGACCGACCAGACGAACATGAAGCACACCGCCGAGACGGTGGTGACCAGATCGAACGCGGCGCCGATGTCCTTGCCGGCGTAGAGCAGCACGATGCCGCTGAGCAGCAGCACGCTCGTCAGGAACAGGGCGTTGCGGGGCACCTGGCGGCGGGAGAGCGTGCCGAACGCCGCGGGGGCGTCGCCCTCCTGCGCGAGCCCGAACACCATGCGCGACGTCGAGTAGATGCCGGAGTTGGCCGAGGACATGGCCGAGGTCAGCACCACGAGGTTGACCACGGTCGCGGCGATGCCGAGGCCGGCCAGCGCGAAGGTGGCGATGAAGGGGCTGTGGCCGGCGCGGAACTCGGTCCACGGGGTCACCGACATGAGGATCACCAGGGCGCCGACGTAGAACAGCAGGACTCGGATCGGGATGGCGTTGATGGCCCGGGGAAGCGTCTTCTCGGGGTCCTTGGCCTCGGCCGCCGTCGTGCCGACCAGCTCGATCCCGACGAACGCGAACACGGCGATCTGGAAGCCGGCCACGAAGCCCATGAACTCGTGCGGGAAGAAGCCGCCGTGGCTCCACAGGTTCGTGAACGAGGCGGGGCCGGCGTCGGACTGGAAGCCCGTGAAGATGAGCACCAGCCCGGTGACGATCAGCGCGACGATGGCGACGATCTTGATCAGCGCGAACCAGAACTCGGTCTCGCCGAAGGCCTTGACGGTCGGCAGGTTCAGCAGCAGCAGGATGGCGATGGTGGCCACGCCGGGGATCCACAGCGGGATACCGGGGATCAGTTCGCGGGCGTAACCGGCGATCGCGATGACGTCCGCGATGCCAGTGACCACCCAGCAGAACCAGTAGGTCCAGCCGGTGAAGAAGCCGGCCCACGGCCCGAGCAGGTCGCCCGCGAAATCGCTGAACGACTTGTACCGCGTGTTCGAGAGCAGCAGCTCGCCCATCGCCCTCATGACGAAGAACAGCATGAAGCCGATGATCATGTAGACGAAGATGACGCTCGGCCCGGCGACGGAGATGGTCTTGCCCGAGCCCATGAACAGGCCGGTGCCGATGGCGCCGCCGATCGCGATGAGCTGGATGTGCCGGTTGGACAGCTGGCGGGCCAGGTGGGGCTCGTGGCCCCGGTCGGTGCGGGCGGATCGAGCGGCGTCGGTGGTGTCGACCAAGGGTCTTCTCTCTGATGTTCGACGTCGTTCCGCGGTACGACGACGCGCAGAAGACGGGGCATCACCGGGGCGGTGAGGCGGCCCACACGCTATCGAGGGGCGCCGGGAGCGGCCAAATCGAGGTCCGTTCCGGCAGGGCCAGGGATCAGGCGGCGCCCGGCTCCGCGTGCAGGCTGATCGACGCCGCCAGCGCCGCGGCCACCGCCCGCGGCACGGGGCCGGACTCGGCGAAGCGGTCCACGGTGCCGAGCAGATCCAGTGCCTGCCGGTGGGCGACGACCTGTTCGGCCCAGTGGGCGGCGCAGACGTCGAAGACCTGCGTGCTCGCCTCCTGCAGGCCGCTGCCGTCGTCGGGGTCGAGCAGGGCGGAGACGACGACGGCGCGCTCCGTCGGAACGCCGCAGATCGCGCAGGGCGCGCTCGGGTCCAGTGCTTCCATCGGTGCTCCTCGCGGTCGGTCATCGGGTGGTGAAGCGTCACGCTACGGGAGCCCTCCGACAGGACGGGTGACGCGCAGATGAACGTCCGGCGATCTCCGGGTGCGGTCGTGCGGTCATCCCGCCGTGGGCCCGAGGCGGGGTCCGCCGCGCACGCCGGAGGTGCGCGCAGACCTCCGGTCTACCCTGTGCTCATGCTGGCCGTTCCGATCGCGTCCGCCGGGTGCGCCCGACCTCGTCCGCCCCACGAACGGGCGTGACCGCGTGCCGCGTCCGGCGTCGGGACGGATCCGCGAGGGGCCCGGGGGCTGTTCCTGCTCCTCGCCCTCGGGCTGCTCGGCGTCATCTGGCTCCTGCCCGGTGTGCGACGTCGTCGCGCTCGGCGTGCCGCCGGATGCCGGCGGTGTGCCGGAACGGGCGGCTCGCCGCCGTCGCGATCCCAGGTGTCGCCCTGCTGCTGCTGGTCGGTGCCCTCGTGCGGGTCCAGGTCATCGTGTTCCCGCTGGTGCCGTGCGACGCGCACATCTACGCCAACGGCGCGGCCGTGCCCGAACCCCGGTGCGCCTGGACATCGACCCGACCTGGGACGTGACCCGGCGGGTGGTGCTGGCGGGCCCGAGCGGTCTCGCCCTGGCCGGTGGCCGGGTGGCGGGCATGGACGAGTGCCAGTCCACCCAGCCGATCCTGTTCTGGCGTCCACCCGTCACCAGCGCGGGCGGTTCCGTCGTCGGAGAGACCTTCGTCGCCTGGGACGTGGTGCAGGACGGCGGCCGGGCGTCCGAGCGGAACGGATTCGGCATCAGCCAGGAGGACGTCTACCTCCGGTTCGGCCCCAACATCGCCCGGGACCGGGCGGAGCTGGAGGCGCTGGCCGGGCACGAGTCCATGCACGTCTCGCAGGCGGCGGTCCTGACCTCCCTCGGCGGGCCGGCCCTGATGCCGATCCTCTACACGGTCGACGACGCCTTCTTCCCCCTCGGCCGCAACCACTTCGAGCGGGCGGCGGGTCTGGACGCCGGCGGGTACGTCGAACCGCCGGACGACTACCCGCATCCGCAGGGCGACGTCGTCGGCGGTCTCGCGCTCGTGCTCCTCGTGCTCGGCTGGCGGCGGCTGCGCTGGGCCACGCGCATCGTGACGCGGGGGCGCTCCGCCGTCCATGCGCACGAACCCGACCGCTGCCCGCGGCACTCCCGCGGCTGGTGGCGGCTGCGCGCGCCCGCGGGTCAGTCCACCTCGTAGCCGGCGTCGCGCAGCTTCCGCAGCGACAGCTCCCAGAGCCGTTCCGCGGCGGCCGGGTCGAGCGCCCACTGCCGCACGCCGGCCGTCTCCGCCGCGACGTCGGCGTCGTCCGCGACGACGGGAGCCTCGCTGCCGTTCTCCAGGTACTTCCCGCCCACGCCGGCGAACTCGGGCGCGATCGCCGCGACCATCGTCGTGGCCGCGCCCTGCTGCGGGGTCTTCATGGCCGGGCTGTCCTTCCAGCCTTCCTTGATCTCCTCCGGCACGAACCGCTGCAGGTTGGTCATGATGCCGCCCGGCATCAGTGCGTTGGCGACGATGCCGTCCTCGCTCCAGCGCCGCGTGGCCTCCACCGCGAACAGCACGTTGGCGGTCTTGGCCTGGCCGTAGGCGCTCCAGGGGTCGTAGGGCCGGTGCTCGTAGTCCACGTCCTCGAACACCACGGGGGAGCCCCGGTGACCGCTCGAGGAGACGGAGACGATCCGCGCGCCACCGCCCGCGGCCGCGAGCGCGTCGTGCAGCCGGAGGGCGAGGGCGAAGTGCCCCAGGTGGTTGGTGGCGAACTGCAGCTCCCAGCCGTACGCCGTCCGCCGCAGCTCCGGCACGGCCATGACGCCGGCGTTGTTGATCAGCAGGTTCAGCGGCCCGTCCCAGGCGTCGACGAAGCCGGCGATGCTGCTCAGATCGGTGAGGTCGAGCGGCGCGACCCGGACGGCCCTGCCGGTGTCCGCCTCGATCTCGTCGGCGGCCTCCTGCCCGGCGTCGACGTCCCGGACGGCGATGGTGACGTCCGCGCCGGCGCGGGCGAGACTGCGGGCGGTCTCCC
Source organism: Tersicoccus sp. Bi-70 (assembly GCF_001968825.1). Classification (GTDB taxonomy): domain Bacteria; phylum Actinomycetota; class Actinomycetes; order Actinomycetales; family Micrococcaceae; genus Tersicoccus. Next base: position 533,137 of record NZ_MIEU01000002.1, read on the forward strand.
GTCCGATGCCGGAGGCGCCTCCGGTGACGACGGCGCGCAGGCCGGTCAGGTCACGTCCGGCGACGACGTCGTCGGCGGTCGAGTCGAAGCCGAACGGTGTGGTGATCCTCGGCATGGTGTGCTCCTCTCCGCGCATCCGTTCTGCGCGATCCGCTGCTGCTCGTAGCGTACGTCCGGCCACCGACAGTGCCGCCGGCGGGATCGGCCGGCTCGGTAGACTCGCGACCGACAACTTGCTCGCTCGACGGCGGAGGACGCCCGTGCGCACCACGCGCCTGCTGGGCTCTGCCGATGCGGAGACCGTGTTCACCCGGGTGTTCGCCGGCCATCACGAGGACGTCTACTGGCTCGACGGCGGCACCGACACCCCGAGTTATCTCGGCTCCGGCACGCCCGTCCCGCTCCGCGCCGGCCACGTGCTGGAGGACCTCGACGCGGCGCTCCGTTCCTCGGCTGGCTCCTCGCCCGACTCGTTCGGCTCCGACGAGAGTTCCTTCCGGCTCGGGCTCGTCGGCTGGCTCGACTACGAGCTGCGGCACGAGACGGTGCGGCCCCACCCGGGCGCCCGCTCGACGCCGTCGTCTGCGCCCGCACCGACCTCCCGGCCCGCGTCGGCGTCCTTCCTGCGCACCGACCGCGCGGTCGCCGTCCATCCTGACGGCCGGCTCGAACTGCTCACCGGCGACGACGTCGATCCCGAGCCGTTCGCCCGTCTGGTGCTCGACCGGCTGGGCCGTGACGTCGCCGCTCCGCCCGCGCCCGCCGTCGTCGACGTCAGCCGTGCGGACAACGACGAGACGTATCTCGCGAACATCCGCGCCGCGCAGGAGGCGATCGCCGACGGGCTGGCCTACGTGCTGTGCCTGACGACCGAGTACCGGGTGCGGGGGGCGCTCGACCCGGTCGGGGCGTACCTGGCGCTGCGCCGCCGCAGCCCCACCCACCACGGCGGGTTCCTGCGGATCGGCGGGATCAGCCTGGTCAGCGCGTCGCCGGAGCGGTTCCTCGAGGTCACCCCGGCCGGGCTGATCACGACCCGGCCGATCAAGGGCACGCGGCCGCGCGGGTCCGACCCCGAGGAGGACCGGCGGCTGGCGGCCGAGCTCGCGGCGGACGAGAAGGAGCGGGCCGAGAACGTCATGATCGTCGACCTCATGCGCAACGATCTGCAACGGGTCTGCGCGGTCGGCTCGGTCGCGGTGCCGTCGCTGTGGGCGGTGGAGAGCTACGCGCAGGTCCATCAGCTGGTCTCGACGGTGCAGGGCCGGCTGCTGCCGGGTCTTGCGGCCGTGGACGCCATCCGGTCCTGCTTCCCGGCGGGTTCGATGACGGGGGCGCCGAAGCAGGCGGCGATGGAACTGTTGTCATCCCTGGAGCAGCGCCCGCGGGGTCGGTACGCCGGGGCGTTCGGTCACCTCGGCGCCGACGGGCGGGCGGACCTCGCCATGACCATCCGGAGCATGGTGATCGAGGGGGAGACGGCGACGATCGGGGTCGGCGGAGGCATCACGGCCCTCTCGGACCCGGCGCGGGAGCTGGCGGAGATGGAGCTGAAGGCGCGAGCGCTGCTGGCGGCGCTGGGGGTGTCGTCGGTGGCCGGGAACTTGTCGGGCGGCGGTAGGAGCGTGCCCGACGGCTGCGCTGTCGGCGAGGGCTCTGACACCGGTAGTGACGAGCGAGGACTGCGAGTCGCCGAGGGCTGACGATTCTTCGCGTCGTGCCGTATGCGGCTCGGGCGGTGCGGTCATTCCCGGCAGCGCTGCCGGGGCTGGAGGGCGTTGCGTCGATCGCTTCGCCGTCGGTCGGCTCGTCGCGGGCGGTCTCCGTGACGGCACGCAGGTGCAGGAGCGCGGGGTCGGTGCCGGCCCGGGTTCTGTCGGTGGTGGCTGGTTGAGTGAGGTCATGGAGGACACCTCGACTCGCGAGCGGTCGGTCCCGGCAACGATGCCGGGGCTGGAGGGCGTCGTGCCGATCGCTTCACCGCGGCTCGGCGGAGCTTCGGACGGTCTCCGTGACGACCCGGATGCGCGGGACCCCGGGTCCGTGCCAGTGCGGGTTCTGTCGGTGGTGGCTGGTTGAGTGAGGTCATGGAGGACACCTCGACTCGCGAGCGGTCGGTCCCGGCAACGCTACCGGGGCTTGAGGGCGTCGTGCCGTCGGTGCTGCGGTCTGGTCGAGTTCCCGGCGATTCCGCCATACCCGTTGCGTCTGATGTCGTCGCTCCGATGGATCTCCTCGATCGTCTGGTGACCGTCCTTGTAGAGCACGGCACAGCGAAGACGACCCTCGATATGGCCGTCAGCGGGCTGGAGGACGTCCGTCGGCTCGAGGGCTGGTTGTCCGCGGCACGCCATCGGGCCGTCCTTCTGGCCCGGCGGGTGGCTGAGGAGAATCACGAACGGTGGATCGAGACGCACCCGTCGACGCTCGAGGATCCCGCGAGTGGCGGTGGTCTGACGAGACGGGAGCGCCTGGCTGTCGGAGAGAGGTCGGGCGTCGCCGAGATCGCCTGTGCTCTGCGGATCAGTGAGGACGCGGCGCACGCCCAGCTCCGCTGCGCCGAACGCCTCACCGCGCTGCTGCCGACGACGTTGGCCGCCCTGGAGGCCGGGAGCATCACCGCGCGGGCGGCCGCGACGATCGCCGACGAGACCGCCGAGTACGCGGATGCGTTGCCGGATTGCTCGGACCCCGAGACGCAGGACCGGCTCGCCCACGCCATCGAGGTCACCGAAACGACCCTGCTCGAGGCAGCGCGAGATGGCCAGACCGTCCGCCAGCTGCGGGCGCGAGCCCGCCGCGTGCGGGAGCGGTGTCACCCGCAGACCTTCGCCCAGCGTCACGCGGCCGCCCTCGCCGACCGCTATGTGCGGGTCACGCCGGACGGCGACGGGATGGCGCGGTTGACCGCCCTGCTGCCGGCGGTGCTCGCCTGGAAGATCGACGCCCGACTCTCAGCCCTGGCCAGGCAGCTGGCCGCTCAGCAGAACGCCGTCGATCCTTTGCTGCGGCCTGGAACGGGCGACGCCTCGGCCGTGAGCGACGGGGCGGTTGTGACCCGAGACGGTGATGATGACCGACGAACCGTCACCCAGATGCGAACCGATGTGCTGGCGGACCTGTTGGCCGGCCTGTCGGTAGCTGACGGGGGTCGGGGCGGCATTCAACGACAGCTCGAGGTCCCGGCCCCGCGTGTCCTGTTGACCGTGCCGGCCTCCACGCTGCTGGGTGGCGATGAGCCGGGATGGCTCGATTCCTTCGGCCCGGTACCGGCGGGCGATGCCCGGGACCTCGCTCGGCGAAGCCCGTCCTGCATGCTCGGGGTGATCGCCGATCCCAGCGGATGGTCCATGGCGCTGTCCGACGACACCGACGGTCCGCCCGCTGCTGAAGGCGTGCGGCGCGTCGACCTGGATGATTCGCCACCTGACGGACTCGAACCGGCGCGCGTCGTACCGGTCATGCTCACCACCGGGGTGCAGTACCGGGTGCCGACGGCGCTGCGGCGAGCCCTTACCGTCCGCGACGGAACCTGCCGGTTCCCGGGGTGCCGTCGATCGGCGGTGGCCTGCGACGTCGACCACGTGACGGCGTGGGCGGACGGTGGCACGACCGTGGCCGAGAATCTCGCTCACCTGTGCCGCAAGCACCACGTGCTCAAGCACCACTCGGGCTGGTCGGTCGTACGGGAATCGGTGCGCGCGGACGGCAGGGGAGGGTCGACCGGGGCAGGTGGCGCCGGCGACGGCGACTGCGACGCGAGCGAGACGGTCAACCCGACGGAAACCGGATTGATCGAACTGGCGGGGATCGGGAGCTTCGACCCGGCGGGGAGCGGGGGACCGTCAGCGAGTCGGCTGGCGTGGACGTCCCCCGCCGGCCGGGTCTACGTCACCGACCCCGAGCCTCCGCCGTTCTGAGCCGCTGGCCGGCCGGGCTTTCGTGCCGCGCGGCCAGGTGCGAGCAGAACACGCCGGCACCGCGCGTTTGCTTGCTACCGACGGACCGGTCGGCGACCTGTCCAGTTCCGCCTCTCGCCCCCGGCCCCACTCCATACGCCTCACCCCACCGCCTTCGACTGGCCTGCCTCACCTCACCGGCCCCAGACGGGCCCGACGTGGCCTTCCCGACCACGTGATCGCGCGACCGCCCGACCGCCGCGCCCACGCCGCCCGAAGAGCCCCGTGTGACGGCACATGACCGGACGTGACACGGCGTGACCCGACGTGACGTGTCACGTCGTCGACCCGCGACGGGGGCGGCACCGGGGCCGTAGTGTCCCCGGAAAGCCGCCCAGCCGGGGCCGTCCGTCCCGCACCGGTTCCAGGAGAGTCTCGTGTCCGTCCCCACCATCGGCGAACCCCCGCATCCCGCCCCTCGTCCCGGGTTCAGCACCCGGCAACTGCACGCCGGCCAGGAAGCCGCCGACCTCCACGCCGCCCGCGCCACCCCGATCTACCTCACCGCAGGCTTCGTGTTCGACGACTTCGACCACGCCCACGCCCGCTTCGCCGGCGAGGACGACGGCTTCACCTACACCCGGCACGGCAACCCCACCTGCTCCGCCGTCGAACGCCGCCTCGCCGCCCTCGAGAGCGGCACCGAGGCCATCCTCGTCGCCAGCGGTCAGGCCGCCGTCGCCAGCACCCTGCTCGGCATCCTCACCGCCGGCGACCACCTCGTCTGCTCCTCCAGCATCTACGAGGGCACCCGCGGCCTCCTGGTCGAACAGCTCGCCCGCTTCGGTGTCGGCGTCACCTTCGTGGCCGAGCCCGCCGACCCCGCCTCCTGGGCCGCCGCCGTCACCCCGGCCACCCGGGCCTTCTTCGCCGAGAGCATTCCCAACCCCAAGAACGACGTCCTCGACATCGCCGCGGTCGCCGCCGTCGCCCACGCCCACGGCGCCCCCCTCATCGTCGACAACACCCTCGCCACCCCGTACCTGGTCCGGCCACTCGAGCATGGCGCCGATATTGTCGTGCACTCCGCCAGCAAATTCCTCGCCGGGCACGGCGCCGTCCTCGGCGGCTTCATCGTCGCCGGCGACGCCTTCGACTGGGGGAACGGCGCCTTCCCGCACCTGAGCACGGTCCGCGGAGCCGACGGGCGCACCCAGGTCGAGCGGCACGGCCCCTACCGCGCCCTGATCGGCTACCTGCGCGACCTCGTCATTCCCCGTTTCGGCTCCGTGCCCTCCCCGCTGCACGCCTTCCTGATCGAGCAGGGCCTCGAGACCCTCTCGCTGCGCGTGCAGCGCCAGTCCGAGAACGCCCTCGCCATCGCCCGCTGGCTCCGCGCCCGGCCCGAGGTCCTCCAGGTCGACTACGCCGGCCTGCCGGACAGCCCCCACCACGTCACTGCCCGGCGCTACCTCGAGCACGGCTACGGCTCCGTCTTCGCCTTCACCCTCGCCGGGGGAGAGGCGGCCGCCCGCCGGTTCCACGACGCCGTCGCGGTCTTCACCCGGATGACCCACCTCGGCGACGTCCGCTCCCTGATCCTGCACCCCGCGACCACCACCCACGTCCTGCGGACCGCCGACGAGCTCGCCGAGAGCGGCATCTGGCCTGGACTGCTGCGCGTCTCCATCGGCATCGAGCACCTCGACGACCTGATCGAGGACCTGGCGCGAGGCCTCGCGGCGGTGCGCGACGGCGCTGCGCTCGATGTGGCGGTCCGCGATGAGGCGGTGTGCCACGGCGCGGGGCAGAGCGGCGCACTCCGCCGTCCTGTGATCGCCGAGGCGAGCTGACCGTGGCGAAGCAGCAGCACCTCGGCTGGTTCCTCTCCCGCGGCTTCGGCCCTCAGGGCTGGGGTCGCCCCGACTGGGACTGGGGCTACGACTGGCGACGCCCCGACCTGTACCAGCAGTCGGTCCGGCAGCTCGAGCAGGCCGGCCTGGACCTGCTCATCATCGAGGACGCCCTCTCTGCCGGAAATCCCGCGACCCTCGACCTGCGCGTCCGTACCGCCTACGGCGCCCCCAAACACGACCCGGTGGTCCTGACCCCCTACCTGCTCGACGCCACCCGACACCTCGGCATCGTGCCCACCGTCAACGTCGGCTCGTACTTGCCCTACGTCGCCGCCCGCCAGTTCGCGAGCCTGCACCACCTCAGCGACCACCGCGTCGGCATCAACGTCGTCACCGACGTCGGCAGCGCCACCCACCTCGGCCAGGAGCGCCTGAGCCACGACGCCGCGTACGACCGGGCCGACGACTGGGTGACCGGCATCCGCGAGCTGTGGCACAGCTGGAGCGACGGGGCCCTCGTCGCCGACCCCGCGACCGGCCGCTACGCCGACGCCTCCCAGATCGACGCGGTCCGGCACCGGGGGAGTCATTTCTCCTTCGACGGCCCGCTGAACGCCGTGCCCTTCGACGGTGCGGACCCGCTGATCGTCTCGCCCGGCGGCTCTCCGCGCGGCCTCGACTTCGCCGGCCGGCACTCCGACGTCCAGCTGGCCCTGACCAGCCTCGACGTCGACTCGATCCGGGCCTACCGGGAGCGCGTGCGGACCGCGTCCGCCGCCCACGGACGCGAGGACGCCCTCCGGACCCTGTTCGTCATGAAGCCGCGGATCGTCGCCAGCGCCGAGGAGGCCGACCGGGTCGTCGCGGCCTCGGCCCACCCGGGGGAGGAGCAGCTGAAGGCCATCGCGCTCGGCTGGTCCTCCGACGCCGAGACGGACCTGACGGTGCTCGACCTGGACCGGCCCCTGGACGACGTCGTCTTCGGCGAGCACGTCTCCCGCGGCACCGTCGCGGGCCTGCGCGGCCGGTACGCCGAGGAGCCGGACGCCCCGCTGCGCCGGATCCTCGCCCAGCACGCCCGGTTGTGCCGGGTCACGGACGGCACCGGGCGCCGGGGGACGGAGTTCGTCGGCACCGCCGAGGAGGTCGCCGACCTGATCGAGGAACTCGGCGACGACGCCGGCAACGACGGGCTGATCCTCTCCGGCGACCTGCACCCCGTCACCGTGCACCGCATGCTCGACGAGCTGGTGCCCGTGCTGCGCCGCCGGGGCATCCTGCGCCGCGAGTACGGGGACGGCGGGGTGGCGGGCAACCTGCGCGACTTCTGAGGAACCGCCGAGGAGGAGCAGGAGCCGCCGTCAGCCGCCGATGCCCTCCAGCTCGATCAGATCCTCCTCGGACAGCTGGAGGTCGACGGCGGCGACGTTGGCCCGCAGGTGCTCGACGGAGGATGTCCCTGGGATCAGCAGCACGTTGGGCGAGCGCTGCAGCAGCCAGGCCAGCGCCACGGACATCGCCGGCGCCCCGAGCCGCTCGGCCACGCCGTCGAGCGTGCCGGACTGTAGCGGCGAGAACCCACCGAGCGGGAAGAACGGCGTGTAGGCGATGCCGTCTCCGGCTAGCTGGTCGATGAGGGCATCGTCGTCCCGGTGGGCGAGATTGTAGAAGTTCTGCACGCAGACCACCGGCGCGATGCCCCGCGCCTCCGCGACCTGTTCCGCGGTGACGTTGCTGACCCCGAGGTGGCGGATCAGTCCCTGCTGCTGCAGCTCCGCGAGCACCGTGAACGATTCGGCCAGGGAACCCTCGCTCGGCGCGCTCACGCCACCGACCCGCAGGTTCACCACGTCCATCGCCTCCAGGCCGAGGCGGTCGAGGTTCTCGTGCACGGCCTGTCGCAGCTCGTCGGGCGCCAGCGCGGACGGCCAGCCGCCCTTCGCGTCCCGCCGCGCGCCGACCTTGGTGACGAGGTGCAGGTCGGCGGGGTACGGGTGCAGCGCCTCCCGGATGATCTCGTTCGTCACGTGCGGCCCGTAGTAGTCACTCGTGTCGATGTGGCGGATGCCGAGCTCGACCACCGTGCGCAGCACGGCGACGGCGCTCTCGCGGTCCGCGGGCGGCCCGAACACGCCGGGCCCGGCCAGCTGCATCGCCCCGTACCCCATCCGGGACACGGTCAGGTCGCCGAGCGTGAACGCTCCGCCGGGAAGGGTGTCGGTCATCGGTGCTCCAGTCGTCGTCGAATCCTCAGTCATCGGGTCGTCGGCTCTCACCAGGCGGCGGTGACGTCGCGGTGGGTGGCCAGCAGGGGACCGACGGCGTCCTCCGGTGCGCGGCCCATGCCGCACTCGGTGGCGACGCCGAACACGGGAACGCACCGGCGCGCGGCCTCGATCCGGCGGGTCGCCCCCTCGACCCCGTCCTCGCGGTGGACCAGCCCCAGGTACAGCTCGGTGTTCTCCGGCAGGTGCAGCTGCTGCAGGGGAGCGGTGTAAGCGGCGTCGTCGCGGTCGATCGGCACGGGCAGGTGGAGCCACGTGATCGGCCGGGGTGCCCGCGCCAGCAGCTCGGTCGCGAAGCGGGCCAGGTTGGCCGTGTCGGTGGGTTCGATGAAGTGCTTCTCCCCGGCGTCGCCGTAGCAGAGGTGGTAGCCGAGCTCGACGTCGGCCGGCACCAGGGACGCCTGCCGGACGGCCCGCTCGATCACGCCGGCCACACGTCTCCGAACCACGAGCGGAAAGCGCCCCCGTACCGGTCCTCGTACCCGCCGCTCTCGATCAGCCCGAACTCGACCGCGGTGTCCCACTGGATCGCGAGACTCTCGTGCGGGATGGCGGCAAGGATCTGCTCCAGCTCGGCGGTCAGCGCGGACTCGTAGACCGGCTCGAACGCCGCGCGATCCTCGGGGACGACGAAGGCGCCGACGACGGCGGCCGGCGTCGGCAGCGACACCTGGAAACGGGTGCCCGCGGGGATCACGTCCTCGTCCTGCAGGCGGTGGAAAACCTCCCACGAGTCCAGCGCGGCCTCGGCGTAGCCGAGCGGCGGCAGTCGCAGGGTGGCGGGGTCGACGCCGGGGGCGATGCGCAACGGCCGGACGTCCAGGTGCTTGACGCGCACCGGCGCGTCACCGACCCGTTCGAGGCCCGCGGCGGATCCGAGCCGGTCCGGCTGGAACGCGATCCAGTGGAAGCGGTCGCCGACCTCGCCGTCGGGGATGCGGCGCAGGCGGTCCCCGAGGTGCTCGACGGCGGCCCGGAACGTCGACTCCGCGTCGGGCAGGGTGATGCTGCCGACCAGGTGGGCGCCGCGGGGCTGGGAATCGCTCATGCGCCAGTCTCCTCACCGGCGCGCCGGGGGATCAAGGGGATGAGGGGAGAATGACGTCGAACGACGGTCCAGGACTCCGGAGGTCGGCATGCTCGTCATCGGTCTGGTGCTCGCGGCGATCGCGGCGCTGCTCCACGTCTACATCTTCGTGCTCGAGTCGCTCGCCTGGACGGGGGAGCGCGCCCGGGCCACCTTCGGCATCACCTCGGCCGAGGAGGCGGCCACGACGCGGCAACTGGCCTTCAACCAGGGCTTCTACAACCTGTTCCTGGCCGTCGTGACCCTGCTCGGCGTCCTGGTCACCGCGGTCGCATCGACGCCCGTGGGCACCACGCTGGTGCTCACGGGCGTCGGGTCGATGACCGCGGCCGCGCTGGTGCTACTGCTCTCCTCGCCGCAGCATCGCGCGGCTGCCATCAAGCAGGGCACTGTGCCGCTGCTGGCCGTGATCGCCGTCGTGCTCGGTCTCGCGACCGGCTGACCGGCGGGACCCGCGGTCAGCTCAGGCGCCGTCGAGCTCAGACGGCGACGAGCAGGTCGTCCATCTGGCCGACGGCCCCGCGCAGGCCCTCGTCCATGCCCATCTCGATCAGCTGGTCCATCTGCTGGCGGTCCGCGAACCGCGAGGTCAGGGTCATCCGGGTGCCGCCGTCGCGCTCGGTCAGCTCGACGTGGCTCTCGGAGGTCGGCAGGTCGTCGTTCGGCTGCCCGTTCTCGTCGGCGAAGCCGTCCGTGAAGGTGAGCGAGGTCGGCGCCGTCACGGAGGTGACCGCCCAATAGCCGTGGAACCGCTGCCCGTCCGGCCCGGTCATGTAGTAGGTGACGGTGCCGCCCGAGCGGAGATCGTGCTGCTCGAACGTGGCCGGGTACTCCGGCGGCCCCCACCAGCGCTCGAGCTGACGCGGGTCCGCCCACAGCTGCCACACCCGCTCCACGGGGGCGTCGAAGTCGGCGATCAGGGTGAGGGTGAGGGTGTCGAGGTCCTTCTCGACGCTGGTGACGCTCATCGTTCCTGTCCTTCCGGTCGTGCGGTGCGGGATGAGGCGGTGCGGGGTGAGGTGGCGTCCGGGGACTCCGTGTCGGCGAGCAGGTCGGTCATGCGGTCGATCCGGTCCTGCCAGGTCGTGGCCAGGTCGTCGAGCGCCCGGTGCGCCCGGGCGACGGCGTCGGGATCGGATCGCACGAGCTGCTCCCGTCCGTGGCGTTCCTTGACGACCAGGCCGGCCCGTTCGAGCACGGCCACGTGTTTCTGCACCGCGGCGAAACTCATCGGGTACAGCTGCGCCAGCCGCGACACGGACAACTCGCCGCGGTGGGAGCGGCGGACGATGTCGCGGCGGGTGACATCGGCCAGAGCGTGGAACAGCCCGTCCACGTCGGCGTCGGTGCTCGTTGATACAACCATCAGGTTGTAGGTTAGGCGCGGGTGCGGCCGCGGTCAAGAGTCGGTCGGCGCCCCGGAACCGAGGGCGTCGGCGAGGGCCTGACCGTCGGGGGTGCCGAGCCCCGTGCAGGGGTCCCAGCCCGGGCCGGCGGAGAAGCTGCCGTTGTTCCCGCTCGTGATGTCGTGGAAGGTGGCCGCCACCGTCGCCGCGTACAGGCGCGGTTGCAGCAGCCCGAGCGGCGCGCCGCCGAGCTGGCGCAGCCGGGCGACGAGTGCCGCCCACAGCGGCGCGACCGCGCTGGTCCCGCCGATCACCAGATCCTGACCGTCCACCCGCACCCGGTACCCGGTCTGCGGGTCGGCCACCGCGCTGACGTCCGGCACGCCGCGCCCGGTGGCCGGCTGCGTCCCGCTGATCGCGGACTGCTGCCACGACGGCACCGGGAAGGCGTCGCTGAAGCCGCCGCCGGTGGCCGAGTTGGTGCCCTCGTTCCACACCGTCTCGGTGGTGATGGCCCCGGTCTGCGGGTCCGCCTCGAGCCGGGTGCCCCCGCACGCCAGGGCGTGCGGGCTGGAGGCCGGGAAGTCGGCGTGGTCCCGGCCGTCGGTGGCCGCGTCGGCGCTGCCGTTGTCCCCGGCCGCCGCGGTGACGGTGACGCCGAGCGCGGTGGCGTCGGCCAGCGCGTCGTCGAACGCGGTGCGGGCCTGGGCGGTCCAGTCGTCCTCGTTCTGTCCCCAGCTGATGCTGATGGCCGCCGGCGCGGGGTCGGCGTGGGCCGCGGTGGTGAGGGCGTCGAGGAACCCTGCGTCGGTGTTGCGCGCGAAGTGGACGAGGATCCGGGCGCCGGGGGCGAGCCCGCCGACCACCTCGATGTCCAGCAGCACCTCGCCGTCGGCACCGTTCGGCGTGCCCTCCGGCGCGTTGGTCGCGCCGTCGACGGAGACGGCCTGCACGGTCGGCGTGGGCAACCCGAGGCCACGGAAGTAGGTGTCGATGTCGGCCTGCTGGTACCCGCCGCCGAGTTCGAGGATGGCGACGTCCGTGCCCGTGCCGTCGGCGCCCGCGGGGAACCGGTAGATGCGGCCGAGGTCGACGGGCGTGTAGGCGGTCCCCGCGGCGGCGGCGGCCGCGACCGCCTGGAAGTGCGCCCTGGCCTGCGGCCGGTCGTCGAGCCCGAGCACCGCGGTGACGACGCCGTCGAGCTCGGCCGGCACGGTCAGGCCGCCCGTGCGGTGCCGGTGCTGGATCTCGCCGCCGTCCGGGGCGGTGCTGCTGACCGCCTCGAGGGCGGTGCCGAAGACGGCGCTGAGCGCCCCGACGGTCCCGGCCACACGCAACCGGCGGGACGCCGCGTCGGTGCCGACGACGGTCAGGCCGGCCTCCGTCAGCACCCGGGTGGCCAGGTCGACGTCCTCGGGGGCGGCGCCGTGCCGGGCGGCCAGCTCGTCGCGGGTGAGTACACGCCCGTCGGCCAGGTCACCGTCGGACAGGGGAGCGCGGCGGCGCAGCACGACCGTGACCTCGGCCCGCTCCTGCGGATCGACCGGCCGCCCGGCGGTGACACCGGGCGCCGCGGGCCGCTCGGAGCCCGGGAGCGGGACACCGCGCGGCGGGTCGGTGGGCGTGGCGGGCGTGCCGGGAGTGGTCCGGGAGTCGTCGGCATGGGACATGGTCTGCTCCGATCATCGGGTCCTCCCATCGTCGTCGCCCCGGCGGGGGGTGGCAACGGTGGGGGACGTCCGACGAGGAGCAGTCCCGCGCCGGCTTCTCAGCGAGCCGGTAGGTCAGCGAGCAGAGGCGGGGCGGGGGTCGGCCGGAGGCGTCGGCGCCGCCGGGATCGAGGGCGGATCCTGATCGAGGATGCTCGGCCGGTCCGCGGGGCACCCCTCGCGGGCGGTCGGCGCCGTGAGGACCGTCGTGATCACCTGCACCCGGGATCCGCCGAGGAGGACGGCGCCCTTCGTGCTGCCGGACGTCGTGTCGGACTTCTTCGCCGGCGGGGCCTTCTTGGTCGGCGACGGGGACGGTGACGGCGACGGCGCCTCCTTCGACGGGGAGGGCGACGGCGACGGCTTCTCGGACGGCTTCGCCGACGGCGAGGGCGACGGCTTCGACGACGGGGACGGTGACGGCGAGGGCTCGGGAGCCTCGCACCGTTGCACGGCGGCGTCGTAGTCGTCCTGCGCCTGCGCCTGGCGGGCCAGGAAGTCCTGACGGGCGGCGATCGCGCCCTGGTAGGTGGCCAGATCGGACCGGTACTGCGCCCACTGCCCGTCGATCACGGACCACGCGGCGTTGACCGCGTCCACCTTGTCCCGGTAGGCCAGGTACGCCGGGACGGCCTTCTCGTAGGACCCGTAGTCCTTCCAGTACCGGCTGACCTCCGTCTGCCACGTCCGGGCGTCGTTCTGCAGCTGGCCGCGCCCGGCGTCCTCGGCGCGGGTCCGGGCGGCCGCGATCGAGGCGGCGTCCGTGGCGGGGGCCTTCATCCCCGTGAAGGACCAGCCGCAGCCGGGCCCGGTCTCGTCGGCCGCGGGCACCCGCACGTCCTTCGCGGTCGGCGGGGACGCGGACGGCGCCTCGGGCAGCACCGGTTCGCTCACGGGGGCGGGCATCGGCGGCCACACCGGGTAGTCGCGCGGGGCGGCGGGCGACGCGACGCGGTCGATCAGGCTCGGCGCCGGCAGCGTGGCGTTCCCGGTGCTCGGGCTGGGCGTGGAGGGGGCCGGGATCCTGACCGTGCTGGTGACGGTGTAGGGGAGGTACCCGGACCGGTACGGCGACCGGACCGCGTCCGCGGCGGTCGAGTCCTGGGCCGCGCACACGGCGCCCAGGCGCGACTCGAGCGCCCCGTCGAGGTCGCGGGCGTACCGGCTCAGGTCCTGGCCGGGGGTGCCGGAGAGGAAGATCAGCACGTCGCCGCGACGCCAGGAGACGACGGCGCTGTCCACTCCGCCGCGGGTGGCGGTCGCCCGCCGGGGGCTCTCGCCGGGCCCCTCGTCGCCCAGTTCCTGCTGGTCGGCGCCGCCTGCGCAGCTACCGGCGGCGGCAGCGAGGGTGTCCTGGACCTTGGCGCCCTGCCCGGCGGTGAAGGCCTGCGCCGTCACGGTCACCGGGGCGTTGTCCACCGTGAAGGCGGCGCTGACGGAGGTGGCCGGGGACGTGCCCTCGGCGGGGCACGAGTACGGCGCGGGTGCGCCGGCGCCGTGGCCGACGTCGCCGCTGCGGCTCCAGCCGGTGGGCGGGGAGGAGAGGGTCGCGGTGAGCACGTCGTCGGCCGGCGTCGGCGTCCAGGCGGCGGACCGCACCGTCGGGGTGGCCGTCGGTGCCGCGGCGGCGACGGGTGGTGCGGCGGGAGGGGAGACCAGGAAGCCGGCCAGCCCCACCAGGGCGGAGCCGATCACGCCGATCACCACGAGCACGGCGACGGCGACGATGACGGTGCGGCGCGGGTCGTTGCGCACCCGCTGGGAGATCAGCACGAGGTCACTGCTCCTTCTCGGGGGGCCGGATGCTGGTGTCGCTGCCGGCCGAGAGGGTCAGCCGGACCTCCTGGCGGTGGCCGGTCACGGCTCCCGCGACGGGGGTCTGGCCGATGACGACGCCGGGGCCGATGGGCGACTGCGCCGGTGCGGTCCGCTTCTCGAGCACCGGCTCCAGGTCGTTCGCGCGCAGCTGGGTCATCGCCGCGTCGACCGACAGGCCACGCACGTCCGGCACGTACCGGGAGGTCGAGGAGGACGTGGCGGCGTCGTTCGCCTTCGGCATGGGCACGCCCTTGACGCCCTGGAGCAGCCCCGTCATGGTCTCCTTCCACACGGGCGCGGCGACCTCGGCGCCCGTGAGGTCGTAGAACTTCCGGCCGTACGCGTCCAGCTCGGTCAGGGGATGGGCGGCACCGCCGCGCGGGTCACCGAGCCACACGGCGGTCGAGGCCTGAGGGGTCACGCCGACGACCCAGTTCGCCTGGTAGTCGTTCGTCGTGCCCGTCTTGGCGCCGGCCTCGCGTCCGGGCAGCCCGCCGGTGGGGCCGATCGTTCCGCCCGGCGTGAAGGTCTGCTTGAGGGCGTCGCCGACGGTGTTCGCGACGGCGGGGGCGATGGCCTGGTGGCAGTCGGCGTCGGGCACGGCCAGCTTCGTGCCGGTGTCCGAGCGCGCCGCCGAGACGATGGTGTGGGTGCGGCACTCGGTGCCGCCCGAGACGAAGGTCGCGTAGGCGTTCGCCATCTGCAGCGGGGAGATCTCGTACGCGCCGAGCGTCAGGTACGCCTCGTTGCCGGTCAGGGCGCGCGGGCCCGTGCGCGGGATCGAGGTGATGCCGAGTCGCGCCGCCATGTCGGCGACCGGGAGCACCCCGGTCTTCTCGATCAGCTGGATGAAGTAGGTGTTCGAGGAGACCTTGATGGCCCCGCGCGCGTCGATCACCCCGAAGTCCTGCAACCCGTAGTTCGAGTAGCCGCCCTCGGGTGCCGCGAGGCTCTCCGGTGTGTAGTAGGCCGACGCGTGGAATTTCGTGGTGGCCGGGATGCCCTGCTCCAGCGCGGTGGCCAGGGTGATCGGCTTCATCGTCGACCCCGGCTGGAACGTGCTGGTGGCGTACGTGATCTCCGTCTTGCCCGGTCCGCTGCCCCAGCCGCGGTTCTGGGCGACGGCGGTGACCTTCCCGGTGCCGGGGGTGACGACGGCGAGTCCGAGCGCCCCGCGGTTGGTGTCGTTCATCGCGCGGTGCACGGCGGTGTTCGCCGAGGTCATGGCCTTGTGGTCCAGCGCCGTGGTGATGGTCATGCCGCCGCGGGAGAGCCGGTCCTCGCGTTCCTCCGCCGTCGCGCCGAAGGCCGGGTCCGTGAGGATCTCGTCCCGGACCAGCGAGCAGTAGAACGGGAACGTCGACCGGCCGCAGCCGTTGGTCAGCGACCCGCGGTGGATCGCCAGCGGCGCGGCGGTGGCCGTGGCGAGCTGATCGGTGCCCAGCCGGTTGACGGCGTGCATGCGACCGAGCACGACGTTGCGGCGCGCCTGGGAGGCGTCCGGGTGGGTGAAGGGGTCGTAGACCGTGGGACCGCGCAGCAGCCCCACCAGGGTCGCCGCCTGTGGGACGGTCAGGTTCTTCGCGCTGGTGCTGAAGTAGGTGCGGGCGGCCGCCTCCACGCCGTACGCGCCGTTGCCGAAGTAGACGGTGTTGGCGTAGCGGGTGAGGATCTCGTCCTTCGAGAGCTGCTTCTCGAGGTTGACCGCGTACTTGATCTCGCGGATCTTGTCGTTCGGCGTGTCGCCCTGGGCCACCCGCTGCTCGGTCTCGTCCCGCGCCGAGTTGATCAGGATGTTCTGCACCAGCTGCTGCGTGATGGTCGAGGCGCCCTGCCGGGAGGTGGAGCCGCTGTTGTGCAGGGCGGCGCGGACGATGCCCATCGGGTCGGCGCCGTGGTGGTCGTAGAAGCGGGCGTCCTCGGTGGCCACGAGCGCGTCGACGAAGGTCGCGGAGATGTCCTCGCGCTTCACGTCGATCCGGTTCTCGCTGTAGAGGCGCGCGAACTCCTTGCCGTCCGAGTCCAGCAGGACGGTGTGCTGCGGCAGCGACTTCTCCAGGGGGAGTTCCGAGGGCAGCGAGTCCCAGTAGCCGACGACGTCGTCCCCGGTGACCGCGGCGGCGACGCCGAGCGGTGCCGTCAGGGCGCCGACGCCGAGGCCGATCGCCAGGGCCGCCCCGAGATAGCCGCGCAGCCGCGTGCGCCGTCGCTCGTCGGGGGCCTCGACCAGCGACGCCTCGACGGCGTTCAGGTCCAGACCCGCGGGATTCGTGTCGCGCCGAGTGGCGCGGAAGTGCTTCTGCTTCATAGGACGTCCCCATTTTCGCATGCGGCGGCGGAGCCGACGACACCGTGACCGGCGTCGTCATGCGGCCACGAACAGAACGAGCCGCCCCCGGATGATCCAGGGGCGGCTCGATCAGAGCGAAGTGAGGCTCAGAGGGCGCGGATGTTCTCGGCCTGCATGCCCTTCGCGCCGCGCGTCGTCTCGAACTCGACCTTCTGGTTCTCCTCGAGGTTGCGGTAGCCGTCGCCCGCGATCGCGCTGAAGTGCGCGAACACGTCGGCGGAGCCGTCATCGGGAGCGATGAAGCCGAAGCCCTTTTCGGAGTTGAACCACTTGACGGTGCCTGTAGCCATGATGCTTTTTCCTTTTTTTCTTTGTTGCTGGCCGCCGAGTTGGGCGGCCTGCCCTCGCCGGAGGCAAGGACATCTTTCGGTATTCGGGAACTCAGGACCGCCGCAGTTGGGCGATCACCGGGCACTCGAACGGATCCCTGGCCGCCAGTCCCACCGTGTTCAGGTAGGAAATGACGATGCCGTAGGACCGGAACAGGGAGGTCTCCGTGTAGGGGACCTGGTGGGTCTGGCAGTACTCGCGGACGATGCGTCGCGCTCGTGCCAGGTGGGGGCGCGGCATGTTGGGGAACAGGTGGTGCTCGACCTGGTGGTTGAGCCCGCCCATCAGCGTCGACGCCCACCAGCCGCCCTCGATGTTGCGGGAGGTGCGGACCTGCTTGCTGAAGAAGTCCAGCTTCACGTCGCGGGGCACCACCGGCATGCCCTTGTGGTTGGGGGCGAACGACGCCCCCATGTAGACGCCGAACACGGCCATCTGCACACCGAGGAAGGCGAAGGCCATCCCGAGCGGCAGGAACGCGAACAGCACGCCGAGGTACAGCGCGAACCGGGCGACGATGGACCCGATCTCGATCCAGCGGCCCTTCACCTCGCCGCGCGAGGCGAGAGCGGCGAAGGAGCGGTAGTGGAGGTTGAAACCCTCCAGCGTCAGCAGCGGGAAGAAGAAGTACCCCTGACGCTGCGTCAGCCGCGCCAGCAGCCCGCGTCGCTTCGCCGCGTCCTCGGGGATGAACGAGATGGTGTCCACCTCGATGTCCGGGTCCTTGCCGATCTTGTTCGGATTGGCGTGGTGCCGGTTGTGCTTGTTCATCCACCACGCGTAGCTCATCCCGACGCCCGCGGTGGCCAGCAGTCGACCGAGACGGTCGTTCGCTGGGCCGGAGCTGAGGATCTGGCGGTGGGACGCCTCGTGAGCGACGAAGGCGATCTGCGTGAAGATGACGCCGAGAGCCGCCGCGATGAGCAGCTGGAACCAGCTCTCACCCAGGAGTATCGAGCCCGTGACGGCCCCGGCCAGCGCCACCGCGAGGACGATGCCGACGGCGAGGTAGAATCCGCGCGCACGCTCCAGGAGACCCTGGGCACGAATGGTGGCAGCCACCGTCGTGTAGTGCTGCGGGAGAGGTGAAGGACGTTCAGCGGTGCCGGTCGTCGAGGACGTGGCACCCTTCCGCCGTTCGGCGGGGAAGGTCACTGAGGAGATGGAAGTTCCGCTCGTCAACAGCCTGCTGACGGATGGAACCGCCGTGACTGCACTGGAGCAACAAGCAGATCGCTTGTCGCTTCTCCTCAACAGTACCCGTCAGGGGCCGGAAACAACAGCAGGCTGAGGGATTCCTCACACTTCCGACCTGCAGTTCTCCTCCGTTCCCTCTTCCGTCGGCGTCGCCCGTGGTTGCGCACGGTCCTGCCGCCCACGAGGATGAGCGCACCATGACCGTCCGCCCAGGAGGCTGCCGTGCCCGCTCGTGAGGAGATGCCCTCGACCGTTGCGCGGTCGCCGAAGCACGCGCAGGAGGTGTGGTCCGCCGCGCACGACTCCGCGGTCGAGTCGTACGGCGAAGGCGAGCGGGCGCACCGGACGGCGTTCGCGGCCCTCAAGCATCAGTACGAGAAGGTCGGGGACCGCTGGGAGGAGAAGGCGGAGTCCGGGCCGTCGGACGAGAAGGCCGAGGGCACGGTCGGCTCGCCCGGGAAGACCGCCGGCGGGGTGGACGCCAACGCCACGAAGACGCACCTGTTGGACGTCGCGAGGCGGTTGGACGTGCGCGGCCGTTCCTCCATGACGAAGGACGAGCTGGTCGCCGCCATCCAGAAGGCCAACGACCGCGCGACCGCGAAGGCGCGGGAGAAGGAGTCCTGACCCGGCCGGTTCAGGTCGAGGGCAGGGGTGGCAGCGCCTCGACCAGACGCCGTGCGGCGTCCTGCGGATCGGAGGCCTCGGTGATCGCGCGCACGACGACGACCCGGCGGGCTCCCGCGGCCACGACCTCGCCGATCGTGTGGTGGTCGATGCCGCCGATCGCGAACCACGGCGTGCCGCCGTCGGCAGTGCCCGTCGCGGTACCGCTCGCGGCGTCCGCCGCCGCTGCGAGCCGCACCAGGTCCAGGCCGACCGCGGCGCGGCCGGGCTTCGTGGGGGTGGCCCAGACCGGGCCGACGCAGTAGTAGTCGACGTCCGGGTTCTGCCGGGCGGCGGCCAGCTGGTCCGGGTCGTGCGTGGACAGCCCGATCCGGCATCCGGCCGGCAGCAGCGTGCGCGCCTGGGCCGGGGTCAGATCCCGCTGGCCGAGGTGCAGGACGTCGGCCGAGGCCAGCCGGGCGATGTCGGCGCGGTCGTTGACGGCGAACGCCCGGCCCGCGCGCTCCGCCTCCTCCCGGAGGACGGCGAGGGCCCCGAGCTCGTCCGCGCCCTCGATGTCCTTGTCCCGCAGCTGGACGATGTCGACGCCTCCGGCGTAGGCGGCGCGGACGAGGTCGCGCAGGTCGCCCTGCTCGCGGCGGGCGTCGACGCACAGGTAGAGCCGGGCCGTGGCCAGAGCAGGAGCCGCACGGCCGGGGTCGGTTCCGGCCGTGGCCGGTGGTGTCGGGGGGACGGACATGGTGACTACAGTAGGGGCCAGATCACGGGAGCCACGACGCGAGCACGCTCGTCTGACGGGTGGCTGAGAGGGTGTTCGACACCGACCGTCCGAACCTGATGCGGATCATGCCGCCGAAGGGAGCGCCTTGTCAGGCAACCAGTCGGGCGATGTCCTCGTCCTCGGTGCCGGGGTCGTCGGCCTGGGGATCGCCTTCACCCTGGCCCGCGCGGGTCACCCGGTCACGGTGGTCGACCCCGCACCCGCGTCCGGCGCCACCCACGCGGCCGCCGGGATGATCGCCCCCGTCGCCGAACTGGCCCACCAGGAGGAAGCGCTCCTGCCGCTGACGCTGGACTCCGCCCGCCGGTACCGCGGCTTCGTCGACGACGTCGCCGCGGTCAGCGGCCGGGACGCCGGCTACGCGACGACGCCCACCCTGGTGTGCGGGTTCGACGCCGCCGACCGGGACGCCCTGGCCGCCCTGTACAGGGTTCAGCTCCGGCTGGGACTGGACGTCGAGCAGCTGACCACGCGTGAGGCCCGGCGGCGCGAGCCGCTGCTCGGCCCCCACCTGACGGCCGCGTACCTGCTGCCGCACGATCACCAGGTCGACCCGCGGGTGCTCAGCCGGGCGCTGTTGGCCGCCCTCGAGGCGCTCGGCGTGCGGGTGATCGCGCAGCGGGCCGAGGCCCTGCTGAGCACGCCCGCGGGGTCCGGGACATCCGGGTCCTCTGGTGGTCGCGTGGCCGGGGCGCGCCTGGCGGACGGCTCGACCGTCGAGGCCGACGAGACGATCGTGGCGACGGGTGTCGCTGCCGATCTGCCCGGACTGCCGGCCCCGCTGCCGCTGCGTCCGGTGCACGGGGACGTCCTGCGGCTGCGGCCGCCGGCCGGATTCCCCGCCCTGACCCACACGGTCCGCGCGATCGTGCGGGGCGTGCCCGTCTACGTGGTTCCCCGGTTCGACGGCACACTCGTGCTCGGCGCCACCGCCCGTGAGGACGGCGGGTCCGGGCTGCAGGCCGGCGGGGTCCACACCCTGCTGCGCGACGGGATCACCCTGCTGCCGGCGCTGGCCGAGGCCACCATCACCGACGCCGTGGCCCGGGCACGCCCCGGCACCCCGGACAACATGCCGCTGCTCGGCCGGATGCGCGACGCCGACGGTGCCGCCGTCGCCGGACTCGTCCTCGCCACTGGTTTCTTCCGGCACGGCGTGCTCCTCACCCCGCTCGCCGGGGCCGCCGTGCGGGGACTGCTGGTGGGCGACCCGCTGCCGGTGGCCGAGCCCTGCGACCCCGACCGATTCGCCCTGATCCCTCGAGCCACGGCGCCCTGACCCGACGCCCTCATGTTCACCCCCGTCCTGACCGAGCCCCACCCCAGGAGACACCATGACCACCGACCTGCCGGGCGTCCCGGCCGCTGCGGACACCGTCCTCGGCGCCGACCCCACCATCACCGTGAACGGGGAGCGGGCGCCGCACCGCTCGAGGACCTGCCGCGACCTCGTCGCCGAGCGCACCGGCCGCGCCGTGTCCGCGTCCGGCACCGCGCAGGACGGCCGCCCGCTGGGGGTCGCCGTCGCAGTCGACGGCGCCGTGGTTCCCCGCAGTTCGTGGGCGACCGTGGTTCCCGCCGCCGGCTCGCGCGTCGAGATCCTGACGGCGGTGCAGGGTGGTTGAGATGACGGCCACCGAGCACGACACCGAGCAGAACACCGAGCACGACACCGAGCAGAACACCGAGCACGACACCCAGCCGACCACCGACGCGCCCCTGGTGATCGACGGGGTGACGCTGGGGTCCCGGTTGATCATGGGGACCGGCGGCGCGCCCAGCCTGCACGGACTGGACGCCGCGCTGCGAGCCTCCGGTACCGAGCTGACCACCGTGGCCCTGCGCCGCCACACGGTCGGCCAGGGTGCGGGGTTGTTCGACCTGCTCGCCGGCATGGGCATGCGGGTGCTGCCGAACACGGCCGGCTGCATGACCGCGACCGAGGCCGTGCTGACCGCCGAACTCGCGCGGGAAGCGCTCGAGACCTCGTGGGTCAAGCTCGAGGTGATCGCCGACGAGACGACGCTGCTGCCCGACGTGGTCGAGACCCTGGAGGCGACCGAACGACTGGTCGCCTCGGGCTTCCAGGTTTTCGCCTACACCAACGACGATCCGGCCACCGCGAGACGGCTCGAGGACCTGGGTGCGGCGGCCGTGATGCCGCTCGGCGCCCCGATCGGCACGGGCCTCGGCGTCCTGAACCCGCACAACATCGAGCTGATCGTGTCCCGGGCCGGGGTGCCGGTCGTCCTGGACGCCGGGATCGGCACGGCGTCGGACGCGGCGCTCGCGATGGAGCTCGGCTGCGACGCGGTGCTGCTCGCCACCGCCGTGACCCGGGCGGAGGACCCGGTGCGGATGGCCGCCGCCATGCGCCTGGCGGTCGAGTCCGGGCGGCTCGCCGCCGGCGCCGGACGGATCCCCCGGCGCCATCACGGTGCGGTCGCCTCCTCACCGATGGACGGGCGGGCGGACCTGTGAGTGCTGCTGCGTCCGCTGTCCCACCGCTGCCGCCCCTCGTCGAACCCGCGGAGCTGTTGACCCGGGAGGAGACCGCCCGCTACTCGCGGCAGGTGATCCTGCCCGACGTCGGGCTCGACGGGCAGCGACGGCTGAAGAACGCCCGGGTGCTCGTCGTCGGTGCCGGCGGGCTCGGGTCACCCGTGCTGCTGTACCTGGCCGCCGCCGGCGTCGGCACGATCGGCGTGATCGACGACGACGTCGTCGACACCTCCAACCTGCAGCGGCAGGTGATCCACCGGGTCGAGGACGTCGGCCGGCTCAAGGTGGACTCCGCGGCGGACGCGGTCACCGCCCTCAACCCGCTCGTGACCGTGGTCCGGCACGCCGAGCGGCTCACCGCCGCCACCGCGCTCGACCTGCTGGGACGGTACGACCTGGTGATCGACGGCACCGACAACTTCGCCACCCGCTACCTGGTCAGCGACGCGGCGGAACTGACCGGCCGGCCCGTCGTCTGGGGATCGATCCTGCGGTTCGACGGCCAGGTGAGCGTCTTCTGGGGCCGGCACGGGCCCACCTACCGCGACCTGTTCCCCGAGCCGCCCGCGCCGGGCTCGGTGCCCGACTGCGCGACGGCCGGGGTGTTCGGGGCGCTGTGCGCGGCGGTCGGTTCCATGATGGCGACCGAGGCGATCAAGCTGATCACCGGCACCGGCGTCACCCTGCTGGGGCGGATCCTCGTGTTCGACGCGCTGACCGCCGCGTGGCGGGAACTGCGGGTCGCGCCCGATCCGGGCCGTCGGCCGGTCACCGGGCTGGAGTCCGACGCGGATGACACGGCCGCCGAGCCGTTGGCGACCGACCCGGACGTGCCCACGATCACCGCCACGGACCTGGCCGCGCTGCTCGCGGACCGGGACGCCGGCCGGGTCGAGGTCGACGTCATCGACGTGCGGGAGGCGCCGGAAGCGGCGATCGTCGCCATCGAGGGCGCCCGGCTCGTACCGATGGACGAGCTGCTCTCCGGCCGGGAGACCGTGGACCCGGGCCGGCCCGTCGTGCTGCACTGCAAGGCCGGCACCCGGTCCGCCGTCGTCGCCCGCCACCTGATCGCGGCCGGTCACGCCGACGTCCGTCACCTCGACGGCGGCATCCTGGCCTGGGTGCGGGACGTCGAACCGGAGAAGCCGGTGTACTGAGCCGGCTCGAGCGTTCCCGACCCTCAGCGGACCATCCGGACCGCGGGCACGGGGTGGCCCGCGAGGCGGTGCTTCATGGTGCGGCCGTCCCGGACGAATCCGTTGCGTCGGTAGAAGGTTTCCGCGCGCGGGTTGCCGTCGGCCACCCACAGGAAGGCCGGCGCGTCACCGATCGCCGCGTCCAGCAGGGCCTGACCGGTACCGGTGCCGTGGTGCTCGGCCAGGACGTAGAGACCCTCGAGCTCCCGGTCCCGGGGCAGGTGCTCGCCGCGGCCCGCGCTGGCGGTGGCCCAGCCGATGACGACGTCGTCGACGGTCGCCACCAGCACGTCGGACTGCTCACCGGTGATGATCGTGTGCCAGTGCGGCGCCCGGTCCGCCGGCTCGAGGGCGTCCAGCGCCCCCGGCGGCACCAGCGGGGCGTAGGTCTGCTGCCAGGCCCGGACGTGCACGACGGCGATGCCGTCGGCGTCGTCGGCGGTGGCACGGCGGATCACCGGGGTGTTCATGATCGCCATCCTGCCCGATGACGCTCGCAGGAGCGCCGGTGACAGCGGGCCGGTGAAAGCGCGCCGGGGAACACCGCGGCGCGCGCGACGGTTGCCTCGAGAAGCCGCGCGAAGAGACGACCAGCAGGAGGCATTCCATGAACATCGACCTGACCGGGCGTACGGCACTCGTCACCGGCTCCACCCAGGGCATCGGCTACGCCATCGCCCGCGGCCTCGCCGCCGCGGGCGCCACGGTCGCGATCAACGGCCGCAGCGAGGGCTCGGTGGACCGCGCGATCGCCGCGTTGACCACGGACCTGCAGCAGGAGGGCACGGACGCGCCCGAGCTGATCGGCATCGCCGCGGACCTGGCCGACGAGGAGCAGGCGTCCGCGCTGATCGACAAGCTGCCCGATGTCGACATCCTGATCAACAACCTGGGCATCTTCGGCGCTCAGCCGGCGCTGGAGATCACCGATGATCAGTGGCGGCGCTACTTCGAGGTCAACGTGCTCACGGCGGTCCGGTTGATCCGGGCCTACCTGCCGGGTATGACGGCGCGCGGCTGGGGCCGGGTGCAGAACATCGCCAGCGACTCCGCCGTCGTCACGCCCGCGGAGATGATCCACTACGGCACGACCAAGACGGCGCTGCTGGCCGTC
Organism: Tersicoccus sp. Bi-70; assembly: GCF_001968825.1. Taxonomy (GTDB): domain Bacteria; phylum Actinomycetota; class Actinomycetes; order Actinomycetales; family Micrococcaceae; genus Tersicoccus. Next base: position 557,237 of record NZ_MIEU01000002.1, read on the forward strand.
TCCCGCGGCTTCGCCAAGGAGGCCGCCGGCACCGGGGTGACGGTCAACTCCGTGATCGCCGGCCCGACGCACACGGGCGGCGTCGAGGACTTCGTGCGGTCCCTCGTGGGCGACGAGGCGCCCTGGGACGAGGCGCAGCGGACCTTCATGCGCGAGCACCGGCCGCAGTCGTTGCTGCAGCGCCTGATCGAGCCTGAGGAGATCGCCAACCTCGTGGTCTACCTCGCGTCCCCGTACGCCTCCGCGACGACCGGCGGCGCGGTGCGGGTGGACGGCGGGTACGTGGACGCCATCCTGCCCTGACGGGCGCTGCTCAGACCCACGCCCCGCCGCGCAGCACGCGGGTGACGGCGAGGTCGGCGTCGAGTACCACCAGATCGGCGCGGGCACCGGGTGCCAGACGGCCGAGGTCGGGGCGGCCGAGGACATCCGCCGGGGCGGTCGACGCCGCGCGCAGGGCGACCTCGAGCTCGATCCCGGCCTCCCGCACGGCGAAGGCGACGGCCCGGTCCAGGGTCAGCGTGCTGCCCGCGATGGTGTCCGTCCCGGCCACCCGGGCGACGCCGCCGGCCACCTCGACGTCCAGCGGCCCCAGCCGGTACGGCCCGTCCGGTGCGCCCGCTGCGGCCATCGCGTCGGTCACGAGGGCGAAGCCGCCCGCCGCGGAGGACGCCGCATGGGCGATCATGGCGGGGTGCACGTGCACGCCGTCGGCGATCAGTTCCACGACCACCTCGGGCCGTTGCAGCAGTGCCAGAATGACGCCGGGCTCGCGGTGGTGCAGCGGCCGCTCGGCGTTGAACAGGTGGGTGCCGACCCGGGCGCCGGCGTCCACCGCCGCGTGGCCTCGGTCCAGCGAGGCGTCGGTGTGCCCGACGGCGGCCACGACGCCCGCCGCGGTCAGCGCCGCGACAGCCTCGACGCCGCCGTCCAGCTCGGGCGCGAGGGTGACCATCCGCACGGCGCCGGGAACGGCGGTGACCAGCCGGTGCACGTCCGTGGCGTTCGGGGCGGTCAGCAGCCCTGGATCGTGAGCGCCCCGGTGCGCGGGGGAGAGCCACGGGCCCTCCAGGTGCACCCCGAGCAGGTCGCCGGACTCGACCAGCGGCGCCAGCGCCCGCACCTGCGCCTCGAGCCGGTCCGGCCCGTCCGTGACCAGGCTCGCCAGCATCGACGTCGTGCCGTGCCGGCGGTGGGCCGCAACGACCGTGCGCGCCGCGTCCGGTCCGTCGGTGTAGGCGGCGCCCCCGCCACCGTGCTGGTGCAGGTCGACGAAGCCGGGGGCCACCGTCACGTCGCCGAGCGCGAGCACGCGCTCGAGGGCGCCGCCCCGTGCCGGTCCCTCGCCCACGCCGGTGATGGACCCGCGCCCGGCGGCACCCTCGATCCGCACCCAGCCGGGCGCGAGCACGCCCGCGCCGGTGACGACGCGGGCGGCGGTGAGGACGAGCGGGGTACCGGTCACTGCTGCCAGGCGGGACGGCCGGCACGGGTCTGGCGGTAGTACTCGGCCAGTTGCAGGCGGGAGGCGGAGGCGGCATCGAGGATCACGGTCACGGCCGGGTGCATCTGCAGGACGGTCGCGGGCCACAGGGCCGAGATCGAGCCCTCGACGAGGTGGTGGACCGCCTCGGCCTTGCCCTGCCCGACGGCGACGAGCACGATCCGGCGCGCTTCCATGATGGTGGCGATGCCCTGCGTGAGGCAGTGGGCGGGCACGGCGTCGATGTCGCCGTCGAAGAACCGGGCGTTGTCCTCGCGGGTCTGCCGGGTCAGGGTCTTGATCCGGGTGCGCGAGCCGAGGGAGGAGCCGGGTTCGTTGAAGCCGATGTGCCCGTCGGCACCGATGCCGAGGATCTGCAGGTCGACCCCGCCGGCGTCGTGGATGGCGTCCTCGTAGGCGGCGCAGGCGGCGGGAATGTCCGCGGCCAGCCCGTCCGGACCCTGCACGAGCGCAGGATCCAGATCGGTGCGGGAGACGAGGTCGCGGTCGATGACGTTGCGGTATCGCTCGGGGTGGTCGGCGGGCAGGCCGACGTACTCGTCGAGCATGAAGCCCCGCACGCGGGCCAGGCTGAGGGTGCCGGCGGCGACCCGGTCGGCGAGGTCCGCGTAGATGCTCAGCGGGCTGGACCCGGTGGCCAGCCCGAGGACGGCATCCGGCTGCCGGTCGACGAGACGCGCGATCGCGTCCGCGGCGATGCTGCCGGGGTTCTCGTGCTCGCTGGTGATGATGACGTCCATGGCCTGCCTCGGGTCGGGTCGTGACTGATCGTAGTGGTCCGCGCTCGGCGGATGGGGTCAGAGCGCGGACGCGAACCAGCCGGTGATGGTGGTCGGGTGGGTGATGGCGGTGCCGACGACGACCGCCAGGGCGCCCGCGTCCCGGGCCGCCGCGGCGTGGGCGGGCGTGTGGATGCGGCCCTCGGCGATGAGGGGGACGTCGTCGATCCGGTCGGCGATGGCGGCGATCAGGTCCAGGTCCGGCCCGTCGGTCCGCGGCCGCTCGCCGGTGTACCCGGCAAGGGTGGTGCCGATCAGGTCGGCTCCGGCGTCGCGGGCCGCAAGCGCGTCGTCGAGGCTGCCGCAGTCGGCCATCACGAGCGTCGGCGTGGTTCCGGTACCGCTGTCCGTGCCCGTGCCGGGGGCTCCTTCGTCGTCCGTGTGCAGGGCGTCGACGGTCGCGGCCAGGCTCAGCCCGTCCGGTCGGGGCCGCCGGGTGCCGTCGATCGCGACGATGCCCGCGCCGGCGTCGCGGACGGCCCGGGCGTGCCGCAGGGTCGGGGTGATGAAGACGCCCTCGGCGCCGACCTTCCGGAGGCCGATCAGGGGCACGCCCGGGAGCCGGTCGGCGATGAGGGCGATGTCGGCGAGCCCCTGGGCACGGATGCCGGCGGCGCCGCCGGCCACAGCGGCCTGCGCGATCTGGGCCATCGTCTCCGGGTGACGCATCGGCTCTCCCGGGTAGGCCTGGCAGGAGACGATCAGACGCCCGCGGAGGGCGTCGACGACGGCGGCGGTCGGGGTGGTCATGCTCTGGTCCTCACGATCGAGTGGTCGGCGTGGTCGGCGTGGTCGCTGGTCAGCAGGCTCGCGGCGCCGATCAGGGCGGCTCGGGCTCCCAGGGCGGCGGGGACGACGGGGCAGCCGGTCGCCGCGGGAATGGTCTCGGTGTCGGCGGCGGCGCGCAGCCGGGTCCACCAGCGGGGACCGGCCTGCGCGAGGCCCCCGGTGACGATGACGACGTCGGGGTCGAGCGTGTTGATCCAGCCGCCGATCGCCCGGCCGAGTGCAGCGGCGGAGCCGTCGACGCACGAGAGCGCAGCGGGATCCCCGGCGGCGGCGAGACGGGAGACGTCGGCGCCGGACGCAGCACTCGGTCCTACCGATCCGTCGTCCATCTGCCTGACCGGCATCGTGGAGCGGTAGCGCTCCAGCAGCCCGGCACCGGAGGCGACGGCCTCGAGGTGGCCGGTGCGGCCGCACGAGCAGGGCAGGCCGGCGGCCTCAGGCGAGGGCACGTGGCCGAGGTGGCCCGCGATCCCACGCGACCCGGTGAGGACGCGGCCGTCGACGACGATCGCGCCTCCGAGCCCGGTGCCGGCGGCGACCAGCAGTACGGTGGCTTGCCCGGTGCCCGCTCCCCGCCGAGCCTCCCCGAGGGCGTGGGCGTGGACGTCGTTGACAACCCGTACCGGGAGGCCGGTCGCGGTGGTCAGTCGGTCGGCCACCGGGGTGCCGGCCCAACTCCGCAGGTGGTCGGTCGCGGCGGTCACGGCGCCGGTGGCGGGGTCGATCACCCCGGCCGCCCCGACGCCGAGGCCGAGGGCGGGACAGCCCTCGGCCTCGGCGGCGGCCGCGATCGGGCGGACGAGCGTGACCATCGCGGTCAGGATCGCGTCGGGGCCGGCGGTGGCCGGGGTGGTCACGGAGGCCTCGTGCCGGACGTCGCCGTCGGCCGTGACCAGGCCGGCCGAGATCTTCGTGCCGCCGACGTCGAGCCCGATGACCGGCCCGACGGGCGCAGGGCCGTCCGTGTCCGGCGCCGTCATGCCCGCGGGCCCACCTCGTCGAGGATCGCCCCGACCCGGGCCGCGTCGGCGTCGCTGAAGGCGTCGAACGGCTCGGGCAGCTGACGGGTGCCGATCACGCCGAGATGGGCGAGGGCCGTCTTGAACGCGCCCACGCCCGCGCCCCAGCCGGCGGTGTCCTGTGCCACCAGGCAGATCTCCATCAGCCGGGCGAGGCGGTCCTGCTCGGTGCGGGCCGCCTCCCAGTCGCCCGTGGACGCGGCCCGGTGCAGCCGCACGTAACCGGCCGGGTCGACGTTGCCGAGCCCGGGCACCACCCCGTCGGCGCCGGCGAGATAGGCGCCGTCGACGACGAACTCGTGACCGGTGAACACCGCCAGCGGGGACCCGGCGTCACGGTTGAGCAGCGTGAGGCGCCGGAACGAGACGTCGTCGCCGGAGGAGTCCTTGACCCCGGCGATCGCCCCGGACGTGCCAAGCTCGACGAGCATCCGAGGGTCCAGCTTCGTGTGCACGCACACCGGGATGTCGTACGCGAACACGGGCACCTCGCTGCGCTCGCCGAGGATCTCGAAGTGGCGCCGGACCTGGGCGGGCGCGGTGACCGCGTAGAACGGGGCCGTCGCCACGACGGCGTCCGCGCCCGCGTCGACCGCGGCGGCGACGTGTTCGAGGACCCGCGGGGTCTGCATGTCGATCACCCCGGCGATCACGGGCACCCGGCCGTCGACGATCCGCACCGCCTCGGCGAGGATCTGCGCCCGCATCGTGTCCGTGCAGAACGCCACCTCGCTCGTGGAGCCCAGCGGGAACACCCCGTCGACTCCCGCCGCCAGCATCCGCTCGATCAGCCGCTCGAACGAGGGCACGTCCAGGGTGCGGTCCTCGGTCAGCGGGGTGACGAGGGGCGGGACGACGCCGGAGAGACGGAAGGGGGTGGTGGACACGAGGCATGCTCCTTGCTGGTGGTGCGGCTGGTGGTGCGGCTGGTGGTGCGGATGGTGGTGCGGATGGTGATGGGAGAGGGAGGCGCCGACTCCGACGCTACTGGTCGGCCCGGGTCAGGGTGCCGCCATCGGTGGTCTGGACGACCTTGGGCACCACGTCCTGGCTGTCCGAGGGCCACACGTGCGCCGGCCGGATGGCCTGCTGGGCGCGCAGGGGCGCGTTGACGGCGAGCAGGACGATGACGACGGCGGTCAGGCCGAACGAGAGGACGGCGAGCGCGGTGCCGAGCGGCATCGTGCTGGCGAGCCCGGCGCCGAGGACGGGGGCGACGGCGCCGCCGAGCGCACCGACGTTGTAGGTGAAGCCGAGGCCGGCCGCCCGCTTGTCCACGGAGAAGTACCCGCCGATCCACTTGGGCAGCAGGCCCGCGATGCCCTGGCCGAACACCTGCTGGGCGAAGAGCAGGACGCCGAGCAGCCAGAGCTGGCTGCCCCCGATGAGGAAGACGGGGAACACGAGGACCTGGGAGACGATCAGGCTGGTCCAGTAGGCGCGGCGGGTGCCGAATCGGTCGCCCGTGAATCCGGCGACGATACAGCCGACGGCCGCACCGAAGCCGGCGAAGAACAGCATGTCGGCCACGTGGCCCGGATCCAGCCCGAGGTCCGTCTTCAGGTAGGTGGGCAGCAGGGCCTGGATGGGCCAGGAGTAGAGGAATGCGGTGAAGACCACGACCATCAGGGTCACGCCGGTGGGCCAGCGCGGCCCCTCGAACTGCACCATGAACCACACGAAGACGGCGGCGCAGGCCAGGGCGCCGAGGACGACGACGAGGGTGGGCGTGCCGGTGATGGAGAAGATCAGCAGCAGGGCGGCGAACGCGACCACGGTCAGGATGATGTTCAGCGCCGCGCGCGGGCCGCGGTAGAGGGTGCTGAACATGTTCGGCGTCCGGGCACCGGAGGCCTCGACCCGCTGCTGGGCGGCGGTCCAGTCCTCGGACTCGGGCAGCGAGCGGCGCAGCCAGAGCGCGACGGCGATGGGGATCAGGCCGACGGCGAAGAGGGCCCGCCAGCCGAACTCCGGCACCACCAGCCGGTACACCTGGGCGGAGAGCACCGTGCCGACGGAGAACCCGCTGATCAGGAAGCCGGACGCCTTGTTGCGCAGGTGCTCGGGCCAGGACTCGATCACGTAGGTCGAGCTGGAGCTGTACTCGCCGGCCATCCCGAGGCCGATCAGCAGACGGGCGCCGAAGAGCACCCAGTAGGCGGGGGCGATCGCACACAGCACCGAGCCGATGGAGAACAGCACGATGCTGAACACCATGGCGTTCTTGCGGCCGAAGCGGTCTGCGAAGGCGCCGAGGGCGAGACCGCCGAACCAGCGCGAGATGAAGGCGGCGGAGACCAGGGTCGCGCCCTGAACGGTGGAGAGCTGGAACTCCTTGATCACCTCCGTCAGGACGAGGGTGATGATGACGAAATCGAATCCGTCCAGCAGATAACCCAGCCAAGCGGCGACGAACGCCTTCCACTGACGGGGGGAGATGGCGCGGTACCAGGCTCCGGAGGTCGCCGTTGAACTCATGAGGTCTCCTGAGGAAAAAGGGGGATATAGGACGTCAGACATCCGATGTCCGGTAGACTAGCCGAGCAGACCGACCGTGGCAACACCGTCCGGCGGTACCGCGAGGCGGCGAGGCCCGGCGAACCGTGGCGCCCCGCGTCGATAGGCTGAAAGGCAATGATGGCGGAACTGGGTTGGCCGGAGCGACAGACCTGGCCGGAGAAGAGGGGGACGCGGATGGCGACGCAGTGGCCGGCGGCCGAGGACAGGACCGGCCGCGAACCGCTCAGCGTGGTGGATCGAATCAAGCAGTACATCCTGCTCAACCGGCTCTCGCCGGGCGATCCGATGCCCACCGAGCATGAGCTCAGCGACCAGCTCGCCGTCAGCCGCTCACGCATCCGCGAGGCCATGAAGACGCTCTCGGCCCTGGACATCGTCGAGGTCCGGCACGGGTACGGCACCTTCGTCGGCACGCTCTCCCTGACCGGGCTGGCCGAGTCCCTGGCCTTCCGTGGCATGCTCACCTCCCACCGGGACAAGCACTTCCTGGCAGACCTCATCGACCTGCGGGAGCTGCTCGAGATCGACTGGGCGCCGCTCATCGTCGAGCGTCTGGACACGGAGGCGCTCGCCGCGATGCGCGCCCTCGCCACCACCATGGTGGACCTGGCCGCGCAGGGCCGCGAGTTCCCCGTCGAGGATCGTCAATTCCACCAGCTGCTGGTCTCCACGAGCGGCAACGCGCTGGTCGGGCAGCTGCTCGACGTCTTCTGGCAGGTGCACTCGTTGGTGGCCGAGACCATCGGCCCGCCCACCCACCTGGAGGAGACCGCGCAGGCCCACCACGCCATCATCGACGCGATCGAGTCCGGCTCCGCGGAAGCCCTCGAAGCAGCGATCCGCCGGCACTACGAGCCGATCCGGGAGCGGATGCGCCGGTCCGCCGGCGCGGACTGACCGGGCCCGACCGAGATCCCGCGCGTCGTCGTGTGACCGGACGCACGGAACAGGCGTGCGGCGTCGTGTGTTGCCGCCCTCATGAGCATCCCCACCGAGGCCGGCGCCGGCGCGCCCGCCGTGCCCTCCGTCAGCACTCAGATCCACCTCGCCTCCCGGCCCACCGGCTGGCCCACGGCGGAGAACTTCCGCACCGTGCGCGTGGACCTGCCGGACCTGGCACCCGGACAGGTGCGCGTCGCGAACACCTTCGTCTCCGTCGACCCCTACATGCGGGGCCGGATGAACGACGTCAAGAGCTACGTGCCGCCGTTCGCCGTCGACGAGGCCATGACCGGCGGTGCCGTCGGCGAGGTGGTCGCCTCCACCGCGGACGCGCTGCCCGTGGGAACCACGGTGCTGCACCAGCAGGGCTGGCGCGACGTGGCGCAGGGGGACGCCGCCGGTTTCACCGCCGTGGACCCCGTGCCCGGCGTCTCCGAGTCCACCTTCCTCGGCATCCTCGGGATGACCGGGCTGACCGCCTGGGTCGGCCTGACCACCATTGCGGGGATCCGTCCCGGCGACACCGTCCTCGTCTCCGGCGCGGCCGGGGCCGTCGGCTCCGCCGTCGGGCAGATCGCCCGCCAGCTCGGAGCGAAGCGCGTCATCGGCTCGGCCGGGTCCGCGGAGAAGGTCCGCCTCCTCACCGAGCGGTACGGCTTCGACGCCGCCTTCAACTACAAGGACGCGCCCGTCCGCGAGCAGCTGCCCACCCATGCGCCGGACGGCATCGACGTCTACTTCGACAATGTCGGAGGCGATCACCTCGAGGCGGCCCTCGACGTCCTGAACCGTGACGGCCGCGTCGCCCTGTGCGGGGCGATCGCCCAGTACAACGCCACCGAGACGACGCCGGGCCCGGACAACATGGCCAACCTGGTCAAGCAGGGCCTGACCCTGCGCGGCTTCACGGTCGGCTTCCACGTCGACCAGGCGGCCGAGTACCGCGAGGCGATGGGCCCGTGGCTGCAGGACGGCGTCGTGGTCACCGACGAGACCGTGATCGACGGCATCGACCACGCCGTCGACGGCTTCCTCGCGATGATGCGCGGGGAGAACGTCGGCAAGATGGTCATCCGCACCCGTTAGCATCGGCCTATGGCACTGATCTACGACGCGGAACTGAAGCCGGACAAGCTCGAGCTGGTGGCCCAGTGGCTGCCACTGCAGGCCTGGTACGACGGGGACGAGGTGCCGGAGCTCACCAAGGTCGGCGCCTACCGGTTCGACGACCCGGACGGTGAGGTCGGCATCGAGACGCTGCTGGTCCGTACGCCCGACGGCTCCGTCGTGCAGGTGCCCCTGACCTACCGGGCGGAGCCGCTCGACGAGAGCGGACCGGCCAGCCTGATCGCCACGATGGAGCACTCGGTGCTCGGCACCCGGTACGTCTACGACGCCACGGGCGACGTGGTCTACGTGCGGGCCCTGGCCACGGCCATCCTGCACGGCACCGGCCAGGCCGACCAGGTCAAGGACGGCCAGGACACGCCGATGCAGCCGTCCATGACGGTACGCAGCGAGGGCAGCCTGCCCGGGCACTCCGTCGCGGAGACCGACGACGCCGCCCAGACGCTGGACGTGGAGTCGGCCGAGATCGCCGGGGAGACCACAGTGATCGACGCCGGCATCCTGACGGTGACGGTCCAGCACGTGCTCGACGAGATCGCCGACGCCGAGGTCACCGCCGGGCAGGCCCGCCTGCTCGGTTCCTGGCCGGGCCACGACGAGCCGGTCCTGCTCGCCGCCCTCGCGTGAGGGCGGACCCGGCGTGACGGCGGGACCGGACGGCGTGATCGGTCCGGTACCCGCCGGGGCAGCACCCGACGACGGGGAATCCGACGATTCCGGACCGCCCGTCCGGGCCTGCCCGTGCGGCTCCGGCGCCGGTTACCCGCAGTGCTGCGGGCCGCTGCACGAGGGGGCGACCGCCCCCACGGCGGAGGCCCTGATGCGATCCCGGTACAGCGCCTACGCCCTCGGCCTGGACGACTACCTGCGGCGGTCCTGGCATCCCAGCACCCGGCCCCTGGCCATCGAGCTGGACGACGGCACCGCCTGGCGCCGCCTCCAGATCGTCGACCGGGACCGGGGCGCGGCAGGGGACGACGTCGGTGTCGTCGAGTACCGCGCCGCCTACCGCAGCCCGCACGGCGCCGCCGTGCTGCACGAACGCTCCCGCTTCCGACGCGAGAACGGCCACTGGTTCTACGTGGACGGCGAAATCCTCAGCTGAGGGCCGTCCCCGGTCATTTTTCGATCACTGCAGGAGGACGCGCATGAGCCAGAACACCGAGACCACCACGATCGCCCCGGGACGCAGCCGGATCGCGGTGCTCGGCACCGGCACGATGGGCAGCGCGATGGCCCGCCGCCTGCTCGGCGCCGGGTTCGCCGTCACGGCGTGGAACCGGACCGCCGAGCGGGCCGAGGCGCTCGCCGACGACGGCGCCCGGATCGCCACCGATCCCGCGGACGCCGTCCGTGACGCCGACGTCGTGCTGACCATGCTCTTCGACGCGGACGCCGTGCTCGAGACCGCCGAGGCGTTCCTGCCCGCGCTGCCGGACGGGGCGGTGTGGATGCAGTCCAGCACCACCGGCGTCGACGGCGCCCACCGGATCGCGCGGGCCGCGCAGGACGCCGGCGTCGCCCTCGTGGACGCCCCGGTGCTCGGCACCCTCGGGCCCGCCGAGCAGGGCAAGCTCACCGTCCTGGCGGCCGGGGCCCGCGAGCCGATCGACCGGCTCGCGCCCGTCTTCGACGTCGTCGGCTCCCGCACCGTCCCGGTCGGGGAGCGGCACGGGGACGCCAGCGCCCTCAAGCTCGCCGTCAACGTGTGGCTGGGGACGCTGACCGCGGCGACCGCGCAGTCGCTCGCGATCACCCAGGCGTTCGACCTGGATCCCGATCTGTTCCTGACGGCGATCGACGGCACCCCGACGGACAGCCCGTACGCCCACGTCAAGGGGTCGGCGATGCTGGCCGACGAGCGCAGCCCCCAGTTCGCGCTGGACGGCCTGCGCAAGGATCTCGTGCTCGCCCAGACGGAGGCGTCCGCGGTGCGCGGGGACCTGCTGGCCGCGGTCCTCGCCGCGTTCGACGACGCCGCCGAGGCCGGCCGCGGTGGCGAGGACATCAACGCCGTCAGCACCGCATTCGACGTTCCGGAGGGCTCGACGGGGCCGGCCGACGAGCACTGAGGACGGGTTCAGCCCGCGTTCGGTCACGGTGAGTCAGCGGTTTCCGCTCGACCCTTGCGGTGAGTCAGCGGTTCCCACCCGACCTCCGCGGTGAGTCAGCGGTTCCCGCCCGACCCCCGCGGTGAGTCAGCGGTTCCCGCCCGACTTCCACAGTGAGTCAGCGGTTCCCGCCCGAAGGTGGTGCTCTTTGAGCCCCGTTTTCGGGCGGGAACCGCTAACTCGGCTGCGTCCGAGCGCGCGTGCGGCTCGGCGTCCTGATCGACCGCCGCTGATCTCGACCGGCCTCGCTGCATTGGCTATGACCCGACGTACGCCGCGAGGTGCTTGCCGGTCAGCGTCTTCTTCTGCGCCACCAGGTCGGCCGGGGTGCCCTCGAAGACGACCGTGCCGCCCTCGTGCCCGGCGCCCGGGCCGAGGTCGATGATCCAGTCGGCGTGCGCCATGACGGCCTGGTGGTGCTCGATCACGATCACGGACTTGCCGGCGTCCACCAGCCGGTCCAGCAGCGCGAGCAGGTTCTCGACGTCGGCGAGGTGCAGGCCGGTCGTCGGCTCGTCGAGGACGTAGACGTCGCCCTTCTCGCCCATCTGGACGGCCAGCTTGATGCGCTGCCGTTCGCCACCGGAGAGGGTGGACAGCGCCTGGCCGAGCTTGACGTAGCCGAGCCCGACGTCGGAGAGCCGGGCCAGGATCTTCTCGGCGGCCGGGACCCTGGCATCCCCCTCGCTGAAGAAGGCCAGCGCCTCGTCCACCGCCATGTCGAGAACCTCGACGATGTTCGCCCCGCCGAGCGTGTACTCCAGCACGGCCTCCTGGAAGCGGCGGCCCTCGCACTCCTCGCACGGGGTCTCGACGGTGTCCATCACGCCGAGCTCGGTGAAGATCACGCCCGCGCCCTTGCAGGACGGGCACGCGCCCTCGGAGTTCGCGCTGAACAGGGCCGGCTTGACGTCGTTGGCCTTCGCGAAGGCCTTGCGAATCGGCTCGAGCAGCCCCGTGTAGGTCGCGGGATTGCTCCGCCGCGAGCCCTTGATGGCGCCCTGATCGACGACCACGACGTCGTCCCGGTCCGCCAGCGCCCCGTGGATCAGCGAACTCTTGCCCGAGCCGGCGACGCCGGTGACCACGCACAGGACGCCGAGCGGCACGTCGACGTCGACGTCCTTGAGGTTGTGGGTGGCGGCCCCGCGGATCTCGATGGCGCCGGTGGACGAGCGGGGATTCTCCGTGAGCCGCGCCCGGTCGTCCAGGTGCCTGCCGGTGACCGTGTCACTTGCCCGCAGCCCCTCGACGTCGCCCTCGAAGCACACCGTGCCACCGCCTGACCCGGCGCCGGGGCCGAGGTCGACGACGTGGTCGGCGATCGCGATCGTCTCCGGCTTGTGCTCGACGACGAGCACGGTGTTGCCCTTGTCGCGCAGTTGACGCAGCAGCGCGTTCATCCGCTCGATGTCGTGCGGGTGCAGCCCGATGGTCGGCTCGTCGAAGACGTAGGTGACGTCGGTGAGCGAACTGCCGAGGTGGCGGATCATCTTGGTCCGCTGCGCCTCCCCGCCGCTCAGCGTCCCCGCGGGCCGGTCGAGGCTGAGATAGCCCAGGCCGATCTCGACGAAGCTGTCGAGCAGGTGCTGCAACCCCGCCAGCAGCGGCGCCACGGACGGCTCGTCCAGCGACCGCACCCAGGCCGCGAGGTCGCTGATCTGCAGGGAACACACATCGGCGATGCTCTTGCCCGCGATCGTCGAGGAGCGCGCCTCGGGCGTGAGACGGGTGCCGTCGCAGCTGGTGCAGGTGCCGAAGGTGATGGCCCGCTCGACGAAGCGGCGCACGTGCGGCTGCATCGCCTCGACGTCCTTGGACAGCATCGACTTCTGGACCCGGGGGATGACGCCCTCGAAGGTCAGGTTCACGCCCTCGACCTTGATCTTGGTCGGCTCGGCGTAGAGCATCGTGTCGAGCTGCTTCTTCGTGAAGGAGCCGACCGGCTTGTCCATCGGCAGGCCCATGCCCTCGAAGAGCCGTCCGTACCAGCCGTCCATGCTGTAGCCGGGTACGGTCAGGGCACCGTCGGCGAGCGACTTCTCCGGGTCGTACAGCGCCGTCAGGTCGAAGGCGGAGACCTGGCCCATGCCCTCGCAGGCCGGGCACATACCGCCGAGGTACACGGCGTCCTTGACCACCTTCTTCTCCACCCGGCCCGCCTTCTCGGTGCTCATCACGCCGCCGGCGCGCCGGGTCGGGACGTTGAAGGAGAAGGCGGTGGGCGGGCCCACGTGCGGGGTCCCGAGTCGGCTGAAGAGGATCCGCAGCAGGGCGTTGGCGTCGGTCGCGGTGCCGACCGTCGAGCGCGGGTTGGCGCCCATCCGCTCCTGGTCGACGATGATCGCCGTGGTCAGGCCGTCCAGCTGATCCACTTCGGGACGGGCGAGCGTGGGCATGAAGCCCTGCACGAACGCGCTGTAGGTCTCGTTGATGAGGCGTTGCGACTCGGCGGCGATGGTCGCGAACACCAGCGAGCTCTTCCCCGAGCCGGAGACGCCGGTGAAGACGGTGAGCCGGCGCTTGGGCAGGTCGAGGCTGACGTCCTGGAGGTTGTTCTCGCGTGCGCCGCGGACGCGGATCACCTCGTGGCTGTCGGCCGCGTGCTCGCCGGCGTCCGTGCTCGTCGTCGTGGCGCTGGTCATCGTCTCTCCTCGATCAGGAAACGCCGGGGTGTCGGGTCGGCACCAGTATCGCCGGATCGCGGCGTCTGTGGCAGTGTCAGCTGGTCTGCTGGATGCGGATCATGTTGCCGGCCGGGTCCCGCAGCGCGCAGTCGCGCACGCCCCACGGCTGGTCGGTGGGCTCCTGGACGATGTCGGCGCCCGACGACTCGAGTCGCGCGAAGGTTCCGTCGAGGTCGGTGGCCGCGAGGTTGATGCCGGCGTAGGTGCCCTTGGCGATCATGTCGAGGATCGTCTGCTTCTCCTCGTCGGTGAGGCCGGGTTGCACCGTGGGGGGTGTGAGGACGATAGCCGTGTCCGGCTGGTCGGCGGGGCCGACGGTGAGCCACCGCATCTCGCCCTGCCCGACGTCGAGTCGGACCTCGAAGCCCAGGACGTCCCGGTAGAAGGCCAGCGAGGCCTCGGGGTCGGTGTGCGGGAGGAAACTGGAGTGAATGGTGACAGTCATGGCATCAACCTAAGAGAGGGCGGTGGGCTCCGCTTCTCGAATTCTGATCGGTCGTGTCACCTGTTTCTCGACGCATGCGGGCAGGCCCGTGGTCGGGTGCGACTGCTGCGCTCGGTAGACGCTGGGCGGCATGCCGACGAGCTCGGCGAATCGGGTGCTGAAGGTGCCGAGCGACTGGCAGCCGACGGTGAAGCACACCTCGGTGACGCTCAGATCCCCGCGTCGCAGCAGCGCCATCGCCCGCTCGATGCGCCGCGTCATCAGGTACGCGTAGGGCGATTCCCCGAAGGTGAGCTTGAACTGGCGACTCAGGTGGCCGGCGGAGAGGTTGACCCCGCGGGCGAGGGCCTCGACGTCGAGGGGCCGGGCGTACTCGCGGTCGATCCGGTCCCGGACACGCCGCAGCCGCACCAGGTCGGCCCGGCGCTGCTCGGTGGTGGCGGGAGCGGTCATCGGCGGCATCGTGCCACGCGGCGTCGCGGCATTCAAGGAGGGCGCTGTCGACCGCGGGTTCCTCGGCGTGCGCGCGAGAAGGGCAACCGGTCCCGTCCAGATGCGTGTCGTGAGTCCGTCACGTCCACCCGGCGGCCGGCGTGAGTCCGTCACGTCCGCCCGGAGGCCCCGGTCTTTGACCCCCTCCCGAGGGCGGAGGTGACGGACTCGGCCAACGGTGGCTGCAATCGGCCCCCCGTCTGCGACGATCGGCGGATGGAACGGACCGACGATGACGACGCCGCCGACGACGCTGTACGCCGCGCTTACGACACCGTGGCGGATGCCTACGCGGACGCCTTCACCTCGACGGAGCCCGAGCTGCCCGTCGACCTGGCGATGATCGAGCACTTCGTCTCGCTGCTGGCCGAGCCGCGGGACGTGCTCGACGCCGGTTGCGGCGCCGGCCGGATGATGCCGCTGCTGGCCGGCCTCGGGTGTCGCGTCCAGGGAGTCGACCTCTCGCCCGGCATGATCCAGCGAGCCCAGCGGGATCACGGGCAGTTCCCGTCCCGGGTCGCTGCCCTGACCGACCTTCCGCTTCCGGACGGCGTCCTGTCCTGGTACTCGACCATCCACACGCCCGACGGCGAGCTGCCCGGCGTGCTGACGGAACTACGTCGGGTCCTGCGTCCGGGTGGCCACATCCTTCTCGCCTTCCAGTCCGGGAAGGGTGTCACCGACGTCTCGCCGGCCTACCGGGACCGCGGGCATGACGTGACGCTCCGTCGGCACAACCGCTCCGCGGACCGGGTAGCCGCGGAGTTGCGCACCGTGGGGATGGAGAAGGTCGCCCTACTGGAGCGCGCCGCCGCCTCCCACGAGCGGACCGCTCAGGCCGTCGTCATCGCCCTCCGCCCGGCCTGACGCCGTCGGTACCGCCTGCTCGGGTACGTGCCGATCGCGAGTTAGCCGGCTTCTCCCGAAGCAGGGGAAATCTTCCTCCCGGTTTCGGGAGAAACTCACTAACTCGACGCTGTCACGGGTGGCGGCTGCCCTCGCCGGCGATCACGGCCCGGTAGCCCTCTCGGTACGACGGGTACGTCGGCGCCCAGCCGGTGCCGCGGAGCAGGCTGTTGCGCAACCGCTTGCCGGACGCCGGGTCGTGCTCCGCGGCGTTGTCGGCGGGTTCGCCGGACTCAGCGGCCATGCCCAGTTCTCCGGCCAGGAAGGCGAGCACGTCGGCCTCCGGCGCCGGCTCGTCGTCCACCCCGTGGTAGATCGACGCCGGGTCCGGCAGCGACGCCAGCTGCACGAGCGCGGACGCGGCGTCGTCCCGGTGGATCCGGTTGGTCCAGTGCCTCGCGTCACCGGCAGAACCGTTGCGCGCGCGGTCGATCAACCGGGTCCGGCCCGGTCCGTACACGCCGGCCAGCCGGAGGACGACGCCGCCGGGCACGTCGAGCACCAGGCGCTCGGTCTGCGCGAGCACCGCCGCGGTCGGGCTCGCCGGGGAGGCGGGTGCCGTCTCGTCCAGCGTGCGACCGTCGTCCGCGTCGAGGACCGACGTCGAGGACACGAACAGCACCCGGGGTCGTGCGCCGGCGGCATCGATCGCGGCCAGCGTCGCCCGGGTCCCCTCCAGGTACGACGACCGGTATCCGGTCGCGTCCCGCGACCCCGGCGTGAGGGCGATGACGACGATGCCTGTGGCCGGGTCCACCGGCGGCAGCGACGACGGGTCGGTGACGTCCGCGGCCTGCCCGTGCAGGGCCGGAGGCAGCACGGACGCGTGCCGCCGCCAGCCGGTGACGCGGTGGCCGGCGGCGGCGAACCGCAGGCCGGTCTCGGTGCCGAGGTCGCCGCAGCCGACGATCAGAACAGGAGGCTTCACGAGTGTCGATCATGCCAGCCGGTCGATCGGCCGGGGGAGCGCCGGCCGAGGGAGCCGGATCGTCACCGGAGCCGGGTCTGCCGTTGCTACGCTGGAGAACGGCGGGTTGCGGCGTCGTGTGCCGTGAACCGTGACGCCGACAATCCAAGGAGACACCCCGTGGTCCAGAACCCCCCGTCCGCCCTCGCGTCGCAGCACACCGAGGAGGTCGTGGTCACCACGGACACCACGGGAACCGAGCTGTTCGCGGATCGGCGCGACGTCGTCGTCATGTGCGTCGACGGGGAACTGAAGGACCTCGCCACCCCGGTGAAGAACGGCGACGTCGTCATCCCCCTGACCATCGACTCGCCGGACGGGCTGAACGTGTTGCGCCACTCGACCGCGCACGTCATGGCCCAGGCCGTCCAGCAGCTGCGCCCGGACGCGAAGCTCGGCATCGGCCCGCACATCACCGACGGCTTCTACTTCGACTTCGACGTCGCCGAGCCGTTCACCCCGGAGGACCTCAAGGCCCTCGAGAAGATGATGCTGCGCATCGTCAACGCGTCCCAGTCGTTCGTGCGCCGCGAGGTCGACGACGAGACGGCCCGCACCGAGATGGCCGACGAGCCGTACAAGCTCGAGCTGATCGGCCTGAAGTCGAACGCCGAAGGAGCCGCCGAGGGCGCCGCTCAGGAGGTCGGCGAGGGCGGCCTGACCATCTACGACAACGTGGACCGCAAGTCCGGCGACACCGTCTGGAAGGACCTGTGCCGCGGGCCGCACCTGCCCACCACCAAGCTGATCGGCAACGCCTACGCGCTGACCCGCAGCGCGGCCGCCTACTGGCGCGGCAACGAGAACAACCCGCAGCTGCAGCGCATCTACGGCACCGCGTGGGGGTCCAAGGAGGACCTGAAGGCGTACCAGGAGCGGCTCGCGGAGGCAGAGCGGCGCGACCACCGCAAGCTCGGCCGTGAGCTGGACCTGTTCTCCTTCCCGGACGAGCTCGGCTCCGGTCTGCCCGTCTTCCACCCGCGTGGCGGCATCATCAAGCGCGAGATGGAGGACTACGTCCGCGCCCGGCACGTCGCGGAGGGCTTCGAGTACGTCGGCACCCCGCACATCTCCAAGGACGGTCTGTTCCACACCTCGGGCCACCTGCCGTACTACGCGGACACGATGTTCCCGCCGCTGCACGTGGACGAGGAGCGCGACGAGGACGGCAACATCACCAAGCCGGGCCAGGAGTACCGGCTCAAGGCGATGAACTGCCCCATGCACAACCTCATCTACCGGTCCCGCGGGCGCTCCTACCGCGAGCTGCCGCTGCGGCTCTTCGAGTTCGGCAGTGTCTACCGGTACGAGAAGTCCGGCGTCGTGCACGGGCTGACCCGCGTGCGCGGCTTCGCCCAGGACGACTCCCACTCCTACGTCACCGAGGAGCAGGCGCCGGGCGAGATCCGCCACCTCCTCGACTTCGTGCTCGGGCTGCTGCGGGACTTCGGCCTGAACGACTTCTACCTCGAGCTCTCCACGCGCGACCCGGAGTCCAGCAAGTTCATCGGCTCCGACGAGCAGTGGGAGAAGGCGACCCAGATCCTCGCCGACGTGTGCGGCGAGACCGGCCTGGAGCTGGTGCCGGATCCGGGCGGCGCCGCCTACTACGGCCCGAAGGTCTCCGTGCAGGCGCGCGACGCGATCGGCCGCACCTGGCAGATGTCGACCATCCAGTACGACTTCAACCAGCCCGAGCGGTTCGGTCTCGAGTACCAGGCCGCCGACGGCACACGCAAGCAGCCGGTGATGATCCACTCGGCGAAGTTCGGCTCCATCGAGCGGTTCATGGGCGTGCTCACCGAGCACTACGCGGGCGCGTTCCCGGCATGGCTGGCACCGGTGCAGGTGATCGGCATCCCCGTCGCCGAGGCATTCGCGGACTACATGGCCGACATCGTCACCCGGCTGAAGAAGCAGGGCATCCGCGCCCAGCTCGACGACGGCACCGATCGGTTCCCCAAGAAGATCCGCACCGCCGCCAAGGAGAAGGTGCCGTTCGTGCTGATCGCGGGCGGGGAGGACGCCGAGGCCGGCGCCGTCTCCTTCCGCTACCGCGACGGCAGCCAGGAGAACGGGGTGCCGATCGACGAGGCGATCGAGAAGATCGTCACCACCGTCCGCGACCGGGTCAACTCGTGACGGAGGAGGGCCGGCGGGCTTCGGGGCACGGGGACGCCGCCGGGACCGCGGCCGCCGACGCGGCAGTCACCGACGACTTCGCCCTCGCCGGGGATCCGGACGCCTTCGCGCGCCTGTGGACTCCGCACCGCCTCGCCTACATCACGGGCGAGGAGAAGCCGAAGGACGCGGGCTGTCCGTTCTGCAACGCCCCGAAGCGCAGCGACGAGGAGTCCCTCATCGTGCACCGCGGGCAGACCTGCTTCGTGATGATCAACCTCTACCCGTACAACCCGGGCCACCTGCTGGTGAACCCCTACCGGCACGTCGCGGACCTGGCGGACCTGACGGACGAGGAGCTCGTCGAGGTGCAGACGCTGACCCGGACGGCCATCGAGGTCGTCCGGCACGTCGCCCACCCGGAGGCGTTCAACGTCGGCCTGAACCTCGGACAGGTGGCCGGAGGCAGCCTCGCTGCGCACCTGCACCAGCACGTCGTTCCGCGCTGGGCCGGGGACGGCAACTTCATGCCGATCATCGCCCAGACCAAGGCCATCACCCAGACCCTGGGTGAACAGTGGCGCCAGCTGCACGAGGCATGGGACGGCGTGGCGGAACGGTTCGCCGCCCAGCGGGCGGACGCCGCGGCACCTGACGCCGCGGGTGCTTCCGGCCCTGCGGGCTCCGACGTGGCATCCGACGACGTGGCTTCCGACCTCCGTCGAGGCTGATCGTGCTCAACAAATACGCCCGGGCGTTCTTCGCGCGGCTGTTCATGCCGCTGGCGCAGTTCCTGGTGCGCCGGGGCATCTCGCCGGACGCGGTGACCGTCGTCGGCACCGTCGGCGTCAGCGCTGCCGCGCTCGTGTTCTACCCGCTCGGGCAGCTGTTCTGGGGCACCATCGTCATCACCCTGTTCGTGTTCTCGGACGTGGTCGACGGGCTGATGGCGCGTGCCCTCGACCGGCGCAGTGAGTGGGGGGCGTTCCTCGACTCGACCCTGGACCGGGTGGCCGACGCCTGCATCTTCGCCGGCGTCGTCATCTGGTACTTCACCGGGGGAGTGAATCCGGCGATCGCCGTCGCGGCGCTGTTCTGCCTGGTGCTCGGCAGCCTCGTGCCCTACGCCCGCGCCCGCGCGGAGGCGATCGGCGCGACCGCCGACGTCGGCATCGCCGAGCGCAGCGAGCGACTCGTCGCCGTCCTCGTCTTCACCGGGTTCACCGGGCTGGGCCTGCCGCCGGTGTTCCTCCTCGTCGTGCTGGTGCTGCTCGCCGTCGCCTCCGCCGCGACGCTCGGCCAGCGGATCCACGCCGTCCGCCGGCAGACCGCCGCCTGACCACTCGTCGGAGCCGCGTGCTCCGGCGGCAATGGCAGGATGGGCCCATGGCCGAGACTCCGCAGCCGACCCCGGGCACCGGGCCGCGAGACCGCACCGTCGCCGTCGCCGGTGCGGCCGGTGATCTGGGCGGCCGCATCGTCCGCGCGCTGCTGGACCGCGGCGCCGAGGTGCGGATGCTCGTCGGCGCCGGCGCAGACCCGGCGCGTACGGCGGAGACCGCCCGCCTCGGGGCCACGCCCGTGCCCGTCGACTGGGCCGACAGGAAATCCGTCGCCGACGCGCTGACCGGCACGGACGTTGTCGTGAGCGCCTGGAACGGCCTGCGGGACGTGATCGTCGACCGGCAGTCCGCCCTCGTCGATGCCGCCGTGGAGGCGGGGGTGCGCCGCTTCATCCCCTCGGACTACTGCCTGGACTGGACCCGCACCCGACTGGGCGACAACCGCAACATCGACCTGCGACGCGAGTTCGCCGGCCGGGCGGACCGCGCGCCGATCGCGACGACGAGCGTGCTGGTCGGCGCCTTCACGGACCTGCTCACCGGGCCGATGCCCATCCTGCAGCCGCGCCTGCGTCGCGTGCTCTACTGGGTCGACGCGGACCAGCCGCTGGACTTCACGACGCGCGACGACACGGCGGCGGTGACCGCCGAGATCGCCCTGCGCGAGGCCGATCAGCCCCGGTTCGTCCGCTTCGTCGGGGACACGCTGACCGCACGGGACCTGGCCCGCGTCAGCGGGGAGATCGCCGGCGTGCCGTACCGGCTCTCCAGCCTCGGCGGCGTGCGCACCCTGAGCGGGATGATCGCGGCGGCCCGGCTGTTCGACCGGGACTCCGACGCCGTCTTCCCCGCGTGGCAGGGCATGCAGTACATCCGGGACATGTTCACCGGCCGTGGCACCCTGCAGCATCGCGACAACGCCCACCTCGCGGTCGAGCCGACCGACGTCGCCACCTTCCTGCGGTCGTGGGAGGCAGCCGGGACCTGATCCCGGCGTCGCGGGCCAGACTGTCACCGCGTTGTCGCGAGCGGGCCACCCGTGTGCCCGTGGACCGGTGCGGGACGCGCGTCGCGGTGGGCGCATGTCCTACCCTCGATGTGGCCCTCGGCGTGATCGCCGGTGCCGCGAATCATCGCCGGATCCTCATCGGTCCGCGCGCGTATCACTGATCGAGTCGAAGGAACGAACCGCTGTGACGAGTGAGACCACTTCCACCCCCGTGACCGGATCGGACCGCGTCAAGCGGGGCATGGCCGAGATGCTCAAGGGTGGCGTCATCATGGACGTCGTCACCGCCGAGCAGGCCCGCATCGCCGAGGACGCCGGCGCTGTCGCCGTGATGGCGCTCGAGCGTGTGCCCGCCGACATCCGCGCCCAGGGCGGCGTGTCCCGCATGAGCGACCCCGACATGATCGACTCCATCGTCGAGGCCGTCTCCATCCCGGTGATGGCCAAGGCCCGCATCGGCCACTTCGTGGAGGCGCAGGTGCTGCAGTCCCTCGGCGTCGACTACATCGACGAGTCCGAGGTGCTGACCCCGGCCGACTACGCCAACCACATCGACAAGTGGGCCTTCACGGTTCCGTTCGTGTGCGGAGCCACCAACCTCGGCGAGGCGCTGCGCCGCATCAACGAGGGCGCGGCCATGATCCGCTCCAAGGGCGAGGCCGGCACCGGCGACGTCTCCAACGCCACCACCCACATGCGCACCATCCGCGCCGAGATCAACCGGCTGCGGTCGATGGCGCCGGACGAGCTGTACGTCGCGGCCAAGGAGCTGCAGGCGCCGTACGACCTGGTCAAGGAGATCGCCGAGACCGGCAAGCTGCCCGTCGTCATGTTCACCGCCGGTGGCATCGCGACCCCGGCCGACGCGGCCATGATGATGCAGCTCGGCGCCGACGGCGTGTTCGTCGGTTCCGGCATCTTCAAGTCCGGCAACCCGGAGCAGCGCGCGAAGGCCATCGTCAAGGCGACGACCTTCCACGACGACCCGTCCGTGATCGCCGACGTGTCCCGTGGCCTCGGCGAGGCCATGGTCGGGCTCAACGTCCCGCCGGCGTCGAAGGCCGGCCAGAACCCCGCCGACCTGCAGGGCACGTCGTTCACGCGGCTCTCCGAGCGCGGCTGGTGACCGGTCCGTAGGAGGAGCACGGCACCGAGAAGGCGGCCGAGACGGCAACGTTCCGGCCGCCTTCTCGCATGTGACCTGCGACGACGGCCGCGGATGCCGCTATCGTGCAAGGGTCACCGGTCCGGTTTCGGGGGGACCGCGTTGATGCGTCTCGCGATCGCGGGGCGCCGACGCTTGTGAAAGGAACTGGCTCGTGAAGCGATATCTCGCACCCGCCGCGGTCTGTGCGGTTCTGGCCCTGGGCTCTCTGACGGCGTGTTCGTCCGGCTCGACGAGCTCCGGCTCGTCGGCGGGGGCAAGCAGCTCGGCCTCGGCGTCCGACTCGGCCTCCATGTCGTCGACGCCGTCGGCGTCCGACTCGGCGTCCGCGTCCGCCATGAGCTCGGAGTCGGAGTCGGCCTCCGCGTCATCGACGGAGTCGGAGTCCGCCTCGGCCTCGCCGAGCGCGTCGTCGAGCTCCTCCGTCGCGGCCGCCGGTCCGGTCTCGTCCGCCCCGATCGCCGGGGCGAAGGCGCAGAAGCTGCCCTCGGCCGTGGGGGACTGGACGAAGGACACGGCCGGCTCCGGCCCGGCGACGATGTACAAGAACGACGGCAACTTCACCACCGTCGAGTACCGCGCCGGCATGGACTTCACCGCGTCCGTCGCCTCCATCGTCAAGGACAAGACGGCGGTGGGCTCCGGCTTCTGCGGCCAGACCGCCGGCAAGTCGAACGTCTGCTACCTCAAGGCGAACCCTGGTGTCGTCGTGGTGACGCCCGGCGACGAGCAGGACGATCACGGCGTGGCCTTCGCGAAGTCGCTCGTCAGCGCGCTCGGCTGACCCGAACCGCTCGCGCTCGGTCCCGGACGGCGTCGCGCAGTCCGGGACCGAGCGCGTTCCGAGGCCGGCCGTGCGCGGGGACTCAGAACGTGTCGCCGCGACGCCAGGCCATCTCCTGCAGCTCCAGGGTGTTGCCGTCCGGATCGGCGAAGCCCGCGTAGCGCACCCCGCCGCCCACGTCCTGCACGGGTCCGACGTCGACGCCGCGGCCCACCAGCTCGGCCCGCGCGGCCTCGATGTCCTCGACCACCAGGTGCAGCGCGCGCACCGAGCCCGGCTCCCCGGTGTAGGCCTCCAGGCCGGTGCCGAAGCCGATCGAGCAACCCGATCCCGGCGGCGTCACCTGCACGACGCGGACGCCGTCGGCGGGGGTGACGTCGACGTCGGCGTTGAAGCCGAGCTTCTCGACGTAGAACGTCTTGGCCCGGTCCACGTCGGCGACGGGCACGGGGACGAGTTCGAGTTTGAGGTTCACGAGGGGCTCCTGTCGGCGATGAGCGATGTCACCGTGAGCCTAGGCGACGATGTGAACGCTGTCCACATATAGCCGCGCGGGTGACCGGCGGAGTCACCCAGGGGGTCAATCGGCCGGCGGAGCCCCGTAGATGGCGGTGTGCCACAGGTGGAGAAGCGTGGGCACGACGGCGTCGCTCGCCAGTCGCAACGGCTCCTCCGCCAGATCCGCCTGGATGACGCGCTCGTTGAGCTGGAGCAGGGCGGTGGCGAGGTCGCGGGCCGGCAGCCCGGCGGGGGCGTTGCCGTGAGCCCGCTCGGACTCGATCGCCCGCGCCGTGTTCTCGACCCAGTACTCCTGCACCCCGGCCCACACGGCGGAGAGCTTCGGCCACGCGTGGCGTGCTTCGATCAGGGTCTCGCTCAACCGGCGGTGCCGCCCGAACACGTCGTGGTAGCCCTGGATCACGCCCCGCCAGCGCGCGGCCTGCTCCGCGGGCGGCCCGGAGAACAGCAGTCCGACGGTGGCCTCGGCCTCGTCGACCACGTTCTCGACGAGGGCGATCAGCACGTCCTCCTTCGAGGCGAAGTAGAAGTAGAACGTCGGCCGGGAGATGCCGGCACCCGCGGCGAGTTCGCCGATGGAGATGTCCAGCAGGGACCGGTCGGCCAGCAGCGTCTCGGCCGTCGCGAGGATCCGACTCTCGCGCTCGTCGCCGTGGGGACGGGAGCGACGTCGTCGGCCGACCGGCAGGTCTGCAGATGGCGTGGTCATGCCGCCAGTCTACGAGCCGGTAACCTCCGCCCTCTGGAAACTGTCGACAGGGTGTTGATAGCGTGGCGTCATGACGACGTCGTCCCGTACCGAGTCCAGTCCGGCCGCCACCGCCTTCACCGGCGAACAGGGCGAGGCCCACCGCGACAGCCGCACCGAGCACGTCGACCTGCTCATCATCGGCGCCGGCCTCTCCGGCATCGGCGCGGCGGTGACGCTGGGGGAGCGGTTCCCCGACCGGTCGATGGCGATCCTCGAGGCGCGGGCCGGCATGGGGGGCACCTGGGACCTGTTCCGCTATCCCGGCGTGCGCTCCGACTCCGACATGCTCACCCTCGGCTACTCCTTCCGGCCGTGGCGGGAGGCGAGCGCGCTGGCCTCGGGTCCCGACATCCTCGGCTACATCCGTGACACCGCCCGGGAGCGCGGGGTCGACCGGCTGATCCGCTACGGTCACCGTGCCGTCGGCGCCGACTTCGACTCCGGCACCGGCCGGTGGACGGTCACCGTGGAGCGGGACGGGCGGACGACGACGATGACCGCCGGCTTCCTCTACGTGTGCGCCGGCTACTACCGGTACGACGCCGGCTACACGCCCGAGTTCCCCGGCGCTGCCGACTTCGCCGGCCGGATCGTGCACCCGCAGCAGTGGCCCGAGGACCTGGACACGGACGGCCGCCACGTCGTCGTCATCGGCAGCGGCGCGACCGCGGTGACCCTCGTGCCCGCGCTGGCGAAGCTCGGCGCCCACGTGACGATGCTGCAGCGCACGCCGACCTGGATCTTCAGCCTGCCCTCGAAGGACCGGACCGCGGTGAAGCTGCGGCGCCGGCTGCCGACGCCCGTCGTCGAGCCGGTCCTGCGGTGGCGCAACGTCCTGATCCAGATGGCCAGCTACCAGCTCAGCCGGCGCCGGCCCGAGGTGATGAAGAAGCAGCTGCTCACCGCGGTGACGCGGAAGCTCCCGCAGGGCTACGACGTCAACACCCACTTCCTGCCCCCGTACAACCCGTGGGACCAGCGGCTGTGCGCGGTGCCCGACGGCGACCTGTTCCGCACCATCCGCGACGGGAAGGCCGAGGTCGTCACCGACGGCATCGACCGGTTCACCGCCGATGGCATCCGTCTGACCTCGGGCCGTACCCTGCCGGCCGACGTCATCGTCACCGCCACCGGTCTGCGTCTGCAGCTGCTCGGCGGGATGACGCTGCGCGTGGACGGGCAGACCGTGGACCCGGCCCAGCGGCTCACCTATCAGGGGGCGATGCTCGACGGCGTTCCGAACCTGGCGCTGGCGATCGGCTACACCAACGCGTCCTGGACGCTGAAGATCGACCTCGTCAACCGGTTCCTCGTCCGGGTCCTCAGCCGGATGCAGCGGCGCCGCGCCGACGTCGTCGTCCCGGTCGCCCCGCCGGTGCCCGCCGCATCGCGTCGGCCGCTGCTGGACCTGAACTCCGGATACATCAACCGCAGTGTAGACGTGCTGCCCCGGCAGGGGCCGACGGCGCCGTGGCGGATCAACCAGAACTACCTGCTCGACCTGGCGATGTTCCGGTGGGGCCGCATCGCCGGGCGCGGTCTGCGCTTCAGCCGGTCGCCGGGGGTCCCCCGCCGGCCGGACGCACCGCCCGCCGCCCGGTCCGGCTCCGCGAACGCCGCGTCGAGTGAGACAGTGGTCGCATGATGGCACGGATGACGGTCGACGGCGCCGATCTGCGCTACCGCACGACCGGTGAGGGCCCCGACGTCGTGCTGGTGCACGGCATCGCCCGCAGCCTGGAGGACTGGGACGAACAGCACGAGCTGCTCTCCTCCCAGTTCAGGGTCACGAGCGTCGACCTGCCCGGGTTCGGCGAGTCCGGGCCGCCGTCGGCGCCCAACACGATGGAGACGATGGCGCGTGCCGTGCTCGGCGTGATGACCGCCCTCGGCATCGACCGCGCCCACGTGGTGGGCAACTCCATGGGGGGAGCGGTGGCGATGCAGCTCGCCGCCCTCGCACCGGAACGCGTGCGCACCCTCGTGCTCGCCGACAGCGCCGGCTTCGGCCGCACCGTGACCCCGGCCCTGCGACTGATGGCGATCCGGCCCCTCGGCCGGTATCTGCTCAACCGCCCCAACACGAAGCAGATCTACAACGCCGAGCGGGGTCTGTACGTGAGCCGCGAGCTCGTGACGCCGGAGCGACTGGACCGGGGCATGCGCTTCGCCCAGCGCGCCCACGGTGCGGAGGTGATGCTCAAGACCCTCGGGCACATGGGCAATCTCTGGGGCGTGCGTCCCCGGTGGCGCCGCAGGCTGCTGGCCCGGATGGTGGAGCTGGACCTCCCCACGTTCGTGCTGTGGGGACAGAAGGACCTCGTCCTGCCGATCGCGCACTCCGAGTCGGTGGCGACCGCCCTGCCGAACGCGACGCTGCACGTCTTCCCGGACACCGGTCACCTGCCGCAGGTCGAGCGGGCGGAGGAGTTCGCCCGGCTCATCCAGGCGTTCTGGGCCTCGCACGGCGACGCCGCCGCGCGACCGGCCGGTTCGGAGTCCACGGCCGGACCCGACGACGTCGTCGCTCCCGACACCGCGGTCGAGGACGCCGCCTCCTCCCCGCTCAGCCTCGACGCCGACCACGACACGGAGACCAGCGACCGATGACCGACACCCAGCCCGACCGTCAGACCGGGCGCGCAGCTGACCTTGCTTCTCGTACGCGTGCGCCCCGCGAGTTCGACATCGTCCTCTTCGGGGCCACCGGCTTCGTCGGGCGACTGACCGCGGCCCACCTGGCGGATCACGCCGCCGACGGCGACGGTTCCCCGGTGCGCATCGCCCTGGCCGGCCGCAATCGTGCCCGGCTGGAGGACGTCCGGTCGGGTCTGTCCGCCACGGCGGCCGCCTGGCCGATCATCGTCGTCGACGCCGGTGACGAGTCCGGGCTGCGGGCGATGGCCGAGCGGACCCGCGTGGTCGTCTCCACCGTCGGCCCGTACGCGACCCACGGCCTGCCGCTCGTGCGCGCCTGCGCGGAGACGGGCACCGACTATGCGGATCTGACCGGGGAGGTGCTCTTCGTCCGCCGCAGCATCGACGCCGCCGACGAGACGGCGCAGCGGACCGGCGCCCGGATCGTCCACTCCTGCGGGTTCGACTCGATCCCCTCGGATCTGTCCGTCGCCCGGGCGGCCGAGTACGCCCACGCCCACGGGCTGGGGGAGCTGACCGACGTGACCACGCACGTGCGCCGGATGCGCGGCGGCGCCAGCGGGGGCACCGTCGCCTCGGCGCGCAACCAGATGGCCGAGGCCCGTGCCGATCGCGCCGCGGCGCGGACGATGCTGGATCCTCATGCCCTCGATCCCGCCGGCTCCACCCGCACCGACCGGCGCAGCAGCCGCTCCCGCTTCGGCGTGGAGGATGACGGCGTCTGGTTCGGCCCGTTCTTCATGGCCAGCTACAACGAGCCCGTGGTGCGCCGCAGCAACGCCCTGACCGGCGGCGCCTACGGGCAGCGGTTCCGCTACCGCGAGGTGACCGACACCGGCCGCGGCCTGAAGGGCTCGCTGCGGGCACGCACGCTGCGGCGCCTCCTCACGCTCGGGTTCGCGGCCCTCGCCGTGCCGGCGCTCGACCCGGTGTGGGACCGACTGCTCCCGGCGGCGGGGGAGGGCCCGAGCGAGCAGGCACGCGCCAACGGGCGGTTCCTGCTCGAAGCGGTCGCGGAGACGACCAGCGGCGTGACCGTCCGTTCCCGGGTCGGCGCCCGCCGTGACCCCGGGTACGACGGCACCGCCGTGATGCTCGGCCAGACCGCCCTGGCTCTGGCCGCCGGGGAGGGCGACGCCGGCCGCGGCGGGGTCCTCACCCCGTCGATCGCGCTCGGCGAGGCGCTGGCCACCCGGCTGCAGGCGCAGGGCTTCGACATCGGGGTCCGGACCGACTGACGCGCTGGATCGACTGGCGTCCGCGCCGGCTGACGTTTCAACCGGGTCCGGCGGCGACCGACCCGCTGGTCCGCTGACAGCCGGCCCGCCGGATCCGCCGGCGGTCGGTCCGCGGCGTCCGCCGGCGACCCTTGCGTGTCAGTCCTGGGCCGGCAGCTCCACGGGGTAGTAGTAGAGGCCCTTGCTGTTCTCCTCGACGTCGACCGTCAGCACGTCGTCGACCTGCAGGTGGTCGTCCACGTCGATGCGGGCGTCGCTGCCGAGCAGTTCCTTGATCCGCAGCGCCGGGATGAGGCCCTGCCGGCCCTCCGCGTCGACGGCCAGCGCGAAGCGCGCACCGGTCGTGCGGACCGTGACGGTGCGCCGGCCCCGGTGCTTGGCGGCCTCACCGTCGATGACGACGGCCTCGCGGCGCTCCTCGCCGCCCTCGGTGCGGGCGTCCAGCTCGGTGGCCAGTTCGTCCGCCAGGGTGTCCACCTCGGAGAGCAGCCCGGCCATCGCCCGCGCGACCGAGGTGTGGAACCGGTCCGGCTTCAGGGCACCGCCCGGTTTGTACATGTCCTCGTGGGTCAGCTCGCTCCACGCGTCCTGCAGGCGGGTCTTCACCTGCACCTCGACGCTCACGGCGTCCGGGCCCACGGCGTCCGCGATCGGGACCCGCATCAGCAGGTGGAAGGCCCGGTACCCGGATTCCTTGGGGGCGCTGACGTAGTCGCGCACCTGGATCAGGGAGACGTCGGTCTCTGGCGAGGCGCAGTACTGCTGCAGGGCGTCGACGACGTCGGCGAGGTCGCGCGGGGTCTTGCACAGCACCTTCAGGCCGACGACGTCGGGCACCACCCGCTCGGGGTCGGTCCGCACATACGGCGCCAGGTCCGGCTCGTCCCGCAGCACGCGACGCATCTTGTCCGCGGCGCGCAGGCGGTCCTTGATCCGGAACTGACTGACGTCGAGCCGGCTCGCGTCCCCGCCCGCGGTGGTGGCGCGGGCGACCTCGGTGAGCACCCGCTGGGCACCGACCCGCGCCCGTTCCCAGTCAGGCATCCGTTGGGCGTAGAGGGTCTCGACGGCGCGCGTGATGTCCCGGTCGGACGGGCCGACGGGCACCTCGGCCGGCGCGGTGTCGGGCGCCTGATCCCGCTGCTCACCGTCGCTCGCGGACGACGTCTTCTGAGGCCTGCGAGCAGGTGCGGGGGCGCTGCGCTCGTGCCGGCCGGTCATCAATCGAGCCCCCGGCGGGCCAGCAGCGGGTCCACCGCGGCGTCGCGGCCACGGAACGCCCGGAACGAGGCCAGGGGGTCCCTGCTGTTGCCGCGCCCGAGCAGCTCACGGCGGAACGTGTCGCCGTTCTCGCGGCTCAGGCCGCCGTTCTCGCGGAACCACTCGACGGTGTCCGCGTCGAGCACCTCGGACCAGATGTAGGAGTAGTACCCGGCGGCGTACTCACTCGCGAAGATGTGCTTGAAGTAGCCGGTGCGGTACCGCGGCGGCACGGCCTCGACCGCGAGCCCGGCCTGCGCCAGCGCCTCCTGCTCGAAGGCGAGCGGGTCCGCGACGGGCTCGGTGTCGGTCTGCTCGTGCCAGGCGAGGTCGAGCAGCGCCGCCCCGAGGTACTCGGTGGTGGCGAAGCCCTCGCCCCACTGCTGGGCGGCCAGCAGCTTCTCCACCGTCTCGGCCGGCAGCGGTTCACCGGTGCGGTGGTGGCGCGCGTAGTTGGCCAGCACCTCGGGCCACAGCATCCACATCTCGTTGACCTGCGAAGGGTATTCGACGAAGTCCCGGGGCACGTCGGTGCCGCTGAGCCGGCGGTACGTGACGTCCGAGAGCAGGCCGTGCAGCGCGTGGCCGAACTCGTGGAAGCACGTGGTGACCTCGTCGAGGGTCAGCAGCGCGGGCTCGCCCGGGGCCGGCTTCGTGAGGTTGAGGTTGTTGACGACCACCGGCTTGTCCCCGAGCAGGCGGGACTGCTCGACGATCGGGTTCATCCAGGCGCCGCCGTTCTTGGTGGGCCGGGTCCAGTAGTCGCCGAGGAACAGACCGAGCCCGGCGCCGTCGGCGTCGTGCACCTCCCATACCCGCACGTCCGGGTGGTAGCCCGCCAGGTCGGTCCGCTCCGTGAAGCTCAGGCCGTACAGCTCGTGGGCGGCGAAGAACACGCCGTCAGTGAGTACCCGGTCCAGCTCGAACCAGGGGCGCAGGGCGGCGCCGTCGACGCCGTACCGCTCGCGGCGCACGGCGTCGGACCAGAAGGACCAGTCCCAGGCCTCGACGGCGGTACCGGCGGCGTCGGCCAGGGCGTCCCGCTCGGCGCCGGCGTTGCGCACGGCGGCCGGAGCGAGGCGCTCGAGCATGGCGCGCACGCTCGCATAGTCCGGCGCGGTCTGGTTCTCGACCGCGTACTCGGCGTAGTTGGCGAAGCCGAACAGCTGCGCCTTCTCGGCGCGCAGGGCGGCCACGCGCGCGGCGATGGGGGTGACGTCGGTGCGGGACGTGGGCGCCTCGCCCCCGTTCTCGGCGCTGTTGTCCGCCTGCGCACCGAGGCCCCGGTTCACGGAGGCGGTGTGGATGCGCCGCCGCGTCGTGCTGTCGGTCAAAGCGGAGAGCACCGGCTGGTTGGACGGCAGGATCAGCGTGATCAGGTACTGGCCGGGGTGCCCGGCCTCCTCGGCGGCCTGCGCGGCGGCGGCGAGGTCGTCCGCGGACAGGCCGTCGAGCTCCTCGGCCGTGTCGACCAGGACCGCGGCGTCGTTGCCCTCCTGCTGGACCAGGGCGGAGAACTCCGTGGTCAGCTCGGCGATCGTCGTGTTGATCGCGCGCACCCGCTGCTGGGCGGCGTCGTCCAGCTCGATGCCGCGGTGCACGGCGTCGCGCAGCAGGTCCTCCGCCAGGCGACGCGTCTCGTCGTCGGCGTCGGTCAGGTCGACCGCGCGGATGCGTTCGTACAGGCCACGGTCGAGCACGACGTCGTCGTCGGCGGCCTGCATCGCCGGCTTGAGCGCGGCGGCCAGATCGGTGATGGCGGGGGTCGCGTCGGCGAGCTGGACGGTGAGGAACGCCAGCGCAGCGCGGCGCAGCAGCTGACCGGCGGTGTCCAGGCGAACGAGCGTGTTCTGGACGGTGGCCGGCTCGGGGTTGGTGACGATCAGCTCGATCTCCCCGCGTCGCGCCGCGATGCCGGCCTCGATGGCCTCCCGGTAGTGCTCGGGCACGATGGCGCCGTAGTCGGGCAGGCCGTAGGGCAGCGCAGAGACGGTCAGCAGCGGGTTGGGCTGCGCGACCGGGGTGGTGGTCGGCGAGGAGGTCGTCATGCTTTCCACTGTGCCACAGGCCACTGACGGAACCGGGGGCGTGTGACGGCGGCGAGGGTCACGGCGTTGCCGCCGGTGGTGCGGTCGGCAGCGGGACGTTCTGCACCCGCAGCTGACCGCGGGCGAGGACCTTGCCCGTCCCGGCGTCGGTGATGACGACCTGCCAGAGCTGTTGGGTCCGTCCCTGGTGCAGCGCCTCGGCCTCGACCGTCGCCCGGCACCCGGTGCTGGGCCGGAGGAAGTCGGTCGCGTTGTGGACGCCGACGGCGAACTCGCCGCGATCGGCGACGGCATGGCTCGCGCCGATGCTGGCGGCGCTCTCGACGATGGTCGCGTACACGCCGCCGTGCACGACGCCCCACGGGGTGTGCTGGTCCTCACCGAGGTCGGCATGACCCCGCACGGTGGTGTCGGTGACGTCGTCGACGACGAGGCCGGAGGCCGCGACGAAGGCGCTCGCGCTGGTCAGGGTCATGTCGGGCATGCGGTTCGTGGTCATGGGTGGTCTCCTGGCTCGACTTGTCGTGGGGTGGCGTCAGGCTAGCCGGTCCGGCACCCGGTCTCCGCTAGATTGGACCGTTGTGATCGCTGGGGAACTGAAGAGCACCATCGACCGAGTCTGGGACGCGTTCTGGTCCGGCGGCATCTCGAACCCGCTGGAGGTGATCGAGCAGATCACGTATCTGCTGTTCATCCGCCGGCTGGACGACCTGCAGAAGCTGGCCGAGAAGAAAGCCAGCTTCACCGGTGGGGTGATTGAGGATCCGACGTTCCTGCCTGGTCAGAGCCACCTGCGGTGGTCGCGCTTCCGCGACGACGACGCCGAGACAATGTACCGGGTCGTCAGCCGCGAGGTTTTCCCTTTCCTGCAGCAGTTGGGTCAGCAGATCGGTGGCGACAACTCGACCTACTCGGAGCACATGCGGGACGCACGGTTCACCATCCCCACGCCGGCGCTGCTCAGCAAGGTCGTCGACATGATCGACACCATCCCGCTGGAGAACCGGGACACCAACGGGGATCTCTACGAGTACTTGCTCTCCAAGATCGCCTCCGCTGGGGTCAACGGTCAGTTCCGCACGCCCCGGCACATCATCGAGTTGATGGTTGCGATGACGGCGCCGACCCCGACGGACGAGATCTGCGACCCGGCGTGCGGCACGGCCGGCTTCCTCGTGGCGGCCTCCGAGCATGTGCGGAAAACGCATCCTGACGCGTTGACGGATGCCACCCAACGTCGGCACTTCCACCGATCGATGTTCCACGGCTACGACTTCGACTCCACGATGCTGCGCATCGGCAGCATGAACATGCTGCTGCACGGCGTCGAGTCACCGGACATCCGCTACCGCGACTCGCTCTCCGAGGGAGCGGCCGCGGACACGGCGAAGTACTCGCTGATCCTCGCCAATCCGCCGTTCGCTGGGTCGCTCGACTACGAGTCGACGTCGAAGGACCTCCAGCGGGTGATCAAGACCAAGAAGACCGAGATGCTCTTCCTCAATCTGCTCAAGCCTGGCGGGCGGGCCGTGGTGATCGTGCCCGACGGCGCGCTGTTCGGCTCGTCCACCGCGCACAAGAAGCTGCGCACCATGCTGGTGGAAGAGCAGAAGCTCGACGCGGTGGTCAAGCTGCCGTCCGGCGTGTTCAAGCCGTACGCCGGGGTGTCGACCGCGATCCTGTTCTTCACTCGCACGGACTCCGGCGGCACCGACGACGTCTGGTTCTACGACGTGCGCGGCGGCGGCTTCTCGCTCGACGACAAGCGCAACCCTGTCGAGGCGAACGACCTGCCCGATGTGCTCCAGCGATGGGGAAACCGGACGACGACGGAGCGCGACCGCGCACGGACCGATCAATCGTTCTGCGTCCCGAAGGCCGACATCGTGGCGCAGGGCTACGACCTTTCGCTCAACCGGTACAAGGAGATCGAGTACGACGAGATCGAGCACCGGGCGCCGCTGGACATCATCGCGGACATCGAGAAGCTCGAGGCGAAGATCGCGCAGGGCATGGCCGAGTTGAAGGCGATGCTCTCGTGATCGTCGACGAGCTGACGGCGAACGGCGTTGTCGAGCCGAAACGGCTGTTCGAGTCGCCGTTCACGGATTACGCGCCGACCGGACCCGACATGCTGTTCCCGGACGCCGAAGTGATCGAGATCGTCGGCATCTTGCGCGGCGTCAAGGCGAATGCGGTGCCCGCCGGAGTGGCCTGACGACGACACCATTCCGACCAACCAAGGAGTTCACTCACGCCATCGGCTTCGCGCCAGAAGGCGGTTGCCAGAGTTGCGCGAGTGTCTCATCTGCTTGCCGCCGCGAACGGCGAGCACTGTCCGATTCGAGAGCGCACATCCAGCTTGCCACCGCAAGCGGAAAGGCGATGGCAGCCAGGAGGACAGCGATGAGAGCTGTGGAGGCACCCAGGAGAAGGCGCCAGGACGCGCGGATCGGAGCGGCGAGTAGGGGCCGAATGAGGTCCTGGGCGCGAGAGCGACGCGCAGAAGCATAGGCGACGCACGCCAGGATGACTCCGGCCACCGCCCAAGCCGCTATCGCCGACAGGGTGCTCCGCCAAGCGGCGAGATCCGACCGCAGGCTTCCATGCTGAGCTGCGATGAGCAAGAGAATCCACAGAGTCGACGCGGCAGGCGACCCCAGCAGGCGAATGAGCCGCAACCCCAGGAGTTGCTCGTCATCATGACGTGTCTGCATGACCGGCACGAGCGCCATAAACACGAACAGAAGCACCGTCGCGATCACCATGCCGTCATGCAGCTGCCTCATGCTGGCGGAGATGAAAGGGGGAGCCCCAGATCGTAGCCACACATCCACGGACGTCAAACCGACGCTGTCGGCGACCGCGGCGACAACATCTGAGGGCCGCGACCCCGTCACCGTTGCCGAGATGACCAGCGTTGCCGCCAGAGTTGCGACGACGTTGTAGACCTGCTCTCGATTGTCCTGCCAGCTCCTCATCGATGCCGGAATCGATTTTAGTGCGTCCCACATGTCGCGGCGCCTTCCTACGTGTTACCTGACCCTGATCAACGTGCCACTCACCACTGACAACAACTCACGAAGTGCAAATGACCAGGTCCACCCAACTCGTCGTTTGATAGCATTGCTGTCATCTTCTGGAGGTGCCGATGTCCACGATCACGGTCCGCAAACTGGCGGGCGTCACCCATGACAAGCTGCGCGAGCGGGCTGCGAGAAACGGCCGGTCTGTCGAGGCAGAGGTTCGGGACATCCTCGACCGTGCCGTCGGGCAGACGCAGGGAAATATCCTGACGGCGGTGCTCGAACAGTTCGATGTGCGTCACGCCGTCGACCTCGAGCCGGCCCGTCGATCTGATCTCCCGCGGCCAGTGGATCTCGGGTGATCATCGCGGACACCAACGTCGTCTCGGAGTTGATGCGGCGCGAGCCCGACGGTGCCGTGGTCGCCTGGTCCGAGGCCTTGGCTCGTCATGAGGTCGGCATCACCGCGATCACGGTCGAGGAGATCGAGCGAGGCATCGGGCGGCTGCCGCAGGGCCACCGGCGGGATGATCTGGCCCGCCGCTGGCAGTCGATCATCGATCATCACGCCGATGGCGTGTTGCCGTATGACGAATCCGCGGCACGGGCGACCGCGCGGCTTCTCGTCAAAGCTGAAGCGGCTGGACGGACGATCAGCCTCGCCGATGCGGAGATCGCCGGAATCTGCCTGGCTCTGGCCTCTGACCTCGCGACTCGCAACGTCAAAGATTTCCGGGACATCGAGGGATTGACGGTGATCGATCCATGGCTGACCTGAAGCGGGCCGACCCCCTCACCGTCTCCGTCGTCATTCCCGTCAAGGACGACGCCGTCGCCCTGGCCGTGTGCCTGCACGCCCTCGCCCTGCAGTCGCGGCGCGCCGACGAGATCGTCGTGATCGACAACAACTCGACCGACGACTCCGCCGAGATCGCCCGTCGCGCCGGTGCTCGCGTCCTCCCGTGCCGCGCCCCGGGCATTCCTGCCGCGAGCGCCACCGGCTACGACGCCGCCACCGGCGACCTGATCCTGCGCCTCGACGCCGACTGCCTGCCGGCCCCGACGTGGATCGCCACGATGGTCGATGCCTTCGCCGCCCACCCCGAGGTGGCGGCCTTCACCGGTCCCGCGCGGTTCATCGACGGCCCCCCGTCGCTGCGCACCTCCCTGGCGGTCGTCTATCTGGGCGCCTATGCCCTGGCCTCGATCCCGGCGCTCGGGCACCTCCCGCTCTTCGGCTCCAATCTCGGGATGCGCCGGGCCGCCTGGCGCGACATCCGCGACACGGTGCACCGGGACGATCCGCTGCTGCACGACGACCTCGATCTGGCCTTCCACCTGGGCGAACGCCACCGCATCCGCTACCTGCCGACGGCCTCGATGGGCATGTCGATGCGCCCCTTCTTCAGCGGCCGCGCCTTCGCCCACCGCCTGCGGCGCGGGATGCGCACCGTCGTGGTGCACTGGCCGCAGGACCGGCAGCCGGCCCGGTCGTTGCGGAGCCTCCGGCAGCGCGGAAACGAGCTAGCAGGATCGCACCGAGCGGCACCGACCACCTGACGTCTCGACTACCGAGACATCGGGCGGTTCCCGTCGTACCGTGGAGTCATGAGTGACGCGTTGATCGGGCCGCCGGTGCCCCCCGACGTGCATGTCATGACCTTCAACATCCGCCGGCGCCTGAGCATGACCCCGCGGCGGGCGGATCGGTGGACGCGACGGCGGCCGGCGGTGCAGGCGCTCGTCTCCGCTGAACGGCCCACCGTCCTCGGCATCCAGGAGGCGATGTCCGACCAGGCGGACGCGCTCAGCGAGGCTCTGGGCGAGCGCTACAGCCGGGTAGGGCACGGGCGGCGCGCCGACGGGACCGGCGAGGGGTGCCCGCTGTACTACGACGCGCACCGGGTCGAGCTGGTGAGCTGGGAACAGGCCGCCCTCTCCGACACCCCGGACGAGCCGGGTTCGACGTCCTGGGGCAACCTGGTGCCCCGCGTGATGGTCATCGCCCAGCTGCGGGACCGGGCCACCGGCGTCACGTTCCTCGCCGTCAACACGCACTTCGACCACCTGGCGCCGCGTTCTCGCGTCCGGTCGGCCGAGGCGGTGCGCAAGACCGTCGCCGGCCACGGGCTGCCGGCGGTCATCACCGGGGACCTCAACGCAGGTCAGGGCTCGGCCGCGATCGAGATGCTGCTGGCCGACGACGCGCTCGAGGACGCCTGGCGCGAGGCGGCCGTCCGCGTGACACCGCCCTGGGGGAGTTTTCCCAACTACCGTCAGCCCCGGGCCGGCGGGCGGCGGATCGACTGGATCGTCACGACGCCGGACATCGACGTCTCGCGGGCCGGGCTGAACGCGCACCGTCCCGACGGCGTGTGGCCCTCGGACCACCTGCCGCTGCAGGTCGTTGTGCGGTTGCCGGGTGCGGCAGAGTCGGGCGTAGCGGGGCCGGGCGCGTCGTCATGATCGAGAACTTCCTGCGGCCGCCCGCCACGCTGGGCGAGATCCTCGCCGACGCTCTGCGTGTCATCGGCGTTCTCAGCATCGTGGTCGCCGGCATCGGCTGGAGCCTGACCGACGCCGGCATCCTCGCCTTCGTGCTGCCCGGTCTGGTGGCCCCGCGCTTTCTCGGGGTGCGCTCGGGCTTCGACCTGGTGCACGGGACGGCGCTGCTGGTGGCCGGGTGGAGCAACGTCGTCGACCTGTACACGACCGTCGACTGGTGGGACATCCCGGTGCACCTGGTCTGCACCGGCGTCGTCAGCGCGGCGGCCTACCTGCTGCTCGCCGAGCTCGGCATCGTCGCGACACCGCGCGCCGCGGGGGTGCGGGCGATCGCGCCCGTCGTGCTCACCGCGGCGATCGGCCTGGGAATGAGCGCGGTGTGGGAGATGGTCGAGTGGTTCGGCCGCACCTTCATCACCGCCCAGATCTACGTCACCTACGACGACACCATCGGGGACATGACGATGGGCGGCCTCGGCGCGATCATCGCCGGCCTGGTGCTCGCCCGGGTGCCGCTGCTGCGGGCCCCCGTGCGCGACGCCCTTCGCGCCCCCGCCTCGCTGCACCGCTGACACCGGGCGATACCCGGAACGACCGAGGCACCCGAGAACGACGAAGGGCGGAACCCGGCGCACCGGATCCCGCCCTTCGATGTGGAGCGTCTGACGTCGAACGCGTGACTACCGGGAGACCACGATCGACATCGGGGTCTGCTCGGTGGTCTGGCCCTGCGGGTTGTCCTTGAAGATCGCCTCGACGGTGGCCCTGTCCAGGTCGGTGTCCTGCCCGAGGCACACGACGCCGAGGTCGTTGGCGTCCATGATGGCCGTGCCGGCGAACGTCGCCGCGTACTGGGCCGGGACGGTCTCCCGGACGAGCTGCGACAGCCGGGCCGCGACGGCGTCGGGGTCCTTCGGGGCGAGCTTGACCGAGTGGGTCGAGGTGCCCACCTGGTACCCGGCGGCGCCGTCGATGGCGTTGATGTTGCCGCCGGCCACTTCGTAGAACACGCCCTTCTTGCCCTGGAACTTGCCGACGACGGAGCGGGCGGAGGCGTAGAGGATACGCGGCAGGCCGACCTCGTCGATCGCCAGCTGCATCGACCACGGGCTGGCCAGGCCGATGCCGCCGGGGTTGCGCACGACGGCCTTCGACAGCATCCGGGCGGCGGGGGAGACCTTGATGTCCCACACCGGGATGGAACGCCCCTGGGTCATCGCGACGATCTTCTCCGAGACGAACAGGTACCACGGGGAGTTGTTGATTGCGGTGGCGTGGTCGTCACCGGCGTCCCCGAGACCGTCGACGAAGCGGGACACGTAGCCCAGCACGGCCGGCTCGAAGTCGGTGTCCCGGTAGAAGATGTCGGTGCGCAGCGGGTAGCGGCGGAACGTGTGGCCGCCCGGCACGGTCAGCTCGAGCTGCTTGCCGGGATTCGGCTCGTAGTCCGTCTTGTCGACCTTGCCGGCCTTCGGGGCCGGCGCGCCGTCGATGAACTCGCGCAGCCACAGCTCCACGTTCAGCAGCCGCCAGAACACCATGGTCGAGGCGCCGTTGCGATCCTGCAGGTACTCCTCGAACGCGTACAGCACGGCGTCCTGGTCCCAGTACGGCCGGTCCTCGAAGGATGAGGAGAGGAAGATCTCGTAGATCCGCTCCTTCATCAGCTTGAACCACTCCGCCTCGGGGGTGGTGAAACCGATCTTGTTCCGCCGGTCGCTGATCATCGAGGGCAGCAGGCCGCGGGTCGCGTCGCGCAGGATCCGCTTGTTCCAGCCGTCCTTGATGATCGCCTCGTCCGAGAGCGAGAACAGGAACTTCACGACCTCCTTGTCGAGGAACGGCACACGCCCCTCGAGCGACCAGCGCATCGTGTTCTTGTCCTCGTACCGCAGCACCGAGGGCAGCGACTTGCGGAACAGGTCGTCGATCAGGCGCAGCTTGAGGTTGTCCCCGATCACCCGGTAGGTCTCACCGGCGAAGCGGCTGGTCCACTCCTTCTTCAGGAGCGAGCCGATGGCCACGTCCTTCTTCAGCGTCAGCTTCGACTGGAAACGGAAGCGGCCGAGCCGGTAGAAGATGTCGGTGGCGTTGGCCATCTCCTTCGCCAGCTTGTCCCACTGCTTGTTCTTGCGCAGCTGACCGAGGTACGCGAAGTAGTAGGGGATGTATCCGGCCATCATCTCGTCGGCACCCTGCCCGTCGAGCAGCACGGTGATGGTCTCGGACGCCTTCTGCATCACCCGGTACTGGGCGTAGGGGCCCGAGGAAATGATCGGCTCCTCCTGGGTGCGGACGAAGTCGATCAGGTCCTCGGCGAACTCGTGCGCCTTCGGCAGGATCTTGTGGCTGTCGACGTTGCCCTCGACGCTGGCGAGGACGGCGTCGGCGTACTTCTCCTCGTCGTTGATCGAGTTGGGGAAGACGGCGGAGAACGTCTGCTGCTTCGCGCCGAGCGAGTCGGTCGCGGCGGCCTTCTCCTGCATGAGCTTGTTGATGGTCACGACGACGGCGGAGGAGTCCAGGCCACCGGAGAGGGCGGTGCCGACCGGCACCTCGGACTGCAGCCGCAGCCGCACGCCCTCGGTGAACCGCTCGCGGTACTCGTCGATGACGCCCTGGTCGTAGGGCCGCTCGACGGAGGAGAGCTCCTCCAGCTCCTGCTCGAGCCGGGTGAACATCGAGACCTCGTGCTCACCGGTCGTCGTGTCCAGGACCAGCTTCTGCCCGGGCAGGAGCTTGTCGATGCCGGCGAAGAAGGTGGCCGCCTCCTCGTCGTGGATGCGGAACTGCAGGTAGCGGTAGAGGATCCGCTCGTTCACCTTCCGCTCCAGCTTCTCGGCGGCGAGGATCGGGCGGATCTCGGAGGCGAACAGCAGCTTCTTCTCGCCGCCCTCGGTGAAGGACGCGAAGTAGAGCGGCTTGATGCCGAAGTGGTCGCGGGCCAGGACCAGCCGGTTGTTGCGGCGGTCGTGGATGGCGAACCCGAACATGCCGTTGAAGCGGTCGAACGCGTCGTCGCCCCACTCCTCATAGGCCTGCAGCACGACCTCGGTGTCCGAGACGGTGCTGAACGTCCGGCCCAGGGCCTCCAGTTCGGCGCGCAGGTCGAGGTAGTTGTAGACCTCGCCGTTGTAGATCAGCACCACCTGGCCGTCGGCGCTGTACATCGGCTCCTGGCCGTGCGCGACGTCGATGATGGAGAGCCGGCGGTGCGCGAGGCCCACCTGGCCCTCGGTGGCGTAACCCTCGCCGTCGGGACCGCGGTGCACGATGCACTGGTTCATGGCCCCCAGCAGGTCCCGGTCGTCACCGAAACCGTAGTAACCGGCGATTCCACACATAGATACAGACCTCATCCTCAAGACGCACGATTTCAAGCTGACGGTTCAGCTGACCATGCTAGCGGGGCGCGGTGCTGCGCCGTCCCGTGACTCGCACAGGTTCCGCACAGGTGGACGACATCGCCGTACTAGCCCGACGCTCGACAGTGGTGACATGACCACACAACAGCCCACGCGCCCTCAGCGGACGATCGAGCTGCGCACGATCGAGCCGGCGACGACGGGGCCGGGGACGGGTGCACCGGCCGCTCCGGGCACGATGACGGCGACGATGACGGGCGAGACGACCCGCACGAGGACCGGCCGGCGGGGCGTCCCCGACGGCCCGATGCGCCCCCGTCGCGCCCCCGTCGTGCCGGTCGGCGCCGTCTCCCACCCTCCGCTGTGGTGGCGCGACGCGTCGGTGCTGGCCATGTGGGCGGTGCTGCTGATCGTGGTCGCCCTGTGGGTGTCCGGCGGCGGCGTCCAGCTGCTCGGCACGCTCGCCGGGGCGCTGATGTCCACCGGCCGGTTGACCGGGCTGATCGCCTCGGCCCTGCTGCTGGTCCAGGTGTTCCTGATGGCGCGGATCCCGTGGTTCGAGCAGGCCTGGGGCCAGGACGCCCTGGCGCGGACCCACCGGCTGGTCGGGTTCACGTCCTTCACCCTGATGCTCGCCCACATCGTCCTCATCACCCTCGGGTACGCGGCCGGCTCGCCCGCCGGGCTGTGGGGGACCATCGTCGACTTCACCCTGAACTACCCGGGGATGCTGCTCGCGATCGCCGGGACGGCGGCCCTGTGCATGGTGGTCGTGACGTCCTACCGGGCCGCGCGCCGCCGCCTGCGCTACGAGTCGTGGCACCTGATCCACCTCTACGCCTACCTCGGCGTCGGGCTGGCGCTGCCGCACCAGCTGTGGACCGGGCAGGACTTCCTGTCCTCGCCCATCGCGACCGTCTTCTGGTGGGGGCTGTACATCGTCTGCGCCGGCGCGGTGCTCGTCTACCGGATCGGTGTCCCGCTGTGGCGCTCGCTGCGATCACCGCTGCGCGTCGTGCACGTGCGCCCCGAGTCGCCGACCACCACGACCGTCGTCGTCGGCGGCCCCGGTGTCGCCCGGCTGAAGGCGCAGGCCGGTCAGTTCTTCCAGTGGCGCTTCCTCGACGGCCCGGGCTGGACGCGGGCCCACCCGTTCTCCCTTTCCGCCGCACCCGACGGCGCCACCCTCCAGTTCACGGCCAGCCGGGCCGGGGACGGCACCGCCCGCCTTGCCCGGCTGCGGCCCGGCACCCGGGTGCTTATCGAGGGCCCCTACGGGCGGCTGCACCCGGGCGTGCGGACGCAGCGGAAGGTCACCCTGATCGGCGGCGGCATCGGGATCGCGCCGATGAAGTCCCTGCTCGAGGGGATGGCCCAGGCGCCGGGCGACATCACGGTCCTGCACCGCGTCGGGAACGAGCAGGACCCCACGCTGGCCGCCTCGATCGACGCGAACGCTCGACGCCGCGGAGCGCGCTACGTGCGGCTCGCCGGGCCGCGCAATCGGGCCCGCGAGAGCTGGCTGCCCGGCTGGGCGGACGCGTGGGACGACACCGGCGCCCTGCTGCACCTGTGCCCCGACATCGCCGAGCACGACGTCTTCATCTGCGGGGCGCCGGACTGGATGGAGCAGGTGCGGGCCTCCGCGCTCGACGCCGGGGTCCCCGCCGACCGCATCCACCTCGAACGCTTCCAGTACTGACCCCGCCTTCTCCGGCACCCTTCCTTCCAGGAGTTCCCCTCATGCGCCGCATCGTCCTCTGGGCCGCCGTCACGGTGACCGTCTTCGTCCTCCTCTTCAGCTACCGCACCTCGACCAGCGCCGTCTCCGCGTCGGCCGCGATCGCCCCGGACACGACGCGTTCGACGACGTCGGCCGGCTCGGGATCCACCGGGTCGGGCAGCTCGTCGACGTCCTCCGGGTCCTCCGGGTCCGGCTCGACGGACTCGGGCTCGTCCTCCGGGACGGCCGCGGGATCGAGCGACTCCTCGTCGTCGTCCGGCACCTCGGGATCGTCATCCTCCTCGGGAACCTCGAGCTCGACGGCGTCCGGCACCTACACCGGCGACGCCGTCGACACCCGCTGGGGGCCGGTGCAGGTGCAGATCACCGTCAAGGACGGCAAGGTCACCGCCGCCGAGGCCGTCGTCTACCCGCAGGAGAACGGGCGCGACCAGGAGATCAACGCCGTCGCGATCCCCGCCCTGAACCAGGAGGTGGTCACCGCGCAGAGCGCGAACATCGACATGATCTCCGGCGCCACCGTGACCTCCGACGGTTACATCAGCAGCCTGCAGTCCGCCCTCGACCAG
This sequence comes from Tersicoccus sp. Bi-70, assembly GCF_001968825.1. Lineage (GTDB taxonomy): Bacteria > Actinomycetota > Actinomycetes > Actinomycetales > Micrococcaceae > Tersicoccus. The sequence continues at coordinate 599,631 of NZ_MIEU01000002.1, forward strand.
GCCCACCTCTCGTGAGCGCCGCGATCGCCGCCGCCCCGTTCGGCCTGCCCGCGGTGCTGCCCGGCAGCGTCCGCACGGTCCGGGCCTGGGTGCGTCAGGTGATGGGACTGCCCGTCTCGGTGCATGTCCGGGCGGTCGACCCGGCGCGTCGGGACATCGACGACGCGGTCGACGCCCTGTTCGCCGACCTCGAGCGCGCCGACGCCGTGTTCTCCCTGTGGCGCCCGGACAGCGAGCTGAGCCGGATACGGCGCGGCGAGCTCGCCCACGCGGCCGACACGTGGCTCGCCGAGGTCCGGAGCCTCACCGAGCGGACCGCCGCCGCCACCGGTGGCCTGTTCACCACCGACCTGACCGGGCCGGACGGCACTCGCGGCTGGGACCCGACGGGCATCGTCAAGGGCTGGGCGGTCGAGCGGGCCGCCGCGCACCTGCGCGGGGTCCCGGGCATCGCCTTCAGCATCAACGCCGGGGGCGACCTGGTCTGCGGTCGCGGGCCGGCGGCCTCCCTCGTCGACCCGCACTGGCGGATCGGCGTCGAGAAGCCGGGCACGCCGGGCGCGTTCGCCACCGTGGTGACCGTGACCGAGGGCGCCCTGGCCACCTCCGGCACCGCGGCACGCGGTGACCACATCACGGACCCGCGCACCGGCGCCCCGGCCGCCGGCGGCCCCACGTCGGTGACCGTCGTCGGGCCGGACCTGACGTGGGTGGACGTCTGGGCGACGGCGTGCTTCATCGAGCCGCAGGCGCTCGCGCAGGCCGGCCCCGAGTGGTCCGCCTACCGGGTCGCGAACACCACCGACTGAGGCGTCCCCACGCCGCCCGTCCGCGGGGCGACCGGGGACCCGTGCCCGGGAGCGGCCGTCCACGCTCCTAGGATGGCGAGGTGGCTATCGGCGTACTGGCAGTGCAGGGTGACGTGCGGGAGCACGCGAGGGTGTTGACGGAACTGGGCGCCGACGTCGTGCTCGTGCGCCGGCCCCGGGAGATCGACGGCCTCGACGGGCTCGTCATCCCCGGCGGGGAATCCACCACGATGGACAAGCTCACCCGGGCGTTCGACCTCGCCGCGCCGCTGCAGGACGCCATCGCCGGCGGTCTGCCGGTCTACGGCTCCTGCGCCGGCATGATCATGCTCGCCGACCGCGTCGCCGACCCGGCCCGGGATCGGCAGGGCGACCCGCAGCGCACCCTGGGCGGCATCGACATGACCGTGCGGCGCAACGCGTTCGGCCGCCAGCGGGAGTCCTTCGAGGTGACGTTGGACTTCACCGACGTGGGCGACGTGCCCGCCGTCTTCATCCGCGCCCCCCTGGCCGAGGACGTCGGCGACGGCGTCCAGGTGCTCGCCCGCACGCCGTCCGACGCGCCCGCCCAGCACCCCGACGGTCCCACGGACCCGGAGGTACAGGACACGGCCGGTAGAATCGTCGCAGTGCGGTCGGGGAAGCTCCTCGCCACGTCCTTCCATCCGGAGGTCACCGGCGAGCGGCGCATCCACGACCTGTTCATCCGGATCATCAGAGGAGAAGCGTAGGCATGTCGGGCCACTCCAAATGGGCGACCACCAAGCACAAGAAGGCCGTCATCGACGGTCGCCGCGCGAAGGCGTTCGCCAAGTTCATCAAGAACATCGAGGTCGCGGCGCGCATGGGTGGCCCGGACACGTCCGGCAACCCGGCGCTGGAGCTCGCGGTCTCGAAGGCCAAGAAGAACTCGGTCCCCAACGACAACATCGACCGTGCGGTCAAGCGCGGTGCCGGGTTGACCGGCGAGACGATCGACTACTCGGAGATCTTCTACGAGGCGCGCGGCCCGCAGGGCTCGGCGCTGCTGGTCGAGTGCCTGACGGACAACAAGAACCGCGCCGCCTCCGAGGTGCGCGTGGCCATCACCCGCAACGGCGGCACCGTGGCCGACCAGGGGTCGGTCAACTACCTCTTCACGCGCAAGGGCGTCGTCCGCCTGCCGAAGAACGACCTGGCCGAGGACGACGTGCTCCTCGCCGTGCTCGACGCCGGTGCCGAGGAGGTCAAGGACGAGGGCGAGAGCTTCGAGGTGATCTCCGAGGCCAGCGACCTGCCGGCCATCCGCGCCGCCCTGACCGAGGCGTCCATCGAGTACGAGACGGACGAGGCCGAGTTCCTCCCGTCGATGCAGGTGGACCTGGACAGCGATGCTGCCCGCAAGTTCCTGCGCCTCGTCGACGCTCTCGAGGAGCTCGACGACGTACAGAACGTCTACTCCAACGCACACCTCAGCGAGGCCGTTCTGGCCGAGCTGGACACCGAGGACTGACGGGACGGCCGACGGCGTGAGCCTGCGCGTCCTCGGGGTCGATCCCGGCCTCACCCGCTGCGGGCTCGGCGTCGTCGATGTCACCGCGAACCGCCGCGCCACCCTCGTCGAGGTGGGCGTCGTCGGCACCCCCGCGGACACCCCGCTGGACGGTCGGCTGCTTGCCATCGACGTGGCCGTCGAGCAGTGGCTCGACCGGCACAGCCCGGACGTGCTGGCCGTCGAGCGGGTGTTCAGCCAGCTCAACGTCTCCACCGTGATGGGCACGGCGCAGGCCTCCGGTGTCGTCATTGCCGCGGCCGCCCGCCGGGGGATCGCCGTCGGCCTGCACACGCCGACCGAGGTCAAGGCCGCCGTCACCGGCAACGGGCAGGCGGACAAGGGGTCCGTCGCCCGCATGGTGGTGCGCATCCTCCGGCTGCCCGAGGCGCCGACGCCCGCGGACGCCGCCGACGCCCTGGCCCTGGCCATCACCCACGCGTGGCGGTCCGGTCTGAGCGCCGTCGCCACGTCGTCCGCCGCCTCGGGGTCCGAGTCGCGGGCGGCCGCGGCGGCCCGGGCGGGACAACGGACGCCCGCCGGCAGCCTCACGGCGGCTCAGAAGCTCTGGGTGCAGGCGGAGGCCAGCGCCCGCCAGGCCGGTCACGGCCGCCGACACCGGTAGGACCGGGTCCCGACGCGACGCGCGTGGTGATGCCGGGTGCCGTCGGTCCGCTCCCGTAGGGTGTTCGTAGATATGTTCGATGCCTCGACCCGGCAGGAGTGACCCGTGATCAGCTCGTTGCGCGGCACCGTGACCCACGTCGGCCTGACCTCCGCCGTGATCGACGTCAACGGTTTCGGCATGCTCGTCAACGCCACCCCGCAGACCCTCGCCTCGCTGCGCACGGGGGAGACCGCGTCCGTCGCGACGTCGATGGTCGTGCGCGAGGACTCGATGACGCTCTTCGGCTTCCCCGACGCCGACCACCGCGAGGTGTTCGAGACCCTTCTCGGCGTCAGCGGGGTGGGCCCCCGCCTCGCGCTGGCCGTCCTCGCCGTGCACGACCCCGAGGCCGTCCGCGTCGCCGCCGCCTCGGGGGACGACAAGGCGTTCAGCAAGGTGCCCGGCATCGGGCCCAAGGGCGCCCGCCGCATCGTGCTCGAACTCGCCGACAAGCTGGTGCCCACCGGTGCCACCCACACGGCCGCGACATCGGCCGGCCCGGTGTGGCAGCCGCAGGTGCTCCAGGCCCTCACCGGACTCGGCTGGACCGAGAAGGACGCCACGGCGGCGCTCGAGGCCGCGACCGCGGACGAGCCCGACGTCGCGGCGCGCGGCAACGTCGCCGAGATCCTCCGCCTGACCCTGCGGTGGCTCGGTCAGGACACCGGCCGAGCGCCCCGCGCCCCGCGTGGAGGCGGCGCCGGTACCACGGGCACCGGTTCACCGACCGCCGGAACCCGCACGAGCCGATCGCGCGGCGCCCGGACGGCGACCACGGCCACCGCCGACGACGACACCGTGGCGGCCGGACGTGGCTGAGATCCCCGGCGCCGACGCGGGAGCCCGGATGGTCTCCGCCGACGGCGAGCCCGAGGAGCGGATGATCGAGGCCGCGCTGCGGCCGAAGAGCCTCGACGACTTCGTGGGGCAGAAGCGGGTACGCGAGCAGCTCTCCCTGGTGCTCGAGGCCTCGCGGCTGCGTGGCCGCAGCGCGGACCACGTGCTGCTCTCCGGCCCGCCCGGTCTCGGCAAGACGACGCTGGCCATGATCATCGCCGCCGAGATGAACGCCCCGCTGCGGATCACGTCCGGCCCCGCCATCCAGCACGCCGGGGACCTCGCCGCGATCCTCTCCTCGCTCAGCGAGGGCGAGGTGCTGTTCCTCGACGAGATCCACCGCATGTCCCGGCCCGCCGAGGAGATGCTGTACATGGCGATGGAGGACTTCCGGGTGGACATCATCGTGGGCAAGGGCGCCGGCGCCACCGCCATTCCGCTCGATCTGCCGCCGTTCACCCTCGTCGGCGCCACCACCCGGGCCGGGTTGCTGCCGGGGCCGTTGCGCGACCGCTTCGGGTTCACCGGACACCTCGAGTTCTACGCCGTCGACGAGCTCGAACGGGTGCTGCGGCGTTCGGCCGGGCTGATGGACCTCGCGGTCAACTCCGCCGGTTTCGCCGAGATCGCCAAGCGCTCCCGGGGCACCCCACGCATCGCCAACCGGCTGCTGCGCCGGGTCCGCGACTGGGCCCTGGTGCACGGCATCGACCAGATCGACGCCCGGTCCGCCTCCGCGGCGCTGGACATGTACGAGGTCGACGCCCGGGGACTGGACCGGCTCGACCGGGCCGTGCTGCACGCCCTCGTGAGCAAGTTCCACGGCGGACCGGTCGGCCTGTCCACCCTCGCCATCGCGGTGGGGGAGGAGACCGAGACCGTCGAGACCGTCGCCGAGCCCTACCTGGTGCGCGAGGGCCTGCTCGGCCGCACGCCGCGCGGGCGGATCGCCATGCCCGCCGCCTACGAGCACCTCGGCATCGAACCGCCCGCCGGCTATGCCGCGGCGTCCCTCTCGGCACGGTTGGACGAGGACGTTCCCTCCGCGGGCGGGACGGCACCGCTCTTCCGCGGGGACGAGCTCGACGACTGACTCGGTCGACGACTGACCGGCTCGACGACTGACCGGCTCGACGACTGACCGGCTCCGCGCCGGCGCCGTGGGTACGCGGGTGCACTGGTCCAGACGGATGCGTGCACGTCAGCGCGCCGCCCCAGCGGGCTCCTGCCCGGTGGCCTAGACTGGCCCGACACTCGTGATGCCACTGCGCGCCCGTTCAGGTTGCCGTGCGACCATCAGGGGTGCTCGCCGCTGGACGGCGTGATCCTGTACTCGACGAATGGACTCTCAGGACCGTGGATCCCCTTTTCCTCATCATGATCGTCGTGCTGGTCTTCCTGATCTTCACGATGTTCCGCCGCAACAAGAAGGCCCAGACCGAGGCGCAGGAGCGCAAGTCGTCGATGGCGCCCGGCCAGGAGGTCATGACCAGCTACGGCCTGTTCGGCACCGTCCTGTCCGTGGACGCGGCCGAGAACAAGGTCGTCCTCGAGCTCTCGCCCGGCAACACCGCCACGGTGCACCTGCAGTCCGTGACGAAGATCCTCGACCCGGCAGCGCCCGCCGGTGCCGACGCCGGGGCGACCGCCGCCGGTGTCGAGACCGGTGAGACCCCCGCCGCCGAGCCGTTCGACGCCTCGATCGATCCGGAGCGTCCGCGCGTCGACGCGCCTGCCGACGCGCATGCTGACGATGACTCGGTCGGCTACGGTGCGCCCGCCACCCGCGCGGAGACGCCCGAGGAGACGCTGCGCCGTCTCAACGAGCGCAACGACAACAACAACCGCTGACACCACGCCGGCACCCACCGCACCGCGCTCACCCCGCGGGTGGGTGTCGCGTCCGCAGGAGAACCTCCCCCCATGGCAAATAACCGGGCTGGCACGAACCGGACGGTGTCCGGTGCCCGTCGCACCATCATCTGGCTGGCCGTCCTCTTCATCGCGCTCGGCGCGGTGCTGACCGGCGGCGCGCTGACCGGTCAGGCGAGCGCCGCACCGAAGCTCGCCCTCGACCTGGAGGGCGGCACCGAGATGATCCTCGCACCGCGCACCCAGTCGGGCACGGAGATCAACGAGGAACAGCTCGCCCAGGCGGTGGAGATCATCCGCCAGCGCGTCGACGGCTCCGGCGTCGCCGAGGCCGAGATCAGCACCCAGTCCGGCCGCAACGTCGTGGTCAGCATGCCCGGTACGCCGAGCGCGCAGACCCGCGAACTCATCCAGGCGTCGGCGGACATGACGTTCCGCCCCGTGCTCCAGGTCGGCGACGGCGCCCCGGTCACCGGTGCGAACCGCGCGAAGGACGCGGCGCTGCCGAAGCCGAAGGCGAAGCCCACCAACGCGAGCGACACCAACTGGATCACCGGGGCGGTCTACCGGGCGTTCGAGGCGAAGGACTGCCGGCCCGAGGCCGCGGCGAAGCAGCAGCCGCCGACCGACCCGACGAAGCCAGCGATCGCGTGCGACGCGGCCACCGGCGGCAAGTACATCCTCGGCCCCGTCGAGGTTCCCGGCGCGGACATCCAGACGGCCAGCTTCGGCCAGACGACGGGCGCGAACGGTGCCAACACCGGCCAGTGGGCCGTCAACATCCAGTTCAACGGTCCCGGCACCGACAAGTTCCGCACCGTCACGCAGCGTCTGTTCGGTCTCAAGAACGCGTCGCCGCGGGATCAGTTCGCCATCGTCCTCGACGGCCGGGTGCTGTCCGCGCCGACCACGCAGGCGGTCATCACCGACGGCAAGCCGCAGATCACCGGCAACTTCACCCAGGAGTCCGCGAAGGCGCTCTCCGAGCAGCTGAAGTACGGCGCCCTGCCGATCAGCTTCGAGATCCAGAGCGAGCAGCAGATCTCCGCGACCCTGGGCAGCCAGCAGCTGATGATGGGCATCATCGCGGGCCTGATCGGCCTGGCCCTGGTGTGCGTCTACTCGCTGTTCCAGTACCGGCTGCTGGGCTTCGTCACGATCGCCTCCCTCGTGGTGGCGGGCGTGCTCACCTGGCTCGCCATCGCGATCCTCGGCTGGACCGCCAACTACCGGCTCTCGCTGGCCGGCGTCGCGGGCCTGATCGTGGCCATCGGCCAGACCGCGGACTCCTTCATCGTCTACTTCGAGCGCATCCGTGACGAGCTGCGCGAGGGCCGATCGGTGATCTCCGCCGTCGACCACGGCTGGAAGCGGGCCAAGCGGACGGTGCTCGCCTCCAAGGCGGTCAACCTGCTGGCCGCGGTCGTGCTCTACTTCGTGGCGGTCGGCAACGTCCGCGGGTTCGCCTTCACCCTGGGCCTGACCGCGGTGGCGGACCTGATCGTCGTGTTCATGTTCACCCACCCGACGATGGTGCTGCTCGCACGCACCCGCTTCTTCGGCGGCGGTCACCGCTGGTCCGGGCTGGACCCGGAGCGGCTCGGGGCGGTGCCGTTCTACCGTGGTGCCGGCCGGTTCCGTGAGCCCGTGCTGGCCGGGGTCGGAGCCGGCAGCAGCACCGTCGCGCGCAAGGGCCGCAATGCCGGTGCCGGTCGCGAGGCGGAGCGGCGCATGACCATCGCCGAGCGCCGCGCGGCCGAACAGAGTGTCGGGGCCCGCGCCTCCCAGGATCGTGCCGGCAGCACCGCTGTCGGAGAGGACGAGTGATGATCAGTTTTTCCCGGTTCGGCAACGACCTCTACAGCGGTCGACGATCCTTCGACTTCGTCGGCAAGCGCCGGATCTGGTTCCTGATCGCGGCGATCGCGATCATCGGTTCCATCCTGGTGCCGGTGATCGGCGGCGGTTTCAACCTCGGCATCGAGTTCCGTGGGGGTTCCGAGTTCACGGTCTCCGGGACCACGCACACCGACATCGACCGCGGGGAGAAGGCCGTCGACTCGGTCGCCGGCGGCAAGGACGCGCGGGTCACCAACATCGCGCCGGGCACCATGCGCGTGCAGACGGAGCGACTCACCGACGACCAGACGCTGCAGGTGCGCGACTCGCTCCGCAGCGCGTACGAGGTGCCCGCGGGCCAGGTCACGTCCAACTTCGTCGGACCGACCTGGGGTGCGGACGTCACCCGGCAGGCGTTGCAGGGCCTCGTGATCTTCGTCGTGATCGCGGCCGTGCTGATGGCGTTCTACTTCCGCACGTGGAAGATGTCCGTGGGCGCGCTCGGCGGTCTGATGACCGTCATGGTGGTGACCGCGGGACTGTACGCGCTCAGCGGTTTCGAGGTCACCCCGTCGGCGATCATCGGCTTCCTGACGGTGCTGAGCTACTCGCTGTACGACACCGTGGTGGTGTTCGACAAGATCCGCGAGAACACCGACGACATCGCCACGAACACCCGGCGCACCTTCGCCGAGGAGGTTAACCTCGCCATCAACCAGACCCTGGTCCGGTCGATCAACACCTCGGTGGTGGCGATCCTGCCGGTCGCGGCGATCCTCTTCATCGGCGCGTTCCTGCTCGGCGCCGGCACGCTGAAGGACCTGTCCCTCTCGCTGTTCATCGGCATCATCCTCGGCACGCTCACCACGCTGTTCATCGCCGCCCCGCTCTACGCCGCGCTGCGGTCGCGGGAGACCGAGCTGGTGCACCAGGCCGAGCGCGTGGCCGACCGGCGCGCGACGACCGCCACCGCCTGACGATGCCGGCACCGGCTCGCCCGGTGCCGGCCGTCGCGGGCCGTCCGCGGCTCAGCGTGGCTCGTCGGGTCGTCCCCACCTGCTCGCTCGTCCGGCCCGCTGCGTGACGACGCACGGCGGTCGGGGGGCGCCCGGGCGCCGCGAGTCGCGCCGAACGCCGCAGAGTAAACGTTTGCGTTGCGAGGGCATAAACTGTCACCACCGTTCTCGCGGACGGTCGGCGCGGTGACGCGCCCGACCGTCCCACGTCGTCGGCGGCCGTTCCCCCGCTGCCCGAGTTAGGGAGGTGGCCGTGTCCGAGAAGAGTCAGACCCCCGGCTCCATGTCCGTGCAGTCCGGCGCGCCCGTCACGCTGGAGACCACACCGACGGCCCCGCCCCGCGATCCGGCCGGCGCCCATCCCGGGCCCGCCACGACCGTCCCGGTGGCCGGGCGCCGTGAGCGCACCCGCTCCCGCATCGCGCGCCTGACCGGACGGTCGAACGCGTCCTACTCGCCGATCCTCGAGCCGCTGATGCGCACCGTCCGCTCGAACAATCCACGCGAGGATCTCGACCTCATCCAGCGAGCCTTCGCGGTCGCCGAACGCGCTCACCGCGGCCAGAAACGCAAGAGCGGCGATCCCTACATCACCCACCCGGTGGCGGTCGCCACCATCCTGGCCGAACTCGGCATGACCGGGTCCACGCTGGCCGCCGCCCTGCTGCACGACACGGTGGAGGACACCGAGTACACCATCGAGCAGCTGACCAGGGAGTTCGGCGAGGAGGTGGCCCGCCTCGTGGACGGCGTCACCAAGCTCGATAAGGTCACCTTCGGTGAGTCCGCGCAGTCGGAGACGGTGCGCAAGATGATCGTGGCGATGTCCAAGGACATCCGCGTGCTGCTGATCAAGCTCTCCGACCGCCTGCACAACGCCCGGACGTGGCGGTTCGTCTCGCCGGAGTCCTCGGCCCGGAAGGCGCGGGAGACGCTGGAGATCTTCGCGCCCCTGGCCCACCGGCTCGGCCTGAACACGATCAAGTGGGAGCTGGAGGACCTCTCCTTCGCCGCCCTGTACCCGAAGGTGTACGAGGAGATCGTCCGGCTGGTGGGGGACCGCACCCCGGAGCGGGAGAAGAACCTGGCCTCCGTCAGTGCCCAGATCGCCGAGGATCTGCGCTCCGTACGGATCCGCGCCTCGATCAGCGGACGCCCGAAGCACTACTACTCGATCTACCAGAAGATGATCGTCAAGGGTCGCGACTTCGACGACATCTACGACCTGACCGGCGTCCGTGTGCTCGTCGACTCGGTCCGGGACTGCTACGCCACCCTCGGTGCGCTGCACGCGCGGTGGAGCCCGCTGCCGGGCCGGTTCAAGGACTACATCGCGATGCCGAAGTTCAACATGTACCAGTCGCTGCACACGACGGTGATCGGGCCGGGCGGCAAGCCGGTGGAGATCCAGATCCGCACGCACGAGATGCACAAGCGCGCCGAGTACGGCATCGCTGCGCACTGGAAGTACAAGGACCGCACGCTCGCCACCGATGCCTCCGGAGGCCGCGACAGCTCCGACATGAACTGGTTGCGCTCCCTGGTCGCCTGGCAGCAGGAGACGTCGGATCCCAATGAATTCCTCGACTCGCTGCGCTTCGAGATCAACGCGAAGGAGGTGTTCGTCTTCACCCCGAAGGGGGAGGTGATGTCGCTGCCCGCCGGATCGACACCGGTCGACTTCGCGTACGCGGTGCACACCGAGGTCGGACACCGCACGATCGGTGCCCGGGTGAACAACAAGCTCGTGCCCTTGAACAGCGAGCTCGCGAACGGCGACTGGGTGGAGATCTTCACCTCGAAGGCGGAGAGCGCCGCCCCGAGCCAGGACTGGCAGAACTTCGTCAAGTCCCCGCGGGCCCGGAACAAGATCCGCGCCTGGTTCTCGAAGGAACGGCGCGAGGAGAACATCGAGAAGGGCAAGGATCAGCTCACGAAGGCGATGCGCAAGCGCCGCCTGCCGCAGCGACTGATCACCCACGATCTGCTGGTGGCCGCCGCCGACGAGCTGCGCCACGCCGACATCTCGGCGCTGTACGCGGCGATCGGTGACAACCAGGTCTCCGCCGGGCGTGTGGTCGACTGGCTGGTCGAGTCCATCGGCGGCCACGAGGGTGCGGAGGAGGACGTGTCGGAGACCATCTCGGCGACCGCTCCCGAGCGTCCCCGGTTCTCCGACTCGGGGATCCTCGTCAAGGGCGTCGGCGACGTGTGGGCCAAGCTCGCCCGCTGCTGCACCCCGGTGCCGCCCGACCCGGTGGTCGGGTTCATCACCCGGGCGCACGGCGTGTCCGTGCACCGGGCGGACTGCTCCAACCTCGGTCCCATGCGCGCAGAGCAGGAGCGGTTCGTCGAGGTCGAGTGGGCGCCCACCCAGTCCAGCGTGTTCCTCGTCGAGATCCAGGTCGAGGCGCTCGACCGGAAGAGTCTGCTCTCCGACGTCACGCGCGTGCTCTCCGAGAACCACGTCAACATCCTCTCCGCGACGGTGCATACCTCCTCCAACCGGCAGGCGATCAGCCGGTTCTCGTTCGAGATGGGCGACCCGCGCTACCTCAACCACGTGCTGACGGCGGTCCGCAAGATCGACGGGGTGTACGACGTGCACCGCACCACGGGCGGCGCGCGCCTCACCTGATCCGGCTCGACCTGGCCTGACTTGATCCGGCCCGGCCCGATCGTCGGGCCACCGGCTCACGCGGGAAGCAGCACGTCGAGCCGGCCCTGGGCCACCGTCCGGCCGGGACGTCGCGGCAGGGCCGCCAGGCGTTCACGCACCTGCACGCGCCCGTCCGGCGTCAACGCCCTCACCGTCGCCTGCAGCGCCGCCAGATCCTCCGCCCGCCCGTACTGCGCGAGGTCGAGAACGGTCTGCGGCAGGGACGTGGTGAGCACGCCCGCGATCACCGCCGCGTCGATTCCCGCGCAGACCGTCTCGTGCACCGTCATGCCCGGCGGCGCCCGCCGAGCCCGGCGGCGTGCATCCAGCAGCACGTCCAGCACCGGCGGGGGCGGACCCCCGACGTGCAGCCAGGCCGCGGTCGCCCTGCAGACGAGGGCACGCCGCCGGTAGACGGGGTCCAGCAGGGCGTCGAGCGCCAGGGCCCGCAGGGCGAGCGTCTCGGGCATCCCGACGGCCACGTGCACGTCCCGGATGACGCGGCGCAGCACGCCGTCGCGCGTCATGATCGTCAGCTCCTCCGCCCGGAAGGGGCGGCCGGGACGGAGCAGGGGCACCGTGGTCATGCCGTCAGTGTCAGCCCGCGGCAGGCGATCAGCGCCGGCGCCCGTCCCGGCTGTGGACAACGGGCTGGGAATGATCGGCTGTGGAGGAAGACAACCTGTCCACCGACGACGACGGCGCCGGTGCATCCGCGAGCGGGTGCACCGGCGCCGTCGGCCGTGGTGCGCGTGCGACCCGGTCGGGCCGCCGGGTCAGCTCAGCGGAAGTCCTGGGCCGAACGCTGCAGCGTCTCGAGCCACTGCTGGCGGGCCTCCAGCGCCTGCCGCGCCTGAGCGATCCGGTTGCCGTCGCCGGCGGCCTCGGCGGCGTTCAGGTCGTCCTGCAGGGAAGCGATCGTCGACTCGAGCTGCCTCAGCGCACTGTTCGTGCGGGCCTTCGTCTCGGGGTCGGTGCGACGCCAGTGCTCACGCTCGGCCTTCTGGACGGCTTCCTCGACGGCGCGGATGCCCGACTCCATCCGGTGCATGTCGCCGCGCGGCACCTTCCCCGCGGCCTCCCAGCGCTCCTGGACCGAACCCAGCGCCTTGTGCGCCGCCGCCAGATCGGTGACCGGCAGCAGCCCCTGCGCCTCCCGCAGCAGCTGCTCCTTGACCTTCAGGTTCTCCCCGAACTCGGCGTCGACGGCCGCGTTCGCCTGGGACCGCGCCGAGAAGAACGAGTCCTGCGCGGCCCGGAAGCGAGCCCACAGCGCGTCGTCGTCCTTCCGGCTCGCTCGCGGCGAGGCCTTCCACCGGTCCATCAGCCGCCGGTACTCGCCGGCGGTGGCACCCCAGTCGGTCGACCCGGCGAGCGATTCCGCCTCGGCGATCAGCTTCTCCTTCTCCCGCCGCGCGGTCGCGTTCGTGTCGTCGAGCTGCGAGAAGAACGCCCGGCGATGCTTGTCGAAGGTGGTGCGTGCCGTGCGGAACCGCTTCCACAGGCCGTCCTCGGCGCTGCGGGGGAGCCGGACGCCGCTCTTCTGTGCGGTCTTCCACGCGTCGAACAGCTCGTTCATCCGCGTGCTGCTGGCCTTCCACTGCACGGTGGAGGGGTCCTTGCCCGCCAGATCCTCGGCCTCGGTGACGATCGCCTCGCGGGCGCTCACCGCTTCCTGCCGGGCCTGGTCGTGCGCCTTCCTCTCCTCGCCCTCGAGCGCGGCGACCTTCTCGACCAGCACGTCGAGGCGCTTCTCCAGGTCACGGACGTCGCCCACCATGGACCGCTCGGCGAGCTGCTCGCGGGCGTGATCGATGGTGCGACGCATGTCGGTGCTCGGGGCGTGGGCGAAGACGCGCTGCTCGAGCAGCTCCACCTTGCCGCGCACCTCGTCGAACTTGCGCACGAAGTAGGCGAGGGCCTCCTCGGCGGGGGCACCGGGGTACTGCCCGGCGGTCTGCTCCTGCCCGTCCACGATCAGGTACACGGTGCCGTCGGCGTCGACGCGACCCCAGCGAGCGGCCTCCTCGGGCGTCATGGACGGCGTCGGGGGCGCGATGACCGGCAGGGACGACGTCTCCGGACGGGAGCCGGCGGCGGCGGCCGGGGTGGGTGCACCAGGCCGCGGGGTCGCCCGGGGACCCGGGCGCGGGACGCCCGGCTTCGGTGCCGGCGGCCGGGGCGCGGACGCACCCGGTGTCGGCGTCGCGGCGTGGTCGGCGGGACCGGCACTCGGGCCCGCAGCGGACGCCGGGGCGACGGCTTCCGCGGCCGACCCCGTGGACGCATCGGTCTCCGCCGTCGCTGGGGCGGCGGCAGGGGTCTCGGCGTCGCTCACCGTCGTGGACCCGGCGTCGCTGCCGGCAGCGACGCCCGGCTCGGCGGCCGCGGACGGGTCGCCGGGGTCGGCGCTCGGCTGCTCGAGGGAGGAGGACTCGCCCTCGCCGTCGGCGGTCGGATCCACCGGCTGGTCGTCGCCCTGCGGTGCGGCCTCCGGCGTCGGCTCGGACGCCGGGGCCGGCGTCGACTCCGGAGCCGAGGGGGCCGGCGTCGAGTCGGGAGCTGAGGGCGCAGGAACGGCGGGCTCGGCAGGAGCCGGCACCGACTCGGCCGGCGGCTCCGCTCCGTCCGCGGCGTCCGTGTCCTCCGTGAAGGTGGTCGGCTGGTCGTTCTCGTGGCGACCGGTGTCCGGGAGATCGCTGGACCCGGTCTCCCCGGCGTCCGGCTCAGGGGAGGTGCCGATCGCCGTGGGCTCCTCAGCCGAAGCGGAGGGCTGGGCGCCGGCCTCGCTGGGGGGCTGGGTGCTGCCGCCGGTGGAGGGCTGAGCACCGTCCACGGCGGCGGACGAGCCCGTGGGCTCCGCGGTCGCGTCGAACCGTTCCTCGTGCTGCTCGTCGGGGCGGACGCTGCGTTCGTCGGATTGCTGACTGTGTGTCACCGCTGAAACTTCCTTCTCGGATCTGCACCGGCACCCGGACGGGCGGATACTGCCGAAGACAGGCACCGGCGACATGACTCAGAAGCCTGAGTCTAGCGTCACAGCGTCGGGCGTCGCATCGGCGTCGTGAAGGAGATTTCCCCGGGTCCGTCGGCCCCCAGAGCAGCACGGTTGGGAGCGGATGGGCCGCGCGCAATAGACTGTCAGGCGCGCCATGGCATGCCCCGGCATGTCATCGGATCCGACGTCGCGAATCGAAAGGTGTTGCCGCTCCATGGCCCGTCAAGCATCCCTGTCCGGCTTCACGGAACTCCTTCCGGCCGAACGGGTGGTGGAGCTGCACGTGCTCGACAGCCTGCGCCGCACCTTCGAACTGCACGGCTTCTCCTCGCTCGAGACCCGTGCCGTGGAGACCGTCGGCTCGCTGCTGCAGAAGGGCGAGATCGACAAGGAGGTCTACGCCGTCAGCCGGCTGCAGGCCGACGACGACGAGCGCGGCGGCCGCACCGACCCGCAGCAGCTGGCCCTGCACTTCGACCTGACCGTCCCGTTCGCCCGGTACGTCGTCGAGAACGCCGGCTACCTCTCCTTCCCGTTCCGCCGCTACCAGATCCAGAAGTGCTGGCGCGGGGAGCGGCCCCAGGAGGGCCGGGCCCGCGAGTTCACCCAGGCGGACATCGACGTCGTCGGCGACGGCGACCTGCCCTTCGTGTACGACGTCGAGATGGCCCTGATCGCGGCCGAGGCGCTCGACGCGCTGCCGATCGGTGACTTCGTCATCCGCATCAACAACCGCAAGCTGGCCGAGGGCTTCTATCGCGGCCTCGGCCTCACTGATCCCACCGCCGTGCTCCGCGCCGTCGACAAGCTGGAGAAGATCGGCGAGAGCGGCGTCGTCACCGAACTGGTCGAGACGGCCGGTGCCACCGAGGAGCAGGCCCGCGCCGCGCTGCGCCTGGCGGCGATCCGCACCCCGGACACCGGTTTCGTCGAGCAGGTCCGCGCGCTCGGCGTCGAGCACCCGCTGCTCGAGCAGGGCCTGTCCGAGCTCGCCGAGGTGATCGGGCTCGCCAGCCGTCGCGCCCCGGGCCGGGTCGTCGCCGACCTGTCCATCGCCCGCGGCCTCGATTACTACACCGGCACCGTCTACGAGACCGTGCTGGTGGGCCACGAGTCGCTCGGCTCGATCTGCTCGGGCGGCCGCTACGACGCCCTCGCCGTCAAGGGCGACCGCCGCTTCCCCGGCGTGGGCCTCTCGGTCGGTGTCACCCGACTGCTCGCGCGCGTGCTCGCCCAGAAGCTCGCCGTCGCGAGCCGACCGGTGCCCACCGCGGTGCTGGTCAGCCTCGCCGACGAGGACGGCTGGGCCGCCGCCGACGACGTCGCCACGCTCCTGCGGGCGCGTGGTGTCCCCACCGAGGTCGCCGCGACCGCCGCGAAGTTCGGCAAGCAGATCAAGTACGCCGACCGCCGCGGCATCCCCTTCGTCTGGTTCACCTCGGTGGACGACGACGGCGCGGTCCGGCACGAGGTCAAGGACATCCGCTCCGGCGAGCAGGTGGCCGCCGACCCGCAGATCTGGACCCCGCCCGCCGACGACCTGCTGCCGCGCGTCGTCCCCGGCGCCTGACCCACCCCCTCCACCCCGCGGTCGGTAGACTCGACCGGACATTTCCCTCGTTCTTCGGAAGGACCCCTGTGCTGCGCACCCATGAGGCCGGCTCCCTGTCGGCCCAGCAGATCGGACAGACCGTCACCGTCGCCGGCTGGGTCGCCCGCCGGCGGGATCACGGCGGCGTCGCGTTCGTCGATCTGCGGGACGCGAGCGGCATCGTCCAGGTGGTCGTCCGTGACGAGAGCGTCTTCCACGGCCTGCGCAACGAATTCGTCCTGCAGGTCACGGGCGTGATCGAGCGCCGGCCCGAGGGCAACGAGAACCCGGCGCTGCCCAGCGGCGAGGTCGAGCTGATGGCCGACGACGTCGTCGTCCTCAACACCTCCGCCCCGCTGCCGTTCCAGGTCGACGAACACGTCGAGGTCGGCGAGGAGGCGCGCCTGCGCCACCGCTACCTCGACCTGCGCCGCCCCGGCCCCGCCGCGGCGATGCGGCTGCGCTCGGCAGCCAACAAGGTCGCGCGGGACCTGCTGCACGACGACGGGTTCACCGAGGTCGAGACCCCGACCCTGACCCGGTCCACGCCCGAGGGTGCCCGCGACTTCCTGGTGCCGGCGCGGCTGGCGCCGGGCAGCTGGTACGCCCTGCCGCAGTCGCCGCAGCTGTTCAAGCAGCTGCTCCAGGTCGGCGGGATCGAGAAGTACTACCAGCTCGCCCGCTGCTATCGCGACGAGGACTTCCGCGCCGACCGGCAGCCCGAGTTCACGCAGCTGGACATCGAGGCGTCCTTCGTCGAGCAGGACGACATCATCGCCCTCGGCGAGCAGATCGTCTCGGCGCTGTGGAAGCTGATCGACGTCGAGATCCCGCTGCCGATCGCGCGGATGACCTACGCCGACGCGATGGCGAAGTACGGCTCGGACAAGCCGGACCTGCGGTTCGACCTCGAGCTGACCGAGCTGACCACCTTCTTCAAGGACACCACCTTCCGCGTCTTCCAGGCGCCGTACGTGGGTGCCGTGGTGATGCCCGGTGGCGCCTCCCAGCCGCGGCGCACGCTCGACGCCTGGCAGGAGTGGGCCAAGCAGCGTGGCGCGAAGGGCCTGGCCTACGTGCTCGTGCAGGAGGGCGGGGAGCTGACCGGCCCGGTCGCGAAGAACCTGACCGACAACGAGCGGGCCGGCCTCGCCGACGCCGTCGGTGCCTCCGCCGGTGACTGCATCTTCTTCGCCGCGGGCGACGCCAAGTCCTCCCGCGCGCTGCTCGGCGCGGCGCGCGTCGAGATCGGCCACCGCACGGGGCTCATCAAGGACGGCGACTGGGCGTTCGTGTGGGTCGTCGACGCGCCGCTGTTCGAGCCGGCCGCCGACGCCGTCGCCTCCGGTGACGTCGCCGTCGGGCACGGCGCGTGGACCGCCGTCCACCACGCTTTCACGTCGCCCAAGCCGGAGTTCGTGGACACGTTCGACACCGACCCGGGTTCGGCCCTGGCCTACGCCTACGACATCGTCTGCAACGGCAACGAGATCGGCGGCGGCTCCATCCGTATCCACCGCCGCGACGTGCAGGAACGCGTGTTCGCGGTGATGGGTCTGAGCGAGGCCGAGGCGCAGGAGAAGTTCGGCTTCCTCCTCGAGGGCTTCAAGTTCGGCGCCCCGCCGCACGGCGGTATCGCGTTCGGCTGGGACCGCGTCGTCGCGCTGCTGGCCGGTTACGACTCGATCCGTGAGGTCATCGCGTTCCCGAAGACCGGCGGCGGGTACGACCCGCTGACCGCCGCGCCCGCCCCGATCACCCCGGAGCAGCGCAAGGAGGCCGGCGTCGATGCCAAGCCCGAGCCCAAGTCGCAGGCGGCGAAGAACGAGCCCGAGGGCGGCACCGGCATCAAGACCGAGCCTTCCGGGAACACCGAGAAATAGCCCACCACCCGCCAGCTCGTCGAGAGATGCAGCATCCGGCCCCGATGAGGGGGCTCGGTGGACATCTAACGACGAGCTGGCGTCGTCGTGGGGGAGGGCGGTGCGGCTCGGACGGCGGCGACGACGGCGCTGAGCCTGTCGGGCAGGGCCTCGGTGAGGCTGGTGCCGGGGAGGGTCCGGACCCGCTCGTCGTCGTCGATGACCAGCCGCCCCGTGGGGCCGCCGAGCACCGCCCGCCGGCCGTCGACGGCCCGATCGAGGAACAAGATCGCCCGCTCACCGGCATGCATCACGGGATCACCCTCGACGGAGACCTCCCGTCCGCCGATGACCCCGCCGGTCTGCCGGACCGTCAGGGTGCCGGTCACCCCGGCGCGACCGGCGACCCAGCGGGTGACGGCGACGCGGACGTCCAGGTAGGGCAGGCCCTCGATGACGGTCGTGCGGCCTCCCGGCAGCACCGTCCCGATCACGACGACGTCGGCGGCCTCGACCAGGTCGGTCAGTCGCGGGTACCCGGTCGCCCAGCTCCCGCTCAAGGCCGAGGTGGTCGCCGGTGCCGCCGCATCGACCGCGACGGCATCCTGCACGCGAGGCTGCTCCGTGATGGCCGTGCACCCGGAGAGGGCGACCGCGAGTCCGGCCGCGAGGACAGCGGTCATGGCACCATTCGGCAGGGCGCCGTTCAGTATGGTGCCGCTCCGTCGCGCCACGCAGTCTCCCCACGTCTCGACCCGGATCGCTGCCCCCCGGCGCGTCACTCGATGCACGATGCTCACCCGTCCTCGGTGGCTCGTCAAGAGGCGAGGGGGCCGCCGCTCGGCGTGGCCGCAGCCCGACGCGACGGGCGAGGACGCTCGTGGTGACCGATCAGGCGAGCTCGGCGCTGTCGACGAGGACGGTGAACGGGCCGCTGTTGACGGACTCGACGTCCATCGTCGCGCCGAAGACACCGGTCTCGACCCGGGCGCCCCGGTCCCGCAGCTCGGCCACGAACCGCTCGTACATCGGCTCGCTGTGCTCACGCCCGGCCGCGCGGCTCCAGGACGGGCGCCGACCCCGGCGGACGTCGCCGTAGAGCGTGAACTGACTGACGACCAGCAGGGGGGCGCCGGCGTCGGCGCACGAGACCTCGCCGTCGAGGATGCGCAGCCGCCAGCACTTCTCGGCCATGGTCGCCGCCGTCTGCGCCGTGTCCTCGTGCGTGACGCCGAGCAGCACGAGCAGTCCCGGTGACTCGATCGCGCCGACGACGGCGCCGTCGACGGTCACCCGGGCCCGATTCACTCGCTGCAGGACGGCTCGCATCCCGGCAGTCTCGCATGCGACCTCGATCGCGATGCGGCGATGCCGGCGTCCCCCGTTCACCCTGACGTCACGACGGGGCTTCCCCGCGGCCACCCCGTGGTGCTGGGATCGGACGGTCATCATCATCCGCGATTCCCCCAGGAGCGCACCATGGATCAGATCACCCCCGCTCGTCCCCGCCGAAATCCCGGCGGTCTCCTCCGCCGGGTCACCGGCGGCACGCTCGCCGCCGTCGTCGCGGCGTCCGCCCTGGCCGGCGTCGCCGCCGGTCCCGCCCAGGCCGCACCGGCCGCGAAGGCGCCCGCGACGGCCGACAGGGCCTCTCAGGACTCTCGCCGGCCGCAGCCCACCGGCAGGGCCACCGCGCCGCGGTTGCTCGCCCGCGCCATCCTGTCCGCCGATCACCTGGAGCCCGGGCCGCCGTCCGGCGCGAAGGCCACTCCGAACGGCCCGGTCAACGGGCGCACCGGTCCGTTCGCCGGCCAGGTCATCCCCGGCTTCTCCGCCGCCGTGGACAACGGTGACGGGACGTTCTGGGCCATGCCGGACAACGGGTTCGGCGCGAAGACCAACTCGGCGGACTTCCTGCTGCGGATCTACCTGGTCAAGCCCCACTGGAAGAAGGCCGGCGGAGGGACCGGCCAGGTGGAGGTGCTCCGCTCCGTCACCCTCGCCGACCCGCGTCACCGGGCCGGCTTCCCGATCGTCAACGAGAGCAGCGCCGGGCGGCAGCTCACGGGCGGCGACTTCGACATCGAGTCCCTGCAGAAGGGCGCGAACGGCAGCTTCTGGATCGGGGAGGAGTTCGGCCCCTTCGTCCTGCACGTCGACGCGCGCGGCCGGCTGCTGCAGGCACCCCTGTCCTTCCCGGGCGGCGGCTCGCCGCAGAACCCGCACCTGGGCGGCACTGCCCCGGCCACCAGGGCGAGTGGCGGTTTCGAGGGCATGGCGGCGTCGCCCGACGGCAGGTTCCTCTACCCGGTGCTGGAGAAGTCGACCACCACGGCCGCTGATCCCCGGGCCCGCATCATCTCGCAGATCGACACCCGCACCGGCCGCTACACGGGACGCACGTGGACCTACCGGGTGGACACCGACGACAACCTCGTCGGCGACGCCCAGATGACCCGCGACGGCAGCCTGCTCATCCTCGAGCGGGACGACTTCGACGGGGATGCGGCCGTCACCAAGCGGATCTACCGGGTCGAGCTCGGCAAGAACGACGGCACGGGCGGCCTGGCCAAGACCCTCGTCGCCGATCTGCTGCGGATCACCGATCCGGCCGGCATCAGCGCCGGTGGCGGCTGGGGGACCGGTGACACCTACGCCTTCAGCTACCAGTCCGTCGAGACCCTCGTGCCCCTGCGCAACGGCACCCTCATGCTGGCCAACGACAACAACTACCCCGGCAACGCGGCCCGGCACCCGGGCACGCCGGACGACACCGAGATGATCGTCATCGACCCGGCCGCCCGGGTCTCCGTTCCGGCGCACACGGCCACCGTGATCGGCCACCGCGGTGCGAGCGGCTACCGGCCCGAGCACACCCTGGCGGCCTACGAGCTGGCGATCCGGCAGTGCGCGGACGTCATCGAGCCCGACGTGGTGACCACGAAGGACGGCGTCCTCGTCGACCGGCACGAGCCGGAGATCAGCGGCACGACCGACGTCGCGAGCCACCCCGAGTTCGCCGACCGGCGCACCACGAAGACCGTCGACGGGACGAAGCTGACCGGCTGGTTCACCGAGGACTTCACGCTCGCCGAGCTGCGCACCCTGCGCGCGGTCGAGCGGCTGCCGAAGGTGCGGCCGCAGAACACCGTCTACAACGGGATGTACCGGGTGCCGACCCTCGCCGAGGTCCTCGACCTGGCTCGCCACTCGCGCACCTGCGCCGGCAAGCAGGTCGGCGTCGCACCGGAGACGAAGCACCCGACCTACTTCGCCTCCCTCGGGCTGCCGCTCGAGGATCGCCTGGTCGCGGAGCTGACCGCGGCGGAGCTGAACCGCCCGCACGCCCCGGTGATCATCCAGAGCTTCGAGACCCGCAACCTCAAGGCACTGAACCGGAAGACCCCGGTGACGCTGAGCCAGCTCGTCGACTGCTCGGGCGGGCCGTTCGACCTGACCGCCGCCGGCACCCCGCGCAGCTATGCGGAACTGATCACGGCGGCCGGGCTGCGGCAGATCGCCCGCTACGCCGACGACGTCAGCTTCTGCAAGGACGTCATGATCCCGCGCAACGCCGACGGCACCCTCGGGACGCCGACCGCGGCGATCCGGGACGCGCACCGGGCGGGGCTCACGGTGACCGGCTGGACCTTCCGGCGCGAGAACCAGTTCCTGCCGGCCGACTTCCGGCGCGGGACCGACCCGGCGTCCCCCGGTGACCTGGTCGGCGAGATCCGCACCTTCCTCGATGCCGGGCTGGACAACGTGTTCACCGACAACCCGGACCTCGGCGTCCAGGCGGTCACCGGCCGCTGACATCCGGCAGGCCTGCCACGGGCCGGCGGAGGCATCGCCCTCCGCCGGTCCGTGGTGCGTCGTCGGTCCGATGAGCCGGCGGCGCGTCGGCTTCCGTCGGTGCGGGGACGTAGCCTGAAGGACGTGCAGGATCTCTTCAGCGCCGCCTCCGACGACGAGTCCGACGACGACGTCGTCGCCCCGCGACGCGGCCGTGAGCGGCAGCCCCTGGCCGTGCGCATGCGCCCGCGCAGCGTCGAGGAGATCGTCGGGCAGCAGCACCTGCTCCGTGACGGCTCACCCCTGCGGGTGCTCTCCGGCAGCCAGGCGGGCCCCACCGGCCCCTCCTCGGTGATCCTGTGGGGGCCTCCCGGGACCGGCAAGACCACCATCGCGAACGTCATCGCCCGCGCCGGCGGCCGCCGCTTCGTCGAACTCTCCGCCATCACCGCCGGCGTCAAGGACGTGCGGAAGGTGATGGACGACGCCCTGACCAACCGGGACCTGCACGGCACCACGACCGTGCTCTTCCTCGACGAGATCCACCGGTTCAACAAGGCCCAGCAGGATGCGCTGCTGCCCGGCGTCGAGAACCGGTGGGTCGTGCTCGTCGCCGCCACCACCGAGAACCCGTCCTTCTCCGTGGTGTCCCCGCTGCTGTCCCGCTCGCTCCTGCTGACCCTGCGGTCGCTCACGGACGAGGACATCACCGGCCTGCTGCGCCGCGCGGTGGCGGACCCGCGGGGCCTGGACGGGACCGTCGCCGTCGACGACGACGCGATGGATCACCTCGTGCGCCTGGCCGGCGGCGACGCGCGGCGGGGGCTGACCTCGCTCGAGGCGGCGGCCGGCGTGGCCTTCGCCGAGGCCGTCGAGGCACGCGCGGGTGGGGCCGAGGAGGACGAGGACGGTCCCATCGCGGTCACCCTCCACCACGCCGAGCAGGCCCTCGACAAGGCGTCCGTGCGCTACGACCGGGCCGGGGACGGGCACTACGACGTCGCCAGCGCGCTGATCAAGTCGATCCGCGGCTCCGACGTCGACGCCGCCCTGCACTACCTGGCGCGGATGGTCGAGGCGGGGGAGGACCCCCGGTTCATCGCCCGGCGCCTGGTGATCTCCGCGTCCGAGGACGTCGGCATGGCGGACCCCTCCGCGCTGCAGACCGCCGTCGCCGCCGCCCAGGCCGTGCAGCTGATCGGCATGCCCGAGGGCAGGATCGTCCTCGCCGAGGCCGTCGTCCACCTCGCGACCGCGCCGAAGTCCAACGCCGCCTACCTCGGCATCGACGCCGCGATCGCCGACATCCGCGCCGGCCGGGGACAGTCCGTGCCGGCGCACCTGCGCGATGCGCACTACCCGGGGGCGAAGCAACTCGGCCACGGCAAGGGCTACCGGTACAGCCACGACGCCCCGCACGGGGTGGCCGCCCAGCAGTACGCGCCGGACGACCTGGTGGGACGCGAGTACTACCAGCCGACCGATCGCGGCGTCGAGCGCGACATCGGGGCCCGCCTGGACCGGCTGAGGCAGATCCTGCGCGGACGGAACTGACGCGTCATCAGGACCGTCCCGCCCCGGCGGAGGGAACGGGGCCGGTGGGGTAGGATGGACCGGTTGGCTGGCAAGCCACCACACCTCCTGGCGTTCGAACCCGGTGATGAACCGGGCCCGAATCCATGGGCGCGTGGCGGTTGTAGCACGGGTAGCGGCTGCTCCACGCTCTCCGCTCCACGGCCGGACGGAACGACATCGACGACCCAGGTCGCCGGCGACGCGCCGACCGGACCGCGACGGAGGCCAGACCACACAGACATGAGTCGACCGATCCGCAGTTTCTGCGTCTCGGCCGGCCACCGCAACCATGAAAGGTAGACGTGACTGCACAAGCACGTGTGCGCCGCCAGGCGCGCAAGTCCCGAGCCCTCGGGATCGCCCTGACGCCGAAGGCCGCCAAGTACTTCGAGCGTCGTCCGTACCCGCCGGGTGAGCACGGTCGTGCCCGCCGCAAGCAGGACTCCGACTACGCGGTCCGCCTGCGCGAGAAGCAGCGCCTGCGCGCCCAGTACGGCATCCGCGAGAAGCAGCTGGAGCGGGTCTTCGTCGAGGCTCGCCGCACCAGCGGCCTGACCGGTGAAAACCTCATCGAGCTGCTCGAGATGCGTCTGGACGCCCTCGTCCTGCGTTCCGGCTTCGCCCGGACCATGGCTCAGGCCCGCCAGATGGTCACCCACCGCCACATCATGGTGGACGGCCGTCGCGTGGACATCCCCTCGTTCCGCGTGAAGGAGGGTCAGACCATCCACGTGCACGAGCGCAGTGAGACGATGACCCCCTTCCAGGTCGCCGCCGCGGGTGCACACCGCGACGTGCTGCCGACGCTGCCGGGATACCTGGACGTCTCGCTGGAGAAGCTGCAGGCCCGCCTCGTGCGGCGCCCGAAGCGCTCCGAGGTCCCCGTGACCTGCGAGGAGCAGCTGGTCGTCGAGTACTACGCTCGCTGACCCGCACTCCCACGAAGCACCCGAACAGCCCGCGGCTCACGCCGCGGGCTGTTCGTGCTCCGGGCCACCCGCCACTGTTCGTCGCTCCACGGCCCACGATCTAGAGTGGACCGGGGCCGTCGCCGTCGCAGCGGACGGCACACGAGAGCGCAGGGCAGAGGCGTCCGCACGACCCGAGGAGAGACGATGACTGGTGGTGACATCGCCGGGCTGATCGCCGCCGGCGTTTTCGCCGTGCTCGTCATCCTCCTGGCGGTCCCGATCCTCAAGCTCGGCGCGGTGTTCGACGAGGCGCGGCGCGCCATCCGTGGCGTCAGTGACGAGACGACGCCCCTGCTGCAGGAGGTCACCGGCACCGTCGTGACCACCCACGAGCAGTTGCGCCGCGTCGACGACATCTCCCGACACCTCGCGGCCACCGCCGCGAGCCTCTCGGCCCTCTCGGCCAGCGTCGCCGCCCTGATCGGCACGCCCCTCGGTCGGCTGGCCGCCCTCGGGCAGCGCCGTCGCACCGCACGCGACGCGCGCCAGGGCGCCGGCGGCACCGTGCCGCCGCAGCCGCCCACCGTCTGACCCCTCCTCATCCCGACCACGCGAAGGACCGCCCTCCGACCATGAAGACTCACGAGATCACCGATCGCTGGAAGTCGTTCTTCGCCACGCGCGGGCACGAGGTGGTGCCCTCGGCGTCGCTGGTCTCGTCGGACCCGACCGTGATGTTCAACATCGCCGGCATGGTGCCGTTCATCCCGTACCTGACCGGCCGGCAGACTCCGCCCTGGTCGCGGGCCACCAGCGTGCAGAAGTGCATCCGCACCCTGGACATCGACGAGGTCGGCAAGACCGCCCGCCACGGCACCTTCTTCCAGATGGCCGGCAACTTCTCCTTCGGCGACTACTTCAAGGAAGGCGCGATCACGTTCGCGTGGGAGCTGCTGACCACCCCGGTGGCCGACGGCGGCTTCGGGCTGGACCCCGAGCGGCTCTGGGTCACCGTGTACCTGGACGACGACGAGGCGGCCTCCATCTGGCAGGACAAGATCGGCGTTCCCGCCGAGCGGATCCAGCGCCTCGGCATGGAGGACAACTACTGGCACACCGGCCAGCCCGGCCCCGCCGGCCCGGACTCGGAGATCTTCTACGACCGCGGTGAGCAGTACGGCGTCGGCGGCGGCCCGGAGGCCAACGACACCCGGTACATCGAGATCTGGAACCTCGTGTTCATGCAGTACCAGCGGGGTGAGGGCAGCGGGTACGACTTCCCGATCCTCGGGGAGCTGCCGAAGAAGAACATCGACACCGGTCTCGGCGTCGAGCGGCTCGCCATGATCCTGCAGGGCGTCGAGAACATGTACGAGACGGACCAGGTCCGTCCCGTGCTCGACGCCGCCGCCCGCCTGTCCGGCAAGGAGTACACCTCCACCGAGGACAGGAACGACCCGTCGTACGACGACGACGTGCGGCTGCGCGTGGTCGCGGACCACGTCCGGTCCGCCCTGATGCTCATCGCCGACGGCGTCTCGCCCTCCAACGAGGGCCGCGGCTACATCCTGCGGCGCCTGATCCGCCGCGCGGTGCGTGCCATGCGCCTGCTCGGCGTCGAGCAGCCCTGCCTGCCCGAGCTGCTGCCCGCCTCCCGGGACGCCATGAAGGGCACCTACCCCGAGGTCGAGGCCGACTTCGCGCGGATCAGCCGCATCGCGTACGCCGAGGAGAAGGCGTTCCTGCGCACCATCGCCTCGGGCACGGCCCGGCTGGACGAGGCCGTCTCGGCCTCCCGCGCTGCCGGCACCCCGCTGTCCGGCCAGGACGCGTTCAGCCTGCACGACACGTACGGTTTCCCGATCGACCTGACCCTCGAGATGGCGGCCGAGGCCGGGCTGAGCGTCGACGAGACCGGATTCCGCACGCTGATGGCGGAGCAGCGCGACCGCGCCCGCGCCGACGCCAAGGGCAAGAAGTCCGGCGGCGTGGACCTGAGCGTCTACCGGGACCTGCTGTCCGAGGGTGGCACCACCTTCACGGGCTACGACGAGCTGACCACCGGGTCGCGCGTGCGCAGCCTGATCAGCGACGGAGTGCTCAGCGGCAGCGCCCGCGCCGGCGAGCAGATCGAGATCGTTCTCGAGGAGACCCCGTTCTACGCCGAGGGCGGTGGCCAGGCGGCCGACACCGGCCTGATCACCGGTGACGGCTGGGTCCTCGAGGTGACCGACGTGCAGGCCCCGGTCAAGGGGCTGAGCGTGCACAAGGCGATCGTCCGCGAGGGCGAGGTCTACCCGGGTGCGGTGGCGACGGCCGACGTGGACCGGGAGCGACGCCGAGCCGGCGAGCAGGCGCACACCGGCACCCACCTCGTCCACGCGGCCCTGCACCAGGTGCTCGGGCCCGAGGCCCTGCAGCGCGGCTCCTTCAACAAGGCCGGCTACCTGCGGTTCGACTTCGCATGGGGCGAGCAGATGTCGGCCGCCGCCCGCAGCGAGGTCGAGGAGGTCAGCAACCTCGCGATCCGGGGCAATCACGACGTCATCACCCGCGTGATGCCGCTGGCCGAGGCGAAGGCGCTGGGCGCCACCGCCCTCTTCGGCGAGAACTACGGCGACACCGTGCGCGTCGTCGAGATCGACGGCGCCTGGTCCCGCGAGCTCTGCGGTGGCACGCACGTCGACTCGACGTCCCTGATCGGCTCGCTCACCCTGCTCGGCGAGCAGTCCGTCGGCTCCGGCAACCGCCGCGTCGAGGCGTTCGTCGGCATGGAGGCGTTCCGGCACATGGCCGCCGAGCGGGCCCTGGTCACCGAGCTCTCCGACATGCTCAAGGTGCCCTCCCCGCAGCTGCCCGAGCGGCTCGCCGCGACCCTGACCAGGCTCAAGGCCGTGGAGAAGGAGCTCGACCGGCTGCGCGCCGCGTCGCTCGCCGCGTCCGCCGCGGCCCTGGTCGACAGGGCGCAGGACGTCGACGGCGTGCGCCTGATCGCGCACGACGCCGGGCAGGTCTCCGGTGCCGACGACCTGCGCACCCTCGCGCTGGACCTGCGCTCCCGGCTCGGGTCCGGCCCCGCCGTCGTCGCCCTCACCGGCGTCGCGAAGGACCGGCCGCAGGTGCTCGTCGCGACCAACGAGGCCGCGCGCACCGCCGGCGTGAAGGCCGGTGCGCTCGTGCGCACCGCGGCGGGCGTGCTCGGCGGCGGCGGTGGCGGCAAGGACGACATCGCGCAGGGCGGCGGATCCGACGCCGCGAGGATCCCGGCGGCGCTGGCCGCCGTCCGCGACGCCGTGGCGGGACGTGCGTGACCGGTCCGGATGAGCCCGCCGTCGTCACGGGCGTGCGGCTCGGCGTGGACGTCGGCGCCGTGCGCGTGGGCGTCGCCGCCAGCGACCCGCACTTGATCCTCGCGACACCGGTCGCCACGGTGCCCCGCGACACGGGTGCCGAGAGCGACATTGCGACTATTGTGGGCGAGATACTGGCGCGCGACGCCGTCGGCGTGTTCGTCGGACTGCCGCGCACCCTCGCGGGGGAGGAAGGATCGAGTGCGCGGATGGCCCGGGACTACGCCCAGCGCCTCGCCGACCGACTCGCGGATCAGCGTGGGCCGGATGCCCCCTCGGTGGAGGTGCGGCTCATCGACGAGCGACTGACCACCGTGTCCGCCCACCGCTCCCTGCATGCCGCGGGCCTGCCGATGAAGAAGCACCGCAGCCGGGTCGACCAGGTCGCCGCCATCGGTATCCTGCAGCAGGCCCTGGACGGGCTGCGCGCGGGCCGACACCCTGGTGAACTCGTCCTCCCGACCACCCCGGCGGAGACCCCGCCCGATGATGGAGACCGTTCGTGAGCCATCTCTCCCACGGCCGATCCGAGGACACCAGCACCGGTTCCCTGGACGCCATCCCCGGCTTCGGCCCCGACGACGACGACAGCCGGCCCCGCGATCGCCGTGCCCGGCCGCCGCGACGCGTACGTCGTCGTCGCACCGTCGTCGTCCTCGCCGCCGTCGCGCTCGTGACGGCGGCCATCGTCGTGCTCACCACGACGCTCGTGCTGCCGTTCATGGCCCGGTTCCAGACCCCGGACTACCCCGGCCCCGGCAAGGACTCCGCGATCGTCACGGTCGCCAAGGGCGACACCAACCAGGCGATCGGTGCCACCCTCGTCCAGCAGGGCGTCATCGCCAGCTCCAAGGCCTTCAACGAGGCGCTCCAGAACGAGGGCGGGGGCAAGTTCATCCAGCCGGGCCAGTACCAGCTGAAGAAGGAGATGAAGGCCTCCGAGGCCCTGGCCGCGATGCTGGACACGAAGACCAGCGCCGTGCACTACGCGGCCGTGAACCAGAACCTGCGCCAGAGCGACGTCTTCGCCATCCTGGCCAAGGCGACGAGCCTCCCGGTGGCCCAGTTCCAGGCCCTCGCGAAGAACCCGCGCCAGTTCGGGCTGCCGGCGAAGGCGCCCAGCCTCGAGGGGTACCTGCACCCGGGTGAGTACCGGTTCGCCCTGGACGCGAAGCCGAAGGACATCATCAACCAGATGGTGGCCAGCACGAAGAAGTCGCTCACCGACGCCGGCGTCACCGACGCGAACGAGCAGTACCGCCTGCTCACGATCGCGTCGATCATCGAGGCGGAGGCCGGCGAGGCCGACTACGGCAAGGTCTCCGGCGCGATCTACAACCGGCTCGGCCCGGACAACAAGGAGACCGCCGGTCGCCTCGACTCGGACGCCACGGTCAGCTACGGCCTCAACCGGCGCAGCTATCAGATCTCCAACGAGGAGAAGCAGGACACGAGCAACAAGTACAACACCTTCGCCAATCCCGGGCTGCCGGTCGGGCCCATCGGATCACCCGGGGCCAAGGCGATCGCCGCCGCGAAGACCCCGCAGAAGGTGCCGTACTTCTACTGGGTGACCGTCAACCTGGACACCGGGGAGACGAAGTACGCGACGACGCTGGAGGAGCACCAGCGCAACGTGGACGAGTACACCGCCTGGTGCGGCGCCCACCCCGGCAAGTGCGACTGAGCGCACCGGACCCGTCCGGGGCCGGCACGGCTGACGCCGCCGGCCCCGCGACGCCGACGTCAGCGCTGCCGGGGACGCCGTCCCGGCGCACGGCGGCGGTGCTCGGGCACCCCATCGGGCACTCGATGTCCCCGCCGATGCACACGGCCGCGTACCGCGTGCTCGAGGTCGCCGTGGACTACCGGGCGATCGACACGACCGTCGAGCAGCTCGACGACGTGCTCGCCCGCGTCCGCGCCGAGGACGGCTGGACCGGCCTGTCCGTGACGATGCCCCTGAAGGCGGGCACGGCCGAGCGCGTCGACCGGCTCTCCGGCCGGGCCGAGGCGCTCGGCGTCGTGAACACGGTGACGATGTCCGGGCCCACCGGGGCCCGGGAACTGACCGGGCACAACACCGACGTCGCCGGGATCGTCAACGCCGTCACCCATGCCGGCGCCGGCTCGGGGCTGCGCGGTGCGATCCTCGGCGGGGGCGGCACCGCCACCGCGGCCGTCGCCGCCATGGCCGATCTGGACGCCCGCGAGGTCGACGTCTTCGTCCGCGACTCCTCCCGCGCCGCGAACGTCCGCCGGGTCGGCCGCAGGCTCGGCGTCGAGCTGACCTTCTGCGACTGGGACGACGCCGTCGACCGGCTCACCGAGGCGGACCTCGTCGTCGCCACCCTGCCCCCGCGCGGGGCGGACGGCCTCGCCGCCGCCATGGACCAGGCGCACACCCCCGTCCGTCCCGGTGCCGTGCTGCTGGACGCCGCCTACGATCCGTGGCCCTCGGCGCTGGCCGACCACTGGGCGCGGGCCGGCGGCGTCATCGTCCCGGGACTGGAGATGCTGCTGTACCAGGCGGTCGAGCAGGTGCGTCTCTTCGTCCCGGACCGGTTCGTGGCCGGGGCACCGGTGGGAACCGACGAGACGACGCTGGTGGATGCCATGTGTGACGCGGTGGGCCTGCCCCGACGCGGGTGAGCGCTCCGACGCGTGAAAGGATGGCAGTCATGCGTTGGTTGACCGCGGGAGAATCACACGGGCCGGCAGTGGTCGGCATTCTGGAAGGCGTTCCCGCCGGTGTCGAGGTGACGACCGCGCAGATCCAGGCGGCGCTGGCCCGACGCCGGCTCGGCTACGGGCGGGGTGCCCGGATGGGCTTCGAGAAGGACGCGGTGCGCGTCCTCGGCGGCGTCCGGCACGGCCTGACCCAGGGCGGCCCCGTCGCGATCGAGGTCGCCAACACCGAGTGGCCCAAGTGGGAACAGATCATGGCGTCCGATCCGGTCGATCCGGAGGCCGTCGCCGGACTCGCCCGCAACGCACCGCTGACCCGGCCCCGCCCCGGGCACGCCGACTTCACCGGCATGCAGAAGTACGGGTTCGACGAGGCCCGCCCCGTGCTCGAACGAGCCAGCGCGCGGGAGACCGCCACCCGCGTGGCTCTCGGCACGGTCGCCGCGAACTTCCTCCACCAGCTCGGCATCGGACTGGTCAGCCACACCGTGGCCGTCGGCACGGTCGCCGCCCCCGCGGACGCGCCCGTCCCGGCCCCCGGTGACGTCGACACCCTGGACGCGGACCCGCTGCGCTGCTTCGACCCCGCGACCTCCGCGGCGATGGTCGCCGAGGTCGACGCCGCCCACAAGGAGGGGGAGACCCTCGGCGGCGTCGTCGAGGTGCTCGCCTACGGTCTGCCGCCGGGCCTCGGCAGCTACGTGCACTGGGACCGCCGACTGGACTCCCGCCTCGCCGGCGCCCTGATGGGCATCCAGGCGATCAAGGGCGTCGAGGTCGGCGACGGCTTCACCACCGCCACCCGCCGTGGCTCGGCCGCCCACGACGAGATCGTCCGGGACGAGCGGGGCGTCATCGTCCGCTCCACCAACCGGGCCGGCGGCATCGAGGGCGGCATGAGCATCGGCGACACCCTGCGCGTCCGCGCCGCGATGAAGCCCATCGCGACCGTGCCCCGCGCGCTGCGCACCATCGACGTCGCGACCGGGGAGGAGGCGAAGGCCCACCACCAGCGCTCCGACGTGTGCGCCGTCCCGGCCGCGGGCGTCGTCGCGGAGGCCATGGTGGCCCTCGTGCTCGCGGACGCGGTGGCCGAGAAGTTCGGCGGCGACTCGATCGCCGAGACCCGCCGCAACCTGACCGCGTTCCTCGACGCCGTTTCCGCCGCGCTGGACTCCGTCGGCCACGGCGACACCGGTCTCGACGCGCACGCTGACGACGCGCACGCTGTCGACGCGACCGTCGATGGCGCCGCCGGATGACGGGCCATCCGGGTCATCCGGCCGCCCTGCTCAAACCCGTCGTCATCATCGGCCCGATGGCCGCGGGCAAGTCCTTCCTCGGCATGTGGATGGCCGACCTGTTCGGCTACACCTTCATCGACGCGGACCAGGTGATCGTCAGCCGGCACGGGTCGATCCAGGAGATCTTCCTCGAGCAGGGCGAGGAGCGGTTCCGGGAACTGGAACGCGACGTGATCTGCGACCTGCTCGGCGAGCACCGGCTGCCCGCCCATGATGTGCACGCCAACGCCTCCGGGACCGACAGCGGCGCCCAGATCCTCTCCGTCGGCGGCGGTGCCCCGATGAACCCGGCCGTCGCGCACGCCCTGGCCGACACCGTCGTCGTCTACCTGCAGACGGACCTGGAGACGGTGCTGCCCCGGATCACCGGCACCTTCACCCGGCCCATGCTGCGCCCGGACCCGCAGCGCCGCTGGTCCGAGCTGTACGAGGCCCGGCGGCCCACCTTCGAACGGCTCGCCGACATCACCCTGGACGTGCCGGGACGGCCCATCCAGGACATCGCCATCGAACTGAACAACCGCCTGCTGCACTGGGAGGAGAACGCGTGAGCACCGCCACCACCACCATCGAGGTCACCGGGAGCACCCCGGCCGAGACCTACGACGTGCACGTGGGCCGTGGCCTGCTCGGCGTCCTGCCCGGCGTCCTCGGCGAGCGGGTGCGCCGCGTGCTCATCATCCACCCGCGGGCCCTGCGGGCGACGGGGGAGACCGTGCGCCAGCAGCTGCTCGACGCCGGCTACACCGCCCTGCTGGCGGAGATCCCGGACGCCGAGGAGGGCAAGCACATCCAGGTCGCCGCGTTCTGCTGGCAGGTCCTCGGACAGAACGACTTCACCCGGTCCGACGCCATCGTCTCGGTCGGCGGTGGCGCCGTCACCGACGTCGCCGGCTTCGTCGCCGCGACCTGGCTGCGCGGCGTGAAGGTCGTGCACCTGCCGACCTCCCTGCTCGGCATGGTCGACGCGGCGGTCGGCGGCAAGACCGGCATCAACACCTCCGAGGGCAAGAACCTCGTCGGCGTGTTCCACCCGCCGGCCGCGGTGCTCGCCGACCTGGACGCCCTCGCCACCCTGCCGCGCAACGAGCTGGTGCCGGGCCTGGCCGAGGTGGTCAAGTGCGGCTTCATCGCGGACCCGGTCATCCTCGACACCATCGAACAGCAGCCGGAGGCGGTCGCCGATCCCGGCTCGGACGTGCTGCGGGACCTGATCGAGCGCGCCATCAGGGTCAAGGCGGACATCGTCTCGACCGACCTGAAGGAAGCGGGCCGGCGCGAGTACCTGAACTACGGGCACACCCTCGCGCACGCCATCGAGCTCGCCGAGCGCTACCAGTGGCGGCACGGCGCCGCCGTCTCCGTCGGCCTCGTGTACG
Source organism: Tersicoccus sp. Bi-70 (assembly GCF_001968825.1). Lineage (GTDB taxonomy): Bacteria > Actinomycetota > Actinomycetes > Actinomycetales > Micrococcaceae > Tersicoccus. Next base: position 632,314 of record NZ_MIEU01000002.1, read on the forward strand.
CCGCGGAACTCGGGCGGCTGGTGGGACGCACGCCCGATGACGTCGCCGACCGGCACCGGACGATCCTCGAACTGCTCGGCCTGCCGGTCAGCTACCGCGGCGACCGGTGGAAGACCCTGCTCGACGGGATGCGCCGGGACAAGAAGGCCCGCGGTGACCTGCTGCGCTTCATCGTCCTCGAGGGCCTCGGCAGGCCGAGCATCCTCGAGGTGCCGGACACCTCGCTGCTGTTCACCGCGTTCCAGGAGATCGCGGACTGATCGGCTCCGGCGCGGATCACCGCGCCGGAGTGGCCGAGCCCATCGCGACGCTGGCCCGCTGCGCGGCGTCCGCGACCGCGGGACCGAGCCGCGCCACGTCCTCGAGGCCGATGCGCTGCAGCGGGAAGCCGACACCGAGGACCGCCGCGAGGTCGCCCGTGTGGTCGAAGACCGGGGCGCTGATCGAACCGACGTCGGCGTGGCGCTCTCCGAACGCGGCGAGGAAGCCCTGCTCCCGGGCGAGGGCGACCTGGTCGTCCAGCTCGCGCCACGTCAGCGGTGTGTGGTCGGTGTACCGCATGAGCTCGGTGTCCGCCAGTGCCGCCCGCGCCCCGGGGTCCCAGGCGAGGAACACCTTGCCCGGTGCACCGGCGTGCAGCGGCATCACCTGACCGACGTGGAACGGGCGGATCACGACGTGCCGGGTCTCGGCGACCGCCACCACGGTGCGGTGGATGCCGTCGCGCACGTACAGGCAGGCCGTCTCGCCCGTCTCGTCGCGCAGCGCGTGCAGGATGGGCCGGACGGTCCGGACGATGTCCAGACCGATGGTGCCCGGGGCCGCCCAGCGCACCAGCTGGATGCCGATCCGGTAGGTGTCCTCGTCCTTGTCGAGAAAACCCTCCCGCAGCAGATTCTGCACGAGTCGCTGGCAGGTGCTGGCCGGGAGCCCGGTACCGCGGATGATCTCCTGGAGCGTCAGCTCGGGCGCGTCGACGGTGAAGCACCGCAGGATCGCGGCCACCTTCACCAGCACGAGCAGCGGCGCCGCGTTTCCCCCCGCATCCCTCGGCACGGCGTGCCCACCTTCCCTCGTCGGTGCGTCGTTCCCGTCATGCTATCGGCGTCGCCGGTACGTTCCGCGTGCGGCGGGGAGACGGCGGAGATCCTCCGAGCCATCGGTTGACATGGGTCGCGTGACCCAGATCATGGGTCAGTGACCCATGATACGAGTTCGCGAACGTCAGTCGCGACGATGGAGGAACGATGAGTGCTCCGACAGTGACCCGGGCCCAGGCCGCCCGCCGCGCGACCCAGGCCAGCGTCATCGGAACGACCATCGAGTGGTACGACTTCTTCCTCTACGGCACGGCGGCAGCGCTGGTCTTCCCGCAGTTGTTCTTCCCCGGCGGGCAGGACTCGTTCAACGGGGTGATCGCCGCGTTCGGAACGCAGTTCGTCGGCTTCGTGGCCCGCCCGGTCGGCGCCGCGATCTTCGGCCACTTCGGTGACCGGATCGGCCGCAAGACCACCCTGATGGTCACCCTGTTCCTGATGGCCGTCGGGACCGTGCTGATCGGCCTGCTGCCGACCTACCAGGCCATCGGCGTCTGGGCGCCGATCCTGCTGACCCTCCTGCGCATCGTCCAGGGCATCGGCGTCGGCGGCGAGTGGGGCGGATCCGTGCTGATCGCCATGGAGTGGGGCCACCAGGAGCGCCGCGGTCTCGCGGCGAGCTGGCCCCAGCTGGGCGTGCCGCTGGGCCTCGTGCTCTCGACCGGCGTCGTCCGCCTGGTCTCCGGCATCACCGGGTCGGACTTCCTCACCTACGGCTGGCGGATCCCGTTCATCCTGAGCATCGTCCTCATCGGTGTCGGCCTCTTCGTGCGGATGCGCGTCATCGAGAGCCCCGAGTTCGAGGCGGTGCGCAAGAAGGACAACGTGGTCACCGCGCCGATCCTCGAGGCGATCCGCCGCCAGCCCAAGCAGATCCTCCTCTCGGCCCTGGTCCGCACCTCCGAGCAGGCCCCGTTCTACCTGTTCATCACCTTCGTCATCACCTACACGACCAAGCACCTGAAGTTCAGCAGTGACGCGATCCTGGTGGACACGCTCATCGCCGCCGCGATCGGGCTGATCAGCATCCCGGTGTTCGGCAGGCTCTCGGACCGGTTCGGCCGCAAGCTCGTCTACGGCATCGGCATCGTCGCGACAGCGGTCTACGCGTTCCCGTACTTCGGTCTGCTCAACACCGGGGATGCCCTGATGATCGGCATCGCCGTGGTCGTCAGTCTGATCCTGCACGACATCCAGTACGGACCCCAGGCCGCGCTGATCGCGGAGAGCTTCGACCCGGACATCCGGTACACGGGCGCGGGGCTGGGCTACCAGCTGGCCAGCGTGATCGCCGGCGGACCGGCGCCGCTGATCGCGGCGGCGCTGCTGCAGGGCACCGGGGGATCGACCGCCATCTCCGTCTACATCATCATCTGCGCCGTGATCAGCGTGATCGCCCTCGTGCTGCTGCCCCGGGCCCGCCCCGCCACCGCGGTCGGAGCGGACCCCGTCGACGAGGCGACCCGCGCATGACGGCGCGATGACGCCGGCTTCCGCGGTGGTCGGCGTGACGGACGACGGGTCCGTCGCTGTCGTCACCGTCGGATCCGGGCAGCACCACAATGCCCTGCGGACCGAGGACTGGGTCGCCCTCGAGCGGGTCGTCGCGGGGCTCGCCGAGCGCCGGTCGCTGCGCGCCGTCGTCCTGCGCGGCCGTGGCGGGGACTTCTGCGCCGGGTCCGACCTGCGCGAGTGGCACGGCGCGAGTCCCGACGAGGTCGACCGGAGCTTCGCGGCGGTCGAGCGGGCCCTGCGGGCCGTCGAGGACCTGCCGATGCTCACCGTGGCGGTGATCGAGGGCGCGGCCGCCGGCGGGGGCTGCCAGCTCGCCCTGGCGTGCGACCTGCAGCTCACCGCCGTCTCCGCCCGGATCGGCATGCCGATCGCCCGGCTCGGCATCCTGATCCCGGTCACGTTCGCCACCCGGATGTCGGTGCGGGTGGGCCCGTCCCGGACCAAGGACCTGCTCTACAGCGGGCGGATGTTGCCGGCGCCCGACGCGCAGCGGATCGGTCTCGTCACCACGGTGGCCGCCGATGCCGACCTGGAGGCCGAGCTCGACGCGCTGCTGGCGAGCTGGGAACACCTCTCGGCGGCGTCGTTGCGGGCGGCGAAGGCCGCCGTCGACCGTGGCCTCGCCCCCGTGACCGCACCGCCCCGGGCCGAACCGCCGGGGCCGACGACCGACCGCGACGAGTTCGCCACCCGGGTCGACGCGTTCTTCCACCGCCGCTGACGACGGGCCCGACCACGGAGGGACGGACCGCCCTGTAGGATGGTCCGTGGCTTTTCAGCCGACCCGTGCCCGTGTCGGAAGCCGGCAGCGCCGGTGCCCCCGGGTCGGCGATCACGAAGACGACTTCGAAAGAGCGGTCTGTGGCTACCACGAACGACATCAAGAACGGCAGCGTCCTCAACCTCGAGGGCAACCTGTGGAACGTCATCGAGTTCCAGCACGTCAAGCCCGGCAAGGGCGGTGCCTTCGTCCGCACCAAGCTGCGGAACATCCGCACCAGCAAGGTCGTCGACAAGACGTTCAACGCCGGCACCAAGGTGGACTTCGCGACCGTCGACCGGCGCGACTACCAGTACCTGTACCAGGACGGCGCCGACTTCGTCTTCATGGACACCTCGGACTACGACCAGCTGACGGTGCCCGGCGAGACCGTCGGCGACGCCGCCAACTTCATGCTCGAGAGCATGACCGTGCAGATCGCCCTGCACGACGGCGAGGTCCTGTACATCGAGCTGCCGCCGTCGGTCGTCCTCGAGATCACCTACACCGAGCCGGGCCTGCAGGGCGACCGGTCCTCCGCCGGCACCAAGCCCGCCACCGTGGAGACCGGCTACGAGATCCAGGTGCCGCTGTTCCTCGAGACCGGCACCCGCGTCAAGGTCGACACCCGCAACGGCGACTACCTGGGCCGCGTCAACTGATGAGTGCCCGCGGCAAGGCCCGGCGCCGGGCCTTCGAGATCCTCTTCGAGGCCGAGCAGCGGTCGCTGCCGACCGGGGAGATCCTCGCGCTGCGGCGGCGGAACACCGAGGCCACCTACGGGGAGTACACCGAGCAGATCATCGACGGGGTGATCACCCGGCAGGCCGAGATCGACGAGTACCTCACGACCTACTCGCAGGGCTGGTCGCTGGACCGGATGCCGTCCGTCGACCGCGTGGTCCTGCGGGTCGGCGCCTGGGAACTGCTCTTCAACGACGACGTGCCGGACAACGTGGCCGTCGCCGAGGCCGTCGCCATGGCGCGGGAACTCTCGACGGACGACTCGCCGTCGTTCATCAACGGCCTGCTCGGCCGGCTGCAGCAGCTCAAGCCGACGCTGCTCGCCTGACGATCGGCACCGCGCCCGGTCACCGGACCGTGGCGAGCACCTCGCCGCGGGCCGCGGTGACCGCGTGCAGGAGGCGGAGCTCCTCGTCCTGCTGACCGCCCCGGTCGACGCCGGCGACGATCCGCTGCCGGGTGAACGCCAGCGCCGTGGCGTCCCGGACGAACCGCTTCATCGGGGCCCGTGCCCCGCGCGCGCCCGCCCAGGCCATCGCCTGACGACGGCCGGCCGGCGTCGCGAGCATCTGCACCTCGGCCGGGGTGAACCACCCGGCCGCCACGTAGTCCGCCAGCCGCGCCCGGGTCAGCCGCACCTCGCCGCGGCCCAGCAGCACGACGCCGACGATGCCGAGCACGAACAGCGGCACCTCGATCATGACGTAGAAGCCGATGAAGCTGCCCGCCAGGGTCGCCCCGCCGTTCCAGAGGGCGTGCAGGGCGACGGCCGGGATCAGGCCGAGGACGAACGCCAGCAGCACCGGCAGGACGCCGCGACGGCGGGATGCCCAGCCCAGGGCGAAGCCGAGGCAGGCGGTGAACATCGTGTGCGCGAACGGGGAGAGCAGGCCGCGGCCGATGAAGATGGCCGCCAGGGACCCGTCGATCACTCCCGCCTGCGCGAGGGTGGACCCGAAGTAGAGGATGTTCTCGGTGAAGGCGAAGCCCGCGGCCACGAGCATCGCGTAGACGACGCCGTCCACCGGCCCGTCCACGTACCGGCGGCGCAGCAGGACGAGCAGCAGCACGCCGAGCCCCTTGGCGAACTCCTCCACGACCGGGGCCTGCAGCACGGTGCCGAGCACCTCCGACGTCGTCGGGTCGGTCGCGGCGCTCAGATACCGGCGCACCGGCTCGCCGAGCGTGATCGTCACGACGATCGAGCCGGCCGCCCCCCACAGGAACGCGAACGCCTTCGTCACGAACGGCTCCGGCTCCCAGCGGTCCAGCCAGCGCACGGCGAGCAGCACGATCGACAGGGGCACCAGCGCGAGCACCCAGCAGATCACGAACGCCGTCGCGCCCAGCCGGGAGACCAGCAGCATCGAGACGCCGACGGCGGCACCGGCCAGGAAGACGAACAGCAGCACCAGCACGACGGTGCCGGCCACTCCGCGGCGGGGCTTCGCGGGGGCCTGCCACAGGGGCGCGACCGCCTCGGGCCGACGGGGGGCGGGGGAGGACTGCGGACGCGTCGGGGACCGCCAGGCCGGGGCCGTCCACGCCGGGTCCTGCCGCTCGGACGGAGCGCCGCCGGGTGCTCCGGACGAGGCGCCCGGACCGGTCCCGAAGGGCTGCTGGTCGTAGGGATCGTAGGTGCGGTCCGGCCGCCCGCCCGGGGTCGTCATCCCCCCAGAATAGGGGCGCCACCGTGGTAGCGTTGACGCCGCACCCACCCTTTAATGACCGTCCTGTGAGGCGGGGAAGGAGGAGGCAGCGGATGAGTGTGCCCCCGAACGGGAGCCGGACGAGGACCCGGGTGGTCCTGTCCGCCCCGGACATCGACCGGGCGTTGACCCGGATCGCCCACGAGATCATCGAGGGGAACAAGGGGGCGGACGATCTCATCCTCCTCGGCATTCCCCGCCGTGGTCACCCCCTGGCCCGCCGGCTCGCCGCGCGCATCGCGGCCACCGAGCCCGGCGTCGACCCGGACGCCATCGTCGGCCAGCTCGACGTCACCATGTTCCGTGACGACCTGCGCCGCCACCCCACCCGCACCCCCCACGCCACGACGCTGCCGCCCGCCGGCATCGACGACAAGGTCGTCGTCCTCGTCGACGACGTGCTCTACTCGGGCCGCACCATCCGTGCCGCCCTCGACGCCCTCGCCGATCTCGGCCGGCCGCGGATCATCCGCCTCGCCGTGCTCGTCGACCGCGGGCACCGCGAACTGCCCATCCGCGCGGATCACGTGGGCAAGAACCTGCCCACCTCCTCCGCCGAGCGGGTCCGGGTGCGACTCACCGAGACCGACGGCGCGTCGGGAGCGAACTTCGACGGCGCCGGCTCCGCGGTCGACGAGGTGGTGATCGAGGGATGAAGCACCTGCTGAGCACCGCGGGCCTGTCCCGCGCCACCGCGATCGCGCTGCTGGACACCGCCGAGCGGATGTCCGAGGTGGAGCAGCGGGAGGTCAAGAAGCTGCCCGTGCTGCGCGGGCGCACCGTGGTCAACCTCTTCTTCGAGGACTCGACCCGCACGCGGATCTCGTTCGAGGCCGCCGCCAAGCGGCTGAGCGCGGACGTCATCAACTTCGCCGCGAAGGGCTCCTCGGTGTCCAAGGGCGAATCGCTCAAGGACACCGCCCAGACCCTGGAGGCGATGGGCGCCGACGCCGTCGTCATCCGGCACGCCTCCTCCGGCGCCGCCGAGCAGCTCGCCCGGTCCGGCTGGATCGACGCGGGCGTCGTCAACGCCGGGGACGGCACCCACGAACACCCCACGCAGGCGCTGCTGGACGCGTTCACGCTGCGCCGGCACCGCGCCGCCGTCGCCGGCACCGACCCCGCGGGCACCGATCTGGCCGGGATGCGCGTCGCGATCGTCGGGGACGTGCTGCACTCCCGGGTCGCCCGCTCCAACCTGTGGCTGCTGACCACCCTCGGCGCCGACGTCACCCTCGTCGCGCCGCCGACGCTGCTGCCCGTGGGGGCGGTCGGCTGGCCGGCCCGGATCAGCTACGACCTGGACGAGGTGCTCGCCGAGGGCGTCGACGCCGTCATGATGCTCCGGGTCCAGGCCGAGCGGATGCACGCCGCGTTCTTCCCGACGGCCCGCGAGTACGCCCGCCGCTGGGGCTTCGACGCCGCGCGGCTGGCCGCGGTCGACGCCGCCGGCGAACGGGCCGGCGGCAGTGCCGCTGCCGAGACGATCATCATGCACCCCGGTCCGATGAACCGGGGCCTGGAGATCGCCGCCGAGGCCGCCGACTCGCCCCGGTCCACCGTGCTCGCCCAGGTCCGCAACGGCGTCTCCGTGCGGATGGCCGTGCTCTACCACCTGCTCGCCGGCGGGCCGGACAGTGCGACCCCCGGAGGGCCGGACAGTGCGACCCCCGGAGGGCCGGACAGGGCGACCGCCGGGGCGGACACCGCTACCGGACCCCGCGCGGCCGGCGCCGCCGACCCCGCGCTCGGCTCGGTTCCCGACCGGGCCACCGATTCCGCTTCCGATGCTGTGAGGATGCCGTGACCGACTCCGTCAACGACGCCAGTGCCCTGCCCGCCGGCTCCGGCCGCTATCTCGTCCGCGGCGCCCGCCTGCTCGGCCGCGACCGCACCGACCTGCTGATCGAGGACGGGGTCATCACCGGGACCGGCACCCCGTCGGCGGCCGGTGCCACCGTCATCGACGCCGACGGGCTGGTCGCGCTGCCCGGCTTCGTGGACCTGCACACCCACCTGCGCGAGCCCGGCCGCGAGGACGCCGAGACCGTCCTCACCGGCTCCCGCGCCGCGGCGGCCGGCGGTTTCACCGCGGTGCACGCCATGGCCAACTCGGACCCGGTGGCGGACACCGCCGGCGTCGTCGAGCAGGTGTTCACGCTCGGCCGGGACGCCGGCTGGACCGAGGTGCGGCCCGTCGGCGCGGTCACCGTGGGCCTGGGCGGTGCCCGGCTCGCGGAGCTCGGCGCGATGGCCGACTCCCGTGCCCGGGTCCGGGTGTTCTCCGACGACGGCATGTGCGTGCACGACCCCGTGCTGATGCGCCGGGCCCTCGAGTACGTCAAGGCCTTCGGCGGCGTCGTCGCCCAGCACGCCCAGGAACCGCGGCTCACGGAGGGCGCCCAGATGAACGAGGGCGCCGTCTCCGCGACCCTCGGGCTGACCGGCTGGCCCGCCGTCGCGGAGGAGGCGATCATCGCCCGCGACGTGCTGCTCACCGAGCACGTCGGCTCCCGGCTGCACGTGTGTCACGTCTCCACCGCCGGCAGCGTCGAGCTGATCCGCTGGGCCAAGCAGCGGGGCATCGCCGTCACCGCCGAGGTCACCCCGCACCACCTCATGCTCACCGACGAGGCCGTCACCGGGTACGACCCCGTCTTCAAGGTCAACCCGCCGCTGCGCACCGCCGAGGACGTGGCCGCGCTGCGGGCGGCGGTCGCCGACGGCACGATCGACGTCATCGGCACCGACCACGCGCCGCACCCCGCCCAGGCGAAGGAGTGCGAGTGGGCGGAGGCCGCGATGGGCATGACCGGGCTGGAGACCGCGCTCTCCGTCGTCCAGGAGGCCCTGGTCGAGACCGGCATGCTGGACTGGGCCGGCGTCGCCCGGATCATGTCCCAGACCCCGGCCCGGATCGGGCAGCTGCCGTGGCAGGGCGGCAGCCTCGTGGTCGGGGAGCGGGCGAACGTGACCCTCGTCGATCCGGCCGCGCGCCGCGTGATCGATCCGGCCGCGATGGCCACCAAGGGCCGGAACAATCCCTTCGCCGGTCGCGAGCTGCCCGGCCGGGTGATCGCCACGTTCCTCGCCGGCCACCCGACCGTGCTCGACGGCGAGCTGAACAGCTCGCTGACCAGCCCGTCGACCAGCCCGGCGAGCGCCGGAGGCACCCGATGACCCGCGCCATCGCCGTCATCGCGCTGATCGCGTTGGTGCTCGTCGTCTTCGCCCTGATGCGCCGCGGCTGGCGCGCCCGGCAGGCCCGGCAGGGCGACCTACCCGCGCCGATGACGACCGCCGATCTGGGCGCGTCGCTGGCCGGGGCGGCGGGCATGTACGTGGTCACGACCAGCGCCGGTGACTGGCTCGACCGGGTCGCCGTGCACGGCCTCGGCGTGCGCACCGCCGGGGAACTGACCGTCCACCCCGGGGGCGTGCTGATCGCCCGCCGGGGTGCCGACGACGTCGTCATCCCCGCCGCCGACCTCGAGTCCGTGACCACCACCTCCGGCATGGCGGGCAAGTTCGTCGAGCGTGACGGACTGCTCGTGCTCACCTGGCGGCTCGGCCCGCGCCGCGTCGACACCGGCTTCCGCGTCCGTCACGCGGGGGAGCAGACGGCCCTGATCGACGCGCTGCTCACCCTGCCCGGCGTGCGACGACGCGAGGCGCCCGGGGGCGTGCCCGACGCCGAGCCGACTGCCGGCGAAGCCGGCTCCAGCGGCACCGCCGGCACCACCCCGGACGCCGACCACCCCACCGATCCCACCGACCCCACCAACGGAACCAGGGGACCCTCCGCATGACCACACCCGCCATCCTGATCCTCGAGGACGGGCGCACCTTCCGGGGCCGCTCGTACGGCGCCGTCGGGCAGGCGCTCGGCGAGGCCGTCTTCGCCACCGGCATGACCGGCTACCAGGAGACCATCACCGACCCGTCCTATGCCGGCCAGCTCGTGGTGCAGACCGCACCGCACATCGGCAACACCGGCGTCAACGGGCAGGACGCCGAGTCCGTGCGCATCCAGGTCGCCGGCTACATCGTCCGCGACCCGGCCCGCCGCCCGTCCAACTGGCGCAGCGAGTCCTCCCTCGACGACGAGCTGGTCCGGCAGGGCATCGTCGGCATCGCCGGCATCGACACCCGCGCCCTGACCCGCCACCTGCGCGACGCCGGCTCGATGCGCGGCGGTATTTTCTCCGGCCCGGCCGCCGAGCGGCCCGTCGCCGAGCTCGCCGCCGCCGTGGCCGAGAGCCCGCGGATGACCGGCGCCCGCCTGGCCGAGAGCGTCTCGGTCAGCGAGGCCGAGGTCATCGAGCCCGCCGACCACGGCTGGGACGGCCCGGTCCGGTTCACCCTCGCCGCCGTCGACCTCGGCATCAAGGCCATGACCCCGCACCGGTTCGCCGAGCGCGGCGTGCGGGTGCACGTACTCCCCGCCACCACCACGTGGGAGCAGCTGCAGGAGTTGGCCCCGGACGGGGTGTTCTACTCCAACGGCCCCGGCGATCCCGCCACCGCGGACGACCAGGTGGCCCTGCTGCGTCGCGTGCTGGACGCCCGGATCCCGTTCTTCGGCATCTGCTTCGGCAACCAGCTGCTCGGCCGGGCGCTCGGCTTCGGCACCTACAAGCTCCGGTTCGGGCACCGCGGCATCAACCAGCCGGTGATGGACCGCAGCACCGGCAAGGTCGAGATCACCTCCCAGAACCACGGCTTCGCCGTCGACGCCCCGCTCGACGGGCCCGTGCCCGCTCCCGCGGGCGACTACGGCCGGGTCGAGGTCAGCCACGTGTGCCTCAACGACGACGTCGTCGAGGGCCTGCGCTGCCTGGACATCCCCGCGTTCTCGGTCCAGTACCACCCCGAGGCCGCCGCCGGCCCGCACGACGCCGCGTACCTGTTCGACCGGTTCGTGGCGTTGATGGAGGCGTCGAAGGAAGGCCAGGAGGTCACCGGCGCCGACACGGCCGACGACCCCGCCCGCACCGGCGACTCGCAACCGGATCTGCCCCACGCCCACGCCACCACGGAGGACTCCCACTGATGCCCAGACGCGACGACCTCACCTCGGTCATGGTGATCGGCTCCGGGCCGATCGTCATCGGGCAGGCGGCCGAATTCGACTATTCGGGCACCCAGGCGCTGCGCGTGCTCAAGGAGGAGGGCCTGCGGGTCATCCTCGTCAACTCCAACCCGGCGACGATCATGACGGACCCGGAGCTGGCCGACGCCACGTACGTCGAGCCGATCACCCCGGAGGTGGTCGAGAAGATCATCGCCAAGGAGCGGCCCGACGCGCTGCTGCCGACCCTGGGCGGGCAGACCGCGCTGAACACCGCGATCGCCCTCGACGGCAACGGCGTGCTGGAGAAGTACGGCGTCGAGCTGATCGGCGCGAACGTCGAGGCGATCAACCTCGGCGAGGACCGCGAGGCGTTCAAGGGAGTCGTCGCACGCTGCGGCGCCGAGTCGGCCCGCTCGTCGATCGTGCACAGCCTGGACGAGGCCTTCGCCGCCGTCGAGGACCTGAAGTACCCCGTCGTCGTCCGGCCCTCCTTCACCATGGGCGGCCTCGGCTCGGGCATCGCCTACGACGCGGCGGACCTGCGCCGCATCGCCGGGGCCGGCATCCAGTACAGCCCGACCTCCGAGGTGCTCCTGGAGGAGTCCATCCTCGGCTGGAAGGAGTACGAGCTGGAGATGATGCGCGACCGCAACGACAACGTCGTCGTGGTCTGCTCCATCGAGAATCTCGACCCCGTCGGCGTCCACACGGGCGACTCGATCACCGTCGCCCCGGCGCTGACGCTGACCGACCGCGAGTACCAGAAGCTGCGCGACGTCTCCATCGCGGTGATCCGCGAGGTGGGCGTCGACACCGGCGGCTGCAACATCCAGTTCGCGATCGAGCCGTCCACCGGCCGCGTCGTCGTGATCGAGATGAACCCGCGGGTGTCCCGGTCCTCCGCGCTGGCGTCCAAGGCCACCGGCTTCCCGATCGCCAAGATCGCCACGAAGCTGGCCGTCGGCTACACCCTGGACGAGATCCGCAACGACATCACCCGGGAGACCCCGGCGTCGTTCGAGCCGACCCTGGACTACGTCGTCGTCAAGGTGCCGCGTTTCGCGTTCGAGAAGTTCCCGGCCGCGGACCCGACCCTGACCACCACGATGAAGTCCGTCGGCGAGGCGATGGCGATCGGACGGAACTTCACCGAAGCGCTGCAGAAGGCGATGCGCTCGCTCGAGCAGACCGGCTCCTCCTTCGACTTCCGGCCGCCCGCGGCGGGGGAGAAGGAGGCGGCCCTCGCGGGGGCCGCGAGCCCGACGACGGCGCGCATCCACCAGGTGCAGCGCGCCCTGCTCGCCGGCGCGAGCATCGAGGAGCTGTATCAGACCACGGCGATCGACCCGTGGTTCCTCGACCAGATCGTGTTGCTCAACGAGGTCGCCACCGAGGTCCGCGAGGCGGACGGCCTGACGCCGGAGCTGTTGCGCCACGCCAAGCAGCACGGTTTCTCCGACGCCCAGCTCGGCACGCTGACCCACCAGTCGGAGGCCGTGATCCGTGGCATCCGGCACGCACTGGGGATCCGTCCGGTGTTCAAGACCGTGGACACCTGCGCCGCCGAGTTCGCCGCCTACACGCCGTACCACTACTCCGCGTACGACGAGGAGGACGAGATCGCGCCGCACGCGAAGCCGTCCGTCATCATCCTCGGCTCCGGGCCGAACCGGATCGGGCAGGGCATCGAGTTCGACTACTCGTGCGTGCACGCCTCCCTCGTGCTCGGCGAGGCCGGCATCGACACGGTGATGATCAACTGCAATCCCGAGACCGTGTCCACGGACTACGACATCTCCTCCCGCCTGTACTTCGAGCCGCTGACGTTCGAGGACGTGCTCGAGGTGATCGCGGCCGAGCGCCGCACCGGCGGCCTGCTCGGCGTGTTCGTGCAGCTGGGCGGGCAGACCCCGCTCAAGCTCGCCGAGCAGCTGCAGGCCGCGGGCGTGCCGATCCTCGGCACCCCGCCGGAGGCGATCGAGGCGGCCGAGCACCGCGGCGTGTTCTCCCGGGTGCTCGACGCGGCCGGGCTGACCGCCCCGAAGAACGGCACGGCCGTCAGCTTCGAGGACGCGAAGTCGATCGCCGACGAGATCGGCTACCCCGTGCTGGTCCGGCCCTCGTACGTGCTCGGCGGCCGCGGGATGGAGATCGTGTACGACGAGGCCGGCCTGGCCCGCTACATCGCCCACGCGACGGAGATCACCGAGGACCACCCGGCGCTGATCGACCGGTTCCTCGAGGATGCCATCGAGATCGACGTCGACGCCCTGTTCGACGGCACCGACCTGTACGTCGGCGGGATCATGGAGCACATCGAGGAGGCCGGCATCCACTCCGGCGACTCCGCGTGCGTGCTCCCGCCGATCACCCTGGGCTCCGACGTCATCGACCGGGTGCGCACCGCGACCCGGGCGATCGCCGATGGGGTCGGCGTCCGCGGGCTGATCAACATCCAGTTCGCCCTCGCCTCCGACGTGCTGTACGTGCTCGAGGCCAACCCCCGGGCGTCCCGGACCGTGCCGTTCGTCTCGAAGGCGACCGGGGTGCAGCTGGCCAAGGCCGCGGCCCTGATCGGCACCGGCGCGACCATCGCCGACCTTCGGGCCGGCGCCGCGGACACCGGACGTCCGGCGCTGCTGCCGGCCGAGGGCGACGGCTCCGCGCTGCCGCTCGCCGCGCCGTTCGCCGTCAAGGAGGCGGTGCTGCCGTTCAGCCGGTTCCGCACACCGGAGGGCACCGTCGTCGACTCCCTGCTCGGGCCCGAGATGCGCTCCACGGGCGAGGTGATGGGCATCGACGCGTACTTCGACACCGCCTTCGCCAAGAGCCAGGCCGCGGCCAACAACGCGCTGCCGTCGGAGGGCACGGCGTTCGTGTCCATCGCCAACCGCGACAAGCGGGCGATGGTGATGCCGGTCAAGCGGCTCGCGGACCTCGGCTTCACCCTGCTCGCGACGGAGGGGACCGCGGAGGTGCTGCGCCGCAACGGCATCAAGGCCGAGACCGTGCGGAAGATCGGCGGCAAGGAGGGTGGCGCCGATGAGGCCGGCACCCCGACCATCGGCGACCTGATCACCACCGGCGGCGTCGACCTCGTGGTCAACACGCCGACCGGGGGAGCGGCCCGCGAGGACGGCTACGAGATCCGCGCCGCCGCCACCTCCACCGGGATCCCGGTCATCACGACCCTGGCCGAGCTCGGTGCCGCGGTGCAGGCGATCGAGGCGCAGCGCACCTACACCTGGTCGGTCGCCAGCCTGCAGGAGCACGCGGCGCGGCTGGCCGCGGCGCGCGACGCCGAGACCCGGGCCACGGCCGGCGGTGCCGATTCTGGTGCGGCCGCGGCTCAGGAGCCGGCCCGTGCCTGACCCGGTCCCCGGGCCGGCGTCGCCGCTCATCCCGGAGCCGGTCCCCGAGCCGCTGCCCGGCACGGGTCCGGTTGCGGCCGCCGTGCTGGGCTTCGGTCCGCGACTGCAGCGGGCCATGGCACTGCGCGGTCCGCTGTGCGTGGGCATCGACCCCCACCCGGGGTTGCTGAGCGCGTGGGACCTGGACGACGACGCCGCGGGCCTGGAGCGGTTCTCCCGCACCGTGCTCGAGGCCGCCGCCGGCCGGTGCGCCGCGATCAAGCCCCAGGTGGCCCTGTTCGAGCGGCACGGGTCCGCCGGCCTGGCCGTGCTCGAACGGCTGCTCGCGGCCGCCGCGGACGCCGACGTGCTCACCATCGCCGACGCCAAGCGCGGGGACATCGGTTCGACCATGGCCGCGTACGCACAGGCCTGGCTGGCCGACGGCTCCCCGCTGGCCGCCGACGCGGTGACGCTCTCCCCGTACCTGGGCTTCGAGTCGATGCGCCCGGCCCTGGACCTGGCCGCGGTGACCGGCCGCGGCGTGTTCGTGCTCGCGCTGACCTCGAACCCGGAGGGCGCCGGCGTCCAGCACGCGGGCGACGACGGGGACGGCGGGTCGGTGGCCGCGCGGATCTGCGTGGCCGCGGCGGACGAGAACGCCGCCCGCCGGTCCGCCGACGGGTGGGGTCCCGTGGGGCTCGTCGTCGGCGCGACCGTCGGCGCGGAGGCCATCGCGCGCCTGGGCATCGACCTGACCGCCGTCGCCGGTCCCTTCCTCGTCCCCGGCTACGGGGCGCAGGGTGCGGGCGTCGCCGAGGTCGCCGCCACGTTCGGGTCCGCCGTCCCGGCGGCCCTGGTGTCCTCCAGCCGTCAGATCCTCGCCGCGGGACCGGACGTCACGGCCGTCCGAGCGGCGGTCGATCGGACCGCCGAGGACCTGCGGACGCTGGCCGGACGGCCCTGACCGTCGCGCCCGACCGACTCCCGCCGTTCCCGCGCTGACCTGCGGGCACGGTGCTGAGCCTGCTCCTGTTCTCGGCTGCGAGCGGGGGTTACACTACGTGCACGACGCGACATGGGGGGCCTTCCATCCGTGGACCGGTGCACTCGCGGAACCGGGACACGGAGCTAGTTTCGACCATTCACCAGGCGCGCCGGTCGGCCCGCGAGGCCGGTCCCGGCGGCCGGGACCGTGTACGGGAGAGAATCGTGGCTCTGAAACCGTTGACCACCGACGAGCGGGCGCGTGCCCGGGACAAGGCGACCGCGGCGAGGACCGTGCGGGCCGACGCCAAAACACGACTGAAGACGGGCAACTCCTCGGTCGCCTCCGTGATCGACTCCGGGTCCGCCGACGAGGCGATCGGCCGGATGAAGGTCAGCGAGATGCTGGAGTCCCTGCCCGGCGTCGGCAAGAAACGGTCGGCGGCTATCATGGCCGAGGTCGGCATCTCGCCGTCCCGTCGCATCCGGGGCCTCGGCGTCCACCAGCGCAAGGCCCTGATCGACTACCTCACCACTCACTAGGGATCGCCGGCCGTCGGTGCGGGCGTCCCACGACGCACAGGGCTCCGCCTGCTCCGGTGGCGGCGCCCGGACAAGGGCCCCAGCATCGTGAGCGACGACTTCCCGACGGCGACGAGCACGGAACCGGCGACGCCGGGGACCGACCGGACCGCGGTCCGGGACGAGTACCGCGCGGGGACCGGCGAGGACGGCACGCCACGCCTGACCGTCCTCGCCGGTCCGACCGCCGTCGGGAAGGGCACCGTCTCCACGTACATCCGGGACCACTTCCCGCAGGTCTGGCTCTCCGTCTCGGCCACCACCCGGGCACCGCGGCCCGGCGAGCAGGACGGCGTGCACTACTTCTTCCTCACGCCCGAACGGTTCGACGAGCTGGTCGCCACCGGCCAGATGCTCGAGTGGGCGGTGGTACACGGCCGGCACCGGTACGGCACGCCACGCCCGGCGGTCGAGGCGGCCATGGCCGAGGGGCGCAGCGTGCTGCTGGAGATCGACCTGCAGGGCGCCCGGCAGGTGCGCGACGCCATGCCGGAGGCCTCGTTCGTCTTCCTGGCGCCGCCGACGTGGGACGAGATGGTGCGCCGACTGATCGGACGCGGCACGGAGACGCCCGAGGAACAGCAGCACCGGCTCGAGACCGCTAGAATGGAGCTCGCTGCAGAACCCGAGTTCGACCACACGGTGGTCAACGACCGGGTCGAGCGGGCCGCCGCGGAGCTCGTCAGCCTGATGGGGCTGCCCGCCCGCTGACCGTCACCTGCCGACCCAGCCCACCGGTTCTGCCCCGCGATCCTCGGCCACCGGCCCATCCGGCGGACCGTGACCCCGACACCTGGAGACGAATTCCGTGACCACTCACGCCGAAGGCATCATTTCCCCGTCGATCGACTCGCTGCTGGAGACGACCGACTCCAAGTACGCGCTCGTCATCTACGGTGCGAAGCGTGCCCGCCAGATCAACGCCTACTACGCGCAGCTGCACGAGGGCCTCTTCGAGTACGTCGGCCCGCTGGTCGAGACCCGGCTGAACGAGAAGCCGCTGTCCATCGCGCTGCGTGAGATCGACGGGGGCATGCTCGAGCGCAAGGCCGTCGACCCGGAGGCCGTGCAGGACGCCGCCTCCGCCCTGGACGACGCGGACGTCTTCGGCGACACCCACCCCACCGCGTGACCCGGGGCGGCGCGTGAAGGTCGTCCTCGGCGTCGGCGGCGGGGTCGCCGCCTACAAGAGCGCCCTGCTGCTGCGACTCTTCACCGAGGAGGGGCACGACGTCACCGTCCTGCCCACCACCGCGTCGCTCAACTTCGTCGGCGCCGCCACCTGGGAGGCTCTCTCCGGCCGTCCCGCGCCGCGGGACGTCTTCGAGGACGTCGAGCAGGTCAATCACGTCCGCCTCGGGCACGAGGCGGACCTCGTCGTCGTCGCCCCCGCCACCGCGGACCTGCTCGCCCGGGCCGCCCACGGCCTGGCCGACGACCTGCTGACCAACACGCTGCTGGTCGCCACGTGTCCGGTGCTGTTCGTGCCCGCGATGCACACCCAGATGTGGCAGCACCCCGCCACGGTGGCCAACGTCGCCACGCTGCGGTCGCGGGGGGCGCACGTCCTCGATCCGGCCGTGGGCCGGCTGACCGGCTGCGACAGCGGTCCCGGCCGGCTGCCGGACCCGCCCGACATCCACGCCGCCGCTATCGCCCTCGTGGCGCCCGATTCCACCGAGCGCCCCGTGCCCGCCCGCGATGCTGTGGCCGACGGCGTCCTCTCCGGCCGGCGCGTCCTCATCACCGCCGGGGGCACCCGGGAACCCCTGGACCCGGTCCGCTACCTCGGCAACCGCTCCAGCGGCAAGCAGGGCGTCGCCCTCGCGTGCGCCGCCCGGGACGCCGGTGCCCACGTCACCCTGATCGGTGCGAACCTGCAGGTCGAGGCGCCCGACGGCGTCGACCTCGTCACGGTCGAGACCACCGATCAGCTGCACGACGCGGTGCTGGCCGCCACGCCGGACGCCGACCTCGTCGTGATGGCCGCCGCCGTCGCCGACTTCCGTCCGCGCAGCCTCGCGACCCACAAGATCAAGAAGAGCGACGACGGGACCGACCCCGTCATCGAACTGACCCGGACGCCGGACATCCTCGCCGAGATCTCCGCGAACCGAGCACGGCCGGGCCAGGTGATCGTCGGATTCGCCGCCGAGACCGGGGACGACACGCACACCGCGCTCGAGTTCGCCCGAGCCAAACTGGCCCGCAAGGGGTGCGACGCGCTGGTGCTCAACGAGGTCACCGGTGGCGCCGTGTTCGGGCAGGACAGCACCGCCGTCCACGTCGTCACCCCGGACGGGAACACGGCCGAGGCGACCGGTACGAAGGATGATGTCGCCGTGTTCCTCGTGGGCACTTTCGCAAGGATCCCAGCCAGTACAGTGGGCAGGTGACCTCCTCCGATCTGCGCCTGTTCACCTCCGAGTCCGTGACCAACGGGCACCCGGACAAGATCTGCGACCAGATCAGCGACTCGATCCTCGACGGCCTGCTCGCCGCCGATCCGGACTCCCGCGTCGCCGTCGAGACCATGGTCACCACGGGCCTCGTGCACGTCGCCGGCGAGGTGACCACGTCGGGATACGTGGAGATCCCGCGCATCGTGCGCGACACCATCCTGCGCATCGGGTACGACTCCTCCGACAAGGGGTTCGACGGCGCCAACTGCGGTGTCTCCGTCTCCATCGGCGAGCAGTCCCCGGACATCTCCGGCGGCGTGACCACGTCGCTCGAGGTGCGCGAGGGCCGGGACGTCGACGACCTGGACCGGCAGGGCGCCGGCGACCAGGGGCTGATGTTCGGCTATGCCAGCGAGGAGACGCCCGTCCTGATGCCGATGCCGATCTGGCTCGCGCACCGGCTCTCCGAGCGGCTCACGAACGCGCGCACCAGCGGCGATCTGCCGCAGCTGCGTCCGGACGGCAAGACCCAGGTGACCATCGGATACGACGGGCTGACCCCGGTCTCCGTCGACACCGTCGTCGTCTCCACCCAGCACGAGGGCGACTACTCCCAGGCGCAGCTGAAGGCGGACATCACCGCCGCGGTCATCGAGCCGGTGCTCGCCTCGTCCGGGCTGGACGTCTCGGCCACGAAGCACATCATCAACCCCGGCGGCCCGTTCGTGATCGGCGGCCCGGTGGGCGACGCCGGTCTGACCGGCCGCAAGATCATCGTCGACACCTACGGCGGGATGGCCCGCCACGGCGGCGGCGCGTTCTCCGGCAAGGACCCGTCGAAGGTCGACCGCTCCGCCGCCTACGCCATGCGCTGGGTCGCGAAGAACGTCGTGGCCGCCGGACTCGCGGCGCGGGCCGAGATCCAGGTCGCCTACGCGATCGGGCAGGCGCACCCCGTCGGTCTGTACGTCGAGACGTTCGGCACCGAGAAGACGGACCCGGACCGGATCACGCGCGCCATCAAGGACGTGTTCGACCTGCGCCCGCTCGCGATCATCCGCGACCTCGACCTCAAGCGGCCGATCTACGCCCGTACCGCCGCGCACGGCCACTTCGGCCGCGAGGAGCCGGGCTTCACGTGGGAGCTGACCGACCGCGCCGACGCGCTGCGGAGCGCCGCCGGCCTCTGATCGGCGTGTGGCGGTCGGGTCCGGCGCACCGGACTCGCCAGCGGTTCTGTCGGTGGTCGATGCTGGACTGATCCTGATCGGTCCACGCGTCGTTCGACGCCGGGCGTGCGGTGCCGGGCGTGCGGTGTCGGTTCCGGGAGCCGATCGGTCCCGTCGACGTGCATCGGCTGACGACGACTGGCTGACGACGACTGGCTGACGACGACACACTGACGCGGCGGTCCGACGACGACCGGTCGCGGACCGCACGGATCGAGGCGGCGCACAGGAAGGAGCATTCGATGGCGGCATTCACGCCGGAGGAGGACTCCGGCCAGGCGGCGCTGCTCGACCTTCCTCCCGCCCGCGGGACGGCGGCGCCGGAACCGGTCGCCGAGCCGGTCGACATCGCCCGCGTCGTGGTGGACAGCCCGCTGCCGCACCTGGACCGACCCTTCGACTACCGCATCCCCGCCGCGATGAGCGAGACGGTCACCGTCGGTTGCCGCGTCACCGTGCGCTTCTCGGGCCGGGTCCGCTCCGGGTTCGTGGTGGACCGGGTCCGCGAGCCCGACCCGAGCGGACGGCTCGCCGAGCTGCAGCGGGTCGACTCGTCCGTCCCCGTCCTCACCACCGAGGTGCTCGAGCTCGCCCGGGACGTCGCCGCCCGCTACGCCGGGGTCACCTGGGACGTGCTGCGCGCCGCCGTCCCGTCCCGCGTCGCCGCCGTCGAGAAGGCCCTGGACGTGCCCGACGAGCTCCTGCGCTGGTCCAGCGGCGACGAGAGCGCCCTCGGCCGCGTCGGCGACAGCGGCGCGAGCGCGACGACGGACCCGGACGCGAGCAGCAGACATGCCGGTGACGCGGCAGAGTCCGCCGCGCAGCCCGATACGGCGCCCGGCGTCGCATCGCAGAGGCCCGACGGCGGCGCACCGGACCCGGCCTTCGCGCCCTATCCGCACGGTGCGGCCTTCCTGGACCATGTGCGGGCCGGCGGTTCGCCGCGAGCCGTCCTGGACGCCGCCCCCGGTCACGGGCCCCACGCCTGGCCGGAGCTGCTGGCCGCCGCGATCGTCGCCTGTCACGCGTCGGGCCGCAGCGCGGTGGCCGTCGTCCCCGACCTGCGTGACCTTGCCCGACTGGAGACCGCCCTGGCCGACCGGCTGCCCGCCGGTGCGGTCGTCCGGCTCAGCGCCGACGACGGCCCGACGCCCCGGTACCGCAACTACCTGGCCCTGCGCTTCGGGACCGCCCGCGTGGCGATCGGCACCCGGT
The DNA here is from genome assembly GCF_001968825.1 of Tersicoccus sp. Bi-70. Taxonomy (GTDB): domain Bacteria; phylum Actinomycetota; class Actinomycetes; order Actinomycetales; family Micrococcaceae; genus Tersicoccus. The sequence continues at coordinate 652,978 of NZ_MIEU01000002.1, forward strand.
CCGCCGCCTGGGCGCCCGTGCGCGATCTCGGCCTGCTGTGCCTGTGGGACGACGGCGACGACTTGCACGTCGAACCGCGGGCGCCGTACCAGCACAGCCGCGAGGTGCTGCTGCTGCGGGCCGACCGGGCCGGTGCCGGCGTCCTGCTGGCCGGATCCGGGCGGAGCACCGAGGCCGAGCGTCTGGTCGCCACCGGGTGGGCGCAGCCGCTGAGCCCGGACCGGGCCACCCGCCGGCGGACCGCCCCGCGCGTCGTCAGCACCGCCGACAGTGTCCAGTCCGCGCGTGACCCCCTCGCCCGGGTTGCCCGGCTCCCGCAGCTCGCCCACGAGACGGCACGCGCCGCACTGACCCGGGGCCCCGTGCTCGTGCAGGTGGCGCGGACCGGCTACGCTCCCGCGCTGTCCTGTCAGCGGTGCCGCCAGCCGGCGCGCTGCCCCCACTGCTCGGGCCCGCTCGCGGTGGCCGGTCGGCACGCGCCGCCGGTGTGCCGGTGGTGTCATCGCAGCGCCCCGGCCTACGCGTGCCCCGTGTGCGGCGCCACCGCCCTGCGGATGATCGCCGTGGGAGCGCTGCGCACCGCCGACGAACTGGGGCGTGCGTTCCCGCAGGTCCCGGTCATCTCCTCGTCCGGCGACCACATCCGCACGGAAGTGCCGGACGAGCCCGCCCTCGTCGTCGCGACCTCGGGCGCGGAACCGGTCGCGGCCGGCGGGTACGCGGCCGCCCTACTGCTCGACGGTGACGCGATGCTCGAACGCGAGTCGCTGCGGGCCGCGGAGGAGACCGTGCGGCGCTGGTTCGGCGCGGCCGGACTGGTCCGGGGCGCCGCCGACGGAGGTGTCGTGGTGGTCACGGCGGGGGAGTCCGCCGCCGTCGCCGCGCTGGTGCGGTGGGATCCGGCCGGGTTCGCCGAGCGGGAGTACGCGCTGCGGCGGGAGCTGTCACTGCCCCCGGCCGTCCGCGTCGCCGCCGTCACCGGCACCCCGGACTCGGTGCGGGACCTGGTCGAACGAGCCGACCTGCCGGAGGACTGCCGGGTGATCGGCCCGGTGCCGTTCGTCGGTTCGACTCCGGGACCCGCGCCGGCGGTCGGAACCGAGCCGGGGGAGCGCGAGGAGCGAGCGCTCGTCTTCTTCTCCTACCGGCACGGGGCGGTCGTCGCCGCCGCACTCAAGGCCTCCCGGGCCCGGCAGTGGGCCGGCAAGCGGGACGCCCCCGCGCACCTGCGTCTGGACGGCCTCGACCTGGTCTGATGGCGCTCGGTCGGCGAGCTCGGCTCCTGGCGTCCGTCGGCCGTGGTTCCGGGAATCCCGGTGGGTTCAGCCCCGGCGACCGAGCCCGAGTCGCGTCAGGACGGACCGGCGTTGCCGATGCCCGGCCCGCTGCCGCACCACGTCCTCGGCCAGGGCCAGCAGGGCGCGGGCGGAGGCGTCCCAGTCGAAGTCCGCCGCACGTTCCACACCGCGCGACGACGCCGCCGCGAACACCTGCGGGTCCTCGAGCTCACGGACGGCGGCCGCGACCGCGGCGGGGTCGGTCGGCGGCACGTACCGCACGGCGTCGGCGCCGACCTCCCGGAAGATCGGGATGTCGCTGGCGATCACCGGGGTGCCCTCGGCCATCGCCTCGACCAGCGGCAGCCCGTAGCCCTCCGCCTGCGAGAGGGTGACCAGCGCCGTGCACCGGTGCAGCTGGTCCGTGTACTCCTCGTCGCTGACCCCGTCGTGGAAGACGACGTCCGACCCCGCCGGCACCGCCGCGGTCAGCTCGCGCTTCCGGACGGGAGGCACCCGGCTGAGCAGGTGCAGGGTGTACCCGGGCAGGTGCTCCATGGCCGCGATCAGCGTCTCGACGTTCTTGTACGGCAGGAACGCGCCCATGTAGACGAGCGAGCGCTCCGGTGCCGTGCCCGGGTCACGCGGACCCGACGACGCCGCCGGCTGCGGGGCGTTGCCGATCACGGTGACCGGGCGCCGGGTGAGTCGCAGGCGGGCGATGGCGTCCGCGGTGGTCGCGCTGACCGTGGCGACGGCATCGGCCCGGTTCAGCAGCACCCGCTGCGGCCAGTAGGCGCGGTGGTAGAGCCGCCACAGCAGCCGCACCGGTGCGGGCAGGAAGCCCGGTGGGGTGGGGTGCTCGTAGTAGATGGTGTCGTGCAGCGTGAGGATCAGCCCGTACCGGCGCCCGGCGCTGCCCATCGTCTGCATCGGGCAGAACACGACGTCGGGCTTCAGCCGGTTGACCGTTCCGGCGATCAGCAGCTCGGCGGGGGAGAGGGGACTGCTCACCTTCACCCACGGCACGTCCGGCAGCAGCTCGAGCTGCCGCTCGTCGTGGATGAGCATGACGACGTCGGTGTGCCGGGACAGGGCAGCGATCAGGCTCGCCCCGTAGCGGCTGATGCCGTCGTGCCGCCCGATCCGGGTGAACCGCGCGTCGACCAGCAGCCTCATGATGCCGCCCCCGTCGTCCTGCCGGACGATGTCCCGGCCTCCGCGCTGCCGCCCGGACGCGGCGGCGCGTCCGCCGCGGGATGCCGGTCCAGGAAATCGGCGATCAGCCCCGCCACCAGCTCCGGCGTCTCGTAGTGGGTCAGATGCCCCACGCCGGCGATCACCGACAGCTCGGAACCGGGCAGCAGGGCGTGCAGCCGATGCTGCGTGTCCAGCGGCGCGATGTCGTCCGCGTCGCCCGCGATCAGCTGGACGGGCAGGCGCAGCCGGTCGGCCACCTCCGTGACGGTGCCGGTCACGGACGCGGTGAACGCCTCCTGCACGACCCGACGGTCGGCGAACGCGCTGAAGTAGCGCCGGTGCTGGTCATGGATGAACCGGCGCAGCGCCGGGTCCTTCGTCGTCGCCATCACCTCGCTCATCACCCGCACGATGATCCGGTTGCGCAGCAGCGCCTGGCCGACGGGCTCGGGCAGGCGGGCCCCGGCGGCGTAGTACAGCTGGGCCAGCCGGGACATCAGCGCCTGCGGTCCCTCCAGGGCCGGGGCGGCGATCGGGTTGATCAGGGTCAGGGTGCTGAAGGCGTCGGGTCCGGCGGCGACGGCGTGCGCCGCGACGATCGAGCCGAACGAGTGGCCGACCAGGGCCGGGGCTTGCCCGTCGCCGACCGCCTCGGCGACGAGACGGACGAAGCGGGCGTAGGAGGCGACGTCGTGCCGGCCGGCCAGCGCGTCCGCCGCCCCGAAACCGGGCAGGTCCGGCACGACGATCCGCAGGCCGGGGGATGCCTCGGCCAGGGCCGCCGCGATGCCGGCGAGACCGTGGTGATCGCCGCGAAAGCCGTGCACCAGCAGCACCGTCCGCGACGGATCACGGCGACCGCTGCGGTGCGGGTTTCCCGGCTCCGCCGGGTGCTCGTACCACCACACCGGGGCACGCCGACCGTCCGGCAGAATCACGGTCTCCCGCCGGCCGCTCATCGGACCGACTCCGGATCCGGGCCGCCGCGTTCGCTGCGATCCAGGGCGGCGATGCGCTGCATCGTCTCGTCGTCGAGCCGGAAGGAGAAGAGATCGACGTTCTGCTCGATCCGCGCCCGGCTGCTGGCCTTCGGGATGACGACGCTGCCGCGCTGCAGGTGCCAGCGCAGGATCAGCTGGGCGATGGAGACGCCGAGCGGCCCCGCGATCGAGGCGAGCTCCGCGTCGTGCAGGCAGGCGCCCCGGCCGAGCGGGCTCCAGGCGACGGTCGCGATGCGATGCGCGGCGTGGAAGGCGAGAAGTTCGTCCTGCTGCAGATAGGGGTGCAGTTCCACCTGGTTCACGGCGGGGACGACGTCGGTCTCGGCGAGCAGCCGCTCCAGCTGGGCAACGGTGAAGTTGCTCACGCCGATGCTGCGCACCGCACCCTCGTGGTAGAGGCTCTCCAGCTGCCGCCAGGCGTGCACGTACCGGTCGGCGGAGGGCACGGGCCAGTGGATGAGGTACTGGTCGACGGTCGTCAGCCCCAGCGCGTCCCGCGACTGGACCAAGGCGGCCCGGGCGTCGTCGTGCCGGTCGTTCCACAGCTTCGTCGTGACGAACACGTCCTCCCGGTCGAGCCGGAAGTCGCCCACCTCGGACGTCGCCTCCCGCACCGCGGCGCCGACACCGGCCTCGTTCCGGTAGAGCGCCGCCGTGTCGACGTGCCGGTACCCCGCCTCGAACGCGGAGCCGACCAGCTCGGCGGTGTGCTCCGCGGGCACCTGGAAGGTGCCGAAGCCGACGGTGGGCATCCTGACGCCGTTGTTCAGGGTGATCTCACGGGTCACGGGGACCGGAGGGAGGGCTGAACTCATGGCCACGACTCTATCCGTGCACGTGGACGGCGTATTCGTGGGACGCTGCGACACGGCGGCTGCGGTTGCGTCCTCGTCGTCTTGACTCCAAGATGTGGTGGGGACCACACCGGTTTCTCATCCCACCGGCACCACGGGGATGTCCGTTCCACCCCGCGCACGCCGGACGACGTCGTCCGGCGTGCCCGCTTCCACGAAGGAGTCAACGGTGTCACCACAAGCATTCGTGGCCGAGCTGATCGGCACCACGCTGCTGCTGCTGCTCGGCTGCGGCGTCGTCGCGAACGTCGCCCTCGCCCGCACCAAGGGCAACGGTGGCGGCTTCCTGATGGTCAACTTCGGCTGGGGTCTGGCGGTGTTCGCCGGTGTGTACGCGGCGGCCGCCTCCGGGGCGCACCTGAACTTCGCGGTCACCGTCGGGCTCTGGGTCAACCCGGACACCGCGACCTTCGCCCCCGGCATCGACAAGACGTTCGGCAACGCCCTGCTCTACCTGCTCGCGCAGATGATCGGCTCGATCCTCGGCGCCGTCCTCACCTGGGCCGCCTACAAGCAGCACTTCGACGAGGAGCCGGACCCGGCCAACAAGCTCGGCGTGTTCGCCACCGGGCCGGCCATCCGCAACACCGCGTGGAACCTGATCACCGAGATCATCGGCACCTTCGTGCTCGTGCTCGTCATCGTCAGCTTCGGCAACAACCCGAGCGGCCTCGGCCCGCTGGCCGTCGCCCTGCTCGTCGTCGGCATCGGCGCGTCCCTCGGTGGCCCCACCGGTTACGCGATCAACCCGAACCGTGACCTCGGCCCCCGCATCGCCCACGCCTTCCTGCCGATCAAGGGCAAGGGCTCCAGCGACTGGGGCTACGCGTGGATCCCGGTCGCCGGCCCGATCATCGGCGGCATCCTCGGCGGTCTGATCGCCCCGCTCGTCCACGTCGCCGTCGCCGCGGCCTGAGCCGCAACCCACCGTTCACCACCCACGACAGGAGTCACTCATGGCCGACTACGTTCTGGCGATCGACCAGGGCACCACGTCCTCCCGCGCCATCGTGTTCGACAAGTCCGGTAGCATCGTCTCCACCGGCCAGCTCGAGCACGAGCAGATCTTCCCCCGTGCCGGATGGGTCGAGCACGACCCGGAGGAGATCTGGACCAACGTCCGCGAGGTCATCGGCATCGCGCTCAGCCGCGCGAACCTGACCCGGCACGACATCGCCGCCGTCGGCATCACCAACCAGCGGGAGACCGCGGTGGTGTGGGACAAGAACACGGGCAAGCCCATCTACAACGCGATCGTCTGGCAGGACACCCGCACGCAGAAGATCGTCGACGAGCTCGCCGCCGACGGGGGCGTCGAGCGCTTCAAGGACAAGGTCGGCCTCCCGCTGGCCACCTACTTCTCCGGCACCAAGGTCAAGTGGATCCTCGACAACGTCGACGGGGCCCGCGAGAAGGCCGAGGCCGGGGACCTGCTGTTCGGCAACACCGACAGCTGGGTGGTGTGGAACCTGACCGGCGGCACCGACGGCGGCGTGCACATCACCGACGTCACCAACGCCTCCCGCACCATGTTCATGGACCTCGCGTCCCTGTCCTGGGACCAGGAGATCCTCGACGCGTTCGGGGTGCCCGCCTCGATGCTGCCGGAGATCAAGTCCTCCTCCGAGGAGTACGGCACGGTGCACAGCTCGCAGCTGCTGCGCGAGACGCCGGTCGCCGGCATCCTCGGCGACCAGCAGGCGGCGACCTTCGGGCAGGCGGCGTTCGAGAAGGGCGGCGCCAAGAACACCTACGGCACCGGCAACTTCCTGATCGTCAACACCGGCGAGGAGATCGTCAAGTCGAAGAACGGGCTGCTGACCACGGTCTGCTACAAGCTCGGCGACGCCAAGCCGGTCTACGCGCTCGAGGGTTCCATCGCCGTCACCGGATCCCTGATCCAGTGGCTGCGCGACAACCTGGGCCTGATCAAGACGGCGCCCGAGGTGGAGGAGCTCGCCCGCACGGTCGAGGACAACGGCGGCGTGTACGTGGTGCCGGCGTTCTCGGGCCTGTTCGCCCCGTACTGGCGCGGTGACGCGCGCGGCGCCATCGTCGGCCTGACCCGGTACGTGAACAAGGGCCACATCGCCCGTGCGGCGCTGGAGGCCACGGCCTTCCAGACCCGCGAGGTGCTCGACGCCGCCAACGCGGACGCCGGGGTCGACATGGAGGACCTGCGGGTCGACGGCGGCATGGTCGCCAACGACGCCCTGATGCAGTTCCAGGCCGACATCCTCGGCATCCCGGTGGTCCGGCCGAAGGTCGTCGAGACGACGGCGCTCGGTGCCGCCTACGCGGCGGGCCTGGCGGTCGGGTTCTGGCAGAGCACGGACGACGTGACCGCCAACTGGGCCGAGGACAAGCGCTGGGAGCCGCAGATGGACGCCTCCGAGCGCGACCGTCAGATGCGGCTGTGGAAGAAGGCCGTCACGAAGACCTTCGACTGGGTCGACGACGACGTCCAGTAGCAGCGACGTGATGCGGCTCGGCACCGGGGCTCGACGCCCCGGTGCCGGGCCGCTGCGCTACCATGGACGACATGCCGTTCCGACTTCTCTAGAGGCTGTGCCGACGGGGCCTGCATGACTGCAGCGCCGTCACGTCAGGCACAGCGGCCCCTTGCTCAGCGAGGGGCTTTTGTGTGTCCGGGCCCGGAACGGGGCCCGCACAGAGTCGTCGAACCACCCGTCGATCCCCGGAGGACTGAGACCAGCGTGAACACGAGTGCGCAGCACGGAGACCAGCACGGAGACCAGCACGGCGCTGGGCAGCACAGCGACGCGCAGGCCGCCGGCTGGGACTTCGCCGCCCTCGAGGCGACCTGGGGGCCCTGGTGGGAGCAGCACGACGTGTTCGCCCCGGTCGACGACGGGTCCCGGGAGCGCCGGTACGTGGCCGACATGTTCCCGTACCCGTCCGGTGACCTGCACATGGGGCACGCCGAGGCGTTCGCGATGGGCGACGTCGTCGCCCGCTACTGGCGGCTCCAGGGCTACGACGTGCTGCACCCGATCGGGTGGGACTCGTTCGGGCTGCCCGCGGAGAACGCGGCGATCGCCCGCAACGCCCACCCGGCGGAGTGGACCTACGCGAACATCGAGACCCAGGCGGCCTCCTTCAAGCGGTACGGCCTGAGCCTGGACTGGAGCCGGCGGCTGCACACCTCCGACCCGGAGTACTACCGGTGGACCCAGTGGCTGTTCCTGCAGTTGTACCGCCGGGGCCTGGCCTATCGGAAGAACTCCCCGGTGAACTGGTGCCCGAAGGACCAGACCGTGCTGGCCAACGAACAGGTCGTCAACGGCGCCTGCGAGCGGTGCGGCACCCCGGTGACGAAGAAGGCCCTGAACCAGTGGTACTTCCGGATCACCGACTACGCGGACCGGCTGCTCGACGACATGGACGCGCTGACCGGGCACTGGCCCGAGCGGGTGCTGGCCATGCAGCGGAACTGGATCGGCCGGTCCACGGGCGCGCACGTCGACTTCGTGATCGAGGCTGCTGACGCGAAGGCCGAGCGGTCCGTTCCCGTCTTCACCACCCGACCCGACACCCTGTACGGGGCCACCTTCTTCGTCGTCGCCGCCGACGCCGACCTGGCCACCGAGCTGGTCACGGACGAGCACGCCCAGATGCTGATCGCGTACCGCGAGGAGGTCAAGCACCTCTCCGACATCGAACGCCAGGCCACCGACCGCACCAAGACCGGCGTGTTCCTGGGGCGCTGGGCGGTCAACCCCCTCAGCGGGGAGCGGCTGCCCGTGTGGGCGGCGGACTACGTGCTGGCCGACTACGGCACTGGCGCCATCATGGCCGTGCCCGCCCACGACCAGCGCGACCTGGACTTCGCCCGCACGTTCGACCTGCCGGTCCGTGCCGTGGTGGACACCGGCGACGAGGACCCGGCCGTCACCGGCATCGCGACCGCCGGCGACGGCACCCTGATCAATTCCGGACCGCTGGACGGGCTGGGGAAGGCCGACGCGATCGCCCGCGCGGTCGAGCTGGTCGCCGGGGCCGGCACCGGTGAGGCGACCGTCAACTACCGGCTGCGGGACTGGCTGCTCTCGCGGCAGCGGTTCTGGGGCGCGCCGATCCCGATCATCCACTGCGAGCGGTGCGGCGAGGTGCCCGTTCCGGACGACCAGCTGCCGGTGCGGCTGCCCGACGACATGCGCGGGGCGGACCTGGCCCCGCACGGCCAGTCCCCGCTGGCGTCCAACGAGGCGTGGGTGCGGGTCGACTGCCCGTCCTGCGGTGGTGAGGCGCGCCGCGACACCGACACGATGGACACCTTCGTCGACTCGTCCTGGTACGTGCTGCGCTACACGTCCCCGCACGACGACGAGGCGGCGTTCGACCCCGAGGCCGTGCGCCGGTGGGCCCCCGTCGACCAGTACGTCGGCGGCGTCGAGCACGCCATCCTGCACCTGCTCTACAGCCGCTTCATCACCAAGGTCCTGCACGACGAGGGCCTGCTCGACTTCGTCGAGCCCTTCACGTCCCTGCTGAACCAGGGGCAGGTGCTCAACGGCGGCCGCGCGATGAGCAAGTCGCTGGGCAACGGCGTTGACCTGAGCCAGCAGCTGGACAAGTACGGCGTCGACGCCATCCGGCTGACCATGGTGTTCGCGTCCCCGCCGGAGGACGACGTGGACTGGGCGGACGTCTCGCCGGCCGGGTCGGCGAAGTTCCTGGCCCGGGCGTGGCGGTTGGCCTCGGACGTCACCTCGCCCGTGGGCACCGACCCGGCGGCCGGGGACCGTGCGCTGCGGGCGGTCACCCACCGGACCGTCGCCGACGCGGCGGCCCTGCTGGACGACCACAAGTTCAACGTCGTCGTCGCACGCACCATGGAACTGGTCAACGCCACCCGCAAGGCGATCGACGCCGGCCCGGGCGCCGGCGACCCCGCGGTGCGCGAGGCGACCGAGGCCGTGGCGATCCTGCTCAGCCTGGTCGGCCCCTACACCGCCGAGGACATGTGGCACCGGCTCGGGCACGAGGGGCCGGTCAACCAGGCCGCGTGGCCGGTCGTGGACGAGTCGCTGCTCGTGCAGCAGACCGTGACCGCCGTCGTACAGGTCGCCGGCAAGGTCCGCGACCGGCTCGAGGTGCCCGTCGACATCAGCGAGGACGACCTGCGCGAGCGCGCGCTGGCCGCCGACGGGGTGGTCCGGTTCCTGGACGGCCGCGGGGTCCGCACGGTGATCGTGCGCGCGCCGAAGCTCGTCAACATCGTCCCGGCCTGATCCGCCGGACGTGGTCGGCAGCCGGCGGGAGCGATTCGCTTGAGTGACGCCGGGCGTGAGCTCCGACCGTCGGTGGCCGTGGTCACCGACGTGGCGGCCGGCCTGCCCGACGCCCTGCGCGCCACGCTGGAGGACGAGCACGGCCTGACGGTGCTGGACCTGCCGGTCACCGTGGACGGCTCGCCACTCGCCCCGGGGCCGCCGGCTGCCCTCGAGCTCGCGCTGGCATCGGGCCGCGCGGTCGCCACGTCGCGGCCGTCACCGGGTGCGGTCGAGGCGGTCTACCGCGGCCTCGCCGAGGCCGGGTACGGCCACATCGTCTCCATCCACCTCTCCGCCGGCTTGTCCGGCACCGTCGACTCGGCCCGCTGGGCGGCCGGGCGCGTCCCGGTGCCGGTCTCCGTCATCGACTCCGGCACCGCCGGGATGGCGCTGGGCTTCGCCGTCCGGGACGCGTGCGTGGCGGCCTCCGCCGGGGCCTCGCCCGGGGCGGTCGCCGCAGCTGCGCGACGCGCATCCGAACGTCACCGCGTCCGGTTCTACGTGCCGGATCTGGACACCCTGCGCCGCGGCGGCCGGGTGGGGGGCGCCGCCGCCTGGATCGGCGGGGTGCTCGCGATCAAGCCCCTGCTGCAGATCGAGGCCGGCGTCGTCGTGCCCGTCGAGCGGATCCGCTCGGCCGTGCGGGCGATCCGGCGGCTGGAGGCGCTGGCGGCAGGCGACCTCGCCGCCCTTCCGCCCTCGTCCGCACGGCAGTGCGCCGTCCACCACTTCGGCAACCTCGCGGAGGCGGAGGAGCTGGCGGAGCGGCTCACGGAGCAGACCGGGGTGCGGCCGCTGGTGTCGCGACTGCCGTCGGTGCTCGCCGCACACGTCGGCCTCGGGGTGCTCGGAGTCGTCACCGGTTCTTCCTCCACAGCCCCGCCGGCGATCGGCTGAATCCACAGACCGGGCGAGAGCGTCCCGCGGGGTGCGGCGACGTTCCTAGCGTGGGTCCATGCCCGTCTCCCCGTCCGACCCGCTGCCGTCGCGTGCGGACGTCCGCGCCGGGGCGCGGAGCGGCCACCGCCGGCGCCGGGACGCCGGGTGGCGCGTTTCCTGGGGCGGGGGAGGGCGTGGGCTCGAGCCCGGCGTGCGTGGAGCCGCACTGATCAGACGCGTCGGCGGCGACACCGTCGCCGACGATGTCCCGTTCGCCGACGACGCCGAGATCGATCTCGACGCTGCGGTGCGGCGGGGCAGTGCGGGTCAGGGCCGGACGGGGCTGGGTCTGCAGCTGGAGCGGTCGGGACCGGAGCCGGCTCGGCGGGCTCGCGCGGAGCTCGCCGATGACTGGCCGGATCGAGCCGGGCGGGGGCGACCTGATCGCAACGATGACTGGCCGGATCGGAACGGGCCGGACCGAGCGTTGTCGGAACAAGCTGACCTGGACGCTGACCAGGATGACGACGACCATCTGCTGGGCGACCACCGGGACGGTGCTGCTGTCGGCGACGAGGCGGTCCGGGCAGTCGACCCGGACGTCGACGCGCTGCCGAGTCGGCGAGCATCACGTCCGGTCACGAGCCGAGTGGCCTGGCGGATCGGGTCGGCTGCCGCCGTGGTGCTCGCGGTGATCGCCGTGGTGCTGCTCGTGCGAGCCCTGGCCGTGCCGGGCAGCACGGAGATCACGGTGAAGCCGGTGCCCATCGCCGCCTCGGCGGCGGCAGCACGGCAGTCCACCGGAACGCGCACCGGGTCGCGGGAAGCCGACGCGTCGAGCCCGGTCCCGTCCGATCCGGCTACCTCGATCGCCGCCGAGGACTCGACGCGTCCGGGGGCAATGTCCTCCACCGAGCCACCAGGGACGACGTCGCCGGCGTCGGGTGGTGTCGTCCTCGTGCACGTGGCCGGTGCGGTGCGCCGACCGGGCGTGGTCCGGTTACCGGCGGGCAGCCGGATCGCGGACGCGGTGGCCGCGGCGGGGGGAGCGTTGCCCGGGGCAGCGGTGGACGCGGTCAACCTGGCGGCCCGCGTGGAGGACGGCACCCAGATCCGGGTGCCGGCGGCGGGGGAGCAGGTGCCGAGCGCCGGGTCACCGCCGCCGGGCGCCGGCGCGGCAACCTCAGCCGCCCCTCCGGCGACGTCCGGTGCGGGAGCCGGTGGCGCGCCGAGCGGCAGCTCCAGCGCGCCGGTGAACATCAACACCGCCGACGCCGTCGCGCTGGACGCACTGCCGCGGGTGGGTCCGGTGATGGCGCAGCGGATCGTCGCGTGGCGCACCGAGCACGGCCCCTTCGGCAGTGTGGACGATCTCGACGCCGTGCCCGGCATCGGGGAGAAGATGATGGCCGAGCTGCGACCGCTGGTGACCACGGGATGACACCGAGCCCAGAACCGCCCTGGCGGCGCTTGGCGGAGGCCGCCAGCCGCGGGCCGGACCGGGAGACCGACCCGCCGGCGCAGGGAAACCCGGACCGCCCGCTCGCCGCCCGTGTCAGCGGCCCGGGATCGCGCACGCGGCGGCACCGCGGGACGGCCACCGGGCCGCCCAGGTCGTCGGGACCAGCGGCCCGCCCGGCCTCCGCCCGTGACACCGGCGCCGGATGGCGCACCCGGCGAGACGAACGCCCTGCGCCGCTCCGACCACCGGAGCAAGGCCGGCGTGAGCGGCGGTGGGACCTGCGACTGGTCGCGCCCGCCGCGGTCGTGTGGGCCGGTACCGCCATTGCCGTGACGCATCCGCCGACATCGATCTGGCTGGCCGCCTCGGCCGCATCCATCGCCGCCCTGCTGCTCGGCGTCACGGTCCTCTCCGCGGTGCTGATTCGACGGCACCCGGTCGCCGACGCAGGCGGCGGCGTGCCGGTCCATCGTGTGCCGAGGCGAGCGGCTGGGCCGTCGTGGAAGCTCTCCCGGAATCCGGTCGGACGACTCTCGCGCCGCCCCGGGCTGCTCGTGATGGCGGCGGCACTGCTCCTGCTCGGGTCGGCGGCGCTGACCACCGGACGGGCAGCGCACGACCTTCCGCGTGCCGGACCCATCGGGGCAGCCATCGAGAGTCGGACCGCGGTGACGGCTGAGCTGGCGGTCACGGATGAACCGCGTGCCCTGGCCGCGTCGGGCGACCGCGGCCGTCAGCAGGGGCTCACCCTGGTGCGCGGAAACATCACCGCCGCGACGGCCCGCGGCGTCCGGTTCTCCGCCGCCACCCCGGTGCTCGTCCTCGGTGATCGCCGGTGGGGCACCGTCCGTCCCGGGCAACGCGTCAGCGTTGCGGGGGCGCTCACCCCGACCGAGCCGGGAGCACGAGAAGCGGCGTTCCTGCGGGCGAGCGCGCCGCCCCGGATGCTTGACGCTCCGGGGCCGATCGACGCCGGCATCGCGCGGATCCGCGCGATGCTGCGCGAACAGAGCGCCGCCCAGTCCTCCGATGCCGGTCAGCTGGTGCCCGGGCTCGTTCTCGGCGACCGCGCGCCGCTGGGCGAGGACCTGCGCTCGGCGATGGCCGTGGCGTCCCTGACCCACCTGACGGCCGTGAGTGGGACCAACTGCACGATTGTCCTCGCGTGTGTGCTCGGTCTGGGCGTCGTGCTGCGCGCACCCCGCTGGTCGCTCGTCCCGGCTGCCGGGGCGGCGCTGACCGGGTTCGTGGTGGTCGTCGGGCCCGATCCGAGCGTGCTGCGCGCCGCCGTCATGGGTGCGGTGGGGGCGGTGGCCGTCGTCTCAGGTCGTGGTCGGGTGCCGGTGGCGATGCTGTGCACCGCGGTCGGCGTGCTGCTCCTGATCGACCCCTACCTCGCCACCTCCCTCGGCTTCGCCCTCTCGGTGGTGGCGACGGGCGCCCTGATCGGCCTCTGCGGACCGGTCGAGGCCGCCCTCACCGTGGTGCTGGCGGCGCTGCGGCTGCCTCGCGTGCCGGGCGGGGTCGTCCGGGCGGTGGCGGTGCCGCTGGCGGCGCAGATGGCGTGCGCTCCGCTGCTGGTGCTCGTCCAGCCGGCGGTCAGCACCTGGGGTGTCGCGGCGAACGCCGTGGTGGCGCCGCTGGTGCCGGTGGTCACGGTCGCGGGATCGATCGCGGTGCTTCTCGGGGCGCTGTGGGCGCCTTTGTCCCTCCTTCCGCTGTGGTTGGCCGCCCGGTGCGCGGACGCCATCGCCCTCGCCGCCCGCGCGGTCGCCGCCGCACCCGCCGCGATGGTGCCGTGGCCGGACGGGCTGCCCGGCGCGGCGCTGCTGGCGGTCGCCGACGCCGGCATCGTCGGTGCGCTCCTCCTGCTGGGTCGCCGTCGCCGCGGACCCCGCCCCTCGATCCAGGGCCGCTCCGCTCACGGCCGCGAGAGTATGCCTTCCTGGGCCGCAGGAGTCGCTCGACGCGGGCATGGGTGGCCGCCGCTGCGTGACGATGCCGGCGCCGCCCGGTCGGTACCGGGGGAGCGGAGGCGCCGGCAACATCTGTCGATGAGACGAGCACTCGTCCGCGCCGGGATCGTCGTCGCTGGCGTGGCGGTCGTCGCGGCCGGGACGGCGGCCTTCACCGTGGCCGTCCCGGTTCCACCGCCGGGGCAGTGGCAGCTGGCCATGTGCGACGTCGGCCAGGGGGACGGGTTGGTGCTGCGGGCGGACCGGGAGACGGCGATGCTCGTGGACAGTGGGCCGCCCGGACCGGCGATGGCGCGCTGCCTCGACCGTCTCGGTGTCCGCCGTCTGGCCGCCGTGCTGCTCACCCATCAGCACGACGACCACTACGGCGGCCTGGACGACGCACTGCGCGGCCGCACGGTGGACCGTTACCTCGTCTCGGCCGCGGACGCCACCCTCGCCCCCGCCGTCGCGACGCTGATCCGCCGGGTGCCCGCACCGGTCGAGCACCTGGTGGCACCCGCCCACGGGACCATCGGGGCGATCACCTGGTCGGTACTGTGGCCGCGGACGCCGCGGCCCATCGGGGACGAGAACGACAACAGCGTCGTGCTGCGGGTCGACATCGCCACCTCCGGCGGGTCGCCCCTGCGTGTGCTGCTCACCGGCGACCTCGAGGAGGACGGCACGGCGGCCCTGCTCCGAGCCCGCGGGACGACGGACGAGCTGCGGGGCGTGGACGTGATCAAGGTGGCCCACCACGGTGCACGCAACGGGGGCACCGCGATCCTCGACGCCGTCCGGGCGTCCGTGGCCCTCGTCTCGGTCGGCCGGGACAACGACTACGGGCACCCGGCCTCCGGCATCCTCGACCACCTCCGCGGTCTCGGCACCGTCGTCTGGCGCACCGACCAGCAGGGCGCGGTCACCGTGCGTCGCACCGGCGACCATCTGGTCCTCACCGCGCTCCCGCCGTGAGCGCCGTCGGGCCGCGGTCGGCGCTCGGACCACCACCGGCGTGGCGGGCGGGGCCGGAGACGGTCGGTCGGTGTTGCTGCTCCGACGTGCCGGACCCGACGCGTCGGTCCCGACGTGCCGGACCCGGCGACGTCGCCGCCCGACTGGCCGGCCTCGACGGTATCGGCGCGCTGTGGGACGCTCGTCCCCGCAGCGGACGGTCGAGGGTCCGGCCATCCCTGGCCTCCCGACCGGGCCGGCCAGCGAAATGTCGGCGGTCCGTGGGATGCTCGAGGTGTCGCCGGCGTTCGGGCGATCGAGCCCGGTGGCTCGTCACCGCCGCACCCTGGTCCGCCGCCGTCGTCCCACCGTTCCGTCCCGCACCGCATCGCACTGCACCGCACCGTTCCGTACCGGCGCGGACCGATCCGCCTCCGTCCGCTCCGCACCGTTCATCCCGAGGAGGGCTGCCGTCGTGGCCGCTCGCACCACCGCCGCCTCCCGCGGCAAGGCTTCCGCCGCGCTCGTCCCGTGGCGTGAGGCCGCCGCCGCACCCGTCGTCCTGCTCAGCGGGGCGGAGGACCTGCTCGCCCAGCGGTCACGGCAGCGCATCCGGGCGCAACTGCGCGAGAACGGGGCCGACCTGCAGATCCAGCAGCTCGACGCCACCGCGTACACCGCGGGCCAGCTCACGATGATCGCGAGCCCGTCGCTGTTCGGGGAGACCATCCTGATCGAGGTGGCGGGCCTGGCCGGCATGACGGACGACTTCCTCACAGATGCCCTCGCGTACCTCGCGAACCCCGAGCCGGAGGTCTACCTCGTCCTGTGGCACGCCGGCGGGACCCGGGGCAAGAGACTTCTCGACGCCCTGCGCGCGGCCGCGGTGCCCACGGTGGACTGTCAGCCGCTCAAACGGGACAGCGACAAGATGGACTTCGTCACCGCGGAATTCCGAGCCGGTCGGCGCCGGATCGAGGTGGAGGCCGTCCGGGCGCTCGTCAGCGCGGTCGGGTCGAGCCTGCCAGAGCTGGCCTCGGCGTGCGAGCAGCTGATCTCCGACACGGAGGCGACGGTCGACGCGGACACGGTCGAGCGGTACTACGGCGGCCGGGTCGAGGCCACCGCGTTCAAGGTCGCCGACGCGGCGCTCTCCGGCAACAGCGTGCGCGCCCTGGCCACCCTGCGTCACGCCTTCGCGACGGGCGTCGATCCGGTGCCGCTCGTCGCCGCCCTCGCGATGAAGGTCCGCGCCGTGGCCAAGGTGTACGGCCTGCGGGGCTCCTCCGCCGCACTGGCGGGTCAACTGTCCATGGCGCCCTGGCAGATCGACCAGGCCCGGCGGGAGGCGTCGCGATTCTCCGAGGAGCACCTGGCCGCCGCCCTGACGGCCCTCGCCGCCGCCGACGCCCAGGTCAAGGGCGAGTCCCGTGACCCGGAGTACGCCGTGGAGAGCGCCGTCATGCTGATCGCCGCGGGCCGGCCGCAGTAGGGAACCGCCCCAGGACTCGCCGGAGGCCCCGGCCGGCCCCGGCCGGCGCAGGCCGCCCGGCCGGCATTGGCCTGAGGCCGAACGCGGAACCCCGTTCGCGGTGGGAGCAGGCGGCGAAGCGGCCGCGGCGTCGCTCGCGAGCTCGCAGCACCGACCCGCGAGCAGGCGCACCTATCAGGCACACAGCAGCCGCCCGAGATGCAGCGGCGGCCCGAGAGACAGCACCGACCCGCTACAGCACCGTCCCGGGATCCAGCACCGAGGCCGACAGACAGCACTGACCCGGATGCAGCTGTGGCCCGGACCGAGACGGTCCGGGCCACAGCGTCATCCTCGCGTGAGCGTGGTTCTCGCGTGAGCAGTGCTCACCGGCGCGGTGTGGTCGCGCTGCCGATGGTCACACTCGGCGCGTCAGCTCAGAGGCTGGAGACCTGCTTGGCGATCGAGGACTTGCGGTTCGCCGCGTTGTTCTTGTGGATGACACCCTTGCTGACGGCCTTGTCCAGCTTCTTGCTGGCGTTCTTCAGGGCCGAGGTGGCGGCTTCCTTGTCACCGGCGGTCAGCGCGGTGTGGACGGCGCGGATAGCCGTGCGCAGCTCCGACTTGTAGGAGTTGTTGCGCAGACGAGCCTTCTCGTTGGTGAGAATGCGCTTCTTCTGGGACTTGATGTTGGCCACGTGCTGATCTCTTTCCTGCGGGAAACGGGTGTGCGGTCTGAGGGCAGTGGGTCGAGAAGACGGAGAACGGCGTGGGGCACCGTAGTGGCGGATCGACCCGAGTCGTGCCCGTCGACCAACGGACACACAGCGGTCAAGTCTAGCAGAGCCGACGGTGCAGGACGGGAGGCTGCCGCGCGGTGTGCCGCGGCGGCGGCGGCCCGTGCGCTTCGTGGGAGACTGGAGGGTGAACCGCCGTCCCGCCGACGGCCCGGTACCACACCCACCCGTCCGCCATCCGTTTTGAGTGAGGGCTATTCGTGTCACCGCTGGCACGCACCGCACCGGTGCCCGCCGAGACTGCCCCGGAGATCATCCGGAACTTCTGCATCATCGCGCACATCGACCACGGCAAGTCCACGCTGGCCGACCGGATGCTGCAGGCCACCGGCGTCGTCCAGCCGCGTGACATGAAGGCGCAGTACCTGGACCGGATGGACATCGAGCGCGAGCGCGGCATCACCATCAAGTCCCAGGCCGTGCGCATGCCGTGGGAGGTCGACGGCACCCCGTACGCCCTGAACATGATCGACACGCCCGGACACGTCGACTTCACCTACGAGGTGTCCCGGTCCCTGGCCGCGTGCGAAGGAGCCCTGCTGCTCGTCGACGCCGCACAGGGCATCGAGGCGCAGACGCTGGCCAACCTGTACCTGGCGATGGAGAACGACCTGACCATCATCCCGGTGCTGAACAAGATCGACCTGCCCGCCGCGCAGCCGGAGAAGTACGCCGCGGAGCTCGCCAACCTGATCGGCGGCGACCCCGAGGACGTCCTCCTCGTCTCCGGCAAGACCGGCGTCGGCGTCGAGGCACTGCTGGACCGGATCGTCGCCGAGATCCCCGCACCGGTCGGCGTCGCGGACGCCCCGGCCCGCGCCATGATCTTCGACTCCGTGTACGACTCCTACCGCGGCGTCGTCACCTACGTCCGCGTCGTCGACGGCGCCCTCACCCCGCGGCAGCGGATCCAGATGATGTCCACCCGGGCCAGCCACGAGCTGCTCGAGATCGGCGTGATCTCCCCGGAGCCGAACGCCACGAAGGGTCTCGGCGTCGGCGAGGTCGGTTACCTCATCACCGGCGTGAAGGACGTGCGGCAGTCGAAGGTCGGCGACACGGTCACCGACCTGGCGAAGCCCGCGACGGAGTCCCTCGGCGGTTACGAGGATCCCAAGCCCATGGTCTTCTCGGGGCTGTACCCCCTGGACGGGTCGGACTACCCGGACCTGCGGGAAGCGCTGGACAAGCTCAAGCTCAACGACGCGGCCCTCGTCTACGAGCCGGAGACCTCCGCGGCGCTGGGCTTCGGCTTCCGCTGCGGGTTCCTCGGCCTGCTGCACCTGGAGATCACCCGCGACCGGCTCGAGCGCGAGTTCAACCTCGACCTGATCTCCACCGCCCCGAACGTCCCCTACGACGTGACGCTCGAGGACGGCAAGGAGGTGGTCGTCACCAATCCGAGCGAGTTCCCCACCGGGGGCAAGGTCTCGGAGGTCCGCGAGCCCATGGTCTCCGCCACGATCCTCGCGCCGAGCGACTTCGTCGGCGCGATCATGGAACTGTGCCAGGGCAAGCGTGGCCAGCTCGGCGGCATGGACTACCTCTCCGAGGACCGGGTCGAGCTGCGCTACCGGCTCCCGCTCGCCGAGATCGTGTTCGACTTCTTCGACCAGCTCAAGTCGAGGACCCGCGGCTACGCCTCCCTGGACTGGAAGGCCGACGGCGAGGAGGCCGCCGACCTGGTCAAGGTCGACATCCTCCTGCAGGGTGAGCAGGTCGACGCGTTCAGCGCCATCACCCACCGGGACAAGGCCTACTCGTACGGCGTCATGATGACGGGCAAGCTGCGTGAGCTGATCCCGCGCCAGCAGTTCGAGGTGCCCATCCAGGCGGCCATCGGCTCGCGCATCATCGCCCGCGAGAACATCCGGGCCATCCGCAAGGACGTTCTCGCCAAGTGCTACGGCGGTGACATCACCCGCAAGCGGAAGCTGCTGGAGAAGCAGAAGGAGGGCAAGAAGCGGATGAAGATGGTCGGCCGCGTCGAGGTGCCCCAGGAGGCCTTCATCGCCGCGCTCTCCTCCGACGACGGCGGCGCCGCTAAGGACAAGGCCAAGAAGTAGCGGAAGCAGCACCACCGATCATGCCCAGCGCCCTGCCCCTCGCCGATCCGGCACCCGCCGACGGACGGCTGCCCGCCGCCGTCGCCGACGGTGCCGCGGACCGCACCTTCAGCCTGTACGTGCACATCCCGTTCTGTGCGGTGCGCTGCGGGTACTGCGACTTCAACACCTACACCGCGACCGAGCTCGGGGGCGGCGGGAGCCAGGCCGAGTACGCCGCCCACGCCGTCGCCGAGGTGGACCTCGCGGCGTCCGTGCTGGCCGACGCCGGGGTCGGGGACCGACCCGTGCACACCGTGTTCTTCGGCGGTGGCACCCCAACGCTGCTGCCCGCCGAGGACCTGATCCGCATCCTCGACGCCGCCCGGGCCCACTGGACCTTCGCCGACGACGTCGAGATCACCACCGAGGCCAACCCGGACTCGGTCACCCCGGAGAGCCTGTCCCGGCTCGCCGCCGCCGGCGTCACCCGCGTCTCCTTCGGCATGCAGTCCGCCGTCCCGCACGTCCTCGCCGTCCTGGACCGCACGCACAACCCGGCCAACGTGCCGCAGGCGGTGGCGTGGGCGCGCGAGGCCGGGCTCGACGTCAGCCTCGACCTCATCTACGGCACGCCGGGGGAGAGCCTGGCGGACTGGGAGCAGTCCCTGGACGCGGCCCTGGCCTGCGAACCGGACCACATCTCGGCGTACGCACTGATCATCGAGGAGGGCACCCGGCTGGCCGCGCGGATCCGCCGCGGCCAGGTCCCGGACGTCGACGACGACGATCACGCCGCCAAGTACGAGCTCGCCGACGCGCGGCTGCGCGAGGCGGGGATGGACTGGTACGAGGTGAGCAACTGGGCCCGCGGCGCGGATCACGCCTGCCGGCACAACGTCGCCTACTGGCGCAGCGGTGACTGGTGGGGCATCGGGCCCGGCGCCCACTCCCACGTCGGCGGCGTGCGCTGGTGGAACGTCAAGCACCCCACCGCCTACGCGTCGCGCCTGGCGGCGGGGGAGTCACCGGCCGCCGGCCGGGAGACGCTGGACCCGGACACCCGGCACGTCGAGGACGTCATGCTGCGCACCCGGCTGGCCGAGGGGCTTCCCATCGACTCGCTCGGCCCGGTCGGCCGCCGTCAGGTGGCGGCGCTGATCGCCGAGGAACTGATCGAACCGGCCGCGGCCTTCAGCGGCACGCTGCGGCTCACGGGGCGGGGACGGCTGCTGGCGGACGCGGTGGTCCGGCGCCTGCTGGAGGACTGACCCGGCGCGAGGCCGGCGGCGGCGGAGCAGCGCGGTCGGAGCGGCGAAGACGAGGGCGTGCCGGCCCGGGACGGAGCCTGAGGCGGCCGGTACCGGCCGCCTGCGTCAGTGCCGGACGAGGTGCAGGTTGACCGGGTAGCGGTAGGGCTGGCCGCGGTTGGCGTGCACGCCGGCGATCACGGAGAACACCGTCACCCCGAGCCAGATCGCGGCCGCGATCAGGGCGAATACCCAGCCGACCACGGGGATCAGGGCGAGGACGTTGCACACGACGGCGACCACGGTGGGCGGGACGGTGAAGTTGAGGGCCTCGTGCGACTCCTGCGCGGTGAACGGACCGCGCTCCCGGAAGACGAGGTAGATGACCAGGGAGGGGATGCAGCCGAGGATGCCGCCGAAGTGCGCCATCGTGGCCCACTGCCGGTCCTCGGTCGCCGTCAGCGGCAGGGCGTTGGCGGGGACGCCGGTGTAGTCGCCTGTGTGGCCGTGGCTGGCACCGGGGCTCTCCGGCCGGGGGGTCTGCGACACGACTGCCTCTCTGCGGGCCCTCGACGACGGCCCACCCGTTCGTTGGCCGGCGCGGCCACGGGGGCTGTCCGCGCCGCGTCCAGTGTACCGGGCGCGTGGTCCCGCGCCGCGCAGCACCGGCCATGGGGTAGTCGTCGGGCGCATGCGGGCGCCGGGCGGACGAGGGTGCAGGTCAGCCCGTCGCGGTGAGGAAGTCGATGACTTCCTCGACCCGGCCGAGCATGGCCGGTTCGAGGTCGGTGTAGGTGTGCACGGACCCGAGCAGGCGCTGCCAGCCGCGTGCGACGTCGATCGGGCCGGCGTGCGGCCAGCCAAGTCCGGCGAGGATGCCCGTCTTCCAGTCCTGGCCGCGCGCGATCACGGGCCACGCGTCGATGCCGAGCACCGCCGGCTTGATCACCTGCCACACGTCCACATAGGGGTGCCCGACCACGAGCACGTTCGCCGGCGCACCCGGCACGCGAAGCGCGTCCCGGGCGATCCGGGACTCCTTGCTGCCCGGGACGAGGTGGTCGACCAGCACCCCGAGCCGACGCTGCGGGCCGGGCGAGAAGTCACGAATCGCCTCGACGAGGTCGTCGATGCCGCCGAGCGGTTCGACGACGATGCCCTCCTCGCGCAGGTCGTCGCCCCAGACCTTCTCCACCAGCTCGGCGTCGTGCTTGCCCTCGACCCAGATGCGGCTGGCCCGGGCGACCCGGGCCCGGCTCGCGGCGGCTCGTACGGAACCGGACGCCGTGCGGGCCGGTGCTGCCGTCGCCGCCGGGCGCGTCGGCGCCACGATCTCGACCGGGTTCCCCTCGAGCAGGAAGCCGTGGCCGAGCGGGAAGGCGCGGGTGCGTCCTCCGCGACCCTCGAGCACCATGACGATCATCCCGGCGGTCCGTTCGACCCGCAGCAGTTCACCGACCCACCCGCTGGCGCTGTCCTCGAGCACGAGCCCCCGGCGCGCCTCCACGGCGGCCACGTCCCGCCGGATGCGGCCGGACTGCCGTCCGGTGTTCTCCGTCGTCAGGTCGCGCGGCCCCCAGCCGTAGTCGTGCACGGATCCTCCTGGCAGCTCCGGTCCGGCGGTCGAGCCTCCGGACGCCGGGCCGGGGCGGCCGCGGGCGCCTCCACACTAGCAACGGGGTCGGCGTACTAGACTTGGCACTTGAGCATCCCGAGTGCTAACCCTCCGGTGCCGGCCCGCGGGCCGGGAACGGCGTCCGGCCGGAGCGCAGGAGGACCGTCGAGACCGCCACAGGAGGTGCGGCAGTGAGCGATTCGCGGCGATTGAACGTGCTGCGCGCGATCGTGGAGGACTACGTCCAGTTCCGGGAGCCCGTGGGCTCGCGTGCGCTGGTGGACCGGCACCGGCTCGGCGTCTCCTCGGCGACGATCCGCAACGACATGGCGGTGCTCGAGGAGGAGGGCCTCATCGTCGCCCCGCACACGAGCGCGGGCCGCGTGCCCACCGATGCGGGCTACCGGTTGTTCGTCGACCGGATCTCCGACGTCAAGCCGCTCTCCCCGGCCGAGCGCCGCGCCATCCAGACCCTGCTGGACGAGGCGAACGATCTCGACGACGTGATGGAGAAGACGGCCCGGCTGCTGGCGCAGCTGACCCACCAGGTCGCCCTCATCCAGTACCCGACGATCGGCAGCGCGCGGGTCCGCCACCTCGACGTGGTCGCCCTCGCCGAGGACCGTGCCCTCGTCGTGCTCATCACGAGCAACGGTCACGTCGAGCAGCGAGTGGTGCCCCTCGGGGCGCCCGCGACCGTCGAGGACCTCTCGGACGCACGGGCCCGGCTGCTCGGACTGATCGACGCGCGCCCGCTCACCGAGGTGCCGACGCTGCTCGGCCGGTTGCGCTCGTCCGGCGTCGACGCCGAGACGGGGGAGCGCAGCGGTGACGCCGGGCCGGACACGCTGCTGCTCGACCGGCTGGCCGCCGCCGTCGTCTCCCTCGTCGGCTTCGCCGGCCAGGACCGCATCGTGATGGCCGGGACCGCGAATCTCGCCCGCGCCACCCGGGACTTCCCGCTGACCATCCTGCCGGTGCTGGAGGCGCTGGAGGAACAGGTCGTGATGCTCCGGTTGTTGTCGGAGATGGGACAGGACGAGGCGGGCGTGACCGTGCGGATCGGTCACGAGAACCCGTACGAGCCGCTCAGCGAGGCCTCGGTCATCGCGTCCGGCTACGGGCCGGCCGCTGCGTCCCGGCTCGGGGTCGTCGGCCCCACCCGGATGGACTATCCGACCTCCATGGCCGCCGTGCGCGCGGTGGCCCGCTATCTCTCCCGCATCCTCGCGGGCTGACGCTCGCCGTCGGAGCGCACGCTGCGCTCGTCGGCGCCACCGAACGAAGTGAATGTGAAAGGACGTTGTGGCCAGTCATTACGAGGTCCTGGGTGTGTCCCGGGACGCCACCGGCGAAGAGATCAAGAAGGCGTACCGCAAGCTCGCCCGCAAGCTGCACCCCGACGTGAACCCCGGGGACGAGGCCGCCGACGAGTTCAAGAAGGTCAGCCACGCGTACGAGGTGCTCAGCGACCCGCAGAAGCGGCAGATCTACGACACCACCGGCAACGAGAACGGCAGCGCCAACGGCTTCGGCGGCGGCGGGTACGGCGGCGCCGGCTTCGGCGGGTTCCAGGACATCTTCGACACGTTCTTCGGCGGCGCGGGTGCCGGTGCGGCCGGTCCCGCGTCGCGGATGCGGCGCGGCCAGGACGCCCTGATCTCCGTGGGTGTGAGCCTGAAGGACGCGGTGTTCGGCACCAACACGTCCATCGAGCTCGAGACGGCGGTCGTGTGCGAGCGCTGCTCGGGCTCGTGCTGCGAGCCCGGGACGTCCCCGCAGACGTGTGACATCTGCCGCGGCACCGGCCAGATCCAGCGCGCGGTGCGGTCCATCCTCGGGCAGGTCATGACGACGGCGCCGTGCCCCACGTGCCAGGGGTTCGGCACCGTGATCCGCAATCCCTGCAACGAGTGCGCCGGCCAGGGCCGGGTGCGCAGCCGTCGCAGCCTCACGCTCAAGGTCCCGGCCGGCGTCGCGACCGGCACCCGCATCCAGCTGAGCGGTCAGGGCGAGGCCGGCGTCGCCGGCGGTCCGCAGGGCGACCTGTACGTCGAGATCCAGGTGGCGAAGGACCCGGCCTACGTGCGCGACGGCGACGATCTGCACGCCACGCTGCAGCTGCCGATGACGGCGGCCGCGCTCGGCACCGTGCTCGACTTCGAGACCTTCGACGGCGCCCAGCCCGTGCGCATCGCGGCGGGCAGCCAGTCCGGTGAGGTGATCACGCTCAAGGGGCTCGGGGTCACGCACCTGCGCTCGGGTGGCCGCGGTGACGTGCGCATCCACCTGCACGTGGAGACGCCGACGCGACTGGACGACGAGCAGGAGGAGCTGCTCCGCCGGCTCGCCGGCCTACGGCACGAGGAGAAGCCCGCCGCGAAGCCGGCGACGGCCGGCAGCGGCGTCTTCTCCCGGCTGCGGGAGCGCTTCGGCGGGCTCTGAGCCGACCGCCCGCACCCTGACGCCAGGACCACCTGATCCCGTGACCCCGCCGACCGAGAATGAGGCCGATCGACCATGAGCGCCCCGGTGTTCTACCCGGCTGCCGACCTCACCGCGGTCCGGGCCGGTGACCGGCTGCGGCTGGACGGGCCGGAGGGCCGGCACGCGGCGACCGTGCGCCGGATCGGGTCGGGGGAGACGATCGAGGTGTGCGACGGGAACGGCCGCCGTCTGACCTGCGTCGTCATCGGCACCGCCAGGGACGCCCTGGAGCTGAGCGTGCGCTCGGTCGTGGTCGAACCCGCGCCCGCGCCCGTCATCGAACTGGTCCAGGCTCTCGCCAAACAGGACCGCGACCTGCAGGCCGTCGAGACGGCCACCGAGCTCGGCGTCGACGTCGTGGTGCCCTGGCAGGCGGACCGGTCGATCGTGCGCTGGAAGGCCGAACGCGCGTCGAAGGCCGCCGCCAAGTGGGAGAGCGTGCTCCGCGCCGCGGCTCAGCAGTCCCGGCGCGCGCGGATCCCCGCGCTGGCCGAGCTGACCGGCACCCGCACCCTGGCCGCCCGGATCGCGGCCGGCACGCGGGACGGCAGCCTCGCCGCCATCGTCCTGCACGAGGACGCGGCGACACCGCTGAGCGCAGTGCTCGCCGAGATCGCCGCACCCGGCCCGGACCGGGTGCTGCTCATCGTCGGACCCGAGGGGGGCATCGGCCCGGACGAGCTGGCCGCCCTGACCGCGGCCGGCGCCCGCACCGCGGTGCTGGGGCCGCACGTCCTGCGCTCGTCCACAGCCGGCCCCGCCGCTCTCGCCCTCGCGTCCGTGCAGCTGGGCCGCTGGTCCACCACCTGACACCACCCGCTGGACACCGACCGGTGGGGCATCAGCGCATCGTGAAGGTCTTGCTGTCCGCCCACCGCTGCGATCCGCCGTCGCCGGGCTCGAAGAACGTGACCCGGTAGTTGCCGGGCGGGAGTTTCTCCTCCAGGGAGAACGTGCCGCCGTTGGCGCTGTCGCTCTGCAGTGGAGACGTTCCGGTGCGGTACCGCCGGTAGCCGTCCTTGCCGTCGTCGGTCGCCCGGCCGATCTCCCAGCTGATGCGGTGCACGACGCTGGTGACGCGGCCGGCCGCGCGGACCGTCGAACCGGTCACCACGGTCCCGTCCTGCGGATCGATCACCCACACCGGCGCGGCCCGCTCGGGCTGCCGGCTTATCGGCTCGCCCAGCGTGATCTGCCCGAACGCCCGGTACTGCGTGTGGCCGTCGACGAGGATGATCACCCGGCTCTGCTGGTCCGTCGGGATCAGGCCGGCGTTGGCCGCGGCCCCGGTCGCGGTGTACACGAGCTGCTGGATGGCCAGCTCCGCCTCCTCCGGGCCGAGCTGGGCGCCGAACGCGTCCGAGGAGACGTCGACGGTCACGGTGTTGTTGTCCCCGATCGCCGAGCCGACGCGGGACGCCGGTCGCCACGGCGTGTCGTAGTCGGGGTCCAGCGGCCGCGCCGACATCATCGCGGAGACCGCGGTGGAGACCGAGTCGCCCGCGGCCGGCAGCAGGCGGTACTCGCGGAACAGGTAGGTGCCGTCGCTCGTGCCGCCCAGCCAGTAGACCGGGACCTGCGAGGTGCTGGCGAACGACTCGGCGGCCCCCGTCGGCTGGCTCAGGTCCTCCGCCACGCCTCCGTCTGCACCGGCCTCGGCGGTGGGGCGCGGGGTCGAGATGGCGGTGCAGGCCGAGAGCACCGGCGCCAGCAGGACGAGGGCGAGGAACGTGCCGATCACGGCGCGGATCGAGAGGTGCCGGCGGAAGCGTCGGCGTGTCTCCAGGCGCGCGGGGAGCATCGGCGGGTTGCGGTGTCGCAGCACGATCGCAGCCACCTCCTGTCGTCCACGGTCCCCGCAGCATGATCTGCACCGATGCGGCGGAATCCACCGAGCGCGAACGCGGGCCGTACGCACCCCGTTCCCCAGTCTGGCACGGAGGCCCGTGCCGTAGAATCGAGCATGCCGGGACCCGCGCGTCCGGTGCGCCGGAGCAGTGGACGGCGGACCCGCCGGGACCGGCGGCGGACCCGATCGACACCGCGGTCCGCCCCGAACGCCCATCCCATCCGTGAGGAGCGACGGCAGGCCACCTCGGCCGCACCCATGAGCGAGTTCACCGCACCCGCAGTCACCAGCCCCGCCGGCCCCGAGTCGCGCACCATCGACTTCGATTCCCCGGAGCAGATGGTCCAGGCGCTCGGCGCCCAGGACGAGGCCCTGCGCATCATCGAGAGCACCTACCCCAGCCTCAACCTGACCGTGCGGGATCACTCCGTGCAGGTCAGCGGCCCGGATCCGGCCGCCGTCACCCGCGCCGCCGAGGTGCTGGCCGAGGTCAAGGACATGGCCGCCGCGCACACCGTGATGTCGGCGCAGACCCTGCGCCAGCTGATGAGCATGCTCGAGACCGCCGGCGAGGCGCGTCCCGCCCAGGTGCTCACGCAGAACATCCTCTCCAGCCGCGGCCGGACCATCCGCCCGAAGACGCTGAACCAGAAGCTGTACGTCGACGCGATCGACGCGAACACCGTGATCTTCGGGATCGGCCCGGCCGGTACCGGCAAGACGTATCTGGCCATGGCCAAGGCGGTCCAGGCGCTGCAGAACCGCGAGGTCAACCGGATCATCCTGACCCGCCCGGCCGTCGAGGCGGGGGAGCGGCTCGGCTACTTGCCCGGCACGCTGAGCGACAAGATCGACCCGTACCTGCGCCCGCTCTACGACGCGTTGCACGACATGATGGATCCCGACTCGATCCCGCGGTTGATGGCGGCCGGGACCATCGAGGTCGCGCCCCTGGCCTACATGCGCGGCCGTACGCTCAACGACGCGTTCATCATCCTGGACGAGGCGCAGAACACGACGCCGGAGCAGATGAAGATGTTCCTGACGCGGCTCGGGTTCGGCTCGCGCATCGTCGTCACCGGCGACGTGACCCAGGTGGACCTGCCGCAGGGCACCCAGTCGGGGCTGCGCGTCGTCCGGGAGATCCTCGACGGGATCGACGACGTCGCGTTCACCACCCTGGACGCCACCGACGTCGTGCGGCACCGCCTCGTCGGCGACATCGTCACCGCCTACAGCCGCTGGGACGAGCGGCAGCGCCGTGACGACGAGCGCGGGCGGGAGCGACGGGAGCACCGCCGCCACGAGGAGCGGGCGCGCGGCGAGCGCCGGAGCACCGACCGGCCGCGCGCGGACCAACCCGTGCACGACGAGGTCACCGAGCAGGACGAGCCGCGGGAGTCCGCGTCGTGAGCATCGAGATCTCCAACGAATCGGCCCGGGCCGCCGACGAGGACGCCGTCCTCGCCCTCGCCCGCCACCTGTTCGACCGGCTGTACCTGCACCCGCAGACGGAGCTGTCCATCGTCCTCGTGGACGAGGAGGCGATGGCGTCCCTGCACCAGCAGTGGATGGACGAGCCGGGTGCGACGGACGTCATGTCCTTCCCGATGGACGAGCTGCGGCCCGGCAGCGAGGACGCGCCGTCCGCCGAGGGTCTGCTCGGGGACATCGTGGTCTGCCCGCAGGTCGCCGCGCGGCAGGCGGCGCGCGGCGGCCACAGCGTCGACGACGAGATCCTCCTGCTGGTCACGCACGGCGTCCTGCACCTGCTGGGGTACGACCACGAGGAGCCGGACGAGAAGGCGGAGATGTTCGCCCTGCAGCGCGCGCTCCTGACCGAGTACCTCGGCCGACCCTCCCCGCGGGAGACCGACTCGTGACCGTGGCCCTGCTCTTCGTCCTCGTCGTCGTCGTCCTCGTCGGCGCGGCGATCATGGCCGCCGCGGAGGCCGCCTTCACCTACCTGCCGCGGCACGACGCCGAGGCGGCGCTCGGCGGCCGGAACGCGCGGTCCCTGCGGCAGATCATCGACGAGCCGGCCCGGCACATGCACGCCACCCGGTTCTGGCGGGTCTGGTTCGAGATGGCCGCGGCGGTCGCCGTCGCCATGCTGCTGCTCGGCGCGATCGGCAACCCCTGGGTCGCCGGGCTGATCGG
Organism: Tersicoccus sp. Bi-70; assembly: GCF_001968825.1. Lineage (GTDB taxonomy): Bacteria > Actinomycetota > Actinomycetes > Actinomycetales > Micrococcaceae > Tersicoccus. The sequence goes on from NZ_MIEU01000002.1 coordinate 681,534, forward strand.
CACGGTCGTGATGGCCGCGATCGGTTTCGTGCTGGTCGGCGTCTCACCCCGCCAGCTCGGCCGCACCTACTCGGTGGGCGTGGTCACCGCCACCGCCCCGCTCGTCCACTTCCTCTGCGTGATCCTCGGCCCCGTCCCCGGCTGGCTGATCTCCGTCGGCAGTCTCGTGACGCCGGGCGCACCGCGGGCCGACGCCGCGTTCTTCACCGAGGACGAGCTGCGGGAGATGGTCTACCGGGCCAACGAGTCCGAGATGATCGAGGACAACGAGGCGGAGCTCATCCACTCGGTGTTCGACCTGAACGACACGAAGGTCCGCGCCGTCATGGTGCCGCGCACCGACATCGTCGGGATCGAGACCGGCGCGACGCTGCGCGAGGCGCTGTCCCTGTTCCTGCGCTCGGGGTACTCCCGGGTCCCGGTGATGGGGCAGAGCACCGACGACCCGCGCGGGGTGCTGTACCTGAAGGACGTCGTCGCCGCGGTCTACGGTGCTGAGCGCGCGGGCATGCGGGAGACGGCGGACCCGGGCACCGCGACGGTCGACACCGTCGCGCGGCCGGTCCGCTTCGTCCCCGAGTCCAAGCCCGTCGCCGACCTGCTGAGCGAACTGCAGCGCGAGGGCACGCACGTCGCCATCGTCATCGACGAGTACGGCGGCACCGCCGGCATGGTCACGCTCGAGGACCTGATCGAGGAGATCGTCGGCGAGATCGTCGACGAGTACGACTCCGAGCGTCCCGAGATCGAGGACCTCGGCGACGGCCGGTACCGGATCTCGGCGAAGCTCGCCGTCGAGGACCTGGGCGAGCTCTTCGACATGGAGCTCGAGGACGACGAGGTGGACACCGTGGGCGGCCTGCTCGGCAAGGCCCTCGGCAAGGTCCCGATCGTCGGCAGCGAGACGCGGATCGCGGGCATCGACCTGTACGCCGAACGACTCGAGGGACGCCGCAACCGGGTCTCCCACCTCATCGCGCGCCTGGCCGAGCCGGTGCCTTCCCCGGCCGAGACCGCCGAGGACCCGTCCGGGCACCACCACCGCGTGGACGCCTCGCACGACGCCGCCCGACCGGGCAGCACCCGTCACGGCAGCACCCGACACGACAGCACCAGCCAGCAGGAGGTCGCCGGATGAGCCGCGGACCCGCATCCCCGTCCGGATCCACGCCTCGCCGGCACGAGGACGGGCCGACCCCGTCCGCGCTGCACCCCCGCCGGGAAGCGGGCGACGGCACGGGCGACGGAGCGCCCTTCCGCGCCGGATTCGTCAGCCTTGTCGGCCGGCCCAACGCCGGGAAGTCGACGCTGACCAACGCCCTGGTGGGACAGAAGGTCGCGATCACGTCGTCCCGGCCGCAGACGACCCGGCACACCATCCGCGGCATCGTGCACCGCACCGACGGGCAGCTGATCCTCGTCGACACCCCGGGCCTGCACCGGCCGCGCACGCTGCTCGGACAGCGCCTCAACGACCTCGTCACCGAGACCCTCGCCGAGGTCGACGCCATCGGGTTCTGCCTGCCGGCCGACGAGAAGATCGGCCCGGGCGACCGGTTCATCGCGGAGAAGCTCGCCGGCCTGCGCCGCCGCCCCGTCTACGCGCTGGTGACCAAGACTGACAAGGTCAGCCGGGAGGCTCTCGCCAACGCGCTCGTCGCCGTCGAGGCGCTCGGTCGTGACGCGCTGGGCGACGAGGGCTGGGCCGGCATCGTGCCGGTCAGCGCGGTCGACGGCTTCCAGGTGGCCACCGTGGCCGACGTGCTGATCGAGGCGATGCCCCCGTCGCCGGCCCTCTACCCGGACGGGGAGCTGACCGACGAGCCCGAGGCCGTCATGGTCGCCGAACTCGTCCGCGAGGCCGCCCTCGAGGGCGTGCGCGACGAACTGCCGCACTCGCTCGCGGTGGTCGTCGAGGAGATCCTGCCGCGCGAGGACCGGCCGGCGGACCGACCGCTGCTCGACGTGCGCGTCAACCTGTTCGTCGAGCGGTCCTCGCAGAAGGCCATCGTGATCGGCCGGGGCGGGTCGCGGCTGCGGGACGTGGGCACCGCCGCCCGCAAGGGGATCGAGGCGCTGCTCGGCACGCCGGTGTACCTGGACCTGCACGTGAAGATCGCCAAGGACTGGCAGCGCGACCCCAAGCAGCTGGCCCGGTTGGGGTTCTGAACGCCCTGGTCACCGCCGCTCCGTGATGCTCGCCACGGCCCTCGCCGGCGGGCTGGATGATCAGCCCGCACCCGGATCGGTGTGCCACAATACAGCGAGCCCGGGGGTGGGGAGCACCCGGGCGGCCGCACCGTTCGCGGCCGATCGATGCTGTCCCCGTGATCCGTTCGTGCTCTGGTGCCGAACGCCGGACCGCCAGGAGGTGGGGTAGTGAGCCGACGCCACGTCGCCGATGACGAGCACCCGGTCGAATCCCTCACCCACCCGCCCGTCGACGGCGCCGGCCCCACGCGCGCCGAGGCCCGGCATCCCGTGCCCAAGCACCTCGGCCGCGGCCGGCACGCCGGGCGGGAGCCCCGCCACCGCGGGCTGAAGATCACCGCCGTCATCGTCGCCCTGCTCATGGTCGCCGGGGTCGCCTTCGCGGGCGTGCAGGTGATGCGACTGCAGGGCAACCTGCTCTCCAAGCCCCTGAACCTCGACGCGGAGGCCAGCGCCGGCCCGGACCAGGATCTCGATCACCGGCCGATGCAGATCCTCGTGCTCGGCACCGACACCCGCACCGGGTCGGACGCCCGGTTCGGCAACCCGTCCGACTCGTCGAGCGCCGGCAACTCCGACGTCATGATGCTCATGCAGATCTCGGCGGACCGGAAGCGCGTCACCGTGGTCAGCTTCCCCCGCGACCTCATGGTCGCCATCCCGCGGTGCAAGGACCCGGACTCCGGCAAGGAGTACGCCGCCAAGGCGATGGGCCAGCTCAACAGCGCCCTCGCCTCCGGCGGCCCCGGCTGCACCGTGGCCGCCATCAACCGCTTCACCGGCCTGAACATCGACCACTTCATGATGGCCGACTTCAACGCCGTCACCGAGCTCTCCCGGACGCTGGGCGGCGTCGAGGTGTGCGTCAACCAGGCGATCGACGACCCCGATTCCGGCCTCAAGCTGCCCGCCGGCGTCAGCACCGTCGAGGGGGACCAGGCCCTCGCGTTCCTGCGCACCCGGCACGGCTTCGGCAATGGCGGCGACGAGGGCCGGATCCGCGCCCAGCAGAGCTTCCTCTCCTCCATGGTCCGCAAGGTCAAGGCGGAAGGCACGCTGACCGACATCCCGCGGTTGTACTCGATCGCCGAGACGATCACGAAGAACCTCACGGTCGACGACCAGCTCGCGCAGATCCCGGCGCTGATCAACCTCGCCACCCGGCTGCAGAACGTCGACCTGTCCCGCGTCGCGTTCGTCACCGCCCCGGTGGAGCCCTACGCCGCCGACCCCAACCGGCTCCAGCTCAAGGCAGGCGCCGCCAACACCCTCTTCACTCGGCTGCGCGCCGACGAGGACCTGACGGCCCGGACGGCGTCGCCCACCCCGAGCGCCTCCAGCGCCTCCACCGCCCACGCCTCGGCCGGTGCCTCCGGTTCGGCCGGTACCAGCGCCTCCGCGTCCGCCCGCCCGACGGCGACCGCGACGCCCTCGGCCGGCGCACCGGCCACGGCATCCGCCACCGACACCCAGCAGGCCGCGGCCGCGCGGGCCGAAGTGCCCGTCACCGTGCGCAACGTCTCGGGCACCAGTGGACGTCAGACGGCGATCGCCGCGGCGCTGACGAAGGCCGGGTACACGCAGGCCACGACCGCGACGGCCAGCGGGACCCGCCCGGGCACCCAGGTGTTCTACGGCGCCGGCTACGAGGACCAGGCGCGCGCCCTCGCCACCGTCCTCGGCATCGGCCGGGTCCAGGTGGTCCCGGCCGCGGACCTCACCGGCGTCCGTGTGGACATCGGCAAGGACTTCACCACCGGCACGAAGATGACGAGCAGCTCGGATCTCGGCGACCTGAACGGCCAGACCGCCGACCAGGTGACGTGCCAGTCCGCGTTCGGCAACTACTGATCCCGGCCGCGGAACCTTTCCCGATCGGTGCTGATCGGGCCCGGTCGGTTGCGGGCGGGGTGCCGGGACTGCCACGGACGCGGCTGCCGGGTCACGTTTCACGGGGGCGTCCGCACGGCGTGTAGGGTGAAAACGTGCCTCAGGGACTTCTCCTTCTTAGCTGCCGCGCCAGGGTCTGAGTCTTCGGTCGAGCTCCACGCTCTCGAAGACGGCCGACGCCCCGGTGCGGAGTAGTTGTGTCTGGCCAGACCCATTCCCGACCCGCTGGGCCCCACGCCGGCTGGTCAGCGACAGGAGAAGAGGCGACACCCGATGCAGAACCAGCAGAAGCCGTCCGGCATGCCGGTCCACCGTTACGTTCCGTTCCACGAGCAGATCACCGTGGACCTGCCCGACCGCACCTGGCCCACGAAGCGGATGACGACCGCGCCCCGCTGGTGCGCCGTCGACCTGCGGGACGGCAACCAGGCGCTGATCGACCCGATGAGCCCCGAGCGCAAGCACCGCATGTTCGACCTGCTGGTGCAGATGGGCTACAAGGAGATCGAGGTGGGCTTCCCGTCCGCCTCTCAGACCGATTTCGACTTCGTCCGCCAGCTGATCGAGCAGGACCGGATCCCGGACGACGTCACCATCCAGGTGCTGACCCAGTCCCGCGAGCACCTGATCGAGCGCACCTACGAGTCGCTGCAGGGCGCGAAGCAGGCCATCGTCCACCTGTACAACTCGACCTCGGTGCTGCAGCGCCGCGTCGTCTTCAAGCAGGACGAGGACGGCATCATGGACATCGCGCTGTCCGGCGCCCGGCTGTGCAAGAAGTTCGAGGAGACGCTGACCGACACGCGGATCACCTACGAGTACTCGCCGGAGTCCTACACGGGCACCGAGCTGGAGTTCGCGGCGCGGATCTGCAACGCCGTCACCGACGTGTTCGAGGTCTCCGAGGACAACCAGGTGATCCTCAACCTGCCGGCCACCGTCGAGATGGCCACGCCGAACGTCTACGCCGACTCGATCGAGTGGATGGGCCGGCACCTGTACAACCGGGAGAACATCATCCTCTCCCTGCACCCGCACAACGACCGCGGCACCGGCGTCGCCGCCGCCGAACTCGGCTACCTGGCCGGCGCGGACCGGATCGAGGGCTGCCTGTTCGGCAACGGGGAGCGCACCGGCAACGTGGACCTGGTGACCCTGGGCCTGAACATGTTCAGCCAGGGCATCGACCCCATGATCGACTTCTCCGACCTGGACGCGGTGCGCCGCACCGCCGAGTACTGCACCCAGCTGGGCGTGCCCGAGCGGTCCCCGTACGGCGGGGACCTGGTCTTCACCGCCTTCTCCGGCTCCCACCAGGACGCCATCAAGAAGGGCTTCGAGGCGATGACCGCCGACGCGCAGTCCGCGGGCAGCGACCTGGCCGACATGGTCTGGGGCGTGCCGTACCTGCCGATCGACCCGAAGGACATCGGCCGCTCGTACGAGGCGGTCATCCGGGTCAACTCCCAGTCCGGCAAGGGCGGCGTCGCCTACCTGCTCAAGAACGAGCACAGCCTGGAACTGCCGCGCCGCATGCAGATCGAGTTCTCCGGCGTCGTCCAGCGCCTGACCGACACCGCCGGCGGCGAGGTCAGCGGCAAGGACCTGTGGAAGATGTTCATCCACGAGTACCTGCCCTCCGCCGAGCACGAGCGCGTCGGCGAGCCGCTGCCCGAGTGGGGCCGGTACGCGATCTCCTCGTTCAGCACGCGCACCGAGGACGAGACGACGACGCTGGACATCGACCTGGTGGTCGCCGGCGTCGCGCAGCACCGCACCGCGACCGGCAACGGACCGCTGTCCGCGCTGCTGACGCTGCTGGCCGAGGACGGCATCGACGTCCGGGTCCTCGACTACACCGAGCACGCCCTGTCCGAGGGCGGCAACGCCAAGGCCGCCGCGTACGTCGAGGCGGCCGTGGGGGAGCGGGTGCTCTGGGGCTCCGGCATCAACGAGAACACGACGCTGGCCTCCCTGAAGGCCGTCGTCTCCGCCGTCAACCGCGCGGTCCGGGACCAGGACTGAGCTGACGCCGTGGCCCGGTCGTCCTCCTTCGCCTCCCGGCAGTACCGCGATCACGGGGTGATCCTCCGCACCCACAAGCTGGGTGAAGCGGACCGCATCATCGTGCTGCTCACCCGGCGGCACGGCCAGGTGCGGGCGGTGGCGAAGGGCGTCCGGCGCACCAGCAGCAAGTTCGGTGCCCGCCTCGAGCCGTTCATGGTGGCCGATCTGCAGCTGGTCACCGGCCGGAACCTGGACATCGTGTCCCAGGCCGAGTCGGTGGCCAGCTACGGTCAGCCGATCGTCGCGGACTACGCCAAGTACACGGCTGCGGCGGCGATCTGCGAGACCGCCGAACGGCTCAGCGACATCGACACGGAGGCGGCCAGCAGCCAGTACGGCCTGCTGCTCGGGGCCCTGCACGCCCTCGCCGCCGGCTCCCACTCGCCCCAGACGGTGCTCGACTCGTACCTGCTGCGAGCCCTCGCCGAGGCCGGGTGGGCGCCGAGCTTCACCGACTGCGCGCGCTGCGGCGCGCCGGGCCCGCACCGGGCGTTCTCGGTGCCGGTCGGCGGCGTCGTCTGCCCGGCGTGCCGGCCCCCGGGGTCGGCGTCACCGGACCCGGCCACCCTGACCCTGCTGGCGGCCCTGCTCGCGGGTGACTGGGCCGGGACGGGCGACGCGGACCAGACGCAGCGCAACGAGGCCTCCGGTCTGGTCGCCGCGTACGCGCAGTACCACCTGGAGCGCTCCGTGCGCTCCCTCCGACACATCGAGAGGGTCTGACGCCGCGATGTCCGACCGCCCCGACGGCCTGCGCCGTCCCGCCGCTCCGGAACCGCACCCCAGCGGCGCACGGCCCCCCGCCGTGCCGCCCGCCCTGGTGCCCCGGCACGTGGCGATCGTGATGGACGGCAACGGCCGCTGGGCCAACCAGCGCGGACTGCCGCGCAACGAGGGGCACCGGCGCGGTGAGGCGGCGCTGCTCGACGTCGTGGCCGGCGCCATCGAGATCGGCGTCGAGTACGTCAGCGTCTACGCCTTCTCGACCGAGAACTGGAAGCGGTCCCCGGAGGAGGTGCGCTTCCTGATGGGCTTCAGCCGGGACGTGCTGCGCCGCCAGCGCGACCAGCTGGACGCCTGGGGCGTGCGGGTGCGCTGGTCCGGCCGGCGGCCGCGGCTGTGGCGCTCCGTCGTCAACGAGCTCGAGGTCGCCGAGGAACGCACCCGCGGCAACACCACCTGCACCCTCACCATGTGCGTCAACTACGGCGGCCGGGCCGAGATCGCCGACGCGGTCGCCGGGATCGCCGAGGACGTCGCCGCCGGGCGGCTGCGCCCCGGTGCCGTCACGGAGAAGACGATCCAGCGCTACCTGGACGAACCGGACCTGCCCGACGTCGACCTGTTCCTGCGGACCTCCGGCGAACAGCGGATGAGCAACTTCCTGCTCTGGCAGTCCGCCTACGCGGAGTTCGTCTTCCTCGACACGCTGTGGCCCGACGTGGACCGGCGCACCCTGTGGGACGCCATCGAGATCTACGCGCGGCGGGACCGCCGGTACGGCGCAGCCGTGGACCGGGCCGTCGGCTCGGCGGAGGCGTCCGGGGAGTAGACGCCTCCGAGGTCCGTCCACGCGCACGGACCGATCGGACCGATCCGGTCGGAGGGCGGTCGATCGCGGTGCGGTCGATCCCGCCGACCCGCCCTAAGCTGGCAGGCGTGACTGGCACCCTCGTCGCGAAGGACCTGGCCGGCGGCCACGGTCACCGCACCCTCTTCGAATCCCTCGACCTCACGGTCGCTCCCGGCGACGTCGTCGGCGTCGTGGGGGCCAACGGCGCCGGGAAGTCCACCCTCCTGCGCCTGCTCGGTGGTGAGGCGACACCGATGGCGGGAACGGTCTCGACGGCACCGGCCAACGCCTTCGTGGGCTGGCTGCCGCAGGAGCACGAGCGGGTCGTGGGGGAGACCGTGGCCGGTTACCTCGGGAGGCGGACCGGCGCCACCGCTGCGACCGAGGCCATGGAGGCGGCGGCAGCCGCGCTCGAGTCCGACGATCCCGACGCCGGCGATACCTATGCCGACGCCCTCGAGCACTGGCTCGCCACGGGCGCGCCGGACCTGGAGGACCGTGCGCCCGCGACGCTCGCCGAGCTCGGCCTGGACGTCGGCATCGACGCGCTGATGACCGGCCTGTCCGGCGGGCAGGCGGCCCGGGTCGCCCTCGCCGCGCTGCTGCTCAGCCGCTTCGACGTGGTGCTCCTCGACGAGCCCACCAACGACCTCGACCTCGACGGGCTCGAGCGCCTCGAACGCTTCGTCCGTGGGCTGCGCGCGGGCGTCGTGCTCGTCTCGCACGATCGCGAGTTCCTGGCCCGCTGTGTCACGCGGATCGTCGAGCTCGATCTCGCGCAGAACCAGGTCGCGGTGTACGACGGCGGCTACGACGCGTTCCTCGAGGAGCGCGCCATCGCGCGCCGGCACGCACGCGAGGCCTACGAGGAGTTCGCCGACCGGAAGGCGGACCTGGTCGGCCGCGCCCGCACGCAGCGCGAGTGGAGCTCCCAGGGCGTGCGCAACGCCATGAAGAAGTCGCCCGACAACGACAAGGTCCGGCGTCGTGCGCAGACCGAGTCGTCGGAGAAGCAGGCGCAGAAGGTGCGCCAGATGGAGTCGCGGATCGCGCGCCTCGAGGTGGTCGAGGAGCCCCGCAAGGAGTGGGTGCTCCAGTTCGACATCGCTGCCGCCCCGCGATCGAGCAGCGTCGTCGCCACGCTCGACGGGGCCACGAAACGGCTCGGTGATTTCGTCCTCGGACCGGTGTCCCTCCAGGTCGCCGCCGGGGACCGGATCGCCATCACCGGGCCCAACGGCGCCGGCAAGACCACCCTGCTGCGGCTGCTGCTCGGGCGCACCACGCCCGACGACGGACGGGCCTCCCTCGGCGCCAGCGTCGCGATCGGGGAGATCGACCAGTCCCGCACCGCACTGGACGAGGGTCTGCCGCTCGGTGACGCCTTCGAGGCCGCCGTCCCCACCATGGCATCGTCCGAGGTCCGCACCCTGCTGGCCAAGTTCGGGCTGAAGGCCGACCAGGTCGCCAGCGAGGTCGGGCGCCTGTCGCCGGGCGAGCGCACCCGCGCCGCGATGGCGCTCCTCCAGGCCCGTGGCGTCAACCTGCTCGTCCTCGACGAACCGACCAACCACCTCGACCTGCCCGCGATCGAGCAGCTCGAACAGGCCCTCGACTCGTACGACGGCACCCTGCTGCTCGTCTCACACGACCGCCGGCTCCTCGCCAACGTCCGGCTGGACCAGCGGTGGGAAGTCGACGCGGGACAGGTCAGGGTGCGCTGACGGCGCGTCCCCTCCGGGAAAGGTGGGAGGGACATCGCGACTACGCCCGCCGGGACCGGCGGTACGGCGGCGCTGCGGCTGGTGTCGTGGCTTCTCCGGGCGACGGGTCCGCGCCCGGGGGATCCAGGACTGGCACCGCGACGGCCGCGGACCCGAACACGTACGCCTGCGCCCACTGGTCCATCGCGGAGTACACCGCGGCGCGGATGCGGGCGGGGGAGAGCAGCACGTCGTGCAGGGCCCCCTCGAAGCGGTTCACCGTCACCCGCGGGCCGAGGTCGAGGGCGCGCTGCGCCATCGTCGTCACGTCCAGCACGCAGTCGGCGCTCCGCATGCGCTCGTTCCAGCGCGGGGAGATGACGGAGCGAGCGCTGGTCAGCACCAGTGCCGGGCAGTCCAGATCCAGACCGCGGGCCACCGTCTGCTGGCCGGCGACGACGGCGCGCAGCCAGCCGGCGCGGACCGGGAACGAGAACCGGGGACGCCAGCGCGGGTCCAGCTCCCACTCGCCGTCCGCCTGGTCGCTCAGCGTGCGCCAGTAGTGGTCGACCGCCGGCAGCCGCAGGGCCGTCCGTGGCCGGCGCCGGGCGAGCTGCTCGAGCACCGGGGTGGTCGTCGTGCGCACCAGCGCGCTGCCGTGCGCCTCCAGCCACGGGCTGTTCAGCACCAGGGCGCGCACTCGGCCGGGATGCCGTGCGGCCCACAGGCTCGCCACCAGGCCGCCGGTGGAGTGGCCCATCAGCACGAGCGGCCCGCTCGGTGCTGCGCCGCCGTCCGCCGCGATGGCCGCCAGCGCGGCGTCGATGTCCTCGTCGTAGGCGCGCAGGTCGTCCACGTACCCCGGGGTCTGCCCGTCACGCAGGCTGCGGCCGTACTTGCGCAGGTACAGGGCGTGGAAGGCGCACCCGCGATCGGACCAGAACCGTGCCAGGTCGCGCTGATGGAAGTAGTCGGTCCACCCGTGCACGTAGAGGACGACCGGTTGCTCCGGGTCCCGACGCCGTGCCGTCCGTCGTGACGACGGTCGTCGCCGCCCCGGGTCCCGGTAGCGGATCAGGGTGGCCGTGACCGGACCCTCGTCGTCCTCGCTCAGAGGAAGGCTGCGGCTCGTGAAGCCGGGCCCGAGGAGGTCGGGCGCCCATGTCTGCACCACATCGTGAAAGCTATCACCGGCGGTCTGACGTGCCGCCCGCGGCAGGACCGCCGAACGACGCGGGCAACCCGTGGGGAAACGAGCACCGACACGAGCGCGGAGGGTGTCGGGTACCGCCCGGCCCGGATTGGCTGCCGCGGCGCCGGTGTGGCACGGTTTGTGCATGCGCCTGTACCCCGTGGTCTTCCGTGCCGCCTTCTCCTGGATGGACGCCGAACGGGCGCACGGGATCGGTGCGGGCATGATCGGCCTCGCTCACCGCGTCGGCGCCGGACGCGTCCTGCATCGGATCGGCGCGCCGGATCCGGCGCTGCGCACCACCGTGATGGGTCTGGACTTCCCGTCGCCGTTCGGTCTCGCCGCCGGGTTCGACAAGCACGGCCGGCACACCGTCGCGCTGACCGATCTCGGCTTCGGGCACATCGAGGTCGGCACCATCACCGGCACGGCCCAGCCCGGCAACCCGCGGCCCCGGCTGTTCCGGCTCATCGCCGACCGCGCCGTGATCAATCGGATGGGGTTCAACAACGACGGCGCCGCCGTGCTCGCGCCGCGTCTGGCCGCGGTCCGGGCGGACCTGGAGCGGCGGTACGGGCGGGAGCGGCCCCTCATCGGGGTCAACATCGGCAAGACGAAGGCGGCCGAGCTGGCCGACGCCGCCGCCGACTACGAGCACTCGGCCCGCACCCTCGCGCCGCACGCCGACTACCTCGTCGTCAACGTCTCCAGCCCCAACACGCCGGGGCTTCGGCAACTGCAGGAGATCGACGCGCTGGCCCCGCTGCTGCGCGCCGTCCGGTCCTCGGCGACGGCCGCGGGGCGGCCCGACGTCCCGCTGCTGGTGAAGATCGCCCCGGACCTGGCCGACGAGGACGTCGACGCCGTGGCCGCTCTCGCCCTCGAGCTGGGACTCGACGGCATCATCGCCACCAACACCACGCTGCGCCGGGACGGGCTGGCCACCGACGCCGCCACGGTCACGGCCGCAGGGGCCGGGGGACTGTCGGGAACACCGCTGGCCGACCGGTCCCTCGCCGTGCTCCGCCGGCTGAAGGCCGCCGTGGGGGACCGGCTCGCGCTGGTCTCGGTGGGCGGGGTGACGACCGCCGACGACGTCGCGGAGCGGCTCGTCGCCGGCGCGGACCTGGTACAGGGCTACACCGCGTTCCTCTACGAGGGACCGTTCTGGGCCGCGAGGATCAACGCCGGCCTCGCGCGCCGGCTCGGTACCGGTCGACGTTCCTAACGGCGACGCCGGCCGTCGAGTGTGCGGCTGACGCACTCATCCTGGCCGAATGACGACATCGTCCGCACACTCGACGCGGGCAACAGGCCGGCCGGATGAGGTGAACGGCGCGGGCAACAGGCCGACGGAACGACGCAGGGCCCGGGTCACCGTTCGGTGACCCGGGCCCTTTCGCGCGGGTGCGGCGTCGGCCGCGTCCGGTCAGGCCGGGCGCTTCTCCGGGGAGACCGTCTTGGAGGCGTCGGACTCGATGACACCCGCGAGGGCGTCGTCGATGGCCTTCATCGCGTCCGCGTCGAGCTTCACGCCGGCGGCCGCGACGTTCTCGGCCACCTGCTCGGGCCGCGAGGCGCCGACGAGGGCGGCAGCGACATTGTCGTTCTGCAGCACCCACGCGACGGCCAGCTGCGACATCTTCAGGCCGGCGCCGTCGGCGATCGGGCGCAGCTTCTGCACCGCGGTCAGGGTCTGCTCGTTCATGAACCGGGAGATCGTGTCCTGGCCGCCCTTGCTGTCCGTGGCGCGCGAGCCGGCCGGGGCGTCCTTGCCGGGCTCGTACTTGCCCGAGAGCACGCCCTGGGCCATCGGGGACCAGACGATCTGGGAGATGCCGAGCTCACGGGACGTGGGCACGACCTTCTCCTCGATCACGCGCCACAGGGCCGAGTACTGCGGCTGGTTGGAGACGATCGAGAAACCGGCCTGACGGGCGAGCTCCTGGCCGCGCCGCAGCTGGTCGGCGTCCCACTCGGAGACACCGATGTAGAGCGCCTTGCCGGAGCGCACGACGTCCGCGAAGGCCTGGATGGTCTCCTCGAGCGGGGTCTCGTGGTCGTACCGATGGGCCTGGTAGAGGTCCACGTAGTCCATCTGCAGCCGGGAGAGGGAGTTGTCGATGCCCTCCATGATGTGCTTGCGGCTCAGCCCGACGTCGTTGACGCCCTTGGGGCCGACCGGCCAGTACACCTTGGTGAAGATCTCGAGGGACTCGCGGCGCTCGTTCTTGAGCGCGTCGCCGAGGACCTTCTCCGCCGCGCCGTTCGCGTAGGCGTCCGCGGTGTCGAAGGTGGTGATGCCGGCGTCGAGCGCCGCGCGCACGCACTGCGTGGCGACGTCGTTCTCGACCTGAGAGCCGTGGGTGAGCCAGTTGCCGTAGGTGATCTCGGAGACCTTGAGACCACTGTTGCCGAGGTATCGGTAATCCATCTCGCCAGACTATGCCCGCTGGTCAAGAGGACAGTGCAGCGCAGTCACGGACTGTGCCGCGGAGCTCAGGAGGGGTATTGTCCGCGCTTGACCATCGGCTTGGGCAGGCGGATGCGGCGGAACTGCAGGGTGCGCATGAAGCCGTACCAGTAGACGCCGCGCTCGACCTCGCCGAACTTCGCGGTCAGGTGCCGCTTGAGGGCGCGTCGCAGCCACAGGCCGTCGATGGCGACGACGGCGACGAAGGCGTAGAAGAAGACGAGCACGATCGACTGCACGCTGGTGACCGGGATGAAGGTCAGCAGCACGAACACCAGGGCCAGCGGCAGCAGGATCTCCCCGATGCTGAAGCGGGCGTCCACCCAGTCGCGCACGAAGCGCTTCTGGGGACCCTTGTCGCGCAGCGGCAGGTACTTGTCCTCACCGGTGTCCATGGCGCGGCGGGTGCGCATCCGCGCCTCCCGGCTGGCGTCACGGCTCGCCTCCCGGGCGGCCTTGCGGTCATCGGGGACCAGCGGGCGACGCCGGGCCGCCTCCTGGTCACGCCGCTTCGGCGTGGGGGCACCCTTGCCCGCGGGGCGGCGCGCGGCGTCGGCCGGCTCCTCCACGTCAGCGGCGGTCACGGCGGTTGATCCTCTGTTGCGTCCGAACACCCGTCAAGGATACCGGGCAGCCGTCGCTCCGCGCGCCCGGGACGCGGTCGTTCCGTGTGCCGTCCGCCCGGCCCCCCCCCCGCGCCGCCGGCCCGACGAACCGCGCACGCCCCCGGCTAGGCTGGCCGGCATGAGCGCACCGACCTCCCGTCCGCAGCCCGCCACGCCGTCCGACCCCACCGAGGCAGCGATCGCCGCCGCCGTCGACGAGAGCCTGCCCGGCACACTCGAGTCCCTCGCGCACCTGGTGAGCATCCCCGGAATCGCCTGGGCCTCCTTCGATCCCGAGAACCTGCAGCGCAGCGCCCGCACGGTCGCCGACCTGTTCTCCGGCCTGGGCCTCGAGGCGCAGGTGCTCAGCGTGGACGCCGGCGACCGTGCCGGCGGACCCGCGGTCGTGGCGACCCGGCCCGCGGCCGAGGGTCAGCCGACCGTGCTGCTGTACGCGCACCACGACGTCCAGCCCCCGGGCGACCCGGACGCCTGGGAGAGCGAGCCGTTCACCCTGGTCGAGCGCGGCGGTCGCCTCTTCGGCCGCGGTGCCGCCGACGACAAGGGCGGCGTCATGGTCCACGTCGCCGCGCTCGGCGCCCTGGCGAAGGCCGTCGGCGAGACCGGCGTGGGCGTCACCGTCTTCGTCGAGGGGGAGGAGGAGGCCGGCTCCCCGACGTTCCGGGCCTTCCTCGACGCCCACCGGGACCTGCTGCGCGCCGACGTCATCGTCGTCGCGGACGCCGGGAACTGGAAGGCCGGCGTGCCCGCGCTGACCACGAGCCTGCGCGGCCTGGTCGACGGGACCGTCACGGTCAAGGTGCTGGACCACGGGGTGCACTCGGGCATGTTCGGCGGCCCGGTGCTCGACGCGGTCACCCTGCTCAGCCGGCTGATCGCCACCCTGCACGACGAGAACGGCGACGTCGCCGTCGAGGGCCTGGTGCAGGGCACCGCCGAGGGTCTGGACTACGACGAGGACGCCTTCCGGGCGGACGCGTCGATGCTGCCGGGCACCCAGCTGGCCGGGACCGGCTCGCTGACCACGCGCCTGTGGAACCGGCCGGCCTTGTCCGTGATCGGGCTGGACGCGCCCGCCGTCGACGTCGCCTCCAACACCATCACCCCCGCCGCGCGGGCGAAGCTGAGCCTGCGGCTGGCCCCGGGGCAGGACCCGACCGCCGCCATGGAGGCCCTCGAGCGCCACCTGACCGGCCACGCCCCCTTCGGTGCGCAGGTCGAGTTCACCGTGGGGGAGAGCGGCCAGGCGTTCGACGCCGACGTCACCTCCACCGCCTCCGAGCTGGCGCTGCGATCCCTGAGCGATGCGTGGGGCACCCCTGCCGTCACCGCGGGCATGGGCGGTTCCATCCCCTTCGTCGCCGACCTGACCGAGGTCTACCCGGAGGCGCAGATCCTGCTCACCGGCGTCATCGACCCCGATACGCGCGCCCACGGGGCCGACGAGTCGATGGACCGGGCCGACTTCCGCAACGCGATCGTGGCCGAGGCCCTGCTGCTGCACCGGCTGCGCCGCTGAGACCACCCCGGGGGGATCGGTCCTCCCGACGTCCCCGCGACCCCGTCCGACAGCCGCCCGCAACGCTGCCGGACGGCCGCGGTGACGACGTACGATGGAAGCACGCCGTCGGGCGCCGGGCGCGAGAACACGCGTGACGGCCCCGGTCAGCACAGAGAGGACTCACCGTGAGCGCATCGACCACCGAGACCGTGGACACCGCCGACCTGCCCACCCATGACGTCAACCTCAGCGACGTCGCCGCGCAGAAGGTCGCCAGCCTGCTGGACCAGGAAGGACGCACCGACCTGCGGCTGCGGATCGCCGTCCAGCCGGGCGGCTGCTCCGGGCTGATCTACCAGCTCTACTTCGACGAGCGGATCCTGGACGGCGACGCCGTCCGCGACTACGACGGTGTCGAGGTCGTCGTCGACAAGATGAGCGTGCCGTACCTGTCGGGCGCGAGCATCGACTTCGAGGACACGATCGCGAAGCAGGGCTTCACCATCGACAACCCGAACGCTGCGGGCTCCTGCGCCTGCGGCGACTCGTTCCACTAGGAGCACTCCGGAGCCCGGCGGTCACCCGCCGGGCTCCGCCGCAGATCAGCCGCATCCCGGGCGCCCGCCACGCGGGCCCGGGGTGGGGGCGGGGAGCCGGATCTGGCGGTAGGCTCTACACGGAGTAGTAAAGCGGTGACGTTCCCGGGGCACCGTCGCAAGACGGAGACGGAACGGCAGGCACCGCATCTCGTACCGAAGAGGAAGGGCCGTTTCGTGACTTCGCGGAAACCCAACGGCGGGCACCGGTTCCGTCTCGCCGGGGCGGTGGCCATCGGAGCAGCGGCAACCGTGCTGCTGTCAGGATGCACCAGTGAAGCCAGCAAGGGCTGGCTCCCGTCCGAGCGGGACATCACGGACCGCTCGCACTACATCTGGGATCTCTGGATCAACTCGTGGATCGCGGCTCTCGCCGTCGGCGTGCTGGTCTGGGGTCTGATCCTGTGGTGCATCATCGCCTACCGTCGCCGCAAGACCGACAAGGGCTACCCCCGGCAGCTGAGCTACAACCTGCCGATCGAGATCTTCTACACCTTCGTGCCGCTGGCCATGGTGTTCGTCCTCTTCTACTTCACCGATGTCGCGCAGACCAACCTGCTGCAGCGCAGCGACCACCCGGACCTCGTCGTCGACGTCCGTGCCAAGCAGTGGTCCTGGGACTTCAACTACGTGCAGCAGAACACCTACGACTCCGGCACCCAGGCGCACCTGGACGGCAAGCCCGGAGCCAAGGACCGCCTGCCCACCCTGTACCTGCCGGTCGACCGCACGGTCGAGCTGCAGCTGAACGCCCGTGACGTCATCCACTCCTTCTGGGTTCCCGCGTTCCTGCAGAAGATGGACATGATCCCGGGCAAGACCAACTACATGACGATCACCCCTCAGAAGGAGGGGCAGTTCGACGGCAAGTGCACCGAGCTGTGCGGCGAGTACCACTCGGAGATGCTGTTCAACGTCAAGGTCGTCAGCCAGGCCGAGTTCGACCAGCACATGCAGCAGCTGCGCGACGCCGGCCACAGTGGACAGATCGGCCAGGAGTACGACCGCAACGCGGACCTGACCCCCAACTCGGCGTCGGAAGGCTGATCAATCGTGTCGACATACGACTACACCGCTGAGGACTCGTCCGTCGCGACCGCGCCGCGCGTGGTGCCCCGCTCCAAGGGGCGGCTCGTGGTCAGCTGGCTGACCAGCACCGACCACAAGACCATCGGGTACATGTACCTGATCGGTTCCTTCATCTTCTTCTGCATCGGCGGCGTGATGGCGCTGCTGATCCGCTCGGAGCTCTTCGAGCCCGGCATGCAGATCCTGCAGACGAAGGATCAGTACAACCAGCTGTTCACGATGCACGGCACGATCATGCTGCTGATGTTCGCGACGCCGCTGTTCGCCGGCTTCACCAACGTGATCATGCCCCTGCAGATCGGCGCGCCCGACGTCGCGTTCCCCCGGCTGAACGCCCTCGCGTTCTGGTTCTACCTCTTCGGTTCGACCATCGCCGTGGCCGGCTACATCACCCCCCAGGGTGCCGCGTCGTTCGGCTGGTTTGCCTATGCGCCGCTGTCGAACACGACGTTCTCGCCCGGTATCGGTGGTGACCTGTGGGTCTTCGGCCTCGCGCTCTCCGGCTTCGGCACCATCCTGGGCGCCGTCAACTTCATCACCACGATCATCTGCATGCGTGCCCCCGGCATGACCATGTGGCGGATGCCGATCTTCACCTGGAACGCCCTGGTGACGTCGATGCTCGTGCTGATGGCGTTCCCGCCGCTGGCCGCCGCGCTGTTCGCGCTCGGTGCCGACCGCAAGTTCGGTGCGCACATCTTCGATCCGGAGAACGGGGGAGCGATCCTCTGGCAGCACCTGTTCTGGTTCTTCGGCCACCCCGAGGTGTACATCATCGCGCTGCCGTTCTTCGGCATCGTGACCGAGATCTTCCCGGTGTTCTCCCGCAAGCCGATCTTCGGCTACAAGGGCCTGGTGTTCGCGACCATCGCCATCGCCGCCCTGTCGGTGACGGTGTGGGCGCACCACATGTACGTGACCGGTTCGGTCATGCTGCCGTTCTTCGCCTTCATGACGATGCTGATCGCGGTGCCGACCGGCGTGAAGTTCTTCAACTGGATCGGCACGCTGTTCCGGGGCTCGGTGACGTTCGAGACGCCGATGCTGTGGTCGATCGGGTTCCTGATCACTTTCCTGTTCGGTGGCCTGACCGGCATCATCCTGGCCGCCCCGCCGCTTGACTTCCACGTTTCCGACACGTACTTCGTCGTCGCCCACTTCCACTACGTGGTCTTCGGCACCGTGGTGTTCGCGATGTTCGCCGGCTTCTACTTCTGGTGGCCGAAATTCACCGGGTCGATGCTCAACGAGCGCCTCGGCAAGATCCACTTCTGGATGCTGTTCCTCGGCTTCCACGGCACCTTCCTCATCCAGCACTGGCTGGGCGTGGTGGGTATGCCGCGGCGGTACGCGGACTACCTGCCCGAGGACAACTTCACCTGGATGAACCAGATCTCCACGGTCTCCTCGTTCGTCCTCGGTGCCTCGCTGCTGCCGTTCTTCTGGAACGTCTACGTGACCTGGCGCCGCAAGGAGAAGGTCATGGTCGACGACCCCTGGGGCTTCGGTGGATCGCTCGAGTGGGCGACGTCCTGCCCGCCGCCGCGGCACAACTTCACGTCGCTGCCGCGCATCCGCTCGGAGCGCCCCGCGCTGGATCTGCACCACCCCGAGCTGGCGGCGCACTCCGCCCCGCCGAACGCCACCGCCGCCGTCTTCGGTCCGGCCGATCGAGGAGAAGGCTGACCCATGCGCGTCGAGACCAAACTGTTCCTGTTCATGGTGCCGTTCTTCATCGTCGTCGGCACCGTCTACGGCTTCATGGTGCACTGGCAGGAGCCCGTCGGCTTCCTCGGCATCTGGCTGGTGGCGGCCCTCGCCGCGATGATCGGCCTGTACCTCTGGTACACCGGTCGCCGGGTGGGCTTCCGCCCCGAGGACCGCACGGACGGCGAGATCCACGAGGGCGCCGGCGAACAGGGCTTCTTCAGCCCGTGGAGCTGGTGGCCCGTGACCCTGGCGCTGGCCTGTGCCGCCGCGATGCTCGGGATGGCCGTCGGCTGGTGGATCGTCTTCATCGGCGTCTTCCTCGCCGTGATCGGCCTGGTCGGCTGGGTGTTCGAGTACAGCCGTGGCGATCACGCACACTGACCAGCCAGGCACGACCTGACGAGAGGCCCGGGCGGGCGACCGCACCGGGCCTCTCGCGTATCCGCAGGGGCGTCGACGTCGAGCCGGGCGCCCGGTGAACGAGCCCGGAGGGGGCGACGTGGAGGAAGGGATGACCGGCTATCGCCGGGTGCTGGCGCACCTGCGCGAGGACGTGCTGGGCGTCCTGGAGCCGGGGGATGGTCTGCCGCCCGAGCGGGAGCTCGCGGTGCGGTTCGGGGTGGCCCGGATGACGGTGCGACGGGCACTGGACGAGCTCGCCACCGAGGGCCTGATCGACCGCCTCGTGGGGGTTGGGACCTTCGTCGCCTACCCCAAGCGGTCCATCCACGTGCAGCTGACCTCCTACACCGAGGAGATGACGCGCCGCGGTATGATCCCGACGGCCACCGTGCTCGACTTCGGTGCGGTGGCCGCGTCCGACCACGTCGCGCGGCAGCTGCGCCTCGAGCCCGGCGACCCGGTGCTGCGGTACCGGCGTCTCTTCTACGCCGACGGGGAGCCGATGAGCGTGGACGAGAACTTCCTCGTGCCGCAGCACGTACCGGGCATGGCCAAGGCGGCTCCGCCGCCGTCGCTCTACCGGTACCTGAGCGAGGAGTACGGCCTGGTGATCGACTGGGGGGAGGACACCATCGAGGCGACGTCGGCGACGCCCTCGCTGGCGCGGCTCCTGCGGATCGACGCCCGCGACCCGCTGCTGAAGATCGAACGGCGCGCGTACGTCGGGCGGGTCATCGTCGACTTCTCGGTGTCCTACTACCGGGCGGACCGCTACCGGCTCTCCGTGCCCCTGCAGCGGCCGCGACGGGCCCCGCAGCACCGTCCGGTGTTCCGGGGCCACTGAAAGCCGTCAGCGGCCGTCAGCGGCCCTGCTCGCGGCCTCCGGACGCTCCTGACGGCTCGTGACCGCCCGGGGTCACCTCGGCCGTTCAGGCGCGGTCGTGGAGGGTGACGTGGTACCCGTCGAGGTCGGCGAACGTGAAGGTCCGGCCGAACGGTCCGTCGACGGGTGCGGAGACGATGGTGTGGCCGTCCTCGACGAGAGCATCGTGGATGGACTGGACATCGGTGTCGTGGAGCCAGATCGCGGCGCCGATGCCCGGCTGCCGGGCGGACGCGAGGTCCGTGCCCGGGACGAGGTCGCGGAGGGCGAAGGCGATCGGCGTCGTCGTGAACACGACGGCGTGAGGCGGACCGGCCGGTGAACGGACGAGGCCGAGGTAGCGCTCGTAGAACGCCTGCGACGCGGCGAGATCGGTGGCCTGGAGGGAGATGAAGTCGGGACCGGTGGCGGGCATGGAATTGCTCCTTCTCATGATGTCAGTCACTGACACGGATCACGGTATGTCAGAATACTGACATGACGCAAGAGGATGCCGGCATCGAGCTGGACACGTCCCTGGGGTACCTGCTGAAGGAGGCGTCCAGCGCTCTCCGGGTGGCCATGGAGGAGGTGCTCCGGCCGCTCGGGATGACCGTGACCCACTACTCCTGCCTCGAACTGCTGGCGCAGCGGCCCGGCCTCTCGAACTCCGAGCTCGCGCGTGGCGCCTTCGTGACCCGGCAGTCCATGAACGTGCTGCTGCAGCACCTGGAGCGCGAGGGCATCGTGAGTCGTCCGGCCGAGGCGACCGTGGGGAAGGTGCTCCCTGCCCAGCTCACCTCGCGGGGCCGGCGGAGCCTCGAGCAGGCGACGGCTGCGGTGCGCTCCGTGGAGGTACGCATGCTGTCCGGGCTCTCCGTGCGCGACCAGGCCCACGCTCTCGTGGTCCTGCGCAGCATGGTCCGTTCCCTGCGCGGTCCCGGCGACGCCGACCGCTGACAGCTGATACCGGCCGCTGTCACTGCCTGCTGATCTTCCGCCTGCTGATACCGGCCGCTGTCACCGGATCCGGACATGCCACGGGGCCGGCAGGGAAGATCCTGCCGGCCCCGTGACGGGTGAACCGTGTGTCAGCGGCCGATGCTGGCCCGCTCCGCCTCCGCGGTCTCGATCTCGTCGTGACCGTGGTGGGAGTGCGCTGCCTCGAGCTCGGCCGGCGTGACCGGGGCCACGCGGTCCTCGAAGAAGAACCGCGACACCCGGCCCCGCACGCGCTCGGCGCCGGAGACCTTGCCGTTGCGGCCCGGTCGAGCCTCGAGCACCTGGGGGGAGTCGAAGTTGACCATGCGGTACAGCCGGTAGCGGTCGACCGGCTCGTGCACCTCGATGAACTCACCGTGCGGCAGCCGCACCACGCGTCCGGTCTCCCGGCCGTGCAGGGCGATCTCGCGGTCCTTGCGCTGCAGCGCCAGGGCGATGCGGCGGGCCACGATGAACCCGAGGATCGGGCCGATGAAGAACAGCGCCCGCAGCCAGTAGGTGACATCGTTCAGCGACACGTGGAAGTGGGTGGCGATGAGGTCGGAACTCGCCGCGGCCCACAGCACGCAGTAGTACACGACGCCGGCGACGCCGATCGCCGTCCGGGTCGGCGCGTTGCGCGGGCGGTCCAGGATGTGGTGCTCCCGGTCGTCCTTCGTCACCCAGCGCTCGATCCACGGGTAGAGGAACATGACCGTGAACAGGACGAGCGCGGGGCCGAGGGCCGGCAGCAGCACGTTCAGCGTCAGCGTCCAGTTCCCGAACAGCACGAACTCCCAGTGCCACGGCCAGGTGCCGGGCATCAGGCGGAGCGCGCCGTCGACCCACCCGATGTACCAGTCCGGCTGGGTGCCGGCCGAGACGGGGGAGGGGTCGTAGGGACCGTAGTTCCAGATCGGGTTGATCGTGAACGCCGCCGCCATCAGGGCGATCACGCCGAAGACGATGAAGAAGAATCCACCGGCCTTCGCCGCGTAGATCGGGCCGACGGGGTACCCGACGACGTTGGTCTCCTTGCGGCCGGGACCCGGGTACTGGGTGTGTTTGTGCAACACCACCATGAACAGGTGCACCGCGATCATCAACAGGATGATCGCCGGGATCAGCAGGATGTGCAGCGTGAACAGCCGGCTGATGATGTGCGTCCCGGGGAACTCCCCGCCGAACAGGAAGAACGAGATGTACGTGCCAACGAGCGGGATCGCCTTGATCACGCCGTCGATGATCCGCAGACCGTTGCCGGAGAGCAGGTCGTCCGGCAGCGAGTAGCCGGTGAAGCCGGCGGCGAGGCCCAGGATCAGCAGCACGCAGCCGACGACCCAGTTGAGCTCACGCGGCTTGCGGAACGCGCCGGTGAAGAACACGCGCAGCATGTGCACCGCGTTGGACGCCACGAACAGCAGCGCCGCCCAGTGGTGCACCTGGCGCATGAACAGGCCGCCCCGGATGTCGAAGGAGATGTCGAGCGATGACTGGTACGCCACCGACATCTCGACGCCCTTCATCGGGACGTACGAGCCGGCGTAGTGCGTCTCCGCCATCGACGGGTTGAACCAGAAGGTCAGGAAGGTGCCCGACAGCAGCAGGATGACGAACGAGTAGAGCGCCACCTCGCCGAACATGAACGACCAGTGGTCGGGGAAGATCTTCCGGCCGAACTCCTTGACCATGGCGGATCCGCCGACGCGCTGGTCGACGAAGTCGGCCATCTTGCCCACGGCGGTCGGCGCCACGTAGGTGTTGCGCTGATCAGTGGTGGTGGTGGACATCAGCCACGCTCCCAGAAACTCGGACCCACAGGCTCGTGGAAGTCACTTTGTGCAACGAGGTAGCCCTGGTCGTCGACCATGATGGGCAGTTGGGGCAGCGGATGGGACGCTGGCCCGAAAATGACCTTACACTCCTGCGTCAGGTCGAAGGTCGACTGGTGGCACGGGCAGAGCAGGTGGTGCGTGTGCTGCTCGTACAGGGCGACCGGGCAACCGACGTGGGTGCAGATCTTCGAATAGGCCACGATGCCCTCGTAGCCCCAGTTCTCGCGCCCGGCGGAGGGGTTGAGGTCCTCCGGGTTCAGGCGCATGAGGAGCACGACGGCCTTGGCCTTCTGTTCCAGCTTGTCCTCGGCCTCGTTGAGGCCTTCGGGGATGACATGGAAGACGGAGCCGATCTGCACGTCCGCCGCGCGGATGGGCGTGCCGTCGGGGTCGCGGGTCAGGCGTACCCCCTTGTTCCACATCGTGTGGCGCAGGGCGTCGCCGGGCAGCGGGCCGAGGTCGCGGAAGATCGCGATCGCGGGGAGCACGGCCAGCGCACCGGCGCCGATCAGGGTGTTGCGGATGAGCGGCCGGCGAGCGATGCCGGACTCCTCCAGGATGCCCCTGATGATGCCCTCGGCGTCCTTGCGGTCGGCCTCGGGACGGATGGTGTGCCGCTCCTCGACCCACTCGTGGTCCGGCATGAGCGTCTTCGCCCAGTGGACGACGCCGATGCCGATGCCGAACATCGCGAATGCGGTGCCGAGCCCGAGGAGCAGGTTCTGCAGCCGGAGTGTGGCGACGGTGTCGTCGAGCCGGATGAAGAAGTACCCGAAGAAGAACAGCAGGGTCCCGATGATGGACACGAGGAACAGCAGGGAGACCTGCCGTTCGTTGCGCTTGGCGGCGCGCGGCTGGGTGTCCGATAGCCGCGGGCGGTGCGGCGGGAGTCCCGGGTCCGCGTGCGCCATGTCGTTGGTTCGGCCGTCTGCCGTGGCGACTGCGCCGGAGTTGCCCGGGGTGCCGTTGCTACGGTCGCTCATGAGCCCCCTCATTCTTCGTCGTGGTGCTGATGTGTGTCGGGTTCCCGGTGCGCCGGCGGGTCTCCCGCCGCCCGCGTACCGGGGCAGTGCTCAGGAGGACCGTGAGGTCAGCCAGATCGTGAAGGCGATGATGACGCCGAGACCGGCGACCCACGCGAACAGACCCTCGGAGACGGGGCCGAGCGAGCCGAGGTCGGCTCCGCCCGGCGATCCCTGCGCCTCGATGGTCTTGAGGAAGGTGATCAGATTCCGCTTCTCGTCCGGCGTGATGTTCGAGTTGTTGAACACCGGCATGTTCTGCGGGCCCGTGACCATCGCCTCGTAGATGTGCTTCTCCGAGACGTCCTTCAGCGCCGGGGCGTACTTGCCCCGGGTCAGCGCGCCACCGGCGGCGGCAGCGTTGTGGCACATCGCGCAGTTGACGCGGAAGACCTCGCCACCCTTGGCTGCGTCGCCCTTGCTGGTGTCCAGCTGCTCCTCCGAGGGGACGGCGGGGCCGGCGCCGAGGGAGGCGACGTAAGCGGCGAGCTGACGGGTCTGCTCGTCGTTGAACTGCGCGGGCTTCTGCTCGGCCTGCGGACCGTTCGCGGCCATCGGCATGCGGCCGGTACCGACCTGGAAGTCGACGCTCGCGGCGCCGACGCCCACGAGGGACGGGCCCGCGGGGCTGCCCTTGGCGCCCATGCCATGGCAGGTGGCGCAGTTCGAGATGAACAGCTTCTGGCCGCTGGTGGCGTCCTCGGCGGTGTAGGTCTCCTTGGACTGCGAGGCCTGGGCGGTGTTCGCGGAGCTTGCGGCCGCGTACACCGTGCCGGTGATCAGCAGCGCCAGCAGGATCAGCGCCACCGCCGCGAGCGGGTGCCTACGCCGTTGTGCGAGTGACTTCACCTGTCCATACCTCTTCCGTCGTGGTTCTGCGTCGTCGGAGTGGCCGGGTCCGGCGCCATCCGCACTGATCTCGGGGATCCGATGTATCTCGATTTTCGAGAAGTCTGTGGTCTCATTCTCGTCCGCCTCCGGCCGCCGTCAAGCCCGGGCTACTTGAGGAAGTAGATGATGAAGAAGAGGGCGATCCAGACGACGTCGACGAAGTGCCAGTAGTAGGAGACGACGACGGCGGAGGTGGCCTCGAAGTGACCGAAGCGCTTGGCGATGAAGGCGCGGCCGATGATGAAGAGGAATGCGATCAGACCGCCGGTCACGTGCAGGCCGTGGAAGCCGGTCGTCAGGTAGAAGGACGAGCCGTAGGCGTCCGAGGAGAGCGAGACGTGCTCGGAGACGAGCATCGTGTACTCGTACGCCTGCACGGACACGAAGATCGCGCCCATGATGAAGGTGAGGATGAACCACTCGACCATGCCCCAGCGGGCGACGTTCAGCAGGCCGCCGGTGCGCCGGGGCTGCAGCCGCTCGGCGGCGAACACGCCGAACTGGCACGTCACCGAGCTGAGCACCAGCACGATGGTGTTGGCCAGCGCGAACGGGACGTTGAGCTTGGCGGTCTCCTCGGCCCACATCTGCGGCGATGTGGAGCGGAGGGTGAAGTACATCGCGAACAGGGCCGCGAAGAACATGATCTCGCTGGAGAGCCACACGATCGTCCCCACCGACACCATGTTCGGGCGGTTGAGAGCGGGGTGCGCCTGAGGGCTCGGAGCGTGGGTTGCACTGGTCACCTTGCCATTATGGCTGGTAAATCCCTGAGCCACCAACGCAACTCGCCCGAACACCGCTTTGACGTGGGACGATGTCGTGAAAATCTTGTCTACGAAGGATAGAAAAGGGGCTCGCGCTACGATGCGCTCCCAGCGTCCGTCCAGCGGCCCGCGGACGGGGCCTCTCGCGGCCCGACGATAGGATCGACGCGTGAATCCCCAGCCCGTTGTTCCGACCGCCCGTTCGTCCGCCCGGGAGGGTGGCGCCGTGCGGTCGTGGCCGGAGTTGCTGACCGCCCTGCTGTCCGGACGCGATCTGTCCGCGGGGGAGACCGCGTGGGCGATGGACCGGGTGATGTCCGGGGAGCTGCCCGACGCCGCCGTCGCCGGTTTCCTCGTCGCGCTGAAGGCCAAGGGGGAGACGGTCGAGGAACTCGCCGGCCTGGTCGAGGCCATGCTCGCGCACGCCAACCCGCTGCCGGTCGGCCCGGACGCCCTCGACATCGTCGGTACCGGCGGGGACCGGCAGAACACCGTCAACATCTCCACGATGGCCGCGCTCGTCTGCGCGGGGGCCGGCACGCCCGTCGTCAAGCACGGCAACCGGGCCGCGTCGTCCTCGACGGGCACGGCCGACGTCCTCGAGGCACTCGGGGTGAACCTGGACCTGTCGGTCAGGGACGTGGCCGAGGCCGCGCGCGCCGTCGGCGTCACGTTCTGCTTCGCGCAGGTCTTCCATCCGTCGATGCGCTTCGCCGCCGGTGCCCGCAAGGCGCTCGGCGTCCCGACGGTCTTCAACTTCCTCGGTCCGATGACGAACCCGGCCCGGGTCGAGGCGTCGGCGATCGGTGTCGCCGACCCGCGGATCGGCCCGCTGATCGCGGGCGTGCTGGCGCGCCGCGGCAACCGGGCCCTGGTCTTCCACGGGCACGACGGACTCGACGAACTGACGACCACTGCGCCCTCGACCGTCTGGGAGGTGCGCGACGGCGACGTCACGGAGCAGGTGCTGGATCCGCAGGACCAGCTCGGCATCCCCCGCGCGACGCTGGACGACCTGCGCGGTGGCGAGCCCGCTCACAACGCGGACGTCGTGCGTGCGGTCCTGGCCGGCGAGCAGGGACCGGTGCGTGACGCCGTCGTGCTCAACGCGGCGGCCGGCCTGACCGCGGCCTCGCGCACCGCCGACGGCCCGCTGGTCGAGCGCCTGGCGGCCGGCCTGGACCGGGCCCGCGCCTCCCTGGACGACGGCGACGCGGCTCGCGTGCTGGAGCGCTGGGTGCGCTTCAGCGACGAACGCGGACGCTGACGGTTCAGTCGCCGCCGAGAGCGAAGGCGGCGTCGAGATCGTGCTGGGAGTAGGCGCGGAAGGCGATCTGCGTCGTCGTGTCCCGGATGGACGCGACCTTGGAGAGCCGGTCCGCGATGACCCGTTCCAGGTCCTCGTGCCGGCGCACCCGCGCGACGACGATGAGGTCCCAGTCCCCGGTGACGGAGTAGACCTCGCTGATGCCCTCGATCGCGGAGATCTCCTCCGCCGTCTCGGGAATGCGGTCCGGTTCGACGGACACGTGGGTGAACGCGGTGATCACAGCAGGTTCTCCTTCGGATGCGGGACGGCGGCCCTGCGGGAACGCCGCGTGACGAGGGCGACGACGACGCGCCAGCCCAGCAGGAAGACGGCCAGGGTGATGGTCGCGACGACGATGAACGCCGGCGCGATCCCCTCGCCGGTGGCCGCACGCAGCGCCATGCCGACCGCGACCGCGGTAACCCACACGACGAGACCGGTGGGCCGCACGGACGTGGGGCGATGCCAGGCCCGGGTCACGAGCCACCCGGCGAGCGCGCCGACGAGGAACGGCCAGGCCGTGCCCAGGACGCCGAGAACGGCATCGCCCTCCCGGTGACTGGCGCGGCCGATCGCGGCGAAGACGACGATCAGGACGGCGTCGACGACAGCGCCGACGGCGACAGCGGCAGCGGCGACACCACGGTCGCCGACCGGCGTCCATGCATCGCGGGGCGACGCCGGTGCGGAGGACGGACGAGACCCGGACGCCATGGCGGATGAGGTCGTGGATGCCGTGTCCGATGCCGGGGAGGACGTCGGGTCGGGGGTGACGGAACGGGAGCGGGTGGACACCCGGCCAGTCTACGAGCCGGTCGGTCGCCGAGCCGCCGGCCTCCCGCCCCGCGGCCACCCGACCGGGAGCACCAGGAACCGCCCCGTGCGTCGTCGTCCCGCTCGTAGACTCGCCCCCATGGACGCGGACTTCACGCCCCTGACCGCTGCGGACACGCCGGCCTGGGCGGCGCTGACCACGGTGCTGGCGCAGGTCGACGGCACCGAGGAGTTCTACAGCGCCGAGGACCTCGCCGAGGAACTGGCGGAGGACGGCGTCGACCCTGCCCGGGACACGTGGGCGTGCTGGGAGAAGGACGGGACCGGCGAGCGGATCGTGGCCGCCGGCCAGGTGCGGGTCCGGACCGATCTGCTGGACGGTCGGGCCGTCGCCCTGCTCGGTGGCGGCGTCCACCCGGACCGTCGCGGCCGGGGGATCGGCCGGGCGCTGATGGACCGGATGGAGCGGCGCGCCCGGGAGCTGGCCGCCGAGCGCCACCCGGGCGCACCCGTCACCCTGCGCAACCCCGGCGGGCTGCCGGCCGATCCCGTGCGCCCGCTGCTGCTGCACCGCGGCTACCGACTGAGCCGGTACTTCGCCCAGATGCAGCGCGCGCTGCCCGACGTCGGCGAGGGGGAGGGTGCGACGGTCCCGTCCGCGGCTTCCCGCGTCGCGCCGCCCGGGATCGTGCCCTCCGGGGTCACCCCCGCCGGCATCGTGCCCTTCCGGGCGGAGCTGTCCGCGGGCACCCTCCGCGCCCGCAATGCCGCCTTCGCGGACCACTGGGGATCGACGACGGTCGCGGACGCCGAGTGGGCGGCACTGATCGAGGCCCGCAGCTTCGTCCCCGACTGCTCCTTCCTCGCCGTGGACGAGGCAGGCGACGTGCTGTCCTTCTGCCTGGCGCAGGACTGGCAGGACGGCCCGCTCTATCTGGCCCTGATCGGGACGACGCCGGCCGCCCGCGGCCTCGGCCTGGCCCGGGCGTGCATCGGCGCCTCACTGGATGCCGCCGCCCGCGAGCAGGGAGCGGACGGTCGTCCGCGTTTCAGCGGGGCCACGCTCCACGTCGACGCCGACAGCCCCACCGGCGCCACCCGGCTCTACGAGGCGGCCGGATTCGCCGTGGCGAAGACGTTCGCGACCTTCACCCGCGAGGTGCCTGCGCTGGGCTCCTGACCGCATCACTCACCGTGTCCCCGTCGCCGGCGACGCCGTCGTCCCGGACGTCGGCATCGGGCGGTGGTTCCGGGCGTTGGTTCCGGTCTTCTGGGCGATGGTGCCTCCGCCCACCGTCGCAGCCCCGGGTTCTGTCGGAGGCGTGTGCCACGCTCGGATCATGGCTCCCTCTCGACCGCCACGCGTCATCTACTACACGGCCGCGACCCTCGACGGTTTCCTCGCGGACGACGATCACGACCTCGGCTGGCTCCTGCGCCTGGCGCCGGACCCCGCGCGCACCCCGCCCGCCTTCGACTTCGCGACGTTCTTCGCCGGCGTCGGCGCCATGGTGATGGGAGGCAACACCTACCGGTGGGTGCACCGGCACGAGGATCTGGCGGCGCACCCGGAACGCTGGACGGACGTCTACGGGGCGACGCCGTGCTGGGTCTTCAGTTCCCAGGGCCTGGCGCCCGTCGACGGCGCGGACATCCGTGCCGGCCACGGGCCCGTCGCCGACGCGCTGCCCGCGATCCGCGCCGCGGCCGGTGAGCGCGACGTCTGGCTGCTGGGCGGCGGCGAGCTCGTCGGCCAGGTCGACGACGCCGGCGCTCTCGACGAGATCCGCGTGAGCATCGCCCCGGTCACGCTCGGCGCCGGCAAGCCGCTGCTCCCGCGGCGGCTGGACCAGCGTCTGACTCTGACCGGCGTCCACACCGACGGGACGTTCGCCTACCTGGCCTACGACGTCCGCCGACCGGCATCGCCGGTCCGACCATGCGGCGAGATCGAAGCGGAGGGGCGTCCGGTGGTCGACCCGTGACACCGTTCGTGCCCCGCGCCTACGCTGACCCCATGTGCAGGAACATCCGGCAACTTCACAACTTCGACCCGGCGGCGACGAGCGACGAGATCCGTGCCGCTGCCCTCCAGTACGTGCGCAAGGTCAGCGGCAGCACGAAGCCGTCGCAGGCCAACCAGGCCGCGTTCGACGACGCGGTCGAGGAGATCGCGCACATCACGGCCCACCTGCTCGAGCACCTCACCACGAGTGCACCGCCGAAGAACCGCGAGATCGAGGCCGCCAAGGCCCGCGCCCGCAGCGCTCAGCGTTACGGAGCGGCCTGATGGCGGACGCGCCGCTGCGTTTCGCCGTCGTCGGCGGCGGCCAGATCTCGCAGCAGGCCTTCCTGCCGGCCATCGGCCGCACCGACAAGGCCGTGTTCACCGCCCTGGTCTCGGGGGACCCGGAGAAACGGGACCAGCTCGCCCGTGAGCACGGGGTCACGGCCTGGGACTACAGCCAGTACGGCGAGCTGCTGGCGTCGGGCACCATCGACGCGGTGTACGTCGCCACGCCCGTGTTCCGGCACCGCGAGTTCGCCGTCCCGGCCCTGGAGGCCGGTGTCCACGCGCTGGTCGAGAAGCCGTTCGAGGTCAGCGGTGAGCACGCGCAGGCCGTGATCGACGCCGCGCACCGCGGTGGCGCGACGCTCATGGTCGCCTACCGGCTGCACCAGGAACCGGGCACGGTCGCCCTGATGGAGGCCGTGCGCGACGGCGTCGTCGGCGATCCGCGCTACTTCACGAGCGCCTTCTCCCAGGACATCGACGAGCGCAACCACCGCGGCAGCAACGGGTTCTGGGGCGGCCCGGTCGCGGACATGGGCACGTACCCGCTCAACCAGGTGCGCACCCTGTTCGGCGCCGAGCCGATCCGCGTCAGCGCCCACGGCGTGCGCACGCCGGGCCGGTCGTTCGACTTCGAGGACACGGTGGCGGTGTCCCTCACGTTCCCGGGGGAGCGCGTCGCCCAGTTCACGGTCTCCTACGCCACCGCCTCCACCCAGAACTTCACCCTGGCGGGCAGCGAGGGCTCGATCACGTCCCCGGTCTGCTACGAGTGGGGCGACGATATCGCGATCACGTGGACCGTGACCGACGCGGACGGCGAGACCGAGGAGCATCGCCACGATGCGGTCGACCAGTTTGCCGGCCAGATCGACTACTTCGTCGACTGCGTCCGCAGCGGAACCGAGCCCGAGCCCTCCGGGGAGGAGGGACTGCTCGACGTGCTGGCCCTCGAGGCGATCGAGGAGTCACTGCGGACGGGGCGTCCGGTGGACCTGCCCGCGCGGGAGCGGTCCCGTCGCCTGAGCGGTGACCAGGTGCGGGCGATCGCCCCGCCGCCCAAGCCGGACGACGACGAGCTCACCTCGGTCATCACGCAGAATCCGTGACCGGCCGTGGGATCGGGGGCTGAGCTCTTCGAGCGGATCGCCGGTGACGTCGCGACCGGTCCGGGCGTGACGCGTGGGCGCATGTTCCACGCTCCGGACCTGCGGGTGCACGGCAAGGTGTTCGCCTTCGTCGGCCGCGACGGGCGGCTGATCGTCAAGCTCCCGCCCGAGCGGGTGCAGCAGGTGCTCGCCGAGGGGGAGGGCGACCTGGTGGAGCTGGGAGGCCGCCGGATGCGGGAGTGGGTCGGCCTGTGCGGGGCGGCCTCCGGCGACGGTGCGCCCGACGGCGCTGCGGCCGAAGGACCGGGCGCCGGCACCGGGGTCGAGCGTCGCTGGCGCGCCGCGGTCGACGATGCCTGCGCCTACGTCCGCCGCCTTCACGAGCCGTGACCGACGGCCGATCGCCGCTACGCTTCACCGGGTGAGCACCACGTCAGACGCGGCCCCGGACGGTGGCTCCGGCACGGACAGCGGCCGGCGCGGCGACAGTCGCACCGCGATCCGCACGGCGGCCGAGCGACTGTTCGCCGAACGGGGCTACGCCGCGACGTCGGTCCGTGACATCGCGGCCGCGGCCGCCGTCGACCCGGCGCTGGTCATCCGTCACTTCACCGGCAAGGAGCCGCTGTTCCTCGCCACGATGCAGCTCGACCTCGAACTCGAGGCCGTCCTCGACGGCCCGGTCGAGTCCCTCGGTCCGCGGCTGATCGCCTACCTGCTCGACGCGGACGAGCACACCCGCGGGGTGTTCCTGGCGCTCCTCCGCGCCAGCGACACCGACGACGTGGGCACCCGGCTGCGCGAGGTCCACGACGCGGGCTTCGTCGAGCCGCTGCGCCGCCGGCTGACCGGTCCCGACCGGGACCTGCGCGCCAGCCTGGCCGGGGCCCTGGTCGGCGGTCTGCTCTACGCGCTGTGGGTGGTCGGCGACGAACGACTGCTCGCCACCGACCACGCCGACCTCGCCCGCCACTACGGCCGGGTGCTCCAGGACCTGATCACCCCGACCTGACGGCCTCGTCCGATCACGCCCGACTCGCGAGCCGCCGGACGCCGCCGCTACTGGGCGGACCAGCCGCCGTCCGAGGGCAGGATCGCGCCCGAGACGTTGGTGCCGTCGTCGCTGAGCAGGAACGTGATCGAGGCGGCCAGCTGCTCGGGCTGGGCCACCGGCGGCAGGGTGGCCATCGCCGCCCCGATCCGCTGCTGCCCGAGCGGCGAGGCGAAGGTGGCCTGGATGTTCGTGGCGACGGGGCCGGGCGCGACGGCGTTGACCCGGATCCCGCTGGTGCCGTAGAGGAAGGCCGAGCTCTTCGTGATGCCGACGACGGCGTGCTTCGAGGCCGTGTAGGCCAGGCCGGCGGCCGAACCGCGCAGGCCCGCCTCGGAGGCGACGTTGACGACGGATCCGCGGCCGGCGGCCAGCATGAGGGGCAGCACGGCCCGGCTCAGGCGGAACAGACCGTCCACGTTGACCGCGAACACCCGCTCCCACACGGCGTCGCTGACCTCGTGCAGCGGCGTCATGTCGTCCATGATCCCAGCGACGTTCGCGAGCCCGTCGATCCGCTCACCCGCTGCCTCCACGACGCCCTCGACGTCCTCCGCCTTCGTGATGTCCGCGACCACCGTGACGACGTCGGCGTCGGCCATATCGGCGGCGAACGCCTCGAGCCGGTCGGCGGCGATGTCGACGGCGATCACCCGGCCGCCCTCCCGGGCGATGCGGGACGCGGTCGCCCGGCCGATGCCGGAGCCGGCGCCGGTGACGATGACCGTCTGCCCGGCGAACCGGTCGGGCGTGATCCTCTCGGTGGACGGCTGCGGGGCCGCCGCCGCAGGCGCGGGAATCTGGGAGGGGTCGGCCTGCGGGGTCTCGGACGCGGTCATGGTGGTCCTCTCGGGTTCGGTGAACGACACGTCGGGCGGCATCCGTGGACGCCGTGAGAACGAGTCTGCGAGTCGACTCCTCCGGTGTCAACTAAGTTGACACCGGAGGAGACGGCGCAGGGTTACCGTGGTGTCCACCGCTGGACCCGACGATGGAGGCGCCGTGCCCGATCCGCTGAAGCCCCTGCCCGACGACGGGTGGTCGCGGGTGCTGTGCGTCGTCGCTCATCCGGACGACATGGAGTACGGCACGTCCGCCGCCGTCGCCACCTGGACGCGCCGCGGCGTCGAGGTCGTGTACCTGCTGCTCACCGTGGGCGAGGCCGGGATGGCGGAGCCGCCGGAGGTGATCGCGCCGCTGCGGGCGAAGGAGCAGCGCCGGGCGTGCGAGACCGTCGGCGTCAGCGATCTGCGGATCCTCGACCACCGGGACGGCATGCTCGAGTACGGGCTGGCCCTGCGGCGTGACATCGCCCGTGTGGTCCGGCAGGTGCGGCCCGACGCCGTCATCGGTGGGGTGTTCGACGTCGAGGCGTGGGGGATGCTCAACCAGGCCGATCACCGGGCGGCCGGGCTGGCGACCGTCGACGCCGTGCGGGACGCGGACAACCCCTGGGTGTTCCGCGAGCTCGCCGAGGAGGAGGGCCTCGCCCCCTGGCACGCGACGGCGCTGCTCATCTCCGGACACGAGACGCCGACCCACGGGCTGGCCGTCGACGAGGAGGCGGTGCAGGCCAGTGTCGCGTCGCTGCGCAGCCACGAGGCGTACCTCGCCCACGTCACCGGCCATCCCGCGCCGGAAGAGTTCATCCCGGCGATGCTGCGCCAGGGCGGGGAGGCATTCGGCAGTGACCACGCGGTGCTGTTCCGGGTGCACGACCTCGGGGGCATCGGCGGGCAGAACGAGGACTGAGGGGCCGGACCACCGCGGCGTCGGCGGGGCTCAGACGGCCTCGAGGTTGCGGGCGACGATCCACGCGTGCTTGCCGACCTGGCGCACGCGGGCGAAGCCGAGGCTCTCGAACAGTTCCACCGTGCCGCTGAACAGGAAGCGACCCTGCGCCTCCCGCCCGGCGGTGACTTCCGGGATCGCCTCGACCCGGCCGCCGCCGTGACCGGCGATGGCGGCGAGCGCCCCCTCGACGCCGGCGCGGGCGACGCCGAGGCCGCGATGCTTCGGGTCGACGTAGACGCAGGTGATCCGCCAGTCCGGTGCCGGGGGAGCGTCCTTGAGGTACTCCCGGCGATGCTTGATGCCGGGCAGTTCCCGCGGGCTGCCGTACTGAGCCCAGCCCTGCACGACGCCGTCGTCGTCGAGCACGAGGGCGGCGTGGGCGTCACCGTTCCGGACCCGTTCCTCCTTCGCTGCCCGGTGGTCGAGGCCGCGCTGCTTGCTGTCCAGGTGGAAGCCGATGCACCAGCAGCCGCCGAAGATGCCGTGGTTGCGTTCGACCAGGTCGGCGAAGCCGTCCCACGTGGAGGCGTCCAGCTCGCGGATCGTCCAGGCCATGAGGTCACCTCTCTCGACGCCGGCGGGGCGGCCGGCTCGCTGCGGCTCGCTGCGGTGCGTCGAGGATACTGCGCGCGCCGCGCAGGACCTCGTGCTCCGGCCCGCCCGTAGGGTGAGCTGGTGGACGTCACCCAGCAGCCCCAGTTCGCCGCCCAGCCCCTCACGGCCCTCGTCACCGGGGCGTCCGGGGGGATCGGACGCGCGACGTGCGTGGCCCTCGCCGAGCGCGGCCATCGGATCGCGGTGCACTGGGCCGTCAACGACGCCGGTGCCCGGCAGACCCTTGCCTCGCTGGCGGGGGCGGGCCATGTCCTCGTGCGCGGCGACCTCACCGAGCCCGGCGCGGCCGAGCGAATCGTGAGCGAGGCGATCGCCGCCCTCGGCCCGCTCGGCGTGCTGGTCAACAACGCCGCCATCGCCACGGGCCCCGAGAACCGCCACCACCCGGCTGAGAGCGACTTCTCCGCCTGGTCGGCCGCCTTCGCCGGGATGATAGACGTCAACCTGCGGGCCGCCGCGGACGTCAGCTACTGGTTCGCCCGATCCGCGATCGACGGCGGGCATGCCGCGAGCGTCGTCAACGTCGGCTCGCGCGGCGCCTTCCGCGGCGAGCCGGAGCACCCGGCGTACGCGGCGACCAAGGCGGCGCTGCACGCCCTCGGCCAGTCCCTCGCGGTGGCCCTGGCCCCGCACCGCATCAGCGTGACGTCCGTGGCACCGGGGTTCACGGCCACGGAGCGGACCGCGGACCGGCTCGCCGGTGCGGCAGGGGATGCGATCGCGGGTCAGAGCCCGTTCGGCCGGGTCGCCCGCGCCGAGGAGATCGCCCACGCGATCGCGCAGCTGGCGGACCCGGCGTCAGCCTGGGCGTCGGGCACCATCCTGGATCTGAACGGGGCGTCCTACCTGCGCAGCTGAGGCGGCTCGGCCGCGTGCGGGCGGTTCCGGGACGGATCAGGTCGCCGGCGTGCCGGCAGCCGCGGGTGTCTCGTCGTCGGTGATCCACCGACCGACCAGGTTGGCGACGATCAGCGTCTGCTCCTCGGGGTCGAAGAGGAAGGTGACGCCGTCCTTCATCGTGGCGACCAGGGCGCCGAATGCGGCCGCGCTCGCGGGCAGGACGTGCCGCTCCCCGTCGTCGGTCACCACGAGCAGGGCGAACTCGTCCGTTCCCGACCAGTTGGCGTTGATGTACTGCACGCGCCGGGTCCGACTGCTCGCGCCGCTCATGGATGCTCCTGCCTCGCCGGTGACCGATGTGGTCCGTCTCGACCAGCGTGCGCGCCCCGGGCGCTCCCGTCCAGGAGCCGGCCGGATGGCAGGCCGTGAGAGCGTGGGTACGCCCACCGCCGAACCGAAGGACGCCATGACCGCACGCCCCACCGCCCCCGCTCCGCTCGAGGTCGCCGACGGCGTCTTCTTCGTCCAGGGCCCGGCGTCGAACTGGATCGTGCTGCGGGACGACCGGGAGTTCACGCTCGTGGACAGCGGCTACCCGGGGGACACGCCGGCCGTGCTCGCCTCACTGAAGGCGCTGGGCCTGGAGCCGTCGCGCACGGCCGCCGTCGTGCTCACGCACGCGCACGTCGACCACACCGGCGCGGCCCGGCACCTCTCCGCCGAGCACGGCGTCCCCGTCCTGGCGGCCGCGGCGGAACGGCCCGCCGTGCGCGGGCAGGAGCAGTACCAGGTGACGCTGCCGCAACTGGTACCCCTGCTGTGGAGGCCGCGGGTGCTGGCGTGGGCCGTGCACGCCGTCCGGGCTGGCGGTCTGACCCCGAACGCCATCACCAGCGACGGCGAGGCGGCGGACGCGCGCCTGGCGGAGCTGCCGGGGCATCCCCGGGCGCTCCCGACGCCGGGCCACACACCCGGCCACACCGCCTACCGTCTGGCCGGCGACGCGGTCGCGACCGGCGACGCCCTGATCACCGCGCACGCGTTGAACGGCGGCGGGCCCCCTCACGTGCAGCCGATCCATCCGGTGTTCGACCACGACGGCGCGGGGGCCGCGTCCTCCCGGCAGACCCTCGCCGGGCTCGGGACCGTCACCGTGCTGCCCGGCCACGGTCCGGTGCTGACCGCGGACCTGTCCGGACGCTGAGGCAGACGGATTCGGGGCATGCCGACCGGCTCAGCCCACCCGCGTGCGCGCTCGCAGCGCCGCGTCGGTGTCCGCGGTGACGAGGTCGGCGTTCAGGTGGGCGCCGGCGAGGGCACCCGCCGCGGCCGACGCCCCGACCTGGGCCGTCGGGTCGGTGACGTTGCCGGCGACCCACACCCCCGGCACGTCCGTCGTCCCGGCCATGCCGGAGACGACCCGGCGGCCGTAGCCCTGCGGCAGGTCCTCCACCGGCAGCCCCAGCCCGTCCAGGCCGTCGAGCCGGGGCTGCATCGTGGTCGCCACCGCGAGCACCCGGCGGGAGACGACGGTGCCGTCATCCAGCCGGACACCGGCGATCCCGCCGTCCTCCCCGGTCAGCACCTCGACCACCGGCTCGTCGACGATCCGGACGTCCCGCGCCTCGAGCCGTGCACGCGCCTGCTCCTCGAGCTCGACGCCGTTGGTGAGGACGACGAGGTCCTCCGTCAGCTGACGGAACAGCAGCGCCTGGTGGATCGAGGCTGCGCCGGTGACGAGGACGCCGATGGGCTCGTCCCGCACCTCCCAGCCGTGACAGTAGGGGCAGTGCACGACGCCGCGACCCCAGTGCGCCGCCAGCCCGGGAACGTCGGGCAGCACGTCCGTCACGCCGGTCGCGACGACGAGGCGGCGCGCGGTGACGCTCCGCCCGTCCGTGAGGGCGACGGTGAAGCGCAGGTCACCGTCGACCGGGGCCACCGGCGCCGCCGCCGCGACCTCGCCGGCGACGATGCGTCCCCCGTACCCGCGCACCTCGTCCCGGCCCCGGGCCAGCAGCTCGCCGGGCGGCGTGCCCTCCCGGCCGAGCAGCCCGTGCACCCCCTCGGCCGGGGCGTTGCGCGGGGACCCGCCGTCGACGACGACGACCGAACGGCGCGAGCGGGCCAGCATCAGCGCCGCGTTCAGCCCGGCGGCGCCGCCCCCGATGATCACCGCGTCGACGGTGCCGTCAGGCAGGGCGTCGGGCAGCGCGTCGGTCGCCGCGTCGGTCCGTGCAGGCGAGGCGTCATGCGGCGACGGGTCGCTGGGATCCGGGATGGGAGCGGGGGTGGTCATGGTGGGGTCCTTCCGGTCGGGGCGGCCGATCGGACCGCTCGTCGTCGACGGTATCCGCGTACTGCGTAGATGGCATACAGTCATGCTCATGCAGCAAGACACCGATGATCTGGACGGCCTCGTGCGCAAGCGCATCCGTGCGCTCCGGCTCGCGCAGGGCTGGTCGCTGGAGGAACTGGCCGGCCGCGCCCGGCTCAGCCAGTCGACGCTCAGCCGGATCGAGAACGGTCAGCGGCGACTGGCGCTGGACAGTCTGGTCACGCTGGCCCGGGCGCTCGACACCACCCTCGACCAGCTCGTCGAGAACGACGCGGACGACGTCGTCATCAGCCCCGTCATCGACGCCGCCCACGGCCAGATGCGCTGGCCCGTCCGCGCCGAACCCGGCATCACCGTCATCCGCCAGCGGCTCACCGGACCGCCGCCGGAGGACCCCGCCCGCATGCGCGCCCACCCTGGACGGGAGTGGATGGTCGTGCTCTCGGGCACCGCGATGCTCATGCTCGGGCACCGCCGGCTGCGGATCGAGACCAACCAGGCGGCGGAGTTCCCCACGATGCTGCCCCACGCCCTCGGCGCCGTGGGCGGTCCGTGCGAGGTGCTCGGCATCTTCGACCGCGACGCCCGGCGCAGCCATCAGCGCACGACGGGGGCACCGCCGGAGGCCTGATCCCCGGAGGGCTGCGCGCTCTTGCGCATCGGGCCGGGTGGATGGCTCCCGTCTTGCCGATCCGGGGATCGACCCGGGTGCTCCGCCGCGTCCGGCCTACCGTGGACCCGTGACCCCCACGCATCAGCACCAGCACCAGCACTCTGGCGACCACCACGCCCACCACGACGAGATGACCGAGGAGCAGTGGGGTGAGCTCCTCGACCTGGACGCCGACGTCCTCGCCGGCGCCTTTGCTGCCCTCGTCGCGGAGCTGCCCGTCCCGCGGTCTCCCGAGCGCATCGTGGACCTCGGCACCGGGACCGGCGTCGGTACCTTCGCCCTCCTCACCCGATTCCCGGACGCCCACGTGACGGCCGTCGACGTCTCCGCCGAGAACCTGCGCCGACTGCAGGAGAACGCCCGGGCTCGCGGCCTGGGGGACCGGGTGCACACCGTTGAGGCGGACCTGGACGCGGACTGGCCGGATCTGGCCGCCTCCGGGGCGCCGGACCTGGTGTGGGCGTCCGCGTCCCTTCACCACCTGGCCGACCCCGCCGTCGCGCTGGGCCGGATCCGGGACCTGCTCGCCCCCGGCGGCCTGTTCACCCTCGTCGAGCTCACCGACTTCCCGCGGTTCCTGCCGGCGGACGCGCCCGCGGAGCGGCCCGGTCTGGAGGAGCGGTGCCACGAGGCGATCGCCCGGGTCAACGCCGCGCACGTGCCGCATCTCGGGTTGGACTGGCAGTCCGCGCTGACCGCCGCCGGCTTCACCGTGGCGGCACACCGGGACGTCGCCATGAGCGTCGCCTGGGCGGAGAGTCCCTCGGTGGGCCGGTACGCGCTCGGCACCCTCCGGCGGATCAGGCAGACCGCCGGGGACCAGCTGGCGGCCGAGGACCTGGCGGCGCTGGACCGGCTGATCGACGCCGACGGGCCAGGAAGCATCCTGCGCCGGGACGACGTCGTGGTGCGCACCGAGCGGCAGGTGTGGGTGGCGTCGACTCCCGTGCCGGCCTGACGACTCCCGACCCGGCTCCTCGACGCACCCTCCGCCCGCCTCCCCGGCCGACACGGAGCGGACGTCACCGACCGGCCGGGTGAGACGTACGTCACCGGCCGGGGCTTATGGTGGCGGTGCGCAGGTTCTCGCCTCGCGCCCGGGCCGGGCTCACCGGAACCGGTGACGGGTCCCGGCCGATCGGCGCCGGGACCGACATGATTGCTGGGGTCATCATGAAGCAACGAACTCACCGCTCCGTGGCACGACGCGTCGCCGCCGCGTCCGCGGCCACCGCCGTCGCCGCCTCCACCGTCCTGACCGGTGTCCTCGGTGTCGGCGTGAGCAGCGCGGTCGCCGGCGGGGCGGCGTCGCCCACCACCACGCCGATCAAGCACCTCGTGGTGATCTTCGGGGAGAACGTCTCCTTCGACCACTACTTCGCCACCTACCCGAAGGCCGCGAACACACCGGGGGAGAAGCTGCAGGGCACGGCCGTCGCGGCGCCCCGTTTCACCGCGGCGCGCACCACCCCCACCGGCATCGCCACCCTGGCGCGCGACCGCCTGCTGGCCCCGACCAATCCCAACGCCGTCCAGCCGGCTCGCCTCGCGCCGTCCCAGGCCGTCACGTGCGACCAGGACCACGAGTACACGGCGGAGCAGAAGGCCTACAACGGCGGCCTGATGAACAAGTTCGTCGAGAACACCAGTCGCGACGCGTGCGGGCCGAACCAGTACGGGCGGCCCGGGCTGACCATGGACTACTACGACGGCAACACCGTGACCGGTCTGTGGAACTACGCGCAGCACTACGCGATGAGCGACAACCACTTCGGCACCACCTTCGGTCCCTCCACCCCGGGCGCCCTCAACCTCGTCTCCGGCCAGACGCACGGGGTGCGGGAGTTCACCGCCGCCGGCCGGCCGGTGACGCCGACCGCGAGCGACTACACGGTCCGGCAGCCCAATGCGTCCGGCGTCGGCACCATGATCAACGACCCCGACCCGCTGTACGACGACTGCTCCAACGCCAGCCACACGAAGACGGCGAACCTGGCCGCCATGACCGGGAAGAACGTCGGCGACCTGCTCAACGCCCGTGGCGTCTCCTGGGGCTGGTTCCAGGGCGGCTTCGCTCCCACCACCGCGGCTCGGGGCACGACGCCGGCCGCGTGCCAGGCCAGCCACCGCAACGCCGCGGGCGCCTCGGTGGTCGACTACTCGCCCCACCACGAGCCGTTCCAGTACTACGCCTCGACCGCCAACCCGCACCACCTGGCGCCGGCCACCGCCGCCGAGATCGGCCACAACGGTCGCGCCAACCACCAGTACGACCTGAGCGTCTTCACCCGCGTCGTGAACACCGGCCAGCTCCCGGCGGTCTCGTTCCTGAAGGCGTCGGCCTACCAGGACGGTCACGCCGCGTACTCCGACCCGGTGGACGAGCAGCGGTTCATCACGAAGACCATCAACACGGTGCAGCAGTCGAGGAACTGGAAGGACACCGCCGTCGTCGTCGCCTACGACGACTCCGACGGCTGGTACGACCACGTCGCGGCCGCCGTGAAGAACGCCTCGAACACGTCCGACGACGCCGCCTGGTGCCGCCAGGCCGCCGCGAAGGGGACGCCGATCGCGGGCGGCTACCAGGATCGCTGCGGTCCCGGGCCGCGGCTGCCGCTGATCGTCGTCTCGCGCTTCGCGAAGCAGAA
This sequence comes from Tersicoccus sp. Bi-70, assembly GCF_001968825.1. GTDB lineage: Bacteria > Actinomycetota > Actinomycetes > Actinomycetales > Micrococcaceae > Tersicoccus. The sequence goes on from NZ_MIEU01000002.1 coordinate 722,372, forward strand.
CGTCGTCGACCACACCCCGACCGACCAGGCCTCGATCCTGCGCTTCATCGAGGACAACTGGATCACCGGCCGGGTCGGTGACGCCTCGGCGGATGCCCGCGCCGGCTCCCTCCGGGCCATGTTCGACTTCGCGCACCCGCGTCAGGAACAGGTGCTGTTGAACGAGCAGAACGGCACGGTGGCCGCGATCCGTCGCTAGGCGGTGCCGGCGAGGACGGCGCCGAATGGTTAGGCAACCTATCGTTCACCCTCGCGTCACGTCGGCGTCCTACGGTGTCGGAGCGCAGGTCGTCGCCTCGCGCCACCGGACCGGGAGCACCCGGATCGGCGACGAGTCCCGGTATCCCGATACCGGACCGGACACGAACCATGGGGTCACCATGAAGCAACTCGCTCACCGCATGAACCCGAGACGGCTCGCCGCCGCCGCGTCGGCCGTCGTGGTCGCCGGCGCGACCGCCGCCGGTGGCGTCCTCGGCGTCGGGGTCCCGGCCGCCGCGGCCAGCCAGCCCTCCACCGCCACGCCGATCAAGCACGTCGTCGTGATCTTCGGGGAGAACGTCTCCTTCGACCACTACTTCGGCACGTACCCGAACGCGGCCAACACGCCCGGTGAGACCCTCCAGGGTTCCGGTACCCCGGCGGCGACGTTCACGGCCGCACCCGACACCCCGAAGAACATCAACACGCTGGCCAGCGCTGGGCTGCTCGCCCCCAACAACCCCAACACCGTGCAGCCGGCCCGGCTCTCGCCGTCCCAGGCCGTCACGTGCGACCAGGACCACGGCTACACGGCCGAGCAGGAGGCCTACCACGGGGGCCTGATGGACCAGTTCGTCCAGTACACGAGCCGCGACGCGTGCGGCACGAATCAGTTCGGGCGCCCCGGTCTGACGATGGACTACTACGACGGCAACACCGTCACCGGTCTGTGGAACTACGCCCAGCACTACGCGATGAGCGACAACCACTTCAGCACCACGTTCGGCCCGTCCACCCCGGGCGCCCTCAACCTGGTGTCCGGGCAGACCCACGGCGTCAAGGAGTTCACCGCCACCGGCCAGCCCGTCACGCCGACGGCGAGCGACTACACCGTCCGTCAGCCCGACGCCACCGGCACCGGCACGGTCATCAACGACCCGGACCCGGTCTACGACGACTGCTCGAACTCGAGCCACACCAAGACGAACACCCTCGCGGGCATGACGGGCCGGAACGTCGGCGACCTGCTCAACGCCCGGGGCGTCTCGTGGGGCTGGTTCCAGGGCGGCTTCGCCCCGACGACGCCGGCCTCCGGGACCACCCCGGCCGCGTGCCTGGCCAGCCACACCAACGCCGCGGGCGCTTCGGTGGTCGACTACTCGCCGCACCACCAGCCGTTCCAGTACTACGCGTCGACCGCCAATCCGCACCACCTGGCCCCGGCCAGCACCGCGGAGATCGGCCACAACGGACGGGCGAACCACCAGTACGACCTGACGTCGTTCGACTCCGTGGTCAACACCGGCAACCTGCCCGCCGTCTCATTCCTCAAGGCCGGCGAGTTCCAGGACGGGCACGCCGCCTACTCCGATCCGGTCGACGAGCAGCGCTTCGTCACGAAGACGATCAACACGATCGAGAAGTCGCCGAACTGGAAGGACACCGCGGTCGTCGTCGCGTACGACGACTCGGACGGCTGGTACGACCACGTCGCGGCGCAGGTCAAGAACGCGTCGAACTCTCCCGACGACGCCGCGTGGTGCCAGCAGGCCGCCACCAGGGGCACCCCGATCGCCGGGGGCTACCAGGACCGCTGCGGTCCCGGCCCGCGCCAGCCGCTGATCGTCGTCTCGCCGTTCGCGAAGCAGAACTTCGTGGACCACACCGAGACCGACCAGGCCTCGATCCTGCGCTTCATCGAGGACAACTGGAGCACCGGGCAGATCGGTGACGCCTCGGCCGACGCGACCGCCGGATCGCTGTCCGCCATATTCAACTTCCACCACGAGCGGCGCGACCAGGTGCTGCTCGACGAGGAGAACGGCTCCGTCGCCGCCGTCCTGCACGGCAACCACGGGCACGGCGACAACGGGCACGGCGGTCACCACCACCGCTGACCCCGATTCGACAGCAGCACCGGTTCGACAGCAGCACCAGCGCGAGGGGCTGCAGCGGGAATCATCCCGCTGCAGCCCCTCGCGCGTGCTGCGGCCGGGGTGAGAGTCTCGGGCCGCTGCGGCGGCCTTACGATGCCGGTATGCCCGTCACCGTCGCGCAGATCCGCCGCTACCCGGTCAAGTCCATGGCGGGGGAGTACCTCGACGCGGTCGAGCTCGACGCGCGGGGCCTGACCGGTGACCGCTGGTACGCCGTCGAGGACGGTGCCGGTCACTTCGCCTCGGGCAAGAACACCCGGCGGTTCCGGCGTCACGACGAGGTGTTCGCCTATCGCGCGACCACCACGGCCGACGGCGTGGCGGTGACCCACGAGGACGGGTCGTCCTGGCTCGCCGGCGATCCGGCGCTGGACGACCACCTGACCGCGGCCTTCGGTGAACTTGTGCGGGTCGAGGGGGAGTCGACCGTCCCGCACGCCGACGACGGCGCCGTCTCCCTGATCGGCTCGGCCACGCTGCACTGGTGCGAGACGGAGCTGGGTGTCGACGCCGACCCGCGCCGGCTCCGGGTGAACCTCGTCCTCGAAACGGACGAGCCGTTCGTCGAGGAGAGCTGGGTGGGCCGCACGCTGCGCGTCGGTGCCACGACCCTCCGGGTGGTCGCCCGGATCGAACGGTGCCGCACCATCGACGTCGCCCAGGACGGCGCGGACGCCCGACACCGGTGGCTCAAACCGCTCGGGACGACCCGAGACCTGTGCATGGGCGTCTATGCCGAGGTGCTGGAGCCGGGCGGGCTGCGGGTGGGCGATGACGTGACCGTCCGGGCCGATACCGGGCACGCCGCCGCTCCCGCCGACACCGACGTGGTCGTCGAGCAGCCCACCGGCTGACCGGGCCTCGGCTCGATCAGTCGGAGAGCGGCCTCACCCCGGGTGCGGCCGGAAGATCTCCCGGGCCTCCCGCAGCGCGTAGTAGACGATGACGAGGCCCGCGACCGGGTCCGCCCACCACCACCCGAGCACCGCGTCGGCGGTCACCCCGATCAGGACGGCGACGGCGAGCAACGCGTCGATCAGGGTGACCCGTGCCTCGGTGCGCAGGACGGGGTTGTCCAGGGCCCGGCCGACCCGGCCCTTCAGCGAGGCGAGCACGACCATGGACACCGCCGTCACCGCGGTCCAGGCGATGCCGCCGGGGCTCGGTTCGGGCCGGTGCGCCGTCACGAGGGCGATCACCGACTGGACCAGCAACCAGGCGGCCAGCGCGACGAAGGCCCCGCCGATGAGCTTGAGGGCGCGCTCTCTCCGTGCCTCACCGGACCCGGAGAGCTCCCACAGCACCACCGCACTCGCCCCGATCTCGATCAGCGAGTCCAGGCCGAACCCGGCCAGGGCGGTGGAGGAGGAGCGAAACGCCAGGACCGCGAGCACCGCGACGCCGACGACGTTCCAGGCGAGCGTGATCCACTCGAGGACGAAGCCGGCCCGCAGGTCGGAGGAGAACCGCGTCGCACGCTGCATGCTCACCATGGTGCCGGATGCGCACCGGTGCCGCCGTCAGCGGCGGTGCCGCGCCTCGACCTCCGCGCTCACTGGCCGTACACGTGCTGGTAGCGGGCGAACAGGGAGTCGACGTCGGCCGCGTCGATGGGCACCGGGGTGCCGAGCTGCCGGGCCAGGTGCATCGTGCGGGCGATGTCCTCGACCATCACGGCGGCCTTGACGGCGTCGCGCGCGTCCGTGCCGATGGTGAACGGTCCGTGATTGGCCATCAGCACCGCGCGCGAGCGGGACTCGCGCAGCGTCTCGACGATGCCGCGGCCGATCGAGTCGTCGCCGATGAGCGCGAAAGGGCCGATCGGGATCTCGCCGCCGAACTCGTCGGCGATCATCGTCAGCGCGCAGGGGATGGGTTCGCGGCACGCGGCCCAGGCCGTCGCGTAGTCCGAGTGGGTGTGAACGACGCCGCCCACCTCGGGCATGTGCCGATACACGTAGGCATGGGCGGCGGTGTCCGAGGACGGTTTGCGGTCGCCCTCCACGAGGTTGCCGTCCAGGTCGCAGACGACCATCGAGGCGGGGGTGATGTCGTCGTAGGACACTCCGGAAGGCTTGATCACCAGCAGGTCGGCACCGGGAACCCGGGCCGACACGTTGCCGGCGGTCCAGACGACGAGGTTGTTGCGGGGGAGTTCGGCATGCAGGGCGGCGACGCTCTCCTTGAGCTCGTCCACCGTGCGGTGCAGCGATGAGGGGATGCCGGACATGGTCGGGGGACCTCCTTGTTCCCGTTCCGCTCGATGCCGTCGTGCGGCGCTCGCGCGGTCCGGACTGGCGATTCGACGTGGTGCGGATCACTATGTTACCGGTAACATCGACGACGGACCACTGCCAGACCCGTCGGATCGGAACAGGAGCCGCCATGTCCACTCATCCCCAGCAGCCCTCGGCCCAACCGGCGAGCGCGGCGGAGACCATCCGTGCGCGCCGGACCTCGCTCGGCATCGAGCTCGGCTCCACCCGGATCAAGGCCGTGCTGATCGGCCCCGATCACGCGACCCTCGCCACGGGCGTGCACGACTGGGAGAACGAGTACGTCGACCGGGTCTGGACCTACTCCGAGGACGCGATCTGGTCCGGCCTGCAGGACTGCTTCTCGTCCCTGGCCGCCGACGTCCGCCGCCGCCACGGCGTCCAGCTCACCGGCGTCGGCTCCCTCGGCGTCTCCGCCATGATGCACGGCTACCTCCCGTTCGGCGCCGACGACGAGCTGCTCGTGCCGTTCCGCACCTGGCGGAACACCTCCACCGGCCGCGCCGCCGACGAGTTGAGCGAACTCTTCGGCGTCCACCTGCCGGTGCGCTGGAGCATCGCCCACCTGCACCAGGCCCTGCTGGACGACGAGCCGCACGTCGGGCGGATCGCCCGGCTGACCACCCTGGCCGGGTACGTCCACTGGCGCCTGTCCGGGGAGTTCGTGCTCGGGGTCGGCGACGCGAGCGGCATGTTCCCGATCGATGCGGCGACGGGCACCTGGGACGAGGCCCGGATGGACCGCTACGAGCAGCACATCGCGTCGCGGGCGACGCCCTGGTCGCTGCGCGGCCTCCTCCCGACCGTGCTGCCGGCCGGACACCGGGCCGGCGTGCTCACCGCTCACGGCGCCGCCCTGCTCGACTCCAGCGGCACCCTCGAGGCCGGTGCGCCGATGGCGCCCCCGGAGGGCGACGCGGGCACCGGGATGGTCGCCACCAACGCCGTCGCCCCCGGGACCGGCCACGTCAGCGCGGGCACGTCGATCTTCGCGATGATCGTGCTGAACGAGCCGCTGTCCCGCGTCCACGACGACATCGACGTCGTCACCACCCCCGCGGGGGAGCCGGTGGCGATGGTGCACTGCAACAACGGCGCGAGCGAGCTCTCCACGTGGGCGAGCCTCTTCGGCGAGTTCGCGACGCTCGCCGGGCCCGGGCTGGACAGCTCCCGCGTGTACGAGCTGCTGTTCGAGGCGGCCGGCCGCGGTGCCGCCGACGCGGGCGGCCTGCTCGCCTACAACTTCCTCTCGGGCGAGCACAATCTCGGTCTCGACGAGGGCCGGCCGATGGTCGTGCGCGGCCCCGACAGCGAGCTCACCCTCGCCAACCTCATCCGGGCCGAGCTGTACGCCGTCTTCGGCGCCCTGCGGATGGGCATGGACTCCCTCGCCGAGGAGCACGTCGAGATCACGACGCTGCTCGCCCAGGGCGGCCTTTTCCAGACGAAGCAGGTGGCGCAGCGCCTCCTCGCCGGTGCCTTGAAGGTGCCGGTCAGCGTCGGGGACACGGCGGCCGAGGGCGGAGCGTGGGGGATGGCGGTGCTCGCCGCCTTCGCCGCCACGGACACGGCCGGCACGTCGCTCGCCGAGCACCTGGCGGACACCGTGTTCCGCGACCTCGAGCTGGTCACCGTCCAGCCGGACCCGGACGACGTCGCCGGCTTCGACGCCTGGCTGGAGCGCTTCGTGCGCGGCCTCGCGATCGAGAAGGCGGCGGTCGAGCACAGCTGAGCGGTGCGGAGTCCCTCAGCCGGCGGCGGCGGTGAGTGGGCGGGTCGACTCGCGGTGGACCAGCCACGGGCGCAGGCGCACCCCACCGCCCTCACCGGCTTCTTCGAGCTTCCTGCCATCGGGGTCATCGTCCGTCTCGCCCAGGAGGAGGCGCACCGCCTCCTCGCCGAGCGTGCTGAAGTCCTGGTGCACCGTGGTCAGCGGCGGCAGGAAGTGGGCGCTCTCGGGCAGGTCGTCGAAGCCGACGACGCTGATGTCCGCGGGCACGGAGGCGCCGCGCTCGGCCAGGCCGTGAACGAGTCCCAGCGCCATCTGATCGTTCGCGACGAAGACGGCGGTCGCCCCGGAGCTCAGCACGGCGTCAGCAGCGGCGTGACCGGAGTCGGGCCGCCAGTCGCCCTCGATCAGCGGGGGCACGGCCAGTCCGGCGGCGGTCAGGGTCTGTTCCCACTGGCGGCGTCGTTCGTGACCGTCGTACCAGTCGTCCGGACCGGCCAGGTGGGCGATGCGCTCGTGGCCGAGATCGATCAGGTGCTCGACGGCGACGCGGGCACCCCCGGCCTGGTCGATCTGGATGCTCGGCCGGTGCAGCCGCGACGCCGCCCGCGGGCCGGCGCCGACGAGCAGGGTTGCCTCCGGCAGGTCGGCGCCGTCGAGAGCGGCCAGCGCGGCGTCGTGCGGGGTGATGACCGCGAGGCCGTCCACCCGCTGCCCGAGCATGAAGTCGACGCCGGAGCGCAGTTCCTCCAGGGTGCGGAAGCTGTACGTCGTCGGCGCGTAGCCGTGGTGCCGCGCCGCGCGCTCCAGACCCTGCATGGTGCTCACCGGGCCGTGCTGGTCGGAGTTGCCGACCAGCACGCCGATCCGCTGGGATCGGCCGTGGGCCAGCGCCCGGGCCAGGGAGTTGGGGCGGTACCCGAGCTCGTCGATGGCCGCGCGCACCCGGCCACGGGTCGCCTCGGTGACCTTGCTGCTGCCGTTGATCACCCGGGAGACGGTCTGGTGCGAGACGCCCGCGTGGGTCGCGACCTCCCGCAGGCTCGGAGCCTCACCGCGCGTCACCATTCCTGCCCTCCGGTTCGGGATCCGTGGACCCTGCGTCGCACGAGGATCACCCGGCCGCGGGCCCCCCGCGCAGCACCGTCTGCAGCAGCAGGTCCCGTTCGAAATCCCGCACGGTCGTGTGCTCGTCGATCAGCGCCAGTTCGACACCGGTGATCCGAGCAAAGTCTACGAAGACGTCGGTCCCAACCGCGGTGCTCATCACGGTGTGGTGCGCCGCGCCGGCGGCCAGCCAGGACTGCGCGCTGGTGACGAGGTCCGGCTGCGGCCGCCACAGGGCGCGGCCCACCGGCAGGTTCGGCAGCGGCTCGCGGGGCTCGACGACGTCCACCGCGTTGGCGACCAGACGGAACCGGTTCTGCACGTCGGCCATCGCGACGACGACGGCGGGACCGGCCGCGGCGGTGAAGACGAGGCGGCACGGGTCCTCCTTGCCGCCGATGCCGAGCGGGTGGATCTCCAGCCGCGCGCGCTCGGTCGCGATGGTGGGGGAGACCTCGAGCATGTGGGCCCCGAGGATGAGTTCCTGCCCCGGGGTCAGCTCGTAGGTGTAGTCCTCCATCAGGGTGGCCCCGCCCGGCAGGCCGGCGCCGAGGACACTGGCGAGGCGGACGAGGACGGCGGTCTTCCAGTCGCCCTCGGCACCGAACCCGTAACCGTCGGCCATCAGCCGCTGCACGGCGATGCCCGGCAGCTGCCGCAGCCCGCCGAGGTCCTCGAAGGTGTCCGTGAAGGCGACCGCGCCGAGTTCGGTGAGGATGTCCCGCAGGCCGAGCTCCTGGCGCGCCGCGTCCAGCAGGGACGCACGCCGGGCACCCCCGGGCCGCAACTCCTCGGCGACGTCGTAGGTGGCGTCGTACTCGGCGGCGAGTTCTTCCACGCGGGCGTCGTCGACGGCGTCCACGCGCTCCACCAGGTCGTTGACACCCCACGTGTTGACGGAGACGCCGAAGACCTTCTCGGCCTCGGTCTTGTCGCCCTCGGTGACGGCGACCTGGCGCATGTTGTCCCCGAAGCGGGCGACGCGCGCCCCCTGCAGGGAGGCCCAGCCGGCGGCGGCACGGGTCCACACACCCACCTCGCGCTGCACCCGCGGGTCGCTCGCGTGCCCGATCACGGACTTCCGGCGCACGCCCAGCCGGGTGAGGATGTAGCCGAACTCCCGGTCGCCGTGGGCGGACTGGTTCAGGTTCATGAAGTCGAAATCGATGCTGCCGTACGGCAGTTCCCGGTTCGCCTGCGTGTGCAGGTGCAGGAGCGGCTTCTGCAGCGCCTCGAGCCCGCGGATCCACATCTTGGCGGGGGAGAAGGTGTGCATCCAGGTGATGACGCCGGCGACGGCCGGGTCGGCGTTCGCCTCACGGATGGTCGTGACGATGTCGTCCGGGGTGGTCAGCACCGGCTTCAGCACCACCTCGACGGGGATGTCCTCCGCGCCGGCGAGCAGCTCGGCGACCTGCTGCGACTGGTCCACGACCTGACGCAGCACCTCCTCGCCGTAGAGGCTCTGGCTTCCCACCAGGAACCAGACCTGGTAGCGGGACAGATCGGGGACGATGCTGTTCTCGGTCATCGTTGACCACTCCTTCGCATGTGGCGCACGTCTCAGCTTTCCGTCGCCGATGTTACCGGTAACACGCACGCTGGACCAAGGGTGGAGCGGATCGGAGTGTCGCCGGCGTCAGCGGCCGATCTCGGTGCGCACCGCGTACAGCTCGGGAAAGAACGTCAGGTCCAGGGCGCGCTGCAGGAAGCCGACGCCGGAGGAGCCGCCGGTGCCGGTCTTGAAGCCGATGGTGCGCTGCACGGTGCGCAGGTGGCGGAAGCGCCACATCTGCACGCTGTCCTCGACATCCACGAGGTCCTCGCAGGCCTGATAGAGGACCCACGGCGTATCCGGCGACTCGTAGATCCGGGTGAACACCGGTACGAGGTCCTGCCGGAACACCCACGGGGTGGCGACGTCCCGCTCGAGGACGTCGTCCGGGATGGCGTAACCGGCGCGGGCGAGGGCGTGCAGGAAGGCGTCGTAGAGCGTGGGCTCCGCTAGCAGGTCGGTGAGCATGGCGTGAGCCGCCGGCTCCGAGGTGAACACGTCGAGCAGGCGGGCGTTCTTGTTGCCGAGGATGAACTCGACGGCCCGGTACTGGAAGGACTGGAAGCCCGAGGAGCTGCCCAGCGACCCGCGGAACTCGGCGTACTCCCGGGGCGTGAGCGTGCTGAGCACCGACCACTGCTCGATCAGCGTGCGCAGCGCCGTCTTGACGCGGGCGAGGCCCTTGAGCGCCTTGCCGAGGTCGTCGACGTCGAGCAGCCGGCGGGATTCGCGCAGCTCGTGGAGGATCAGCTTGAGCCAGAGCTCGCTGGTCTGGTGCTGGATGATGAACAGCAGCTCGTCGTGGTGCTCGGGATCGCTCTGCGGGTGCTGGGCGCCGAGGATGCGGTCGAGGTCGAGATACCGCCCGTAGGACATCGCGTCGTGGAAGTCGGTCCGGATCGAGTCCTCGAGGGGGCGCGTGCCCTCGGTCATGGGTGCCTCCTGGCGGGACGAGCGTCGATCGATCGTATCCTCCGGCTCGCATCGCGTCGCATGTTCCGCTGCTGTCTGCTGTCTGATAGCTTCTCTCTGAACGGTCCGATGTGACGTGGACCGCAATCGATCTCGAGAGGAGCCCGATCCATGTCGACCCCTGGCGCCACGATGGCGGATGACCGGCTGACCGCCCTGGCGGAGATGATCCGGGCGGACACGGAGCGGGGGCTCTATCACGGCGCTGCCATCAAGGTGGCCAGGCACGGCGAGCCGGTCCTCGACCTGGCCATCGGGCACGCCGACACCGCCAGGACGCGGGCCATCGCCACGGACAGCGTGTTCAGCGTCTTCTCGATCACCAAGGCCTTCATCAACGTGCTCGTGCTGCGCGCCGTCGAACTCGGGCGGTTCGGCCTCACGACGAGGATGTCCGAGCTGATCCCGGAATTCACCGGCGCGCCGCGGGACCGTGCCACCGTCTTCCACTTCCTCACGCACACCACGGGCATGCCCGGTGTCTGGGAGCCCACGCCCGGCATCGTGATGGAGGACCTCTCGGACGCGGTCGCGGCGGTGGTCGAGCACGTGCACGGGGTCGTCGAGCCCGGCACGCGCTGCGACTACGCCCCGATGGCCAACCACGTCCTCCTGGCGGAGGCGCTCGTGCGCACCGACCCGGAGCACCGAGCCATCCAGGAGATCCTGCTCGAGGACCTCGCCGAGCCCCTCCGGATGCCGGACACCTCGCTGGGAATCCGTGCGCACATGCGCGAACGCCACGTGGTGCCCGACATGCGGGGCATCATTCCCATCAAGGCCCCCTCGCGGACGAGCCCCGGGGACCAGGGCATGTACACGGCGGAGCGCAACGGCGCGACGTGGGCGGGCGCTGCCTCCACGACGTCGGACCTGCAGCGCTTCATGGAGATGCTGCGACAGGGCGGGACCCTCGACGGAGCCCGCATCCTCTCCCCGCGCACGGTCCGGCTCGCCACCACGGTGTGGACCGGCGACCTGCCGAACGAGCTCTACCGCACCGTCGCCCTGCGGTCGGGCTACGCCGTGCCACCCGCCGCGCTCGGGCTCGGGTTCAACATCCGCGGCGACGGCATCGTCGTGACCCAGCTGGGCACCCTGACGAGTCCGTCCACCTTCGGCAACTACGGCGCCGGCAGCGCGCTGATGTGGGTCGACCCCGAACTCGACCTCTCGTTCGTCTGCCTGACCGCCGGCCTGCTCTCCCAGTCCGAGAACATCGCGCGCTTCCAGCGCATCTCGGACGTCGTCGCCGCCGCGGCGCTGTGACCGCGGCCCACACCACCGACACGTAGACAGTAAGGATTGCGCGATGACCCCCACCCCCTCGACCACGACGGCGCCGGGCACGGAGAAGACCCCGAGGGATGCCCGCCGGGCGTCGCTCGGGAGCTACCTGGGCGCCACGCTCGAGTGGTACGACTTCATCCTCTACTCGACCGCGGCGGCGCTGATCTTCCCGGCCGTCTTCTTCAGCGGGATCGATCCGGCCCTCGGCGCCGCGCTCTCGTACGCCACCCTCGCCGGGGGCTACGTCGTCCGACCGCTCGGCGCGATCATCTTCGGCCATTTCGGCGACCGGATCGGCCGCAAGCGCATGCTGGTGATCACGATGATCCTGATGGGGGTCGCCTCCGTCGGGATCGGCATCATTCCCGGGTCGTCGTCCATCGGGGCCGCGGCCGCCGTCATCCTCGTCGCCCTGCGGTTGCTCCAGGGCATCGCCGTCGGTGGCGAGTGGGCCGGTGCCAGCCTGATGTCCATCGAGCACGCCCGCGAGGGGCGACGCGGTTTCGCCGGGGCGCTGGTGCAGAGCGGCGGCCCCAGCGGCAGTGTGCTGGCGACCCTCGCGTTCGGGTTGGTCTCCCTCCTGCCCCGCGACCAGCTGCTGGCCTGGGGATGGCGGCTCCCGTTCCTCCTCTCGGCGCTGGTCGTGATCGCCGCGATCGTCGTGCGCCTCGGCGTCAAGGAATCACCCGAGTTCGTCGCCGCGGAGCGCTCCGCAGGGCTGGCCGACGTGCCCCTGTTCAGCACCTTCGCGCAGAACGGCAAGAGCGTGCTCATCATCGTGCTCACTGCTCTCTCGCCGTTCTTCCTCCAGTCGGTCACCTCGACCTTCGGCCTGCAGCTGGCGATCAAGAACGGCAACCCGCAGGCCGCCACCCTGTGGATGCTCTCGCTGGCCAACTTCATCTCCATCTTCGCCACCCTGGGCTTCGCGAGCCTCTCCGACCGTGTCGGACGTGTCCGGGTCATGGTCATCGGCTTCATCGCCTCTGCGGTGCTCGTCTGGGTGGCCTTCGCGCTGCTCGGCGTGACCAGCGTGTGGGCGGTGCTGCTGGCCTTCGTCCTGCTGCTGGGCATCGGCAACGCCATGGTCGCCGCGCCGCTGGCCGCCTACATGGCCGAACTCTTCCCAGTGCGCAATCGCTTCACTGGCGTCGGTGTCTCTTACCAGCTCGCCGCCACGGTGGCAGCCGGGTTCGCCCCGCTGATCGCGACGTCCCTGATCGCCTCCGCCGGCGGCGGCACCGCGCTGCTGACCGGGTTCATCAGCGTCCTCGCCGTCATCGGCATCGTCGCGGCCCTGGCCAGCCGCCGGGTTCGGGTCGACTGAGCCGACGCATCCCCCGAATCACCCCGGTCCCGCTGCCATCACCGAAGAAGGGAAACTCCCATGGCTGTCAACGTGGTCGAGATCATCGATCGATCTCGCATGTCCGCCGTCCAGATCCGGATCGTGGCCATCTGCGCCGCGGTCCTGATCGTCGACGGGTTCGACGCCCAGGCGCTCGGCTTCGCGATCCCGTCGATGTCGAAGGACTGGACGGTGTCCCCGAGCGCGTTCACGACCGCCGCCACCGTCGGCGTCGCCGGTCTGCTGGTCGGCAGCCTGCTCGTCGGCGCCCTGAGCGATCGGTGGGGCCGGCGTCCGGTCACGCTCGTCGGCCTCGGGGTCATCGTCCTGACGATGTTCCTCACGGCCGGCGTGACCACGATGGGGTGGCTGATCGTCCTGCGCTTCTTCACCTCGGTGGCCGTGGGGGCGTTGACCCCCAACCTCATCGCCCTGGTCTCGGAGTACTCCCCGCAGCGCCGCCGCATGTTCACCGTGGCCATCGCCATCTCCGGGTTCTCGCTCGGAGGCGTGATCGGCGGGTTCCTCGCCGCGTGGCTGATCCCGGCCACCCACTGGCGTGGGGTGTTCGTCGCCGGCGGCATCCTGACGCTGATCGTGGCCATCGCGATGCTGGTCGGCGTGCCCGAGTCCGTCCGCTTCCTCACGATGGCCGGCCGACAGGCGGCGGTGGGCCGCATCATGGCACGCATCGACCCGCTCCGCCCGGCCCAGGAGGGCACCTTCACCCTCCTGGAGGAGAAGACCGCGCGTGCCTCGGTCGGGGCCCTGTTCCAGCACGGCCGCGGCGTCGTCACCGGCCTGATCTGGCTCACGTTCTTCATGAGCCTGCTCGTGCTCTACTTCGGTGCCAACTGGCTGCCCACCATCCTCGCCGGAGCGGGCTTCACCCCGACGAACGCCCTCATCGGCACGTCGATCTTCAACATCGCGATGATGATCGGCGCACTGCTGTCCGGGCTCACCGCGGACCGGCTGCGCCGTCCGGCCATCCTCGTCAGTGCTGCATTCGCTGGTGCGTTCGTCGTGTTCGCGATCCTGCCGTTGTTCGGCGGTATGCCGGTGCTCCTGCTCGTCGCGCTCTGCGTGGCCGGGTTCTTCGTGCAGGCGGGGCAGGCGAGCCTGGCCGCCTTCGTCGGCGGCCTGTACCCGACCAGTATCCGGGCCACCGGGCTGGGCTGGGGCTTCGGTGCCGGCCGGGTGGGCTCGATCGTCGGACCGCTCGTCGGCGGCCTCCTCATGGCCGCGAGCTTCGGGGCGGTGACCATCCTGTCCCTGCTCGCGATCCCCGCAGCGGTGGCCGCGCTCGCCGTCGGTGCGGTCGGACTGCGGCGGCGGGGGACCGGCGCGGAGGTCGGTGCGCCCGGATCCGACGAGGGTGCCGTCGTCGTCAGCGACGACGCGACGGACGGTTCGACGTCTCTGCCACGCCCCTGACCGTGAGAACGTGGTCGGCGGTGTCCGGGTGCGGCCCGGGCACCGCCCGTCATCATGAGACCTGAGTGAGGAGACGACCAGGATGAGCGAGACCAGGGCCGACCCGTGGGAGGTGTTGGCCGTCCGCCACGGCCGGCTGCTGACGACCCGCGCCGACTTCTTCCTGAACTACGGCGAGTACGGACAGCCGGATGCGCCCCTGGAACTGGGCTACTGGTTCTGGATCGTCCGCAACGGCACCCACACCATCGTCGTCGACACCGGCTTCTCGGCCGGGGGCGCCCGGAGCCGGGGGCGCGAGGTGACCCTCGAACCCGCGACGGCGCTGGCGGCGCTCGGCATCGATGCCGGGACGGACGTGCAGGTGGTGATCACGCACGCGCACTACGACCACGCCGGCAATCTGGATCTGTTCCCCACGCAGCCGGTGTACCTGCACGCGGCCGAGACGGCGTTCTGGCTCGGCCCGGATGCGCAGCACCGCCAGTTCCGCGGTGTCGTCGATGAGGCGGATCTGTCCGCGCTGGAGCGCGTCGTCGCGAGTGGGCGTGCGGTGCGGATCGATGAGCAGCGGGAGATCGCTGCGGGCGTGAGCCTCGTCCCTCTCCCCGGGCACACGCCGGGTCAGCTCGCCGTCGTGGTGGAGACGCCGCGCGGCCGGATCGTGCTCGCGTCGGACGCCTGCCACCTGGACGAGGAACTCGAGGAGGACATGCCGTTCAAGCACAACACGGATCTGATCGGCCTCTATCGCGGGCTCGCGCGGTTGAGGGACTGGCAGCAGTCCGGCGACCTCGTCATCCCCGGTCACGAGCCGACGGTGCTGCAGCGATTCCCCGGGCTGGGCGGCGCGCTCGCCGGCCACGCGGTGCGTCTGGCCTGAGCGGTCGTCCGCGTGTCCGGCGGACCGCTCCGGTGCCGGTCAGTGCGTGGTCGGCGCGGGCGCGTCGTCGAGGACGGCCAGCACGATCTCACCCGCCCGGGTGACGTGCGACGTGGCGCGAGCTCGCGCCAGGGCGGCATCGCGCGCGTCGATGGCGTCGCGGAGATCCCGGATCTCGTGCAGGCTGGACTCGGGGCGTCCGGGCTGGGCGAGGGTGAGCGCGCGGAGCTGGTTGACCCGGCGCTGCAGGGTCTCGACGAGCTGCTGGAGGATCGGATTGTGGGCGCCCGCGAAGAGGATCTCGTACACGTCGTTCTTGCGGCGCAGGATCTCCATGCTCTGCTCGGCGCCGGAGAACGTCTGGACGGCGACGTCCAGTTCGTCCACGGCGGCCGAGAATCTCGTGCGCTCCTCGTCATCCGCGTTCTGGGTGAACAATTCGGCAGCGAGTCCTTCGAGCTCGGCGCGCACGGCGTAGACCTGGCGTGCGAGCTCGGGGCTGGCGACGCTGACGTAGGTACCCCGACCGTTCTGCGACTCGACGAGGCCCTCGGCCTCGAGCTGACGCAGGGCTTCCCGGACGGACGGGCGACTCGCCGACGTCATCTCGCACAGCTGGCGTTCGACCAGGAGCTGGCCGGGCAGCAGGCGCATCTCGACGATGGCGTTCCGCAGGATGGAAGCCACCTGCTCGCGGATCGGAGCGTGCCGCTGGACCTGCATCTCGTTCGTGCTCATTCGCGCGCGCTTCCTCTCGCCCTCGCTGAACTGCCGGTGCCGACGCGCTCAACCTAGCAGACAACAGACAGGAGCCGTTCGCAGGCGTGGTGAGTTGCACGTCACTGAGACGATCGTCATATAGTAGCTGTCAGACAATCGAGACGGTGAAGGAGTGCACGATGGAAGACGAGCGGACCGACCTGGCACGAAGCGGCGAGGCGATGCGGCGGCGCGTTCTTGGGGACGAGCACGTGGACCGCTCGCTGACGAACGCGACGGAGTTCGGCCGACCGCTGCAGGAACTCGTCACCGAGTACTGCTGGGGGTACGTGTGGAACCGTCCCGAGCTCGGCCTGCGCGAGCGCAGCCTGATCAATCTCGGCATGATCGCCGCGCTGGGCAAGCTCGACGAACTCGCGCTGCACGTCCGGGGGGCCATCAACAACGGCCTGACGCCGGTGGAGATCCGCGAAGCCCTGGTGCAGACGGCGATCTACTGCGGTGTGCCCGCAGCACTCGAGGCCACGCGCACCGCCCAGCGCGTGCTCGACGAGATGGGGATCCAGATCGATGAGTGAGCAGCGGATCGGTCTGATCGGCCTCGGCAACATGGGGCGCCCCATGGCGACCCTGCTCGTGGACGCGGGTCACGACGTCGTCGGCTTCGACGTCGCGCCGTCGGCGCGGCAGGCCGCGGGGGACGCGGGTATCCCGATCGCCGCGAGCGTGGTGGAGCTGGCGGCCACCTGCGACATCGTGATCCTGATGCTGCCGTCGAGCGACATCGTCGACGCCATCGCCCAGGACCTGCTCGACGCGCCGGACCGGTGCATGACGCTGCTGCTGGACATGAGCTCGTCGATTCCGGACCGGACGGTTGCCCTGGCCGAACGCTGCGCGCCGAGCGGTGTCGCTGTGGTCGACGCACCGGTGTCCGGTGGGGTGCTCCGCGCCCGGACGGGCGACCTCACCATCATGGTCGGGGGATCGGACCAGGACGTCGCCCGGGTCCAGGACGTGCTGGACGTCCTCGGCGGCAGCGTGGTGCACGTGGGTGCCGTCGGGACCGGACACGCGACGAAGGCGCTGAACAATCTGCTGTCCGCCACTCATCTTCTGGCGACGAACGAAGCGGTGCTCGCCGCCCAGACCTTCGGGATCGACCCCGCCGTGTTCCTCGATGTCGTCAACACCTCCAGCGGCCGCAGTGGGTCCAGCGAGTTGAAGCTTCCGCGCTTCGTGTTGTCCGGCCGCTTCGATTCCGGTTTCTCCGCCGCCCTGCTGGACAAGGACGTGAGGATCGCGATCGGGGTGGAACAGGCGATGGGCGTACCGGCGCCGGTGAGTGAGGCCGTCGGGCAGCGATGGTCGGAGCTGACGGCGCGGCTGGAACCCGGAGCCGACCACACCGCCATCATTCGCCCGGTAGAACAGGACCTCGGGCGCGAGGTCCGCGCGACCGACTGACGCCTCACCCGCGCCGGGAGTCCACGCGACAGAGCAGAACGGAGCCGTGATGAAGGATCTGACGGGACGGGTGGCCGTGGTCACCGGGGCCGCGAGCGGCATCGGCCGCGCGATCGCCGAGCGCTGCGCCGACGCGGGCATGGCGGTGGTGCTGGCCGACGTCGAGGACGTGTCCCTGCAGCAGACGGTCGCCGACCTTCAGAACCGCGGCGCCGAGGCCGCCGGATTGTGCGTCGACGTGCGCGAGCCGGCCGACCTGGAGGCCCTGGCGGCCCTGGCGGTCGACCGCTTCGGCGGGGTGCACCTGCTGTGCAACAACGCCGGGGTGGACACCGGCGGTCCCTTCGACCAGATTCCGGAAGCGTCCTGGCGCTGGGTGATGGACGTCAACTTCTTCGGTGTGGTCAACGGGTGCCAAGCGTTCCTCCCGGCGCTCCGCGCGGCGGGGGAGGGGCACATCGTCAACACGGGCTCCATGGCCGCGGTCAACGCCGGCATGCGGACCATGGCCCCGTACATCGCCTCCAAGTTCGCCGTCCTCGGCTTCACCGAGAACCTGGCCGTCGAGCTTGCCGCGACGGACCCGCAGATCGGGGTATCGGCGCTGTTGCCCGGCGGGGTCAAGACCCGGATGACCGACTCGGAACGCAACCGGCCCGCCGGCGTCGAACTCAGTGAGGACCCTGTCCGCGCCGAGGTGGTCGCGGGCATCCGCTCGGCCACCGACCGTGACGGTCTGGAGCCGCTGGACGTCGCCGACCTGGTTCTCGACGCGGTCCGAGAGCGTCGTTTCTACGTCCTCACGCATCGCGAGGCAGCCCTGGACGCCGTGTCCCAGCGCCTGGCGTGGATGACCGAGGACCGTCAGCCGCTACCCCGCGTCCTGCGATGACCCCGCCGGACGACGACAGGACCACGACGCAGCACGACGGAGAGGGCACCACGGTGATGCAGGTGATGCAGGTGGCGCAGGGGAGCGGCAATCCGCCCGTGCAGGGGTGGGTGGACGATCGCTTCCGCGGCGTCCTGGAGGCCTACCTCGAGAACTTCCGGCAGGAGGAGGACGAACTCGGTTCGTCCGTGCACGTCACGATCGACGGCATCCCGGTGGTGGATCTGTGGGGTGGGTGGGTCGACGAGGGGCGCACGACGCCCTGGGCCGAGGACACGCTCGTGTGCATGATGTCGGTCGCCAAGGGGGTCAGCGCGATCGCGGTCGGCATCCTGATCGACCGTGGCCTGCTCGATCCGGACGAACCGGTCGCCACGTACTGGTCCGCATTCGCGCAGCAGGGCAAGGAGTCGCTGCTGGTGCGCTGGATCCTCGACCATCGCGCCGGGCTGCCCGCCCTCGTCGACGAGCCGCTCTGGCCCGGGGCGACCTTCGACCGTGACGCGATGGTCGGGGCGCTGGAGCGCGCCGCGCCTCTCTGGGAGCCGGGGACGGTGGCGGCCTACCACGTACAGACGCAGGGTTACCTGCTCGGCGAACTGGTGCGGCGGGTCACCGGGACGCCCATCGGTCAGTTCGTGCACCGCGAGATCACCGGACCGCTCGGCGCGGACTACTGGATGGGCCTGCCCGCGTCGGAGTTCGGCCGCACCGCCGACCTCCTGCCGAACGGCCGCTCACGGCTCATCGCCGCTCGCGAGGCCGAGGCCGCCGACTCCCTGCGCGTCCTCGCCCTGGCGCAGAATCCGGACTGGCCGTGGCGCACCATGGTCAACTCGACCGAATGGCGCACCTCCGAGATCGCCAGCGCCGGCGGCCACGGCAACGGCCGGTCGGTGGCGCGGATCTACGCGGCCATGGCGAACGGTGGTGCGGTCGACGGCGTGCGCCTGATGTCCCCGGAGTCGGTCGGGCTGATCAGCACGATGCAGCACAACCAGATCGAGCTCGTCCAGGAGCGGCACTACCGGCAGGGCCTAGGTGTCCTGCTGAATTCCCCGGGCGCCGTCTACATGGGGCCGCACGAGGAGGCGTTCGGGCACCACGGCATCGGAGGGTCCGCCGGCTTCGCCGACCCGGTCGAGCACCTCTCCTTCGGGTACGCCGTGAACAGGATGCACGAGGTCGGCACCAACGGGCCCCGGGCGAAGCGACTCATCGACGCCGTGTACGCGGCACTGTAAGGAGAAGGACGTGGCAGCAGAAGGTCAGACCAGGGTCGCCGTCGTCACCGGTGCCGGCCGGGGGATCGGGGCGGCGGTCGCACGCCGGCTGGCGAGCGACGGGTTCCACGTCGTCGTCGCCGACGTCGACGGGGACACGGCCGCGGCGGTGGCCGAGGAGATCGCCCAGCATGGCGGCTCGGCCGAGCCGGCCTGCTTCGACGTCGCGAGTCGTGCGGCCGTCCAGCAGGTGGTCGCGGAGACCGCCGGCCGCCTCGGCCGCCTCGACGTCGTCGTGAACAACGCGATGTGGATCAGGTACGGCGAACTGGCGGACATGGCCGAGGGGGACATCGATCGCATGCTCGACGTCGGGCTCAAGGGCGTCATCTGGATGATCCAGGCGGCGACCGGCCCCATGATCGCCCAGGGCTCGGGCTGCATCATCAACGTCTCCTCGCCGGCCGCCGTGAGGGCCACCCGCGACGCCGGCATCTACGCGGCCGTCAAGGGCGCGGTCTCCAGCCTGACGTGGCAGATGTCGAGCGAACTGGGTCGCAGCGGGATCCGGGTCAACGCCGTCGTGCCCGGTGCCGTGCCCACGGAGGGCGCGCGACAGCTGGTGGACGAGGAGGGCTACGAGCTGCGTCGATCGAAGACCCCACTCGGCAGGCTCGGCGCCCCCGAGGACATCGCCGGCGCCGTCTCCTTCCTGGCCTCCGCGGACGCGTCGTTCGTCAACGGCCAGCTGCTGGCGATCGACGGCGGACTGATCGTCTCCTGACGGCGCCCGTCGCGCCTGCCGGTCCTCTCCGGCACGGTACGGTCGGACGCATGGCCGGGCGGGTTGCGCGGCGGGAGGGCAGCAGGAGGAAGTCATGACGTTCGGCGCAGCGAACGCGGCCCTGCCCGCCGGGCTGACCACCGACGAATTCGTGCTGCGGCCGATCACGGCCGCGGACGCGGAGATGGATCACGCCGCCGTGGTGGAGACGCGCGAGCACCTCCGGTTGTGGGAGCAGTCGTCGTGGCCGGAGGACGGGTTCACCGTGGAGGCGAACCGCGCCGATCTCGTCGACATCGAGGAGCGGCACGCCGCGCGCCGGGCCTTCACCTACACCGTGCTCGATCCGACCGGCACCTCGTGTCTGGGCTGTGTTTACGTCTTCCCGACCGATGCGACGTTCCTCGCGCGGTCCACGGTCACGGCCGTGGCGGACCGGGCCTGGGCGGACGTGGACGCGGTGGTCTACTTCTGGGTGCGCGCGTCCCGGATGGCGACCGGGATGGACGGACGCCTCCTGGCCGCGCTGCGGGCGTGGTTCGACGAGTGGGAACTCGACACGACCGTGTACGTGACGAACGAGCAGTTCGTGCAGCAGGCGGAGCTGCTGCTCCGCACCGATCTGACGGTGTGGTTCGAACTGCGTGAACCCGGGAAGACCGGCACGTACCTGGTCTTCGGCTGAGACGGATCACGACGCAGGGGAGTGCGGCGACGGGACGATTCCCGCCGCCGCACTCGTTTCAGTTCGTGGCGGTGCAGGTGAAACTGGACGCCTTGCTGGCGTCACCGCCGGTGTACTTGACCCACCGGGGGTACTCGCACAGCGGACGGGTGCGGCCGGCGGTCGCCTTGTTGGCATCGACCATCGTGAGCCGGCTGGGCGCCTTACCCTTCTCCACCCAGTTCATCAGGGTGGGGAGGGCGTCGTACCGGGCATTGAAGGCACCGAAGCCGTGGGAGAAGCCCGGCATCGTGTAGTACTTCATGAAGCCGTCCAGCGTCCTCTGCCCGAACGCGTCGACCTGGCGCTGGTAGAACGCCGTGGTGTTCTCGGGGGAGATGCCGTCGTCCGCCAGGCCCGTGGTGAGCAGCATCTTGCCGCCCTTCTTCGCGAAGGCGGAGAGATCGACGTTCGTGCTGTCCAGCTGCTTGGCGACCTCCTGCAGGCGTGAGGACCAGTCGAGCGCGTTGAACTTCGTGGTGTCGTAGTTCGGGTTGCGGGTCACGATATTGGTGACGATCGCGTTGTACACCGCGTACTGGAAGGCCTCCTTGCCGCTCGCCGGCACGGACGGCTGCTTCACGGTGCCGAGCGTGAAGACGCTGTACGTGGCCCCGTAGTAGATCGGTGCCGCGGGCACCAGACTGTTGCCGGCGATGGGGAACCCGAGGTTGTGGGTGCTCGCGATGTCGTTCGCGGCACCGATCTGGGCGTCGGAGAGGCAGGTGTCGCCCGTGTCGGCGCCACCGGGGCATCGCAGGGTGGTGACGTCGAAGGTGTCGAGGCAGCCCTTCGTGTTGGCGATGACGCCGTCCTTGACACCGTCCAGTCCGTCACACGCCGCGGAGACGGCGCTGACCAGCAGGTTGGTCTTGGCGGGGTTCAGCCAGCCGGCTCCGCCGTTGCCGTACAGCGCCTTGGCGTAGACGCCGCCGATGCCCGCGTGCATCATCGTCACGTTGTAGGACGGCGTGCCGGCGACGACGCCGTCGTAATCCTTCGGGTACAGGCCGGCCGCGTTGATGGCCTCGTGGCCGCCCTGGGAGAATCCGATGAAGTAGAAGCGCTGGGGTGAGCGCTTGAACGCCTTCCTGACGAGGGCGACGGCGACGTCGTGGGTCTTCTTGATGGACTGGGTGCCGTAGTTCGCCAGGGCCTCGTCGTTCAGCCCGAACGAGGAGTCGAAGCCCGCACCCTCGTGGCCACCGTCCGAGCCGAGGGTGACGAAGCCCTGCTGCAGCGGGGTCGGCTGGCCGTCGGGTTGGAGCGCATAGTTGCCGAGGCCGGTGACGAGGGTGCCGTCGTAGCCGCCGCCGCCCATCTGCAGGGCTCGTCCGTTCCAGTTCCCCGGCAGGTTGACCTCGAACTTGATGGGCGGGGCGGCCGGATCGACCGGGTGGATGTCGCCGAGCACGCGGCACTGGCCGCCGGACTCGGTCACCCACGTGGCCTTCGTGACCGTCGCCCCGGTGGTCGGCAGCCCGATGGACCGAGCAGGGACGGATGCGGCGCCCAGTGACGCGCAACTCCGTGCGGTGATCGCCGGACGGTGGCGGTACCCGCCACCGCCGCCACCGCCGGCCCCGTGGTCGACGGACGATGCGTCCGCCGGGGCGGAGAGCCCCGTGACGATCAACCCGACGAGGGCAGCAGCACTGGCAAGCGCCCGAACCCGTGACTTCCTCAACATGAGTGACTCCTCGATGAGCAGGACGCGGGCCGGGAGGGGTCCGCAGGGGCCACTATGAGCACCGGCTCAGGGGAGTGTCCACACTTTTGTCAACATTTCTGCGGACAGTCGGCGGCGCGAGGCCGCACTGCCATTGCCCGTCGACGCTCGCTTGCTCGAAGGCAGCCTCCAGATGCGCCGTGCAAGTCGGTGGTGCAGGTCGGTGGTGCACTCGGCAACTGGGATAAAAGGAATCAATGCAAGCGTCGTTGGTGTCGATGTAGACGGCGGCGAGGATTTGGCTCGAGAGTCGGCCGCGGCCCGTCAGTTCGTGGTCTCGTCGAGGATGTCGGTCCGGTTCAGCCCGTCAGGCGTCTCCGAGGCGGCGCAGCAGTTCGGCGGACGAGCGCGTTCTCGAACGATCGCCTGACCGTCGCCTCGCGTCGCCCGCGCGGCCGTCCGCCGTGGACTGCGCGTCCTGGTCATCGACGCAGACCCGCAGGGCAACCTGACGGCCAGCGCCGCCCGCGACGACGTAGCTGCGGACGACATCGGTCTGGCCGACGTGCTCAGCTCCCGAGCGCCCGAGACGCTGGCCGACGTCATCGTCCCCGGCATCTGGGACGGGCTGAGCGTCGTGCCCACCACCGGCACCGAACTGGCCGCCGTCCGGGACGAACTGATCACCGCCGGCGCCGGCCGAGAGATGAGGCTACGCGAGGCCCTCGCGCCGCTCCTGGCCGACTACGAGCTGGTCTTGATCGACTGCGCGCCTAGCCTCGATCAGCTGACCGTCAATGCGCTCACCGCCGCCGACGCCGTGCTGATCATCAGCCAGGCCAAGCTGTACAGCCTCAACGGGCTCGACGCGCTGCTGACCACCATCAGCGGCGTCCGCAGTTACTACAACGCGGATCTGCGCGTGGCCGGCATCATCGTCAACCTCTACAACCCGCGCACCATCAGCGCCCGCGGCTGGCTCGACGAGCTCACCACCGCTGCCCATGGCCGGGGGCTGAGCGTGTTCGAGCCGATCATGAACAGCCGCGTCGTCATCGCTGACGCCAGCGAAGCCGCCCGCGGCCTTGACGAGTGGGGGAGTAGCGACGCCCGCGAGCTCGCCGACGTCTACGACGCCTACCTCACCGCGACCCTCGAAGGAGCGAACGCATGAGCACCGCCAGGCCCGTCCACCGCAAGTCCAGCCTGCAGGGATCCAACCCCGTCGCCCCCAGCGTCCCTCCAGTGACAGGACAGGCCTCGCCGGCCCTGGTCTCAGCGCCGCGGCCCGCGGCCGCGAACTCGACCCCGTCGACCACCGGACCCGCCCAGCCGGTGGGGGAGGGGCGGAAGAAGCCCAAGCCGAAGGTCAGCTTCTACCAGGACCCCGAGGACACCGCCCGGATGAGAGGCGCCCTCAAGCACACCCAGGTCGCCGAAGGATCCCGTAGCCTCTCGGACTTCATCGACCGGGCCGTCATGGCCGAGGTCGAGCGCCTCGAGGCCCGCTACAACAACGGGGAACCCTTCGAATCCGTCGCCGCCCGCGAGCTACCGCAGGGCCGGCCGCTCGGATCCTGAGCCGAGCCAGAAAACCCCCTAACGCTGACATCAGTACTAATAACAGTCATCGACTGGAGAGAGCCCGATGAGTGAGACGCCCCTGATCGTCGAGCACGCCGAAGCCGCCTACGAGGCGATCCGGTCCATCTGCCACGACGTCCCGGCTGCCGTGCCGGCACCACACCTGTACCGGGTGCTCGGTGACCTCAAGAACGCCGCCGGGTACACCCAAGCAGAAGCCCTGGGGAAGCTCGCCTCCGCGCTCGAGCGGTCGCTGAGCGAGTACGACGTCTACGAGGACGACGGCGCCGACCCCAAGCTCCGGGTCAAGAGCGCCGTCAAGGCGATGCGCCTGGCCGCGGAACACGCGAGCAAGGTCGGGGAAGCCCTCGACGCCGCCCAGACCGCCATCAACCGTCAGGGCTACCGCGACTGACCTGCCCGCTTGCCGGTGTCGTTCCTGTACCGGAGCGCGCTGGTGGGGCTGGGGATCGCCGCCCGGGACCACGGCGGTAGCCCCATGCTGCTGTAGAAGCCGCCTGGAGTCTCTGGTGGGCCGGCATGGCTGTCCTGCGCCCTTGGACCCTACGGTGCCGTTAGGAGCACGTTCTGGTGCCAGCCAGGGCGAGAGTGGACCGACCCCCGGATGTCTCCCCCGTCATCCGGGGGTCTTCTCTGTCCCCGGCAGGTGGTGGGCTGTGGGCGTGGGTATCAGCGCGCGGCACCGGTCGATCGTTGATCGCCGGTGGGAGGTTCTGGCCGGCCGACTCGACCGGCCGCGGCCGGTACAGGCCGTGTTGGGGCCGGAGGAGCGGTTGACGTGGCCGGAGAAGCCGATCCCGGTGGTCGTCCGGTTGGTGTGGACGGATGGTCGCCGCAGCGTGAACGGGGCGGAGGCGATCGGCTGGAGCCGGCGGGTGGTGTTCGTGACGTTGGGGGAGCCGGTCGAGGAACGTGGCACTTACGTGATGGTGTGCGCCGGCCAGGTGAGACGCCGGAGGACGGTCTAACCCTCCGCACCCTCGGCGGTGATCTCGGGGGCCGGTCTGAGCAAGTCCGGCCCGTTGTTGCGGACACTGTTGACGAGGGTGCTGATCGGGTAGATGTCCAGGCTGCCCAGCTCGGGGGCTGCCATGAGGTTCAGCGCGACGTCACTGCCGGTGTCTGGGTCGAGCCAGGCTTCCCAGTTGGCCGGGGTGACGGCCATCGGCATCCGGTCGTGGACGCGGCCGACGTCGTCGGTCGCCGTGGTGGTGATGACGGCGTAGGTCACCCACCAGGGGTCTTCGTCCTTTTCGGCGGCGTCGTTGTGCCAGAACTCGAAGATCCCGGCCAGGGCCAGGGGAGTGGCCTCGTCGCGTGGGTGGATGAAGTAGGGCTGTTTCAGCGGCTTCCCGCCCTTGCCGAGCCGGTCGGTGGGTAGCCATTCGTAGAATCCGTCGACGGGGACCAGTGCGCGGCGGGAGGCGAACGCGCGACGGTAGGACGGCTTCTCGGCCACGGTCTCGGCCCGGGCGTTGATCTTCCGGGATCCGATACCGGGGTCTTTCGCCCACGAGGGCACCAGGCCCCACCGCAGGTTCCGCAGCTGCCGCTCCGCCGGCGCGTCCCGGTCCTCCCTCGGCGGTTGTGCGACGACGACGGGGGCCCGCTTGGTCGGGGCCATGTTGTAGTCGGCCGGCAGCTGCGGGTCGGCGTGATCAGGGGGGATGTCGAAAGCGCGCGTCAGGTCCGCGACGGGGCGGACGGACGCGTAACGGCCGCACATGCAGCCCACTCTACGAACGGCACCGGCGGACCGGTGTTCAGGCGGCCGCCTGGTGGCAGGTGGTGGCCAGGTGCGCCGCCGCGGCGGGGGTGGTGGCGCGGGCGACGTCGAGGTCGGCGCCGGCGTCGACGCACAGCCACAGCGCCCGGCGAGCAGACAGGCACTTCGGTGCTGCGGCTGGGTTCGACATGGTGGCCCGGTACACGCCGGCGGCCTCACCGAGCAGCTCGGCGCTGCCGTCGGCGGCGTTACGGATCTCAGCCAGGACCGGGTCACGGTCTCCAATGGGGGCGGCGGCGCGCTCGGTGATCAAGCTCAGGAGCGACGCCAGGGGCATGGACTTCGTTCTGGCCATCGGAACATCGTCCCACGTCAGAGGTTTACAGGCCGAATCCGGGCGGTGTGGACTAGGTCACGAGCGGAGCAGGGCAGGGGTCACCAGACAGGCCGTGACGGTCAGCGCTGCGATGAGCAAGGTGCCTCCGCCCCAGCGGAGGGCCCCGCTGCTGGAGGGGCTGTTGATGCTTCTGACCGAGCACAGAAGTCCGGCGGTGGCGCCGATGAGCGCGAAGACGACGATCAGGATCAGTCCCGGCACTGATTTCCCCCATGATGCTGCAGCTACCGACGGTCGGCGGACACCAGCTTACGGCGTAAGCCCGCACTGACCTGGGTGCTAAGTGGTCAGCGGGAAGCGTCGTACGCCTCGAGAACCTTCAAGGGGACGCGGCCGCGGTCGCTGACCTCGTGGCCGTTCTCCCGGGCCCATGCCCGGACCTGTTCGAGCTCCCCGCGGGACCTGCCCGACGATGAGCTGGCGCGGCGACGCGGAGCATTCGATGCGGAGCCTGCGACGCGGCGCGCGGAACCGATGTAGCCGGCGTAGGCGTCCCGTAGCTCCTTGGCGTTCTCGTTGTTCAAGTCGATCTCGTAGGACGAACCGTCGACACCGAACCGAACGGTCTCGGTTGCCGTTGATCCGTCGACGTCGTCGACGAGCTGAATCTCCACACGTTGTGCCACTCGGTGTACCTCTCGAAAGAGTTGCGGGGAAGGCTGGGAGTCGCCTGAGCTGTTCTCAGCCTTTCACGTCTCGATTCGTGCTTGCAGCAACCTGGACTCGGCGGGGGTGTTGCCATCAAGGTTGATGAGTCCAAGTGCTGAGCGGCCGGTGGGGCGGTGTAGGAACCCGAGAGCGCCCCGCCATCCAAGATGGATGACGGGGCGCTCTCGAAGTTGTCAGCTTCCGACTGAGCGCAGGCGTTCTCAGTCGGGATTGACGTTGCAGGGAAGGACGACTCCTCCAGGATTCTCGAACGGACCGTACTTCACCGAGTGCACCGTGACGTAGATCGAGTTGACGTACCTGTAATTCGTCCCTGTGGTGCAGTGGTCGAGACCGATCGCCGTCGCCACCCGGTTGTAGGGGCTGTCGGGGGACCAGATCGGTCCGCGAACGTCCGAGTAGACGCCGCAGAACGGCCACGCGCCCGCGCAGGTTGATCGCAGCCGCGCTTCGAGGCGATGGACGTAGAGGTCGTTGGGGTTCGTCGACGTGCACGAACTCTGGCCGCCCCACTCGACATTGTTGTTGATCTTCATCGGACCGTGGAAGCTGCCCGTACAGGCGCCGTACGACAAGCCGCCAGCGGCCATCGTCGCCGATGTCCGAGCCTGAGGTGAAGAGGCGGCTACCGGGTAGAACAGCGCGAAGTCGCCTCCCTTGTCGGAGACGAATCGCGCTCCCTTCCCGTCCGCGACGACGGTGGACTGGGTGAGATCGACATTGTGGGCCTGCGCGTACTCGCGCATCTCCGGGGTGAGGGTAGATGTCGTCGGAGTGGGTGACGCGGCGCCGAGCAGGGGAATCGAGAGCGAGAGCGCCAGAACTGGGATAACCATCTTGAGAATTGAACGCATCGAATGTTCCAATCAACTTGAGACCAACATTGATGTTTCATATTCGACGGCCGTGCGGAGACTCTAGCTTTCGAAGATCTCCTTGTTGTCGAGTGCTGCTTGAGTCTGCTGAACGGTGAGACCGGTTACCGACGCAATCCAGTTGCGGCTCCCAGCGCCTTCCCCATGGATTTCGCGAATGAGTTCAGCCAGTTCGTGAGCCCTGGTCCTGGCCTCGGCTGACGCACGTCTGACTTCGGCCGCCTTCGTGTTGAGGCGGCGAAGATCATCCTCGGACCCTGGTTTCACCATCTTCGACTCATCTTCGAAATCGAAATGAAAATCTGGCACTGTCCCTCTCTCTGTCGAATGCAGGTGAGGCTATGTCACAGATCACTCCTCCACAAGGGGTGAAGGTGGCAGAAACGACCAGTAGTGAGGCCCCCGGCCAACAGGTAGGTTGCCGGAGGCCTCATCGTCTGCCGGGGCAGAGCGCCCCGAGCTAGCTCCGGGTGACCTTGTTGAAGTACGACGGAGAGGCCAGGTACTTCGTCTGGTTGGGGGCCACGAAGATGCCAGTGTTGCCGTTCCAGAACGTGGTCGTATTCGAGCCGGCGAAGATCTTCACGATGCTGCTCATAGTTCAGTTCAGCGATCCGGTGCCGTAGAACCCGTTCGGGGTGCCGTTGCTGGATGTCGCGCATGCATCCGTAAGCGCGCAGCCCGGGCCTCGGTGAGATAGGTAGGGGGTGATCTTCGGCTCTTCGATGTAGCCGGCGATGGTCTTGCCGTGCTCATCGGTCAGCAGTTGAGCGGGTTGACCGGAGCGTTCGATCCGCCGCAGTTCGGCGGGGCTCTGCTTGCCCACGAGGGAGTGAAGGCGCTTGAGGACGGCCTCGTCGTTGGTTGGGGTTGGCTCGCCAGGCAGTGCCGGCGTCAGGGGGGTGCTCGCGGGTGCGGAGTCGTGCCCGGCGGATGCTGTCGTCGCCGCCTCGGGCACCGTAGCCGGCGAGGTTGCATGCGCTGGAACCGCAGCGATGGAGATGGAAGCGGCGCATAGGGCCGTAAGGGCGGCGATACGAGTCGTCTTGAGGATCACTGCCGGACTCCTTGGGTGAGGTGGGTGCAGCTGTTGACTGCATCACAGGACGCTACCGTCAGGTGGCACGCTCTGGGCTGTTAGACACCCCCTTGTGACGGCAGCGAATCCAGCTGCGCAAACGATCGGGCCAATAAGGACCGATTCTGACACGGTGATTGCACGGGTTGTGCGAACTGTGGTTCCGGGAGGGGCGAACCGTGTATCGAACTCGGGGAGCGAGACGGCCGACGCCGAGGGGTGCTGGCGGTGTGAGGGACGGTCGAGGTTACTCGGCGACCCGGGCGTGGACTGGATCTTGGGACGTTGCCTCGTCCCCGACTTCGAGGTGCCAATTCTTGGGTGAGCCGGTGAGACTATTGCGCTTTGACGAGGCGTTATGCATGATTCATCCATCTGGGGAGCGGCGGTCGTGCGAGCGACCGTTGCGTCATCGGGACGCGTTCCCCCGCTACGCGAAAGTGGGGGGAACGTGAAGGTGAAGACAACGCTGAACCGGGCCGTGAAGGCTGCCAGTGCGGCGGCCCTGGCAGGTGCTCTGATCACTGGGGGAAGTCTGGCGCCGGCTTTCGCCGACGACCTGCCCAGTGACCCGGTCGTCACCGATCCGGGAACCGGTGGTGGCACGACGACTGATCCGTCCGGTGGGGGGCTTCCAGCTGAGCCCGACGGCGGCGCGTGCGAACCGGGCTGGTACTTCGCCGCCAAGACTCGGGGCGCAGACACCTTCGTCGGCGTAGGCAACATCTTCACCAACAAGAATCAGACCGGGCGGACAACGACCGTGACGTTCACGTCGCAGACCGCCGGCACAGTGGGAACGGAGGTGTCGGGCACGCTCGGCACCTCTATCAACACCGCCCTTGCCTCCGTGAACGCTACGTTCGGAGTTTCGGCGAGTTCGTCGAAGACCGTCACGACCGGCATGTCCGTGACCTTCTCGGTGCCGAACGGCAAGTACGGGAACGGCCAGTATGGAGCGTTCAAGATCAACGCCAACGGCATCAGTCAATACCGGACGCCCACCTGCAAGGTCACCTCCACGCGAAGCGTGAGCATCTCGTCGCCGATTCGAGTCGGCTGGCGGACGTGGATCGACTGAGATGACCCGTGTGATCGCCGTGCTGGCGGGGGGTGTTGCCGTCGTAGGGCTTCTTGCCGGGTGCACCGCTGGATCGAACGCTGGATCCAACGGTGGGTCGACCGGAGCGGCGACCTCGTCAGTGTCGACCTCTCTGCCCGTCTCGCCGACGCCGGCTCCTTCGGTTATCCAGTACAAGCCTGGGGCTGGAGAGGTGGTTCTCGCGTCAGCATCTCAGAAAACGGGGGAGCAGTACGTGGGCAGCGTGGCTCCGAAATCTCCTGCCGTGGGAGTGTTCTTGGACTGTCTCGGGGCTGGGACTATACAGGTCAGTCTCGATGACGTGGGGAGCTTTCCCATCGATTGTTCGACGGACCCGCACGCCGGTACGTCATTGAACGAGTTCGATGTCCGATACGCCAAGAAACCGATCGGAGTGAAGGTCGTGGGGCAACCTGGCCAGCGGTGGTCGGCCACGATCGTGGAGCGGAACCCGAGTAAGAACGACCGGCCCTAGGGCCGGGGTCGTATGGGGTCGGACTTGGCTCAGCACTGCTGAGCCAAGTCCGACCTCTCTTGTCCAAGGAGCAGTCGACTCATCCGCCGAGCCGTCACCGTCACGTGCCGCTCGTAACGGTTGAGGCAACATCTCGCCTCTGGATCTCTCGGTACACCGTGGCGCGGGAGACCTGGAAGAGTTCAGCGAGCTCGGTGTGGGTGTGCTCGCCGGCGTCGACGAGGGTGAGCAGGTGCCGCCGGCGGCTGGGGGAGAGGCTGGGGGCTCGCCCCTTGAGCCGGCCGCGGGTTCTGGCGATCGCCATGCCTTCGCGGGTGCGCATCCGGATGAGGTCGGCTTCGAATTCGGCGACCATGCCGAGAACGTTGAACAGGAGCCGGCCGACGGGGTCGTGGGGGTCGTAGACGCTGCCGCCGAGGCTGAGCGCTGCGCCGCGTTCGACGAGTTGGTCGGCGATTGCGCGGGCGTCGGGCACGGATCGGGCGAGCCGGTCGAGCTTGGTGACGACCAGGACGTCGCCGCTGCGGATGGCGGCGAGGGCGGTCTCGAGGCCGGGGCGGGCCCGGTTGGTGCCGGTGAGTCCGTGGTCGACGTGGATGCGCTCGGCGTCGACGCCGAGCGCGACGAGCTGCTCGCGTTGGGCGGTGAGGTCCTGGCCGGCGGTCGAGACGCGGGCGTATCCGATCTTCACGGCCTCAGTGTTGCAGAAAAGGCCCCCTCATCGGGCATTTCATCGGGCGGGTCTATCGGGCTGTGAACAGCTTCGCTCTGTGTCGTCCTTCTGGCTTCGCTTCGTGTCGGGTAGCCCGGTCGCTACGGCTGCAGGAGCTCTCGTTCGATGCGTTCTGCGACGGCGTCCCGCATTGGTCGCACGTCTTCCGGTGACCAGGAGTTGGGGTCGGGGAACGACCACTCCAGGACCGTGCCGCCAGGTTCTGCGGGGAGTTCGAGTCCGGGCTTCATGAGGACGACGATGTCCGCGTGTTCGAGCAGGTCGGGCGTCACGCGCCGCGGCATGCGTGCGGTGATGTCGAGGCCGAGTTCGCCTACGGTCGCGGCGATCGAGGGGTTCACCTCGTCGGCCGGGGTGATGCCGGCGGAGGTGGCCGTGTATCGGTCGGGTGCGGCGAGTTCGAGGAGTGCTGCGCCGAGTTGTGAGCGGCCGGCGTTGTGCTTGCAGATGAACAGGACAGTGGGCTTCGTGGTCATGGATGCAAGTCCGGTCAGTTGGTGCAGCACGAGGTGTTGCCGGTAGCCGAATCAAGCGGAGTGCAGCAGGCAGCGTCCTCAGCGGCAGGAGTGGCGGTGGCGGGCGGGGTGGTGCAGCAGGAGCTGCCGCCGATGTCGGTGGAGCAGACACCCGTTTCGGGGAGGACGAGTTCGAGCTGTCGGGCTGCGGTGTGGTCGCCGGCGAGTTCGGCGGCGATGGAGCGGACCTGCTCGTAGCCGGTGAGGAGCAGGAACGTGGGCGCGCGGCCGTAGGACTTCATGCCGGCGATGAAGAAGTTCGGCTCCGGGTGCGCCAACTCGGCGACACCGTGCGGGGGAACGGAGCCGCAGGAGTGCAGGTTCGGGTCGATCAGTGGTGCGAGGGCTCGGGGTGCTTCGACGATGTCGTCGAGGCCGAGGCGGATCTCGCGGAGCATGTCGAGGTCGGGCCGGAATCCGGTGGCGTTCACGATGACGTCGACAGTGACCGCGAACGGCTCTCCCGCGCGCCGGCCGGTGACGGTGACCTGGTCGCCGTCGGCGCGGACGTCGTCGATCTCGTACGAGGCGATCTGCTGCAGCTGACCGGACTCGACGAGGCCGTGGACGGTGGACCCGAGCTGACCCCTGGCCGCGAGGCCGTCGGCTGCGTCGGCGCCGAGCCGGGCGGTGCCGGCGTTTCGGACAGCCCACAGCACTTCGGTACCCGGCGCGGTCTTGGCGAGGCTGGCGAGCTTGATGAGCGTGTTCGCCGCGGAGTGGCCGGCACCAACGACGAGGACCCGCTTCCCCGAGAACCGGGCCCGGTCGGCGCCGAGGACGTCAGGCAGTGCGTGGACGACGCGGTCGCCGAGGTCCGCGGCGGGTGCGAGCCCAGCGGCAGTGAGGGGGTTCGGTGATGTGTAGGTGCCGGAGGTGTCGACGACCGCACGCGCGGTGATGTCCGTGACGCCGTCGGCGGTGTGGAGGCGGAGCAGGAAGGGGGTGTCGGCGCGGCCGGTGGAGCGGGTGCGGTCCATGCCCTGCCGTGACACCGCCTCCACCCGGGTGCCGTAGCGGATCACCGGTGCGAGCTGCGGGGTCGCAGCCAGGGGCGCCAGGTACGTGTCGACGAGGTCCTGGCCAGTGGGCAACGACGCCGCTCGAGGCGCTTCCCAGCCGGTGGCTTCCAGGAGACGCTGCGCGGCAGGGTCGATGACGTACTGCCACGGGGAGAACAGGCGCGTGTGTCCCCACGCGCGGACGCTCGTCCCAACCGTCGGGCCAGCTTCGTAGACGACGACGTCGAGGCCGCGCTCGAGGAGGTGCGCGGCGGCAGCGAGCCCGACGGGGCCGGCACCGATGACCGCGACGGGCAGCCCGGTGAGGCGGTCCGCGTCGGTCCGGGGTGGGACGGTGAGGGTAAGCGTCATGGTCTGCGGCTTCCTGGTCGTTACGCGGTTGCTTCGGTGGGCAGCAGCTCGGCGAGGAGCGTCTGGACGCGGTGCTTGACGTCGTCGCGGATGGGGCGGACGTCCTCGATGCCGCGGCCGGCGGGATCGGTGAGTTCCCAGTCCTCGTACCGCTTGCCCGGGAAGATCGGGCACGCGTCGCCGCACCCCATGGTGATGACGGCGTCGGAGTCGCGGACGGCGTCGGTGGTGAGGATCTTCGGCTGGTTGCCGGCGATGTCGATGCCGTCTTCGGCCATCGCCTGGATCGCGATCGGGTTGATCTGGTCCTTCGGCGCACTGCCGGCGGAGAGGACCTCGACGCGGTCGCCGCCGAGTGCCTGCGCGTAGCCGGCGGCCATCTGGGAGCGTCCCGCGTTGTGGACGCAGACGAACAGGATCGTGGGCTTGTCACTCATGGGTGTGTGTCTTTCCGGGTTCAGCGGATGAGGGTGAGCCAGCCGGCGAGGGCGGCGAGGGTGACGGCGAGGACGGGGACGGTGAGGACGATGCCGGTGCGGAAGTACTGCCCCCACCCGATGTGGATGCCCTTCTTCTCCAGCACGTGCAACCACAGCAGGGTCGCGAGGGAGCCGATGGGGGTGATCTTCGGGCCGAGGTCGGAGCCGATGACGTTGGCGTAGACCATCACCTCGTGGGTGAGCCCGGTCGCTCCGGCTCCGCCGATGGCGAGGGCGGCGATGAGGACGGTGGGCATGTTGTTCATCAGGGACGCGAGGATCGCGATGGTGAACCCGACGCCGAGCGCCGTGACGAGCACCCCGTGGTCGCCGAACACGTCGAACAGCTTCGCGAGGTGGTCAGTGAGGCCCTGGTTCTGCAGGCCGTAGACGACGAGGTACATGCCGATGGAGAACAGCACGATCTGCCACGGCGCCTCCCGGATCGTCTTCCACACCGGAATCACCCGCCCCGACGGCGCACCCGCACCGCCACCGGCGGCACCGACGGTGGCGGTGCCGCCGGTGGTGACCAGGACCGGTGCGGCCTGGGCGCGGGCGAAGAGGAACGCGGGCTGCCGGGCGGCAACGAGCACGATCACGACCGCCCCGACACCAGCGACGGCCGCGAGCGGCACACCGAGTGGGTCGGCGGCGAAGTAGCCGACGAGCAGCAGGGCGAGGACGACCCAACCGGCGCGGAACGTCGCCCGGTCCGTGATCGCGGCGGTGGGGCTGGTGAGGGCGAGGACGTCGTACCGCTTCGGGATGCTCTTGCCGAAGTAGAGCAGCAGCATGCCGAGGGAGGCGAGGACGGAGACGATGCCGACGGGGATCATGACGGCGGCGTACTCGGCGAAGCCGAGGTGGAAGTAGTCGGCGGAGACGATGTTGACCAGGTTCGACACCACCAGCGGCAGGCTGCCGGTGTCGGCGATGAACCCGGTGGCGAGGATGAACCCGAGCGCTGCCTTCTGCGGCATGTTCAGGGCCCGGAGCATCCCGACGACGATCGGGGTGAGGATCAGTGCGGCCCCGTCGTTGGCGAACACGGCCGCGATGACGGCACCGAGGCCGACGATGAGGACGAACAGCAGCCGTCCGTTGCCGCGGCCCCAGCGGGCAACGTGGAGGGCTGCCCACTCGAAGAACCCGGCCTCGTCGAGGATCAACGAGATCAGCACCACCGCGACGAACGTCAGTGTCGCGTTCCACACGATCCCGACCACTGTCGGGATGTCGGAGAGGCCGACGACGGTGGTGGCGAGGGCGATGACGGCGCCGATGAGCGCGGTGTAGCCGATCGGGAACCCCTTGGGCTGCCAGATCACCACCACGAGCGTCGCGACGAAGATCGCCGCAGCCACCACAGCCATCACCATCAGCCGATCACCGCAGCCTGGTTCACTGCAGCCTGGTTCGCTGCGGCGGCGGCGCGTTCCCAGCCCTGCGCGGCGACCTGCACGGCGTCCCACGGGGACCCGAGCGGCGGCGTGTAGGAGAGGTCGAGGTCGATGACGTCGTCCACGGTGAGCTCCGCGTGGAGGGCAGTGGCGAACGTGTCGATGCGCTTGCTGATCTCTGCCGAGCGCTGCCCGACGATCTGCGCACCGAGGAGCCGACCGGTGCTCTGGTCGCCGGTGACGCTGATCGTCAGCGGGACCGCGCCCGGGTAGTACCGCTTGTGGTCATCCGCCACCGTCACCCGCGTCAACGGAGACACCTCCAGAGGGCCGGTCTCGTGCTGGCGGAGGCCGGTGCGGGCGGCGACGAGATCGAACACCTTCACCACCTGCGTCCCCACCGAGCCTGCGAAAACCTTGCTGCCGCCGAGCATGTTTTCCGCGGCGACGCGGCCCTGCTTGTGCGCTGTCGTCCCGAGCGGCAACCACGTGGTGCCGAGGAGCCGGTGGTGCGTCACGACGCAGTCACCGGCAGCCCACACATGCGGCACCCCGGTCCGCATCGATTCGTCGACGACGATCGCGCCGGCCTGACCGAGCCGTGCCCCAGCGGCGACCGCGAGGTCCGTGACGGGATGGACGCCGACGCAGACCACGACGAGGGCGAACGTGCCCTCCGCGTCACCGGACGTCGACCTGGTGGCGACGCGCCACTGCCCACCGCCTGTCGGGGCGATCCCGGTGACGGTCGACCCGGTCAGGACGGCCGCGCCATGGCGGCGGACCTCGGCGGTGACGAGGGACCCGAGCTCCGGGTCGAGGGTGGAGAGCACTTCCGGGCCACGCTGAATCAGCGTCGTCTCGAACCCGCGCGCGACGAGCCCTTCGGTCATCTCCAGGCCGATGTAGCCAGCACCGACGACCGCCACCCGGCTCCCCGCCGGCAGCAGCTCGAGGGCAGCGACCACCTGCTCCGCATCAGTCATGGAGTGCAGCAGGTGGATGCCAGATTCCCCGAACGGGACCCCGGCCGGGCGCACGGGCTCGGCGCCGGTGCCGATCAGCAGCTCGTCGTAGGAGATCTGCTCTTCCCCGGCAGCGCCGGTGACGGTGAGGCGGCGGCGGTCGACGTCGACGGCGGAGGCCCAGGTGGAGGAGCGGACGGTCATGCCGGCGGCTTCGAGGTCCGCGCGGGTGCGGTGCGCGAGGGACGCTTCCGTCGCGACGTCGCCGGAGACCCAGTACGGGATGCCGCAGATGGAGAAGTTCGGGAACTCGTCCGCGAGTACCACCGTCACATCGGTGGTCGGGTCAAGTTCGCGGGCGCGGAGCGCTGCGGCGATGCCGGCGTCACTGCCGCCGACGGCGAGGAGGTGAGTCATCAGGCTGGTCCTTCACGGATCGAGCGGGAGCCGAAAGCCGGCCCGTACATCGAAGCACGTCGATATCGATGAACGCAAATATAGACGCCTGTCGAAGTCGGTGGGAGGATGAGCCCATGACGATCGAGCTGCTTCCCATCCAGGACGTCACCGCGTGCTGCTCGCCCGTCACCACCGAGGCGATGGACCAGGCGTCCGCCGAGGTCCTCGCGAAGTCGCTCAAGGCGATCGCGGACCCGGCCCGGCTCCGGCTGATCTCGATGGTCGCCGCGCACGACGGTGCCGAGGCCTGCGTCTGCGACCTGCAGGAACCGCTCGGCCTGTCCCAGCCGACCGTGTCGCACCACCTCAAGGTCCTCGTCGACGCCGGGATCCTCCACCGCGAAAAGCGCGGCACCTGGGCCTACTTCTCCCTCATCCCCGGCGCCCTGGACACCCTCGCCGGCCTCATCACCGCGCCGGCGAAGTAGTCCACCGCGACATGGTGGCGCGAAGTGCTTGCCGAATGTCCGCCGGCCGTGTCAGAATCGTCCTGCGTTCATAGTGCGCGCCTACAGCCGGTCCTCTGGATCGGCTTTTTTCATGCCCGCCTGCTCCGCTACCCTGAGGCTGCTCGGCACGCGTCTGCCCGGGAATCTCGCGGGTGTCGCATAGGCGCTGTACGCTGACACTCAAGGCAGCACGACGCTGTCTCCGGCCGGCCCTCTCAGGACCGGCCTTTTTTATGCCCTGATCTGACTCGGGCATTCGCAGGGAGCTCTCGACGCTCCTGCCATCCGCTGCCACGCCTCGTTGCGCGCCGGCGGTCCTCATGCCCCCACCCGAGGACGGGTGGGTTCTGGCCGCAACTGGCCAACCCCGAAGGAGGCATCATGCCCATCACCGACACGGTGGACATGCTGACGGCCTCCGGTGGTACTGCTGCCCTGACTGGCGTCATCGCCGTCGCCAGCGGCGTGCTCAGCGCGTTCCTGTCCAAGCAGGTCGTCGCGCTGATCCAGCACGTCATCGACGTCATCGACGACCGCACGCTGGCCAAGGATCCCGAGCGAGCTCGCATCGTCGCAGAACTGCGTCGAGCCCGCCGCGGGCAGCAGTAACCACCGGTTCAAAAAGCCGCCCCTCATTCGGCCAGGAGTGTGAGCAGCTCCGCTCAGTGTCGCCCTTCAAGCTTCTCTCCCTGTCGTCCCGCGTCACGAAGCGGACCGGTTCTCGAGGTGCGGAAGATCGTCGGTGCGGGCATGGGGTGGTGGGTGCATACTGGTGGTGTCTTCGGACCCGGCAGTGGGGCTTGCCGGACCCAACCTCGACACTCGTCGACAACAGTCCCTATCTCAGCTGGTTGCGCTTCTGTGCGCCTGAGGTAGGGAGATGTCATGGTCGAGTCGAGCACTGCCGGTGTTGTCGTGGTCGGTGTGCAGTCCGGGCAGGGGCACGACGTCGTCGGTGTCGCGGCTGCCGTCGCTGAACGCTTCAGCGCCCGCCTGGTGTGTGTGGTCGTCGATCCGGCGCTGCTGTCAGCGGGGGTGCGTGCGGACGGGTCGGAGATCATCGAACCGATCGACCCGGACACGGCGGACAGCGACCCGCAGCAGCTCCCCGACGAAGACATGCGGGTCATCAGAGATCTTGCTGCGGCGCGATCGGTCGACGTGGACTTCGTCTCCCGCGTCGGGGACCCGAGTCACGCACTCGCTGCGGTGGCTGAGGAACGTGACGCGGTGATGATCGTCGTCGGATCCCAGGCTGGCCGACGCCGGATAGCGGAACTGCTCACCGGGTCCGTCGCCGCGCACCTGACGCATCAGCAGCACCGGCCGATACTGGTCGTCCCGCACGACCCGGTCGGCGCCACCGTCCTCCTCCCGTCGGAAGCCCCGTGACGGGCATGCTGACGCTCCTGCGGCATGGGGAGAGCACCGCGAACGAAGCCGGCACCTTCACCGGGCTCCTCGACGTCCCGCTCACGCACCGCGGCGAACGGCAAGCATCCGCAGCCGGACAGCTCCTCCGGTCGAACCACATCACGCCGGACGTCGTGGTCACCTCCACATTGCGCCGTGCCGTCCGCACCGCCGAACTGGTCTGCGACGCCCTCGGGACACAGCTGCCCACGGAAGCGGTGTGGCAGCTCAACGAACGCAACTACGGTGCCCTGACCGGGATGACGAAGACCGACGCCCGTCGGATGCTCGGTGACGACGAGTACGTGCGGCTCCGCAGGTCCCGTACCGGCACACCGCCACCGATGTCGCTGCACCTGTGGGAGGAACTGCGGTCGAGCTCCGCGCTGCGCGGCCTGCCCGACGGCGCCCTCCGACGCACCGAGGCACTCTCGGACGTCATCAAGCGGGTCCGCCCCGTCTTGCACGACCGGCTCCTGCCGATGGTGCGGTCAGGGCGGAGCGTCCTCGTCGTCGCGCACGGGAACTCGCTCCGCGCACTCTGCGCATGCATCGACGACCTCACCGACCCGGAGCTCGAGCAGCTTAACCTGCCGACCGGGCAACCCGTGCAGTACCACCTCGCCCCGACGGGTGCTCTCGTCCCGCGGGGTGGGGCGTTCCTGGATCCGGTAGCAGCACAGCACGCCGCGGCGCTGGTCGCGGCAGAAGGCGGAACATGACCACCCGAACGGACACCCCGATGCCCGACGACCAGCTCCCTCCCGACCCGGACGTCGACGTCTCCGACCCGGCAACGACCATGCGGCCGGTGCATCTGCGGTGGCGGTACGTCGGCCTCGTCGCCGTCGGTGGGGCCGGCGGTACTGCCCTCCGCGACGTCATCAGTAGCGTGCTCCCTGCCGATGGCGGAGTGAGTTGGTCGATCTTCTGGATCAACATCACCGGGGCGCTGGCCCTCGGTGTGCTGTTGGAAGCGCTCGCGCACCGTGGGCCCGATGCCGGTCGCCGGAGGGTGCTGCGGCTGCTCCTCGGGACAGGGGTCCTCGGCGGGTTCACCACCTACAGCACCCTCGCCGAGTCCACCGCCGCCCTGTTCCTCGACGGCCACGGCCTCGCTGGCACCGGCTACGCGCTCCTCACTGTCCTATCCGGCGCGATCGCGACCGCCTGCGGTCTCGTCGTCGCCGGCTGGTTCCGTCCCCGAACGGAGGAAGCATGAACGCCGCCCTCATCGTCGTCGTCGCCCTCGGTGGCGGTGCCGGCGCTGCCGGTCGGTTCCTCCTCGACGGGCTGATCAACACCGGCCGGGAGTTCCGGCTCCCCGTCGGCACGCTGACGATCAACATCACCGGGTCGCTGCTGCTGGGGATCATCGTCGGCGCCGCCACGCACCTCGGCGCGGTGCCGGTCGCGGTCCTCGGCACCGGGGTGATGGGCGGCTACACCACGTTCAGCACCGCCAGCTTCGAAACCGTCCGCCTCGCCCGCAGCGGACGGATCACCGCCGCCGCGATCAACGGTCTCGGAATGCTCGTCGTCTCCGTCGCCGCCGCGACCGCCGGCATCCTCCTCGGCGGCACCCTGTGACCACCCCACTCACTGACCACACACCCGCTCCAGCACCGGAGGTACCCATGCTGTTCGACGTCACGATCGAGATTCCCCGCGGCAGCGGCAACAAGTACGAGGTCGACCACACCACCGGCCGGATCCGGCTCGACCGGGCGGTGTTCACCAGCATGGTGTTCCCCCAGGACTACGGCTCCATCGACAACACCCTCGGCGATGACGGCGACCCCCTCGACGCCCTGGTGCTCCTGCCCCGTCCCACGTTCCCCGGCGTCGTCATCACGGTCCGGCCGGTCGGGATGCTGCGCATGGTCGACGAGAACGGCGGCGACGACAAGATCCTCACCGTTCCCGCTGGCGACGACCGCTTCGCGCAGCTGCGGGACATCACCGATGTGCCGGAACACACGCTGGCGGAGATCGAGCACTTCTTCGCCCACTACAAGGAGATCGAGCACGGCAAGCACGTCACCACCAACGGGTGGGCCGACCGTGCTGCTGCCGAAGCCGTCATCCGCACCGCACAGAACGCCCACACCCGACACCCGTGACCCACGGGTCCACAGACTGCCGCGGGGAGGCACTGGCGCTGAGTGATCGCCAGCAGGTCGTCCCTCCGCCTCCCCGCGGCTTCCCCTTCCAACCACAGACCAGCTCGACGCATGACCCGAACCGAACCGAAGGAGCGTCACCATGAACGACTACATCAGCGGCATCCACCACCACGGAGCCCATCAGGGTGAGTACGTCACCCACCACGACCACCCCGTCACCATCGACGCCGTCCACGGCGCCCGCATCCTCGACTCCCGCGGCTACCCGACCGTCCGCGTGTCCCTCGAGCTCGACGACGGCCGCACCGTCACCGGGGACGCCCCCGCGGGCGCATCCACCGGCGCCCACGAAGCCGTCGAGCTCCGCGACGGCGGATCCGCGTTCGGCGGCCGCGACGTCACCCAGGCGCTCCACCTGATCGACACCGACATCTCAGGGCTCCTCACCGGCCGGTCGTGGTCGGCGATCGGGCAGATCGACGCCGCCCTTGCCAAACTCGACGGCACCACCGGGTACCGCCGGCTCGGCGCGAACAGCGTTGTCGCCACCTCGATCGCCGCATCCAGGGCCCTCGCCCATGCCGCGGACCTCCCGCTCTGGCAGTGGATCGCTGAGATCACCGGCTCGACGCCGCGGATGCCGGTCCCGCACTTCAACGTCCTCAACGGCGGCGCGCACGCAGCGAACGAGCTGGACTTCCAGGAGTTCATGATCGCTCCCGTCAACGCAGGCTCGATGGCAGACGCCGTCCGAATCGGCGCAGACGTGTACCACGCTCTCGCGGCGCTGGTTCGGGACCGGTTCGGCAGCCTCGGCCTCGGCGACGAGGGCGGTTTCGCACCGTCGATCGCTGCGCCCGAGGAAGCGCTCGACCTGCTCGTCGACGCGATCCGTACCGCCGGCTACGAGCCGGGCGTCGATCAGGTGGCGATCGCGCTCGATCCGGCCGCGAACGAGTTCTCCCAGGGCGACGGCTCCTACCGGGTGCTCAACGACAGCC
Organism: Tersicoccus sp. Bi-70; assembly: GCF_001968825.1. Taxonomy (GTDB): domain Bacteria; phylum Actinomycetota; class Actinomycetes; order Actinomycetales; family Micrococcaceae; genus Tersicoccus. The sequence continues at coordinate 763,429 of NZ_MIEU01000002.1, forward strand.
TCGACCGGGACGGGCTGGTCGACTACTACCGGCACCTCATCGACACGTATCCGATCCGGAGCATCGAAGACGGGTTCGCGGAAGACGACCATGAGGGGTTCCGCCGCATGCAAGCGGCGCTCGGCGACCGGATCCAGATCGTCGGCGACGACCTCTACGTCACCGACCCACAGCGGATCCGCGACGGCGGCGAGCAGCAGCTGACGAACGCGGCACTGATCAAGCCGAACCAGATCGGGACCGTCTCCCAGACCCTCGGCGCGATCGCCACCGCCAAGAGCATCGGGATGGCCAGCATGGTCTCCCACCGTTCTGGGGAGACCACGGACACGTTCATCGCGGACCTCGTTGTCGGGACCGGCACCGGGCAGATCAAGTCCGGCGCACCCGGCCGCGGGGAACGCGTCGCGAAGTACAACCGGCTCACCGAGATCGCCGAGCAGCACCCGGAGCTGCCCTACGGACTGATCTGACCACCGGTACTCGAGCTGCGAGCAGTGTCCAGGAACGCCGTCACAGCGGGCCCCGGGCGGCCTGACCAGATCGCTCGCAGCGGCCGGATCAGTGGCGGGCCGAGCAGTAGCGCCCGGACGAGGGCACCGTCTTCGAGGTCAGTGTCGACGGTGCGGAGACTCATCACCGCGGGCGCGATGCCCGCTCGAGCGTTGGCGCGGATGATGCCAGTCGTTTCCAGCACTGCAGCCGGCGGGACCAGGGTCAGACCCGCGTCGTCGAGCCACGCTTCGACCGTGGAGCGGGTGCCGGACCCTTCCTCACGGAGCAGCAGGGGCGTCTCCGCGAGGTCATCCGAGGTGATGGCCGAAGCGCTTGCCCAAGGATGGTGCGGGGCGACGACGACCACGAGTTCGTCCTCATCGACCACCAGCGATGAGAGGCCAATCGGCGCAGCAGGAGTCTCCGTGAACCCGACGTCGGCAGCGCCGGAACGGACGAGGTCGGTCACGTCGGCGGAGTTCCCCGCGATCAAACGCACCGACGCATCCGGCGTGGCAGCACGGTGGGTGAGCAGCCATCCGGGCAGCAGGAGTTCGGCGATCGTCTGCGACGCTGCGATCACGAGGGATCCCGCCGGTTCCCGCAGCGCGGCGACGCCTGCTTCAAGCCGCCGGGAGGCCTCCAACACCGGGACGGCGAGACCGAGCACCACCCGGCCGGCGTCGGTCAGCGCGGTCCCGGATGCCGTCCGGTGCGCCAGCGGCTGACCGGTCGCCTGCTCCGCGGCACGCAAGCGCGCAGACACCGCCTGCTGTGTCACCCCCAACACCTCGGCCGCGCGGGTCAACGACCCGGTCTCCGCGACGCGGACGAGGACCTCGAGGGTGTCGAGGTCCAGGATCCGGTCCGTCAACCGCCGCAGTGCCACAAGCAACCATTGTGCCCTGCCAACGAGTCCGCCGTTCCCGAACCACGGGGCACACGCGCACGATGGGTGCATGTCCGCTCACCTCGCCCACGCACCCGCAGCCTCTGAGCACGGTGTGCGCGACCGGCGGCTGTTCCGGGAGCTGGAGCGGCCCGGCCTGATCGTGTCGAACCTGACCCCGAACTGGTTCGCGTCGATCATGGGGACCGGGATCGTCGCCGTCGCGGCCGCGTCGTTACCGCTGCAGTTCCCCGGTCTGCGCACGGCGGCGACGGTCGTCTGGGCGATCGCGGCGGTCCTGCTCGTCGCCCTCACCATCGCGACGGTCCTGCACTGGGTCCGCTACCGGAGCACCGCAGCGAAGCACCACCTCAACCCGGTGATTTCCCACTTCTACGGCGCACCGCCCATGGCGTTCCTCACCGTCGGCGCCGGCACGATCCTCCTCGGCAAGGACTGGATCGGCCTCCCCGCCGCCGTCACCGTCGACTGGGTCCTATGGACCATCGGCACCATCGGCGGCCTGCTCACCGCGGTCCTGGTGCCGTACCTGGCGTTCACCCGCCACGAGAACACGCCCGAATCCGCGTTCGGCGGCTGGCTGATGCCGATCGTCCCGCCGATGGTGTCCGCCTCGACCGGTGCGCTCCTCCTGCCGTATGCCCCCGCCGGGCAGGCACGGGAGACCCTGCTGTGGTCCTGCTACGGCTTCTTCGGCCTCAGCCTCATCACGTCCCTGGTCGTCATTACGCTGATCTGGAACCGTCTCGCGCAACACAAGGTCGGTGCCGCCGGTATGGTGCCGACCCTGTGGATCGTCCTCGGACCGGTCGGACAGTCCATCACCGCGGTAAACCTCCTCGCATCGAACGCCCCCGCCGTCGTCGACGCGTCGACCGCCCACGCACTGCTGGTCGTGGCGCTGGTGTACGGGTTCGCGATGCTCGGCTTCGCGCTGCTGTGGACCGTCATCGCCCTCGCCATCACCATCCGCACCGCCCGCGAACACCTGCCGTTCAGCCTGACCTGGTGGTCATTCACGTTCCCCGTCGGCACCTGCGTCACCGGCCTGAACGGCCTGGCCCTGCACTCCGGACTCACCGTCGTCGCCGTCCTCGCAGTCGTCTACTACGTGGGCCTCGTCGCCGCGTGGATCACCGTTGCCGTCCGCACCTTCCACGGCTCCGTCATCCGCGGCACACTCCTCGCACCACCACAGCCGGCATGAGCACCCCCGACGAACTCGCGGACGAGGTCGCGGACGTTCGATCCCTGAACGCCCTCGCCGAGGCATGGCGCACCGCACCCGACGGTTCACGGCGGTTCGTCCCGAACTTCGACCCGAGATCCGGCGGCACATCCAGCCGCGTCCTGGTCCTCATGCAGTCGCCCGGCCCCCAGACGATCGCCGCAGCGCACACGGCGATCTGCAGCGAGGACAACCCGGGCCCGACCGCGGCCGCGTTCCGCGCAGCCCGCATCGAGTCCGGACTCGCACGCAACGACTACCTCCGCTGGAACCTCATCCCGTGGGAGATTCTCGGCCGCGTCCGACCTGTGGACATCGACGAGGGGCGACACGCCCTCGAAACTCTGCTCAAGGTGCTCCCCGTGCTCGATGCCATCGTCACGTACGGTACCGCCGCCCTCGACGGAGTCATGCGGCACCTCACCTTGGACGAGCACCCCCGACTCGTACCCGTCATCGCGGCACCACACCCCTCTCCGGCCAACGGCCGCCATCGCGCGGAACAACAACGACGTTCCGTCCAAGCGCTCCGGCTCGCGGCGCTGACTCACCGGCTGTAGCAAATACGAACGATTCCGCTACAACTATCCGTACCGAAGCCCCGCCAGGGTGCGAGGCGGCGTGTCATGTAACGGAACCCAGTCCCGGAATCTACGTGCCACCACTACCCCTCCGGATCGAGTTTCGCTACGTTCTCTTCATGGGCCACCTCCTCGGGTACGCGCGCGTGTCCACTACTGACCAGGACGCGGCGCTGCAGATCGACGCGCTCAACGCCGCCGGCTGCTACCGCGTGTTCGTCGACACCATGTCCGGGTCGCTCCAACACCGGCCCGAGCTGGACAAGCTCCTCGACCAGCTCCGCCCCGGCGACACTCTCGTCGTCTGGCGACTCGACCGGCTCGGCCGGTCCATCCGGCACCTCATCGATCAGCTGCACGCTCTCGCCGAGCGCGGGGTCGGGTTCCGGTCGCTGCAGGAGACCATCGACACCACCTCACCCGGCGGCCGGCTCGTGTTCCACGTCTTCGCCGCTCTGGCGGAGTTCGAGCGGGACCTCATCAAGGAACGCACCAACGCCGGCCTCGCCGCCGCCCGAGCCCGCGGCCGGACCGGCGGCCGACCGTCTCGCCTCTCCGCGGACCAGGTGCGCACCGCGCGCCGGCTGTACGAGCAGCAGGACATGACCGTCGCGCAGATCGGTGACGTGCTCGGCGTCAGCCGCACCACCATCTACCGTGCACTCGCGAAGCACGCCGAGCCCGTCGTGGCGCGACGAACCAAGCCTTCCCCAACGATGTAGCTACCCATGGACGCAAGCGAGCGGTGGGGCATCCTTTGAATCGCCCCGGTTCTCGTGGAGGGTCTGAATCCCCGGAAGGATGATGATCATGCCAGCACCGAGGAAGTATCCGCCGGAGCTTCGTGAGCGTGCGATGCGGCTTGTTGCCGAGGCCAGGAAGGAGAGTCCGGAGTTGTCGTTGAACGCGG
>NZ_MIEU01000003.1 GCF_001968825.1 Tersicoccus sp. Bi-70
CTGGGTGCACTGGTTCAACGAGAACCGGCTGCACTCATCGATCGGATACCTCACACCGATCGAGAAGGAGAACGAGTACTACCGTGAGATCAACCCCCAGAGCCAGCCAGCGCTGGAAGAACTCGCCCTCCACTAAACCCGGGGCGATTCACTTCGACTGCACGTCGAGGACGCCATCCCGCTCGCCACCCTCGCTCGCACCACGGGCGTCGCCGAACGCACCCTGCAACGCTGGCTCGCCCGCTACCGAACCGGCGGATACCCGGCTCTCGCCGACGGCACCCGCACCGATCACGGCGCCCGACGGACGGCACCGGAACTGGTGCGCCTGATCGAGGGGCTCGCGCTCACCAAGCCACGACCCTCGATCGCCACGATTCACCGCCAGGTCGACAACCACTGCACCAAACGAGGTCTCTCAGCGCCGTCGTACTCGGTTGTGCGGTCGATCGTGAACGGGCTTGATCCCGGGATGGTGACGCTCGCGCTCGAGGGGCCCGCGTCATATCGGGACAAGCACGAACTGTTGCTCCGACGTCGTGCGGACCGCCCCAACGCGATCTGGCAGGCGGACCACACGATGCTCGACCTGCTCATCGTCGGACCCGACGGCAAGCGGGAACGGCCGTGGTTGACGGTGATCCTCGACGACTACTCCCGTGCGGTCTGCGGGTACATGGTGTTCCTCGGCGCCCCATCCGCCGCGAACACCGCGCTCGCGCTCCGGCAAGCGATCTGGCACAAGCCGGAACCAGACTGGCCCGTCTGCGGGATCCCGGACGTGCTCTACACGGACCACGGGTCCGACTTCACCAGCCACCGCCTCGGCGACACCGCCGCCGTGCTGCACCTCCGCATCATTTACTCCCAGGTCGCTCGACCACAGGGCCGCGGGAAGATCGAGCGGTTCTTCGGCACCATCAACACCGAGCTGCTCCCAACGCTCCCCGGCCACCTCGCGCCCGGATCCTCCGCGCCGACGCCGGCGCTAGATCTCGCCGGTGTCGAGAGTGCCATGAACACGTTCATCCGCCGCTACAACGCCCGCACCCACCGCGAGCTCCGGAAGAGCCCACTGGAAGCGTGGATCGCAGACGGGTGGCTGCCACGACTGCCGGACTCCCTCGAGCAGCTCGACGGGTTCCTGCTCACCGTCCCGACCACGCGCGTCGTGCAACGAGACGGCATTTACTTCGAAGGGCTTCGCTACACCGCAGCCACCCTCGCACCCTTCGTGGGTAGCACCGTGAGTGTTCGGTACGACCCCCGCGACGTCACCGAGATCCGCGTCTTCCACCGCGACGCGTTCCTCTGCACCGCCATCAGCACCCAGCACCAGACCGAGACGATCAGCCTCAAACAGATCCAAGCCGCCCGGAACGCGCAACGCAGAGCCCTGCGCGGGCAGATCCGCGAACGCATCGCGATCGTCCGCCCCACGCCCGATGATCACACCCCACCAGCACCCGCACCGGATCAACGGCGACTGAAGACCTACGAGGAGGACCGGTCATGACGAGCCAGTTCATCATCACGAAGGAACACCGCCGGTTCGCGGAGTTCGCGGATGCCGTTCGGAAGCAGAACACCATCGGCGTCTGCTTCGGCCCCGCTGGCGTCGGTAAGACCCTTTCCGCACGCCGCTACGCCCACTGGGACAGCATCGGCCCATTCATCGCCAGATGGGCCGCACGCAGTGAAGACGACACCAAGATCTACGCCGCCGCACACCGTGCCCGCACGGTCTTCTACACGCCCGAGGTCTCCGCCACGATGCGAGCCCTGCAGGACGACCTCCGGCACGACATGCTCCGCACCGAACACTGCATCGAGGAACACCTCATCCTCCACGGCCGCCACTTCGACCACGCACACGGCCCCAACCCGTCGCTGCTCGAGCTGATCATCATCGACGAGTCCGAACGCCTCACCGGCAACGCCGTCGAGTGGCTCCGTGACCAGTACAACCGCACCGGCATCGCGATGATCCTCATCGGCATGCCCGGCATCGAGAAGCAGTTCAGCCACTACCCGCAGCTCTACAGCCGCCTCGGATTCGCCCACCAATACCGTCCGCTCGGCCACGACGAGCTGCTCTTCGTTCTCGAACGTCAATGGCGCAAGCTCGGCAAGACGCTCGACCCCGACGACTTCACCGACGCCCAAGCCATCGCCGCCGTCGAACGCATCACCCGAGGCAACTTCCGACTCCTCGAACGCCTCCTCCCACAGATCCAACGCGTCCTGAAGATCAACGAGCTCGACGTCATCACCAACGACGTCGTCGAAGCCGCCCGCAGCACCCTCGTCATCGGCACCACCTGACCCGACACCGACCGCAGCGAAAACGACGACACAGAGCGAGGCTGCTCACAATCGGGCACCTCGGAACCCAGCAGAGACGCGGCCGGGTCAGGGAGCGAGGAAGTGTCCGTTAGACGTTCGTCTAACGGGCGTCACCCGCGCGGCGGGCGAAGTCAGGGCGGAACTGGTTGGCTCTGCGGGGGCGTATGCCAGTTCGACGCGCCGGGCCGCCGTCTTTTTCCGCGCCCGCACCGTCCCGATCGACCTCGCAAAGGCAGAATTTGTCGGAACGCGAGTGTCACCACTGCACCAGGGCCGGGACGCTGAAGGCGACGATGATCAGCGCACCGAGCGTCACGGCAGTGACCGCCTGCAGCTGCACAGCGGAGGTGCGCGACCGCGGTGCCGCTGGCCGTTGGAAAGCCGTTGACACCCAACGCAGCGCGTAGAACAGCGACGCGACCGAGACGGCGGCAGCGATGACCACCAGCCACGACATCCCGCCTTCCCAGGCCGCCGTGAAGACTGCGAGTTTGCCCACGAAAACCGCGGTCGGTGGTGTCCCGACGAGGCTCAGCAGGCCGACCAGAACGACACCCGTGATGACGGGATGTTCCCGTGCTGCACCACGCCAGGAGCGGACCATCGTGCGGTCCGGGAGCGCGGCGATCGCAGCGAACAGGGCCAGGTTCGTCACGGCGTAGACCACCAGGTAGGTCAGCAGGGCGGGGCGGGCAGACGGTTCGACGCCGATCACGGCGACGGGCATCAACATGAAACCGACTTGTCCGACTGTGGACCAGCCGAGCAGCCGTGGGGCGTTGCGTTGCCAGAACGCCGCGAGGGTGCCAAGGATCATGCTCGCAGCAGCGAGCACTCCGACCAGCAGCGGTGCGTCCACGGTGTCAGGCATGACGACGACGAGGCGTGCCAGTGCGATCAGGGCGCCGAGCTTCGGGACGGTGGTGATGAACGCCGCGATGCCGATACCGGCACCCTCCGCCGCGTCCGGGACCCAGAAGTGTCCCGGGACCGCGCCGGCTTTGAACAGCAGGCCGGCGAGGAGCCCGATGAACCCGAGCGCGGCCGCTGCCGCCGGTACATGTGGTAGCGCCCGTTGCAGCTCGGGGTAGGTGCTGCCGCCGGCGACACCGACGAGGACGGCGATGCCGAAAAGCATCACGACGCCGAAGATCGCGCCCAGCAGGTACGTCTTCATCGTCGCCTCGGCCGCGGTCGAGGAGCGGGACAGTCCGATCAGCGCGTAGAGCGGCACTGTCGCTAGGAGGAACCCGGTCGCCACGATGAGCAGGTCGTTCGCGCCGGTGAGCACGACCGTGCCGAGTGCAGCCAGGAGCAGCAGCGAGGCGGTCTCGCTCTCTCGAGCGGAGCCCCGGGACGACTGTCGTCCGATGAGCATCACGATCGCGGTCGCCACGGGTACGAGGATCCTGATCGTCGTCGTCGCATCGTCGAGCGCGTAGGAATCGCTGAAGACGGTCGGCGGCCCGATCCTCAGGGCGGCCGTGACGGCACTGACGCACGCCACCACGATCGCTGACCATGTCACGAATGCCTGCCTGCGTCGCGGAAGGAAGCTGCCGCCGAGCAGCGCGGCGATCGCACCGCCCATCAGGACGATCTCCGGCAGGAGGGCACCGTAGTCCATGTTCACGCTGGACCTCCGACCAGTGCGGACAGCTGCCGGGCGGCGGGAGCGATGAGCTGCAGTAGTGGTCCTGGCACGACGCCGATGGCCAGGGAGAGCAGCAGGAGCGCCCCGACCGTCGCGGTCTCCCGAGTGGTGACGTCGGTGAAGTCTTCGGCGAGGCGTTCCGTCGGTCCGGTGAACATCTTCTGCACGGTGCGGAGGAACAGGGCCGCGGTGATCAGGATCCCCGGCAGCGCGATCGCGGCGATCGCTGTTGCTCCGATGCTGCCGGCGAAGATCTGGAACTCGGCGATGAAGCCGCTGAAGCCGGGGATCCCGAGCGACGCGAACGCGGCGACGGCGAAGAGTCCGAAAAACCGTGGAGCGGGCTTCGCAAGACCGCTGTAGTCGCTGATCTCGTAGCTGCCCCGCCGGTCGTGGAGGACGCCCGCGAGCAGGAACAGTGCCCCGGTGATCAGGCCGTGGGACACCATCTGCACGGTCGCGCCGGTGATCGCCAACTGCTGCGCCTGCGCGGAGGACGACCCGGTCAAGCCGGCGGCGCCGATGGCGAGCACGACGTAGCCCATGTGGTTGACCGAGGTGTACGCGATCAGTCGTTTGACGTTCGTCTGCGCCAGCGCGACGAGGGCCCCGTACAGCACGGACACGAGGCCGACGATCAGGATCACCCACGCCCAGGACCGCCACGCATCCGGCAGCATCGGCATCGCGATGCGGAGGAATCCGTAGGTGCCCATCTTCAGTAGCACGCTCGCGAGGACGACGGAGCCGATGGACGGTGCATCGGTGTGCGCCGGAGGCAGCCAGGAGTGGAACGGCACGGTGGGGGTCTTGACGGCGAAGCCGACCACGATCGCTGCGAGGACGGCGCCAGCGGCGAAGGGTGTGCCGGTGAAGCCGTGCCGGGCCAGCTCGACCATGTCGAATGTGTGTGGTGTTGCTCCGAGGTAGAGGCCGATGAAGCCGAGCAGGAGCGCGAGGGACCCGAGGAACGTGTAGAGGAAGAACCGCAGCGCGGACCGCTGATGGTTGCCGTGCCCCCACCCTGCGATGACGAAGTACATGCCGACGATGGACAGGTCGAAGAACACGAAGAACAGCAGCAGGTCCTGCGCGGCGAAGACCCCGAGGCAGGTGGTCTGCAGGAACAGGAACAGTGCGGCCTGCGGGCGAGGCCGGTCGGTGTCCCGCATCGCCCAGAGCGCGCAGGCGAGGAACACGACGTTGGTCAGGAGCAGCAACGGGGCCGAGAAGCCGTCGATGCCGAGGTGATAGCTGGTGCCGGCGCTCGGCATCCACTCCACCCGCTCCTCCCACCGCAGCCCCGCCGTGTCGGTGGTGGGGATGGACACGAGGATCCCGAGGGCAAGCTCCACGACGCTCGTCATCAGCCACACCCAGGCGGCTCCGCGCCCGGACACGGGCCGCGCCAGAGCGAGGATCGCCGCGGCGGCGACAGGAAGGAACACGATCAGACTGAGCACGATCACCTCACGACCAGGAGCAGGACGGCTGCGACGGCAACGGTCACGGTTGCGCCGATGTAGTAGTGGTGGACCTGGCCGGTCTGCGGGCGTCGAGCCAATCGACCGAGTACCGCGACGCCGGAGCCGACCCACCCCGTCGCGGCGGCTGGTCCACGCTCGTCGAGCGCGCGTACGGCGCGGGCAGCCTGCCCGAGCGCACGCCCCGACAGGTCGACGGCTGTGCCGAAGCGGTCATCGAGACGTGCGAGGACGGCAGCCAGCCGCAGTGTCGGTGTGGCGACGACCGTGACAGCGGCACGTTCGAGTCCGAACCAGTGCGCCCCGATGCGGATGATGGGTGTGCGCCACAGGGTCAGGAGGATCACGATGACCGCGATCGCGGCGGACGCGGCGAGCTCCGGCCACGACACCGCCGGCCCGGAGAGTGGAGCGAGCAGCGGATGCAGCAGCGGTGTGCCGAGGAGCGCGAGTCCGGCGGCAGCGGCGGTGAGCACCACCATCGGAACGATCGCCAGGCGCGGCACCTGTCGGGTGCCGTGTTCCTCGTCGTCCCAGGACGCTTCCGGTGTTCCAGCGCGCCGCCACAGCAGCGCGATGATTCGGGCGGAGTACGCCGCTGCCAGTGCCGCTCCGGCGAGACCCGCCGTATACAGCCACGGTTGCTCCTCCAGGGCGGCGGCGAGGACGACGTCCTTGGCGTACCACAGGGACAGTGGCGGCAGGCCGGCCAGCGACATCGCACCGACGGTGGCGAGGACGCCGACCGCGGGCCACCGGGCGGCGACACCGCGGAGACCGGTGAACTGTTTCGTCCCGGTAGCCGTGAGCCACGCCCCCGCGGTGAGGAACAGCAGCGCTTTCGTGGCGGCATGGGCGACGAGCTGCGCGGCACCGCCGCTGACCGAGCCGACGCCGGCGGCGAGGACGACGAACCCCAGCTGGGATGCCGTCGATGCGGCGAGGACCTGCTTCAGATCCCGCTGCGCTAGTGCGACGATGCCGAGGACGATCGCCGTCGCGGCACCCACCCACGCCGCCGTCGGCCCTGCCCAGCCGGTGCCGCCCAGAAGCGGTTCGACGCGGAGGAGCAGGTAACCACCCATGGCGACCATCGCAGCGGAGTGCAGCAGTGCGCTCACCGCGCTCGGGCCTTCCATGGCTCGGGAGATCCAGAACGAGAACGGCAGCTGCGCCGCCTTCCCGAAGCCCGCAGCAAGCAGCCCCGCAGCGGCGACGTGCACCCACGGACCCGGCAGCGACTGCAGGGCAGTGAGCGACCAGGAGCCGCCGCCGGCGACAACCGCGCCGGCGGCGAGGTACATGCCGAGGTCCCCGGCGCGCGTCACGGTGAACGCGGTGAATCCGCCGGCGACGCGGGCGCGGTCCTGCCAGCGGAACCCGATGAGGGCGTAGGAGGTGGCGCCCATCACCTCCCACGCGGCGAGCAAAAAGGGCAGGCCGGTCGCGGTGACGGTGACCACCACAGCGGCGAGGAAGATCAGCATCAGCCCGTGGAATCGCGCCGCCGGACGGGTCCGGTCCGCGGTTGCGAACACGAGCACCAAGAATCCGATCCACACCACGGTCGGCAACACGACCGCGGCCAGGGCGTCGACACGGAAGTCCGGGCCGGAGTCCGTGAGCAGCCTCGGAACCCCGCCGGTCACCTCCGCACGCGTGACGGCACCGATCGTGGCGGCAATCGCCATGATGGCTGCCGTGGCGAGGCTGACGGTGACGGCGGCCCGTTCGGCGAAGCGTCCACCCGTTGCCAGTGCCGCCCCGACGAGGGCGGGCAGGACGATGGCGGTGATCAGCGCGGCGCTCACTGAGTGAGGTCCGTTGCGGAGTCGGTCATGTCGGAGTTCCGGGAACGGTGCAGGATCGTCGCGACCGCGAAGCCCATCGCCATCTCGATCGTCATCGCCGCGATGATCACCAGCAGCAGCACCTGTCCATCGACGGTCGGTGTGAGATACCACCAGAACGCGGCGGCGGCGAGGATGACGGCGTTGATCATCACCTCGATGCCCATCATCACCATCACGACCACCTGCTGTGAGATCGCGCCGTACAGTCCGATGGCGAACAGCGCGGCCACGACCAGCAGGACCAGTTGCAGGCTCATCGCCCCATCCCTCCCGGCTCCGGGTCGGCGGGGGTGTCCTGGAGGTCGTCGCCGAGCCGGTCGTACCGGCCGCGAGGGTTCGCCAGCACGAGGGCGGCAATGATCGTGGCGAACAGGATGGGGCTGATCGTCAGCATCACGAGCATCTTCGACCCCATGATCGCCTCACCGAGTGCCCGGGTGGTGTCCGCCGGTGCGGTTCCGGCGCGGGCGGGCCACGGAATGAGGAGCGCGGCCGCGGCGAGGCCGACGAACACGGTGGCCGCGATCACTGCCGCAGGGCGTTTTGCGTGGGTCATGTCCATCGGCATCAGCGCCGGGTTCATGCCCATGTAGGAGACCATGAACACGGCCATCACGGCCATCTCCATCACCATCATCAGGATCGTCACGACGCCGATGAAGTCCAGGTGTAGCACCAGGATGGCGACACCGACGCCGATGAACGACACCGCCAGTGCGTACGTCGCACGTGCCATCGAATCGACCCGGAACACCGCGGCTGCGGCGAGCACCGCGACCACGGCCGCGACCCAGAACACGATCGTCGCCATCGCAGTCACCCCTTTCCCATCACAGCCAGCACCGAGGTGACCAGCAGCTGCAGCAGAACCACCGGCAGCACGACGACCCAACCCAGTTCCGCGAGCCGCTGCGGCCGGACTGCCGGTATTGCGCGTCCGAGTAACAGGAACACGGCGAGTAACGCACACGTCTTCACCAGCAGCCACAGTGCCGGCGGGAGCAGCGGACCGGCCCCACCACCGAGGAACATCGGCACCGCGAACGCGGCGCCCGCAACAAGCAGGCACCACCTTCCAGCCAGGACGAGCAGCCGGTCGACGCCGGAGAGTTCCCCGAGGACACCCCCGGCGATGTCCGTGCCGGCGGGAAGGGAAAACGGTCCCCACGCAGAGAACGCGGCGACCGAGGCGCAGTAGACGACGAACGCGACCGGCATCGTCAGTGCGAACCAGACGGGTTGCTGCGCCGTGACGACATCGGTCAGCCGGAGGCTCTGCGCGCCGATCGCGGGAGCAGTCAGGGCGAACATCAGCGGGATCTCGTACGCCAGGGCCTGCGCCAGGAACCGGTACCCACCGATCAGCGGGTGCACACTGTTGCCACCCCACCCGAGCAGCCACCACAACGCCCAGAGGCTGACGTCAACGGCGTTGAACCACACCACGCCAACCGGGATATCCAGCGGCACCAGCGTGCCGACGGGAACGACGAGGGCGGCGAGGAACGCGGCGACGATGAGCCCGGACCCGCCGATCCGCCATAAGAGGAAGTCCGCGCCGAGCACGGTGCGGCGTTGCTGGCGGAGGAGCCGGCCGGTTTCCCGGAATGGTGAGAGGACCGCAGCGCGCAGCGGTGTCCCGCGGTCCCGTGCCACCAGGGCGGCGTTGCCGCCAGCGGCCGCGATGGCGAGGACGACGACGACGGCGGGCAGGACGAGCGCCCAGAGGGCGCTTCCGACGTCAACCATGGTGGTGCCGTTTCGCCGCGCCGGCAGGATCGGTGGTGTCCGTGCGACGACCGGGGTGCACGGTGAGTGCGGCGACGACGAGGCGGGCGCTGCCGATGTCGCGTCCTTCGACCAGTGCCGGAATCTCATCCACCGTCGTCGCCAGCTCCGGCTTCGGCTGGCGTCCGTTGAGCGCGGCGTCTGCGCGCTCGAGGCGCTCCAGCAGGACGGTGCGGACATCGACGCCAGGTCGAACCTGGGTGCCGCGCAGTGACCAGCGGAGCATGACGGATCGCTCGATCCGGCGGTGCAGCGGCCGGATGCGTTCCCGCGCCTGGTCGCGGTGGCCGGTCACGGTGAGGTCTCGGATGCGAAGCGTCCGCGCTGCCGCGGCGTCCCATCCGGCAACGGCGAGCACTTGGGCGGCCTGGTCGAGTGCGATGGCCGCAACGTTCTTTGGCTCCGCCGGCACGTGATCGTCGGCGTCGACCATCGCGGCGGCGGCGTCGGTGATGGTGTCGCCGGCGAGCGTCACGTCCAGGACGACGTCCGCGGGCCAGGCCGGCAGGACCGGGCCGAGCCGCCGGTGCAGCACGTCCATTTCCAGGCCGTCCCGATCATCGGCACCCTCGGCGAGCGGGTATCCCCCCGGACCGCTCATCGACATGTGATCCATCGACATGTGATCGTGAGCTCCCATGGTCATACCGTGGTCGTGCATCGATTCGTCAGCGTCACTGCCGTGAGCGTCATCCGAGTGCTCGTGGTTGGAGTATTCGTCGTCCGGATGCTCGTGATCGTTGAAAGCCTGAGCATCGTTGTTGTCGATCGTGTTCTCGCGGGCGGCCAATCGCTGTGCGTCTCGATCCGCGAGGGCCTCCAGCGCGGTCGCGAGGGCGGCGTCGATCTCGTCGGGGCTGGTGAGCGTGGCCCGGTGCTTCGGATAGGGCATCTGGTCCCACACGCGGTCGATGACGGTGTGCAGCTCTGGTCCGGGTGTTCCGCACACGAGGAGGACGTCGCTCTCCGCTGGGTGGATGGCGATGGCGTGACCGGTGGTCGCGGCCGCCGCTTCCAGTTCGATTCGGACCGCACTGCCGCCGGGGGCCTCGACGAGGAGCACATGCATAGGGGTTCGATGCGGACCGGCGATTACACCCATCGAAACGCTCCTTCGCGCCAGGCCCAGACCACGCCGGCGACCAGAACCCCGAGGAAGACGAACATCTCGATGACCGCCTCCGCGCCCATCTGGGCGACGACGACCGCCCATGGGTACATGAACAGCATCTCCACGTCGAACGCGAGGAACACCAGCGTCATCGGATACCAGCGGGTGTGGAAGCGTGAGAGCGCGTGTTCCTGGAGATCCCACCCGGACCCGAACGGCAGCACGTCCTTCCGAACCCGAGCGACCGTCATCGCTCGCGCCAGCAGCACCAGGGCGGCGATACCGAGCAGCGCGATACCGAGCACGATGCCGATAGCGATGTACGCGGACATTCGATCTCCTTCCCGAGCCGGAATACCCCCGCAGGGTAACGCGGATGCGCGTAGGCGGGTGGCGAGACCAGTGCAGTGGATCGCTGGGACATGCGTTGCCAGCAATTCGAGGTGGGTGTTCCTAGGGCCGGGTCACCGCGATCCCGCGACTGCGTAAGCACGAGGGGCTCACGCAGGCGAGGGCGGCTGGAAGCTCACATCTGTTTGATAAGGCCTTCACTTCATTGATCCCCTTGCTCTGGAACGCAACGACGGGCTTCGCCATCGCCACCGCATCGGGGTTCTCTCCGCTGGTGGCCTCGGTCTTAGCCGTGCTGACCGGCTCCTCACGGTGACCGACCTGACCCGCTGGGCATGGCGCTCGGCTGTCCACAGGTGCCCGAAGTCGCCGACGATGCCGGAATCCGGCTTCGTGCCGCTCTCGACGCGGTCGATGAGGGTGCCGCGTAGGCATGGTTTCGGCCCCGGCTGCCCGCGCGGACCGTGCGTGCACCCCGCCCCTGCGGGGCGCACGCACAGTCCGCAGCCAAGGCGGTACTACATCTGCGCCAGGATGGCCTTCATCTCGTCGATCTCCTTCGTCTGGGAAGTGATGACCGACTTCGCCATGGCGACGGCGTCAGGGTTCTTGCCACTGGAGACCTCGGTCTTGGCCATGCTGACCGCCCCCTCGTGGTGAGCGACCATCTGCGTCAGGAACAACTTTGACGCAGCCGCGCCGTCCGCGGCCTTCAGCTTGGCCATTTCATCGCCGCTCATCATGCCGTCCATGCTGTGCCCCGAGCCGCTGGCCATCGCGCTCGGCTGACCCCAGCTGCTCAACCAGCCGCGCATGGTGGTGATTTCCGGGGCCTGAGCCGCCTTGATCTGCTGGGCCAGCTTCTGGACGCGCGGGTCGATGCCCTGCTTGGCCAGAATCGTGTCGCTCATCTGTACGGCCTGCTCGTGGTGGGGCAGCATCATCTGCGTGAACATGACGTCCGCGTCGTTGAACGTGCCTTGGGAAGGTGATGCTGAGGGTGACGAGCTGGTCATCCCGCTCATGCCCCCGTGATCCATGGACCCCATGCTCGAGGAGGCAGCGGGAGCGTTGTTGGAGGCTTGGTTAGTCCCGCATCCGGCGAGGAGGAGTGCGCCGGTCAGGAGGGCGGCGGGTACGGCAAGGGTCTTGATATTCATTGGTTTCCTTCGATTCAGGCGAACGGTAATGAGTCGTGGCGCAGCACGGCGCCAAGCCGTCACGTTCGGCTGATCGAGAGAAGTATGAGGTCAGGTGCCGGGTCCGTGGTTCGAGGGCCAGGGACAAGCGCCCGGGAGGAGAGTGCGGTCAGTGCGTCGGACCGGGCAAGTGGCGCGATGGCGGGCGGGGCCGGAGGAGCTGACCCGGGGGCGGGAACGCACTGTGGGTCACCGGGTTGGGCGCAAGGATGATCATGGGTGTGGGCGTCGGAGGCTGCGGCGGACCGGTCGCCACCGACAGACGCATGATACGCCGAGGTGAGGGTGGGTGACTGCTCCAGCGGCGCCGCTGCGGTCGACCCGAGGTGGGCCGTCGTGTTCATCGCTCTCATGCCGTCCGTGCTGACGGCGTGCCCGCCGAGCACGTGCATTCCGATGAGTCCGAACGCCACGCTCAGGACCGCCAGTGCGGTCAATGCCGCACGCACCGCTGGGGAAGGTCGAAGCATCTGGCGAAGTCCCGTCCGTGACAGATCGACATCGTATGAGTGGCCGCCCGGCCGGCCGAAGTTGACGGCGCGTGCGTCCCCGGGCCCGCCGGGGACGCACCGAGTTCAACATCTTACCCCTAGGGGGTATAGTGGGTCAACGTAAAGCCACCCGCGAAGGGTCATCAGATCATCGATCCGATGGTGTGCGCGAGTGGTCGAGGGTGGCCGTCCGGCCTGGCGGTCGCTGGGTGTAGAAGGGGAGCGGAGTGCGAGCAGCGTGTCGCGTCGGCCGTGCCGCGTTCTCCGCAGCAACGATGCTGGTCGCCGTCTTGGGTGTGCTCGTGGGCCTGTTGGCTATGCACATCCTGGCCTTGGACCAAGCTGTGATGATCCCTCTCACATCCTCACACGCCGTCACGTCTCACGCCGGTGCCAAGTCCGCTGAAGCGCCGGCGGAGACCGCCGGTGCTTCGTGCCCAGTCGGTCACGGATGTGCGGGTGCGGGCATGCAAGCACCCTGCACTCCGGGAAGCGCCCCTCACCCGACACCCATCTCGGAGCCAGGATCGTGCGCGGCACCCGCATCGCAGACGGGAACCGCGGCCATCGGCCGCGCCGCGCATCGGCGACCGCCCGCGCGGGCGCCGAGCCTGATCGAACTCTCGATCAACCGAACGTAGAACCGCGACACCCGGGTGCCTCGCCCACCGGGCTCAGCGTCACGTTCCCTGCCCACCCGCGCGTGCATTGCCGCGCGTGTGGCTTGACCGGAAGTCATCATGCACAAGTTCATCGAACGGTCCGCCGCCGGCACGACTATTCTCACAGCAGCGGTAGCGCTCAACGGCTGCGGGGTTCCCGCTCACTCCTCGATGGCCGGGATGGGAGACCGGGCCGCGCCCTCGAGCATCGCCAGCCCCTCCAGCACCGAACCCAGCTCCGTGGCGGATTGGACGCACGCCCACGGCATCCACGTCACCCCGGACGGTGCAACCGTCCTGGTTGCCACCCACAAAGGCCTTATCGATTACTCGAAGGGTCGGCCCGAACGAATCGGGCCGGCCAACGACTACATGGGCTTCACCGGGGGAGGGGCGACGCTATACGCGTCCGGGCACCCCGGGGCCGGCTCGAATCTGCCGGACCCACTGGGCCTGATCGGCTCCACCGACGGCGGGCGAACCTGGGTCGAATTGTCCCGCCAAGGCGAGTCCGACTTCCACGCGCTCACCGTCACCCGGGGCGGCCTGGTCGGCTTCGACGGGACACTGGTCACCACCCGAGACCTGAAGACCTGGACCCGGACGACCAACCAGATCCAGCCCTACGCCCTCGCCGGCCGCCCAGACACCACCGTGGTCCTGGCCACAACCGAGAACGGCCTTCGCCGCTCGACCGACGCCGGCCGGACCTGGACGACGGTGCCGAATGCTCCAGTGGTCCAATTCGCTGCCCTGTCCGGCCCCTCCACGGCGGTCGGGGTAGCCCCGGACGGGACCGTGCACACCAGCGCCGACGCCGGACAGACCTGGAAGCAGACTGGCACCGTCCCCGACCCCGTGCAGGCGATGACCGCCACTAAGTCGGGCAAGGGGACGCAGGTCTGGGCGGTCACCGCGTCCGGTGTTCAGCTCTCCACCGACGGCGGCAACACGTTCAACCCCTACACCGGCAAGGCCGGCCAATGAGCATCGGCCACTTCTTCGCGTCGGTGGTCTCCTCCGGCCCCCTCCTGGCGGCACTGCCCTTCGCCATCATCGCCGGCGCCGTGTCTTGCCTCTCGCCGTGCATCCTGCCGCTGCTGCCCGGATACCTGGGGTACGTGTCGGGTCTGAGCGGCGACAGCGGACCGCGGCCACGCGGACGCGTCCTCACCGGGGTCGGGCTGTTTGTTCTGGGCTTCGCTGCCGTATTCGCGGCCTATGGGGCGGCGTTCGGCATCCTCGGATCCTGGCTACTGCGCTGGCAGGATGCCCTGATCCGCGGGCTCGGCGTCCTGGTCATCGTCATGGGACTCGCCCTGCTCGGGTGGATCCCCTGGCTGCAGAACACCCGCAAACCCACCATGCGCCCCCGCACGGGACTGACTGGTGCGCCGCTGCTCGGTGTGGTCTTCGGGCTCGGCTGGACCCCCTGCATGGGACCGACCCTGGCCGCCGTCCTTGCCCTGAGTGCTTCCACCGCTGACGCCGGGCGCGGTGCCATCCTCGCTTTCGCCTACGCCGTGGGCATCGGCATTCCCCTCTCCGTCCTCGCCGCCGGCTTCGGATGGACCACCCACGCCTTCGGATTCGTCAAACGGCACCTGCGTGCTGTGAACATCGTCGGCGCTGGCATGCTCATCGCCGTCGGCGCCTTGATGGTCACCGGCGTGTGGACCACGGTCATCTATTGGCTGCAGAACCTCTCGGCCACCTACACCACCCCCATCTGACCCGCCCAGGACTAACGCCTCATGAATTCCTCCCCCAGCCGACGCCAGTTCCTCGGACTGTCCGTTGCCGCCGCTTCCGCCGCCCTCCTGACTGCCTGCACCAGCGGCGGCCAGGACACGGCCACGTCCACCGCCTCCGGACGAACCCGGATTCTGCCCACCGACCGGCTCGTATCCACCACCGAGAACCGGCGACCCACCACGGGAAAGACCGTCTCTGCCGCCCTGACCGCGGCCCCGTTCACTGCGGCCCTGGCCGAGAAGAAGATCGGAACCTGGGGGTACAACGCCTCCCTGACCGGGCCCACTGTCCGCGCCCAGACTGGAGACACCATCAAGGTCGATCTCCGCAACCGGTTGCCTCAGCCGACCACCATCCACTGGCACGGGCTCGCGCTGCGCAACGACATGGACGGTGTCCAGGGCCTGACCCAGGACCCGGTGCCGGGCGGTAGCGCATTCGCCTACCAATTCACGGCTCCCCACCCCGGAACCTACTGGTACCACTCCCACATCGAGCTGCAGCGGGAGCGTGCCCTGTCCGGGGCGCTGATCATCGAAGACCCTAAGGATCCCGTCACCGCCGACCACGAATGGGTCATCGTGCTGGATGACTGGCTCGACGGGATCACCGGCACCCCGGAGCAGGCCTACGCCGCCGTCTCCGCCGGAATGGGATCCATGGGCATGGACTCGAGCTCCTCACCCAGCGGCATGGGCGGGATGGACCATTCGAACGTGGGCGGCATGGGCGGTATGGGAGGGTCGGGGTCTACTTCAGCGCCAGCAGATGGGAAGTCCTTCATGCTGATGGGTGCCACCAGCGATTACCTCGGCGGGGACGCCGGGGACGTGCGCTACCCGTTGCACCTGGTCAACGGGCGCACCCCCAACAATCCCGACACTCTCACCGCCGCACCCGGGGACACGGTCAGGTTGCGCATCATCAACGCCGCCGGCGACACCGCCTACCGCGTGGGCATCCCGGGGCAGAAGATTACCCTCACCCACACCGACGGATACCCGGTCGAGCAGGCGCAAGTCGACGCCGTCGTGCTGGGCATGGGGGAGCGGATCGATGCCCTCCTCACCGTCCGGGACGGCTACACCCCACTCCTGGCCCGACCTGAAGGCAAGAGCGGGCTCGCCCTCGGACTGATCAAGACCGGCACCGGCAAGCCCCCCATCCCCGAAGCGCTGCCCAGAACCATCACCGGCACCGTCACGGACGGGTCCCGGCTCACCGCCCCCCCTTCCGCGCGGCTGGCGCAGAAAAAACCCGACGTCGTGCACCGGGTCCGGCTCACCGGGTCGATGATGGCCTACGACTGGGGCATCAACGGACGCCAGTTCGACGAGAAGAACCCCTTCAACGGGGCCTTCGAGGTCGAACCCGGCCAACGGGTACAGATCGATTTCGTCAACGAGACCCCGATGTGGCACCCCATGCACCTGCACGGCCACACCTTCCAGGTCGCCACCAGCGGGGCACGGAAAGACACCGTGATCGTCCGCCCCAAGGAGACGGTCAGCATCTTTTTTGACGCCGACAACCCCGGGCAATGGCTCCTGCACTGCCACAACGCCTACCACGCCCAGAAGGGCATGATGGGGGTCCTGTCCTACGTGCAGAGGCAGAGCCAATGAGCCCGATGATGGAGCCATTCCTGCCCTCGCCGGCCTCCGCCGGCTTCACCGTGGGACCCTTCGCTGTCCGCTTCTACGCGCTGTGTATCCTCGCCGGCATCGGTGTGGGTTTGTGGATTACCGCCCGGCGCTTACGGGCCCGCGGTGGTCAAAGCGGCCAGGTTGCCGCCATCGCTGGGTGGGCTGTGCCCTTCGGCATCGTCGGTGGACGCGTATACCACGTCATTACCGATCCGCAGCTCTATTTCGCTTCGGGCCGAGACCCGTGGGGGGCGGTGCGGATCTGGGAAGGTGGCCTCGGGATCTGGGGTGCGGTCGCCCTGGGCGCCGTCGGCACATGGATCGGCGCACGCCGGGCCGGGGTTCCCTTCGCCGCATTCGCCGACGCGGCTGCTCCCGGGCTGCTTGTCGCTCAGGCCATCGGCCGATGGGGCAATTGGTTCAATAACGAGCTCTACGGCGCGCCGACGGACCTGCCCTGGAAGCTGCAGATCCATCAGATGGATCCGGCCACCGCCATGGCCGTAGCCGGGCCTGACGGGGCGCCCCTGGTCTTGGGGTACTTTCAGCCGACCTTCCTTTACGAGAGCCTGTGGAATCTCGCCGCCGCGGCCCTTCTTCTCTGGGCCGATCGCCGCTTCCGTCTCGGTGCCGGGGCCGTGTTCGCGCTCTACCTTCCCGCCTACACGGCGGGCCGGTTCGTCATCGAACTGATGCGCAGCGATCCGGCCAACATGATCCTGGATTTTCGGGTGAACACGTGGACCTCCGCTCTCCTCTTCGTGGCCGGCTCCATCCTGGTGCTACACCTGGCTCGCCGCAGGCCGCCCAGTGTGGTGCCGTCCCGTTTCGAGCAGGCCCAGGCATTGAAGGAGGCGACATGAGAACGCCCGGTGATCGGGCGCCGACCGCACGCAGCCGCAATCGTGGTCGCCCTCCACGCACGAGAACGGCGCGGCGCGCTGCTCCTCGTCAGCCTCACATCGTCGTAGTTGCCATGGCCGGGGCGAAGAACCCGACAGCCGGCGACCAGACCTACACCGGACTGAGCAGTATTCACCTAGCCAGCGCCACTCTTGGCCAGGACCCGGGCATCGGAGGAAACCACGCGCCCACATGGACGAACTGCGGGATCTACACGAGGCCGGTCAACACGTCACGAGCCCTGCACTCCCTCGAGCACGGTGCGGTGTGGCTTACCTATTGGCCGACCCTCCCCGCGGACCAGATCCGATGCCTCACCGACCTGGCTGTCGGCAACCCCGATCTCCTCGCCAGCGCCAACGCGACGGAGAAGGACGACGTGAAAGGCACCGCCTGGTGTGGTCAGGGTGCCAAGGACACGGCCAACAGGCGGCTCGCCGCCTTCGTCACCACGTTCACGCGCGGCCCCCGAGCACCGGAATCCGGCGCCGCCTGCACGAGAGGAGCCGACGGATGAGTCCAAACCCACCTGACCAGCCAAACCGCAACGATGCAGAGTCCCGCTGGCGTCGTTATCGGTGGATCCTCCGTGCCGGACAAGCCGTCATGGCCCTGGGTGGGCTGATCCTGTTGGCGCACTGGATCGCCCATCTGCAGTCACCGCCCGGCCCCAGTGCCATGGCGGACATCATCGTCGGCTATCCCATTGGTGTGCTCCTGCTCCTGGGTGGCGGCATCATGGCGGGCCAGAAACACCCTTGACGAGTAGTTCGAAGCGGTACCGAGGCAGCAGCGGCCTGACGGGCGAGCTGGGGCTTGCAGAACGTTTCTCATCGAAGCATCATTACCTATACCTAGTAGGGGTATACAGGAGGAGCTGCAATGGCTAGCAACAAGAGCGAGTACCAGGTCACGGGCATGACTTGCGGGCATTGTGAGGCGGCAGTCCGGGAGGAGGTCGAGCAGATCCCCGGGGTCGAGGGCATTCGAGTCAGCGCCCAGACTGGAACGCTGATCGTCAATAGCTCCTCCGAGGTCGACGACGACCATGTGGTCGCGGCCGTCGAGGAGGCCGGATACACGGCACAGAGGGTACGGTGAGTGCCGCGCCCTTCCTGGAGGGCTCAGCCGTCGTCGAGCTGGAGATCGGCGGCATGACCTGCGCGTCCTGCGCGATGCGGATCGAGAAGAAGCTGAACAGGCTCGACGGTGTCACGGCGACGGTGAATTACGCCACGGAGAAGGCGAAGGTGACCGTCCCGCACGGGTATGACCCGGCGTTACTGGTCGCCGAGGTGGAAAAGACCGGATACGCCGCGGCCATGTCAGCACCGCCTGCCACCTCCACACCGGTCTCCGGTGGAGACACCGACCCGGAACTGATCGCGCTGCGGCAGCGGCTGGTGGGCGCGGTCGTGCTGACCATTCCGGTGATCGCGATGGCCATGATCCCGGTCCTGCAGTTCACCAACTGGCAATGGGCATCCCTTGCGCTGGCATCTCCGGTGATCGTGTGGGCGGCCTGGCCCTTCCACCGCGCGGCGTGGGCGAACCTCAAACACGGCACCGCCACCATGGACACCTTGATCTCCCTGGGCACATCCTCGGCGTACCTGTGGTCCGTGTATGCCCTGTTCTTCGGCACGGCCGGTACGCCAGGGATGAGACACCCATTCGAGCTGACGCTCGCCCCATCCCACGGGGCGGCGAACATCTACCTCGAGGTCGGTGCGGGGGTGACCACGTTCATCCTTGCCGGACGCTACTTCGAGAAACGGTCGAAGCGGCAGGCCGGCGCGGCGCTGCGGGCACTGCTGGACATGGGCGCCAAGCAGGTGTCCGTACTCCGCGGCGGTGTCGAGACCCAGCTCCCCGTCGAGGATCTGCAGGCAGGGGATGAGTTCATCGTGAGGCCCGGGGAGAAGATCGCCACCGATGGGCTGGTCATCGCCGGGACCTCCGCGGTCGATGTCTGGATGCTCACCGGCGAATCGGTTCCGGTCGAGGTGGCCCCAGGCGACCCGGTCACCGGCGCCACCGTCAACGCGGGCGGCCGGCTGACGGTGCGGGCAACCCGGGTCGGCACCGAGACCCAGCTTGCCCACATGGGCAGGCTGGTCGAAGAGGCGCAGACCGGCAAGGCCGAGGTGCAGCGACTGGCGGACCGAGTCTCTTCCGTGTTCGTGCCGGTCGTGCTGGCTGTCGCCATCGTCACGCTGGTCGCTTGGCTTATCCCCGGGCACCCAGCCGCCTCTGCCTTCACCGCTGCCGTCGCCGTGCTGGTGATCGCCTGCCCGTGCGCTTTGGGATTGGCGACGCCAACAGCGCTGCTCGTCGGCACCGGCCGCGGCGCTCAGTTGGGGGTGCTGATCAAGGGGCCGGAGGTCCTTGAATCAACACGCAGGGTGGACACGGTTGTCCTGGACAAGACCGGTACCGTCACAGCCGGCAGAATGACGCTGACAGAGGTGGCGGTCGAGCCGGGAACCGACCCGGGGAAACTGCTGCGACTCGTGGGGGCCCTCGAGGATGCGTCCGAGCACCCGATCGCACGAGCGATCGCCGAGGGAGCGGCCCGGGACGGGCTCTCCCTACCCGCTGTCACAGAGTTCGCGAACGTGCCGGGCAGGGGCGTGCACGGCGTGGTCGAAGGCCACGCTGTGCTGGCTGGCCGCGACTCACTGCTCGCCGAACGTAATCAACGCCTCAGCGTTGATCTGGCGGTCGCCAAGACCCGGGCGGAGCAAGAAGGTAAGACCGTGATCGCGGTCGGCTGGGACGGCCAAGCCCGCGGACTTGTCGTGGTGACCGATACCGTCAAACCGACCAGCGCCGACGCCGTCGCTCGGCTGAAGCGACTTGGGCTGACACCGGTCCTGCTGACCGGCGACAACGACGACGTCGCCCGGCGGATCGCCCACGAAGTCGGTATCGATCAGGTGATCGCCGAGGTCCTTCCACAGGAGAAGGCGGACGTGATCGCCGGCCTCCAGGCGCAAGGCAAGGTCGTGGCGATGATCGGGGACGGCGTGAACGACGCGCCCGCCCTGGCCCGGGCCGACCTAGGCCTGGCGCTGGGCACCGGCACCGACGCGGCGATAGAAGCGGCCGACATCACCCTCGTCCGTGGTGACCTGCGCAGCGCCGTCGATGCGATCCGCCTTTCCCGAAGAACCCTGGGCACGATCAAGTCCAACCTGTTCTGGGCTTTCGCTTACAACGTTGCGGCGATCCCGGTGGCCGCGCTCGGGTTGCTCAACCCCATGCTCGCTGGGGCAGCCATGGCCCTGTCCAGCGTGTTCGTGGTCGGCAACAGCCTCCGACTGCGAACCTTCACCAGCACCACCACTTGACGGGCACTGATCCGTCCTGAACCTGTAGAACGGAAACATCACCATGACTGCTCCTACCGAAACCCACGGGTACATCACCGACAAGGACAGGTACCTCCAGCGTCTGCGCCGTATAGAAGGCCAAGCGCGAGGCATTTCCAAGATCGTCGATGAGCAAAAGTACTGCATCGACATCCTCACGCAGATCAGCGCACTGACCAGTGCGCTGCAGGCCGTCGCCGTGGGCCTGCTCGACGACCACCTCAAGCACTGTGTCATGGACGCCGCTCGCGAAGACGGCCCTACCGCGGACGCGAAAATCAAGGAAGCTAGCGACGCCATCGCCCGCCTGGTTCGTTCCTAGGTCGGATTCGGTGCCTGGCCAACGCCAAATCAACTGAGCCGACCCGACGCTGGTGACCCTCGCCGCGGTGATTGGTTGCATCGAGGCCGACCTGGGTCGGGACTCGTGGCGGAACCGGCCGTCCGGGGCGGGGGTGAATCGCCCCGGTTCTCGTGGAGGGTCTGAATCCCCGGAAGGATGATGATCATGCCAGCACCGAGGAAGTATCCGCCGGAGCTTCGTGAGCGTGCGATGCGGCTTGTTGCCGAGGCCAGGAAGGAGAGTCCGGAGTTGTCGTTGAACGCGGCGGTGATCCGGATCGGGCAGCGCGTCGGGGTCAATCCCGACACGCTGCGAGGCTGGTGCAAGCAGGCCGCGATCGACGCGGGCGAACGCCCCGGGACGACCACGAGCGACGCGGCTCGGATCAAGCAGCTCGAGGCGGAGAACCGGGAGCTCAAGCGTGCCAACGAGATCCTGTTGGCGGCGTCCTCGTTCTTCGCGCGGGAGCTCGACCCGCGACTGCCGTGGTAGTTCAGTTCATCGACGATCATCGTGACCGGTTCGGGGTCGAGCCGATCTGCCGAGTGCTCACCGAGCATGCCGTGCCGATCGCTCCGTCCGGTTACTACGCGTTCAAGACTCGGCCCGCCTCTGCGCGGGCCG
>NZ_MIEU01000004.1 GCF_001968825.1 Tersicoccus sp. Bi-70
CTGGGTGCACTGGTTCAACGAGAACCGGCTGCACTCATCGATCGGATACCTCACACCGATCGAGAAGGAGAACGAGTACTACCGTGAGATCAACCCCCAGAGCCAGCCAGCGCTGGAAGAACTCGCCCTCCACTAAACCCGGGGCGATTCACGGCATCCAGCTGACCCGCATCGTCACGATCACCCGGACACAGATCGATACGAGCTCGCGGCCCGTCACGCTGACCGTCGGGGCCGAGCCGATCGGGCTCCCCGAGATCTTTGGCGACGCCATCAGCGATCTCGCCGACGCCGCGAAGCACCATCCTGAAGGATGGCTGTTCCCCGGCCGGAACCCAGGCAATCACCTCACCCCGGGCCCGCTGAGCCGTCGTCTTCGCGCCGAAGGCCTGCTCGCGGGAAGCGCACGCACCACAGCGCTCATCGAGCTCACCCGGCAAATGCATCCCCGGATCGTCTCGGATCTCCTCGGCATCACGACCTCGTCCGCCGCCGCATGGTCGCGTCTCGCCGGCGGTGACTGGTCCGACTATCCGGCACTCCGTTCCGACCACGCCTGAACGAGCATCACACGTCAGCGCCCGGGCCGGAAATCGCTTCGCGCAACTGCTCGACGGTCGGCGACCCGGCGATCCCAGCTGGCGTGCGGAACATCCGGCAGGCGAGCCCGACGTGGGTACGCTCGTCGGCGAACGGGTCGATGCCGTCGACGAGCACGGTTGGGGAGCCGTGGAACCCGAGGCGCACGGCGTCCTCGGGGGTCTCGACCAGCTGACGTATGACCCTGACATCGGATCGGTCGTTGACTACTTCAGCGAGCCGCTGGTCGAGCACCTCCCAGTTGGGGCAGCCGTTGAAATACTGCAGGATGATCTCCATGATGGTCCTCTCAGTTCTCGTTGCCGCGGATCATCAGAAGCGCTCCGGCGATCGCGGCGGTGACGATCACGACGTCGGCGACGTTCCCGATGAACCAGTTCCCGTAGGCGAGGAAGTCCACGACGTGCCCCTGGGCGAACCCTGGAGCACGGAAAAGCCTGTCGCCGGCGTGGGAGGCGGCGGCCCCGCCAAGCGCGCCGATCACGATCGCCCACCCGGGGTGTCGGACACGGAACGCGAACACGATCGCGGTGACGGTGGCCGCGACGGCCACCAGCGCGAACACCCAGGTGGAACCCTCACCGAAGGAGAACGCCGCGCCGGGGTTGTAAGCGAGTTGCAGGCCCAGCAGGTCGCCGATCAGCGGGAGGCGCTCACTTACTGTGAGCGTGGCCTCCGCCCATGCCTTCGTCCCCTGATCGATCAGGAGGACGAGCCCGCCGAGCGCGAGTGCCCCCGCCGTGAGCCGCCAACGCCCCCTCTGCTGCCGCTCTCCCGACGTCAGCTCAGCATCGGCAGCCGCGTCCGGGGTCATGCGAGGACCTCGACGAGGCGGACGATGACGCCGGAATCGATCAGGATGAACAGGCCCAGGCCGATGAACACGACGGGTACGAGCCAGTGCTCGACGCGTTCAAGCGTTTCGGTGACGGCCTTGTGGGTTCCGATCAGGCGTCCAGCAGCGCACCAGACGGCGACGAGGACGAGGAACACCGCGATCATGACGACGACGTCGCCGGGCGAACTGGTGCGGAGGATCGGCGTGTAGAGGGAGATGTTGTCGGCCCCGTTGGCGATCGTGATCCCGGCGACGCCCCACAGCCCGACCGCGGTGATCTTCTCGTCGTCGTCATCGTCGTCACCGTTGCGTCGCAGGCCCCGCACGAGGGTCCAGATGCCGATGCCGAGCGGGATCAGGCCGAGGAAGCCCACCCATTCGTCGGGGACGATGGTCAGGCCGAGCGCGGCGATCACGCTGATCACGACGAGGGTGATGAACCCGAGGTACTGGCCTGCGACGATCTGCCACGGTCGCGGCTTCCCTCGGCTGGAGGCCAGGAACAGCACGGTCAGCACGACGATGTCATCGATGTTGGTCGCAGCAAACAAGCCGATCGCTGAGCCGATGGTCGCAAGCATCAGCTCTCCAGCCGTGGGGTACGCGTGCGGGCGGCGCGGAGTCCGTTGAGGATCACGACGACCTCGGCGATCTCGTGGACCAGCACCACAGCGGCGAGTCCGAGGACGCCGAACAGCGCGAGCGGCAGCAGCGCGGTGATGATCAGCAGCGACAGGACGATGTTCTGGTTGATGATGCGGCGTCCGCGGCGGGCGTGGTCGAACGCGCGCGGGATGAGGCGGAGGTCGTGGCCGGTGAACGCGACGTCGGCGGACTCGATCGCCGCGTCCGAGCCGGTCGCGCCCATCGCGATGCCGATGTCCGCGGCGGCCAGAGCGGGGGCGTCGTTGATGCCGTCGCCGATCATTGCAACCGACCCCGCCTTTGACAGCTCCCCGATCGCGGTCGCTTTGTCTTCGGGACGCAGTTCCGCGCGCACGTCGCTGATACCGGCCTGCGCTGCCAGCGCCCGTGCCGTGCGGGCGTTGTCGCCGGTGAGCATCGTCACCCCGACGCCCTGCGCCGCGAGAGTCCGCACCACTTCGGGGACCTCGGGACGCAGCTCGTCGCGGACGCCGATCGCGGCGACAGGGGCCCCGTCGCGGTGCACGATCACAACGGTCATGCCCTGCTCCTCCAGGCCCGCGACCTGGTCGCCGAGCACCCCGGCGTCGAGCCAGCGGGGGCTGCCGACGGTGATCCGAGTCCCGTCGATCTTGCCCTCGATGCCGTGCCCGGCCTGCTCGGTCACGCCCTCCGCAGCCTGGGCTCCGGGGGCTGCGGCGGTGATCGCCGCGGCCAGCGGGTGCGTGCTGTGCTGCTCCAGCGCGGCCGCCCAGGCCAGCGCCTGGGCGTCGGTCACGCCGTCCGCGGCGAGGACCGCGGTGACGGCGGGCTCGTTGCGGGTGAGGGTGCCGGTCTTGTCGACGGCGACGTGGCGGACCGTGCCGAAGCGCTCGAACACCGCGCCGGACTTGATGATCACGCCGAACTTGCTCGCCGCGCCGATCGCCGCGACCACCGTCAGCGGCACCGAGATCGCCAGCGCGCACGGGGAGGCGGCGACGAGGACGACGAGGGCTCGGGTGATCCACAGCTCCGGGTCCCCGAACAGCGAGCCGACCAGGGCGACCAGGGCCGCGAGGACCAGCACGCCCGGGACCAGCGGGCGCGCGATCCGGTCCGCGAGGCGCGCTCGCTCGCCCTTCTCCGCCTGCGCCTGCTCCACCAGCTCCACGATGGTCGTGAGCGAGTTGTCGGTGCCCGCCGCCGTCGTCTCGACCTCCAGCGCACCGGCGCTGTTGATCGCGCCGGCCGACACGGCGTCGCCGGGCTCGACCTCGACCGGGATCGACTCGCCCGTGATCGCCGAGGTGTCCAGGCTGGAGCGCCCCGCACGGACGACTCCGTCGGTCGCGATCCGCTCGCCGGGACGAACCACCATGACCTGCCCGACCGCGAGGTCCTTCGCCGCAATCTCCACCGAAGCGCCGTCGCGGCGCACGGTCGCGGTGTCGGGGACCAGCTTCAGCAGCGCTCGCAGCCCGCCGCGGGCGCGGTCCATCGCCTTGTCCTCCAGCGCCTCTGCGATCGAGTAGAGGAACGCCAGCGCCGCAGCCTCTTCGACGTAGCCGAGGACGACTGCGCCGACCGCGCTGATCGTCATCAGCAGCCCGATGCCCAGCTTGCCCTTGAACAGCTTCCGGATCGCGCCCGGCGTGAACGTCGACGCGCCCAGCAGCAAGCCGACCCAGAACAGCACCAGTGCCGGGATCTCCATGCCGGACCACTCAAGGATCAGACCAGCGAGGAACGCGACACCGGAGAAGACCGGCACCATGATCCCGCGGTCCCTCCACCAGGGCCGCTCCTTCTCCTCGCTCTCATCGACTGCCGTGGTCGTCGGCTCGTGCTCGCAGCCGCATGCCGCGCTCACGCGTCTGCTCCCGCTCCGCAGCAACCCGGAACGGTGCACGACGAGTCCACGCACGGAGCGTGCTC
The DNA here is from genome assembly GCF_001968825.1 of Tersicoccus sp. Bi-70. Classification (GTDB taxonomy): domain Bacteria; phylum Actinomycetota; class Actinomycetes; order Actinomycetales; family Micrococcaceae; genus Tersicoccus. The sequence continues at coordinate 4,001 of NZ_MIEU01000004.1, forward strand.
GTCGACAGCCAGAGTCACATCCACCAGCGCGATGAGAGCGTCCGCGAGGTGCGGATCAGCGATCTCATACCTAGTCTGGCGACCCTCCGGCTCAGCGACCACGATGCCGCAGTCGCGCAGGCAGGTGAGGTGGTTCGACACGTTCGAGCGAGTCAGCTCCAGCTCACGCGAGAGCACCGCCGGGTAGCTCGGTCCCTCGAGCAGGGTCATCAGGATCCGGGAACGCGTCGGATCCGCCATGGCCCGGCCGAGCCGGTTCATGACGTCGAGTCGAGAAGCAATAGTCAGCATGCACTGAACTATACAGCACAGGCTGATCAATCGCCGGATGCATCAGCCTCCGCCACAAGGCGAAACAGCAGTCGACATCTGATGAATACGCGACTCAGCAACAATCGGTGCTACCAGTAGAGCTGCTGAGCCGCTACGCGGCCTGGCAGGAGGTCTACTCCATCGACGAGTCCTTCCTCGGCCTGGACGCCCGCCGCGGTGCCTACGTCGACCAGGGCCGGCTGATCCGGGACGCGGTCGCCCGGCACACCGGGCTGCCCGTGTGCGTCGGCATTGGCCCGACCAAGACCCTGGCGAAGTTCGCGAACAGGGTGGCCAAGCAGAATGGCCATCTGGGTGGGGTGTGCGACGTCGAGGCGATGCCGGCCGGGCACGTGGACGCGATCATGGCCCGC
>NZ_MIEU01000005.1 GCF_001968825.1 Tersicoccus sp. Bi-70
AAATACTGGGACACCAGGTGCTGGTGTCGGTTCTCCCGGTTGTTCCCTGACCCGCCCGTTCGACGGGGGGTGGGGTTGTTGATCGGGAGCTGCATGGTGGACGCGAACAGTCAATTCTGGCACCACCCGGGGGTGGTGTGTGGTGTAAGTTGTTGGCCTATTAGTACCGGTCAGCTTCACGAGTCTTTAGTCCTCGCTTCCACATCCGGCCTATCAACCCAGTGGTCTAGCTGGGGGCCTTCAACCCTGACGGGTATGGAAATCTCATCTTGAAGCAGGCTTCCCGCTTAGATGCTTTCAGCGGTTATCCCATCCGAACGTAGCTAATCAGCGGTGCACTTGGCAGTACAACTGACACACCAGAGGTTCGTCCGTCCCGGTCCTCTCGTACTAAGGACAGCCCTTCTCAAATTTCCTGCGCGCGCAGCGGATAGGGACCGAACTGTCTCACGACGTTCTAAACCCAGCTCGCGTACCGCTTTAATGGGCGAACAGCCCAACCCTTGGGACCTACTCCAGCCCCAGGATGCGACGAGCCGACATCGAGGTGCCAAACCATGCCGTCGATATGGACTCTTGGGCAAGATCAGCCTGTTATCCCCGAGGTACCTTTTATCCGTTGAGCGACGGCCCTTCCACGAGGTGCCGCCGGATCACTAGTCCCGACTTTCGTCCCTGCTCGAGATGTCTCTCTCACAGTCAAGCTCCCTTGTGCACTTACACTCGACACCTGATTGCCAACCAGGCTGAGGGAACCTTTGGGCGCCTCCGTTACTCTTTAGGAGGCAACCGCCCCAGTTAAACTACCCATCAGGCACTGTCCCTGACCCGGATCACGGGTCGAAGTTAGACATCCGAAGCGGTCAGAGTGGTATTTCAACGATGACTCCCCCGACACTGGCGTGCCGGGTTCACAGTCTCCCACCTATCCTACACAAACCGCACCGAACACCAATACCAAACTATAGTAAAGGTCTCGGGGTCTTTCCGTCCTGCTGCGCGTAACGAGCATCTTTACTCGTAGTGCAATTTCGCCGAGTTTATGGTTGAGACAGCGGGGAAGTCGTTACTCCATTCGTGCAGGTCGGAACTTACCCGACAAGGAATTTCGCTACCTTAGGATGGTTATAGTTACCACCGCCGTTTACTGGGGCTTAAATTCCCAGCTTCGCACCCGAAGGCGCTAACCGGTCCTCTTAACCTTCCAGCACCGGGCAGGAGTCAGTCCGTATACATCGTCTTGCGACTTCGCACGGACCTGTGTTTTTAGTAAACAGTCGCTTCCCCCTGGTCTCTGCGGCCCACACCCGCTCGAGCACGCGAAGTGCCGTCACGGGGCAGGCCCCCCTTCTCCCGAAGTTACGGGGGCATTTTGCCGAGTTCCTTAACCATAATTCTCTCGATCGCCTTGGTATTCTCTACCTGATCACCTGTGTCGGTTTCGGGTACGGGCGGCTAGAACCTCGCGTCGATGCTTTTCTCGGCAGCAGAGGATCACCAGATTCCCCCGTAAGGGGGTCCCATCACGTCTCGGCCGTACGCCCCACGGATTTGCCAATGGGACAGCCTACCTGCTTGGACCGGGACTACCATCGCCCGGCCTGGCTACCTTCCTGCGTCACACCTGTTAATACGCTTACCTCCCCGGATCAGGTCCCACGCCGCGCGATCGGTGGGAACCCCGAAGGGATCCCGGTGACCGGTTGGGGTGGTTAGTATCCCCGGATCAGTATGGGCGGTTCTTCGCCGGTACGGGAATATCAACCCGTTGTCCATCGACTACGCCTGTCGGCCTCGCCTTAGGTCCCGACTCACCCAGGGCAGATTAGCTTGACCCTGGAACCCTTGATCATTCGGCGGACGGGTTTCTCACCCGTCTTTCGCTACTCATGCCTGCATTCTCACTCGTGTGGGCTCCACCACTGGGTCACCCCGCAGCTTCACTGCCCACACGACGCTCCCCTACCCATCCACACCCCTGAACCACGAAGGCTAGGAAATGTATGAATGCCACGACTTCGGCGGTGTACTTGAGCCCCGCTACATTGTCGGCGCGGAATCACTTGACCAGTGAGCTATTACGCACTCTTTCAAGGGTGGCTGCTTCTAAGCCAACCTCCTGGTTGTCTAAGCAACTCCACATCCTTTCCCACTTAGCACACGCTTAGGGGCCTTAGTCGGTGGTCTGGGCTGTTTCCCTCTCGACCATGAAGCTTATCCCCCACGGTCTCACTGCTGCGCTCTCACTTACCGGCATTCGGAGTTTGGCTGACGTCAGTAACCTTTTAGGGCCCATCGGCCATCCAGTAGCTCTACCTCCGGCAAGAAACACGCAACGCTGCACCTAAATGCATTTCGGGGAGAACCAGCTATCACGAAGTTTGATTGGCCTTTCACCCCTACCCACAGCTCATCCCCTCCATTTTCAACTGAAGTGGGTTCGGTCCTCCACGACGTCTTACCGTCGCTTCAACCTGGCCATGGGTAGATCACTTCGCTTCGGGTCTAGATCACGCCACTGCACGCCCTATTCAGACTCGCTTTCGCTACGGCTTCCCCACACGGGTTAACCTCGCGACGTAACACTAACTCGCAGGCTCATTCTTCAAAAGGCACGCTATCACCCACCCACCACAAGGGTGTCAGGCTCTAACGGATTGTAAGCACACGGTTTCAGGTACTATTTCACTCCCCTCCCGGGGTACTTTTCACCTTTCCCTCACGGTACTGGTCCGCTATCGGTCATCAGGGAGTATTCAGGCTTACCAGGTGGTCCTGGCAGATTCACACGGGATTTCTCGGGCCCCGTGCTACTCGGGAACTCGCCACCACGCGGCGGAACGCATTACGGTTACGGGACTCACACCCTCTACGGTCAGGCATTCAAACCTGTTCACCTATACGCCCGCACCTCACGCGCCAGAGCCGGCAGACTCTGGACGAACGGTCCCACAACCCCGGAAACGCAACCCCTGCCGGGTATCACACGCAACCGGTTTAGCCCCATCCGCTTTCGCTCGCCACTACTCACGGAATCACTGTTGTTTTCTCTTCCTGCGGGTACTGAGATGTTTCACTTCCCCGCGTTCCCCCCGCACGCCCTATATATTCAGACGGCGGTGACCACACATGACATGCGGCCGGGTTTCCCCATTCGGAAATCCTAGGATCACAGACCGGTTATCGTCTCCCCTAGGCTTATCGCA
>NZ_MIEU01000006.1 GCF_001968825.1 Tersicoccus sp. Bi-70
GCTCGAGGCGGAGAACCGGGAGCTCAAGCGTGCCAACGAGATCCTGTTGGCGGCGTCCTCGTTCTTCGCGCGGGAGCTCGACCCGCGACTGCCGTGGTAGTTCAGTTCATCGACGATCATCGTGACCGGTTCGGGGTCGAGCCGATCTGCCGGGTGCTCACCGAGCATGCCGTGCCGATCGCTCCGTCCGGTTACTACGCGTTCAAGACTCGGCCCGCCTCTGCGCGGGCCGAGTCCGACGCTGCGTTGGTCGTGGAGATCGAGCGGGTGTTCTGGGATCGTAAGCTCGGTCGAGGCATCAGCGGCGCCCGCAAAGTGTGGCGCCTGCTGCGCCGAGAGGGCATCGTCGTAGCGCGTTGCACGGTCGAACGACTCATGCGTCAGCAGGGGCTGCGCGGTATCCGGCGCGGCAAGCAGTTCGTCACGACGCGCCTAGATTCTTCGTCGACGCGCCCGCCGGATCACGTGAAGCGCGACTTCACCGCGGACCGCCCCAACGAACTCTGGGTGGTCGACTTCACCTATGTTCCGACGTGGTCGGGGATGGCATTCACCGCGTTCGTCACCGACGTCTACTCACGCCGGATCGTCGGGTGGCGGACGATGAACCGGATGCCGACCGACCTGCCGCTGGATGCGCTCGAGATGGCCCTCTGGATTCGCGACAGGGCCGGGCAGGACATCACCGGTGTCATTCAGCATTCCGACGCGGGAGCTCAATACACCGCGCTGCGCTACTCAGAGCGACTTGCCGATGTCGGCGCGATCGCCTCGATCGGAACCGTCGGCGACTCGTACGACAACGCCCTGGCCGAGTCGACGATCGGGCTCTACAAGACCGAGTGCGTGAAGATCGACGGCCCGTTCCGGACCGCCGATGAGCTCGAACTCGCCACGCTCTCC
>NZ_MIEU01000007.1 GCF_001968825.1 Tersicoccus sp. Bi-70
CGTACCGGTGACCGGGCTGTGGGGCATCGCTTCCCGGCTGGGTAAGCGGTTGAGCATGATGGGCATCGAGACCGTCGCGCAGCTGCGCGACGCCGACCCCATCGTGATCCGGGACCGGTTCAACGTGGTGGTGATGCGGACCGTGCTCGAGCTGCGCGGGATCCCGTGCATCGAACTCGAGCCCGTCCGCCCGGACAAGCAGCAGATGATCTTCTCCCGCTCGTTCTCCACCCCGGTGCTCGGTGCGGAGCGGATGGCCCAGGTGATGGGCCTCTACGCCCAGCAGGCCGCCGCCCGGCTGGCGAAGGAACATCAGGTCGCGAAGATCATGACCGTGTTCGCTTCCACCAGCCGGTTCCGGGACGACGTCGTCTCCTCCATCGTCTCCGCAACGGTGCGGATGCCGAACCCGACCGCCGACCCCGTCCTGATGTCCAAGGCCGCGATCGAGACGATCCGGGCCCGCGTCGTCGATGACGCACCGTACGTGAAGGCCGGCGTGATGCTCACCGGCCTCGAACCGGCCGGCGCGGCCCCCGTCTTCGACGAGTTCGTCAGCGTCCACGAACACCGCAACATCGGCGCCCTCATCGGCGACGTCACCACCCGATTCGGCACCCACGCCATCGGCCTCGGCCGCGCCGGCCTCACCAGAGCACCCGAGTGGACCATGAAGCGGGAGCGCATGTCCCCGCGATACACCACCCACTGGGACGAGCTGGTCATCGCGCACGCCCGGTGACCGGGCCCGGCCGGGTCTGGCTGGTTGACTGAGGCGATGACGATCCGACGGTGGGTGACGCTAATCGCAGTGGTCGTTGTCATGGCCGTCCTCGGAGCGGTCCTTTGGGTGCCGGCCCTCGATGTCAGGGTCGGGCAGGCGATGACCGCCGTCGCCACTGCGGTTGGCGCCATCGGGACCGTTGGTGCAGCGATCGTGACCGCCGTCGCAGCGTTCGCGGCCCGCGACGCCGCACGCGAGAGCGGCATCACCGCGCAGAAGGCGGTAGAGGCGCTGGCGCTGGCGAAGGAACCGTCGATGGGGTATGAGGTCGCCACCGGGTTTGACTCAGAGGCGAATGTGCCAATCGTCCCTGGGGACTGGATCAAGATCGGAAACTCAGGCCGCTGGGCCGCGCTGGATGTGGAACTCTGGGTTGCTCCTGCTGGTCAGCCTGGGCGGTCTATTCACTTCGAGCGGATCGGCCCTGGCGAGACTCAGGAGGTGCCGGTTCGGTGGAAGACCGAACCGGTAGAGCCACTCGTATCGGGTCGGACCCGGACCGACGAGCTGAAGATCCGGTACAGCGACGAGCAGCGGGCGCTGCGGTGGGAGATCGACTGGAGCTGGCATTACACCGAGCTGCCCTCAGAAGGAACACCCGGTATCTGGAACATGCCGGGGCAACCTCGGCTGATTTCCTCACCTCGCCAACCCTGATGTAGTCCTCGCGGGCCCGCGAGCTATCACTGAGCCGGAGGACGCTCGGGTCTCGCGAGCTCGACCCGGAAACTGACCTCTCTCCGCTCGGGCTGGGAGCTAGTCGTCCGGGTCTCCGCAAGCTC
>NZ_MIEU01000008.1 GCF_001968825.1 Tersicoccus sp. Bi-70
CCACCAGCAGACCAACCACCCCTCCAACCCGACCATCCCCCAACAGGGAACGAACCAGGCGTACTAGGCGGCCAGCCACCAGCGTCGGTGACGGACACGAGTTTCGTTGATGTTCCACCCATGAGCACCCGCACCCACACATCGGTGAGTCAACGGGCATTCTCTCTCACCCCCAACACCCACCCGCCACACAGGACGAGCAGAAGACCAACCCAGGCAAACCGGGCCGGCCAGAGGTTCAAGCGCTCCTTAGAAAGGAGGTGATCCAGCCGCACCTTCCGGTACGGCTACCTTGTTACGACTTAGTCCCAATCGCCAGTCCCACCTTCGACGGCTCCCTCCCAAGGGTTAGGCCACCGGCTTCGGGTGTTACCAACTTTCGTGACTTGACGGGCGGTGTGTACAAGGCCCGGGAACGTATTCACCGCAGCGTTGCTGATCTGCGATTACTAGCGACTCCGACTTCACGTGGTCGAGTTGCAGACCACGATCCGAACTGAGACCGGCTTTTTGGGATTAGCTCCACCTCACAGTATCGCAACCCTTTGTACCGGCCATTGTAGCATGCGTGAAGCCCAAGACATAAGGGGCATGATGATTTGACGTCATCCCCACCTTCCTCCGAGTTGACCCCGGCAGTCTCCCATGAGTCCCCGGCATAACCCGCTGGCAACATGGAACGAGGGTTGCGCTCGTTGCGGGACTTAACCCAACATCTCACGACACGAGCTGACGACAACCATGCACCACCTGTGAACCGGCCACAAGTGGGGGACGCATCTCTGCGCCTTTCCGGTCCATGTCAAGCCTTGGTAAGGTTCTTCGCGTTGCATCGAATTAATCCGCATGCTCCGCCGCTTGTGCGGGCCCCCGTCAATTCCTTTGAGTTTTAGCCTTGCGGCCGTACTCCCCAGGCGGGGCACTTAATGCGTTAGCTACGGCGCGGAAAACGTGGAATGTCCCCCACACCTAGTGCCCAACGTTTACGGCATGGACTACCAGGGTATCTAATCCTGTTCGCTCCCCATGCTTTCGCTCCTCAGCGTCAGTAACAGCCCAGAGACCTGCCTTCGCCATCGGTGTTCCTCCTGATATCTGCGCATTTCACCGCTACACCAGGAATTCCAGTCTCCCCTACTGCACTCTAGTCTGCCCGTACCCACTGCAGACCCGGGGTTAAGCCCCGGGCTTTCACAGCAGACGCGACAAACCGCCTACGAGCTCTTTACGCCCAATAATTCCGGACAACGCTTGCGCCCTACGTATTACCGCGGCTGCTGGCACGTAGTTAGCCGGCGCTTCTTCTGCAAGTACCCTCAACCAGAGAAAACCCTGGCCTTGTTCCCTGCTGAAAGAGGTTTACAACCCGAAGGCCGTCATCCCTCACGCGGCGTCGCTGCATCAGGCTTTCGCCCATTGTGCAATATTCCCCACTGCTGCCTCCCGTAGGAGTCTGGGCCGTGTCTCAGTCCCAGTGTGGCCGGTCACCCTCTCAGGCCGGCTACCCGTCGTCGCCTTGGTGAGCCATTACCTCACCAACAAGCTGATAGGCCGTGAGTCCATCCAAAACCACCCGAAGGCTTTCCACCACCCCCCATGCGAGGAGAGGTCATATCCAGTATTAGACCCAGTTTCCCAGGCTTATCCCAG
>NZ_MIEU01000009.1 GCF_001968825.1 Tersicoccus sp. Bi-70
CCGGTTACGGCTCGCCAAACTCGTCGTCGATGAGGGGTGGACGCTGGCCGCGGCGGCGAAGATGTATCTGACCACGCCCGGGACCGCGAAGAAATGGGCGAAGCGGTACCGGGCCGAGGGGCCCGCCGGGATGGCCGACCGCAGCTCCCGGCCCCACCGGTCCCCGACCCGCACCCCGTCCCATCTCGTACGCCGGATCGTCTCCCTACGGTGGCGGCACCGGATCGGACCGGTGCAGATCGGCGCACGGGTCGGGGTGCCGGCCTCGACGGTGCACGCGGTCCTGGTCCGCTGCCGACTCAACCGGCTGTCCCGGATCGACCGAGTCACCGGTGAACCCCTACGCCGCTACGAACACGACCACCCCGGTTCCCTGATCCACGTGGACGTGACCAAATTCGGCAACATCCCCGACGGTGGGGGCTGGCGCTTCACCGGCCGGGCCACCGGAGTGAAGAACCGCGCCACCACCCTGACCCGGGCCAAACCCACCGACCGGCCCCGGCCCACCCGCCGCCGGGTCGGCATGGCCTACCTGCACACCGTCATCGATGACCACTCCCGGGTCGCCTACGCCGAGGTCTGCGCCGACGAAAAAGCCACCACCGCAGTCGGCGTGCTCCGCCGCGCGGTCGCCTGGTACGCCGACCACGGCGTCACCGTCGAACGTGTCCTCTCCGATAACGGGGCCGCCTACCTCTCCCACGCGTGGGCCGACGCCTGCACCGAACTCGGGATCACCCCGAAACGGACCCGGCCCTACCGGCCCCAGACCAACGGCAAGATCGAACGCTTCCACCGCACCCTGGCCGACGGGTG
>NZ_MIEU01000010.1 GCF_001968825.1 Tersicoccus sp. Bi-70
CCGCCCCGGTCGCCTGGCTCTTCTTGTGGTGTGCCTGCTGTCCTGCGGATTTTCGTGGCCGCTCCACCCCGGTCAAGCCCTTCCGCTGGCGCTCCGGGGCCGGCTCCTGCCGAGATTCTGCCGACGCGCTCCTTCGTCGCTCACATCGCCGGCAGATTCTCTCCACCCGCCGCCCTGCGGGTGGACCGGGGCTCCGTCGGCCGCCGCTCGGCAAGCTCGCCAGCAGGCATACAACGACGGGGGAGAGGGACGCCGCTGGCTCCGGTCCCAGCCCCCACTCGCCAAGGAGCACAATCATGTCCGAGAACACCACCACCCAGAGCAACACCGCCGCGCTCGTCGAGCTGGACCCGTCCACGCTGACCGTGGACACCAACGTCCGCGCCGACGCGGGGTTGACGCCCGCGTTCGTCGCCTCCGTCAAGGAGCACGGCGTGCTCGTGCCGGTGGTCGCCCACCGGGCCGAGGACGGGACGGTGAAGGTGCTGATGGGCCAGCGGCGCACTCTTGCCGCCGTCGAGGCCGGACAGGCCACCATCCCGGTGCATCTGGTCGCCACCCCGGAGGCTGCGGACCGGCTGGCCAGGCAGGTCGTGGAGAACGACCAGCGGACCGGCCTGACCGAGACGGATCGGGCCGAGGCGATCAACCAGCTGAGCCTGCTCGGTGTCTCCCCGACCCGGATCGCCAAGCGGATCGGCGTCGCCAAGACCACCGTCGAGACGACGCTGGCCGTGAAGGCCAACACGACCGCCACCGAGGCCCTGGCCACGGGCCTGACCGTCGATCAGGCCCTCGTCCTCGCGCAGTTCGACGGCGACGTCGAGGCGCAGGAGCAGCTGACCGCTGTCGCCCTCCGGTCCCCGGAGTCGCTGGCGCACGAGGCGTCCCGGCTGAAGGCGTCCCGTGAGCGGGCCGCGCTCGTGGCGACCGCGCAGGCCACGGCGACGGAGCGGGGTCTGACGATTCTGGACCGCAACCCCGCCGCGTGGGGCTACGACGGGGACGCGGTTGCGGTGGCCGAGCTGGCGAAGCCGTCCCCGACCGGGCCGGTCGCCCTGACCGAGGACGACGCGAACGCCGTCTACGTCGGCACCGACTGGTCCGGGGAGGTCGTGCACTCCTACGCGGTGCTGGACTGGAAGTCCTGCGGCTACAGCCGCCGCCGCACCAGCGGGGACTACGGGGCCGCTGGGGGCGGGCTGACCGAGGAGCAGAAGGCCGAACGCCGGGCCGTGGTGGAGAACAACCGGGCGATGGAAGCCGCCCAGGTCGTCCGCCGCGAGTTCGTGGCCACCCTGCTCTCCCGCAAGACCCCGCCCAAGGACGCGGCCCGGTTCATCGCCGCCCGCATCACCGGGCACGCCTACCAGGTCGGCCACAACATCGTCGAGTCGATCCGGGTAGCCAAGGGCGAGGACGGCCCCGCGTGGGCGAGGAAGCGGACCACCGACCCGACGATGGTGGCCCTCGCCGCCGTGATCGGGTGCATTGAGGCCGACATGGATCGCGGCTCGTGGCGGAACCGGCCCTCCGGGGCGGGGGAGTACCTGACGGCCCTGATCGGCTGGGGATACACGCCCGCCGATGTCGAACGACTCATGGCCGATACCAAGTAGCCGCAGCGGGTGGTGGGTCCGGTCGAGCGGCCGGGTCCACCACCAGGGCGTGCCTGCCCCGGCGTGAAGCGTGCCGGGGCAGGGGGCCCGGTCCTCGCGGGCTCGAACCGGGAAGCGGTCCTCGCTGCGCTCGGGCTGATGAGTCACCGCCGCCGGCCTCCGCAAGCTCCGGCACGTCGTCGGTGCCCCCTTGTTTTTCCGGCTGTCCTTCGGATTATCGCGGCCGCTCCAAGCGGTTCAAGCCCCTCCTTCGTCGGGGCCGGCTCCTCCGAGATTCTGCCGACGCGCTCCTGCGTCGCTTATCTCGCCGGCAGATTCTCTCCACCCGCCGCCCTACGGGTTGACCCGCTTTCCGTCGGCCGCAGCTCGCATGCTCGCCAGCCGGAAAAACAAATGGGGGAGAGGGACGCGGCTGGTCCCGTCCCAGCCCCGACTCGCCAAAGGAGCACGACATGACCAAGCGCATCACCGTCCGCACCCACGCCGACCTGCTCGCCCTGATGGAACTGACCTCCGGGCGTCGCCCGAGTGATTCGCTGCTCGTCCAGGGGATGACCAGACAGGGGACCGAGCTGGGTCCGTCCCTGCGGCTGGACCTGCCCCAGCACATCGAGGACGAGAACACCATCCGCGCGTTCGCCCTGTACGTGGTGGACACCATCACCACCGGCGGCCCGCTGGATCGACTGATGATCGCCCTCTACAGCGAGCACGTGAACCAGTACGGGACCCTGACGGACGCGGTCACCGAGGCCGCCAACGCCGAAGGGATCGACCTGTTCCGCCTGTTCCACTGCACCCCCGCCGCGTGGCGGACCGTCGTCCCGGAACTGGAGGTGTGGGCGATGTGGTCCGAGGTCACCCACAGTACCGCCGGGATCGCCGCCCGCGCCGAGCACGGCCTGACCGAACGGCCCACCGTCACCGCACCGGCCTACACCGGCAGCGCCCTGCAGGGAGCGAAGATCGACCGGGCAGCCCGGGCGTTCACGGTCACCGCGACCGACGGGCGGCACCACGCCGACACCCTCGCCGCCCGACGGCAGATCACCGCGCTCACGGGAGCGGAGACGGTCGAGGTGAGCGACGCGGCCACGGTCGCGGCGATGGTCGGACACCGGCCCCTGCGGGACTGGATCATGTTCGACGCCTACGGGTTGGGTGGCGACCTGACCGCCGGGTGGCCGCTGCTGGCCTCCGGCAGGGTCGTGCCCGACTGGGAACGCGTCGACGAGGTCGAGCGGGTCATCTGGACTGTACTGGCGATGACCCCTCCCAGCCACCGGGCCGACCTGTTCGCGGTCCTGGCGATGTTCGCGTGGACCAAGGGCATGGGAACGGACGCCGATACGTGGGCGGACCTCGCCGAGCAGGCCGACCCCGGCCACGTCCTCGCCGGACTGATCCGGCAGGGCATCACCCTCGGCGTCCACCCGCTGGCCACCAACCGCCGCACCGCCTACCGGCGACACTGAGTCCCGCGGGTGGTGGGTCCGGTCGAAAGACCTGGCCCACCACCGCAGGCAGCTGGCCCCGGCCATACCCACGCCGAGGCCAGGGCACCGGTCCTCGCTCGCTCAGACCGGGTAGCGGTCCTCGCTGCGCTCGGACTGTCCCGTCCCCGACGCCGGCCTCCGCTACCGCTGCACCCGTCGACGGGAACCCGTTTTGTCCGGCTGTCCTGGCGGATTATCGCGGCCGCTCCAAGCCGGTCAAGCCCCTCCGGGGCCGGCTCCGCCACGATCCGGCACGACGCGCTCCTGCGTCGCTCCCATCGCCGTACCGGATCGTTCCCCCGCCGCCCTTGCGGGTTGACCGGCTTTCCGTCGGCCGCAGCTCGCAAGCTCGCCAGCCGGAAAAACGATGGGGAAGAGCAAGAGCCTGGGCGGCTGGTCCCGGACCGTTCCCCACCTCGCCAAGGAGAGAGAAGACCATGACCATCACCGACACTGGACTTGCCGCGAAGACCGGCACCATCTACTGCTCCTCGTGGGGGTACGACCAGACCAACATCGACTTCTACGAAGTCGTCGCCGCCACCGCCAAGACGGTGCAGCTGCGGCCGATCCGCAGCCGGTGCGTGGAAGTCACCGGCGAGCTGAGCGAGTACGTCGAACCCGTCCCAGGCGACTACAACGGCGAACCGTTCCGGCGGAAGGTCCTCACCTACGCCCGCGGAGCCGTCGCCATCAACGGCTACACCAACGCCTACCCGTGGGACGGCCGACCCCGACACGCTACCCACTACGCCTGACCCACAGGGGGGCCGGCGATCCGGTCGGCGCCCCGCCCCTCACCAGCAAGGAGAACCCTCAAATGAGCACCGACCCGTTCGAGAACGCCGAGATCATCCACTCCTACAGCCGGGCCCACGCCATCGCTGACGGTGTCCTGATCGACATCACCGAGCACGCCCAGCGGTTCGGTTTCGCCTACCCCGTGGCCGTGACCCGCGCGGTGTGGATCGGGGTGATCCGTGAGACCAGCGGCGCCGCCCAGGAGCTGAACATCCGGATGCTCCTCAACGAAGCCGTCGACCAGGCCCGCACCGGCCCGCGTGGTGACCGCCGCGCCTTCACCTACACCAAGCCCGCCACCGGGGAGACGTTTCCCATCGTGATGCGCTGCGGCCCGGGTGACACACCGGAGCCGGTCATCACCCTGATGGACCCCCTCGACGACTAGACCACCGCTGGGCCGCCCGAGAGGGCGGCCCAGCTCCACCGGCGGCCACGCTACGAAGAACGTTCATGATGTGCGCGCACCAGCTCACCATCGAGCACACCCCCGGCACGGGAACGACCATCACCGGAGACGACATCACCGACCAGAACGTCGTCGACGTCGTCACCGCCGCCGGCTGGTCTCAAGCCGGTCCCACGACCTGGTCCGCCGGCAGATCCACCGCACCCGGCGGTGCTCCCGCGGCGCGGATCTCCGTGCGGCCGGGCACGCGATCATCGTGCACATCGAAGTCGACTACCAGGCCGGTCTCACCCACCACTCCGCACGAGCCCAGGCGGCTGTCTGACCCCCTCGATACAGTGAGGGGCATGAGCGCCGACCTGATCCACCCCACGACCCCGGTCGCCATCATCGAACACACCCCGCTCGAGGACGCCGTCGACCACCACGAGCCCGGCCCGGTCATCGACTCGCCCGTCGACCTGGTCTACCCCGAGCCGCTCGACTGAGTGCAGCACCCTGGATTTCCTTTGGCGAGGAAAACAGCGAGGGCCGGCACAGCTGACGCTGTGCCGGCCCTCTGTTCTAGGGGCTTACCCAGATGAAACTGCATCCCCGGGCCGTGAAGCCGGACGCGGTAGACGGGATCGCAATTTGGAACTTAGGCGCCACGTTGACGAAGTTGTTGGCGAGGATGTTGCCTTGCGCGTCCGACACTTCCCAGTAGCAGCTGGTGACGCGGTCGGTAGCCGTTTCGTATGTTCCCGGCACAAGATCTTTCCCGACGAGATACGTTCCCGGGAGGGCGAACTTCTTGGTCTTCTTGGCCGTAGCCACACGGTCGCGCTCCGCGACAATGCCGGCGCCTTGCTTGGCCTGAGATCGCATGGAGCTGATCTTCGGATGAGTTGGGCAGAGCAGGATGGCGCCGGCGGCTTCAGCTGCTTCAGAATCCTCTACCGGCCCCTCGACGTAATTGCCAGCAGTCTGAGCGCAGATCGCATAGAGAGCATTGATGTACTGATCTGAGCCGTTGCCCACGGCTTCCTCTCCATATGCCGTCCGCACCGCTGCGACTTCCGTCTTGTTCAAAGCGGGACCGTCGCGCGTAGCCTGACACCGGTCGTACGCCTCTCCGGACGCCCACACGTCTTCGACACTGGTGAAGGAGGCGAGGGGTGAAGAACCGGACGGATCCCCGCACTCGAGCGAAACCCTCACATACTCGGAGTCAGGAAGCGTCGCCTGGGGGTCCGGATCTTCCGTCGCTTCACTCGCATCCGGCGTGACTTCCTCAGACGTCGCCTGCTCCGACGGCGTACCAGAGGTGAGTGACGGGGCTGGAACCGATCGTTGAGCCCCACCCGCGCATCCGGTCACGAGCAGGGCAGATATGAGCGCGACTGAGATTAGGTGAAGCCTTGTCATTGATCCCCTTGGTTGGCCGGGGATCCCCTGATCGCCCGGGATAGATTATGCCGGACGCAACGACGGTATCCGGCTCTTCGGAATCAAGGGTGTAGGTGGGGTCTGAAGCCGCCGGCTTCGAGTAGCGACCTCGCGATGTAGTGGGTGAGGTTCCGGAAGCCGAGGGCGGAGCCGCGGAGGTGCTCGAGCCGGCCGTTGATCGCTTCCGTGGGGCCGTTGCTGGTGCCGGGCCGGTCGAAGAACGCGAGGATGTCGGCGGCGCGTTGCTTCATCGTGCGGCCGAGCTTGCGGATCTCGACCAGCGCGGCGGGAACCCTGGTGGTGATCGTGGCGATCACGGCCTGCATGGCCAGCTTGGCCTTCTTCTTGTCGGGCTCGCGGTAGGCGGCGACGATGCGCTGGTAGATGCCCCAGGTCGCTTCGACCTCGATATGCTCCTCACTCGCGAACACCGCATCCAGTCGGACCCGCTGACGGTCGGTGAGCAGGCTCGCCCCGGTGTGCAGGGTGCGGCGAGCCTTGTAGAGCGGATCGCCCTTCATCCCGCGGTGACCGGTGGTGTCCTGCTGGACCCGGCGCCGGCAGACGTCGAGCGCATCACCGGCGAGCCGGACGACATGGAACGGATCCATGACGGGAACAGCGTCGGGCAGCTCTTCCGCGGCGGCGGTCTTGAACCCGGAGAACCCGTCCATCGCGACCACCTCGATCGCTTTCGACCAGTCCTTCGGGCGGGCGGCGAGCCACTGTTTGAACACCGCCTTCGAGCGGCTCTCGATCATGTCCAGCAGCCGCGCCGGGCCCGTCTTGTCGCGGGCTGGGGTGAGGTCGATGATCACGGTGACGTATTTGTCGCCGTGCCTGGTGTGACGCCAGACGTGCTCGTCGACACCGATTGTGGTGACCCCGTGGAACCGGGCAGGGTCGTCGATGAGTCGCCGCTTGCCCTCGGCGAGGATCGCGGTGTTCGCGGTGTGCCACGACACCCCCAGTCCTGCGGCGGCGCGGGAGACGGTGAGGTGGTCGACCACGATCGCCTTGAGCGCCCAGCTCATCCCGCCGCGGGAGATCTTCGCCCGCGGCATCGCCGCCTTCGTCGTGTCCTGCCGCCAGGTCCGCAGGCAGTGGGCACACCGGTATCGGCGCACCCGCACCAGCAGCGTCGTCGGCCGGTGCCCGAACGGCTCGTGCGCAAGCGGCCGCGTGACGGTGTCACGCGGCACGCCCTCCGCACCGCACTTCCGGCACCACGGGTCGTCGTCGACGACGCGGCACTCCAGCACCGCCCGGTCGGGCTCGAGCAGCTGGCCGACGGCTTCGAGGCCGAGCTCGTCGAGACGGCAGAACGTGGTGAGGTCAGGGGTCGCGAACGTAGGGGGGTGCACGTCGAGGTCTTCCGGGATGGCAAGCGTGAAGAACTTCCATCCTGGAAGACCTCGACGTCTATCCGCGAACCAGCCAGCGGCCCCCGACTACACCCTCAACTACGAAGAGCCTACGGCGCTCTCGGAACCGTCGACGGGCAGAACTTCCGGCACATGCGCGAGCCGGCGCGTGTCGAGGCCTGTGGCACCGAAGGATGGGCCACCCCCTTCGACCTGTCGACCGTCGAGTTCGAGGACCTCGCCTCAGCGGAGATCGTCTACAACTACGTCGAAGCGTCGGACGTGCCCATCCGCGCGCTCGTGGACGCCGGGGTCGACGGCATCGTCACGGCAGGGCACGGCGCCGGCGGCATCTCGACCGCGCAGGCCGACGTCCGGACCGCTGGCACCGAGGACGGCGTGGTCTTCGTGACGACCACGCGCACCGGGTCGGGAGCGATCTACGACGACGGCACGGAGGGCGTGATCGCCGGATTCGACCTGACGCCGCAGAAGGCGCGCGTGCTGCTGCAGCTCGCGCTGACGTTCACCGACGACGCGGAACAGGTCCGCAGCCGGTTCCAGACGATCGGCGCGCAGGACTTCGACCCCGCGGAGTGACGACGAGCGGGGCCCGGCTGACACGGCCGGGCCCCGCTTCCTGCGAGGGGATTCTCAGCGGAGCAGCACGGGCCCCGCGTCGATGGCGAAGCGGAACAGGTGGTACGGGTACACACGCAGGTCCTGGCCATCCTGGTACTTCGCCTGACGGTGCAGCTGATTCGCCGTGACGTACAGGTGGCCGTCACGGGCGACCGACATCGTGTCGGGCCAGAGCAGTCGCTCGTCGTGCACGAGGGTCTGCATCTCGCCGTCGGGAAGGCGCCGGAGGACGGCGTTGTGTTCCCAGTTCGTCGCGTACAGCCGGCCCTTGTCGTCGGTCTCGAGCCCGTCGGCCCCGCCGCCCTTGTCGCCCTCGTCGACGACGGTCGCCGCGACGTCCTCCTCCGAGCGCGCGCGGTCACGCAGCGCCGCGGTGTCGACGCTGAACCACCGGCGCGAGATGAGCGGGCAGTACCAGAGCCGCTCGCCGTCGTGGGAGATCGCGATGCCGTCGGCGCCCATCGCCACCGGCTGGGGCGCCTCGCCCACGGTGCGCTCGGCGAACACCCGCCCCTCGGCGACCGGCACCATCTCCTCGGGCGGCAGAGCCTTGGTGGTCGGATGGTCGTGGAGGCGCCGCCACGCCTCGCCGCTGGCGAGGTCGACGACGATGATGCCGTTCGGACCCTGGTCGGAGGAGTCGGTGATGTACGCGAAGCCCGCCTCGCCCTGCCGCAGATCGAACCGGACGTCGTTGAGGTAGGTGGTCGGCAGGGCCACATCCGGCTCGAACAGGATCGTCTGCGCGATCTCATCCGTGCTCAGGTCGACGCAGACGAGCTTCGGACCGCCGCGCTGCGTCTCCTCGAACAGCGGGCTGCCGGTGTCGAGCACCCACAGGCGGTCGGCGGGGTCGACGACGATGCTCTGCACCGACACGAAGGCGTCCGGGTCGGCGTTGCCCTTCGCCTGGTTCGCCTCCGCGCTCGGATACGGCCTCGCTTCGCCGTCGACGAGCTCGACGACGGTCGCGGGCACCTCGTCGCCCCATTTCGGGAAGTTCACGAAGATGCGGCCGGCATGTGAGACGCTCACGCCGGTAGGCATGGGGCCGTCGGTGAAGGTGTGCACCACCTCGAGCTCACCGCGCGGAGTATCGGAGACGTCGATGGCCTGATTGTCGCGGCCGAGGAACGGATTCGTCATGCGGTCGAGCCAAGCGGATGGCCCGGGTGCCGTCAAGGGGGTTGCGCGCGGCGCTCGGCGCTGTCTATCGCTTCGCACCTCGCTCGCGTCCGGAGGGTCGCACCCCCGGACGTTGAGCGAGCGAAGCGAGACGAAACGTCGTAAGACGGCCTACGAAACCCTTACCGGAAGAGCAGCGCGAAGATCGCCGAACCGCACCGCACTTCCGGCACCACGGGTCGTCATCGACGACGCGGCACTCCAGCACCGCCCGATCGGGCTCGAGCAGCTGGCCGACGGCTTCGAGGCCGAGCTCGTCGAGACGGCAGAACGTGGTGAGGTCAGGGGTCGCGAACGTAGGGTGGAGCAAGTCGAGGTCTTCCGGGATGGCAAGCGTGAAGAACTTCCATCCTGGAAGACCTCGACGTCTATCCGCGAACCAGCCAGCGGCCCCCGCCTACACCCTTGATTCCGAAGAGCCGATCATCCGGTTCCCGAGCGTGGCCAGTTGGCTGATTTTCATCGCGGGAGTCGTCTCACTCGTGTCATCGACGGTGGTCGGCTGTTGCCTGCTCGTGATTGAAGTTCGAACCGCGACGAGGCATCGCACCGGGCAGGTGCAAGTGACTTCCGGCAACCAGGGCCACACCCAGTAGGCCGCCAGCTATCGGGCAGCGAAAGGCTGCTGGCCCTTGGGCATGTCACACCTGGGATTCACCCAAGTTGCATCCAGCCAACACGGAGCTTCCGAAACGCCCGATAGAGGATCGTCTATCGGGCACCCGCGACGCCCGGGTCGCTAGCAAGGGTCGAGACAGCACTACGCGCTCCTGGCGGGGGCGTCGCCCCAGGGTTCAGTCATGGCCGAACCTGTGCGAAACATCCAGGTGGTCCTCTCGACGATCACCGAGCGTTGGCAGCCGCATCGGCGGAAACACCAGAGACGCCGGAGGCGAGATGACTGCGGAGTTGCGCGAGTTGACGTGATCACTTCGTCCATCCGTTGACCGATCGTTCTTCGACGGACCCGACCGCGGTAGTGGCAACGTCGTGTGACCTGACGCCCCGATAGATTGGGCGTCAGGGCTCCGCCCGGGGCTGCCCGAGAGGCTGGTGTTCTCATGAGCGAGCCGACGTCGATCGCTTCCTTCCCCTCCGTGCCCGAGACCCCGTGGGCGTCGTCGGCCTCGGAGGTGGCGGTCGCCCTGGGAGTGGAGCCGAGCGAGGGTCTGGACGACGGCGGCGTCCGGAAGCGCCGGGAACGCCACGGCGCCAACGAGCTGCGCAGCACGCCGCGGACGCCGGCCTGGCGGCGCTTCTTCGCCCAGTTCGCCGATCCACTGGTGTACCTGCTGCTCGTCGCCGTCGCGGTCTCCCTCACCGCGTGGCTGCTCGAGGGGGCCACCGGCGCCCCCGTCGACGTCATCGTGATCCTGGCGATCCTGCTGGCCAACGCCGTTCTGGGGTTCGTCCAGGAGAACAAGGCGGAGGACGCCGTCGCCGCGCTCGCCGACATGACCGCCGCCACCGCCACGGTCCAGCGCGACGGGCGTCTGGCCTCCGTCAATGCCACCGAGCTCGTGCCCGGCGATGTCCTGGTCCTCGCCGAGGGCGACGCCGTGGGTGCGGACGCGCGCCTCGTCGAGGCGACGTCGTTGCGGATCCAGGAGTCCGCCCTGACCGGCGAGTCGGCGGCCGTCACGAAGACCGTCGACCCCGTGCCGGCGGAGGCCCCGATCGGCGACCGCACCGGCATGGTGTTCAAGGGCACCGCGATCGTGTCCGGCGTCGGACGCGCGGTCGTGACGTCGACCGGGATGCAGACCGAGATGGGCCGCATCGCGACGCTGCTGGACGAGACCGAGCAGGAGTCCTCGCCGCTGGACCGGGAGATCGAGCGGGTCTCCCGGATGCTCGGGATCGCCGTCGTCGGCATCGCCATCGTCGTGATGGCCGCCATGATCCTCGTCAACGGCGCCTCGACGCCCCAGGAGCTCCTGGACGTGCTGCTGCTCGGCGTCTCGCTGGCCGTCGCCGCCGTCCCGGAGGGCCTGCCCGCCATCCTGTCGGTGGTCCTGGCCATCGGCGTCCGCAAGCTCGCCGAGCACAACGCGGTGATGAAGCGGCTCCACTCGGTCGAGACCCTCGGGTCGGCGTCCGCCATCGCCTCGGACAAGACCGGCACCCTGACCCGCAACGAGATGACCCTGACCGAGATCGTGACCGCCTCCGGCCGGGTCTCCCTCTCGGGCACCGGTTACGACCCGCAGGGCGCCGCCGAGGTCGTGGGCGGCGACGTCGCTGCGGGTGAGGCGCGCCGCCTGCTCACCGGGGGCGTCCGTGCCAACAATGCCCAACTCGACCACCGGGACGGCCAGTGGGGGATCCAGGGCGACCCGACGGAGGCCGCCTTCCTGGTGGCGCAGCACAAGCTCGACGGCGTCGCCGAGCGGGTGGGCCGTTACCGCCGCGAGGGCGAGGTGCCCTTCAGTTCCGAGCGCAGGATGATGAGCGTGCTGGACCGATCGGACGCCGACGGGCGGCGCATTTTCTCCAAGGGCGCCCCCGACGTGCTGCTCGACCGGTGCACCGCCCTCCAGGTGGGCGACGGGACGCGGGCGCTGACCGACGGGGAGAGGGAGCGGCAGCGCGAGACGGTGGAGGAGCTCTCGTCCCGGGGCTACCGCACCCTCGCCGTCGCGTGGCGCGAGGCGGACCCGGACGAGGACGGGTTCGACGAAGCCGCCGAGCGCGACCTCACCTACCTGGGCGTCGTCGGCATCGTCGACCCGCCCCGAGAGGAGGCCAGGGACGCCCTCGCCGAGGCGCACCGCGCCGGCATCCGCACGGTGATGATCACGGGCGACCACCCGACGACCGCCGCCCGGATCGCCGACGACCTCGGCATCGTCGAGGGGCAATCGGCCCGGGCCGTCACCGGTCGCGAACTCGACGAACTCGACGAGCAGGGCCTGCGGGAGGTCACCCGCGAGGTCAGCGTCTATGCCCGCGTGGCGCCGGAACACAAGCTGAAGCTGGTGGACGCGCTGCCGGCCGACGGCCACATCGTGGCAATGACCGGCGACGGCGTGAACGACGCCCCGGCGCTGAAGTCGGCGGACATCGGGGTGGCGATGGGGATCACCGGCACCGAGGTGACCAAGCAGGCCGCGACCATGATCCTCGGCGACGACAACTATGCGACGATCGTCCGCGCCGTCCGGCAGGGCCGCGTCATCTTCGACAACATCAAGAAGTTCCTGCGCTACCTGCTCAGCTCGAACATGGGTGAGATCTGCACGATCTTCTTCGGGGTGCTCCTGGCCGGCTGGTTGGGCCTGCGTGACCCGGCGAACCCGGCGGCCTCGGTCGTGCCGCTGCTCGCGACCCAGATCCTCTGGGTCAACCTGGTCACCGATTCCGGTCCCGCCCTCGCGATGGGGGTGGACCCGGAGATCGACGACGTTTTGGCGCGGCGTCCGCGGCGTCCGGACGAACGGATCATCGACGGCCACATGTGGGGCCGGATCGTCTTCATCGGTCTGGTGATGGGCGCGGCCACGCTCGCCGTCTTCGACGCCTGCCTGCCGGGAGGCCTGTTCACCCTGCTCGCCGACGGGGTGCCGGCCGGAGAGCAACTGGCGGTCGCCCGCACCACCGCGTTCACCACCCTGGTGTTCGCGCAGCTGTTCAACGCGCTCAACAGCCGCTCGGATCTGGGAAGCGCCTTCCACAAGCTGTTCGTGAATCCGTGACTGTGGGCGTCCTTCGGTTTCGTGGTGGTCGCGCAGATCCTCGTGGTGGAGGTTCCGCTGCTGCAGGCTGCCTTTGGAACCGCGTCGCTTGACGTCGGACACTGGGCGCTGGCCGTGGGCGCGTCGGCCCTCGTCCTGGTGGCGGAGGAGATCGTCAAGGCCGTGCGCCGAGCGCGCGCTCGGGTTTGACGCGCGCGGCCGGGTTCGGGTGTTGCGCCCCCGACGGCGAAGCATTCTGCTGGCGGCTCGGCTACCCGTGGCACATCTGTGGTGCCCGTCGCTACGAACATCACTCGGGCCGACGTCAGAAGTCGGGACGGAGATTCGCGAGAACGAGGGTGCCATGAAGATCAGACGAGAACTCGCTTACCCGGCGGTGGGCATTGCCGCCCTGCTCGCCCTGGCGGGATGCTCCGTGGGTGGCGGTGGAACCGGTTCTGCTTCCTCGGCCATGGCGTCGCCCATGGCCAGCTCCTCGATGTCGTCGGAGTCGATGACCTCAGGCGCCTCGATGTCGTCCGCCCCATCCATGACGCCGTCGGCGTCCGCCTCGACTTCGAAGTCGACTGCCACGGCATCCAGCGCGGCCGTGGCCGGCATGATCGAGATCAAGGAATTCGCCTACCAGTCGCATGGTGCCGTGGGGGCAGGATCGACCGTGACCGTCAAGAACAATGACGACACCACGCATACCGTCACCGCCGATGACGGGTCCTTCGGGGTCACCGTCAAGCCCGGCGAGTCGATGTCCTTCAAGGCACCGGCCAAGCCCGGACGCTATGCCTTCCACTGCGAGTTCCACGGGAACATGAATGGCGAGTTGACCGTCGAATAGCGGAAAGATCCAGCTCGGCGGCCTGCAGTCGACCACAGCAGTCGGAGGCCACGAACAACGCCGCCGCGGACCGGTTTCCCGGATCCGCGGCGGCGCTGTGGTGTTCAGTTCAGAACTGAGGGTCAGTCCTGCGCCTTGCGGGCAGTCCGGCGACGGTTCAGACCGAACGCGGCGGCACCGGCCACGAGAACCCCACCGGCAGCGGCGAGGACACCCGGGGTGGCGTCCGTGGACGTGGTCGGGGCGGCCGACTTCACACCGGTCTCCGGGGCACCGTTGGGCATCGCGCTCATCTGCGAGACGGTCAGCTCACCGCAGAGGGCCGGCGAGGTGGCGGCCAGCGGCAGGGAGGGAACGATGTCACTCTTGGCCTTCGCCGCGGCCGGGGACAGAGTGGCCGGGTCCAGACCGTGGACCACGACGGAGGCGGTACCGGCCTTGAGTGCGTTGATGGTCTCCGCGCTCAGGGTGAAGGACCGCTTGTAGTCGATGGTGCCGCCGGAGGGCGCCAGCTTCAGATCGGTCGCGCTGGCCGGCGAGGTGTCCCCGCTGGTGGTCAGCGTCTGGGCGATCTTGCCGTAGTGCGGGGCGCCCTCGGTGGTGCTGACGACGCCGTCACCGTTCTTGTCCGCGGAGGCGTCCGGGCACATGCCCATGGCACCGATGTGGATGTGCTGGACGTGCGGGTAGGCCTGGCCGTTGAACGAGGCCGGCAGACCGGTCACTGTCTCGGTGACGGTGGCCTGGTTCCCGTGGACCGAGACCCAGACGCTGCCACTGGCGGTGCTGCCGTTGAGAGCCTTGAGCTGGGTCTGGTAGACGGTGGTGTCGGCGTCGTGGGCCTGGGCCGGGACGGCCGAGAGGGCCAGCGCCCCCAGCGCCAGCGCCGGTGCTGCGAGAAGAACAGAAGTGCGCTTCATGTGGTGTTGCTCCCTGAGTGGAGTGGAAAGGCAGTCGGCTTAGTGTCGACGCCTGCGCCCAACATAGCTCACAAATCGAGATTCTCGGCGCTCTGACCAGCATCGATGCGCAAACGAGACCGGTGTTGCCGGTTCCGCTCGACGCCATGGAGGGCGGGCCGCAGGAATCAGGCGACAGTGCATTCGCCGCCGGTGCTGTAGGCCGGGGTCTGCCAGCTCCGCGTGACGCTGTCGTGGAGGGCTTCCTCACGACGGATCTGGTGCACCCTGACGGTTGTGCGGCGACCCCGCGTGGTGTGTGCTCGGCGCATGGGATTCTTTCCGCTCGACGACGTGGCCGACGAGGAGCACCCGCCGGAGGCGCCGCGCCCGGCGTGGTGGGGGCCTCCCGACGACGAGATCCCGGTGGCGTGGGCTCATCCCGCCGTCCTGGGTGTCTCCGACCATGTCGCCGTGGCACTGCTCGGGGCCGACGTCTTCAGGAGCGGGATCGATCTCCGGATCGAGCGGCGGCTGCGGCGGCACTCGATGTCCCGGGGTGACTGGGCTCGCCACCGTGAGGCCTTCCTCGGCCGGGAGAGCGAGGACACCCCGGGCAGGCTCCGCTACGGCGTCGTCCTCAGCAATGGTCAACGTGTGCTCGACGGTGCCCATCACGGACCGACTGAGGATCCCTTCACCGAACCTCGTTCCTCGGTGCTGATCCGCAGCGGCGGCGGAGGCGGCGGGGACGACCGGTCGTACTCCACCACGGAGGGCCTCTGGTTGTGGCCCCTGCCGCCCCAGGGTCCCCTCGACCTCGTCTTCCAGTGGCCCGACCTGGGACTTCCGGAAGCGCACGTCCGCCTCGACGGGACGGCGATCGTCGCACTCAGCGGTCGGGCCACGTGCATGTGGCCCGACCGCCCGGCCGCATCGCCGCGGTGATCAGGCCGTCACCGCGGCGACGCCGGCCGGTGCCGTCGTCACCCCTCCAGGCTGCTGCCGGACGGGCGCGCGGAACTCGACGGGCTGGCGGAACTCGACGGGCTGGCGGAACTCGACGGGCTGGCGGAACTCGACGGGGCGGATGAGCCGGACGGGCCGTCGCCGTGGCGCCCGCCGTGACGGCCCTGGCCGAACCCGGCGTCGACCGTGACGGTGGAGTAGTCCGCGCTGACCTCGTACTTGGTGGTGGTGCTCCCGGAGGTGGCCACGACGTCGAACGACCCGTCCGCGTCCTTCCACGACTCCTTGACCGTCGCGTTCGCGTCCTTCGCCTTGATCGCGGCCGTGACCTTGGCGAGTTGGTCACTGGTCAGCGGCGTGTGCGAGCCACCGCGGTCGCCGTGTCCACCGGGACCGCCGGGACCCCCGTGATCGTTGACGGTCACCGTGGCGTAGTCGGCGCTGACGTCGTACCGGACGGTGGCGCCGTTCAGGGTGGCCGTCGCGTCGAACGAGCCGTCGGCGTCCTTCTCGACCTTCGTGACCTGGGCGGACGCGGCCTTGGCCTTGACGGCCGCGGTCACCCGGGCGGTCTCTTCCGCCGTGGCCGCGGTGTGCTGGCCTCGTGGATTCGCATCGGTGGCGGCACCGCTGGGCGCCGTCGAGGGGCTGGACGTGGTCACGGCGTTCGCGACGGCGGTCCCGCCACCGGCGAGGACGGCGGCGGCGACGGCTGCGGACGCAGCGGCGATGGTGACGCGGGTTGCCTTCATGGTGAACTCCTGTCAGGACCGGGTCCGGCGGCCTTCGTCGAACCCGTCCACACCACTCTCGGTCCGCGGGCTGTGCGGGGCCTTTCGTGGTGCTGAGGATCCAGAGGTGGGTCGGTGCGCCGGCCGCCTTCACGGGCCTGCGTCCGCTCCTTGTCGCGCGCCGACGGACGGCCGATACGGCGAGTGCTGCTCTTGCCCGGCCGCCGGTGACTGGTGGCGTACCGACGCTCCAGCCTGCGCCGACGGATCGGTGCCACGGAGTGGGAAGCTGGTCCGGTGAGCGGTGAGGTGGAGCAGGCCCGGCCGGTGGTGCGGGTGAGTGCGGTGGTGCTGGCCGATGCCGAGCGCGGGGTGCTGACGGTGCGGAAGCGGGGCACGTCCCGGTTCATGTTCCCGGGCGGGAAGCCGGAACCCGGCGAGACGAGCGAGGAGACTGCCGTCCGCGAGGTCGCCGAGGAGCTCGGGGTGGCGATCACCGCCGACCGCCTCGTGTGCCTCGGCACGTTCCGGGCCGCGGCGGCCAACGAGGCCGACCACGACGTCGAGGCGGTCGTCTTCACCCATCCCGTGATCCCGGTGGGTGAGCCGACCGGGGAGATCGAGGAACTCCGCTGGCAGCCGATCGGCCTGGACGCCTACCCGGCGGACGTGGCCCCGCTGTTGAGCGAACACGTGCTGCCCGGGCTGTCCTGAGCAGATGACCGGTACTGATCGCCGGCGGAGGGCCGACCTCGATCAGGAGTCGGCTGGGTTCTCCCGCAGGGCTGCGCGGGCGGCCGCCAGGATCGCGTCGGATTCCGGCGTGCCGGCGTTGGCCCGGGACAGCTGCAGGGCGCCGACCAGCAGCGCGACGGTGGCCAGGACCTGTTGATCGTCGTGGTCCGGCAGCAACGGGGACACGGCATCGCGCAGCTCGTCGACGGCGCGGAGATAGCTCTCCTGCATCGGGCCGCCAGGTTCGCAGGATCGCGGCGTCGTTTGCTCACGCGACCAGCGGTGCCGCCACCGCGATCTCGTCGTGCTCGACCAGCCAGCGCACCGCCGCGAGCGTCGTCTCCTCGACCGTGTACCGCGGCGCGTAGCCCAGCAGCCGCTGCGCCTTCTCGATCGAGAACACGTGACTGCGTACGAGGTGCTCCCAGCTGGTCTGCCCGTGCTGGTCGGAGAGTCCGGACCGGAACTCCTCCCAGCTCACCGATTGGAGCCGGGCCTGCTGTCCGAACCAGGACGCGGCAGCCTCCGCGTAGCCGCGCACGGAGAACGCGTCGGCCGCGACGACGGAGAAGTCCTCTCCGGCCGCCGCGTCCCGGTGGGTGACGGCGAGCTCGAACGCCTGGGCGACGTCGTCGGCGTGCACGTGGTGCATCGTCTCGGCACCGAGGCCGGGAACGGGCAGCGGCTCGCCTGCAGAGAGCGTCCGCCAGACGCCGGGATCGAGGTTGCCGGTGGGGCCGATCGGCGCCCAGCCCGGGCCGCTGATGTGCCCCGGGTGAAGCGACGTGGTGACCAGGCCGCCGGACGCGGTCTCCTCCTTGAGCATCCGCGCGATGCGGTCCTTCTGCACGCCGTACTCACCGAACGGCGGGGTCGCGTTGTCCTCGGTGACCGGCAGGACGTGGCTGACGCCGGCACGCCAGATGGAGCCGCAGTGGATCAGGTGCCCGACGTCGCCGCGCAGTCGCTCGACGAGCGCCGTCGCCGACTCGAGGGTGAAGCAGACGAGGTCGACGACGACGTCGGCGCCCAGCCCGGCGATGCGTTCGCCGAAGGTGCCGTCCCGCTCTTCGGCCTCCCGATCCGCCGTCACCTGCTCGACCTGGCCCCATTCGGGGGCCTCGGCGTAGGGGGTGCGGCTGCCGCGGCTGAGGCTGACGACGTCGTGGCCGGCGCGGACGAGGCGGGGGACGAGGAACGTGCCGATGTGGCCGGTCCCGCCGATGACGGCGATGCGCATGGGTCTCCTCCTGGTCGGCCGGGTCGCGGTCCGATGCCGCGAGTCGGACTGGGTGGGACCCGCCAACCTATCAGCCGGCCCTGCGGGAACGGGCGGCACCGCCGACGCGGGCTCAGGCCGGCGCGGGTGCGGCGAGAACGTCCCGCACCGACCGGGGCCGGCGGCCGAGCAGCTGCCCGAGCAGGGGATCGGTGCCGGCGAAGAATCCCTTGTCGGCCGCCTGGTACATGCCGAGCGTGAAGTGCGCCGCCGCCTCGGGCATCCCCTCGGCAATGCGCGCCGCGACCCACTCGTCCGGATCGATCAGCACCCGCTCCACGGAGCGGCCGGTCAGCTCGGAGGTGATCCGGGCGATCTCCTCGAAGGTCGGGGCGGCGTCCGCAGTGATGGTCGTCGGGCCGTCGTGACCGCCGTCGGAGGCGATGATCGCGGCGGCGGCCTCCGCGGCGTCCTCCCGCGTGGTCCAGGACACCGGCCCGTCAGCGGGCACCGCGATGACGCCGGTCTCCCGCCACGGTCCCGCCAACCAGGCGAGGCTGTGCGTGTAGAAGCCGTTGCGCAACGACGTCCACGGCAGCCCCGACGCGGCCAGGAGGCCCTCGGTGGCGGCGTGGACCCGGCCCGGCCCGAACGGAGTGTCGGCGGCAGCACCCTGGTGACTCGTGTAGAGGATGCGGCCGACCCCCACCGACACCGCCGCGTCGATCGCCGCGCGGTGCAGGCTGACGGTGTCGCCCGTCGGATCGTTCGAGGACACCAGCAGCAGCTGGTCGGCACCCTCGAAGGCTGCCGGGAGAGAGGAGGCGTCGGCGTAGTCGCCGCGTCGCACCTCGACGCCCCGGTCGGCGAATCGCCGCGCCTTGGCGGGGTCGCGCACCGCGACGACGATGTCGGCGGCGGGCAGGCGGTCGAGCAGGTGGTCGGTGGTGGCGCCGTTCAGCGCCCCGGTGGCTCCGGTGACGACGATCATGAGTGGCCTCCTGTTATCGGCGTATCGGTCTAAACGTTATCAATGGAAACACCAGGAGGGAAGAGCCGATATCGTGGAGCGATGACGGAGGGCAGGGCGCGGTCGGCGACGCGCGATCGCATCATCGAGGCGGCAGCGGCGCTCCTGCGCGACGGCATGACGGCGGTGACGACCCGCGGAGTGGCCGAGGCCGCGCAGGTACAGGCGCCCGTGATCTACCGATTGTTCGGGGACAAGGACGGCCTGCTCGAAGCGGTCACCGAGCACGTGCTGGCCACGTGGGTCGCCGGCAAGACCGAGGCCCTCCGGGACGCCACCAGCACCGAGGTCGACCCGGTCGAGGACCTGCGGGCGAGCTGGACCCTGCAGATCGAGTTCAGTCTGGCCAACCCGGCGGTCTACCGACTCCTCAACGATCCGCAGCGGGCCGCCCGGTCGCCCTCCGTGCAGGCGGGGCAACGCATCCTCGAGGCCCGGGTCCACCGGATCGCCGCCCGCGGATGGTTGCGCACGGACGAACGCCGTGCCGTCGATCTCATCCAGGCCGCCGGCGTCGGCACCGTGCAGACGCTGCTGAGCCGGCGCGTCGACGAGCGGGACCGGGCCCTGGCGGACGCGATGTTCGACGCCGTGCTCCGCCAGATCCTCGTGGATGCGCCGCCCTCATCGGGTGATGAAGCCCGTGCCGCGGTGGAGACGTTCCGTGCTCTCGCGCCCCGGCTGCGCGGACTGACGGCGAAGGAACGCGAACTGCTGGTCGAGTGGGTCGACCGCGCCGGGAGCGAGCTCTCGAGCCTGTCGTCGCCGGATCCCGGAGAATGACGACGGACGCGAAGGCGGTGCCGGCCCGCCCCGACCCCGCCGGTCAGCTGACCCGGTGGAACACCTGAGACAGGTCCTCGCCCCACGGGCCGCCGTGCTCGGAGATCCGCCCGGTGCTGACGAGCGTGCCGTCCGGCTCGGCGTGGACGGTCACGGTCTGCGCGATCATCGGATCGTCGCGGGACCAGGTCACGGTGCCAGCGCCGAGAACGACGTCGTACAGCCGCGACACCTCCCGCTCGTCGACGTACACCATGACGAATCGGGGGTGGTCGATGGTGCGGCCGCCGTCACCGCCGATGACGGCCACCCCGTCCGGGAACCCGGGTTCGTCGACGTGGGTCCGCACGAGCAGGAAGGCTCCGCCCTCGTGCCACGTGAAGGACGCCTGCCCGGTGACCGTCCGCCCGCCCAGGGCGGGGTGCGTCCCGGTCGTCCGCCACTCGCCCACCAGGAACGCGAGTGGTTCGAGGGAAGGGTTCGGGATGCGCGCCCGCGGCCCGATGATCAGTGGTTCCGGTGCAGCCGGCTCCGTCGCTTCTGGATCCATCGCAGCGCCTCCGACGTCCGCGGGTGGTGACAGACGTGAGGCTACTCCGCGGCGGGCGGGCGGTCCCGGTCGGGCCGGGCTACTTGCGGTCCACCGTTCTGTCCACGATGAGATTCGTGATCCGCAGCGTGCAGAGCCGGCGATCCTGCTCGTCGGTGATGACCACCTCGTGGCTCGTCATCGTCCGGCCCAGGGAGATCGCGGTCGCCGTGACGGTCACGGTGCCGGAGGTGGCCGACCGATGATGCGTGGCCGAGACGTCGACGCCGACGGCGCTGCGGCCCATCGAGCTCGCGTGGATCACCGCGGCCCAAGACCCGACCGCCTCGCCCACGGCCAGCGACGCGCCGCCGTGCAGGAGGCCGAAGGACTGCCGGTTTCCCTCGACGGGCATGGTGGCGACGACCCGCTCGGCCGACTGCTCGACGATGGTCACCCCCATCTTCTCGTCGAGCTCACCGAGCGTGATCTGCCACGGCTCGTGCGCCTGCTCCGTCTGCTCCGGCATGGGTCCTCCTCCTGTGGTGCGTGCTCCCGCTCACGCATCCTGTACGCTGACATTACTGAACGATCGGTCGGTAACGCCATTGCGGCGTCATCACGATCCCCAGCGTACGGATCTGCCGTGTGAGGAACAGAAGGACGTCGATGATGACCGCACCTGCCCCCGCCATCGAGTTCGTGGCCAGTTACGTGCAGGACGCCTGGTGGCGCCCCGCCGACGACGTCGCCGGCACGGAGGTGCGGGACGCCGCGACGGGGGAGCCGGTCGCGCGGGTCAGCACCGACGGGCTCGACGTCGCTGCCGCCGTCGAGCATGCCCGCACGGTCGGCCAGCGCTCGCTCGGCGAGTTGAGCCTGCACGAGCGGGCGCTGAAGCTCAAGGAGCTGGCGGCCCACCTGACCGCGCACAAGCAGGAGCTCTACGTCCTCTCCCATCGCACCGGCGCGACCGACAAGGACAACCTGGTCGACGTCGACGGCGGAATCGGCACGCTCTTCACCTTCTCCTCCAAGGGCCGCCGCGAGCTGCCGAACAGCCAGGTGCTGATCGACGGCGCCGTCGAGCCGCTCTCCCGCGACGGCTCATTCATCGGCGAGCACATCTACACCCGCCTGCCGGGCGTCGCGGTGCAGATCAACGCCTTCAATTTCCCCGTCTGGGGCATGCTCGAGAAGTTCGCGCCGGCCTTCATCGCCGGGGTGCCCACCCTGGTCAAGCCGGCGACGCCGACGGGCTACGTCACCGCGGCGTGCGTGCGGCTCATGGTCGAGTCCGGGCTGCTGCCCGCCGGTTCCCTGCAGCTGATCTCCGGCTCCGCGCGGGACCTCCTCGACCACCTGGACCACCGCGACCTGGTCGCCTTCACCGGGTCGGCCGGTACGGCGGCGTCGCTGAAGGCCCACCCGCAGGTGGCCGACGGCGGCGTCCGCTTCACGGCCGAGACGGACTCCCTCAACGCGGCGATCCTCGCGCCCGACGCCGTCCCCGGTACCCCCGAGTTCGACGCGTTCGTCGGTTCGGTCGTCACCGAGATCACCAGCAAGGCCGGGCAGAAGTGCACGGCGATCCGCCGCACCATCGTGCCCGCGACGGTCGTCGACGACGTCGTCGAGGCGCTGCGCGGCCGGCTCGCGGCGGTCGTCGTCGGCGACCCGCGAACCGAGGGCACCACGATGGGCGCGCTCGCTTCCGTCGGCCAGCGCGAGGAGGTCACCCGCTCGGTGCGTCGCCTCGAGGCGGCCGGCGGCCAGGTGCGGATCGGTGGTGCGCCGGACGGGAACGGCGACGACGCCTTCTTCCCGCCCACCGTGCTCACCTTCGCCGACGCGGACACCGAGCAGGCGCACAGCGTCGAGGCCTTCGGCCCGGTCACCTCGGTGCTCGGCTACAGCGACGTCGACGACGCCGTCCGGCTCGCCGCCCTCGGCCAGGGCTCGCTCGTCGCGACCGTCTGCACCAACGACCCGGAGACCGCCACCGCGCTGATCACCGGCATCGCCGCCCACCACGGCCGCGTGCTGATCCTCAACCGGCAGGACGCGAAGACCTCCACCGGCCACGGCTCCCCGGTTCCGCACCTGATCCACGGCGGCCCCGGCCGCGCCGGCGGCGGCGAGGAGCTCGGTGGCATTCGCGCCGTCAAGCACCACATGCAGCGCACCGCCGTGCAGGGCTCCCCGGACATGCTCACCGCCGTCACGGGCGTGTGGCACGCCGGTGCTGCCGTCAACTCTGTCAGCCGCTCCGACGTCGACGCCGGCACCGGCGAGCACCCGTTCCGCAAGTCGCTGGCGACCCTGCGGATCGGCGACCAGTTCGCCTCGGACCTGCGCACGGTGCACCTGCAGGACATCCTCGACTTCGCCGAGACGACGGGCGACAAGTTCTACGCGCACACGGACGAGGAGGCCGCCATGGCCAACCCGTTCTTCCCGCGCCGGGTGGCTCACGGCTACTTGCTGGTCTCCTGGGCGGCCGGCCTGTTCGTCGACGCCGCGCCCGGGCCGGTGCTCGCCAACTACGGGCTGGAGAACCTGCGCTTCATCACCCCGGTCACCTATGACGACGCCATCCGGGTGACGCTGACCTGCAAGCAGATCACCCCGCGCGTGACCGACGAGTACGGCGAGGTGCGCTGGGATGCCGTCATCCACAACCAGCACGACGAGCTCGTCGCGCAGTACGACGTCCTCACCCTGGTGGCCAAGGAGGCCTGAGGCGGTCTCGACCAGGCGCTGCCGCGTCACCGAACCGCTGGAAACCGGTCCGATTGGACAGCGGGTACCCGGTACCCGGCAGACTTGTCCGGTGGATGTCACGACCGAACGCCTCACGCTGCACCCCCTGACCCGGGACGAAGCCGTCGCGCGCGCCGCGGCGGACATCCCGGCGGAGGAGCGGTGGGGGACCGGCTACCCCGTCGTGGACCAGCGCAGTGCCCTCACCTCCTTCGTGGAGATGTGGGACGAGGTCGGTGACACCCGCCCGTTCGGCGTCTACGACGTGTGCGAACGCGAGACCGGTGACCAGGTGGGCGGCGTCGCCTTCTTCGGGCCGCCCAGCAAGGACGGCGTGGTCGAGTTCGGGTACGGCCTGGTACCCGGGGCTCGCGGCCGCGGCTATGCCAAGGAGGCGGTCAGCGAAGCGCTGCGCATCGCGCGGGAGGCCGGTGCCCGCACCGTCAAGGCCACGACCACCCCGGACAACATCGCCTCCCAGGCCGTGATGCTACGTGCCGGGATGCGCGAGGTCCGTCGCGCCGGCCGGCTGGTCTACTTCCAGATCGACTTCGACCGCGCCTGAGTCCGCGTGACCGCCGCCGGCGGGTCAGGCGCCCGGTCGCTCCGCCACGTCGGCATGGCCCAGCTCCGGCAGGGTCGCGACGAGCACGTCCGCGGCGCTCGTGTCGCGCAGCGCCACGTGCCGGGTCTCGTCCAGATAGGTGACGTGACGCTGGAACGCGGCCTGGGCTCCCTCGGGGTCCGCCGCCGCGATCGCGCGGTGGATGGCGTCGTGCTGTTCGGTGATGCGGGTGCGGTCGAGGTACTCGACGAACACCGAGTTGGTCGCAGGACGGGCGAGGTGGACCGACGTCATGGCCAGTTCCAGGATCTTGTTCTTCGCGGCCCGGGTGATCGCGGTGTGGAACTCGAGGTCCAGGTCGAGCCAGTCGGCCATGTCCATGGACAGGTCGCGGGACGCCTCGACCGGCCGGCGGATCGCCTCCAGGTCCGCGTCGGTGCGCCGCCGGGCAGCGAGCTCGACGCAGTGCATCTCCAGCACCCAGCGGGCCTCGTCGACGTCGTGCACCGAGACGTTGCCGGCGCGGTACCAGAGGGAGATGGCGTCGCTGAGCTGTTCCGCCACGTCCTCGGCGTCGGGCACGGTGACGAACGTTCCGCCGTTGCTTCCGCGTGCCGAGACGACGAGGCCGGTCGCCGACAGCAGTTTGAGGCCCTCCCGCGCCGTGGCGCGGGCGACGTCGAAGGTGACCGCGAGCTCCTGCTCGGTCGGGAGGCGCTCGCCCGGCTGCCACACGCCCTGGGTGATGGCGTTGCGCAACTGCCGCGCGATCTGGCCGGACGCATTGCGCCGGCCGAGCTGCTCCGGCTCGAAACTCGACATGCGGCCTCCTCTCGGATCAATGGAAACACACTCTTTACACCGGACGTGGACCGAGGTAATAGTTTGGATGTTGAATGTTGGACAATGACTTCCCGACGTGAGGACCACCCGACCATGACCCCTCCCGATCTCGCGAGCCGGCTCACCATCGCCGACGTCCACGACGCCTTCCGCGCCGGGGACTACTCGGCCGAGGGCCTCGTCCGCGCCTTCCTCGAGCGGATCGAGCAGCTCGACCGATCAGGGCCCGAGCTGAACGCGCTCATCTCGGTGTCCACCACCGCGGTCGGTGAGGCGCGGCGCCTCGACCGGGAGTTCGCGGAGACGGGTCGCCTCTCCGGACCGCTGCACGGCATCCCGGTCGTGGTGAAGGACCAGATCGAGACGGCAGACCTGCCGACCACCTTCGGCAGTGCGGCGTCCGGCGACTACCGCCCGGCTCAGGACGCGACGGCCATCGCCCGGCTCCGGGAGGCCGGCGCGATCATCCTCGGGAAGACCACCATGCCGGACTTCGCGACGTCCTGGTTCTCCACGTCCTCCCGCAGTGGCCTCACGAAGAACCCCTACGACCTCACCCGCGACCCGGGCGGCTCGTCGAGCGGCACCGCGGCCGCCGTCGCCGCCGGTCTCGCCCTCGTCGGCATCGGTGAGGACACCGGCGGATCGATCCGCCTCCCCGCGTCCTTCTGCGGTCTCGTCGGGGTGCGGGTGACGCCGGGACTGATCAGCCGCGCCGGTATGTCCTCCCTGGTCGTGCCGCAGGACACCGCCGGGCCCATGACCCGGTCCGTGCGGGACGCGGCGCAGCTGCTCGACGTCCTGGTCGGCTACGACCCGGCCGACGACTACACGGCCGCGACCGTGGTCGCCGGCGCGAACGGCCCCCACGGCTCCTACACCGAGGCCCTCGACGGCGCATCGCTGACGGGCAAGCGCATCGGCGTCCTGCGCCAGGCGTTCCCGGACGGCACCGATCCCGACGGCGCGCGCGTCGCCGAGACCGTCGAGTCGGCCCTCGCCACCCTGAGCGAGGCCGGTGCGGAGCTCGTCGATATCACCATCGACGACCTCGACGAGCAGGTCGGCTTCACGTCGCTGTACACGACCCGGTCGCAGGCCGACATGAACGCGTTCGTCACCGCCCGGCCGGATCTCGGCATCACGTCGATGCGGGAGCTCGTGGACACCGGCCAGTACCACGAGAAGCTCGACCTGCTCGAGGCGATCGTCGCCGGCCCGGAGAATCCGCGGGACGACGCCGAGTATGTGGACCGCGTCCTCGCGCAGAGCGCGTTCCAGCGCCAAGTGCTCGGCGTGATCGCCGCGCACCGGCTGGACGCCATCGCGTTCCCCGACGCCAAGCTGCCGGCCCCCACCCACGAGGACATCCTCGCCGGGCGGTGGACCTGCCTGACCTATCCCACGAACACCGTGATCGCGTCCCAGCTCCTCTTCCCGGCCGTCACCGTGCCCGCGGGGAAGACCTCCGACGGGCTGCCCGTCGGGCTCGAGCTGATGGGCGTTCCGTCGGCCGAACACGGCCTGCTCGGGCTGGCCGCCGCCGTCGAGGACTCCCTGCGCGGCTGGTCCGCGCCGGAGCTGTAGCCGATGACGACGCCATCCATCACCATCAACTCCGACCTCGGTGAGTCGATCGGACTGCACGCGTTCGGCAACGACGAGGAGCTCCTCGCCATCGTCGACACGGTCAACGTCGCCTGCGGCATGCACGCGGGGGACCCCGTCACCATGGAGCGGACCGTGCGCGCCGCGGTGGCCGCGGGCGTGACCATCGGCGCGCACCCCGGGCTGCCCGACATCACCGGCTTCGGGCGGCGCGCCATGGCGCTGACGCCCGACGAGACGCGCGACCTCGTGCGCTACCAGGTGGGCGCCCTCGTGGGGTTCCTCGACCGCCACGGGGCACCCCTGGACCACCTCAAACCGCACGGCGCCCTGTTCGGCATGTGCGCGACGGACGAGGACCTGATGCGGGCGATCTGCGACGTCGCCCGGCAGTACGCGGTCCCGGTCCTCGGCCTGGCGGGCACCGCCCACGAGTCGATCTGCGCGGAGACCGGCGTCGCCTTCGTCCCGGAGCTCTACGTCGATCTCGACTACGGGGCCGACGGCATGATCGTGGTCGAGCGCGCCCCCCTTCCGCGCCGTCCGGAGGAGGTGCGGGACCGGGTGCTGCAGGCGGTGCGGCAGGGGACGGTCACGGCCGTGGACGGCACCGCCGTCCCGGTGCAGCCGGCATCGGTGTGCGTGCACTCGGACCTGCCTTCGGCCGTGCAGGTGGCCCGCGAGGTGCGGATCGCCCTGGCGACGGGACCGGAGTAGGCCCACCGCCGCCCGATCGACGGCGGGATCCGTGCACTCGGCGAGGGCGAGGTCGTCACCGAGTGCGCGGGTGGCGCCGTCAGCCGGCCGTTCTGCGCGGCTCTCCGGCGTAGGTGCCGAAGCTCCAGATGTTGCCCTCCGGATCGGAGGCGCGGAAGTCCGTGCTGCCGTAGTCGGTGCGGGTCAGCTCCGAGACGTCGATGCCGCCGGCGTCGACCGCGCGCCGGTGCAGGCCCTCGACGTCGGCGCTCACCACGTAGGCCGAGAACGTGCCCGGCTGCAGGGTGAACGGGCCCTCCGGCTTGTGCGAGCCGAGCATGATGCCGCCGCCCTCGGGCCAGTCCAGCTGGGCGTGCGCGATGCGGTCACCGTCGGCGTACGCGACGGTCTCCTCGAAGCCGAAGACCCGCACGAGGTAGTCGATCAGGCCGCGGGCGTCGTTCGCCTGCAGCGTGGGCCAGACCTGCAGGGCGGGGGCGGGGTTCGTGTCCATGCGCTCATTCCACACCGTTGCGGTGGCCGCCGGCTTGGATGTTCCGGAACTCCTCCCGCAGCCAGGCCGTGGGGGAGCAGCCGGCGAACCGGGAGAACTCCCGGTCCAGGTGCGGGTGGTCCGCGTAGCCGGCGGTCGCGGCGGCGGCCGAGAGGTTCGGAATCCCGCCGACGGCGGCGTCGCGGATGATCCCGACCGCCCGGTCGAAGCGGACGACGCGGGCGGCGGTGGTGGGGCTGCAGCCCAGCTCGCGGTCGAAGAGCGTCGTCAGCCGGCGCCCGCTCAGGTACACGCGGGAGGCCAGCTCGGTGGTGGACAGCCGCCCGCCGCTGGCGGCCAGCAGACGCCAGGCCTCGGCGACCTCCGGCCGCGCCGGGGTCGCCGCGGTCGTCGCGGCCTGCCGTTCGGCCAGCCAGCCGGCGAGTAGGGTCAGCCGCCGGTGGGCGTCGGGTTCGGCGCCGAGCCGTTCGCGCCACCCCCGCACCACCCCGCCCAGCACCGCCTCACCGTCCTCGGTCAGCGACACCAGGTCTGCTGCCGGCACGCCGAACAGTCGTCGTGCGGCGAGCGGGTGGACGGCCACCTGGATCCCGCTCTGCGCCGACGGCTGATCGATGTAGGCCGGGCTGGTGTGCAGGCGACCCACGAGGACGTCGTACGCCGTCGCCCCGGCCGTGCCGACCAGGGCGGCAGCCGGGGCGGTTGGCACCGGTTCGCCGAAGCTGATGATGAAGGTCAGCCACGGGGACGGCAGTCCACGGTGCACGCGCGGCTCGTCCCGCTCCGTGCGGTAGTCGACGAGCGAGGCGACGCCGGGGACAGGGGCAACCGAGCCCGGCGCGAGCCGGGTGAAGGTGAGGGCGGGCTCGAGCGACGTCGTCGGAGCCATCTGCCCTCCCTTCCGTCCGTCGCCCGGTCCGTCGGTCCGTCAGAGGCCGATGACGTCCGGGCTCGGGGTGCCGGTGCTGCGGCGGCGCGCGCGGCCCTCGTGCAGGCCGTCGAAGAGGATGGCGACGACGTCGTCGGCCAGTTCCTCCTGCGTCAGGGCGCCACCGGGCCGGTACCACTCGACGATCGAGTTGATGGTGCCGAACAGCAGCCGGCTGGCGACGCGCGGGGCGATGTCGCTGCGCACCGCCCCCTCGGTGCTGGCCTGCTCCACCAGCTGGGCGATCTGCCGGTCGAAGTAGCGCCGCCGTTCGAGCGCCTGCCGCTCCATCTCGGTGTTGCCCCGCAGCCGCAGCAGGAGGGTGACGAACGGGAGCTCGTCGACCAGGACGGCGACGGTGCCGCGCACGACGAACTCGAGCCGCTCGTCGGCGGTCCCGGACGTCGCGCCCGGCTGGTGCAGCGTCGACTCCAGCCCGCCGAGCGCCCGCTCCAGCGCGAGCCGGAGCAGGTCCTCCTTGCCGGGCACGTGGTGGTAGATCGCGGACTTGGAGATGCCGAGCTCGTCCGCCAGCAGACCCATCGACGTCGCCTCGTAGCCGTGCCGGTTGAACACGTCGACGGCGATCCGCAGCACGGTCTGCTGGTCGTATCCCGGCCGGCCTCGGCGGGACGCGCCGCGTGCCCGGGCGGGCGGCGCGACGGGGGTGATCTCAGGCATGACGTTCAGTCTCGCACGGGTCTCACGCCTGCTGAGTGCCACGCTGATCGTAGATGCGGCGGAGCTTCCCGCTGGAGCGCTCGAGCGAACCCGGCTCGCAGATCTCGATGGTCGCGGTCGACCCGATGTGGATCTTCATCTGCCGGCCCAGCTCCGAGGCGGCGCCCTTCGCGGTCTCCGCCGTGCAGTCGTCGCGCCGCTCGATCTTGACCGTGAGCTGGTCCATCCGGCCCGGGCGGGTCAGGTGCAGCTGGAAGTGCGGGCTCAGCCCCGGGATCCGCAGCGCGATCTCCTCGATCTGGCTGGGGAACATGTTGACGCCGCGCAGGATGATCATGTCGTCGCTGCGGCCGGTGATCCGGCCCATCCGGCGGTGCGAGGGGCGAGCGGTACCCGGCAGCAGCCGGGTCAGGTCCCGGGTGCGGTAGCGGATGATCGGCAGGGCCTGCTTGGTCAGCGACGTGAAGACCAGCTCACCGTGCTCACCGTCGTCGAGCACCGCGTCGGAGAACGGGTCGATGATCTCGGGCCGGAAGTGGTCCTCCCAGATGTGCGCGCCGTCCTTCGTCTCATTCGACTCGCCGGCCACGCCCGGGCCCATCACCTCACTGAGGCCGTAGATGTCGCAGGCGTCGATGCCGAGGCCGGTCTCCAGCTCATGCCGCATCTCGGCGGTCCAGGGCTCGGCGCCGAGGACGGCGACCTTCAGCGAGGTGCTGCGCGGGTCGATGCCCTTCGCGGCCATGGCGTCCATGATCGTGAGCAGGTACGTCGGCGTGCACAGGATGGCGCGCGGTCCGAAGTCCTGGATCATCTGGATCTGCTTCTCGGTCTGCCCGCCCGACATGGGGACGACGGTGCAGCCCAGCTTCTCGGCGCCGTAGTGGGCGCCGAGGCCGCCGGTGAACAGGCCGTAGCCGTACGAGTTCTGCAGGATGTCACCGGGCCGGACGCCGGAGAGGCGCAGGCAGCGCGCCACAATGGTCGCCCAGTTGTCCAGGTCCTGGCGCGTGTAGCCGACGACGGTGGGACGGCCGGTGGTGCCGGACGACGCGTGCACCCGCGAGACCTCGTTCATCGGGACGGCGAACATGCCGAACGGGTACGCCTCCCGCAGGTCCGCCTTGGTGGTGTAGGGGAACTTCTGCAGGTCGCCCAGTTCCTCGAGGTCGTCCGGGTGGACGCCGGCCTCGTCCCACTTGCGGGTGTAGAGGGGGACCTTCGCGTACGCCCGCTGCACGGTGTCCTGCAGGCGGCTCAGCTGCAGCGCCTCGAGCTCGTCGCGACTGATGGTCTCCTCGCGGTCGAGGCCCTGGGGATCGAGGGTCGGGTTGGTGGCGGTGGCCGTCACAACAGGCTCCTTTGCTTGTCGCTGCTGCTCGTCGTGCTCGTGCTGGCGGGGCTCAGCGCAGGCGGCGGGCGGGCTGGGGGATGGTGCGGCTGCGGCCGCGGAACTCGGCGATGAGCTGGTCCTCGCCGGCGGCACCGTTCGTGCCGTTCTCGCCGGCCGCGGTGATCGTCACGTCGTACAGGCCGCTGCGCCCGGCGGACGCCCGGCGCACGGCGGTGGCGGTGAGCGTCTGGCCCTGGCGGGCGGAGCGGATGAAGGTGACGTCCGCGCCGGAGGCGACGGTGATGGTCTCCTCGCTCCCGGCCATGTCATTGCACGCGAGAGCGAAGGCGGTGTCGGCGAAGGCGAAGATCATGCCGCCATGGGCCATCCCGAAGCCGTTGAGCATCTCCCGGCGCAGGTCCATGGTGATCACGGCCCGGCCGTCGGCGATCTCGACGACGCGGATGCCCATCCACTCGGAGGCGAAGTCGTCGCGCAGGATCTCGTGATGCTCCGCGAGTTGTTCGAGTGTGGGCGTACTCTCGGCCATGTGACACCTCTCACCTTTAATTACCGAATGTTCATTAGGTAATCCGATCGAGGCAGCGATGTCAACCGCGTGACGACGGGGGCAGGGGTGGCTCGGAGAGCAGGGATGTGAGCCGTGCCATATAGCGTCGCTACAGGTGTTACTGTATCGCCGTGAGCAGCGTCGACCACAGCCTCCCCGCGCGCGAGCGCCTGATCCAGGCTGCGACGACCCTGCTCACCCAGGCACAGGGTGGGCCCGTCTCCACCCGCCAGATCACCGATCTGGCGGGGGTGAAGGCGCCGACCCTGTACCACCACTTCGGTGACAAGGAAGGCCTGCTGGACGCCGTCGTCGCCCGGGGATTCGAGCAGTACCTCGCGCGGGAACGCGGACTGAGCGTCTCCGCGGATCCGGTGGAGGACGTGCGCCGGTTCTGGGACGCCCACGTGCAGTTCGGACTCGAGCAGCCCGACGTCTACTCGGTGATGTTCGGCAACGTCCGACCCGAGCAGCGGCCCGCCATCGTCATCGAGACCGAGGCGGTGCTGGAGGGCATCCTGCAGAATGCCGCCCGACAGGGCCTGCTGGTGGTGCCGCCACGGCAGGCGGCGCGGAGCATCCTCGCCGCCAACGTGGGGGTGACGCTGATGCTCATCGCCGAACCGGCGCAGCGACGCTCCATGGGGCTGAGCGAGCTGAGCCGGGATGGTGCGATCTCCGCCGTCCTGTCCGACGGCGCGGCCACCCGATCTGATCCCGACAACCCCGAGCAGCCGTCCTACGTGGTGGCGGCCATCGCTCTGAACGCGACGCTGCAGGCATCGCATCCGGAGCAGCTCTCCAGCAGCGAGATGCGTCTGTTCCTCGAATGGCTCCAGCGCATGACGCACCCCACCACGACCTGAGCATCACCCGTACCAGCACATCGCACCCGTCCCCCCGCACCGCCGCGGGCCGACCCTCGAGAAGGAACCATGGCAACGACGACAGTTGAAAGGTCGCGTGGAACCAACGTCCGCGCGGGCGTCCAGCGATTCGGCACCTTCCTCTCGGGCATGATCATGCCGAACATCGGCGCCTTCATCGCCTGGGGCATCATCACCGCTCTGTTCATCGAGAAGGGGTTTCTCCCGGTCCCGCAGCTCGGTGGCTTCGGTACCCATACCGTCGACGGCGCCGAGGTGCCGTGGACCGGCCTCGTCGGCCCGATGATCACGTACCTGCTGCCGCTGCTGATCGCCTACACCGGCGGCCGGATGGTCTACGACGTCCGTGGTGGCGTCGTCGGTGCGATCGCGACCATGGGCGTGATCGTGGGCACCAACATCCCGATGTTCATCGGCGCCATGATCATGGGCCCGCTGACCGCGTGGCTGATGAAGAAGGTCGACTCGATCTGGGACGGCAAGATCAAGCCCGGCTTCGAGATGCTGGTCAACAACTTCTCCGCCGGCATCCTCGGCGCCATCATGGCCCTCGTCGCCTTCCTGGTCGTCGGGCCCGTCGTCGAGTTCTTCACCCAGATCGCTGCCAACGTGGTCGAGTGGCTGGTCGGCGCGCACATCCTGCCGCTGACGTCGATCCTGATCGAGCCGGCCAAGGTGCTGTTCCTGAACAACGCCATCAACCACGGCATCCTGACGCCGCTCGGCACCGAGCAGTCCGTCCAGACCGGCAAGTCGATCCTGTTCCTGCTCGAGGCCAACCCCGGCCCGGGCTTCGGTCTGCTGCTGGCCTACATGGTGTTCGGCCGTGGCGCGGCGAAGGCTTCCGCGGGTGGCGCGGCCGTGATCCAGTTCATCGGCGGCATCCACGAGATCTACTTCCCGTACATCCTGGCCAAGCCGGTCCTGATCATCGCCACCATCTGCGGTGGCGCGACGGGCATCCTCACCAACGTCATCTTCAACTCGGGCCTGCGCTCGCCGGCCGCTCCGGGTTCGATCATCGCGGTGCTCGCCTCGACGGCGAACGACAGCTACATCGGCGTCATTCTCTCGGTCATCCTCGCGGCGGCGGTGTCGTTCCTGATCGCCTCGGTCATCCTGCGCACCAGCAAGGACAAGGGGGAGGGCGACCTCGGCGACGCGACCGCGCGCATGGAGGCGATGAAGGGCAAGAAGAGCTCCGTCGCCTCGACGCTGACCGGCGGCGGCGTCGCCACCGCTCAGGGCACCATCAACAACATCGTGTTCGCGTGCGACGCCGGCATGGGTTCCTCCGCGATGGGCGCCTCGGTGCTGCGGAACAAGATCAAGGCGGCGGGCTTCAACGACGTCAAGGTCACCAACGCCTCGATCGCCAACCTGACCGACACCTACGACATGGTCGTGGTGCACCAGGACCTCGCCCCCCGGGCCGAGCCCAAGGCGCCGTCGGCCCAGTTCGTGACCGTCGACAACTTCATGGGCAGCCCCCGGTACGACGAGATCGTCGAGCTGCTCGAGCAGACGAACCGCGGCGGCGGCACCGGCACGGCCGGCGGCGAGACCGCCGAGCACGCCGGCCTGGCCCCGACCGCCGGAGCCGGCACCACCGGTGCCGGGTCCAACGTGACGGGCGCGGCGGCAGGCGCAGCCGCGGGCGGTGCGGCCGGTACCTGGGTCGCCCCGGACGACGCGCCGCGCACCGCGGCCGGGAACGCGGACGGCATCCTCGCCGAGCGCAGCATCGTGCTCGACGGCTCCGCGACCAGCCAGGCCGCGGCCATCGAGGAGTCCGGCAAGCTGCTGGTCGACTCGGGCGCCGTGACCGGCGACTACGTCGCCGCGATGCACGACCGGGAGCGCTCCGTGCCGACGTACATGGGCAACTTCCTGGCCATCCCGCACGGCACCAACGAGGCCAAGGGGTACATCCAGCGGTCGGCGATCTCCTTCGTCCGCTACCCCGAGGGCATCGACTGGAACGGCAAGCCGGTCAAGTTCGTCGTCGGCATCGCCGGCCGCAACAACGAGCACCTGAACATCCTGTCCTCGATCGCGAAGGTGTTCTCGGACAAGGAGCAGGTGGCCCGGCTGGAGAACGCGCGATCCGCTCGCGACGTGCTGTTCATCTTCGATTCGGTGAACAACGCATGAGAGCTGTCCACTTCGGCGCCGGCAACATCGGCCGCGGCTTCGTCGGGCTGCTGCTGCACAACGCCGGGTACGAGCTGGTGTTCGCCGACGTCGCCGCGCCGCTGATCGACGCGCTCGACGCCACGCCGAGCTATCAGGTGCACGAGGTGGGGGAGGAGTCGGCGACCCACACGGTCGACGGCTACTCCGCCCTCAACTCGGGCACCGACGAGGCGGGCGTGATCGAGGCGATCGCGGGCGCCGACGTCGTCACCACCGCCGTCGGGCCGAACATCCTCAAGTTCGTGGCCCCGGTGATCG
Source organism: Tersicoccus sp. Bi-70 (assembly GCF_001968825.1). GTDB lineage: Bacteria > Actinomycetota > Actinomycetes > Actinomycetales > Micrococcaceae > Tersicoccus. Next base: position 34,213 of record NZ_MIEU01000010.1, read on the forward strand.
CCGCCGGCATCGCCGCCCGCAGCGCCGACGCGCCGCGGGTGGCGGTGATGGCGTGCGAGAACGCGATCAACGCGACCGACGTCCTCGCCGACGAGATCCGGAAGAACTACGCCGGTGACGACCTGGACGCACGGGCGATCTTCGCCAACACCGCGGTGGACCGCATCGTGCCCGCCCAGGATCCCGGTGCGGGCCTGGACGTGACGGTGGAGACCTTCTTCGAGTGGGCCGTGGAGCGCGGTCCGTTCGACGGCGCGACGCCGGACATCCCCGGCGTCACGTGGGTCGACGACCTCGCCCCGTACATCGAGCGGAAGCTGTTCACGGTCAACACCGGGCACGCGACGAGCGCCTACTTCGGCTACGTCGCCGGCGTGCACAAGATCTCCGACGCGCTGGCGGACCCCACGATCCGGGACTCCGTCGACGCGGTGCTGCAGGAGACGAAGGCGCTGCTCGTGGCCAAGCACGGCTTCAGCGAGGAGCAGCAGCAGGCGTACGTGGAGAAGATCCTCGGGCGCTTCGCCAACCCGCACCTGCCGGACACGGTGGAGCGGGTCGGCCGGGCGCCGATGCGCAAGCTGAGCCGGCACGAGCGGTTCGTCGGCCCCGCGGCCGAGGCGGCCGAGCGCGGCCTCTCGACGGCGGCGCTGGAGGCGGCCATGGGCGCGGCCCTGCGGTTCGACGTCCCCGAGGACGCCGAGGCCGTGGAGCTGCAGCAGCTGCTCTCGTCGGCGACGACCGAGGACCTCGTCACGCAGGTCACCGGGCTCACACCCGAGGACGCCCTGTACGAGCGGGTCGCCTCGCTTGTCCGGGACCGCCAGGCCCGATAGTTTCGAATCAGTTCCCAGTAGTTCCGACCACGGAGGTAGACCCATGCCCGAGCGTTCCGTCAAGATCGCCAGCTCGTCCGGACTGCACGCCCGCCCCGCGGCGATCTTCGCCCAGGCCGCCGGTGAGCAGCCGGCGGAAGTGACCATCGAGAAGCCCGGCGTCGAGGCCGTGCCCGCCGCCAGCATCCTCTCGCTCATGACCCTCGGCGCCGAGCACGGCGAAGAGGTCACGCTGCGGGCCGAGGGCGACGGGGCCGACGAGTCCCTCGACGCCCTCGTGGCGGTGCTGAGCCGGGACCTCGACGCGGAGTAGTCCTCGCACTCCTGCATGGCCGGTACCTCTCGGGGTGCCGGCCATGCGGCGTTTCTGGGGGCTCTTCCTCTGTCCCGCCCCATCCGGTCCCAGGACGCGCCGGCGTCGGCGGGGAGATGGCGCGATCCGGCTGGTCCGCTCGCACCCGGTCCCGGGACACGCCGGTCTTGGGCGGGATATGGCGTTATATCCCGAAATCGCGAGGCGTGTCGTGGGATCCAGCAGGACGCTCTGCCGCCCGGTCTTGGCGGACGCTCGCATCCCGTCCCGGGCACACGCCGGCGTCGGCGGGGAGATGGCGCCATCCGGCTGGTCCGCTCGCACCCGGTCCCGGGACACGCCGGTCTTGGACGGGATATGGCGTTATATCCCGGTTTCATACGGCGTGTCGTGGGACCCAGTGGGAAGCTTCGTCGCCCGATCTCGGCCCATGCACGCACGCGTTCCCGCGGCATGCCGGCGTCGGCGGGGAAAGAGCGCTGTATCGGTTTCGTACGCGTGTCACGGGACCTGGGCGGCAAGGAAGGACGTCCGCCGGCGAGGACGGCCCCGGTCAGTGATCGGGTCGTTCTCCCTCCACAGCCAAGCCACGACGTCCGTTCGTCCACGGCGCGGCTGGACCGACCTCCGACGGGGCCGGATCAGCGGACGCTGGTCGACATGGACGTGATGGAGCTGGGACGGCAGCACGGTGGGGTCGTGCGGTGGCGAGAGCTGATAGAGGCGGGCATTGCCGTGGCCGCGATCGCCACGATGGTCGAGGGCGGCCAGCTGATCGCGGCCGGCCACGGCGTCTACGCCCTGCCCGGGGCCGATCCCGCGCTCGTCACCGTGCGCCTGGCCGGCGGGCGCCTGACCTGCGTGAGCCGGGCTCGTGCCCTGGGCCTGTGGGTGCTCGCCGAACCAGCTCGGCCGCACGTCGGGGTCCTTCGGGCCGCGGCGATACCCGGATGCGTCGTCCATCGCGTCACTCGGAATCAATCCATGATCGAGCTGCTTCGCCAGTGCTGCCGGTGCCTGCTCGAGCTGGACGCGCTCGTGATCGTCGAGTCGGCTGTCGTCCAGCGTCGCGTGAGCTGGGACGAGCTGCGCCGTGCGGTCGACGGCGCCCGGAGCTCACGGGAACGCCGGATCCTGCAACTGGTCAATCCCGCCAGCGCGTCCATCCTTGAGACCGTCGGCCGGTACCGGCTGACGAAGGCCGGCTTCCACGTCCACTGTCAGGTCGTCGTGCCCGGGGTCGGGCGCTACGACTTACTTGTCAACGGCGTCCTCTACGTGGAACTGGACGGCGCCGAGTTCCACAGCGATCGGCAGTCCTACCGCAACGATCGGCGTCGGTGGAACCTGCTGACCGTCCGAGGACTTCCGCTGTTGACGGTGCCGTACGAGACGGTGATGTACGAGCCCGAGGTGTTCGTGCGGCTGGTGGGCGACGCGCTCAGACGCCACCGCCGACCCGCGTGATCGCGTCGACTCTGCGGCTGCTCATCCGTACCCACCCACGCCCCGTCCCGGGACACGCTGGCGTCAGCGGGGATATGGCGCTGTATCCCGAATCCGCACCGCGTGTCGTGAGACCGGGTGCGGCAGGGGCGGCCGGCTTGCACGGACTCTGCCGCTATTGATTTGTACCCACCCCTGCCCCGTCCCGGGACACGCTGGCGTCAGCGGGGATATGGCGCTGTATCCCGAATCCGCACCGCGTGTCGTGAGACCGGGTGCGGCAGGGGCGGCCGGCTTGCACGGACTCTGCCGCTATTGATTTGTACCCACCCCTGCCCCGTCCCGGGACACGTCGGCGTCAGCGGGGATATGGCGCTGTATCCCGGACTTGCAGGGCGTGTCGTGGGACGGGCGCGCGCAGACCGCGGGGGGACCGGGCGCGCGCAAACCGCCGGGGGACAGGGCGCGCGAACCGCCGTGGGACAGGGTGCTCGCAAGCCGGGTGATGCGTGGGACAGGGTGCGAGCCGGAGCCAGCAGGCAGCTGGCTGCCCGGTGGCCCTACAGGCCCAGTTCCTCCAGCAGGGGGATCTGCTCCCGGACCCGGGCCTTCGCCTCGGCCGCCGACGGGGCGTCCAGGGCCAGCTGGGCGATCCGCGTCGTGTCCGCCTTCGAGACCGACGCGAGAATCTCCGCGACGTTGGCCAGGCTGCGCGGCGTCATCGACAGGGTGCTGACCCCGAGGCCGACGAGCACGACGGCCAGTGCCGGGTCCCCCGCGGCCTCACCGCACACGCCGACGGGACGGGCCGGGTCGCCGTGGTGGTGCTCGTCCGGGGCGGTGGCGTCGCCGGAGACCTGCTGGCCCGCGACGGTCGCACCGTCCACCGAGGCCTTGACCAGCGCGAGCAGCCCCGGCTGCCACGGGTCGTTCAGCTCCGCCAGGGAACCGAGCTGCCGGTCGGCCGCCATCGTGTACTGCGTCAGGTCGTTGGTGCCGATGCTGGCGAACGTGGCGTCGGTCAGCAGCTTGTCGGCGGTCAGCGCCGCGGCCGGGATCTCGATCATGATGCCGGGCCGCTTGATGCCCGCATCGGTGCACTGCTTCGCGAAGTCGGCGGACTCGGCGGCGGTGGCGATCATCGGCGCCATCACCCACACGTCGGCCTCGCTCGCGTCCGCGGCCTGCGCGATCGCGGTGAGCTGGTTGGTCAGGACATCGGGGTAGTGCCACGACGTCCGGTAGCCGCGCACGCCCAGCGCCGGGTTCGGCTCGGTGTCGTCGGTGACGAACGGCAGCGGCTTGTCCGCGCCGGCGTCCAGCGTGCGGATGACGACCTTCTTGCCCGGGAACTCGGCGAAGACGTCGGCGTACTGCTTGACCTGTACGTCGACGGGTGGCTCGTCCGCCTGGTCGAGGAACAGGAACTCGGTGCGGAACAGGCCGACGCCCTCGGCGTTCGCGGCCGCGGCCTTCTTCGCGTCCTTCGCGTTGCCGATGTTGGCCAGCAGCGGCACGGAGAATCCGTCGGAGAGCTTGCCGACGCCGTTGAACACGCTCGGGTTGGCGGCGCGCTCGGCCCAGGTGGCCGCGTACTGCCGCTCGGTGTCGCCGACCTCGAGCTGGACGGTGCCGGCGGCGCCGTCGACGAAGACCTCCGTGCCCTCGGCGATCGCGTCCGCCCCGTGGGCGGCGACGATGGCGGGCAGGCCGAGCTGCCGCGCGAGGATCGCGGTGTGGGACTGCGGGCCGCCCTCGCTGGTCACCAGCGCCTGCACGAGCGCCGGGTCCAGGGTCGCGGTGTCCGCGGGCGCCAGGTCGACGGCGACGAGGACGAACGGGGTGCTCGACGTCGGCACCCCCGGGGGCTGCTCGCCGCGCAGCTCGGCGACGATGCGGCTGCGCACGTCGTAGATGTCGTTGGCCCGCTCGGCCATGTACCCGCCGAGGCCCTTGAGCATGTCGGCCACCTTCTCGGCGGCGTCCCACACGGCGCGGGCGGGGCTGGCCCCGGAATCCGTGACGCGCTTGGCGGCGTCCTTCGTCAGGGCGGGGTCCGCGGCCATCATCGCGGTCGCCTCGAGCACCTTCTTCGAGTCGCCGGTCGCGGCGGCGGCACGCTCCTGCAGCTTCGCCTTGACGACGGCGGCGGCCTCCTTGATGCGCGCGGCCTCCGTGGCGGCGTCCGCGCCACCGGCCAGGCGTTCGCCCTCGGGCGGTGCCGAGACGGGCGGGGCCATCTTCAGCACGGTCCCGACGACTCGTCCGGCACTGACTCCGACTCCGGACACCTGATTCATGAGAGTCCCTCCGCGCTGGCTGGCATGGTCCGTTCATCCTAGACGGGCCCTCCACGTCGGGGCACGTCCCGGCCGGGCACGCGACGCAGGCGTGGAAACTCGCTCCGGGGGCGACCGCTGATCTTGACGGTGCCGCACGTCACGCATATCCTGAACGAACGGTCGGTAATTCGAGGCAGGATCGCCGACCCTCCCGACTTCCCCATCCCGATCACGAGGTGATGACCATGGCTGCCACGTCCGATCAGACGCTGCGCGCCGTCCCCGACGACGAGACGCCCGCCGTCGACGTCGAGGGCCAGGCGGCGTTCGACCGCATCATCGAGGCGGACTCCCGCGTCGAACCGCGGGACTGGATGCCGGAGAAGTACCGGAAGAGCCTGACCCGCCAGATCTCGCAGCACGCGCACTCGGAGATCATCGGCATGCAGCCGGAGGGCAACTGGATCACCCGGGCCCCCTCCCTCAAGCGCAAGGCCATCCTGATGGCGAAGGTGCAGGACGAGGCCGGCCACGGGCTCTACCTGTACTCGGCCGCCGAGACGCTGGGCACCACGCGCGACGAGATGATGCAGCAGCTCATCGAGGGCAAGGCCAAGTACTCGTCGATCTTCAACTACCCGGCCCGCACGTGGGCGGACATGGGGGCCATCGGCTGGCTCGTCGACGGTGCCGCGATCTGCAACCAGGTGCCCCTGTGCCGGGCCTCCTACGGTCCGTACGGCCGGGCCATGGTGCGGGTCTGCAAGGAGGAGTCCTTCCACCAGCGGCAGGGCTTCGAGATCCTGCTCGAGCTCGCCAACGGCACCCCCGCGCAGAAGCAGATGGCGCAGGACGCCGTCAACCGGACCTACGCCCCGGCCCTGATGATGTTCGGGCCGCCGGACGGCGACTCCCCGAACTCGGTGCAGTCCATGCAGTGGAACATCAAGCGGTTCAGCAACGACGAGCTGCGGCAGCGCTTCGTCGACATGATCGTCCCGCAGGCCGAGGTGCTGGGCCTGACCCTGCCCGACCCGGACCTGAAGTGGAACGAGGAGCGCGGCCACTACGACTTCGGCGAGCTCGACTGGCACGAGTTCACCGAGGTGATCGCCGGGCGCGGGCCCTGCAACACCCAGCGGCTCGAGCGTCGTCGTGCCGCCCACGAGGACGGTGCCTGGGTGCGCGAGGCCGCGAAGGCGTACGCCGCCCGGACCGAGGGTCGTCAGTCGACCGAGCTGATCGGAGCCTGATCATGGCGAAGCAGGACGACGCCGGGCAGCACAACAGCGCCGAGCAGCAGGACACCCGCGAGTGGCCCCTGTGGGAGGTGTTCGTCCGGCCGTCCCGCGGCCTGTCCCACGTGCACGCCGGCTCCCTGCACGCTCCGGATGCCACGATGGCCGTCCGCAACGGGCGCGACCTCTACACCCGCCGCAACGAGGGCACGTCCGTGTGGGTCGTGCCCGCGGACGCCATCACCGCCTCGGACCCGGACGCCAAGGGCGCCTTCTTCGAGTCCGCCGCCGGCAAGGCCTACCGCCACGCCACCTACTACACGCGCAGCGAGGGCGTGAAGCACCTCTGACGTCCGGGGGCGCATCGCCGCGTCCCAAGAAACTCCACCCGTTCAGAGCCGCACCCCTCCACCGACATCGAGGAACCCGCATGTCCAACGACTCCGCCACCCGGATCTCCGTCGGCGACGCCCTCACCCCCGAGGACATCGCCGCGTCCGGTGCCACCGCCCCCGAGCCGGTCGCCCAGTACGCGCTGCGACTGGGTGACGACGCCCTGATCCTCGCCCAGCGCCTGGGCTGGTGGATCTCGCGGGCCCCCGAGCTCGAGGAGGACATGGCGCTCGGCAACATCGCCCTCGATCAGATCGGGCACGCGCGCTCCTTCCTCACCTACGCCGGAAGTGCGTGGGGCAAGAGCGAGGACGATCTCGCCTACTTCCGCGATGAGGAGGAGTTCCGCAACGCCTGGATCGTGGCGCTGGAGAACGGAGACTTCGGGCAGACCATCGCCCGCCAGCTCGTCATCGCCTGCTACCAGCACGGCCTGTACACGCGGCTCGCCGCGTCTGCCGACACCACCCTCGCCGCGATCGCCGCGAAGGCGCTCAAGGAGGTCGACTACCACCGCGACCACGCCGCCCAGTGGGTGCTCCGCCTCGCGCTCGGCACCGAGGAGTCGCGGCGCCGGCTCGAGCACGGCCTCTCCGTCGTGTGGCCGTATGTGGCGGAGTTGTTCGAGGACGACGCGCTGATCGACGAGCTCGAGGGCATCGCGGTCCGCCCGTCCGAGCTGAGGGCCGGTTTCGACGCCGACATCGCCGCCGTGTTCGCGCAAGCCGAGCTGACGGTGCCCGACGTCCAGCCCAGCAGCACCGGCGGCCGCCGCGGCGAGGCGCACGAGCAGCTCGGTTACATCCTGGCCGAGATGCAGTCGCTGGCGCGGAAGCACCCGGGGGCCACCTGGTGAGCGCCGCGACGATCGACCGCGGCACCGTGAGCACCGACGCGGACCGGCAGGTCTGGGACATCGCCGCGACCGTGTGCGACCCCGAGATCCCGGTGCTGACCATCGAGGACCTCGGCATCCTGCGCGACGCGGGCTTCGACGCGGCCGCCGGCGACGGGGGCACCGCTCGCGTCACCATCACGCCGACCTACTCGGGCTGCCCCGCGATGGACACCATCCGCGACGACCTGGTGACGGCACTGACCGCCCACGGCTACCGGCACGTGCACGTCGACTTCTCCCTGAGCCCCGCCTGGACCACGGACTGGATGAGCGAGGACGGGAAGGCGAAGCTGACCGAGTACGGCATCGCCCCGCCGTCGGGCCGCGCCGCCGCGTCCGGCCCCATCCGGCTGGCCCTGAGCGTGAAGTGCCCGCGCTGCGCCTCGCTGCGGACCCGGGAGGTCACCCGCTTCGGCTCGACGTCGTGCAAGGCGCTCTACGTCTGCAACGACTGCCAGGAACCGTTCGACTACTTCAAGGTGCTCTAGATGACCGCGACGACCGACGATGCCCCCGCGAAGAAGCGGGCCTCGTTCCATCCGCTCACCGTCAGCGAGGTGCGCCGGCTGACCGCCGACGCCGTCGAGGTCACCTTCGCCGTCCCGGCCGATCTGGCGCCGCAGTACGACTACGTCCCCGGCCAGTACGTGGCCCTGCGCACCGAGATCGACGGCCGCGAGGTGCGCCGCAGCTACTCGATCTGCGCCGAGCCGACCACCTTCGACGACGGCAGCTCCCGGATCAAGGTCGGCATCAAGAAGGACCTCGGTGGCGTGTTCTCCACCTGGGCCACGAGCGACCTGACGGCCGGGGACACCCTTGAGGTGATGAGCCCGCAGGGCGCGTTCATCTCCCAGCACGCCCTGACCGGCCTGAACGACCCCGAGGCCATCGGCGACGAGGTCGCCGACGCCGGCCGTGCCAGTTACGTGGGGATCGCCGCCGGCTCGGGCATCACCCCGGTGATCGCGATCGCGCGAGCCGTCCTCAAGCGCAACCCGCAGGCCAGCTTTGACCTGGTGTATGCCAACCGGTCCGCGCAGGACGTGATGTTCCTCGAGGAACTCGCCGACCTGAAGGACCGGTACCCGACGCGGCTCGCGCTGCACCACGTGCTCTCCCGCGAGCAGCGGATCTCCCCGCTGCTGACCGGCCGCATCGACGCCGAGAAGCTGACCACGATCGTCGACTCCGTCGTCCGCACCCCCCTCGTCGACGAGTGGTTCCTGTGCGGGCCGTTCGACCTCGTCCAGCTGGCCCGCGACACCCTCGCCGAGCGGGACGTCCCGGCGTCGAAGGTCCGCTTCGAGCTGTTCACCACCGGCCGGCCCGAGGGCGGCCCCGAAGCGAACGCCGGCCGACCCGTGGTCGAGGACCCCGAGGGTGCGAACTACGAGATCGAGTTCAACCTCGACGGCCTGCACGGCGCGGTCAAGAGCCCCCGCAGCGCTCGCGAGACCATCCTCAACGCCGCCCTGCGCGTGCGCGGCGACGTGCCGTTCGCCTGCGCGGGCGGAGTCTGCGGCACGTGCCGCGCGAAGGTCGTCTCCGGCACCGTCGACATGGACGAGAACTACGCCCTCGAGGCCGACGAGGTGGAGCGTGGCTACGTGCTCACCTGCCAGTCCCGGCCCACCTCGGACACGGTCACCGTCGACTACGACGCCTGAGCCCGCGCCAGCTCGCCACCAGATGTTCACCGGAGGACCCGCAACGCGCCGGATGGAACATGTATCGAGGAGCTGGCGATCCACCGCTTTCCCGCCGCCGTCCCTTCGACCCGCAGGAGTGTGCCCGTGATCGAGCTGTCCATCGCCGACGACGTCGCCGAGGTGGTGCTGAACGCGCCGCAGAAGATGAACGCCCTGGACGAGACGGCGCTGGGGGAGCTGCGGCAGGCGTACGCCGACGCGGCCGCGGCCGACGTGCGCGCCCTGCTGCTGCGCGGTGAGGGCCGCGGTTTCTGCGCCGGCCGGGACATCTCCGGCGTCGAACCCGCCACCGACGACGCGCTGGGCTTCCTCGCCGACGTCGTCACCCCGGTGCTGCGCGAGATGAGTGCCTTCCCCGCCCCGACCTTCGCCGCCGTGCAGGGCGCGGCCCTCGGCGTCGGCCTCGGCCTGCTCGTCGCCACGGACGTCGTCTACGTCGCCGACACCGCGAAGATCGGCTCGCCGTTCGCCAACCTCGGCGCGACGCTCGACTCCGGCGGCCACTGGCTGTTCACCGAGCGCCTCGGCGCCCACCGGACCCTGGACCTGATCTACACCGCCGAGTTGATGAGCGGCGCCGACGCCGTCGCCTCGGGGCTGTTCAGCCGCGCGATGCCCGCCGAGGACCTGCTGGAGACGACGCGGGCGACCGTGGCGAAGGTCGCCACCGGGGCCACCGGCGCGTTCCGCGCCTCCAAGGCACTCGTGGCGCAGATCCGCGACGAGCGGCTCGGCCTGTGGGACTCCATCACCGCCGAGAACACGGCTCAGGGCGACCTGTGCCGCACGGCCGACTACGCCGAGGGCTTCAGCGCCTTCCAGCAGAAGCGCACCCCCGTCTTCCACGGCTGAGCCCTTGCGTCCTCCTGTGCCCCCGACGGGCCCCGGCGCCGGCCCGGGCGGCTGACGGGACGCGCTCGCGCGCGACGCGATCCGGGACGAGAGAAGCGTCACCCCACGTCCGGCCGCGCCCGCCGCGCCGATACGCTCGGAATCATGCGTGCACTCGTGGTCGGTTGGTCCAGCGTCGAGCACGGCGAGGCGACCGCCGGTGACGTCCTGGCCATGCGTGCCGTCACGGACGCCCTCGAGACCGCCGGCATCGCCCACGACGTCGCCTGGAGCGCCGTCATGCGCCCCGCGGACGGGCTCGCGCTGACCGATGCCGACCCCGGCGCCTACTCGCACCTGGTCTTCTGCTGCGGCCCCGCCACGGGTACCCCGATCGCCCAGCTGCACGAGGCGTTCGCCCACGCCACCCGGATCGCCGTCGGCGTCAGCGTCCTGGACCACGACGACCCCGTGACGGCCGGCTTCCACACCGTCATCCCGCGGGACGCCCCGGGCGCCGACCCGCACCGCGACCTCGCCTCGCGGATCGCGCCGGCGCCGGAGCGGGTGCCCGTCCTCGGGGTCTACCTCACCGGCGAGCAGGGGGAGTACGGCTCCGCTCGCCGCCACGAGTCGGTCACCGCCGTCCTCACGGACTGGCTGCGCGGTCTCGACGCCGCCCTGCTGCCCCTGGACACCCGGCTGGACCCGCGGGACTGGCGGCTGCCGACCGGTGCCGCCCAGGTCGACGCGGTGCTCGGCCGCGTCGACGCCGTCGTCAGCATGCGGATGCACGGGCTCGCGCTCGCGCTGCGGCAGGGGGTGCCCGTCGTGGCGATCGACCCGGTCGCCGGCGGCGGCAAGGTCACCGCCCAGGCCCGCGCCTGGGACTGGCCCGCGCTCGTGACCACGGAGGACGCCGGCACCGCCGCCCTCACCGCCCATCTGGACTGGTGCCTCTCCGAGGCGGGCCGCGCCGCCGCTCGCGAGCGTGCCGCCTGGCCGGCCGCCGGCGACGTGCAACTGGACCGGTTGCTGGCCGCGCTCGTCTGACCTGCGGCTGAGCCGTCCCTGCCGCGACACCGGATCGGGTGTCGTCCCTCGACCTCGGCGCCGTGTTCGGGGACAGTGGTCCTCACGATCATCAACGCGAGGAGACGGCATGCGAGCACACGTCCTGGACACCGTCGGCACCGACCTGCGGGAGGGCGACGTCGCCCTGGACCCGCCGAAGGCCGGGGAGGTGGGCGTCCGCGTCGCCGCCTGCGGGGTCTGCCACACCGACCTGCACGTCATCAAGGGCGAGGTCGCGTTCCCGACGCCGTGCGTGCTGGGGCACGAGATCTCCGGGTGGGTCGAGACGCTCGGCGACGGCGTGACGGGTCTGGACGTCGGCGACCGGGTCGTCTGCAGCTTCATCATGCCGTGCGGGTCCTGCCGGCAGTGCGACCGCGGCCACGAGGACCTGTGCGAGACGTTCTTCGCGAAGAACCGGCTCAAGGGGCAGCTGTACGACGGCTCGACCCGGCTCTCCGCCGAGGACGGCACCCCGATCGCGATGTACTCGATGGCCGGGCTCGCCGAGCACGCGGTCGTGCCCGCCACGGCCGTCTTCCGGCTCCCGGACGCGATCCCGCTCGATGCGGCCGCCGTCCTGGGATGCAGCGTGTTCACCAGCTACGGCGCCGTCCACAACGTCGGGAAGGTGACCGCGGGGGACACGGTCGCCGTCGTCGCCGCGGGCGGCATCGGCCTGAACATCATCCAGATGGCGGCCGCGCACGGTGCCTCCCGGGTGATCGCGATCGACATCGACGACGAGAAGCTCGCGCTCGCCCGGCGGGTCGGCGCGACCGACACCGTCAACTCGCGCACCGAGGACGCCCTCGAGGCGGTCCGTGGCCTCACCGACGGGCACGGGGTCGACGTCGCGTTCGAGGCCTTCGGCAGCGCGCCGACCGTGCGCACCGCGGTCGACGTGGTCGACGACGGCGGCCGGGTGGTGCTCGTCGGGATCGCCCCGGTGGGGGTGGAGGCGCAGTTCGACATTGCACGGGTCGTCCGCCGGAAGATCCAGATCCTCGGCTCCTTTGGCGCCCGCGCCTCGCAGGACATGCCGGCCGTGCTCGACCTGGTGGCCGACGGGCGCATCCGGCTCGACGAGCTCGTCACCGACCGGTACGCGTTCGCCGACGCCGGACAGGCCTACCGCGACCTGGCCGACCGGCGCATCCGCGGCCGCGCCGTCGTCACGCTCACGCCGGGAGGGTGACGCTGCGCTTGACTCTGCGCCCCTGACACTCGCCTTCCCGGGCCCGGGCGGACCCGGGAAGCACTTGTCCAATCGGACAACCGCTTCCGGAAGCGGTTATGCAGCAGGCTGATCGTCAGTACACTGCGGAACATGAAGGTTCTCGGAGTGAACGCGATCTTCCACGATCCCGCAGCGGCCCTGGTCGTCGACGGGCACGTGGTCGCCGCCGCAGAGGAGGAGCGGTTCTCCCGGCGCAAGCACGGCAAACGACCGGTGCCGTTCTCGGCCTGGGAACTGCCCGAGCAGGCGATGCGCTGGGTGCTGCGCGAGGCCGGCCTGCGGCCCGAGGACCTCGACGCGGTCGGCTACTCGTTCGATCCCGCGATCGCGGCGGACATCCCCGACGACCCCTACGACCCCATCCGGGTCGACTACGCCCGCCGCGCCCCCGGCTTCCTCGCCGAGGCGCTGCCGGGCCTGGACCCGAGCCGCGTCCACTACGTCCAGCACCACGTGGCGCACGCCGCGTCCTCGGGGCTCGCCGGCCCGTACCCGACCGGCAGCGTCCTCGTCGTCGACGGTCGCGGTGAGGCCCACTCGCACCTGGCCGGCCGGTACGAGAACGGCAGACTGGAGATCCTGCACCGCCAGGAACTGCCGGACTCGCTCGGCCTGCTCTACGAGTCGCTGACCGGGCACCTGGGCTTCGAGCGGTCCAGCGACGAGTTCAAGGTGATGGCGCTCGCCTCCTACGGCACGCCGCGCTTCCTCGACGACCTGCGGGAGATCGTGCACGCCACCGGCGACGGCGGGTTCCGCGCTCAGGCGCCGGACTGGAACCGGTTCGCTCCGGCGCGCATCGACGACGGCACCTGGGGCGGCGACCACGCCGACCTCGCCGCCTCCGTCCAGGCCGTCGTCGAGGAGACCCTCGTCGACCTGGCCACCTGGCTGCACGGGCAGACGGGGGACCGGTACCTGACCATGGCCGGCGGCACCGCGCTGAACTGCGTGGCCAACTCGCGGATCTGGCGGGAGTCGCCGTTCGACGACGTGTGGGTCCAGCCCGCGGCGGGGGACTCCGGCACCGCGCTCGGCGCGGCCCTGCACCTGGCCGCCGAGGGTGGCGACACGATCGTGCCCGCCCCGACGGCCGCGCTCGGCCGCAGCTGGACGGACGACGAGCTGGCGAACTGGCTGACCACGGCGCAGGTGCCGTTCACGACGCCGGCGGACCTCGCCGGCGAGGTGGCGGACGTGCTCGCGGACAACGGCGTCGTCGCCTGGTTCGACGGGCGCAGCGAGTTCGGGCCCCGCGCGCTCGGCCGCCGCTCCCTGATCGCCAACCCGATCCACGCCGAGAACCTGGAACGGCTCAACGACGTCAAGGGCCGCGAGCAGTTCCGGCCGGTGGCGCCCATGGTCCTCGCCGACCGCGCGAGCGAGATCTTCAGCGGGGGACCCATCCCCAGCCCGTACATGCTGTTCGTGCACGACGTCGCCGAGCCCTGGCGGGAGAAGATCCCCACCGTCACGCACGTGGACGGGACCGCGCGGATCCAGACGGTCACCGACGAGGACAACGCCGGCATCGCCGCCCTGCTGCGGGCCTTCGACGAGCGCACCGGGGTGCCCGTGGTCGTCAACACGTCGCTGAACACCGCCGGCCGGCCGATGGTCGACGATCCCCGTGACGCCCTCGAACTCTTCGGTTCCGCCCCTGTGGCGGTGCTGGTTCTGGGCCCGCACCTCGTGCGCCGCACCGACCTCTTCCGGGCGGCCCCTTGACGGCCCCGGTCCCCGGAGCGCGGTCCGCCGCGCCCTCGTACGCCGTCGTGATCCCCTCGGTCGGCCGTCCGACCCTGCAGCGGCTGCTGGACACGCTGGCCGCGCAGTTCGAGGGCACCGCGTCGTCCGATGGCACCGCCGCCAGCCGGGTGACGGCGCCGACCGCCGTCGTCGTGGTCGACGACCGGCGTGGTGACGTGCCCGGTCTGACCCCCGGGTTCGCTCCTGCCGACGACCTGGACGTCCCCCTGACCGTCGTGCGGGGATACGGCCGCGGTCCGGCCGCCGCCCGCAACCGGGGCTGGCGGGTCGCGGCCCGCACCGGGGCGGACTGGATCGCCTTCCTGGACGACGACGTCGAGCTGCCCGCCGGCTGGGCGGACGGCCTCGCCGCCGACCTCGCCTCCTGCGGCCCCGGTGACGCGGCCACGCAGGGCCGCATCCACGTCCCGCTGCCCGCGGACCGTCGCCCCACCGACTGGGAGCGCAACACCGCGGGCCTGATGGTCGCGGACTGGGCGACCGCGGACATGGCCTACCGCGTCCTTGCCCTGGCGCAGGTGGGCGGCTTCGACGAGCGGTTCCCGCGCGCCTTCCGGGAGGACGCCGATCTTGCCCTGCGCGTCCGCGACGCCGGCTGGACGCTGCGCCACGGGCAGCGGTCCATCATCCACCCGGTGCGGCCCGCCGACGCGTGGGTCAGCCACCGGGTGCAGGCCGGCAACGCCGACGACGCCCTGATGCGTCGGCTGCACGGCCCGCAGTGGCGCGACCGTGCCGAGGCGCCCGGCGGTGGGTTCCGCTGGCACGTCGCGACCGTCGCGGCTGCGGCGACCGGTGTGCTCGGGGCCGCCGTCGCCCTCGACGGACTCGCCGGTGGGGCGATCGCCCGGTCGGTGCCGACCGCGGACGCGACCGCCGGACGCGCCCTCGTCAGGCGTGCCGGCCTGGCCACCGCGGCGGCCGGCGTCCTGGCCTGGACCGGACTGACCGGCCGGTTCCTGCGCCTGCGGATGAATCCGGGCCCGCGTCCCGGCGAGCCCGGGTACCGCGACGAACTGACGCGGATGGCGCTGACCAGTGCCACCATCCCTGCCGCGGCCGTCGCCCACCACGTGCGCGGCATCGCCGCCCACCGCGGCACGGGGCCCTGGCCCCGACCCGTCCGCGCCGTCCTGTTCGACCGTGACGGCACCCTCGTGCGGGACGTGCCCTACAACGGCGACCCCGACCGGGTCGAGCTGATGCCCGGCGCGGTGGAGGCGGTCCGCCGGGTCCGGGCGGCCGGTCTGCCGATCGGGCTGGTCAGCAACCAGTCCGGCATCGGCCGCGGCCTGCTCACCCGGGAGCAGGTGGACGCCGTCAACGCGCGCGTCGGCGAGCTGCTGGGTGGCGACGACACCGCGCCTTTCACCACCGCGCCTTTCGACACCGTCCGCGTGTGCCCGCACGCTCCCGAGGACGACTGCGCCTGCCGCAAGCCGCGGCCCGGGCTGATCACCGCGGCCGCGGCCGACCTCGGCGTCGACCCGGCCGAGTGCGTGATGATCGGGGACATCGGCGCCGACGTCGAGGCCGCCCAGGCGGCCGGGGCGCGCGGCATCCTCGTCCCCACCGACGTCACGCTGCCCGCCGAGGTCGACGCCGCCCCGGCCGTCGCGACCGACCTGCTCGACGCCGTCACCCAAGCACTGGGCAGCCGGGTGACCCTCTCCGGCACGGCGTACGCCGACGCGGAGCCGGCGACCGTGCGGGCGGGGGCCTGACGGTGGGTCGCGTGCTCGCGGTGCGCCTCGACTCCGACGGCGACGTGCTGCTGACCGGCCCGGCCATCCGCGCGCTCGCGCGGCTCGGCGAGGTCGACCTGCTCGCGTCCCCGTCCGGGGCGGCCGCCGGCCAGCTGCTGCCCGAGGTCGCCGACGTGCTCGTCTTCGACGCTCCGTGGTCCGGTTTCGCGCCGCCCGCGGTCGACGCCGACGCCACCCGCGCGCTGGTCGAGGACCTCGCCGCACGGCACCACGAGACCGCGGTCATCTTCACCTCATTCCACCAGAGCCCGCTGCCGATGGCGCTGCTCTGCCGGCTCGCCGGCATCGGCCGGATCGCCGCGACCAGCGAGGACTATCCCGGCTCCCTCCTGGACGTCCGGCACCGGCGGGACGCGCCCCCGGGCGGCGGCCACGAGTCCGAGGCCGCGCTCGCCCTGGCGCTCGCCGCGGGTGCCCCGGACCCCGGACCGGGCGGCACCGCGCTCGCGGTGCGCCGGCCGCTGCCCGCCGTTCCCGAGAGGCTGCTGCCCGACGGGTTGCTGCCCGCCGGCGGTTCCGGGAATGACGACGGCGGCTTCGTCGTGCTGCACCCCGGCGCCTCCGTGCCGTCGCGCGCGCTGACCACCGAGCACGCCGCGACGATGGCCGCGGGCCTGGCCGCCGCAGGCCGGACGGTCGTCGTCACCGGCGGCCCCGCCGAGGCCGCTCGCTGCGCCGACGTCGTCGCGCAGGCGCTGGCAACCGCTCCCGACGCCACGATCGTCGACATCGCCGGCCGCACGTCGCTGGCCGAACTGGCGGCCGTGCTCGACGCCGCCGCGTGCGTCGTCGTCGGCAACACCGGGCCCGCCCACCTCGCGGCGGCCGTCGGGACGCCCGTCGTCAGCCTGTTCTCCCCGGTGGTCCCCGCGCAACGCTGGGCGCCCCACGGGGTGCCGACCATCGTGCTCGGCGACCAGCACGCCGCCTGCCGTGACACCCGGGCGCGGGAGTGCCCGGTGCCGGGCCACCCGTGCCTGAGCGACGTCAGCGCCGCCGAGGTGGTCACCGCGGTCGCCGCGCTGACCACGAACCGGACCACCACGACCATCACGGAGATTACGACCGAGGAGGTGTCCCCGTGCGCATCCTGACCTGGCACGTCCACGGCTCCTGGTCGACGGCCTTCGTCCAGGGCCGGCACACCTACCTGCTGCCGGTGCTGCCCGACCGGAGCCGCGACGGGCTCGGCCGCGCCCAGACCTGGGACTGGCCGGAGAACGCCGTCGAGCTGAGCCCCGAGGAGCTCGCGGACACGGCGATCGATCTCGTCGTCCTGCAGCGGCCCGAGGAGATCGAGCTGGCCGAACGCTGGACCGGACGCCGCCCCGGCCGCGACCTGCCCGCCGTCTACGTCGAGCACGACGCCCCGCGCGGCCATGCCGTCACCTCCCGGCATCCGCTCGCGGACCAGACGGCCATCCCGATCGTCCACGTCACCCACTTCAACCACGTGATGTGGGACAACGGGACCGCGCCGACGGCCGTGATCGAGCACGGCGTGATCGACCCGGGCGCCCGGTACACCGGGGACGCCGCGTCGCTGGCCGTCGTCGTCAACGAGCCGGTGCGCCGCGGCCGGGTGGCCGGCACCGACATCGTCACCGATCTCGCCGTCGACCTGCCCGTCGACGTTTACGGGATGGGCATGGACGCCCTCGCCGCGTCCGCACCCGGCCGGCGCTGGACCCTGCACGAGAACTACCCGCAGCACCGGCTGCACGACGCGCTCGGCAGTCACCGCGCGTACCTGCACCCGTACCGGTGGACGAGCCTGGGCCTCGCCCTGATCGAGACGATGATGCTCGGGCTGCCCGTGCTCGGACTCTCCACGACCGAGGGGCCGCGCGCGGTGCCCGCGGACGCCGGCCTGCTGACCAACGACCTGACCGCCCTCGCCGCGCAGGCACGCCGGTGGCTCGACGAGCCGGACGAGGCGCGGGCCGCCGGGGCCGCGGGCCGCGCGCACGCGCTGGCCCACTACGGCCTCGACCGCTTCCTGACCGACTGGGACGACCTCCTGGGAAAGGTGAGCCGATGAAGATCGCCATGGTGTCCGAACACGCCAGCCCCCTGGCCGCCCTCGGCGGCGTCGACGCCGGCGGGCAGAACGTGCACGTCGCCCAGCTGGCCACCGCGCTGGCGGGCCGTGGCCACACCGTCACCGTCTACACCCGCCGGGACGACGCCGGTCTGCCCGACGCCGTAGAGCTGGCGCCGGGCGTGCGGGTGTTCCATGTGCCCGCTGGCCCGGCCCGCACCCTGCCCAAGGACGAGCTGGCCCCGTTCATGGACGAGTTCGGCCGCTGGCTGACCCGGACCTGGATCGCCGACGGGGCGCCGGACCTGGTGCACGCCCACTTCTGGATGTCCGGGCTGGCCGCGCGCCGGGCCGCGGACGCGCTGCAGCTGCCGCTCGTCCAGACCTTCCACGCCCTCGGCGCCGTCAAGCGCCGCCACCAGGGCCTCGCCGACACCAGCCCCGCCCACCGGCTCGCCGCGGAGACCGCCCTGCTCGCCGGGGCCGACGCCGTGCTGGCCACGTGCGAGGACGAGAAGCGCGAGCTGATCGCCCTCGGTGCCGACCCCGAGCGGGTGGCCGTCGTCCCGTGCGGCGTCGACCTGAGCGCGTTCGCCCCCACGGACCCGCCGCCCCACGAGGACGGGGAGCCGGCCCGCATCGTCGCGCTGGGCCGGCTGGTCGAACGCAAGGGCGTCGACACCGTGCTCGCCGCACTGGCGGCGCTGCCAGGCTCCGGAACGGACGATCTCAGCAGCTCCGACCCGAGCAGCTCCGTCCTGAGCAGTGCCGTCCTGCACATCGCCGGCGGCCCTGACGTGGCTGATCTCGACGACGACCCCGAGGTCGTCCGGCTCACCGCCCTCGCCCGTGAGCTCGGCATCGAGGACCGGGTCGTCCTCCATGGCCGGGTGGATCGCACGGGTGCCGCGGCGCTGCTGGCCGCCGCCGACGTCGTCGCCTGCACCCCCTGGTACGAGCCGTTCGGCATGGTCCCGCTCGAGGCGGCGGCCTGCGGGCGGCCCGTCGTCGGCTCGGCCGTGGGCGGTCTGCTGGACAGTGTGGAGGACGGCGTCACCGGCCTGCTCGTGCCCCCGCGCGACGTGACCGCGACAGCGGTCGCCCTGCGGCGGGTCCTCGGGGACCGTGAGTTCGCCGCCCGGATGGGCCGCGCCGGCCGGGACCGGGTCGAGCGGCTGTTCGGCTGGGACCGGGTCGCCGAGAGCACCGAGACGGTCTACGACCGAGTGCTGCGCGCCCACGGGGACCGGCAGCACCGCCCCCGGACGGGCACGCGCGAGTGGATCACCGATCACCTGGCCGAACTGCAGCGCGCCGTCACGGACGCCGCCGATCACGCCGATGTCGTCGACCGCTGGGGCGCTCAGCTGGCGGCCCTGCTCGGCCGCGGCGGCCGGGTGCTCGTGGCCGGCAACGGCGGCAGCGCGGCCGAGGCGCAGCACTTCACCGCCGAACTGGTGGGCCGCTTCGAGGACGAGCGGACGCCGCTCTCCGCGCTGTGCCTGTCCGCCGAGACCTCCAGCCTCACCGCGATCGGCAACGACTACGGGATCAGCGAGGTGTTCGCGCGGCAGGTGCAGGCCCACGGACGGCCCGGCGACGTCGTCGTCCTGCTCTCCACGAGCGGCCGCAGCCCCAACATCATCGCCGCGGCCGAACGGGCCCGCGCGGGGGGCATGCACGTGTGGGCGCTGACCGGGCCCGGCCCCAACCCGCTCGCCGACGCGGCCGACGAGGCGCTCACGGTCGACGCGACCAGCACCTCGGTGGTCCAGGAGATGCACCTGATGCTCCTGCACGCGGTCTGCGCGGCGGTCGACGCCCGGCACGCCGTGGCGCCGGTGGCCGTCGACGTGCCGATGGTCGCCGCGGTACCCGAGGAGGCGCCGGTCGTCGCGTCCGCACATGCCGAGCCCGACGCCGAGCCCGACGACGCCGTGCTGGTCGAGGCGGACGCCGGATGAGCCCGCACCTCGTCGTCGTCGGCGACGTCATGCTCGACCGCGACCTCGTCGGCACGAGCACCCGGCTGAGCCCGGACGCGCCGGTGCCGGTCGTCGACGTCGAGCAGGTGCTCTCCAGCCCCGGGGGCGCCGGCCTGACCGCGCTGCTGTGCCGGGCGGGAAACGGCGGTGCGGCGGGAAACGGCGGCACCACCGTGACCCTCGTGGCGCCCGTCGCGGACGACGCGGCGGGCCGGGAGCTCGTGGACGCGCTGCCCGGCATTGCCGTGCACCGGCTCGGCCACGACGGTCCCACCCGGACGAAGACGCGGATCCGTTCCTCGGGGCAGGCGATGCTGCGCGTCGACGAGGGCGGTCCGGGAGAGCCGGTCGACGTCGACGCCGCCGCGCTCGCTGCGGTGCTCGCGACGGCCGACGTCGTGCTCGTCTCCGACTACGGCGGCGGGGTCACCCGCGACGCCGTCGTGCGGGCCGCCCTGACCGAGCACGCGACCCGCGGCACCGTGGTCTGGGACCCGCATCCGCGGGGCGGCGCCCCCGTCCCCGGCTGCACCCTGATCACCCCCAACGCGGCGGAGGCGGAGGCCGCGATGGCGGCGATGACGCCCGCGGCAACGTCGACGGCAGCCTCCGGGGAGACCGACCACGCGGGCGATGCCGCCGCCCGGGCCCGCACCCTGCGGGCGGGCTGGCGGGCGCACGGCGTGGCCGTCACCGTCGGCGCCGACGGCGCGCACCTGGCCACGAACACCGGCGTCACGCACGTGCCCGCCGCGCCCGTCGCGAGCACCGACCCGTGCGGGGCGGGGGACCGGTTCGCCGCGACCGCGGCCCTGACCCTCGCTGCCGGCGGTACGCTCGACGCCGCGGTGGAGGCGGCCGTGGAGGCGGCCGGTCAGTGGGTCGCCGCCGGCGGTGCCCTTGCCTTCCGTGCCGGGCTGCGGGCCCGGGACCGCGCGGACGTCCGGCCGGCCGACCCCGCGCTGCCCGCCGAGGTGCGCGACCTGGTCGACCGGGTCCGCGCCGCCGGCGGCACCGTCGTCGCGACCGGCGGCTGCTTCGACGTCCTGCACGCCGGGCACATTGCCTGCCTGGACGCGGCCCGCAACCTCGGCGACGCCCTCGTCGTCCTGCTCAACTCCGACGACTCGGTGCGGCGGCTCAAGGGGCCGACCCGGCCGGTGGTCGCGGCGCCGGACCGGACGCGCGTGCTCGCCGCGCTGCGCAGCGTCGACGCCGTCGTCGTCTTCGAGGAGGACGACCCCCGCGCCGCCCTCGCCGCCCTGCGCCCGGACGTGTGGGTCAAGGGCGGCGACTACCTGCCCGAGCAGCTGCCCGAGGCGGACGTCGTGGCCGCGGGTGGTGGCCGGGTCACGGTCCTGCCGTACCTCTCCGGCCGCTCGACCAGCGCGATTCTCGCGCGTGCCGGACAGGAGCGCTGACCATGGCCGACGACCGGCCCGAGCCCTACACGGCGGCCGCGCTGGCTGCCTGGACCGCACCCGAGGACGCCGGGACCGACGACGTCCCGCACGCCGTCGACCCCGCCGGCATCGGCGAGGGCGACGTCCTCGTCCTGCGCGCGCTCGGGCTCGGCGACGCCCTCGCCGGCATCGCACCGCTGCGCGGGCTGCGCCGGCTGTTCCCCGACCACCGCCTGATCCTGGCCGCCCCCGGACCGGTCGGCGCCTGGCTGACCGAGCTCGGCGCCGTCGACGGCGTGCTGCCCACCCCGGGTCTGGTGGACCTGCCCCCGCTCGCGGGCGGCCACGTCGCCGTCGACCTGCACGGCCGCGGGCCGGCGAGCCAGCGGCTGCTGACCGCGACGCGTCCGTCCCGGCTGATCGCCTTCGCCTGCCCCGAGGTGGGACACGACGGCCCGGAGTGGCATGCCGACGAGCACGAGGTGGCGCGCTGGTGCCGGCTGGTCGCCGACGCAGGCGGACCGTGCGGACCCGCCGACCTGCTGCTGCGCTTCCAGCGTCCCGCCCCGGCCGACGCGCCCGTCGTCCTGCACCCGGGCGCCGCGTTCGGTTCGCGCCGCTGGCCGGTCGACCGGTGGCGTGCCGTCGCCGAGCACCTGGTCGACCGGGGCCGCCGGGTCCTGGTGACCGGGTCGGCCGGGGAACGGGATCTGACGGCGGCGGTGAGCGACGGCCTTCCCGGTGTGCGCGATCTCGGCGGCGCCCTCGGGCTGACCGGGCTGACGGCCGTGGTCGACGGGGCGGCGCTCGTGCTCAGCGGCGACACCGGCACCGCGCACCTCGCCACGGCGCTGGCCGTCCCGTCCGTGCTCCTGTTCGGCCCGACGCCGCCGTCGCGCTGGGGCCCCGTCGTCGACCAGCATCTGCACACCGTGTTGTGGCACGGCGACCCCGCCGCCACCACCTGGGGGGACCCGCACGGCGAGACGCTCGACGAGCGCCTGGCCGCCATCACCGTCGCCGAGGTGATCGCCGCCGTCGCCGCCCAGCTGCCGGACCCCGAGTCGGCCGAGCACCCCGCACCCGTTCCCACGCCCGTCACCGCACCCGAAGGATGATCGTGACCGATTCCCTGCAGACCCTCGCCGGATCGCGCCCGCTGCGCCGCGCCGTCATCACCGGCGGTGCCGGTTTCCTCGGCAGCCATCTGGGCACCGAACTGCGCCGCCGCGGCGTCGAGGTCGTCGCCCTGGACAACTTCCTCACCGGCAACCCGGGCAACGTCGCCCACCTGGCCGACGACCCCGGCTTCCGGCTCGTCCACTGCGACGTCACCGACTACGTGCACGTGCCCGGCGACGTGGACCTCGTGCTGCACTTCGCCTCCCCGGCCTCGCCGGTGGACTACCTCAAGCTGCCCATCCACACGCTCAAGGTCGGTTCGATCGGCACCAACCACGCGCTCGGCCTGGCGAAGGAGAAGGGCGCCCGGTTCCTGCTCGCCTCCACCTCCGAGGTCTACGGCGACCCGCAGGTGCACCCGCAGCCGGAGACCTACTGGGGGCACGTCAACCCGGTGGGCCCGCGCGGGGTGTACGACGAGGCGAAGCGGTACGCCGAGGCCCTGACCATGGCGTACCGGCAGACGCACGGGGTGGACACCGCCATCGTGCGGATCTTCAACACGTTCGGCCCGCGGATGCGGCCGTCCGACGGCCGCGCCATCCCGACGTTCATCCGGCAGGCGCTCGCGGGCGAGCCGGTGACGGTGGCCGGCGACGGCGCCCAGACCCGGTCGGTGTGCTTCGTCTCGGACCTGGTGCGCGGCATCCTGGCCCTGGCCGAGAGCGGGCACTCCGGCCCGATGAACATCGGCAACCCGCACGAGCTCTCGGTGCTGCAGATCGCCCGCGACGTCATCGCCGCCACCGGCTCCGACTCCGAGGTTCGCTTCATCGGCCGGCCGGTGGACGACCCGATGGTCCGCCGCCCGGACACGACGCTGGCCACCGAGGTGCTCGGCTGGGCACCCGAGGTGGACTGGGCGGAGGGGCTGACGCGGACCGTCGACTGGTTCCGGGAGGCCGTCGACGTCGTCGGCACCGGGGCGGGCTCGACCGAGGATCCGGTGGAGGCCGTGCGCTGAGGCGCCAGGCCCGGCAGTAGCCTGCTGCGATGACCGATGAGGTGAGGCCCGCGATCGACGCCGGGCTCGTCGCCCGGCTCGTGGCCGCGCAGTTCCCGGCGTGGGCGTCGCTGCCGGTCCGGCCGGTGTCGCCCCAGGGCAACGACAACCGCACCTTCCGGCTCGGCGACGAGCTGGTGGCGCGGCTGCCGAGTGCGGCCGGCTACGTTCCCGCGGTCGAGAAGGAGGACCTCGTCCTCCCGCGCCTGGCCGGAGCCCTGCCCGTGGCGGTACCCGCACCCGTGGCGACGGGCGCCCCCGGTGAGGGCTATCCGTTCCCGTGGTCGGTGCGGCGCTGGTTGCCGGGGACGACGGCGGACGCGGATCCCGCCCTGGACCGGGACGCCCTCGCCTGCGATCTCGGGGCCTTCCTCGTGGCGCTGCGGGGACTGCCGACCGCCGGCGGGCCGGTGGCCGGTCCGCACAGCTTCTTCCGGGGTGAGCACCCACGGGTGTACGACGACGAGGTGCGGGCGGTCCTCGCGGCCCTGCGAGCGCGGCAGGACGACGGCATCGACGTCGACGCCTGCGCCGCCGTGTGGGGCGAGGTGCTCGCGACCGGGATCGAACAGCCGGACGGGTGGTTCCACGGCGACATCGGCGTCGGCAATCTGCTCACCGTCGACGGCCGGCTCAGCGCCGTCATCGACTTCGGCACCTGCGGGGTCGGCGACCCGGCGTGCGACCTGGTCATCGCCTGGACCCTCTTCGACGCGGCCGAACGCCGCCTCTTCGCCGCCGCCGTCGACCTGCCGCCCGCGACGTGGCGCCTGGCGCGCGGCTGGGCGCTGTGGAAGGCGCTCATCACGGTGACCGGCGCCGAGCGGGACACGGCGTACGACCGGTACCACCGGGCCATCCAGGAACGCACGATCCGGGCGGTGCTCGCCGACCCCGTCGCCGGCTGAGCCGGACGGGCTGAGCCGACCGCGCGCAGACGGACCGGCCGCAGCCGGCGACGGTGTCAGTCCGTGGTCGAGACGTCCGGCACCGCGGCGCCGTCGCGGGCGAGCTGCCGCTCGATCCGCGCGTCCGGGATCAGCCAGATCAGCGCGACGACGACGTACACGGTGATGCCCATTCACGGCTGCACCAGGGTCAACAGGATGCCGGCGACGTAGAGGAACGGTGAGAGCTTGCCCTTCAGGTCGCGGCCGAGCGCCCGGTGCAGGGACGAGCGTCCGCCCTGCGCTCGGAGCAGGCGGCTCTGCAGGAGCATGTAGGCCAGCGCGTTGGCCAGCAGCACGACGCCGTACGCGGCGACGGGCACCGGCGCGAAGTCCTGCTCGCTCATCCACGCCGTCGTGAACGGCACGAGCGTGAGCCAGAACAGCAGGTGCAGGTTCGCCCAGAGCACCGACCCGTTGACCCGGGAGACCGCGGCCAGCATCTGGTGATGGTTGTTCCAGTAGATGCCGAGGTACACGAAGCTGAGCACGTACGCGAGCAGCACCGGGACGTCCGCGCGCAGGGCCGCCAGGGTCGGGCCGTCGGGCTTGGGCAGTTCCAGCACCATGACGGTGATCGCGATGGCGATCACGGCGTCGCTGAACGCGGCGGTTCGTTCACTTCTCACGGTCCACCTCCGGGAGCGGACCCGGTCGGCCCGCACGGTGTCCATCCTGCTGGTCCGGCCGCCCCGAGGACAGACCCCGAAGACCCGCCCCGGGCCCTCGCCACCGGTGCGGCGGCGGACTACAATCCGGGGTCAAACGCACCGACACCGCCGCATGAAGTGGCGGACCGACGGCGAGCGCTCCGGCGAGTTCCGCACTCCACCGGGGACGGAGGTGACGCGGATGGGAACGCCCGGGGACCCCGGATCACGACTGAGCCTGACGGACTACCTCGTGCGCCTGCAGGCCGATCTCGGCGCGGTACGCGGCGCTGCCCGCGAGGGTGAACAGGACGACGCCGGGTTCGCGGTCGACGGCGTGTCCGTCGAGGTGGACGTCACGTGGCAGCCCGCCGCGAGCCGGCAGGAACCGGCGTTCTGGATCGTGGACGACGAGCGCGACGTCGGGCACGACGAGGGCCGTGCTGCACGGAACCGCCAGCACCTCGTCGTCCACCTCAGCGCGCGGGCGAGCACGAGCGGCGCCGCCGCCGACGACGCGGAGTACCGGTCCCCGACCGGCGTCCTGCCGCCCGCCTCGACCGAACCGGACCGATGAGCACGCCGACGCCGGAGACCGCGTGGGGCGGGCCCGCCTGGACGGTCAAGGTCCGCGGGCGCCGTTACGTGTGGGGCTCCGCAGGCATGACCACCGACGTCGACTTCGCGACGGCCCCGCTGCTGCACCTGGCCAACGACGGCGCGGGCGAACCGGTCACCATCGGAACCCGCACCGCCGCCGGGGCCACCACCGACCTGGGCACCATCCAGGCCGGCGAGTGCCTCACCCTGCCCGTCAACCACCTCGCGGGCGTCTACGCCGAGAGCGCCGTCGACTCGCTCCTGCACTGCGTCCTGCGCTGACGCCGCCGACACCGACCAGTCCTTCCGCCGGAGAGGAGCCCGTGATGGGCACCGCCAGGGTCATCACGATGACGGCGCGACCGCGCACCGTCGCCTACCTCGGGTTCGAGATCGGCGGGATCCTCGACACCCGCCCCGTCGACCTCGGGGACACCGTCCCGGACATCCCCTGGGAGAAGCTCACCGACCTGGTGAAGGAGGCCAACGTCAACCCGGGCGACCCCTCTCGCCTCGGCGCCGACGGGCAGGCCATCCGGAATCTCGCGAACAGCTTCGCGCTGGCCACTCTCCGGAACGAGGACCGAAGGGCCATCCTGGACAGCGCCGTCAACTCCCGGCAGAACGTGTACTTCTCCAAGTACGCCAACGCCGGATTCGTCATCTCCACCATCCGCGGCTACTACTCCCGCACCTCGCCCGCGTCCAAGCCCAACCGGCTGCAGACCCTCAGCGACCTCGCCCAGCAGCAGGCCATGGACCTGCAGCAGGCGTACGACGAGGACGAGGTCGGGGTCGTGCGCTCGACGACCAGCTTCCTCGAGTCCGCCACCCGGAACCGCGGCGGCGGAGATCGCGGGTCCAGCTTCATCCAGGAGAGCGTGGGCCGGTACGCGCCGAAGGGGTCGAGGATTCCCCACCTGCTTCCGGCACCGTGGGAGGGCTACGAGGCGATGCGCTTCACCGCCAACGGCAGCGACGCCGCCCCGCTGACCGTGGGACGGACCTACGAACAGTCGCGGGAGCACGGCAGTTCGTCCGGCACCCAGTCGGCCACCCATGTCGACCACGAGTACCGCACCCCGAACCTGGAGGCGCGGGCCCGGAACCACCGGGCCCAGATCAGCCTGATGGACCAGCGGTTCGAGTCGTACCTACTCGAGCAGAACATGCCGCACCTGGAGACGATCTTCGCCAACGAACTCGCCTCGCTCGACAACGACGTCTACCAGCTGCAGGTCGCCCTGCTCCGCTCGTTCCTCACCTCCCCGGTGGCCGGAGTGGTGACGGGCGTGTACAAGAACCCGGGGGAGCCCGTCGACGCGGGCGAGCCGGTGCTCCGCGTCGAGGACCACCGCCGGGTCCGGCTGGTCGGTTCCCTGGTGCACCACGGTCCGGTGGCGCTCGGTGCGGCGGCCACGGTGGTGACGACGCTCAGCGGGGCGGCGGGTCCGGTGACCACCATGACGGGGACGGTCGTGGCGGCCCGGGGGACGGGGGACGGCGCCCGGTGGGAGGTGGTCGTCGACGCCCCCAACGTCGACGGCGCCGGGAACCCGATCCTGCCGCTGGACTGGACGTTCGACGCGGAGTTCACCCAGGTGACCCTGAGCTGACGCGGGCAGCAGGGCCGGGACGAGGACGGAGGCGCGTGGCATGTGTCCGGGGGAGGGCGATCCGGGAGGCGGCAGCGAGCCGGGCGGCTCCGGCTCGTTCGGCGGCGGCGGGGACATCGCCGCCATCCTGGCCTACCTGAACCACTGGAGTCTCGGCAACGCCGGCGACTACACCGGCAACGGCGGCTACGCCGGTGACGACATCGGTCCGCCCGGGTCGGTGGCGCCGCCGCAGACCCACCTGCCCGACACCCCGGCGCCCGACCTGTTCTCGCCCGCACTCACCCCGCCGCGAACGGTCCCGGGCGGCCAGCCCCGCTCCGGGGTCGGCAGCGGCCGGCCACGGGACGGGTGGTCGTCGACCGGCAGCGAGACCCCGCTCGGCCTCGCCCCGTTCACCGGTGTCGACGTCGACCCGTTCACCGGTCTTCCCACCGAGGTCGAGCACCCCGACCCGTACACGGGCGCCCCGGCGTTCGATCCCCTGACCGCCCTCGACCGCCCGATCCGGCCCAGGACCGGCGGGACCTCCGTCGTGGGCCGGCCCCCGCGCCTGCTCTCCTCGCCCTACCTGCTGGCCGACAACGTCGTCGTCTGCGACCCGGCCCGGACCTCGTGCCTGCCACCCCGGGCGAGCGACGCGACCGAGTCGAGCGTGCGCAACCAGATCCAGGCCGAGCTGGACGAGAGCCACGCCGCCATCGAGGCGCTGGCCGCGGGCCGCGCGACGATCGTCGGAGCGGGGGAGGCGGACCTGCAGCAGCTCGCCGCGCAGGCGCTCCAGACCACCGTGAGCGACGAGTACCGGCTCGCCGCCACCGTGAACGAGCTGCGCTCCCACCCGCTGGAGGTCCGGCGCTCCGCGGCCCTGACCGGCATGGGTCACGTCGCCGAGGGCGTGGGCACGATGCTCGTCTCCGGGGCCATCGTCTACGGCACGGGTGGCCTCGCGCTGCCGTTGATCGGGGCGATGGGATTCGCGTCCGGGACCGCCCAGGCCTCCTCCGGCCTGGCCCTGGCCTTCAGCGGCGCGGACACCACCGAGACGGTCCGGATGAGCGGCCAGCTGGACTACGTCTTCGCCCTCACCGCCTCGCCCA
The DNA here is from genome assembly GCF_001968825.1 of Tersicoccus sp. Bi-70. GTDB lineage: Bacteria > Actinomycetota > Actinomycetes > Actinomycetales > Micrococcaceae > Tersicoccus. The sequence continues at coordinate 62,539 of NZ_MIEU01000010.1, forward strand.
CGGCGCTCGGGTTCGGCACCACCGGGCTGGTGCTCAGCGGGGGCGACGTCGAGGTCTCGCACCGCTACGCCGTCGTCGGCCGCGTCGTCGAGGACCTGGCGACCGCCCGGGGCAACCCGTCCCGGCTCTACGCGACGGTGCTGCCGGCGGCGACGACGACGGAGCGGGCCTCCTCCGCGCTGCTGCTCAAGGACGTGGCCGCGCTGGGGTTCCGGGCGCGGGCCGAGACGGTCGAGCAGGTGGCCGCGAAGCTGAACCGCGACTTCACCGTCGAGGACCTGCGGGCCATCGCCGCGTTCCGCGAGGAGATGGGCGTCAGTGGCCGGCTGGACCTCGCCGGGGTCGCGGGGCACGCCGCCGCGGAGGCGGCGGGCAGCGGGCGCGGCGTGGACGTCGTGAAGTACGGCGGGGCGTTCCAGCAGGAGCTGAAGCTGCACGGCCCGTACACCTGGCTCGAAAGCTGGTACCTGGACAGGGCCGCGACGCAGAGCCTGAACTACAGCCTCAAGTACCAGCTCGAGACCCGCGCCATCGGGGAGCAGCTCGTCCCGATCCGGTCCGTCAAGCACCTCTGGATCAGCCCCACGGAGGCTGTCCGGTACGTCAAGTGAGCAAGGAGAGGACCATGGCACGCTCGATCCGCCTCGTCTACCGGAACATGCAGGGCCGGTGCCGGATCAACCACGACTGGGAGCCCATCGCCAAGCGCTCGGCGGTGCTGGTCACCGCCGCCGAGTGGGTGGCCGGCCGGGATCCCTATGACGAGACCGGCCGCCCGCACCTGGGCGACGCCGACATCTGGGTCTCCAACATCGGCCCGCACGACCCGGAGGGCGCCGCCGGCGGCGTGGAGTTCATCCTGCACGTCGACTGGGACGAGCCGCTCGCGGTGCAGGTGACCATCACGGTGTTCGAGCCGATCGAGAACTTCCTGGTGGGGAACTGAGCCCGCGGGCTCAGCTGACGTAGCGGCGGGCCGCGCTGGTCCGCTGCGAGGCCTCGAGCACCCGGAACCGCCGCTCGACGTGCCGGGGAAGCGGGCGCCGGTCCCGCAGCACCCACGGCAGCCCACGGACCGCGTCGAGCACCGCGGCGGCCGTCACCCGGTCCCGCGGGGCGCCGGCGAGCACGTGACCCGTGCGCCGCACGAGCGCCGGAAAGGGGCGGCGCAGCCACGTGAACCAGAGGGTGTTGCGCAGGCCGTGCCGACGGCGCAGGTGCGGATCCCGCGCGGTGGACGCCTGATGGTGGATCACGACGTCGGGCAGGTGGCACAGCTCCCAGCCGGCCGTGGCCAGGTCCGCGGCCATCAGCTCCTCCTCGCCGCCGAGCCACAGCCGCTCGTGGAATCCGCCGACCGCGGTGTACGCGGACCGGCGGATCACGGACGCCCCCGCGAGGAAACTGCCCAGCGCGGGGCCCGGCATGGACCCGGCGGTCTCGACGGGGGAGTGCAGCAGCTCCGCGTTGATGGGGTCCTCCGTGCCGCCCGGTTCGACGAGGATCTTCCCGGTCACGACGCCGAGGCTCGGGTGGGCGTCGAGGGCGTCGGCGGCCCGGCGCAGCGACCCGGGCTCCCACCACGTGTCGTCGTCGCAGAAGCCGACGTACGGGGCGTCCAGCCGCGCCACCGCCACGTTGCGCCCTACCGCGCCGAGGTTCTCGGAACTGGCGATCAACTCCGCCCAGGGGTGCTCGGCCTCGATCGCGGCGGCCGTGCCGTCCGTGGAGCCGTTGTCCACGACCACCACGTGCGGCTGCTCGGGAAGCCGGCGCAGCCGGTCGAGCGAGAGCAGGGCCTCGTCCCGACGGTTGTGGGTGATCATGACGACGGCGATCCGCGGATCCGGCCGCGGGGTGGCCTCCGTCATCGGGTGCGGATCGGCACGCGGGTTCCGTCGGCCGGTCCCGGCAGCGGGACGCCGGACCGCAGTGCGGCGAGGGAGGCCTCGGTGGCGGGGGTGAGCCGACGCCGGGCCCGCAACGCCGCCGGGCTCCGGCGGATCGCCTCGGTGAGCGCACGCCATCCACCGTCGCTGACCAGGGCCGTGCCGGTCTGCCGGGCGACCTCCGCCCAGCTGCGGCGCAGCAGGGCGGTCAGCAACCGGCTGCGGATCAACTCGGACTGCCGCCGCCGGTCGGTGTCCCGCTGCAGCGACGGGTGGTGGTGCGCCCGGACGGCGGCCACGTGGGCCACCTGCCAGCCGGCGTCGACCAGGTCGAGGGCGAGGCGCTCCTCCTCGCCGGGGAACCGGACGATGTCGTCGAACCCGCCGACGGCGAGGAACGCGCGACGGCGCACGATCGTCCCGCACGCGACGAAGCCGAGCAGAGCGGGGCCGGGCCAGCCCGGCGGGGTGCCGAGCGGCGAGGCGGCGAGCACCGCGTTGATCGGGTCGGGATCCTCGCCCGGGCCGACGACGAGGGATCCGGCGAGGGCGCCGAGGCTGGAGTGTGCGTCGAACACATCGGCGGCCGCGGCCAGGGCGCCGGGAGCCCACCAGGAGTCGTCGTCGGCGAAGGCCACGTACGCGGTGTGGGCGAACTGGGCGCCGAGCGTGCGGGCGGCGGCGCCCGCGTTGATCATCAGCGGGATCACCGTGACCTCGGGGAACGCGGCGGCCACCGCTGCGGAGGTGCCGTCGGTCGAGGCGTTGTCGACGACGATCACGGGTGACTCGTGGTGGCGGAGGTTCTCCAGCAGCTCGTCGCGCCGGTTCCGGGTGGCGATGACGACGGTCATCCGGGCGTCGAGGGGGGTACCGGGCCCGGGTTCGGCGCTGGCGGTCACAGTTCTCCCTCTCGACTCCACCGACGCCCCGATCGGGGCGTCAGCACACGGAACATCCTACGGTTCACGCCGCCCGGATCCCGGCCGTGACGCGGCTGCGGGCACCCGCTACGATGGCACGCATGTTCCGGTGACGAGCCAGCATCCCGCGTCCGCGGCCCCTGACGACGACGAGCAGTCCAGCTCCCGGTCGACCCGACCGGTCACGTCGTCCGGACCCCTCTTCCCGGGGGCACGGCCCGGCGGGTTCCCTTCCCTCGTCAGGAACCTCATGACCCCCTCCTCTGCCCGCCCTTCCGCTGCGCGCGACTCCTCTGCCCGGCCTCGTGCTGCCCGGCCTTCTGCTGCCCGACCTCCTGCTGCCCGACCTCCTGCTGCCCGTTGGGCGGGTCTTCGCCTGGACGGGGTCGGCTTCTCCTACCCGACGCGGCCGGACCGCCGCGTGCTCACCGACGTCACGCTGACCGTCAACGCCGGCGAACGCATCGGCCTGATCGGGGAGAACGGCAGCGGCAAGTCGACACTGCTGCGCATCGCCGCCGGGCTGCTCACGCCGGACCGCGGTGTCGTGCAGCGGCCGGACGCGCCCGGGCTGCTGCACCAGCAGGCCCCGTACGACGCCGCGGCCACCGTCGGCTCGCTCGTCGAGGACGCCGTCGCCGACGTCCGCGCCCTCGCCGGCCGCATCGAGTCGCTCGGTGAGCAGCTGAGCGCCGAGCCGGACGACCCGACGGTGGCGGACGCGTGGGACGCCGCCCTGCGGGACGCCGAGCGGGACGAGGCATGGAGTCTGGACGCGCGGATCGCCGCGGTCCTGACCGGCCTCGGGCTGGACCACCTGCCGTCCGGGCGGGCCGTCACCGGCGTCTCGGGCGGCGAGCGGCGACGGCTGCAGCTGGCCGCCCTGCTGCTCTCCCGGCCGGAGGCGCTGCTGCTGGACGAGCCGACCAACCACCTCGACGACGGCGCCATGGACTTCCTCGCTTGGGAACTGGCGGCGTGGCGCGGGCCGGTGCTCATGGCCAGTCACGACCGGTGGTTCCTCGACGCCGTCGCGACCGGCATCGTCGATCTCGACCCCGGCCTGGATCCGGACGGCGCGGGCGGTGACCGGCAGGGCACCGCGTGGACCGGCGGCTACAGCGACTACCTGAGCGCTCGCGCGCGGGCGCGGCGCCGCTGGGCCGCCCGGTACGCGGACCAGGAGGAGGAGCGCGCCCGGCTCGAGGAGGCCACCGGCCTGGGGGAGGGCGACCTCTTCCACCGGTCGACGTCGAAGAGCGAGACGCGCGCCTCGACCACGTTCTACGCCGACCGGGCCGCGAAGACCCTGGGCAATCGCCTGCACGCGGCCCGCAGCCGCCTGGACACCCTGGAGCGGGAGGCGATCGTCGCGCCGCCGGAACCGCTGCGGCTGACGGCGCTCACGGGAACGGCGTCCCGGGGAACCGCGCCGACCGGACCGGCACCCGGCGCCCGGACGCCGCGTGCGCGGGTGGGGGCGCCCCACGCCCGGGTCCGGGAGGCGACGACGTTGATCCAGGGTCGGGCGGTCGCGGTGCCCGGCCGCCTGGACGCCGTCGACGTCGACCTCCGAGCCGGCGACCACCTGCTCGTCACCGGCCCCAACGGGGCGGGCAAGTCCACCCTGCTGGACGTGCTGGCCGGCCGGCTCGCGGCCGGGTCCGGGGAGCTGGACCGCGAGGACGGGCTGGTCATCGGCCGGCTCGGCCAGCACGACCCACGGCCCGACGGCGACGGTACCGCCCTCGAGGCCTTCCGCTCGGCGCTGCGGCAGACGCGGCGGCCGGGCGAGCCCGTGGACCTGCCCGGCCCCGTCGAACTCGGGCTGCTCGCGGCCGAGGATCTGCGCCGGCCGCTGCGCGACCTCTCACCCGGGCAGCGCCGCCGGGTCGCGCTCGCCGCGGTGCTGGCCAGCCCGCCGGACGTCCTGCTGCTGGACGAGCCGACGAACCACCTGGCCCTCGGGCTGGTGGAGGACCTGGAGGCGGCGCTGGCCGAGTGGGACGGGACCGTCGTCCTCGCCACGCACGACCGTTGGCTGCGCGAGCGCTGGACCGGCCGCCGCCTCGCGCTCGGCGGTTGACGGGGCGGGTGGCCGATCAGCTCGAGCGCGGGGCCGTTGAGCGGAGCAGGCGCGACGCCCGGTCGGTCCGCTCGCGGACCTGCTGGATGGCGTCGCTGCTGAAGGCATGCGCCTGGGGTGCGTACGCGCTCAACGCGGCCGGCCCGACGCCGGAGACGAGGAAGGGGACGCCGATCATCGAGACCACGCCGTGACGGGCGGCCGTCCACGCGAAGCTGGACCAGCGTCCCTCCGTCGTGACGTCGCCGACGAGCACCAGGGACTGCGTCCGCCCCGCCAGCAGGGACGGGCCCTCGCCGGTGTCGAACTGCACGGCATCGATGTCGCGAGCACTGTCGGTGCTGGCGGCGAGCGTCCGCCCGACGCCGCCGTCGAACGCCATGATGGTGCACCGCACATACGGGTCGGTGGCGCGCAGCCCGTCGGTGACGACACCGGTGAGGCGCTCCAGGAAGTCCTGGACGTCCGTCACGTCCCGGAGGTCGTCGTCCCAGCCCCCCTGCTGACGGGCCGGAGAGGGCGCCGGTGTGACCGAGGCGGCGACCCAGGCCAGCAGCAGGTCTGCCTCGAGGCCGAGGAGCCGGGCGACGGAGAGCGCCGGCGACGCGACCGTCGGGTCCGGCCGGTGGTCCTGGACCATCCGGACGGCCTGCGCCTTGAACTGCTCGGTGTAGGTCGGCGGCGTCACCGGGCGACGCTCATGACCAGCCGGCGTTCCTGAGGCGAGGAGGACGAACCGTCGCGAGGAGTCCGGGGGGCGGGGACGACCGGATGTTCGGACATCACAGTGGCCTTTCGTTCAGTGCCTCCGCAGATGCGGACCGGCACGTGCGGCCACTGTCCGACCGTCGGTTCCAGCGTACACGCGGGCGACGACGGTGTCCCCGGTACGTCGACATCCGGGGCAATGTCAGTCAGCCGTCGAAGCGGGTCGCCGCCTGGCCACCGCCGATGCTGGCGACCAGGTCGGCGGCGATCTGCCGCAGCTTGATGTTCCGGTGGTTCGACGCGGACTCGAGCATGGCGACCGCCTGCTGCTGGCTGCACTGGTTCTGTCCCATCAGGATCCCGACCGCGAGGTTGATGTCGGTCCGGGACTCGAGCGTGGCCCGCAGGTCCGCCTCAGTGTCCCGGTGGCGGGCCAGGCGCAGAGCGAGGCGCAGGGCGCCGGTGGCCTGGCGGGTCTGCCGCTGGATCATCTCGATGGCCGCGGCATCGAAGGCGTGTGGCTGTCCGGCGTAGACGTTCAGCGCGGCACGCGCCTCCCCCTCGAGCTCGAACGGCACCGCGATGATGGAACCGACCTCCGCCTTCGCGGCGGTCGCGGTGTACTCCGGCCAGCGGCGCTCCGTCGCGGTGTTCTCGACGTGCACGACGATCTGCTCCCGCAGGGAGGTCAGACACGGGCCGTCCGCGTGCCGGCCCTGCGACTCGTCGAGTGCGCGCGCCTGGTCGCTGGAGGCGGAGACGGTGTCGGGCCGTCGTTCCCGCATCAGGGTCACCGCGTAGCAGAGTTCGCCCATGTCGGCGGGCATCAGGTCGGCGAGCATGGCGGTGAAGCCCTCGAGGAAGTCGATGAACTCGTCGCTGCGCAGGATCAGCTCCTGGAGCTGGGCGAGGAAGTCGTCGGAGGTCTGGGTGGACACGGGGTCCCTTTCGGAGGGGCTGGGGAGGGGCTGAGGGAGGGGAAGGGGGGAGGGAGGAGGACGGACGCCGCTCAGGGCAGCTGGTGATCCTGGGAGTCGAGCACGCGGGTCAACTCCTCGAGGCGGTCGAGCGTGACGGGATGGGGCCCCTCGAGGGTCAGGTACTCCGCCTCCCGTTGCCGGGCCACCCGGCTGTGGAGGATCTGCAGGTCGCGGAGCGTCAGCACGGTCAGGTCGGGGAACGGATCGGTGGGGCGTAGATACGTGCTCGCGCTGGACCGATGACTGGGAGCCGAGAAGATGTCGCGGACCGCGGGCAGATCCGGGGCGACCGGGTCCTCGCCGAGCACGTCGTCGGTCATGCGGCCCCCGGGCAGACGGGCGCCTGGCCCGCGCGCGCACCCGCACCCGCGCGTGCACCAGCGCGAGCGGGGGTACAGGAATGGGGGGCGGTCACGGCGGCGCTCTCCTCTGGCAGGACGACACACTGAAGGAAGGGCCGCTGCTTGACCAGATGATCAGCATACGAAGCCGTGCTCTCGTGGACCAAAACGCCACGCGGCGCGGCAGGAGCGGTCTCCGCCCGCCCGGGTCAGACGGCCCGGGTGTCCGTGTCCTCGAAGATCAGGAACGTCTGGGTGTCGAGGACTCCGGGCATGGTCTGCAGCTGGTCGAACACCACGCGACGCAGATCGGCGTTGTCGCGGGCGCGCACGAGCAGGATGACGTCGAAGCTGCCGCCCACCAGGGCGATGTGGGCGATCTCGTCGACGGCCTCGAGCCGCGCCCGCAGTTCCCGCCACGAGTGCTGCCGCAGCCGCAGGGTGACGTAGGCGGACGCGCTCAGGCCCAGCTTGAGCGGGTCCACCACGGCGGTGAACCCGCTGATCACCCCCTCGCCGGTGAGCCGGTTGAGCCGGGTGTAGCAGTTGGCTCGCGAGATGTGCACGCGTGCGGCGAGCGTGGCGACGGGCAGGCGGGCATCCCGGCGCAGCTCGGCGATCATCGCCCGGTCGACCTCGTCCAGCTCCATGGCGGCGTCCTCTCGTCGGCCACGCTCCGCGCGCGCATCGAATCGTCCAGCCGCGCTGACTCCAGCCCGGCTTGTTGAGCATATCGTCCAGGAAAACCGCATACGGGCGCAGAACGTCCGGCCTCGGGCGTAATCGATGTGACGGAATGCCGGATAGCCGCATACTGGTGCGACAGGACCGTCATGTGCCCTGAGTCACAGCGGCGCCTGCAGGCAGGTCAGGGAAGGGAGCATCATGAGTGAGACCACCGTCGTGGATCCCGGGGCGGACGAGGAGGCCGGCGGGCGCTGGCCACGGCCGGGAACCACCCCGTTCGGCATCAGCCTCGAGGACTACATGCTGCCGGCCACCGCGCCGATCCAGATGGTCGACGAGCACGGCGTGCGCCAGGCCCCGGGCGAGGGTCGCGTGCAGCCCGGGCACGAGTACGCGTTCCCCGACGACGCGACGCTGCTCGCCGCCTACCGCAAGCTCGTCGTCGGCCGCCGCGTCAACGACCAGAACTCCGCGCTCGTCCGGCAGGGCCGGATGGCCGTCTACCCCTCCAGCCACGGGCAGGAGGCCTGCCAGGTGGCCGCGGCGTTCTGCCTCGCCGCGCAGGACTGGCTGATGCCGACCTACCGGGACAGCGTCGCCGTGATGAGCCGCGGCGTCGACCCGGCAAAGGTCATGGTCTCCTTCCGCGGCGACTGGCACGCGGGGTACGACCCGATGGCCGAGCGCGTCGCCACCCAGTCGACGCCGCTGACCACCCAGCTCCTGCACGCCGTCGGCGTCGCCCATGCCGCGAAGCTGCGCGGCGAGGACACCGTGGTGCTGGCGATGTGCGGCGACGGCGCCACGAGCGAGGGCGACTTCCACGAGGCCCTGAACTTCGCGGCCGTCTTCCATCTGCCGGTGATCTTCTTCATCCAGAACAACCAGTACGCGATCTCCGTGCCCCTCGCCCATCAGAGCGCGGCCCCGTCCCTCGCGCACAAGGCCATCGGGTACGGCCTGCCGGGGGAGCGGGTCGACGGCAACGACCTCGCCGCGCTGCTCGCCGTCCTCGGCCGCGGCGTGGAGATCGTCCGCGACGGCAGCGGCCCGGTGCTCGTCGAGGCCCACACCTACCGGATGCAGGCGCACACCAACGCCGACGACGCCACCCGGTACCGGCAGGACGAGGAGGTCGCCGGCTGGGCGGCGAAGGACCCGCTGACCCGGCTGCGCACGTACCTGACCGGCACCGGCGTGCTCGACGAGGCCGCCGAGGCGGACATCACCGCGGAGGCCGAAGCGGTCGCCGCCTCGCTGCGGGCGGCGCTGAACGCCGAGAGCCAGCTTGACCCGCAGGACCTGTTCGCCCACGTCTACACCGAGCCCACCCCGCAGCTGCGGGAGCAGGCCGCCCAGCTGGCGGACGAGCTGTCCCGCGAGGAGGACGCATCATGAGCGACACGACGATGACCCGCGAGACCATCCCCACGTCGTCGGACGCCAACGGCAACATCAGCACCGCGACAGCCAACGCCGCCGCCAGTTCCGCCGCTGCTGCCCCTGCTCCGGTGACCTTTGCCAAGGCGCTGAACACGGCGCTGGCCGACGCCATGGCGGCGGACCCCTCCGTCGTCGTCTTCGGCGAGGACGTCGGCACGCTCGGCGGCGTCTTCCGCATCACCGACGGGTTGACCGCCCGATTCGGCAAGGACCGCTGCTTCGACACCCCGCTGGCCGAGTCCGGCATCATCGGGATGGCCGTCGGCATGGCGATGAACGGCCTCCGACCCGTCGTCGAGATGCAGTTCGACGCGTTCGCCTACCCGGCGCTCGAGCAGATCTTCAGCCACGTCGCCAAGATGCACAACCGCACCCGGGGTGCCGTCTCGCTGCCCCTGGTCATCCGCATCCCCTACGGCGGCGGCATCGGAGGCGTCGAGCATCACTGCGACTCCTCCGAGGCGTACTACGCGCACACGCCGGGCCTGAAGATCTTCACGCCGGCCACCGTCGCGGACGCCTACCGGATGCTGCGCGAGGCGATCGCGTCCGACGATCCGGTCGTGTTCTTCGAGCCGAAGAAGCTGTACTGGTCGAAGGAGACGCTCGACCTGGCGGCCCTGCAGGAGTCCGTCGGCGACGACGCCGCCACCGGTGAGGACCGGGCGGAGGGCAAGGCGGTCCTGGCCCGGTCCGGGACCGACGCGACCATCGTCACCTACGGCCCGTCCGTGCCGACGGCGCTCGCGGCCGCGGCCGCCGCGGAGGCCGAGGGGCGCTCCGTCGCCGTCCTCGACCTGCGCACCCTGGTGCCGCTGGACGACGAGGCGATCACCGCCGCCGTGCGCGCCACCGGCCGCGCGGTGGTCGTGGCCGAGTCGCAGGGTTTCGTCTCCGTCGCCTCCGAGCTCGTCGCCCGCATCCAGGAGCGCTGCTTCCACCAGCTGGCTGCGCCCGTGCGCCGGGTGACCGGCTTCGACATCCCGTACCCCTCGCCCAAGCTCGAACACCATCACCTGCCCAGCGTCGACCGCATCCTGGACGCGCTGGACGACCTGCAGTGGGAGGACCGATGACCACCGCCACCACGACCGTGCGCACCTTTCTCCTGCCGGACCTCGGCGAGGGCCTGACCGAGGGCGAGCTGGTGCGCTGGCTCGTCGCCGTCGGCGAGACGATCGTCGTCGACCAGCCCGTGGCCGAGGTCGAGACCGCCAAGTCCGTCGTCGAGGTGCCCTCCCCGTTCGGCGGGGTGGTCGCGACTCTGCACGGCGACGCCGGCGCGGTGATCGACGTCGGATCCCCGCTGATCAGCGTCGATGAGGGCGGCTCGTCCGCTCCTGTCGAGGCCGGTTCCGGCGGCGCCGACGGGGCCGCTGCTGATCCTGGCACGGCCCCGGCCGGAGCCGCTCCCGGCACCGCCCCGGTGGGTGCCGAGCGAGCCCTGAGCTACCGCGAGGAGGAGCGCGCCGGGGCGACGCCGCCCGCGGAGGTCACGCCCGACACCGCCGGCGGGGACGCCGCGGAGTCGAGCGCCGGTGGCTCCGGGAACGTGCTGATCGGCTACGGCACCAGCGGCACGGCCGCCCGGGGACGGACCCGGCGCCCGCGCGGTGCGTCCGCTCCTTCTGCTCCTGCTCCTGCGGCTCCTGCTCCTGCTTCCGCGGCGACGCCCGCGTCCCCGGCGGCCCCCGCGGCTCCCGCTCCCGGTGACCGTCGCGCGCCGTCGGTGATCTCGCCGATCGTGCGCCGGCTGGCCCGCGAGCTCGGGATCGCTCTGGACGCGGTCACCGGCACCGGCCGCGACGGGCTCATCCTCCGCCGCGACGTCGAGGCGGCGGCCGGCACCGGTACCTCGGCCGCGACGACGGAGGCCGCGGCCAGTCTGGGGGAGACCCCGGCCCCGTCGTCGCCGACACCCGCTGCCGCCGTCACCGCTCCCGCTACGGGCGAGACCGACCGCCGCAGCGGCCTGCCCGTCGCCGCGCGCACCGAGATGCGCGGCGTGCGGAAGGTGACCGCCGAGGCGATGAGCCGCAGCCGCCGGGAGATCCCCGAGGCCACGGTCTGGGTCGACGTCGATGCGACCCGGCTGCTCAAGCTGCGCGAGCGGCACAAGGCGGCGGACCCGGCCGGGGCGCCCGGCCTGCTGGCCCTGATCGGCCGGTTCACCGCGGCCGCACTGATGCGCTACCCCGAGCTCAACGCCCGGATCGACGGCGATCACATCGTCACCGTCGACGGTGTCAACCTCGGCTTCGCCGCCCAGACCGACCGCGGCCTCGTCGTCCCGTCCGTGCCGAATGCCCACCGGCTGAACGCCCGCGAACTCGACGCCGAGCTCAAGGCGCTCACCGCCCGGGCGCGGGACGGCAAGTGCACCCCCGAGGAGCTGCGCCGCGGCACCTTCACGCTGAACAACTACGGGGTGTTCGGGGTGGACGGCTCCGCCGCGATCATCAACCACCCCGAGGTCGGCATCCTCGGCGTCGGGCGGATCATCGAGAAACCGTGGGTGGTCAAGGGGCGGCTCCGCGTGCGCCGGGTGACCCAGTTGACGCTCGCCTTCGATCACCGGGTGTGCGACGGCGGGACGGCCTCGGCCTTCCTCATGTTCGTCGCCCGGGCCATCGAGGACCCGACCTCGGTGCTGGCCGAGCTGTAGGCGCCGGGCCGGCGTCGGGTCCTGGGGCCGTTGCGTCGTCCGCGACCGACCGTGTGAACCCGGCAACGGTCGCACCGAGCGGGTCCGGGGCTCGCCTGCTCCGGTGCCATGATGGGGCCATGACCGAGACTCCCGATCCCGCCCAGCGCTCCGTCGAGCTGACCCGCGACGCCACCGGCCGCTACACCGCGCGCAACGCCGCCGGGGCGTCCGTCAGCTTCGGCCAGGCGGACGGGCTGCTCTCCCCGGTCGAGCTGCTGCTGGCCGCCATCGCCGGGTGCTCCGCGATCGACGTCGACACCGTCACGTCCCGGCGCACCGAGCCGGTCGAGTTCCGCGTCGAGGCCTCGGGCCGCAAGGTCGTCGACGACGGCGGCGGCAACCGGGTCGAGGACCTCCACCTGGGCTTCCACCTGGCCTTCGCCGACGACGAGGCCGGCCGGCAGGCGGCGGGGATGGTCGACCGGCTCGTCGCCCTCTCGCACGACAAGAACTGCACCGTGTCGCGGACCGTCGAGCACGGCACGCCGGTCGGGTTCGACGTCGACGTCCGCATCGGGGACGGCGCGAACTGATCCGGCGCCAGCCGTCACCGTCGCTCGGATCGCCGGTGGGACCGTTCCTTCCGCCGAGGCGGTGAACGTCGGTCCCGAACGGCAGCAACGGTCCCCTCTGGCGTGACGGCCGACGCGCTCCGGTTTGTCAGGCCCGGTGCGTCAGCTCCGCGTCGGCAGCTGCTGGAGCGTCCAGGTGTTCCCGTCCGGGTCGGCGAAGGTGACGAACCGGCCCCACGCCAGTTCCTGCACGCCCTGCGCGTCGACCCCGTTGCTCGTCAGGTGCGCCAGCGCCTCGTCGGCGTCCGGAATCACCACCTGAACGCTGTGCTGGCTCCCCGGTTCGGCGTCGTGGATACCGGTGCCGAAGGCGATCGAGCACGCCGAGCCCGGCGGGGTGAACTGCACGAATCGCAGGCCCTCGTGCGGGGTGTGGTCGTGGTCCAGGGTGAAGCCGACCTGGTCGCGGTAGAAGGCGACGGAACGGTCGACGTCGGCGACGGGGAAGAAGATCAGTTCGATGCGCCAGTCCACGGTGGTCTCCTCGAGCAGCACGGTGATGGCGTCAGCGTAGGACCGGGCTCGCCGGTGCGACACCCGTCTGCGGCCAGGGCCTGACCGCAGACGGTTGCCCCCTTCCGCTCACGACCGGCTCGGCGTAGCGTTAATTCAACGGTTGTTGAATTGGAAGCCCGAGGAGGCCGCCATGTCCACCGATTCCCTCCCGTCGAACGCCGACGCCGCTGTCATCACGGAGAGCCGCGACTGCATCGTCGTCGGCGGCGGACCGGCCGGCGTCATGCTCGCCCTGATCCTCGCCCGCGGCGGCGTGCGGGTGACGGTGCTCGAGAAGCACCGCGACTTCCTCCGCGACTTCCGGGGGGACACCGTGCACGCCTCGACCATTCGCCTGATGGACGAGCTCGGTTTCGGCGATGCCTTCGCGGCGCTGCCCCAGGACCGGCTCGCTAACTTCGAGCTGCCGCTGGGCGACGGCAGGACGGTCACCCTCGCGGACTTCGGCCGGCTGCGGCCGCCGTACGACTACATCGCGATGATCCCGCAGTGGGATCTGCTGGACTTCCTCGTCGACCAGGCCACGCCCGAGCCCGGCTTCGACATCCGGATGCAGGCCGAGGTCACCCGGCTGCTGGAGGAGGACGGCGCCGTCACCGGTGTCGAGTACGTGGACCGGGCCACCGGCGCACGGCACCGGCTGACGGCGCCGCTCACCGTGGCCTCCGACGGGCGTGGGTCGCTCGTCCGGGAGCAGGCCGGGTTGGTGCCGAAGGAGTTCGCCGTCCCGTTCGACACGTGGTGGTTCCGGCTGCCGCGATTCGAGGGTGAACGGCAGCACTCCTCGCTGATGCCCGTGTTCGGGAAGGGCGAGATCATGCTCTCGCTGGTCCGCAACACCTTCTTCCAGATCGCCTACTTCCGGGAGAAGGGCGCCGACGCGCAGCTGCGGGCCGAGGGCATCGAGCGCTTTCGGCAGCGCGTCGCCGGGATGCGGCCGGACCTGGCGGACCGGGTGGACACGATCGCGTCGATGGACGAGGTGCACCTGCTCGACGTCAAGCTCAATCGCCTGCGCCGCTGGTACCGGCCCGGTCTGCTGCTGATCGGGGACGCCGCGCACGCCATGTCCCCGGCCGGCGGTGTCGGCATCAACCTCGCCGTGCAGGACGCCGTCGCGGCCGCCACTCGGCTGGCTGCACCGCTGAAGGCCGGCACCGTCACGGAGCGCGACCTCGCCGCGGTGCAGCGCCGCCGGTACCCGCCGACGGTCATCATCCAGGCCGTGCAGCGAGTGCTGCAGGCGGCGATCTTCGGGCCCGCCGTCCAGGGGAAGCGGAGCGGGCCGCCGGCGGTGATGATCGCGCTCGCTCGCCACGTGCCCGCCTTTTCGGCGCTACCGGCGCGGCTGATCGCCCTCGGTCCACGTCCCGAGCACGCGCCGTCGTTCGCGCGACGGCCCGGGCGGACCGGACACCGCACGCCCGGCGAGTCGACGCGGGACGAGCGGTCGATGCGGGACGAGCGCGCGGCAGCCGGCGAGCGGGCGGCAGCCGCCGGATGACGGCGCCGGCTCCCCGGCGCGGCCGGCGTGGTGCCGGGCACGACACGCGGGCCCTGATCCTCGCCGCCGCCCGCCGTCGCTTCGCCGCGGACGGGTTCGACGGGGCCACGGTGCGGGCCATCGCCGCCGACGCCGGCGTCGATCCCGCCATGATCAACCACCACTTCGGCGGGAAGGAGCCGCTCTTCCTGGCCGCGGTGGAGGCGCCGTTCGACCCGGCGCAGTACGTCCGGTCCGTGCGGCCGGCGGACACCGAGGGGCTCGCGGCCCGGCTGCTCGCCACGCTGCTGCCGGTGTGGGACTCCCCGGCCGGGGCCGCCGCCGTCGGGCTGTTCCGCTCCGGCCTGCACCGGGACTGGGGCGTCGCGCTGCTGCGCCAGTTCATCCAGCGCCGCGCGCTCACGCCGATCGTGGAGCACCTGCCGGGGAACGACGCCGAGCGGGCGATGCGCGCGTCCCTGGTCGCGAGCCAGATCGCGGGGCTGATCCTGACGCGGTACGTGGTCAAGCTGGAGCCGATCGCGTCGATGCCGCACGAGCAGATCGTCGCCCTGATCGCACCGAACCTGCAGCGCTACCTCACCGGACCGCTGCCCTGACGGCCCTGCCCTGATGCCAGCTCGCCACAAGATGTCCCGTCGGGGGTCGAATCCGGCTCCGATAGAGCATCTATTGACGAGCTGGCGTGAAGGTCCAGGGGTGCCGGGGCAGGGCCGCCGGATCGAACCGCTCGAGCATCGCCGCCGCCGTGCGGGCACCGCGCAGGTCCAGCGAGTCGGCGATCATTCCGACGACGTCGGCGACGGCAACCCCGTCCTCGGTCAGCTCCCGCAGCGTCACCGCGCCGTCCCGCTTGGCCAGCCGCGCCCCGGTCGGCCCGAGCACGAGCGGGACGTGGGCGTAGGTCGGCGGCTGCAGCCCGAGGACGGTCGCGAGGTAGGCCTGCCGTGGGGAGGAGGCGAGCAGATCGTCGCCCCGGACCACCTGGTCGATGCCCATCTGACCGTCGTCGAGCACCACCGCGAAGTTGTAGGCGACGGTCCCGTCGTTGCGCACGAGCACGAGATCGTCGACGAGCCCGGTCCACTCGCCGGCGAGCACGTCGTGCACCGTGAAGGAGTCCACCGCGGAGCGCAGCCGCAGCGCCGGGGGCCGGCCACTCGCCCGCCGGGCCGCCCGCTCGGCGTCGTCGAGGTTCCGGCAGGTGCCGGGGTAGGCGCCGGGTGCCGCGTGCGGGGCCGACGCCGCCTCGGCGATCTCCCGGCGGGTGCAGAAGCACGCGTAGACGAGTCCACGCTCCCGCAACGTCTCGAGGGCCTCGGCGTACAGGACGTTGCGCGTGGACTGGACGACGACGTCGCCGTCCCAGTCGATGCCGACCGCCGCCAGGTCCGCCAGCTGACGTTCCGCCGAGCCTGAGCGGGCGCGGTCCAGGTCCTCGACCCGCATCCGGAACGCCCGGCCCGTGCTGCGGGCGAACAGCCAGGCCAGCAGCGCGGTACGCAGGTTGCCGACGTGCAGGTCCCCGGTCGGGGACGGGGCGTAGCGGCCTGTGGGACTCACCGGTCCACCCTACTGAGGCCGGGCCGCGACCCGGGTCACGGCCCGGGATCAGGAGAATCCCTCTATCCCGGGGCGCCCGGCGTTCCTACGATCGAGCCACCGAGTGCATCGCGCACCGGGCGTGATGCCGGGGATCGGCGGCCGTCGGGGGCCGCCGGAGGAGGTAGTCATGAGAAGGACACGATCGGCCCTCGCCGCCGTGGCGCTGGCCGGTTCGTTGCTGGTGGTCCCGTCGACGGCGACGGCGGCCACGACGACGGCGGCTCCCTGGTGCGGGATCACCTGGGGATCCACGCCGAAGGGAACGCTGCCGTGGACGGCGGCCACGCTGACCGGGGTGCGCGCCGGCCAGCACGACTGCTACGACCGCCTGGTGTTCGACGTGCAGGGCCCCGCGGTGGGCTTCCGTGTGCAGTACGTGAACCAGGTGCTCCGGCAGGGCTCCGGCCTGCCGCTGTCCCTGCGCGGTGGCGCGTACCTGGAGGTCGTGGTCAACGCCTCCGGCACGAGCCCGGCGCTCAACCGCTCCGAGATGGTGGACGTCAGCGGGTACTCGACGCTGCGGCAGGTGGCCTGGGGCGGGAGCTTCGAGGGCCAGTCGACCGTCGGCGTCGGCGTCCGGGCGCGGCTGCCCATGCGCGCCTTCGTGCTCGCCGACGGCACCACGAGCCGGCTCGTGGTCGACGTCGCCCACCGCTGGTGACCGACCCGCGGTGACGGAGCAGCACCGACCACACGAGTGAACGGGCCTGAGTGAACGGGCCTGAGGGAACGACACGGGTGCCGCGGCGAGGAGGGCCGCGGCACCCACTCGTGTGGGCGCCTCCCTGTTGCGAGTGCGGGTGCGGGCGCCGCCGGTCCTAGGCTGGATCGATGGACAACCTGGACAACCGCCCCCACGTGCTCATCACCGGCGGCACCCGCGGCATCGGCCGCGCGGTCGCCGAGGAACTCGCCCCCACCCACCACCTGCTGATCGGCGGCCGGGACCGGGACCTGGCCGCCGCGGTCGCCGCGTCCTTCCCGTCCGCGGAGCCGTTCGTCGCCGACCTGACGTCCGGGGACGACGTCGCCGCGGCTGCCGGACGGATCGACCGGCTCGACGCCCTGGTCCACTCGGCGGGCATCACCGCGATGGGCACCGTCGAGGAGCTGTCCCGGCAGACGTGGCGCGAGATCCTCGAGGTCAACGTGGTCGCCGTCGCGGACCTGACGAGCCGGCTGCTGCCCGCCCTGCGCCGGGCCCGGGGCCAGGTGGTGCTGATCAATTCCGGGTCCGGCTTCTTCACCAACCCCGGCAACAGCGTCTACAGCGCCAGCAAGTTCGCCCTGCGGGCCTTCGCCGACACCCTGCGCGAGGAGGAACGGCAGCACGGTGTGCGGGTCACCTCCATCCACCCCGGCAAGGTGGACACCGACATGCAGCGCCAGATCGTCGGCCACCAGGGCGGCGACTACCGCGCCGACGCCTACCTGACTCCGGAGTCCGTGGCCCGCGCCGTGGTCTTCGCCCTCGGTGCGACGCCGGAGGCCCAGGTGGAGTCCCTCAACGTGCGCCCGATGGCCACCTGACCGGGAGTCGCCTGACGGCGCGGGCCGGCCGGCAGGCCCGCGCGTAGAGTGGAATCGATGGCCGGACGCGACGACTTCTCCCTCCGCAGGTTCGTCGTTCCCGTGTTCGGCCCCTCCGTGCTCTTCGCCGTCGGCGAGGGCGCCATCCTGCCGGTGGTCCCGCTCACCGCCCGCGATCTCGGCGGCTCGATCGCCGTCGCCGCGGTCATCGTCACCCTGATCGGCGTCGGGTCGCTGCTGTCCAACATCCCGGCCTCGATCGTCACCGCCCGGGTGGGGGAGCGGTGGGCCATCGTCGCCGCCGCCGCGCTGTGCGCCGTCGGCATGCTGACGGCGCTGCTCGCGCCGAATCTCGCGGTCCTCGCGATCGCCGTGTTCCTGATCGGGTCCTCCGGCGCCGTCTTCAACCTCGCCCGGCAGCTGTACCTGACGGTCATGGTCGAACCGCGGTACCGGGCCCGCGCCCTCTCCAGCCTCGGCGGCTCGATGCGGATCGGCCTGTTCATCGGCCCCTTCGTCGGGGCGGCGGTGATGCAGCTGACCGGCCTCGGCGGTGCCTACCTCGTGGGCGTCGTCGCCCTCGTGGCGGCCGGCGCGATCGCCCTGTCGATGCCGGACCCGCCGATGCCCACCCGCTCGATCCCGGTGGTCACCACGGACGCGCTGGCGGGCGGGACGTCGTCGGCGGGCCCGCGTGCCGACCAGCCCGAGCGTCCCTCCACCGGCTCCGCCGTGACCATCCGGTCGGTGCTGCGCAGCCACGCCCGCATCTACGCCACCATCGGGGTGGCCGTCATCTTCGTCTCCGCCATCCGTCAGGCCCGCCAGGTCGTGATCCCCCTCTGGGCGGAGAGCCTGGGCCTGGACCCGTCCGCCACGTCGCTCGTCTACGGCATCTCCGGCGCGGTCGACATGCTCGTCTTCTACCCGGCCGGCAAGCTGATGGACACCCGCGGGCGCCTGGCGGTGGCGGCACCGAGCATGGCGGTGATGGGCGTGGCCCTGCTGCTCTGCCCGCTCACGACGACGACGGTGCCGTTCCTGCTGGTCGCGATGATGCTCGGCTTCGGCAACGGGATCGGGTCCGGCCTCGTGATGACGCTGGGCGCCGACTACTCCCCGTCGGACGGGCGGGTGCAGTTCCTCGGCGTGTGGCGGTTCATGGCCGACGCGGGCTCGACGGCCGGTCCGCTCGTGCTCTCCGCCGTGACCGACGCCGTCTCCCTGGCCGCGGGCGTGTCCGTGACCGGGGTGCTCGGTCTGATCGCCGCCGTGCTGTTCGTGATCCTGCTGCCGCGGATCAAGCCGATCCGGGCCTGACGCCCGGCTCGAGCCGGTAGAACGCGGCGGCGTTGCTCCACAGCACGGCATCCCGGTGCTCCGGCCCGGCGGCCTCGGCGAGCAGGTCCAGGTCCGCGTCGGCGAAGGGACGCCGCGCGCGCGTGGACGGCAGGTCGGTGCCCGCCATCACCGCGGTGGGGTCGACGGACAGGATCGCCGCGATCGCCTGCGCCGGGTCCAGGTCCACCCGCCCGAACCCGGTGGCCTTGACCCGGGCACCGTGCTCCACAGCGACCAGCAGGTGCGGCAGCCCGTCCGCGTGCAGGCCGAGGTGGTCGATGCTGACGGCGGGCAGGCGCCGCAGCACGGGCAGCAGGTCCGGCAGGTCCCGGGCGTCGATGTACAGCTCGGCGTGCCAGCCGGCGACGTCGTGCACCTGCCGGGCGAGCGGCTCCAGGGCCTCGACGGCCGCCGACCCGCCCCGGCGGACGTTGAACCGCACGGCCCGCACCCCGGCGTCGTCGAGCCGGGTGATCTCCGCGTCGGTCACCGTCTCCGGCAGCTGGGTCACGCCCACGAACCCGGGCCCGAGCTGGGCCAGCGCGTCGAGCAGGTAGGTCTGGTCGAAGCCCTGGAAGGAACCCGAGACGACGGCGCCGCCCCGCACGTCGAGCGCGGCGACCCGGTGCCGGTAGGCCGGCACCGGGAACGGGTCGGGCAGGTACCCGTCGTTGGGCACGAGAGGGAACCGCGGGTCGACGATGTGAAGGTGGGCGTCGAAGACGGGCCCGGCGGGCGCGCTCAGGGCAGGACCGAGCGCCGGCCGAGGACCAGGGTGAGCGCGGCGAAGAGCGCGCAGGCCGCGGACGTCTCGAACAGCAGCCCCGCCCACAGGTTGCCGCCGGTGCCGGCGACGGACGCCGGAATGACCCCGGTGTACAACACGCCCGAGACGCACAGGGCGACGACGCCGATCCCCAGCAGCACCAGGCCGGCGAGCCGAGCCTGCTCGGCGACGGCCCGGTTGCGGGCGGCACCCCCACCGGCCCGGCCCCGCCGGCGCGCGGCCCGGGGGTCCGTCAGGGCCGCCGCGGCGCACGCCCACGCCCCCACCACGGCCAGGGCGGCGACCACGTCGGAGGGGCGGTGCCAGTAGCTGATCAGGGTCGAGGCGGCCACGACGGTGGTGAACACGGCGCCGGCGACGCCGAACACGGGCCGCCACTCCCGCGGCACGGCGATCAGCAGCGCGACCGCCGCCGCCCCGGCCGCCGTCGTGTGACCGGACGGCAGCGAGTTCAGGGTGAGGGTGTCCAGCCCCAGGTCCGGCCGCTCGAACACGGCGTACTTGAGGAACTGGGTGGTCAGCACCGCTCCGGCCACCGTCACGACGACGGCGACCAGCACCGCCCACCGGCGCCGGACCACGGCGATCAGCACCGCCAGGGCGATCAGCACCCCGGCGATCAGGAACCACGGGAGCGTCTGCAGCCACACGGCGGCCGGGGTGTCGCCGGTCTGCAGCTTCTGGGCGCTGGTCAGGGGCGCCTCGTCGAGCTGCTGGCCGAGGACGGTGCGGACGAAGAACGCGTACACGGCGAACACGGCGGCGGCGCACAGCGCCGCGCCGGTCCAGAGGGCGGCCACCGGCAGGGTGCGGGTGGCCGGCCGGCGGGCGCCGGTCCGGCCGCGGTCACGGGTCAGGTGGGACAGAGTCATCGCTGCCATTGTCCCATCCGGGCCCGTCCTCGGGGGTCCGCCCGCCTGAGCGTTCGGGTGGGATCGCCGGTGGATACGCTGAACCGGTGAGCGATGCCGTGACCCCTGGACCGTCCGTCCCGCCCGGAACAGGCCCGGTGCCCGAGGAGGTCCCGCTGCCGCCCGTCCGGCCGACTGACCTGCCGCCCCTGGCCGACCTGCAGGACGCCGCGCGGGTGGTCAGTGTGCCGATGCGGGTCCGGTTCCGGTCCACCGAGACCCGGGAGGTGCTGCTCCTGCGCGGCCCGGCCGGGTGGGGAGAGTTCGGACCGTTCCCGGAGTACGACGACGCCGAGGCGGCCGCGTGGCTGGCGTCGGGCATCGAGGCCGCGTGGACCGGCTACCCGGAGCCGCGGCGCAGCCGGATCCCCGTCAACGCCACCGTCCCGGCGGTCGCCGCCGACCGGGTGCCCGAGGTGCTCGCCGGGTTCGGGCCGGTGAGCACGGTCAAGATCAAGGTGGCCGAGCGCGGGCAGAGCCTGGAGGACGACGTCGCCCGCGTCGCCGCCGTGCGCCGCGCACTGCCGGACGCGGCCCTGCGCGTCGACGCCAACGCCGGCTGGACGCACGAGGCGGCGGTCGAGGCGCTCACCGCGCTCGGACCGGTGCACCTGCAGTACGCGGAGCAGCCGGTCGACGGCATCGACGGCCTCGCCCGCCTGCGGGAGGCGTTGCGGGACCGCGGCGTCGACACGTTGATCGCCGCCGACGAGAGCGTGCGCCGGGCGGACGACCCGCTGCGGGTGGCCCGCGCCGGGGCCGCGGACCTGATCGTGGTCAAGGCCGCGCCGCTCGGCGGGGTGCGCCGCGCGCTCGCCGTCGTCGCCGCCGCGGGCCTGCCGGCCGTGGTCTCCAGCGCGCTGGACACCAGTGTCGGCATCCGTGGCGGGGTCGCCCTGGCCGCCGCCCTGCCGGACCTGCCCTTCGCGTGCGGGCTCGGCACGGTGGCGTTGATGGCCGACGACGTCGTCGCCGACTCCCTGCGCCCGGTCGACGGGCACCTCGACGTGCGCGATGTCGTCCCCGACCCGGACCGGCTGGACGCGCTGGCCGCTCGGCCGGACCGGGAACGGTGGTGGCGGGACCGGCTCACCCGGGTGCACGCCGTCCTCGCCGGACGCGGCTGACGCGGCTGACCGGCGCGGCCACCGCCGGTCGTGGTCCCACCGTGGGCGCGAACCCGATCGGCCACCTCGTGTTCACCGGCGGGTCATCTTCGCGTCGCGCGTCGTCGGCGGCGCACTGGCAGCGTGTGCCCTCGGGGGCATCACACCGCACGAGCCGACGAGGGAAGCCACGATGACCGAGACCACGCGCACGCCGCTGTCGCTCCTGCCCATGTACGGGCACACGAAGGGCAAACGCAGCCCCGTGACCTGCCACTTCAAGTGCGGGAACGCCTGCCTGGGCGAGACCTGCAACACCACCGACAACGAGTACTTCCGGGACGTGGCCGCCGCGGCACTCAGCCGGCGCAACGTACTCGGCCTCGGCGCGGCCGGCGCCGTTCTGATCGCCGCCGGCTCCGCGGCCACGGGCGGTCCCGCTGCCGCGGCTCCGGCCGCGTCCGCCCTCCCCACCGGCCACGGGCATGGCCGCGGGAACGTCGGGCGGCTGCCGTTCACCGCGATCACCCCGGTCGACAAGAGCGTGGACGCGTTCACCGTCCCCGCCGGGTACACCTGGTCCCCGATCATCCGCTGGGGCGATCCGCTGTTCGCCGATGCCCCGGCGTTCGACCTGCAGCACCAGACCCCGTCCGCCCAGAAGCGGCAGTTCGGCTACAACAACGACTACACGGACGTCATCGTCGATCACGGCAACGGCCGCAGCGGCATCCTCGTCTGCAACCAGGAGTACGTGAACCCGGGCATCATGTTCCCGGCGACCACGGACCCGGCGCAGCAGGCCACCAACCGGGCGATCGCCCGCGCCGCCCACGGCATGTCGGTCGTCGAGCTGACCCGGCGCCGCACGGGCCGGCCGTGGAGCTACACCGTCGGGGGCCGCCGGAACCGGCGCGTCGACGCGGACACCACCTTCGCCTTCGACGGTCCCGCCGCCGGCTCGGCCCTGCTGCGCACCGTCGAGCACGCCGACGGCACCACGACCCGCGGCACGATCGGGAACTGCTCCGGCGGCACGACCCCCTGGGGCACGGTGCTCTCCGGCGAGGAGAACTTCAACGGCTACTTCCGCACCCCCGGCACGAGCGCCGAGGACAAGCGCTACGGCCTGATGGACAAGCCGAGCACATACGGCTGGGAGGCCGACGAGCCGCGCTGGGACACCCGCAACGCCGGGTACGAGAATGCCGCCCACCAGTTCGGCTGGATCGTCGAGATCGACCCGCAGGACCCGACGTCGACCCCCGTCAAGCACACCGCGATGGGCCGCTTCAAGCACGAGGGCGCGAACGTGCGCGTCGACGGCGAGGGCCGGGTCGTGGCGTACATGGGCGACGACGAGAAGTTCGACTACCTGTACAAGTTCGTCTCCCGCCGCAGGGTCTCGAGGAACCGCGCCGAGAACCTGAAGCTTCTCTCCGAGGGCGACCTGTTCGTCGCGAAGTTCCGCGGCGACAGCGGCGCGAGCGAGATCGACGGCTCCGGCCGGCTGCCCGCGGACGGCGCCTTCGACGGCAGCGGCATGTGGCTGCCGCTCGTCGTCGACGGTCGTTCGCAGGTCAGCGGCATGAGCGTCGAGGAGGTCCTCGTCCACACCCGTCTGGCCGCCGACCAGGTCGGAGCGACCAAGATGGACCGCTGCGAGGACGTGCAGCCGAACCTGCTGACCGGCAAGGTGTACGTCGCGTGCACCAACAACTCGGACCGCGGCAAGACCGGCAAGGCCGGCGCCGACGAGGTCAACCCGCGCACGCCCAACCGCGACGGGCACATCGTCGAACTGACCGAGACGGGCAACCGTGCGGCCGCGACGACGTTCCGCTGGAACCTGCTGCTCGTGTGCGGGGACCCGGCGACCAACACGTCCACGTACTTCTCGGGCTTCCCGAAGGAGAAGGTCTCGCCGATCTCCTGCCCCGACAACGTCGCGTTCGACTCCACCGGCAACCTGTGGATCTCGACCGACGGGGCGCCGTCGACCATCGGGTACAACGACGGGCTGTTCAAGGTGACCCTCGAGGGCCGCGAGCGCGGTCGCGTGCAGCAGTTCCTCTCCGTGCCCACCGAGGCGGAGACCTGCGGGCCCGTGATCCACGACCGGGACGGCATGGTCTACGTTGCCGTGCAGCACCCGGGCGAGGAGGGCTCCTTCGCCGCCCAGCACTCGCTGTTCCCGGACTACGTCCGCCCCGGCACGAGCCCCCGAGCCGGCCAGGTCGCCGCGCCGCGCCCGTCGGTGGTGCAGGTCCACCGGCGCTGAGCCACCCCCACCGGGGCGTTGAACGGGCGCCCCGGACGACGCCGCACGCCGGCGTCCCCCGACCCGGCCGGACCACGCGTCCGGCCGGGTCGGTGTCGTCCGGTGCGGGCCGGTGCGACCGTCGCGGCATGATGGAGCGGTGACTGATGCGATGACCGTGGCCCGCGCGGTGGTGCGGCTGCTGATCGACGGCGGGGTGCGCGACGTCGTCGTCTGCCCCGGCTCCCGCAGCGCGCCCCTGGCGTACGCGCTGGTCGAGGTCGCCGTCGAGCCCGACGCGGATCCCACCACCGCGAGCCGGGACGTCCTGCCCGGCCGGCTGCGCCTGCACGTGCGGATCGACGAACGGTCCGCCGGGTTCACCGCGCTCGGTCTGGCACGGGGCACCGGGGTCCCGGCGGCCGTGGTCACCACAAGCGGCACCGCCGTCGGCAATCTGATGCCCGCGGTGATGGAGGCGAACCACAGCGCGGTGCCGATGCTCGTGCTCAGCGCAGACCGGCCCGAGGAACTCCGCGGCACCGGCGCCAACCAGACCACCCGGCAGGCCGGCCTCTTCGGCGTCCACGTGCGGGAGGCGATCGACGTGCCCGCCGACGACGTCGACGCAGCGCTGGACGCCGTCGGCCGGGTGCTGGCCGCGGCGAACGGACTGCTCCCGCCGACCCACCCGGCCTTCTCCTTCGAACCCGTGGCGGCGCCCGGGCCGGTGCAGCTCAACCTCGCCTTCCGGGACCCGCTCGTGCCGGCGGAGGACCCGGTGGTCGTTGCCGAGGCGGCGCCGTCGACGGCGTATGCCTCCACCCTCACGATCACGGCCGACGGCGACAACGACGGCGACGGCGGTGACGGCGACAGTGGCGGCGGGCGCAACGCCGCGCCCCTCGCGACCCGGCCCGTCGAGTCCGACGGCGACAATGACCGTGACGGCGACCGATCCCGCTCCGCCCTGCTCTCCTATTCCCCGACTGCCGCTGGCACTGGCGCAGCCGCTGCCGTAGGGACTGGCACTGGCACTGCGGCTCGCACCGGCGGTGCCGCGACTCGCCGCACCGTCGTCGTCGCGGGCGACGGTGCCGGGCCGGAGGCCGCGCTGTTCGCGGCCGAGCGCGGGCTGCCGCTGCTCGCCGAGCCGTCCTCGAACGCCCGGCACGGAGCGACGTCCGTGGCGGCCTACCGACTGCTGCTCCCGCACCTGCTGGAGCGGGTCGAGCGGGCGGTGCTGTTCGGACGGCCCACGCTCAGCCGGCCGGTCGCCGCCCTGCTGGGCCGCGAAGAGATCGAGACCGCCCTCTACGCGCCGGTGCCCGTCGCCTGGTTCGACACCGGCCGCCGCCGCGAACGCGTCGTCACCGACCGTGACGAGCTCGCCGCCTTCGCCGGGACCGGACCGGACGGGTGGGCGGACGAGTGGCAGGACCGCGGAACGCACCTGGCCGGTCGGCTCGTCGAGCTCGCCGAGGACGACGCCCGGGAGAGCGGCGTCAACGGGCCCCTCCTCGCGGAGCGGCTGTGGCCGGCCACGGACGGCATCCTCCTCGCCGGGTCGTCCAACCCCATCCGCGACCTCGACCTGATGGCGCCGGTCGCCGGCCCCGGTCCGACGCGGGTGATCGCCAACCGCGGCGTCGCCGGCATCGACGGCACCATCTCGACCGCGACCGGCGTCGCGCTCGGCACGCGCCGCCCCGTCCGGGTGCTGCTCGGCGACGTCACCTACCTGCACGACGCGACCGGCTGGTACCTCGGCGCGGGTGAGCCGGAACCGGACCTGCAGGCGGTGGTGCTCAACGACGCCGGGGGAGCGATCTTCGGCCTGCTCGAACACGGGAAGGTGGCCCGGCGAGCGGGCTGGACGAGCGCGGTCGAACGGCTGTTCGGCACCCCGCAGCACGTCGACCTGGGGTCGCTCGCCGCTGCCTACGGGGTCCGTCACCAGCGGGTGGCCGACCTCGGCGCCCTTGAGACAGCCCTCTCGGCGCCGATCCGTGGACGCAGCCTCATCGAGGTGGTCGCGGATCGCACCCGGCTCGCCGACCTGCACGCGTCGTTCACCGCCGCGGCCGCCGACATCGCCGGCGCGAATTGACGCCCATCGCGCGCTGACGCCCACCGCGAACTGACGGGACGTCGGCCGCACCCGGACCCGGTCGCACCCCGCCCCGCACCGACCCCGGACAGCGCAATGCCGCGTCGTTCGTCGATTGCCGCGAACGACGGGGCAATCGACGACCAACGCGGCATTCCGCGGATGACGCGGAGTCCGGCGAGCCTCAGAGCACCTTGGAGAGGAACTCCTGGGTGCGGGGGTTCTGCGGGTTGCCGAGCACCTCGCGCGGGTGACCGGCCTCGACGACGGCGCCCTGATCCATGAAGACCAGGGTGTCGCCGACCTCGCGGGCGAAGCCCATCTCGTGGGTGACGACCATCATCGTCATGCCCGAGCGGGCAAGGTCCTTCATCACCTCGAGCACGTCCCCGACCAGCTCCGGGTCGAGCGCCGAGGTGGGCTCGTCGAAGAGCATCAGTTCCGGTTCCATGGCCAGCGCCCGGGCGATCGCCACGCGCTGCTGCTGACCGCCGGAGAGCTGCGAGGGGTAGTGCCCGGACCGGTCGCCCAGGCCCACGCGGTCGAGCAGCTCGTGCGCGCGCCTGGTGGCCTCGGCCTTCTTGACGCCCTTGACCTGCATGGGCGCTTCCATCACGTTCTGCAGCGCCGTCATGTGCGGGAACAGGTTGAAGCGCTGGAAGACCATGCCGACCTCACGGCGCTGGGCCGCGATCTGCCGGGGCGTGAGGTCGTGCAGCCTGCCGTCCTGCTCGCGGTAGCCGATCAGCTCGTCGCCGATGAAGATACGCCCGGCGCTGATGGTCTCGAGCTGGTTGACGCAGCGGAGGACGGTCGACTTGCCGGAGCCTGACGGCCCGACGACGACGCAGACCTCGCCCCGGTTGACCGTGAGGTCGATGCCGCGCAGCACGTGGTGGTCGCCGAAGAACTTGTGCAGCCCCTCGATCCGCACCAGGGGGGCGGTACCTCGCTCGGCGCGGGGAGCGGTGCGGGTGGTCTCGCTGGTCATCGTCCGTCGCCTCCTGCGGCACGGTTGCCGGGTAGATCGCCCTCGCCCGCCAGGGCGGGCGCATCGGTGGTGGCGGCATCGTCGGCGGCCGTGTGGTGGGCCGCCGGCGTCACCTTCACCGGAGCCGGGGAGTCCGCGTCCACGCCCCGGCCGAAGTGCCGCTCGATGTAGAACTGGCCGACCATGAGGATGCTCGTGACGAGCAGGTACCAGAAGGCGGCCACGATCAGCAGCGGGATCGGCAGGTAGATGCGGTTGGCAATGGCGTTGGTCGAGAACGTCAGGTCGAGGATGAACGGCACGGCCAGGACGAGCGACGTCGTCTTGAGCATGCCGATGGTCTCGTTGCCGGTCGGGGGCACGATCACCCGCATCGCCTGCGGCAGCACGATGCGCCGCATGATCACGGACTTGCGCATGCCGAGGGCCTCCGCGGCCTCTTCCTGCCCGTTGTCCACCGACTTCAGGCCGGCGCGGAAGATCTCGGCGAGGTACGCCGACTCGTTCAGCGCCAGGCCCAGGGTCGCGGCCCAGAAGGAGGAGAGGAGCGTCTCCGTCCTGATGGTGAACAGCTCGGGGCCGAACGGGACGCCGAGGGCGATGTTGGGGTACAGCGTCGACGCCAGACCCCAGAACACCAGCTGGGTGTAGACGGGAGTGCCGCGGAAGAACCACACCCACACCCAGCTGACCCAGCGGAAGAGCGGGTTGTCCGACTGCCGCATCAGCGCCAGGGTGATCGCCAGGACGATCGCGATGACCATCGAGAGGACGGTCAGCAGCAGGGTCCAGCCGACACCGGCGATCACCCGCGTGTCCAGCAGGTACTTGGCGACGACGTCCCAGCGGTAGTTCTCGTTGGTCACCAGGCTCTGGGCGAGCAGGGCGACGAGCACGATGAGCACCGCCGCGCCCACCCAGCGCCAGGGGTGCCGGACGGGGACGGCGCGGATCAGGTCCGGCCGGGCGTTGCCGCCGGCGTCCGGGTCCCTGCGGGTGGTGACGCCGTGACTCACGACTGCGCCGGGTTCAGCTCTGACGTCTTGACGGCGCCGTCGGTGTTGTTCCAGGAGGCAAGGATCTTGGTGTAGGTCCCGTCATCGATGAGCTTCTGCATCGTCTTCTGCATCAGGCCCGCCAGCGCGGTGTCCTTCTTGGCCACGGTGATCGCCTGCGGGGCGGCGTCGTAGACGTCGCCGACCTTCTCGATCTGTCCGTTGGTCTGGGTGATTGCGTAGCTCGTGATGGGCGAGTCGGCGGCCATGGCGTCGATGCTGCCGTTGACGAGGCGCGTGGTCACGTCCGTCTGGTTCTTCAGGGACACGATGGTGATGGCGTCCTTGCCGGCCGCCTTGCACTTGGCGCTGCGGTCGGACAGGTCCGGGGACTCCTGGACGGTGCCGGTCTGGACGCCGACGGTCTTGCCGCAGACGTCGTCCACGGAGACGTTCTTGGGGTTGCCCTTCTTGACGGCCCACTGGGTGCCGGCCTTGAAGTAGGACACCATGTTCACGGCCTTGAGCCGCTCGGCGTTGATCGTGAAGGACGACATGCCGACGTCGTACTTGGAGCCCAGCGCCGGGAGGATCGAGCCGAACTCCGCGGTCTGCACGGTGGCCTTCAGGCCGAGGGTGGCCGCGATGGCCTTGGCGAGGTCGATGTCGTAGCCCTGGGCGGTCTGGCCGTCCTCCTTGAGGAACTCGGCCGGGGCGTAGGACGTGTCCGACCCGACGGTCAGAGTGCCCTTCGACTTGATCGCGTCGGGCACCTGGCCGGCGAGCGCGTCGTCCTTGGCGACCGAGGTCGGATCGAAGCTGGCGACGGAGGACCCCGAGGCGTTGGTGGCCGGGCTGGACGTCGTGTCCGAGTTGGAGCAACCGGAGACGGCGCCGAGGACCGTGAGGACCAGGGCAGAGGCGAGCAGTCGTGAGCGCAAGGCGTCCTCCTGTGGACGGGCAGGGCAATGGTCGGACAGGGCACCAGTGCCGAACGGGGAGCCGGTGCGCATGCTTCCAAGAGTATGCACCACCCCACGTGTCGTCCTCGTTTCCGGCGTGCGCCGAGAGTGGCCGCGTCGAGGGGTCTGAACAGTGTTGCCGGGTGGGCGGAAATTGCCCGAGAGCAGGAGCCGCCCACGTCAGCGGGCCGGCGGCGCCGGAGGCCGTCGGAAGGGAGCGTCATCCGGGTCGCTCCGGTACCGACGACCGGTGGGGGACACCCAGTGCAGGACGGACGAGGCCGGTGGAGGCGAGGAGTATGGTGCCGGCGCCGGAACCGATGAGCTCGAAGCAGACGACGTCGGCGTCGGATCGTCGCGCGAGGCGGCGTCCAGCCCGGGTGGACCGGTCACTCGCCAGGCGGAGTGGTGCTTGAGCACGTGATGTCGGCGGCACAGGTGGGCGAGGTTGTCCTCCTCGGTGGCCCCGCCGTCGGCCCAGGCGGTGCGATGGTCGAGATCGCAGCGGGTGGCGGCACGGCGGCATCCGGGGAACCGGCAGGTTCCGTCCCGCACCTGCAACCGGCGACGCAGCTCGGCGGGGATCCGGTACTGCCGCCCTGCGGTGATCAGCCGCGTACCGGTCGGCGACGAGTCGTCGGCCAGGGTGATGCCGAGGGTGAAGGACGTCGCTGTCGACGCGAGCCGGCGGGCGTCCTCGACGGGGATCGATCCGAAGGGTCCGAACGCGGCCGGGCCGTCTTCGCCGAGGAGCACCGCGGCCGGCATGGTGAGCAGGAGCGACGGCGGCGAACTCGACGGACCATCGGCGGACGGAGCCGCCCTCGTCCCGCCGGCGCCGGCGTCGCTCAGGTCCGGAGCCGTTGTGCCGGCGGCGTCCGGAACGCTCCCGCTGGTGGTTCCTCCGATGATCAGGTCGGTGAGGACGTCGACCCGAGCCTGACCGACGGTCCGCTCGTCCTCGTCGTCGGGCATACCCGTCTCCCGAGTCCGGCCGGTGGACACTTCGAGCTGAGGTCCCAGCGCGGCCCGCGCGAGGGCGGTGAGGTGGTGGTCGACGTCGTGGGCGTCGGCCGCCGGCAGCCACGCCGTCAGGTGCGCCATGCCGTCGCACCCCGGTCGGACGCGGACGCATCGGTCGGCTCGCGCCACCTCGTGGCGTTCCTGCCGGGAGAGGGGGTGCAGGCGCTCACGCAGCCGGCGGGCTCGCGCACCCACCTCGCCCGTCGTACCTCCGGCGCACGCCACGTCGAGGAGGAACCGTTCGGTCTGTTCGACGGCGGTGCGGACGCGGGCGTCGGTCTGAGCGTCCGTGACCGGCAGCGAGGTGTACTCCCTCGCACTGTCGATGATGATGCGGGCGGCGGCGCCCGTGATGGTGCCGGCAGCCAGCGCCGTTGTGGTGTCCGGGAGCCAGGCATCGAGCAATTGACCGTGCTGGATCAGCAGGTGAGCGGCCTTCTCGCCGATCCGCAGGGCGCAGGCGATCTCGGCGATGGCGCTGCGTTCGGCGACGGCGACCCTCTCGGCGCGCGTGAGTCCACCGTGCCCGAGCCCGGCACTCCCACGGTCCGCG
Organism: Tersicoccus sp. Bi-70; assembly: GCF_001968825.1. Classification (GTDB taxonomy): domain Bacteria; phylum Actinomycetota; class Actinomycetes; order Actinomycetales; family Micrococcaceae; genus Tersicoccus. Next base: position 93,069 of record NZ_MIEU01000010.1, read on the forward strand.
AGACCGTCGTCCCACGTCGGGTTCGCGCTGACCCAGGCCTCGTGGTCGCGCGTGGCGGCGTGGGTCGCGCTCACCGCGATGGCGTGTCGACGCGCCTCCAGCCAGGACTCGAGCTGCCGCACCTGCTCCAAGGCACCGATGAGCACATCGGTCGAGTCGGTGTCCGCGGCGGATGCCACGGCATGGACCCGGCGCATCGCCTCGGCTTCGTCCAGGGGACGGGGCGCGAGCCCGGCGACGGGCGTCACCGTCTCGTCGGCGCGACCGCCTCCATCAACGTGCACGAGCGCGAACAGCTCCTCCATGGCACGAGTCAACCCGCTGCCACCGACAGAACTCGCGGCGGCCGGGGAAGCTGTGGAGGGAGTCCGACGATGAACCGGTGCGCCACCGGGCCCAGGCGTGAACAACTCCTCCATGAGACGAGTCAGCCCGCCGCCACCGCCAGAAGGACGGCGGCCGAGCCCCCGAACCCCTAGTGCGCCTGCACCCCGAGGGCCTGGAGCATCGGCCGGAACTTCGCCCAGGTCTCCCGGAGTTCCGCGGCCGGATCGGAGGCCTCGACGATCCCGCACCCGGCGAACAGGCGCGCCGTCGTCGGCGACTCCAGCACCGCCCCCCGCAGGGCGATGCCCCACTCGCCGTTGCCGGTCGAGTCGACCCAGCCGACCGGGCCGGCGTACGGTCCGCGGTCCAGGTGCTCGAGTTCGCTGATCAGCTCCGCGGCGGCGGCCGTCGGCGTTCCGCACACGGCGGCCGTGGGGTGCAGCGCCTCCGCCAGGGCGAGCGCGCCCGGCGTGCGGTGCTTGCCGGTGGGAGAGGGCGCGTCGTTGAGCACCGCCGTCACGTCCGAGGCCAGGTGCCACACGTTGGGCAGCTCGAGCACGAACGGCTCGCTCGAGACTGTCATCGTGTCCGTGTAACTGGTGAGGCGGTCCAGCAGCGAGTTGATCGCGAACTCGTGCTCCTGCCGCTGCTTCGTCGAACCCCACAGCACCCGCTGCGCGTAGTCCGGGTCGTCCGCCGGCGCGCTCGCCCGGTCCAGGGTCCCGGCCAGCACCCGGGCGCGGGCCACGTTGTCCTCGACCTTGATCAGCATCTCCGGGGTGGACCCGATGAGCCCCTCCACCGAGTACGTCCAGCAGTCCCGGTACCGGTGCGCCAGGTCCGAGAGCACGGCCGCCGGCTCCACCGCGGTGTCCAGCTCGACGACGACGTCGCGCGCCAGGACGAGCTTGTGCAGCTCCCCGGCGCTGATCCGGGCGACCCCCGCCGTGACCGCGTCCATCCACTGGTCCCCGCTCAGCGACCCGTCCCGCACCCGGCCACCGGTCGGAACGGCGGGCGGAGCCGAGGACTCGGAGAGCAGCGCGTCGAATGCGGCGAGGGCGGTCGCGGCGGTCGGGGCGTCGTCGCTCACGCTCTGCAGCGTGAGCCAGGTGCGTCCGTCGTCCGCGGCGCCCACGACGAGTTCGGGCACGACGAGGCGGGAGTCGAAGGCGGAGTCGTCGGCGAAGGCGAAGGACCCGAAGGCCAGGAGCCCGGTGCCGGGCCCGCCCACGGTGTTCTCCCGCCGCGCGGTGGCGCTGACCTGACGCCACCACTGCCGGGCCCGGGCGAACCGGTCGGCGCCTGCGGACGCGAACCGCGCGGCGGTGCCGATACCGACGAGGCCGTTCTCCCGGCGCAGCCAGACCGCGGGAAGCCCCGACCGCCGTGTCGTCTCGACCAGACCCACGAGGCCACCCGGCAGACGCGCGGGGTCCAGGGGAACGGTCACGGTCGAGAGAAGGGGAGTGGGGGTGTCGGTGCCGGCCGGGGAGGGTTCCCCGGCCACCCGCGAGGAAACGGAGGCCATGGTGCCCTCAATCTACTCGGCTGCGGAGGCGCGACCGGTGCGGCGGCCGGGGCGTCCGCTGCCGGCGAAGTGCCGGGCCCTCGCGGGGTGGGTTCGCCCCGGCGTGCCAGAATGAGCGGGTGAATCGCGCGTCCCTGGAGAAGGATCCCGACGACGTCGCGCGGATGTTCGACGACGTCGCACCCCGCTACGACCTGGTCAACGATGTGCTGTCCGCCGGACAGGTGCGGTACTGGCGCCGGATCGTCGTGGCCGCCGTCGGCGCGCGACGCGGCCAGCGGGTGCTGGACCTCGCCGCCGGCACCGGTACGTCCAGCGAGCCCTACGCCGACGCGGGCGTGGACGTGGTCGCCGCCGACTTCTCCCCGGGCATGCTCGAGGTCGGCCGTCGCCGTCGCCCCGACATCACCTTCGTCCAGGCCGACGCCATGGCCCTGCCCTTCGGCGACGGCGAGTTCGACGCCACGACCATCTCCTACGGGTTGCGCAACATCAACGACCCGAAGCAGGCGCTGCGCGAGATGCTGCGCGTGACGAAGCCCGGTGGCCGGCTCGTGATCGCCGAGTTCTCCCGACCGACGTTCGCGCCTTTCCGCACCGTCTACACCGAGTACCTGATGCGGGCCATCCCACCGATCGCCCGCGCGGTCTCCTCGAACCCGGACTCCTACGTCTATCTGGCCGAGTCGATCCGTGCTTGGCCGGACCAGGAGGAGCTCGCCGCCTGGCTCGCCGAGGCCGGCTGGACCGACGTGCAGTACCGGAACCTGACCGGCGGCATCGTCGCCGTGCACCGGGCCACGAAGCCCGTGACGACGTCCGCGGCGGATGCCGTGACGCCGTCGGTCGCCGCGCCGTGACCGTCGTCATCGTCGGGGCCGGCCCCGCCGGCTCCACCGCGGCCTGGCACCTCGCGCAGGCCGGCATCGAGACCGTCGTCCTCGAGAAGACCCACTTCCCCCGGGAGAAGGTCTGCGGGGACGGGCTCACCCCGCGCGCCGTCCGCGAGATGCAGCGCATCGGTCTGCCCCACGAGGTCGACGCCGGCTGGCGCCGGATGAAGGGGCTGCGCCTGATCGCCGCGGGTCGCACCGTCGAGGTGCCCTGGCCCGAACTCACCGACTTCCCCGACTACGGGCTGGTCCGCACCCGGCTCGGCTTCGACGAGGCCCTCGCCCGCCACGCCGAGGCCGCCGGCGCCACCGTATTGACCGGGCACAACGTGCTCGGGGCCGAGCGGGACGATGCCGGCCGGGTGACCGGGGTGCGGGCCGCGGTGCTCGACGCCGACGGCCGGCGCACCGGCGAGGAGCGCAGGTTCGACGCCGACGTCGTCCTCGCCGCAGACGGCAACTCCGCCCGCACCGCCCTCTCCGTCGGCCTCGAGCGTCGCGAGGACCGTCCGCTCGGCGTGGCCGTGCGCACCTACTACACGTCCCCCCGCCACGAGGACGACTGGATGGAGGGCTGGCTGCAGCTGCCCGACGCCGCCGGCCGCCCGCTGCCGGGCTACGGCTGGGTCTTCGGCGTCGGCGACGGCACCTCCAACGTGGGCCTGGGCATCCTCAACTCCTCGAAGCAGTTCGGGAGGATCGACTACCGGCAGGTGCTGCGGGAGTGGACGGCCGCGATGCCCGCGGAGTGGGGCTACCGGCCCGAGAACCAGGTGGGCCCCATCCGCGGTGCCGCCCTGCCGATGGGCTTCAACCGCACCCCGCACGCGGTGCCGGGCATGCTGCTGCTCGGCGACGCCGGCGGCATGGTCTCCCCGTTCAACGGCGAGGGCATCTCCTACGCCATGGAGTCCGCCCGGTTCGCCGCCGAGCGCATCGTCGACGCCTTGGCCGCCCCCGACGCCGCCGGCCGTGACGCGGCGCTGGCCACCTACCCGGACGTGATCCGCGGGCAGTGGGGCTCCCACTTCCAGCTCGGTGCCCTCTTCGCCCGCCTGATCGGGCACCCGCAGGTGATGAACGCGGCGCTGCGCACCGGCATGAGCGCCCCGCCGCTGCTGCGGATGGTGGTGCGCATGCTCGCGAACCTCACGGATCACCCGGGCGGGCTCGAGGACCGGGCCATCCACCTGCTGGAACGGCTCACTCCTCCCGCGAGCAACCAGCTGAGCAACCGGGCGAGTACCGGCCGGCGTCCGGCGTCGTTGCCGCAGAAAGCTAGGGTTGAGGCGTGAAGGAAACCTCGAACGCCGAGATGACGTCGGCCGGGTCGCCGGTGGCGTCCGCCGTCCGCCCGACCGGTGGCTCCGGATCGGGTCGCCTGCCCACGGCCGGCATGGTGCTGCCCGCCGCGTTCTCCCTCGTCGCCGACAACGCCGACCTCGGTCCCGCCGTCGTCGCCTCCCTCGGGCGGGTCGAGGAACGCCTGCGCACCTCCATCGCGCACGCGGACCCGCTCGCGGACACCATCAGCCGGCACCTGTTCGACGCCGGCGGCAAGCGCATCCGCCCGCTGCTGACCATCCTCGCCGCGCACCTGGGTGACCCGGACCGCGACGAGGTGGAGCAGGCCGCCGTCGTCGTCGAGATGACCCACCTGGCCACGCTCTACCACGACGACGTGATGGACTCCGCGCAGTTCCGCCGCGGTGCCCCGTCCGCCCACCAGATCTGGGGCAACTCGGTCGCCATCCTCGCGGGCGACCTCCTGTTCGCCCGCGCCTCCCGGCTCGTCTCCGACCTCGGCGGCCGGGCGCTGGCCATCCAGGCGAGCACCTTCGAGCGGCTGTGCCTGGGACAGCTGCACGAGACCGTCGGCCCCGCCGAGGGCGAGGACCCCGTGGCCCACTACCTCTCCGTCATCGCCGACAAGACCGGCTCCCTCGTCGCGGCCAGCGGCCAGCTCGGGGCCATCTTCTCGGGCGCCGACGAGGTCTACGTCGACACCATGGTCAGCTACGGCGAGAAGATCGGCGTCGCCTTCCAGCTGGCCGACGACGTCATCGACGTCACCGGGGCTCGCGCGGTCTCGGGGAAGACCCCGGGTACGGACCTGCGCGAGCACGTCCCGACCCTGCCCGTCCTGCTGCTGCGTCGCGCGGCCGCCGGCGGGGACGAGTCCGCCGCCCGCGTGCTGGACCTGGTCGACGGCGACCTCGGCTCGGACGAGGCGCTGCGCACCGCGGTCGCCGCGGTGGCGGACCACTCGGCCACCGACGAGTCGTGGAGTGTTGCCCGCCGCTGGGCCGACGACGCTGTCGACGCGCTGGACCCGCTGCCCGCCGGCGTCGTCAAGGACGCGCTGGTCGGCTTCGCGCGCGCCGTGGTGGACCGCTCCGCCTGAGCCGGCCCCGGGCGTCGGTGTCGGTCGCGGAGGGTTTCACTCGACGACGCGGCGACTGGCCAGGGGAATGCCCCACCGCAGCCGCCGTCCCGCCACCCGCAGGGCGAACACGAGCACGATGATGGGCACCGTCGTCAGCGGGTGCACGAGCCCGAGCGCGGCCGCGGCCGCCGTCAGCGCCGCCCCCACGAACGCGGGGATCGCGTAGAACTCGCGCTGGTCGAACAGCGCCGGGGTGACGTTGGCGATCACGTCCCGTAGGATGCCCCCGCCCACCGCCGTCGTGACCCCGAGCAGGGCGGCCGTCACCGGGTGCTGGTGCGCGGCGATGGCCAGCAGCGTCCCGGACACGCAGAACAGCGCCAAGCCCGCCGCGTCGAAGGCCACCAGCAGCCGGTTGAACCGGCGCACCGACGCCGAGATGAAGTACACGGTCACGACCGCCAGCACGGGCGGCGCCAGGTAGAGGGGCTGGGAGAACGCGATCGGCGGCCCTGCGTCGAGCACGAGGTCCCGGACGACGCCGCCGCCGAGGCCGGTGACCGAGGCGAGCAGCAGCGAGCCGACCAGGTCGAAGCGCTGCCGGGCCGCGAGCAGGGAACCGGACACCGCGAAGAAGTAGACCCCCACGAGGTCGAGGATCAGCAGCGTCACCGAGGCGTTCACGGCCCCCAGCGTAGGGGGCGCAGGCCCACCTCCGATGACGACGGGACCGGTGACGAAATGTGTCCCGGCGTGACCGGAGGTGTCGGCCGGCTGCACGCGGCCCGCATCACGCTCCTACCGTCGAGACATGGCTGAGCTGACCTCCGGCGCCACCGCCGCACCCGCCGTCACCCCCGCGCGGGACCGCCCCTCCCTGGTGCCCGGCATCCCGCGGCGCCAGCTGCGTGCGGCCGGGATCGGCAACCTGATCGAGTGGTTCGACTGGAACGCCTACGCCCTGCTGTCGGTCTACTTCGCCGGCCAGTTCTTCCCCGCCGGCACGTCCCCGCTCGTCGCCCTGCTCGGCACCTTCGGCATCATGGCGGTCGGCTTCATCGCCCGTCCGCTGGCCGGGCTGGTGCTCGGCACCGTCGCCGACCGGTTCGGCCGCAAGCCCGCCCTGCTGCTGACCGTCTACGGGATGGGCGTGTCCAGCCTGCTGATCGCCTTCGCGCCCACCTACGCGCAGGTAGGGCTCGTGGCGCCGCTGATCCTGCTCGTGGCCCGCATCGTGCAGGGCATCTGCATCGGCGGGGAGTACGCCTCGATGTCCGCGTTCGCGATGGAGATGGCGCCGCAGGGCCGGCGCGGTTTCATCGCCGGGGTGCTCAACGCCGTCGCCGGCTTCGGCCAGATCGCCGTCGCCGGCCTCGTGCTGCTGCTGTCCTGGACGCTGCCGCACGAGGCCATGACGGCATGGGGCTGGCGGCTCGTCTTCGTCGTCGGGGCGCTGCTGTCGGTGGCCGGGATCTGGCTGCGCCGCGACATGCACGAGACGATCGACGCGCGGCGCTCGCGGGCCGGTGCCACCGGCATGTTCGCGGCCATGCGCCGCTACCCGGGCGCCACCGTCCGGGTGGTCGGCCTGACCATCGGGTTCACGGCCATGGTCTACGCGTGGGGGACCTACATGCCCACCTACGCGACCACCTACCGGGGTTTCGACCCGAAGCTCGGCATGGTGGCCATGGTCGTGAGCACCGTCGTCGCGATGGTCGGGGCCCTGGTCGCCGGGCGGCTCTCGGACCGGTTCGGGCGCCGGCCCACGATGGTCGCGGCGGGCGTGCTGCTGACGGTCGGCACCGTCCCGGCGCTCGCCCTGATCAACCACTCGGTGTGGTCGCTGATCGCCGTGCAGGGCTTCGGGATGCTGACCCTGTCCCTGCTGCAGGCCAGCTCGATGCCGGCCTACACCGAGATGTTCCCGGCCGACTTCCGGGCCGCGGGCCTCGGCTTCCCCTACGCGCTGACGGTCGGGCTGATCGGCGGCACGGTGCCGATGGTCGGGACGCAGCTGGCGTCCGTCGGGCTGCCGACGGCGTTCCCCTGGTACCTCGTCGTGCTGATGGCCATCTCCACCGTCTTCTACCTGACGATGAAGGAGACCGCGTTCGAGCCGCTGCCGGACTGACCCGGTCTCCGGACCGGCGCGGTGACCATTGCGCTCGCCGGGGTCCCTCTGCTTGGCTGGATCAGCAGCACCGGACCGGAGCTGCACTCCAGGAGGTCACCATGACCAGCACCCAGCCCGACGACGACCAGGGCCGCACGCACGGCGAGTCCCCGGCCGAGGGCGACGACGATACCCAGCCGACGCAGCCCCGTGAACACGCCGAGGAGGCCGCGGAGGGCGACGACGACGGCGGGTCCTGACCGATGAAGAGCCAGCTCCACGTCGTGACCCTCGCGGTGGCGGATCTCCAGCGCGCCGTCACCTTCTACCGGGACGGGCTCGGCCTGGCCACCGAGGGCATCATCGGCTCCGAGCACCCCGCGACGCCGGACAGCCCGGGCGGCGAGACCGCCATGTTCCACCTGGACGGCGGCTTGATCCTCTCCCTCTACCCGGCCGGTGAACTGGCCAAGGACGCCGGCCTGCCCGCCGACGCGATCGGCGGCTCCGGCGTGTCCCTGGGTCACATCGTGCCGGAGCGCGACGACGTCGATGCCGTGCTGCGCGAGGCCGAGCTGGCCGGGGCCACCGTCCTCGGCGTGGCGCACGAGCGCCCCTGGGGCATCTACTCCGGCTACTTCCGCGACCTCGACGGGCACCTCTGGGAGGTGCTGTCCTTCCTGCCCGGCGCCGGTCCCGACGCCGACGGCTGATCTCTCCTTCTCGCGCCACGGCGCCGTTCACCGGGGGAGTGGTGTGTGCTTGCGCACGTCACCACGAACGGCTCCGAATAAGAAACTAGAATGGTGTGGATTTGAAGGAGACTGATTCGATCGTGCTCGACCACAGCCTGAACGGCACCGCCGCGGCCGACGAGACCGCCACCACCGCGACCCCCGCCGACGCCAGCGCCACGACGACCGTCCTGCGGGTCGCCGTCGTCGGAGCCGGCCCCGCCGGCGTCTACGCCGCGGACCTGCTCACCAAGTCCGAGGAGGTCAAGAGTGGTGCCCTGACGCTGAGCATCGACCTCTTCGACCGCTACCCGGCCCCGTTCGGGCTGATCCGGTACGGCGTCGCGCCGGATCACCCCCGGATCAAGGGCATCATCGCCGCCCTGCACAAGGTGCTCGACCGCGGCGATATCCGTTTCTTCGGCAACGTCAACGTCGGCACCGACATCACCCTGACGGAGCTGCGCGCCCGGTACGACGCCGTCATCTTCGCCACCGGTGCCATCAAGGACGCGGACTTGAACATCCCGGGTGTCGAGCTGGAGGGCTCCTGGGGGGCCGCCGACTTCGTCTCCTGGTACGACGGGCACCCCGACGTGGACCGCGACTGGCCGCTGGACGCCAAGGAGATCGCGGTCATCGGCAACGGCAACGTCGCCCTCGACGTCGCCCGCATCCTCGCCAAGCAGGCCGACGACCTGCTCACCACCGAGATCCCGGACAACGTCTACCAGGCGCTCAAGCGCTCGCCCGCCACGGACGTGCACATCTTCGGCCGCCGGGGCCCCGCGCAGATCAAGTTCACGCCGCTGGAGCTGCGCGAGCTCTCCCAGTCGCCCGACGTCGACATCGTGCTCTACCCGGAGGACTTCGAGTTCGACGAGGAGTCCGAGCGGCAGATGCAGACGAACAACCAGACCAAGACCATGATGGGCACGCTCACCAACTGGATCGCGGCCCAGCCGGACGACCTGGCGGAGCTGACCGCCAAGCGCCGCCTGCACCTGCACTTCCTGCACAACCCGGTCGAGATCCTCGACTCGGCGGACGCCCCCGGGCACGTCGCCGCGATGCGATTCGAGCGGACCGAGCTGGACGGCACCGGCGGGGTCCGCGGCACCGGTGAGACGGTCGAGTACCCCGTGCAGGCCGTCTACCGGGCCATCGGCTACTTCGGCTCGGCGCTGCCGGACCTGGACTTCGACCACCGCCGCGGTGTGCTGCCGAACGACGGCGGGCACGTGCTCGACGCCGACGGCAACCCCGTCCCGGGCGTCTACGCCACCGGCTGGATCAAGCGTGGCCCGGTCGGCCTGATCGGGCACACCAAGGGCGACGCCCTGGAGACCATCGGCATGCTGCTGGCGGACCGTGAGGGCCTGGCCCGGCCGGAGCACCCCGAGGAGTCCGCCGTGATCGAGCTGCTGGACGGCCGCGGTGTCGAGTACACGACGTGGGAGGGCTGGCACGCCCTGGACGCGCACGAGCGGGAGCTCGGCACGACGGCCACGGCGTCCGGCCCGGTCGAGCGGGAGCGCGTCAAGGTCGTCCCGCGCGGCGACATGGTCGACATCAGCCGGGCGATCCGGGACCTCACCGGCGCCTGAGCGTCACGCCTGCTCAACGACGGCGGCCGCGCTGCACCTGACCGGTGCGGCGCGGCCGCCGTCGTTTCACGTTCTCGCGCCGAGTGTGCGGATGGCGGTCTCATCGGGGGGGGTGTGGCTGCGTCAACCGCACACTCGGCGGCTCTCGTGATCTCACGCCCCGTTGCGGACCCGGGACACGGTCAGCGCGAGCCACAGCTGCACCCGGTCCGCGGTGACGCCCGGGTCCAGCCCCGTGAGGGTCTCGATCTGGGCGAGGCGATAGCGCACCGTGTTCCGGTGCAGCGCCAGGTCCGCGGCCACCGCCGCCGCCGAGCCGTTCAGATCGAGGTACCGGGCCAGGGTCACCATCAGATCGGTGCCGTGGTCGGCGTCGCTGGTCCGCACCGGCGCCAGCACCTCGTCGCTCATCGCCGCCAGCGGCACGTCCTCGCTGGCCAGCAGCAGCCCGGTCAGGCTCAGCTTCTCGACGTCGTTGATCCGGCCGCCGCGGGCGAGGGCCTGCCGCGCCTCGAACCAGCTCCACCGCAGCCCCTCCGGGTGCGGGTAGGCCCCGCCGATGCCGATGCTCCCGTCCAGCCCCGCCGCTTCGACGTGCGTGGCGACCGCCTCCGCGATGTCCTGCCCGGTACGGGGCCCGGTGTCCGGGACGATGATGAGCAGGCTCTCCTGCAGGACGGCGGTGACCAGGTCCGCGGCGACGCCCGGCAGGGGCAGGGCGGCGAGCAGCCGGTCCCGGCCGTGCCCGCGCTCGGAGGCGAGGCTGAGGGCCAGCACCCGGTGGCGGCGTCGCGGCTGCAGCCCGAGGGACTCGATGCGGGACGCGGCCTCCGCGCCAGTGACGGTCCCGCGGACGATGTCGCCGAGCACCTGGCCGCGCACCTGCCGCAGAGACGCACGATGCCGGGACTGGCTGCTCAGTTCCAGGCTGACCAGGCTCTGCGCGTAGGCGAGGATGTCCGCGTCCGCCGGCAGCTCCCGCACGGCGAGGACCGCGGCGTCGGCGCTGCCGGTTGAGATCGCCACCCGTGTCCACGCCTCCTCGGGCAGTCGTGAACCGGGGGCGGTGTGCAGCACCGAACCGTACTGGGTCAGGGCGACGTCGGTGCCGAGCATCCCGGCCAGCGCCGTGAGCAGACCCGGCAGGCCGCGGCCGGAGAGCAGGGTGTGGGCGAGGACCTGGTGCTCGCGCAGCAGTCCCTCGAGCCGGGCGGACGTCTCGTCCGCGTGCGCCTGCGCCACCCGCCGGGTGATCGCGAGGAACGGCACCGCGTAGGGCACCTCGAACACGGCCAGACCGGTCCGTTCCGCCTCCGCGCGGGTGGCGGCCGGAACCTCGTCGTGCCCCAGCCCGGTGCCGAAGCCGAGCCCGACGACGCCGGCGGAGGCCAGCCGGGAGACGAACCGGCGCTGCGCCGCCGCGTCGGGCTGCCGTAGCCCCACGGTGAGCACCACCTCCGCGCCGGAGAGGAACGGCGACGGATCCTCCAGCTCGGTGGACGCGGTCCAGGAGATCGGCTCGTCCATGCCCCGCCCGTCGGTGACGGGACGGAGCCCCAGGCCGGTGTCGGCGAGCAGGTCGTGCACGGTGATGGGCATGGATCCACGCTACGGCAGATCTGTCGGATGTCACACCGATGACCGTGATGACTGTGCGACTGGACATGGAACGGAGGGTGGCCCCGGGGCTACGCTGACAGCCGAAACCCGCCCACCCGAGAGGACGATCCATGACCGCCATCGCCACCCGCCTGGAACAGAAGCGCGACGTCTCCGGGGCCTTCCCCGGCCCGCGATCGCAGGAGCTCGCGCAGCGCCGGTCCGCCGTCGTCGCTGCCGGCGTCGCCTCCAGCGTGCCCGTCTACGCCGCCGACGCCGACGGCGCCATCATCCGTGACGTCGACGGCAACCAGTTCATCGACCTGGGTTCCGGCATCGCCGTCACCTCGGTCGGCGCCTCGGACCCGGCCGTCGTCGCCGCCGTCCAGGAGTCCGTCGAGCACTTCACCCACACGTGCTTCATGGTCACCCCCTACGAGAGCTACATCGCCGTCGCCGAGCAGCTGAACGCGCTGACCCCGGGGGACCACGAGAAGCGGACCGTGCTCTTCAACTCCGGCGCCGAGGCGGTGGAGAACGCCGTCAAGGTGGCCCGCCTGGCCACCGGCCGCAACGCCGTCGTCGTCTTCGACCACGCCTACCACGGCCGCACCAACCTGACGATGGCGCTGACCGCCAAGTCGATGCCCTACAAGCACGGCTTCGGCCCGTTCGCCCCCGAGGTGTACCGGGTGCCGATGAGCTACCCGTACCGCGAGGAGACGGAGATCAAGGGCGAGGACGCCGCCCGCCGGGCCATCGCCATGATCGAGAAGCAGATCGGCGCGGACCAGGTCGCCGCCATCCTGATCGAGCCGGTCCAGGGCGAGGGCGGCTTCATCGTCCCCGCCGAGGGCTTCCTGCCGACCCTGGCCGCGTGGGCGAAGGAGACCGGCGTCGTCTTCATCGCCGACGAGGTGCAGTCCGGTTTCTGCCGCACCGGCGCCTGGTTCGCCTCCGAGCACGAGAACGTCGTGCCGGACCTGATCACCATGGCCAAGGGCATCGCCGGCGGCCTCCCGCTCTCCGCGGTCACCGGCCGGGCCGACCTGCTCGACGCCGTCCACGGCGGCGGTCTCGGCGGCACCTACGGCGGCAACCCGGTGGCGTGCGCCGCCGCGCTCGCCGCGATCGGGACCATGAAGGAGCAGGACCTGCCGGCCCGCGCCGGGCACATCGGGGACACCATCGGCTCCCGGCTGCGCGCGCTTGCGGAGAAGACCGACATCATCGGCGAGGTCCGCGGACGCGGCGCGATGATGGCGATCGAACTGGTCAAGCCCGGCACCGGCGCCACCACCAAGGAGCCGAACCCGGAGGCGACGAAGGCCATCGTGCAGGCCGCCCTCGCGGAGGGCGTCATCCTGCTCACCTGCGGCACCTACGGCAACGTCATCCGGCTGCTGCCGCCGCTGGTGATCAGCGACGAGCTGCTGGTGGACGCGCTCGACGTGCTCGAGACGGCCATCCTCGCCGCCTGAGCGGCACCACGCACCACGCGGTGGAGCACCGCACCGGCCGGCCCCGCGCGACGGGCGCCGGCCGGTGCTGCGTGCCGACCACTTCATGACTCCCGGTTCCGGATCCCGACGGTGGGGGCTGCCACAATGGTGGCGGAGGTCACGGGCCGGTGGGTGCGGCATCGCCGCAGGCCAGGCGCGCAGGCCGGGGCAGGGGACCGGCACCGAGGGACATCGGCGAGAACGACGACAGGGCGGGACGGAGATGGGGAGCATGAGGTACGTGGTCGGCTACGGAGCCGCGGACACGGGTGCCGACGCCGTGGCGCTGGCCGTGGCGATCGCCCGCGCCCAGTCCGCCTCGCTGGACATCGTGCACGTGCGCCGGCGCTCCGAACCGTTCAACCCCAGCTACCCCGAACAGGATCCGGGCGCCGAGCGCGGTGGCCGGCCCTCCCCGCGCACCCTGCTCGAGCGGGCGCGCTCCCTGGTGCCCGACGACGTCGAGGCCCGCACCCACACCCGCACGGCGAGCTCCTTCGCCGAGGGCCTGATGACGGTGGCCCAGCAGTTCGACGCGGAACTGATCATCGTCGGTGCCGCCAGCTCGGGGCTGTGGTCCCGGTTCAGCGTCGGCACCGTGGCCGACCACCTGCTGCACAGCTCACCCGTGCCCGTGGCCCTCGCGCCGCGCGGTTACGACGCACCCCGGATCACGCGCATCAGCGCGGCGATCGGCTCACGGCCGGGCGCCCAGGCGGTGCTGGACACCGGGCTCGCGGCGGCGGCCCGGCGTCGGGTGCGGCTGCGCCTGATCTCGCTGCTGGCGCTCGGCAACGTCAAGGACCGGCCCGAGGCGCGCCGGCACACGCAGCGCATGCTCGACGAGGCCGCGCACACCCTGCCGGCCGCCGCGCGGGTGGACACCGCCATCGCGACGGGCAAGACGATCGAGAACGCCATCGACCGGATGACCTGGGAACCGGGCGACCTGGTGCTGGTCGGCTCGAGCCGACTCGCCCACGGGAACCGGCTGTTCATGGGGAGCACGGCGTCGAAGATGCTGCGCACGCTGCCCGTGCCGATGATCGTCGTGCCCAAGAGCGCGGCGGCCCTGGCCGCTGATGCCGTGGCGGACGCCGCCGCCGACGTGGCGGACGCGGCCGGTGCGGACAGCACCGGAAGTCAGCGCAGGTCGTAGAGGCGGTCCCCGGCCGCCACCGTGCGTCCGACGGCGTCGCTGCTGACGGAGTCCGGTGCGGCGCCGAGCACCACCACGGGGCAGGCGGCACTGTACCCGGCGTCCTGCACGGCCGTGAGGTCCACGGTCACCACGGTCTCACCCGCCTCCACCTGCTGCCCCTCTTCGGCGTGCAGGGTGAAGTGCCGGCCCTTCAGCTCCACGGTGTCGAGCCCCACGTGCACCAGCACGCTGGGCCCCTCCGGGGTGGTGACGACGAAGGCATGCGGGTGCAGCTTGACGATGGTCCCGCCGACGGGGGCCAGCACGGGGACCGCGCCCGAGCCGGACGGCGCCACGGAGACGCCCGGTCCCACCATCTGAGCGGCGAACACCTCGTCGGGCACCTCGGCGAGCGTCGTCACCGTGCCGGCGACGGGGGCGCCCACCGGGACGGTCACAGGAGGTCCTGGATGTCCTCGGCGAGCGAGTCGGCCTCGGGCCCCACGACGACCTGCACCGCGCGTCCGGAGACGATGACGCCGTGCGCGCCGGCGGCCCGCAGCGCCGCCTCGTTCACCACGGAGGCGTCGGACACCTCGGTCCGCAGCCGCGTGATGCAGCCCTCCACCTCGACGATGTTCCCGGCGCCGCCGAGCGCCGCCACGATGTCGTCCGCCTTGGCCATGTGTGGCTCCTTCATCCTTCGCTGACCTGCGTCAGCGTGCCTCGTTGACAACCGGGGTCAATACTACGAGCGTTCTCTCAGCGTGATCGAGACCATGCGCGGGAACCGCGCCCCGATCACCGCCCGTCGCCGGTCCGGTGGCCGGGATCGCCGACGAGACGAGGACTCATGACCAGCATCGCGACCGGGGCGGCCGCCCCACGCAAGGAACGGCGCGGCATGGCGAACCTGCAACGGTTCGGCCGGTCGCTCATGCTGCCGATCGCGGCGCTGCCGGCCGCGGGCCTGCTGCTGCGCCTCGGCCAGGCCGACCTGATCGGTGGGATCGCGGGCCTGGAGACCGTCGGCTCGGTCATCTCCGCGGCGGGCGGTGCCCTGTTCGACAACCTGCCGCTGCTGTTCGCGGTCGGCATCGCCATCGGCTGGGCGCGCAAGGCCGACGGCTCGACGGCGCTCGCGGCCGTCGTCGGCTACCTGGTGCTCACCGGGGTGTTCAAGGTGATGTCGCCCATCGTGCTGGCGGGGCAGAAGGCCACCGACGGCACCCAGGCGCTGATCAACTTCGGCGTCCTCGGCGGCATCGTCATCGGCCTGCTCGCGGCCGTCCTCTGGCAGCGGTTCTACCGGACGAAACTGCCGGACTACATCGGCTTCTTCGGCGGCCGCCGCCTCGTGCCGATCCTCACGGCGGTCTCCGCGATGATCATCGGCGTCGTGCTCTCCCTCATCTACCCGCTGTTCAACACCGCCCTCACGGGCGTGGGCAACGCCGTCCAGGACAACGCGATCGTCGGTGGCGGCATCTACGGCGTGCTCAACCGGCTGCTCATCCCGCTCGGCCTGCACCACATCCTCAACTCCGTGGTCTGGTTCCTCATCGGGGACTTCAACGGCAAGCACGGCGACCTCACCCGCTTCTTCGCCGGTGACCCGAACGCGGGCCTGTTCATGACCGGGTTCTTCCCCATCATGATGTTCGCCCTGCCGGCCGCCGCGCTGGCCATCTGGCACGAGGCGCGGCCCGCGCAGCGCAAGGTGATCGGCGGCGTCATGCTCTCGACCGGTCTGACCTCGTTCATCACCGGCATCACCGAGCCGCTCGAGTTCTCCTTCATGTTCGTGGCGTGGCCGCTGTACGTCATCCACGCGATCCTCACGGGCACGTCCATCGCCCTGGTCAACGCGCTCGGCATCCATCACGGCTTCTCGTTCTCGGCCGGCGCCATCGACTTCCTGTTGAACCTGGGCAAGTCGACCAACGGGCTGTGGCTGATCCCGATCGGGCTGGTCTACGCGGTCATCTACTACCTGGTGTTCCGGTTCGTCATCCGCCGCTGGAACCTGCGCACGCCGGGCCGGGAGGATGCCGTCGACGACACGGCTGCTCCGGCCGGTGTCGCCGCGACCGAGCCGGCCGCGGGCGACCGTGTGGACGGGCGGGACGGGGAGCCCACGGATGCGCTGCCCGCCGACACGTCGTCCGCGGGTGAGGACCACCGCGCGAACGCCGGGGTCGTCGAGAACGCGGGGGTCGTCGAGAACGCGGACGGGCCGACGGCCCACGACGGCGACGCCGGCGGTCACCTCGGTCGGCACGTCGGCCGGACGGGGGAGGACCACGCCGGCTGAGCAGCCCGGCGACCGCACCGGGAAAGACCGAGCAGGGGGCCGGCGTCGTCGAGGATCCACGACGACGCCGGCCTCCTCCGGTCCGACCGGAGCACGGAGTTCCACGGGGGTCCACGGCCGCCGACGCTGGCTCGAGCTCGCCGTCCTGATCGCCGTGGTGGCGGTGTTCTCCTGGGCCCACGACGCGCTGCGGCCCGGCCTCACGGCCGCCACCGAGCACGCGCAGCTGCTGCAGTCGGTGGAGCGGGCCCTGGACCTGGACGTCGAGGTGTCGGCGAATCGCTGGCTCGTCGAACGGCCGCCGCTGGCCCGGGCCGCGGTGCTGCTCTATCGCTTCTACGCCGTGCCGGTGCTCGGCGTCCTGCTGTGGGTGCTGCTCCGTCACGGCGGGATCTACCGGCAGGTGCGGACGACCGCGATCGTCATGGCGGTCCTCGCCCTGGTCGTCTTCTGGGCGTACCCGGTGTCCCCGCCCCGGTTCGCCCTGCCGGGCATCGTCGACGTCGTGGCCGACGACGCGCTGCTCGGCGGCCCCGCGTCACGTGACCTCAGCGGTGGCCGGAACCTCTTCTCGGCCTTCCCGAGCCTGCACGTGGGGTGGTCCGCCTTGGCCGCCTGGGCGGCGTGGTCGGCACTGACGGGGGCTCACCGGCGCCTCGGGCTGCTGCCGTGGCTGTTCCCGACGGCCATGGTCGCCGTGGTGATCGGGACGGGCAACCACTACGTGCTCGACGTCGTCGGCAGCGCCGTGCTGCTGGCCGTGTCGATCGGCGTCGCGGCGCTGCTCAGGGCAGCTCGGTCAGGACGCGAGCGGCTCCGTGTTCGCTGAGCCCGTCGTCGTCGTACCGGAACGGGGCCGACGGCGGATCTGCCGGAGGGCGTCGACGATGAGCACGAGCAGCGCGACCCACACGAGGCCGAACCCGACCCACCGCTCGGTCGGCATGTGCTCCTTCAGGACCGAGATCGCGAAGATGAACTGGAGCACGGGCGCCAGGTACTGGATCAGGCCCACGGTGGACAGCGGCAGGCGCCGGGCGGCGCCGCCGAAGAAGAGCAGCGGCAGCGCGGTGATGACACCGCTGGCGACCATCAGCCAGAAGTGGCCGGGCCCGTACGCGGTGAGCGTGGCCTGACCGGTCAGCGCCAGCCACAGCATGACGGCCAGCCCCACCGGCAGCAGCACCACGGTCTCCACCGTCAGGCTGGTCAGGGCGTCCACTCGGCCGCCGATCCGGTTCTTGACCAGGCCGTAGAACCCGAAGGAGAACGCCAGGACGAGTGCGATCCACGGCAGCTTGCCGTAGGCGATCGCGAGGACGACGACGGCGACGGCGCCGATCCCCACGGCGACCCACTGGGTGCGGCGCAGCGACTCGTGCAGCACGAGCACCCCGACGACCACGGACACCAGCGGGTTGATGAAGTAGCCGAGCGACCCCTCGATCGCCTGGTGCGTGGTGATGGCGTACGCGAACGCCAGCCAGTTGACGGCGATGAGCACCGCCGCGAGGGCCAGCGTCCCGACGACGCGGCGATCGGTCAGCGCATGCCCCAGGGCGCCCCAGCCCCGCATGACGGTGAGCAGAACCGCGCAGAACAGCACGGACCAGGCGACGCGGTTCGCGACGATCTCGACGGCACCCGCGGAGCCCAGCAGCGCGAAGTAGAGCGGCAGCAGGCCCCACAGGCCGTAGGCGGCGAAGCCGTTGAGCAGCCCGACGCCGGTACGACCGAGGCGACCGCCCGAATCGAGCGAGTCCGGAGTGCGGGCGGGTGGTCTCGCCGAGGCGCTGCGCGTGGAGGTCACATCCATGTCTCAAGTCGCGGGTGGGAGCCGGTATTCCCCGCCCGGGGCGCTGCTCGGGGGCCGATGACACGGGGGCGTGCGGGTCGCCGCCGATCAGCGGCCGAACAGGCGGCCGAAGAAGCCCTTCCGGCGCGGCTCCTCCTCGTCCTCGGGCGTCTCGGTGCGCTGGCCGTCGGGTGCCTCCTGCGGCTCGACAGGCTCCGCGGGTCGCGTCTCCTCGGGTTGCGTCTCCTCCGGGCGCGGTGCTTCCCGGGGCTGCTCCGGTGTCCCGGCCTCGTCGGCGGCCGGAGCCGTCGGGACGGGCTGCTCGGCAGGAGCGGCGGACGCAGGCGCCTCGCGGGTCGGCTCCTGATACGACGGCTGCTCGCGCGCCGGCTCGGGCTGCTCGCGCGCCGGCTCGGGTGCGGCCTCGGACACGGGCGCGGGGATCGGCGTCTGCGGGGCGGCCGGTGCCTCCTCGCGGGCGACGGCGGCGGGGCGCTCGACCGGTTCCGGCTCCACGAGCGTCACCGGCACCGGTTCGGGGGCGAAACCCGCGGGGAGACGGCTCTCGACGACGTCGATCCCGCTGATCGCGGAGCCGTCGAAGGTCAGCTCGACGCCGCCATCGGCGGTGCTGAGCACCACCCGGTCGTCGGCGTCCTCGCTCAGGTGCAGGCCCCGGCGCCGGGCGTAGCCCTCGACCGCGGCCCGGTGGTCGGTGGCCAGGCCCGTGTGCAGTCCCTCGGCGATCGTGCGGCCGACGGAACGGACCGTCGGCGGGTCGAGGACCAGCGCGTCGGAGCGCACGAGCATCCACACCCGGGCACCCCCGCCCGCACCGGCGGTGTAGTGGGCGTGCACGCCGGAGACGGTCTTGGCGGCGATCACGAGACGCTCGTCCAGGCCCGCGGCGAGCGGGACCTCGTCCTCCGCCAGTTCGGGGACGTCGTGATCGACGCCGTAGCGCCGCGTGGCCTCGGCGGCCGCGAGCACGGCCGGCAGGAAGTGCTCGGGCTGCTGCCACGACCAGATCCAGGTGCCGCGTGACGGTGAGGAACTGCCGAGCAGGTACGGGATCGCGGTGCCGTCGGTGCCCGGCAGGGTCACGCGCGGGCCGGCGAAATCCACCTGCGCGGCATCGGGAACCAGGTGCTCCTCGAACGCGCGCTGGTGTTCGACGGAGAGGAACAGTCCACGGTCGACGAGCGACTGGAGAGCAGAGGTCATGCTCCTACCCTACGATCGGGCACCGCCCCGTGGCGGCCCCCGCCGGTGCCGTCCGGCCCGATCGCCCCCCTCCTCGACGGCTCGCTTCGTAACGCTTCGGTAACGGGGTGTCACGTTGGGCCCGATTCCGTCTCTTCATGAGTGCGACGACGCCGCGGCGCTGGGGAGCGACGTGCGGGCGTCGATGGAGGGGGCCGGGTGCCGTCCGCGGGGGTGAGGCGGCACGACCAGTGCGAGAACGCACTGTCCGGATGCTGGTGCCCGCACTCGGGGGAGGCGCGGGCACCGGCATCCGACCAAGGATCGGCGGTCACCGCCCGGGTGCGGTGACCGCGGACCGACGTAGAATCCAGAAGGGATCTGGACCTGCACGAGGCGGTACGCAGTGAACGCACCAGCGGTGCCGATCGCGGACGACGACGCGAGCGACGGGCAACTGATCAGCGCCGTCCGCGCGGGGGACCGCCGCGCGTTCGGGGTCCTCTACGAACGCCATCGCGACGCCGCATGGCGGGTGGCCCGCCGCAGTGCCACCAGCGCGGCGCAGGCGGACGACCTGGTGGCCGAGGCCTTCGCCAACACGCTGGCCGCGATCCGTCGGGGAGCCGGTCCACGCGACAACGTCCGCGCCTACCTGGTGACCATCGTCGCGCACGAGGCCGCACGGGCGGCCCGGTCGACCCGCGGCCAGTACAGCACCGAGGCGATCGAGCTCGCCGAGGTCCCGCAGGTCTTCGACGACCCCGTGCTGAAGAGCTTCGATGCCGAGACCATCCGCCGCGCCTTCCTCACGCTGCCCGAGCGCTCGCGGACCGTGCTCTGGTACGCCGCCGTCGAGGGTCTGAAGCCTGCGGCCATCGGCCCGCTCGTCGGTCTGAGCCCGAACGCCGCCTCGGTCGCCCTGCGTCGCGCCCGCGACCGGCTGGCCGAGGCCTACCTGCAGTGCCACGTCCGCGCGGTCCAGGACCAGCAGTGCCGCGTCGTCGGGCCGTCGCTGGGGGCCTTCGCGGCCGGCCGGCTGCGCGGACCCGCGCTCGCCGTGACACGCACGCACGTCGAGAGCTGCCTGAGCTGCTCCGCCGCCGTCCTGCACCTGCGCGACGTCAACCGCGGGCTGCGCGCGGCCTATCTGCCGCTGGCTGCCGTCGCGGCGTCGTCCGGGTCCGGACTGCTCGCTGCCCTGGGCATCGGATCGGCGGCCGTCCCGACGGCGCGGTCCGGCCGGTGGGGGCTCGCCGCCTTCGGTCCCGGCGGCAGTTCGGGCGCGGCCGCCGTGACCACGGCCGTCGTCGTGGTGGGGGTGGCCGCCGGGATCGGTGTCGGCCGCCTCGTGACGGCCGAGCCGGCTCCGGCAGCGATCGTGGCGGCGGCGGCACCGGTGGACCTGCCCGGCGCCCTCGCGGGTGGGGTGCTCGACGGGCGGTCCGGGGCGCTGCCCAGCGTTCCGTCCGGCAGCGCGGGTGCCCCCGGAGTCGTCGTGTCCGGCTCGATGCTCCCGTCCAGCGGTCTGGGTGATGCGGGCGGCGGTCTGCCGGGCGTCGGTCTGCCCGGCGGTGACCTGCCCGGTGGTGTGACCGGTGACGGGAGCGGCGTCTGGTCGCCGGACGTGCCACTGGGTCAGGATCCTGGATTGCTCGATCAACAGCCGCCGGCCGGGGTCATTCCGGGCTTCCCCGGATCCGGTGGGGGCGGCGACGGCCGCCCGGACGGAACCGGTGCCCTTGCCCCCGACCCGGGCTCGCCCGGGATCGCCGCTCCGAGCGTCGCCCCTTCGAGTGTCGCCCCGCCGCGGACGACGACACCGGTCGGCACGCCGTCCGTTCCGCGTCCGGCGATTCCCCCGACGGCCTCACCGACCCTGCCGGCGCCGTCGACCACCACGACAGCGCCGCTGCCCTCCACGACCGTCACCGTGACCGCGTCGCCCACGACAGCACCCCCGACGACGGCACCCCCGACGACGGTGCCTCCGACGACGGCACCTCCGACGACGCCGCCACCGACGTCCCTGCCTCCGACCACCGCTCCTCCTACCACCGCTCCTCCCACGTCAGCCCCACCCACGGTGACAGCCCCGCCGACGACGGTGCCGTCCACCGGTGCCGTGCTGGGTGTGCGTGCGGTGGTCGCGGCCGAAGGCCGGTTCTGGCAGTCCGGTCCCGTCGACGGGGTCGCCACGGCCCGCATCACCGTCACGGCACCGATCGCCGAGTCGGACCGGCGGCTGACGTTGCAGTTCCGGCCGCAGGACGGATGGCTGGTGGTCCGCCGCCCGGCGTCGATGTCCGATCCCGGCGCCACCGCCGGTGCCACGTCCTCCGCCGCGGCTGCCGCCGTCAGCGCGTCGGCCACGCCGTCGGTCACGCCATCGGCCTCCTCCACCCCGACGCTCGACGCATCCGGGACGGCGAGCGCGTCCGCGACGGCCGGTGCCGACGACCGCCTCACGGCCGATCAGGCGCGCGCGATCCGGGACGCCCATGCCGATGTGACGGCATCTCCCCTGATGACGAGCTTCAGCGTCGACCTGCCGGCCCGCCGCGGTGAGGTGACCGTCGACATCGTCGCCGTGCGCGTCTCGGCCGTTCCGGCTCCGTCCACCGTCCCCGCCGTCCCGTGGGTCCTGACCGATCTGCGCGACGGCGCCACCGCGCGGGGCGAGCTCCCCGTTCAGGAGCGGCCGACGACTACCCCGACCGGCTCCCCGACGAGCACTCCGACGAGCACTCC
Source organism: Tersicoccus sp. Bi-70 (assembly GCF_001968825.1). GTDB lineage: Bacteria > Actinomycetota > Actinomycetes > Actinomycetales > Micrococcaceae > Tersicoccus. Next base: position 114,968 of record NZ_MIEU01000010.1, read on the forward strand.
GTCAGGCACGGCGACCAGCCTGCCGACCAGCTCGTCGTCCGGGGACCCGGGCGGCCCGACGCTGCCCGCACTGCCGACCATCACCGCGTCGCTCTTCGGGCAGGGGTGACCGGGGAACCCCGAGCAGACCGCGACCGTCAGAGCAGGAGAATCAGGGCAGGGCCGCCGAGCGGCACGGAGGCGACGACGGCGCAGGAAGGCCGCTCGTGCAGGAAGAGACGGAATGGGAGACGACGAATGCCCGGGGCGGACTCTCGTCGCGCCACCGGGCATCCGGAACGTTGGCGCCAGCCGGGCTGATTACCAGTGGGGGGATAGGTGACCAGTCCGGCCGGCTGGAGGCTCTCAGCGAGAGATGGGGGAATTCCTCGCGAGTCGCCTCGTTTTTAGTATGGCAGCACACTGGGGGATACACAAACCAATTGTGTGTCGAAATGCGGCGTGGCCGCACGGGCCGCGGGCCCGCTCGGACGACGTCCGAACGGGCCCGCGGGCTGACCTGCGGTCGCGGTGCTGGTCAGACGGTCGCGACCGGCTGATCCTGCTCGGCGGCAGCCTCGGCGTAGGCGTTGCGCACGCGCGAACCGAGCTCCGAGTCGATGTTGTCCCAGTACTGGAAGGCCCGCTCGCGGATCTCGGCGCTGCGGACGCCGGAGATGTGGCCCGCGATGTTGCCCACGAGACGCTCCTGCTGACCGGCGTCGAGGACGTTCCGGTAGAGGTTGCGCGGCTGCGTCACGTCGTCGTCCTCGGGGTGCAGGGTCGCCGCGGCGCGCACCAGATCGCCGTCGGCGTCCCAGCCGTTCGACTCGGCCGCCCGGGCCGCGTCGGCGTGTGGGCCGCCGAAGGAGTTCGGCGCGTAGACCGGGACGTCCGGCGCGTTGAACGTGTACCGCATGGGCCCCTCCTTGGAGTAGGAGTTGACCTGCGCGTTCTTCGGATAGTTGACCGGCAGGTCCTGGTAGTTCGCGCCGATCCGGTACCGGTGGGCGTCCGCGTAGGAGAAGATGCGGGCGAGCAGCATCTTGTCCGGGCTGGTGGAGATGCCGGGCACGAAGTTGGACGGCTCGAACGAGGACTGCTCGATCTGCGCGTGGAAGTTCTCCGGGTTCCGGTTCAGGGTCATCTTTCCGACCTTGATCAGCGGGTAGTCGCCGTGCGGCCACACCTTGGTCAGGTCGAACGGGTTGAACCGGTAGGTCTTGGCATCCTCGTAGGGCATGACCTGCACGGACAGCGTCCAGGACGGGTGCTCGCCACGCTCGATCGCCTCGAACAGGTCGCGGCGGTGGTGGTCGGCGTCGACACCGGCGAGCTGCTCAGCCTCGTCCGCGGTCAGGTACTCGTTGCCCTGGTCGGTCTGGAAGTGGTACTTGACCCAGAACCGCTCGCCGGCCTCGTTGGTCCACTGGTAGGTGTGGGAGCCGAAGCCGTCCATGTGCCGCCAGGTCTTCGGGATGCCGCGGTCACCCATCAGCCAGGTCACCTGGTGCGACGACTCGGGGCGCAGGGACCAGAAGTCCCACTGCATGTCGTTGTCCCGCATGCCGGAGCCGGGCAGGCGCTTCTGGGAGTGGATGAAGTCGGGGAACTTGATCCCGTCCTTGATGAAGAACACCGGGGTGTTGTTGCCGACCAGGTCGTAGTTGCCCTCGGTCGTGTAGAACTTCAGCGCGAAGCCGCGCGGGTCCCGCCACGTGTCGGGGGAGCCCTGCTCGCCGGCGACCGTGGAGAACCGGGCCAGCATCTCGGTGCTCACGCCGGGCTGGAACAGCGCGGCGCGGGTGTACTGCGAGACGTCCTCGGTGGTCTCGAAGACGCCGAACGCGCCACCGCCCTTGGCGTGGACGACGCGCTCGGGAACCCGCTCGCGGTTGAACTGGGCCAGCTTCTCGAGCAGGTAGTGGTCGTGCAGGACGACGGGGCCGTCGGCGCCGACGGTGAGCGACTCGTTGTCACTGGCGACGGGGGCGCCGTTGTTCGCGGTCGTGTAGCGACCTGTCTCGCGGGGGGTGGTCGTCATGCTTGCTCCTTGATCGTGTCGTGCATCAACGGTGGGGGATGCCGCTGTCCGGGCCGTTCTCCCGGCAATCCGCGCAGACGACCCGGAACAGGACGTCGGCGGAGAGAATGGTCATGCCGGCCGCGTCGCCCGGGGTCAGGCAGGGCGCGGAGCCGACGACGCAGTCCACGTCGACGATGCGGTGGCATCGGACGCACTGTGCATGGTGGTGGTTGTCGCCGGTGCGGGTCTCGTACCGGGCGGGGGAGGCGGGGACGTCGATCCGGCGGATCAGTCCGTGCCGGTCCAGGTCCGCGAGGACGACGTAGACGGACTGCACGCTGATCTCCGGCAGGGCCGCGCGCACCTGGCGGTGCACCTCGTCGGCGCTGGCGTGCGGGTGCTCCTGGACGACGCGCAGCACGTTCGTGCGTGGCCGGGTGACCCGCAGGGCGTGGGCGCGCAGCTGCGCCGGCCAGTCCGGCTCGGTGTTCGTCGTCGCTGTCGTCTCCATCACGTCCAGTGAAGCACTTTTTCTGAATGACTCACAACAACGGTACGGGCAACGCCGGGTGAACGGCGGGCGGCGCGACGTGGGCGGGAACCGGTGACGGGCTCTCGTAGGCTGGACCGGTGCCCCGCCTCCTCGCCGATCTGACGCCGCTGAAGCGCAGCAGCGCGTACCGGCGGATGTGGGTCGGGATGTCGCTCTCGGCGATGGGCAGCAACATCGCGCTCGTCGCGGTCAGCCTGCAGGTGTTCTCCATCACCGGGCAGAGCCTCTACGTCGGCATCCTCGGCATCTTCGCTCTCGTCCCGCTCGTCGTGTTCGGGCTCTACGGCGGCTCGATCGCCGACGTGCACGACCGGCGCCGCGTCGCGCTCGTGTCCGCCGGCATCATGTGGGCCTCGAGCGCGGGAATGGCGATCCAGGCGTGGGCCGGGCTGCACAACATCGGGGTGCTGTACCTGCTGGTGGCGCTCAACAGCGCCGGTACCGCGATCAATCAACCGACGCGCAGCGCGATCATCCCGCAGCTCGTGGGCAAGGAGCTGCTGCCGGCCGCGAACGCGCTCGGCATGATCACCTTCACCATGGCGGCGATGATCGGCCCGATGGTCGGCGGGTTCCTCGTCGCCAGCGTCGGGTACGGCTGGACCTACACCCTCGACGTGCTCTCCTTCGCCTTCGCCTGGTGGGGCCTGTTCACGCTGCCCCCGCTCAAGCCCGTGGGAGCGACGGGAACGCCCGGCCTGCGGTCGGTGCTCGAGGGGTTCGCCTTTCTGGCCACCCGGCCCAACGTGCGCGGCACCTTCGTCATCGACCTGATCGCCATGATCACCGCGGCCCCGCGCGCCCTCATCCCCGCGATCGGCGCGCTCGCCCTCGGTGGGGGCGAGGCGACGGCCGGGGCGCTGCTGGCGGCCATCGCCCTCGGCTCCTTCCTCGCGGGGCTCTTCTCCGGCCCGCTCGGCGCGGTCCGGCGTCAGGGCCTGGCGGTGCTGTGGTCGGTCGCGGCGTGGGGGCTGTGCATCGGGGTGCTCGGCCTGACGGTGCTGGCGGCGGGCCGCGACACCGACGGCGTCGTTTCCCTCTGGGTGGTGCCCGCGCTGCTGGCCTGCACCGCCGCCGGGGTGGCGGACTCGATCAGCTCGGTGTTCCGCTCGACGATCCTGCAGAGCGCCGCCCCGGATCACCTGCGCGGCCGGCTCTCGGGCGTGTTCGTGGTCGTGGTGGCCGGCGGCCCCCGGATCGGCGACGCGGTGGCCGGCGGCGCGACCACCCTGTTCTCCGAGGGGACCGTCCTGTTCCTCGGAGGCCTGCTGTGCATCGCGCTGACCGCGGTGATGGCGTGGCGGCAGCCGGGTTTCCGGGACTACGACGCGCGGCACCCCACGCCGTGACCCAGCGGGGCGTGCTGGGCCCGCGGGGATCGACGCCGGCTGGGAGTCGGCTCCGAGTTGTCCGAGCATCGGAACAGCGCCCGCTTGCCGGACGTTCTCACCGATGAGAACCTGTTGGCACTTCACTACCCGGGACGGACCGTGCACAACCACCACAATGGCCTGAAGACGACCCTGCTGCTCGGCGGCATGATGGGGCTGCTGCTCCTGGTGGGCGCCGCGCTCGCGGCGGGCACCCGGAACGGCGCCTTCCTGTGGATCTTCCTGCTGATCGGGCTCGGGACCACGGCGTACGGGTACTGGAACAGCGACAAGATCGCCCTGCGCTCGATGCAGGCCTACCCGGTGACGCCGGAGCAGCAGCCGGGGATGTACCGGATCGTGCAGGAACTCTCGGCCCGGGCCAACCAGCCGATGCCACGGCTCTACGTCTCCCCGACCGCGGCGCCCAACGCCTTCGCCACGGGGCGGAACCCGCAGAACGCCGCAGTCTGCTGCACGGAGGGCATCCTCGGCCTGCTCAACGAGCGCGAGCTGCGCGGCGTCCTCGGTCACGAGCTCATGCACGTCTACAACCGCGACATCCTCACCTCCTCGGTGGCCGCCGCCATCGCCGGCGTCATCACCTCCCTGGCCCAGTTCGCCCTGTTCTTCGGCGGCGGACGGGACCGGAACGGCGGCAACATCCTCGCCGTGCTCGCCACCTCGCTGCTGGCGCCCCTGGCGGCGGTCGTCGTGCAGTCCGCGATCAGCCGCACCCGGGAGTACGACGCCGACGAGGACGGGTCCACCCTGACGAACGACCCCCTGGCCCTCGCCTCCGCGCTGCGCAAGCTGCAGGCCGGCACCCAGCGGGCACCGCTGCCGCAGGACCAGAAGCTGGTGAACACCTCGCACCTGATGATCGCCAACCCGTTCCGGAAGGCGGGCGCCGGCGTCGCCGGTCTCTTCGCCTCCCACCCGCCGATGGACGCCCGCGTCGAGCGCCTCGAGCGGATGGCCGGCCGCCGCTGACGAGCTGCTCCCACACGGAGGGCCCCGCACCAACCGGTGCGGGGCCCTTCGTGTAGGGCCGGTGCGTTCCCGCGGAGCGGGTGGCGTCAGCGGCGCTCGGTGTCCGCCAACCGGCTGCGCACCGGATCGTTCATCAGCCCCACCCGCGCGTGCCGGCGCCCGTAGCTGAAGTAGATGACGAAACCGATCAGCAGCCACACGACGAACCGGATCCAGGACTCGACCGTGAGGTTGAGCATCAGATAGAAGCAGAGCACGGCCGCGATGATCGGCAGCACGGGGGACCACGGCACCCGGTAGCCCCGCGGCAGCTCGGGCCGCTTGCGGCGCAGGACGACGACGCCGATGCTCACCAGCACGAACGCGGAGAGCGTGCCGATGTTGATCATCTCCTCGAGCCAGGACACGTCGGTCAGGGCTGCGATCAGCGCGACGGCGGCACCGCAGATCAGCTGCAGCCGCGCGGGCGTCTTGTGCTTCGCGGAGGTGGCGGAGAGCCAGCGGGGGAGCAGACCGTCGCGGCTGAGTGCGAGCAGCACCCGGGACAGGCCCATCAGCAGCACCATGATCACGGTGGTCAGGCCGATGAGGATGCCCACGGAGATCACCTGCGCCGCCCAGGGGGCGCCCACCTGGACGAACGCCGTCGCCAGGGACGGGCTCTCGGCCTTCGCCAGGTCCTGGTAGGAGGCCATGCCGGTCAGGGCCAGCGTCGTGAGGATGTAGAGGATGCTGACCAGGATCAGGCCGCCGAAGATGCCGCGCGGCAGGTTCTTCTGCGGGTTCTTGACCTCCTCCGCCGACGTGGCGACGACGTCGAACCCGATGAACGCGAAGAACACGAGCGCGGCGCCGGAGAAGATGCCGAACACGCCGTACTGCGCCGGCGCCGCACCGGTGAGGAACGAGAGGAACGACTGCGTCAGGACGCTGCCGCCACCGGCCGGCGGCTGCGCGGGCGGCACGAACGGCGTGTAGTTCTCCGCCTTGACGAAGGTGAACCCGACGATGATGACGAAGACGACGATGGCCACCTTGATGATGGTGAACACGTTGTTGACCATCGTGGAGAGCTTGGTCCCCAGGATCAGCAGCACGGTGAAGATCGCGACGATGACGAACGGGCCCCAATCGAACGCCACCGGTCCGAGGTGCAGGGTGGTCGGAACGTCGACGTGGAACAGGCTGAAGACGTTCGAGAGGTAGATGCCCCAGTACTTCGCGATCACCGCCCCCGCGGCGAGCAGCTCGAGGATGAGATCCCAGCCGATGATCCAGGCCAGCAGCTCGCCGAGCGTCGCGTACGTATAGGTGTAGGCGCTGCCGGCGACCGGGATGGTGGACGCGAACTCGGCGTAGCACATGATCGCCAGGCCGCAGGTGACGGCGGCGAGCACGAAGGAGACGCTCACCGCGGGCCCGGCGAAGTTGGCGGCGGCCTTCGCGCCGACCGAGAAGATGCCGGCGCCCACCGCCACGGCCACGCCCATGATGGCGAGGTCCCAGGCGCCGAGTGACCGTTTGAGGTCGTGTCCGGGTTCGTCGGAGTCCTTGATCGACTGCTCGATCGACTTGGTCCTCATGAGGCTCATGACCGCTCCCGCTGTGGTGTCCGTCAGATGATGATGACCTCCAACGTTACGGTGTGGCGCGTGCGACGGCGCACTCCGGGTGGGGCGGTGACGGACCCGCGCGAGCACCGTCCAGGCGAGTCCGGCTCAGCGCATCGCGGCCCGGTCCGGGGCGGTGGCGACGTGGAACGCGCGGACCGGGCACTCCGCCGCCGCTCGCTCGGCCCGCCGCCGCGTGGCCGGATCGAGCGGGGTGCCGTCGACCAGCGGGTACCCCCACTCGTCCAGGGTGACCCGCTCGGGCAGCCACGCGGCGCACAGGCCGTGCGCCGCGCACGCGGTCGGATCCACGGACACGCCGCCGGGCCGCGGTGCTGCGCTGCTCACGAGGCGACCCCCATCGCCGTGGCGACTCCCTGCTCGGAGGCGGTGTCGGTGGACGGTTCCGTCTCGATCGCGTCGCACCGGCCCGCTCCGTGCGCCTGCAGGTGATCCCCGAACACCGCCAGCGCGGAGGCGGCCTGCCGCACCGCGCCGTCGGGGTGCCGGCACGCTCCGCGCCCGGCGATCAGCGGCAGCCGCCGGGCCAGCCGGTCCCGGGCCGCCGCACCGGCGGCTGTCCCGGCGCCCCCGCCCACGGCGTGCCAGTCCGCGGCGATCGAGGGCAGCCCGAACATGCAGGGCCCGCACTGACCGGCACTCTCGCCGGCCAGGAAGTCGAGGATGTCCGCGACCACGGGGTGCGGGCAGACGTCGGCACCGAGGACGTGCACCAGGCCCGCGCCGAACGAGGCGCCGACGCTGCGCAGATCGGCCGGGTCCAGCCTCAGGCGCTGCGCCCGTGACCACGGCACCCAGGTCCCGCCGAGGCCGCCGAGGAGGACCGCCCGGGGCGTGACGGCGGGGCCGCCCGCGCGGTCCAGGACCTCGGTCAGCCGCGGGACGGCGTGCTCGCTCACCTCGACGACGCCGGGTTGCCGTACGTCACCGGAGAGGGTCAGCAGCCGGGTCGGGACGACGGCGCCGTCGGACGCCCACACCGCGGCGGCGTGGGCGACCGTCTCGGCATTCAGGACGAGCACCGGGCCGCCGGGGTGGTCCGCGCGGGTCATCGGGCCGACGTGGAACCGCGGGCGGGCGGCGCCCCCGGCGGCGAACGAGGCGAGGGCGCTCGCCTCGCTGGAGGCGTAGTGGTCGGGGACGTCGAGGACGCGGACCCGCCGGAACAGGCCCGGCGTCAGGGCGAGCAGCCGGCGGAGCCGGTCGAGCGTCGCCGTCCCCCGGCCGGCCGCCAGGACGAGCTCGTGGGCGCCGACGGCCTCGGCGATCAGGGCGGCACCGCCGAGCACCAGGTCGGGGCGGCGCTGCAGCAGCACCTCGTCCTTGTACACCCACGGCTCGGACTCGCAGGCGTTGACGATGAGGCGGACCGGCGCGGTGGTCAATGAGCGGAGCTTGGCCGCGGCCGGGAAGCCGCCACCGCCGCGCCCGGTCAGGCCGGCGTCGGTGAGCAGACGCAGCAGTCGGGGCAGGTGTGCAGTGCCGCGGGGAAGGGCGGCCACGTCGGGCAGGACGCCGCCGGGGACGGAGGGATCGAGCAGGGTCACGGGGTCACCGCCAGGAGTCGGAGGGGGCGAGCCGCCGGGCGGCGGCGTCGTGGTCGGGCCGGCGGGCGCGCCAGATCAGGGTGGCGGTCCCGGCGGCCAGGCAGAGCAGGGCGACCGTCCAGGCGAGGCCGACGTCGACGCTCACGGTCGCGACCGTGTGGACGAGGGCGATCGGCCACATCGCGTACGCGCTCAGGTGGACCGAGCGCCAGACGTGCGGGGAGAGGCGGTGCCGGAACGCCGTCGTCAGCGTGATCGCGAGCAGCAGGTCGACGGCCAGGGTGCCGAGCCCGACGCCGAGCGGGTTCCAGCCGGCGGTGAACGGCACCACCGTCGCGAGCCAGCCGATGTCGACGTAGCCTTCGACGACGGCGCTGACGACGTGGGTGGCGAGGAAGACCACCGCGAGCAGGGAGAGCGTGCGGTGCAGCCCGGCGGGGAGCAGGGAGGCCGCCCGCCCGCGTCCGGCGCGGCCGGACACCAGGGCGCCGCAGATCAGGGCGGCCGTGAACAGGACGAGGGCGATCAGCCCGGTGGAGCGGGAGAGTGCCCAGAGGATCTCGGTCACGACGCGGCTCGAGCGCCGGGCGTGGCGGACACGTCCGCCGGCCAGCCGGCCGTCGTCCGCACGAGGCGCTCGCCGTCCGGTCCGTGGTCGCCCGCGCCCCGGCCGACCAGGCGGGCCGGGATGTTCCGCGCCTCGAGCCAGGCGGAGGCGGCGTCGCCGAGCACGACCGCGGCGGTCGTGGCAGCGTTCGCGGTCAGGCAGGTGGAGGCGGTCGCGCTGACGAGCCGCCAGGTGCGCGGCGCCGGTTCGCCGGTGCGCGGGTCGAGGATGTGGTGCAGCCGGCGGATCCCGCCGTCGCGCTCGCGGACCTGCCAGGTGCGCCGGGCGGTCGACGAGCTGGCCAGGCCGCCCGTCGTGATGGTGACGGCGGGGCGCGGCCCGGGCAGGCCGTCGTCGACCGTCAGCTGCCAGCCGCCTGCCGGAGCAGGGCCGGCCGCCCGCAGATCGCCGCCGAGGTTGACCAGGACCCCGCAGCCGAGGGTGGCGGCCGCGGCGGTGGCCGCACGGTCGGCGGCCCACGCCTTGGCGCTGGAGCCGAGGTCGAGCTCGACCCGGTGGGGGATCAGGATGCGCGAGGACGCCGCGTCCGTCATCACCCGGTACCAGCCGGGGGCCGGGACCGGCTCCTGGTGCTCGGGCAACCGCGCCTGGACCGCGGTGAGGTCGCGGTCGTACCCCGCAGCGTCCATCGCGGCCGCGATCGTCGGGTCCACCAGACCGTCGGTGCGCCGCGCCGTGTGCCGCGCGGCCTCGATGAGCGAGAACAGCACCGCCGACACCTCGACCCACCGCCCGCGTGGTAGCTGGTTCAGCTCCGAGTCGTGGCGGAACCGCGAGCAGGCGACGTCGAGCTCGGTCAGCTGGGCGGAGACGAGGCGCCGGGCCTCGATGACGGCACCGGGCTCCGCGGTGTGGACGGTGCAGGTGGTGCCGATGGCCTCCCAGCGAGCAGCGCCGACGTGGACGGGATCGGTCGTGAGGTCCGCATCCATCCCGTCGGGCGTCTCGACGGCATCCATCAGGAGCCGCCCGTCGAGCCCTGGGAGCCGCCGCCCCCGGACTGCGGGGCCTGGCCGGCCCACGACCCGCTCGAACTGCCGCTGTCGCTGGAGCTGCTGCTGCTGCCGTCGGTGGAGCTGCTGGACCCGTTGGTGGTGCTGGTGGTGCTCGAGGACGTCGACGAGGACGGGCTGGCGATGGCGTCCTGCGCCCACACCGCCGTCATGGTCGCCGCGGTGGCGATCGAGCCGGCGCCGACGGCCAGGGTCACGACCCGGCGGGCGAAGAGGGCGCGGTTGCGGGAGCGCACCCGGCCGACGGCCGAGGGAACAGAGGCCGAGGGAACAGAGGAATCGGAGGCCGAACGTCCGGTCCCGGGAGGAAGCGAGCCGGAGGGACGAACGGGGGTGACGGGAAGCGGGGAGGTGTCCATGGCTCCACGATCGGAGCCGACTCTGTGCCGGGTCTGTGCCGCGTCGACGGTGCCCCTGTGAGGCGCTGATCACCCGGCCGGTGCCGCGGAGACCGGGAGAACCGCGGGTGCGTCCTACCGGTAGTTGAGGAACTGCAGGTCGACGTCGAGGTCCGCGCCCTTGAGCAGGGCGATGACCGCCTGCAGGTCGTCGCGGGACTTGGAGGAGACCCGCAGCTCGTCGCCCTGGATCTGCGCCTTCGTGCCCTTGGGTCCCTCGTCGCGGATCAGCTTGGTGATCTTCTTCGCGGCGTCCTGCTCGATGCCCTCCTTGATGGAGGCCTCGATCCGGTACTCCTTGCCGGAGGCGAACGGTTCGCCGGCGTCGAGGGACTTCAGCGAGATGCCGCGCTTGACCAGCTTCGACTCGAAGACGTCCAGCACCGCCTTGACCCGCTCCTCGGCGTTGGCCTTCATCAGGATCTTCTCGCCGCTGAAGTCGATCTCGGCGCCGACGCCCTTGAAGTCGTAGCGCTGGGCGATCTCCTTCTGCGCCTGGTTCAGCGCGTTGGCGACCTCCTGCTTGTCGACCTTGCTGACGACGTCGAACGAGGACTCGGAAGCCATGCTGCACTCCTGCGGTTTCGGGATCGGGGGATCGGGACGGGCTCGTCCTCCAGCCTAGTGCGGCCGTTACCGGTTCGTGCCTCGACTCTCAGCCGACACCAAGCCACCCCTCATAGCCTGCTCACGCACGGTCAACACGATGGAGTGATGATGAACGACGACCTGCCCTCCCCGGACACCGGTGACGATGAGCTGGACGGCCACCCCCGCCGCCGCATGCCGGTGGTCCCGGGCGTCCACGACGAACTGAGCCGTGCTGTCCGGTTCGGTCAAGTGACGCAGGAGCAGGCCGATCGCTTCGAGCAGCAGCTCGCCCGGCTGGGTCACCCCCGGGTCTGAGCGCCGCCCATCACCCCGATTCGGCCAAATCCGGTTCCGCCTTGTATTGTTCTATTGCTCTCCCTCGGTGGAGCGGCTCATCCCCGGATGAGCGCGGCAGGTTACCCGAGCGGCCAAAGGGGGCTGACTGTAAATCAGCTGGCATTGCCTACGGGGGTTCGAATCCCTCACCTGCCACCCGCACACCACCACGACCCTCGATCGATACGATCGGGGGTCGTCGTGTATCCGGAGTCACCCGCAGACGCCTTGTCGTCACCACAATAGTTAGGTAACCTAAACAATGGTGGAATCACGGGAGTCGAACGATTCCGAGCGCGACGCCGATCTCCCGGGCGACCGGATGGATCTGGCCGACGATCTGCGCCAGGGGCTGCGGCACGCTGTCTACCTGATGCGGGGGCTCGACGCCGACGGCGACTGGTCCACGGCCCAGGTGGGGCTGCTCAACATGCTGGCGGAATCGCCGATGCGGATGAGCGGCATCGCCGCCCGCGCCGGGATCAAGGTGCCCAGTGCGACGGACCTGGTCAGCCGGCTGGAGAAGGCCGGCATGGTCGTCCGGTCCTCGGATCCGGACGACGCCCGCGCGGTCCTCGTCCGGTTGACGGAACGGGGACGCGAGACGCTCGACGGCGTGAACCAACGGCGCAACGCCTACCTGGCGGAACGCCTGGACCGGCTCGACGCGGAGGACCGCGAGGCCCTGCGCCGTTCCGTGCCGGCCCTGGAGCGTCTGGTCAGGTTGCAGGACTCCCGCTGATTCCCCCGGCCGGCGATATCGCCGGCCCCGGAATGACCAGCGAGAGGAGCACGGACACGTGAGCGTCCACCACGCCGACCAGAACAGGACGGCCGACCAGCAGAACCCGGCATCGAGCACGGGAGAGGGCAACCCGCACGGTGCCGCGGACGCGTCCGCCACCCTCGAACGGGAGACGACCAGCCTCCTGCGCCAGCCCAAGGCCCTGTGGGCAACCGCGCTGGCCTCCGTGTTCGCGTTCATGGGCATCGGGCTCGTGGACCCGATCCTGCCGGCCATCGCCGTCAACCTGCAGGCGAGCCACTCCCAGGTCTCGCTGCTGTTCACCAGCTACTTCCTCATCACGGCCCTGGCCATGCTCATCACCGGCGTCGTCTCCACCCGCATCGGCGGCAAGAAGACGCTGCTGATCGGGCTCGGCCTGATCGTCGTGTTCGCCTCGCTCTCGGGTCTGAGCGGCGACGTCGCCCAGCTGGTCGGCTTCCGTGCCGGCTGGGGCCTGGGCAACGCCCTCTTCGTCGCGACCGCGCTCGCCGTCATCGTCGGCGTCGCGAGCGGCGGGTCCGGCGTCGCCATCGTCCTCTACGAGGCCGCCCTCGGTCTGGGCATCTCGCTCGGCCCCCTCGTCGGCGCCGTGCTGGGCGGCTGGCAGTGGCGCGCCCCGTTCTTCGGCACCGCGGTGCTCATGGCCGCGGCCTTCATCGCGCTGAGCGTGCTGCTGCCGACGCTGCCCCCCGCCGCGACGAAGACCCGGCTGCGGGACCCGCTCGTCGCCCTCGGCCACCGCGGCCTGCGGACGACGGCGATCGCCGCGTTCTTCTACAACTTCGGGTTCTTCACGATCCTCGCCTACGTGCCCTTCGTGCTCGGCATGAACGCCTACGGCATCGGTGCGGTGTTCTTCGGCTGGGGCGTCCTGCTCGCGGTGTGCTCGGTGTTCCTGGCCCCCGTGCTGCAGAACCGGTTCGGAACCACCGCCGTCCTGGCCGGATCCCTCGTCGGTCTGGCCGTCGTCCTCGCCCTGCTGGCCGTCTTCGCGGTCGGTCTCATCCCCGCGGTCGTGGTGGTCACGGTGCTCTCCGGCGCCCTGCTCGGCGTGAACAACACGCTCTTCACCGAGCTGGCGATGGAGGTCTCCTCGGCCCCGCGTCCGGTCGCCTCGGCGGCCTACAACGGAGTCCGCTGGCTGGGCGGGGCCCTCGCCCCGTTCGTGGCGACGACGCTCGCCGAGCACTTCGGTGCACGGGTGCCGTTCCTCAGCGCCGCCGTCCTGGTGCTCGTCAGTGCCGCCGTCATCCTCGGCGGCCGCCGGCTGCTGAACCGGCACGAGCCGGAGCACGTCTGAGTCGGATGAGGTCCGGGCCCGGCGCCGCAGCGCTCACCGGTCAGCGAACAGCGTTGGCCACGGGCCGCCCCGGCCGCTAGCGTGAAACCCATGAGTACCGTCACCGTCACGAACGACACGCTCGCCGAGACCATCGAGGGCAACGACATCGTGCTGCTGGACTTCTGGGCCGACTGGTGCGGCCCGTGCAAGCAGTTCGCGCCCGTGTTCGACGCCGCCTCCACCGAGAACGAGGACATCGTCTTCGGCAAGGTGGACACCGAGGCGGAGCAGCAGCTGGCCGCCGCGGCCGGCATCACGTCGATCCCGACGCTGATGGCCTTCCGCGAGAAGGTCATGGTCTTCAACCAGGCCGGTGCGCTGGACAAGGGTTCGCTGGACCAGCTCATCGAGGCCGTGAAGGGCCTCGACATGAACGAGGTGCACGCGGCCGTCGCCCAGCAGCAGGCCCAGGCGGAGGCGCAGGCGCAGCAGGCCGGCGCACCGTCCGCGGGCGGCACTGCCCACCAGACCGGCACCACGGAGGACCCGGCCAACCTCGGCCCCCTCGCCTGACACCGGCGTTCTCGCTCGGCGGCCGTTCCCTCGGCCACCGTTCCGACGTCGACGGTCCGGACGCAGCAGCGTCCGGGCCGTTGTCATGTCCGGCTGGGTCATGTCCCGGATCGTGTCAGTGGAAGCGGTGGTCAGCCGGGGCCAGTCGCGGGTGGAAGCGGGGGCGCCGGAAGCCGGAGAGGTACATCAGCCGCACGACCCGCTGCCGGTGGCCGGTCCAGGGTTCGAGGATGCGCATCATGCCCTCGTCGTCGACGGCGGCACCCGAGAACGCCCACCCGACGTCCTTGGCCAGGTGGAAGTCGCCGACGCTGACGGCGTCCGGATCGCCGTGCGTGCGCTGCGTGGTCTCCGCCGTGGTCCACGGCCCGATCCCGGGGATGGACATCAGGCGGGTGGCCAGCTCGTCGCCGCAGGGCAGCGCGGCCAGCCGCTGCAGGGCGGTGGCGCGCTGGGCCAGGCGCAGGATCGTGGTCGACCGGCTGAGGTCGACGCCGGCGCGGTGCCAGTGCCACGACGGCACCCGTCGCCACTGCTCGCCGGTCGGCGGAACGGTCAGCCCGGCGGGAACGGGACCCGGGGCGGGCGAGCCGAACCGTGACACCAGGTACTGCCACGCCCGCTTCGCCTCGAGGCCGGTGATCTTCTGCCCCAGCACGGCGATGACGGCGAAGTCGAGCATCCGCCCGGCGGTCGGCAGACGCACGTCCAGGCGAGCCCGCCGGGTCCGCGTGATGAAGCGGGGCAGCTGCCCGGCCAACTCGTCGCCGTCCAGATCGGCCCAGTCGTCGTGGGCACCGAGCAGGGCGGGCACCGCGGCCAGGGCGTCGGCCGCGCCAGGACCGTAGGCCCGGGCCTGCACGAGGACATGCACCGGCCCGACGACGCTCTCCGGCCCGACGATCTCCGGCTCGAGAGCGCCCTCCGCGCCGGGCGGGTGCTGACCGGCGACCCGGCGCGCGTCCAGCCGCAGCGATGCGGGACCGTGGTCGGTGTTGAACGCCATCCAGCAGCCGGCTGCCCGGCCCGGGTCGAGCCGCATGCTGGGATCCTGGACGCCGTGCTGGAGGATGCCGAGACTCGCGCGCAGGTCGTAGCCGCCCGGAATCAGGAACACGGCCGCGGCTTCCTCGTCCGCGGTCGTGAGCACGCGGTCCATCAGGACCCGCTCCGCCGTTGCGTGCCCCGTTGCGTGCCCCGTGGCCGGATCGGAAGCGGTGTCGACCCCGTCGTCCCGGCGCTCGCCCACGGCGCGCACGCGGGTCGAACCCGTGGTGGCGAAGGGGGAGGGGACGGTCAGGGCCATGCCTCGATTGTGTCACCGGACGCCGACAGAACCCGAGCGGAGCCCGGATCGCACCGAGCTCCGGACCGCACCGGGTCTCGGACCGCGCCGCCGGAGGTGACGGCCGGCGCGGCCGGCGCGGTCGATCTGATCACGCCGGGGGGACGAGCGCCAGGGCGAGGACGCAGGCGGCGACGGTGAGCACGGCGATCACCGCGCCGATCGCTGCGAACCGGCCCCAGCTGACCGACTCGCCCAGGGTCGTGAGCCGGCGGTGCCACAGCATCGTCGCCAGGGAGGCCCACGGTGTGACGAGGGGCCCCACGTTGACGCCGATCAGCAGGGCCAGCAGTCGCGCGGCGTCGGCTCCGGCCGCGGGTTCGAGCAGCAGGTAGGCGGGCAGGTTGTTGGCCACGTTCGCGCTGACGGCCGCGAGGGCGGCGAGCAGGGCGAGTGAGCCGGCGTCCCGGCCCCCGGTGGCCGCCGACTGCAGTGCCGCATCCAGCCCGCGCGCGTGCACCGTCTCGACCGCGACGAACAGGGCGGTGGTGAGCAGCAGGATCCGCCACGGCACCAGTCGCGGGGACGGGATGACCCGCGTGCGGCGGGACGTCGCCACGAGCAGGACGGTCGCGGCCGCGACGGCGGGGATCCACACCGGCATGCCGCTGACGAGGGCGACCATGAGCACCGCGACCGTCACCTGGCTGATCCGCAGCAGGACCGGATCGGCGAGCGGGCGCGATGCGGGAGGGGTATAGGTCCCGGTCACCGCGCGCCGGTACACCAGGGTGAGCACGGCGACCGGCACGACGCAGGCGACGACGGCCGGCAGCCCCGCCGCCAGGAGGAATGCACCCGGCGACCAGGAGAGCCGGTGCTGCGCCAGCAGGTTGGTGAGATTGGACACCGGCAGGAACAGGGAGCCCGTGTTCGCGAGCATGATGCACAGCAGCGCGAACGGCGTCACCGGCAGACCACACGCCCGCGCCACCACGACGACGACGGGGGTCAGCAGCACCGCGGTCGTGTCCAGGGAGAACAGGGCGGTGGTCACGACACCGAGCAGGGCGACCAGCAGCCACAGCACCGGTGTGCGGCCGCGAGCGAGCCGGGCGACGCCGTACGCCACCCGGTGGAACAGCCCGGCCGCCTCGAGCAGTTCGGTGACGACCGTCATGGCGGCCACGAAGACGAGGATGGGGATGGTGCGATCGGCCAGCTGCAGCGCGGCACGGGCCGGCAGGGCGCCGGTGACCAGCAGGAGCGCGGCCGCCAGCACGGCCGCGGCGGTGAGGACGCGCCCGGCCGTCATGGGTGGTCCCGCCGTGGTGGATGCACCCGGGCAGCATAAGGCCGGCGTCCCCGCCCGGAGGTGAGGACCCGGCGTCGTGCGGGCGGGTCGCCGCCGGTGCGGCGACCGCCGGGCGCACCGGCGTGGCCGACGGTGCCGTCCCCGGGCTGCCTGCCGACCAGGGACGAGACACGTCTCACGGTCCGGGACGGCCCGCAGTCTGTAGAATGGAGATGTTTCCCGTGGCGGTTCGCCCGTTCCTCGTGTCCCCGCGTCGCGGCTCCTCATCGTGCTGGAGCCGGACCTTCGATCCGCGGACATGCCCGTCCGTCCGGTCCTGGTGATCGGACAAGCGCGGGCCATCAGCCCGCCGGCAGCGTGCCGGCTCTGCACTGGCTCCCGAGCCCAGCCGGGTCAACGCCACCACCGACGACGTCGCCGCCCCACCATCGGGCCGGTGATCTCCCGCGCTCACGAATGAGGACCATGTCCGAGGACACCACGACCACCGAGACCACCACGACCCCCGACACCGCGTCGCCCGAGACCGCCGTGTCCACGGACGCCACGTCCGGCGGTGCGGACCGCTCCGCCGCCGAGAACGCGCCCGGGAACGCCGCCGGGAACGGCAGCGACAAGAAGAGCGACACCGACAACCTCAACGACGCGGATCAGGTCCGCTTCACCGACCTGGGCATCGACGGCCGCGTGCTGGCCGCCCTGACCGACCTCGGCTACGAGAACCCCTCGCCGATCCAGGCCGCCACCATCCCGGCGCTGCTCGAGGGCCGCGACGTCGTCGGCCTCGCCCAGACGGGCACCGGCAAGACCGCCGCCTTCGCCGTCCCCGCCCTTTCCAGGCTCGCCGAGCTGGCCGACGTCCACGGCCCGGCCACCTCCCCGCAGGTGCTCGTCCTGGCCCCGACCCGCGAGCTGGCCCTGCAGGTGGCCGAGGCGTTCTCCACCTACGCCGCCCACCTGAAGGGCTTCACCGTGCTGCCCGTCTACGGCGGCTCCCCCTACGGCCCCCAGCTGGCCGGCCTGCGCCGCGGCGCCCAGGTGGTCGTCGGTACCCCGGGTCGCGTCATCGACCACATCAGCAAGGGCTCGCTCGACCTGACCGGGCTGCAGTACGTGGTCCTGGACGAGGCCGACGAGATGCTGCGGATGGGGTTCGCCGAGGACGTCGAGACGATCCTCGCCTCCACCCCGGCGGAGAAGCAGGTGGCCCTGTTCTCGGCGACCATGCCGCCGGCCATCCGCAAGATCGCCGCGAAGTACCTGAACAACGCCGCGGAGATCACCGTCGCGGCGAAGACCACCACGCGCGCCAACATCCGTCAGCGGTACGTGCAGGTGATGAACCCGCACAAGCTCGACGCGATCACCCGCCTGCTCGAGGTGGAGGAGTACGACGGCGTCATCGTCTTCGTCCGCACGAAGATCGCCACCGAGGAACTGGCCGACAAGCTGACCGCGCGGGGCTTCACGGCCGCCGCCATCAACGGCGACATCCCGCAGACCCAGCGCGAGCGGACCGTCGACGCGCTGCGCGCCGGCAATGTCGACGTGCTCGTCGCCACCGACGTCGCCGCTCGCGGGCTGGACGTCGAGCGGATCAGCCTCGTGATCAACTACGACATCCCGCACGACACCGAGTCCTACGTGCACCGGATCGGCCGCACCGGCCGCGCCGGGCGTGCCGGTGACGCCATCCTGTTCATGACGCCGCGCGAGAAGTACCTGCTGCGCTCCATCGAGCGGGCCACGCGCCAGCCGGTCGAGCAGATGACGCTGCCGTCGGTCGACGCGGTCAACAGCACCCGCATCGGGCGCTTCGCCGAGCAGATCACCCAGACCCGGCAGGCGGAGGACCTGAGCGTCTTCCGCGACCTGGTCGAGGAGTACGTGCGCGAGCAGGACGTCGACGCGGTCGAGGTCGCCGCGGCGCTCGCCGTGATGGCCCAGGGCGGCCGCCCGCTGCTCATGGAGGAGCCCGCGCCGCTGCCGGCCAAGGGTCCCCGCGCCGGCAAGGACCGGGGCCGGACCTCCGGCCGCGGCCCCGGTGCCGGCAAGGCCACCTACCGGATCGCCGTCGGGCGCCGCCAGCGGGTGATGCCCGGCTCGATCGTCGGCGCCATCGCCAACGAGGGCGGCATCGACTCCTCCGACATCGGCGGCATCGACATCCGGTCCGACCACTCCCTGGTCGAGCTGCCGGCGGAGCTGCCCGAGCAGACCCTGCGGGCGCTGTCCCGCACCCGGATCGGTGGCCAGCTGATCGAGCTCGAGCTGGACCGCGGACCGCGTGGCGGGGGCAGCCGGCACGCCGGCCGTTCCACACAGGCGGACGGCTTCCGGCGTCGCGAGGACCGGGCCGACCGCAAGCGCGGCGGCGGATCCGAGGGCGGCAGCTGGAAGGGCAACGACAAGCCCTGGAACCGGAAGGGCTGAGGGCCCTTCTCGCCCGGAACGACGCGGTCGGCGGCCCCTGCCCGAGCCCGTCGGACGTCGATTTCGTCCGGCGTGTTCGCGCTGGTAAAGTAGTCGATCGTTGCCCCGATAGCTCAGTGGTAGAGCGCCATCTTGGTAAGATGGAGGTCCCGGGATCGATTCCCGGTCGGGGCTCTCACGGTTCACGCCCGCGCGGTACGTCGGCAGACGCGGCGCGGGCGTTCCCGTGAATGGCGGTGTAGCTCAGTTGGTCAGAGCGCACGACTCATAATCGTGAGGTCCCGGGATCGAGCCCCGGCACCGCTACTTCCTTTCACAGGCCCTCGGCGTCAGCCGGGGGCCTGCGTCGTCCCCGGGGCAGGACGACCTGGGACGCATCGACCTGGGCCGCATCGGTGCCGGCGTCGTCGGCGTGCTGACCGTTCGCCGCGGGAGGACCCGGGCGGTCACCGGTCAGGCGATCCAGCTGGGCGCTCAGCCGGGCGACCTGCTCGCTCAGGGCGGCCACCTCGCGCCGCAGTGGCGCCTGCTCGTCCGTGACCTCCTCGACGATCTCCTCGCTCACCACCCGCTGCATCAGCCACGAGGCGAGGGTCGCGGTGACGAGGCCGATGACGGCGATCCCGCTGATCATCAGTCCCACCGCGATCAGCCGCCCGAGCGCGGTGACGGGGTAGAGGTCGCCGTAGCCGGCGGTCGTGATCGTCACGACCGCCCACCACAGGGCGTCCCCGAAGGTCGTGATCGTCGTCCCAGGAGCGTGCTTCTCGGCGTCGAGCACGGCGATCGAGCCGATCAGGACCACCAGCAGAGCGGAGGACAGGCCGTAGAGGAACACCCGGCCCTGGATCCGCGGGCCGATCCGGCGTTCGAGCATCATGGCGACGCTGATCAGCCGGAGCAGCCGCAGCGGCCGGAACATCGGCAGCACCACGAGCAGGAGTTCGTGCAGGTTGCGGACGAACCACCGCATGCGGTCGTGCGCGGTGACGATCATGACGACGTAGTCCGCGGCGAACACGGCCCACAGCAGCCACAGGGCCACCTCGAGGGCGACGCCGATCGCGCCCGGCGGCTCGTCGATCACCTGCCACGCGAAACCGGCGGTGTAGAGCACGGCGGCGATGATCAGCGGCCATTCGGTGGCGTGCCGCCACTCGGCCTGCGTCAACCGCCGGCGCCCGTTCACCCCCTCATGGTAGGACCGACGTCGCGCAGGCTGAACCGGTGCTGCGCGGGCCGGTCGGCTCACTCGCCCGGCCCCGCGACTGGCTATGCTCGATGGTGCCCGTGACGAACGACGTGAGGACCGCGACGTGCCAGTGAACCAGGACCTGCAGGGGCGGGTGTACCCGGCCACGCGCCCGTACGCCGTCGGCCGGGAGAAGATCGGCGAGTTCGCCCGGGCGGTCAAGGCGACGCACCCCGCGCACTTCGAGCTGGAGGCCGCCCAGGAGCTGGGCTACCGCGACGTCGTCGCCCCGCCGACCTTCGCGATCATCGTCTCGCAGCGCGCCGAGGCGCAGCTGATCACCGACGAGGACGCGGGCATCGACTTCTCCCGCGTCGTCCACGCCGAGCAGCAGTTCACCCACCACCAGCCGATCCAGGCCGGCGACGAGCTGACCGCCGAGCTGCACGTTGACACCCTGCGGTCCACGCCCGCGGGCGCGATGATCACCACGCGCGCCGAGATCGCCACCGTCGAGGGGGAGAAGGTCGCCACGGCCACCTCGACCCTGATCGTGCGGGGGGACGACGCGTGAGCGTGACCTGGGCCGACCTTCAGGTCGGCGCGAGCATCGGGGAGCGGACCGTCGAGATCACCCGCGCGGACCTGGTGCGCTACGCGGGCGCCTCCGGTGACTTCAACCCCATCCACTGGAACGAGGACGTGGCGACGTCGGTGGAACTGCCCGGCGTCATCGCGCACGGCATGTTCACCATGGGCGCTGCCGTGCAGCTCGTCGTCGACTGGATCGGCAACCCGGCCGCCGTCGTCGACTACCGGGCGCGCTTCACCAAGCCGGTGCCGGTGGCCAACACGGACGGCGGCCCCGGCGCGGTGCTGCAGATCAGCGGCACGATCGGCGCGCTCGACGAGGACAACCAGGTGGCCCGGGTCGACCTCACGGTCGGCCTCGACGGCACCCGCGTGCTCGCCCGGTCCCAGGCGCAGGTCAGGATCTGGTGACGGGGACGCAGCTGGCCGATCTGACCACCCTGGGCACCGGCGGCCCGGCGCGGCGGCTCGTCACCGCCCGCAGCGAGGACGAGATCATCGCGACCGTGCGGGAGGCCGATGCGGCCGGGGAGCGGCTGCTGATCGTCGGCGGCGGATCCAACCTGGTGATCGACGACGGCGGCGTGGACGCGACCGTCCTGCAGATCGCCAGCACCGGCCACCGCGTGGACTCCGAGGACACCTGCGGCGGCGTCTTCGTCCGGGTGGCCGCCGGGCACCCGTGGGACGACCTGGTGCAGTTCACCGTGCTGCACGCCTACTCCGGGCTGGAGGCGCTCTCCGGCATTCCCGGGTCCACCGGTGCCACCCCCGTGCAGAACGTCGGAGCGTACGGCACCGACGTCTCGGCGACGATCGCGAGCGTGCGCTGCTGGGACCGGGAGACCAATGCTGTCCGCACCCTCTTCAACCACGACCTCGCCTTCGGTTACCGGGACTCCCTGCTCAAGCGCACCACCGTGGACGGGTCGCCCCGCTACGTCGTGCTCACCGTCGACTTCCAGCTCGCGATCGGCCGGATGAGCGTGCCGATCCGCTACGCCGAACTGGCCCGCGCGCTCGACGTCGAGGTCGGCGAGAAGGCCTACGCAACCGACGTGCGGCGGGCCGTGCTGCGCCTGCGGGCGGGCAAGGGCATGGTGCTGGACCCGGAGGACCGGGACACGTTCAGCACCGGGTCCTTCTTCACCAACCCGATCGTCGACCAGGACGAGGCGGCAGCCCTGCCCGAGGACGCGCCCCGCTATCCGGCGGCCGACGGCAAGGTCAAGCTCAGCGCGGCCTGGCTGATCGACCGGGCCGGTTTCTCCAAGGGCTTCGGGCTGCCCGGTACGCCGGGGCAGGAGCTCGCCGGAGGGCGGGCGAGTCTGTCGACCAAGCACACGCTCGCGGTGACGAACCGGGGCGGGGCCAGCACCGGCGACGTGCTCGCGGTGGCCCGGGCGGTCCGCGACGGCGTGCGGGAGCGGTTCGGCGTCGACCTGCATCCCGAGCCGCTGCTGATCGGCACGGCGCTCTGACGCGGCGATGCATCCCCACGGCTGACCCCGCTCACCGGTAGCGGGAGATGCGGACGGCGGCGAGAGCCTCCCGGATCCGGGCGATGTCCTCGGCATGCTCGCCGACGTCGAGCAGATCGCGGCTGCGCAACCACTGGACGAGGCGCCACACCTGGGTCAGCCGGGCACGACGCACCGCGGTGGGCGACGGGGTCGCGGCGATGAAGCCGGGCAGCAGGCTCAGCAGCCGGTCCGCCGGCAGCAGCCGGGCCAGCGGTTCGGCGGTGCCGAGATCGCGCTCGAGCTCGACGAGCACGCGTTCGTCCGGCAGCAGCGCCTCGCTGCCGTCCGTGTCGAGGTAGCGGCGCAGGGCGGCGTCGACGGCCACGATCCGCCGGGCCGCGGGCAGGGTCCTGCCGCCGAGGCAGGAGACGACGAAGCCGTGCAGCGCGTCGTCGATGGTGCGGTACTCCATGGCCACAGCCTCGCCGCCGCCACCGACAGAACTGCGCTCAGGGCCGGATGCGGGCCCCGGTCGGGCCGCCGAGGACGCTCAGAGGGTGCCGAGGGCGATCCGCAGCATCCGGCGCAGCGGCTCCGCGGCGCCCCAGAGCAGCTGGTCGCCGACCGTGAACGCGCTGATGTACTCCGGCCCCATGGCGAGCTTGCGGATGCGGCCGACGGGGATGTCCATCGTCCCGGTCACCGCCACCGGGGTCAGCTCGCGGAGGGTGTCCTCCTTGGTGTTGGGCACCACGTGGGCCCACGGGTTGTCCGCGTCGATGATGCGCTCGATCTCGGCGACCGGCAGGTCCTGGGTGAGCTTGAGGGTGATCGCCTGGGAGTGGCAGCGCAGGGTGCCCACGCGCACGCAGAGGCTGTCGAAGGGGATGGCGGTGCTGCCGGGGACCCCGCCGGGCCCGCGCTGCCCGAGGCCGAGGATCTTGTTGGTCTCCGCGCCGGCCTTCCACTCCTCCTTCGACATGCCGTCGCCCAGGTCCGCGTCGATCCAGGGGATCAGCGAGCCGGCCAGCGGCACCCCGAAGCGGGAGGCATCCAAGGCCGGGTCCTGCTGGGTGGCGAGGACCTTGCGGTCGATCTCGAGGATGGCGGACGCCGGGTCCGCGAGCTCGTCCGCGACCGCCCCGTGGATGGCGCCGAACTGGTCGATCAGCTCGCGCATGTGCCGGGCACCGCCGCCGGAGGCGGCCTGGTACGTCATCGCGGTGCCCCACTCGACGAGTCCGGCCTTGAACAGGCCGCCCAGGCCCATCAGCATGCAGGAGACGGTGCAGTTGCCGCCGATGAAGTCCTTGATGCCGCCGGCGAGCGCACGGTCGATCACGGACCGGTTGACGGGGTCGAGGACGATGACCGAGTCCTCCGCCTGCCGCAACGTCGAAGCGGCGTCGATCCACAGCCCGTCCCAGCCCGCGGCCCGCAGCTTCGGGTGCACCTCGGCGGTGTAGTCCCCGCCCTGGGCGGTGACGATGATCGGCAGCTTCGCCAGCGCCGCCAGGTCGTGCGCGTCCTGCAGGGCGGGAGCACCCTCGGCGATCGACGGTGCGGGGCCGCCCGCGTTCGACGTCGAGAAGAACACCGGGTCGATGCCGGCGAAGTCGCCTTCCTCGCGCATCCGCTGCATGAGGACGGAGCCGACCATGCCGCGCCAGCCGACGAAACCGACGGTCGTGGTCGGCGCGTCGGGGGCGGGGCGTGCGGGAGCGACGGCGGGGGAGGTCATGTCCTCCAGTGTAGAGAAACGCGCTCCGCGGGGTCTGCGCGGTGCGTCACGCGCGTGCTCACTCGGGGGAGGACTGCCGCCGGTACCAGGTGAACCGGTAGCGGGTACCACCGGTCGACGTCAGCCACGAACCGTCCGCGGGTTCCCACCGCTCGGCCGTCCAGTCGTCGCCGAGGCGGGGAGCGACGGTGTCGCCGTCGACGGCGAGATCCAGGTCGGTGACGACGGCGAGGTCCGCCAGTTGCTCCGCCTCGGTGAACACCGCGTTGCCGCCGATCACCCACACTCGGTCCGCGCCGGGAGCGCGGGCGGCGTCCTCCAGCGCGGTGTCGAGATCCCGGGCGACGACGGCGCCCTCGGGTGCGACGTCCGGGTTGCGGGTCAGGACGATGTTGGTGCGCTCCGGGAGGGGGCGGAACCGGTCGGGGAAGGACTCCCACGTGGTCCGGCCCATGATCACGGGGTGACCCGTCGTGCTGGTCGTGAAGTGGCGCAGGTCCTCGGGCACGTGCCACGGCATCCCGCCGTCACGGCCGATCACGCCGTCGTGCGCCTGCGCCCAGATCATCCCGACCGGCGGCCGGCCGGCGCCGGACCCGGTGGCCCCGGATCCGGAGGATCCAGCCCCGGTCGTCACTCGGTGACCAGGTCGCCGTACTGCGGGAACCGGCGCAGGTAGTCCTGCACGTAGCTGCACTCGGGCACGATCCGCGCCCCGCGCTCGCGCAGCCGGTCGAGGACGAGGGTCACGAGGGCCCGCGCGTAGCCCTGCCGCCCGTACTGCTCGGCGATGATCGTGTGCTGCAGGACGATCGCGCCGTCCTCGCGGTCGGCGTACCCGACGAAGCCGAGGTACGTCGGGCCCTTGAGGAGGTTGAACCGCCCGCGGTCGTGGTCCTCGTCCAGGGTCAGGTCGTCCCAGGCGGCGTCCAGGGGCGGTGCCGGCGTCGTCGTCATCGTCGTGCCTCCGTTGCGGGTGGTGGAACCGGATCCGGTCTGGGTGTCAGACCGCGATGGGCGCCGTGATGGTGGGGTGGTGCTGGTAGTCGACCACCTCGACGTCCTCGTACTCGTAGTCGAGGATGCTCGCCGGCCGGCGGGTCAGGTGCAGCTGCGGGTAGGGGTAGGGCTCGCGGGTGAGCTGCTCGGTCACCTGGTCGACGTGGTCGTCGTAGATGTGGCAGTCGCCGCCGGTCCAGATGAACTCCCCGGGCAGCAGGTCCGTCTGCTGGGCGACCATGCGGGTGAGCAGGGCGTAGGAGGCGATGTTGAACGGGACGCCGAGGAACATGTCGGCGCTGCGCTGGTACAGCTGGCAGGAGAGCTGCCCCGGGCCCTCGGGCTGCGGCTGGACGTAGAACTGGAAGAAGGCGTGGCACGGGGGCAGCGCCATGTTCTCGATCTCGGCCACGTTCCAGGCGGAGACGATGTGCCGCCGCGAGTCCGGCGTCGTCTTCAGCGACTCGACGACCTGACTGATCTGGTCGATGTGCCGGCCGTCGGGGGTGGGCCACGAGCGCCACTGCACGCCGTACACCGGTCCCAGCTCGCCGTCCTCGTCGGCCCACTCGTTCCAGATCCGCACGCCGCGCTCCTGCAGCCAGCGCACGTTCGACTCGCCGCGCAGGAACCAGAGCAGTTCGAGGGCCACCGACTTGACGTGGACCCGCTTGGTGGTGATCAGCGGGAACGAGTCGGCGAGGTCGAACCGCAGTTGCCGGCCGAACACGCTGCGGGTGCCGGTACCGGTCCGATCGGATTTCGGGGTGCCCTGCTCCAGGACCTCACGCAGCAGATCTTCGTACGGCGTCGGGATGCTCACGACGACCAGTCTAGGACGGTGCGTCGCGCCGACGGTCGACGCCGCTCGGAGCACGGTCCGTACCCGGGATGCGGCGAGAACGCTCAGTCGTCGAACGGCTGGTGACGCTCGAGGGCGACGATGCGGCCCGGCTCGGCCACACTCAGGTGCACCACGAGCACCTCGCCCGGGCTCAGGTACGGATCGGCGTCCGGCAGCTGCCGTGCCAGGTCCGCCGGCGCGTGCGCGGCGAGGACCTCGAGCACCACCGGCAGCACCGGCCGGTGCGTGCACACGGCCATCGGCCGGGTCTTCTCCAGCACCTTCTCGATCGCGGCCGCGGCCCGACGGGGCTTGCGCCGGGCGTTCGCCTCGGTGAGGGCCGACTCCGTGCTGACCTTGACGTCGTGCGCCTTCGCGTAGGGCGAGATCGTCTGGGTGCAGCGCAGCCAGGGGCTCGTGACGATCCGGCGCGGGCGCCACGCGATGAGCAGGTCGGCGAGCGCGTGCGCCTGGCGGCGGCCGGTCGCGGCGAGCGGGCGCTGCCCCTCGGCATGGGTCCAGCCGGAACGGGGCTTGGCCTTGGCGTGGCGGATGACGAGGACCTCGCGGGTCTGCAGCGTGCCCGCCGCGTGCGCCGCGAGCAGCGCCTCGAGCGGTTCCCGGTCCGTCGGGTTGGTCAGCAGCTTCGCGGCCGCGGCCGGGGCGGCCCAGCGCACCCGGTCCACCTCCTTGCCGTCCGGCTCGGCGACGGTCGCGGCGTGCAGCTGCGCCGCCCAGTAGGAAACGTCCTTGCGGCCGGCGGAAACGGGATAGGTGGCGGTGGGCAGCGGGATGCCCAGGGTGATCCGCACCCCGGCCTCCTCCTCCACCTCGCGGACCGCGGTCTCGGGCAGCGTCTCGCCGTGGTCCTGCTTGCCCTTCGGCCAGGACCAGTCGTCGTAGCGGGGCCGGTGGATGAGCAGCACCTCCAGCTCCCCTCCGCGCAGCCGCCAGCACAGGGCGCCCGCAGCGAGAACGACGCCGTGGCGGGAACCGGCGTCAGGCACCGGGGCGCCTCGGGTGGGGAGCTGTCTCGCGGGGATCGACGGTGGAACTCATCGGATCGACGCCGCCCGCGGGTGCGCCCGCATCTCCAGCAGCATGGACTGGATGTCGGTCAGCGCGGTGCCGTCCGCGGCGCGGGAGTGGCGCGCCCACTCGCCGTCGCTGTCCAGGTGCCAGCTCGAGGTGCCCTCGTCGATGTAGCGGTCGAGCAGGGTGGTGACGTCGCGGACCTGGGTGGGGGACTTCAGCTGCACGAGGGCCTCGACGCGGCGGTCCAGGTTGCGGTGCATCATGTCGGCGGACCCGATGTAGACGACCGGGTTGCCGCCGTTGGCGAAGGCGAAGACCCGGGAGTGCTCGAGGAACCGGCCGAGGATCGAGCGCACCGTGATGTTCTCGCTCAGACCCGGCACACCGGGACGCAGGGAGCAGATGCCGCGGACGATGACGTCGACGACGACCCCGGCCTGCGAGGCCCGGTACAGCGCGTCGATGATCGCCTCGTCCACCATCGAGTTGACCTTGATCTGGATCCGCGCGGCCAGCCCGGCCCGCCGGTTCGTGATCTCCTTCTCGATCCGGTCGATCAGCCCGGAGCGCAGGGACCGCGGGGCGACCAGCAGCCGCTTGAACGTCGAGCGGGGCGCGTAGCCGGAGAGCTGGTTGAACAGCCGGGACAGGTCCTCGCCGACCTGCGGGTCGGAGGTCAGCAGGCCCATGTCCTCGTAGTAGCGGGCCGTGGACGGGTGGTAGTTGCCGGTGCCGATGTGGCAGTACCGGCGCAGCCCGTCGCTCTCCTGCCGCACCACGAGGGAGAGCTTGCAGTGGGTCTTCAGGCCGACGATGCCGTAGACGACGTGCACGCCCGCCTGCTCGAGCTTGCGGGCCCACGAGATGTTCGCCTGCTCGTCGAACCGGGCCTTGATCTCCACCAGGGCCAGGACCTGCTTGCCGGCCTCCGCGGCGTCCACGAGGGCGTCGACGATCGGGGAGTCGCCCGACGTGCGATACAGGGTCTGCTTGATGGCCTGCACCCGCTTGTCCGCGGCCGCCTGCTCGAGGAACGCCTGCACGCTGGTGGAGAACGAGTCGTAGGGGTGGTGCAGCAGGATGTCGCGCCGGCGCATCGCGGCGAACACGTTGGCTGCCTTCGCCGTCTCGCTCTCGTTCAGGTCCCGGTTGGTGTGGGGGACGGCCTTCGGGTAGTGCAGGTCGGACCGGTCGATCTTCGCGATCACGCCGAGGCCGCGCAGGTCCAGCAGCCCGGACAGGGCGTACACCTCGTGCTCCTCGACGCCGAGCTCGCGCTCGAGCAGCCGGCGCACACTCGGGTTGATGTCGGTGCGCACCTCCAGGCGCACCGGCGGGCCGAACCGGCGGCGCAGCAGTTCCTTCTCCAGGGCCTGCAGGAGGTTCTCGGCGTCGTCCTCCTCCACCTCGAGATCCTCGTTGCGGGTCACCCGGAACGTGTGCTTCTCGAGCACCTCCATCCCCGGGAACAGTTCCCCCAGGTGCTCGGCGATGACGTCCTCGAGCGGGATGAACCGCGCGGTGCGGCCCGGCGCGTGACCGGCCCGCGGCCCGTCGACGGAGATCAGCCGGGGCAGTTGATCCGGCACCTTGAGCCGGGCGAAGAGGTCCTTGCCCGTCAGCGGGTTGCGCACGATGACGGCGAGGTTGAGCGAGAGCCCGGAGATGTAGGGGAACGGGTGCGCCGGGTCCACCGCGAGCGGGGTCAGGATGGGGAACACCTTCTGGACGAAGAAGTCCGTGAGCCGGGCCTGTTCGACGTCGTTCAGCTCGTCCCACGAGGTCAACAGGATGGACTCCTGCTCGAGGGCGGGCTGGATCTGGTCGGTGAAGACGGCGGCGTGGCGCTGCATCAGCTCGTGCGCCTTCTCGGAGATCTGGTCGAGCACCTCCAGCGGGCTCAGGCCCGCGGGGGAGGGCACCGCCAGGCCGGCGGCGATCCGGCGCTTCAGCCCGGCCACCCGCACCATGAAGAACTCGTCGAGGTTGGACGCGAAGATCGAGAGGAAGGTGACCCGCTCGAGCAGGAACAGGCTGGGATCCTCGGCGAGCTCGAGCACGCGCGCGTTGAACGCCAGCCAGCTCAGCTCGCGGTCCAGGAACCGCTCCGGCCCGACGTCACCGG
The DNA here is from genome assembly GCF_001968825.1 of Tersicoccus sp. Bi-70. Taxonomy (GTDB): domain Bacteria; phylum Actinomycetota; class Actinomycetes; order Actinomycetales; family Micrococcaceae; genus Tersicoccus. The sequence continues at coordinate 143,698 of NZ_MIEU01000010.1, forward strand.
CCGGGACGAGCGTGGGCGCGAACTCGGGGATGTCGATGCGGTCCTGCGTCGCGCGCGCTGCGGCCACCTCGGAGAAGTCGAACGGGGCGACGCCGTCCACCGCCACGGTGGTGTCCGCCTGGGCCGTGCCGTCCACCTGCGCCGTGCCGTCGACCGATGACTGCTGTTCCATGAGCTTCCTGTCGCAGGGGGATCCGGGATCGATTCCAGATTACTGTCTGCCACCGGGGGCGACGGCCGGGGCGTACTGGACGTCCACGTCGGCGCGGGTGAAGCCCATCCCGGTGTAGAGCCGGACCGCCGCGGTGTTGTCGGCGTCGACGTACAGGGTGACGGTCGCGACACCGCGGTCGCGCAGGTGCGCGAGGCCGACCGCGGTGAGCACCCGGCCGAGGCCGAGCCCCTGCGCCTGCGGGTGGACGCCGAGGACGTACACCTCGCCCTCGCCCGGCTCGGCGGGGTCGATCTTGGTCCAGTGGAACCCGAGCAGCGCGCCGTCGGACCCCTCGGTGTCGCGCTCGGCGAGGAACAGCCCGGCGGCGTCGAACCACGGCTGCGCCATCAGGTCGGTCAGGTCGGTCGCACTCAGGGACCCCTGCTCGGGGTGGTGGGCGAAGGCGGCGCGATTGAGTTCGAGCAGGGCGTTCTCGTCGCCGGGCCGGAAGGAGCGCAGCCGGACGCCCTCGGGCGGGGCGATCTCCGCGGGGTCCGGGACGACGTCGCCCACCGGTGCGCTCATCCGCCACAGTTCACGCACGACGGCGTAGCCGTGCTCCGCGGCCAGCACCCGGCCGGCGGGGTGGTCCCCGTGCGACCAGGCCCGCACGTCCGCACCCGCGTTCTCGGCCTCGCCGGGCAGATCGGGCAGATCGGCCGCGGCGCGCAGCAGGGCCGAACCGGCGCCGTCGCGGCGGCGCGCGGGGTCGACCACCAGTTCGAGCAGGGGAGCACCGTCCCTGTCGGCGACGAGCACGGCCGCCCCGGCGAGGGTGGTCGTGCTCGCGTCGGCGTCCTGCGGACGGCCCGCCTCGCCGGCCGTCCCGTCGTCGTCGGAGGCCAGCAGGGTCGTGACCCGGCGGCCGTCCCCGTCGCCGGCCCGCAGGCTGACCAGCGTCTGGTCGGAGAACGGCGGATGGCCGTCCGCGGCGCGGGCCGCGCCGGCGAGACGCCCCAGCTGCTCGAGCTGCGCGTCGGTGGGACGGGACCGGACGATGTCGAGGTGCCAGCGGGTGCTCATGCCCTCCTGCCTAGGCGATCCGCGCGCCGGGCGCAACCGGCGCGTGCGCCTGCCTGGGCGGCGCTGGTCGCGCCGAGGGTGGACTCCGGTCACGGTTTGCGCCGGTCGGCGGGGGTGGGCTAGGGTCGGGAACCGTTCCCGTCATGGGACGAGGGGGATGCACCAGTGGGGTGCCCTCGATACGTTCGACCCGTATGTCCTCCACCAGTACCGAGCATCAGACGACGAAGGGCCCGACCATCCGGTCGGGCCCTTCGTCGTCTCCGTCGCTGATCCGGCGTCAGACGTCGGCGCCCTCCAGGGCGTCCTCGTCCATCCGGGTGGGCGCGAACCGGTAGCCGACGTTGCGCACGGTGCCGATCAGCGTCTCGTGATCGGGGCCGAGCTTGGCGCGCAGCCGCCGCACGTGCACGTCCACCGTGCGGGTGCCGCCGTAGTAGTCGTAGCCCCACACCTCGTGCAGCAGCTGGCTGCGGGTGAAGACCCGGCCCGGGTGCTGGGCGAGGTACTTGAGGAGCTCGAACTCCTTGTAGGTCAGGTTCAGGATCTCGCCGGAGACCCGGGCGGTGTAGCTCGCCTCGTCGATGACGACGCCACCGGCGCGGATCTCCCCGGTGTCCTCGGTCGCGGCGTCGGTCCGGGTGACGGCCAGGCGCAGCCGGGCTTCCACCTCGGCGGGTCCGGCCGAGTCGAGGACGACGTCGTCGGCCTGCCACGCGGTCGAGACCGCGGCCATGCCACCCTCCGTCAGGACCAGCATGAGGGGAGCGCTCAGGCCGGTGGCCTTGAGCAGCTGGGCGAGCGCGCGGGCGCCGACCAGGTCGCGGCGGGCGTCGAGCAGGACGACGTCGCACGGCTCCGTCTCGAGGAGGGCGGTCGGCTCGGCCGGGAGGATGTGCACCCGGTGGTTGAGCAGCTCGAGGGCCGGCAACACGTCCACGGAGGACCCGGTGCTGTTGGTGAGGAGCAGGAGGTGCGACATTTCTGCCTCCGTCGGTCGAGGTCTCACGCGCGCATCGTCGGACACGTCGGTCATCGGCGCCGAACCTCCGCGCGGGAGGCCAGGACCCCCTCAGTATACGAGGCGCCTCGTATGGGGGCCCGGCACCGTGACGCACGCGATGCGCTCGCGGCGGTGAGGGAGCCGGCGTCCCGTGCGCCGAGGTCGGGTCACCGAATCCGCCTCCGGGCTGGGAGGATGAGGGGGTGAGGCTGAACATCGTCTGCGCCGCCGCTCTGTTGACCCTGCTCGGGCTCGTCGCGGCCGCCGCTCTGGGCGTCGGGGCGCTGGTGGTGTTCGTCGCCGTCGCCGCGGTCGTCACCGGCGTCGGCTGGGTGCGCCTGCAGGGCCTGACCGCCGCCCGCGCCCACAGCGTGGTGATCGCGGTCGTGGGGATCGTCTCCGTCCTGACCGCTGCCCGCCTGCCCGGCGCCTTCCTGACCTGGACCGGGCTGATCGCCGCCGTCGGCGTCATCGCCGTGTTCCTGATCGAGCTGGTGCGGGGCACGGGCGCCGAGCGGCGGCTCGAGTCGTTGGTGGCCTCCTCCTCCGGCGTGGTGCTGACGGCCCTCGGCTCGGGCTGGGTGGGTTCGCTCCGGGTGGCCACGGACGCCCACGTCGCCCTGATCGGCACGACCGCCGTCGCGGCCATGGTCGCCGTGGTGATGGCGGCCGTCCCGTGGCCGGACCGCGTCATCGACCCGCTGTGCGTCCTCGTGGCCACGGCCGTCGCCCCGCTGCTCGCCCTCCTGCTGCACGAGCCGAGCGCCGGCGTCGCCACGGTGCTCGGCGCCGTCGCCGGTCTGGTGGTGGCGACCTTCCGCCGCATGGTGCTCGCCGACGGCGGGCCCCGCACCAGGCTGGGCGCCGTGGCCGTCGGGGTCGGCCCGGTGCTCGCGGCCGGCTCGGCCGTCTACGGGGCCCAGCTGCTGCTCGCCGCGTGACCCGCGCACGCGTGTCGGGCCGTCATCGACGACGGGTCGCGCCCGCGCCGCGTGTACCCTGACAGCATGTCGATTGTTGCCCTCGAGATCTTCTATCTGGTGCTGCTGGCCATCGCCAGCCTGGCCATGGCATGGTTCGCCGGATTCGTCGTCTGGCGGCTCTTCAAGGGCCAGCAGTAGCCTGAGTCGATGCCGTTCGAACTGCCCACGGACCTCACTCCCGAACTCGTCCCGCTCTCCTGGCTGATCGGCCACTGGGAGGGGACGGGCGTCCTCGGGTACGCGGACGAGGAGAGCCTGCAGTTCGAGCAGCACATCACGTTCTCCCAGAACGGCCTGCCCTACCTGATCTACACCAGTGAGTCCTGGCTCATCGACGAAGACGGTCAGCGGCTGCGCCCGCTGACGATGGAGACGGGCATCTGGCAGCTCGACCGCCCCCAGAACGACGCCGATTCCGGCCCGGGCATGCTGCCGGCGGACATCGTGCCGGCCCTGCGCACCGCCGACGACGTCGAGAAGCTGCGCAACGGCGACGGCGGTTTCGACATCGTCGCCACCCTCGTCCATCCGGGCGGGGTGAGCGAGCTCTACGTGGGCCAGATCAAGGGCCCCCGCATCGACCTGAGCACCGACGCGGTGATGCGGGCGCCCGGCGCCAAGGACTACCGCGCGGCCACCCGGATGTACGGGCTCGTCGAGGGCGACCTGCTCTGGGCCTGGGACATCGCCGCTGCCGGACGGGCCCTGCAGTCCCACGCCTCCGGCCGCCTGCACCGCGCCTGACCCGCCCGCACCCACCGATGCCGGTCGCTGCCGGGAATGCGGGCGCGCGCCGCGGCCGTTGAGGAGAACATGAGTCCCACCAGCCCCCTGCTCTCCCGCCACGGTGCCGTCCCCGACGAGGGGGCCGACGCCGGCATCGCCGCCCACTACGGCGATCCCGCCCAGGAGCAGCGCGCCCTGACCCGCGGCCGTGCGGTGGTGGACCTGAGCAATCGCGGCGTCGTGACCGTCACCGGCCCGGACCGGCTCAGCTGGCTCCACACCCTCTCCTCCCAGCAGCTGACGGGTCTGCCGGCCGGGGTGACGACGGAGACCCTGCTGCTGAGCGTGCAGGGGCGCATCGAATTCGATCTGCTCGTCACCGACGACGGCGAGCGCACGTGGCTGCTCACCGACGTCGGACAGCACGAGGACCTGGCCCGCTGGCTCGACTCCATGCGCTTCATGCTGCGGGTCGAGGTCGCCGACGTCACCGACGCGTGGGCCGCCGTCGGCGCCGCGCTCGACGTCGAGGACACGCCGGCTCCCCTGCGGGACGCACTGACCCACTTCGCCGACCCGTGGCCGCGGCTCGGCCCGGGCGGTTTCGCCTACACGGTCGGCGAGGATCACCCCGCCGCCACGTGGCACTGGTCGGTCTTCCTGGTCCCGCGCGAGGACCTCGAGCGCACGGTCGACGCCCTCGCCGAGACCGGCGTCGGCCTGGCCGGGCACAGCGCCGCGGAGGCGCTGCGGGTCGCCGCGTGGCGTCCCCGGTACGCCCGGGACGTCGACGAGAAGACCATCCCGCACGAACTGGACCTGATCCGCACCGGCGTCCACCTGGCGAAGGGCTGCTACAAGGGGCAGGAGACCGTCGCCCGCGTGCACAACCTCGGCCACCCGCCGCGGCGGCTCGTGTTCCTGCACCTGGACGGCTCCGAGCACACGCTGCCGGCGGCCGGGTCCGAGGTGCGCTCCGGGGAGCGCGCCGTCGGGCGTGTCACCTCGGTCGCCCAGCACGGCGAGATGGGCCCGATCGCGCTGGCCGTGATCAAGCGGTCGGTCGACCCGGAGGCCACGCTCGTCGTCGTCGACGGCGACAGCAGGTACGCGGCCGCGCAGGAGATCATCGTCGCGCCCGACGCCGGCCAGGTGGTCGGCCGTCCGGCGGGTCTGCTCAACACGCGCCGCGGCTGACGCCGGAACCCGGGTCGGCGCGGCCGACCCGGTAGCCCGACCGGGTCAGCCGAAGAGCAGGGCGGCCTCGTCGTAGCGCGACTGCGGCACCACGCGCAGGTCGCCGATGGCGTCCGCGAACGGCACCTGCACGATGTCGGTGCCGTCGAGGGAGACCATGTGCCCCCACCGCTCCTGGAGGACGAGGTCGATGACGGCCATGCCGAACCGGGTGGCGAGCACGCGGTCGTAGCTGGTGGGCGTGCCTCCGCGCTGCATGTGGCCGAGGATCGTGTTGCGGCTCTCGATCCCGGTGATCCGCTCGATCTCGCCGGTCACCCACTCGCCGATCCCGCCCAGGCGGGGACGGCCGAAGGCGTCCAGGCCCTTGTCGGAGTAGGCCTCCTGGTAGCCGGCGGGGATGAAGCCCTCCGCAACCACCACGAGGGGCGCGCGGCCACGGTCGAATGCCTCCTGCACCCATCCGGTCACCCGCTCCATGTCCAGGCTCTGCTCGGGGATGAGGATGGCGTGCGCGCCCGAGGCGACGCCGGAGTGCAGGGCGATCCAGCCGGCGTGCCGGCCCATCACCTCGGCCACCATGCAGCGGGAGTGGGACTCGCCGGTGGTCCGCAGCCGGTCCATGGCGTCGGTCGCGATCTGGACCGCGGTGTCGAAGCCGAACGTGTAGTCCGTCGCGTTCAGGTCGTTGTCGATGGTCTTCGGCACGCCGACCACCGGGATGCCCTCGTTGGCCAGCCGGTTCGCGGCGGCCAGGGTGCCCTCGCCGCCGATCGCCACGATCGCGTCGATGCCGTTGCGCTCGAGCATGGCGGCGATCTTCTCCGGACCGCCACCGTCCCCCTCGTAGGGGTTCGTGCGGGAGGTCCCGATGATGGTGCCGCCCTGCTTCGAGATGCCCCGCACCTTGGAGCGGGGGATGGGGATGATGTCCTCCTGGACCACACCGCGCCACCCGTCCCGGAAGCCGACGAACTCGTGGTCACCGATCTCGATGCCCTTGAGCACCATCCCGCGGATCACCGCGTTCAGGCCGGGGCAGTCGCCGCCGCTGGTGAGCATGCCGATCTTCATCTGGTGGTCTCCTCGTTCAGGAACGGTGCCGTGGTGCGGGTGGGGACGGGTCAGCGCTGGAGGGAGCGCTGCAGCGGGATGACGCCCTGCTCGTCCGGCAGCAGGACCCAGCCGATCAGGTAGACGACGATGCCAGAACCGGGCAGCAGGAGGCTGAGCACGAAGATCAGCCGCACCAGCCAGGGGCTGACGCCGAAGCGATCCGCGATACCGCCGCAGACGCCGGCGAGCATCCGGTGCGGCCCGCGCCGCACGCCGAGCGAGCGGATGGCGGTGAAGAAGGAGTTCATGGTGGTCAGCCTGCCATCTTCGCCACGGGGTCGCCACCGGCCCGTCTGCCGGGAGGACCGGCGTGCATCCGCGTCATCCCGGGCATCACGGTCGGTGGTCGGTCAGTGGTCGGTCACGCGCCGAGCAGGCGCTGCACCCGGCCGACACCCTCGAGCAGGTCGTCCTCGCCGAGGGCGTAGGACAGGCGCAGGAAGCCCGAGGGGCCGAACGCCTCGCCGGGCACGACGGCCACCTCCGCCTCCTCGAGGATGAAGGTGGCCAGCTCCGCGCTGGTGGACAGTGTGCGACCCTTCACCGGCCGCTGCAGCAGCGGGCGCACGTCGGCGTACGCGTAGAAGGCTCCGGTCGGCATCGGGCACTCGACGCCGTCGATCGCATTGAGGCCCTCGACGATCAGCTTCCGCCGCCGGTCGAAGGACTCCCGCATGCGGTGGACGGCGTCCAGCGGTCCGGCGACGGCGGCAAGAGCCGCGCGCTGGGAGACGTTGGCGACGTTGGACGTCGCGTGGGACTGCAGGTTCGTCGCCGCCTTGACCACGTCCGGGGCGGCGATCATCCAGCCGACCCGCCAGCCCGTCATCGCGTAGGTCTTGGCCACGCCGTTGAGGATGACGACGCGGTCGCCGAGCTCCGGTGCCGCGGTGGCGATCGAGGTGAACGGCACGCCGTCGTAGGTCAGGTGCTCGTAGATCTCGTCGGTGACCACCCAGAGGCCCTTCGACGCGGCCCACGCGCCGATCTGCGCGGTCTGCTCGGGGGAGTAGACGGCACCCGTCGGGTTGGAGGGGGAGACGAAGAGCAGCACCTTGGTGCGCTCGGTCAGGGCCGCCTCGAGCTGGTCGACGGTGACCAGGTAGCCCTGCTCGGGGCCGGCGAACACCTCGACGGGGACGCCCCCGGCGAGGCGGATGGCCTCGGGGTACGTGGTCCAGTACGGGGTGGGCATGAGCACCTCGTCGCCCGGATCCAGCAGCGTGGCGAACGACTCGTAGACGGCCTGCTTCCCGCCGTTGGTCACCAGCACCTGCGCGGGGTCGACGGTGTACCCGGAGTCGCGCTGCGTCTTCTCCGCGATCGCGGTCTTCAGCTCCGGCAGGCCCCCGGCGGGGGAGTACCGGTGATTGCGGGGATCCCGCGCCGCCTCGACCGCCGCCTCCACGATGTAGTCCGGCGTCGGGAAGTCCGGTTCCCCGGCGCCGAACCCGATCACGGGCCGGCCCTGCGCCTTGAGGGCCTTCGCGCGGGCGTCCACCGCGAGGGTGGCCGACTCGGCGATCGATCCGACACGCTGGGAGATGCGGGCTGGGCTCATGACGTCCTTCGTTGCGGGCGGGGGTGGTGACAAGTCTAGGCGGGGTCTCCGTTCGTGACGTCGGGTGCTGGGAGTCCTGGTTTCGACCGCGTGTGGCGGGGTTGCGTTCGCTTCGGTGCGTTAGGTGCGTTCCGTCGTGTTGCGTCGGTCGGGTTGCATTCGGTCGGGTTGCGTTCGGTCGGTACGGCACCGGGCACGGGGACTGGATCTCCCTGCGCTCGCAGAGCTCGCTCCGGTCGACACGTCCCCTTTCGCCCGGCACCGTGCCGACCTCGGATCGTCGGTTCCGCCGGATCGGTATTGCTGTTGGTGGGGGGCGGTCGGTGTCACGAGCGGGGGGAGGGGGAGGGGGGGTGGCGGATTGCGCAGGGTCAGCGCTGACTTCACACGACGACCGGACGACGGAGGGCCCCGCCTTCGTGGCGGGGCCGTCCGTCGTTCGTTCGGTTCTGTGGTGGGTCAGACGGAGAGTTTGTCGATGCTGCTCGTCTGCGGGTGGTGGACCGGGGCGCCGAGGTCCTTCAGCGGGGTCCGGAAGGTCTCCCGGGCCCAGAGGGCACCGGTGGCGGCGAGGATCGAGGAGGCCGCCACGATCCACGCGGCCGGGCCCCAGTTGGCCTTGTCGGCTCCGCGCAGGGCCTCGCCCAGCAGCGGGGTGAAGCCCGCGCACAGGATCCCGATCTGCAGGCCGATGGCCACCCCCGAGTAGCGCACCCGGACGTTGAACAGCTCGGGGAACCAGGCCGGGTAGATGGCGTTGGACATCGCGTAGGTGCCGGCCGTGATGAGCGTGCTGGTGATGAAGACGAGGGCGATGTTCTGCGTCGAGATCGACCAGAAGTAGATGAAGATCATGATCCCGGAGCCGATGACGCCCGAGACGAAGAGCGGCTTGCGGCCGATCCGGTCGGAGAACGAGGCCATGAGCGGCTGCGAGAAGATCGCCAGGGCGTTGCCCACGACGCTCACCCACAGCATCGTCGTCGCCGGGATGCCGACCACCACGGCGTAGGCGAGCCCGAAGGACTGCATGAAGGTGTTGGTCACCGTCTCGAAGGACATGAGCACGGTCTGCACGAACTGCTTCGGGTGGGTGCGCAGCATCTCCGTGAGCGGGAGCTTGACCAGATCAGCGTGCTCCGCCTTCTCCTCGAACACCTCGGGCTCCTCCAGCGTGCGGCGCACGAGGAAGGCGACGACGACCACCACCAGTGAGAGCCAGAACGGGATCCGCCAGCCCCACGTCAGCAACTGGTCCTGCGGCAGGGCGGCGATCGGCAGGAACACCAGCGAGGCGAGGACGATGCCGCCCGAGATGCCGCTCATGGTGAAGCTGGGGAAGAAGCCGCGCCGTCCGACGGGCGACTCCTCCATCGTCAGCGACGCCGCGCCGGCGGTCTCCCCACCCGCGGAGAGACCCTGCAGCACGCGCAGCAGGACGAGCAGCACCGGAGCGAGGTAGCCGGCGGCCCCGAAGGTGGGCAGGAAGCCGATGAGGAAGGTCGCGGCTCCCATCAGCAGGATGGTGAGCACCAGGGTGTTCTTCCGCCCGATCTTGTCGCCGAGGTGACCGAACACGATGGCGCCGACGGGACGGAAGACGTACGCCACGCCGAGCGTCGCGAAGGCCTGGATCTGGCCGACGACGGGGTCGCCGGCGGGGAAGAAGATCTTCGAGAACACCAGCGACGCGGCGGTGGTGTAGATGAAGAAGTCGTAGTACTCGAGCGTGCCACCGAGGAAGGCGGCCGTGGCGGCCTTCTTCGCGCGCTGCAGGCGGCGGGCCTGCTCGTCGGGCGTGACGCCCTCTTCGCGGGGCGACAGGGGGGTGGTCTCGTGGGAGGTCATCGGAGGTCTCCATCTCGACGGGCTGGGGACGCGGGCGGTGCCGGAGGCCGGGCGGCCGACCGTGGGGGGACCGGGGACGGTGGCCGATCCGGTGACGATCACCGGGACGGGGTCCGTGGACGCCGTTGGTGTTCGTATGGCGAACAAGTGTTCGCTACGTGAATGCGACCACGGTACACCGGCTGTGATCCAGGGCACAAGGGGGCCGGGCGACGTCGACATCGGCGTGCATCGGGAGGCGTCGGTTCGACGTTCGCGCTCGACATGCGTAGACTGTCATTTTGGTGTTCGCCCGAAGCTCGACTGCGCCCTCATGCAGGGTCAGGATCAGCCCCGGAAGCGGAACATCGAAGGGTAGTGGCGCAATTGGTAGCGCAGCGGTCTCCAAAACCGCAGGTTGCAGGTTCGAGTCCTGTCTGCCCTGCGCACTGGCTGGTGAACAGCCGGCATCGCGGCGCGGCGGTCGTGTGACCGTCGGCGAACTCGACGAACGGCAAGTGAGGAACCGGTGACCGAAACAGCTGCCAGCAGCTCTCAGGGGCGCCCCTCGCCCGAGGCGAAGCAGCCCAGGCGCAACGTGTTCTCGCGGATCGCGCTGTTCGTCCGGCAGGTCATCGGCGAACTGCGCAAGGTGGTGACGCCGACGCGAGGACAGTGGCTGAACTACACCGCCGTGGTGCTCGTGTTCGTGGTGATCATGATGCTCATCGTGACGGGACTGGATTTCGTGTTCTTCTCGGCAGCGAAATGGGTCTTCGTCGGCACGCCCACGCAGTGATGCCTCGGGTGCGTGAGCACCCCGCAAGACAACCGGTCGAGAAACAGGAGTACACCGTGTCCGAGCACAGGCTCGAAAACATCGACGACGACGTCACCCGGTCGAACGCGCGCAGCGCCGACTCGCCGTTCAGCGACGCCGCGCCGACCGGGGCGCCGGTGTCGGCCCCCGCCGAGCCGGACGTCACGGACGACGAGGTCGAGACCGCTCAGGCCGACGACGCCGAGGCCGCGCAGGTGGAGACGACGCAGGACGACGACGTCACGCTGGCCGAGGCCGACGGTGTCGCCACCGACGACGCGACCATCCAGGAGACGGACCTCGCCGTCGCCGCGGGCACCGACACCGCCGAGCCGATCACCGAGGGCGAGGAGGGCGAGGCCGACACGGCCCAGCCCGCCGAGGACCCGCTGGTCGAGTTCACCGCGAAGCTGCGCCGCCAGGAGGGTGACTGGTATGTCATCCACTCCTACGCCGGCTACGAGAACCGGGTGAAGGTCAACCTGGAGACCCGGATCCAGACCCTCAACATGGAGGATTTCATCTTCGAGATCCAGGTCCCCATGGAGGATGTCGTGGAGATCAAGAACGCGCAGCGCAAGGTCGTGCGCCGCGTGCGGATCCCCGGCTACGTGCTGGTCCGGATGGAACTGACCGACGAGTCCTGGGGCGCCGTCCGGCACACCCCGGGTGTCACTGGCTTCGTGGGCAACGCCCACAACCCCGTCCCGCTGCGCCTGGACGAGGTCGTCTCGATGCTGGCTCCGTCGTTCGAGGCCGAGCGTGCGGCCGAGGAGGGCAAGCCGGTCCGCCCGGCGCCGGGCGCCATCGCCGTCGATTTCACCGTCGGCGAGTCGGTCATCGTCAAGGAGGGCCCGTTCGAGACCCTGCCGGCCACGATCTCCGAGATCAAGCCCGAGTCGCAGCAGCTCGTCGTGCTGGTCTCCATCTTCGAGCGCGAGACGCCCGTCACCCTCGGGTTCAACCAGGTCACCAAGATCTGAGAGTCCGACCCCCGACTTCGTCGGCGTGATCCGATGCTTTGCGGATCATGACGACGGCGGCCGCCGCGCCACGGCGGCCAACCTCCGCCGGGACGCTCCTGTGCCGGCGGGCACCATCATGGAAGAAGGATCTTCAATTGGCTCCCAAGAAGAAGGTCGCCGGCCTGATCAAGCTGCAGATCCAGGCGGGTGCCGCCAACCCGGCCCCCCCGATCGGTCCCGCGCTCGGTCAGCACGGCGTCAACATCATGGAATTCTGCAAGGCGTACAACGCCGCGACGGAATCCCAGCGCGGCAACGTCGTCCCCGTCGAGATCACGGTCTACGAGGACCGCTCGTTCACCTTCATCACCAAGACACCGCCGGCCGCTGAGCTGATCAAGAAGGCTGCGGGCGTCCAGAAGGGCTCGGCCACCCCGCACACCGCCAAGGTCGCGAAGCTGACCCAGGCCCAGGTGCGCGAGATCGCCCAGACGAAGCTCGAGGACCTGAACGCGAACGACGTCGACGCGGCCGCCAAGATCATCGCGGGCACGGCCCGCTCGATGGGCATCACCGTCGAATAGTCACTCGACGATCAGACGGAGTCGAGTAGTCACTCGACACCCGCCGAGCAGTTGCTCGGCACCTGACACATCCCGTGGGAAAGGGCCGCGCGCGGCCCGTCACACCACACCTGCACAAGGAGAAGACGCAGATGGCACAGCGCAGCAAGGCATACCGGGCCGCGGCCGCCAAGATCGAAGAGGGCAAGCTGTACGCCCCGGCCGAGGCCATCACCCTGGCCAAGGAGTCCAACCCGTCGTCCTCGGACGCCACCGTCGAGGTCGCGTTCCGTCTGGGCGTCGACCCCCGCAAGGCCGACCAGATGGTCCGCGGCACCGTGATGCTCCCGAACGGCACCGGCAAGACCGCCCGCGTCGTGGTCTTCGCGACCGGTGACCGGGCCGCCGCGGCCGAGGCCGCCGGCGCCGACTTCGTCGGGTCGGACGACCTGATGGAGCGCATCCAGGGCGGGTGGACGGACTTCGACGCCGCCGTCGCCACCCCGGACCTGATGGGCAAGGTCGGTCGCCTGGGCAAGATCCTCGGCCCCCGCAACCTGATGCCGAACCCGAAGACCGGCACCGTGACCCCGGACGTGGCCCGCGCCGTGACCGAGATCAAGGGCGGCAAGATCGACTTCCGGGTCGACAAGCACGCGAACCTGCACTTCATCATCGGCAAGGTGTCCTTCGACGCCGAGAAGCTGGCGGAGAACTACGCCGCGGCGCTCGACGAGGTCCTGCGGCTCAAGCCGTCCGCCTCGAAGGGCCGCTACATCCAGCGCGCCACCGTGAGCACGACCTTCGGCCCCGGCATCCCGGTGGATCCGAACGTCACCCGCGTGCTCCCCGCCGCCTGAGGCTGAACGACCCGCGGCCACACGGCCGACGAACGGGGCCGGACGAGATCATCTCGTCCGGCCCCGTTCGCGTTCCCGGGTCGGAGTCCGAGGGCCGACGGGATGCGGAGTACCGCCGGGTCTGGACCGGAGCGGCCGGCCGGGACACGATGAGGAGCGTGACCGTGCGCGACCAGGAGACCGTCGAGGTCCGCGAGCTCGTCCGCCCCGCCGAGTTGACCGGCGCCGACGCCGCGACCTTCCGGGCCGCCGCCGGGGTCGGGATCCGGGCCCGCCGTCACCAGTGGGGCGACGACGACCACACCGAGAGCCTGCCCGAGCAGTACGCCCGTGCCGCTGACACCGCCGCGGAGCAGTGGCGTGGCTGGATCGCCGTCGACGGGGCAGGCGGCGTGCTCGGCCTGCTCACCGCCACCCTGCCGCTGCGGGAGAACCCGGCCGTCGCCTGGGTCGACGTCGTGGTCGATCCCGGTCGCCAGCGCCGAGGCGTCGGATCCTCCCTGATGGCGGTGGCCGAGCGGGACCTGCGAACCGCGGGCCGGACGGTGCTGACCGGCTGGACCGAGACCGCGGGCACCGAACCCTGGCCCGATGCCGTACCGGCCCGATCCGGGGCCGGAGCCGTGCCCGCCGGTGCCCCGGAGGTGGCCTTCGCCCGGCGCCACGGGTACGTGCTCGAACAGGTCGAACGCCTCGGCCGGCTCGACGTGCCGGTCGCGCCGGCCACCCTCCAGGCCTGGTACGCCGCCCTGCCCGAGCATCCCGACCACGAGCTCATCGCCTGGTCCGACGTCGCACCCGCCGACACCGCCGCGGACTACGCGCAGCTGAAGACGGCCATGAGCACGGACGTCCCCTCCGCCGACCTCGAGCAGGACGAGGAGGACTGGGACGCCGGCCGGGTCGCGGACGAGGAAGCGGAACTGGCCGCCGGAGGCGGGCACCGGCTCGTGACCGCCGTCCGGCACGTCCCGACCGGGCGGCTGGTGGGCCACACCGTCCTCGAGCGCTTCGACGCGCGTCCCGCCGTCGCCTACCAGCAGGACACCCTGGTCCTGAGCGCCCATCGCGGCCACCGGCTGGGTATGCTGCTGAAGATCGACAACCTCCGGCGGCTGGCGACGGCGTGGCCGGAGGTTCGCCGCGTCTACACCTGGAACGCCGAGGAGAACACCCCCGTGCTCGCCATCAATGTCGAGCTCGGCTTCCGGCAGGCCGGCGTGGTCGGCGCCTGGCAGAAGCGCCTCTGCTGATCATCCCCCCGGTCCGTCGGACCGGGCATAACCGTCCCGGCACCGACGTTGATGCCGCAGGGTGGCCCCGCGTCAGCGCCGCCACCCCCCACTGCTTCCGACCGGCGTCGTCTGCCGTCGGGCCGCTCGATCGACATCTGCTCCACCCGCACCACGTGCACCAGCACCGCTCCCCGGGTCTCCCGGGCGGAAGGACATCCGTGACCACCACCCGCAGCGACCAGACCGTCGCGCAGGCCCAGCCCCCCGTTGCCGAGGCGACCCCTCCGCGCGCGGGCACCCCGTACCCGTCCCCGGCGACCGACGCGCCGCTCGACCCGAAGGCGTGGCCGGCCCTGTGGGCCCTCGTCGTCGGCTTCTTCATGATCCTCGTGGACTCCACCATCGTGACCACGGCGATGCCCGCCATCATGCGGGGCCTCGGCGCCGACATCAACGCCGTCATCTGGGTCACCAGTGCCTACCTGCTCGCCTACGCGGTGCCGCTGCTGATCACCGGGCGACTCGGTGACCGGTTCGGGCCGAAGAACATCTACGTGATCGGCCTGGCCGTGTTCACGGTCGCCTCCGCCTGGTGCGGCTTCGCCGGCGACGTGCAGATGCTGATCCTCGCCCGGGTGCTGCAGGGCCTGGGCGCGGCGCTCATGACGCCCCAGACCATGTCCGTGATCACCCGGATGTTCCCGGTGGCGAAACGCGGCGCGGCGATGGGACTCTGGGGCGCGACCGCCGGCATCGCCACCCTGGTCGGCCCGATCCTCGGCGGCCTGCTGGTCGACTCGCTGGGCTGGGAGTGGATCTTCTTCGTCAACGTGCCGGTGGGCGTCGTCGGGCTCGTCCTCGCCTTCATGCTCGTCCCGCGGCTGCCGACCCACAGCCACCGGTTCGACATCCTGGGCGTCGTGCTCAGCGCGGTGGGCATGTTCGCGCTGGTGTTCGGCATCCAGGAGGGGGAGACCTACGACTGGGGCACCATCACCGGGCCCATCTCAGTGTGGGGGCTCATCATCACCGGCGTCGTCGTGCTCGCCCTCTTCGTCGTGTGGCAGCGCTACAACCGCGGTGAGCCGCTGATCCCGCTGCGGCTCTTCCGCGACCGCAACTTCAGCCTCGCGAACCTGGCCATCACCCTCGTGGGCCTGGCGATCACCGCGATGAACTTCCCGCTCATGCTCTTCCTGCAGACCGTCCGCGGCCTCACCCCGACGCAGTCGGCCCTCATGCTCGCCCCGATGGCCATCGTCTCCGGCGTCATGGCGCCGATCGTCGGCCGCATCATCGCCCGGGTGGACCCCCGGCGCCTGGCGGTGCCCGGCATGGCCGCCTTCGGCATCGGCCTGCTGATCCTCGCCGCGATCATGACCCCGGACACGCCACTGGTGTTCCTGGCGCTCGTGCCGGTCATCATGGGCCTGGGCAGCTCCTGCATGTGGGCCCCGCTGTCGATCAGCGCGACCCGCAACCTCACACCGGACGTCGCCGGGGCCGGCTCGGGCGTCTACAACACGACGCGTCAGGTCGGCGCGGTGCTCGGCTCGGCCGCGATCGCGGTGCTGATGGAGAGCCGGCTCGCGGCCGAGCTGCCGCACCTGAGCGGCGGCGCCCCCGCCGGCGAGGCCGGGATGGGGGGTTCCGGCTCCCTGCCGGCTGCCCTGCAGGCAGGGTACGCGAGTGCCATGGGCCAGTCCCTCCTGCTGCCGGCCGTCGGCTTCCTCGTGGCCGCTCTGGTGGCCGTCTTCCTCGCGACGCCACGCGGCCTCGGCCGTCGCCGCGGGCGGCACGCCGCCTGAGTATCCGAGGACTCGGGTTAGCCGAGCACCGTCCCGGGAGCGCGGCGACCCGGCATTTGGCCGGATCGCCGCGCTCACGTACCATGGACGGGTACCAAAGACCGCCGGTCGTTCATCTCTGCCCGGGCAATCGTGCTCGAGGCGGAGGATGAATCGAAGGCCCCGCACAGCGGGCGGCCTGCGCAGGTGAACGAAAGCTCGACGCCGACGGGTCTCTTCCCGTCCGCTCTCCGTGCGCCCCGTGCATCTGCGCGGGGCGTTGTTGCGTTCAAGACGCACATTCCGCTGCCGTGGCCGGCCGGCCCACGATGACCGGAAGGAGAACCATGGCGCAGCCGAACAAGGTCGCCGCGGTCCAGGAGCTGACGGATCACTTCCGCAACTCCACCGCCGCCGTCCTGACGGAATACCGTGGTCTCACCGTGGCCCAGCTCAAGCAGCTGCGTCGTTCCCTCGGTGAGAACGCGGAATACGCCGTGGTGAAGAACACGCTGACCGAGATCGCGGCGAAGGAGGCGGGCATCGATGCGTTCGATGGCCAGCTTGCCGGACCCTCCGCGATCGCGTTCATCACCGGAGACCCGGTGGAGGCTGCCAAGAGCCTGCGTGACTTCGCCAAGACCAACCCTCAGCTGATCGTGAAGGGTGGCTTCCTCGAGGGGAAGGCACTCAGCGGCGCTGAGATCACCAAACTCGCGGATCTCGAGTCCCGCGAGGTCCTGCTGGCCAAGGTCGCCGGCGCCGCTCAGGCGTCGCTGTCCAAGGCCGCCGCCTTGTTCCAGGCTCCGCTCTCCAAGACCGTCCGCACTGCGGAGGCCCTGCGAGCGAAGCAGGACGAGGCCAGCCAGGCCGCGTGAGCGGCCGCTGCCCGACGGCGGTGACGCCACGACGGCAGCACAGGCAGGACCCGCTCCTGCCGGCCCGGGCTCCGGGCCACGACCGAAGATCCCGCCGGGATCACCCCGCCCCGTGAGGGCGGCACGAGACCGGCAACGAAACGAAGGAGCGCCATCATGGCGAAGCTGACCACCGACGAACTGATCGACGCGTTCAAGGAACTGACCCTCATCGAGCTCTCCGAGTTCGTCAAGGCGTTCGAGGAGACCTTCGACGTCACCGCTGCCGCCCCCGTGGCCGTGGCCGGCCCGGCTGCTGCCGGTGGCGGCGAGGCGGAGGCCGAGGAGGAGAAGACCGAGTTCGACGTCGTCCTCGAGGCCGCCGGCGAGAAGAAGATCCAGGTCATCAAGGAGGTCCGCGCGCTGACCTCCCTGGGTCTGAAGGAAGCCAAGGACCTGGTCGACGGTGCCCCGAAGGCGGTCCTCGAGGGCGCCAACAAGGAGACCGCCGAGAAGGCCAAGGCGCAGCTCGAGGGCGCCGGCGCCACCGTCACCCTCAAGTGACCTCGCCGATCATCTGATCATTGGTACACGCCCCCGACGGGGGCACGCAGAAGGGCCCCGCTCCGGTCACCGGAGCGGGGCCCTTCTCGCGTCCGCCGTCGGCCGTCGCGGCGACCGGGGGAGCGTGACTCAGTCGCGGGAGAGCAGCAGGGCCTCGCCCTGACCGCCACCGCCGCACAGCGACACGGCGGCGCGGCCGGAGCCGCGTCGTGCCAGCTCGAGAGCGGCGTGCAGCGCGAGCCGGGCTCCGGAGGCGCCGATCGGGTGACCCAGAGCGATCGCGCCGCCGTGGATGTTGGTCTTCTCCAGCGGGTAGTCCAGGTCGGCGAGGGACTGCACGGCCACCGCGCCGAAGGCCTCGTTGATCTCGATGAAGTCGAGGTCCTCGCGCTGCCAGCCGGCACGGCCGAGGGCGTGGTCGATGGCGCGGGACGGCTGCGAGTGCAGGGAGTTGTCCGGGCCGGCGACCTGGCCGGGAGCACCGATCACGGCCAGCCAGGGCAGCCCGCGCTCCTCCGCCCACGACCGGCGCGCGACGACGACGACGGAGGCGCCGTCCGAGAGCGGCGAGGAGTTGCCCGCCGTGATGGTCCCGTCCGAGGCGAAGGCGGGCCGCAGCCCGGCGAGCGTCTCGACCGTGGTGGTCGGCCGCACGCCCTCATCGGTGGAGACCACGACCGGCGCGCCCTTGCGCTGCGGCACCTTCACCGGGACGATCTCCTGCTCGAAGACCCCGGCGTCGGCTGCGGCGGCCGCCCGCTGGTGCGAAGCCGCGGCGACCTCGTCCTGCGCGGCGCGGTCGATGCCCAGCCGGCCGTTGTGCCCCTCGGTGGAGGCGCCCATCGAGACGTGGTCGAACGAGTCGACCAGGCCGTCCTGCGCGACGGAGTCGAGCGCCTCGAAGGAGCCGTAGGTCCAGCCCTTGCGGGCGCCGGGCAGCAGGTGCGGGGCGTTCGTCATCGACTCCTGGCCACCGGCGAGCACGACGTCCGCCTCACCGGAGCGGATCAGCCGCGCGGCGTCCGTGATGGCGACCAGCCCGGAGAGGCAGACCTTGTTCAGCGTCACGGCCGGCACGTCCCAGCCGACGCCGGCGGCGATGGCGGTCTGCCGGGCGGGGTTCTGGCCGGCGCCGGCCTGCACCACCTGGCCGAGGATGACGTGGTCGATGTCGGCGGCGCCGACCCCGGCCCGCTCGATCGCGGCGGACGCGGCGAGCGTCCCCAGTTCGACGGCCGTGAAGCCGGCCAGCTGGCCGAGGATCTTGCCCTGGGGGGTGCGAGCCCCGGCCAGGATGACGACGTCGTTGTCGTGGTGCTCACTCATGATGGCGTTGGTCCTCCGGAGACGTTGGGTGCCCCCAGCCTAGTGTGACCGGCGCCTCGCTCCGGCCGTCGGCGGGGGCAGCGGGGCGGGGCGCCGGGTGGGGGAACCGCCTGTTCCCGCGCGAATACCACAGGCCGGGCTGGACACCAAGCATTCTGCCGGGTAGACTGAATCTTTGCGTATCCCCTCTTCACCTTCAGCCTTCATATAGCGGTGGGCTCGGTCGTGTGCTGCGCTGGACGCCAGATCCGTGGACCTCACGGAGGCGACCGCGAGCAGCGACCCGGTCCGTATCGGACCAGTACGGGTGGGCGGCACGACTGCAGGCCGCAGGTCGCCGTCGGGGGCGCAGTTCTCGCCTGAAGGTCTGTGGAAGGATCCCTCTTGGTCGCCTCGAGCACCTCTGACAACGTAACCGCTAGCGGCGAAGCACCCCGCCTCTCCTTCGCCAAGATCCACGAACCGCTGGATGTTCCCAACCTCCTGTCCCTGCAGCTGGACAGCTTCGACTGGCTCGTCGGCAACGACACCTGGCGCCGCCGCGTCGAGGAAGCCATCGCGACGGGCGACAAGGGCGTGCCGACCACCTCCGGTCTGGCCGACATCTTCGAGGAGATCTCCCCGATCGAGGACTTCCAGGGCACCATGTCCCTGTCCTTCTCGGAGCCGGAGTTCGCCGACCCGAAGTACACGATGGCCGAGTGCAAGGAGCGCGACGCGACCTACGCCGCGCCGCTGTACGTCAAGGCCGAGTTCATGAACAACGTCACCGGTGAGATCAAGCAGCAGACGGTGTTCATGGGCGACTTCCCGTTGATGACCGACAAGGGCACCTTCGTCATCAACGGCACCGAGCGCGTCGTCGTCTCGCAGCTGGTCCGCTCCCCGGGCGCCTACTTCGAGAAGACCGCGGACAAGACCAGCGACAAGGACATCTACACCGCGAAGATCATCCCCTCGCGCGGAGCCTGGTTCGAGCTCGAGATCGACAAGCGTGACCAGGTCGGCGTCCGTCTGGACCGCAAGCGCAAGCAGTCGGTGACCGTCCTGCTCAAGGCCATGGGCTGGACCGAGAGCCGCATCCTCGAGGAGTTCGGCGACTTCGACTCCATCCGCGCCACCCTGGAGAAGGACGGCACGCAGACCCGCGAGGAAGCGCTGCTCGACATCTACCGCAAGCTGCGCCCGGGCGAGCCGCCGACGGTCGAGGCCGCCCAGACGCTGCTGGACAACCTCTACTTCAACCCGAAGCGCTACGACCTGGCCAAGGTCGGCCGGTACAAGATCAACCGGAAGCTCGGCGTCGAGACCGCGCTGGACGATCCCCGCGCCTCCGTGCTGAACATCGACGACATCGTCGCGATGATCCGCTTCCTCGTGTCCCTGCACGCCGGCAACGAGACCATGCCCGGCATCCGTGACGGGGCCGAGCACGACCTCCGCGTCGAGGTCGACGACATCGACCACTTCGGCAACCGCCGCATCCGCGCCGTGGGCGAGCTGATCGAGAACCAGCTCCGCACCGGCCTGTCCCGGATGGAGCGTGTGGTCCGTGAGCGGATGACCACCCAGGACGTCGAGGCGATCACGCCGCAGACCCTGATCAACATCCGCCCGGTGTCCGCGGCCATCAAGGAGTTCTTCGGGACCTCCCAGCTGAGCCAGTTCATGGACCAGAACAACCCGCTCGCGGGTCTGACCCACAAGCGGCGCCTCTCCGCGCTCGGCCCCGGCGGTCTCTCCCGCGACCGGGCCGGCATGGAGGTCCGTGACGTGCACCCGTCGCACTACGGCCGCATGTGCCCGATCGAGACGCCGGAAGGCCCGAACATCGGCCTGATCGGCTCGCTCGCCTCCTACGGTCGGATCAACTCGTTCGGGTTCATCGAGACCCCGTACCGCCGGGTCACCGAGGGCCAGGTCAGCGACGAGGTCGACTACCTCACCGCCGACGACGAGATCGAGGTCGTCATCGCGCAGGCGAACGCCCCGCTGACGGACGACGGGCACTTCACCGAGGAGACCGTGCTGGTCCGCCAGCGCGGCGGCAGCGGCGAGCCCGTGCTGATCCCGGCCGCCGAGGTCGACTACATGGACGTCTCCCCGCGGCAGATGGTGTCCGTGGCGACCGCCCTGATCCCGTTCCTCGAGCACGACGACGCGAACCGCGCCCTGATGGGTGCGAACATGCAGCGCCAGGCCGTGCCGCTGCTCCGGTCCGAGGCCCCCGTCGTGGGCACCGGCATGGAGAAGCACGCCGCGGTCGACGCCGGTGACGTGGTCGTCGCCGCGAAGGCGGGCGTCGTCTCGGAGGTGTCGGCCGACATGGTCACGGTGCTCGAGGACGAGGGCACCCAGACGAACTACCCGATCATGAAGTTCTCCCGGTCCAACCAGGGCAACTCCTACAACCAGCGCGTCGTGGTCGCCGAGGGCGACCGGGTCGAGCGCGGCGGCGTCATCGCCGACGGCCCGGCCACCGACGGCGGCGAGCTGGCGCTCGGCAAGAACCTGCTCGTGGCGTTCATGTCCTGGGAGGGACTGAACTACGAGGACGCGATCATCCTGTCCCAGCGGATGGTCTCCGACGACGTGCTCTCCTCGATCCACATCGAGGAGCACGAGATCGACGCCCGCGACACCAAGCTCGGCGCCGAGGAGATCACCCGGGACATCCCGAACGTGTCCGAGGAGATCCTCTCCGCCCTGGACGAGCGCGGCATCATCCACATCGGTGCCGAGGTCGAGGCCGGCGACATCCTCGTCGGCAAGGTCACCCCCAAGGGCGAGACCGAGTTGACCCCGGAGGAGCGCCTGCTCCGGGCGATCTTCGGTGAGAAGTCGCGCGAGGTGCGCGACACGTCCCTGAAGGTGCCCCACGGCGAGTCCGGCACCGTCATCGGCGTGCGCGTGTTCGACCGCGAGGACGACGACGAGCTGCCCCCGGGCGTGAACCAGCTGGTCCGCGTCTACGTGGCGCAGAAGCGCAAGATCACCGACGGCGACAAGCTCGCCGGCCGCCACGGCAACAAGGGCGTCATCTCCAAGATCCTGCCGATCGAGGACATGCCGTTCCTGGAGGACGGCACGCCCGTCGACGTGATCCTGAACCCGCTGGGCGTCCCGGGCCGCATGAACATCGGTCAGGTCCTGGAGATCCACCTGGGCTGGGCTGCGAAGCAGGGCTGGAAGATCGAGGGCGAGCCGGCGTGGGCGGCGAACCTGCCGCAGCTGCCGCGCGAGTCCGGCCCGACGAACGTCGCCACCCCGGTGTTCGACGGCGCGACCGAGGACGAGATCCAGGGCCTCCTGGACTCGACCAATGTCACCCGTGACGGCAACCGTCTGATCGAGCGCTCCGGCAAGGCGCGCCTGTTCGACGGCCGCTCCGGCCAGCCGTTCCCGGACCCGATCTCCGTGGGCTACATGTACATCCTGAAGCTCCACCACCTGGTGGACGACAAGATCCACGCCCGCTCCACCGGCCCGTACTCGATGATCACGCAGCAGCCGCTGGGTGGTAAGGCGCAGTTCGGTGGCCAGCGCTTCGGTGAGATGGAGGTATGGGCCCTCGAGGCGTACGGCGCGGCCTACACGCTGCAGGAACTGCTGACCATCAAGTCGGACGACATCCACGGTCGCGTGAAGGTCTACGAGGCCATCGTCAAGGGCGAGAACATCCCCGAGCCCGGTGTGCCGGAGTCGTTCAAGGTCCTGATCAAGGAGATGCAGTCGCTGTGCCTGAACGTGGAGGTCCTCTCCACCGACGGCACCACCATCGAGATGCGTGACTCGGACGAGGAAGTCTTCCGGGCCGCCGAGGAACTCGGTATCGACCTGTCCCGGGCCGAGCCCAGCTCGGTCGAGGAGGTCTGACCCGCTCCGCCCTCCGTGCCCGGCCTCACGCCGGGCACGGAGGGCGGGAGCCGTCAGCACCCTCAGGAACCGACTTCAGACATTCGTCACACCAAGAGAGACAAGGACCAGATGTCGACCGACACTTCGTTCGGACACATGCGTATCGGCCTCGCCACCGCGGAAGAAATCCGCGCGTGGTCCTACGGTGAGGTCAAGAAGCCCGAGACCATCAACTACCGCACCCTCAAGCCCGAGAAGGACGGACTCTTCTGCGAGAAGATCTTCGGCCCCTCCCGGGACTGGGAGTGCTACTGCGGCAAGTACAAGCGCGTCCGCTTCAAGGGCATCATCTGTGAGCGCTGCGGCGTCGAGGTGACCCGGGCCAAGGTGCGGCGCGAGCGGATGGGCCACATCGAGCTGGCCGCTCCGGTCACCCACATCTGGTACTTCAAGGGCGTCCCGTCGCGCCTGGGGTACCTGCTGGACCTGGCGCCGAAGGACCTGGAGAAGGTCATCTACTTCGCCGCCTACATGATCACCAGCGTCGACGAGGAGGGTCGGCACGCCGACCTGCCGAACCTGCAGGCCGAGCACGACCTGGAGAAGAAGCAGCTCACGGACACCCGTGACTCCGACATCGCCGCGATCGCCCGCGACCTCGAGGGTGAGATCGAGCGCCTCGAGGGCGAGGGTGCCAAGGCCGCCGACAAGAAGAAGGCCCGCGACTCCGCCGACCGGCAGATGGCCAGCGTGCGCAAGCGCGCCGACGCCGACATCGACCGGCTCGAGCAGGTCTGGGACCGGTTCAAGAACCTCAAGGTCTCCGACCTCGAGGGCGACGAGTCGCTGTACCGGCAGATGGTCGACAAGTTCGGCCTCTACTTCGAGGGCTCCATGGGTGCGGAGGCGATCAAGCAGCGCCTGATCGACTTCGACATGGAGGGCGAGGCCGAGTCGCTGCGCGACACCATCAAGAACGGCAAGGGGCAGCGCAAGACCCGCGCCCTGAAGCGTCTGAAGGTGGTCAACGCGTTCCTGACGACGACCAACTCGCCGCTGGGCATGGTCCTGGACGCCGTTCCGGTGATCCCGCCGGAGCTGCGCCCGATGGTCCAGCTCGACGGTGGCCGCTTCGCCACCTCGGACCTGAACGACCTGTACCGCCGCGTGATCAACCGGAACAACCGGCTCAAGCGCCTGCTCGACCTGGGTGCCCCGGAGATCATCGTCAACAACGAGAAGCGGATGCTCCAGGAGGCCGTCGACTCGCTGTTCGACAACGGCCGTCGTGGCCGTCCGGTCACCGGCCCGGGCAACCGGCCGCTGAAGTCGCTCTCGGACATGCTCAAGGGCAAGCAGGGCCGGTTCCGGCAGAACCTGCTCGGCAAGCGCGTCGACTACTCGGGCCGTTCGGTCATCGTCGTCGGCCCCCAGCTGAAGCTGCACCAGTGCGGTCTGCCCAAGCAGATGGCTCTCGAGCTGTTCAAGCCCTTCGTGATGAAGCGGCTCGTGGACCTGAACCACGCGCAGAACATCAAGAGCGCCAAGCGCATGGTCGAGCGCTACCGTCCGCAGGTCTGGGACGTGCTCGAGGAGATCATCACCGAGCACCCGGTGCTGCTCAACCGTGCCCCCACCCTGCACCGTCTGGGCATCCAGGCGTTCGAGCCGCAGCTGGTCGAGGGCAAGGCCATCCAGCTGCACCCGCTCGTCTGCGGTGCGTTCAACGCCGACTTCGACGGGGACCAGATGGCGGTGCACCTGCCGCTGAGCCCCGAGGCGCAGGCCGAGGCGCGCATCCTGATGCTCTCCTCGAACAACATCCTCAAGCCGTCCGACGGCCGTCCGGTCACCCTGCCCTCGCAGGACATGATCATCGGTCTGCACCACCTGACCACCAAGCGAGTCGGGTCGACGGGTGAGGGTCGCGTGTTCTCGAACCCGGCCGAGGCGATCATGGCGCACGACTCCGGGACGCTGCACCTGAACTCGCAGATCACCATCCGGCTGGACGACTTCGTCCCCAACGCCGAGTGGGAGGCCCCGGAGGGCTGGGAGCCCGGTCAGCCGGCGATGGTGAAGACCTCGCTCGGTCAGGTCGTGTTCAACCAGACGCTGCCCGCGGACTACCCGTGGGTCGAGTCGGTCGCGGACAAGGGTCGCCTGTCGACCATCGTCAACGACCTGGCGGAGCGCTACCCGAAGGTCGTCGTCGCGCAGACGCTGGACAACCTCAAGGACGCCGGCTTCTACTGGGCCACCCGGTCCGGGGTGACCGTGGCGATCTCCGACGTCGCCGCGCCGCCGGAGAAGCCCGCCATCATGGAGGGCTACGAGGCTCAGGCCGCGAAGATCCAGGCGCAGTACGAGAAGGGTCTGGTCGACGACGACGAGCGTCGCCAGGAACTGATCGACCTGTGGAACCGTGCGACCAACGAGATCGCCGACGTCATGCGCAAGAACCTGACGGCGTCGAACACGATCAACCGCATGGTCTCCTCCGGTGCCCGTGGTAACTGGATGCAGGTGCGTCAGATCGCCGGTATCCGTGGCCTGGTGGCGAACCCGAAGGGTGAGATCATCCCGCGCCCGATCAAGTCCTCCTACCGTGAGGGCCTGTCCGTGCTCGAGTACTTCATCGCGACCCACGGTGCCCGGAAGGGCCTCGCGGACACCGCGCTGCGTACCGCGAACTCGGGGTACCTGACCCGTCGTCTGGTCGACGTCTCGCAGGACGTCATCGTCCGCGAGGAGGACTGCGGCACCGATCGCGGCCTCACGCTGCCGATCGCGACGGCGGACGCCAACGGCGAGCTGACCATGCACGAGCAGGTCGAGAACAGCGTCTACGCCCGCAGCCTGGCCACCGCCGTGACCAGCGCGGACGGCACGGTGCTGGCCGAGGCCGGCGCCGACGTCGGGGACGTGCTGATCGCCCAGCTGTTCGAGGCCGGCGTCACCGAGCTCAAGGTCCGCTCCGTGCTCACCTGTGAGTCCGCGGTCGGGACCTGCGCCAAGTGCTACGGCCGTTCGCTGGCCACCGGCAAGGTCGTCGACATCGGCGAGGCGGTCGGCATCATCGCCGCCCAGTCGATCGGCGAGCCCGGCACCCAGCTGACCATGCGTACCTTCCACACCGGTGGTGTCGCCTCCGCGGAGGACATCACCCAGGGTCTGCCCCGTATCCAGGAGCTGTTCGAGGCGCGTACCCCGAAGGGTGTCGCCCCGATCTCGGACAGTGCCGGCCGGGTCGCCCTGGAGGAGACGGAGCGGTCCCTGCGGATCGTCGTCACCCCGGACGACGGCAGCGAGGAGATCGCGTACCCCGTGCTGCGGCGTGCGCGTCTGCTCGTCGCCGACGGCGATCACGTCGAGGTCGGTCAGCAGCTGGTGTCCGGTGCCGTGGACCCGAAGCAGGTGCTGCGCATCATGGGCCCCCGCGAGGCGCAGAAGTTCCTCGTCGACGAGGTCCAGGGCGTGTACCGCAGCCAGGGCGTCGGCATCCACGACAAGCACGTGGAGGTCATCGTCCGGCAGATGCTGCGTCGGGTCACGGTCATCGAGTCCGGTGACACGGATCTGCTGCCCGGTGAGCTCGCCGAGCGCAGCCGGTACGAGCAGGCCAGCCGCAAGGCCGTCGCCGAGGGCCTGGCCCCGGCGCAGGGTCGTCCGGAGCTGATGGGTATCACCAAGGCCTCGCTGGCGACCGAGTCGTGGCTGTCCGCCGCGTCCTTCCAGGAGACCACCCGGGTGCTCACCCAGGCGGCCATGGAGGGCAAGAGCGACCCGCTGCTCGGCCTCAAGGAGAACGTCATCATCGGCAAGCTCATCCCCGCCGGGACCGGGCTGCCCGTGTACAACGACGTCTCCGTGGAGCCGACCGAGGAAGCGAAGGCCAACCTGTACACCGGCCCGAGCGCGTTCGGTGACTTCGACTACGCGGGCCTCGACGGCTCCGTGTCGCCGGAGTTCCACGCGATCTCGCTGGACGACTACGACATGGGCAGCGACTTCCGCTGATCCGTCGTCGACGGCTCTGATCCGTCACTGAGACGGCCCCGTTCCCTTCGTGGGAGCGGGGCCGTTTCTGTATGCCCTTGTTCTTCTTTGTGGCTGGGGTGGGTGCGGCGCGGGGTCGGGCACGGGGGTGCAGCGGGAAGGAAGGGGGGTGGGTGGGAGGATTGCCCCATGGCCAATTCGCCGTCCGGGGACTCGATGATCGAGCGGATCATCCGGATCCTCGGGGCCTTCTCGAGTGAGCGGCCGGCGTTGACGGTGGCGGCCCTGGCGGCGCGGGCGGAGATCCCCTTGGCCACCACCCACCGGATCGTGCATGAACTGGTGGCCCAGCGGATGCTCGAGCGGGACGGCGCGGGGCGGGTCCGGCTCGGGATCCGTCTGTGGGAGCTGGCCAGCCGCGCGTCGCCGGTGACCACACTGCGGCAGGTGGCGATGCCCTTCCTCGAGGACGTCCAGTCCGTCGTGCGCCAGCACACCCAGCTGACCATCCTGCAGGACGGCGGGGACGTCCTCTTCGTCGAACGGCTCTCCTGGCACGGGTCGATCGCCAACGCCGCCCGCGTCGCCGGCCGGCTGCCCGCCGCCATCTCCTCCTCCGGCGTCGTCCTGCTCGCTTTCGGCGACCGCGAGCGGACGGAGCACTACCTGCGCCACGGCTACGATCCGGACGCGCCGTGGGCCCGGATGAGCGTCGCCGAGCTGCGCCGTCTCCTTGCCCACGTGCGGCGCGAGGGTCACGCCCTGCTCGACAGCCACGTCGTGGACGCCACCTCCGGCGTCGCGGTGCCCGTGCTCGGGCCCGACCGTCGCGCGGTCGCCGCCCTCGGCGTCGTCGTGCCCGCCGGGCAGGAGCGGACCGGCACCACGGTGCCGGTGCTGCAGACCGCCGCCCGCGGCATCGCCCGTCGCGCCGTCGATCTCGGTCTCTCGTTCAATGAGAATGCCGGGGACATCGACCGCGGCACCGGTTGAGACTGTGAGCACGCCCACACCATGTGGGCCATCCGGCGCACGAGCAGCCGGGCAATCGGTCGAGGGAGACGCAGTGGCGCAACGGCGCGTGGTCAGGACGCAGGTCGCCATCGTGGGGGCGGGCCCCGCCGGGCTCATGCTCTCCCACCTGCTCGCCCGGTCCGGCGTCGAGACCGTCGTGGTCGAGGCCCGCACGCGTGCCGAGATAGAGACCACCATCCGCGCCGGCATCCTCGAGCACGGCAGCGTGCGGATGCTACTGGAGAACGAGGTCAGCGACCGCGTGCTCCGCGAGGGCTACGAGCACGAGGGCATCGAGCTGCGGTTCGACGGCGAGGGCCACCGCATCGACTTCCGCGACCTCGTCGGCGAGTCCGTCTGGCTCTACCCGCAGACCGACGTCTTCATGGACCTGGCCGCGGCGCGGGAACGCGACGGCGGCGACGTCCGGTACGGCGTGCGGGACACCCGGGTCGAGGACGTCGTGGACGCCCCCGCCGTCGAGTTCACCGACGCCGACGGCGTGGACTGGCGGATCGAGTGCGAGTACCTCGCCGGCACCGACGGATCGCGCAGCATCTGCCGCCGCGAGGTGCCGGAGACCGCGCGCCGCTCCTACTTCCGGGAGTACCCGTTCGCCTGGTTCGGCATCCTCTGCGAGGCGCCGCCGAGTGCCCCGGAGCTGATGTACGCCAACTCCCCGCACGGATTCGCCCTGATCAGCCAGCGCACCGACACGGTGCAGCGGATGTACTTCCAGTGCGAGAAGGACACCGACCCGGAGCAGTGGTCCGAGGACCAGATCTGGGCCGAGCTGCAGCGCCGCGTCGAGGGTAACGGGTTCACCCTCCAGCGCGGGCCGGTCTTCGAGAAGACGGTGCTGCCGTTCCGCAGCTTCGTCTGCGAGCCGCTGCGGCACGGCCGCATGTTCCTCGCCGGCGACGCCGGCCACACCGTCCCGCCCACCGGCGCCAAGGGGCTTAACCTGGCGCTCGCCGACGTCGCCGTCCTGCACGCCGCCCTCGCCGATCACTTCGCCACCGGCTCCACCACCGGGATCGACGCCTACAGCGACACCGCGCTGCAGCGCGTGTGGAAGGCCCAGCACTTCTCCTACTGGATGACGTCGATGCTGCACGAGAACCCCGAGGCCAACGCGTTCGACCGGAAGCGGCAGCTCGGCGAGCTCACCTCGGTGGTCACCTCGACGGCCGGCTCCACGTGGCTCGCCGAGGCGTACACCGGGTGGCCCGGTCGGTGACGCACGAGCGTGCGGTCTGCCATCGTGTTCGCTCTACGAACAAGCGAACGCATGGCGAACACTGCTACTGTTGCCCGTGTCACACGCGGTCCCGGCGCTCTGGAGGAATGGTGAGTACACGCGCGACATCCCCTCTCCTGGGCCTGGTCGGTGACGGCGTCACGCCGTCGCTGACCCCGCCGCTGCACGAGGCGGAAGCGCGTCACCACGGGCTCACCCTGCTGTACCGGCCGATCGATCTCACCGTCCTCGGCATCCCCGCCGACCGGGTCGGCGACGTCCTGCGCTGGGCGCACGTCCTCGGCTTCAACGGGCTGAACGTCACCCACCCGTGCAAGCAGCTCGTGCTCGCCCACCTCGACGAAGTGGACCCCGACGCTGCGCGGCTGGAGGCCGTCAACACGGTCACCATCGACGACGCCGGCCGCACCGTGGGCCACAACACCGACCACTCGGGCTTCCGGCGCGGCTTCCAGGAGGGTCTGCCCGGTGCCGCGGTCGACCGGGTGGTCCAGCTCGGAGCCGGGGGAGCGGGCTCCGCCGTCGCCTACGCCCTGCTGACCCTCGGCGCGCAGCAGCTGACCGTCGTCGACGTCGACCGGTCGCGTGCGCAGGCCCGGGCGGAGGGACTGGCCCGACTGTTCCCCGACCGCACGGTCGCGGCCGGCACGCCCGCGGACCTGCCCGGCCTGCTCGCCCGCGCGGACGGGCTGGTCAACTGCACCCCGGTCGGGATGGCCGCCCACCCCGGCCTGCCCCTGGACGCCGAGCTGCTGGACGACCGCTTCTGGGTCAGCGACATCGTCTACCGGCCGCTGGCGACCGCGCTGCTGACCACCGCCGCCGCGCGCGGCTGCCGCACCCTCAGCGGTGCCGGGATGGCCGTCGGCCAGGCCGTGGACGCCTTCGCCGTCTTCACCGGCCGCACCGCCGACCCCGCCCGCATGCACGACGTGTTCGCCTCGCTCGTCGACGCCGAGCAGGCCGCGCCCTGATGCGCACCTCGATCGCCACCGTGTGCCTGAGCGGCACCCTGGAGGACAAGCTCGACGCGTGCGCGGCCGCCGGATTCGACGGTGTCGAGATCTTCGAGAACGACCTGATCGCCTCGGCCTCCCGGCCCGAGGACATCGCCGCCCGCTGCGCGGACCTGGGCCTGTCCCTCGACCTCTACCAGCCGTTCCGCGACGCCGACCTCGTGTCGCCCGAGCTGTTCGCCGACACGCTGCGGCGGGCCGAGCTGAAGTTCGCGCTGATGGAGCGCCTCGGCGCGGACCTGCTGCTCGTCTGCTCCAACGTCGCGACCGCCACGATCGACGACGACGCGCTCGCCGCCGAGCAGCTCAGCGCCCTCGGTGACGCCGCCGCCGAGCACGGCATCCGCCTCGCCTACGAGGCGCTCGCCTGGGGTCGCTACGTGAACGACTACCGGCGCGCCCACCGCATCGTCACGCTGGCGGGCCACCCCGCGGTCGGCACCTGCCTGGACAGCTTCCACATCCTCTCCCGGGGGCACGACCCCGCGGAGATCGCCGGCTTCGACCCGGAGACGATCTTCTTCCTCCAGCTCGCGGACGCGCCCGTGCTCGGCATGGACGTGCTGTCCTGGAGCCGCCACCACCGCGTCTTCCCCGGCGAGGGCGACCTGCCGGTCGCCGCCCTGTTCGACGCCGTCGTCGCCTCCGGCTACGCCGGCCCGGTCTCGCTCGAGATCTTCAACGACGTCTTCCGCCAGAGCGAGACGCGCCGCACCGCCGTCGCCGGCCTGCGCTCGCTGATCGCCCTGGCCGACACCACGGCACGCGACCGTGCCGAAGCGGCCCGTACCCCCGGTGCCGACGTCAAGCCGGACCGGGTCGGCCTGACCGCGCTGCCCGCCGTCACCCCGCCCACCGCGCTCGGCTTCGCCGAGGTGAAGACCACCGGCAACGCGCACCTCGAGCGGGTCCTCGGCCAGCTCGGCTTCGCCTATGTCGGCACCCACCAGAGCAAGCCCGTCACGCTGTGGCAGCAGGGCGAGGCGCGGATCGTCATCAACGCGCAGGACGCCGACGCCGCGGACCCGTTCATCTCCGCCCTCGGCGTGGACGTCCACCGGCCCATCGACGCGGCCGACCGCGCGCACCGGCTGCTCGCCGCGCCCGTGCCGCGCACCCAGCGGGTCGACGAGGAGGCCCTGCAGGCCGTCCGCGCGCCCGACGGGACCGAGATCTTCTTCTGCCAGTCGGGCCCCGAACCGGCGTGGGCGACCGAGTTCCACCACGACGGGCGGCCCGCCGCCGACCGTCCCGGCCTCGGGATCCGGCGCATCGACCACGTCAACCTGGTCCAACCGTGGCAGCACATCGACGAGGCGCGCCTGTTCTACCCGAGCGCCCTGGGCCTGACCCGCTGGCCCACGCTCGACGTCGCCGGTCCCGCCGGCCTGGTCCAGTCCCAGGTGATGTCCAGCGACGACGCGTCCGTCCGGGTCGTCCTCAACGTCAACCCTCGCGCCGGCGCGGATGCAGCCAGCGTGAGCCGGCCGGAGCACCTCGCCCTGGCCTGCGACGACATCGTCGCCGCCGCCCGGGCCGCCCGCGACGCCGGGTTGGTCCTGCTGCCCATCCCGCAGAACTACTACGACGACCTGCAGGCCCGGTTCGGTCTCGACGACGCGACCGTCGCGGACCTGCGGGACCTCACCCTGTTCTACGACCGGGACGAGCACGGCGAGTTCCTGCACTTCTACACCGAGACCATCGGCGAGCTCTACCTCGAGGTGCTCGAGCGCCGCGGCGACTACCGCGGGTTCGGCGCCCCCGACGCCCCGGTGCGGATGGCCGCCCAGTTCGCGCTCTCCCGGCGTCCCGCTCCCGCCACCTGACCCGACCCGATCCACCACCATCCCGCCCCCGCGGGCGCCCGCTGCGGTCGCCCGCTCCGTCCGACAGGAGTCCCCATGGCCTCAGAAGATTCCGAGACGTTCGACCACGACACCCCGCTCTCGTCCGACGACGCCGCGGACACGCAGGACGCCGTCAGCCGCGAGATCGCGAGCCTGGGGGAGGAATACCGGCGCGGTGGAACCGAGGAGACGCAGCCGCGCATCGACTACCGGCCCTACCGCAGCTCGATCCTGCGGCACCCCACGAAGGACCTGCACCACACCGACCCGGAGACCATCGAGCTCTGGGCGCCGGCCTTCGGGCACCAGGACGTCAACGCGCTCGAGTCGGACCTGACCATCCAGCACAACGGCGACCCGGTCGGCGAACGCATGATCGTCACCGGCCGTGTGCTCGACGGCGACGGCCGGCCGGTGCGGAACCAGCTCGTGGAGGTGTGGCAGGCGAACGCCGCCGGCCGCTACATCCACAAGCGCGACCAGCACCCCGCGCCGATCGACCCCAACTTCACGGGCGTGGGCCGCTGCCTGACGGACGACGACGGCACCTACCGGTTCACGACCATCAAGCCGGGACCGTACCCGTGGAAGAACCACCACAACGCGTGGCGACCGGCCCACATCCACTTCTCCCTGTTCGGCACGGACTTCACCCAGCGGATGATCACCCAGATGTACTTCCCCGGGGACCCGCTGTTCGACCTGGACCCGATCTACCAGTCCATCGTCGACCCGAAGGCGCGAGAACGGCTGGTGGCCACCTACGACCACGGCATCACCGAACACGAGTGGTGCACCGGCTACCGGTGGGACATCGTCCTCTCCGGCAGCAACCGCACCTGGATGGAGGAGGACGAGCAGGCATGAGCGAGAAACTGGTGGCCACCCCCGGCCAGACCATCGGCCCGTTCTACGGCTACGCCCTGCCGTACGAGCGCGGCGAGCAGCTGGTGGGCCCGCACCACCCCCGCCCCGTCCGGCTGCACGGCACCGTGTACGACGGTGCCGGCGACCCCATCCCCGACGCCCTGATCGAGATCTGGCAGGCCGACGAGGACGGCACGGTGCCGCACGTGCCCGGATCCCTGCGGCGCGACGGCTGGACGTTCACCGGTTTCGGTCGCGCGGCCGTCGACGGGGCGGGCGACTACACCTTCACGACGGTGGACCCCGGCCCCACCGAGGAGGGCGCCGCGCCGTTCATCGCCGTGACCGTGTTCGCCCGCGGCCTGCTCAACCGGCTGTTCACCCGCGTCTACCTGCCCGAGGACACCGCCGCCCTCGACCGGGACCGGCTGCTCTCCTCCCTGCCCGCCGATCGGCGCTCGACGCTGATCGCGCAGCGCGAGCCCGACGGCGGCCTGCGGTTCGACATCCGGCTGCAGGGGGAGGGCGAGACCGTGTTCCTCGCGTTCCCGGGCATCGACGCGTGAGCGATTCCCTGCTCTTCGCCCCCGGGACGGCGGCCACGGCTGACGCCGTCGGGGACGCCGCCTTCGCGCAGGCCATGCTCGACGTCGAGGCCGCCTGGGTTCACGCCCAGGCGGACCTCGGCCTCGCCCCGGCCGAGGCCGCCGACACGGTGGCCCGGGCCGCCGTCGTCGGCAGTCTCGACCTGGCGGCCATCGGCGTCGAGGCGGAGAACGGGGCGAACGCGCTGATCCCGCTGCTGGCACAGCTGCGCGGCGCGGTCACGGCGGCGGACCCGGCGGCTGATCGTGCGGTGCGATTCGTGCACCGTGGCCTGACCAGCCAGGACGTCATCGACACCGCCCTGGTACTGCTGCTCCGGCGGGCGGCGGACACCACGCTCGCCGACGCCGAGGCCGTGGCGGCGCACCTGCGCGACCTCGCCGTCGAGCACCGCGACACCGCGATGGTCGGCCGCACCCTCGCCCAGCACGCCGTGCCCTACACCTTCGGGTTGAAGGCCGCCACGTGGCTGCAGGGCGTCGACACCGCGGTCGCCGTGCTACGCGAACGCACCGACCGACTGCCGGTCCAGTGCGGCGGCGCGAGCGGCACCCTCGCCGCGGTCGGCACGGTCGTCGCCGGCACGGGCGTCACCCCGCTCGACCTGGCCGGCCGGTTCGCCGCCCGGCTCGGGCTGCGCCCCGCTGCCCCCTGGCACACCGCCCGGCTGCCGCTCGTGGAGGCGGCCGACGCGTTCGCCCTGCTCGCCGACGCCCTCGGCAAGCTGGCCACCGACGTCGTGCTGCTGAGCAGGCCCGAGATCGCCGAGCTCGCCGAGCCGGCGGCGCCGGGCCGCGGCGGCTCCTCCGCGATGCCGCAGAAGCGCAACCCCGTGCTCTCAGTGCTGATCCGCCGCACCGCCCTGACCGTGCCCCAGCTGGTCGCCCAGCTGCACCTCGCGGCGGCCCTCGCCGACGACGAACGGCCCGACGGCGCCTGGCACAGCGAGTGGCCCGCGCTCGCCTCGCTGCTGCGGTTGGTTCCCTCCGCCGCGGCATCCGCGGCGGAGCTGACCGGTGGCCTGGTCGTGCACGCGGACCGGATGCTGGCGACCCTGACGGACGCCTGCCCGGGCGTCCTCAGCGAACGGATCACCGCGGTGGCCACCCCGCTGCTGCGCGACGATCAGCGATCCGACGCCGGCGACGGCGGGAGTGCGAAGGAGCGCCTCACCGCGATGATCGCGCAGGCGGACGGCGCCGGCGCGGCGGGCGGGGGAGCATCGGCCACCGCTCACCTGCGCGCTCAGCTGCGGTCCGCCATCCCGCAGGACGCGCTCGACGACGCCGCGCTCGAGGACCTGCTGGACCCCACCCGCTATCTCGGCTCGGCCGGCGCCTTCGTCGACGCGATCGTCGCCGACAGCGCCGCCGCAGCCGGCCGCCGTGCCGATAACGCCGTGACCCGCGGCACCGCAGAGGAGCACTCGTGACCGTCCCCCGGCTCACCGCCGTCGACTTCCGCCGTCCCGCCGAGGACGGCCGCACCCGCCCGCTCGTCGTGCTCGGGCCGTCGCTGGGTACCGCGGCCCAGCCCCTGTGGCAGCGCACCGCCGATCTGCTGGCCGACGACCTCGACCTGATCGCCTGGGATCTGCCGGGGCACGGCACGTCCGCCCCGCAGGCGGAACCCTTCACCATCGCCGAGCTGGCGGCAGGGGTGCTCGAGCTGCTGGACCGGGTGGCGGCCGACGGTGCCGGGCCGGTGGGCTACGCCGGGGTCTCCGTCGGCGGTGCCACCGGGCTGCAGCTGCTCCTCGACGCGCCGGAGCGCTTCCGGGCGGCCGCCATCATCTGTTCCGGCGCGAAGATCGGCGACCCGGTGGCGTGGCGCGAGCGAGCCGAGACCGTGCGCGCCTCGGGCACGCCCGTCATGGTCACCGGCTCCGCCCAGCGGTGGTTCGGGCCGGGCTTCCTGGCCCGGGAGGCCCCCACCGCCACCGCCCTCCTCAGCTCGCTGCAGCACGCCGACCGGTTCAGCTACGCCCGCGTGTGCGAGGCGCTGGCCGGATTCGACGCGCGGGACCGGCTCGCCGAGATCACCGTGCCGGTGCTCGCGCTGGCCGGCGCGGCGGACGAGGTCGCCCCGATGGGCCTCGCCCGCGAGATCGCCGAGCACGTGCAGGACGGCCGCGCCGTGGAGCTGCCCGGCGTCGCCCACCTGGCCCCGGCCGAGGACCCGGGCGCGACCGCGGCCCTGCTCCGGGCGCACTTCCTCGCCGGCGCGAACGTCCCCGGCGCGACCGATTCCACCCGAGGAGACGACGATGAGTGAGCACGGACCCGAGCACCCGGACCGCACCCAGCGCGAGGTCTACGACGCCGGCATGGCCGTCCGCCGCGAGGTGCTCGGCGACGCGCACGTGGACCGGGCCAACGCCCGGGTCGACGACTTCACCGCCGACTTCCAGGACATGATCACCCGCTACGCGTGGGGCACCATCTGGACGCGGCCCGGCCTGGACCGGCGCAGTCGCTCCATGATCACCCTCACGGCCATGATCGCGGGCGGCCACACCGAGGAGCTGGCGATGCACGTGCGCGCGGCCCTGACCAACGGGCTGACGCGGGAGGAGATCAAGGAGGTGCTGCTGCAGAGCGCCATCTACTGCAGCGTGCCGTCCGCGAACACGGCCTTCGCCACGGCCCAGCGGGTGTTCGCCGATCTCGACAGCACCCACCTTGACCCGGCGTGAGCGCCGTCCTACTGTTGTTCATATAACGCACATACGTTCGCATTGCGAACACTGGCCTGTCGGCCCTCCCGTGTGAGCGGCCTGCGGAGCATGACCGCAGCGACGCGGGAGCGGCCGAGCCGCCCGGAACGGAGACGCATGTCCGAGGCTTACATCTACGACGCCGTGCGGACGCCCTTCGGCCGGTTCGGCGGGGCGCTCGCCCCCGTTCGGCCGGACGACCTGGCCACCGTCGTCGTCGGCGCCCTGCTCGAACGAACCCCCGGGCTCGACGGGGCGATGGTCGAGGAGGTGATCCTCGGCAACGCGAACGGCGCCGGCGAGGAGAACCGCAACGTCGCCCGGATGGCGGTGCTCCTGGCCGGTCTGCCCGTCTCCGTGCCGGGCACGACCGTCAACCGGCTGTGCGGGTCCAGCCTGGACGCCGCGATGATCGGTTCCCGGCAGATCGAGACCGGCGACGCGGACCTCGTCCTCACGGGCGGCGTCGAGTCGATGAGCCGAGCGCCCTGGGTGCTGCCGAAGACGGAGAAGCCCTACCCGGCCGGCGACCTGAACCTCGCCTCCACCACCCTCGGCTGGCGCCTGGTCAACCGGAACATGCCGGCGGAGTGGACGGTGTCCCTCGGGGAGGCCAACGAGCAGCTGCAGGAGAAGCACGACATCAGCCGGGCCCGCCAGGACGCGTTCGCCTACCGCTCGCACCAGCTCGCCGACGCCGCCTGGTCCGAGGGCTTCTACGACGCGATGACCGTCCCGGTGCCCGGCACCGACCTCACCCGCGACGAGTCGATCCGCGCGTCCAGCACGCCGGAGCAGCTGGGCGGGCTGCGCACCGTGTTCCGGCCCGACGGCACCATCACCGCCGGGAACGCCTCGCCGCTCAACGACGGCGCCTCCGCCGTGCTGCTCGGCAGCGAGGCCGCCGGCGAGCGCATCGGCGCCCGGCCCCGCGCCCGCATCATCGGCCGGGGCGCCCACGCCCTGGACCCGCGGGACTTCGGCTACGCACCGGTCGAGGCGGCCAACCGCGCGCTCACCCGCGCCGGGATCGGCTGGTCCGACGTCGGCGCCGTCGAGCTCAACGAGGCCTTCGCCGTCCAGTCGCTGGCCTGCGTGCAGGCGTGGGGGATCGACGAGGACATCGTCAACGCCCGCGGGGGCGCCATCGCCATCGGTCACCCGCTCGGCGCGTCCGGGGGCCGCATCCTCGGCACCCTGGTCGCCCGGCTCGAGGAGACCGGGCA
The DNA here is from genome assembly GCF_001968825.1 of Tersicoccus sp. Bi-70. Lineage (GTDB taxonomy): Bacteria > Actinomycetota > Actinomycetes > Actinomycetales > Micrococcaceae > Tersicoccus. The sequence goes on from NZ_MIEU01000010.1 coordinate 180,738, forward strand.
GCGCTACGGCGTCGCCGCCATCTGCATCGGCGTGGGCCAGGGCCTCGCCGTCGTCATCGAGAACGCCTCCGCGTGAGCGCCACACCAGATCCGGTGGCCGGACCCCGGAACCGAGAAGAGGAGCCCCACCCGTGCTGACCATCGCAGCCGACCCCGACGAGGCCGTCGCGCCGATCAAGGACGGCGACACCGTGCTGATCGGCGGCTTCGGCACGGCCGGGCAGCCCATGGAGCTGATCGACGCCGTGCGCCGCACCGGCGTCAAGGACCTCACCGTGGTCAACAACAACGCCGGCAACGGCGAGCAGGGCCTCGCCGCGCTGCTGGCCGCCGGGCAGGTGCGCAAGATCATCTGCTCCTTCCCGCGGCAGTCCGACTCGCAGATCTTCGACGGCCTGTACCGGGCCGGGAAGATCGAGCTCGAACTCGTCCCGCAGGGCAACCTGGCCGAGCGGATCCGTGCGGCCGGGGCCGGCATCGGCGCCTTCTTCACCCCGACCGGCGCGGGCACACCCCTGGCCGAGGGCAAGGAGACCCGCGAGATCGGCGGCCGCCTCCAGGTGCTCGAGCACCCGATCGCCGGGGACATCGCCCTGGTCAAGGCCCTGACCGCCGACCGGCGCGGCAACCTGGTCTACCGCAAGACCGCCCGCAACTTCGGCCCGATCATGGCGGCCGCCGCGACCACGTCCGTGGTCCAGGTCGGCGAGCTCGTCGAGATCGGCGCACTCGATCCGGAGGTCATCGTGACGCCGGGCATCTACGTCGACCGGGTGGTCTGCGTCGGGCACGCGGCCCCGGCCGTCACCGAGGCACTCAGCAGGGGAGAGGGACAGTGATGAGCACGACGAGTACCGGGGTGACGCACGACGCGACCCTGACCCGCGACCAGATGGCCGCCGTCGTCGCGGCCGACATCCCGGCCGGCGCCTACGTCAACCTGGGCATCGGTCAGCCGACGAGGGTCTCCGACCACCTGAGCGAGGACTCCGGGGTCTTCCTGCACACCGAGAACGGCATGCTCGGGATGGGGCCGGCCGCGGTCGGGGACGAGGTCGACCCCGACCTGATCAACGCCGGCAAGATCCCGGTCACCGAGCTGCCGGGTGCCTCCTACTTCCATCACGCCGACTCGTTCGCCATGATGCGTGGCGGCCACCTGGACGTGTGCGTCCTCGGTGCGTTCCAGGTGTCCGCGACCGGCGACCTCGCCAACTGGCACACCGGTGCCCCGGACGCGATCCCCGCCGTCGGCGGGGCCATGGACCTCGCGACCGGCGCGAAGGACGTGTTCGTGATGATGAACCTGCTCACCCGCGAGGGCGCGTCCAAGCTCGTGCAGACCTGCACCTACCCGCTGACCGGGGTCGGCTGCGTCAGCCGCGTCTACACCGAGCACGCGGTCTTCCTCATCACCGACGAGGGCGTGCGCGTGCGGGACACCTTCGGCGTGGGTTTCGCGGACGTGCAGCGCATGGTCGGCCTCGACCTGATCGACGGCACGGCGGGGTGACGACGACGGAGCGGGAGGCCGGCACCGCGGCGAACGCACCCGGCGACCAGTTCGTCCAGTCCCTCGCGCGCGGGCTCGAGGTGATCCGGGCGTTCGACGCGCAGCACCCGGAGCTCTCCCTCTCCGACGTCGCCCGCCGCACCGGCCTGACCCGGGCCACCGCACGCCGCTTCCTGCTCACCCTCGTCGAGCTCGGCTACGTCCGCACCGACGGGCGTCTCTTCCGCCTCACCCCGCAGGTGCTCCGCCTCGGCTACGCCTACCTCTCGTCCATGGGGCTGACCGACATCGCGCAACCCCATCTGGAGGCGCTGTCCGCCGAGCTGGGGGAGTCGACGTCGGCGTCCGTGCTCGACGGCGCCGACATCGTCTACGTCGCGCGGGTGGCGACCCGCCGCCTGATGATGGTGGGAATCAGCGTCGGCACCCGGTTCCCGGCCTACGCCACGTCGATGGGCCGCGTGCTGCTGGCCGCCCAGACGCCCGCCGACCTGGAGGAGATCCTCCGGGAGCGGCCCCCGTCCGCGCTGACCGCCCGCACCCTCACCGATCCCGCCGCGCTCCGGCAGGAGATCGACCGCGTCCGAGAGGCCGGCTGGGCGGTCGTCGACCAGGAACTGGAGGCCGGCCTGCGCTCGGTCGCCGCGCCGGTGCACGGGGCGAACGGCGAGGTCGTCGCCGCCATCAACGTCTCCATGTCGGCGCTGCACTCCCCGGAGGCCGCCGCGGGCTCCCCGCTGATCGCCGGCCTGCTGGCCACCGCCGCCGCCATCTCGGCCGACCTGCGCACCGCCGGTGCCGGTGCCGCCACGGCCCGGTGACCTGCGGTGCGACCTCCGGGCGCGGTCGGACGACGCTCAGCTGACTCCGAGTTGCCGTGCAGTCGGGCCGGTGCCACGATGGCTGCATGACCGGGCCGGTGGACGCTGACGCCGCCGTGACGCTGGTGGGCCGGGCACGCGAACTGGCCCGCCTGCAGCGGCTCGTCAACGACGCCCGCCGGTCCCGGGCCAGCGCGGCGGTGCTGCAGGGCGTGCCCGGGGTCGGCAAGACGGCCCTGCTCGAGCAGATCGGCAGCGTCTCCTCCGACTTCCGTGTGGTGTGGCTCCGGGCCTCCTCCCGGTTGTCCACCGTCCCGCTCGGCGCGCTCTCCGTCCTGCTCGGCCCGTTGACGCCGTACCTGGACCAGTTGAGCCCGCCGCGCCGCGCCGCCGTCGAGGGTGCCCTCGCCCTCGGGCCGCCCGTGCTCGGGGAGATCGCGCTCGCGACCGGCGTCGTGGACCTGATGCGGATCGCCGCGCGGGACCGTCCGCTGCTCCTGCTGATCGACGATGCCCAGCACCTGGACGACGGCAGTCTCGCCGTCCTCGGCTTCGTCGGCAACCAGGCGCAGAACGACCGCATCGCCGCCTTCGTCGCGATCGACGACGGCCGGCAGCTCGACACCGAGTTCGAGCAGATCCGCGTCGAGGGGCTCTCCGTCGACGAGGCCCGGGCCATGCTCGCCCAGCACGGCCTGACCATCGGCCACGACATCCTCACGCAGCTCGTGCACGCGACGGCGGGCAATCCGCTGGCCATCCTCGAGTCGGCGCGGTCCCCGGAGGTCACCGACTTCGTCCTCAGCGAGCGGACCCGGATGCCGAGCGCGGCCACGGCCCGCCTGGTGCGGGCCTACTCGCAGCAGTTCGCCGCCCTGTCGGCGACCGAGCGCCGTGCGGCCGTGCTGATCGCGTGCGAGCAGCGGCTCACCCTCGAGATGCTGGCCGGTGCGCTCGCCGCCGACGACGGCACCGCCCCGGATCCGCGCGGCGTCGACGCGACCCTCGCGCGGTCGGCGGTGGACGCCCTGGTCGCCCACGACCTGGTGCGCGCCGGAGCCCAGGCCATCGACGTGCGGCACCCGCTGATCCGTCAGGCCGTGCTCGCGATGGCCGACGCCGACGAGGTCCGGCACGCGCACGCGGACCTGGCCCGCGCGCTGACCGCCCAGGGCTGGCACGACGCCGCGCTGTGGCAGCGGGTGGCCGCCGCCGCCGGTCCCGACGACGATCTGAGCGCGGCGCTGGCCGCGCACGCGCACGAGTGCGTCCGCCGGCAGGACCGGGCCAGCGCGAGCCGCTCGTTCGAGCAGGCCGCGGAACTGAACACCGACCGGAACGCGCGAGCCGGCCTGCTGCTGAACGCGGCGGTCAACGCGACCCACGTCTCCACCCGCGTCGGCGAGCTGCTGCAGGAGGCGATGCGCGAGGCGGACACCGTCGCCCTGCGCGAGGAGATCGGTCTCTACCGGGCGCTCATCCACTCGTGGGACGGGCAGGAGCCGCCGCAGCCGGGCCCGGTCCCGGAGTCGCTCGCCGCCCTGCACGCCGCGGTGCGCGCGCAGCTGATGCTGCTCCAGCTGCAGGCGCACGACGCGCCCGCGGCGATGGCGCGGCTCGACGGCCTGACCCCCGAGCAGGCCGCCCACCCCGTGGCGGCGCTCGTGCCGGTGGCGCGCGGCATGCTCCGCTTCCTCACGGGGGAGCTGACCCGCGCCGACCTGGACGAGGTGCGCCGGTCGGTGCCCGCGCACGAGGACGTGCAGTACAGCCTCGCGTCGGGCCTGCTCCTGCTGCTCGTGCAGGACCTGGAGGGCGCGCGCAGCGCGCTCGCGCACGGGCGCCGCACCGCCGAGCGGACCGGTGGGCTGGCGGCCCTGCCGTGGCTGAGTGCGAGCGAGGGCTGGATCGACGTCGAGAAGGGGGACCTGACCCTCTCTCTGCGCCGTGCGGTGGAGGCGGCCGAGATGTCACCGATCTACTCGGGCCGGCTCAGTGACGCCCTGGCCGCCATGGTCGCCGCCCGGGCCATGGTCTACGGCGGGACACCGTTCGGCGTGGCCGTCGAGCGGGTGCCGCCGGATCCGCCCGCGTTGATGCGGGTCCTGCTGGAGCAGCTGCGGGCGGCCGACCTGGTGAGCCGGGGCCGCGCCGCGGACGCCGCGAAGAGACTGGACATCCTGCACCGGGCGGTGCGGGGCCGGGGAGTCCGCGGGCCCCTCGCCCTGAGCGTGGCGACGGACCTGGCCGAGTCCCAGCTCCACGCCGGTCGGCCGGCCCCGGCCCAGCGCCTCGCGCGGTCGGTCCTCGACGAGCTGGGGGAGGGCGAGCCGGCCCACCCCCTGATCGCGGGGCTGCGGGTGCGCTGCCGCGTGATCGCCTGCGAACCGGACGAGCTGGCGGAGGTCGCCGAGACCGCGCTGGAAGAGGGCGCCGCCCCGGAGAACGCCTGGATCAACGCGTTCCTCACCCTGCTCGTCGCGACCCGGGCGGCGGCCGGGGGACTGCGCTCGCCGGTGACGGCGCGGACCGTGCACGATTTCGCCGCTCGGGCCGCGGACACCTTCGGCTCGCTGCAGGCGGTGTGCTGGCGGGAGCTCGCCGTCGGCCTGCGGGACCGCGCCGCCGAGGCCTGCGGGACCGCCGACCCCCGCGACCGGTTCACCCTCACCGTGCGGGAGTCGCAGATCGCCGACGAGGTGCTCACCGGTGCCACCACCGCGACCATCGCCGAACGGCTGCACCTCAGCGAGAAGACGGTGGAGGGCTACCTCACCCGTGTGTACCGGAAGGCGCAGGTGCGATCCCGTGCCGAACTGCTGGTCCGGTTGCAGGGAGGCACGGGCGCCGGCACCGGCGACGAGACCGACGACGTCGACGGGGCGTGACCCTCGCGCCCGGAGACCGGACCGGCGACCGGGTGAGGGAACGAGGCGGAGAGCGCGACCGGCCGCCGACCCGGGTCTGCTAGACTCGATCCCGTTGTCAAGTGGCAGTGGATTCGTTCCTGGTGCACGCGTCTTGTGTACGAATGCCATCGCTTGCTCCTGCCCACAAGTTTTGACTCGGCCTGCGCCGCGGGAGTATTCTTGATAGTCGGTGTCTGCACCGTGACCACGCTCCCGATCCGGGTTCGAAGCTCCGCGCTTCCCCGTCGAGTAGCCGGGGCGTCAGGCAGACAGATGTGATCCACCAGTCCTGATCCCGAGATCAAACGGAGAATATGTAGTGCCTACGATCCAGCAGTTGGTCCGCAAGGGCCGCTCACCCAAGATCGCCAAGACCAAGGCGCCCGCCCTCAGGGGCAACCCGATGAAGCGTGGCGTGTGCACCCGTGTGTACACGACCACCCCGAAGAAGCCGAACTCGGCGCTGCGGAAGGTCGCACGCGTCAAGCTCAACGGCGGCGTCGAGGTCACCGCGTACATCCCCGGTGTGGGCCACAACCTGCAGGAGCACTCCATCGTGCTGGTGCGCGGCGGTCGCGTGAAGGACCTGCCGGGCGTGCGCTACAAGATCGTCCGCGGCGCCCTGGACACCCAGGGTGTCAAGAACCGCCAGCAGGCCCGGAGCCGTTACGGCGCGAAGAAGGAGAAGAAGTAATGCCTCGCAAGGGCCCGGCCCCCAAGCGGCCGCTCGTCAACGACCCGATCTACAGCTCCCCGCTGGTCACCCAGCTGATCAACAAGGTGCTGGTCGACGGCAAGAAGTCCACCGCCGAGCGGATCGTCTACGGTGCCCTCGGTGGCGCGCAGACGAAGTCCGGCCAGGACCCCGTCGCCACCCTGAAGAAGGCCATGGACAACGTCCGGCCGACCCTCGAGGTCAAGTCCCGCCGCGTCGGCGGTGCCACCTACCAGGTGCCCGTCGAGGTCAAGGCCGGTCGCGCGACCGCCCTGGCCCTGCGCTGGCTCGTCGGCTACGCCAAGGCGCGCCGCGAGAAGACGATGACCGAGCGTCTGCAGAACGAGATCCTCGACGCCTCGAACGGCCTAGGTGCCGCGGTCAAGCGCCGCGAGGACACCCACAAGATGGCCGAGTCGAACAAGGCCTTCGCGCACTACCGCTGGTAGGCACCGGCATCTCGCCGGGCCCGTCCCGGGCCCGGCGAACCGAAGTCAAAGCCGCAACGAAAGGCAATCACGTGGCAGCACAGGACGTGCTCACCGACCTCACCAAGGTTCGCAACATCGGCATCATGGCCCACATCGATGCCGGTAAGACCACCACCACGGAGCGCATCCTCTTCTACACGGGTGTGAACCACAAGATCGGCGAGACCCACGACGGCGCCTCGACGACCGACTGGATGGAGCAGGAGAAGGAACGCGGCATCACCATCACCTCCGCCGCGGTGACCTGCTTCTGGGACAACAACCAGATCAACATCATCGACACGCCCGGCCACGTGGACTTCACCGTCGAGGTGGAGCGCTCCCTGCGCGTGCTCGACGGCGCCGTCGCGGTGTTCGACGGCAAGGAGGGCGTGGAGCCCCAGTCGGAGACCGTGTGGCGCCAGGCGGACAAGTACGACGTCCCGCGCATCTGCTTCGTCAACAAGATGGACAAGCTCGGTGCGGACTTCTACTTCACCGTCGACACCATCGTCAACCGGCTCGGCGCGAAGCCCCTGGTGCTGCAGCTGCCGATCGGCTCCGAGAACGACTTCGTCGGCGTCGTCGACCTGCTGACCATGAAGGCCCTCGTGTGGCCGGGCGACGCCAAGGGCGACGTGACCATGGGTGCGCACTACGAGACCCAGGAGATCCCCGAGGACCTGCGCGAGCGGGCCGAGCAGTACCGGGCGGATCTCGTCGAGGCCGTCGCCGAGGCGTCCGACGAGCTGATGGAGAAGTACCTCGAGGGCGAAGAGCTGTCCATCGAGGAGCTCAAGGCCGGTATCCGCGAGCTGACCGTCAACTCCCGCATCTACCCCGTGCTCTGCGGTTCTGCGTTCAAGAACCGTGGCGTGCAGCCGATGCTGGACGCGGTCATCGACTACCTGCCGTCCCCGATCGACGTGCCGCCGATGATCGGCCACGACCCGAAGAACGAGGAGACCGAGCTCTCCCGCAAGCCGTCCCGCGACGAGCCGTTCTCGGCGCTCGCGTTCAAGGTCGCCTCGCACCCGTTCTTCGGTCAGCTCACCTTCGTCCGGGTGTACTCGGGCAAGGTGGCCGCCGGCTCGCAGGTGCTCAACTCGACCAAGAGCAAGAAGGAGCGCATCGGGAAGCTCTTCCAGATGCACGCCAACAAGGAGAACCCGGTCGACGAGGTCTACGCCGGGCACATCTACGCGGTCGTCGGGCTGAAGGACACCACCACGGGTGACACCCTGTGCGATCCGAACCAGCCGATCGTGCTCGAGTCGATGTCCTTCCCCGAGCCGGTCATCTTCGTGGCCATCGAGCCGAAGACGAAGGGTGACCAGGAGAAGCTCTCCACGGCCATCCAGAAGCTCTCGGCCGAGGACCCGACGTTCACGGTCTCGCTCAACGAGGAGACCGGCCAGACCGAGATCGGCGGCATGGGCGAGCTCCACCTGGACATCCTGGTGGACCGCATGCGTCGCGAGTTCCGCGTCGAGGCGAACGTCGGCAAGCCGCAGGTCGCCTACCGGGAGACCATCAAGCGCAAGGTCGAGAAGATCGACTACACGCACAAGAAGCAGACCGGTGGTTCCGGGCAGTTCGCGAAGGTGCAGATGTCCTTCGAGCCGCTCGACACCTCGGACGGCACCTTCTACGAGTTCGAGAACAAGGTCACCGGTGGCCGCATCCCCCGCGAGTACATCCCCTCGGTGGACGCGGGCATCCAGGACGCCATGCAGTTCGGCGTGCTGGCCGGTTACCCGCTCGTGGGCGTGAAGGCGACCCTGCTCGACGGCGCCTACCACGACGTCGACTCCTCGGAGATGGCGTTCAAGATCGCCGGTTCGATGGTGTTCAAGGAAGGCGCCCGGCGCGCCAACCCGGTGCTCCTCGAGCCGCTCATGGCGGTCGAGGTGCGCACGCCGGAGGAGTACATGGGCGACGTCATCGGCGACCTGAACTCGCGGCGCGGGCAGATCCAGTCCATGGAGGATGCCAGCGGTGTGAAGGTGGTGCGTGCCAACGTGCCGCTGTCCGAGATGTTCGGCTACATCGGTGACCTGCGCTCCCGTACCCAGGGCCGCGCGGTGTACTCGATGCAGTTCGACAGCTACTCGGAGGTCCCGAAGAACGTGGCCGAAGAGATCATCCAGAAGACCCGCGGCGAGTAGTCGCGGGTCGGGGAAGCTGATTTCCCCAATCAACCAGCCCCCAGTAGACTTGGTCGGGTTTCAGCAGCGGCACCCTTCGCGAGCTGGAAGCGACTTCTCTACACCACTAACGTTCTAGGAGGAACCCCGTGGCGAAGGCAAAGTTCGAGCGGACTAAGCCGCACGTCAACATCGGTACCATCGGTCACGTCGACCACGGTAAGACCACGTTGACCGCTGCCATCTCGAAGGTGCTTGCTGACAAGTACCCGTCTCTGAACGAGCAGCGTGACTTCTCGTCCATCGACTCTGCTCCCGAAGAGAAGCAGCGCGGCATCACCATCAACATCTCCCACGTGGAGTACCAGACGGAGAAGCGTCACTACGCTCACGTCGATGCTCCGGGTCACGCCGACTACATCAAGAACATGATCACCGGTGCGGCTCAGATGGACGGCGCGATCCTCGTGGTCGCGGCGACCGACGGCCCGATGGCGCAGACCCGCGAGCACGTGCTCCTGGCCCGCCAGGTCGGCGTGCCGGCACTGCTGGTCGCGCTGAACAAGTCGGACATGGTCGACGACGAGGAACTGCTGGACCTGGTCGAGATGGAGGTGCGCGAGCTGCTCTCCTCCCAGGAGTTCGACGGCGACAACGCGCCCGTCATCCGCACCTCCGGTCTGAAGGCCCTCGAGGGCGACGCGGAGTGGGTCAAGTCCGTCGAGGACCTCATGGAGGCCGTGGACACCTACATCCCGGATCCGGTCCGTGACAAGGACAAGCCGTTCCTGATGCCGATCGAGGACGTCTTCACGATCACCGGTCGCGGTACCGTCGTGACGGGTCGCGCCGAGCGCGGCACCCTCGCGATCAACTCCGAGGTCGAGATCGTCGGCATCCGCCCGGTCCAGAAGACCACGGTGACCGGTATCGAGATGTTCCACAAGCAGCTCGACGAGGCGTGGGCCGGCGAGAACTGTGGCCTGCTGCTCCGTGGCCTCAAGCGCGACGATGTCGAGCGTGGCCAGGTCGTGGTGAAGCCGGGTTCGATCACCCCGCACACCAACTTCGAGGCGAACGTCTACATCCTGTCCAAGGACGAGGGTGGGCGTCACAACCCGTTCTACTCGAACTACCGTCCGCAGTTCTACTTCCGGACCACCGACGTCACCGGCGTCATCACGCTGCCCGAGGGCACCGAGATGGTCATGCCGGGCGACAACACCGAGATGTCGGTCGAGCTGATCCAGCCGATCGCCATGGAGGAGGGCCTCGGCTTCGCCATCCGTGAGGGTGGCCGCACCGTCGGCTCGGGTCGCGTCACCAAGATCAACAAGTGATCCCGACCGTCCGGCCGCTCACCCGCTGAGGGTGCCGGTCGGGCGGGACCACTGACGAAGGGCCCCGGCATCGCGCCGGGGCCCTTCGTCGTGTCGGGGAGCCGGGTGCGCAGGCCGGCGGGGAGCGGGGAACACGCCCCGGGTGACCGGCCTCTCACCCCGCCGATTTGCAGGGCAGCGGTGCGTCTGGCAGACTGGGTGAGTTGTTCACGTGCCCTGCCATGTGCTTCGCCGGATGGCGTCGCTGGTTCCGCATGGACAGTGCCCCGGCCGGAGCATCCTCGGATGCCGGACGGCGTGGGGAAGAGGTCGCCCACCGCGGCGGCCCTCGGCAGGACACGGACACGACCACCCCCACAACGAAGAACCGGGAATCGTGTTGCGCAGGCGAGGCGACACGCCCGAGTGCGGGGGTCGGAGCCGCGGTGGGTTGAGGAACCCGGACAGGTCCGGATTCAGCTCAGGCGACGGCGGTGGGCAGGCGAGAGCCGGCACACCTGACAAGGGATTCATTTCCACCAGAGAGCACGTGAAGAAAGAGAGTGGCGACGCCATGGCGGGACAGAAAATCCGCATTCGGCTGAAGTCCTATGACCACGAGGTCATCGACGTCTCAGCCCGGAAGATCGTGGAGACGGTCACGCGCGCCGGTGCGACGGTGGTGGGCCCCGTCCCGCTGCCCACCGAGAAGAACGTGTACTGCGTGATCCGTTCGCCGCACAAGTACAAGGACAGCCGCGAGCACTTCGAGATGCGCACCCACAAGCGTCTGATCGACATCATCGACCCCACGCCGAAGGCCGTCGACTCGCTCATGCGTCTCGACCTGCCGGCCGACGTGAACATCGAAATCAAACTCTGAGGATCGCATCGACATGACACACCATCTCACCCGCCAGGTGAAGGGACTGCTGGGCATCAAGCTCGGTATGACCCAGGTCTGGGACGAGAACAACCGTCTCGTGCCGGTGACCGTCGTCAAGGCTGACTCGAACGTCATCACCGCACTGCGCGACGCGCAGGGCGACGGCTACAACGCCGTCCAGATCGGCTTCGGCGCCATCGACCCGCGCAAGGTGACCCAGCCCCTGGCCGGTCACTTCGCGAAGGCCGGTGTCACCCCTCGCCGCCACGTCGTCGAGCTGCGCACCGCCGACGCCGCCGAGTACCAGCTCGGCCAGGAGCTCTCCGTGGAGACCTTCGCCGCCGGCCAGCGTGTCGACGTCATCGGCACCACCAAGGGCAAGGGCTTCGCCGGCGTCATGAAGCGCCACGGCTTCCACGGCGTGGGCGCCTCGCACGGTGCTCACAAGAACCACCGCAAGCCCGGTTCCATCGGCGGGGCCTCGACGCCCGGCCGCGTGTTCAAGGGCCTGCGGATGGCCGGTCGCATGGGCGCCGTCCGGCAGACCACGCTGAACCTGCTCGTGCACGGCGTCGACGCCGAGAACTCGCTGCTGCTGCTCAAGGGCGCCGTCCCCGGCGCGCGCGGCTCGGTCGTCCTGGTCCGTTCCGCCGTCAAGGCCAACGAAACTCAGGGAGCGTAACAACCCATGGCTACTACACAGAGTGCGAAGACCGTCGCGGTGGACCTGCCGGCGGAGATCTTCGACGTCCAGACCAACGTGCCGCTGCTGCACCAGGTGGTCGTGGCTCAGCTGGCCGCCGCCCGCCAGGGCACGCACAAGGTCAAGAACCGCGGCGAGGTCGCCGGTGCCGGTCGCAAGCCGTTCAAGCAGAAGGGCACCGGCCGGGCTCGTCAGGGCTCCGTCCGCGCCCCGCACATGACCGGTGGTGGCGTCGTGCACGGCCCGACGCCGCGCGACTACTCGCAGCGGACCCCCAAGAAGATGAAGGCCGCCGCCCTGCGCGGTGCGCTGTCCGATCGCGCCCGGTACGGCCGGGTGCACGTGATCAGCAGCCTCGTCGAGGGGACCACGGCGTCCACCAAGGCGGCCATGGCCGTCCTCGGTGAGCTCACCGATCGCAAGTCCGTCCTCGTCGTCCTCGAGCGGGGCAACGACGTGGCGGCCCTGTCGGTGCGCAACCTGACGAACGTGCACGCGCTGTACGCCGACCAGCTGAACACCTACGACGTGCTGGTCGCCGACGACGTCGTCTTCACCCAGGCCGCCTACGAGGCGTTCGTGGCTGCCGCCGGCAAGTCGCAGGAGGAAGCCAAGTGAGCACGCAGAGCACCAGCAGCGCCATCCACCACAAGGACCCGCGGGACATCATCCTCGCGCCGGTCGTGTCGGAGAAGAGCTACGGCCTGATCGACGAGGGCAAGTACACCTTCCTGGTGGACCCCCGGTCGAACAAGACCGAGATCAAGAACGCGATCGAGAAGATCTTCTCCGTCTCGGTCGAGTCCGTGAACACCCTCAACCGCGTGGGCAAGCGCAAGCGGACCAAGTTCGGTTGGGGCCAGCGCAAGGGCACCAAGCGCGCCATCGTGACCCTCAAGCAGGGGACGATCGACATCTTCGGCGGTCCGCTCGGCTGAGCGGAGACCACTTTAGCGAGGAACTGAGAACCCATGGCTATCCGTAAGTACAAGCCGACGACGCCGGGCCGACGCGGCTCGTCCGTCGCCGACTTCGCAGAGATCACCCGGAGCACTCCGGAGAAGTCCCTGGTCCGCCCGCTGCCCAAGAAGGGCGGCCGGAACAACACCGGCAAGATCACCACCCGGCACAAGGGCGGCGGTCACAAGCGCCAGTACCGGCTGATCGACTTCCGCCGGCACGACAAGGACGGCGTCGACGCCCGCGTCGCGGAGATCGAGTACGACCCGAACCGCACCGCGCGCATCGCCCTCCTGCACTACGTGGACGGCACCAAGCGCTACATCATCGCGCCGAACCGCCTCAAGCAGGGTGACTTCGTCGAGTCCGGCGCCGGCGCCGACATCAAGCCCGGCAACAACCTGCCGCTGCGCAACATCCCCGTCGGCACCGTGATCCACGCCGTCGAGCTGCGTCCGGGCGGCGGGGCCAAGCTGGCCCGCTCGGCCGGTGCGTCCGTGCAGCTGGTGGCGAAGGAAGGCCGCTTCGGCCAGCTCCGGCTGCCGTCCGGTGAGATCCGCAACGTCGACGTGCGCTGCCGCGCGACCGTCGGCGAGGTCGGCAACGCCGAGCAGTCGAACATCAGCTGGGGCAAGGCCGGCCGCAACCGGTGGCGGGGTATCCGCCCGACGGTGCGCGGTGTGGCCATGAACCCGGTCGACCACCCGCACGGTGGTGGCGAGGGCAAGACCTCCGGTGGTCGTAACCCCGTCAACCCCAATGGCAAGCCCGAGGGCCGCACCCGCCGTCGGAACAAGGACAGCGACAAGCTGATTGTGCGTCGCCGCCGTACTGGCAAGAACAAGCGATAGGAGCGGCGGAACATGCCTCGCAGCCTGAAGAAGGGCCCCTTCGTCGACCAGCACCTGTTCGTGAAGGTCGCCAACGAGAACGACAAGGGCACGAAGAACGTCATCAAGACCTGGTCCCGCCGGTCGATGATCATCCCCGACATGCTCGGTCACACGATCGCCGTGCACGACGGGCGCAAGCACGTGCCGGTGTTCGTCACGGAGTCCATGGTCGGACACAAGCTCGGTGAGTTCGCTCCGACCCGGACCTTCCGCGGCCACGTGAAGGACGACAAGAAGGGCAAGCGCCGCTAGGCGCCGCTCTTCGTCAAGACGAGAGAAGGAAAGCAATGGAAGCCAAGGCAGTCGCGCGGCACATCCGCGTCACGCCGATGAAGGCCCGGCGCGTCGTCAACCTGATTCGTGGCAAGCAGGCGAACGAGGCGCTGGCGATCCTGAAGTTCGCCCCGCAGCACGCGTCCGAGCCGGTCTACAAGGTGGTCGCGTCCGCGCTGGCCAACGCCCGGGTGAAGGCCGACCAGCTCAGTGTCGCCTTCAACGAGGACGACGTGATCGTCTCGGAGGCGTTCGTCGACGAGGGCCCGACGATGAAGCGGTTCCAGCCGCGGGCCCAGGGCCGCGCCTACCGCATCAACAAGCGCACGAGCCACATCACCGTCGTCGTCACCACGCCCCAGAACGAGGAGGTCCGCTAAGTGGGACAGAAAGTCAACCCGCACGGCTTCCGCCTCGGGATCACCACCGACCACGTGTCGCACTGGTACGCCGACAGCACCAAGGCCGGCCAGCGCTACAAGGACTTCGTCCGCGAGGACGTGAAGATCCGTCAGCTCATGTCCAAGGGCATGGACCGCGCCGGTATCGCCAAGGTCGAGATCGAGCGCACCCGTGACCGTGTCCGCGTCGACATCCACACCGCCCGTCCGGGCATCGTCATCGGCCGCCGCGGCGCCGAGGCGGACCGGATCCGTGGCGAGCTGGAGAAGCTCACGGGCAAGCAGGTGCAGCTGAACATCCTCGAGGTGAAGAACCCCGAGATCGAGGCTCAGCTGGTGGCGCAGGGCGTCGCCGAGCAGCTCGCGTCCCGCGTCGCGTTCCGCCGTGCCATGAAGAAGGCCATGCAGTCCGCGCAGCGGGCCGGTGCCAAGGGCATCCGGATCCAGTGCTCCGGCCGCCTCGGCGGTGCCGAGATGAGCCGTTCGGAGTTCTACCGCGAGGGTCGCGTGCCCCTGCACACGCTCCGCGCCAACATCGACTACGGCTTCTTCGAGGCCAAGACCACCTTCGGCCGCATCGGTGTGAAGGTCTGGATCTACAAGGGCGACATCACCGCCAAGGAGCTCGCCGCTCAGGCCGCAGCCGCGCCGTCGCGTGGCCGTGGCGAGCGTGGAGACCGCGGCGACCGTGGTGGCCGCGCCGGTGGCGGCGACCGCCGCCGTCGTGGTGACCGTCCCGAGGGCCAGGCCCCCGCGGCCACCGAGAACGCCCCGGCCGGCGCCACCGCGCCCGCCGCTGAAGGAGGAGAGCAGTAAATGCTGATCCCACGCCGAGTGAAATACCGCAAGCAGCACCACCCGGGTCGCTCCGGGCAGGCTACCGGCGGTACCCAGGTCACCTTCGGTGACTGGGGCATCCAGGCGCTGACCCCGGCCTACGTCACGAACCGGCAGATCGAAGCCGCTCGTATCGCGATGACCCGCCACATCAAGCGTGGCGGCAAGGTCTGGATCAACATCTACCCGGACCGCCCGCTGACCAAGAAGCCCGCCGAGACCCGCATGGGTTCCGGCAAGGGCTCACCCGAATGGTGGATCGCCAACGTCAAGCCCGGACGCGTGCTCTTCGAGCTCTCCGGTGTCACCGACGAGGTGGCGCGCGAGGCCCTGCGCCTGGCCATCCACAAGCTCCCGTGCAAGGCGCGCATCGTGCGTCGCGAAGGTGGTGAATAGACATGGCAGTGGGGACCAAGGACCTGGCCATCGAACAGCTCGCCGAGCTGGACAACGACCGGCTGGGCGAGGAACTGCGCAAGTCGAAGGAAGAGCTGTTCAACCTGCGCTTCCAGTCCGCGACCGGGCAGCTCGAGAACCACGGCCGGCTCAAGGCCGTCAAGCGGGACATCGCCCGCATCTACACGCTGCTGCGTGAGCGCGAGCTGGGCATCCGTCCGACCGTCGCCAAGGCAGCCGAGCCGGCGCAGCCCGAGAAGAAGGCCACGCGGCGTTCGAAGAAGGCCGACGAGACGCCGGCGGACGAGCCCGCCGCAGCGAGCGAGGATGAGACCAAGTGAGTGAGAACGTGACCGAGAACGCGGCCGCAGGCGGCGGCACGGACGCCAAGTCCCGCGGTGACCGCAAGACCCGCCGCGGCTACGTCGTGTCCGACAAGATGGACAAGACCGTCGTCGTCGAGGTCGAGGACCGCGTCAAGCACCCCCTGTACGGCAAGGTGCTGCGCCGGACCTCGAAGGTCAAGGCGCACGACGAGCAGAACACCGCCGGCATCGGCGACCTGGTCCTGATCAGCGAGACCCGGCCGCTGTCCGCCTCCAAGCGGTGGCGCCTGGTCGAGATCGTCGAGAAGGCCAAGTAAACTCTCTCTGCCCCTCTTTCCGGCCGTCGCCTCGCGCGACGGCGGTGCGGGGCAGGGGCGCGGGGCCGGTGGCGGGGGAGTGATTCCCCGCTTCGGCCCGGCCCGCGGGTCCGGACGGCCCGCGCAGTCCATATCCGTTCGACCAGGCTTCCTCCCTCGCCGGCATCGCCGAGGGGTGCGGAAGAACCGGTACGACGACAGGAGTACACAGTGATTCAGCAGGAGTCGCGACTGAAGGTCGCCGACAACACGGGGGCGAAGGAGATCCTCACCATCCGTGTTCTCGGTGGTTCCGGACGTCGCTACGCAGGCATCGGTGACGTGATCGTCGCCACCGTCAAGGACGCGATCCCCGGTGGCAACGTCAAGAAGGGTGACGTCGTCAAGGCCGTCATCGTCCGCACCAAGAAGGAGCGCCGTCGTCCCGACGGGTCCTACATCAAGTTCGACGAGAACGCCGCAGTGATCCTGAAGAACGACGGCGACCCCCGCGGCACCCGCATCTTCGGGCCCGTCGGGCGTGAGCTGCGCGACAAGCGCTTCATGAAGATCATCTCGCTGGCGCCGGAGGTGCTCTGACCCATGGCTCAGAAGTTCAAGATCAAGAAGGGCGACCTGGTCCAGGTGATCAGTGGCGCCAACGCCGCTCGCGGCGGTGACCGGGGCAAGCAGGGCAAGGTCCTGAAGGTGTTCCCCGAGACCAACCGGGTGCTCGTCGAGGGCATCAACCGGGTCACGAAGCACACCAAGGCCGGGCAGAGCGACCGTGGCACCCGCACGGGTGGCATCGAGCACGTCGAGGCGCCGATCCACATCTCCAACGTGGCGGTCGTCGACCCCGAGACCAAGAAGCCGACCCGCGTGGGCTACCGGATCGACACCGTCGAGCGCGACGGCCGGCAGCGCACCGTGCGTATCCGCGTGGCCAAGGCCTCCGGTAAGGACCTGTGATGAGCGAGACGACAGAGATGAACAGCACCGCTGGTGCCACCGAAGAGAAGATCACCCCGCGGCTGAAGGCGAAGTACCGCTCGGAGATCGTCGGGAAGCTCCAGGAGGAGTTCTCCTACGCGAACCCGATGCAGGTTCCCGGCCTGGTCAAGGTCGTCGTGAACATGGGTGTCGGCGACGCGGCGAAGGACTCGAAGCTGATCGAGGGCGCCGTGCGCGACCTGACGGCGATCACCGGTCAGAAGCCGATGGTCACCAAGGCCCGCAAGTCCATCGCGCAGTTCAAGCTGCGTGAGGGCATGCCGATCGGTACCCACGCCACGCTGCGCGGGGACCGCATGTGGGAGTTCGTGGACCGCCTGGTCAGCCTCGCGCTGCCCCGTA
The DNA here is from genome assembly GCF_001968825.1 of Tersicoccus sp. Bi-70. Lineage (GTDB taxonomy): Bacteria > Actinomycetota > Actinomycetes > Actinomycetales > Micrococcaceae > Tersicoccus. Next base: position 197,959 of record NZ_MIEU01000010.1, read on the forward strand.
TCCGCGACTTCCGCGGCCTGAGCCCGAAGCAGTTCGACGGCAACGGCAACTACACGTTCGGCCTGACCGAGCAGGTCATGTTCCACGAGATCGACCAGGACCGGATCGATCGCACGCGGGGCATGGACATCACCGTGGTGACCACGGCGAACACCGACGACGAGGGACGCTCGCTGCTGCGCGCACTGGGCTTCCCCTTCACCACCGACTGACACCACTACGCCGCAGGTCCGCACGAGTGCGGAAACCACGTCGAGGAAGGGCACCAGCCCAATGACCATGACAGACCCAGTCGCAGACATGCTGACGCGCCTGCGCAACGCCAACTCCGCTCACCACGACTCGGTGACCATGCCCTACAGCAAGCTCAAGGGCCGCGTCGCCGACATCCTCAAGGCCGAGGGCTACATCGCCGAATGGTCGGAGGAGGACGCCCGCGTGGGCAAGAACCTCACCATCGCGCTGAAGTTCGGTCCGAACCGTGAGCGCGCGATCGCCGGTGTGCGTCGCATCTCCAAGCCCGGCCTCCGGGTGTACGCGAAGTCCACGAACCTGCCGCACGTGCTCGGCGGTCTCGGCATCGCGATCCTGTCCACCTCCTCCGGTCTGCTGACCGACAAGCAGGCTGCCAAGAAGGGCGTCGGCGGGGAAGTCCTCGCCTACGTCTGGTAGTCGCGGGCACACGAAAGGAAGCGAAGCACCATGTCACGAATCGGACGTCTCCCGATCGCCGTGCCCGCCGGTGTCGATGTCACCATCGACGGCAGCCAGGTCAGCGTCAAGGGCCCGAAGGGCGAGCTGAGCCACACCGTGGCCAGCCCCATCGAGGTCGCGCTGGACGAGGGCACTCTGACCGTCTCCCGGCCGAACGACGAGCGGGAATCCCGCTCGCTGCACGGCCTGACGCGGTCCCTGATCAACAACCTCATCGTCGGCGTCACCGCCGGCTACGAGAAGAAGCTCGAGATCGTCGGCACCGGTTACCGCGTTCAGGCGCGGGGTGCGGATCTCGAGTTCGCGCTGGGGTACTCCCACCCGGTCCCGGTCAAGGCCCCCGACGGCATCACCTTCACGGTGGAGGGCCCCAACCGGCTCACCGTCACCGGCATCGACAAGCAGCGCGTCGGCGAGGTCGCTGCGAACATCCGCAAACTGCGCCGTCCCGACCCCTACAAGGGCAAGGGCATCCGGTACGCAGGCGAGCAGATCCGCCGCAAGGTCGGAAAGGCTGGTAAGTAAACATGACTCCCATCGGGATCTCCGTCATCAAGGGCAGGAGCAAGGCCGCTGCCCGTGCTCGCCGCCAGGTCCGTGGCCGCAAGCACGTCAGCGGTACGACCGTCCGTCCCCGGCTGGTCGTCACCCGCTCGAGCCGTCACGTCTTCGTCCAGGTCGTCGACGACACCCGCGGGGTCACCCTCGCGTCGGCGTCGACCCTCGAGGCCGACCTCCGGTCCCTCGGGGCCGACAAGACCGCCAAGGCCCGTCGGGTCGGTGAACTGGTCGCCGAGCGCGCCCAGGCCGCCGGTGTGGCGAGCGTCGTGTTCGACCGCGCGGGCAACAAGTACCACGGCCGTGTGGCCGCGGTCGCCGAGGGCGCCCGCGAGAAGGGGCTGGCACTGTGAGCGAGCAGAACAACGAGAAGGACACTGTGGTGAACAACGCAGAGGCGGCTCCGGCCGCCAACGCCGGCACCGCCGGAGACAGCACGCGCACCGACGGCAGTGGCCGTGGTGACCGCGGCGGTCGGGGCGAGCGTGGTGGCCGTGGTGGCCGCGACGGTGGCCGTGGTGGCCGTGACGGCGGGCGTGGTGGCCGTGGTGGCCGCGACGACGACCGGGACAAGTTCCTGGAGCGCGTCGTGAACATCAACCGCGTCGCCAAGGTCGTCAAGGGTGGCCGCCGGTTCTCCTTCACCGCTCTCGTCGTCGTCGGTGACGGCAACGGGATGGTCGGTGTCGGTTACGGCAAGGCCAAGGAGGTGCCGGCCGCGATCGCCAAGGGCGTCGAGGAGGCGAAGAAGTCCTTCTTCCGCGTCCCCCGCATCGAGGACCGCACCATCCCGCACCGCGTGCAGGGTGAGGCCGCTGCCGGCGTCGTCATGCTGCGTCCGGCCACCCCGGGTACCGGCGTGATCGCCGGTGGTCCGGTGCGCGCCGTGCTCGAGTGCGCCGGTATCCACGACGTGCTCTCCAAGTCGCTCGGTTCCTCGAACGCCATCAACATCGTCCACGCGACGGTGGAGGCGCTCAAGGGCCTCGAGGAGCCCCGCTCCGTGGCGGCCCGCCGTGGCCTGCCCATGGACGAGGTCGTCCCCGCCCCGCTGCTGCGGTCGATCCAGAAGGCAGGTGCGTGACCATGGCTGCGCCGTCGTACGAAGGCAAGCTGAAGGTGACCCAGATCCGGTCCGTCATCGGGGGCAAGCAGAACCAGCGGGACACGCTGCGTTCGCTCGGCCTCAAGCGCATCGGCCACACGGTCGAGCGCGATGCGGACGCCGTGACCCTGGGCATGATCCACACCGTGTCGCACCTGGTGAAGGTCGAGGAGGCAAAGTGAGCATCGCGGACAACACTGAGAACACGAACCCGAACGAGACCGTCGAGGTCACCGGGTCCACCCACGCGCTGAAGGTCCACCACCTGCGGCCGGCCCCGGGCGCCAAGACCACCAAGACCCGCGTCGGTCGCGGTGAGGGTTCCAAGGGCAAGACCGCGGGTCGCGGTACCAAGGGCACGAAGGCCCGGTACCAGGTCCGCCCGGGCTTCGCCGGCGGTCAGCTCCCGCTGCACATGCGGATGCCGAAGCTGCGTGGCTTCACGAACCCGTTCCGCGTCGAGTTCCAGGTGGTCAACCTGGACAAGCTCGCGGAGCTGTTCCCGGCCGGTGGCACCGTGGACGTCGCGGCGCTGGTCGCCAAGGGCGCCGTCCGCAAGAACCAGCCGGTGAAGGTCCTCGGCTCGGGCGAGATCGGCGTCGCGGTGAACATCACCGCGAACGCGTTCTCGGCCAGCGCGGTCGAGAAGATCGCCGCCGCCGGCGGCTCCACCACGGCGCTCTGACCGGGCGGTCCATGACCCCCGCGAAGGGACCGTCGGAGCACGCCGACAGTCCGTGAGACGAACTCCCGGTCGATGGGTCTCCCATCGGCCGGGAGTTCGTCGCATCCGGGGCGGCGTCGTCACCGGAACCACTACCGATACACTGGCAAGCTGTGGCCCGTGGCCACCGCTTCCACCCCATGACTTCTCCAGGAGGACACTTGCTCAGCGCACTTGGACGGGCGTTCCGGACGCCCGATCTGCGACGCAAGTTGTTGTTCACGCTGGCGGCCATCGCCATCTACCGGGCGGGTGCCTACATCCCCTCCCCGGGCGTCGACTACGCCAACGTGCAGCAGTGCCTCGCCCTCGGCAACACCTCGGGCGGCGTCTACCAGCTGGTCAACCTGTTCAGCGGCGGTGCGCTGCTGCAGGTGTCGATCTTCGCGCTCGGCATCATGCCGTACATCACCGCGAGCATCATCATCCAGTTGCTGCGCGTCGTGATCCCCTACTTCCAGACGCTGTGGGAGGAGGGACAGACCGGGCAGGCGCGGCTCACCCAGTACACGCGGTACCTGACCATCGGCCTCGGCGTGCTGAACGCGACGACGATCGTCACACTCGCCCGCTCGGGCGCGCTGCTGAACAACTGCCCGTACCCGGTGATCCCGAACGACGACCCGATCACGATCATCCTGCTCATCGTCACGCTCACGGCCGGTACCGGTCTGATCATGTGGCTCGGCGAGCTGGTGACGGAGCGGGGCGTCGGCAACGGCATGTCGATCCTCATCTTCACGTCCGTCGCCGCCGGGTTCCCGAGCTCGCTCGGCTCGATCCTCACCACCAAGGGCTGGGGCACGTTCCTGCTGGTCCTGGTGCTCGGCCTCGTGGTCGTCGCCGCCGTCGTCTTCGTCGAACAGTCCCAGCGCCGCATCCCCGTGCAGTACGCGAAGCGGATGGTGGGCCGGCGGACCGTGGGTGGGACGACGACGTACATCCCGATCAAGGTCAACATGGCCGGCGTGATCCCCGTGATCTTCGCGTCCTCGATGCTGTACCTGCCGAGCCTGCTCGCCCAGTTCAACACCCCGAAGGCGGGCCAGGAGCCGGCCGCGTGGGTCGTGTGGATCAACAACTACCTGACCCGTGGCGACCACCCGCTGTACATGGTGCTGTACGCCCTGCTGATCATCTTCTTCACGTACTTCTACGTGTCCATCACCTTCAACCCCACCGAGGTGAGCGACAACATGAAGAAGTACGGCGGGTTCATCCCGGGCATCCGGGCCGGCCGGCCGACCGAGCAGTACCTGCAGTACGTGCTGTCGCGCATCACGCTGCCGGGCGCCATCTACCTGGCGCTGGTCGCCCTGATCCCGCTGATCGCTCTCGTCGCCTTCGGAGCGAACCAGAACTTCCCGTTCGGTGGCACGTCGCTGCTCATCGTCGTCGGCGTCGGGCTGGAGACGGTCAAACAGATCGACGCGCAACTGCAGCAACGACACTACGAAGGGCTCCTGCGATGACTCAGACGGACGTACAGGCACAGACGGACTCCCTGGCGGCCGCGGGTGTGCGCATGCTGATCATCGGGCCGCCGGGCTCCGGCAAGGGCACGCAGGCCGCCCGCATCAGCGAGCGGCTCGACATCGTCGCCATCTCCACCGGTGACATCTTCCGGGCCAACGTCAAGGGCGGCACCCCGCTCGGCATCGAGGCGAAGTCCTACATGGACGCCGGTGACTTCGTGCCGGACTCGGTGACCAACAACATGGTCCGCGAGCGGCTGGCCGAGCCGGACGTCGCGGGCGGCTTCCTGCTCGACGGCTACCCCCGCACCACGGCACAGGTCGTGGAGCTGGACGCCATCCTGGCCGCCGGCAACGCGACCCTGGACCTCGTCCTGCAGCTGACCGCGGACAACGAGGAGCTGGTGCGCCGGCTGCTCAGCCGTGCCGCGGAGGAGGGCCGCACGGACGACAACGAGACCGTCATCCGTCACCGGCTCGACCTGTACACGCAGCAGACCTCGGCGGTCGTCAACGATTACGCCGACCGCGGCATCCTCGTCGCCGTCGACGGCATCGGCGGGATCGACGAGGTGACCGACCGGGTGATGACCGCGATGGCCCGCGTCGTCGAGCGCCAGGCCTGACGGTGTCGCCCTTCGCCCGGCACGGCATCGAGTACAAGTCCCGGGAGCAGATGGCCCGCATGGTCGAGGCGGGACGCGTCACGTCCGCAGCCCTGGACGCGGCGATCGCCACGGCCGGGGTCGGTGTGACCACGGCCGAGATCGACGCCGCGGCGGCCGCGGTGATCCGCGACGCCGGCGCCACGTCGAACTTCCTGGGCTACCACGGCTACCCGGCCACGCTGTGCATCTCCGTCAACAACCAGGTCGTGCACGGCATCCCCGGTGAGCACCGGCTCGCCGACGGCGACATCGTCTCCATCGACGGCGGGGCGATCGTCGACGGCTGGCACGGGGACAGCGCCCGCACCGTGATCGTGGGCGCCGCGAACCCCGCCGACGTCGAGCTCTCACGGGTCACCGAGGAGGCCATGTGGGCCGGGGTCGCCGCGTTCGCCTCCGCCACGCGGGTGGGGGACATCGGTGCCGCGATCGACGACCGGGTCACCGAGCTCGCGGGGGAGCGGTTCGGGATCCTCGAGGACTACGTCGGCCACGGCATCGGCACCGCCATGCACCAGCCGCCGGACGTGCTCAACTACCGGGCGCGTGACCGCGGGGCGAAGGCGCGAGCCGGGATGTGCCTGGCCATCGAGCCCATGCTGGTCGCCGGGGGACTGGAGACGGCGGTGCTCGAGGACGACTGGACCGTCGTCACCGTCGACGGCGCCCGGGCCGCGCACTGGGAGCATTCCGTCGCCCGCCACGAGGACGGCATCTGGGTCCTCACCGCCGAGGACGGCGGGGCCTCCCGCCTCGCGGCCTACGGCATCACGCCCGTCGCCCCCTGACGCGCCGGCGAGCCCGGCCCGGCATGCCGGCCCGACGTGCGCGCCCACGCGAGCGGGTCGCGGCGTCGGTCGCACCGATTTCCCTTCGCGCCGATCGACGCGTAGGATTGTCTGTTGGTTGTCTGCGCCCTCCGTGCGGCCTGCATTCCCCGTTCCGACAGTGACACGGGCGACCGCATGTCCGGGAGAACCTCGGGCAACCGGGAACGTCCCACCGCCTCGACCGGGGCGGACGAGAAAACGATAGCGGAGTTCATGGCCAAGAAAGACGGTGTCATCGAGATCGAGGGCACAGTGACCGAGGCGCTGCCCAACGCCACCTTCCGGGTGGAGTTGTCCAACGGTCACCTCGTTCTCGCCCACATCTCAGGGAAGATGCGTCAGCACTACATCCGGATCCTCCCCGAGGACCGGGTGGTGGTGGAGCTCTCTCCCTACGACCTGTCCCGCGGCCGCATCGTCTACCGCTACAAGTAAACGCAAAGGAAAGACATGAAGGTCCAACCGAGCGTGAAGCCGATCTGCGACAAGTGCAAGGTGATCCGCCGCAACGGCCGGGTCATGGTGATCTGCGAGAACCCACGCCACAAGCAGCGCCAGGGCTGACCTCCTCCGGGAGGCCCTGGGCCGCTCCCGGGTGCATCCGCACCCACCCCGGCGCCACCGGCGCCGATCATGACAGGCACCACCGCGGGCCCCGCCCGCACACCCCCGGCTCCGGAGGCCGGGGACCACGGCGAGACACCGTGGACGGTGATGCCTCAGACCTCCGGATGAACCAAGGAGAACCGCCACATGGCACGTCTCGCTGGCGTCGACATTCCCCGTGAGAAGCGGGTCGAGATCGCGCTGACCTACATCTATGGCGTGGGCCGCACCCGTGCGCACCAGGTCCTGGCCGAGACCGGGATCAGCCCGGACGTCCGGGTCAAGGACCTGACGGACGATCAGCTGGTGCAGCTGCGCGACTACATCGAGGGCAACTTCCGCGTCGAGGGCGATCTCCGCCGCGAGGTGGCCGCCGACATCCGCCGCAAGGTCGAGATCGGCAGCTACGAGGGCCTGCGGCACCGCCGTGGCCTGCCGGTGCGCGGACAGCGCACGAAGACGAACGCGCGCACCCGCAAGGGCCCGAAGCGCACCGTGGCCGGCAAGAAGAAGGCCCGCTGATTCTCAGCGGACCTCTCGCGAACGCAGATCCCATCCCAGGAGAGTAGACATGCCCCCGAAGACCCGCTCGGCGGTGCGCAAGCCGCGCCGCAAGGACAAGAAGAACATCACGCTCGGCCAGGCGCACATCAAGAGCACCTTCAACAACACCATCGTCTCGATCACCGACCCCTCCGGTGCCGTCATCTCGTGGGCCTCGGCCGGCGAGGTCGGGTTCAAGGGTTCGCGGAAGTCGACCCCCTACGCCGCGCAGATGGCCGCCGAGTCGGCCGCCAAGCGCGCGCAGGAGCACGGTGTCAAGAAGGTCGACGTGTTCGTCAAGGGCCCGGGCTCCGGTCGTGAGACCGCGATCCGCTCGCTGCAGGCGACCGGCCTGGAGGTCGGCACCATCCAGGACGTCACCCCGAGCGCCCACAACGGCTGCCGCCCGCCGAAGCGCCGCCGCGTCTGATCATCCCCGGCGACCGGGTCCGCTCCGCGGGCCCGGTCGCTCGGTCGTGCCACCACCGGGACCTCGGCGTGATGCCGACGCCCGTCGGGTGGCCGGACCCGGTCATTCCACCACTGTGTTGCGTCATATAGCGGTCGCTCGCTGAAAGGAAACCTCCGAAGTGCTCATTGCACAGCGCCCCACTCTCACGGAAGAAGTCGTCTCCGAGACGCGCTCCCGTTTCACCATCGAGCCCCTCGAGCCCGGCTTCGGCTACACGCTCGGTAACTCCCTGCGCCGGACCCTGCTGTCCTCCATCCCCGGTGCCGCCGTCACCAGCATCCGCATCGACGGCGTGCTGCACGAGTTCACGACGGTCCCCGGTGTCAAGGAGGACGTCACCGAGATCATCCTGAACATCAAGCAGCTCTCGGTCTCCTCGGAGCACGACGAGCCGGTCGTCGCCTACCTGCGCAAGCAGGGCCCGGGCGTCGTCACCGCCGCGGACATCGCGCCGCCGGCCGGGGTGGAGTTCCACAACCCGGACCTGCACATCGCCACGCTGAACGAGAAGGGCAAGTTCGAGGTCGAGCTGACCATCGAGCGTGGCCGCGGCTACGTCTCGGCCTCGCAGAACAAGTCCTTCGACGCCGAGATCGGCCGCATCCCGGTCGACTCGATCTACTCGCCGGTCCTGAAGGTCACCTTCCGCGTCGACGCCACCCGCGTCGAGCAGCGGACCGACTTCGACAGCCTGGTCGTGGACGTCGAGACCAAGCCGGCGATCAGCCCGCGCGACGCCGTCGCGTCGGCCGGCACCACCCTGGTGGAGCTGTTCGGCCTCGCCCGCGAGCTGAACACCGCCGCCGAGGGCATCGAGATCGGCCCGTCGCCGACGGACGCCGCCCTCGCCGCCGACATGGCGCTGCCGATCGAGGACCTGGAGCTGACCGTCCGGTCCTACAACTGCCTCAAGCGTGAGGGCATCCACAGCGTGGGTGAGCTCGTCGCCCGGTCCGAGGCGGACCTGATGGACATCCGGAACTTCGGCGCCAAGTCCATCGACGAGGTCAAGGCCAAGCTCCTCGAGCTCGGTCTCTCGCTGAAGGACTCGCCCCCAGGCTTCGACCTGGCCGCTCGTGCCGCCCTCGAAGAGGACGACGCCGAGTACGGCGACGACGAACTCTGACCCGCCGTTTCTAGAGGAGAACAACCATGCCCACCCCCACCAAGGGTCCGCGCCTCGGAGGCGGCCCCGCCCACGAGCGCCTCATGCTGGCCAACCTGGCGGCCTCGCTCTTCGAGCACCGTCGGATCACCACCACGGTGACCAAGGCGAAGCGCCTGCGTCCCTACGCCGAGCGACTGGTCACCTTCGCCAAGCGCGGTGACCTGGCGTCCCGTCGCCGCGTGCTCGCCGTGATCAGCAACAAGACCGTGGTCCACGAGCTCTTCACCGAGATCGCCCCGGCCGTGTCGCAGCGCGACGGCGGTTACACCCGCATCACCAAGATCGGTCCCCGCAAGGGCGACAACGCGCCGATGGCCGTGATCGAGCTCGTCCTCGAGCCGGTCTCCGCCCGGCAGGCGACCGTCGCGGAGGCGGAGAACGCCACCCGTCGCGCCGGCTCGAGCGCTGCTCCGGCCGCCGCCCAGGTGCCGGCCGAGGACAGCACGGCCGACGTGGCCGCCGCTGCTCCGGCCGCCGACGAGACCGAGGCGACCCCGGCCGAGACCCCCGCCGAGGCGACCCCGGCCGAGGCTCCCGCCGAGACCGAGACTGCGACCGAGGGCGACGCCGAGAAGGCCTGACCTCGTCCGTGTTCGCACGTCGATGCCCGTCCCCGCCTCCGCGGGGGCGGGCATCGTGCGTTCCGCCCCGGCTCCGACATCCCGGCCCTCACTTCTGCGCTGGTCGTGCGCGGCCGGGCAGATCCCATCCGACACCTCACCCGACACCCGGAAGGCGGACCGACCATGAGTGAGCAGCCCGCGTCCGTGGTGTCGACCGGCTCCACACCCGACGGCTCCACGGTGTCGATCGGCTCCGTCGCGGCGGGGGACCGGGAGCTGAGGATCCGTCTGGGCATCGCCTACGACGGCGCACCGTTCGCCGGCTGGGCCACGCAGCCATCCGCCCCCACCGTGCAGGGGGCGCTGGAGAGCGGGCTGGCGCTCCTGCTGCGACGGCCGGCACGGTTGACCGTGGCCGGCCGCACCGACGCCGGTGTCCACGCCCGTGGGCAGGTCGCGCACCTGGACGTCACGACGGCCGAGTGGGAGGGGCTGCGGCGGCGTGACACCGGGGACCCGGCCGAGGCTCTACTGCGGCGCCTGCGCGGCGTCCTCGGGCGGGTGCTCGGCGACCTCGGCCCGCACGCGGCGAACGCCGTCGTCGTCCACAGCGCCGCCGTCGCGGCAGCCGGTTTCGACGCCCGCTTCTCCGCCCTGTGGCGGCGATACAGCTACCGGATCGCCGACCCGGCGGCCGGGCGGGACCCGCTGCGGCGGGGCACCACGCTCTGGCACCCGGAACCGCTCGACGTCGGCGCGCTCAACGCGGCCGCCGACGCGGTCACCGGCGTGGGGGACTTCCTCTCCTTCTGCAAGCCGCGCGAGCACGCCACGACCGTGCGCGACCTGCGGCGGTTCACCTTCACCCGGCAGGACGACGGCGTGATCGTCGCGGACGTGGTGGCGGACGCGTTCTGCCACCACATGGTGCGCGGCCTGATCGGCGCCGCCCTGCAGGCCGGCGACGGGCGGCGGGACACCGGCTGGCTGAGGGAACGGCTCGACGCACGGATCCGGGACTCCGCCAGCCGGCTCGCCGCCCCCCACCCGCTCGTGCTCGAGGAGGTCGGCTACCCGGCCGACGAGGAGCTCGCGGCCCGGGCCGACGCCACGCGGGCCCGGCGGGACCCGCTCGCCTGACGGCGGCCGACGGTGCTTCGACGCCGTCCGGACGCTGTCCTGACGCCGTCCCGGCGGAGGGTCCGACCTCGTTTTGACCCGTGGGGTCCGGACCCGGTAGTCTTGCAAGCTGTTGTGCGTGTCCTGCCCGGATCACGCGTATCCACGTCGAGTCCCGTTGCAGGACAAGGTCGACGAGATGCGCCGGTCGAGGATCAGGGGAATGATGCTCAGCCCTCACCTGGCCGTCTCCCGAACGCATCGACCGCGGCGCGTCCACAGTTGCGCCACCACGAACTGTATCGAAACGAAGGCAAACAACGTGCGTACGTACACTCCGAAGCCCGGTGACATCGACCGCAAGTGGCACGTCATCGACGCCACCGACGTCGTCCTGGGTCGCCTTGCCAGCCAGACCGCAACGCTGCTGCGCGGGAAGCACAAGCCGACCTTTGCCCCTCACGTCGACACCGGCGACTTCGTCATCATCATCAACGCCGACAAGGTTGCGCTGACCGGCTCCAAGGCCGAGCAGAAGCGCGCCTACCGGCACTCCGGCTACCCGGGCGGCCTGAAGTCCGTCAGCTACGCCGAGCTGCTGGAGAAGAACCCGACCCGCGCCGTGGAGAAGGCCGTCAAGGGCATGCTGCCGAAGAACTCGCTGGCCGCCCAGCAGCTCTCGAAGCTGAAGATCTACGTCGGGCCGGAGCACCCCCACGCGGCGCAGCAGCCCCAGACGTTCGCCATCACCCAGGTCGCGCAGTAGTCGCGGGCCCCGAAGAACACAAGGAGAATCGTGGCTCAGAACGACGAGCAGACCTTCGCCGCCGACGGCGAGGACACCCTGACCAGCTACACGAGCGAGTCCTCGGCCGCAGGCGCCGAGTCGCCCGCTGCCGCCCGCCCCGCCCTGACCGTCCCCGGTGCTGCCGTGGGCCGTCGCAAGGAGGCCATCGCACGCGTGCGGATCGTGCCGGGCACCGGCACGTGGACCATCAACGGCCGTGACCTGGCGAACTACTTCCCGAACAAGCTGCACCAGCAGGAAGTCAACGAGCCGTTCCGCATCCTCGAGCTCGAGGGCGCCTACGACGTCATCGCCCGCATCAGCGGTGGCGGCCCCTCCGGTCAGGCCGGAGCGCTCCGCCTCGGCATCGCCCGGTCGCTGAACGAGATCGACCGGGACAACAACCGGCCGACCCTGAAGAAGGCCGGCTTCCTGACCCGTGACGCCCGCGTCATCGAGCGCAAGAAGGCCGGTCTGAAGAAGGCCCGCAAGGCCCCGCAGTACTCGAAGCGCTGATCCTTTCGCGGCGCGGGACCCATCCCGCTGCCGCGCACGACGAACGGCCGGACGCCCCTGGGCGACCGGCCGTTCGTCGTCTGCGGGTGGCGCGTGGGCCGGTCGCGGCTCGGCCCCCCGCTATGATGAGTGGCGATGTCTAGATTGTTTGGGACCGATGGAGTCCGAGGCCTGGCCAATGGCACCCTCACGGCGGAGCTGGCCCTCGGGCTCGCGCAGGCCGCGGCACAGGTGCTCGGCCACGACCGCACCGAGCAGGGCGCGCGCCCCCGGGCGGTGCTCGCGCGCGACCCCCGCATCAGCGGCGAGTTCATCTCCGCCGCCACCGCGGCCGGGCTGGCGAGCGAGGGCGTCGACGTCTACGACGCCGGAGTGCTCCCCACGCCCGCGGCGGCCTTCCTCGTCGCGGACATCGACGCGGACTTCGGCGTGATGATCTCCGCCTCGCACAACCCCGCGCCGGACAACGGCATCAAGTTCTTCGCCCGCGGTGGCCAGAAGCTGCCCGACGCCGTCGAGGACGAGATCGAGGCGGTGTTCCGCGGCCCCGACCGCCGCCGTCCCACCGGAGCCGACGTCGGCCGCGTCCAGCGTTTCGCCGACGCCGAGGACCGATACGTCCTGCACCTGCTCGCCGCGTTGCCCGCCCGCCTGGAGGGGCTGACCGTGGTCGTCGACTGCGCGAACGGCGCCGCGAGCGGTTGCTCCCCGCAGGCGTTCGCCGACGCCGGGGCCCGGGTCGTCGTCATCGGGGCGGACCCGGACGGCGTCAACATCAACGACGGGGTCGGTTCCACGCACCTCGAGCCCCTGCGCGCCGCGGTGCTCGCCCACGGCGCGGACCTGGGCATCGCCCACGACGGTGACGCGGACCGCTGCCTCGCGGTCGACGAGCGCGGCGAGGTCGTCGACGGCGACCAGATCATGGCCATCCTCGCGCTCGCCCTCAAGAGCCGGAACGCCCTGCAGGACGACGTGCTGGTGGCGACGGTGATGAGCAACCTCGGCCTCAAGCTCGCCCTGCGCGACGCCGGGATCCGCATCGAGGAGACCGGCGTCGGTGACCGCTACGTGCTCGAGCGGATGCGGGAGGGCGGTTACACCCTGGGCGGAGAGCAGTCCGGCCACGTCATCTTCGCCGAGCACGCCACCACCGGCGACGGGGTGCTCACCGGTCTGCAGCTCGCGGCGCAGGTCGCCGCGACCGGGCAGCGGCTCTCCGAACTCGCCGCCCAGATGACCCGCCTGCCCCAGGTGCTGATCAACGTCAAGGACGTGGACAAGTCCCGTGCCTCCACGCACACCGAACTGCAGGCCGTGATCGCCGCGACCGAGGAACGCCTGGGCGAGACCGGGCGCGTGCTGCTGCGGCCCTCCGGCACCGAGCCCGTCGTGCGGGTGATGGTCGAGGCGGCCGACATGGACACCGCGCGGACCGAGGCCGAGTCCCTCGCGGCCGCCGTGCGTGACAGCCTGGCCCTGTCCGAGAAGGTCTGAGCCGAGCAGCCCGATCCCACCCTCACGTCATGAGGCCCGCCCCCGGATCCGGGAGCGGGCCTCAGCCGTTGGTGGGGTGGGTCAGGCGCGTGGACGACCGGCGACGAGCGAGTCGCGGATCTCGGTGAGCAGCTGCACCTGCGGGTCGGCGGGGGCGTCCGCCGGCACGATGCCGAGGCGCCGGTTGCGACGCTCGATCATCGTGTTCATGGGCAGCACGATGGCGAAGTAGACGGCGGCGGCGACGAGGAGGAAGTTGACGATGGCCGTGAGCAGGACGCCGAACTTGACGTCGTTCCCGTTGATGGTGACGAGGGCGAAGCTGTTGAAGTCCGGCGAGCCGACCAGCGCCGCGATGAGCGGCATCAGCACGTCGGTGACGAGCGCGTCGACGATCTTCGAGAACGCCGCTCCGATGATCACGGCAACGGCCAGGTCCAGCACGTTGCCCTTCATGATGAACTGCTTGAATCCCTGCAACATGGGCAGCAGCGTAGCCCTCCGGATGGACGGCTGAAAGCACCTCAACGTTGCGGCCGGGTGAAGAGTTCCCGCGGGGACGACATCCGTCCCGGGGTCTTCAACGCGTGGGGTTCGGGTCCGGCGGGACCCGGTCGCCGCCGCGGTCGGGACGCTCCGGGCTGAACGAGGACGGCGAGGGGATCGGCTGCGGGGGGATGCCCGTGGCGGGGGTCGACGTGTCGGGAGACGCCGTGGACGGTACGGACGGTACTGCTGACGTCGTCGATGGTGCCGGTGATCTCGGGCTCGGCGACGTCGCGGGCGGCGTGGGGAACGGGCTCGGCGTCGGGCGGTCGCACGCGCTCAGCAGCAGGGCCACCGTCACCGTCGCGGCCACCGCGAACGTGCCGAGCGCCCGGTCCACGGTCAGGTCTTCCGCAGCAGGACGCGCCGGACGGAGTGGTCGGCGTCCTTGCTCAGCACGAGCTGGGCCCGGCCGCGGGTGGGCAGCACGTTCTGCACGAGGTTCGGCTCGTTGATGCCGCGCCAGTAGCCGCGGGCCGTCGCCTCCGCCTCGCTGTCCGAGAGGGTCGCGAACCGGCGGAAGTAGGACTGCGGGTCGGCGAACGCGGAGGAGCGCAGCTGCCGGAACCGCTGGATGTACCAGTTCTCGATGTCGGCGGTCCGCGCGTCCACGTAGAGAGAGAAGTCGAAGTAGTCGCTCAGGGTCAGACCCACCCGGCCGTCACGGTGCCGTCGCGCCGGCTGCAGCACGTTCAGGCCCTCGATGATCAGCACGTCGGGCCGGCGGACGACGATCTCCCGGTCCGGCACGATGTCGTACACCAGGTGCGAGTACCAGGGGGCGCGGACCTCCTCGGCACCGCTCTTGACCTCGGCGACGAACCGCAGCAGCGCCCGCTGGTCGTAGGACTCGGGAAAGCCCTTGCGCTCCATCAGGCCGCGCCGCTCGAGCTCGGCGTTGGGCAGCAGGAAGCCGTCGGTGGTGACCAGCTGGACGTCCGGGGTGCTCGGCCAGCGGCGCAGCATCTCCCGCAGCACCCGGGCGATGGTGGACTTGCCGACGGCCACCGAGCCGGCCACGGCGATGACGAACGGGGTGCGGTGCGTCCGCTCCCCGAGGAACGTCGTCGTGACGTTGTGGGTGTGCCCCGCGGCCTCGACGTAGAGGTTCAGCAACCGGGAGAGCGGCAGGTAGACGTCCCGGATCTCCTCCAGGTCCAGCGGATCGCCGGTGCCGCGCAGCCGGTCGATGTCCTCCTGATTGAGGGGCGAATCGATCTCCGTGGAGAGGCGCGCCCACGTCGGGCGGTCCAGTTCGAAGAACGGACTCACCCCGTGCTCCGCCGAGGGGGCACGGGGGGACAGGGTCGGGACCAGGCCCGGGGGCTCCACGCTCATCGTCTCGATTCTGCCCGGCAGGGGGGAGCGAGTCCACTCGACCGCGCCCGACGGCCGGTGCACGACGCTTCGGCGGCCACTGCGTCGCACGTCACGCGGGCGACCGCCGCGCCGTGCCCGGAGGGTCCGATCACCCCGGTAGGCTGGCAGGCATGTGTGGAATCGTTGGATATGTCGGGCGTCCCGGGCACGCCCACACCGCCCTGAACGTCGTGCTGGAGGGCCTGCGTCGCCTCGAGTACCGCGGCTATGACTCGGCGGGCGTCGCCGTCGTCGCCGACGGGGCCATCGACTTCCGGAAGAAGTCCGGCAAGCTCGCCAACCTGGTCGGGGAGATCGAGCAGGCGCCGCTGCCCGACGCCGTCACCGGCATCGGCCACACCCGGTGGGCCACCCACGGCGGCCCGACCGACCGCAACGCGCACCCGCACCTGGCCGATGAGGGCCGGCTCGCCGTGATCCACAACGGCATCATCGAGAACTTCGCCGAGCTGAAGGCCGAGCTGCTCGACACCGGTCACGTGTTCCTCTCCGAGACCGACACCGAGGTCGCCGCCGTCCTGCTCGCCCGGACCTACCGTGCCCTCGCCGACGAGATCGCCGATCCCGGCCAGCGACTGACCACTGCCATGCAGCGGGCCTGCCAGCGCCTCGAGGGCGCCTTCACCCTGCTCGCCGTGCACGCGGACGCCGCCGACGTCGTCGTCGCCGCCCGCCGCAGCTCCCCGCTCGTCGTGGGCCTCGGTGACGGCGAGAACTTCCTCGGTTCCGACGTCTCCGGGTTCATCGACTACACCCGCCGCGCCGTCGAGCTCGGCCAGGACCAGATCGTCACCATCACCCCCGAGGCGATGGAGATCACCGACTTCCACGGCAACCCCGCCGAGGGCACCGAGTACCGCGTCGACTGGGACGCCGCCGCCGCGGAGAAGGACGGCTACTCGTCCTTCATGCTCAAGGAGATCAACGAGCAGCCCTCCGCCGTCGAGCAGACCCTGATGGGCCGTCTCGACACGCACGGCAACCTGATGCTGGACGAGCTGCGGATCGACGAGTCGATCCTGCGGGCCGTCGACAAGATCGTCGTCGTCGCGTGCGGCACCGCCGCCTACGCCGGCCAGGTCGCCAAGTACGCCATCGAGCACTGGTGCCGCATCCCCACCGAGGTCGAGCTCGCGCACGAGTTCCGCTACCGGGACCCGATCGTGAACGAGAAGACCCTCGTCGTCGCGTTCTCG
Organism: Tersicoccus sp. Bi-70; assembly: GCF_001968825.1. Lineage (GTDB taxonomy): Bacteria > Actinomycetota > Actinomycetes > Actinomycetales > Micrococcaceae > Tersicoccus. Next base: position 214,426 of record NZ_MIEU01000010.1, read on the forward strand.
CAGTCCGGCGAGACGATGGACACCCTGATGGCCGTGCGGCACGCCCGGGAGCAGGGCGCCAAGGTCGTCTCCATCTGCAACACCAACGGCTCGACCATCCCGCGCGAGTCCGACGCCGTGATCTACACGCACGCCGGCCCCGAGATCGCCGTCGCCTCCACCAAGGCGTTCCTCTCGCAGATCGCCGCCGCGTACCTGCTCGGCCTCTACCTGGCCCAGCTGCGCGGCACCAAGTTCGCCGACGAGGTGCGCGAGGTGCTGCACGAGCTGCAGCAGGTGCCCGCCAAGATCCAGACCGTCCTGGACGCCGCCGACGAGGTCAAGGACCTGGCCCGGCGCATGTCGGACGCGGACTCGGTGCTCTTCCTCGGCCGGCACGTGGGCTACCCCGTGGCCCTCGAGGGCGCGCTGAAGCTCAAGGAGATCGCCTACATCCACGCCGAGGGCTTCGCCGCCGGCGAGCTCAAGCACGGCCCGATCGCGCTCGTCGAGGAGGGGCAGCCGGTGTTCGTCATCGTGCCGTCCCCCCGCGGCCGCGACTCGCTGCACGCCAAGGTCGTCTCCAACATCCAGGAGGTGCGCGCCCGCGGCGCCATCACCATCGTGATCGCGGAGGAGGGTGACGAGGCCGTCACCCCGTACGCCAACGAGGTGATCCGGGTGCCGCAGACGCCGGTGCTGCTCGCCCCGCTGCTGACCACCGTCCCGCTGCAGCTGTTCGCGTGCCAGCTCGCGGACTCCAAGGGCTACGACGTGGACCAGCCCCGCAACCTGGCCAAGTCCGTCACGGTCGAGTAGTCCCGTGGGCATCCGCGGCATCGGCGTGGACGTGGTGGCCGTCGAGCGATTCGCCGCGCAGCTGGCCCGCACGCCGCGGCTGCTCGAACGGCTGTTCGTGCCGTCCGAGCGTGGCCTGCACGTGCGCTCCCTCGCGGCCCGGTTCGCGGTCAAGGAGGCCACGGCGAAGGCGCTCGGCGCGCCCGCCGGGATGAACTGGCAGCACTGCTGGGTGGAGACCGACGACGCCGGGGCGCCGCACCTGCGGATGTGCGACAGCGTGGCCGAGGTCGCCCGCTCCCGCGGCATCGACCGGTGGCACGTGTCCATCAGCCACGACGGCGACATCGCCACCGGCATGGTGATCGCCGAGGCGGACTGAGTCGTTCGGTGGACCAGCCTCACGAGAAGGGACCGCTCATGCGTCAGGCCTGGACCGGTGCGCAGATCCGCGCCGCCGAACAACCGCACCTCGACGCCGGGGAGGGCGACGCCCTGATGCGTCGCGCCGCCCACGGTCTGTCCGGTGCGGCCCTGGCGCTGCTGGACGCCCGCCGACGGCCCCGCTACGGCGCCCGGGTCGTGGCCCTGGCCGGCTCCGGCAACAACGGGGGCGACGCTCTCTGGGCGGCGGCCCTGCTGGCCCGGCGCGGCCTCGGGCCCGCCGCCGTGCTCGTCGCGGACCGCGCCCACGAGGCCGGCCTGGCCGCCCTGCGCGCCGCGGGCGGCGACGTCGTCCGGCTCGCCGATGAGGGGTCGTCCTCCGCCGACGCGGCACGGCGGCTGCTCGAGGACGCCGACGTCGTGATCGACGGCATCCTCGGCACCGGCGGCTCCGGCGGCCTGCGGGAACCCGCCGCCGGACTGGCGGCCCACCTCGAGGATCTCCGTCGCGACGGATCCGTCGTCGTGCTCGCCTGTGACATCCCGTCCGGGGTCGATGCCGACACGGGCGAGGCGGGTGACGCCCACATCACCGCCGACGCGACCGCGACCTTCGGCGGCGCGAAGGCCGGGCACCTGGCCGGGGCCGGCGAGACGGCGTCCGGCACGCTGACCGTGGTGCCGATCGGCATCGAGGACGGGCTGCCCGCCCCCACGATCCGGCGGCTGCAGGCAAGAGACCTGCGCGCCCTCTGGCCCTCCCCGTCACGCAGCGCCCACAAGTACAGTCGCGGGGTGCTCGGCGTCATCGCCGGGTCCGCGCAGTACCCCGGGGCCGCTCTCCTCACGACCGCTGCCGCCGCCGCCGCCGGGGTCGGGATGGTCCGCTACCTGGGTCCGGCCGCCGTCGGCGAGGCCATCAACCTGCGCACCCCCGACGCGGTGTGCAGCGAACAGCAACCCGGGGACGTGCACGTGCAGGCGTGGCTCGCCGGCCCCGGCACCAACGACGACGAGGGCCAGCTCGACCGGGTGCGCGCCGCCCTGGCGGCCGCCGTCGAGGACGGCACCCCGGCCGTGGTCGACGCCGGGGGGATGAGCGTGCTCCCGCCGACCGGCGCCGCGCACCTCGTCCTCACCCCGCACGCCGGCGAGCTGGCCCGGCTGCTGTCCGACCGGCAGGGCAACGGCGATCCGGTCCAGCGGGCCGACGTCGAGGCGCGGCCCCTCCATCACGTGCGGCTGGCCGCGAGCCTGACCGGCTGCACGGTGCTGCTCAAGGGTGCGACCACGCTGGTCGCCGGCCCGGACGGCGCCGTGTTCAGCCAGGCCGACGCCACCCCGTGGCTGTCCACCGCCGGCAGCGGCGACGTGCTCGCCGGCATCCTCGGCGCCGTCCTCGCCGGAGTGGCCGAGCATCCGGAGGCAGCGGAACGGCTCGGCGTCGGCGGAGACACCCGCTGGGCCGCCGCGGCCGCCGTCGCCGCCGCCGTCCACGGCCGGGCCGGCCGCGTCGCGGCGCACGACCCCGCGGGCACGGGTGCGGGAGGACCCCTGCACGCCACCGCCGTGATCGATGCCACCGCCGCCGCGATCCGCGCCGTTCTCGCCGCCTGAGGCCGCACCGCCGGTCAACCCGGCACCCCGCGGCCCGGTATCGTAAGCACTGATACCGATTCCTCTCGACACTGGAGTGTGCATGGAAGTCTGGCCCGGGAACCCCTACCCGCTGGGTGCCACCTACGACGGCACGGGCACCAACTTCGCTCTGTTCAGCGAGGTCGCCGAGAAGGTGATCCTCTGCCTGATCGACGCCGAGGGCACCGAGGAGCGCGTCGAGCTGCAGGAGGTCGACGGCTACGTCTGGCACTGCTACCTGCCGCACATCCAGCCCGGACAGCGGTACGGCTACCGCATCGAGGGCGCCAACGATCCCTCGCAGGGGCTGCGCTGCAACGTCAACAAGCTGCTGCTCGACCCCTACGCCAAGGCCGTGGCCGGGGAGATCGACTGGGACGAGTCCCTGTTCCCGTACCACTTCGGTGATCCCGACTCGGTGAACGACGACGACTCGGCCGCGCACATGATGCACGGCGTCGTCATCAACCCCTTCTTCGACTGGGACGGGGACCGGCTGCCGCGCATCCCGTACCCGAAGTCCGTCATCTACGAAGCGCACGTCAAGGGCCTCACCGCCCTGCACCCGGACGTCCCGGAGGAGCAGCGCGGCACCTACGCCGGCGTCTCCCACCCCTCGGTGATCGCCCACCTGCAGAAGCTCGGCGTCACCGCGATCGAACTGATGCCCGTGCACCAGTTCGTCAACGACTCCACGCTGCTGGACAAGGGCCTCTCGAACTACTGGGGCTACAACACCATCGGCTTTTTCGCGCCGCAGAACACCTACTGCTCCACCGGCGACGAGGGTGCCCAGGTGCAGGAGTTCAAGGCGATGGTCCGCTCGATGCACCGCGCCGGCATCGAGGTCATCCTCGACGTGGTCTACAACCACACCGCCGAGGGCAACCACATGGGCCCCGTGCTCTCCTTCAAGGGCATCGACAACGCCGCGTACTACCGCCTCGTGGACGACGACAAGCGGTACTACATGGACTACACGGGCACCGGCAACTCGCTGAACGTGCGCCACCCGCACTCCCTGCAGCTGCTGATGGACTCCCTGCGCTACTGGGTCACCGAGATGCACGTCGACGGCTTCCGCTTCGACCTCGCCTCGACCCTGGCCCGCGAGTTCTACGACGTCGACAAGCTCTCGACGTTCTTCGAACTCATCCAGCAGGATCCGGTCGTCTCGCAGGTCAAGCTGATCGCCGAGCCGTGGGACATCGGTCCCGGCGGTTACCAGGTGGGCAACTTCCCCCCGCAGTGGACCGAGTGGAACGGCAAGTACCGCGACACCGTGCGCGACTTCTGGCGCGGCGAGCCCTCCACCCTCGGCGAGTTCGCGTCGCGGCTGAGCGGATCGGCCGATCTGTACGAGCGGTCCGCCCGCCGTCCGGTCGCGTCGATCAACTTCGTCACCGCGCACGACGGCTTCACCCTGCGCGACCTCGTGTCCTACAACGAGAAGCACAACGACGCCAACGGCGAGGACAACAACGACGGCGAGTCCCACAACCGGTCCTGGAACTCCGGGATCGAGGGTGAGACCGACGACGAGAAGGTGCTCGCCCTGCGGGCCCGCCAGCAGCGGAACTTCATCGCGACCCTCCTGCTCTCGCAGGGCGTGCCGATGATCCTGCACGGGGACGAGCTCGGCCGCACGCAGCAGGGCAACAACAACACCTACTGCCAGGACTCCGAGCTGACCTGGGTGCACTGGGACAAGGCGGACCTGCCCCTGGTCGAGTTCACCGCGGCCGTCAACAAGCTTCGCGCCGACCACCCGACCTTCCGCCGCCGGTACTTCTTCGACGGCCGGCCGGTCGAGCCGGGCACCAAGACGTCGATGCCGGACATCGCCTGGCTCAACTCCGACGGCACCCGCATGGTGCCCTCGGACTGGGACAACTCCCTGAGCCGGTCCTTCGGGATGTGGCTGAACGGTGACGGCATCCAGGGCGTGGACAGCCTGGGCCGGGAGATCACCGACGACCACTTCCTGCTCTACTTCAACTCCAGCCCCGAACCGGTCACCTTCCGGCTGCCGCCGGCGGAGCTGGGGGAGAAGTGGGCGGAGATGATCGACACCGCCGGCTCCGCCGAGGAGGACATCGTGCACGAGGCCGGCGAGGAGTTCGTCGTCGCCGAGCGCTCGATGATCGTGCTCAAGGCCTTCGTGGAGCCGGAGGTCGAGCCCGATCACTCCGTGGCCGCCTCCCTGGCCGTGCTGACCCAGAGCGCGACCGAGACCGACTCCTGACCGCGGGTCGGTCCGTCCCGACGGGGCGGACCGACCTGTGTTCCCCGGACCCGTGCCCCGACCGATCGTGAGGCCATGAGAACACCGCGTTCGACCTACCGCCTGCAGATCCACGAGGGGTTCACCCTCGCCGACGCGACCGCGCAGCTGACCTACCTGGCACAGCTGGGCGTGGACTGGATCTACCTCTCGCCGATCCTGACCGCGGAGAAGGGCTCCAACCACGGCTACGACGTGACGGACCCGACCACCGTGGACGAGTCCCGCGGCGGTGCGGACGCGCTGGCGGCGCTCGCCACGGCGGCGCACGACGCCGGCCTGGGCGTGCTCGTCGACATCGTGCCCAACCACCAGGGCGTGGCCACGCCGGCCGACAACCCCTGGTGGTGGTCGGTGCTGGCCGAGGGCACCGCCTCGCCGTACGCGCAGGCCTTCGACATCGACTGGGACGCGAACGGGGGCCGGCTGCTGCTGCCGGTGCTCGGCTCCGCCGAGGACGTGAAGGAGCTGGAGCTGGTCGACGGGCAGCTGGCCTACTACGACCACCGGTTCCCGGTGGCGGCGGGCACCGCCGACGACGGCGCCGACGCGGCGACCGTGCACGGCCGGCAGCACTACGAGCTGGCCGACTGGCGGCGCGGCGACGCCGAGCTGAACTACCGGCGCTTCTTCTCCGTCTCGACGCTGGCCGGCGTGCGGGTCGAGGACGCCGAGGTGTTCGACGCCTCTCACGCCGAGATCCGCCGCTGGGTGGACGAGGGCCTCGTCGACGGGCTGCGCATCGACCACCCGGACGGGCTGCGGGACCCGGCGGGCTACCTGGACGACCTCGCGGACGCCACCGGTGGCGTGTACGTGCTCGTGGAGAAGATCCTCGAGCCGGGGGAGCGGCTGCCGTCCGGCTGGGCGACCGCCGGCACCACCGGCTATGACACGCTCGCCGACGTCGACCGGCTCTTCACCGACCCCGCCGGGGAGGCCGGCCTCGACGCCGTGACCGGCACCGTCGAGTGGGCCGAGCTGATCCACGGCACCAAGCGGGACTTCGCGGACCGCACCCTGCTCGCCGAGACTCTGCGCCTCGTGCGGGAACTGCCCGCCGACACCGGGCTCGACGCCGCCACCGCGCAGGACGCGCTGGCCGAGCTGCTCGCGTGCTTCCCCGTCTACCGCAGCTACCTGCCCGAGGACGGGGCCGCCCACCTGCACGAGGCGGCCCACCTGGCCGTCGATCACCGTCCCGACCTCGCCGGGGCCGTCGACGTCCTGGTCGGACTGCTCGAGGACGAGAACCAGCCGGTCGCGCGGCGCTTCCAGCAGACCTCCGGCATGGTGATGGCCAAGGGCGTGGAGGACACCGCCTTCTACCGGTACACGCGCCTGACGTCGCTGACCGAGGTCGGTGCCGACCCGTCGATCTTCAGCCTCGGGGTCGAGGGGTTCCACGCCAAGATGGCCGAGCGCGCCCGGGACTGGCCGACCGCGATGAACGCCCTGACCACGCACGACACCAAGCGCAGCGAGGACACCCGCGCCCGCATCTCGGTGCTCTCCGAGCTGCCCGACGAGTGGGCGCGGACGTTCGCGCGGCTGCAGGAGCTCGCGCCGATCCCGGACCCGCCGATCGCCAACCTGGTGTGGCAGGCCACCGTCGGCGCCTGGCCGATCAGCCGGGAACGGCTGACGGACTACGTCCTCAAGGCCGCCCGCGAGGCAGGCACCAGCACCACCTGGACGGACCAGGACGAGGAGTTCGAGGCCGCCCTGACCGGCGCCGTCGACGCCGTCCACGACCGGCGCGAGGTCACCCGCGTCGTCGAGGATTTCGTCGGCGCGATCGAGGGTCCCGGCTACCGGAACTCGCTCGCGGCCAAGCTGATCCAGCTGACCATCCCGGGGGTGCCCGACGTCTACCAGGGCACCGAGTTCTGGGACTTCTCCCTCGTGGACCCCGACAACCGCCGGCCGGTCGACTACGCCTCGCGGGTCACGGCGCTGGCCGAGCTCGAGTTCGACCCGCAGCCGGAGATCGGTCCCGTGGGCGTGGCCAAGCTGCAGGTCGTGCGGGCCGCGCTGCACGCCCGCCGAAACCGGCCGGAGTTGTTCGCCGGGTACCGGCCGATCGCCGTGGACGGTCCCGCCGCGGACCACGTCATCGCGTTCGACCGTGGGGGTGAGCGGCCCGGTGCCGTCACCGTCGCCACCCGGCTCCCGGTCGGGCTGGCGGCCCGAGGCGGGCTCGGGGACACCGCGCTCACCCTGGCGGTGCCCACCGTGGACGCGCTCACCGGCCGGGAGCTCCCCGCCGGGCGGGTGCGGGTCGCGGACGTCATCGGCGAGCTCGGCGTCGCCCTGCTGCTGCCCATCGGAGGAGAGAACGCATGAGCCGCACCCGATTCGACGTCTGGGCGCCGGCCGCCGAGCGCGTGACCCTGCGCGTGGCCGGCCGTGACGTGCCGATGCACCGGGCGTCCGGTCCGTCCGCGTCCGGTTCGTCGGCTTCCGCTGCGGACGGATGGTGGACCGTCGCTCCCGCGGACGTCCCCGCGACCGAGGTCGACTACGGCTACCTGCTCGACGACGACACGACGCCCCTGCCGGACCCGCGCTCGCGGCGCCAGCCGGACGGGGTGCACGGGCTCTCCCGCACCGTCGAGCCGTCGTCCCACCCGTGGACCGACGCCACCTGGACCGGTCGTCAGCTGGCCGGCTCCGTGCTCTACGAGATGCACCTGGGCACCTTCACCCCCGAGGGCACCCTGGACGCGGCGATCGGGCGACTCGACCACCTGGTCGAGCTCGGCGTCGACGCGATCGAGCTGCTGCCCGTCAACGGCTTCAACGGCGAGCACAACTGGGGCTACGACGGGGTCGCCTGGTTCACCGTGGCCGAGGTGTACGGCGGTCCGGCCGCGTACCAGCGCTTCGTCGACGCGGCGCACGCTCGCGGCCTCGCCGTCGTGCAGGACGTCGTCTACAACCACCTCGGCCCGTCCGGGAACTACCTGGGCCGGTTCGGTCCGTATCTGCACTCCTCGGCGGTGAACCCGTGGGGCGACTCGATCAACCTGGACGGGGCCGACTCCGACGAGGTGCGGGCCTACATCCTCGACAACGTCGCGATGTGGCTGGGCGACTACCACGTGGACGGTCTCCGGCTCGATGCGGTGCACGCCCTCGAGGACCGGCGCGCGGTGCACCTGCTCGAGGAGATCAACCGGGTCGTGGACGAGATCGGGGCGGCGACGGGACGGCCGCTGTTCGCGGTCGCCGAGTCCGACCTCAACGACCCGCGGATGATCACGCCGCGGGCCGCCAACGGCCTCGGCTGCGCCGGCCAGTGGAGCGACGACTTCCACCACGCCGTGCACACCGCGGTGACCGGGGAGACCGTCGGCTACTACGCCGACTTCGCGCCGCTCGCGTCGCTCGCCAAGGTGCTGCGCGGGGGCTTCTTCCACGACGGGACGCTCTCGACCTTCCGGGGACGGCACCACGGCCGGCCGATCGACCCGTTCACGACGCCGACGTGGCGACTGGTCACGTGCATCCAGAACCACGACCAGGTGGGCAACCGGGCGGCGGGCGACCGGCTCTCGGCGACGCTGCCGTACGACCGGCTCGCCGTCGCGGCGGTGCTGAACCTGATGGCGCCGTTCACGCCGATGCTGTTCATGGGGGAGGAGTGGGGAGCGTCCACGCCGTGGCAGTTCTTCACCGCCCACCCCGAGAAGGAGCTCGGCGAGGCCGTCTCGAAGGGCCGGATCGGCGAGTTCGGGGCGATGGGCTGGGACGAGTCCACGGTGCCGGACCCGCAGGATCCGAGCACCTTCACGAACTCGAAACTGGACTGGGACGAGGTCTCCGGCGGCGATCACGCCCGGCTGCTGGCGCTCTACCGGTCGCTGATCGCCCTCCGGCACGCCACCCCTGAGCTCACGCAGCCGGACTTCCGCTCGATCGCCGTCGACTTCTCCGAGGAGGAGCAGTGGATCGTGCTGCGCCGGACCGGGCTGGCGGGCGCGGGTGACGTCGTCGTGGCGGTCAACCTGTCGGACTCGGACCGGGCCGTGCCGGTGGGCAGCGTCGACGAGGTGCTGCTGAACACCGTGGAGGGTCACCTCGTGTACGGGGATGCGCAGATGCCGGCGTCGTCGGCCCTGGTGTTGCGCGCCAGCGTCTGAGGATCCTCTCCCGCCGTCGAGTGTGCGGATGACGCAGGTGAACCGTCGGTCTGCGTGCGTCAACCGCACACTCGGCGTCGTCGGTGCGCCGGTATCAGAGGCGTGCGCGCACCCGTGCACCGCCCGCGCACGGAACCGTCGGATGCCCGTGGCACGATGAGGCCATGGTGTACTCCGCTTCCGAGAACCGTTACGAGACGATGCCCTACCGGCGGCTGGGCCGATCCGGCCTGAAACTGCCCGCGATCAGCCTCGGGCTGTGGCACAACTTCGGTGACGACAAGCCGCTGCAGACCCAGCGGGACATCCTGCGCGCCGCCTTCGACGCCGGCATCACCCACTTCGACCTGGCCAACAACTACGGGCCGCCCGCGGGCAGTGCGGAGATCAACGCCGGCCGGATCCTCGCCGAGGACTTCGCCTCCTACCGCGAGGAGCTGGTCATCTCCACCAAGGCCGGCTACCGCATGCAGCCCGGCCCCTACGGCGAGTGGGGCTCCCGGAAGTACCTGCTGGAGAGCCTGGACGCCTCCCTGTCCCGGACGGGCCTGGACCACGTCGACATCTTCTACAGCCACCGCCCGGACCCGGACACCCCGATGGAGGAGACCCTCGGCGCCCTGGACTCCGCCGTGCGCTCCGGCAAGGCCCTCTACGCCGGCATCTCCTCCTACACGGCCGAGCAGACGACGCAGGCCGTCCGGATCCTGAACGACCTCGGCACGCCGCTGGTGATCCACCAGCCCTCCTACTCGCTGCTCAACCGCTGGATCGAGGACGGCGAGCCCTCCCTGCTCGACGTGCTCGGCGACGAGGGCGTCGGCTCCATCGCCTTCTCCCCGCTGGCCCAGGGCATGCTCACCGACAAGTACCTCGACGGGGTGCCCGCCGACTCCCGCGCCGCCGCCGGCAAGTCGCTGAACCCCGACTGGCTCACCCCGGACACCATCAAGCACGTCCGTGCTCTCAACGACCTCGCCCGCGACCGGGGCCAGTCCCTCGCCCAGCTCGCCATCGCCTGGGTGCTGCGCGAGCAGGGACAGCGCACGGTGACCAGCGCCCTCATCGGGGCCTCCAGCGTCGACCAGCTGCACGACAGCCTCGCGGCGCTCGGCAACCTCGAGTTCAGCGACGACGAACTGAACCGGATCGACCGGCACGCCGTGGACGCCGGCATCAACATCTGGGGCATGGCCCGCTGAGAGTCGGCACTCGTTCACCCGCCCGGTGATCCGGGCCACACGCGGTGTCACCGGGTGGGTGAACGCGCTGGTCAGCGGCCGGCGCTGGCTAGAGTGGACGGATGGCCGGACTGCCCCGCGGGGCAGTCCGGCGACCCGTTCATCGAAGGAGTCCTGTCCGTGCCCCGTCAACCCATCCGCGTGGCCATCGCCGGTGTCGGCAACTGCGCGTCATCCCTCGTGCAGGGCGTGCACTACTACCGTGACGCCGATCCGGCCGAGACCGTTCCCGGCCTGATGCACGTCCAGTTCGGCGACTACCACGTCGGCGATCTCGAGTTCGTCGCGGCGTTCGACGTCGACGACGTCAAGGTCGGCAAGGACCTGGCCGAGGCGATCGAGGCCTCCCAGAACAACACCATCAAGATCTGCGACGTGCCCACCAGCGGTGTCGAGGTCCAGCGCGGCCCCACCCTGGACGGCCTCGGCAAGTACTACCAGGAGACCATCGACGAGTCCCCGCGCGAGCCCGTCGACGTCGTCGCCGCCCTCAGGGAGGCGAAGGCCGACGTCCTGGTCTGCTACCTGCCGGTCGGTTCCGAGGAGGCGGCGAAGCACTACGCGCAGGCCGCGATCGACGCGAAGGTCGCCTTCGTCAACGCGCTGCCCGTGTTCATCGCCTCCACCGAGGAGTGGGCGCAGAAGTTCCGCGACGCCGGGGTGCCGATCGTCGGTGACGACATCAAGAGCCAGATCGGTGCCACCATCACGCACCGGTCCCTGGCCCGGCTGTTCGAGGAGCGCGGCGTCACCGTCGACCGCACCTACCAGCTCAACGTCGGCGGCAACATGGACTTCAAGAACATGCTCGAACGGGACCGGCTGCAGTCCAAGAAGATCTCCAAGACCCGCGCCGTCACCTCGAACATCGACGCGGACCTCGCCGAGCGGGACGTGCACATCGGCCCCAGCGACTACGTGCAGTGGCTGGACGACCGGAAGTGGGCGTTCGTGCGCATCGAGGGCCGCAACTTCGGTGACGTGCCCGTCTCGATCGAGTACAAGCTCGAGGTGTGGGACTCCCCGAACTCCGCCGGCGTGATCATCGACGCCGTGCGCGCCGCGAAGATCGCCGCCGACCGCGGCGAGGGCGGCCCCGTGATGGCCGCGTCGACGTACTTCATGAAGTCCCCGCCGCAGCAGCTGCCGGACGAGGCCGGCCGCGCCGCGGTCGAGGAGTTCATTCGCGGCTGAGGCCGCTGAGCGCCCGACGGTAGGCGTCCTCGGTGAGGGCCGCCGTGTTGTCCCAGGTGAAGGCCCGGGCGTGCACGGCGGCCCTCGTCGCGAGGGCGGCCCGTCCCGCCGGGTCGTCGTGGAGCCGGGCGAGGGCGTCGGCCCAGTCCGTTGGGTCCCGGCCCGGCACCAGGATGCCCGTCTCGCCGTCCTGCACGGCCTCCGCCAGGCCACCGGCGTCCGTGGCGATCACCGGGGTGCCGCACGCCTGGGCCTCCAGGGCCACCAGGCCGAACGACTCGTGGGCCGAGGGCATGACGACGACGTCCGCGGCCCGGAACGCCGCGGCGAGCCGCCGTGGGGGCACCGGGGGCTCGAGCCGCACCGCGTCCTCGACCCCGAGCGACGTCACGAGGGCGGGCAGATCCAGGTCGCCGCCGCTCGCGGCGCCGATGATCCGCACGTCGAGGCCGATGTCCGGCCGCTGCTCCCGCAGCCGCGCGACCGCCTGCAGCAGGACCTGCGGGCCCTTGTGCCGCTGCATCCGGCCCGCCAGCACGACGCGCAGCCGGCCCGGCGTGCCCGCTCCCGGCTCGTCAGCTTCGTTCTCGGCCTCGCCCTCCGGGCGGAAGACGCCGAGGTCCACCCCGGGAGGCACGACGGCGACCCGGGACGGGTCCGCTCCGTAGAACCGGGTCAGGTCGGCGGCCTCGCTCGCCCCGTTGGCCAGCAGCAGGCCCGCCTCGGCGGCGATCCGCCGCTCCGCGTCGACCCGCTGCTCCGGCTCGGGCCGCTGGGACGGACCGCGGTGCGCGTTCTTCACCCGGGCCATCGTGTGCATGGTGTGCACCAGCGGCACGCCGCGGTCCGCGGCCAGGCGCAGGCCGGCCACGCCGGAGAGCCAGTAGTGGGAGTGCAGCAGATCGACGTCGTCCGCGGCGCGGGCCCGCAGGTTCTCGACCACCGTCGGCAGCGCCGCGGCCAGAGCGTCCTTGCTCCGGGGAACGCCGACGTCAACGTGGTCCACCACGATGCCCGGCTCCACCTCGACCCGGCCCAGCGTGCCGATCGTGGTGATGTGCACGGTCCAGCCCCGCCGCACCAGACCGCGGGCCAGCTGCCGGACGTAGACGTTCATCCCGCCGGCGTCCCCGGCCCCGGGCTGCTCGAAGGGACAGGTGTGCAGGCACACCATGCCCACGCGGGCGGATGCGGTCACGGCTCTCCTGGGAATGCGGACGAGGGTCATGAACATTCTTCCATCGTCGGAGGTGCGGACTATCCTGCGATCACGGCCGTCGTGACGGCTGCCAGAGCATGCTGAGCAGGGCGTCGACCTCTGTTCCGGTCGGAGAGGAGGGTCCATGGCGCGACGTGAGACGGCGACCGGGTACGCGCTGCTGGCCCCCAGCCTGATCGGGATCCTCGCGTTCCTGCTGCTGCCCATCGGCGTCGTCGTCTGGCTCAGCCTCCAGCAGTGGGACCTGCTCTTCCCGCCGCAGTTCGTCGGGCTCGACAACTGGGCCTCCGTGCTGACGGACCCGACGTTCGGCCGCTCCGCGCTGATCTCCGTGCTGTTCGTGCTGCTCGTCATCCCCGTCCAGACCGCGCTCGGCCTGCTGCTGGCCACCCTGCTGTCCCGCGGCCTGCCCGGATCGGCGTTCCTGCGCGTCATCTACGTCATCCCGTGGATGTGCGCGCCGCTGGCGCTCGGCGTCGTGTGGCGGTGGATCTTCTCTCCGTCCGACGGCGCGCTGAACGCGCTGACCGGGGTGTACGTGGAGTGGCTCTCCAGCCCGGTGTTCGCCCTGCCGGCCGTCGCGGCCGTGAGCATCTGGTCCCAGGTGGGGTACGTGACCCTGTTCTTCATGGCCGGCCTCGCCGCCATCCCCACCACCCTGATCGACGCCGCCCGCGTCGACGGGGCGAACGCGTGGCAGACGTTCTGGCGGGTGAAGCTGCCGCTGCTGCGGCCCACCATGTTCTTCGTCCTCGTCACCGGCGTCATCGCCAGCTTCCAGGCGTTCGACCAGATCTACGCCCTCACCCCGAACGGCGGTCCGCAGGGCACCACGGACGTGATCGCCACCCGGATCTACGACGAGGCGTTCCGCGGCTCCTCCGACCTCGGCCGGGCGTCCGTGATGGCGCTGCTGCTCTTCCTCGTCCTCGTCGTCATCACGCTCGCGCAGCAGCGCTACTTCCGCTCGAGGATCACCTATGACCTCTCCTGAACGGCTCGCCACACTGCCGCCCCCGGCCCGGGGCGTCGACCCCGTCGAGCGGGCCCGGCCCGTCAGGCGGTCGAACGCGGCGGGCGTCCTGCTGACCTATGTCGTGCTGATCGCGGGGTTCCTGATCACGGTCGGCCCGTTCGTGCTGAGCGTGATGACGGCGCTGAAGTCTCCCCGCCAGTTCGCCAGCCAGTCCGCCCTCGCCCCGCCGGCACCCGTCTCGTTCGAGAACTTCGCCGCCCTGTTCGGTGCGGACTACAGCTTCATCGCGCCGATCGCCGTCACGGCGCAGGTGGTGGTGCTCGTCCTGGTGGGGCAGCTCGTCTTCTCGGTGCTCGCCGCCTACGCGTTCGCCCGCGTCGACTTCCCGTTCCGCGACGGCTTCTTCTGGATCTACCTGGCGACGCTGATGATCCCGCAGGTCGTCACGGTGATCCCGCTCTACACGCTGTTCAGCCAGATCGGGCTGCGGAACACGTTCTGGGCACTCGTGCTGCCGTTCCTCTTCGGCTCCCCGTATGCGATCTTCCTGCTGCGGGAGTACTTCCGGTCCATCCCGCAGGACATCATCGACGCCGCGCGGCTCGACGGCGCGGGGACGGTGCGCATCCTGTTCTCGATCGTCGTCCCGCTCTCCCGCGGCATCCTGGCGACCCTGGCGATCATCACGGTCGTCACCCACTGGAACAACTTCCTGTGGCCGCTCATCATCACCACCGGCCCCACGTGGCAGACCCTCACGGTGGCGACCTCGAACCTGCAGACGCAGTACAACGGCAACTGGACGCTGGTCATGGCGGCCACGACCATTGCCATGGCACCGCTGCTGATCCTCTACGCGATCTTCCAGCGGCACATCATCTCCTCCATCGCGATCACGGGTTTCCGCTGATCCTCCCGAAAGGTCCTCCCATGGCCCCCTCCTCTCGTTCCCGGTTCGCCGGGCTCGTCGCCGTCACCGCGGCCGCGCTGCTCGCCCTCACGGGCTGCTCGCCGGCCGCCGGCAACGGCGGCGGCACCGGTGGTGCATCCTCCGGCGGCTCCGGCCAGAAGGTCACCGTCACCGTCCGCCTCTGGGACAACCAGGTGCAGAAGGCGTACGACGCGTCCTTCAAGGAGTTCACCGCGAAGAACCCCGACATCACCGTCAAGACGGTGCTCGTGCCGTGGGCCAACTACTGGGACAAGCTGCGCGCCGACGTCTCCGGTGGCAACGCCGACGACATCAGCCTGATGAACGCCTCCAACTTCAAGGCGTACGCCGACAGCGGCAACCTGATGGAGATCGGCTCCGCCTTCGACGACGAGAAGAAGGACTGGGTCGACTCCTCGGTGCAGCAGTACACCTACAAGGACAAGCTGTGGGGCGTTCCCCAGCTGACCGACGGCGGCATCGCGGTGTACTACAACAAGAAGCTCGTGCAGCAGGCCGGGGTGGACGTCTCGAAGCTGACGTGGAGCCCCGACAGCAGCAAGGACACGCTGGTCGCGGCCACGAAGAAGCTGACGAAGGACGCGAGCGGGAAGACCGCCGACCAGCCCGGGTTCGACGGCAACCACGTGACCCAGTGGGGCTACAACGCGTCCCAGGACCTGCAGGCGATCTACTACAACTACATCGGCTCCAACGGCGGCAAGTTCGAGGACGGCGACCGGTTCGCCTTCGGTTCCGACGAGAGCACGCAGGCGTTCCAGTACATCGTCGACCTGATCAACAAGGACAAGGTCGCCCCGTCCGCGGCGAACACCAACGACAACGGCGATTTCGCCCGCGACCAGTTCCTGCAGGGCAAGATGGCGCTGTTCCAGTCGGGCCTGTACAACCTGAAGAACGTCTCCGACGGCGCGACCTTCGACTGGGGTGTCGCTCCGCTGCCGGCCGGCCCGAAGGGTGCCGTCTCCGTGGTCAATTCCGTCGTCGCCGTCGGCAACCCCAAGAGCGCGCACCAGGACGCGACCACCAAGGTGCTGCAGTGGCTCGGCTCCGCCGAGGGCTCGACGTTCATCGGCGCGGAGGGTGCGGCCCTGCCGGCGGTCAAGTCGGCCCAGGCCTCCTTCAACGCCTACTGGAAGGGCAAGGACGTGGACCCGACCCCGTTCGCGAAGGCCGCGGAGGGTGACGTCATCCAGGCGCCGGCGAACGCGAAGTTCCAGGCGGCGCAGGCCGCGTTCCACCCGATCTTCAACGAGATCTTCCTCGGTCGGCGGAACGTCGGCTCCGGGCTGGACGCCGCGGAGGCCGCCGCCAACAAGGCGGCCGGGCAGAACTGATCACGCGGTCCCGATCCTGACCCGGCTCACTCCCAGAGCCGGGGCAGGGCCGGGAATGCCTCCTCGTAGTCGGCCAGCACGCGGCGCGCCACGTGGGCCGAGTCGATCAGCGGGTGCAGGACGAAGGCCCGCAGGGCGGCGTCCCGGTCCTGCTCGGTCACGGCGGTCACGACCTCGCGTTCGACGGCCTTGACCGCGGCGAGCATGCCAAGCTGGTGGGTGGTCGGCACGATGCCGGTGCGCAGGGGCACCGCGCCGCGGGCGTCCACCCGGCAGGGCACCTCGACCACCGCGTCCCCCGGCAGGCCCGTCACCGCGGGCGTGCCGGCGGCGTCGTTGCGGACGTTGACGATCAGCTCGGCCGGCTGGTCGGTGAGGACCGCGGCCATGGCGGCGAGGGCGACCTGCTCGTACCCGCCGCCGGCCAGGTCCGCCTCGTCCCGTTCCTCACCCTCGGCGCGTGCCTCGGCGAGGTAGCCCTCCTCCCGGGCGCGGCGGGCCGCCTCCCACCGGGCCGCCGGGTCCGGGGCCGCGGCCAGCCCGGGGTAGAGCTCCCGCTGGGCCGCGTCGATGGACTCCCCGCGGGTCTGCCGGGTGCCGGCCAGCGCGGTGACCGCCTCCCGGGCGAAGTAGTAGTAGAACAGGTACTCGTTGGGCACGGCGCCGAGAACGCCGAGCAGCTCCGGCCCGAACACGCGGCCCTCCTCGAAGGAGAACAGCGCCTCCGGATCGGCCAGCAGTGCGGGCAGCCGATCCACGACGTCGCCGGGCCCGCGCAGCCCCCGCAGCCAGCCGAGGTGGTTCAGGCCCAGGTAGTCGACGCCGGCCAGGGCGCCCTCGACGTGGGGACCGGGCAGGCTCATCCCCGTGGCGGCCGCGGCGCGCCGGACCAGCCCGATGGGGGAGTCGCAGATGCCGATCACCCGCTCGCCGAGCAGGGGGACGAGTGCCTCGGTGACCATGCCGGCCGGGTTGGTGAAGTCGATCAGCCACGCCCGGGGATTGACCTCGGCCAGGACCTGCGCGATCTGCCGCATCACCGGCACCGACCGCAGTGCGTAGCTCAGTCCGCCGGCGCCCACCGTCTCCTGCCCGAGCAGGCCGTGCGCCATCGCGATCCGCTCGTCCAGCACCCGGCCGCCGGTCCCGCCGGGCCGCAGGGCCGCGAAGACGACGTCGGCGCCGGTCAGTGCGGCGGTCAGGTCGGTCGTCGTCGAGACGGTCGGGCCGGCACCCGGTGCCGTGCCCTCCGCCGTCCTGCCCTCCGCTGTCGGGGTGTCGGCGAGGACGGCGGCCATCCCCGCGAGTCGGACGGGGTCGACGTCGTGCAGGACGAGGTGGACATCGTGCTGCATGAGGTCGGCGAAGCGACCCCGGGTCAGGGCCCGGTGGACGAGCGGGACGCGGAAGCCGCCGCCGCCGAGGATGGTCAGCCGCATGGCTCGTATTGTGCCGCACCCTGCCGTAGCGTGCGGTCCATGAATCAGGGTCGTCCATGAACCCCAGCCCCGGCGGGGATCCGCGCCGCTTCGACCCGCTGGCCCGGATGCGCGCCGAGGAGGGCGACGCGACGCCCCCGTTCGACCTGCTGCTCTCGGGCTGGGTGTTCACCGACATCATCTTCACCGGGCTCGGCGGTCCACCCGCGGACGGCACGGAGGTGTGGGCGGACGGCATGGGCACCAGCCCCGGCGGTGTCGCCAACCAGGCCATCGCGGCCAGCCGGCTCGGACTGCACACCTCGCTCGCGGCCGCCTTCGGCGACGACGGGTACGGCGAGTTCACGTGGGAGATCCTGGCCGACCAGGAGCACGTCGACCTGTCCCGGTCGCGCCGCTTCCCGCACTGGCACTCGCCGGTGACCGTCTCCCTCTCCGTCAACCGCGACCGGTCGATGATCAGCCACGGCCATCCCGGACCCGTACCGGACTCGGACCTGATGGGCGATCCGCCCGCCGCGCGCGCGGCCATGGTGCCGGTGCGGGAGAGCGTCGAGCCGTGGGCGCTCGCCGCCGCCGACGCCGGGACCCCGCTGTTCGGGCACGTCGGCTGGGACCCGACGGGCGCCTGGTCCCCGGCCGTGCTCGAGAGCCTGCAGCACTTCCACGCGTTCCTGCCCAACGCGACCGAGGCGATGGCTCTGACCCGCACCGAGGACCCGTGGGCGGCCCTGTACGCGCTCGCGGACCGGGTGCCCATCGCCGTCGTCACCCACGGCTCGCGGGGCGCGCTCGCGATCGACGCGATCACCGGGGAGGAGGAGTGGGCGCCCGCCCTGCCCGTCACGGCCTGGGACCCCACCGGGGCCGGGGACAGCTTCAGCGCCGCCTTCCTGGTCGGCACGCTCGGCGGGTGGTCGCTGGCGGACCGGCTCGGCTTCGCCAACCTGTGTGCGTCGCTGTCCGTCCAGCAGGTCGGCGGCTCGCTGGCCGCCCCCGGCTGGGGCGACATCGCCGACTGGTGGCACGGGGTGGCCGAGGAGCGGCCCGGGGTCAGCCGGCACTGGCTGCGCCGGTACCGATTCCTCGAGGAGCTGATCGCCGACGTCCCCACCGGTGCGGTCCGCCGTGCGACGGCGACGATCGGCCGGCTCTCCGACGCCTGACACCGTTCGCCGGGTCTCTCCCACGGTGAGCCCCGTGCGGGCGAGGGGATGGGAGAATGACGGGCGTGACCGACCGGACCGACACCGCCCCTGAGCCCGCCGACCTCACCGACCCGCGGGCCGCCGAGCGCTCCGCCGTCGTCGACCTGGCCGCCATCCGGCACAACGTGCGGACATTGCGCACCCGGGTGGCCCCCGCCGCGCTGATGGCCGTCGTCAAGGCCGACGCGTACGGGCACGGCATGCTGCCGGTCGCCACCGCCGCCCTCGAAGCCGGTGCCGACTGGCTCGGCGTCGCCCACGTCTCCGAGGCGCTCGTCCTGCGCCGCGCCGGGCTGGACGCCCCACTGCTGGCCTGGCTGCACACCCCCGCCACCGACTTCGCCGCCGCGGTCGAGGCCGGCATCGACCTCGGCGTCTCCGGCTGGGAGCTCGAGCCCATCGCCGCGGCCGCCGCAGCGGCCGGCCGGACCGCCCGCGTGCATTTGAAAATCGACACCGGGCTCGGCCGCAACGGCTGCACCGCCGAGGAGTGGCCCGTGCTCGTCCGCGCCGCCCTCGACCACGAGGCCGCCGGCCGGCTGCGCCTGGTCGGGGTGTTCTCCCACCTCGCCGTCGCCGATGAACCGGTCCGGCCCGAGACGGACGCCCAGGTGGCGGCGTTCCGGGCCGCCGTCGCCATCGCCGAGGACGCCGGCGCTCGCCTCGAGGCGCGGCACCTGGCCAACTCGCCGGCCATCCTCACCCGCCCGGACACGCACTTCGACCTCGTCCGTGCCGGGGTGTCCCTCTACGGCCTCTCCCCGCTGGCCGGCATCAGCAGCGCCGAACTCGGCCTGACCCCGGCGATGACGCTGCGGGCCGCGATCGCGAACGTCAAGCACGTGCCCGCCGGGCAGGGCGTCTCCTACGGCCTGCGCTACCGCACGGGAACCGCCTCGGCGCTGGCACTGGTCCCGGTCGGATACGCCGACGGGGTGCCCCGCATCGCCACGGACGCGCCGGTACTCATCGACGGGCAGCGGCACACCGTGGCCGGGCGGATCGCGATGGACCAGTTCGTCGTCGACCTCGTGGACCCGGTCCCGTCCGACCCCGCGGCCCTGCTCGGCGCCGATGCCGTGCTGTTCGGGGATCCCGCGACCGGGGCGCCCGCCGTCGAGGAGTGGGCCGACGCCGCGCAGACCATCAACTACGAGGTCGTCACGCGCATCGGGTCCCGCGTGCCCCGCGTCTACCGCAACGACGGAGCCGCCCGGTGAGCACGCCGGTGTGGACCCGCACCTGGACCACCGCCTCCGCCGGACAGACCCAGGCGCTCGCCCGGCGGATCGGCCGGGCGCTGGACGCCGGTGACGTGCTGCTGCTCAGCGGCGGCCTCGGCGCCGGCAAGACCACCTTTACCCAGGGTCTCGGCGAGGGGCTCGGGGTGCGGCCGGGCATCATCTCCCCGACGTTCGTGCTGGTGCGGATCCACCCCAACCTGCCCACGGGCCCGCGGCCCGGTGGCCCCGCGCTCGTGCACGTGGACGCCTACCGGCTCGGCTCCGCCGCCGAGCTGGCGGACCTGGACCTGGACTCGAGCGTGGACGAGGCCGTCACCGTGGTCGAGTGGGGCGAGGGCATGGCCGAGGAGCTCAGCGAGTCGCGCCTCGTCATCACCCTCGACCGCGCGGTGGGCACCGCGGACGGCGGGCTGGGCAGGAACGTCGGCGGCGACGACGAGGGCGATGACGCGGACGAGGAACCGCGCACCATCACGGCGGTCGCCTTCGGTCCGGCCTGGTGCGATCGGGACCTCGGCGCACTCTCCTGACGGCCGGCTCCCCTGACCCGGCCGTCGTCCCCGCCGACCGGTCACCGGCTGCTCCGGTCGAGTTTCCTCCGACCCGGAGGGAACACCTGCTCGACGAACGGCACCGAGGAGCGGTGCGCCGGAGGGCGGAAGAGGGGAGCGCCGCGGACGCGCGTACACTGTCCGGGTGCTGTTGCTGAGTCTGGACACCTCCGCGGGTGCCTCCGCCGCTCTGCTGGACAGCACCCCCACCGCCGACGGCGTCCCCTCCACGGGCGAGACGTCCCCGACCGGTATCGCGGTCCTCGCCGACTGGGCGACCACGGACACCCGGCACCACGCCGAGCAGCTCACGCCCGCCGTCGCGGACCTGCTGAGCCACCTCGCCTCGACCACCGGCGCCGCCCGCCCCGACGCCGTCGTCGTCGGAACCGGGCCCGGCCCCTTCACCGGCCTGCGGGCGGGAATCATGACCGCCCGCGCCCTCGCCTTCGCCTGGGACGTGCCCTGCTGGGGCGTCGGGAGCCTGGACGCGCTCGCCGCGCAGGTCGCCGACGCCGGTGCCACCGGGGAGTTCCTCGTCGCGACCGACGCCCGCCGCCGCGAGCTGTACTGGGCCCGCGCGGCCGCCGGCACCGACGGTGCGGTGATCCGCGACGGGCCGCACGTCGGCGCCCCCGAGACCCTGCCGGACTTGCCCGTGCACGGCGCCGGCGCCGGTCTGCACGCCGAGCGGCTCACCGGCTCCGTCCACCACCCCGACCTGCTGCCGCAGGCGTCCGCCGTCGGCGCGGTGGCGCTCGCCGCGCTGGCCCGTGCCGGCGGCGATCCGGCGGCCGCGGGGCTGACCGACACCGCGCCCCGTTACCTGCGGGACTCCGACGCGAAGGTGCCCGCCGCACGGAAGTCGGCGCTCGGCCCCGGAGTGCGGGCATGACGCCGGACGAGACGGTGCCGGACGGAACCGCGCCGGACGGGACGGTGCCGGACGGGACGGTGCCGGACGGGACGGTGCCGGACAGGACAGCGCCGGACGGGACGGTGCCGGACGGGACGGTGCCGGAGAGGACCGCGCCGTTCGAGACCGCGACCCTGCGCACCATGACCGCCGCCGACCTCGACACCGTGCACACCCTCGAGCAGCGCCTGTTCCCGGTCGACGCGTGGCCCGCCCAGATGTTCCGCGACGAACTCGCCGAGACCGACACCCGCCGGTACCTGGTGGCCGAGATCTTCACGCCGCAGGGCGCGCGGATCGTCGGGTACGCCGGGCTGATGTGCGTGCTGCCGATCGCGGACGTGCAGACCATCGCCGTCGAGCCCGCGCACGAGGGCCGCGGCATCGGCAGCGCCCTGCTCACCGCCCTGATCGGCGAGGCGTCGCAGCGGGGGGCCGAGGACGTGCTGCTCGAGGTGCGCCGCGACAACCCCCGCGCCCAGGAGCTCTACCTCCGCTTCGGCTTCGAGCAGATCCACGTCCGGCCCCGTTACTACCGGGACGGCGTGGACGCGCTGATCATGCGCAAGCAGCTGGACCGGTTTGGGACCGGCGACGCCGAGCGCAACCCGCCGGGAGGGAACGCATGAACACCGGCCCGCTGGTCCTCGGCATCGAGTCCTCCTGCGACGAGACCGGCGTCGGCGTCGTCTCCGGCACCCGACTGCTCGCCAACGCCGTCTCCTCCTCGATGGACAAGCACGTGCGCTTCGGCGGGGTCATTCCCGAGATCGCCTCCCGCGCCCACCTGGACGCCATGCTGCCCACCCTCCGTGCCGGGCTCGCCACCGCCGGCGTCGGCCTGGCCGACCTGGACGCCATCGCCGTCACCTCCGGGCCGGGCCTCTCGGGTGCCCTGATGGTCGGTGTCAGCGCGGCCAAGGCGCTGGCCCTGGCGACCGGCAAGCCGCTGTACGCGGTCAACCACCTGGTGGCGCACGTCGGCGTCGGGCTGCTGGACGGCGACGGCACGGGTCCAGCAAGGCACCCCGACAGCGTCCTCCCCGACAACCACCTCCCCGAGAATCTCGGCGCCCTGCTCGTCTCCGGCGGCCACACGGAGATCCTGCGGGTCCGCTCGATCGCGAGCGACGTCGAACTGCTCGGCGCGACGCTCGACGACGCCGCCGGCGAGGCCTACGACAAGGTCGCCCGCATCCTCGGCCTCGCCTACCCGGGCGGTCCCGCGATCGACGCCGCCGCGGCCGACGGCGACCCCCGAGCCTTCGCGTTCCCCCGCGGCCTGACCGCGGCCAAGTACCTCGGCACGGCCGAGGCACCGGGCACCCACCGGTACGACTTCTCGTTCTCCGGCCTCAAGACGGCAGTGGCCCGCGTCGTCGAGGGCTTCGCCGCCCGCGGTGAGGCCGTCCCCGTGGCCGACGTCGCCGCGTCCTTCCAGGAGGCGGTGGCCGACGTCATCACCCGCAAGGCGGTGCTGGCCTGCCGGGAGCACGGCATCACCTCCCTGCTGCTCGGCGGCGGTGTCGCCGCCAACTCCCGGCTGCGGGCCCTGACCGCGCAACGGTGCACGGAGGCCGGCATCGAGCTGACCGTCCCACCCCTGCGGCTGTGCACCGACAACGGGGCGATGGTGGCCGCGCTCGGCGCCCAGCTCGTGGCCGCCAACGTCGCCCCGAGCGGGCTCGACTTCGGCGCCGACTCGTCCCAGCCGGTCGGCGAGATCGCCCTCGCCTGACAGCCGATACCGGAGGCACCCATGGAGGACCTGCACACCGACCGGTTGCTGCTGCGCCGCTGGACCACCGACGACGCCGACGTCGACTTCCTCTTCGACACCTACTCGCGGTGGGAGGTGCAGCGCTTCATCGGCCGCTTCCCCCGGGTGAGCACGGAACGGGCCGAGGCCGTCGCGCGCGCCGAACGGTACTCCCGCCTCGACCACCCCGTGCACGGCATCTGGGCCGTCGCCGACGCCGCCACCGGGCGTCTCCACGGGGCGCTGCTGCTCAAGGAGCTGCCCGAATCCGGGACCGGCGACGGCGACACGCTCACCCCCTCCGGTGAGACGGAGATCGGGTGGCACCTGCACCCCGACGCGTGGGGGCACGGGTACGCCACCGAGGCCGCCGGCCGGGTCCTGGAGCACGCCTTCGCCCACGGTCTGGACCGGGTGCTCGCCGTCACCCATCCGGACAACACCGCGTCCCAGCGCGTCGCCCGGCGGATCGGGATGACCGCGCAGGGCGTCACCGGCCGGTACTACGACACCACCTGCGCGCTGTTCCGCATCGACCGGCCCGCCGGCTGACGACGCCGACCGCACGCGTCCGAGGCACGAGATCGACAGCAGGGTCATCGACGGCAGGGGCATCGACCTGGCGGTCCTGACGCTCCTACACTGCTGCCACCCGGGGCACCCGGCTCCGGGCGCACCGTGACCACGAGCATCGGAGCACGCCATGACGCAGGAGCAGCCGTCCGGGGACCCCGACCATCTCTCCCTCGGGAGCAACGAACACCTCGTCCTCCGGTCCGTGACGGCGGACGCGATCGAGGTGGAGGCCCGCTACGAGCCGGGCGGGTGGCTCCCGCCCGTGCACTGGCACCCGGCCCAGGACGAGCACGTCGAGGTACTCGAGGGCGAGTTGACGGTGCGGTTGAACGGGCAGCAGCGCACCGTGCCCGCCGGGCAGTCCTTCGACGTGGCGGCAGGGACCGAACACCAGATGTGGAACGCGGGCGCCACCCCGACCCGGGTGGTGTGGCTGACGACACCGCCCCTGCGCACGCAGGAGTGGTTCGCCGAGGTCGCCCGGCACCGGTCCTCCGGCCGGGACGGCATCCTCGCCATGGCGCCCACGCTGTGGCGGTACCGGCACGAGTTCCGGCCCTCCGGACCCCTGCCGCGTCCGGTGATGACCGGCGTGATCGCGCTGCCCGCCGGCGTCGAGACGACGCGCGAGCGGATCACGCGGCGGCTGACGCGGCGCCGCTGAGGCGCGACGGGATCACGGACCGGCTCACGACGGGCAGACCACGACCCGCTGACGGCAACCGGCCGGTCAGGCTCCGACGGACTCCGCCGGTGCCGGGGTGCGACGCCGCCCGCTGAGAACGCCCGCGAGCGCGAACGCCACCAGACCCGCGAGCGGGACGACGATCAGGCCCGCGCGCAGGCTCACGTGGTCGGCCACCATGCCCACCACCGGCGGGGAGAGCAGGAAGCCCAGCCGCATCAGCCACGAGACGATGGTCAGGCCGGTGCCCGCCCGCAGGCCCGGCAGCTCGTCCGCCTCGTGCATCGCGGCCGGGACCAGGGTCGCGACGCCGAAACCCGCCGCCGCGAAGCCCGCGATCGTGCCCGGCACGGTGGGGACGAGCAGGGCCAGGCCCATGCCCAGCAGGGCGATCGCCCCACCGGTGCGCGCCACGGCCCGCTGCCCGAAGCGGTCGACCAGGCGGTCCCCGAGCAGCCGGCCGATGAACTGCGCGCCGACGAGCGCGACGAAGCCGGTGGCGGCGATCGCCGCAGGGGCGCCGAGGCCGGCGGACAGGTAGAGGGCGCCCCAGGTCGAGCCGGCGTCCTCGACGAGCGCGCCGGCCATCGCGATCAGCACCAGCGCGCCGACCGTGACGACGAGCCGCGGCGACGGCCGTACCGGTCCGCGCACCGCGGCGGCGTCCGCCTCGTCGTCGGCATCGGTGTCCCGGCCGGGCAGGCAGAAGCGGGAGGCGACGAGCGCGACCGCGGAGAAGAGGACCGCCGCGATCGTCAGGTGCAGGGGGGTGGGGATGCCGAGGGCGATCGCCCCGGCGGCCATGGAACCTCCGAGCACCGCGCCGATCGACCAGATGGCGTGGAAGGAGTTGATGATCGAGCGCCCGTAGCGGCGCTGCACCAGCAAGCCGTGCGTGTTCTGGCCGACGTCGGTGATCGAGTCCGCGGCACCGGCGAGGAAGAGGGTGACGGCGAAGACCACGAGCGACGGCGCCGAGGCGGCCGCCACGGTGCCCGCGGCGGTCACCACCGTGCCGAGGACGGCGGTGCGGGCGGATCCGAGCCGCCGGATGATCGGCGCCGCGGCCAGGCCGGCGACGATGGCCCCGGTCGGGAAGGCGGCGATGGCCAGCCCGTACACGGCGTTGTCCGCGCCCAGGGCGCTCTTGATGCCGGGATAGCGGGGGATCAGGTTGGCGAACAGGGCGCCGTTGGTCAGGAACAGGGCGGCGACGGCGAACCGGGCGCGCCGCAGTTCGGTGGAGGGCGGCGCGACGGAGAGGGCGGACGGCATGGGCACGATCGTACCGCCTCATGTGTACGATCGTACACATGAGCGAGAGGGTGACGTCCGGGGCCGAGAAGCGGGCCTCGGCGCGGGCGCGACGACGTGATCCCGGCCGGCGGGACCACATCATCGACGCGTGCCTGGCGGTGATCGCGGCCGACGGCGTGGCCGGGACCTCGCACCGGCGGGTGGCCGCGGCGGCGGACGTGCCGCTGGGGTCGATGACCTATCACTTCGACGGCATGGACGACCTGCTGCGGGCGGCCTTCACCCGCTTCTCGGAGACGGTCGCTCAGCGCTTCCAGGACCGGATGAACGCCGCGACGTCGCCCGCGGATGCGCGGCAGGGCGTCGTCGAGCTGATCGTGGGCGGCGTCTTCGCCGATCGGCGCGACCTGGTCCTCACCCTCGAGCTCTACACCCTGGCCGCGCGGCGCCCCGACTTCCGCACCCTGACGGACGCGTGGATGAGCCGCAGCCGGGAGACCCTCGGGCAGCACTTCCCGCCGGAGACGACGCGGCGGCTCGACGCACTGATCGAGGGGCTCACCATCCACCGGGCCCTCGGTGCGGGCCCGGACGAGGCGAGCGTGGCCGCCGCCGTCGCCCGCATCACCGGGGACGACTGAGTCGCCTGGGCCGCGCGCCCGCGAGAGCCGGCGGCGTCAGGCGCCGGGTTCGCGCATCCGCCCGACGACGTCGAGCACCACGGCCCGCAGGTCCCCGTCGTGCTCCTGGGCGACGCGGCGCTGGCGCTGGTAGCCGCCGCCGTCCCGCAGGATGGCTTCGACGTCGGCCAGCTGGTCCCGGCACCCGAGCCGGTCCGCGATCGGCTCCAGCCGGTTGATCGTGTCCATCAGCTCGTCGGTGACGAGGCGCTCGCGGGAGTCGGCGCCCAGGATGATGATGGCCTCGAGGCCGTAGCGGGCCGCGCGCCACTTGTTCTCGGAGCGGTGCCACGGCGGCATCACCGGGATCGAGCCGCCGCCGTCGAGGATGTCGGAGAACTCCGTGACCAGGCACTGGGTCAGGGCGGCGATCGCGCCGACCTCCCGCAGCGAGGAGACGCCGTCGCAGATGCGCATCTCGACGGTGCCGAGCGTGGGGGAGGGGCGCACGTCCCAGCGGATCTCGTTGAGCACGTCGATCACCCCGGTGGTGAACATGTCCCCGGCGTAGTGCTCGTACTCGGCCCAGTCGTCGAAGTGGTACGGCAGGCCGGCGGCGGGCAGCTGCTGGAAGATCAGCGCCCGCTGCGAGGCGTACCCGGTGTCCTCGCCGTCCCAGAACGGGGACGACGCCGAGAGGGCCTGCAGGTGCGGGAAATAGTTGACCAGCCCGTCCACGACCGGCAAAGCCTTGTTCCGGTGGTCGAGGCCCACGTGCACGTGCACCCCGTAGATGAGCATCTGCCGGCCCCACCACTGGGTGCGGTCGATGAGCTTGGCGTACCGCTCCTTGTTCGTCACCGGCTGGCTGCCCGAGTGGCTGAAGGGGTGGGTGCCGGCCGAGAACAGCTCGATGCCCATCGGGTCGGTCACCGCGCGCACCGTCGCCAGGGACCGGGCCAGGTCGTCGGTCGCCTCGCCGACGGTGCGGCAGACGCCCGTGACCAGTTCGACCGTGTTGAGCAGAAGCTCACGGGCGATGTGCGGGTGGTCGTCGTCGGCGGCCCAGCGCGGGTCCTCGCGGTGCACCGCGTCGAGCACCTCGTCCGCGCGGGAGACGAGCTCGCCCGTCGTCGCGTCGACCAGGCCGATCTCCCACTCGACCCCGAGCGTGGACTGCTCGGACCGGGCGAAGTCGATGCGCATGGAGGCCTTCCGGGGACGGGAGAGTGGGGGTGGGCGGTCCGTCCCGGGAGGGGGGCCGCCGAACCGTCAGTCTAGGGCGTCCCGCCCCGTCGGGTCAGGCCGCGTCCTCGGCCTTCACCTCGGGCGGCTGCCGGCGGAAGCCGCGGGTGATGATCGTCAGCACGATCACCCCGATCACCAGCCAGATGCCACCGAGGGTCAGGGCGTTGCTGTCCAGCTGGGTGAGCAGGTAGGCGATGACGAGGAAGCCGATGGCCGGGCACACCACGTCGAGCAGGACGTTGACCGGCTCGCCCGTGCGGCGCGCGCGCACGGCCCGGACGATCACGGACAGGTTGACCATGCCGAAGGCGACGAACGCCCCGAAGTTGACGAACGACGTCGACGTCGCCACATCCAGGAACAGCGCGATCAGCCCAATCACGCCGATGGCGATGATGCTCAGCCACGGCGTCTGGAATCGCGGGTGCACCCGGCCGAAGAAGCGGCGCGGCAGGACGCCGTCCCGGCCCATCGCGAACATCAGGCGGGACCCGGAGGCCTGCGCGGCGAGGCCCGAGGTGAACTGGGCGATGACGAGACCGGCCAGGAAGATCGCGCTGAAGAGATTGCCGCCGATGGTCTTGGCGATGTCGAACGCGGCCGAGTCCGCCTCGGTGAACGTGCCGCCCGGGTGCACCAGCTGGGTGACGTAGGTGACCACCAGGAAGATGCCGCCGCCGATCAGGGCGACGAGCAGGATGGCGCGCGGCACGGTGCGGCGCGGGTCGACGGTCTCCTCGGAGAGGGTCGTGACCGCGTCGAAGCCGAGGAACGAGTAGGCGGCGACGGCAGCCCCGGCGGAGATCTGCGCGAGGGAGGAGTTCTCGCCGGTGAACGGGCTCGCGCTGATCAGCGAGCCGGTGCCCTGGCCGCCGAGCACGCTGGCCGCGGAGAGCGCGACGAACACGACGATGACGAGCAGCTGGAACACCATGAGGACGAAGTTGACGCGGTCCGCGACGCGGATGCCGATGACGTTCAGGACGGACGTCAGCGCGATGTAGACGACGATCCAGATCCAGCCCGGCACCCCGGGGAACTGGGCCTGCAGGTAGGACGCGCCGATCAGCCAGATCACCATCGGCAGGAAGATGTAGTCCAGCATCGTGCCCCAGCCGACGAGGAAGCCGACCCGCGAGTCGATGGTCCGCCGCACGTAGGTGTACGCCGAGCCGGCGCCGGGGATCGCGCGGGCCATCCGCCCGTAGCTGTTGGCCGTGAACAGCATCGCGACCAGGGCCAGCAGGTACGCCGCGGTCGAGGCGCCGCCGGTCTCCTCCGCGATCACGCCGAAGATGCCGAGCACGATCATCGGCGCCAGGTACGCCAGCCCGAAGAGGACGAGCGAGTGCAGGTGGAGGGTGCGGTTCAGGTGCGTGCCCTCGCCGGCGCCGGTGCCGGTGCCGGTGCCGGTGCCGGACGGGCCCGACGGCGTGGACGGGGACGGGGATGCGGGCGAGGACATGGGGACTCCAGGAGCGAAAGGGGACGGCGATGCGGGAGGGTGGTTCAGGAGGGGTGGTTCAGAAGTGCGCGGTTCAGGGGGACGGCGGCGGGGCGGAGCCCGGTGTCCAGTGCTCCGGGTGGATCCGGCCGCCGTACATGGGCAGTTCCAGCGCCGGATCGGTCGGCAGGAACTGCTCCCACATCCGGTTGGTGCCCGCGGTGCCCGTCTCGCGCACGCGGGGGACGGCGTCGAGATCGAGATCGGCCACCAGCACGGTGTCCTGCGCGTCCTCGGCCTCGGCGAGCACGTGGCCCTCGGGGTCGACGACGATGCTGCGGCCCGCCCCGTGCGGTCCGGCGGTGTTGACGCTGACGACGAAGGTCTGGTTGACGATGGCGTTCGCCCGGGCGAGGACGAGCTCCTGGGCGCGGTCCGGCGTGGTGGTCTGGACGACGTTGAGGACCAGCTCCGCGCCCTGCCAGGCCAGGTGACGCGCGTGCTCGGGGAACCACGCGTCGTAGCAGATGGACAGGCCCGCGCGGGTGGCCGCACCGTCGGCCAGGGGGAGGGCCGCGACGACGAACCGGTCGCCCGGGGTGTAGGGCTCGAACGGCCGCCACGGGAAGATCTTGCGGTAGGTGGCCGTGAGGGTGCCGTCGGCCGCGAACAGCAGGGACGTGTTGAAGAGCTCGCCGTCCGCGCCGCGCTCGCACAGGCTGCCGGGAGCGAGCCCGATGCCGCGGGCGGCGGCGATGGCGTCCAGCTCTCCGATGACGGGGTCGGTCAGGGGCACGGCGGCGGCCTGGAGGGTCGGCACCCGTTCGTCCTCGGGCAGATCGAGCACGCCGACCAGGTGCAGCTCCGGGAAGACGACGAGATCGGCGTCGGGAACCGCGGTGAGCACCTCGTCCAGCTCGGCGGCGAAGGCGTCCAGCCGGGACGCGACCGACGGATCGGCCGGATCGGCGGCCAGGGGCCGGTGCTGGACGGCGGCCACGCGCAGCGACCTGCCGTCGGGCGGGAGTGCGCGGTCGTCGCGAGGCCCACGGTTGCCGGTGTCGATGTGCACCCGGTCACTCTAGGCGCGTCCAGCGGGCCCCGTCGCTACCGAGGATCACAACGGATCGACCGGTCCGTCGTGCAGCTGCACACCGCAGGGGCGTGGTGTGCGCCACACGACCGTCGACCGGCGGGATCGCCGGGCGCCGGTGCACGGCGTCAGCGCGGGATCGGGTCCGCGACGATGGCGACGCGCTTCTCCGCGGCGCCGAGCCGCGTGATGATCAGCGTGGCCCGGCCGGAACCCTTCGGCGCCAGGTCGCGGCGGATCTGCTCGGGCGTCTGCGCGATGCCGCGCTTCTTGATCTCCAGTGTCCCGACCCGGTGCTCGCGCACCCAGGCGCGCATCGTCTTGAGGTGGAAGGGAAGCACCTCGCGCACCGTGTAGGCCCGGGCGAACGGCGTCGCCACGTGGGTGTCGGCGCTGAGGTACGCGATCTGGTCGTTGAGCTGATGCGCCTGCAGGTGCCGGGCCAGGTCCGTGACCAGGCCGGCGCGGATGACGGCGCCGTCGGGCTCGATCACGTAGCGCCCGACCGGGCCCACCTCGCCGTCCCAGGTGCCCGGGTCGAACGGTTCCGGGCTGGTCAGTTCGGCGGGGGCGCCGTGGGCGGGCAGGACGACGGCGGCGCGGGCGACGTCGGGACGGTGCAGCGGCCCGAACCACAGGCCCACCTCCGCCACGCCTCCGTCGACGCTCACCCACTGCGCCTCGGCCCCGGTCGGGACGGCCTCGTGAGCGAGTCCCGGGCCGAGCTTGACGCCCACCGGGGTGCCGCCCGCGGCCAGGGTCTCGACGAACGAGAAGGGCGGGGAGAAGGACTCGGGGTCGAACAGTCGGCGGGCGCCGCCGCCCGTGCGGGTCGTGTGCCCGGTGCGCCGGGCGGGGTCGAGCCAGACGCCGTCGACGTCGGTCAGATCCACGGCCGTCGCGTCAGCCTGCACCACCCGGGCGTTCGGCCACGGCATCAGGTTGAGGGTCGCGACGGCAGCGGTGGTCTCGTCGCGTTCGACGGCGGTGACCTCCCGGTCCAGCGCCGCCAGAGCCATGGCGTCCGCGCCGATGCCGCAGCCGAGGTCCGCGACCCGGCGCAGCCCGGCCGTGACGAAGCGCTGGGCGTGCAGGGCCGCCACGGAGAGCCGGGTGGCCTGTTCGAGTCCGTCGGGGGTGAAGAGCATGCTGCGCGCGAACTCCCCGAACTTGTCCGCGGCGCGGGCCCGCAGCCGGGCCTGGCTGAGCACCGCGGCGACCAGCTCGGGCGGGTGTCCCTCCCGGCGCAGCGACTCGTTGAGGGTGAGCGCCTGCGCCTCAACGTACGGGCCCACCCGGTTCAGCAGCTCCCAACCGGCCGGCGTCAGCAGCGGAGCGATGGCGGACGGGGAGCCGGCATCGGGGGAGGACATGCGTTCACCCTAACGAGCCGCCGGGGCCGCGCGCGTCACATCGCTGGCACTCGCCTTGACCGAGTGCCAGCGGCTGCCTAGAGTCGATCCTGGCACTCTCCGCGTGAGAGTGCTGACCCTCAGCTCGGTGCCGCCGGCACCCGCGACGACGGCCGGCATCTGACCGAGGGCAGAAATCAGCGCGCGCGCCCCATCGACGTGGGCACGCGCAGGTATCAGCCCCACTAGCGAAGGAGAGTGCCGCGTGTCGGTCTCCATCAAGCCCCTCGAGGATCGCATCGTCGTCCAGCCGCTCGAAGCCGAGCAGACCACCGCCTCCGGCCTGGTCATCCCGGACACCGCCAAGGAGAAGCCCCAGGAGGGCAAGGTCGTCGCCGTGGGCCCCGGCCGCGTGACCGACAACGGCACCCGCGTGCCCGTCGACGTCGCCGAGGGTGACGTCGTCCTCTACTCGAAGTACGGCGGCACCGAGGTCAAGGCCGGTGGCGAGGAGTACCTCGTCCTGTCGGCCCGCGACGTCCTCGCGATCGTCACCAAGTAAGCACCCCCGTGAACACCCCGGCTCGCCGTCCGCGCGCAGCCGGGGTGTTCATGCGTTGAGAGGAGAGCCGCATGGCCAAGCAACTGCAGTTCAACGACGCCGCACGCAAGGCGCTCGAGGCGGGTGTCGACAAGCTCGCCGACACCGTCAAGGTCACCCTGGGCCCCCGTGGCCGCAACGTGGTGCTCGACAAGAAGTGGGGCGCCCCGACCATCACGAACGACGGCGTGACCATCGCCCGTGAGGTCGAGCTGGACGACCCGTACGAGAACATGGGTGCCCAGCTCGCCAAGGAGGTGGCCACCAAGACCAACGACGTCGCCGGTGACGGCACCACCACCGCGACGGTGCTGGCCCAGGCGCTGGTCAAGGAGGGCCTGCGCAACGTGGCCGCCGGTGCCGCCCCGGGCGCCCTGAAGCGCGGCATCGAGGTGGCCGTCGAGGCCATCGCGAACCGCCTGAAGGAGAACGCCCGCGACATCGAGGGCAACGAGGTGGCGCACGTGGCCACCATCTCCGCCCAGGACCGCCAGATCGGCGAACTGCTCGCCGAGGCGTTCGAGAAGGTCGGCAAGGACGGCGTCATCACCGTCGAGGAGTCCTCGACGACGCAGACCGAGCTGGTCGTGACCGAGGGCATGCAGTTCGACAAGGGCTACCTGTCCCCGTACTTCGTCACCGACGCGGACCGGCAGGAGGCCGTCCTCGAGGACGCGCTGATCCTGATCAACCAGGGCAAGATCTCCAACCTGACGGAGTTCCTGCCGCTGCTGGAGAAGGCGCTCGGTTCGTCCAAGCCGCTGTTCATCATCGCCGAGGACATCGAGGGCGAGGCCCTGTCCACCCTCGTGGTGAACAAGATCCGCGGCACCCTGAACGTCGTCGCCGTCAAGGCGCCGGGCTTCGGTGACCGCCGCAAGGCCATGCTCCAGGACATCGCGACGCTCACGGGCGCACAGGTGGTCTCCCCGGACCTCGGCCTGAAGCTGGACCAGGTCGGCCTCGAGGTGCTCGGCACCGCCCGCCGGATCACCGTGACGAAGGACAACACGACCATCGTCGACGGCGCCGGTTCGAGCGACGACGTCGCCGGCCGGGTCGCGCAGATCCGTTCGGAGATCGAGCGGACCGACTCCGACTGGGATCGCGAGAAGCTGCAGGAGCGCCTCGCGAAGCTCGCCGGTGGCATCTCCGTGATCAAGGTCGGCGCCGCCACCGAGGTGGAGCTGAAGGAGAAGAAGCACCGCATCGAGGACGCGATCTCCTCGACGCGTGCCGCCCTGGAGGAGGGCATCGTCGCCGGTGGCGGCACCGCCCTCATCCACGCCGCGAAGGCCCTCGACGAGGACCCGACCGTCACCGCGCTCCAGGGTGACGCCGCGACCGCCATCGGCCTGGTCCGCCGCGCCGTGGCCCAGCCGCTGCGCTGGATCGCCGAGAACGCCGGGCACGACGGCTACGTCGTCGTCTCCCGCGTCGGCGAGCTCGGTCTCGGCGAGGGCTTCAACGCCGCGACCGGCGAGTACGGCAACCTGCTCTCCGCCGGCGTGATCGACCCGGTCAAGGTCACCCGCTCGGCGCTGCAGAACGCGGCCTCGATCGCCTCCCTCGTGCTCACCACCGAGACCCTCGTGGTGGACAAGCCGGAGGACGACGAGGACGGGCACCAGCACTGAGCTGACGCCTGATCGCTGACGCCTGGGCTCTGACGCTTCGCGTCACACGCACGAGGCCCCGCGGACCATCCGGTCCGCGGGGCCTCGTCGTGTCCGGGCTTCTCCGTGTCGGGCCCCGGGTCAGCCGCCGGTCAGCTGCTCGACCGGGAAATCGAGGACCAGGGTGCCCGGCGGAGCGTAGTTCGGCACGTCGGCCTGGACGGCCTGACCCTCCGGGGAGGCCATCGCGGCGACGTAGTCCTCCCGCGAGTCGAACTCCGCCTCGAAGACCGCGGCGTACGGCGCGCCGTCGAGGGCGACGGAGAACCGTGACCAGCGCACCCGGGGCAGGCGCGCGGCCAGCGGCAGGTGGTGGGTGCGGTAGTACTGCTCGAACGCCGTCCGGTCGGCGGGTTCGGGGTAGAGCACGAGGAGCTTGTGCACGGGGTTCCTCTCAAGAGGCGTCGGTCGTGGCGAAGGAGTTCGGGATCCGCCGCATGGCGGCGATGGCGACGAAGCTGACGATGCTGAACGCGACCATGAACACGGCCACGGCGTAGACGGTCCCCGTCGCCCCGAACAGCGCGGTGGCGATCAGGGGCGAGAACCCGCCGCCGAGGCAGGCGCCGACAGCGTACGCGAGCGAGACGCCGCTGGCACGCACCCGGGCGGGGAAGAGCTCCGCGAACAGTGCCGCCTGAGGCCCGTAGGTTGCGGCCAGGCCGAAGGTCAGGACCACCACCGCCAGCAGGATCAGGCCCGGGTTGCCCGTGTTGAATAGCGCGAAGAACGGGAAGGCCCACACGGCGAGCAACCCGTACCCGAGGAAGAAGACCCGGTGGCGGCCGACCCGGTCGCTGAGCCGGGCGAAGTACACCATGGACCCGAACCAGGTCACGCAGCCCACCAGCATCACGTTCAG
The DNA here is from genome assembly GCF_001968825.1 of Tersicoccus sp. Bi-70. Classification (GTDB taxonomy): domain Bacteria; phylum Actinomycetota; class Actinomycetes; order Actinomycetales; family Micrococcaceae; genus Tersicoccus. The sequence goes on from NZ_MIEU01000010.1 coordinate 249,104, forward strand.
CATCAGGTTGCGGTCCAGCTTCAGTGCGCTGGTCCCGTAGGCGGTCATGAACGCCAGGAAGATGTACCCGACGGCGTTGTTGCCGATGAAGGACAGCACCGCGAGGATCACCTTCAGCTTCTGCGTGCGCAGCAGTTCCGCCAGCGGGATGCGCTCGAGGGTGGAGTTGCGCTCGAGGGCCTGGAAGACGGGGCTCTCGTCCACCCGCGCCCGGATGATGAAGCCGATGACCACCATGACGGCGCTGAGCAGGAACGGGATGCGCCAGCCCCAGGAGGTGAACTGCTCGTCGCTGAGCATGAACGTGGCGCCGAGCAGGACGACGTTGGCCAGGAACATGCCCGCCGGCGTCCCGAGTTGCACGAAGTTGCCGAATCGGCCCCGCTGATCGCGAGGCGCGTGCTCGACGGCCATCAGGGCGGCACTGCCCCATTCGCCGCCGGCGCTCAGGCCCTGCAGCAACCGGAGGGCGACGAGCAGGACGGGCGCCGTCGCGCCGATCTGCGCGTACGTCGGGAGGAGGCCGATCAGGGTGGTGGCCGCGCCCATCAGCGTCAGGGTGGCGACCATGACCTTCTTGCGGCCGATCCGGTCGGCGAGGTGGCCCGCCAGGATGCCACCCAGCGGGCGGGCGATGAACCCGACCGCGAAGGTCGCGAATGCCGCCATCGTGCCGGCCAGCGGGGAGACGGCGGGGAAGAAGATCCGGCCGATCACCAGCGCGGAGGCGATGGAGTAGACGTGGTAGTCGTACCATTCGACGCTGGTGCCGACGGCGCTGGCGAGGGCGACCCGCTTCTTCTGCCGGTCGTCGACGGTGACGACCGCGGTGCTGCTCATGTCCATGTCAGGTCCTCGAACTCGTGGTGGAGGGCGCGGTGGTGAGGTGCTCCCAGTGCGTCATCGCCCGGGTGTGGTCGACGTCGCCCATCGCGGTGAGGGCCTCGTCGAGAGCGGCGGAGACGGCGTGGCACACCGGCGCCGGGTGGTCCATGGCCTCGGTGAGGTGCCGCGCGATGCCGACATCCTTGGCGTACAGGCCGAGGGCGAAGCCGGAGGCGAAGGTGCGGCTGACCACGTGCTGGCCGAGCACGTTGGTGGTGACCCAGCTCTGACCGGTGGAGGCGTTGAAGACGTCCACCATGGTCTGCTGGTCCAGGCCGAAGCGCTCGCCGGCGATCAGGGCCTCGCACGCCGCCGTCGTGGCCGCGGCGGCCACGAAGTTGTTCAGGGCCTTCATCGCGTGACCGCTGCCCAGGCGCCCGGTGCGGAAGATCCGGGCGCTCATGGCCTCGACCACGGGGACGGCGCGAGCGAGCGCGTCCTCGTCGTCACCGCCGAGCATGATGGACAGGGTGCCGTCCTCGGCCCGCAGGACACCGCCGGAGACAGGGGCGTCGACGAGCGCGGCGCCGGCGGAGGCCAGCCGCTCGCCGAGCAGCACGGTCTCGGTGGGGTCCGAGGAGCTCATGTCGATGACGACGGTGCCGGGAGCCAGGTGCGGCGGGATCCCGCCGTCCCAGTCCAGCAGCGCGGACGCCACGATCCGGCTCGTCGGCAGCATCGTGACGATCGCCTGCACGCCGGCGAAGTCGGCCGGCCCGGATGCCGCGGTGCCTCCCGTCTGCTCGGCCAGGCGGTCAGAGGCGGCGGGATCGGCGTCGTGCAGGACCACCGGGTAGCCGGCGGCCGCCAGGTTGCGGGCCATCGGCGCGCCCATGGTGCCCAGCCCGATGAAACCGACGGGGGAGTGGTGCGTCGCTGCCTGCTCAGACATGGGCCGCCTCCTCCGATGCGACATCCGCCGGGGACGTCGACAGCATCTCCTCGACCGCCCGGAACCCGTCCATGGCGGCGGGGATGCCGCAGTAGAGGAACGAGTGGAGCATGAGCTCGCGGATCTCCTCCTCCGTCGCCCCGTTGGCCACGGCGCCCCGGAGGTGGATGCGGATCTCGTGGGACCGGCCGGTGGCCACGAGCATGGCCAGGGTGATGAGGCTGCGCGTGCGCAGGTCCAGGCCCTCCCGTTGCCAGACGTCGCCGAAGCAGTAACGGGTGACGACCTCCTGGATCTTGTCGTTCAGGTCGGTGGTGTGCTCCACCTGGTCCTCGGCGCCGGCGCTACCGAACATGGCGCGCCGGAGCGCCAGCCCGGCGTCGTAGTGCTCGTCCTTGATCATGCGGTCCTCGTCATCTCCTCGGATCGCAGCCCGGAATGGCTGCTTCGCTGACGAGTATCGTGACCGCCGCCGCGCTCGGGCTTGCTCAGGCGCGCAGGCGGCTTGCCCCTCCACGCACGACGGCCGGGGCATCGCCGCACCGCGCACACGACTTGACCGGGAGCGCACCGACGCCGGCCGCTCCTGCGCGGCACCGGGCGGACCGGCTACCCTGACGACGAGCGAGACGCGCGTCACAGACCCCTCGGCGTCGCCGGGGCCACGACGGGCGAGACGGCGCGAAGGAGCGGCAGCGGTGGCGGAACAGATCGCCGAGACGGTGACGACGGACGGGACGAACGTCTTCGAGGCCACGACGTTCGACGAGTGGGCCCAGCGGATGTCCAACCGGTTCGTCCGGCTGCAGTTGAGCACCACCCGCCCCGACGACTTCCACGCCGTCCTGCACGGTCGCAGCTACGACGAGATCTCCCTGTCGCGGATCGAGGCCGACGCGCACCAGGTGGACCGGCTGCAGGACTTCATCTGCGCCGGCGAGGCGCGGTACTTCAAGTTCAGCCTGATCCTGGCCGGGGCGGGCCTGGTGGTGCAGGACGGGCGCGAGGCGGTCCTCGGGCCCGGCGACATGGCGCTCTACGACACGAGCCGGCCCTACAGTTCATTCTTCGAGGACGGCACGGAGAGCCTCGTCCTGGTGTTCCCGCAGGAGGCACTCAGCCTGTCCGGGGAGAACGCGAGCCGGGTGACGGCGCGAGCGCTCTCCAGCGAGCACGGCACGGGCCGGCTGGTCGAGCCCTTCCTCCGGGGCCTGGCCGGGACCCTGGACCTCCCCTCGGGCAGCGGCGGCATCATGCTCGCCCACAACGCCCTCGACCTGGTCAACACCCTGATCCACACCGAGCTCGGCGGCACCACCTGGCGGCCGGATGCCCGGCTGGAGGCGGTGGCCGAGGTGCAGCAGTTCATCGAACGGAACCTTGCGGCCAGTGACCTGACGCCCGCGAGGATCGCCGCGGCGCACTACATGTCCACGCGCCGGCTGCACTACCTGTTCGAAGGCGTGGGGACGACGGTGACGAGCTGGATCAAGGCGCGGCGGCTGGAGCGGTGCCGCCGCGACCTCGCGGATCCCGCGCTCGCCGCCGCCACCATCACCCAGGTCGCCCAGCGGTGGGGCTTCAGCGACTCAGCGCACTTCAGCCGCGTCTTCCGGGCCGCGTTCGGGACCAGTCCCAGCGAGTACCGCCGCGCCTGCTGAGCGGCATAGCGGGCGGTCGCCGCCGCGAGCGCGTGAAGGAGTCGCGACTCAGTCGGGGCAGGCGACGGCGGCGACGAGGCCGGCCGGGGCCGCCACGGGGGTCACGGTGAACGGCGTCCGCCCCGCCGAGCCGGTGAGCACGGCGGCGCCGGCGGTCTCCGCGCCGGGGGCGGCGAGCTCGACGGTGGTCGGGGACAGGCGCAGCCCGCGGCCGGTGGCCTTGAGCACTGCCTCCTTGGCCGCCCACACCCGGGCACGCCACGGTTGGCGATCCCGGAGCGAGGGCGCCGTCGCAACCAGTTCGCGTCGCGCCAGGACGGCCCGGTCGAAGCCGGGGAACTCGGCGGCGGAGACCTCGACGAGGTCGGCGCCGAGAACGGGCGAGTCGGCGACGGCGACGAGCACACGGTCGGATGCGTGGCTGATGGTGGCGCCGAGTCGGCGTCCGTCCGGTGCGCTGACCTCCGGCGCCCCGTGCGGCCCGCGGCAGTCGGGGCACCAGGCCTGGATCCGCACGTCGGCGGCGGGGATGCCCAACCGCGCGGCGGCCAGCCGGCGCAGCTCGGAGCGGCCCGTGACGAACCGCGTGCGCACCGCCGGGCCCGCCGTCAACTCCAGCTGCGCTCGATCGGCGTCGCCGAGTGCCTCGACGGCGGCGGACCAGCCGGGGCTGGCCGGCGTCAGCACCGGTTGGATGACCAGGTCGACGGCGCTCACCGCTGAGCCATCCGGCGGTTCTGGACCGGCGCCGGGGGAGCGCCCGCGGCGGCGCCGCCGCGTGGGGCGAGGCGACGGGTTGCCTGCACGGGTGCTCCTGTTCGTCGAGGGGTGGTGCCGAGCGTCTCGGCCGCTCCGGCGCCCGGGGTGCCGGTCGCCGGACGCCGGGAGCAGTTCGGGGCAGGCGCGGCCGACGGTTTGGCCGGACGTGCCCCGGGACAGACCCGATACGGTCGTCAATCCTATGCTGACGTGGGACGATGTCCGAAGTCGAGACGTCGGTCACGCGGGCGCCCGCGCCCGGTGGCAGGTCGGTCCGTCGGCTGCTCGCCCGGCGGCCACGATCGACCGGGATAGTCTTGGCCGGTCCCCGTCCCCGTCGAGGAGCTTCGTGTCGTCCACGGCCGCCCTGCCCACCCGCCCGCCCCGTGGTCCCGCCTCATCCGCTCGTCGCGCCTATCGTCCCGAGGTGCAGGGCCTGCGGGCCGTCGCCGTGATGATGGTGGTCTGCTACCACATCTGGCTCGGCCGGGTCTCCGGTGGCGTCGACGTCTTCCTGATGCTCTCCGCCTTCCTCCTCACGGGCAGCTTCATCCGCAAGCTCGAGCAGGATCGCCCGCTGGCTCTCGGCGGGTACTGGCTGCACCTGTTCAAGCGTCTGCTGCCTGCCGCCGTCACCGTCCTGCTGCTGACCCTCGCCGCCACCGTCCTGCTGCTGCCAGCGTCCAGCTGGACGACCGTGCTCGAGCAGGCGTGGGCCAGCCTGTTCTACGTGCAGAACTGGCTGCTCGCCGTCAACGCCGTGGACTACTACGCCGCTCACGACGCCGCTAGCCCGCTTCAGCACTTCTGGTCCCTGTCGATCCAGGGGCAGGTGTTCATCCTCTGGCCGCTGCTGTTCCTCGCCGGCCGCGCCCTGACGACGCCGATCCAACGCCGCGTACCGTGGGCCAACCACCGCACGGTCATGTTCGGCATCTTCGCCGTCGTCTTCCTCGTCTCCCTCGTCTACTCGATCAGTGAGACCGCGTCGAACCAGGCCTTCGCCTATTTCGACACCCGCGCGCGTCTGTTCGAGTTCGCCTTCGGGTCACTCCTCGCCCTGACCGTCGACCGGATCGTGCCCCCGCGCTGGGTGCGGGTCCTGCTCGGTTGGGCCGGCCTGGTCGCGATGCTCGCGTGCGGGTTCGTGCTCGCGGTCGACCGCGCCTTCCCGGGGATCGTCGCCCTGTGGCCCGTCCTGGCTGCGTCCGCCATCGTCGTCGCCGGGAACTCCCGGAGCCCGATCGGCGCGGACCGGCTGCTGTCGTCGCGGCCCCTGGTGAAGGTCGGCGACATCTCCTATGCCCTCTACCTGGTGCACTGGCCCGCGCTCATCGTGTTCACGGTCCTCGTCGGCCGCGATCCCGGTCCCCGTTCCGGCCTCGCCCTCGTCGCCTGCTCGGCCCTCCTGGCGTGGGCGATCACCCGCTTCGTCGAACGACCCATCCGCAGCAGCTCCCGGATCGAGAGTCGGCGGCGGTGGGCCGGAGCCGTCATCGTGGCCTGCTGCGCGCTCGTGGCGACCCCCCTGGTGGCCTGGCAGCACCACATCGACTCCGCCCAGGCGGCGGCCGCCGACGCCGGGTCCGATGCCCACCCGGGAGCGCGGGCGCTCGCCGACCCCGACGTGCAGACACCCGACGGGGTCGAGCCGATCCCGGCGTTCAGCGCCCTGTCCAAGGAGTACGCGGCCCTGCCGAAGCGCTGCGACCCCGAGTTGGCCGAGCGCCTCGACCCGAAGCGCTGCGGACAGACCGTCCCCGGCGTGGACCCGGAACGCACGCTCTTCGTCGTCGGCGACTCCCACGCCGAACAGTGGCTCCCGCCCGTGCAGGCGGTCGCGGAACGGAACGGCTGGCACGTCGTCTCCGTCCTGCGCGGGGCCTGCCCGTTCACCCTCTCCTCGGCGCGGTCCGAGTGCGCCGAGCACAACCGGAGGGTGCTCGCGACGGTGACGGACATCAAGCCCGATGCGGTGGTGGTCGTCTCCACGGCCGCATCGAAGACGGCGGCGCAGGACCGCCTGCTGCCCGGTTTCGAGGACGGCGTCACCGCGCTGACCGACGCCGGGATCGAGGTCGTCGGCCTGCGGGACAACCCGCGCTTCACGTTCGACATGGCCCGGTGCGCCGAACGGGACGGTGTCGACGCGCCGAGCTGCAACCCGCCGCGCTCGACCAAGGTGGCCGCCACCAATCCGGCCGACGAGGTCGCTGCCCGCAACGACGCCTTCCACTCCCTCGACCTCACGGACCTGCTCTGCGACCCCGAGGTCTGCGCGCCGGTGCAGGGAAACGTCCGGGTCTTCCTCGACGACAACCACGTGACGAAGACCTACGCGGCGACGATGACGGAGCCGCTGGCCGAGCGCCTGTTCGCGGCCACCGGGTGGCACGGCGCTTGAGTCGCCCGGCGTGGTCCCGCCCGCCGTCACCGTCCGGTGAGATCGGTCACCGGGGCCGGACGCGGCTCCTGCCCGCGGCATAGGATGGACGGCAAACCCCAACCTGTCCGGGCCGCCCCGGGTCCTTTCCCCGGCGACCCACGCGATCACGAGAAGGCGAGCATGGCGGACGAGAACGAGACGGTGGACCGGCACGACCCGTTCGGGCTGATCGGCCTGACCTACGACGACGTCCTGCTGCTGCCCGGCGCGACGGACGTGATCCCCTCCGAGGCGGACACCTCCTCACGTCTTTCCCGGCGGATCACCGTCGCCACCCCGCTGCTCTCCGCGGCGATGGACACGGTCACCGAGTCGCGGATGGCCATCGCCATGGCCCGCCAGGGCGGCCTCGGCGTCATCCACCGCAACCTCTCGATCGCGGACCAGGCCGAGCACGTCGACCGGGTCAAGCGCAGCGAGTCCGGGATGATCACCCGGCCCGTCACCATCGGTCCCGAGGCGACGCTGCTCGAGCTGGACCGCCTCTGCGCCTACTACCGGGTCTCCGGCCTGCCCGTCGTGGACGAGGCCGGCACGCTGCTCGGCATCATCACCAACCGCGACACCCGCTACCTCTCGCGCGCCGAGATCGCCAGCCGCTCCGTGCGCGAGGTGATGACGCCCATGCCGCTGGTCACCGGCTACCCCGGCATCAGCCGCGACGAGGCGCACGCCCTGCTGGCGAAGAACAAGATCGAGAAGCTGCCGCTGGTCGACGGCGGCGGCATCCTCCGCGGCCTGATCACGGTCAAGGACTTCACCAAGGCCGAGGAGTTCCCGCTGGCCACCAAGGACGAGGCCGGCCGGCTGCGCGTCGGTGCGGCCGTCGGGTTCTTCGGTGACGGCTACGAGCGGGCCATGAGCATGGTCGAGGCCGGGGTGGACGCCCTGTTCGTCGACACCGCCAACGGTCACAGCCAGGGCGTGCTCGACATCATCGCCCGGCTGAAGAAGGACCCCGCCTCCGCGCACGTCGACATCATCGGCGGCCAGGCGGCCACCCGGGCGGGCGCGCAGGCGATCGTCGACGCCGGTGCGGACGCCGTCAAGGTCGGCGTCGGTCCGGGCTCCATCTGCACCACCCGCGTGGTCGCCGGTGTCGGCGTCCCGCAGATCACCGCCATCTACGAGTCCGCCAAGGCCACCCGCCCGGCCGGCATCCCGCTGATCGCCGACGGCGGCCTGCAGTACTCGGGCGACATCGGCAAGGCCCTGGTCGCCGGTGCCGACACCGTGATGATCGGCTCCCTGCTGGCCGGCTGCGACGAGGCGCCCGGCGACCTCGTGTTCGTCAGCGGCAAGCAGTTCAAGACCTACCGCGGCATGGGCTCGCTCGGCGCGATGCAGACCCGCGGCAAGAATACGTCCTACTCCAAGGACCGCTACTTCCAGGCGGACGTGCCCGACGACGAGAAGCTGATCCCCGAGGGCATCGAGGGTCAGGTGCCCTACCGTGGCCCGCTCTCGGCGGTGGCGCACCAGCTCGTCGGCGGTCTGCGGCAGACCATGTTCTACGTGGGCGCGCACGATGTCGACCAGCTCAAGGCGCAGGGGCAGTTCGTCCGGATCACCCCGGCGGGCCTGAAGGAGTCCCACCCGCACGACATCATGATGACCGTCGAGGCCCCGAACTACGCGAAGTGAGCGGGTCCGCAGGAGCGGCCGGCGGTGCCCCACCGGCCCCGTCGGCGCGCTGACCGGCTGCGATAGGGTGGTCCGGTGACTCCCCAGATCGAGATCGGCCTCTCCAAGCGTGGCGAGCGGGCCTACGCGCTCGATGATGTGGCGGTGGTTCCCTCGCGCCGGACCCGCGATCCGCAGGACGTCTCGCTCAGCTGGCAGATCGACGCCTACACCCTCGACATCCCCGTGCTCGGCGCCCCCATGGACTCGGTCATGTCGCCGGCGACGGCCATCGAACTGGGCCGACTCGGCGGCCTCGGCGTGCTCAACCTCGAGGGCCTGTGGACCCGGTACGAGGACCCGCAGCCCGTGCTCGCGGAGATCGCCGAACTGCGCGGTGGCCGCTCCAACCCGGCCACCATCGCCCGGATGCAGGAGCTGTACGCGGCCCCGATCCAGGCCGAGCTGATCGCGTCCCGGCTCGCGGAGATCCGGCAGGCCGGGGTGACGGTGGCCGGCTCCCTGACCCCGCAGCGCACCCAGGACTTCTACCGCACCGTGGTCGACGCCGGGGTCGACATCTTCGTCATCCGCGGCACCACCGTCTCCGCCGAGCACGTCTCGAGCAGCAGCGAGCCGCTGAACCTCAAGCAGTTCATCTACGAGCTCGACGTGCCCGTCATCGTCGGCGGCGCCGCGGGCTACACGCCCGCCCTGCACCTGATGCGCACCGGTGCCGCCGGCGTGCTCGTCGGCTTCGGCGGCGGCGCGAGCTCCACCACGCGCCGGGCGCTGGGCATCCACGCCCCCATGGCCACCGCCATCGCGGACGTGGCCGCCGCCCGCAAGGACTACCTCGACGAGTCCGGCGGCCGGTACGTCCACGTCATCGCCGACGGGGGCCTCGGCACCAGCGGCGACATCGTCAAGGCCATCGCGATGGGTGCCGACGCCGTCATGCTCGGCAGCACCCTGGCGCGCGCCGAGGAGGCGCCCGGCGGCGGCTGGCACTGGGGGCCCGAGGCGCACCACGCCGAGCTGCCGCGCGGCGAGCGCGTACACCTGGACGTGATCGGTCCGATGGCCGAGATCCTGCACGGTCCGGCGCGGCACTCGGACGGCTCCTCGAACCTGATGGGGGCGCTGCGACGGACGATGGCCACCACCGGGTACTCGGACCTCAAGGAGTTCCAGCGGTGCGACGTCGTCGTCGCGCCCGTGCCCACGGTCGGCTGAGAGCGGACGCGCTCGCCGTCATGGTTCCGGTAGGGACAGAATGGATGCGTGGACAACCCACGCAGAAGGAGAGGACACCATGGCTGACTTCACCGAGGCGACCGGCGACCTGAGCCCGCAGTACCGCGATCACGCGGTCGCGGAGCTGAAGGCCACCACCGAGCAGCATCACGAACTGGACATCCTCGTCGTCGGAGGAGGCGTGGTCGGCGCGGGCGCCGCCCTGGACGCCGTGACCCGCGGCCTGGACGTGGGACTGGTCGAGGCGCGGGACTGGGCGTCCGGCACCTCCTCGCGGTCGTCCAAGCTCATCCACGGCGGCCTGCGCTACCTGGAGATGCTCGACTTCGCGCTGGTGAGCGAGGCCCTCAAGGAGCGCGGACTCCTCCTCACCCGCATCGCCCCGCACCTGGTGCGGCCCGTGCCGTTCCTCTACCCCCTGCACCAGCGCTTCGTCGAGCGCCCCTACGTGGGTGCCGGTATCGCCCTGTACGACGCGATGAGCTTCTCCGGCTCGCACGGCCGGGGCCTGCCGGTGCACAAGCACCTGTCCCGCCGGGCCACCCTGCGGGCGGCGCCGAGCCTGAAGCACGATGCCATGGTCGGCTCCATCCGCTACTACGACGGCCAGGTCGACGACGCGCGGATGGTCACCAACATCATCCGTACCGCCGCGCACTACGGTGCCAGGGTGGTCAACCGGACCAGCGTGATCGACTTCCTCCGCGAGGGGGAGCGCGTGGTCGGCGCCAAGGTCAAGGACCACGAGAGCGGCGAGGTCTACGACATCCGCGCCAAGCAGGTCATCAACGCGACCGGCGTCTGGACCGACGACACGCAGGCCCTCGTCACCGACCGCGGACAGATGAAGGTCCGCGCCTCCAAGGGCGTGCACCTGGTGGTTCCGCGCGACCGCTTCCAGTCCACGGTCGGGCTCATCCTGCGCACCGAGAAGTCCGTGCTGTTCGTCATCCCCTGGGGCCGGCACTGGATCATCGGCACCACCGACACCGACTGGAACCTGGACAAGGCGCACCCCGCCGCGACCAGCGCCGACATCGACTACATCCTCGAGCACGTCAACCAGGTGCTCGTCCGCCCGCTCACCCGGGAGGACGTCGAGGGCGTCTACGCCGGACTGCGGCCGCTGCTGGCGGGTGAGAGCGACTCGACCGCCAAGCTCTCCCGCGAGCACGTCGTCGCGCACCCGGTGCCCGGCCTCGTCGTCATCGCCGGCGGCAAGTGGACCACCTACCGCGTGATGGCCAAGGACGCCGTCGACGAGGCCGCGCGATCCCTGGACGAGCGGGTGGCCGAGAGCGTCACGGAGACGATCACCCTGCTCGGCGCGGACGGCTACCAGGCCGCCTGGAACCGGCGTGGCCGCACCGCCGAGCTGGCGGGTGTGCACGTGGCCCGCGTGGAGCACCTGCTGCAGCGCTACGGCTCGATGTCGCGGCACCTGCTCGCGATGATCGCGGAGAACCCGGCGCTGGGCGAGCCCCTGCCCGGCGCGGACGACTACCTGGCCGCCGAGGTCCTGTACGCGGTCACGCACGAGGGTGCCCGGCACGTCGAGGACGTCCTCACCCGCCGCACCCGGATCTCCATCGAGGCGTGGGACCGCGGCGACTCGGCCGCCCCCGTCGTCGCGGACCTGATGGCCGGGCCGCTGGGCTGGACGCCCGAGCAGCGCGACCACGAGGTCGAGGTGTACCTCGCCCGGGTCAAGGCGGAGCGGATCAGCCAGGAGCAGCCGGACGACGCCACCGCGGACGCGGAGCGCATCCGCGTCGCGGACATCGTCTCGGCGAACTGAGCCGATGAGCCGACCTGCGCCGAGGCGGACATGAGCGAGCCGGCGGGCGACCCGGGCATCCGCCCGACGCCCGCCGAGCTCGACACCCTGCGCCTCTACGACGAGGGGCTCACCCGGGCGGACCTCGTGCTGCTCGACGTCGTCGCTACCGACCGGGCCGACGCCGTCCGCCAGCTCACCGCGCTGCTGGTGGCGGCCGGCCGGGTCACCGACGGCGAGGCGTTCACCGCCGCCGTTGACGCTCGAGAGCACCAGATGGCCACCGGCCTGCCCGGCGGTGTCGGGCTGCCGCACGCCCGTAGCGACGTCGCGACGCAGGCGAGCCTGGCCGTGGGGATCACCGCTTTCGGGAAGCGGGTCGACTTCGGCAGTACCGACGGGCCGGCGGACATCATCCTGCTGCTGGCCACCCCGGCGGGGTCGCTGAGCCTGCACCTGGAGGTGCTCGCCGGCATCGCCCGGTCCATGGCCCAGCCGAACGTGCGGGAGTCCCTGCGGCGGGCGTACGACGTCGAGGTGATCGCCGAACTGGTCAACTCCACGATCTGGTTCCCGCCCGGCGAGTGACCGCCGTCGGCACCCGGTCGACCCGGCGACGGTCCCGGTGGCGACCTCCGCGTGAACCGGCAGTGGGTTCCGTTCGAGGTGGCCCTAAGGATGCCTGACGCGACCGCCTCGGTGCCCGTCCCGACCCCGGGCGGCTGACCGGCCCGGTTGGGCCGGGTGAGGCGCGCCCGCTAGGGTTGAACCGTGCTTCGGACCGCCCTGAAGCCGCGGTGGATCGCGGCTCTCCTGCTCGCGCTGGCGGTCTCCACCGTGTTCGTTCTCCTGAGCCAGTGGCAGTTCTCGCGGTCCAGTGAATCGGGCGCTCCGCCGCCGTCGCAGACCGAACAGATCCGTCCCCTCCTCTCCGTGGCGCCGCCCGGGCGAGAGTTGATGACGGCCGAGGTGGATCACCGGGTGAGCCTGACCGGCCGCTACCTTCCGGGGCAGCGCGTCTTCGTGACCGGCCGGCTCAACAACGGCGACCGTGGGTTCTGGGTGGTCGAACCCCTCCAGGTGCAGGGCGCACCGGCCGTCACCGGCTGGTCGGGTGCCCCCGCCGTCATCCCGGTGGCCCGCGGCTGGGTCGCCGACCCGGCCTCCGCCGGCCCGACGCCGACCGGCACCGTCGCGATCACCGGGCGCCTGCTGCCCACAGAGGCGCCGGCCATCGGCACCACCGGCCCGGCCGACCAGGTCGGAGCGCTGGCGACCGCGCAGCTGGTCAACCGGTGGCAGCGGCCCACCTGGTCCGGCTTCGTCACCGCGGACACCGAGACCGGCGCCGGCGCGGAGGTGGGCGCCCGCGTGGCCGGGTCGACCATGCGCCCCATCGTCACCTCGGCGCAGCCGGCCGAGACCCCGGTCAACTGGCTCAACATCTTCTACGCCGTCGAGTGGGTCGTCTTCGCCGGTTTCGCCATCTACCTGTGGTGGCGCCTGGTCGCGGACGACCACCAGCGCCGGCTCGAGGACGACCTCGACGAGGACGACGACGATGACGACGACGACCTCGGCCCCGACGACGACCCGGTCGACGACGGCGTCGACGCCCACGACCGACCCGACGCCGGTGACGGACCGCGGAGCCCCCGCGGCGTGACCGGCTCCACACGGGTTCCATCCAGCCTGACCCGGCAGAATCGCCGGGACAGCAACAGCGTTCCCCTCGCGGGGAACACCAACGAGGTGTGACGGTGACAGAGAGCAATCGGCAGTCGACGGCGTCCCCGTCCTCCCCGCAGGCGGGCGATCGGGCGGGCACGGATGCGCGCCGGACCGGGACCGCGGACCGGAAGCCCAGGCGCCGCCGCTTCGGGGGAACCGGCGCGCAGATCCGTTCCGCGCTCGGCTTCTACCGCGTGATGGCCTACCTCACCGGTACCTTCCTGATCCTGCTGTGCATCGAGATGGTGGTCCGCTACGGCGCCGGGTACGACCTGATCGCCGGTGGCACCGATGCAGCCACCAACGCCACCGTGCCGCTCGGGCTGAACATGATCGCCGCGGACAACCTGTCCGGCGGCCTCAACCTCTCGACCGGTGTCCTCATCGTGCACGGCTGGCTGTACGTCATCTACCTCATCTCCGACTTCCGGCTCTGGTCGCTCATGCGCTGGCCGTTCACCCGGTTCATCCTCATCGCCCTCGGTGGCGTCATCCCGGGGCTGTCCTTCGTGATGGAGCGGAAGATCCACCGGGAGGCCGAGCACGAGCTGGTCGCGAACCCGAAGGCCGTCCGCCGTTACTGACGGGACCTCCCCTCGGGTCCGGCCACGGTCGGCTGCCGATCTGCGTCTGCCCACCGGCGGACCGACCGTCGCCCGCTGACCGGCGGGATTGGGGGCGGTGACCGGCCGCCCACTACCCTTGGACCGTGACTACCCTCGCTGACTCGTCCGCGCTGGAGCAGCGCCCGGTCCTCGTCGTCGACTACGGCGCCCAGTACGCCCAGCTGATCGCCCGCCGGGTGCGTGACGCGAACGTCTACTCCGAGATCGTGCCGCACACCCTGAGCACCGAGCAGATCCTCGCGAAGAACCCGTCGGCGCTGATCCTCTCCGGCGGTCCGTCGAGCGTGTACGCCGACGGCGCGCCCCGCGTGCAGGCCGACCTGTTCGACGCCGGCGTGCCCGTCCTCGGCATCTGCTACGGCTTCCAGGCCATGACCCAGGCCCTCGGCGGCGAGGTCGCCCGCACCGGCCTGCGTGAGTACGGTTCGACCGAGGTGACCGCCGACGGCGGCAGCCGCTCCCTGCTCGACGGCGTGCCCGACACCCAGACCGCGTGGATGAGCCACGGGGACAGTGTCCAGCGCGCCCCCGAGGGATTCGAGGTGCTCGCCAGCTCCGCCGGTGCGCCGGTCGCCGCCTTCGCGGACGAGGACCGCCGGCTCTACGGGGTGCAGTGGCACCCCGAGGTGCGGCACTCGGCCCACGGCCAGGCCGTGCTCGAGAACTTCCTGTTCCGCGGTGCCGGGCTCGCGCAGGACTGGACGACCAGCAACGTCATCGAGGAGCAGGTCGAGCGGATCCGCGACCAGGTCGGCACCGACCGGGTGATCTGCGGCCTCTCCGGCGGCGTCGACTCCGCGGTCGCGGCCGCCCTCGTCCAGCGCGCCGTCGGCGAGCAGCTCACCTGCGTCTTCGTCGACCACGGGCTGCTGCGCGAGGGGGAGGCGGAGCAGGTCGAACGCGACTACGTCGCCGCCACCGGCGTGAAGCTGTACGTGGCCCGCGAGGCCGACCGCTTCCTCGGTGCCCTCGCCGGCGTCACCGATCCGGAGACGAAGCGCAAGATCATCGGCCGCGAGTTCATCCGCGCCTTCGAGGCCGCCGAGCAGGCCATCCTCGCGGAGGCCTCCGCCACCGGCGAGCGGGTCCGGTTCCTCGTCCAGGGCACCCTCTACCCGGACGTCGTCGAGTCCGGCGGCGGTGAGGGGGCCGCCACCATCAAGAGTCACCACAACGTCGGCGGCCTGCCCGAGGACGTCGAGTTCGAGCTGATCGAACCGCTGCGCACCCTGTTCAAGGACGAGGTCCGTGCCGTCGGTGCCCAGCTCGGCCTCCCGGCGGAGATCGTCGGCCGCCAGCCGTTCCCGGGCCCCGGCCTCGGCATCCGCATCATCGGCGAGGTCACGGGGGAGCGGCTCGCGCTGCTGCGCCGGGCCGACGCGATCGCCCGTGAGGAACTGACCGGCGCGGGACTGGACGCCGAGGTCTGGCAGATGCCCGTGGTGCTGCTCGCCGACGTGCGCAGCGTCGGCGTCCAGGGCGACGGCCGCACCTACGGGCACCCGATCGTGCTGCGGCCGGTCTCCAGCGAGGACGCGATGACGGCGGACTGGTCGCGGCTGCCCTACGATCTGGTCGCACGGATCTCCAATCGCATCACCAACGAGGTGGACGGCGTGAACCGGGTGGTGCTCGACGTCACCAGCAAGCCCCCGGGCACCATCGAGTGGGAGTGAGCCCGGACCGTCGCGCGGTGACGCCCGACGGCGGCGCGTGCTCCGGCTTCCGCTTCCGCCCGCCGCACGACCGTTAGGCTCGACACCATGTCCGACAGCACTCCCCGACGACCCCTGCGCGCCGAGTCCTCCCGTGACGACGCGGTGCGGACCGTCGACGCGGAGACCGACGTCGTGCCCGGTGCCGGTGGCGACGTGACCGGCAACGCGGTCACCGGGGCGCCCGGCGACCCGGCCGGCGGACAGCCCGCGGCGTCGGCGACGCCGACGCCGCCCACCGCCGAGGACCTGGCGTCCTGGCTCGAGGATCTCGACGGGTACAGCGGGGTGGACACCCTGCTCCACCTGCCGTCCGGTCCGCGGGCGGTCATCGACCTCACCCACGCGCATCCGTCCGGCATGGCGCAGCTGCTCTCCGGCCGGCGCACGCGGCTGACGACGCTGCTGCGCGACCCCGACCACAGCGCCCGCGCGGCAGCCGCCGCCCGGGCCCTGCGCGCCCGCATCCAGGAGCTCGCGGCCGAGCACGGCATCGACGCCGCCTATCTCGTGTTCGGCACCGCCACGTTCACCTCCTGGGGCGCCGGCACCCGGGGCCGTCTGTACGCGCCCGTGCTGATGGCCCGGATGGAACTCGCGGTCCGTCCCGGCTCGGACGATCACGAGATCCAGCTGACCGGCCACGCCCGCGTCAACCCGGCCCTGCTGCGGCACGTGCGCCGCGAGTACGACGTGCGCATCGAGGAGCAGGAACTGCTGGCCGCCGCCACGGCGTCGGGCCGATTCGACCCGCAGCCGGTCCTCGAGAAGCTGCGCCAGCTCGGCGGGGACATCCCCGACCTGACCGTCGAGTACCGGTTGCTGGCCACCACGCTGGCCGACCTCTCCGAACGGCTGCACGGGCTCGACCCGCGCCACCCGGTGATCGGCGCCCTCGTCTCGGGCCGGCCGGTGACCGGCGCGGACACGCACGCCTACCCGCCGCTGGACGAGCGCGACCCCGCCCAGGAGTTCCTCGTCCTCGACGCCGACTCCTCCCAGCAGGAGGTCCTCGACCTGGTCCGGGCCGGCCGGTCGCTCACCGTCACTACCCCGCCCGGCAGCGGCCAGACGCAGACCGCCGTCAACGCCGTCGCGACGCTGACCGCGCAGGGCAAGACCGTCCTCGTCACCGCCGAGCGGCGCTCGAGCCTGCGCCAGTTCACGGCACGGATGGAGGAGGTCAACCTCGGCTCCACGGTGCTGCCCCTCGAGGACGCCGCCGAGTCCGCGACGCTGCGCTCGGCCCTGGTGCGCGCGATCGTGCGCAACGAGAAGGCGGTGCCGCCCGACGTGGACCGGGTGCACGACACCCTGCGCCGTCACCGCGACCGGCTCGCTGAGCACGTACGTTCCCTCCACCAGGTGCGTGACCGCTGGCACTGCTCGCCGTACCAGGCGATGCAGGCCCTCGCGACCCTGATGGCCACGGACCCTGCGCCGGCGACCCAGGTGCGGCTCAAGCGCAGCGTGCTCGACGCGATGCTCGACCGGACCGACCTGGCCGACCGGCTGCGGCGGGCCGCCGAACTCGGCAGCTTCTCGCGGGCGGCGTCCGTGAGCCCGTGGTTCGGTGCCCGGCTGATGAACCGCCAGCAGACCGGGGACGCCCACCGGCTCGCCCAGCAGGCCGCCGAGCAGCTCCCGTCGCTGCTCCGCCGTCTGGACGAGCTCGCCACCACGTCCGAGATCACCCTGGGGGAGAGCGCCAACGCCTGGGGGGAGCAGCTCCGTCTGCTGCTCGCGGTGCGCGACACCCTGGACCGGTTCAACCCGGACATCTTCGACCGGCCCGTCAAGGACCTGATCGCCGCGACGGCGACGAGTCCCTGGCGACGCGAGCGGGGCATCGAGATGAACTCGGTGCAACGCTCGCGTCTGCGCCGCGTCGCCAAGGAGTACATCCGCCCCGGCGTGCACATCGCCGATCTGCACCGGTCTCTCGTGCAGGTCGAGGGGCAGCGACGGCAGTGGACCGCGATCGCCCGCACCCAGCGGCACCCGCGCATCCCCAGTGGCCTGCCCGAGATCGCGCGGCAGTTCGACGCGCTCGCCGCCCTGCTCGACCAGCTGGACGAGGTGCTGCCCGTCACCTCGGAGACCGGGCTGCGCACACGGACCGGTGAGGACCTGCAGCGCACGCTCGACGCGCTGGTGGCCGACGAGGAGACGCTGGCGACGCTGCCGGAGCGCACCCTGCTGCTCGAGTCGATGCGGGAACAGGGCATCGACGAACTGCTGGAGGACCTGGCTCGGCGCGAGGTCGGCGCGGACGCCGTCGCCGCCGAGCTGGAACTGACCTGGTGGCAGTCCGCCCTCGAGGCCATGATCAGCGGGGACGACTTCCTGGCCATGGCCAGCGGCCAGACGCTGCGCACCGTGGAGGCGGAGTACCGCCTGGCCGACGAGGCGCACATCGCCGCCGGGCCGGCCCGGCTGCAGACGATCCTCGCGCAGGCGTGGCGCACCGCGCTGCAGTCGGCGCCCGGACAGGCCGAGGCGCTGAAGGAGGCGCTGAAGTCGGGCTCCATCACGGCCGCGGGCTACTTCCTGCGCACGCCGGATCTCGTGCTGCCGCTGACCCCTGTCATCACGGCCAGTCCCTTCGACCTGCCCGACGGTGTTCCCGTCGGCACCCGCTTCGACGCCGTCGTCATCCTCGACGCCGAGTCGACGTCCCTGCCGGCCGCCCTGCCCGCCATCGCCCGCTCCCGGCAGGTGATCGCCCTCGGGGACCAGCACCTGGACGCCGTCAGCGCGTTCACGGTCGACGCCGGTGTCTCCTCCTCGAACGCGGACCCGCACATTCCCAGCGCCCTGACGTCGCTGGCCGAGGTGCTGCCCGAGCGACGGCTGACCATGGTCTACCGGCAGGTGGACGACGGCCTGACCGCCCAGCTGAACGACCACTTCTACGACGGCCGGCTGGAGTGGCTGTCGCCGCCGCCGAGCCGCGCGGGCGGCCTCGTCGTGGAGTACCTGCCGGACGGGACCGGCCTGCCGACCAGCGACGGCGACGTCGAGTCGACGGACGCCGAGGTGCGCCGGGTCGTCGACCTGGTGATGCGACACGCGTCGACCCGCCCGGCCCAGTCCCTGGCCGTGATCGCCGGCAACCGCCGCCACGCCGGGAGGATCTCCGACGCCGTCCGGGACGCCGTCGCGGACAACCCGGCGCGTGCCGAGTTCTTCGCCGCCGGCCCCGACGCGTTCCGGGTGGTCGACCTGGACCGTGCGGCCGGAGTGGTGCGGGACCGGATCATCCTCTCGCTCGGCTACGGCCGCACCCCGCACGGGCGGGTGCTGCACACGCTCGGGGACCTCTCCGGCGAGGACGGTCGCCGTCTCTTCGCGGTGGCGACCACGCGGGCGCGTCACCACCTGCACGTGCTCACGTGCTTCCACCCCGACGACCTGGACAAGATGAAGCTGCGCGAGGGTGCGCTCGACTACCACGAGCTGCTCGAACGAGGTCTTCAGCCGCTCGACGAGCCGGGTGAGAACATCCTCGCCGGGTCCGTGGCCGACGGCGGCCGGATCTCCGCGCTCGCCGAGGGGCGCGTGCCGGAGCAGTCCGACGTCGCGCCGTCCCCGCTCGTGGCGGATCTGGCTCACCGGATCGGTGCGCGCGGGCTCGAGGTGCGGGCCCACACCGGGGGCGTCGATCTCAGTGCGCTCCCGGCTGCCCGCGGCGTCGAACCGACCGCTATGATCACCGACGGCTCCGATCGGTACTGTGCCTACACCGTGCGGGAGCGCAGCCGCCTGCGACCCGCCCTGCTGGAGCGGTCCGGGTGGACCTACCTGACGCTGTGGACCATCGAGGTCTTCAGCGACCCGGAGGGCCTGGCCGATCGGGTCGCCGGATTCCTCAGCGCGGAGGCCCCGGCATTCCTGACCGACGCCCCGACGCTCGACCGGTCCCGCGACGACGACGACGCCGAGGCGCAGGATCTCGGCCGCCGCCCGGACGGGACCGGCGACGACGCGGACGAGACGGCGGGCGACGACTCGAAGCGCAGCGAGACGATCGGCTCGGATCCGACCCGGAGTGCCGGGTCGGACAGCGGTGCCGGCTCCGAGCGGGCCGAGACCATCGGCCCGCGGGATGCTCGTGACGGCGCTCGTGACGCCGCTCGTGACGCCGCTCGTGACGAAGCCCGGGGCAGCACGGCAGCGCCGATCCCGGCCGGACAGCACGACGATGGCGCACCGCAGGGCTGACGCCCGGCCCACCCGCACCGTCGATGCCGCCCCGCCGGGCGGCGGGACGGCCGGCGTCGAACCGGGCGCGGCGGGCTGGGCCCGGCCCAGCACCCCGCAGGCCGATCCTGCGCAGTCCGGTACCGTCCCGTCCGAGCCGACAGAGGACACACGGGTCGAGGACGACCCGGCGGAGGACGCGGAGCGCGTCGACCCGGTGGACGCCGCGGACGGCAGTGGCCCGCCGCTCGCCGCGCTGCGACTCGACCGGATCCTCGCCGCCGAGGACGACCCGCGCGGTTGGGGCGGCCGCGGAGACGACGCCGCCCCGGACCACGACCGCTGGCTCCGGGAACAGCGCCCGCCGCACTGGAGCTGAGCCCGGCTCCGGGCGGTGGTCGACCCGACGCTCACGTGCCTCACCCGCCCGGTTCGACGATGACCAGACCGACCGCGGTCGTGCCGCCCGTCGTACCCGCCAGCTCCGCCGCCGCCGCTCGGGGCACGGCCACCACCGCGAGCGGGGCGTCCTCGTTCGCGGTCGGCCACACCCCGGACGCCCCGGAACCCGCACCGGCACCGGCCGACGATGCCGATGTCCACAGCACGGTCACCGAGCGGGCGATCGTCCGCACGGCCGCCCGCTCCGGCCCGGCGGCGCCCGCGGCATCCTGGCGGTCGGCGAGCACGACGTCCACCCGGTCACCCGGGCGAAGGACGCGCAGCACGGTCGGATCGGACACGCGCAGGGGCACCGCGGACTGCCCCGGGGGCGCACCGGTGAGCAGTCCCGGACCGAGCAGGGCGGCATCCGTGACCGGGGATCCGCGGCGCAGCGGTGCGCCGAGCCGACCGCCGGTCACCGCCTCCGCCGCTGCCACCGCGCCGTCGGGCACGGCACCGGGCGGCCAGTCGGCTCGCGTGACGTCCCCGCCGGTGAGCACGGCGCCGGCGGGCAGGTCCCGCACCGCGACGACGACCGGCACGGTCAGTGCGGCCGCCGGCGTCAACCCGTCCACGAGCACCCCGACGGCGCCGCACAGCAGGAGGGCCACCAGCAGGCGCCGTCGTCGTCGGATCAGCCGCAGCAGGCGGCGCGGTGGGGAGCGGTCGGTGTGCACGGACCGGACCAGCCGGCCGGCGCGTGCCGACGTGGCACGGGGGAGCGGATCACGGGCGCGGACCATGGCGTCACGGTAGGCGCGCGCCGATCGGTGGTGGCAGCCCGGTCGTCGGTCGGTGGACAACCGGTCGCCTCGGCAAGCCTGGGGAGGGAGAAGCCCCGTCGTCCCGGAACGACGAACGCCGCATCCGTCCAGGCGGGGCCCGGTCCGATGCGGCGTCGGTAGAGAGCCGTCAGCGCGGCGCAGTCGCGCCGCGGAGGGAGCGTCAGTTCCCGGCGGACGCGGCGGGCGCCGTCGAGGCGCCGCTGCTCGCGGGGGCGCTGCTGCTCGTGGAGGAGGAGGACGACGAACCGGACGAGTCCGTCGAGCCGCTCGGCACGGTGCTGGTCGAGCCGCTGCGCGAGTCCGTGCGGTAGAAGCCGGAGCCCTTGAACACCACGCCGACGGAGTTGAACTTCTTGCGCAGGGTGCCGGAGCAGACCGGGCAGGTCGTCAGCGCGTCCTCGGAGAACGACTGGTGGATGTCGAACTGGTGACCGCAGTCCTTGCAGGCGTAGGCATAGGTGGGCACGGGTGTTTCCTCCGGAAAAGATCTGGGACAGTCCAGTACAACACGGAACGGTCGTGTCCTGTTCCCGGGTGCCGGCAGGTCAGCGTGACCGCAGGTCGATGATCCGCTCGGGCGTGAAGACGAGGTCGACCGGCTGGTCGTGGGGCAGGACGTCGAAGGAGCCGGTCGGCAGCACCTCGTCGTCGTACACCACCGCCGCCAGGACGCCGCGGTGGGGGAGGGCACGCCAGCGGGCGAGGAAGCGGTCGTAGTAGCCACCGCCCTGCCCCAGCCGCTGGCCGGTCTCGTCGACGGCGAGGGCCGGGATCAGCATCAGGCTCACCGACGGAGCGTCGCCGTCCGGGTCGGTCAGGTCGACGGTCGGGCCGTCGGGGTGGTCGATCGGGACGATGCCGTAGCGCACGAGCGGCGTGGTCGGCGTCCACCGGGCCCAGAGAAGCTGGAAGTCCGGTTCGCACACGGGCAGCAGCACGGTGGCGCCGCGTTCGTGCAGGGCGGTGTTGACGGTGTTGACGGCGGGTTCGGACGGCATCGGCTGGAAGGAGGCGACCGCACGGCCCCCCGGGGCTGCCGCATCCTGCCCGTTCTCGTCCCACCACGAGCCGATCGTGCGGCGCAACGCGTCGGCAGCGTCGTCCCGCGCCGAGGCGTCCATCGCGGCGCGGTTCTGCCGCAGGCGGGCCCGCGTGAGGGCCTTCGATCCCGGCTCGACGGTCATGCCGAGACCTCCCAGCAATCGCTCACAGTATTGACGGTAGCCTAGGCGAATGACCGATCAGAAACACGTGCGCAAGGCCGTGATCCCTGCGGCGGGGCTGGGCACCCGCTTCCTGCCGGCAACGAAGGCGATGCCGAAGGAGATGCTCCCGGTGGTCGACAAGCCGGCCATCCAGTACGTCGTCAAGGAGGCCGTCGACGCGGGCCTCGAGAACATTCTGATGATCACCGGCCGCAGCAAGCGCGCGCTGGAGGACCACTTCGACCGGGTCCCCTTCATCGAGGCCACGCTCGAGGAGAAGGGGGACACGGACAAGCTGGCGGCGGTCCGCGAGTCCTCGAACCTCGGCGACATCCACTACCTGCGCCAGGGCGATCCGCGGGGCCTCGGGCACGCGGTGCTGCGCGCGGCCGGCCACGTGGGCGACGAGCCGTTCGCGGTGCTGCTCGGTGACGACATCATCGACGAGCGGGACGAGCTGCTCACTGTGATGATCGATGTCCAGGAGAAGACCGGCGGTTCCGTCGTCGCCCTCATGGAGGTCGACGAGGAGATGATCAGCTCCTACGGTGTCGCGGCGGTCAACGATGTCCCCGGCGAGTCCTACGTGCAGGTCGACCACATGGTCGAGAAGCCGCCGCGCGACGAGGCGCCGTCCAACCTGGCCGTGATCGGGCGCTACGTGCTGCACCCGGCCGTCTTCGAGGTGCTCGAGGACACCCCGCCGGGCCGCGGCAACGAGATCCAGCTGACCGACGCCCTGCAGACCCTCGCCAAGCGCGAGGGCGAGGGCGGCGGCGTGTACGGCGTCGTCTTCCGCGGCCGCCGGTACGACACGGGTGACAAGCTCAGCTACATCCAGGCCGTCATCACCCTGGCCTCGGACCGGGAGGACCTCGGGCCCGGGCTGCGCGCCTGGATCAAGGACTACGCGCGCGATCTCGCGGACGAACCGCAGGAGACGGTCGCCGCTCCCGCCGAGTAGCCCCGCCGGTGTCACCGTCAGGGCAGTGGCCGGTCACGCTGGTGCGTGGCCCGCTCGCGCTCCGTCCCATCCGGTACCGCGACCGAGCCGAGTGGGACGCCGTCCGCGCCCGCAACGCGCAGTGGCTGGGCCCGTGGGAGGCCAGCAACCCGCAGCCCGGGGGAGCGTTGCCCAGTTTCCGCCAGATGGTCTCCGCGCTGAAGGCGCAGGCCAGGGACGGGAGCGGGCTGCCCTTCCTCATCACCGAGACGCGCGACGACGTGCCGCGGCTGGTCGGTCAGCTCACCGTCTCCTCCATCACCTACGGCTCCTTGATGGGGGCGACGCTCGGTTACTGGGTGGATCAGGCGAGTGCGGGCCGGGGCATCGCCCCCACGGCGGTCGCCCTCGCCACGGATCACTGCTTCGGCCACCTCGGCCTGCACCGGATGGAGATCAACATCCGGCCGGAGAACGACCGCAGCCTGCGCGTCGTCGAGAAACTCGGCTTCCGGGACGAGGGGCTGCGCCGCGCCTACCTGCACATCGACGGTCGCTGGGCGGATCACCGCAGCTTCGCCCTGACGGCGGAGGAGGTGCCCGGCGGGG
The DNA here is from genome assembly GCF_001968825.1 of Tersicoccus sp. Bi-70. Lineage (GTDB taxonomy): Bacteria > Actinomycetota > Actinomycetes > Actinomycetales > Micrococcaceae > Tersicoccus. The sequence continues at coordinate 272,665 of NZ_MIEU01000010.1, forward strand.
TGCTGCACCGGTGGCTGACGGGTGGCGTGTCCGGCTGAGGCGCCGGCTCGGGTGATCGGCCGGTTTCATGGGCCGACACACCCGCGGAATCCGCGGATTCCCGGGCATTCCACCCTACCGTTGAAGGGTGGATGTCTTCTCGCTGAACAGCTCGATCATCCTGGTCGTCACGATCGGGCTGTGGCTGGTGTGGGTCGTCCCCTACGCGCTGCGCAAGCGCCACCGCCCGATCGTCGCGCAGGTCTCCCTGCAGCCCGCGACGGTCGACACCGCGGTCGCCGACCTGTCCGGGCCGGCGACCATCGAGATCCAGGGGATGACGATGCTCAAACTCCGTGACGGCTCCTTCGGCTCGTTCTCCGCGTCGCGAGGCGCGTCCGCGGTGGTGCCCGCGAGTTCGTCGGGGCTGCGGATCCGCTGGGACCGGATGGCCCTGGCCGGTGGCGGACTGATCGCCCTGTTCGCGGCCCTGGTCACCGGGATCGTCTCCCTCGTCACCACGCTGCCCGTCGTCGTGCCGCTCGTCCTGCTGCTCCTCTTCGTCGGTGCCGTCGTGGGGCTGCGTGCCCTGGCCCTGCGGGACCGGCGCCGGAAGGTCGAGGCAGCCTTCGACGCCGCGGTCGACGCCCACGACGAGAGCCACGCCGACGCGGACGACCGACCCACGCAGCTCTTCGACGCCGCCGCGGCCGAGCACCAGCCCGCCACGATGAACGCGGACGAACTGCGCGAGGCGGCCCGGTCCCTGGCCGCGTCGATCGGTGATGCCCCGCGCCCCGAGCGTGCCGCCGAGACCGCCTGGCAGCCCGTCGCCGTCCCGCGGCCGACCTACGTCGACGCCGCACGGGCCGAGCGGCCCGCTCCCGAGCCGCTGCAGCTGCCCGAGTCGCCGCGCCCGTCCGCCCGCACCTCGATCCGCGCGTCCGAGGCCGGTCGCCGGGAGGTCGTCGCGGGCCAGGAGACGTCCGGTCAGCTCAACGATCTCGACGAGGTCCTGCGCCGCCGCCGGGGCGCCTGAGCCGTTTTGGTGATCGCGGGTTCGAGGCGGTAGATTGGACCCTCGCAAGGGGCTATGGCGCAGTTGGTAGCGCGTCTCGTTCGCAATGAGAAGGTCTGGGGTTCGAATCCCCATAGCTCCACCAGGAAGAACCAGAGGGAAGAGGCTCGCCGGGATCCGGCGGGCCTTTTTCTTGCCCACTTCTCTGGCCCTTCTCTTGACCGGCGAGGACGCGGACGCCGTCGTGGCACTCTGACAGGGTGGAGCTGGTTGCCCATGATCAGGAGGCGGAGATGAAGCTGTACTCGGATTTCCCCCGTCGTCGTGCCGCCGAGATCGTCGGGGACGTGATCGCCGTGGCCGTGCTCGCCGGTGGTGTGAGCCTCGCCCTCGCCCTCCACACCGCGATCGTGGGGCTGGAAGTGATCGGTGCGAAGTTGCGGGACTCGGGCGGCAATCTCTCCTCGACCATGAGCTCCATCGGGCAGAACCTCGCCGGCATCCCCCTGATCGGCGACGCGGTGCGCTCGCCGTTCGACTCCGCCAGTGCCGCCGGCGGGACCCTCGCCGACGCCGGGACGCAGTGGCAGGAGCGGGTGCACCTGCTCGCCGGACTCGCCGGCTGGACCGTCGTCGCTCTCGTCGTGCTCGTCGTCCTGCTCGGTTGGGTGCGGCCGCGGCTGCGCGTCGCGCTCCGGCGCGCGTCGCTCTCCCGGCTGGCCGCGTCGACGGCGTCCCGCGATCTGCTGGCCCTGCGTGCCCTGATGAACCTTCCCGCCCGCGACGTCCTCGCCGTGGGCGGCGACGCCGCCGAGGCGTGGCGCCGCGGCGACCCCCTCACGATCGATCGGCTCGCCGCGCTGGAGCTGAGACGGGCGGGCGTGCGGCTCGACGCGCGGTAGGGCTCCCACCGGGAGCCGTGGGGTGTTGCGCTCGGCGCCGTCAGCCCGCCGTGTCGGCGAGGTGGGCGCGGATGCCGGCGACGACGAGGTCGTGGTCCTCCATGGACGCCAGCCCGGATGCGGTCACGGCGGCGACGACGCCGACCCCGCGCACCCGGACGGGGAACGAGCCGCCGGTGACGGCGTACTCCGGCCCCAGCCAGTTCGTGGCGACCGGGTCGACACCCTCCGCGACCAGGCGCGCGTCGACCAGGGCGCTGCTGTTCTCCATCCGTAGCACGACGGCGGACTTGCGGGCGATCCACACGTCCTGATCGGGCGTGATGCCGGGCAGGGCGGCGCGGAACAGGATCAGGCCGGTGCGGCGGATGTCGATACCCACCGCGTGGCCCGCCTCCTGCGCGATCGCGGTGATGCGGGAGCCGAGGCGCCAGGCGTCGGCGTGGTCGAAGGCGTCGAACACGAGCTCGCGCTCCTGCTGCTCGAGGGTGGCGATCAGATCGGGCACGGGTTCTCCTCGGTGTGGCGGGCGAGCGGACGGTGTCGCCAGCTTCGCACGCCCCTGGCCCCTCGCGGGAGTCGCTGCTAGCGTCCGGACGGTGACCTCTCCCCGTCCCGACGTCCGCATCATCCCCGGCACCCGGATCGACATCGCCTTCCACCGGTACGGCGACCCGGGCGGTTGGCCGGTCGTCCTGCTGCACGGCTTCCCGTTCGACCCGCACGCCTACGACGACGTCGCCGCCCGGCTCGCTGCCGACGGGGCCGACGTCGTCGTGCCCTACCTGCGCGGCTACGGGCCGAGCACCTACCGGGAGGCGGACGGGTTCCGCTCCGGCCAGCAGGCCGCGCTCGCCCACGACCTGGCCGAGCTGATCGCCGCGCTGCGCCTGGACCGGCCGATCGTCGCCGGGTATGACTGGGGCGGTCGCGCGGCGTGCGTGGCCGCGCTGCTGTGGCCCGAGACGGTGTCCGGTCTGGTCACCGTCGGCGGGTACAACGTCCAGGACATCGCGGCCATGTCCGGCACACCGGCGCCGCCCGATGTGGAGAGCCGGGTCTGGTACCAGTGGTACTTCCACAGCGAGCGCGGCCGGGCCGGCCTGGCGCGGTACCGGCGCGAGCTGACGCGGCAGTTGTGGGCGGAGTGGTCGCCGGGGTGGGCGGTGCCGGACGGGGTCTTCGACGCGACCGCCGCCGCGTTCGACAATCCCGACTTCGTGCCGACCGTCATCCACTCCTACCGGCACCGGTACGGGCTGGCCGACGGCGACCCCGCCTACGCGGCGAGCGAGGCGGCCATCGCCCGGACACCGCCGATCCGGATGCCGACCGTCGTCATCGACCCGACCGAGGACCCGATCATGGCGCCGGACCCGGAGGAGGAGCACGCCGAGCGCTTCACCCAGCTGGTGGCCTACCGCCGGCTGCCGACCGGGCACAACACCCCGCAGGAGGACCCCGCCGCGTTCGCCGACGCCGTCCGCGAGGTCCGTCGCGCGACGGTCGCCTGAGGGAGGGCGTGGACGGCCGCGGCGGGGGCGGCGCGTCAGGCGAGACGGTGCAGGACCAGGGCGGCCAGGGCCGTGCGGTCGAGCATGCCGGAGACCCGGATGTGCTCGTGCCGGGCGTGGGCGCCGTCGCCGACGGCCCCGAAACCGTCGAGGACGGCCGCGCCCACGCCGACGGCGAAGTTGCCGTCGCTGGCGCCCCCCACGCTGGTCTGACCGATGTCCTGGCCGAGGTCCGCACCGGCCTGCCGGGCCAGCTCGAACAGGCGACCGCCGGCGTCGGTGCGGGGCATCACCGGCCGGTTCCAGTCGCCGCTCAGGGTGACCGTCGCATCCGGGTGGTGCGTCGTGAGGGCCTTCAGGGCGGCATCGACCCGGTCCAGCTCGGCCTGCGAGCGCACCCGCACGTCGATGTCGGCGTGCGCGGCCCCCGCGAAGACGTTGGTCCGCGTGCCACCCGAGACGATCCCGACGTTGACGGTGGTGCCGGCGTCCAGGTCGGTGAGGGCGTGCACCTTCAGGATCAGCCGCGCCATCTCGTCGATGGCGCTGACCCCCTTCGTGGGGTCGAGCCCGGCGTGGGCCTCCTTCCCGGTCACGTCGAGCGCGAAGATGCCGACGCCCTTGCGCTCGGTCTTCAGGTCCCCGGCTTCCCCGGCGCTGGCCTCGAACACCAGCACCGGTCCGTCCGTCCGTTGCACGGTGGCCTCGATGAGCGGCCGTGACGACGGGGATCCGACCTCCTCGTCGCCGTTGAGCAGCAGCCGTACGTGGGGGCGGTCCAGGCCCAGGTCGTCGAGCAGGCGCAGGGCGTAGATCAGCTGGACGAGCCCGGCCTTCATGTCGAAGATCCCGGGACCGCGGGCGACGTCGTCCTCCACGGTGAACGGCCACTGCTCCAGGCTGCCGGCAGACCACACGGTGTCGTAGTGGCACAGGGCGGTGACCCAGCGATCGGTGGTTCCCGGCAGGTCGAGGGTCAGGTTCGGCCCGTGACCGTCCGGCTCGGTCACCTGGCGGTCGGCGGCGGGACCGACCACGTCGGCGATGAGCTGCTCGATCCGCGGCAGGGCCGCGGCGAGCAGATCGGGCCGGTCCGACGGCGTCTCCAGCTCGACGTAGTCCTCGAGGGTGCGCAGCATGGCGGCGCGCTGCGGCCCGATCGCGTCGCCGATCACCTGTGCCTCGCTCATGCCGAGTGCTCCGTCCGCTGGTCCCCGAGTTCGACGAGCAGCTGCTCGCTCATCGTTGCCTCCCCGCGTTCGAGGCGGCCGATCCGTGCGACGAGGTCGCGCAGCAACGGCGTCGGCACGCCGAAGCGCTCGGCGAACTCCAGGACCGGCTCGTAGTGGGCGGGCACCTCGGTGGGACGGTGCCGCACCGCGATGTCGCGCCAGATCCCCGAGCGCTTCTTCCCCTGCGTGGCCAGCCACGCGCACAGGTCGTCGAAGGCGGCCCCGGTGACCGCCGGGTCGGCGTCACGCCGGAAGTCGTCGGGCCGGAACGCGTCGAAGCCCTCCAGCCGCACGTCCAGGTGCGCGGCGACGTCGAAGACCTCCCGCGTCAGCCGCAGCATGAGGTCCCGGTGGCGGTCGATCAGCACGCCCATGTCCTCGTCGGCCAGGGCCGTGGCGCTGAGCATCGCCCCGAAGCCGAGTTTCGACCAGAGGTAGCCCTCGACGTTGGTGGACACGACCGGCGTTCCCCACGCGTGCAGGTCGGCGGCGAGCTGGTGGACGCGGGCACGATCCGTCCCGCTGTACTCGCCGAGGGCCATGCCCCCGATGCCGCCGTCCTGGATGACCGCCGGCTCGAGGACGTCGGCGAAGAGATCGACGAAGGCGGCGACCGTGCGGTCCGCCCCGATCCGCTGGGCGATGAGCGGCTCGTTCAGGCCGTTCTGGAGGGAGACGACGAAGCCGTCGCTCGCCAGCCGGGGGGCGATCCAGTCCATCGCCGCCGCGGTGGCCTGGGACTTGACGGCGAGGATCACCCGGTCGAGCGTCGGGGGTGCGTCGTCGAGTCCGAAGGCGGCGACATGCTCGACGTGGGCGCCGGTCGGGGTGATCAGCGTCAGTCCGCGCTCGCGGATCGTGGCGACGTGGGCGGGGTCGGCATCGATCACCTGGACGGGGACGCCGGCCTGCGCGAGCCGGACGGCGATGGTGCCGCCGATCGCTCCGGCGCCGACGATCGAGTAGGGGGTGGGGGTGGTCATGCGAAGTCCTTTCACGAGGCGGTGCCGGTCCAGCTCAACGGGAGGGTGTGGGCTCCGGTGGAGGCGCCACCGTCCACCCGGAGGATGTGACCGGTGATCCACCCGGTCTGCTCGGGGTCGGCCAGCCACAGCACGGCCTTGGCGATCTCCTCGGGCCGCCCGATGACGCCGAGCGGGTTGGGGGAGACGGCCTGCTCGTACTCGTCGCTGACCCGGCTGACCGGCGAGTCGACCTTGACGTAGCCGGGCGAGACGGCGTTCACCCGGATGCCCGCGGGCCCCAGTTCGAGGGCGCTGGCCCTCGTCACCATCTCCAGGGCCGCCTTGGAGGTGCTGTAGGGCAGGGCACCCGGCCGTGCCCGCAGGGCGGCGCCGGAGGTGATGTTGACGACGCACGGCCGGCGCCCGGCCGCCGTGGCCCGCCGCGCCAGCGCGAGGGTGGCGGTCAGGGGTGCGGTGACGTTGATCCGCTGGACCCGCTCGAAGGTGGCCGCGTCGAGGGTGGCGAACGGGGTGGTCGGGTAGATGCCCGCCGCGTTGACCAGGACGTCGATCGGGCGGCGTTCGTCCGCCGCGACGATCATCCGCTCGGTCCCGTCCGGGTCGGCCAGGTCCTGGACGGTCGCGACGGCCTCGAGCTCGGAGGCGACGGCGTCCAGGTCCTCGGCGCGGGCGTCGACGAGTGTGAGGTCGTCGCCGGCGGCGTGGAAGGCACGCGCGACGGCCTCCCCGATGCCGCGGGCCGCCCCGGTGACGAGGACGTGGCGGTTCACGTCAGCTCCTTGCCCTTGGTCTCCGGCATCGTCAGGTAGACGATCAGGCCGATCACGGCGGCGGCGACGCAGTAGAGCCAGATCCAGCCGCCGAACCCCGAGGAGGACATCCAGGTGGTGATGTAGGGGGCGGTACCGCCGAAGATGGCGACGGCGAGGGCATACGGCAGGCCGATGCCGGTCGCGCGGACCTCGGCGGGGAACTGTTCGGCCATGATGACGGCGCAGTTGGCGGAGTAGCCGAGCAGCAGGACGATGCCGATGATCTCGACGATCAGGTAGGGGACGAAGCCGCCACCGATGAACGCGAACGCCGGCCAGGCGAAGATGATGAAGCCGCCGGCGAAGGCGGACATCGTGGGCTTGCGGCCGATCCGGTCCGACAGGATGCCGGCGAAGGGCAGCAGCACCAGGAAGATCAGCATCGCGATCGTGTTGCCGATGAGGGCCTGGCTCAGGGGCATCCCGGTCGTCACGTGGACGTAGGTCGGCATGTACGAGACCCAGATGTAGTAGAGCAGCGTGCCGGCGATGGTCACGCCGAACACCCGGGCGGTGGCACCGGGGTGGTCGACGAACATCGACCGCAGCGGGTTGACGCGCGCGGCCGGCGCCTGGTCCCGGGTCTTCTCGAAGGCGTCGGTCTCGGCCGCCTGGGTACGGATCACCAGGCCGAAGAGGCCGAGCAGCGCGCAGAGGACGAAGGCGGCGCGCCAGCCCCACTGGTCGATGGCCTCGGCGTCGAGGGTGGACGTGATGATCGCGCCGATGCCGGAGGCCAGCAGGACGCCGCCGCCGACCGAGACCTGCTGCCAGGACCCGGCGAAGGCACGCCGACGCGGGGCCGCGGACTCCACCAAGTAGGCCGAGGAGGAGCCGAACTCGCCACCGGCCGAGAAGCCCTGCACGAGCCGGGCGAGCACGAGGACGATCGGGGCGGCGATGCCGATGGTCTCGTAACCGGGGGTGAGCCCGATGACGAGGGAGGCGACCGCCATCAACCCGATGGAGAGCAGCAGGCCCTTCTTCCGGCCGTGCCGGTCCGCGTAGTGGCCGAGGGCGGCGGCGCCGATCGGCCGCATGAGGAAGCCGACGGCGAAGATCGCCAGCGTGGAGAGCAGCGCCGCCACGTCGTCCCCGCGGGGGAAGAAGTGGTGGGAGAAGACGGACGAGAAGGTGGTGTAGATGGCCCAGTCGACCCACTCGACGGTGTTGCCGATGGCTCCCGCGAGGATGGCCTTGCGGCCTCCCGGGGACAGTCTGGTCTCGTGGGGCGGCGGTACCGAGGTGCTGATCGAGGCGGCGTCGCTGTGCGACATGGTGTCCTCCAGGGCAGGGTGGCGAGTCAGAGGTTCGCGGCGGCGTGCCGGGCGACGTCGGCGTGCGTCGCCCACCAGACGTCGGTGTGGGTGCGGATGTGGTCGACGAGCAGCCGCAGGGCGACCAGTCGGGAGCGGTGTCCGATGAACATCGGGTGCATGGTCAGCTGGAACAGGCCGCCGTCGGCGTGGGCCTGGTCGAACTCGTCGATCCAGATCTGCGCCAGCGTGCGGGGGGCCATGTAGGGGCGCAGCCCCTCGTAGCGGGACATCATCAGGACGGGAGCGTCGTCCCGGATCCACTCGACGGGGATCTCGACGATGCCGGTGCGCTCGCCGCGGTCGAGGATCTCGTACGGTTCGTCGTCGGCCATCAGGGAGGAGTCGTACGCGAAGCCGACCTGCTTGATCACGTCCAGCGTCGAGTCGGAGAAGTCCCACGAGGGGCTGCGGAACCCGGTGGGGCGGATGCCCGTCTGGGACTCGAGCACGTCGGTCGCGCGGGAGATGAGGTCGAGTTCGTCGTCGTGGCCCAGCTGGGTGTTGCGCTCGTGGATCCAGCCGTGCACGGCGACCTCGTGCCCGTGCTCGACGTACGAGGGCGCCTCGTCGGGCCGGAGGAGCGCGCAGACCGCCGGCAGGTAGAACGAGGCCGGGACGTCGTACTCGGCGAGCAGGGCCAGGATCCGCGGGACGCCCACGCGAGCGCTGTACTCGCCGACGGCCATCAGGCCGGGGGAGGTATTGCCGTCCCGCAGGTGCGGGGTCTCGTGGTCCGAGTCGAAGGACAGGGCGACGGCGGCGGTCGCGCCGCCGGGCCAGCGCGTGGCCGGGTCCTCGGCGAGCAGGGCCCTGCCGGCCCTCACGTGGTCGACGTGGCCACGCCACGTCGGCTCGTCCCACTGCCACGGTTGCTGCTCGGGGGTCATCATGCGTTCTCCTTCGGGGTGGTCGTGATGGTCGGTCGAGCGGGCAGCTCGGCGTCGAACCGGCCGCCGGTGACGCCGATCCACATGCGTTTGGTGGTGTGGACCTGCACGGTGACCTCGAGGTCGCGCACCCCGGGGATGCTGCCCAGACGCTCGGTGCTGAAGGAGTAGACGTCGGCGATCCCGGGCAGGAACACCTGGGCGACGAGGTTGAACCGGCCGAGGCTGGCGAAGGCGGCGTGCACCCCGGGGGTCTCCGCCAGGCGCGCCGCGGCGTCGCGGACCCGGCTCGGGTCCACGCTCAGCCAGACGAACAGGGCGACCTCGAGGCCGAGCGCCAGCGGCGCGACGAGGGGTCCGATGCGCAGGCGCCCGGAGGTGATCAGGTCGTCGATGGTCCGGCGCACGGTGGACTCGGGCAGGCCGGTCTGGGCGGCGATGTCGGTGACCGGCCGGCGTCCGTCCTCGACGACGGCGCCGAGGACCGCGCGTTCGGTCCCGGTGGCGTGGCGGGCCAGCTGGGGGACGCCGTGGGAGGCGTCGGGGGCGGGTGCGTTGGCGTGGGTGTCCGCCTCGAGGGTGCGGGGGTCGGCCTGGGGGAACACCGTGAAGGGCGCGGTGAACGTCCGGGTGGTCGGGAACGTCTCGGTGCCCGTGACGGGCAGCGTCGCCATGAGCTCGGCGAGGGCGGCGGCCAGGTCCGCCATCGAGCGGGCGGCCATGTCGGTGACGATGGCCGCGGTCCCGGTGACGGAGGCGCAGAAGCGGACGTCCGCCCGCCGGGTGAGGGCCCGCTGGACCTCGGCGATGTGGTCCGCGGAGCAGTGGATGCGCACGAGGGCGGTGATCCCGAAGCCGGCGGCGACGACGTCGGTGGCCCCGATGATGCGCACGAGGCCGGCATCGATGAGCCGGGCGACGCGACGCTGTGCCGTGCTCGTGGACAGGCCGGCGAGGTCGGCGAGGGCCTGCCAGGGGGCACGCCCGTTCGTGGCGAGAGCGGCCAAGAGCGTCCGGTCCGGTCCGGTGAGGGCGCCAGGGTGAATCGACGTGTCGGGAATCACTCCGCCAGACAATCACGCATCGAACAGCATGTCTAGGCCAAAATCTCCCATTGATGGCCTGTTCAGTGCAGATCGTCCCATTTTCGGCGGTGGGTCGCGCATCGGTTGTCGCGGGGTACCGTCGCCCTCACACGTCTCACTGGTGTCTCTCACCCTCCGCTGCCGAAACGGGAGGGACCGATAGGCTGCGGCGATGACGCAGAGGAGCCCGCGGTGCCGGGTGTGGGTGTCCGGGCTCGACGGCACGCAGGACCTGGTCCTGGAGACGGATCGCCATGTCGAGGCGCCCAACTGGGCGGTGGATGACACCCTCGTGCTCAACGCCGAGGGCCGGCTGTGGCGGCTGGACGTCGACGGGACGGGTGAGCTGGAGCCCATCGACGCGCCCGGCCTGCCGCCGGTCAACAACGACCACGTGCTGGCCCCCGACGGGCCCACCATCTTCGCCTCCGCCGAGGACGGCCATCTGTACGGCCTGCCCCGCCTCGGCGGGCCCGCCCGGCGCATCACCGCCACGCCGGGGCGCCGGCACTATCTGCACGGGGTGAGCCCCGACGGGAGCACCCTCGCGTACATCGCGATCGACGACGACGGCAGAACCACCCCGCCGAACACCGCTCACGTGCGCCTGATCGGCGTCGACGGCGCCGATGACCGCGGCCTGACCGAGGACCGTGCCGCCACCGGGACGACCGGTCCCGACGACGGCGCCGAGTTCTCCCCGGACGGCGCGTGGGTGTACTTCAGCACCGAGACGTGGGCGGACGTGCCCGGGCACGCGCAGATCGCCCGCATCCGGCCGGACGGCACAGGACTGGAACGGATGACCCACGGTGAGCGCGTCCACTGGTTCCCGCACCTGAGCCCGACGGGCACGCACGCGGTGTACCTCACCTACCCGGCCGGCACCACCGGCCACCCCGCGGACCTGCCCGTCGAACTCGCCGTCGTCGCGCTGCCGGACTGGGACACCGTCGTCGACCTGATCGCCTTCCGTGGCGGTCAGGGCACCATCAACGTGCCCAGCTGGTCCCGGGACGGCACGCGCTTCGCCTGGGTCGAGTACCCCGCCTGACGCGGTCCGGCGCTGCGCGAAACAGCTGAGCCGGGACGAGCGGCGGGATCAGGACGGGCGGGTCAGGAGTGCTGCTCGTCCCGCACCACCGGGGTGCCGTGGGTGTGGAACGTCTCGATGGTCTTCATGCCCCAGGCCTGGCCCTTCTTCCGTTCCTCCTGCGTCCACTCGACGACGGGGGAGTCCGGGTCCAGCAGTAGACGCGCGCCGGCGTTGGCGAACTCGATGCGGTTGCCGCCCGGCTCCCACACGTAGAGGAAGAACGTCTGGTTGATGGCGTGCTTGTGCGGCCCGGACTCGATGTGGATGCCGTTCTCGAGGAAGATGTCGGCGGCCTTGAGGATGTCCTCGCGGGTGTCCGGGGCGAAGGCGATGTGGTGGAGTCGGTTGCCGTGCTTGAGCCAGTCGTCCGAGTAGACGATGTCGTAGGACTTGTTGTTGAAGTGGAACCACCAGGCCGCGTAGCCGCCGTCGTCCAGGGCGATCCGCTCGGACTCCCGGCCGCCGAGCACGTCGGCGACGAACCGGCCGTTCGCGACGACGTCCTTGGCCAGGTAGTTGATGTGGTCCAGGCGCCGGGCGTTGACCCCGCGGCCGGGGAACGCGGAGGCCTGGTTCTTCAGGGCCGGCCGGTCCTCGTCGGTCGCGACGTACCGCTCGGTGTCCCAGTAGATGCCCATGTCGTGGCCGTCCGGGTCGCGGAAGGTGTAGGTCCGGCCGGTGCCCACCTCGCCGTCCTCCCACCCGATCCCGAGCCCGGCGGCCTCGATCGCGGCGACCCGCCGGTCCAGGGCCTCGGCGCTGGTGGTGCGGAACGTCGTCCGGCCCACCCCGGCGTCGTCGGAGGCCGTCAGCTTGATCGTGTACCGCTGGTACTCGTCCCACGTGCGCAGGTACACGCTCCTGTTGCCGCGTTGCTCGGTCTCGGCGACCACGCGCATCGCCAGCAGGTCTTGGAAGAACCAGAGGCTCTGGTCGAACGTGGGGGTGAGGAGCTCGACGTTGCCGAGGTGGGCGACGTCGAACGAGGTGGAGTCCGTCATGGCGGTCCTTTCCGGCGGGGTGCCGACGCCGTGCGCGAGCGGGCGCGACCGACGGCGGCGAGCGGATGACCGAAGCCTACGAACTGACCGACGAAATTGGCAACAATCTTGCCGATAACGACGCCGATAACGACGGCGGACCCGTCAGTCCGCGGCGGCCTGGACGAGCGTGCCGGGTGCCTCGGCGCCCTGCTGCAGGGCCGCGATGACGCTCTCGACGTGCCGACGGGCGGCCTGCTCGGCGCGCGCGGCGTCGTGGGCGAGGACTCCCTCGATGATGGCGAGGTGCTCGGGCAGGGAGACCTGGGGGCGGCCGGGACGCAGGGAGAGCTGGAACTGGTGGCGCACGATCTGCGAGCGGAGCCGGGTGATCAGGTCCGCGGCGACCGGCTGCGCCCCGATCTCGGACACGGTGGCGTGCAGCTGCGAGTTGAGCCGGGAGTAGGTCAGGACGTCGCCGGAGGCCACGGCGGCCTGCATGCCGTCACCGATCTGGCGCAACTGCTCCGCCTGGGCGTCGTTCACCCGCATGGCCGCGCGGGCGGCGATCAACCCCTCGAGCACTCCGCGGCACTCGAGGATCTCGACGGCCTCCTCGACGGAGACCCGGCGCACCCGCACCCCGCGGTTGGGGATGCGCTCGACGAGGCCCTCGGCGGTCAGGTCGGCGAAGGCGGAGCGGACACTGCCGCGGGTGACGGCGAACAGCTCGGTCAATTCGGCCTCGACGAGGCGCTGCCCCGGGGACAGCTCGCCGCTCAGGATCGCCGCACGGACGCCGTCGACGACGACCTCCTTCGCCTCGGCGCCGCGCCGGACACCGTTCTCCTCGGACTCCACGCACGGCCCCTCTCGCTGTTGTTCCCACCGACGACCTGACATTTTTGTTGCCAATAATATCGGCGGCCTGACCCGGGGAAGTATGGCAGCGCCCGGTGCGCGGCGCCAGCGCGGCACCCGGAGGCTCATCGCGCCGGTCGGGCCAGAGGGGTGAACAGACCCGGTGCCGGGCCCGGATCGTTGTGCCACACTCGGACCTGTCTCTTCCGGCGACACAGGAGTCGATCATGGGCTACACCCACTCCATCACCGTCGCACTCGATCACGGTCAGGCCGTCGACCGCGTCCGGGCCGCGTTGAGCGACCAGGGTTTCGGCGTCCTCTCCGAGTCCGACATCGCGGCCACGTTCGCCGCGAAACTCGGCGCCGAGCGGCGCGGAAGCTGGGGGACTACGTGATCCTCGGCGCCTGCAATCCCGCGCTGGCCAGCCGCGCCCTCGCCGCCGAGCCCGCCCTCGGCGCCCTGCTGCCGTGCAACGTCGTCGTCCGCCGTGGCCCCGGGGACGAGCGCACGACGATCGACGTCATCGACCCGCAGACCATGGTGCAGCTGACCGACGACCCCGAGGTGCGAATGGTCGCCGACGACGCCGACACCCGTCTGCAGGCGGCCCTGGCTCAGCTCGAGGACGGCCCCGCAGCCTGACGCCCCGGGCGGTCAGGCATCGCCGGTGCGGCGATAGGTCCCGAGGATCACGCCGCCGGGCAGGAGTTCGGCGCCCACGCACGTGAACCGTCGCCATGCGGCCGCGCCGGCGACGAGGGGGATGCCGTCGCCGAGGAGGACCGGATTGATCTTCACCTGGATCTCGTCGATGACGTCGATGAGCAGACCCGCGAGATCGCCGCCTCCACACAGCCAGACGTCGCGGCCGGGTTCGGCCTTCAGATCGGTGATCCGTGTGACGACATCGCCACGGACCGCTTCGACGGCCGGGGGAAGGGAAACGCCGTCGTGGGTGACGACGATCTGTCGCAGATGGGGATAGGCGCCCTCGGCCAGTCCGGCATCGCGCGCAGGGGCATAGGTCCTGGCGCCCATGACGGCCGTGTCGAAGCGACGCGGCTCGGCGGTGATCCCGAACGCCTCGCGCAGGTGGATGGGGCAGGTCTCGGGGTAGCGGGAGAACAGGGTGGACACCGTGTCCGGATGGACAGGGAAGCCCGACGTGTCGCCCACCGGGTCGGCGATGAACCCGTCGATCGACGTCGCGATGTAGTACACGAGATCACGCATGGGTGCCTCCAACAACAACAGATGTACTGGTTGACGGAGTGTACAACAGGTGTTGTTGTCGGGGTAGGGTCGCGACATGGTCGCCAACCCTCGCCGCCGGGCAGACGTCACCGATGCGGCCCTGCTGATCCTGGGCCGGGACGGCAGCCGCGCCCTGACGCATCGGGCGGTCGACCGGCTCGCCGATGTCCCGCTGGGCACGTGCGCCAACTACTTCCCCAGCCGTTCGGCGCTGGTGCTCGCGGTGGCGCACCGGATCTACGACCGTCTGGCCCCCGATCCGGAGCGGCTCGCCGATCTTGTCGCCGTGCAGCCGTCGGATGCTCCCGCGCAGTACGTGGGCTATGTCGTCGAACGACTGACGAAGAATCCCGATCTGGCGCGCGCCCTGATCGAGCTCCGGTTGGAGGCGTCGCGATCATCCGACGTCTTCGATGCCCTGGCGCCCTTCGTGCGGGCCGGTCTGCAGGACGATGTCAGCTTCCACGTCGATCGGGGACTGCCCGGCGGCAGGGAGACGGTTCTCCTGCTGCATCACGTGGTCAACGGGATCCTGCTCGACCACCTCTCGATTCCGCTCGACCCCCGGAGCGACCCGGCGGCGACAGCCCGGGAGGCGGCGCGGCGGCTCACCGCCGTCGTGCCGGCCGTGGACCCCGAGCTCTGACCGCGGGTGCCTCCCCGGTCCGTCGGGAGGACCGTCACGCCGACGGCGCCGCCGCGGCGTTCCGCTCCGGCGTCGCGATCAGGCCGAACACCTCGCCCTGCGCCCCGACCACGACGGACTGCCGCCCGAACGGGCTGTCCGCCGGCTCCACCTGCACCGACCCGCCGAGCGCGACGGCCCGTTCCGTGGTGGCGTCGACGTCGTCGGCGGCGAACCAGGTGCGCCAGTGGTCGTCCATCGCCGGGCCGGAGGACGAGACGGAGGCGTCGGCGATGCCACCGATCTCCGGGGCGTCCACGGCGGGATGGATCGTGGCGTAGACGAAGGTCTGCCCGTCGCCGAGATCCCGGTACCGGTACCCGAACACCGCGGCGTAGAACGCCCGGGCGTCGGCGTAGGTGTGGGTGTGCAGCTCGTTCCAGACGGCCGCCCCGTCCTCGCTGTAGCGGGTGATGCCGCTGCGCAGGCCCGCCTGCCAGAGACCGAACACGGCGCCCGAGGTGTCCGTGGCGACGGCGAGCCGGCCCTGCTCCATCACGTCGAACGGCGGCATCAGCAGCTGGCCGCCGGCCCCGGTGACGCGCGTGGCGGCCGCATCGACGTCGCTCGCGGCCAGGTAGGTGGTCCAGGTGGCGGGACCGTCGCGCATGTCGGCCGGCTGCGGCCCGAGGCCCCCGACGATCTCGCCGCGCAGCCGGGCCAGGTGGTAGTGGCCCGCGGCCTCCCCGGCGTCCTCGACCTCCCAGCCGAACAGCCCGGTGTAGTAGTCCGCCGCCGCGGTCACGTCCTCCACCTGGGCGTCGATCCAGCAGGGGGTGCCGTCCGGCCAGGGATCGTGTCGTACCGGCATGGTGTGCCGTCCTCTCCATCGGATGGTGACCCAGCCCCCCACGGCTGGCTCGATGGTGCCAGATCGACCGGTCCGTGACCAGTGATCCGCGTGCCTACGATGAGGCATGACAGTTCGCCTGCTGACGATCGCCACCCGCCTGCCGGAGACCGCGATCGACCAGGACGACGTCGCGGAACTGTTTGCGGTCCAGCCCGGGATGAGCCGGCTGGGCTCGCGCCTGGTCCGTACCGCGTTCGCCGGTGCGGGCGTGCGGAGCCGGCGCACGGTGCTCACCGAGCTCGGCGCCGAGGCCCGGGCCGCGCACGACGGCACGCCCACGCACTTCCTCGACCACGAGACCGGTGCCCTCGGCTCTCCCGCGACCGCCGCGCGCAACGCCATCTACACGACCGAGGCGTCCCGCCTGTTCGTGGACGCCGCCCGCGCCGCGCTCGACGACGTCGCCCCGGACCTCACCCCGGCCGACGTCACCCACGTCATCACCGTCTCGTGCACCGGGTTCTTCGCGCCGGGCCCGGACGTGCGGGTCACCAAGGACCTGGGCCTGCCGGCGGACGTCACGCGCCTGCACCTCGGCTTCATGGGCTGCAACGCGGCGTTCCCGGCCCTGCAGACGGCCGCCGCGTACTGCGCCGCGGACCCCGCCGCCGTCGTGCTCGTCGTCTGCGTCGAGCTGTGCACCCTGCACCTGCATGTGCGCAACGATCCGAACACCGTCATGGGCAACGCCCTCTTCGCGGACGGCGCGGCCGCCGCGATCGTCACGGCCCGGGACGCGCGGGTGCCGGCACCGGTCTTCGAGTTCGTGGACTTCGAGACGACCCTCGCCCCGGTCGGGGAGGACGCGCTCGCCTGGAGCATCGGCGACGAGGGCTTCGAGATGATCCTCGGCACGTACGTCCCGAAGATCATCGACGATCACGTCACCGACGCGCTCGCCCCGCTGCTGGCGCGTACGGGCACCGGCGTCGACAGCATCGACCGGTGGGCCGTGCACCCCGGCGGCCGCAGCATCCTTGACAAGGTGCAGGCCCGGCTCGCCCTGACCGACGAGCAGATGGCGCCGTCCCGCGACGTGCTGGCCGACGCCGGCAACATGTCCAGCGTCACCATCCTCTTCGTGCTGGATCGGCTGCGCCGGGGCGTCACGCCCGGCGCCCTCAGCGGCAACGGGTCCTCGAGCACCGTGGCCGCGCTCGCCTTCGGGCCCGGCCTGAGCATCGAGAGCGCGCTGCTGCGGCTGACGACGACGGCCGTCGGGCCATCGGACGAGGCGGCCAGGCCGTCGGACGAGAGCGCCGGTGCCTGAGCCGGTGTCGCGGTCGGTGTCCGGGCTGTCTTCCGGGCCGCCGGTGCGACGCCGGTTCGACCCCCTCCTCCGCCGGCGCAGCGTCGGGGAGCCGGAACTGATGGACGACCCGGCCTGCGACCCCGTCGCCCTGGCCACCACCTACCGGTTGTTCGGCGTGGTGAACCCGCTCGTGGCGTCGTGGCGGGCGGTCTACCGGCAGCGACTCCGCCCCGTGCTGCGGGCGGCCGCGGCGTCGGGCCGGGCGGCCACCGTCCTCGACGTCGGTTGCGGCGGCGGTGACGTGTCCCGCGCGCTCGCGCGGTGGGCGGCGCGGGACCGGATCGACGTCACCGTCACCGCGATCGACCCCGACCCCCGCGCCCACGCCTGGGCGTCCGCGCACGACGACGGCACCGGGCTGACCTACCGGGCTGCCGCGAGCGGGGACCTGGTGGCCGCGGGGGAGCGGTACGACGTCGTCGTCTCCAATCACGTGCTGCACCACCTCGACCCGGCGGAGCTGGCCGCCCTGCTGGAGGACACCGCGGCCCTGACGCGCGGCGTCGCCGTCCACAACGACCTGCGCCGCAGCCGCGTCGCCTGGCTGCTCTACTGGGTCAGCACCCTGCCGCTCGCGCGGGCGCGCACCTTCCTGCGGTTCGACGGGCTGCTGTCCATCCGGCGCAGCCACCGGGCCGGCGAACTGGCCGCCGTGGTGCCGCCGGGCTGGACGGTGGAGCCGCAGCGCTTCTTCCGGCTGCTCACGGTGCGCACGGGGGACACCCGCGGGAGCGAGCCGGTCACCTGAGCCGCTACCCGGCCGGGTCGGTACGAACCGGCGGGGTCAGGTCGGCCAGGTCGGCCGTGCCTTTCAGGATGCGACGGATCCGGCCGTCGCCGTGACCCGAGCGCGGGTCGCCGCCACCGCGTGCTGCACCCGACGACGCCCCTGACGCGACGCGTCGATCGCCTGGCGCGCCTGCCGGTAGAGGCCATAGGCGCCGGACCGGACCGGCAGGTCCCACGTGCCGGTGTGCTCGACGTCCACCCCGCCGAACGAGCGCTTGAAGGCCGTGAAGCCGGCCCACGGATGGGTGGGGTCGTCGGTCGGGGCGATGCCGAAGAGGTCGGCGACGTGCTGCCCGCGTTCCCGGGCGTCCAGGATGGCCTGCACGATCAGCGGCTGGTTGGGCCGCAGTCGGCGGTGCTCGACGGGGACGGCGGCGTGCGCGAACGTCCGCTCGGTGGGGGAGTCGTAGACCAGTGCTGCGCAGACCGGCGTGCCGTGCTGGCGGGTGACGTACAGCTGGGCGGCGTCGAGCGGCATGAGCGTCTCGGCCACCTGCCGCAGGTACTGCTCGGGGTGCGTGCGGATGTTCTTCCGGCGGGCCGTCAGCTCGAGGAAGCCGAGCAGGATGGCGATGTCGGCCGGGTCCTGGCTGGCCTCGACCGTGAGGCCCTTCTTGTGCCCGTTCCGGTAGATGGTGCGGATGCTGCCGGTCATGTCGGCGAGCAGCTCGTCGGCGGGGCGCCGCAGGTCGATCACCCGGGTGCGGCGGGGCTGCACGTCGCTGGGGCTCATCCGGCCACCCCGGTCCGCGAGGAGCTGGCGCAGCCGGACGACGGCCCCGCCGCGGTCGGCCTCGAGGCCGTCGCCGTCGGGCATCGGCTCGAGCCGGAGGAACCAGGCACCGGCGCGGCGCGCCTCGGCGGTCAGCGCGGTGACGGCGTCGGTCAGGGCGGCCGGGTCCTCGACGACGGGTCCGTACGGGCAGTAGAGGAAGGAGCCGACCCGGCGCTGCTGCAGGACGCCGCGGGCGTGCCAGCCCGGGCCCTCCAGGTCCAGGACGTCATGGCCGAGATCCCGCTGCACGGCGAGCCAGGCGGGATCCTGCAGGATGGTGTTCATCGTCTCGTTTCCCGGGCGACGTCGGTCGCCCACACACGCCCTCCGGCGTCGTCGACCCGGGGCTTCACGGTCCGCGCGGGTGAGCGCGGCCTTCGGTGCCAATCTAACCCCGGTCTTCGAGGTATCGGTGCGTCGCCGTGCCGCGGCGACGCCGGTGCCCCGCAGAGTCTTCGGAGCGACGGCGCCGGGCGGATCGCCGTGGCCGGTCCGCCCGGCGGCCGTGCAGGTCAGGCGGCCGTCTCGAGGGTGAGCAGCGTCCGCTTGGCGTCCAGGCCGCCCACGTAGCCGCCGAGACTGCCGTCCGAGCGCAGCACCCGGTGGCACGGAACGACGACGGGCAGCGGGTTCGTCGCGCACGCGGTGCCGACGGCCCGCACCGCGCCCGGATTGCCGACGGCCACCGCCACCTGCGCGTAGGAGGCGGTGCTGCCGAACCCGATGTGCGGCAGGTGCTCCTGGACGAGCCGGCGGAATCCGGCGGACAGGCGCAGGTCGAGGGGCAGGTCGAAGGAGTGACGCCGCCCGGCGAAGTACTCCTCCACCTCCCGGGCCGCCGCGTCGAGCCGGCCGGGGGCGCGCAGGATGCGGGGGCCGACCCGGTCGGCGAGGGTCTGCAGGACGGCGTCGTGGTCCTCGACGGCGAATGCGACGCGGACCAGGCCGGCATCGGTCGCGGCCAGCAGCAGCGGCCCGACCGGGCTGTCCACGGTGCGGTAGACGACGTCGAGGTCGGCGTCGGCGCGCGACTCGAGCCGGGCGTGGAGAGCGGCGAGATCAGCGTCGGTGGGGGTGGTGGCGTCGTGCAGGGCGGCCATCGCCGGATCGGCGAGGGCGTGCGTGTCGGCGCGCGGGGTGCTCATGTCAGGGTGCCTCTCGTGCGGGGGAGAACGGGGCGCTCGTGCTGGTGCCCGTCCTGGTTCATGGGGCCGTCGTCGGGGTCGGCCAGCACGCGGCGCAGGGCGGCCACGCCGTCGGCGGCGGCCCGGCGGGCGGCGGCCTCGGTGCCGCCGGTCAGCGCGGCGACGTCCCGGTACGGCAGGCCGCCGAGGTGGTGGTGGACGACGCTGAGGCGCTGCTTCTCGGGCAGTGCGGCCAGGGCCGCCCACAGGTCCGGCTGGGCGGCGTCGGGGTTGCCGTGCCGGGAGGGTCGTTCGGGAAGCCGGTCGGCGGGGACGGCCTGGCGGCCGCGCGTCCGGATCACGTCGATGGCCTTGCGGTGGGCGATGGTGACGAGCCAGGCCTGGACGTTCGCGTCGGCCGGCAGGTCGGGCCACGCCCGCAGGGCCGCGAGGAAGGTCTCGCCCCACGCGTCGTCGGCGTCGGCATGCGGGCCGAGGACGGCACGGCAGACCCGTAGCACGGTGGCCCCGTGCTCGGTCACGACGGTCTCGAACGGGGCGCGACCGGCGGTCGTCCGCGGAGGGAGTGAACGGTTCATCACGACGTAGACGGTGCGGCGACGCGTTTCGTGAGGTCGCCCGGTGCCGGTCTCAGGACCGGGTCGCGCCCGGACGCACGTCGTCGTCCCAGCCCTGCTGCGGCGTGGCGCACGTCTCCCGGAACACGAACTGGGAGGGTCGCTTGCGCTCGCTGCTGGACCAGTCGATGGCCGGCCGGTGCTTCTTCTCCGGCAGGTAGCCGAGGCGGTAGACGGCCATCAACTCGAGGTCGTCGGGCACGGCCAGCATGTCGATGATCCGCTTCCAGTTCTCCGGCGCCTCCATGGGGAAGGAAACGAACTGGATACCCATCCCGAGCTCCACCGTCGTCAGCCACAGGTTCTCCATGGCCGCGCCCATGCTGAACACGGAGTAGAAGCCGGAGAGCTCGCCGGGGCGGTACTCGCCCCGCTCGAGCATGACGCCGACCAGCAGGGGTGAGCCGGCCACGAGCTTGCGGTTCTCCTCGCCGAGGGTCTGCGGCACGCGCAGCTTGTTCATCAGGCTCTGCCCGGACGGGGTGAACGCCCGGGAGGTGAACGGCCGCAGCAGGGCCGGCATCTTGTCGAACAGCATGCCGCTGCGGGCGGTGTCCATCTCCTTCTGGCTGAACCGGAAGTACTTCTTGTACCGGTCGAAGAAGGTCCCCGCGCTCATCACCTGGGTCATGCTCTGCCCGCTGATCGAGGCGACGGTCTCGATCGTGTCCCGGTCCTCGATCAGCACGAACCGCCACGGCTGGCTGTTGAACTGCGACGGCGCGGACGCGGCGGCCCGGATCAGCAGCTGCTGGTGCTCGGGGCTGACCGGGTCCGGTCGGAACGGACCGTTCGTCGTCCGGCGGTTGAACACGGCGTCGAGGAACTCCACGGATTCACCTCCAGGCCAGCACGAGGCCGGCCGCGTAGCAGGGAGCCGCGGCGAGGGCGTCGCGGGTGTGGCGGGGCAGCGGGCGGGCGCCGTGCCGTTGCAGCAGGAACAGTGGGACGGCGGCCGGGGCCAGCGCGATCGCGGCGGGGGAGCGGGTGGCGCCGGCGACGACGGCGGCGGCCGCCGTCGCGGCGCTCGTGACGATGTAGAGGCCGTGATGCACCCAGCGCACGTTCGAGGTGTCGACCCACCGGGCAGCGACCGAGGCCCCGAGCGCGCAGTTCGCGGCGTACGCGGCGGCGGCAGCGGTCACCAGCGTGCGGGACAGGGACACGGTTCCCTCCTGACGGGCCGGCGGCGGCGCGGGGTGCGCCCAGCGACGATCGGTCTCATCGTGCCACACGCCCGCGGGCGCCGGCTGGGCGTGCCCTGGCCCGTCCGCCGGCGGCATCCGGCCACGTCAGAGGCCGGTCAGCGGCGGCGACCGGCCGCGCGGTCCTGCAGCGAGACCGGTGGCAGGAACGTCGACTGGACGGTGCGCACCCACCAGTCGCCGGTGGCCCGCCGCTCGGCCCGGGTGGTGTAGCGGTACCGGAACAGGCGCGCCCGCACGAACCGGGGAGGCTCGTCGGGGAACGGGTTGTGCCGCAGCAGGCGCAGCGTCGCGCGGTCACCGGCGAGCAGCCGGGCGACGAAGCCGGTGAACCACGGTTCGGCGTAGCCGGGGGAGAGCGCCGCGAACCACATCAGCCAGTCCAGCCGCAGGTGGTACGGGGCGAACTGGGCGGGGCGCCGGTGAACGTCCCCGGGCTTGCCCTTGAACTGGTACTCGCGCCACGCGCTGTCCGGCCCGGGCTCCGGATCCGCGGTGCCCTCGACCACCACCTCCCAGCGGATCCTCGTGACCGACCCGAAGGCGCCGTAGGTGTTGACCAGGTGCAGCCGGTCGAACGACGCGTTCATCGCCTGCCGCCGCGACACCAGGTTCTTCGCCGGCGCCCACGAGAGCACGAGCACCAGCGCGGTCACGGCGACCACGAGCACCGCCCACCACACCGGCGTCGTCGTGGGCGACGCGACGGCGGCCCGGGTGAACGGGAGCACCGCGCCCCAGAACCCGTCCGGCAGCACCGAGAGGCCGAGGACGATCGCCATCCAGTTCAGCCACGAGAAGTTGCCGCTGATCACCAGCCACAGCTGCGTGAGGATCATGGTCCCGGCGGCGGTCCCGGCGACCGGCTGAGGCAGGAAGAGGGCGAACGGCAGGATCAGCTGGGTGACGTGGTTGCCCGCCACCTCGACCCGGTGCAGGCGTGCGGGCAGGTGGTGGAAGTACCAGCTGAACGGACCGGGCATCGGCTGCGTCTCGTGGTGGTAGTGCAGGCAGGTCAGGTCCCGCCAGCAGGTGTCGCCGCGGATCTTGATCATCCCGGCACCGAACTCGAGCCGGAACAGCACCCAGCGCAGGGCCAGCAGCAACAGGAACGGCGGGGCGGTGCCGTCGTCGCCGAGGAAGATTGCGAGGAAGCCGACCTCGAGCAGCAGCGACTCCCAGCCGAAGGAGTACCAGGTCTGGCCGACGTTGACGATCGACTGATACAGAGCCCACAGCAGGAACCAGGCCGCCATCGTGGCCGGCAGCGGCAGGATCTCCGTGACCCCGACGAGGGTGAGCGTGGACAGCACGGCGCCGAGGACGGCGAGGGCGGCGAAGAACCGGTCCGAGTAGTGCCAGTGGAAGACGCTGGGCGCCCGCGAGAACGGGACACGGGCGACGAACCGGGGGATGGGCAGCATGCCGTCGGTTCCGAGCAGCGCCCGGAACTGATCGACGGCGACGAGGAAGGCCACGAGGTAGACGGCGGCCAGTGCCCGCAGGAACAGCAGCCGCGCGAACCAGTAGTCGTCCGCGGAGAACCACTCCACGGCACCACCCTACGTCCGGGGCCGCTGCCGGGGACGGGCCGATGTGGTGGGATGGGGACATGACCACGGCCACCGTCGTCGGCAGCGGACCCAATGGGCTCGCCGCCGCCGTCACGCTCGCCCGGGCCGGCGTCGACGTGACCGTGCTCGAGGCCGCCGAGACCCCCGGCGGGGGCACCCGCACGAGTGAGCTGACCGTTCCGGGCGTGCTGCACGACCACTGCTCCGCGTTCCACCCGATGGGACTGGCGGCCCCCTTCTTCGCCGACGTGGACCTCACCTCCCACGGCGTCACCTGGAGATGGGCGCCGCTGGACGTCGCCCACCCGCTCGACGACGGCACCGCCGGCGTGCTGGAGCGCTCGATCGAGGCGACGTGCGCCCGGCTCGGGGTGGACGGTGCCGAGTGGCGCCGCGTCTTCGGCCCGCTCGCCGCGCACGTCGACGACATCCTCGGCGAGGTGATGCAGCCGATGCTGCACGTGCCCCGCCACCCGGTCTCCCTCGCGCGCTTCGGTGCCCGGGCGTCCCTGCCCGCCACCGTGCTGGCCCGCTTCTTCCGCACGCCGCAGGCCCGCGCCCTGTTCACCGGCGCGGCCGCCCACCTGATCCACCCGCTCACCCGGCCGGGGACCGCCGCCGTCGGACTCACCCTGCTCGCCGCGGGGCACCGGGTCGGCTGGCCGGTCGCCGAGGGCGGGTCCGCGACCATCAGCGCCGCCCTGATCCGGATCCTCGAGGCGCACGGCGGCCGGGTGGAGACCGGGGTGACGGTGCGGTCCCTGACCGAGCTGCCGCCCACGGATCTGACCATGCTCGATCTCGCGCCCGACGTCGCCGCCCGCGTGGCCGGGGACGCGCTGCCCGCCCCGGTGCGCCGGGCCTGGGAACGGTTCCGCCGGGCGCCCGCGGCGTACAAGCTCGACCTCGCCGTCGAGGGCGGCCTGCCCTGGACCAGTCCGGATGCCCGACGGGCCGGGACCGTGCACGTGGGCGGGACGATGGCCGAGATCGCCGACGCGGAGCAGGACGCGTACGACGGGCGGATGCCGGAGCGGCCGTTCGTCCTCGTCGGCCAGCAGTACCTCGCGGATCCGAGCCGCTCGAACGGGAACGTGCACCCGGTGTGGGCGTACGCGCACGTACCCCACGGATACACCGGGAACGCGACCGACGCCGTGCTCGACCAGCTCGAGCGCTTCGCCCCCGGTACGCGGGAGCGGATCGTCGGGACGGCGGTCACGACGCCGGCGGACTGGGAACGGTACAACGCGAACTTCGCCGGCGGGGACGTGATCACCGGGGCCAACTCGCTGCTCCAGCTGCTCGCCCGGCCCCGCCCGGCGCTCGACCCCTATGCGACCGGTATCGACGGCGTGTGGCTGTGCTCCGCGGCCACCCCGCCGGGTGGCGGCGTGCACGGCATGTGCGGGTACAACGCGGCCACTCGGGCCCTGGCGTCCCTGCCCGGCTGAGCGACGAGGCGCGGCCCGGGGTCCTGCGAGGATGAGGGCATGACGCTCCAACTGGGACTGAACACCTTCGGCGACGTGCAGCCGGGACCGGACGGTGACCCGCTCCCGCACGCCGCCGTGCTGCGGAACGTGCTGGCCGAGGCCGAGCTGGCCGACCGGCTCGGCCTGGACTACATCGCCGTCGGCGAGCACCACCGGGCCGACTACGCCATCTCCGCGCCCGAGGTGGTCCTTGCCGCGATCGCCGGGCGCACCGAGCGGATCCGGCTCGGCTCCGCCGTCACCGTCCTCTCCAGCGACGACCCGGTGCGTGTCCACCAGCGCTTCGCGACCCTCGACGCCCTCTCGTCGGGACGGGCGGAGATGGTGGTGGGCCGGGGATCGTTCATCGAGTCCTTCCCGCTGTTCGGCTACCAGCTGGAGGACTACGAGCAGCTCTTCGAGGAGAAGCTGAACCTGCTGACGAAGGTCCGCGCCGGTGGGGCGATCAGCTGGTCCGGCCGCACCCGGGCGCCGCTGAGCGGGCAGCGCGTGTACCCGGAGCCCGAGCACGGACCGATCCCGACGTGGGTGGGCGTCGGCGGCAGCCCCGAGTCCGTGATCCGGGCCGCCCGCTACGGCCTCGCCGTGGAGTTCGCCATCATCGGCGGCCGGCCCGCCGCCTTCGCGCCGCTGCGGGACCTGTTCCGCCGGGCGCTCGCCGAGTTCGGCCAGCCCGCGGACACCCCGGTCTCGGCGCACTGCCCGGGCTACGTGGCCGATACGGACGAGCAGGCGCGCGAGGAGTACTGGCCGCACTGGAGCGCGCACAACGCGGTGATCGGGCGGGAGCGGGGCTGGCCGCCGGCGTCACGGGCGAACTTCGACGCGCAGTGCGCGGACGGCGGGGCGCTGTTCGTCGGGAGCCCGGAGACCGTCGCCCGGCGGATCCGGAAGGCCGCCGCGGACCTCGACCTGTCCCGCTTCGACCTGAAGTACAGCATGGGCACCCTGCCGCACGAGAACCTGATGCGCTGCATCGAGCTGTACGCCACGGAGGTCGCCCCGCGCGTGCGGGCCGAGTAGTCCGACGCCGACGCCGGCGGCGCGGCGCGTCCGTCGTCGATGCCCGCCTCCATCGTCGAGTGGACGGATAACGCAATCATTCGGCCGCTTTGACTGCATCAACCGTCCACTCGGCGTACACCGGACGGTGACGCCCCGGCGCAGCCGCCACCGACGTCGTCGCCGGTGCCCCTGAGGGCTGCGCCACCGCCGAGTGGACGGATGACGCACTCATTCAGCCGCTTTGACGACGTCAACCGTCCACTCGGCGTAATCCGGACGGTGACCCCCCAGCGCGCCGCCCCGACGTCGTCCGGGCGGCTCCGGCCCGTTGACTAGGCTGGCTCCCGGGAACCGTCCGCCGCACGCCAGGGAGCCTTCGTGACCTTCGCCTCCGCCTACCACCACGGGTTCGCCCGGGTGGCCGCCTGCACCCTGCCGGTGACGCTCGTCGACCCGGCCGCGAACGCCGCCGCCGTCCTCGCCGAGGCGCAGCGGTTCAGCGACGACGGGGTGGCGATCGCGATCTTCCCCGAGCTCGGCCTCACCGGCTACGCGATCGACGACCTGTTCCTGCAGTCCTCGGTGCTCGACGACGCGGCGGCGGCGCTGGGGACCATCGTCGAACGCAGCGCGGACCTGCTGCCCGTCCTCGTGGTCGGCCTTCCCGTGGCCTGGCGGAACCGGGTCTACAACGCCGCCGCCGTCGTGCACCGCGGCCGGCTGCTCGGCGTCGCACCGAAGTCCTACCTGCCGACCTACCGCGAGTTCTACGAGCGGCGCTGGTTCGCGCCCGGCGACGACGTGCGCGGCGAGATCACCCTCGCCGGGCAGACCGCCCCCTTCGGTCCTGACCTGCTGTTCACCGCCGTCGACGTGCCGAACCTGACGCTGCACGTGGAGATCTGCGAGGACATGTGGGTCCCGGTGCCGCCCGCCGCGGAGGCCGCGCTCGCCGGCGCCACCGTCAACGCGAACCTCTCCGGCTCCCCGATCACGGTCGCCCGCGCCGAGGACCGCAAGCTGCTGGCCCGGTCCGCCTCCTTCCGGTACCTGTCCGCCTACGTGTTCGCGGCGGCGGGCGACGGCGAGTCCACGACCGACCTGGCGTGGGACGGGCAGACCTTCGTCTACGAGAACGGCGACCTGCTCGGCGAGACCGAGCGCTTTCCCGACGGCCCCCGCGCCACCGTCGTCGACGTCGACCTCGACCGGCTCGCCGCGGAACGCCGGCGGCAGGGCACCTTCGACGACAACCGGCGCACCCTGGCCGATCGGGCCGGGTCCGCTTCCCACCGCACCGTCGACTTCCGCCTCGACCCGCCGCGCACCGACATCGGGCTGCAGCGGCCGCTGGACCGGTTCCCCTTCGTGCCCGACGACGAGACGCGCCTCGCGCAGGACTGCTACGAGGCGTACAGCATCCAGGTGGCCGGCCTCGAGCAGCGGCTCCGCGCGATCGGGCCGACGACGAAGGCCGTCATCGGCGTCTCCGGCGGCCTCGACTCGACGCATGCGCTGCTCGTCTGCGCCCGCGCCATGGACCGACTCGGCCGGCCCCGCACCGACATCCTCGCCTTCACGATGCCCGGCTTCGGCACCAGCGCGGCCACCCGGTCCAACGCGGAGCTGCTGTCCGAGGCCCTCGGCGTCACGTTCGAGACCATCGACATCCGCCCCACCGCGCGGCAGATGCTCCAGGAGATGGGCCACCCCGCCGGCGAGGGCGAGGAGGTCTACGACGTCACCTTCGAGAACGTGCAGGCGGGCCTGCGGTACGACTACCTGTTCCGGCTGGCCAACCAGCGCGGCGGCATCGTCGTCGGTACCGGCGACCTCTCCGAGCTGGCGCTCGGCTGGTGCACCTACGGCGCCGGGGACCAGATGTCCCACTACGCCGTCAACACCGGGGTGCCCAAGACGCTCATGCAGCACCTGATCCGCTGGGTCGTCTCCTCGGGCCGGGTCGACGATCACACCGGCGACGTGCTGACGTCGATCCTCAACACGGAGATCAGCCCCGAGTTGATCCCGACGAAGGACGGCGAGAAGCCGCAGAGCACCGAGGCGTCGATCGGGCCGTACGCGCTGCACGACTTCGCCCTCTACTACCTGATGCGCCGGGGGTACCAGCCCGGCAAGATCGCGTTCCTCGCCCACCACGCGTGGGCCGACCCCGACGCCGGCGCCTGGCCTCCGGGCTACCCCGAGGACGAGCGCCGCGGCTACGACCTGGCCGAGATCCGACACTGGCTCGAGGTGTTCCTGCGCCGCTTCTCCGTCTACCAGTTCAAGCGCTCGGCGCTGCCGAACGGGCCGAAGGTCGTCGCCGGGGGCTCACTGTCGCCGCGCGGGGACTGGCGGATGCCCTCGGACGTCTCACCGAAGGCGTGGCTGGCGGCCCTGGACCGCGAGGTGCCGAAGGGCTGAGCCACGCGCCGCCATGACCATCGGGCGTCAGCTCAGACCCGTCTCCCGCAGCGTGATGTTGATCCGGCCGCGCTCGAGGCCGCAGTCGGCCGGCGCCGTCCCGGGAAACACCTTCATGACGCCGTGGTGGGCCAGCCGCGCGGGGCCGCCGAAGACGAACAGGTCGCCCGAGCGCAGCTCGATGTCCTCGTACGGGCGGTTGCGGGTCTCGGTGTTGCCGAACCGGAAGCGGCAGGTGTCGCCGAGGGAGAGGGAGACGACGGGCGCGCGCGAGCGTTCGTCCTTGTCCTGGTGCATGCCCATCCTCGCGTCGTCGTCGTAGAAGTTCGCCAGCGCCGTGTCCGGGGTGTACTCCGATCCGGCGTTCGGGCCGAGGGCCGCGTCGAGCGCGGACCGGCCGAGGCGCACCATCCAGTCCGGCACGTCGAGGACGCGGTTGCCGTTCACGTCGACGGCCTCCCGCGTGTACTGGTAGGGCCGCCAGTGCCAGCCCAGGCACACGGTACGCACGCTCATCGGATGACCGCGGACCACCGAGGAGTGCAGGGGCACCGGCCCGGCCGTCCACTCGCGGAACCGGTCGACGAGCCACCGCTGCTGGTGCGCCGACAACCAGCCGGGCACGTGCACGGCACCCGGCGCCAGTTCCCGGGGCTCGCGCGGCACCAGGTCGTCGCCGAAGAGTTCACCCACGACGGCCACGCTACCGGGACCGTTGGCGGCGAGGCCGGGCGCAACGAGTCCACCTGCGGCATCATGGGACGGGAGACGACCCGCGTCCATGACCCCGGCGGATCGGGGAGAGGAACCGCTCGATGACGACCCCCGAACCCGCCCGGCCCATCACTCCTCGCGATGGATCGCCGACACCGACGCCGGGCTCCGCGCCCCTGCGCGTCGCGGTGCTCGGCCGTGGCTCGATCGGCTCCGTGCTGATCGACCGGCTCGCCGCCGGTGCCGTCGAGGGCGCCGTCCTGTCCGCGGTCATCGGTCGGCCGGGACAGGCCGCGGGCAATACCGTTCCGACGGGACCCGGCACCCCGGCGCGGGTCGCCGTGCCGATCGTGGAGCCGGCCGACGGCATCGCGGCCGCGGACGTCGTCGTGGAGTGCGCGTCCGTCGCCGCCGCCCGTGAGCTCGGCCCCGACGTCATCGCCGCCGGCCGCACCCTGCTGCTCGCCTCGATCGGCGCCCTGAACGACGCCGACGCCGCCCGCCGGCTCACCGCCGGGCCCGGCCGGCTGGTGCTGACCACCGGCGCGATCGGCGGTCTGGACGTGCTCGCCGCGCACCGGCAGGCCGGGGGACTGCGCGAGGTCACCATCACCAGCACGAAGAAGGCCACCTCCCTCGTCCAGCCGTGGATGGACGCCGACCGGCGCGCCGCCCTCGAGCAGGCGACCGCGCCGGTCACCGCGTTCGAGGGCACCGCGGCGGAGGTGATCGACCTCTTCCCGCGCTCGGCCAACGTGGCCGTCGCCGTCGGACTGGTGGTCGGCGACCCGCAGGCCGTCACCGTGCGGATGGTGGCCGACCCGGACGCGACCCGCACCACCCACCGGATCAGCGCGATCAGCGACGCCGGAGCCTTCTGCTGCACGGCCGAGAACGAGCCCAGCCCGGACAACCCGGCCAGCAGCGCCCTCGTCCCGTACGCCATGCTCGCCGCCCTCGCGTCCCTCGCCCGCCCGTCGGGCCGGTTCGCCTGATGGCGTCGGTGCTGGGCGACGTGCTCGCCGCCGTGATCCAGGAGCAGGTCACGGCCCTGGCCGAGCACGAGCGAGGGGTTCGCGACGACGCCCCGGACGCCGTGCACCAGGACCGGGTGACGCTGCGCCGGCTGCGATCGGTGCTGGCTGCCTTCTCCGCCGACCTCGATCCGGCCGCCACCGCGGCCGGACTCGACCTGCCGACGCTGACCGGACGGCTGCGCGACACCGCCCGGGCGTTCGGCCTCGCGCGCGACGCCGAGGTGAACGCCGAGCTGGCCGCCGCGGCGATCGCCGGCGGCGCCGTGGCCGCGGGGCCGGCCACGGACGAGGTGCTCCGTGTGCTCGACGAGGCCGCCATCACCGCCTACCAGGAGCACCGGCAGCAGGCCGTCGCCCTGCTCGACGACCTCGGGCCGGACACGCTGACCGCCGTCCTGACGGCACTGGCCGCCGTCGCGGAGCAGGGCGCGGGTGACGGCGACCCGGAGGGTGAGCCGCTGGCCGCCGACGCCGAGGCGGCGCTCGCCCGCGTCATCGACGAGCAGGCCGCCCACGTGCTGCGGCTGGCCCGGAAGGCGAAGCGGGCCGCGCCCGAGGACGCCGCGACCGCCCTCCACGAGGTCCGCAAGAAGGCCAAGCGGCTGCGGTACACGATCGAGGAGATCACCGCGCGCGACGTCGCGGTCCCGCCCGGCCGGCAGGACGTCGTCGACGCGGCGCACCGCATCCAGAAGCACCTGGGCACCCACCACGACAGCGTCGGCCTCATCGACTTCGTCCGGGAGACCGTCGCGGAGCGTCCGGCCACCGGGCGCCGCGCGTTGTCCGCCACGGTGGCCTTCGCGGCCGGGGAGCTCACCGGGGCCGAGCGCGCGGTGCAGGAGACGGCCCTGCGGAAGTACCGCGCCGCGCGCCGCGCTCTCCGCGACGCCCTGGCCTGACCGAGCATCGGGGTGACGCCGAGCGCGTGTCGGGACGGTGCCCGGCCGGCGTCCAGCGGGGGCGTCTAGGGTGAACCCATGGCCCAGAGCATCGACACCCTCGTCATCGTCGGCGTCACCGGCGATCTGTCCTCCCGGCTCCTGCTGCCGGCCCTCGGCCAGCTGCTGACGCGCGAGAAGAAGCGCAAGCTGCGGCTGATCGGCGTCGGCAGCGAGGACTGGGACGACGCGAAGCTCAAGGAGACGCTCAAGGGCTCGTTCGAGACGAGCTCGGCCAAGGGCGCCGCGGTCACCGACCTGGTCAAGCACGCCACCTACGTCCAGGCCGACGTCACCGACCTCGACGACGTCCGGCGGCTCGTCGACGGGATCACCGGCACCCCGGCGCTCTACTTCGCGCTGCCTCCGGCCATCACCGCCGCCTGCTGCGCGCTGCTCGAGCAGACTGGCCTGCCCGACGGCACGGTGCTCGCCCTCGAGAAGCCCTTCGGCACCGACCAGAAGAGCGCGCACGCCCTCAACGAGCAGCTGACGCGCCTCGTGCCCGAGGAGCGGGTGTTCCGCGTCGATCACTTCCTCGGCAAGTCCACCGTGCTCAACCTCCTCGGCCTGCGCTTCGCCAACCGGGTGTTCGAGCCGCTGTGGAACCGCGAGCACATCGAGAAGATCGACATCGTCTACGACGAGCAGCTCGGGCTCGAGGGCCGCGCCCGGTACTACGACACCGCCGGCGCGATGGTCGACATGATCCAGAGCCACCTGCTGCAGGTACTCGCGGTGGTCGCGATGGAACCGCCCGCCACGCTGGACCACGAGGACGTCCGGACGGCGACGGCGTCCGTGCTGCGGGCGACCCACGTGTTCGGTGACGACCCGGCCGCCTCCTCGCGACGGGCCCGGTACACCGCGGGCAAGATCGGGCGCCGGAGCCTGCCGGCCTACAAGGACGAGAACGGCGTCGATCCCGCCCACCAGACGGAGACCCTCGCCGAGCTGACCGTCGAGGTGCAGAACTGGCGGTGGTCGGGGGTGCCGCTGACGCTGCGCTCGGGCAAGGCGCTCGCGGCCAAGCGCTCCGAGATCGTGATCACCTTCCGGGACGTGCCCGAGGTGCCCACCGGTTTCGGCGGGAAGCGGCCGGCCAACGTGCTGCGCCTGAGCATGGGGCCGGACCGGATGGAGCTGAGCGTCAACATCAATGGTCCCGGCGACCCGCTCGTCCTCGATCAGACCGTCTTCACCGACGAGTTCGGGGAGGGCCAGCTGCTGGCCTACGGCGAGGTGCTCAGCGGCGTGCTCGACGCCGACCCCATGCTCTCGATCCGCGGTGACGCGGCCGAGGAGTGCTGGCGGATCATCGACACCGTGCGCAAGGCGTGGAAGGACGACGTCGTGCCGCTGCAGTCCTACCCGGCCGGGTCGAAGGGCCCGGCGACCTGGGCCCCGCTCGGCTGACGGGCCATCATCCGCCAGCTCGTCAACAGATGTTCCATCCGGGGTCCCGGAAGGGTCAGGTGGGACATCTATTGACGAGCTGGCGAGAGAGATCTGTCGCTAGAGCCCGGCGGCGGCCAGGTCCCGGTCCAGTTCGGCGCGCGCCTGCCGCTCGGCGTCGGCGTCGGCGAACGTGACGGCGTCGATCCCCTTCCGGGCGTCCGCGGCCACCTCGCGCACCTGCTCGTCCGAGAGCAGGCCGAGTCCGCGGGCGTGCACGGCGGCGCCGACGTGCGTGTCGATCAGCGTGACCCCGAGCCGGGCGAGGCGTTCCCGCTCGCCGGGCCGGACCGGCAGCACGGCGTGGATGTAGACGGCGCGCACGGCCTCGGGCCACGCGGCGACAATCCGTTCTGCCACCTCGACGTCACCCTGGCCGTTGTCGCCGAGGAAGACGATGCCGTAGTCCGGGAACAGCTGGACGTACTCACGCACGTTCTCGACCTTCTTCGAGGCCATCGACCCGTGCGTGAGCAGGCTCAGCAGGCTGCCCGAGAGCACGGTGGCCGATCCGATGCCGCGGGCCCGGACCATGCGGTGCGTGCCGGACTCGAAGAATCCGAACGGGTCGGACGGCCGTGCGGTCACGAACGTGACGTCGCCCATCGGGTTCGGTGTGCTGGCCGGGCCGAGGTCGAGCGCGGTGTAGAGGGCGACGGCGCCGGGGTAGATGGTCCCTCGCGGGTAGTGCCGGTCCTTGAGGTTGGCCACGAGCGTGTCGTCGACGTCGGAGAGGATCTTCAGGCCCCCGTGCTCACCGACGTGCGCCGCGATGTGGTCGAGGATCCGCGTCCGGACGGCGGCGTCGTCGACGTCGCTGAACACGAGCTTGGCCAGGTCCTGGTGCGTGCCGTCGCCGTCGCACAGGTTGCGGAGCAGCCGCAGGTCCTCCTCGCCGGTGGTCGCCTCGAACACCCGGGCAACGGCCCGCTCGGCCACGCTCAGCGTCGCACCGGTCTGCAGGGCCGCGATCACGCGGGCCCGGGCGGCGACGGAGAGATCGGCGAGCCGGTCGTGCGTCAGCCGGGTCAGCAGGCGCAGCTGGGCGGTGGTGCCCAGCACGGGGTGCCCGACGTCGCCGAGCATCGCCTCCAGGTCGGCCTCCTGTACCCAGCGGTCCAGCGCGGGCCCGGTCAGCGCGTCGACGCGGGGCAGGGCGACGTGCGGCTGGGCGTCGTGGCGGGAGCGCCGGACCAGTGCCCGGAGGCGTCTCAGCATGCGTTCCTCCTTCGACGGTGGGCCGGGCGGACGCCGGTCACAGCCACTTGTTGTGCCGGAACACGAGCCACAGGACCACGCCCATGCCGAGCATCAGCCCCAGCGCATAGGGGTAGCCGAACAGCCAGTGCAGTTCGGGCATCGTGTCGAAGTTCATCCCGTAGATGCTCGCCACCAGGGTCGGGGCGAACAGGATGGCCGCCCACGAGGAGATCCGCTTGACCTGCTCGTTCTGGATCGCGGCCTGCTCGTTCTGCCGGTTGGTCGTCAGCGTCGAGTCCACCTGCAGGATCTCCTGCAGCAGCGTCCGGAACCCGTCCACCTGACCGTTGACCCGCGCCACGTGGTCGGCCACGTCGCGCACGTTGCGGCGCAGCTCCTTGTGCACGGGGAAGAGGTCGAACCCGGAGCCGATCCGGTCCAGCATGTGCACGAGCGGGTGGACGGCGCGCTGGAAGGCGATCACCTCGCGGGAGAGCTCGTAGATGCGCCGGGTGACGGCGGCGTCGCCGGCGAACACCTGGTCCTCGATCTGGTCGATGTCGGTCTGCAGCCCGTCCACGACCGGTCCGTAGTCGTCGACGACCTGGTCGATGATCGCGTACAGCACGGCCATGGGGCCGAAGGCCAGCAGGTCGCCGTCGGCCTCGAGCCGTTGCCGCACCGGGGCCATCGGGGAGGCCTCGGTGTGCCGGACGGTGATGACGAAGTCCTCGCCGGTGAACACGTGCAGCTCGCCGAACTCGACCCGTTCCTCGGCGTCGACGTAGCGGGCGGGCCGCAGCACGGTGAACAGCACGTCGTCGTACAGCTCCACCTTGGGCCGCTGGTGGGCGTTGATGGTGTCCTCGACGGCCAGCGGGTGCAGCCCGAATTCGGCCGAGACCGTACTCATCTCCGTCTCGGTGGGCCGGTACAGGCCGATCCAGCCCATACCGCCGTAGGCCCGCATGGTCTCGATGGTCTGCTCGAGGTCCAGCGGCTCGGTGGTGCGCGCCCCCATCACGTAGACCGCGTTGTCGATGATCACCGCCCCATTATGGTCGTGCCCGGGCGGAACGACGCCGCGCCGGCCCGGACCGCGCCGCCGACGCAACTGACCAGGGACACCGCTCAGTAGGGTAGGGCCCATGACCCAGACCTCCGGCCCCACCCCGGCCGCGACCGACGCGTCGCCGACGGCGGCGCCCGATGCCGCGCCCGGCGCAGCGGCGCAGACCGTCGTCGGGATGGACATCGGCGGCTCGAAGACCCGCGGCCTGCTGATCCGCGACGGCGTCGTCGTGGACGAGCAGCAGGCCGGCAGCGCCAACACCCAGTCGGTGAGCGAGCAGACGGCGGTCGAGAGCCTGCGCGAGCTGTTCGCCGCCCTCGGCGATCCCCGCCCCGACCTGGTGATCGCCGGGTCCGGGGGCATCGACACCCCCGAGGACGCGCAGCGCCTGCGGGACCTGATCGCCCCGCACGCCCCGGGCGCCGAGGTGATCGCCGTGCACGACACCCGGCTCACGCTCGCGGCCGGGCGCACCAGCACCGGTGTCGCCGTCATCGCCGGCACGGGCTCGGTCGCCTGGGGACGCAACGACGCCGGACACACCGCGCGCGCGGGCGGCTGGGGGTACCTGCTCGGCGACGAGGGCAGCGGCTACTGGCTGGCGCGCGAGGCGGCCCGGGCCACCCTCCACCGCTTCAACCTCGACCAGCCGGTGAACTCCCTGGGCGCCGGGCTGCTCGACGCGTGCGGCCTCACGAACCCCGAGCAGCTGATCGCCCACTTCCACTTCGGCACCGACCGGCGCTACTGGGCCGCGCGGTCGCCGGTCGTGTACACCGCCGCCGACGAGGGGGACCGCGACGCGCTGCGCATCATCCAGGTCGGCGCGGAGCACCTGGCCGACCTCGCCACCCAGGTGGCCCGGCAGCTGCGCGTCGACGGGCCGATCGTGCTCGGCAGCGGCATCGGCATGCACCAGCCGCGCACCCAGCGCGCGTTCGTTGCCCTGATGGCCGAGCGCGGGCACCCCGACGTCCGCGTCCTGGACCAAGAGCCCGTGTACGGCGTGCTGCAGCTGCTCGAGGACCGCGCCGCCGGGATCACCCTGGACTCGACCACCGACGCGTGAGGCCCGGCCGTCCCGCGGCGGACGGCGTTGCGCCGGTCGTCCCGCTCGGCGACGATGGCAGGACGCAGACAGCATGGTGGGCGGGACCGTTCTCGCCACGACGAACAGGAGCACGCATGAGCCCGGACATCAGGATCGACAGCCTTCTCGGACGGACCGTGCTCGACGAGGCGGGGGAGAAGGTCGGCAAGATCGGCCAGGTCTACCTGGACAACGAGAACGGCGCCCCGACCTGGGTCACCGTCAAGACCCGCGGCAAGCACGCGTTCGTCCCGATCGGCCTGCTCGGGCACACCGACGACGGGGCGACCGTCCCGTTCAGCGCCGAGGTGCTCAAGGACAGCCCCGAGGTGGACGTGGCGAAGGACCTGAACCGCGGCCGGGAGGACGTGCTCTACCGGTACTACGGCGTCACGCGCGAGCAGGCCGACCAGCGGGCGTCGGAGGCGGGCCACCGCTACGTGCGGCCCGGCGCCGACGACGGCGATTCCCTGCGCTGACGGCCCGGCCCGACCCGCACGACACGGATGAGACCCGCACGACCCTGACGCCCCGGCGGAACACCGCCGGGGCGTCAGTCCGTCTCGGCGGCGAGCATCGGGCGGTGCTCGTAGAACGTCTGCAGCACCACGGTCGTGCGGGTGTTGACGGAGGCCCGGTGTCGGATGTCGTTGACGAGCGCCTCGAGCGCCTTCGGGGACTCGACCCGGACGAAGAGCATGTACGCGGCGTCGCCGGCCACCGAGTGGCAGGCCTCGATCGCGGTGAGCGGTTGGAGCAGTTCCGGGGCGTCGTCCGGCTGGCGCGGGTCCAGCGGCGTGATCTCGATGAAGGCCGCGAGCGGCTTGCCGACGGCCTCGGGGTCGAGGATCGCCTGGTATCCGACGATCACCCCGCTGCTCTCGAGCTTCTTCAGGCGCGCCTGCACCGCGGAGACGGACAGGCCGACCCGGTCGGAGAGCTGGGCGAGGGTGGCGCGTGGGTCGTGGGAGACCTCGGTCGCCAGCCGCACGTCGACGGGGTCATCCATGGCGGCAGGCTACCAGCCGGACACACGCCGGGATTGACATCGGCGACGGTGATCGGAATATTATCCTGTCGAACAGCATGTAGACCGGAATATTTACGGTCTCGACGACAGGAGGGTTGAGCATGTCCACGTCGGTATCGACCGCGGGAGCCATCGTCGGCGAACCCGAGGTCGTCGAGGACGCGAGCACGGTCGAGGCGAGCACGATCGAATTCAGCACCGCCTGGCTCGGCCTGAAGGCGGCGGCCACCCGGCTGCAGGCCCGGCAGGCCCGTGACGGCTCGGTGCCGGATCCCGCCGACCACCCGGCGGCGCGTGCGGAGGTGGACGCGATCGTGGCGTCCGTGGCCGCGCTGGCCCCGGCCTTTCCCCACGACGCGGCCTACCTGGCGGCGCTGCCCGGGGACTTCGCGCGCTGGGCGGACGACGGGTTCGGCGTGCCGGACTTCCTCGACTCCCTCGTCGCCTTCGCCCCGCAGTGCCACCGCATCGACGGCACCCGCCATCTCGTCGTCTTCCCCATGACCACCCAGAACGGCTCCTCGGCCCGGCACGTCGAGGCCCTCGTCGTCGAGACGATCTGGCCCGAGTTCATCGCCGAGCTCGAGGCCGGGGACTACGGCAACCGGCTCTTCCTCTCGCTGCGGCTGATCGACTTCACGCCGGGCTACGACACGAACTCGGCCGTCCTCTTCCCCGAGACCGTGTCGGTCCGCGAGGTCCCGGCGTTCACGTGGGGCGCCATCTTCCAGGACCGGGAGGCGGCGCGCTACCGCCGGGTCGTGGCCGCGGCCGCCTCGACGACGAAGCTGACGCTGTCCGACGACGCCGCGTCCCTGCTCGCCGACCAGGACCTGGCGGAGAAGACCTTCGTCATGTGGGACCTGATCCACGACCGCACCCACATGCGCGGCGACCTGCCGTTCGACCCGTTCATGATCAAGCAGCGGATGCCGTTCTTCCTCTACGCGCTCGAGGAACTGCGCTGCGACCT
This sequence comes from Tersicoccus sp. Bi-70, assembly GCF_001968825.1. Taxonomy (GTDB): domain Bacteria; phylum Actinomycetota; class Actinomycetes; order Actinomycetales; family Micrococcaceae; genus Tersicoccus. The sequence continues at coordinate 309,989 of NZ_MIEU01000010.1, forward strand.
GACCGCGTTCCGCGAGTCCGTCGCCATCCAGCGCCGCCTGGACGCCCGCGTCGCGGCCGGCGAGGCGCTCACGCCCATCGAGGAGCAGACCCGCCGGCATGCGGCCCTCGTGCAGCACGCGGTGCTCCTGGACCGGATCTTCCGCTTCGCCATCACCGGCTCGCGGGTGCGCAACTACGACGGGCTCGGCGGCCAGCTGCTCTTCGCCTGGCTGCACCGCCGGCACGTGCTGGAGTGGTGCGACGTCGAGCTGAGCATCGACGAGAGCCGGGTCGCCGACGCGGTGGTCGAGCTCGGGGATGCCATCGACGCGCTGTACTGGGAGTCGATCGACCGGCCGAAGACCGTGCACTGGTTGAAGGCCTACGAGCTGGTGGCGTCGGTGGTCACCCCCAACCCCGCCTCGGTGTGGGCGACCGGGCTGCCCCGCGAGGTGCTGGCCGGCCCGCCGCGCGGCTACACGGATCTGGTGATGGACGACGAGTTCCCGCTCTCGATGTTCTTCGAGGCCCTGGAGCGGAAGATGCGGACCGTGATCGCGTCGACCGCCGGGATCCGCGGTTCGGCGGCCTGAGGAACGACAGTCTGAGGAACGACGGTCTGACGCACGTCCTGAGGTGATCCGGCGTCCGCCGACCGTGCGAGACGGACCGCGCGGGGCAGTCCGCATGGGAGAGGATGGAACGATGAGCGACCGGGCCGACGCGACCGACGAGGGCACGCCCGACGAGGGCGCGACCGACGACACCGGTACGCCCGGGGTGGCCGGCCGGACCGTCCTGATCGCGGGGGTGACCAGTGCGTCCGGTCGCGCCGCGACGCTCGCCCTGATCGCGGCCGGAGCCGTCGTCGTCGCCGCCGGGCGCGACGCGGAGAAGCTCTCGCCGCTCGCCGCGCTCGGGGCGCGCACCGAGACGGTCGACCTGACCTCCGAGAGCGAGGTGACCGCTCTCGCCGATCGGCTGCACGACGACGGGGTGCGGATCCACGGCCTGCTCCACCTCGTCGGCGGCTGGCGCGGCGGCGGGGGGCTCGCCGGTCAGTCGGAGGCGGACTACCGCGCCCTGGAACACTCTTTCACCGCGCTGCGGCACGTCAGCCGCGCGTTCGACGGCGACCTGCGGGCCTCGACCGCCGGCCGGCTCGCCATCGTCTCCTCGAGCGCCGTCGCCCGACCGCTCGCCGGGGGCGCCAACTACGCGGCGGTCAAGGCCGCGAGCGAGGCGTGGACGCGGGCGGTGGCCCAGGGGTACGCGAAGGCCGCACGTGACGCCGGTGAGCCCCTGCGAACGGCGGCCGTGATCATCCGCGTCACGGCGCTGGCCGGCCTGGAGGAGCGCCTCGCGGCCACCGTCGCCGGCCTCTGGGACGCCGACGCGCCCACTCTCAACGACACGACCCTCGACAACAGCACGCTCGACCTCGGCACGTCCTGACGCTCCCGCCGGCCGCCACCCCCCTCATCCCGACCGCATCCGTCCCCAGGAGGAACCACCATGACGTCCCAGGTCCAGACCGGCCGATCCGACTCCACCCGGCTCGCCTACCGTTCGATCAATCCCGCCACGGGCGAGGTCCTCGCCGAGTTCCCGACCGCCTCCGACGAGGACGTCCGCAACGCGCTGACCGCCGCCGACGAGGCCTTCACCGCGTGGCGGCGCCGGACGATCGAGGAGCGCGCGGCCGTCGTCGCCCGCGCCGGGCAGCTGTTCGCGGAGCGGGCCGACGAGCTCGCGGCGATCATCACCGAGGAGATGGGCAAGCCGCTCTCGGAGGCCCGCGACGAGGTCGCCTTCTGTGCCGAGATCTTCGCCTACTTCGCGGAGCACGGCCCCGGCCTGGCCGCGGACCAGGAGATCACCGCGTCGGGCGGCGGCCGGGCCGTCATCCAGCGGCGTCCCGTCGGCGTGCTGCTGGGCATCATGCCGTGGAACTACCCGTACTACCAGGTGGCCCGGTTCGTCGCACCGAACCTGGTCACCGGCAACACCATCGTGCTCAAGCACGCCGAGAGCTGCCCGCGCTCCGCCCTGGCCCTGCAGCAGCTGCTGGACGACGCCGGGGTGCCCGCCGGGGCCTACGTCAACGTCTTCGCCTCCCACGAGGCGGTCGCGCAGATCATCGCCGACCCGCGCGTGCAGGGCGTCTCCCTGACCGGCTCGGAGCGCGCCGGGGCGATCGTCGCCGAGATCGCCGGCCGGAACCTGAAGAAGGTCGTCCTGGAGCTCGGCGGATCGGACCCCTACATCGTGCTCGACTCCGACGATGTCGCCGCGTCTGCCCGGGCCGCCTTCGCCACCCGGATGGGCAACACCGGTCAGGCGTGCAACTCGAACAAGCGGATGATCGTCACCGCCGACATCCATGACGACTTCGTCGCCGAGCTGACCCGGCAGGCGCAGGCGCTCACGCCCGGGAACCCGGCCGAGGACGCCCCGGACACGTACGCGCCGCTGTCCTCGCGTGCCGCGGCGGAGACGCTGGCCGCCCAGATCAAGGACGCGGTCGACGCCGGCGCCACCCTGCACGCCGGCGGAACCCTGGGCGACGGGCCCGGCGCGTACCTGGCCCCCGCCGTCCTCACCGGGGTCACCCCCGAGATGGCCGCGTACCGGGAGGAACTCTTCGGCCCCGTCGCCGTCGTCTACCGCGTGGAGAACGACGACGAGGCGCTCGCCCTGGCCAACGACACCCCGTACGGGCTGGGCGGCGCCGTGTTCAGCACCGACACGGCGCGGGCCCGCCGGGTGGCCGAGGAGCTCGACTCGGGCATGGCCAACGTCAATGCCGCCGAGGCGGAGGGCGCGGGCATGCCGTTCGGCGGGGTCAAGCGCTCCGGCTACGGCCGGGAACTCGGCCCGCTCGGCATGGACGAGTTCGTCAACAAGCGCCTGCTCTACGTCCAGGACTGACGCTGTCCGCAGCCGCTCCGATCACCGCAGGTCAGCGGCTAGCATGACGCCGGAGGGCCGCTGACCTGCGATGGTGTCTCGATTTCCGGCACCACCGGGCTACGCTTGGTCGAAACTTCGCACCACCCCCAGTCACCCGAGGGAAGGGCAGCGGCGATGACCACTGCGGTCGGCGAACCCATGATCCGGTTCCGTGAGGTCACCAAGACGTACGGCGGTGGCCAGCGGGCCGTGGACGATCTGACGATGGACATCGACCGGGGGCGGATCACCGTCTTCGTCGGGCCGTCGGGCTGCGGCAAGACCACGTCGCTGCGCATGATCAACCGGATGGTCGAGCAGACCAGCGGCACCATCACCGTGGACGGGCGCGACGTCGCCTCCGAGCCGGCCGCGCAGCTGCGCCGCTCGATGGGCTACGTGATGCAGTCCGCCGGGCTGATGCCCCACCGCACGGTGCTCGACAACATCGCCACGGTGCCGCGCCTGAACGGCGTGGACCGGCGCGCCGCCCGGTCCCGCGCGTCGGAGCTGCTCGAGACGGTCGGCCTGGACCCGGCGCTCGCGAAGCGGTACCCGGCCCAGCTCTCGGGTGGTCAGCAGCAGCGCGTCGGCGTCGCCCGCGCGCTCGCCGCGGACCCGCCGGTGCTGCTGATGGACGAGCCGTTCAGCGCCGTCGACCCGGTGGTGCGCGACGAGCTGCAGGCGGAGCTGCTGCGGCTGCAGCGCGAACTGGCCAAGACGATCGTCTTCGTCACCCACGACATCGACGAGGCCACGATCCTCGGGGACAAGGTCGCCGTCTTCGCCGTCGGCGGCAAGCTCGCCCAGTACGCCACCCCGGAGGAGATCCTGCGGGCCCCCGCGAACGATTTCGTCGCCTCCTTCGTCGGTCGCGACCGCGGCTTCCGGCACCTCTCCTTCACCGAGCCGTCGGGCCTGACCATCCACCCGGTCGACCCGACCGTGCTCTCGGCGGCCACCGGCGACGTCGCCCCCGGGTGGCGTCTGGTGGTCGACGACGCCGGCCGCCCGGCCGGGTGGCTCGGCCCGGACCAGCGCCCCGCCGGTGACCGGTTCACGTCCGCGGACCTGATCCCCGGCGGCTCCCTGTACCGGAAGGGGAACTCGCTTCGCAGCGCCCTGGACGCGTCGCTCAGCTCCCCCTCGGGCATCGGCGTGGCCGTCGACGACGCGGGGGTCGTGCGCGGCATCCTGCGCCCCGCCGAGGTGGTCGAGGTGATCGAACGCGACCGGGCCGGTCTGCAGGCGCGGGTTGCGTCCGGAGAGTCGGCGGTCCGAGGATGACCTGGGTCGCGGAGAACGCGCCCTACATCGCGCAGCTGACCGGCATCCACCTGGTGCAGTCGATCCTGCCGCTGGTGTTCGGGCTGATCATCTCGATCCCCATCGCGCAGCTGGCGAGGTTGAGCCGGCCGGTGTCGACCGTCATCCTCGGGGCCAGCTCGATCCTCTACACGATCCCCTCGCTGGCGCTGTTCATCATGCTGCCGGTCATCCTGGGCACCGGGGTCCTCGACCTGGCCAACGTCATCGTCGCCCTGACCATCTACGCGGTGGCACTGCTCGTGCGGTCCTGCGTCGACGCGTTCGGTTCGGTGGACGACACGGTGCGGCAGGCCGCCGTCGCGGTCGGTTACACGCCGGTGCGGCGCTTCTTCACCGTCGACCTGCCGCTGTCCATCCCGGTGCTGATCGCCGGGCTGCGGGTCGTGTCGGTCAGCAACATCTCGCTCGTCAGCGTGGGGGCGGTGATCGGCATCCCGAGCCTGGGGCTGCTGTTCACCGACGGCCTGCAGCGCGACTTCATGACCCCGCTGATCACCGGCATCGTCATCACGCTGCTGCTGGCGCTGGTGATGGACGCGATCCTCGTGCTGATCGAACGGGCCCTGACGCCCTGGACCCGAGCCCGGAAGGCGGTGCGCCCGTGACCACCTACACGTCCACGAGCATCATCGGGCAGACGTGGGAGTTCCTCACGGACCCGATGAACTGGACGGCCATGAACACGGCCATCCCGCACCGGATCGTCGAGCACCTCGGCTACTCGGCGCTGACCCTGGTGATCGCGGCGGTGATCGCGGTCCCGCTGGGGCTGTACGTGGGGCACACCGGGCGCGGCCGCCAGGTCGTCGTCGGCATCGCCGGCGCCCTGCGCGCGCTGCCGACCCTGGGGCTGCTGATCCTGTTCGTCCTCGTCCTCAGCGGGGACCTGCTGCCCCCCATCCTCGCGCTGGTCATCCTCACCATCCCGCCGCTGCTCGCCGGCACCTACAGCGGCATCGCCGCCGTCGGTGCGGAGACGAAGGACGCGGCCCGGGCGGTGGGCATGACGGAACTGCAGATCCTCTTCACCGTGGAGGTGCCCAACGCCCTGCCCGTCATCATCGGCGGCTTCCGCGCGGCGATCCTGCAGATCATCGCGACCGTCGCGGTGCTCGCCTACATCAACCTCGGCGGGCTCGGCCGGTTCCTGATCGACGGCCTCGCCGTCCAGGACTACCCGCGGATGCTCGGCGGGTCCGTGCTCATCGCGGTCCTCGCCATCGCCGTCGACCTGGTGCTCGCGCTGCTCTCCCGCCTCGTCGTCTCCCCGGGCCTGCGGGCCGTTCCGGCCGTGCGACGCCGGCGGACGCGGCAGGAGCCGGCCGCCGCCTGACCGTGCGACACTTCACCCAGACACGGGCGGCGCCGTCGTCCCGTTCCACCCGAGCCCGCCGCCGACCGGTACGGGCGCACCACGAGGAGAAACCATGAAAGCCCTGTTCACCAGGGGGCGCGTCGCCCGCATCGCGGCGGCCACGGGGGCGCTGTCCCTGACCCTCACCGTCGCCGCCTGTGGCGCCGGGTCCGGTTCCAACCCGCTGCAGAACGGCGGCAGCTCGGCCTCGGCCGCGCCCGCCGACACCGTCGTGATCGGCTCCGCCAACTTCCCGGAGAGCCAGATCGTCGCCGAGATCTACGCCGGCGCCATCAACGGGGCCGGGGCGAAGGCCTCGACGAAGCCGAACATCGGCTCCCGCGAGGTCTACATCAAGGCGCTCACCGAGGGCTCCATCGACGTCGTCCCGGACTACTCGGGCAACCTGCTCACGTACTTCGACAAGTCCGCGACCCAGGTCAGCGCCGACGACATCGCCAAGGCCCTGCCCGGCAAGCTGCCGAGCGGGCTGAAGGCGCTGAACGCGTCGAAGGCCGAGGACAAGGACGCCATGGTCGTCACGAAGGCGACCGCGGAGAAGTACAGCCTCAAGAGCATCGAGGACATGGGCAAGGTCTGCGACCAGCTGACCATCGGCGGGCCGCCGGAGTTCCAGGAGCGCGCCTACGGCCTGCCCGGCCTGAAGTCCAAGTACAACTGCACGCCGAAGGCCTTCGAGCCCTACAGCGACGGTGGTGGCCCGGTCACGCAGAAGGCGCTGCTGGAGGACAAGGTCCAGGTGGCCGACATCTTCACGACCACCCCGGCGATCAAGGACAACGACCTGGTGGTGCTGGAGGACCCGAAGAACAACTTCATCGCCCAGCAGGTGCTGCCGGTGATCAAGGACGGCAAGCTCTCCAGCCAGGCCACCGACGCGCTGAACAAGGTGTCGGCCCAGCTGACCACCGACGACCTGATCAACCTCAACCGGATGGTCTCGGGCGACGCGAAGACGAGCCCGAAGGACGCCGCCGCGCAGTGGCTCAAGCAGAAGGGCATCACCCAGTAGAGAATCACCCCTGAGGGCTGTTTCTGCTGAGAACGCCCGGGTCCGATCCGCGACAGGTGCCACCGACCGCGGATTGGCCCGGGCGTTCTCGCGTCCACGGCACGGCAACGCCGTCGTCGCGGCGGGGCTGCGTGGCAGGGTGAACGCATGCGCACCTTCACCCAGTCCAGCAAGCTCGCCGATGTCCGGTACGACGTCCGCGGACCGATCCTGACCGAGGCCCAGCGACTGGAGGCGGAGGGACACCGGATCCTCAAGCTGAACATCGGCAACCCTGCGCCGTTCGGGTTCGAGGCGCCCGACGCGATCCTCGTCGACATGATCCGCAACCTGCCCACCGCGCAGGGCTACAGCGACTCCCGCGGCATCTTCTCCGCCCGCACCGCCGTCTCGCAGTACTACCAGTCGCACGGGATCATGGACATCGGCGTCGACGACGTGTTCATCGGCAACGGCGTCTCCGAGATGATCACCATGGTGCTGCAGGCGATGGTGAACAACGGCGACGAGATCCTCGTCCCCGCCCCGGACTACCCGCTGTGGACCGGCGCGGTCTCCCTCTCCGGCGGCACCCCCGTGCACTACGTGTGCGACGAGGAGAACGACTGGAACCCGGATCTGGAGCACATCCGCTCCTTGATCACCGACCGCACCAAGGCGCTCGTGCTGATCAACCCGAACAACCCGACCGGCGCCGTCTACTCGCGGGAGATCGTCGAGGGCATCGCGCAGATCGCCCGCGAGCACGACCTGATCCTGCTCTCCGACGAGATCTACGAGAAGATCCTCTTCGACGGCTCGGTGCACCACCACACGGCGACGTTCGCGGGCGACGACGTGCTGACCTTCACCTTCTCCGGCCTGTCCAAGGCGTACCGGGTGTGCGGGTTCCGCAGCGGCTGGGTCGCCGTCTCCGGGCCCAAGCGCCGCGCGGAGAACCTGCTCGAGGGGCTCACCCTGCTGGCCAACATGCGCATGTGCGCCAACGTGCCCGCGCAGCACGCCATCCAGACCGCGCTCGGCGGCTACCAGTCGATCACCGACCTGATCCTGCCCGGCGGCCGGCTCAAGGAGCAGCGGGACCTGGCCTTCCGGATGCTCAACGACATGCCGGGCGTGAGCTGCCGGCAGGCCAAGGGGGCGCTGTACCTGTTCCCGCGGCTGGACCCGGAGGTGTACCGCATCGACGACGACGAGAAGTTCGTCATCGAGCTGCTGCGGGAGAAGAAGATCCTCGTCACCCACGGCACCGGCTTCAACTGGATTGCCCCGGATCATTTCCGGCTCGTCACCCTGCCCGGCGTCGACATCCTCGAGGAGGCCCTCGGCCGGATCGGCGACTTCCTGGCCGACTGGCGCGAACGCTGACCGCGGCTCCCGGGTCTGCGCCGGGCCGCTGACTAGGCTGGTCGCCAACCGGCGCGACGACGAAGGAGCACCATGGCGAAGAAGAGCGCGAAGAAGAGCGACAAGAAGGCAGAGAAGAAGGCCGAGTCGAAGGCTGCCAGGAAGGCAGAGGACGGCGCGGCCCGGGTGAGCCTGCTGGGCGGGGACACCGCCGACCTGCTGCGCGTGAAGCTCGGCTTCGACCTCGCCGCTCTGGACCCTCGGTCGACCCCCGGCTTCTCCGGCGACAAGGCCGCCGGGAAGGAGGAGCTGGACGCGGGGGTCCCCGAGCTCGCGAACCTGCAGGAGCGGTTGTTCGCCGCGTCGAAGGGCGGTGCCCCGGAGTCGGTGCTGCTCGTGCTGCAGGCCATGGACACGGCCGGCAAGGGCGGCATCGTGCGGCATGTCGTCGGTGCCGTCGACCCGCAGGGCATCGCGTTGACGGCCTTCAAGGCGCCGACCGCCGAGGAGCTGCGCCACAGTTTCCTGTGGCGGGTGCGGCGGCAGCTGCCCACGCCCGGCAAGATCGGGGTGTTCGACCGCTCGCACTACGAGGACGTGCTCGTGCACCGGGTGCGCAAGCTGACCCCGCTGGAGACGATCGAGAAGCGCTACGACGAGATCAACGCGTTCGAGCGTCAGGTCTCCGCCGCGGGCACGCGGATCGTCAAGATCATGCTCCACATCAGCCCGGAGGAGCAGAAGGCGCGGCTGGCCGAGCGGCTGGAGCGGCCGGACAAGCACTGGAAGTACCGTCCGGGCGACCTGGACGACCGGGCGCTGTGGCCCGACTTCCAGCAGGCCTACCAGATCGCCCTCGACCGCACGTCGACGGAACTGGCGCCCTGGTACGTGGTCCCGGCCGACCGGAAGTGGTACGCCCGGCTCGCCGTGCAGCACCTGCTGCTGGAGACCCTGCGCGGCATCGACCCGCAGTGGCCGGCCGCGGAGTTCGACGTCGAGGCGGAGAAGGCGCGGCTCGCCGCCCTCTGACGGGCTCGGGTCAGTCCCGGTCGGCGTCCTCACGCGGGCGGGCCGCCTCGAGGCGCTGCTGCGCCCCGTGCAGCCACTGCTCGCAGCGGTTGGCCAGGGCCTCGCCGCGCTCCCACAGGGCGAGTGACTCCTCCAGGCTGGCGCCGCCGGCCTCGAGCCGGTTGACCACCGCGACGAGTTCCTCGCGGGCCTGCTCGTAGTTGAGCTGGTCGACGCCGTTCGCGTCGCCGTCGGTGGTGCCGGCGGCCTTCGACCCGGTGGAGCCGGATCCGGCTCCACCGGGTGCCGTGCTGGTGGGGGTGGCGTCACTCATCGGGTTCTCCTGGGTCGTACTTGGGGCTGGGGGAGCTCATCGGGGGCGGGCCCTCGTCGGGCTCTCGCACCGCGAACACGCGGGCGCCGATCTCCCCGGCGGCCACGCGGATGCGGACCCGGTCGTCCGGCCGGGTCTGCGTGGACGAGCGGACGACGGCGCCGTCGGCCAGCTGGACGACGGCGTAGCCGCGGTCCAGGGTGTTCTGCGGTGAGAGGGAGCGCATCTGCGCGCGCAGGTGGGCGATGCGGTCGGTCGCCCGGTGCACGGCGATCTCGGTGGCGCGCCGGGCGCGGTGCCGCATCCGTTCGACGTCCTCGGTGCGCGCAGTGAGCATGGTCTCGGGCCGCAGCATCACGGGGCGGCTGCGCAGGCCGGCAAGCCGGTCGGTCTCCCGGTGCAGCAGCGACCGCACGGCCCGATCGAGCACCTGCCGCGCCTGGCCGATGCGGGCCAGCTCTTCGGCGACGTCGGGCACGATGCGCTTCGCGGCGTCCGTCGGGGTGGACGCCCGCAGGTCCGCGACGTCGTCGAGGATGGGCCGGTCCGCCTCGTGGCCGATGGCGCTGACCACGGGGGTGCGGGCGGCGGAGACGGCCCGGACAAGGTCCTCGTTGCTGAACGGCAGCAGGTCCTCGAGGGAGCCGCCGCCGCGGGCGATGACGATGACGTCCACGTCGGGGTGCTCGTCGAGCTCGCGCAGGGCAGCGCTGACCTGCGCGACGGCGGTGACGCCCTGGACGGCCACCTCGCGGATCTCGAACTGCACGGCCGGCCACCGCAGGGCCGCGTTGCGCAGCACGTCCTTCTCGGCGTCCGAGTTCCGGCCGGTGATCAGCCCGATGCGGTGGGGCAGCCGGGGGAGTGGCCGCTTCCGCTCGGGGGCGAACAGGCCCTCGGCGCCCAGCGCCTGCCGCAGCCGCTCGATACGGGCGAGCAGGTCGCCCAGACCTACCGGACGGATGTCGCGCGTCTGCATGGACAACCGGCCGGTCTTCATCCAGAAGTCGGCCTTGAGCTGGGCGACCACCCGGGCGCCGCGCTCGAGCGGCACCGGCATCTGGTCCAGCACCCGGCCGAGGACCGCCACGGAGAAGGACACCTCGGCGTCTGTGTCCCGCAGCGTCAGGTAGGTGACGTTGGCGCGCCGGTTGAGCTCGATGACCTGCCCCTCGACCCAGGCGAACGGGGCCCGGTCGATGTAGGTCTTCAGCTTCTGCGAGAGCACGCGCAGCGGCCACGGCGCGTCGGCGGACGTCTCGGCGGCGGTGGCCGGCAGGGTCGCGGGCGCCTGCTCGGCCCGGCCGTCCTCCCCGGCCGCGGGGCTCTGCCCGGCACCGCCGTTGCCCGGGTCCGCCGGCTCCAGCGCCGTCACCGTCACCCCGTCCACGGTCGCAACCGCACCACCGACCGTGGCGCGGTCGAGGCCGCGCGGCTCGGCGCCGGCATGCGGTGCCTCGGGCGACTGGCGGGATTGGCTCATGTTCTACACTTACCACCCACCGTCCCCAGAACTGCGGCCGCACGTCGGCATGCGGCGAACCTGTGGACAACGTGCGGCCGTGCACCGGCCCGTTCCGATCGTCGTCTCGAGGTTGCCCATGGCCCGCACCGTGCTGTCCTTCCTGCTCGGCCTGGTCGCCGTCGTGCTGCTCCTGGCCGGCGTCAGCGCCACCGCCGTGCAGCGCACGGTCGTCGACACGGACGGGTTCGTGACGCTCACCTCCCCGCTCTCGTCCGACGCCGGGCTGCACGACCGGCTCGCCAGCACGGTGGCCACGGAGGCGCGGAACCGGATCGCGCTGCCGGAGGGCCTCCAGGACGCCGCAGCCGGGGTGATCGACCGGGCCGCCCAGGCGCTGACGGAGGACGTCGGCTTCCCCGCTGCCTGGGAGCGGACCATGCAGCGCAGCCACGATCTGAGCCTGGGCGCGCTGACGGACCCGTCCAAGCCGGACGCGCTCCAGGCCGACATCCAGCCGATCGTCAGGCTGCTCGTGGACAAGGCCGCGGGCAGCCTCGGGGTGCCGCTGGACGGCTCGGTCATCTCCGACGACCCCGTCGTCGTCGATCTCGGCGCCTCCCAGCAGGCGAGCGTCGCCGCCACCGTGGTCAGGGCCGCCGGCTTCGCGCCGGCGGCCCTCACCGGGGCGGCCGTCGCGGCGGTTCTCGCGCTGCTGGTCGCCCGTCGCCGCACGACGACACTGGCCTGGCTCGGCATCGGGGTGCTGGTGGGCACGGCGCTGCTCGTGGTGGCGGGACTGCTGGTCCAGGGTGCGGTCGCGAGTGGGCAGAACGCGCCGGGGCTGGGGGACTACCTGCGGTACCGGCTGGTCGGGGTGGCGTCCGGCGCCGCCGTGCCGTGGGCCGTGGGCCTGGCCGTCTGGGGCGCGGTGCTGCTGGCGGTGGGCGTCGTCGGCCGCCTCGTCGTCGGCCGGGCCGAAACCGGTTCAGCCCAGCGCTGACGCGCCCCGCACCGACCGGGCCGGGCGGGCGGCCGCCCGTACGATGGGGGCATGACCACCGCTGTCTCCGTGCCCATGCCGGTCGTGCCGCGCCGCCGTCGAACCCCCGAGGAGATCGCCGCGGTTCCGGTGGACGGTGACCGGAAGGTGCTGCTGGCGGCGCCCCGCGGCTACTGCGCGGGCGTGGACCGGGCCGTCGTCGCCGTCGAGAAGGCGCTCGAGCACTACGGGGCGCCCGTCTACGTGCGCAAGGAGATCGTGCACAACAAGCACGTCGTCAGCACGCTGCAGGAGAAGGGCGCGGTCTTCGTCGAGGAGACCGACCAGGTGCCCTCGGGCGCACTCGTCGTCTTCTCCGCGCACGGCGTCTCCCCGGCCGTCAAGCAGTCCGCCGTGGATCGCGATCTGCGCACCATCGACGCGACGTGCCCGCTGGTCACCAAGGTGCACCGCGAGGCCGTCCGCTTCGCCCGCGCCGGGGACCACATCCTGCTGATCGGCCACGAGGGCCACGAGGAGGTCGAGGGCACCTACGGGGAAGCGCCCGACGACACCACGGTGGTGAACAACCCCGAGGAGGCGCGCACGGTCGAGGTGGCCGACCCGGACCGCCTGATCTGGCTCTCCCAGACCACCCTGTCGGTGGACGAGACGATGGAGATCGTGACCATCCTGCGGGAGCGGTTCCCGAATCTGCAGGACCCGCCGAGCGACGACATCTGCTACGCCACCTCCAACCGGCAGGCCGCCATCAAGAAGATCGCGCCGGCCGCGGACCTGGTGATCGTCGTCGGATCGGCGAACTCGTCGAACTCGGTGCGCCTCGTCGAGGTGGCGCTCGAGTACGGCGCTCGTGCCGCCCACCGCGTGGACTTCGCCGAGCAGATCGACGAGTCCTGGTTCGAGGGCGTCGCTACGGTCGGCGTCACCTCGGGCGCCTCCGTGCCCGAGGTCCTGGTCCAGCGGGTACTGAGCCTGCTCGCCGAGTACGGCTACGGCGACGTCGAGGAGGTCGTCACCGCCGAGGAGGACATCCTCTTCTCCCTCCCCAAGGAGCTGCGCACCACGCTCAAGGCCGCCGGGGACGCCTCCCGCGGTCTCGGCGGTCGCGGCGGCCGGCCCACCGCCTGAGCCGTCGCTTCGCCTCGTCCGATCCGCCCCGCGTCCGATCCACCCGCGTCCGACCAACCCCGCGTCCGATCCACCGCGTGAAGGAGTGCCGCATGAGCTCGACCCCCGCCGCCCGCAGTGAGGTGGTCGCGCGCGCCGCGACCCTCGCCCGCCTGCACACCGAGCCCGGCATGCTGGTGCTGCCGACGGTGTGGGACGCCTGGTCCGCTCGCACGGCCGTCGACGCCGGCTTCACGGCGCTGACGATCGGCAGCCACCCGCTGGCCGACTCCCGCGGTCAGGACGACCACGAGGGCATGACGCTCGACGACGCGCTGGAGGGCATCGCCCGGGTCTGCGCCTCCGTCGACGTGCCGGTCAGCGCCGACGTCGAGTCCGGCTACGGCACCCCCGCCGCGGAACTGGTCGAGCGGGTGCTCGACGCCGGTGCCGTCGGCATCAACGTCGAGGACACCGTCCACCACGAGAACCGCGTCCGCTCCGTGCAGGAGCACGCCGACTACATCGGTCAGCTCCGGACTGCCGCCGACGTGGCCGGCGTCGAACTCGTGATCAACGCCCGGACCGACGCCTACCTGCATTCCGACGAGTTCGCCGACCCGCTGAGCGAGGCCGTCACCCGGCTGCAGGCCTGCGTCGAGGCCGGCGCCCGGTCGGTCTACCCGGTGCGGGTCCCGGACCTGTCCTCCGTGCGCACCCTCGTCGACGCCGTGTCCGTCCCCGTCAACATCACCGCCAATCCCCGCACCGGCGCGCCCTCCGGGTCCATGGAGGAGCTGCGTGACGCCGGCGTGCGCCGGATCAGCTACGGGCCGCTCCTGCAGGCCGAGCTGACCCGGTCGATGAGTGAACTGATCCAGCCCTGGGCGCCCTCCGGGGCGTGAGGGTCGGCCCACTTTCTGGTGCCAGCTCGTCACTAGTTGCTCCATCTGGGCCCCAGAGAGGGTCGATGCGACAACTATTGGCGAACTGGCTCGCTTGTCGATCACGCCCGATCACGCGGCGGTCGACTCCACCCCGTCGAGGGTCCGGCGGCACACCTCCGACCACGGCGTCGGCGCCAGGCCCAGCTCACGTTCGGCGGCGCTGCTGTCCACGACGTACGGCCGGGCCTGGATGTAGCTCATCGTCGCCATCTCCCGCATGTCAACGTTGACCAGGCCCGCGGCCCGGAGCGCGACGCGCGGGATGCTGCTCATGCTCACCATCGGGTGGCCGCCCGCGGCGAGCACGTCGGCCAGCGCCTCGCGGTGGGTGCGCGGGGCGTTCGTCGGCGCGATCCACACCCCGCCCCCAGGTGTCCGGGCGGTCCGCCACGGCCACCAGCGTCCGGGCGACGTCGGCGACGTCGGTCCACGAGTGGGGCAGGTCCGGGTCGCCGACCACCCACGCGCGCCGTCCCCGCAGCGCGCCCGGCACGTCGCGGGTCAGATGCCCGTTCGCCCCGACGCCGGCACCGACGTAGTCCGACGCACGGACCTCGACGACGGTGGCCCGCCCGGCGTCGTGCGCTGCCTTCGCCTCCGCCCACATCTGCGCGCGGATCCGCCCGTTCTTCTCCGTCGCCACGTCCGGCAGCTCCTCCGTCATCGGCACGTCCACCGGCCCGTAGGCATAGAGGCTCGAGGCCGTCACCAGGGTTGCTCCCGTCCGCTCGGCCGTGGTGAGCAGGCTGCCGGCCAGGGCGGGCCAGACGGTCTCCCAGGTGCCGTAGTGCGGGGGATTGGCGCAGTTGTAGAGGGCCGCTGCACCCGTCGCGAGCTCGGTGAGACGGGCGGGGTCGGCGGCGTCGGCGGCCACCCGGCGAACTCCGGGCAGCTCAGGACCGCGTCCACTGCGGGTGACGACGACGACGTCGTCGCCGCGCTCGGCCAGGAGCCGGGCGGTGTGGCGGCCGACCGGGCCCGCTCCGACGATCACCTGGGTGCTCATGAGTTCTCCTCGTATCGATGCTCCATGAAGAGAGCAGTGCTCTCGGTCGGTACGCTAGCGCGCCGCCGACACGTTGGCAAGAGCACTGCTCTCGGTTGTTGCACCTGCTCTCTTTCGATGCGAGAGTGTCGGCATGGCCGAACCCTCGATCCACCGCACCGCCCGCGACATCGCCCGCGAGGAGATCACGCGCGCGATCGTGGCGGAGGGCCGGCGGCAGTTGACCGAGGTGGGACCGTCGGAGCTGTCCCTCAGGGCGGTGGCCCGGGAACTCGGTATGGTGTCCTCCGCCGTCTACCGGTACGTGCGCAGCCGCGACGATCTGCTGACGGCCCTGATTGTCGAGGTGTACACCGAGCTGGCCGAGGAGCTGACGGCGGCGGACCGGAGCGTCACCGACTGGACCCAGTTCCGCGCCCGGTGGATGGCCGTCGCCCGGCGACTGCACCGCTGGGCGGTCGCGCATCCGTTCGACTACGCCCTCGTGTACGGGTCGCCGGTGCCTGGCTACCGGGCGCCGCGGGACACGGTGGCGCCGGCGGGCCGCGTGACGGGGGTGCTGCTGGGGCTGCTGGCCGAGGTGCAGGCGGCCGGTCGATCACCGGAGCCGCGGCCGGTGCCCCGGCCCGTGCACCGCGCCATCGCCGGCATGCGGCAGGTGACGGAGAACAGCATCGCCGACGACCTTCTGCTGCGCGGGGTGCAAGCGTGGGGTGCCCTGCTCGGCGCGATCAGCCTGCAGCTCTTCGGTCACCTGCACCGCGGCGTCGACGACTACGACGCGTGGTTCGAGGACACGGCCATGAGGATCTGCCCGGTCTGACACGTCCGCGGTGGACTCGCTCGGCTGAATGAGGCGGAACGCACAGCCCCGGGCGCTGCACAATCCCGTTCATGACGAAGGCGCCCCGGGCCGTCGTGAACGACGATCCGGGGCGCCTCGTGTCGTGCTGGTGGCGCGAACGCCGGTCGGTCAGCGGTTGCCGTCGACCTTGCCGTCGACGTTGCCGTCGATCGAGCCGTCGGTGTCCGTCTCGATCTCTTCCTTGCGCACCTGGTCGCTGACCGTCGTGGTCTCCTCGACGGTCTCCTTGCCGACGCGCACGCGCTCGACCGGGACGACCTCCTTCTCGATGACGGGGCGCTCCTCGTGGAGGATCACCTCGTGCTCCTCGTCGGAGAGCTCCGGCCCGGCCTCGGCGGCACCGCGGTTGGCGTCGGTGATCGGCTCGCGCTCGAGGGTGACCTCTTCCCGGGTGACCGGCACCTGAACGGTCTGCTGCTCGGTGACGACGTGCTTGCGCAGGCGCACCCGACCGGTCTCGACGTTCTCGGTACCCACGCGGAGCCGCTCCTCGGAGCGGGTCATTGCCTCGTCCGTGGTAGGGCCGGAGGTGTCGTGGCCGACGGTGCCGGCCGTGTCCGTGTTGGTGTCCGAGTAGCGGTCACCGGTCACGCCGGCGGACCGCTCGTCCACGCCACCGACCAGGCCGGCCGGGCGCTCGTCCACGTCACCGGTCATCGTGCCCGTGGTGGTCTCGCCGGTACGGGTGCGATCGTCGTTGGCGTCGCCGCCCGCCTGGGTCAGGCCGTAGTGGCGGTAGAGCTCCTGCTCCTCCTCGGGGGAGAGGTGGTCCTGATCGGCGTCGACGCGCGGAGCGTCGGAGACCAGCTGCTTGTCGAACGGCACGCGCAGGCCGCGCTCGTCCAGATCGGCGTTGCGGATCGGCACGAAGGTCTCCTTGGTGCCGAAGAGGCCGGTGCGGACGGTGACCCACTCGGGCGAACCGCTCTCGTCGTCCAGGTAGACCTGCCCGACGTCGCCGAGACGGTGGTCGTCGTTGGTCAGCACGTCAGCGCCGAACAGGGTGGAGATCGCGTTCTTGTCGATAGCCATGGAGCTTCTCCTTCGGATAGGGATGTTGCGGAAGGTGGTGGGAACCGATGTTCCCGGCGGGCCGAGTCGGATCTCCGTCTCGGCCCGCCGTTTCACGCGTGGGGCCAGGATCCGCTCAGCGGTGCTGGTTGTCGCGGACGGCGCCGCCGCCGTGGCCGTTGCCGGACTGGTTGGCCGCCGACTTGGCCTTCTGGCCGGCCGACTTGGCCTGCTGCTCGACGCTCGGGGCACGGTCGGCTTGGGCGCGCAGACGCGGGGCCTCGTCCTCGACCTTGTTCAGGTACGAGTCCCAGCGGGACTGCATGGGCTTGATCAGACCGCCGCCGACGCCGACGACGATCACGCCGCCGATGGTGGCGAGCACGGTGATCAGGATCGGCGTCGTCACGGTGGTGGCGATGCCCACCTGGTTGAGCGCGGCGATGATGCCGAAGCCGAGGATGAAGACGGCGGCGATGTTGGCCAGCGCCTTGCCGTAGGAGAGGCCGCCCAGGGTGTTCTGGATCAGCGTCTTGACGGCTGCGGCAATCGCGGCGGTGATGATCACGATGATGATGGCGACGAAGGCAGCCGGCAGGAAGGCGATGATCGCCGTCAGGATGTTGCTGATCGGGTTCGGGCCGAAGGCGCTGAACGCGAGCTGCAGGGTGAACAGCATGATCGCGTAGAAGACGAGCTTGGCCAGGATGTCACTCGCGTCGAACTTCGAGTGCTGCAGCGCCCGGCCG
Organism: Tersicoccus sp. Bi-70; assembly: GCF_001968825.1. GTDB lineage: Bacteria > Actinomycetota > Actinomycetes > Actinomycetales > Micrococcaceae > Tersicoccus. The sequence continues at coordinate 327,483 of NZ_MIEU01000010.1, forward strand.
ATGCCGCCGCGCTCGATGGCGCGGTTCAGGCCCACACGGTCGAGGAGCTTCGCGATGGCACGGGACAGCACCTTGGCGACGATCCAGCCGATGATCAGGATGACGAGGAACAGCAGCAGCGCCGGCACGAACGTCGCGATGGCAGTCCACGCAGCGCTCAGGCCGTTGGTCAGGGAATCAGTCATGTCCAGCTTTCAGGTCGGTGTCTCGCCGGTCGGCGACCGGTCGAGCTGGGGAGATCGACGGGGCGTTCGCGACGACCCGTCAATGACTTACGACGTAAGTCACTTTCTCATTGCCCCGAGCTTACAAGCTAAGTCAAATGATGCAAAGCAGGCTGATCAAACTGTATGCCGTGCATCGTCCGAGGTCGAGGGCTAGGGTCGAACGAAAGGACAGCCGCATCCGACCGGACGGGAAGGTGATCACCGGTGGCGAAGCAAGGCGGGTCCACGGAGGAGAAGGCCAGCACGCGACGGCCGCTCAGCCGCGATCGCGTGGTTCAGGAGGCCATCGCCTTCATCGACGAGCGCAGCATCAATCAGCTGACCATGCGCTCCCTCGGTGCCCGCCTCGGCGTCGAGGCCATGTCGCTGTACCGCTACGTCAACGGTCGGGAGGATCTGCTGGAAGCCATCGTCGCGGCCCTGGTGAATCGCGTCGAGGCGACGCCGCCGGCTGGTCACGAGCTGACGACGGACTGGCACGGCTATCTGCAGTGGATGGCGCACTCGGTGCGTGACATCGCCCTCGAGCATCCCGCCATCTTCCCGTTGATGGCGACGCGTCACCCGGCCGCCGCCTGGTTGCGGCCGCCGCTGCGCAGTCTGCGGGTGGTCGAGGAGTTCCTCGCTGCGCTGCTCGAACGGGGCTTCACCGAGGATCGCGCGGTCGAGGTCTACCGGGTGTTCACCAGTTTCCTGCTGGGGCAGCTGCTGCTCGAGGTCGCCCAGCGGGGGGTGTCCACGGCACCGGCCGAGGAGCCGCTCGACGAGGGGGACGCGGACCTGCCGAACCAGGACGAGGACCTCGACCTGTCACAGTTCCCGCTGGTCGCCCGCCTGCGGCCGCTGCTCTCGGAGGACCACTCCGACGAGGAGTTCGAGCGCTCCCTCGAGGCGCTGCTGGACCGGCTGGACCTGCTGTTCACCCAGTGACCCGGTGACCCGGTGACCCGGTGGCGCAGGGCGCTGGCTACCTCGGCTACTCATGACGACCGTGCCGGCCGGCGCGTCCACAGCCGATGTGGTGTCTCAGCCGGTGCGACCCAGTTCTCGCCGCTCCGGCTGGTCGCCGTCGACGGCTGACGTCTCGGCTTCGTCCCGCAGGAACTCCACCGCCGTGAGCGTGCGCGGGGTGGTCTCGATGCCCTCCGGGCTGAGCTGTTCGGACCGGACGATGGTGGGGTCGAGGTCCGCGATCCTCCGTGCCGTGACGAACACGCGGCTCTCCAGCGAGCCGATCATCGTGTTGTAGCTCTCCACCGTGCGCCGCAGCGAGGTGCCCATGGCGGCCAGGCTCTTGCCGGTGGAGCCGAGCCGGTCGTACAGCTGCTGGGACAGCGTGAACAGTTCGCGGGCGTTCTCCGCGAGCGACTCCTGCCGCCACGAGAACGACACCGCCTTCAGGGCCGCCAGCAGGGACACCGGTGAGACCAGCGCCACCTGCCGGGAGGCGGCGTGGTCCAGTAGCCCGGCGTCGGCGGTGAGCGCCGCCGCGAGGGCCGACTCGGCGGGCAGGAAGCACAGCACCAGTTCCGGGCTCTCCGCGCGACCCTCCCAGTACTTCTTGCCCGCGAGGGCGTCCACGTGGGCGCGCACGGCCTTGGCGTGCTTGGCCATCCACGCCGCGCGCTCGGCGTCGTCGTCGGCTTCCTGCGCCTCGAGGTAGGAGGACAGGGGAGCCTTCGCGTCGAGGACGAGCTCCTTGCCACCGGGCAGGGCGACGACCATGTCCGGCCGCTGCAGCACCCGGACGCCATCGGCGTCGGTCCGCTCGCCGTGTACCTGCTCGGTGAAGTGCACGTGGGGCAGCATGCCGGCCGCCTCGACCACCCGGCGCAGCTGAGCCTCGCCCCACATGCCCCGTGCCGAGGTCGACCGCAGCGCACCGGCGAGGGAGGACGTCGCCACCTGCAGCTCGCCGTTCGCGGTCCGCGCGTCCCGCAGCGCCTCGTGGATGCCGCCGTACTGCTCGGCCCGCTCGCGCTCCATCACCCGGACGTGCTGCTCGACGGCGGCGAGCTTCTCCTGCACCGGGGCCAGGGCCCGGAGGACGTCGAGCTGTTCCCGGTTGTGCGCGTCGGACGCCACGGCCCGCTGTTCGAGCTGCCGGCAGGCCTCGCGGGCCTGCGCCAGTTCGAGACCGAGGGCGTGCGCGCGGGCGTCACCCGCACCCGCGGTGGAGGCCCGGCGGGCGACGGCGAAACCGAGGCCCGCACCGATCACGAGGGTCAGCAGGGCCAGCAGCAGAGCGGCGAGAACGTCCATGTGTCCACGGTCTCACCGGCCACCGACAGAACTCGTGAGGCCGGTCTGAAGTCGTCGGCGGTCGAGCGGACGAAGGTGCTCGGTGCACGGTCACGTCGTCGCCGACGGAACGCGTGGCGGTCCGCCCGTAGAATGGACGACCGTGGCTCTCACTATCGGTATCGTCGGTCTGCCCAACGTCGGCAAGTCCACCCTCTTCAACGCGCTGACGCGCAACCAGGTGCTCGCCGCGAACTACCCGTTCGCGACCATCGAGCCGAACATCGGGGTGGTGAACCTGCCGGATCCGCGCCTGGACCAGCTCGCCGAGCTGTTCTCGTCGGCGCGCGTGATGCCCGCGACCGTGTCTTTCGTCGACATCGCCGGCATCGTCAAGGGCGCCAGCGAGGGGGAGGGCCTCGGCAACCAGTTCCTCGCCAACATCCGCGAGGCGCAGGCGATCGCCCAGGTGGTGCGCGTGTTCGACGACCCGGACGTCATTCACGTCGACGGCAGGATCGACGCCGCCTCCGACATGGAGACCATCAACACCGAGCTGATCCTCGCCGACCTGCAGACCCTCGAGAAGGCGCTGCCGCGGGTCGAGAAGGAAGTGAAGATCAAGAAGCGGGACGCCGCCGAGCTCGCCGAGCTGCAGAAGGCGCAGGCCGTGCTGGAGCGCGGTGGCACGATCTTCTCCTCGATCGACTCCGACAAGCTCGAGATGGAGCACCTGCGGGAGCTGAGCCTGCTCACGGCCAAGCCGTTCATCTACGTGTTCAATGCTGACGCCGATGTCCTCGCCGACGAGGCGAAGCGGAAGCAGCTGGCCGACCTGGTGGCCCCGGCCGACACCGTGTTCCTCGACGCGAAGCTGGAGTCCGAGCTGGTGGAACTCTCCGAGGAGGAGGCCCGCGAGATGCTCGAGATGGAGGGGCAGACCGAATCGGGCCTGGGCCAGCTCGCGCGCGTCGGCTTCCACACCCTCGGGCTGCAGACCTACCTGACGGCGGGGCCGAAGGAAGCGCGCGCCTGGACGATCAATGCCGGCGACACCGCGCCCCAGGCCGCGGGCGTCATCCACACCGACTTCCAACGCGGCTTCATCAAGGCCGAGATCGTCTCGTTCGAGGACCTGGTGGACGCCGGGTCAATGGCGGAGGCGAAGTCCCGCGGCAAGGTCCGCATGGAGGGCAAGGACTACGTCATGCACGACGGCGACGTGGTGGAGTTCCGCTTCAACGTGTGATCTGAGAGCTCGCAATCCCTACGGCTCTGGTGGCGTGCTCACGTAACCATCCGCCATCGGAGTGTCAGAGCAAGTCTTGAGGTCGACCGTGCTATGAATCTCGTAAAGGACTCCGTCAAGGAGTCGAATTATTGTGATGCAAGATAGGATCATTGGAGATTGACTGTATTAAGAGGGGGTAATCTTGCATCGTCGCAGCGTGGGGCTCACTGCTCTGAGTCGAAGAGTCGCCAAGAAGCAGGATCGAGGTAAACTCGATGCGGTGAATGGTGTAGACCTACTCCACGGCTTTTTCGGATGGGTAACCAATCTTGATCCGATCCGCGACGACGACAAAGGGTCGTATGTAAGAGTTGCTGATGTGGTACCGGCAGGGCGATCCGTGTTAGTGACCGTCGAAGCTGGCCGCTTTGGTGAGCCTGGGAACACTTGGGAAGTTTACACCCATTCACTATCACACACTCGCACGAGCAACGAAGCCACCGTTCAACGAAGTCGATTGCTCTTTATTCTGCCTGTAGCCTCTACTGTAGGTATATTCGCCGTTGAGTCGGTCGCAGGATCGGCGGGAGGCGCTGCGCTCGTCGATAAATTCAAGGCGGCGTGTCTATCGCGCTGGGATAAAGACTATTGGCCTCTGGATCGCATCTACGAGAAAGAGGACTGGTTCGCTCTATCCGAATTGAAGCAATTGACGGCGGTTTACCACAGATGGTCGCGGGACATCGGCGATGGTTCCCAGCCGCGGCGCGTGGTAGGGAGGCTAGAGCGCCATCTCTACCCTGTGGAGGGCGAAGCATCCCTGCCGAAGCGACTCTGGGATGAGATCCGGCGAGGAGACATGACTGCCTCCTCAATTATTGGTTCAGAGATCGATGACGGGGGCGACGATCCGGATGCAGTGCTGGCCCAAGTCAGCAGCCACGGACGTACGAAGCAGATCGAGCTTGGGAACCATCGGACGCCTACCGTCCGAGAGGTGCTGTCGGACGCGGGCGACCCGCCACCTGCGGATCACGAGTTCGTCGAGCGATGCAGGCTCATCGCGGATGAGCACTACCAGGGGATGACAGGCAAGGCGCTTCCCGTGGATACTGTCAGTGGGGACTGGGACGATGACGCCCTGAACTCAACTTGGGAGTGAGTGTCCATGATCACCGTAGATCGCGAGTCAAATCCAGTCACTGAGCGAGCCCATCGGCGAATGCCCAACTACGCGTCGACTTACCGGCATTTTCTTTCCCGCGCGATCTTGTGGTCGCAAGTTGCGACGCACCTAATCTTGCCGCTCTTTGTCTTCGCGCTGGCGTTATACGCAAATCTTCAACTTCGATTCGTGTCTCAGGTAACCGCAGGTATCGCAATCCTTGCCGGTTTTCTCTTTACCCTGTTGGTTTTCATTTTTCAACTACGTGCTGACGTTGGGCAGTCGACCACCATGGGCGTGAACGTCGCGCTCAAACGACTAATTGACGAATTGTTTGTTACCGTTGGTCACGCTATCATAGTTTCCGTGACCTTGGTGGGCTGGTTGATGTATCTGTCTACAACAATGCAAAATGAAGGTGACCCACTGCCAGCGGCGGTGTCGGCACTAATTTGTCTGGCGACCTCTCACCTTATCGCCTTGTTGTGGACAATTACCAAGCGAACTCGAGTGGCATACGGCGAGCTTCTTCACTGAAGTATGAGATCAGCGTACAGTGCTGCGGCACTTCTTGGTTTCGTTTTGAGCGAGTGCGTTCGTAGCTCTGGCGCGGAAGGCGGCCAGCGCAATAGATCGCGACCAAAGCGATGGTTGTCTGTATACGATCGAAAACTACGTGAGATTGCTGAGCATGTTTTCACGCCTAGTTCCTAGGCATTACTACAAGTACGCCGAATCGGGCGATCGCATGGCTACGTGAGCTTTCGGAGCAGGTCTTTGCAGGCCGAGATGATCTAGTTCGGTGGACGTCGGGTCGAAGGCGGAAGACAAATCCTGAGCGGTAAGTGAAGGCCCGCGCCGTGTATGAATGCGACGTGGTGGAGTTCCGGTGCAGCGGGGTTGCCTGGCCTCCTAGGGCCGACGACAAAGGGGCTACCCGACTGGAATCGCCTGCTCCTCGTCATTGTCCTGAGTGCTCAGGGTCGTCAGAGCCCGGTTTCAGTTGCCGTGGGCCTCCACCGACACCGGCTGCCACTCGTTCCACGTGGCCAGGCGTGATTCGTAGTCCTTCGTCGCGATGCCCAGCGGCGCCTTGCCGAAGAAGATGCGCAGGGGCGGGTTCTCCGCGTCGACGACCTTGAGGATCGCGCTCCGGGTGGCCTTCGGGTCGCCCGGGTTGTTCGCGGAGGGACGGCTCGCCGCCGCCTCACGCACCGAGGCGTACTCCTCCATCTCCTCGCTGTGCGTGGCGGACGGACCGGACCAGTCGGTGGAGAACCCGCCGGGCTCGATCAGCGTCACCTTGATGCCGAAGCCGGCCACCTCCTGCGCCAGCGACTGGGAGAAGCCCTCCAGCGCCCACTTCGATGCGTGGTACGCGCCGACGGTCGGGAAAGCGCTGATCCCGCCGATGCTGGACACCTGGATGATGTGCCCCGACCCCTGCTCGCGCATGATCGGAAGGGCCGCTTGGGTGACCCAGAGCGCACCGAAGAGATTGGTCTCCAGCTGCGCCCGGACATCCGCCTCGGCCAGCTCCTCGATCATGCCGAAGTGCCCGTAGCCGGCGTTGTTGACGACGACGTCGAGGCGGCCGAAGTGCTCGGCGGCCTGCTGGACGGCCGCGACGTCGGCATCCCGCTCCGTGACATCGAGCTGGATCGGCAGGAAGGTATCGCTGTACTTCTCGGCGAGGTCGCGGATCGTGTCGAGCTTGCGCGCGGTGCCGGCGACGTTGTCGCCTCGCTCCAGGGCCGCTTCGGCCCACTCCCGCCCGAAGCCCTTGGATGCCCCCGTGATGAACCAGGTCGTGGTCATGGTGCTGTCCTTTCGATCGTGTACACGCTGTCTCTCTGGCGCCAACGCGCGACCACGGCGAAGACTTCCCCGTGACCCGATCTCGTCCGTGACAGGATTGGGCCGTGGCCTCGATCCAGACCCTCAGCGACGCGGACCGGCGCACCATCGCCCGCTGGGCGGCGGCCTGCGCCGAGCGGGTGCTCCCGCTGGTCGACGTCGAGCCCGCCGCCCTGGACCAGGTGCACGACGCTGTCACGCGCACCCGGGCCTACAGTGCGGGGGAGAGCACGGCCGCCGAAAAGATCGCCCAGCGGATGATCGCGGTCAAGGCCGCGAGCAGGGCGAGCACGCCCGCCGGTGCGGCCGCCGCCCGCTCGGCCGCGCAGGCCTCGGGCGTCGCCCACCTCGCCGCGCACGCGCTCGGTGCGGCCGCCTACGCCGTCAAGGCCGTCTCCCTCGCCCACCCGGGGTCCCCGGAGGCGGAACAGGCGGAGATCCGCTGGCAGCTCGAGCACCTCACGGCCGACGAGCGCGCCGTGCTCCGACGCCTCCCGGCCCTGGGCGCCGACTCGTCCGGCCCACTCGGGCCGGGGCTGCTCGCCCGCGGCATCCTGGGGGACGTCATCCGCCGGATCCAGGCGGAGGTCGGCAGCGGCGACGCGGTGGTCGAATGAGACCGGAGCCCACCGCGAGGATCAGCCTGCGTGCTCTCCGCCTCGAGGACGCATCAGTGATGGCCGAGGTGCTGGCGGACCCGTCCCTCTACGCATTCACCGGCGGCGAGCCGCCGACGGTCGAGCAGTTGCACGATCGGTACGCCGCACAGCTGCGCGGAGGACCCGCCGGCGGCGGCGAACGATGGGTGAACCTGATCGTGCTCCAGGGCACGCAACCGGTCGGATACGTCCAGGCCACCATCCCGGACGACGACGGGCCGGCCACGATCGCCTGGGTGATCGGCCGGCCGTGGCAGGTGCGCGGACTCGCCTGGCGGGCGGCGTCCCTGCTCCTGGCCGAGCTGGCGGATCTCGGGGTGACCCGGGTGATCGCCCACATCGACCCGGCGCACGAGGCGTCCCGTCGCGTCGCCGCGCGGCTCGGGCTGGAACCGACGTCCGTGGCCGTCGACGGGGGAACCCGGTGGGTGGGCAGCACCGGCGCTCCCTGAGCGGCCACTGCTGGGCAGAGACGCGTGAGACGACGCAGCTCACTCCGCGCGCGGCCGCCGGCGGGCTTGCTTGACCTCGGCCCGCTGCCGTTTCGCCTCGAGCCGACGCCGTCGGGAGCCGCGGGTCGGCCTGGTCGGCCGGCGCGGGATCGGCGGTGCCGCCGCCTCCCGCAGGAGCGCCGCGAGACGCTCGCGGGCCGCGGTGCGATTGCGGTATTGCGAGCGGTGCTCGGAAGCCTCGACGGTGAGGACGGTGCCGGCGAGCCGGCCCGCCAGTACCCGGAGCAGACGTGCACGCAGCACGTCGTCCAGCGCCGTGGTGGCGGCCAGATCCAGGCTCAGCTGCACCCGCGAGTCGGCCGTGTTCACGCCCTGCCCACCCGGGCCGGACGCATGGGAGAAGCGCTCGACCAGGTCCGAGCCGGGCACCACGAGCCCGTGCGGCACGCCGGGCCCGGGCGGCACCTGCAGATCGTCCATCGTCCCAGTGTGACCGCTCCTGAGCGCGGACGAGGCAGCAGAGACCGATCGTCCAACAGAACAAGTACTTGCCAAAGTGGAAAATACTTGTCACACTGATTGCATGAAACGTCGAGACCTCGAGGAGAGCACCATGACCATCACGGCGACCAACGACAGGCTTCGCTACACCCGGATCGGTCTCGCCGTGGCCGCCGTGGTGATCTCGGTGGTCGGCATCACCCTGATCGTCGCCGGCATCGTCACCGGTCAACCCGGCCTCAGCGTGGTGGCGTCCTCCAGCATGGCGGCCGGGGGAGCCTCCCTCGCCGCTGGCTACAGCACGTACCGGACGTCTCGCCGGCGAGCGATCCGATGACGGACGAGACGACGGGTCCGGTGCGGCGCGCCGGGGACCCGGCGCAGGAGGCGAGCATGCGGGAGGAGGCGGCGATCGCCGCGGTGACGGCCCGCCGGGCGACGATGCTGACCCGCGCTCGTCGTCACCTGGGCTGGTTCTCGACGGTTCTGGCCCTGCTGATCGGTGCCGCCCATACCGTGCCCGTGGTGTTCCCGCCGCAGGCGTCCCTGCCCGCGTTCCTGGTGGCCATGGGCCTCTGGGTGGTGGCGGTGCTGCTGCTGACCTACGCGTACCTGCGCACGCGTTCCGCCACCCCGCGCGGTGGCGGGCGACGCTACACGGTCGGCCTTCTCGTCACGATGGCGCTCTACCTCGCTGGCCTGGCCCTGACGCCGTGGGAGACGTGGCCCGTCGCCATCCTGATCGGGCTGCTGATTGCCGCGCCCCTCACGATTGCCGGCTGGTGGCGACGCACGTGAGCACCCATTCCCGCCATCGCCTCAACGACCACTTCACGAACCCCATCCGGCTCGCCCTGATGGCCACCCTCGCCGGTGTCGACGAGGTCGACTTCAAGACGCTCAAGGAGACCGTCGACCTCACCGACTCCGCTCTGTCCAAGCACGCCGGGGCCCTCGAGCAGGCCGGATACGTCGCCATGCGCAAGGGCTTCATCGGCAAGCGGCCTCGCTCCTGGCTGTCCCTCACTCCCGACGGGCAGAAGGCGCTCACCGAGCACGTGGCAGCTCTGCGGGAGATGACGACGGGGCTCTGACCAGCAGCGGTCTGGAACCGCGGCCGCGGTGGCCGGCGCATCCTCACTCTCGGATGGCGTCCTCCTCGCGCTCGTGCGGGGTCCGCTCGTCGCGGTCCGGATCGACGGCGTTCTCGCGGCGCGGGTCACCGCTCATGCTGGAGAGCTCGTTCGACGGGGTTGCCTCGTCGCGCCAGCGCAGCAGCGCCCCGACGCCCTCGGGGATGGCGACGACACCGTCCTCGAGCGCGAAGACGCCGGCGTCCGTCGCGATGGCCTGCCGGATCATCTCCTCGATGTTCTCGGGTTCCTGGCCGACGACGAAGAGGAGCTCGTCCACCTGCCCGCGGCCGAGAGCCTCGCCGACCTCGCTGATGCCGGCCACCGACTCACCGCCGCGCTGCTGGTTCTCGTGGAACTGGCCTGCCAGGTCACGCTGCCGCTGGTCGATGAACTCCTGCGTCACGCGCTCGAGCTCCTCCCGGAAGGACGCGCGTTCCATGCTGACGCCCCGCGTCCCGCCGGAGACGACCTGCAGCCGGGCCCGCGCCTCGGTGCCGAGCTCATCCTTCAACAGCGCGGTCGCCCGCACGTCCCCGGTCAACAGCACCATGTCGGGCTTGTGCTTCATCACGATCGCGTCGACCTTCTTCGCGACGGCTTCTGCGTTGCGCTCCCAGGAATCCTCCACCCGGGCGTCGAAGTTCCGGGCCCGCCACCCGTGCTGTGCGCCGCCACCGGCGCTCGCCTTGTGCAGCTCGTCGTGCCCGCCGTCCACGCGGGACTCGCCGTCCAGGTCGTTGTGCGACCGGGCGATCACCGGGTTCTCCGGCGCTCGCAGGTGCAGGTCGGCGCCTGCCCGGTCCACCTCGATGAGCAGCTGGCTCACCGCGTAGGGCGTGAGCTGGACCAGCGGTAGCAGCACCGGCGTCGGGCCGAACGAGGAGCCGTCCTCCCGGGGCGGGACGGGGAGCACGCGGTCGAGGAGGATCTCGCGCGGGGACGCGATGATCGCCCGGCCGTGACGCCCGCCGATGGACGACGGCGCGAGCACGGTGTCCCCGATCTCCTCGAGCAGCTCGTCGGCGACACCGGCGGAGGAGAGGCGAGACCGGCACTGGTTCCAGCGGGTGGACAGCTCGGTGGCCGCGGTGGGATCGGTTCGCGTCGTGTCGAGGTGGACCGAGATGAAGGGCCCGGCGTCCTCGAGGGCGGGTTTCAACCATGGCAGTTTCACGGTGACCTCCTGGTTGCTCGACGAGCGGCGACGGAGCCCATGCCCGGCAGCGTCGCCGCTGGGGGTTGTCCCACCCTTCCACTCGGCCGGGGCCGGTACAAGAGCGGCGCTCGAGCCGCCCGGTCTGAGACGCTGGGAGCACGTACTCGAGGGCAGAGGTGACCACGACCATGCACGACCTGACCTCCGCATCGTGGGAGACCGAGGACATCGACGTCGACGCGTACCTGCACCGGCTCGGCGTCGAGCGTGACGCTCCCGGCCTCGACCTGCTGGAACGGATCCACGCCGCCCACGTGCGGGCGTTCCCGTTCAGCAACGTCGACGTGCTGCTGCGTCAGCACCCCGGCGTCGCCCCGGCCGCGATCACCGAGAAGCTGGTACGCCGCGGGCGTGGCGGCTACTGCTTCGAGCACGCCCAGCTGATGGCGGCGGCGCTGGAGGACCTCGGCTACCCGGTCACCCGGCGGCTCGGCCGGGTGCACGCGCCGGAGAACGGCCGCACCCACCTCACCCTGCACGTGGGCGTCGAGGGCAGGACGTACCTGGCCGATCCCGGCTTCGGGCTGAGCATCACCGGGCCCCTCGAGGTGGCCGACGGCGCGGAACGGCACGAGTGGACGGGCGTATACCGCCTGGAGCGGCAGTCGATCGACGGCGTCGAGCACTGGCTGCTCCGCCGCAACGGCGAGTTCGCGCACCTCACGGACACCCTGCGGGTGGTGCCCCGGGACGTCCGCTCCGCGCACCTGACCACGTCGACCGACGCGTTCGGCAGCACGTTCCTGCGCCGGCTCGTCGTCAGCCGCTTCACCGAGGACGGGCACGTGACGATCACCGAGAGCACCCGGACCACGCGCCGGCCCGGCCGCGACACGGTGCAGGAGCGGCTCGGGCCGCGCGAGGCGGTCGACGCGGCGCGAGCGCTCGACGTCGATCTGTCCGACGCCGAGGCCGAGCGGCTGCACGCCATCCTCGCCGGGTGGCAGCAGGACCGCGAAGCGGCCGCCGGTGCGCCGGCTGCGCGCCAGTAGAGTGCCCAGCATGACCGACACGACCCCCACGACCGACGAGCTCGTCGCCCACTTCGCGGGCAAGCTCGCGTTCGAGATCGACCCGACCGACGTGCACCATGAGCGGGAGGCCGGTGCCCGGTTCGTCCTGATCGACTCGCGGGGCGACGCCGCGTGGGCGCAGGGACGGATCAGCGGCGCCGTGCACCTGCCGACGGCGCAGATCGCGCACCGCGCGCCCGCCGAGGTGCCGCTGGACACTCCCGTCATCACCTACTGCTGGGGTCCCGGGTGCAACGGGGCGACCCGCGCCGCCCTCGAGTTCGCCCGCCTCGGCTACCAGGTGAAGGAGATGATCGGCGGCTTCGAGTACTGGGCGCGCGAGGGCTTCCCCGTCGAGGACGACCACGGCCCGGTGCACCGCGACATCGACCCGCTCACCTCCGCCGTCGCGACCGTCACCTGCGACTGCTGAGACCGGTCTCTCTGAGGGCTCGTCTCAAGGCTCGCCTCAGCCGAGGCGGTCCAGCCGCGCGGCGAGGCCGGGCAGATCCGGCGCCTCGACGTCCGGCGGGCTCAGGTACGACGGGTAGGCACCGCCGTCCCGGTTGATCCAGGCCGTGCGCAGGCCCGCCGCGTGCGCCCCGTGGATGTCCCACGGGTGGACCGCGACGAGCAGCATCCGCTCCGGCGCGGTGCCGCAGACCTCCGCCGCGTACGCGTAAGAGGCTCCGGCCGGTTTCCACGCCGGAGCGTCCTCGACGCTGAGCAGCCGGGTGAAGGCGTCGAGGATGCCTGCCCGCTCGAACAGGTCCCGGGCCACCGCGGTCGCCCCGTTGCTCAGCGTCACCAGCTGCGCGCGGGAGCGCAGGGCCCGGATGCCCGGCATGACGTCGGGTTGCACGTCGAGCGCCTGCATCGCGCCCATGATCGACGCGACGGCGTCGCCGACATCCTCGACGCGGCGGGCCGTGAGCAGCCGGGCGGCGCTGTCCTGCGCGATCTCCGCGAACGGCACGTTGTCGTTCGTCAGCGCGGCGGCGAACCCGTCCCGCAGGATGCCGGCGAACCAGATGGCCGCCAGCTCCTCCGGGGCGCCGACCGCGGCGAAGGCCGCCCCGAGGGGCGCCATGTCGGAGAGCGTCTCGTTGACGTCGAAGACGATCGTCTCCACGTTCCTGGGGCCCGCGCTCATGCCGTCGGCTCCGCGCTCGGCACGGCCGCCCGGTGTTCCGGCCGGGCGGCGACCACCCCGGGCTGCTCGGAGTGCTTGCTCAGCCACGATGTGACGTAGGGGCACACCGCGACGATGCCGATGCCGGCGCGCGCCGTGTCGGCCACGGCCTGCCGGACGAGCGTCGAGGCCAGTCCCTGACCGGCGTGGTCCTCGTCCACGGTCGTGTGGAAGAAGATCCGCTCGGAGCCGCCAGGCCCGTCGAAGGATACCCAGGACGCCCGGCCGACGACGGCGCCCTCGTCGAGCAGCTCGTAGCGTCCGCGGTCCGGGTTGTTCTTGACGATGATGTCGGCGTCCATGGTGGTGGCCTCCGTACGAGGGGGTCGGGGATGGTCGGGCAGGGGAGTGGGGTAGTTCAGCCGCGTGGTCGCAGGCGGACGGTCGGCAGGTCGGGGGCGGGCAGCGGGTCGGGTTGCCCCGGCGGGTAGGGGCCGAACCGCTCGACAGCGCTGTCGACGTCGGCACCGGGGCCGGCGGAGACGCCGACGCCGATCTCCGCCTGCCAGGCCGCGCGGAAGGCGGCGATCTCCTCGTGGGTGCGGCCGACGAAGTTCCACCACATGACGATCTGCTCACCGAGCGGGACGCCGCCGATCAGCACCGCCCGGACCGGCCGCTCCCCGGCCGCCAGCTCGATCAGGCTCCGTCCCGCCGGCAGATACGCCAGGTGGTCCTGCGGCAGGGCGGTGCCGTCCACGTCCAGGTCCCCGGCGTCGAGCAGAACGCCGTGCTCGAAGGACTCCTCGACGTCCAGGATCAGTCGGGTTGCCGGCCGCAGCAGCAGCTCGGCGGCGAGCAGCGGGGGCGTGTGCGTCACCACCGGAGAGGTCGAGCCGGCGAGGGAGCCGAGGTGCACCCGCAGCTCGGTGCCCTCGACCGGGCGCACGGGGTCGGGTGTGTAGTGCGCGAAGGAGGGCGGCCGGTGCCGGGTGGCATCGGGCAGGGCGTACCAGAGCTGCACGCCGTGCAGGGTCGTGGTGTCCGCGGTCGAGTACTCCTGGTGAGAGATCCCACGGCCGGCGATCATCAGATTCGCCTCGCCCGGCCGCACCAGCGCCGCGTTGCCCGCGGAGTCCAGATGCTCGATGCCTCCGGTGAACAGCAGGCTCACCGTGGCCAGTCCCGTGTGCGGATGGCGGGCCACGCGCATGCCGCCGGACGCCGACACCCGGTCCGGGCCGTAGTGGTCGGCGAAGCACCACGAGCCGATCAGGGAACGGCGGCGCTGCGGCAGGGTCCGCCGCACGTTCATCGCCCGCGGGCCGCCGAGTGGCACGTCCCGGGGTTCGAGCAGCTGGACGGGGACCGGGCCGTCGGCCGTGGTCGCCCTGGTGCAGAGGATCTCCTGCGGGTCCGTCTCGAGGTTGGTCATACCGGGTCCGAGCGGTCGAGGAGGAAACGGTCGTGGGTGGGCATGGGCGGCCTCCTCGTCGCGGTCGTGACCTCATGGTCCAGCACACGGGATCGACGCGGCCGGGTCAAGCCGACCCCGGATCCAGCGTCCGGCGCATGACCAGCCGCGGCAGCCCGTTGGCCTCCGCCTCCGTGATGCCGATGACGGCGAACCCGGCGCGCTCGAACATGGACCGGGTGCCGACGAACAGGCGCGCGTTGTCCATCCGAGGGGCGTCCTCCCCGCGAGGCGTGTCCACCGGGTAGGCCTCGACGGCGGGCGCCCCCTCGGAGCGCGCCCAGGCGACGGCACCGTCGATCAGCCGGGCCGTGACGCCCTGCCGCCGGTGCCCCGACCGGACGATCAGGCACACGATCGACCAGACCGGCACGTCGTCCACCGGCCGGATCAGCCGCGAGGCGGCCAGCCGCGGGATGTCGGCGCGCGGCCCGAGATTGCACCAGCCCACCGGCTCACCGTCCCGGTAGGTCACGACGCCGGGCGGGGTGCGGGCACACAGGGCGCGCATCGCGGTCTCCCGGTCTCCGCCGCCGAGCTCGCGCACGTCCTCGGCACGCAACCGGGGAGAGACGCACCAGCACGCGCGCACCCGGCGGCTCGGGTTGACGATGTCGGCGAAGTCCTCGAACCGGTCCGGGGTGACGGGATGGGTGCTCCATGTCATCGCGCGGTCCGTCATCGGGTCCTCCCCTGTCGCAGCGGCGGTGGGACCGACTGTAGCGGGACCGTCCGACGGTGTCGCGTGCCACGGCCGCCGCCGGAATAGCGCCCGGCTCGATGGCCGTTGTGCCCAGCATGCGAGCAATGACCTATGACCGGTACGGAGACAACGCTGTTCTCGAGCTCACGGAGCTCCCGACACCGAAGGTGGGGCCGGGGCAGATCCTCGTGCGGGTGACCCGCGCGTCGGTCAACCCGGTGGACTGGAAGGTGATGGCCGGTGGCCTCGACGCCATGATGGACGCCCACTTCCCGGTGGTGCCGGGCTGGGACGTCGCCGGCGTCGTCGAGCAGATCGGGCCGGACACCCCCGAGTTCGCGGTCGGGGACCGGGTGGCCTCCTACGGCCGGAAGATGGTCGTCTCCGGGGGCACCTTCGCCGAGTATGTGACCCTGCCGGCCGAGTTCGCCACCATGATCCCGGACGGGGTCACCGACGACGCCGCGGCCGCGCTGCCGCTGACCGGGCTCACCGCGAAGCGCAGCATCGAGGCCCTCGACCTGAGCGACGGGGACACCGTCCTCATCCACGCGGCCTCCGGCGGCGTCGGCTACCTCGCCTCCCAGCTGGCCCTGGCGAAGGGCGCCACCGTGATCGGCACCGCCTCCGAGGCGAACGCGGGCAAGCTCACCGCCCTCGGCGTCACGCCGGTCGCCTACGGGGACGGCCTCGAGGACCGGGTGCGGGAGATCGCTCCCGACGGCGTCGACGCCGTCGCGGACTACATCGGCGACGTCCTCGACGTCACCCTGGCCGTGCTCACCGAGGGCGGCCGCCACGTCTCCATCACGGACCCGGCCGTCACCGAGCACGGCGGCCGGTGGCTCTGGGTACGCCCCGACGCGGCCGGACTGGCCGAGCTGCTGCGCCTCGTCGACGCCGGTGAACTGACGCTCGACATCGACCGCACCTACCCGCTGGACCAGGTGGCCGAGGCGTTCCGCGTCAGCCAGGCCGGCGAGGCGAAGGGCAAGCTCCTCATCGACGTCACGCGCTGAGCCGGGCCGCTCACGCGCCGAGCCGGCTCACGGCGACGGGGTGGCCGACGGGAGCGTGAACGGATCGGTGCCGCCGGAGGACCCGGTGCCGCCGGAGGACCCGGTGCCGCCCGACGCGTCGGTGCCCGCGGTCTGATCGGTGATGGACGCCGGCCCGTCGCCGATGAGCCGCTGCGGTGGCGCGTCGAACTCGCCGTGGTCGTACAGGCCGACGGCCTTCTGCATGTACGAGGCCCACTGCGGCCCGGCGATGTAGGCGCCGTCGACCGCAGGATAGAACTTCCCGTTGATCGTGACGTTCTGCCCGGGGTGGCTGGGGCCGCCGTTGAACGGGTCGCCGAAGAAGGACGCGGTGGCCAGGCCCCGCGTGTAGCCGACCACCCAGGTCTGGTTGTTGAACTGGTTGGTGCCGGTCTTCGCGGCGGCGGGCACGGACAGCTTCTGGGGGATCAGCAGCCCGGAGCCCTTGGTGAGCACGTCCTGCAGGACGTTGGTGACGCCCTTGGCGACGTCCGGGTCAAGGGCGCCCGCGTGGCACGTCGGGCTCTGCCCGCCGATCCGTTTCCCCTGCGCGTCGTCCACCTCGGAGATGGCGATCGGGGTGCAGTAGGTGCCGTCGGCCGCGAAGGTCGCGAACGCGTTGGCCATCACCAGCGGGGCGACGTTCTGGCTGCCGAGGATGTTGCCGAGCGTCGAGAGGTCGATCTTGTCCCCGGCCTGGTTGCCCCGGTGCAGCCCGATCTCGTCCGCCACGCGCTGCACGTCGCAGACGTCCTTCAGCCCGGCGAGCGACGCGAAGGTCGCGGTGTTGATCGAGTTGTAGATGCCCTCGCGGACAGTCATCGGCCGGTAGTGGGTGTCGTCGTCGTTCTGCAGATCGGTCGAGCCGGACACGGAACTGTCGAAGAAGCCCTTGACCGGCGTGCACGTGGTCTTCCACGGATAGTCCGGCGCGTAGCGCCGCTTCGAGGCATCCACGACCTGGTTGGTGGCCTTGCCCTCGGACAGCCACGCCGCCAGCGTCGCGGGCTTCATGGTCGAGCCGGGCGCCATGCCGCCCACGCCACCGAGCGGATTGCCGCTCTCGTCGGAGGCGTCGACGTTGAAGTTGTAGACCGAGACGAGATCCGACCCCTGCCCGGCGAGCTGCCGGGAGTTCTGCGCCATCGCCAGCACCTTGCCGGTGCCGGGCTGGACGGTGACGAGCGACGACCCCCACTTTGACTCGTGGGCGCCGGTCGTCGCGTCGGCCTGCTTCTGCGCGGGAGCCTGCAGCCGCGGGTCGAGCGTCGTCCTGATGGTCAGCCCGCCGCTGAGCAGCCGGTCGATCCGGTCCTGCGTCGTCGCGCCGTACGCCGGGTCGTTCTCGATCTGGTGGACGACCCAGTCGCAGAAGTAGGCGGCCTGGCTGGCGTGCTGGCAGCCCTGCCGCGGCGGGCTGAGCTGGAGCTTCAGCGGGGTGGCGACGGCCGCGTCGTGCTGGGCGCGGTCGATGGCGCCGTGCTGGAGCATCGCGTCGAGCACGAGGTTGCGCCGCGCCAGGGCCCGCGCCGGGTGAGCCGTCGGGTCGTAGTAGCTCGGCCCGTTCACGAGCCCGGCGAGCAGGGCGGCCTGGGGGAGGTTGAGGTTCTTCGCGTCGGTCGAGAAGACGTACTGGCTCGCGGCCTGGATCCCGTAGGTGTTGCCGGAGAACGGGGCGATGTTGAGGTAGCCCTCGAGGATCTTGTCCTTGCTCATGCGCTGCTCGAGCGAGATCGCGAGCTTCATCTCGCGCAGCTTCTCGCCGACGCTCTTCTGGCCGTTGAACACGACGTCGGTGCCCTTGCCCTCGGCCGCGAGGTTGGCGTTCAGGACGTTGGTCACGTACTGCTGGGTCAACGTCGAGGCGCCCTGGTGGCCGCCGCCGGCGTCGCTGACGAACGCGCGGAGGATGCCCATCGGGTCCACACCGCCGTGCTCGTAGAAGCGGTAGTCCTCGATGGCGACGATCGCCTTCTGGATGGTCGGCGCCATGGCACTGAGGGGAACGTCCACGCGATTCTGCGCGAACAGGGTGGCGATCGGGGAGCCGTCGGCCGCCAGGACGCGGGTCACCTGGCCCGGCGGCGGGGACTGGAGCTCGTTCGGCAGGCTCGTGAGGAACTGCGTCGATCCGTCCGTGACTGAGCCGGAGACGGCGGCGGCCGGCACCATGAGGGCGGCGACGAGGACGCCGCACAGGGCGCTGACGCCGAGGAAGGCGAGGAACCCGGAGCCGACGGCGGCCAGCTCGCGGCCGATGCGGCTCATCGGGTGGTGCGCGGCCGGCGCGCGACATCGGTGCCCGCAGGCCGGAGGAGTTCGATCACATCACCGATCTCTATCGGGCCAAGCTCCACGGAAGCTGGACGCGCTCGTCCGTCGGCGTCACACTCGCCCCGGATCGCGCGTCGATCCGGGGCGAGCGGCGGCCGCGATTCGACCGGCTCAGGCCGGGTCGGTCGAGCCCTCCTCGGCCGGGGTGACGGCCGACTCGGGGGTCGCGTCCGCGGCGAGCGCCTGCCGGCGGCGGTAGATCTGCACGCCGATGGCCACGGGGATGGCCGCGACGGCCACCGCCCGCATCCAGGGCCGGTCCAGCACGTGCCCGGTCAGCGCGTCCAGGGAGACCCGCCCGGGGCCACCCACCGCGAAGGAGGTGGCGGCGAGGCCGAGCACCGCCGGGTACTCGAGGCCGCCGTCCATCGCGAAGAACCCGTTCGGGGCGTGCACGCTCGCGGCGACGCCCATGGTCGTCGCGGCGGCCGCGCCTGCGGCGGGGGTCGCGAGACCGAGCGCCAGCGCGAGGCCCGCGCCGGCCTCACCGACACCGGCGAGCATGGCGCTGGTCTTCGCCGGGCGGAAGCCCATCGCGTGCATGCCCTGGCTGGTGCCTTCGATGCCGCCGCCGCCGAACCAGCCGAAGAGTTTCTGCGATCCGTGGGCGACCAGGACGCCACCCAGGCCGACCCGGAACAGCGTCCGGGCGGCGGTCGTGGAGGCGGAGGTGGTGCTGTCGTGGCTCATGAAAGGGTTCCTTCCGTCGGGATGGCTGCGGGTCGGACCAGCGTCCAGTCTACGGACGGCGGTGGACGATTCTGGGCCGGTTCTTGGAGGCCGCCCCGCACGCTGGAGACATGTACCTGGACCGGACCCCGCACGACGCCACGGAACGGGCGGCCAAGACCGCTGATCACGACGGACTCGTGCCCGCACCGGCGCCGCGCCTGGGGGTGCGGCTGCCCGTCGCCGTCACCGGCATCCTGATCGTCCTCATCGGTGGCCTGCTGCTGATGCACTCCGCGATCGATCTGCCGGTGGCCAGGGCGATCGACTCCCTCCACGTCGGCGGCGTGGCCGTGGTGACCGACGCCGTCTACAACGTCCTCGAGCCGGTCGGCGCGGTGCTGATCGCCGCGCTGGTCGCGTGCGTCGTGTGGTGGACCCGCCGCAGCCTGCGCGACGCGGTGGCCCTCGGCGTCACCGTCGCCGTCACCTGGCTGCCCACCGGGATCCTGAAGGCCGTGCTGGACCGGCCGCGACCGGACTCCGCGCTGCTCGCCCACCCGTTCTCGCCCACGCAGCTGGACGGGTCCTTCCCGAGCGGACACGTCGCGTTCATCACGGCGCTCGCGGCGACCCTCGTGCTGCTGACCGCGGGATCCCGGGCGCAGCGGACGATGCGGCTCGTGGCGCCGCTGGTGGCGCTGTTCGTCGTCGGCTCGATCCTGATCGACTCGGTACATTTCCCCACGGACGTGCTCGCCTCAGTGATCTGGTCCCTGACCGTGGCCCCGCTCGTCTGGCTGCTCGTCGGGCGGGCGCTGGACCGCTGGTGGCCGGCCCGGCGTCAGGCGGGCGTGCCCAGCCGGTAGCCGACGCCGCGCACCGTCTCGATCAGGTCCCGGTCCGTCTTGCGGCGCAGGTAGTGCACGTAGGTGTCCACGGTGCCCTCCTGCTCGCCGCGGTCGAAGACGGCCGAGAGCAGATGCCGGCGGCTGAACGCCGTGTCCGGGTGGGCGGCGAGCACCGCCATCAGGGCGGTCTCCTTGTCGGTGAGCGTGATCCGTCCGCTGTAGGGGGACTCGACGGTGCCGTTCTCGGGGTAGAACGTCCAGCTGCCGATCGGCACCCCGGTGCCGCGACCGGAGTAGTCGCGGGTCAGGGCGCGCAGCCGTGCACCGAGCTCGTCGAAGTCGAAGGGCTTGACCAGGTAGTCGTTGGCCCCGGCGTCCAGCCCTCCCACCCGGTCGGCCACCTGGCCCAGCGCCGTCAGCAGCAGCACGGGCGTGGCGATGCCGCGCTGACGCAGCCACGCCACGAACGAGGCGCCGTCACCGTCGGGCAGCCGCCGGTCCACCACCATGACGGCGTAGAGGTCGCTCTCGGCGGCCGACCGTGCCGCCGCCAGGTCGACGGCCAGGGTCACGTCCCACGTCAGCGCCAGCATGTCCCGGGTCAGGGGGCCCAGCCGCGGGTCGTCCTCCACCAGCAGGAGCCGTGGCCCGCTCATCGCGTCCCCGCCGTCACGGCCGGACCCGACCCGGGGGTGCCCGCGCGCGGCAGCCGCAGCAGGAACGTCGTCCCGTCGGCCCCGGTGCGCTCGACCGCCACGGTGCCGCCGTGGCGGCCGACGACGTCGTGCACGAGGGCCAGTCCGATGCCGTGGGTGGAGCGGGTGGGTCCGGCAGCCGGGTCGGCGCCGGGCCCGTGGGCGAAGCGCTCGAACACGCGGTCGGGGGAGATGCCGCGGATGCCCGCACCCTGGTCGGTGACCCGCACCGCCGCCCACCGCGCGTTGACGGTCGCGCTCAGCAGCACCCGCCCGCCTGCCGGCGTGTGCCCGATCGCGTTGTCGGTCAGCGCGGTCAGGCACCGCTGCAGGGGCACCGCCGGCAGGGTGACGAGGGCGTCCGCCGGCTCGACGTCGAGCGTGACGCCCCGCTCGGCGGCGAGCACCCGCAGGTCACCGCCCACGCGGACCATGGTCTCGGCCAGGGAGGCGGGCGGCTCCCCGCCGGCCGTGCCCGCCGTCGTCTGCAGCAGGTCGTCGACGATGTCCACCAGGATGCGGGAGTCCTCCCGCAGTTCGGTCACGACGGGACGCAGTCGCGGGTCCTCGCCGACGAGGAGGTCGAGCTGCTGGACCCGGGCGTGCAGCACGGCCAACGGCGTCCGCAGCTCGTGACTGGCGTCGGCCACGAAGTTGCGCTGCCGGCGCAGGGACTCGGCCAGCGGCAGGGCGGCGCGGCGGGCGATCAGCGTGGCGGCCGCTCCCGCGAGCAGGATCGCGGCGATGCCGAGGACCACGGCCGCGACGGCGAGGTCCACGGGGTCCAGCGACACGAGGACGTGGTGGTCGCCCACCTCGCGGCCGCCGCCCGTGGTCGCCTTCCACCACACGTACCCGAACACGAGGGCGGCACCGGCGAACACGAGGACGGCGCAGAGCACGGCCACGCGGACGCCGATCCGCACGGCTGCGCGCCGGAACACGGTACGGTCCGGGTCCGCGGCGGGGGCGGTGACGCCGGTACCGGCGAGGTCGGCCTGAGGCATGGGACGGCTCCTTCCTGGGGGCCACGCTAGTCGCGTCGGGAGGTGCCGGCCGGTGTCCAGACGGGTAGCGCGCATTCTTGGAGGTTTCTCCGGGACCGCCGCGCACGCTGGAGACATCCACCGGTCGCGCCGTCGAACGCGCAGCGGCCGGACTTCGATCGAGGAGAGCGTGTCCCGTGAACGTCATCGAGTGGCTCCGGCACCTAATGGATGCCGGTTCCCTGCTGCAGGGATTCGGCCCGTGGGTGCTGCTGGGCATCGCCGTCATCGTCTTCATCGAGTCCGGGCTGCTGTTCCCGTTCCTTCCCGGCGACTCCCTGCTGGTCACCGCGGCCATCGTGCACGTGAGTCTGGGCCTGCCCGTCTGGCAGCTCGTACTCGTCGCCTCCGTGGCCGCCGTCGCCGGTGACCAGGCCGGCTATCTCCTCGGCCGCCGCTTCGGCGGACGGTGGTTCCGGCCCGACGCCCGCGTGCTGCGCACCGATCGTCTCGCGGCGGCCACCGCCTTCTTCGCCCGGCGCGGGCCGCTGGCGCTCGTGCTCGGCCGCTTCGTGCCGGTCGTGCGCACCTATGTCCCGCTGGCCGCCGGGACCGCCGGCATGGGCTACCGCCGCTTCGTCGGCTGGAACGTGCTCGGCGCGGTCGCCTGGGTGCTGAGCATGACGGCGGTCGGCGTGCTGCTCGGTGGCATCCCCGGGGTGGCGCACTCGATCGACGCGGTGATGCTCGTGATCGTGGCGATGTCGGTGCTGCCGCTCGTGTTCGCCGCCGTGCGCCGCCGCATCACGAGCCGGCGGCAGGCCGCCCGGCAGCAGGCCCTCGCGGCCGGGGACGAGGCCGCATGAACGACCGCCCCGTCTACGAGCGCGCGAACGACCGTCGCGAGACGACCGCCTCCGTCGTCTTCGTCCTCGGCATCCTCGGCAAGGCCGTCGACGGACTGATCGAGGTGGTCGCGGGCATCCCGTTGCTGGTCCTCTCGCCCGCCGCACTCGTCACGCTGAGCCAGGCCCTCACAGCGGAGGAGCTGCGGCAGGACCCGCACGACCTGATCGCCAATCTGGTCGTCCACGGAGCCGCCCACCTGACCGGCACGTCCGCGAAGATCGGGGCCGTCTACCTGCTGTTCCACGGCATCGTGAAGCTGGCCATCGTCATCGCCCTGTTCGTGGGCACCCGGCGGATCTACCCGTGGGCGATGGGGGCGCTCGGCGTCTTCCTCGTCATCCAGCTCGTCCAGCTCGCCGTCGCGCCGAGCGTCGGGGTCGCCCTGCTGACCGTGCTGGACGGGCTGATCCTGTGGCTGACGTGGCGCGAATGGCGGCACGGCCGCTCCCTGCGCGACGCGATGCGCACCGTCCGGGCGCTGGCGCAGGCCCGGTACCGGCAGCGCGAGGTGTGAGGTCCGGACACCACCGGCGACCCGGCTGATTCACTCCCCCTGCCGGTCACCGGTGGTGTCCGCGCCTCACTCCCACTCGATGTCCCCGAAGGTCGAGCCGGTGCCGGGGTAGCGGTGTCGGAGGAACTCGCCGACGACGGCGGCCCCGAGGTCCTCCGGATCGGGGGAGACCAGGCGACCGTCCACCCGGTGCGCCATGGAGGCGAGGAACCGCTCCAGGCCCGGGTCGTCGCCGAGGCGGAAGAACGTCACCTCCGCACCGAGGCGCCCGACGCGGTCCAGCTCCGCCACGGTCGCCCGCACCGTCTCCGGCTCGGGCGGCCACGAGAACCACGCCTGGCCGTTGCCCACCAGGTGCGCGGTCGGCTCGCCGTCGGTGACGACGAGCAGCACCGGCTGCATCGTCGGGTGCTGCCGGAAGAACCGGGTGGCCAGCGTCAGCCCGTGGTGCAGATTGGTGCCCTGCTCCCGCATCGCCGAGAGTGCCGTCAACTCGCCGATGTCGCGCCGCTGCGCGTACCGGCCGAAGGTGACCAGCTGCAGCCGGTCACCGCGGAAGCGCGTGGAGACGAGGTGATGCAGGGCCAGCGCCGTGCGCTTCATCGGCACCCAGCGCCCCTCGGCCGCCATCGAGAACGACGTGTCCACGAGCAGGGCGACCGCCGCCTGGGTGCGGGCCTCCGTCTCGCGGACCTCGACGTCGCGCACGTCCAGTCGGATCCCGCCGGCGGGGCTGCCGCCCTCGGCGGCCACCCGGCCGATCGCGTTGGTCAGGGTGCGGCCCACGTCCCACGGCTCGATGTCGCCGAACTGCCAGGCCCGCGTCGAACCGGTCGCCTCACCGGCGGCGCCGGCCAGCCGGGTGTCGCGGCGGCCCTGTCGGCCGGAGAGCCGGCCGGCGGCGTCACGCAGCAGGGACTGGCCCAGCCGCCGCATCGCCTTCGGGGAGAGCTGCAGGTCGCCGTCGGCGCCGCGGCGCAGGTACCCGCTCTCCCGCATCGCGCGTTCGAGTTCGGCCAGGGTGCGTGCGGAGACCGCCGCCTCGTCACCGAGCTGCCGGGCGAGGGACTCGACGTCGACGTCGGAGAGCGTGGACCCGGCGTAGGACTGGGAGAGCTGTTCGGCGAGGGAGTCGAGTTCCGCGAGGTCCTGCAGGACGCCGGTCCCGTCGCCGAGTCCCAGGCCCTCCTGGCCCTCGAAACGCTCGGATCCGGTCCAGTCCTCGCCGGGCCGCAGGCCCTGCAGCGCGGAGTCGAGCCGGTCCAGCTGCGCCATCAGCTCGGGCGACCCGAACGCCTGGGCGGAGAGCGACATCAGTTCCTGCCGCTGCTCGGCGCTCATGGACCGCAGCATCCGCTGGGCCGCGGCGGAGCGCTGCGCGAGGGCGTCGATGAGCTCGTCCACGTTCTGCGGGTTCTCCGGGAACGCGTCGCCGTGCTGCGCCATGAAGTTCTCGAAGTCCTCGGGGGTGTCCTCCCCGCGGGCGTGCTTCTCCAGCAGGTCGTTCAGGTCGGAGAGCATCTGCGAGATCGCCGCGCGGTCCTCGTCCGTGGCGTTCTCCATGGCCTGCTTCATGCCCGCGAACCGCTGGTCCAGCATCTCCCGGCCGAGCAGGTCCTTGATCTGCTCGTACGTCTGGCGCGCCTCCTGGGACTGCCAGTCGTAGTCGGCGAGCTCGTTGACCGCGGCCGCGGTGGAGGAGGGCAGGTTCTCCATCCGCATCTCACGGAACGCGCGGTCGGTGTTGTCCATCATCGCGTCGCGGACGAGCTGCTTGCGCTCCTCGAGGACGGCCTTGTCGAGCAGTTCCTTGACCTGGTCGAGCGTGCCGCCGAGGCGGTGCTGCTTGAGCAGGTCCCGGCGCCGCTGCTGCACGCGGCCGGCGAGGTCGTCCAGGCCCTGCCGGTTGCGTCCGCCGCGGCGGAGGAACTCGCGCATCGCCTGCTCGGGGGAGTACCCGGACATGACGTCGTCGGCGATCGCGTCCAGGGCCTCGGCGAGGTCCACCGGGGGCGCGAGCGGGTCCGGCCCGCCCGCATACCGGCCGTAGCTGAAGGAGGACTGGTGGTGGCCCGGCATGGTGTGCTCCCTATCCGTAGACCGTCTCCCCGTCGCCGCTCTCCTTGGAGAGCTTGCGGGCGAGGTAGAGCCCCTCGAGGGCGAGTTCGATGGCGCCGGCCCGGTGGCCGGTGCCGCCGCCGTCCAGGCGGGCGGCGATGTCGTCGTAGAGCGTCGACCCGTTCAGCGCCGGCAGGGCGTCGAGGAACTCGGCGGCCGTGACCCGCTCTCCGGTGGTGATGGTGCGGCGGCCGTCGAAGGCCTCGACCAGGGGACCGAAGTCCAGGCCTCGGAAGTGCTCCCGCACGGCCTCGGCGGTCGCGGTGCGCAGCCGGTGCTCGAGGATGTCGCGCTCGCGGCCCTCCTCGCCGGACTCGAACTCGATCTTGCCCATCAGGACGTCGATCGCGGTCTCGAGGTCGACGAGCCGGGCGACGGGCTCGTCGCCGGCGCGCACGGTGGCGCGGTGCCGGGCGGCGGCCGCGACGGTCTCGGCGCCGGCGATGGCGAAGCGGGCGGAGACGCCGGAGGCCTGGTTGATCTCGCTGGACTCGCGCAGCGCCCGGGTGAACCGGGCGAGGATCTCCATGATCACGTCCGGCACGTCGGCGGTCAGCGTCGCCTCCTGCCGGACGACGGCCACCTCGTCCTCGAGCTCGATCGGGTAGTGGGTGCGGATCTCCGCGCCGAACCGGTCCTTCAGGGGCGTGATGATCCGGCCGCGGTTCGTGTAGTCCTCCGGGTTGGCGGAGGCGACGACGAGCACGTCCAGCGGCAGCCGCAGCACGTAGCCGCGGATCTGGATGTCGCGTTCCTCCATCACGTTCAGCAGGGCCACCTGGATGCGTTCGGCCAGGTCGGGGAGCTCGTTCAGGGCGACGATGCCGCGGTTGGCGCGGGGGACGAGCCCGAAGTGGATGGTCTCGGGGTCGCCGAGCCGGCGGCCCTCGGCCACGCGCATCGGGTCGACGTCGCCGATCATGTCCGCCACCGAGGTGTCCGGGGTGGAGAGCTTCTCGACGTACCGCTGCTCGCGGTGCTGCCACGCGACCGGAAGCCGGTCGCCCTCGATCGCGGCCCGTGCCCGGGACTCGGCCGTGATCGGCTCGTACGGGTGCTCGTTCAGTTCCGAGCCCTCGATCACGGGCGTCCACTCGTCGAGCAGGCCGGTCAGGGTGCGCAGCAGGCGGGTCTTGCCCTGCCCGCGCTCACCGAGCAGGACGACGTCGTGCCCGGCGATCAGGGCCCGTTCGAGCTGGGGGATGACGGTGCGGTCGAAGCCGTGCAGGCCCGGCCAGGGGTTCTCGCCGGCGGCCAGGGCCGCCAGCAGGTTGTCGCGGATCTCTTCACGGAGGGTCTTCTGGACGTGGCCGGCGGCGCGCAGCTGCGCCACCGTGCTGATCTCGGGCTGCTCACTCACCTGATTCACGCTAGACCCGTTGTCTCGAAACCCGGAAGGTCTGTTCACCGGTGGCGGAGTGCCGGCCGGTCGTGGCGGACCGTGGGCGGACGCGCCTACGCTGCGACCATGACGACCGGCGAGAATCCGACGGCACCGACAGCACCCCAGGAACCGACTCCCGCGCCTCCCACCACCCTGGTCATCCTGGTCCGGCACGGGGCGACACCCACCACGGGCCGGCTGCTGCCCGGCCGGGCCCCGGGGCTGGGGCTGTCCGATCTCGGCCGCCAGCAGGCGGAGCGGGCGGCCGAGCGGCTCACCGCCCGCACGATCGACGCGCTCTACAGCTCCCCGCTGCAGCGCACCCGCGAGACGGCGCAGCCGACCGCCGAGCGCACCGGGTTGACCGTGTCCGAGGACGCCGGGCTGATCGAGTGCGACGTCGGGGAGTGGACCGGGCAGGCGATCGCGGACCTGGCGAAGCTGCCCGAGTGGCACACCGTGCAGGCCGAACCCGACGCCTTCACCTTCCCGGGTGGCGAGAGTTTCGTGCAGATGCAGGACCGGATGGTCGCCGCCCTGGGCCGGATCCGGGATGCGCACCTCGGCGGGACGGTCGTCTGCTTCTCCCACGCCGATCCCATCCGCGTCGCGCTCGCCGACGCCCTCGGCACTCCGCTGAACCGGTTCCAGCGGATCAGCGTCGACCCGTGTTCGGTCTCGGTCATCTCCCACCAGGAGGGTCGTGACCCGGTGGTGCTGACGGTCAACTCGACGCAGTCGTCGCTGGCGGACTTGACGGCGTCATGAGCAGCATGGTGAGAAGCAGTGTCATCAGCAGCAGCGTCACGGGCCGTCACATGAGCGGCGCCACGATCGACACCCGGAGCATCCGGAGCATCCGGAGGCGCCCGCGTGCCCGCTGACGAGCGCGAGCTCGCGCTCCTGAACAGCGGCTCCGTCGAATTGCTCGGTCAGATCGCGCGCAGCAGCAACGAGACGTTCCTCGTCGAGGTGACCGACCCCGCCGACTCTGCCGGTGCGGAGCAGCGGACGTCATGGGCGATCTACAAGCCCGAGCTCGGGGAGAAGCCCCTGTGGGACTTCGAGCCGGGGTTGTACCGGCGGGAGCGGGCGGCCTACCTGCTCAGCGCCGCGCTCGGGTGGGACCTGGTGCCGCCGACGGTGGTGCGCGAGGACGCGCCCTTCGGGGTCGGCTCGCTCCAGTGGTTCATCGAGTGCAACCTGTCCGAGCACTACTTCACGCTCGTCGAGGACTTCCCGCAGACGTACGACGACCTGCGGCGGATGGCGGTGTTCGACGTCGTCGCGAACAACACCGACCGCAAGGCCGGGCACGTGCTGCGCGGCACGGACGGGCGGATCTGGGGCATCGATCACGGCCTGTGCTTCGCGGCGCCGTTCAAGCTGCGCACGGTGATCTGGGACTTCGGTGGGGAACACATCGACGACGGCCTGCTCGAGGACATCGCCCCGCTGGCCGACGAGGTGCCCGCCGAGGTCGCCGAGCTGCTCGACGCCGCCGAGGTGCGGGCCGTGCAGGAGCGGGTGCAGGGACTGCTGATCCGGCAGACCCTCCCGATCGACCGGACCGGCCGCCGGTTCCCCTGGCCCCTGATCTGACCGCACTCCGTGGCGACTGCCGCGCGCTCCTGAGCACGGACGCGGGACCCCGCCGCTGACCTGCGCACACGTGCCCGCTCTTGTGACCCACGTCATCGTTCCGTACCCTGCTGTCAGCACACGTGTTCAGTTATCGAATTACGTGTTCGATTATCGAACAGCGCAGGTGCCGCTCGAGCGGATGCCGTCGCGCCAGATCACGACGATGTGAGGTCAACTCGTGCAGTTCCACCACCACGGCTACGTCTCGGGCGACCCGAGGATCCAGTCCGCCGCCGGCACCGGCATCGACCGGCCCGAGGAGCTCCCCGACGAGGTGGACGTCCTCATCGTCGGGTCCGGGCCCGCGGGCATGCTCGCCGCCGCCCAGCTCGCCCAGTTCCCCGGCATCACCACCCGCATGGTGGAGCGACGCGAGGGGCGGCTCGCGATCGGGCAGGCCGACGGCATTCAGGCCCGCAGCGTCGAGACGTTCCAGGCCTTCGGCTTCGCCGAGCGGATCATCGCCGAGGCCTACTGGATCACCGAGATGAACTTCTGGCGGCCGGGCACGGACGACCCGACGCAGATCGTCCGCGGTGGGCGTGCCGTCGACGACGAGTTCGGCATCAGCGAGTTCCCGCACCTGATCGTCAACCAGGCCCGCGTGCTCGACTACTTCGCCGAGGTCGCCGCGAACGCCCCCAGCCGGCTGACGCCGGACTACGGCTGGGAGTTCCGCGGCCTGACCGTGGCCGACGAGGGGGACCGCCCCGTGACCGTGACCCTCGGCGGCGTCGGCGCCCGCGAGGGAACCGAACGCACCGTCCGCGCGAAGTACGTCATCGGCTGCGACGGTGCCCGCAGCAAGGTGCGGGAGTCGATCGGCTGCACCCTGTCCGGCGACGCCGCCAACCACGCCTGGGGGGTCATGGACGTCCTCGCCGAGACCGACTTCCCCGACATCCGCACCAAGTGCGCCATCCAGTCCCACACCGGCGGGTCCATCCTGCTGATCCCGCGCGAGGGCGGCTTCCTGTTCCGGATGTACGTGGACCTCGGCGAGGTGCCGGTCGACAACGCGGGCGCCGTGCGGAAGACCCCGATCGAGGAGATCATCCGCCGGGCCAACGAGATCATGCACCCGTACACCGTCCAGGTGCGCGACGTCGCCTGGCACAGCGTCTACGAGGTGGGGCACCGGCTCACCGACCGGTTCGACGACCTGCTGCCCGACGTCGTCGGGACGCGCACCCCGCGCGTGTTCATCACCGGCGACGCCTGCCACACGCACAGCGCGAAGGCCGGCCAGGGCATGAACGTCTCGATGCAGGACGGCTTCAACATCGCGTGGAAGCTCGGGCACGTGCTCGAGGGGCGCAGCCCCGAGAGCCTGCTCTCCACCTACTCGGCCGAGCGGCAGGTGGTCGCGAAGAACCTCATCGACTTCGACAAGGAGTGGTCGTCGATGATGGCGAAGAGGCCCGAGGACTTCGCCGACCCGGCCGAGCTCGAGGACTTCTACGTCCGGACCGCCGAGTTCCCGGCCGGGTTCATGACCGAGTACACGCCGTCGCTGATCACCGGCGGGGCCACCCACCAGGAGCGGGCCGCGGGTTTCCCGGTGGGCAAGCGCTTCAAGTCGGCCCCCGCGGTGCGGGTGTGCGACACCAACCCGGTCCAGCTCGGCCACCTCGCCCGGGCCGACGGCCGGTGGCGGATCTACGTGTTCGCGGACGCGGCACCGGCGGGTGCGGCGGGCCCGGTGGCCGATCTGGCGCAGTGGCTCGGGACGGCGCCGGAGTCGCCCCTGGCGGCGACCCCCGACGGGGCGGACCCCGACGCGTGGTTCGACGTCAAGGTCGTCTACCAGCAGCCCCACCCGGAGATCGACATCAACGCCGTGCCGGCGGCCTTCCGGCCGCAGGTGGGCCCGTTCGCCCTGACGGACCTGTCGAAGGTGTTCGGTGTGAGCCCGAAGGCGGACATCTGGGAGGGGCGGGGCCTGGACCGGGAGGGCGTCGTCGTGGTCGTCCGGCCCGACCAGTACGTGGCCGCCGTGCTGCCGCTGACCGCAACGGAGGAACTCGGCGCCTTCTTCGCCCCGATCCTCGGGCGGGCCGTCAGCCGCGCCTGAGCCCGTTCGACCACGAGGGCCTCGCACCGGCCGGTCCGGGGCCCTCGTCGTGTCCGCGATTCACGCCTCCGGCTGGCAGCGCGGGCACCACCAGGTGCGGCGCTGGTCGGGGTCCCCGGTCACCTCGGCGCGCACCCGGACGAGGGTCCCGCAGCGCAGGCACGGCCGGTGCGCGCGGCCGGCCACCCAGTGGCGTTCGCCGCGGCGGGTGACGCCGGTCGTGGTCTGGAACAGGCCCGGCACGGTGGCCGACGCGTGCAGCGCCGTCGCCGCCGTCGCGATCAGCGCGGCGACGTCGGTGGAACCCACCCGCCGCCACGGGTAGAGGCCACGCAGGAAGCACACCTCGTTGGCCCACAGATTGCCGAGGCCGGCGACGAGAAGCTGGTCGAGCAGAGCGGCGACGACGGGCCGGTCGGGGTCGGCGGTCAGGCGGCGTTCGGCCTCGGCGGCGTCCCAGTCGGGGCGCAGGGGATCCGGGCCCAGGTGCCCGATCACCCGGTGCTCCTCCCGGGTGGGCAGCAGCTCGACGACGGGCAGACCGACGCCCCACGCCGTCGTTCCGCGCTCGGTGAGCATCCGCACCCGCACGTCCGGCTCGATCCGCCGGGGCAGGCGACGGCCGGGGCCGGTCACCGTCCACGAGCCGGTCAGCCGCAGATGGGTGTGGAGGGTGTCGCCGGAGTCGAACCGGGTGAGCAGGTGTTTGCCGTGGGTCTCGTGGCCGAGCACGGTGACCCCGGCGAGCCGGGTGCCCGCGGCGCGGCCGCCCCGCAGCTCCCCGCCGGTCAGCCGGGCGCCGTCGAGCCCGGCGCGCAGCCGGTCGGCGAGGCGGAAGACGGAATCACCCTCGGGCATGCGGTCACGATAGCGGCCCGGGCCTGACGACGGCCGCGACGGCGTCGCGTCGATCCGCCCCACGGCCCGCCGGCGGCGACCGTCGCGACACGATCACAAGTCTGCTGACGATCGACTCGCTATCCCGGCCTGACATGGGCTAGCCTCGCTGCATGGCGACGCGCAAGTTCCTGGGGTGGCCGGCGGCCCGGCAGTTGGCATCCGGCGACTGGCTCGGGCGTGGCCCGGCGGTGACGTCCCCCCGCACGGAGAGTCTTAAATCCCGCACGACCACCGCCGACCGGGTGGTGCAGAGCGTGTGCCCGTACTGCGCCGTCGGGTGCGGCCAACGCGTCTTCGTCAAGGACGAGAAGGTCGTCCAGATCGAGGGCGATCCGGATTCGCCGATCTCGCGCGGCCGGCTCTGCCCCAAGGGCTCGGCGAGCGAGCAGCTCGTCAACTCGATCGGTCGGCAGACGACGGTCCTCTACCGCGCGCCGCGGGCCACGGAGTGGCAGAACCTGGACCTGGCCACCGCGGTCGACATGATCACGGACCGGTTCCTCGAGGCCCGCCGCAAGGGCTGGCAGGACACCGACGACCAGGGCCGGCAGGTCCGCCGCACCATGGGCATCGCGTCCCTCGGCGGCGCGACGCTGGACAACGAAGAGAACTACCTGATCAAGAAGCTCTTCACCGCGGCCGGAGCCATCCAGGTCGAGAACCAGGCCCGTATTTGACACTCTTCCACGGTTCCCAGTCTGGGAACCTCGTTCGGACGTGGCGGTGCCACGCAGAGTCTGCAGGACATGGCCAACGCCGACTGCATCGTGATCCAGGGATCCAACATGGCCGAGTGCCATCCCGTCGGGTTCCAGTGGGTCGCCGAGGCCAAGGCGCGCGGCGCGAAGGTCATCCACGTCGACCCGCGCTTCACCCGGACCTCGGCGGTCGCTGACAAGCACGTGCCGATCCGCGCGGGCTCGGACATCGTCCTGCTTGGCGCCCTGATCAACCACGTGCTCACCAACGACCTCTGGTTCAAGGAGTACGTGCTCGCGTACACCAACGCCGCGACGGTCGTGAACAGCGACTACCGCGACGCCGAGGACCTCGGCGGTCTGTTCTCCGGGATCGACCCGGAAACCGGTCACTACGACACCACCACGTGGGCATACGCCGACGGGGACGGTGACGGCGATGGCGGCGCCGGTGACTCGCACGGGTCGAAGGCGTCCGCGCGTGCCGCCGGCGACGAGCACGGCAGCGGCGGTCCGCCGCTCGACGCGACCGACGCGATCCGCGACGACACCCTGGAGAACCCGTTCACGGTGTTCCAGATCCTCAAGCGGCACTACGCCCGGTACACGCCCGAGATGGTGCAGCAGCTGTGCGGCATCTCGACGGAGGACTTCGCGTACCTGGCGAAGGCCATCACCGAGAACTCGAACCGCGACCGGACCACCTGCTTCGCCTACGCCGTCGGCTGGACCCAGCACGGGACGGGGGCGCAGTACATCCGCACGGCGGCGATCCTGCAGCTGCTGCTCGGCAACATCGGTCGTCCCGGTGGCGGCATCATGGCGCTGCGCGGCCACGCGAGCATCCAGGGCTCCACGGACATCCCGACGCTGTTCAACCTGCTGCCGGGTTATCTGCCCATGCCGAGCGCCGGCACGCACGACACGTTCGAGGACTACCTCTCGGCCATCTTCACCAAGAAGCAGAAGGGCTTCTGGGGGAACGCGGACGCCTACACCATCAGCCTGCTCAAGGCGTGGTGGGGCGACGCGGCGACGGCCGAGAACAACTGGGCGTTCGACTACCTGCCGCGACTGACCGGGGCGCACGGCACCTTCCAGACGCTGACGGCCATGCTGGACGACAAGGTCGACGGGTACTTTATCCTCGGCCAGAACCCGGCGGTGGGCTCCTCCAACGGGCGCATGCAGCGGATGGCGATGTCGCACCTGAAGTGGCTGGTCGTCCGGGACCTGAGCCTGATCGAGTCCGCCACCTGGTGGAAGGACGGCCCGGAGATCGCGACCGGCGAGCTGCGCACCGAGGACATCGAGACCGAGGTGTTCTTCCTGCCCGCTGCGAGCCACGTCGAGAAGGCCGGCTCGTTCACACAGACCCAGCGCCTGCTCCAG
This sequence comes from Tersicoccus sp. Bi-70, assembly GCF_001968825.1. Classification (GTDB taxonomy): domain Bacteria; phylum Actinomycetota; class Actinomycetes; order Actinomycetales; family Micrococcaceae; genus Tersicoccus. Next base: position 360,698 of record NZ_MIEU01000010.1, read on the forward strand.
TGGCGGCACCGCGCCGTCAGCCCGCCCGGCGACTGCCAGAGCGAGCTCGAGTTCTTCCACGAGCTCGGTCAGCGGCTGCGGGAGCGCCTCGCGAACTCCACCGACGAGCGGGATCGGCCCCTGTTGGACCTGACCTGGGACTACCCGAAGGACGACCAGGGCGAGGTCGATCCGGAAGCGGTGCTCGCCGAGATCAACGGCCGGCACCTGACCGGTCCGGACGCCGGCAAGCCGTTGTCCGCCTACACCGAGATGAAGGCCGACGGCTCGACCGACGGCGGATGCTGGATCTACACCGGCGTGTACGCGGACGGGGTCAACCACGCCGCCAACCGCAAGCCCGGACGCGAGCAGGGTCCCGCGGCCCTGGACTGGGGCTGGGCGTGGCCGGCGAACCGCCGCGTGCTGTACAACCGTGCCTCCGCGGATCCGGACGGCAAGCCGTGGAGCGAGCGCAAGCGGTACGTCTGGTGGGACGAGGAGCAGGGCAAGTGGACCGGCGACGACGTCCCGGACTTCCCGCCGGACCTCGCGCCGGACAGCCGTCCGGACCCCGAGGTCGGGGGTCCCGAGGCGCTCTCCGGTGATGACCCGTTCATCATGCAAGCCGACGGGAAGGGCTGGTTGTTCGCGCCCAAGGGCATGCTCGACGGCCCGTTGCCGACCCACTATGAGCCGCAGGAGTCCCCGGTCGTCAACGCGCTGTACCCGCAGCAGCGGGATCCGTCCCGGGTGATCTTCGACCGGCCGGAGAACATGAGCGCCCCCAGCGGGGACGAGCCGGGCGCCGCCGTGTACCCGTTCGTCTTCACCACCTACCGGCTGACCGAGCACCACACGGCCGGAGGCATGAGCCGCTGGCTGCCGTACCTGTCGGAACTGCAGCCCGAGATGTTCTGCGAGGTCTCCCCGGAGCTCGCCGAGGAGCGCGGCCTGGAGAACGGCGGCTGGGCGACGATCGTCTCCCCGCGCGCCGCGATCGAGGCCAAGGTGCTCGTCACCGACCGGATGAAGCCGCTGCGGATCAGCGACCACACCGTGCACCAGATCGGCCTGCCGTATCACTGGGGGACCGGTGGCACCGGTGCCGTGGTGGAGGGCGACGGGGCCAACGACCTGCTCGGCATCACCCTGGACGCGAACACGCAGATCCAGGACTCGAAGGTCTCGACCTGCGACATCCGGCCGGGACGACGGCCTCGCGGGCCGGAACTGCTGGCGCTGGTGGACGAGTACCGCGTCCGGGCCGGGGTCACCTCGGCGACCGGCAGCGAGCGGCTCTCGCCGCCCGCCGCTCGGTTGGCCCGGGCGCTCGACACCGGCGACGACGCGACGAAGGAGCACTGATGGGTCAGCTGGCCGGACCGACGAATCCCGCCGTCGATGCTCACTGGGACCACGTGCACGACCGCCGAGGTTTCTTCACGGACACCTCGATCTGCATCGGCTGCAAGGCCTGCGAGGTCGCGTGCAAGGAGTGGAACCACAATCCGCAGGACGGCAAGCTCGAGCTGACCGGCCAGTCCTACGACAACACGGGCGGGCTCGGCGCGAGCACGTGGCGCCACGTGGCGTTCGTCGAACAGGGCACCGAGCAGATCGAGAAGGCCCGGGAGTCGGGGCGCGCCCTGGTGTCCCTCGGCATGCCGCGGCTGGGACCGCCGGCGTCGACCCCCTCGACGCCGTCGATGGCGACCACGAGCGAGACCGCCCCGCCGAACACCGATCAGTTCCGCTGGCTGATGTCCTCGGACGTCTGCAAGCACTGCACGCACGCCGGCTGCCTGGACGTGTGCCCCACCGGCGCACTGTTCCGCACCGAGTACGGCACCGTGGTGGTCCAGGACGACGTCTGCAACGGCTGCGGCACGTGCGTGGCCGGATGCCCGTTCGGCGTGATCGAACGGCGTGAGGACGGCACCGTCCTCGTGGCCGGGGACCGCAGCGGGCCCCCGGAGGAGCTGAAGAAGCGGGTCGGGAAGAAGGCGACGCGGGTCGCCACGCCGGGGGAGAAGCCCAAGGGCGGCGTCGCCCAGAAGTGCACCCTGTGCTACGACCGGATGGTCGACGACCAGACACCGGCCTGCGCGCAGGCGTGCCCGACGACATCGATCAAGTACGGCGATCACGACGACATGGTCGAGACGGCGCGGGCCCGGGTGGCCCAGCTGCACGCCGAGGGTCGCACCGAGGCGCGCCTCTACGGCGCCAACGAACTCGACGGGGTCGGCGGTACCGGGTCCGTCTTCCTCCTGCTCGACGAGCCCGAGGTCTACGGCCTGCCGCCGGACCCGCGGGTGCCCACCGCCGATCTGCCGCAGATGTACAAGCGGGCCGGTGTGGCCGTGGTCGGCATGCTCGCCGCCACCGCCGTGGCGTTCCTGGGAGGCCGCCGATGAGCACGTCCGTCTATGACAGCTACCGGCCGCCTGAGCCCGCCCGCGGTCGTCGCCGGCGTGGCGGGGATCGTCCGGCGGACCGGCAGCCGCGTGACGGTGCCGGACGGCGCGGCGGGTCCGAGGGCAACCGCGAGATGTCGATGGTGCCGGAGGCCGAGTTCACCTCGTACTACGGCCGGCCGGTGGTCAAGCCCGCGCCCTGGGGCGACGACGTCGCCGCCTACCTGTTCCTCGGCGGGGTCGCCGGCGGCTCAGGGCTGCTGGCCCTCGGTGGCCAGCTGACCGGCCGGGACGCCCTGCGCCGCAACGCCCGTCTGGGGGCGCTCGGCGCCGTCGTGGTCGGCGGCGTCGCGCTCGTGCGCGATCTCGGGCGCCCCGAACGCTTCCTCAACATGCTGCGCACCTTCAAGGTGACCTCGCCGATGAGCGTCGGCTCGTGGATCCTCAGCGCCTTCGGGGCGGGCATCGGCGTCGCCGCCGCCTCGGAGGTGGACCGGATGACCGGGTCCCGCCTGCCGCTCGGCCCGCTGCGGCGCGTGCTGCGTGCCGTCGAGGCTCCGGCCGGCGTCGAGGCCGCCGTGTTCGCCGGCCCGCTCGCGGCCTACACCGCCGTCCTGCTGGCCGACACCGCGACTCCGACGTGGAACGACGCGCGGCACGAGCTGCCCTTCGTCTTCGTCAGTTCGGCGGCCCTCGCCTCGGGTGGGCTCGCGATGATCACCACGCCGGTCGCCGAGGCCGGCCCGGCCCGGATCTTCGCGCTGCTCGGCATCGCCGGAGACATCGCCTCGGTGCGGACCATGAAGGCGCGGATGGACCCGGTCGCGGCCGAACCGCTGCAGCAGGGTGCACCCGGCGTCATGCTCGACTGGAGCGAACGCCTGGTCCTCGCCGGAGTGGCGGGCACGCTGCTGGCCGGTCGCAGCCGCACGGTGGCCGTGCTGACGGGCACCGCTCTGCTGACCGCCTCGGCGCTGACCCGGTTCGCGACCCTGCACGCCGGCATCGCGTCGGCCAAGGACCCGCGCTACACGATCGAGCCGCAGAAGCGGCGGCTCGCGGCCCGCCGTGCGGCCGGCATCACCGACGACGCGATCACGACCGTCGGCTGACGCTCGACACCTACTGAGGGGCGGCTCAGCGCACCTCGATGCCCGCGCCGGGGACGGTGTGTCCGATGACGGGATGCCCGGGCAGCTCTCCGACGACCAGCAGGCCGCCGGAGGTCTGGGCGTCGGCGAGCAGGAGCAGCTCGTCCTCGTCGATGCCGGCGGCGCTCCGCACGTGCGGACGCACCCAGTCGAGGTTGCGCTGGGTGCCCCCGGAGACGAACCCGTCCCGCAGCGCCTCCCGCGCGCCCTCGACCACCGGAACGGCCGCGGCGTCGATCACCGCGCCGACCCCGGAGGCCCGCATCATCTTGTGCAGATGACCGAGCAGCCCGAAGCCGGTGACGTCGGTCGCCGCGCGGACGCCGGCTGCCAGAGCCGCCTCCGAGGCGTCGCGATTGAGCGCGATCATGGTGGCGAGCGCGGCGTCGAACACCTCGCCGGTGCGCTTGTGGCGATTGTTCAGCAGCCCGACGCCGATCGGTTTGGTCAGCGTCAGCGGCAGGCCCGCCACGGCGGCGTCGTTGCGCAACAGGCGGTCCGGGTCGGCCACCCCCGTCACGGCCATGCCGTACTTCGGTTCCGGGTCGTCGATCGAGTGCCCCCCGATCACGGGGCACCCCGCCTCGGCGGCGACCGCGAGACCGCCCTGGAGCACCTCGGTCATCAGGGAGAGGGGGAGCACGTCCCGCGGCCACCCGACCAGGTTGATCGCGACCACCGGTCGGCCGCCCATCGCGTAGACGTCCGAGAGGGCGTTCGCCGCGGCGATCCGGCCCCAGTCGTAGGCGTCGTCCACCACCGGGGTGAAGAAGTCGGCCGTCGAGAGCACGGCCAGGCCCTCCCGGACCAGCACCGCCGCGGCGTCGTCGCCGTCGTCCAGGCCCACGAGGACGTTCTCGCCGCTCTGCCCGGTCAACCCGCGGACGGCCTCCTCGAGCTCGCCCGGCGGGATCTTGCACGCGCAGCCGCCACCGTGGGCGTAGCCGGTCAGACGGACGGCCGGCTGCTCCCGGACGGAGGAGGAGGCGGGGGAGGAGCTCATGTCCCGAGCGTAGTCCCGGATTGACTAGGGTTGATCCCGGAGGCGTCCGGGTCCTGGTGGGCCCCCCGGTCTTCAAAACCGGTGAGACCGAGCATCTCGGTCTGGCGGGTTCGATTCCCGTCCGCCTCCGCCAACCACAACAGCGCGGCGAGCAGCACGCGGGTCAGGAGCACCGGTGGAGCAGACCGATCCCCGCCGCCTGATCCCGCGCACCGACCGGCTGCTGGCCCTGCCCGCGGTCGACGCGGCGCGTGACCGGCTGAGCGAGACGGTGCTGCTCGGCCTCGTCCGCGAGGTGCAGGATCGTGCCCGGCGCGGCGAGCTCGCCCCCGACCAGGTGGCAGAGACGGTCGAGGCCGCGGTCCGGTCTCGCACGGCGGCCCGCCTGCAGCCCGTGCTCAACGCCACCGGCGTCGTCGTGCACACCAACCTGGGCCGAGCCCCGCTCGGTCCTGCTGCAGTCGACGCGGTGCTGGCCGCCACCGGCTACGTCGACGTCGAGCTCGATCTGACCACCGGGGTCCGCTCCCGCCGCGGCGCCGGCGTCCGTGCGGCCCTGCTCGCCGCGTGCCCGGGCGCCGAGGACGCCCTCGTCGTCAACAACGGCGCCGCGGCCCTCGTTCTGGCGACCACCGCGCTCGCCGCCGGGCGGGAGGTGGTGATCAGCCGCGGGGAGCTGGTCGAGATCGGCGCCGGGTTCCGGCTGCCCGACCTGATCGCCTCCACCGGCGCCCGGCTGCGCGAGGTCGGCACCACCAACCGCACCCACCTGCGCGATTACGCCGACGCCGTCGGCCCCGACACCGGCTGCATCCTCAAGGTGCACCCGAGCAACTTCCGCGTCGAGGGATTCACGGCCGGCACACCGCTGGACGAACTGGCGGCTCTCGCCGCCGAGCGCGGGGTGCCGCTGGTCGCCGACATCGGCAGTGGACTGCTGCGCCCGGACCCGGCGCTGCCCGACGAACCGGACGCCGCCACCACCCTGGCCGCGGGTGCGGACCTCGTGACCGCCAGCGGGGACAAGCTGCTCGGTGGCCCCCAGGCCGGGCTGCTGCTGGGCACGGCCGACCTGATCACCCGGCTGTCCCGGCACCCGTTGGCCCGTGCCGTCCGCGCCGACAAGCTGACGCTCGCCGCGCTCGAGGCCACCGTCGCCGGAGGCGAGGCCCCGGTCACCCGGTACCGTCATGCCGATCCCGCCCGCCTGCGCGCCCGCACCGAGCAGATCGCCGCCGCGCTCGGCGCCCTGGTCGTCCCGCACGACGGCCGGGTGGGCGGCGGGGGCGCCCCGGGCGTGCCCCTGCCCGGCTGGGCGGTGCGCCTGGACGAGGCGGCCGCCGTGGCCCTGCGCACCGGCCGCCCCGCCGTGCTGCCCCGCGTGCACGACGGCGCGTGCCTGCTCGACCTGCGGTGCATCCCGGAGGCGGACGACGGGCGGCTGCTCGACGCGGTGCGCGCGGCGCTCGCGACGCTGCCCGGTGCGACCCTGCCCGATGCGGCCCTGCCCGGTGCGGACCGATGACGCCGATCGCATGACGACACCTCCGGCCACCCCGCACGGCGGATCGGGCCCGACCACGGCGGTGATCGCGACCGCCGGCCACGTCGACCACGGCAAGAGCACGCTCGTGCGCGCGCTCACCGGCATGGAACCGGACCGGTGGGAGGAGGAACGCCGGCGCGGGCTGACCATCGATCTCGGCTTCGCGTGGACGGAGCTGCCGTCGGGGCGGGAGATCGCCTTCGTCGACGTCCCCGGGCACGAGCGCTTTCTCGGCAACATGCTGGCCGGGATCGGTCCCACGCCGGTGGTGCTGTTCGTGGTCGCCGCCGACGAGGGCTGGCAGGCCCAGTCCAGCGATCACCGCGACGCGGTGGCGGCCCTCGGCATCGACCGGGGGGTCCTCGTGCTCACGCGGGCCGATCGCGCCCCCGAGCGCGTGTTCGCGACGCTGAGCCAGGCGCGGGCCGAGCTGGCCGGGACGGGCCTGCGGGACGCTCCCGCCGTCGTGGTCAGCGCGGTGGACGGCACCGGACTGGACGAGCTGCGCGCCGCCCTCGACGCGGTGCTCGCCACCACCCCGGCACCGGTGACGACCGGCCGGCTGCGCCTGTGGGTGGACCGGGCGTTCTCCATCACGGGGGCGGGCACCGTCGTCACCGGCACCCTGCCCTCCGGGACACTCGCCGTGGGGGACCGGCTCGACCTCCTCCGGGCCGACGGCACGGCCGCCGTCCAGGTGCGCGGGCTGCAGAGCCGCGACGAGCCGCGGGAGGCCGTGCGCCCGGTGAGCCGGGTGGCGCTCAACCTGCGTGGTGTGACCCCGGCCGACGTGGGGCGCGGGGACGCGTTGGTGACGCCGGGCGCCTGGCCGATCGCGGCCACCGTCGGCGTGCGGCGGACGAGCGGCGTGCCCCTCGGCGAGGCGCCGGACCAGGTGGTGGTGCACGTCGGCAGTGCCGCCGTCTCCGCCCGGCTGCGGTCCTTCGACGACGACCACGCGTGGCTCGCGCTGAGCCGTGCCCTCCCGCTGGTGCCGGGGGACCGGATGGTGCTGCGGGATCCGGGCGCGCACCGGGTGCTCGGCGGTGTCCTGCTGCTGGACGCGGACCCGCCGGAGTTCCGTCGCCGGGGCGACAGTGCGCGGTGGGCGGCGCGACTGGCCGCGATGACGCCGGGCGGTGATCCGCTCGACGAGGTCGCGGCCCGCGGCGCCGTGACCGTGTCGCACCTGCACCGGCTCGGGGTGATCCCCTCGGCGGACGAGGATCCGCCGGCCGGTGTGGTGGCACTGGGGGAGTGGTGGGTCCACGGCCCGGTGCTCGCCGGCTGGCAGCAGCGCCTGCGCGCCGCCGTCACCGCCCACCACGGGACCGACCCGCTCGCCGGCGGTCTGACGCACGGCGCCGCCCGGGACCTGCTCGCGCTGCCCGCCGGCGTCCCACTGGACCCGGTGGTCGTGGCGGCCGGCCTCGAACAGGAGGCCGGCCGGATCCGGCTTCCCGGCAGCCGCGGCGACCTGGGCGCCGCCGAGGCCGCCGTCGCGCGACTCGCCGCACGGCTGGCCGCTCGCCCCTTCCAGGCCCCGGAGGCCCACGACCTGACCGCCCTCGGCCTGTCCGTCAGGGACCTGGCCGCCGCCGAACGCGCCGGGCGGATCATTCGTCTGCGGGATGGCATCGTGCTGCTGCCGTCGGCGCCGGCGCTGGCCATGCGGACGCTGGCCGGTCTCGCGCAGCCGTTCACGACGAGCGACGCCCGTCAGGCGCTCGGCACCACACGACGCGTCGTGATCCCCCTGCTCGAGCACCTCGACGAGCGTGGCTGGACACGCCGTCTCGACGCCGGGCACCGCACCGTGGTGCGGTAGGCAGCGACCGTCCGTGCAGCGTCGGTCCGTGCCGCGTCCGCGGGGTGCGGGTCAGTTGCCGGAGTCGCCGCGACCCGTCTTGCTCTGCAGCCGGTCGATGTGCTCGGACGCCTGCGCCTTGGTCAGGTCCGCCGGCAGCTCCTCGCCGGCCTCGCGGGCGAGCGTGTCGAGGTAGCTGCGCTGTGCGCCGGTCATCGGCTCGTCGCCGGTGACCCACTGCTCGGGATCCTTCTCGGTGGTGTTCGCCTGCGGCGTGCTGGCGCCGATGGTCGGACGGTCCTCACCGGTGTCGGTGCCGGTTTCGGTGTTGTCGTTCTGGTCGGGCTGATTCGTCTGTTCGCTCATGCGGGTCAGCGTAGCCCCGTCCTCCGACAGTCCGGCGGGCCACCGGACGGGCGGGGGACGAGGGCTGTCAGCCGGGGCGTGGACCGGCTCATCGACGGCGTGACCTGCGACAGCGTGCGACGTCGACGGATGAACCCGAGGTCACAAGTTCATAACGACGCACGCTCGATCCGGACCCGGAAGCATCCGCGAAACAAACGCCCACTAGTCTGGGACAACATGTGAGACACGCCACTTACCGATCGGTACGGTAGTGTGTCCGCAGCCCGGGCAGTGTGTTGCGGGTCACTCAGAAAATTTCCATGAGGAGGCGGAATGCGTGTCACGCGTATTTCCAAAATCGTGGGGGCGGCTGCCATCGCAGCGCTCGCACTCAGCGCCTGCGGTGGCAACACCGGCGGCGGCAGCAACAACAACGCCACGTCAGGCGCCAGTAGCTCCGGCGGAGGGCAGATCACCGTCGCCGAGGTGAACGGATTCAGCTCGTTCAACCAGTCGACGGCGACCGGAAACTCCGACGTCAACGGCAAGATCTGGCTGGCGACGCACTCCGGCTTCAACTACATCGACAAGGACCTGAAGGTCGTCAAGAACGACAAGTTCGGGAAGTACGAGAAGACCTCGGACAGCCCGCTGACGATCAAGTACACGATCAACGACGGCGTGAAGTGGTCCGACGGGACCCCGGTCACCGCCGATGACTTCGTCCTCGCGTGGGCCGTGTACTCGGGCTACTACGACGACGCGACCACCGACGACAGCGGCAAGGTCACCAAGGGCAGCCAGTACTTCAGCTACGCGGGTACGACGTCGGGCCTGAACAAGACGACGTTCCCCGAGGTCACGGAGGACCGCAAGTCCTTCACCATCAAGTACGACCAGCCGTACGCCGACTGGGAGATCGCGTTCAACGCTCCCGAGGTCCCGGCGCACGTCGTCGCCAAGAAGGCCGGTCTGACGGACGCAAAGGCGCTGTCCGACCTGATGAAGCCGCTGCCCAAGGGCAATGTCGACAAGCCGGCCTCCCCGAACGCGACGCTGAAGAAGGCGGCCGACTTCTACAACAAGGGCTTCGACTCGACGACGCTGCCGTCCGATCCCTCGCTGTACCTCTCGAACGGTCCGTTCATCGTCAGCGCGATCACCAACAACGAGTCGGTGACGCTGAAGAAGAACCCGGACTACACCTGGGGCAACATGCCGAAGGTCGACACCATCGTGATGCGGACCATCGGTGACACCCAGGCGCAGATCCAGGCGCTGAAGAACGGCGAGGTCGACATCGCGGCCCCGCAGTCCTCCGCCGACACGCTCGAGGCGCTGCAGGCCATCCCGGATGCCCAGGTGCAGAAGGGCGACCAGCTGGCGTACGACCACGTCGACATCAACCAGTACGGCTCGTTCAAGGACCCCGCCATCCGCGAGGCGTTCATGAAGACGATCCCGCGCAAGGCGATCCTCGACGCGATCATCACCAAGCAGAAGCCGGACGCCAAGATCCTCGACTCGCAGATCTTCGTCCCGGCCCAGGAGGGCTACGCGAAGTCCGCTCAGGAGAACGGCTCGCAGAACTTCCAGGACGTCGACATCGACGGCGCCAAGAAGCTGCTCGCGGGCAAGACCCCGACGGTGCGGATCATGTACAACAAGGACAACCCGAACCGTGTCGACGCCTACACGCTGATCGCCAAGTCCGCCACCGAGGCCGGCTTCAAGGTGGTCAACAACGGCGCCGCCGCCAACGAGTGGTCCAGCAAGCTGGGCGACGGCACGTACGACGTGACGATCTTCGGCTGGACCAACCCGGGTGTGGGCGTCTCCGGCGTCCCGCAGCTGTTCGGCAGCGGTCAGGGCTCCAACTTCAGCAAGTTCTCCAACAAGGACGCGGACAAGCTGATGACCGAGCTGATCCAGACCACGGACACCGCGAAGCAGATCGAGCTGCAGCAGCAGATCGACAAGTACATCTGGGACAGCAAGTACGGACTGCCGCTCTTCCAGAGCGTCGGCGTCGAGGCGTTCAGCAGCCGGGTCACCGGTGGCGTGAACTACCAGCCGAACCAGTACGGCGTCTGGTGGGACGTCTGGGACTGGGCCGTCAAGTCCTGACCCGGTACTCCCGGTGACGGTCTTCGACCCGTCCAGGGTCTGATCGCGAGAGGCACCAGGGCCAGCAACGGTCCTGGTGCCTCCCGCGTTCTCCCCGAACCCGACCGTGGCGCTCGACGCCCGGCCACCCTCGTCACACGCCCCCCGGTGCTCGCACCGGTCCGACCCAAAAGGTCCCCATGTCTGCCTACATCCTTCGGCGCCTGCTCGCCGCCGTGCTCATCCTGCTCGGCGCGTCCTTCCTCGTCTATCTGCTGATGGCCTACTTCGGCGGGGATCCCCTCGCCGAGATCCGCGCCTCCAACAGCCCCACCAAAGAAGCGCAGATGAATGCCATCCGGCAGCAGCTGCAGCTCGACGTGCCGCCCCTGCTGCGGTACTTCCTCTGGCTCGGCGGCGCCGTCAAGTGCGTGGTGCCCGGCTCCTGCGACCTCGGCTCGAACATCAAGGGCCAGAACGTCAGCGACCTGCTCGGGGTCGCCGCGGGCAACACCATCCAGTTCGTCACCATCGCCTTCGTCCTCGCGATCGTCATCGGCGTCACCGTCGGCATCGTCACCGCGCTGCGGCAGTACAGCGGCCTGGACTACGCCGTCACCTTCGTCGCCTTCCTCTTCTTCTCCCTCCCCGTGTTCTGGGTGGCCGTCCTGCTCAAGGAGTTCGGCGCCATCGGGTTCAACAACTTCCTGGCGAAACCGAGCATCTCGATCACGACGATGATCGTGATCGGCGTGTTGATGGGGCTGGTCTGGGTGTTGATCATCCCCGGCACGTGGAAGCGGCGGCTCATCACCTTCGTCATCGCGACCGCCGTGACGATCGGCATCCTCGCCGTGCTCGTGGCCACCGACTGGTTCGCGGCGCCCGGTATCGGCCCCGTGATGATCACGCTGTGCGCCTTCGGTCTGGCCGTCGGATTCACCGCGCTGATCGCGGGGCTGCGGAACCGGCGGGCGCTGGTCGCCTCGCTGATCACCGCCGCCGTGGGCGCCATCTCCTACTTCGTGGTGCAGCCGATCCTGAACGCGAACGGCAACCTGCCGACCGTGATCATGCTCGGCGTCGTGGGCATCCTCGTGGGGCTGGCCGCCGGCTGGTTCTCCGGCGGCTACGACCGGGCGCAGAACATGCGGGCCGCGGTCCTGACCGCGTTCGTCACGTCCGGTCTGATCCTGCTGGACCGGTTCATGCAGTCCTGGCCCGCGTACTACAACTCGCCGCTCGTGCACGGCCGCCCGATCTCCACGATCGGCTCGGAGACCCCGAACCTCAACGGCGACTTCTGGTTCACCGGCCTGGACAAGTACACGCACCTGCTGCTGCCGACCATCGCCCTGATCCTCATCTCCCTCGCGTCGTACACCCGGTTCTCCCGGGCCTCGATGCTCGAGGTGATGAACCAGGACTACGTCCGCACCGCACGGGCCAAGGGCGTCAACGAGCGCACGGTCGTCGTCCGGCACGCGTTCCGCAACGCCCTCATCCCGCTGGCGACCGTGGTCGCCGCGGACCTCGGCGGCCTGATCGGCGGCGCCGTGATCACCGAGAACGTGTTCTCCTTCAAAGGCATGGGCACGCTGTTCATCGACGGCATCTCGCACAGCGACCCGAACCCGGTGATGGCGGTGTTCCTCGTCGTCGGCATCACCACCGTGGTGTTCAACCTGCTGGCCGACATCGCCTACTCGCTGCTCGATCCCCGCGTGAGGCTGACGTGATCAGCACCGCCCACCCGGAGTGGGCCCCGAGCACGCCGCAGGCCACGAACGCAAGGAAGTCCTCATGAGCCGCACCGAGACGCAGACTCCACCGGAGCGCACCGAGAAGCCGGCCCCCGCCGAGGAGGCGACCAAGGGGCTGAGCCAGGGCCGGATCGTCGCCAAGAAGTTCCTCGGCCACACCGCAGCGGTCGCCTCGATCATCGTCTTCCTGATCATCCTGCTGCTGTCGATCACGTCGCAGGGCATCGGCCCCATCCCGGGCTGGTGGCACTACGGTTTCGGCGACACCCCGCCGCTGGTCAACGGCGGCTCGCCGACCTGGAAGCTGCCCTTCGACTTCGGCGACCACCCGTTCGGTCAGGACCGCGTCGGCCGTGACCTGTTCGCCATGACGATGCGCGGCACGCAGATCTCGCTGTTCATCATGTTCACGATCGGCATCCTCGCCGGCGTGATCGGCATCATCGTCGGCTCCCTCGCCGGCTTCTTCCGGGGCTGGATCGAAGCGATCCTGATGCGCCTGACCGACGTCTTCATCGTCATCCCCACCCTGATCGCCGCGGCGATCGTCGGCCGGGCCGGCGGCCAGAACGGCGTGCTCGTCCTCGGCATCTTCCTCGGCCTGGTCACCTGGATGCTGCTCGGACGCCTCGTGCGCGCCGAGTTCCTGTCCCTGCGGGAGCGGGAGTTCGTCGACGCCGCGCGGATCGCGGGTGCCTCGAACGCCCGGATCATCTTCAAGCACATCCTGCCGAACACGGTCGGCGTCATCACGGTCAACCTGACCCTGCTGATGAGTGCGGCGATCCTGACCGAGACGGCGCTGAGCTACCTCGGCCTGGGCGTCCGCGCGCCAGACATCTCGCTGGGCTCCCTGATCAGCCAGAACCAGGCGGCGTTCAGCACGCGGCCGTGGCTGTTCTGGTGGCCGGGCCTGTTCATCGTCGTCATCTGCCTCTGCATCAACTTCATCGGCGACGGTCTGCGCGACGCGTTCGACCCGCGGCAGAAGAAGTTCTCGCTGCGGTCGATCAAGCGCCTGAGCGCGGCGATGATGCTCAGCGGCCAGTCCTCGACCGGCTCGTTCGGCCAGTACGCGACCGGCAGCCGCGCCGCGGTCAACGAGGTCGTCAAGGACGCCGCCGACGAGGACCGGTCACTGTCCGCGATCTCCCGCAGCGAGCGGGAGGCCGACGAGGACGAGCGCACCGCCCGCGAGGCGCAGACCCTGGCCGAGCCGGGCGTCGTCACCCCCGACGAACGCTCCTCCACGCTCTACCACGGCACGCCGGCCGAGGGCGGTCAGAACTCCCGGCTCGAGCTCGACGACGACGCGCGGGGCACCGGTCCCGGTGGGGCCACCGAGCCGCGCCGGCGGGGCTTCTTCCGCCGCGACGGGCGATGACCACGCCCGTGGCCGTCACCGGCTCAGAAGCAGAACGCCACCACGGTCGCGACCGCGAGCACGACGGCGGCCACGATCGTGACGGGGTGCCAGCGGGTGCCGATCGCGGTGGCGTCCGCCGCGCCGAGGTCGATGCGCTGGTCCTCGGCCAGCCGCTCCCAGTGGCGGCGCACCAGCAGGGCGGCCGCGCCGGAGTGCGACTGCGTCAGGTCACCGGGCCGGATCGAGCGCACGGAATCGTAGGTGCGCTCGGGCAGGCCGGTCACGTCCTGCCGGTTCGCCCACATGACGGCGTGCCGGCCGGGCGCGGGGGCGGCCAGCGCCGTGACCCGGCGGTGCGGGGTGACGAGCGTCAGCGCGTACTTGGTGTCGACGTCGATCAGTGCGGCCCAGGGCACACTCTCGGTGCGGAACACGTTGCGCACGAGCACCCGCTCGTCGTCGATGCCGACGGAGGGGCGCCACAGTGCAGCCCAGCCCAGCGCGGCCACGTCGAGGCCGATGATCGCCAGTTTCACCCCGACCGAGGCGTCACCGCTCGTCGCCGCGGCCAGAATCATCAGGGCGGCGACAGTCCAGCACCCGATCGCCATCCACCGGCTGGTGCCGGCCGTGAAGGTCGTCATCTGCCCATCGTTTCAGGATCCGCCGCCGCCTCCCACCCGGGGCTCGCGGATCACGTGGAGCGGCGCACGTCGTCGCCCACGACTCGAGAAGGGAACCACCGATGAGTCACGCAGCGCAGCCCAGCACAGCCCCGTCCGGCGGCGGACGCCGCGGCGACGCCCTGCTGTCCGTCCGCGACCTGAACATCAGCTTCGGCGTCGAGAAGAAGCTCGTCCCGGCCGTGATCGGCTCGAACTTCGACCTGGCGCGCGGCGAGGTGCTCGCGATCGTCGGTGAGTCCGGTTCCGGCAAATCGACGACGGCGATGGCCCTGCTCGACCTGCTGCCCGTCAACGCCGTCGTGCGCGGCAGCGTGAACCTGGCGGGCCGTGAGCTGCTCAACGCGTCCCGGCACGCCCTGCGGCAGGTGCGCGGATCCGAGATCGCGGTCATCTTCCAGGAACCCATGACGGCGCTGAACCCGGTCTACACGGTCGGCAACCAGATCGTGGAGACGGTCCGCCTGCACAACGAGGTCTCACCGAAGCAGGCGGCTGCCCGCGCGCTCGAGATGCTCGAACTGGTCGAGATGCCGGACCCGCAGAAGGCGTTCAACTCCTACCCGCACCAGCTCTCGGGCGGGCAGCGGCAGCGTGCCATGATCGCGCAGTCCCTGTCCTGCGACCCGAAGCTGCTGATCGCCGACGAGCCCACCACGGCGCTCGACGTGACCGTGCAGGCCGAGATCCTCGACCTGATGCGCAACCTGAAGGACAAGCTGGACTCCGGCATCGTCCTCATCACCCACGACATGGGCGTGGTTGCCGACCTGGCGGACCGCATCCTCGTGATGAAGGACGGCCGGACGGTCGAGGCGGGCACCGCGGGCCAGATCTTCCACGACCCGCAGCACCCGTACACGCAGTCCCTGCTGGCGTCGGTGCCGCACCTGGGCACCGCCGGCGAGGAGGAGATCGACCTGGTGGCCGCGCTGGCCGCGTCCGCCGACGTCATCAGCGAGGCGGAGATCGACATCGACACCGCCGAACTGGCCGCGCGAGAGCAGGAGAACCAGCGGGCGCTGGCCGAGGCCGAGCGGATCGCCCAGGCCGAGGCGGAGCGTCTGCAGGGCGTCCAGCCGGTGCTCGAGCTGCGGGGGGTGGCCATCGAGTACCCGAAGCAGGGGCGTGTGCCGGCGTTCCGCGCTGTGACCGACGCCAACCTGACCATCTACCCCGGCCAGGTCGTCGGGCTGGTGGGGGAGTCGGGGTCGGGCAAGACGACGATCGGTCGTGCGTCGGTGGGCCTGCTGCCCATCGTCGCGGGCAGCCTCTCGGTGGTCGGCGAGGACATCTCGAAGGCGGACCGCAAGCAGCTGAAGGTGCTGCGGAACAAGGTCGGCATGGTCTTCCAGGACCCGTCCTCGTCCCTGAACCCGCGCCTGCCCATCGGTGAGAGCATCGGCGAGCCCCTGTTCCTCGCCGGGGAGGCCAAGGGGTCGGAGCTGCAGAAGCGGATCGAGGGGCTGCTGGACCAGGTCCAGCTTCCCCGCGCCTACCGCAACCGGTACCCGCACGAGCTCTCGGGCGGCCAGAAGCAGCGCGTCGGCATCGCCCGGGCGCTCGCCCTGAAGCCGGCACTGATGGTGGCGGACGAGCCGACGTCGGCCCTCGACGTGTCCGTGCAGGCGCGCGTGCTCGAGCTGTTCCAGGAGCTGCAGCGCGAGCTGGGCTTCGCGTGCCTCTTCGTCACCCACGACCTCGCGGTGGTGGACCTGCTCGCCGACCGCATCGTCGTGATGAACCACGGCAGCATCGTGGAGCAGGGCACCCGGGACGAGATCCTGCGCAACCCGCAGCAGGCCTACACGCAGCGCCTGCTGGCCGCGGTGCCGCTGCCGGACCCGGACAAGCAGCGCGAGCGGCGCGAAGTGCGCGCCCAGCTGCTCGCCGCCGGCGCCACCGAGGAGTAGGCCCCGCCCGACCGCCACGACGGCGCCCGTCCCCGGTCCCGGGGGCGGGCGCCGTCGTCGTCGGTGGTCAGGGGTGGCCGGGGCGTGACGACGACCACGGCGCGGAAGCGGCCCGCGGGTCTAGAATGGTCTGTCGGCGCCCTCTCGGTGCCGCCCACGTTCCACGCGCGGCCACGCCCGCGCCCGGGCACCGCCCGGCTCCCGCACTTTCCTGCCCACGGCTCAGCACCGTGGACACGACCTCTCACCGAATCGAGTCATCCCGCATGTCTGACACCGCCACCACTACTCGGGCCGTCCGTGAGGATCTGCGCAACGTCGCCATCGTCGCGCACGTCGACCACGGCAAGACGACCCTGGTGGACGCCATGCTCCGGCAGACCGGTGCCTTCTCCACGCACGGAGAGGTGGCCGACCGGGTCATGGACTCCGGAGACCTGGAGAAGGAGAAGGGGATCACCATCCTCGCCAAGAACACCACGGTGTTCTACAACGGCCCCGCGGCCGAGGGCGAGAACATCACCATCAACGTGATCGACACCCCGGGCCACGCCGACTTCGGCGGCGAGGTCGAGCGCGGCCTGTCCATGGTCGACGGCGTCGTCCTGCTCGTCGACGCCTCCGAGGGCCCGCTGCCGCAGACCCGCTTCGTGCTCCGCAAGGCGCTCGCCGCGAAGCTGCCCGTCATCCTGGTCGTGAACAAGACCGACCGGCCCGACGCCCGCATCCCCGAGGTCGTCAGCGAGTCCATGGACCTGCTGCTCGGCCTGGCCTCCGACCTCGCCGACGAGGTGCCGGACCTGGACCTGGACGCCATCCTCGACGTGCCCGTCGTCTACGCCGCCGCGAAGGTCGGCGCCGCCTCCCTCGAGCAGCCGGCCAACGGCAGCGCCCCGGAGAACGACAACCTCGAGCCGCTGTTCTCGACCATCGTCAAGCACATCCCGGCGCCGTCCTACGACCCCGAGGCCCCGCTGCAGGCGCACGTGACCAACCTCGACGCCTCGCCGTTCCTCGGCCGGCTCGCCCTGCTGCGCATCTTCAACGGCACCCTGCGCAAGGGTCAGCAGGTCGCCTGGGCCCGCCACACCGGCGAGCTGAAGACCGTCAAGATCACCGAGCTGCTCGCCACCAAGGCGCTCGAGCGGGTCTCCGCCGACTCCGCCGGCCCGGGCGAGATCGTCGCCGTCGCCGGCATCGAGGACATCACCATCGGTGAGACGCTGACCGACCTGGAGAACCCGCGGCCGCTGCCGCTGATCACGGTCGACGACCCGGCGATCTCCATGACCATCGGCATCAACACCTCGCCGCTGGCCGGCAAGGTCAAGGGCGCGAAGGTGACGGCCCGGCAGGTCAAGGACCGCCTGGACAAGGAACTCGTCGGCAACGTCTCCCTCAAGGTCCTCCCGACCGAGCGCCCGGACGCCTGGGAGGTGCAGGGCCGCGGTGAGCTGGCCCTGGCCATCCTCGTCGAGCAGATGCGCCGCGAGGGCTTCGAGCTGACCGTCGGCAAGCCGCAGGTCGTCACGCGCATCGTCGACGGCAAGGTCCACGAGCCGATGGAGCACATGATCATCGACGTGCCCGAGGAGTACCTCGGCGCCGTCACCCAGCTGATGGCCGCTCGCAAGGGCCGGATGACCAACATGGCCAACCACGGCACCGGCTGGGTCCGGATGGAGTTCATCGTCCCGGCCCGCGGCCTGATCGGCTTCCGCACCCGGTTCCTCACCGACACGCGCGGTGCCGGCATCGCCTCCTCCTACGCCGAGGGCTACGAGCACTGGGCCGGCGACATCGAGTACCGCACCAACGGCTCGATGATCGCGGACCGGGCCGGCGTCGTGACCCCGTTCGCCATGATCAACCTGCAGGAGCGCGGCTCCTTCTTCGTCCAGCCGACCTCGGAGGTCTACGAGGGCATGATCGTCGGGGAGAACTCCCGCGCCGACGACATGGACGTGAACATCACGAAGGAGAAGAAGCTCACCAACATGCGGGCGGCCTCCTCGGACTCCTTCGAGAACCTCACCCCGCCGCGCACCCTGACGCTCGAGGAGTCCCTCGAGTTCGCCCGCGAGGACGAGTGCGTCGAGGTGACGCCGGAGTCCATCCGCATCCGCAAGGTGATCCTCGACGCCAACGAGCGCATGAAGGCCCACCGGGCCCGGGCCCGGGCCTGACCCGTGCGGGAGGAGCCGGCGGGTCTCGCCGACCTGCTCGCGGGCGTCGAGGCGCCGGCGACCGTCCTGTTCGTCCACGCCCATCCCGACGACGAGTCGATCGCGACGGGCGGGACGATGGCGGCCCTGGCCGCCGCCGGACACCGGGTCCTCCTGCTCACCTGCACCCGCGGTGAACTCGGGGAGGTGATCCCCGCCGACCTGCGGCACCTGCAGGTCGGGCTGCCCGAGAGCGTCGACGACGGTACCGAGCTCGCCGCGGTGCGGCTGACGGAGCTGGCGTCGGCCACCCGCGTGCTCGGCGTCCACAGCGGTTTCCTGCTCGGCACCGCCCCGGCGCTCACGCCGGGCGACCCGACGCGCCGGTACCGCGACTCCGGCATGAGCTGGGGCGAGGACGGCCGCGCACAGCCTGCCCCGCAGGTCTCGGCCGACAGCTTCTCCCAGCAGCCGCTGGAGCAGGCCGCCGCGGACGTCGCGGCCCTGCTGCGGGTGGTCCGGCCCGACGTCGTGGTCACGTACGACGACGACGGCGGCTACGGCCACCCCGACCACATCCGCGCGCACCAGGTCACCCTGGCCGCGCTCGAGCAGGTCCGCGGCGAGCTGCCCGCCCGGCTGTGGGTCACGGCCAGCGACGCCGGTTCCTCCACGGGCCGGCTGATCGAGGTGCTCGGCGACGCCGAGGGCAAGCGCGCGGCGATCGCCGCGCACGGCACCCAGACGGTGGTCGAGGGCGGCCGGTTCGCGCTCTCGAACGGCATCTGGCGGGACATCGACCCGGTCGAGCGCTTCCGGGCCGTGGAGACGACGTCGTCACCGGCCCCGGCCCGGCGGGGCGGCTGGCTGCGGGCCGTGCTCGCCGCCCTCGTCGTCGGCCTGCTCGTGTGCTGGCTCGGCACGACCCTGCACGGTCATGTCGGCTACGCCGGCGCCACCCCACTGCCGTGGGGTGCGGCGCTCGCGATCGTGTTCTGCGCCGCCGCCGCGACCGCGGTGGGGATGTGGACGCGCACCCTGTGGGCGGCCGCCGTCACCGGGGCCATCGCCTTCACCGCGAACTGGTTGCTGGCCAGCACGGGCGAGGTGCCGCTCATCGTCACCCAGACCGCGCAGCCCACCGGCGTGGCCCTGGCGGGTCTGCTCTGGCTGTACGGCGCGGGGGTGGCGACCGTGGTGGCCGTCCTGCTGACCGCCCGTGGCCTGCGCGCATCCCACGCCCCGCGGCGGTCTCCGGCACTCTGACCTGCGGGTTCCGCCAGATCCTCGGGCGCGGTCCCGGGCCCGTCCGGCGCTGTCCGAGGCGATCATCAGCCCACTGACGGGTTTCGCTCGAGGGGTGGTGCGCGGCACAATGAGGGTTCACGCACCGAGGAGGCCGCATGAAGACCCTCGCCCCCGTCGCCGCCGTTGACGCCCTCGAGGACGCCACCTGGCTCGACTCCGCCGTCGCCATCGAACAGAAGCTCTCCCACACCCTGATCCAGCCGCAGTGGCTGCGCGACATCCTGCACGGGGTACCGCAGGGCCACCCGCTGCACCCCGTCCTGGTCCAGCTGCCGCTCGGCGCCTGGTTCTCCGCGGCCTTCCTGGACCTCGTGCCCGGCGCGGAGGACGCGTCGCGGCGGCTGGTCGGGGCCGGCGTCATCGCCTCCGTCCCCGCCGTCGCCGCCGGCTATGCCGACTACGGGGACCTGCACGAGCAGCAGATGCGGGTCGGTCTCGTCCACGCGGGCGCCAACTTCACCGCCATCGGGCTCTACTCGGTCTCCTGGCTGGCGCGCCGCGCCGGCCGGCACGGGCTGGGCAAGGCCCTCTCCTTCGCCGGGCTCTCGATCGCCGGTCTGGGCGGCTACCTCGGTGGCCACATGTCCTTCCGGCAGGCCTCCGGCGCCAACCACACGGAGGACGTCCCGCACCGCGTCGAGCCGGGCTGGCACTCGCTCGGCCCGGTCGAGGAGTTACCGACGGGCACGCTCGCGCGTCGCACGGTGGGCGACGTGCCCGTCGTCGTGCTGCGCCAGGAGTCCTCGGACGCCGTGTTCGTCCTCGCGGACGCGTGCAGCCACTTGTCCGGGCCGCTGCACGAGGGTGAGCTGACGACCGGGACGCCGGGCGAGGGCCCCTGCGTCAGCTGCCCGTGGCACGGGTCGACGTTCTCACTGCGGACCGGTGCCGTGCTCAACGGTCCGGCGACCGCCCCGCAGCCCCGCTTCGACACCCGCGTGGTCGACGGCCGACTCGAGGTCAGCCTGCCCGGCGCCGGCTGACCGGTTCCTCAGCGGCCGTCCTCAGCGGTCCCGGGCCGTCAGGTCCGGGTGGTGGGCGAAGAAGATCGACGTCGGCTCGCCGTCCTCGTCGGCGGGCATCGCCGCGTACTCCTCGAGGACCGCCTCGATCTTCTCGAGCATCTCGCGCCGGTGCGCGTCGTCGAGCTTGATCCCGAGCCGGACCGTCTGCAACTGATCGGGGGCGACGCCCTCCAGGTCGGCGAGGAACGCGTCCACCAGGGTGGTGCCCGGCGGCAGCGGGGTGCGCCAGGACAGCCGAGTGGCCAGATACGGCACCTCACGCGCCCCGCGGGTGCCGCGCCGCTCGGGCTCCGCGGCCAGGAGACCTGCCTCCGCCAGCGTCCGCACGTGGTGCAGGCTGGTGGCGGGATTGAGGTCGAAGCGCCCGGCGATCTCCTTGTTGGTCCGGGCCTCGTGCAGGCAGTACCGCAGGATGCGCAGGCGCAGGGGAGAGCTGAGGGCGCGTCCACGCGCGAGGGCGTCGTGGTCGGTGTCCTTCGCGTGCATCAGGCCAGCATGCCGTAGTGATTGACGAATGCCAATCACTGAGTGATGCTGTCGGGATGACGTCCGAGAACCAGGGTGCGACGCCGGAGCCCGCGGGCCCGTCTCCGGCCCGCTCCATCGGCGGTCCGCCCGGCAACCCCGGCGCGGTCGGAACGGTACCACCGGCTGGTCCGCCGACGTCGCCGACCACCGTGCCCGCCCCGCCCATCGAGGCGCCGCCCGCCGCGGACCGCCCGGCCGCGGACGCGCCGGCGCCCGTGACCGGGGACGTCACGGACGTCGTCCGCTCCGACCGCTCCCTCTGGCGCGACGGTGACTTCCTGCGCTTCTGGGGCGGTCAGGGCGTCAGCCAGATCGGCTCGAGCGTCGGCCGGATCGCGCTGCCGGTGCTCGCGGTCAGCGTGCTGGATGCGACCGCGTTCCAGGTGGGCTTGCTCGACGCGGTGCAGTTCGCGGCGTTCCTGCTGATCGGGCTGCCGGCCGGCGCGTGGGTGGACCGGTGGCGCAAGCGCCGGACCATGATCGCGGCCGACGCCGTCCGGGCCGTCGCCATGCTGGCCATCCCGGTGCTGTGGTGGACGGGCAGCCTGGACTTCTGGCATCTGCTCGCCGTCGCCGCCGTCGTCGGCACCGCCACAGTGTTCTTCGACGTCGGGTACCAGAGCTTCGTCCCGGTGCTGGTGCCGTCGGGCCGGGTCGCGGACGCGAACGGGAAGCTGGAGGCCACGGCCCAGGTCGCGCGGCTGGGCGGCCCCGGCATCGGCGGTGCCCTGCTCAGCGTCGTGAGCGTGCCGGTGCTGTTCGTCGCCGAGGCCGTCGGGTACCTCGTCTCCGCGATCGCCCTGATCACCGTCCGGGACAGCGAACGACGCCCGGACCCGCCGCAGGAGGCCTCGCTGATCGGCCAGATCCGGGCGGGGCTCAGCTTCGTCGTCCGGCACCCGCTGATCAGCCGGATCACCGCGGCGACCGGCATCTCCAACTTCTTCTCGACCGTCGCGGCCACCCTGTACCCGATCCTCATCCTGCGCGAACTCGGCCTCGGTGCGCCGGTGTTCGGGCTGATCATGTCGCTGGGCGCCGTCGGCGGTGTGCTCGGCGCCGCGCTCGCGTCCCGCATCGGCGACCGGGTGGGGGAGGGGAACGCCCTGCCGCTGTCCCTGGTGGCCTCGACCGTCCTCATGCTCCTGATGCCGGCGGCGACCCTGATGCCGGCCCCGTGGCTGCAGATCACCGCGCTCAGCGTCGCGGACTTCGGGTTCTCCGTGCTGGTGGTCGTCTACAACGTCCTCCAGGTCAGCATGCGGCAGCGGGTGTGCCCGCCGGCCCTGCTCGGGCGGATGAACGCGTCGATCCGCTGCCTGGTGTGGGGTGTCATGCCGATCGGTGCGCTGCTGGGCGGCTGGCTCGGCGGTTGGATCGGCATCGTGCCCACGATCCTCATCGGGGTGGTCGGCGCGGGTACCGCGTGCGTGCCGCTGTTCTTCTCCCCGCTGTGGGGCATGCGCCGGCTCCCGTCCTGACGGCAGCGGTCCCGGTGCTCTCAGCGCGGGCGGGGCGCCGGGGGCGGCGGGACCGTCCGCGCGGCGGTGACGTCCGCCAGCGTGATCACGACGTCGCCGGAGGACCGGGTGCGGACGGTGCACGTGTCGGGCTGCCGCGCCACGAGCTCCCCGAGCGCGTCGGTGGCCCCGTGGACGTCGTCCTCGATGCGGTAGCGGACGACGACGCGCGTGCCGAGCGGCAGCGTCGCGAGCAGATGCGCGGGGGTGGGACCCATGGCACCACGGTAGCCACCCGAGGCGTGCCGGGGACGCGGGGCGCCCGACATCGAGCGTCGGAGCCCGGCAGTAGACTGACGAGAGCCGCCGAACGCCCCGGTCACCAGCGCCCTGGTCGATCCAGTCAGCCGATTCTGGGCACGGCGGCGTGGACCGGAGTACACGAGGAGAGGTCAGACGACGTGACGTACGTCATCGCGCAGCCCTGCGTCGACATCAAGGACAAGGCGTGTGTGGAGGAGTGTCCCGTCGACTGCATCTACGAGGGCGAGCGTTCCCTCTACATCCACCCCGACGAGTGCGTCGACTGCGGAGCCTGTGAGCCCGTCTGCCCGGTGGAGGCCATCTACTACGAGGACGACACCCCCGAGGAGTGGGCCGACTACTACAAGGCCAACGTCGAGTTCTTCGAGGAGCTCGGCTCGCCCGGCGGCGCGGCCAAGGTCGGCAACACGCACACGGACCACCCGATGATCGCCGCGCTGCCGCCGCAGAACCAGGACGTCGACCTGTGACGGAGGCGCCGTCCGGGGCCCGGCCGTTCGGGCTCGACCTGCCCGAGTACCCGTGGGAGGCGATGGCCCCCTACCAGGCCACTGCGGCCGCCCACCCCGACGGCGCCGTCAACCTGTCGATCGGCACGCCGGTCGACCCGACCCCGGGCTTCATCCAGCGGGCGCTCGCCGAGGCCGCGAACGCCCCCGGCTACCCGACCACCCACGGCACCGCGCAGCTGCGGGAGGCCGTCGTGCGCTGGTTCGCGCGCCGTCGCGGGGTCACCGACCTGCCGGCCGACGCGGTGATGCCCACGGTCGGCTCCAAGGAACTGGTCGCCTGGCTGCCGCTGCTGCTCGGGCTGCGCCCCGGTGACGTGGTCGTCCACCCGAGCGTCGCCTACCCCACCTACGACATCGGGGCCCGTCTGGCCGGTGCCGACGCGGTCGCGGCGGACGACCTGGACGCGCTCGACGACGCCGTGCGCTCCCGCGTGCGGATGGTGTGGATCAACTCGCCCGCGAACCCGACCGGTGCCGTCGCCGACGTCGAGCGTCTCCGCCGGCTGGTCGAGCAGGCGCGGGCCGCGGGCGCCGTCGTCGTCTCCGACGAGTGCTACGCCGAACTCGGCTGGGACCGGTGGGACACCCACCAGGGTGGGGAGCCCGTGCCGTCCCTGCTGGATCCGCGCGTGACCGGCGGGGATCCGAGCGGGCTGCTCGTCGCCTACTCGCTGAGCAAGCAGTCCAATCTGGCGGGCTACCGGGCGGCGTTCCTGGCCGGGGCGCCCGAGCTGATGCCGACCCTGGTCAACGCCCGCAAGCACGCCGGCATGATCGTGCCGGCTCCCGTGCAGGCCGCGATGACCGTCGCCCTCGACGACGACGAGCACGTCGAGGTGCAGAAGGACGCCTACCGGCGGCGCCGGGGGATCCTCGCGCCCGCCCTCGAGGCGTTCGGGCTCCGGATCGACGACTCCGAGGCCGGGCTGTATCTGTGGTGCACCGCCGGTGAGGACGCCTGGACGACGATCGGACGCCTCGCGGACCTCGGCATCGTCGCCGGCCCCGGTGTCTTCTACGGACCCACCGGCAACCGCCACGTCCGGGTCGCGTTGACCGCGTCGACGCAGCAGGTCCAGGCCGCGGCCGACCGGCTCACCGCCGCCGCTTCCTGACCGACTCGACCCGCCCGTCGCGCACGTCCGGCGGCCCTTCCGCCGCCGGCGACCGATTCGGTCAGATGCCCCCGGGCGGGTAGCTTTGACACGAACACGACGCCGGTGCGGGCCTGACGCTGCCGGGCGTCCGACCACCTCTCGAGGAGGAACCAGTGGCTGAAGGCAACGGCGCGAAGCTGGACTACGGCACCGGCTCGATGGAGCTGCCCCGCGTCGGAGTGACCGAGGGAAACCCCGGCCTCGACGTGTCGAAGCTGCTCCGGACGACCGGGGACGTCACCTACGACATCGGCTTCATGAACACGGCCGGCACGAAGTCGGCCATCACGTTCATCGACGGTGACGAGGGCATTCTGCGCTACCGCGGTTACCCGATCGAGCAGCTGGCCCAGCACTCCTCGTTCCTCGAGGTCACGTACCTGCTGATCTACGGCGAACTGCCCACCTCGGACGAGCTGGACGCCTTCGACAACCGGCTACGCCGGCACACGCTGCTGCACGAGGACCTCAAGGGCTTCTTCGCCGGCTTCCCGCGCGACGCGCACCCCATGCCGGTGCTCTCCTCCGCCGTCTCGGCGCTGTCGACCTTCTACCAGGACTCGCTCAACCCGTTCGACAAGGAGCAGGTCGAGCTCTCCACCGTCCGGCTGCTCGCGAAGATGCCGGTCATCGCCGCGTACGCGCACAAGAAGAGCATCGGCCAGCCCATGCTCTACCCGGACAACTCGCTCAACGGGGTCGAGAACTTCCTGCGGATGAGCTTCGGCCTGCCGACCGAGCACTACGAGATGGACCCGCTCGTCGTCAAGGCCCTCGACACGCTGCTGATCCTGCACGCCGACCACGAGCAGAACTGCTCGACGTCGACCGTCCGCCTGGTCGGCTCCTCCAACGCCAACCTCTTCGCGTCCGTCTCCGCGGGCATCAACGCGCTCTTCGGCCCGCTGCACGGCGGCGCCAACGAGGCCGTGCTGAACATGCTCCGCAGGATCAAGGCCGAGGGCATCAAGCCCGAGGACTTCATGGAGAAGGTGAAGAACAAGGAGGACGGGGTCAAGCTGATGGGCTTCGGCCACCGCGTCTACAAGAACTACGATCCCCGCGCGAAGATCGTCAAGGGCATCGCCGACGAGCTGCTCGAGAAGCTCGGCATCGACGACGAGCTGCTGGACATCGCCAAGCGGCTCGAGGAGAAGGCGCTGGCCGACGACTACTTCGTCGAGCGCAAGCTCTACCCGAACGTCGACTTCTACACCGGCGTCATCTACAAGGCCATGGGCTTCCCGGAGAAGATGTTCACCGTCCTCTTCGCCCTCGGCCGGCTGCCCGGCTGGATCGCCCAGTGGCGCGAGATGATCGAGGACCCGGCCACCAAGATCGGCCGCCCGCGCCAGCTCTACACGGGTGCCCCGGAGCGCAACTACCCGCTCGACTGAGGTTCCGCGCTTTCGTCCGCCAGCTCGTCGCCAGATGCTCCATCTGCTCCCCTCGGAGGGGCCGGATCGGACATCTCCTGACGAGCTGGCGTCGTTTCCGGGGTGCTGGGCGACGACCGACCGGTAGGCTCCGGTCATGATGCGGGGGAATCAGGGCCGTCGAGCTGTACCGTCATCCGTCGCCGCGAGCGTCCTGCTCGTCGGGGCCCTGACGCTGACCGGCTGCACGTCCGCGTCGGACAACGCGCCGCCGACGAGGACGCAGCGGACCGCTGACGCCGTCGCGACGGCGGGCACAGGGCGGTCGACGGACGCCGCCGCGGGCGGCACGAACGACGGTGACGACTTCGGGTATCCCCTGATCGCACCGACGCCAGCGGGGGAGAAGATCCTGGTCAGCGCCAGCATGCGTACCGGCGTCGCCCAGTTGACGATGACGCCGCCCACCGAGGGCGCGCTGGTGACCGTCCAGATCGCCTGCCGCGGGGAGGGCGCCATCACGGTCAGTACGTGGAACATCTCCTACCGGAAGGTCACGTGCCGGCCCACCGGTGACGACTTCGAGAACGAAACGCTGCGGATGGCCCCGTATGCGACCGGTGGCGCAGCGCCGACGCTCGACGCCCGATCGTTCGGGGTCGGTGTGACCGCCGACAAGCGTCAGCAGTGGGCCATCACCATCTCCGAACGCCCGGCGTCGGCTCCCGCGTCACCCAGCCAGCGAACCGCCTCACCCACCACCACGGCGCCGGCTCGCCGATAGATGTTCGATCGGCGCCGTTTCGGGCCCGGATCGTGCATCTCTTGACGAGCTGGCGAAGAGATGCGGGCCTCAGGCCTCCGCGTAGCCGTTGGGGTTGTTCGACTGCCAGCGCCAGTGGTCGGCGCACATGGTGTCCAGGTTCCGGGTGGCCGACCAGCCCAGGTCGGCCAGGGCCGAGGACGGGTCCGCGTAGCTGACGGCGGCGTCGCCGGGCCGGCGCGGGGCGATCTCGTACGGGACCGGCTTGCCCGCCGCGCGGCCGAACGCCTCGATCACCTCGAGCACCGACGAGCCCGTGCCGGTGCCCAGGTTCCAGCGGTGCACGCCGCCGTGGTCGGTCAGGTAGCCCAGCGCCGCGAGATGCCCGGCGGCCAGGTCGACGACGTGGATGTAGTCCCGCACCCCGGTGCCGTCGGGCGTCGGGTAGTCGTCGCCGAACACGCGCACCTTCTCGCGCCGGCCGACCGCGACCTGCGCGACGAACGGCAGCAGGTTGTTCGGCACGCCGGTCGGGTCCTCGCCGATCCGGCCGGACTCGTGCGCGCCGACCGGGTTGAAGTACCGCAGCAGGGCGATCCGCCAGCGGGTGTCCGCGGCGCCCAGGTCGCTGAGGATGTCCTCGATCTGCTCCTTGGTGCGGCCGTAGGGGTTGATGGCGTCCAGCGGCAGCTTCTCCGTCAGCGGCACCTCCTCGGTCGCCCCGTAGACCGTCGCTGAGGAGGAGAAGACGATGGTCCGCACGTCGTGGGCGTCCATCGCGGTGAGCAGGTTGACGGTGCCCACCGTGTTGTTCGTGTAGTACCGCAGCGGCTCCGCGACCGACTCGCCCACGGCCTTCAGCCCGGCGAAGTGGATGACGGCCTCGATGCCGGCGCCCGCGAAGGCGGCGTCCAGCTCGTCCGGGTTGCGCAGATCCGCACGCCGCAGTTCGACGTCCCGGCCGGCCAGCGCGCCCACCCTCCGCAGGGACTCCGCACTGGAGTTCGCGAGGTTGTCCAGGACGACGACGTCGTGCCCGGCCTCCAGCAGGGCAAGGGTGGTGTGCGAGCCGATGTAGCCGGCTCCGCCGGTGACGAGGATCTTCATCCGTTCAGCCTAGGGCAGCACCCCAGCGGAACCCGGGACCGGGCTGTCCGCGGCCTGTGCGGATGCTCACGGCGGGCCGATGATCGGTATTCTGAGGTCGGCCGTCGCCCGTGACGGACCCGTGAACGCAGCCGGACAGGAACGAGGTGACCGTGACGACGCCGAGGACGGGATGGACCATCTCCGTGGACACGGCTCCCATGATGATCCTCGCGCTCTACGTCCGGGACGCCGCCGACCTCGGCCCGTGCGGCCATCCGCAGCTCGCGCCGCTGCTGCCCGGCGTCCGGTACGCCGACCCCCACCAGCTCACCGCCCACGCGGGCGGCGTCGACGCCCTGCGGGAGGAGTGGGAGCTGTGGTGGCACGGCCTGTGCCTCGGCGGTGAGCACGCCGTCGAGCAGCTGACCCCGCCCTCGTTCGGCGAGTTCGCCGGCAGTCCGGCGCTGCGCCGCTACCTGCAGGCCCACTTCGGGTCTGCCCTGCTGTGGTCCCGGGAGCGGGTCGCCGAGTACCGGCAGGTCGCGGACACCCGGGACGCGCTGCACCAGCACAGCATCCTGCGGCGGCTCGTGGAGGAGCGGGAGCTCGACGTCGACCGTTCCGCCCGTCCCTTCCGGCTGCAGATCGTCGAGCTGCCCCTGGCCGAGAAGCGCGCCTGGTTCGTGGAGCCGGACCGGCTGCTGATCGGCCACACGCTGCTGACCGACGAGGCCGCGACCCGCGAGTTCCTCGAACCGGTCCTCGAACTGCTGGTCTGACGCTCCGCGGGCGCTACGACTGGGCGACGGTGATGCGAACCCGGTTGTTCGCCGCGTTCGAGGCGGGCTGCCAGGTGCCGCGGCCCCGCTCCCACCGCTGGCCGTCGAACTCGACCGCCGTCACCTGGTGGGCCGAGGCCGTCGCCACCGCCCACTGCGCCACTGCCCAGCCGTCGGTGCCGGTGCCGGAGATGACGGCGGTCGTCGCCTCGGCGCTGACCTTGCGCTGCCCGAACACGGTGTTCGCGTCCTCGATCACCGCGGCGGGCGTCGCGTTGCTGCTCGGGGGCCGCAGGGTGCAGGTGAACGCGGCGGGGGACTGGCCGGTGAGGGCGCTCGCGAAGCTGCGGGCCACCGGCTCGTGCTGCGCGTACGCCTCCGGGTAGGCCGAGAGCTGGACCCGCTGCGCCGCCTCGGTGATGGGCAGCGACTGGTAGTCGGGGATCGCGACGAGGTGGTTGTAGAAGGCGTTGGTCGCGTACGCGGGGTCCAGGATCTGCTCGGCGGTGCCCCAGCCCTGCGACGGCCGCTGCTGGAACAGGCCGATCGAGTCCATGTCCCCGTGCTCGATGTTCTGCAGCTTCGACTCCTGCAGCGCGGTCGCGATGGCGATGGACGCGGCACGCGGCGGGAGATCACGACGGACCGCGATGGCCGAGATCAGCGCGGCGTTGGCGGCCTGGTCCGGCTGCAGCCGGTACGTCGAGGATCCGTTGACCACCGTGCACTCCTCGGTGATCAGGGGCGTGTTGCGGGAGAGCGCGCCGCTCACGGCGACGACCGCCACCACGACGAGGATGACGGCGAGGAGCACGACGACGGCGCCCCGCCAGGCGGCGCGCTGCCGCTTGCGTCGCCCGCGAGCGGTGGAGCCGCGCCCGGTGCCGGAGGCCATGCCCCCTCAGTTGGCGTGCAGGTCGGCGTTCAGCGTCACGGCCGCGCCACCGGTGCGCGGCAGCGCCTGCACCTCGCCGGTGGCCGAGTGACGGCGGAACAGCAGGCCCGGCACCCCGGAGAGCTCGACGGCCTTGACGACGCGACCGTCGTCCTTCGCGGCGAGCCGCACGAGCGTGCCGGCCGTGACGTACAGGCCGGCTTCGACCACGCAGTCGTCCCCGATGCTGATGCCCACGCCCGAGTTCGCGCCGAGCAGCACCCGGTCGCCGATCCGCACGCGCTCCTTGCCGCCGCCGGAGAGGGTGCCCATGATCGAGGCGCCGCCACCGACGTCCGAGTCGCGACCGACGACGACACCCGCGGAGATCCGGCCCTCGACCATCGCATGGCCGAGGGTCCCGGCGTTGTAGTTCACGAAGCCCTCGTGCATCACCGTGGTGCCGTCGGCTAGGTGGGCCCCGAGCCGCACGCGGTCCGCGTCGGCGATCCGCACCCCGTGCGGCAGGACGTAGTCGACCATGCGGGGGAACTTGTCCACGCCGTGCACGGTCACCGGGCCGCGCCGCAGCAGCCGGGCACGGGTCAGTTCGAAGTTGTTGACGCTGCAGGGGCCGTGGTTGGTCCACACGACGTTGGGCAGCCTGCCGAAGATGCCGTCGAGGTTCGGCTGGTTGGGGGCCACGAGGCGGTGGGAGAGCAGGTGCAGCCGCAGGTACGCGTCGGCGGTGTCGGCCGGCGGCTGGGTGAGGTCGATGTCGGTGTGGACGACGACGCGGGTGATGCCGCGGTCGGCGTCGTCGCCGTCCGCCGCCAGCGCGGCCAGCCCCGCGGTCTCGGCCCTCGGGTCCTGATCGGTGCGCTCCCCGAGCGCCGGCGCCGGGTACCAGACGTCGAGGACCACGCCGTCGGCGGTGACCGTGGCCAGACCGTCGCCGTGCGCGAAGCGCTCGGTGAGAGGGTTGTCGATGGATTCGCCGGGCACGGCGGACTCAGGGACGGAGGTGGGGGAGGTCATGGGCTCCAGTGTATCGGCCGGGCACGTCACCGGGCCGGGGATGACGGCGTGTGCGCTTGAATGGGCGAATGAACAACCGCGTTCTCGACCCCGGCCTCGACGTCGCCGAGCTGACCGCCCGCCTCATCGACATCGAGAGCGTCTCCGGTCACGAGACCCCGATCGCCGACGCCGTCGAGGCGCTGCTCCGGCCGCTGGACCACCTGGAGGTCGTGCGGGACGGGGACGCCGTGATGGCGCGGACCAGCACCGGGGCCGCCGAGCGAGTCGTCCTGGCCGGGCACCTGGACACCGTGCCGCTGCCGGCGACACCCGGCGCGACCGGGACCGTCCCCTCGACCCTGCGGGACGGCATGCTGCACGGGCGCGGCGCCACCGACATGAAGGGCGGGGTCGCCGTCCAGCTCGCGCTCGCCGCGGCCGTCACCGCCCCCGTGCGCGACGTGACCTGGGTGTTCTACGACCATGAGGAGGTCGAGGCGTCGCTGAGCGGGCTCGGACGGCTCGTCGAGCACCACCGCGACTGGTTCGACGCCGACTTCGGGATCCTGCTCGAGCCCACCAACGGCACCGTCGAGGGCGGCTGCAACGGCACGGCGCGATTCGAGGTGCGGCTGCAGGGCACGGCCGCGCACTCGGCGCGCGCCTGGATGGGCCACAACGCCATCCACGACGCTGCCGAGGTGCTCACCCGGTTGCGCGACCACGAGCCGGCCACCGTGACCGTCGACGGCCTCGACTTCCGGGAGAGCCTGAACGCGGTGCGGATCGCGGGCGGCCGGGCCGGCAACGTCATTCCGGACGAGACGGTGATCGAGATCAACTACCGGTTCGCGCCCAGCAGGTCTCTCGACCAGGCGGAGGCCCTGGTGCGCGACCTGCTGTCGGGGTTCGACGTCGTGCGCACCGACGGCGCGGCCGGCGCCCGGCCGGGGCTGGACCACCCGGCGGCGGCCAGCTTCGTCGCCATGGTCGGGGCCGAGCCGCTGCCCAAGTACGGGTGGACGGACGTGGCGCGGCTGAGCGCGCTGGGCATCCCGGCGATCAACTTCGGGCCCGGCGACGCGCTGCTCGCCCACACCGACGACGAGCGCGTCGACCCGCAGGCGATCCGCACCTGCCACGCCGTCCTGCACCGCTGGCTCACGCAGCGCTGAGAACCGCCGGGCCGGGACCGGGCGTCAGTCCTGCACGGCCTTCGCCATCGTCACGCACCAGGTGATGCTGCGCTGCTCGGCGTCGGTCAGCGCCCGGGACGCGCGGCGGGCATCGGCGACGGCCCAGCCGGCGTTGAGCACCACGCGGACCAGGAACCAGTCCCGGACCCGGTCGTGATCCAGGCCGGTGGCGTCGGTGACGAGGTCGAGCCGCTCCCGGATCGCGGCACGTGGGCCACGGCGGTGCTGCTGCAGCTCCTGCCACCGGTTCCACACCAGGGGCACCGGTTCCAGGTGCGGATCGCCGACCATCGGCTTCGGATCGATCGCCCGCCAGCGCAGCGGGCTGGACCCGTCGGCCGTGTCGTCGAGCGCGAGCACGTTCTCCCAGTGCAGGTCCCCGTGCAGCAGCACCGGCCGGTCGGGCGGGTCCGCCACCAGATCCCGGCCGAGCGAGAGCGCCTGCGACCGCAGGCTGCGGGGGAGCGGGATGTCGGGGCCGAGGGCCTCGAGGTCGTCCAGCCAGGTGACCGCGACGTCCTCGAGCGTGGGGAACGGGGGGCCGGCCGGCCGGTGCAGGCGTCCGTAGAGGTCGGCCAGTACGGAACCGGCGTCCTCGACCGGGACGGCGGTCAGATCACGCAGCCGCAGTCGTTCCAGCACCAGCGCACGCCGGCGCGGGTCCGCCCGGAGCAGTCGCACCGCCCCGTCACCGTTCCAGCGGGTCAGCGCCTGCGGCTCGTGCAGGGACTCGTCGTCGCCGTCGAAGCTGACCTTCAGGACGGCCTCCCGGCCCTCGGCGGTGAGCACCGGAAGGACGAGCGAGCACCAGCCGTGCAGCGCGTCCCCGTCGGGGCTCAGCTCCCACTCGTCCAGCAGGGTGGCCGCCAGGCGCGGCAGCCGGTCCAGCCACGAACCCCACAGCGGACCGAGCAGGCGGCGTTCGGCCAGGCCGGCCGGGACGACGACGGCGGAGCCGTGTGCCGGGGAGTGCTGCGTCATGCTCGCCATTCTCCTAGGCTGGCGCCAGTCCTCCGGCGCACGCGGCGCCGGAGCGCCGGCGGAAGGAGCAGCGGTGGCCGATCGGCTCGACCTGGACGAGCTCGCCGCGCTCACGCTGGCCCGTCAGTTCCCCGCCGAGCCGCTCGACCCGGTCGGCCTGCTCGAGGCCGTGGGGCCGGTGCAGAGCCAGACCGCCCGGTCGGCGTTCCTCGGCCTGGCCGCCCGCTCCCCGCTCGTCACCCACGCCACCCTGACGGTCGCCCATGAGGCGGCCGACGTCGTGCGGGGCAGCACGCTGCGCGGCACGGTCCACACTTCCACGGCCCACCAGCACCGGGTGCTGGACGCGGTCACGCGGGTGGGGCAGCGCGCGCTGTGGGCGCGGACCCTGCTGCACGAGGACGGGACGCGGCTGGCGGACGGGCGCCTGGAGGATCTCTGGGCGGCGACGGAGGCGTTCGCGGCGGACACCTGGCGCACGCCCGACGAGCTGCACGAGCATCTGACGGCGTGGCTGGTCGAGCACGATGCCGACGCGGGGCGGGTGGCGAGCCCGATGGGCCGCTACCTCTCGTTCGGGCACGGCGGGCTGGTCCGGCGCCCGCGCAGCGGTGGCTGGGACCGGCAGGGCGCCGCCGAGTACCGGGCGGCGGCGGCCGAGACCGGGTTGGTGCTGCCGGACGCCGATGCCGCGCTCACCGCCGTGGTGGCGATGCACCTGCGGGCGCACGGCCCGGCGACGCGGGAGGACCTCGCGTGGTGGTCCGGGGTGAGTCTGCGGACGGTCGACGACGCCGTCCGTCGGCTCGGGGAGGAGCTCGGTGACGGCCTCACGGTGCGTCCGGGTCCCGGCGGCCGCGACCACCTCGACGTCCGGGACGCGCCGGCGCCGGGATCGACGGGGTCGGCGAGGTCGACGCCCGGCGTCGTCCTGCTCCCGGAGTTCGACGCCCTGTTCTGCGCCTACGCGCCGCGCGGCCGGGACCGGTTCGTCACGGCCGAGCACCACGCGGTGCTGTGGAGCGCCGCGAACGGTCAGGTGCGCCCGCCCCTGCTCGTGGACGGCCGGGTCACCGGGTGGTGGCGGCTGAACGGCGCGGGCGGTCGCCGGACGCTGGAGGTCGCCTCGTTCGCCGGCACCCGTCAGCCACGCCGCGGAGACCTGGCCGAGGCCGTGTCCCGCGTGGAGGCCGCCCTGGCCGTCACCGTCACCGAGGTGACGCGGACGCGGGTCTGAGCGGGCACCGCTCGTGCTATTGATTGAGTCACGGGATGACTTCATGGCAGGAAGGTGACCCCGCATG
This sequence comes from Tersicoccus sp. Bi-70, assembly GCF_001968825.1. Classification (GTDB taxonomy): domain Bacteria; phylum Actinomycetota; class Actinomycetes; order Actinomycetales; family Micrococcaceae; genus Tersicoccus. The sequence continues at coordinate 394,644 of NZ_MIEU01000010.1, forward strand.
GCGCCCGCGAACGAACTCGCGATCGGAACCATCGTGCTCAAGGCCGTCACCGGCTCAGCGGGTGCGGCCATACAGTCCCACCTTCGTCAACCTTGGGCGCGATGGTGGACGAGTTTGGTTGTCACCAAGCGCTCACGCAAACGGGGATGGCCCCTTACCACTCGTGGAGTCTATCGGTGGATTAGCGGCACAGAATTCGCCGAAATGATCCGAACGGGCGCTCCTCGCGATGCAATCATGGCCAAGAAGCGACTGGCTTTCCTGCTTCCGAGCGAATTGCGAGACGACGGTGTCCTCGATGCGATCATGAACGACGTTGTCCACCAACTGATAATCGGAGCAAGTCCTTCACGAGCAACCGCGATGGCAACAAGCGTCACAAACGAGAAACTTACAACGCTCAAGCAATCAATCGAAACCGGAAATGCCGAGATCGTGGCGGCCATCGGCGCTCCTAGCGAGCTGGAAAATGATCTGATGCGCGTCAACCCGCTTCGACGGCAACTTATTGAAGCGGCCGTATCCGGTTGGACACCGTTCGCTGGCTTACTTCGAGATCTTGTCAGTAGTGATGACCGAACCGGCTTGATTCGCCAATGGTCTATCCACACACCAACTGGCCTGAATGCTACCGGATCGGCACCGTGGTTGGCTCTAGCGCTATTGAGCCTCGACTATTCAGAAACCGATTCTTTTCATTACTATTTCAAACAGGCGTTAGATCGGGGCGCTGCGCCCAGGGACTATTGGTTGGCGCGGGCGTCACTGGCAATGACCGGATCTGCTCGTCTAGAGTACCTAAGGATGGGCGGCAATAATCACCCGCTGGGCCTCGCCCTCGAAGCGGCACTAGGTGGCGACTACACTGCGGCCGAACTCCATTTCGAATCTTGGAGGCCCGTAGCTAACGACGACGTCGCATTGGGAGTTGCTGTACTTGCGTATATTAAGGTAGGGGGCGGCGATTTGAATGCGGCCATCGGTATTCTTCAAGCATACCGAGGCAGTTCCGCTGACATCCCACTGTACGCCTCAAAGCTGCTACTTTCCCGCGCGCAGTATGGCTCTAGCGCGCTTCCAGTAGTTGACGCACTTCAGGCCATGACCATCGCGTTAAAGGCGCGTGATATGTACCGGGTTTGGAACGGTCGCAGCGCGGAGGCGGCCGTGGTGGCCATGCAGGCAGCTCTTTTCGCGAGTAATCACGATCGCGCGTGGAGTATTGTTAGGGGAGCACCGGTAGGTGAAGCGACCCCGAATGAAGTAGCGGATAGAGGCCTTCGGGTTGAGGCGCTGATAGAGGCTGCGAGGCGCGGTGACCTACCGGCCGCCCAAGAGATCATCGACGGACATCCTGACGGATTTGAGCTAGCGATACTACAGTCGGTGCGTGCGGCAGTAGACGGCCATAAGAAGAACCAGCAGAAAAATCTGAACGAAGCTTTCAAGCTGGCGCCTAGTGAAGCTCAAAGGATAAGTGTCGGGTATCTTCTGGTGCTGTCGGGCGCGGAGTTACCGACGTTTCCGACCGTCTCGCCAGAGTTTGCAATTGCCGTCCGTGACCTTCAAATGCTTAGCGAAGCAAATGTAGATACTGCGGGTGACCTCACACTCCTTCGGGCCAAGGCGAGCGAATCAAGATCGCTTACTTTCATGCTGGCTGAGCGATTGGAGACCCTTGGAGAGTTGCACCAGGCCGCCGACGCGCTCATCGCGGGTGCGAATCGTTGGAGCGATCCACTGCTGATGAGTATCGCGGCACGACTCTTGCTACGAGCGGATGATTCCGCCGCCGCTGTGCGCGCGGCCGAGGGAGCCTTGAATCTGAGTGGGTCTGGATGGACCGGTGAGTTCGACACGCGTGCAGTCTTATTGGATGCGTATGAAGCGGAGGAAAGATTTGACGAATCTTCACGTCAGGCGCGGACTCTAGTCTCTCTAGCGCCCGAGAATCGAGATGCTCGATGGGCTCTAATTATCAGTGAGATGCGAGCCGGCGACGAATCTGGAGCGTGGTCAACGTTAACGCATACGGGCTTACCTATCGACCCTAGGACGGCGAGCGATGCTGGCGCTTGGATTGTACTAATGACGAAGTTCGATCGCTCTCCTAATTTGATCAAGCGCGCGCTTGGAGTCCTTAAGCGTTGGCCGAACGACGAGCATCTTGCCGCGGCGTTCTTCACTTCACTACTGATTGGCGGCGACGGAGCTTCGTCAGAACCGACTGAAGATGAACTCGATGAATTGTACAAATCGCTTGAAGAATTTAATCAACAATTTCCAAACAGTAGATTGCTACGGTCAATTTCTGCGGACATCGAGTCACCATTAGATGCACTTGCGGATGAAATTCGGTCCTCGACCGCCCGAGCTCAGCGTATTCGCAAAGCGATTTCGAAGGGAAGAGTTCCGGTTGGTGCCGCGGCGGGTCCAGTTGGCAAGCCGTATGCACAATTGTTAGTTCAAAGGGCAGGCGGGTTGGTCCGGGCGCACCCGAGTCACATTGATCCTACGTGGACGATACCCGACTACGCAGGTCAGGAGGTCGTGCTCGATCCTTCAGCGGCCGCTACGCTAGCTCTGCTAGGCGTTGACTTGGTTGTTTCACTCCGCGGACAGTTCTCGTCAGTAACCACCACGGACGCGGCGTATAGGGATGCGAAGAATGGCCAGAGTGCCTCTAGTGTCGCATCAGGGCTCAGCGTTTCTTGGGATGTTGTACAAAATCGTCCAGTTGTCGAGGCGCTTCCGCAGTCTCAGTTCGATTCCGTGAAAGCTCACGCTACCAAATTGGTTGAGAGTTTAGAGAGCTGTAGGCGATTAACCTGGACGGGCCCCAAGTCACTTCCCGAGGACTTGGGCAGTGACCCTTGGCTATCTACGCTTGACGTCGCGCTTTCATCGAACTTTTTGTTCTGGTGTGACGACATCGCCTATCGTTCGCTTGCAGAGTCTCTCGGATGCGTGGTTATCGGAACGATTGACTTATTGCGCGACCTGGAGCGACGTTCGATTGTCTCTCAAGAAATCCGAGAGGCTGCGGAAGCGATCCTCATCAAACACTATTACGTTGATTTAGGATCTGACGCTAGGTCGATCATCCTGGCTTGTAGCGAAGACGGCTTCGCCCCACGAGGAGGTGCGGCGTCACTCGCGCAAGTATCCACATGGCAGAACCCATACGAAGCGCTATCGTTGTTGTTCGAGATCCTCGACCAACTGCCGAGCGATCGACCCGATTGGTTGCGGGATTGGATCGGCGCCGCAGCGACTGGACTGGTTAGTGCTTCCGGAAGTGCGAAGGCGGCGTCAGAAAATCTCCGAATTCTGATCTTTCAATTGGCGCCCCGAAGTTGGTTCACCAGCGATACTGCGCCGTGGGTGATCTTTGGAATCCGTCAGGCGCTGTCTGATCGGCCTGATCTAGATGACCCTGTCGGTCCAGCAATTGCGTCGATGCTTGACGCCCTTGCCGAGGTTCATGGCATCCAACTTGCCTCGCAGCTCTTGGTCGATCTGTTTGCTCAATCGGACCCGCAAGTCAAGGAGCTGGTACGCAATTCCATCCTTCTGAGCCAGAGGCGGGCTTAGGTTTGACCTGATCGTCGCGGCCGTTCCGCCGGTCAGGCGGCCGGGCCGGCGCTGCGGGCCTCGCGGACCGCGGAGAGCGCGTCGCGCAGCTGCTCGATCCACTCGGCCTCGTGCTGGCCGACCAGGCGCACCGCCCAGGCGAGCGCGTCCGAGCGGGAACGCGCCACCCCGGCCTCGACGAGCGTGTCGAGCACCCGGCGCTCGGGCTGCCGCAGGCGCGTCATGACGGGGATCGAGAGGTTGGTGAACACCGTCCTCGTCTCGCCGCAGACGGCGCCCCAGGCGACCTTGCGCCCGAACCGCCGCTCGGCGTCGTCGGCGATCCGCATCCGCTGCGTGCGGGTGTCCTCCCGGAACCGTTCGATGCGCCCGGCCTCCGCCGACCGCTTCACCGGCTCGTCCCCGGATGCGGGCGGCGCGGACAGCGGGACGACGACCACGATCTCCTCGCGGTCCGCCGTGACCTCCGGCTCCCCCTCGTGCCACTCCTCGGGCAGGCGCCCGAGGACCCATCCCTGAATCTCGTCCATGCGACGATTACACGCTTACATGATTACAGAGTCAAGAGTGCCGGCGCTGGACGCACCAGGGGCCCGGTCGCATCGCGCGACCGGGCCCCGGTGTCGGACCACGACGGTGTCAGACCACGCCGGTGTCAGACCACGACGGTGTCAGACCACGCCGTCATACCGCGGCGCCGTCACCCGCAGGGGTGCGGACCGGGGCACGCGCGCCGGACGTCCGCCCGGAGCTGTTCAGCCGCGACTCGAGCAGCTTGGCCACCCCGGAGAGGATCAGGCACATGCCGATGTACAGCACGGCGGCGACGATGGCGGCGGGGATGATCGGCGAGCCGAGCTGGCCCTGGCTGCCCAGGTACTTCGCGTAGTACAGGATCTCGTTGTAGGTCACGATGAAGCCGAGCGCGGTGTCCTTCATGACCACCACGAGCTGCGAGACGATCACCGGCAGCATCAGCCGCACCGCCTGCGGCAGCAGGATGATCGAGGTGACCTGGCTCTTGCGCAGCCCGATCGCGTACCCGGCCTCCACCTGGCCGCGGGGGATGGCCTGCATGCCGGCCCGGAACACCTCGGCGAGGACGGACCCGTTGTAGACGGTCAGGCCGGCCACCACCGCGAGGTACGGGGTGACACCCTGGACGCCGATGCTGGGCAGGCCGTAGTACACGACGCCCATCAGCAGCAGCACGGGCACGGCGCGGAACAGCTCGGTGATCCAGCCGACCGGACGGCTGATCCACCGGCGGTCCGAGAGCCGGCCGACGGCGAGGACGAGCCCGAGGACGATGCTCAGCACCGACGCCGCGGCGAAGGCCTGCAGCGTGTTCAGCGTCGCCGAGAGGAACGCGGACTGCACCTGCGGGTAGGCGAAGGTCCGCCACAGCCGCTCGGAGAACTGCCCGGAGTCGGCGAACCGGTAGACGATGAAGCCGATGACGGCGAGGGCGACCAGCAGGCCGACGACGCCGAGGATGATGTTGCGGCGGCGGGCGCGCGGCCCGGGCACGTCGTAGAGGACGGAGGTCATCGGGCCAGGCTCCACTTCTTCTCGAACCAGCGCTGGATCGCGGCGAGGATGAGCACGAGGACGACGAAGCCGGCGATGATCCACAGCATGGAGGCCATGGCGGGCTCGCCGCGCTCCGAGAGGCTGGCGCGGATGGCGCCGGCCTCGGCGACGGAGAAGCCGGCGGCCACCGTCGTGTTCTTCAGCAGGGCGATGAACACGTTCATCATGGGCGGCACGACGGCGCGCACGGCCTGCGGCATGATCACCTGCGTCATCGTCATCCCGAACGGCATGCCGATGGCGCGGGCCGCCTCGGCCTGGCCGACCGGGACGGTGTTGATGCCCGCGCGGATGGCCTCCGCCATGTAGGTCGCGGTGTAGAGCGAGAGGCCGATGACGGCGAGCACGAGGTAGCTCTGCGCTCCGGGGAGGCCGAGCCGCGGGTAACCGAAGGCGAAGAAGAACAGCACCAGCGTGAGCGGGGTGTTCCGCACGGTGTTGACGTAGAGGGTGCCGAGGGCGCGCAGCGGGGTGACGGGGGAGACCCGGAACCCGGCGATGACCAGCCCGAGCAGCAGCGAGAAGATCGCCGCGAAGAAGAAGAGGATCAGGGTGTTCTTGAATCCCTCGACGAAGAGGTCGAGGTTGTCCAGCAGGGTGTTCACGAGGCGGTCGCCCTTTCAGCGGAACGACGGGAACGGCGTCGATCAACCGTCGGCCGAGCGCTCACCGGGAGCGAGACTCGGCGGGAGCGGCGTCGGCTCAGTAGTTCTCGACGGCGGGCTGCTCGACCTTGGTCCCGGACTTGCCGAGGGTCGCGTCGTAGATCTTCGTCCAGGTGCTCTTGCCGTCCGTGAACATCTTGTTGACGAACGTCCGCAGGGCCTTGTCGCCCTTGGGCAGGCCCACGCCGTACTTCTCGGTGGAGAACGGCTTACCCACGGTCTTGAGGTTGTCCGGGTCCTGGGCCGCGTAGCCCAGCAGGATCGCCTCGTCGGTGGTCACCGCGTCGGCCTGGCCGTTCTTCAGCGCGTCGACGCACTCCGAGTAGGTGCTGAACTCGGTGGTCTTGACCTGCTTGTACTTGTCCTTGATGTTCTGGATCGGCGTCGATCCGGTCACCGAGCAGGCGGTCTTGCCGTTCATGCCGTCGATGCCGGTGATGCTGCTGTCCTTCTTCACCAGCAGGCCCTGCCCGGTGACGAAGTACGGGCCCGCGAAGTCGACCTGCTTCTTGCGCTTGTCGGTGATCGAGTAGGTGCCGACGTACAGGTTGACGTCCCCGTTGGACAGGGCGCTCTCGCGCTGGGCCGACGGGATGGCCTTGAACTCGATCTTGTCGGGCGAGATGCCGAGGGTGGAGGCGGTCCAGCGCGCGATCTCGACGTCGAAGCCGGAGCGCTCACCGGTGATGGCGTCCTTGAAACCGAGCTGCGGCTGGTCCTCCTTGACGCCGATGACGACCTTGCCGGCGGACTTGATCTTGTCGTAGGTCGGGCTGCCCGTGAGCGCGACGTTCGAGGCGACCGGGTAGGAGACGGCGGGGGACGCGGAGTCCCCGCCGGAGGCGCCGGGGCCGGAGCCGCCGCCACCGCAGGCGCTCAGCGCCAGTGCCGACGCGGCCATCGTGGCCAGCAGGGTTGCCTTGATTCGCATGGTTTTCCTTTCCTCATGGCGGCCGGTGCGGCTGCCTGCCGGGCGTGGCCCCATGGGTGCCCGGGATGGTGAACGGTGATGACGAGGGTGCTGCGGCGAGGTCCCGGGAAGCCCGGTCCTCGGGGTCTCTCAGTGGGAGAGGATCTTGGACAGGAAGTCCTGGGCGCGGGTGCTCGTGGGGTTGGTGAAGAAGGTCTCGGGATCGGTGTCCTCGACGATCTCGCCGTCGGACATGAACACCACGCGATCCCCGGCGGTGCGGGCGAAGCCCATCTCGTGGGTGACCACGATCATCGTCATGCCGGCCTTGGCGAGCTCGACCATGACGTCGAGCACCTCCTTGACCATCTCGGGGTCCAGGGCCGAGGTCGGCTCGTCGAAGAGCATGACCTTGGGCTGCATCGCCAGGGCCCGCGCGATCGCGACGCGCTGCTGCTGGCCACCGGAGAGCTGAGCGGGCAGCTTGTCCGCCTGGGCGCCGACGCCCACCCGCTCCAGCAGCCGGCGTGCCTCCGCCTCGGCCTCGGCCTTCTTCACGCCCTTGACCTTGATGGGACCGAGGGTGATGTTCTCGAGGATCGTCTTGTGGGCGAAGAGGTTGAACGACTGGAACACCATGCCGACGTCGGCGCGCAGCGCGGCGAGGTCCTTGCCCTCGGCCGGCAGTGGCTTGCCGTCGATCTTGATCGTCCCGGACTGGATGGTCTCGAGGCGGTTGATGGTGCGGCATAGGGTCGACTTGCCGGAACCGGAGGGGCCGATCAGGATGACCACCTGACCGGCGGGAATGTCCAGGTCGATGTGCTTGAGGGCCTGGAAGTCGCCGAAGTACTTGTCGACGCCGGCGACGGAGACGAGCGGCGTCGACGTGCGCGCGTCCGGGTCGGAGGTGTCGGGCCCGGGGTGAGATGCCATGGTAAAGAATGTAGCGGAACATGTGTGACCTGAGACGCAGCGACGCTTCCCCGCGGTTACGCTCGCGTGAATTCGTGCTCGTGGCCGGGGGCCGTCGCGGTGGTTAGCCTGAACGGATGAGTGCTGAGATGGAGCCCACCGGCGCCGACGGGCGCGCCGACGACGAGCGGCGCCCGCGCCCGCACCGCCGGGGACCGCTGGTCCTGCGCACCGAGCCGGAGCCGCACGGCACCGCGGACGAGCACCTGCTGCAGAGCGGGGACGACGACGACTTCACCCACCAGGATCCGTGGCGCGTGCTGCGGATCCAGGGGGAGTTCGTGGAGGGGTTCGGGGCGCTCGCAGGCCTCGGCCCGGCGATCAGCATGTTCGGCTCGGCCCGGGTACGGCCGGAGAGCCGGGAGTACCAGCTCGCCGAGCAGATCGCGTCCCGGCTCGCCCGCAGCGGCTTCGCCGTCATCACGGGAGGCGGCCCCGGCACCATGGAGGCCGCCAACAAGGGCGCGTGCGAGGCCGGTGGCCGGTCGGTGGGCCTCGGCATCGAGCTGCCGTTCGAGCAGGGCCTGAACGCCTGGGTCGACCTGGGCGTGAACTTCCGGTACTTCTTCGCCCGCAAGACGATGTTCGTCAAGTACGCGCGCGGCTTCGTGGTGCTGCCCGGTGGCTTCGGCACCCTCGACGAACTGTTCGAGGCGCTCACGCTGGTGCAGACTCGCAAGGTGACCCGCTTCCCGGTCGTGCTCGTCGGCACCGCGTTCTGGGGCCCGCTGTGGGAGTGGGTCCGGACCACGCTGGTCGCCGAGGGCATGATCGCGGAGGAGGACCTGGACCTGGTCAGCCTCGTCGACGACCCCGACGACGCGGTGGCCGCCGTCCTGCGCGACACCGACCCCCACGCGGACGGCGGTACCGTCAGCGCCTGACGCCGCGGCGCACCGGCTGGCATCATGGCGGGCATGGAACCGCAACGGCAGCGCAGGCCTGCGGAACCTCGAGTCACGAGCGCCACGAGCGCCACCCGCGCCACGAGTGCCGTTCTCGCCGAGGAGCGGCCCGCGCGGGACGAGCTGGCCCGGCTCTACAGCTCGGTCGGCTGGACCGCCTACACCCGTGACCTGGACCGGCTCGTGGCCGCGGTGGCCGGGTCGGCCTGCGTGCTGACGGCGCGGGAGCCCGGTACCGGTGCGCTGATCGGACTGGTCCGCACGGTCTCGGACGGGCACACGATCGTGTACGTCCAGGATCTGCTGGTGGACGCGGACCACCAGCGCGCCGGCGTCGGCCGTGCCCTGCTCGACGGGGTGCTCGACCGCAGCCGTCACGTCCGCCAGGTCGTGCTGACCACCGACGCGGAAGAGGGCCAGCGCGCGTTCTACGAGGCCGGCGGCTTCACCGAGGTGCACGACGTGACTCCCGGCCCCCTGCGGTCCTTCGTGCGGTTCGGTCGACCGGGCGACGCCGACGGACCCGATGACCGACCCGACAGCCGGCCCGCCGACGCGTGACGTCGCCCCGGGCACAGCCCGGTCTGGCACCATGGGCAGGGTGAGCCTGCTCCTCGTCGTCCTCGCCCTGCTGGCGCTCGGCGCCGTCGCGCTCGTCGCCGTCGGACGGGTCCCCGGTGCGGCCGCGCGGCGCGGGGCGACGCTGCTCGGACTGGACGACCCGGACGGGGAGACGCTCGCGACCCCGGTGGCCACGGCGCCGCCGGTGCTCCTGGACACCACGGTGCCGGGGGAGCGGCTGGCGGAGCAGGTCGACGGGGTGCGGTTCGCCCTCGGTCTGCGCGGGTACCGGATGGAACAGGTCGACGAGGTGCTCGACGTGCTCCGCGACGCCCTCGTGGTCCGCGACCAGCGGATCGCCGACCTCGAACGCGCGCTGTCCGCGAACGGACGGGACCGCGGCCGGGCGTGAGCACCTCCGAACGCGACCGTCCCGGCGCCGCCGGCAGCACCCCGACCGACGCCGACGACCCGACGACCCGGCCGACGGTCCCGCCCCGCGCCTGGCCGCCGGCGCCGCAGACGCAGGCCGGGACCGCCGAGCCGGACGTCCGTCCCGGCCGAGCGGCGCAGCTCGCGGCCCGTGTCACCGGCCGGGCGACGGCGGTGCTTCGCCGCTGGCCCTCGTGGCTGCAGGTCGGCGTCGTCTACGCCCTGTCCCGGCTGGTGACCGCCGCCGTCTTCCTCGCCGTCGCCCGCCAGCAGGGGGAGAACCCGTGGGCGCCGGCGCAGCCGACGTACGGGCAGTTCATCGGCTTCTGGGACAGCGCCTGGTACCAGCGGATCTTCGACGCGGGGTACCCGTCCGCCATCCCGCGCAACGCGGACGGCACCGCCCAGGAGAACCCCTGGGCGTTCTACGCGCTGTTCCCGTTCCTCGTCCGCGGGCTCAGCTCCGTCACGGGCCTGGGCTGGGAGACGCTCGCCCCCGCCGTCGCGGTGCTCGCCGGTCTCGGGGCCGTCCTGATCATGTACCGGCTGTTCCGGCTCGTGGCCGGGCACGGCGACAGCCTCGCGGCCGTCACACTGGTCTGTCTGTTCCCCGTCTCGGCGGTGCTGCAGATCCCGTACGCGGAGTCGCTGCACCTGATGCTGCTCGCCGCGGCCCTCTATCTGCTGGCCCGGCACCGCTATCTCGCGGCCGCGCCCGTCGTGCTCGCCATGGGCCTGACGCGCCCCGCGGGGCTGCCCTTCGCCCTGCTGGTCGCCGTGCACCTGCTGCTGCGGTGGCGGGAGGCGGGCTTCCCCTGGGCCGAGCGGGTGCGGGGGATCGTGCTGCTGGCCGTGGCCATCGCCGCCGGCTGGGCCTGGCCCGTGATCGCGTGGCTGGTGACGGGCGAGGCGGCGGCCTACACCGACACCGAGACCGTGTGGCGTGGCGGCGGCGGCCTGGTGCTCTTCGCGCCGTGGTTCGACACCGGGCAGTGGCTGTTCGGGCCGGTCTTCGGGCCCGTCGCGGTGATCCTGATCGGCGTCGTGGTCGTGCTGGCCCTGCTGAGCCGACCGGTCCGGCGGCTGGGCACCGACCTGCAGGGCTGGTGCCTGGCGTACGTCGCGTACCTCGCCGCGGTGCTGCACCCGCAGACCAGCACGTTCCGGTTGCTGCTGCCGCTGTTCCCCCTGGCGCTCGCGGCCGTCCTCGCCTCCCGTTCCCGCGCCTACCGGATCACCCTGGGGGTCGGGTTCCTCGCCCTGCAGATCGTCTGGGTGGCCTGGCTGTGGCGGTTCGCCACCCTGCCGGGCGGCGGTGACTACCCGCCCTGACGAGCCCCTGCGCGGGCCTGCGGCGGCCGGCGCTCAGGAACGTGATTCGGACCACGGCGTCGATACTGGAATAATGGATCCGGTCAACCCGTGACGGCGCACACGCCCGCGGGACGTTGACCGCCCCGCCGGCATCCGCGCCGGCTCATTCGAGGGAAGGGACAGTACCCGCATGGCGGCCATGAAACCGAGAACCGGTGACGGTCCGATGGAGGTTACCAAGGAAGGCCGCAGCTTGATCATGCGGGTTCCGCTGGAAGGCGGCGGCCGGCTCGTGGTGGAGCTGAACGCCGACGAGGCCTCGGAGCTGAAGGAATGCCTGGTCGGCGTCACCGAACAGGTGCGCTGACCCCTGTCATCGTCAGAGAACGCCCGGCGGATTCCGCCGGGCGTTCTCTGCGTTCGGCCCGGAACAGGCGGGGTTCGTCAGCGGCGGACCGCGAGCAGCAGTCCGTCCCCGGTGGGCAGCAGCGCCGTCTGCAGCCGCTCGTCCTCCCGGAGGGTGCGCTCGATGCGGCGCATCACCGTCGTGATCTCGTCCCGCGCCGCGGGGTTGGCCACCTTGTCGTGGTTGAAGGCGTTGTTGACGATGAGCAGGCCCGCGGGCTTGAGCAGCCGGGTCGCCTGGTCGACGTAGGTGGGCGCGGACGGCTTGTCCGCGTCGATGAACACGAGATCGTAGGCGCCGTCGGTGAGCCGGGGCAGTACCTGGGAGGCCCGGCCGGAGATGGTGCGGGTGCGGTTGGAAGCGACGCCGGCGTCGGCGAAGGACTCGCGCGCGGCCTTGAGGTGGTCGACGTCCACGTCGATCGTGGTCAGCACCGCGGTGGACGGCAGACCGGCGAGCAGGGCGACCCCGGAGACGCCGGCCCCGGTGCCCACCTCGACGACGGTCTGCGCCTTCGACGTGGCGGCGAGGACGGTCAGCGCCGCGGCGACGCCGGTCGAGACCGCCGGCACCCCCAGCTCGTGGGACCGTTCGCGGGCCCGCAGCAGCACCTCGTCCTCGGTGGGCAGCTGCTCCGCGTAGGACCAGCTGGCCGACTTCTCCGCACTCATGCGCTCACTCTCTGGACGACCGGCATCGCCGCGCGGGCGCGCGGGTCCGCTTCAGCTTAGGGCATCGGCTCCCACGTGGACGGCGGCGCAGCGCACGCGAACACCGGGTCGATGCCCAGTCAACATCCAGCCTGATCCGGCACCATGGTGGGCACGGTCGGGGCTCTCGACGGCCCCGGACGAGTGCCGAGCGCGACCGGGCGCGGCACGGACGACGGGCAGGACGGAAGGGCGGATCGATCATGACGACGATGTCGGCGCGCCCCTCCGAGGTCCCCGGGGCGATTGCTGCACCGATCGAGGCTGTGCCCGCGTTCGACGAGCTGGTGCGTGAGCACCGCCCCCGGGTGTACCGCCTCGCCTACCGGCTCTCCGGCAACCGGCAGGACGCCGAGGACCTCGTGCAGGAGACGTTCCTGCGGGTCTACCGCTCCCTGGACACCTTCCAGCCCGGCTCCCTGAGCGGCTGGATGCACCGCATCACCACCAATCTCTTCCTCGACTCCGCACGCCGGCGCTCCCGCGTCCGGTTCGAGGCCCTGGGGGACGACGGGGCGGAACGGCTCCCGTCCTCGGAGCCGGGCCCGGAGCGCAGCTTCGAGTTCAGCCACCTGGACCGGGACGTGCAGGCGGCGTTGAACCAGCTGAGCCCCTCGTTCCGCGCGGCCGTCGTGCTCAGCGACCTCGAGGGCTATTCGTACGACGAGGTCGCCGACGCCCTCGGACTCAAGCTCGGCACCGTGCGCTCCCGCATCCACCGCGGCCGCGCGAAGCTGCGGGTCGCACTGGCGCACCGGGATCCCGGTCACCGACCGTCCGCGCGGCCGGCCCTGGGCCTGTCGCGGATCGCGGGGGTCGGCCCGGCCTGATGAGATTCCTGCGCACCCTCGTCCTGCTCGGGTTGCTGGCCGGCGTCGTCGTGGTCGGCGCCGCCTGGTACCTCGGCGGCCAGCGATCCTCGGGAGCGGTGACCGGTGGACCCGTCGCCGGGATGGACGCGAGCCTGGCCGACGGCGGTAGCCGCCGCCTGACCAGCGACGACGTCGACCATCTGCGCGCCGCGGGCTGGACCTGCCCGGACCTGAACACCGTGGGCTACTGGATCGAGTCGGCCGAACTCACCGAACGCGGTGGGGCCCCCGCCGTCGTCGCCGACCTCCGCAGCACCGCGCACACCGTGACCCTGGTCGAACAGCACCCGGGCAGCACCGCGTCGACGATGGTCGACGGCGCCACCGGGCGGACCGTGTCCACCGCCGCCTTCCGGCAGGTGAGCCGCAACGGCACCGAGCTCTGGGTGGCGCGGTCCGGGACGCCGGCAACGTCCGACGTCGTCTTCCGGGTCGCGGACGCCGTCTACTCCCTGCGCTCGGACACCTCGACCGCCGACGCCATGAAGGTGGCGTCCGTGATCGCCGCGGCGGACAAGGCGCAGGTCGACCGCTCCGCGCCTGCCGCCGGGGACGGGGTCCTGGACCGCGTGGCCCGTGTCCTCAGCCGCATGGCCGGGCAACCGTGACGTCCCGGGCGCCCCGGAGCGTCACCGCGACCCGATAGGGTGTGAGCCGTGCTGGGTATCAATGGCTCCGAGTTCATCGTGCTCGCGATCCTCGCCATCCTCCTGCTCGGGCCCGAGCGGATCCCCGAGTACGCCTCCCAGCTGGCCCGCCTGACGCGCGAGATCAAGCGCGTCGCCACGGGCGCCCGGCAGCAGCTCAAGGACGAACTCGGCGACGACTTCGAGGACGTCGACTGGCGCAAGCTCGACCCCCGGCAGTACGACCCGCGACGGATCGTCCGCGAGGCCCTGTTCGACGACGAGACGACGGCCACCAACGGAGTTCCCCGTCCCACCCCGGCCCCGGCGGTGCAGGCGTCCGTCCCGACCATCGCCACCCGGCCCGGCCTGGCGCCCGGTCAGCGCGCCCCCTGGGACATCGACGCCACCTGAGGTTCTCGGTCGGGTCGACGCACCGACTGGACCGGCACTGTCACCGGATCGGCAGGATCACCGCACCGAGAGCGGCAGCGGCCGGCCGGGCAGGTGCCGTCCCCGGCCCCGCAGGTCGTCCGCGATCCGCCGCAGCTCCGCCGCCGCCGGTGATCCCGGCTCCGTCAGCACCACGGGCGTGCCCGCGTCGCCGGCCCGCCGCAGCGACGGGTCCAGCGGGACGCTGCCCAGCAGCGGAACCCCATCGCTACCGGTTCCGTCCGCCGGCGCCGCGCTGAGCCGCTCGGCGAGTGTGGCACCACCGCCGGTGCCGAAGAGATCCAGCACGGTGCCGTCGGGCAGCGTCATGGGCCCCATGTTCTCGATCACCCCGGCCACCGTCTGCCCGGTCTGCCGGGCGAGCAGGCCCGCGCGTTCGGCGACGTCCGCGGCCGCGGACTGCGGTGTCGTCACCAGCAGCAGCTGGGCGGTCGGCAGCAGCTGCGCCACCGAGATCGCCATGTCGCCGGTGCCGGGCGGCAGGTCCAGCAGCAGCACGTCCAGGTCGCCGAAGTACACGTCGGTGAGGAACTGCTCCAGGGCCCGGTGCAGCATCGGCCCGCGCCAGGCGACGGCCTGGTTGCCGTCGACGAACATGCCGATGGAGATGACCTTCACGTCGTGGGCGACGGGCGGCAGGATCATCTCGTCGACGCGCGTGGGGGAGCGGTCGATGCCCATCAGAGAGGGTACGGAGAAGCCGTGCACGTCGGCGTCGATGATGCCCACCCGCAGTCCGTCCGCCGCCAGCGCGGTCGCGAGGTTGACCGTGACGGAGGACTTGCCGACCCCGCCCTTGCCGCTCGCGACCGCGTAGACCCGGGTCAGGGAGGCGGCGTCGAACGGGTTGGCCCGGCCGCCGGAACGCAGGTCGTCCTTCAGCCGCTGCCGCTGGTCCGGGCTCATCACGCCGGTCACGACCTCGACAGCGTCGACGCCGGGCAGGTCGCCGACCGCGCCCTGAACGTCGTCCTCGATGGTCGAGCGCAGGGGACACCCGGCGATGGTGAGCAGGACGCGGACCGTCAGGCGGCCGTCGTCCAGGGCGACGTCCTCGACCATGCCGAGCTCGGTGATCGGGCGCCGCAGCTCGGGATCCTGCACCCGCGCCAGCACCGTCCACGCGTCCCGCAGGACCTCGTCGCGGGACGGGCTCACTTCCGCCCGACCGCCCTCTCGCGGGGCCGCCGCTGCTCACTGCCGTGCTCGTCGTCCTCGGCCTGCAGGTCCTCGAGCAGCGACCGCAGCTCCGAGCGGATGAAGTCACGGGTGGCGACCTCGCGCAGCGCGATCCGCACCGAGGCGAGTTCCCGGTTCAGGTACTCGGTGTCCGAGAGGTTCCGGGCCGCCTGCTGGCGGTCCTGCTCCAGGGCCACCCGATCCCGGTCGTCCTGCCGGTTCTGCGCGAGCAGCAGCAGGGGAGCCGCGTAGGAGGCCTGCAGGGACAGGATCAGCGTCAGCAGCGTGTAGTTCAGGCTCCGCGGGTCGAACTGCAGGTTCTCGGGCGCGAAGGTGTTCCACCCCAGCCACAGGGCGACGAACACGGTCATGTAGAGCAGGAACACCGGGGTGCCGAGGAACCGGGCCAGGTTCTCGGTCCAGGTACCGAACGCGTCAGGGTTCGGGGTGAAGCGCGGCAGCAGCCGGGCCTTCGCCTCCTGCGGGGTGTCGAGTCCCGAGCCCTTCGGGCGGTAGTTCTCAGCCAAGGCGTCCTCCGATCCGGGTCGAGCCGGCCGCGGGGACGCGTGACGGTGCGGGCGAGTCGTCGTGGCTGCGCCAGTCCTGCGGCAGCAGCGCGTCGAGGACGTCGTCCACGGTGACGGCGCCGACGAGGCGCCCGGCGTCGTTCACCACGGGCAGCGAGTTGAGGTTGTAGCTGGCCAGCGTCCGGGACACCTCGACGATCGAGGTGTGGTCCGTGACGGGCTCGAGGTTCTTGTCCACCAGGTTGCCCAGCGCCTCCGGCGGCGGGTAGCGCAGCAGCTGCTGGATGTGCACGACGCCGAGGAAGCGCCCGGTGGGCGTCTCCAGGGGCGGGCGGGTGACGAAGACGGCGGAGGCCAGGGCGGGGGAGATGTCCTCGCGGCGCACGTGGGCGAGGGCCTCGGCCACGGTGGCCTCGGGCGGGAGGATCACCGGGATCGGGGTCATCAGCGACCCTGCGGTGCCCTCCTCGTACTGGAGCAGGCGGCGCACGTCCTCGGCGTCCTCGGGCTCCATCCGCTGGAGCAGCTCCTCCTTCTGGTCCTCGGGCAGCTCGGAGAGCAGGTCCGCGGCGTCGTCGGGCTCCATCTCGTTGAGCACGTTGGCGGCACGGTCGGTCTCCAGGGCGGAGAGGATCTGCACCTGGTCGTCGTCCGGCAGCTCCTGGAGCACGTCCGCGAGCCGCTCGTCCTGCAGCTCGGCGGCGATCTCGAGCATCCGCTTGTCGTTCATCTCGTGCATCATGTCCGCCAGGTCGGCGTCCTTGAGGTCCTCGTGCGCGGCGAGGAACTGGACGGCGCCCTGGGGTTCGCGCTGGTCCTCGAACCAGGCGTCGGCCCAGTCGACCGTCAGGGCCGCCCCGCGACGCAGCGGGCGCAGCCGGGAGGTGCTGTGCCCGCGGCGGATGAACATCTGGGAGCAGTACCAGTCGCCGTTGCGCTGCCGCTCGATGCTGATGTCCTCGATGGTGGCTACGCCGCTGCCGTCGGTGAGGGTGACCTTGCGGTCGAACAGCTCCGCGGCGATGCGGATCTCCGCGCCGCGCTGCTGGAAGCGGCGGAAGTTGACCAGCCCGGTGATGAGGATCTGGCCGTTGTCGATCGACGTCACCCGGGTCATGGCGACGAACACCCGTTTCTTCGCCAGCACCTCGACGATGATGCCGACCACCTGCGGGGGCCGGCTGGCGCTGCGGTGCACGACGACGACGTCGCGCAGGCGGCCGAGTCGCTCGCCCAGCGGCTCGAACACGTCCATGCCGAGCAGGCGCGCGACAAACACCAGAGAAGGAGAATTCGTCACCGCTTCAGGGTACGTGAGCGAGCCCCACCCGCTCCGACGGGGGGCTTCGTCCGGCCGGTTGTGACGCGGGGTGGGGCCGGCTCGCAGCCGGGTCATGGCGATCCGTCAGGAGATCGGGAGAGAATGGCCGCATGTCCAACATGTTCAGTGGATCCAACGCCTCCCTCCGGAGCCGGACCCTGCCCGACGGGGAGACCGTCGGGCGCTACGGGTCCTACCTGGATGCCCAGAAAGCCGTCGACTACCTGGCCGATCACGACTTCCCGGTGCAGCACGTGAGCATCGTCGGCAACGATCTGAAGAGCGTCGAGGTGGTCACCGGCAAGCTCAGCTACCCGCGTGTGGCGCTCTCCGGTGCCGCCAGCGGCGCCATGTTCGGCCTGTTCATCGGATTCTTGTTCTCCCTCTTCGGGGGCAGCGGCGGCGGCCTGGCAGCGATCATCCCGTCGGTGCTGATCGGTGCCGTGTTCTGGATGATCATCGGCGTCGTCAGCTACGCCATGCAGGGCGGCAAGCGGGACTTCTCCTCGACGAGCCAGGTCATCGCCTCCTCGTTCGACGTCGTGGTGGACCGGGAGGTCTCCGGCCAGGCCCGGACCCAGCTGCAGAACCTCCAGGTGGGCCAGGTGCAGGAGCAACGTCCCGGCCAGCAGTACGGCGGACCGCAGCGTGGGCCGCAGGACCCGCAGCAGGGTGGTCAGCAGTACGGAGGCCCGCAGGGTGGTCCCCAGAACGGGCCCCAGGGTGGGCCGCGGAACGCCCCCCAGTACGGGCCGCCGCAGGGTGGACCGCAGGGGGGTCAGGGCCGGCCTCCGCAGGCCGGCGGGTACGGTCAGCAGCCGCAGCAGGGCCGCCCCGCCCAACCCGGCCCGTGGGGTCCGCCGCAGCCGGGGCAGCCGCCGATGGGCCGCCCGCCGCAGGGTGGCCCCGGTGCTCCCGCTCGGCCCGGCCAGCAGAACCCACAGCAGGGCTCGCAGCAGGGTCCCCAGCAGAACGGCCCCTACACCGGGCCGGCGTACCAGCCGCAGAGCGGTCGTCCGGCCGCAGGCGGCGACGAGCCGTTCGACGGGCAGCGCCCGGACGCCGGCCGCGCTTCCGGTGCGGCGGGCGAGGACCGCTCGACCCCGCGGGGCCAGTTCCCCGACCTGCCGGACGGCCGACCGCAGTACGGCGTGCGCGTCGACGAGGGCCGTGACGCGGGTTCCCCCGTGGCAGCGCAGCAGGGACGCGCTGCCGGGGCGTCGGCCGTCGGGGCGTCAGCCGCCGTCGACCACCGTGATGACCGAGTTCGTGACCACCACCAGGAGGATCGTGTGAGCCATTCCGAGAACACCCAGGGCGACAACGGCGACGACGCTCGACTCGCGGAGCGGCCGTCGCCCCGTCCCGGTGCCGCCGCCGACGACGCGCGGCCGGCGGAGACGTCCTCCCGCCCGGTCGATCCCGAGACCGGGGCCGTCACGGAAGGCGACTCCGAGGAGCCGGCCGTGAACAGCGATCCGCTGGACCGCGAGCGTTTCCAGCGCGAGACCGAGGAGCGCGACCGCTGACCGACGCCTGTGAGCGCCTCCACTGAGCGCCTCTACCGACAACACCACCGTGCCCCGGCCGTCGATGACGGACCGGGGCACGGTGTTCTGGTCTGCCGGCGCTCAGGCGCGGTCGCGGATGCCCGCCATCCAGGCCTCGACGTCGTCGGCGGTGCGGGGCAGCGCGGCGGAGAGGTTCTCGTTGCCGTCGGCGGTGATCAGGACATCGTCCTCGATCCGGACGCCGATGCCGCGGTACTCCTCGGGCACGGCCAGATCCTCGGCCTTGAAGTAGAGGCCCGGCTCGATGGTGAAGACCATGCCCTCCGTGATGATCCCGTCGAGGTAGAGCTCCCGCTTGGCCTGCGCGCAGTCGTGCACGTCCAGGCCCAGGTGGTGGCTCGTGCCGTGCGGCATCCAGCGGCGGTGGTGCTGTCCCTCCGGGCTGAGCGCGACCTCGACGCTGACGGGCAGCAGGCCCCACTCGTCGAGCTTCGCGGCGAGCACCTCCATCGCGGCCGCATGCACGTCGCGGAATCGGGTGCCGGGGCGGGCGACCGCGAACGCGGCGTCCGCGGCCTCGCGCACCGCCTCGTACACGCGCCGCTGCACGTCGGTGTAGGTGCCGTTCGCCGGGAGGGTGCGGGTCACGTCGGCCGTGTAGAGGGACTCGTCCTCGACCCCGGCGTCCAGCAGCAGCAGCTCGCCCTCGCGGATGGTGCCGTTGTTGCGGATCCAGTGCAGGACGGTCGCGTTGCTGCCGCCGGCGGCGATCGTCTCGTAGCCCAGGTCGTTGCCGTCCTGGCGGGCGCGGGCGAAGAAGGCGCCCTCGACAACGCGCTCACCGCGGCGGTGGGCGACGGCGCGCGGCAGGGCGGTCACGACGTCCTCGAAGCCGCGCACGGTGGCGGCGACGGCGTCGCGCAGCCGCTCGACCTCGTGCTCGTCCTTGACCAGGCGCAGTTCGGAGAGCGCCTCGGTCAGGGCGCCGTCGAGCTCGTCCGCGTCCGGCAGGTCCACGCCGGTGTTGATGCGGGCGGTGTCGACGAGGGCGTCGACGTTCAAGTCGACCTCGCGGACCAGGCGCACCCCGGTGCCGCCGATCGCGGTGACCCCGACGCCCTTGGTGATCGCCACCTCGAGCTCGGAGAGGTCCGCGGTGCGCAGGTCCAACCGGGCGTTCAGGTCGGCCAGGGTGGGGCGGGGACCGATCCAGAACTCGCCGTAGCGGGCGTTGGCGTAGAAGTCCTCGGAGTCGCGCCCGGCGAGCGGGCGGAAGTACAGGGTCGCCTCGTGGTGGCCGCCGTCGTCGCCAGCACCGTCGTCGACCGGCTCCATCACCAGGACGGCGTCGGGCTCGTGATCGACGCCCAGGCCCGTCAGGTGGGCGAAGGCGGAGTGGGGGCGGTACCGGTAGTCGGTGTCGTTCGAGCGGACCTTCAGCGGGCCGGCGGGCAGCACGAGCCGCTCGCCGCGGAACTGGTCGGAGATGCGCCGGCGACGCTGCGCCGCGAACGGGGCGACGGCGTCACGGTCGGGAACGGTGGTGTCCGCGGGGGCCCACTGGCCGGCCATGAACTCCTTGAACGCGGCCGACTCGGGCCGCTGGGACCGGTTGTTCACGCGGTCCTCGAGGGGCTGGGCCTCACTCGAGGTCTCGGCGGTGGGGGCGTCGGCGGACACGGACGGGTCGGGCTGCTGGGATTCCATCACGCTGCCATTCTCTCACCGGACGGCCGGCCGGTCCGGGCTCGTGCGGAGCCCGTGGGGCCCGGTGGCAAGATGGGTCGATGACCATCGACCTGCACACCCACTCGTCCCACTCGGACGGGACGGGGTCGCCCGCGATGGTCGCGGCGCAGGCCGCCGAGGCCGGGCTGACGGCGTTCGCCCTCACCGACCACGACACCACGGCCGGCTGGGCCGAGGCCGGGGACACCGCCGTCGCCCACGGGTTGGCGTTCGTGCCCGGCATGGAGATCACGTGCCAGACGGTCCAGCGGATCAGCGTGCACCTGCTCAGCTACCTGCACGATCCGGACGACGCCGAGCTGCTCGCCACGATCGAGGCGAGCCGGGCGTCCCGGCTCACCCGGGCGGAGCGGATGGTGGACCTGCTCGCCGAGGACTACCCGATCGACTGGCCCGCGGTGCAGCGTTTCGTGGCGCCCGGCTCCACCGTCGGCCGCCCGCACATCGCCGACGCGCTGGTCGACGCCGGCGTCGTGCAGACCCGCTCCGAGGCGTTCGACCGGATGCTGCACCCGCGGGCGGGGTACTACGTCGGGCACCACGCGCCGGATCCGGCGCACGTGGTGGAGCTGGTCCGCCGGGCCGGTGGGGTGCCGGTGTTCGCGCACCCGCTCGCGAGCGAACGGGGCCGGGTGGTGGCCGAGGACGTCTTCGACGACATGGTCGACGCCGGGCTGGCGGGGCTGGAGGTCGACCACCGGGACAACCCGCCGTCGAGCCGCCGCTGGTTGCGCGCGTACGCGGACCGGCGCGGGCTGCTCGTCACCGGGTCGAGCGACTACCACGGGGACGGCAAGCCGAACCGGCTGGGGGAGCACACGACCGACCCGGCCGTGCTCGCTGCGATCGAGGAGCAGGCGACATCGGGCACGGCCGTCCGGCGCCCCTGAGCGAATCGTCCATCAGACGCTGAGGTAGGCGGCGGTCTCGCCGAACCGGCGGCGCATCGTCAGAATCGCCTGCGGGTTGTCGTCCACGCACACGAAGCGGCGGTCCAGCGCCCGCGCCGCGGCCCCGAGCGTGCCCGAGCCGGCGAAGAAGTCCAGCACCCGGTCCCCGGGCTCCGAGGACGCGGCGACCATCCTCCGCAGCAGCCCGAGCGGCTTCTGCGTCGGGTAGCCGGTCTTCTCCCGCCCGGTGGGCGAGACGATGGTGTGCCACCACACGTCCGTGGGCAGCTTGCCGCGCGCCACCTTCTCCGGCGTCACCAGACCCGGAGCCATGTAGGGCTCCCGGTCCACCTCGGCGGCGTCGAACCAGTACCGCGCCGGGTCCTTGACGTACACGAGGATCGTGTCGTGCTTGGCCGGCCAGCGGCGTTTGCTGCGTCCGCCGAAGTCGTACGCCCAGATGATCTCGTTGAGGAAGCACTCCCGGCCGAACAGGGCGTCGAGCAGCACCTTCGCGTAGTGCACCTCGCGGTAGTCCAGGTGCAGGTAGAAGGTGCCGTCGTCGGTCAGCAGCCGCCAGGCCTGCAGCAGTCGCGGCTCGAGGAACTCCCAGTAGTCCGTGAACGCGTCGGCGTAGCTGGTGAGGTCGCCCTTGAGGGTGGCGTAGGAGCCGCCGCGGAAACCGCGACGGTCACCCGATCCCTCGGGGGAGCGGGTGACCGTCAGCGTCTGGTGTGCTCGCAACCGGCCCGTGTTGAACGGCGGGTCGATGTAGATCATCCGGAAGGAGGCGTCCGGCAGCGTCGGCAGGTACGCGGCGTTGTCCGCGTGCACCACCAGGTCACCGGCCGGAGGCCAGGCTGCCGGCAGGCACCCGTCCGGAGCGCCGGGCGCCGGCACGTCGTCCGGCGACCCGTCCGTCACCTCAGTCGGCGGTGGGTGCCGGCGACGGAGTGCCCTGCACGACCTCACCGTTGCGGCGACGCGTGCGGCTGCGCCGACGCGGGGACCGGGTCCGCTCGCCGGACGGCTGCTCGCCGCTCTCGGGACGCTCGGTCGTGCGCTCGGCCCGCTCGGTGGTGGAGCGCTCGGTGGTGGTGCGCTCGGCCCGCTCGGGCGAACGCGAGCCGCGCTCGCCGTCACGCCCGGAGCCACCGCGCCCGCCGGAGCGGGAGCGACCGCCGTCGCGCCCGGAGCGGCCACCGTCGCGCCCGGAGCGGTCCGACCCGGCACGGTTCCGGCCGCCGGAGCGGTCGGAGGAGGCGTTGCGCTTGCCGGTCTCGCCCAGGTCCTCGAGCTCCTCGGCGTCCAGGCCCGCGTGCGTGCGCTTGCTTCGCGGCAGGCGGCCCTTGGTGCCGGCGGGGATGTCCAGGTCGGTGTAGAGGTGCGGCGAGGAGGAGTACGTCTCGACCGGCTCGGGCACGTCCAGGCCGAGGGCCCGGTTGATGAGGCCCCAGCGCGGCATGTCCTCCCAGTCCACGAACGTGACGGCGGTGCCCTTGTTGCCGGCGCGGCCGGTACGGCCCACGCGGTGGAGGTAGGTCTTCTCGTCCTCGGGGCACTGCAGGTTGATCACGTGGGTGACATCGGTGACGTCGATGCCGCGGGCGGCGACGTCGGTGGCCACCAGCACGTCGACCTTGTCGTTGCGGAAGGCGCGCAGCGCCTGCTCGCGGGCACCCTGGCCGAGGTCGCCGTGGATGGCGCCGGCCGCGAAGCCGCGGTGTTCCAGCTCGTCGGCCAGCTTGGCGGCCGAGCGCTTCGTCTTCGTGAACACGATGGTCCGGCCCCGGCCCTCGGCCTGCAGGATGCGGGCGACGACCTCGTCCTTGTCCAGGGAGTGGGCGCGGTAGATGACCTGGCGGATGTCGGCCTTGGTGACGCCCTCGTCGGGGTCGGCGGCGCGGATGTGGGTCGGCCGGCTCATGTAGCGGCGGGCCATGGCGACGACCGGACCGGGCATGGTCGCGGAGAAGAGCAGGGTCTGGCGCACCTCCGGCAGCTCGGCCATCAGGCGCTCGACGTCGGGCAGGAAGCCGAGGTCCAGCATCTCGTCGGCCTCGTCGAGGACGGCGATCTTGACGTTCTTGAGCACGAGGTGCCGCTGGCGCAGCAGGTCGATCAGCCGGCCCGGGGTACCGACGACCACCTCGACGCCCTTCTGCAGGGCGTCGATCTGGGGCTCGTAGGCGCGGCCGCCGTAGATCACGGTGACGCGGGCGTCGCGCTTCTTCGCGGCGGTGGCCAGGTCTCCGGCGACCTGGACGGCGAGCTCGCGCGTCGGGACGACGACGAGCGCCTGCGGGGCGCCCGGGGCGGGCAGGTCGGCGTAGCCCGGATCCTCCGGGCCGACGACGCGCTGCAGCACGGGGATGCCGAAGCCGAGCGTCTTGCCGGTACCGGTCTTGGCCTGGCCGATGATGTCGTGGCCGCCGAGGGCGACCGGCAGGGTCATCGCCTGGATGGGGAAGGGGTGGATGATCCCGGCGTCGGCGAGCGACTCGACGATGTCGGGGCGGACGGCGAAGTCCGCAAAGGTCTCGGGGCGCGCGGCGCGCGCCTCCTCCGTGCTGACGACGGTCTCCTCCGGGGCGAGGGACTCGGTTCCGGTGTCGTCCGTCAGGACGTCGTGCGTGTGGGTCTCGGTCACTGGGGTGGCGTTCCTTGATCTGTCCGCGGACGACTCGCCGGTCCCGGGCCGGATTCGGCCCAGCGGCATGCGTCCGCACTCGTGGTGGAAGCCGATCGCGAGGAAACGCCGGCGAACGAGGTTCGCCGGTTGCCCTCACGGCCGTCGGCGGCGGGTTGCCGCCGTGCGGGGCCGTGGTTCCGGGCGGTCTGTCTGCGGTACCGCGCAGCGCCGGACGATGACCTCGATCATCGGGTCGACGGCGGCAGCGGCACCGGTCGGTATGAGTGCTGACGACCGGGCATCCGTGAATACCCCGTCATTCTAGCGCGTCGGGCCGATTCCCGAAGCGACGCCGGTCACGCGTCGGGCTCAGGCGAGTTCGAAGGTGACGCTGCGCCGTCGGATGTCCGCCGAGGTCAACCGGGCGCGGACCGTCGAACCGGTGGTCATCGTCCCGGTGCAGCGCGCGCTCACGACCGGTTCGAGCACCTGGATGGTGCCGCTGGGCGGCTTGCCGTTCCCGTTCGACCCGTTCCCGTTCGACCCGTTGCCGCTGCTGCTCGAGCCATTGCCACCGCCATTGCCGTTCGCGTGGCCGTTCGCGGATCCGTTGCCGGTGCCGTCCTCCGTGCCGACGAGCACGACGGCGTCGAACACCTGACCGACGTGGGCCGCGAGCACGGCGGCCTCCACGGCGTCGAGCGCGGACCGGTCGAGTTCACCGGCACGCCGGTCGGAGTCGCGCATCAGGTCCGGGAGCTCGGGCAGCGCCCGCCGGACATCCTCGGGAACCTCACGACCCTCGACGAGGGCGAGGCAGGTGGGCAGGACGAACCGGTCGACCAGGCGGCGCAGGGGAGCGGTGGTGTGGGCGTAGGGGGCAGCGACGGCGGACTGCTCGGGGTCGGCGGGAGGGGCACCGTCGAAGGCGGTGTAGCCGGCGCCGCGGAAGAGGGAGGTCGCCGCGTGAAGCAGGGCGAGGTGCGCGGGCCGGTCCGGGTGCAGGCTGCGCAGGAACTCGCCGTAGGTGGTCTCGGCCGGCCAGGGGTGACCCAGGGCCCGGGCCTGCTCGCGGTAGCGGTCGATCGACCCCGGGTCCGGCGCGGGCATGGTCCGCAGCACGCCGAGCCCGCCGTCGAGCATGATCCGGGCGGCGCTCATCCCGGTGAGCAGGGAGATCTGGGCGTTGGCGTCCTCGATCGGCCGCGCCGGCCGGTTCTGCAGGGCGTACCCGCCGTCGGAGCGGACGATCTGCTGCTCGGGCAGATTGAGGCTGGCCCCGCCGCGCAGCCGCTCCTGCTCGACGCGGAGCAGGCCGACCTCGCGCAACAGCACGAGGACGTCGTCCGCGGTCCCGTCGTCGAGGCTGCGCTGGACCGTCTCGTAATCCAGGCGGGCGCGGCTGCGCACGCTCGCGCGGGTCAGATCGGTGCGGGTGACGGCGCCGTCGGCGTCGAGGCGGTGCGTGAAGAGGTAGGCGCCGCGGACCTGTCCGGGCAGCAGCGACGCGGCGTCCTCACTGATGGCGGCGGGGTGCAGCGGAATGCGGCCGTCGGGGGCGTAGAAGGTCTGACCGCGTTGGCGGGTGGCCTCGTCGAGCGCGCCGCCGAGGGGCACGAAGGCCGGCAGGTCGGCGATGGCGTAGCGGACGATGTAGCCGCCCGGCGCCCGCTCGATGTGCAGGGCCTGATCGAGGTCCAGGCTGCCCGGCGGGTCGATCGTCAGGAACGGGAGGTCGGTGGCGTCGTCGTCCGGCAATCGGTAGTCGCGGATGACGGCGGCGGTCTCGGCGAGGACCGGCGGAGGGAATTCCGCGGGCACGCCCGTGGCGTCACGCAGCGCCGCGAGGGACTCGGCCAGCTCCTGCTGGGCGTCCTCGGGACGGATCCAGGGGATCGTGTGCGCCGCCACACCGCGTCCCTAGGTCAGGACCGCGACGGCCGCGTCGGTGGGCGTCACAGGAGGGCGCCGAAGCCGACCCGGCGCTGCTCCTCCGTACCGACCTCCACGTAGGCGAGCACACCGCTGGGGACGATGATCTGCCGGCCCTTGGTGTCGGACAGGGAGAGGACGGTGCCCTTCGCGATGCTCTCGGCCACGGCCGCCGTCACCGCCTCCGCGGTCTGGTCGGACTCGAACACGATCTCCCGGCCCACATTCTGGATGCCGATCTTGATCTCCATGCCGGGGACTCCTCACACTCGTGAACGGTGGTCGCCGCGCCCGGGCCGTGAAGCGATCACCGGTGAGCCGGGCGGGCACATCCAGATCAGTCTAGGGGTGCGTCACGTCACCGGTCGGATCGTCCGCTCTGCGCTGAAACCCGCCGATCCCGCGCCAGGCCAGGCGGGAGATGAGGTCCACGGCCGTGGCCTGGTCGATGCCGCCGGTCTGCACCCAGTAGCGGGCGCTGACCTGCGCGAGACCGGTGAGAGTGCGCCCGAGCATGACGGCCTGGTCCAGCGGCAGGTCGGTGTCCTCGACGATCACGCGGCCGACGGCTTCGGCGTACGCCCGGTGGAACTCCTCGAGCCGGGCGGCGACAGCGGTGTCGTTGAGCAGGTCGGACTCGAAGACGAGCCGGTGGGCCTGGTCGTCGCGGGCGACGAACTCGTAGTAGGCGGCGATGCTGTTGCGGACGCGCTCGCCGTTGGTGTCCGCGGTGGTCAGCGCGCGCTTGAGCTGACCGGTGAGCCGGGCGAGGTGTTCGTCGAGCAGGGCCAGGTACAGCTCGTGCTTGCCGGGGAAGTGCTGGTAGAGCACGGGCTTGCTCACGTGCGCGGTGACCGCGATCTCGTCCATCGCGGCGGCGTGGTAACCGTTGGTGACGAAGACGTGGTGGGCGGCGGCGAGGAGCTGCCGGCGGCGTTCCTCGCGCGGCAGGCGGGCGCTGCGCCCGGGGGAAGCGGGGGAGTTCGATGCCATGGTCTGCTCGCACTCCTCTCCCGGATGACGACCGACGGCCCGGGCGTCTTCGGGAGCCAGCGACATCCGGGTCCGGTCAGCTTACCGCCGGGTAGCGTTCAGGGACACCGGTCCACCCGACCGAGCGCGGCGCGCTGCCGAGGACGGCGGTGGGGAGAGACGTCAGGGACGGAACGGGCAGCTGGGCCCGTCGGCCTGGGGGTCCGCGTCGATGACCGGTGCCGTGGTGAACGCGTCCAGGGACGGGTTCGCGTCGTCCGTGCCCGTGGCCTGCTGCGGCAGGGCGGTGGGGTGCACGGCGGGAACGCTGACGTCGGTCGCCGCGGTGGCGGGCTGCTTCGCGCCGCGGGCGACCGGCTCGATGCCGTAGACCGCGCGCAGACCCTCGATGTAGGTGTCCTGCTCGCCGCGAGCGGCCATCTCCTTGGCGCGCACCGTGGGCACGTGCAGCAGCGACTTGACCATGCGCCGCATCGCGAACTCGACCTCCTCGGCGGCGGCGGTGCAGCCGTGCTGGGCGCGCACGCGCTCGAGCTCGGTCTCCAGGACGTCCATGGTGTGCCGGCGCAGGGCCACGATGGCGCCGTCGACGTCGCGGGCGGCCTGCTTGTCGTGGAAGTCCTGGGCGGCGCGGGAGACGATGTCCATGGCCTGCAGCACCGGCAGGGTGGCCTCGCTCGGAGCGGCCATCCGGACGGATTCGAGGGTGATCAGTTCGACACCGGGGAGGTCGGCGACCTCGGGCTCGAAGTCGCGGGAGAGGGCCAGATCGACGACGGTCACCTGGTGTCCCTCGGGCAGGGCAGCGGCGAACTGCTCAGGGGTGACGCGGTGGCGGGATCCACTGCAGCCGACGATGACGGCGGCGTCGGCGATCGCGTCGCGCAGTCCCGCGGCGTCGACGGCGGTTCCGCCACGCTTGGCGACGAAGGCAGGGGCCCGGCCCGAACCGGAGTACACCCGGATGTCGGTGCAGCCGCGTTCGCGCAGCGAGGCGACGGTGGCGCCGGCGTAGGCGCCCGTGCCGATGACCAGGGCGGTGGCGCCGGCGAGCGGAGCGCTGGCGATGTCCGCGGCCAGGTCGAGAGCGACCGAGACGATGGAGCGGCCGCGAGCGCCGAGCGTGGTGGAGGAACCGACGTCCTTGCCGGTGCGTGCCGCGGTCTCGAAGAGACGGATCAGTGAGCCGGTGGCGTGGTGCTTCGCCTGGGCGGAGCCGAGTGCCCGGCGGGCCTGACCGGCGATCTCGCGTTCGCCGATGACGGCGGAGTCCAGGCCGGCGACGACCGCGAAGAGGTGTTCGGCCACGGTGCGCCCGCTCAGCACGCGGAAGGCGGCGCGAGCGGTGTCGGAACCGACCGGGGCGTCCTCGACCACGGAGGCGACGACGGTCTCGCGCACGGCGTCCGGATCGGCGTCCTGATCCACGTCGAGGTAGAGCTCGAAGCGGTTGCAGGTGGCGAGGGAGACGATGCCGTTGATGTCGGCATCCGCGAGGAGGCGGGCGGGCAGCCCGCCATGACCCTCGCTCAGGCGGGCGATGGTCTCGAGATCCTGATCCGCGTGTGACGCGACCAATGAGAGAAGAGGCACAACCCCTCCATGGTAGCGGCTCGGATCGGCGTGAGGCGGTGGACGTGATGGGGATGACATCGGCGGATGTCCTCAGAACGGCGGGGGCTCCGGCGTCGTGAGCAGGCGTCGTCCGGTGGGCGACGTCCAGATCAGCCGGTCGGCTCCCGGCGACTCGGTCGGCGAGGTCTCCGCCGTCACCGACCAGGCCGAGTGGTGCTTGAGCACGTGGTGTCGCCGGCAGAGGTGGGCCAGGTTCGCCGGCTCGCTCAGGCCACCGTCCGCCCAGGGCACGACGTGATCGATGTCGCAGGTCTCCGCGGATCGGCGGCACCCGGGGAACCGACAGGTGCCGTCCCGGACCGCCAGTGCCCGGCGCAGCCGATCCGGGATGCGGTACAGCTGTCCGTCCGTGAGGACGACGGGGATGACCGCGACCTCGCCCGTTATGGCCCTCTCGGGTGGAGTCGGCGGCAGTGGCCCGGCCCTGAAGGCCGCGTGCGCAGGTGGGCAGGACGGCGTCGGTCGATCGGAGGTGCCGGTCGTATCCGCTGGTGCAGGCGGTGCAGACGTCGCGGGTGCGTGGGAGGTTCCCGGGGGGCCGGATGACGCGGGCTGACCCGGGACCGTCGGTGGAACTGACCACGCAGGAGAACCCGGTGGGGAGGAGGCCGTCGGGTCACACGAGGTCGCCATGGGGGGAGCGTCGTCGGGGTGGTCGGGCGCGCTCGCGTGCGTCGTGACGCCCAGCAGGAAGCACGTCGCGGCTGCCGCGAGTCGGCGGGCGTCGGCCGCTCCGATGGGTCCGAAGGCGCCGAGGACGGCAGGATCGTCCCCGCCGAGCAGGGTGGTGGCCGGCATGGTGAGCAGCAGGCGAGAGGCCGGCGCGGTGGTGACGGGCGACCCGGGATTCGACTCGAGGCCTCCGGCCTCGGACATCAGATCGGCCAGTACGTCGGCGCGCAGCTGGGTGAGCGTGCGCGTCGTCGTCGTGGTCGACGCCGTCGGAGGGACATCGACGGCGTCGCTCGCGCGCGGCCCATCGACCTGCTGCAGCGTGCGTGCCAGGGCGCTCAGTCGCGCGTCGATGCCGACGGCGATCGCGGCCGGCAGCAGTGCCGCCAGGCGGGCCATGCCGTCGCGGTCCGGCGTGACCCGGACGTACCGGTCGGCCATGGCGGCCTCGTGCCGGTCGTGGAAGGACCTCGGATGGCACTGGTCGCGCAGCCTGCGGGCGCGCGCCTTCAACGACTCCGGGCGGCATCCGGCCACCGCGTGGCTCAGCAGGACCGTCTCGGTCAGCTCGATGGCCCGATCGATGACCGCGATCTGCTCCGGGTCCACGGCGCCCGTCCGGACCTCGACGTACTCGGCTGCCTCGGTGGCGATGAATCCGGCTGCGGCGCCCGTGATGAGGCCGGCACGCAGGGCGGCGTCGGCGGCGGGCAGGTGATCGGTGAGGACGTCGGCCCTGACCACCAGGCGGTGGGCCGCGTCCTCACCGATGTGGAGGGCGCCGGCGATCTCCGCGACGGCACTCCGGTCTCTGACGGCGAGCCGTTCGGCGCGGGAGAGCCCGAGACTCTCGTCGACCGGGTGGGCATCGACCCAGTGTTCGTGCTCGGCCGCGGCGAGCGCCATGGTCGACCGGATCACCCGATGTTTCGTCCAGGCGAGCCACGATTCCAGCCGCCGCACCTCCTCGAGTGCGGCCACCGCCGCGTCGGAGTCCGGCAGCGCGTCGGGGTCCTGCAGCCGTGCGACCGCCTCGGTAACGACGAACGGAGGCGGCGCCTCGCCAGGAGTGCCGGGTGCAGGCCCGGATGCCCGGCCGGGAGCGGAAGCACGCGACAGAAAGGGCAACAGCTCGCCCTGTGCCGGATCCCGTGGTGCCTCCATGACCCCACTACACCAGCCACCACCCACAGAACTCGCTGGAGCGGGCACCCTGTGGACAACCCGGCTACGCGGCGATACCGGACTCCCCACGACTGCGATCTGGTAGACCATCCGCATGAGCAAGGTCCGCCCGCGGCACGTCGTCGGAACTCTCGCAATCGTCGTCCTGGCCGTCGGCGGCAGCCTCTGGGTGCATTCGGTCTTCCCGCTGGTCGCCGTCGGCACGTCGCTCGCGCTCTCGGCTCTTCTCGCGGCGGTTCAGCGTCGCGACGAGAAGCGGTTCCCCGCCCGGGATGACCCGCTCGACCGCCGGGACAGCTGACCCTCCCCGCGCCCCCGGTTCGCCCCGGCACCCGCCCGGCAGGCACAATCGGAGACCATGAGCACCGCAGCCGTCCCCGCCCTGCCCGCCGAGCATCCGCTGACGGACGGCCGGACCGCCGACAGCCCCCTGCTGCGTGCCCTGCGCGGTGAACGGACCGGGTCCCGTGCCGTCTGGTTCATGCGTCAGGCCGGCCGCTCCCTGCCCGAGTACCGAGCCGCGCGCGAGGGCATCGGGATGCTCGAGTCCTGCCTGCGCCCCGACCTCGCCGCCGAGATCACCCTGCAACCGGTGCGCCGCCACCAGGTGGACGCCGCCATCTTCTTCTCCGACATCGTCGTACCCCTCCGGCTGGCCGGGGTCGACGTCGACATCGTCGCAGGCAAGGGCCCGGTGCTCGGCGCCCCCGTGCGCACCCCCGCCGACGTCGCCGCCCTTCCCTCGCTGGACGACGTCGACTTCACCGCCATCCGGGAGGCGGTCGCCCTGACCGTCGCCCAGCTGGGCACCACCCCGCTGATCGGCTTCGCCGGTGCCCCCTTCACCCTCGCGGCCTACATGGTCGAGGGCGGCCCGTCCCGCGACCACCTGGGTCCGCGCACGCTGATGCACGCCGACCCCGGGACCTGGCGCGCCCTGACCTCCTGGGCCGCCGACCTCTCCGGTGCCTTCCTCCGCGCCCAGATCGAGGCCGGTGCCTCCGCCTGCCAGCTCTTCGACTCCTGGGCCGGCTCCCTCTCCGCCGCCGACTACGAGGCCCACGCCGCCCCGGCCTCCACCCGCGCCTTCGACCACGTCGCGGACCTGCCCGTGCCCCGCATCCACTTCGGCACCGGCACCAGTGAACTGCTCCCGGCCATGCACGCCGCCGGGGCCACCGCCGTCGGCGTCGACTACCGGCTGCCGCTCGACGAGGCCTCCCGCCGGCTCGGCGGGAACGTGCCCCTGCAGGGCAACATCGACCCCGCCCTGCTTGCCGCCCCGTGGGAGGTGCTCGAGCAGCACGTGCGCGACGTGCTGCGCCGTGGCGAGTCCGCCCCCGGCCACGTCGTCAACCTCGGCCACGGCGTCCCGCCCACGACCGACCCGGAGGTGCTGACCCGGATCGTCGAGCTCGTCCACGAGGTGCCCCAGTGACGGCACCCGACAAGGCGGCGCCTGACAAGACTGAGCAGGACACGACGGAGCAGGACGACGTCGAGCGCACCGCCGTCGTCGTGATCGGCGCCGGTGTCGCCGGGCTGATCGTCGCTGAGCGCGCGGCCGCCGCAGGCCTGCGCGTCGTCGTGCTCGACGCCGCCGACGTGCCCGGGGGAAGCGTGGCCCGGCACGAGGTGGCCGGACTCGACCTGGACGCCGGCGCCGAGTCCTTCGCCACGCGCAGCACCGCGGTGGCCGACCTGGCCCGGGACCTCGGCCTCGGCGGGGAGATCGTCGCGCCGGATCCGGCCGGCGCGTGGATCGCCCACCGGGACGGCACCTGGCCGCTGCCCCGGGCGGGCCTGCTCGGCATCCCCACCGATCTGGACGATGTCTCCCTGCGCGCCGCGCTCGGCCCCGACGCCCTCGACCGGGCCCGGCACGACGCGACCGACCCGGTGCCCGCCGCGCTCACCCCCGGGGCGCCGACGCCGCCGAGCCTCGGCACCGTGGTCCGCACCCGGATGGGGGAGCAGGTCCTCGACCGGCTCGTCCGTCCCGTCGTCTCCGGGGTTCACGCCGCCGATCCCGACGCGCTGGACGCCCAGGCCGTCGCTCCCGGTCTGCTGGCTGCCCTCGAGGAGACGGGATCGCTGGCCGCCGGCGTCGCCCGGCTCCGCAGTGCGGCCAAGGCCGGCTCCTCGGTCGGCTCTCTCCGTGGTGGCATGCATCGGCTCGTCGACGCCCTGGTCGACCGCATCGAGGCACAGGGTGGCGAGGTCCGGCTCGGCCACGCGGTGACCGGGCTGCACCGAGACGACGACGACTGGCACGTGACGACGGGCGCGGGGGGAACGGCAGCCCCCGAGGGAACGGCCCGGCTGCGTGCCGACCGGGTGGTGCTCGCCGCCGGCGCCGGTACCGCGGTCCCGCTGCTCACCGGGCTCTTCCCCTCCCTGGCCGACCTGCCCGCCCCGACCGGAGCCCCCGTCACCCTCGCGACCCTCGTCGTCCGCAGCGACGCGCTCGATGCGCACCCGCGGGGCACCGGTGTGCTCGTCGGCGAGGACGTGCCCGGCGTCGAGGCGAAGGCCCTGACCCACGCCACCGCCAAGTGGGCGTGGCTGGCCGACGCCGCTGCCGAGACCGCCGGGCCCGGCGTCCACGTCCTCCGGCTCTCCTACGGGCGGCCCGGCGAGAACGCCGCCCGCTACGCCGACGACGCGCGGGTGCTGGAGGCGGCCCGGCGCGACGCGACCTCTCTGCTGGGGGTCGAGCTGGGCGAGGTGCTGGACAGCGACGTCGTCCGCTGGCCCGGCGCGCTGCCCGCTGCCGGCCCCGGACACGCCGGCCGGGTCGCCCGCATCCGTACCGCGGCACGCGGTACCGGGCCCGGGACGGGGACGCTCGCCGTCGTCGGCGGCTGGCTCGCCGGGAATGGTCTCGCGGCCGTGGTCGCGGACAGCCGTGCCCAGGCCGCGCAGCTCTTCGACAAATTGTAGAAATCACGTCCGTCCGGTTAGCGTCAGCCGATCGATCGGGGCAGACTGGGAAGCATGACCACTGCCCCCCACCTGCAGACACCTGCGCCCGGCCTGTCCACGGGCGATCACTACACGCTCTGGGCGGTGTTCGCCCGCACCTCGTCACCGTCGCCGGCCGCCCCCGCGGGTGAGCTCGCCACGCTGACCGGCACGCTCGCCGAGGGCGGGGTGACCGTCCGCGGCTTCTACGACGTCTCGGGCATGCGGGCCGACGCCGACGTGCTGGTGTGGCTGCACGCCCCGCAGCCCGACGCCCTGCAGGCGGCGCTGCGGACGCTGCGCCGGACCGAGACGCTGGCCGCCACCCGGCTCGTGTTCTCGTCCATGGGGGTGCACCGGGAGGCGGAGTTCGCCAAGGAGCACTCGCCGTCCTACTTCCGCGGCGTGCCCGCAGGGGAGTGGATGTGCGTCTACCCGTTCGTGCGCTCCTACGACTGGTACCTGCTCGACCCGGCCGAGCGCGGCACGATGCTCCGCGACCACGGGCTGGCCGGCCGCGAGTACCCGCAGGTCATCGCCAACACCGTGCAGTGCTTCGCGATGAACGACTGGGAGTGGCTGCTCGGCCTGGAGGCCCCCGAGCTGACCGACCTCGTGGACCTGATGCGCCACCTGCGCAACACCGACGCGCGGCTGCACGTGCGCGAGGAAGTGCCGTTCTACACGGGCCGCCGGATCGATCCCGCCGACGTCGCCGGGGTGCTCCGATGACCATGCCCGCGCTCGACGCCGAGCACGCCCCCGAGCAGCCTCCCGCCGCGTACGACGCCGTCGTGCTCGCCTCCTTCGGGGGCCCCGAGGGCCAGGACGACGTCATCCCGTTCCTGCGCAACGTCACGCGCGGTCGCGGCATCCCCGACGAGCGGCTCGAGGAGGTCTCCCACCACTACCGGCACTTCGGCGGGGTGAGCCCCATCAACGCCCTCAACCGGGACCTGCACGCGGCGCTGACCGCCGAGCTGGCCGCCCGGGGCGTGAACCTGCCGCTGCTGTGGGGCAACCGGAACTGGGACCCCTACATCGGCGACGTGCTCGAACAGGCCCACGCCGACGGTCACCGGCGGGTGCTCGCCATCACGACGAGCGCCTACTCCAGCTACTCGTCCTGCCGCCAGTACCGCGAGGACTTCGGCAAGGCGCTGCTCGAGCGCAACCTGGTCGGGAAGCTGCGGGTCGACAAGGTCCGGCAGTACTTCGACCACCCCGGCTTCATCGGCCCCTTCGTCGAGGGCGTCACCGACGGCCTCGCGCAGGTCCGCGCCCAGCTCGCCGAGAGCGGGCGGGAGGGGCGGATCCACGTGCTGTTCTGCACGCACTCCATCCCGAACGCGGACGCCGCCGCCTCCGGGCCGCGGGACCGCGACTTCGAGGAGGGCGCGGCCTACGTCGCCCAGCACCTCGCGAACGCGCGCGTGATCATGGAGCGGGCAGCCGCGGACGAGAGCGATGTCGACTGGTCGCTCGTCTACCAGTCCCGCTCCGGCCCACCGTCCGTGCCGTGGCTCGAGCCCGACGTCAACGACGCGCTCGCGGGACTGCCCGCCAACGGTGTCGCCGGCGTGCTGCTGGTGCCGCTCGGCTTCGTCAGCGACCACATGGAGGTCGTCTGGGACCTGGACACCGAGGCCCTCGAGACCTGCCGCGACCTCGGACTGGCCGCCGTGCGGACCCCGACCCCGGGCACGCATGCCGCGTTCATCACCGGGATGGCGGACCTGATCGCCGAACGGCTCGACGGCGGACCGCGTCCGGCGGAGACCGAGCTCGGCCCCTGGTTCGACGTGTGCCGGCCCGACTGCTGCGCCAACCAGCGCCGCGCGGTGCCCACCGTCGCCGGCTCCGACGCGTGCGACCTCACCGTGAACCCGGACGGTCCGCCCGCCGACGCCGCCCCGGCAGGGAGACTGCCCCGTGGGTGAACCCCTCGTCTCCACGGGTGCCCGGCTCCGGTTGGGCACCCGCGGCAGCGACCTCGCCGTCACGCAGTCCGGCATGGTCGCGGACGCGCTCGCCGAGCTGGGCGGTTTCGACGTCGAGCTGGTCCGGGTCCGCACCGAGGGTGACGTCAACCGGGCCCCGCTCGCCCAGATCGGCGGCACCGGCGTCTTCGTCACCGCCCTGCGGGACGCGCTGCTGCGCTCGGACTGCGACGTCGCCGTGCACTCGCTCAAGGACCTGCCGTCCGCGCCCGCGGACGGGCTGACCATCGCCGCCGTGCCGACCCGGGCGGAGGTACGGGACGTGATGTGCGCCCGCGACGGGCTCACGCTGGACACCCTGCCCACCGGCGCCCGCGTCGGCACGGGCTCCCCGCGCCGGGCCGCTCAGTTGCGCGCCGCCCGCCCGGACCTGACCGTCGTCGACCTGCGCGGCAACGTCCCCACCCGGCTCGGCAAGGTCACCAGCGGGGAGCTCGACGCCGTCGTGCTCGCCGGCGCGGGCCTGTCCCGGCTCGGCCTGCTCGACGCCGTCACCGACTACCTCGACCCGTCGGTCATGCTGCCCGCACCCGGGCAGGGCGCTCTCGCGGTCGAGGTGCGCACCGCGGACCTGCTGCCCGGCGGGGAGCTCGCCGCCGCGATGGCCGCGCTCGACGACGTCACCGCTCGCGCGGCCGTCACCGCCGAGCGGGCCCTGCTCGCCCGGCTCGAGGCCGGCTGCTCCGCCCCGGTCGGCGCCTTCGCCCGGCACGCCGACGGCGCCCTGCGACTGGACGCCGTGGTCGGCTCGCCCGACGGCACCCGCCTGCTGCGACGTTCCGCGAGCACGAGGACGACCGGCCCGGTCACCGATGAGACCGGTGCCCTGACCGCCGAGGCCGTGACTGCGGCCCGTGACCTCGGGGTGGGCCTCGCCGAGGCGCTGCTCGACGCCGGCGCCGCTGCCCTGATGCCCGCCGGACCCGACGACGGCGCGACGACGTCCGCCGGCCCGGCCGGGGTCCGTTCCACGGCGACCGGCAGCGAGTTGATGGACTCCGACCGGGCGTGAACCCCGCTGCGTCCTCGCCCGCGCCGGACCGGCCGCTCGCCGGCCGGACGATCGCGCTGACCCGGGGCCCCGCCCGCGCCGGCGCCCTCGGGGCGGCGCTGCGCGAGGCCGGGGCCACGGTGCTGACCGTCCCCGTCATCGACTTCGCCTGGCCGGCCGACCTCGGCCCGCTCGATGCCGCTCTGGCAGGTCTGCGCGCCGGGCGCTACGGCTGGCTCGCCGTCACGAGTGCCACCACCGTGACGGCGCTGACCCGTCGGGCCACCGCGATCGGCACCGGGTTGCCGGAGCTGTTGACGGCCGGTGCCGCGCGCGTCGCCGCCGTCGGCGCCGGCACCGCAGCCGCCCTGGCGCGTGCCGGCGTGAGCGTCGACCTGGTCCCCGCGACGGGGTCCGGCGCCGACGCCCTGCTCGCCGCCTGGCCGGAGCTGCCGGGCGACGAGTCGTCGGACGACGAGACGCCGCGAGCGGTCCTGCTGCCGCACTCGGATCTCGCCGCCGGCACCCTGGAGGCGGGGCTGACCGCCCGCGGCTGGACCGTGAACTTCGTGACCGCCTACCGCACCGTCGACCATCCGGCCGCCTCCGGCGAGGCGCTCGGGCCCGACGCCGACCCCGACACCGACTCCGGCGTCGGGGAGCGCGCGCTCACCGTCGTCGCCGCGCAGGACCGGCGACCCGACGCCGTCGTCGTCACCTCCCCGTCGACCCTGCGCCGCTGGCTCGCGGTCGGGGATCCCTGTCCGATCGTCGCCATCGGCCCCACCACCGCCGCCGCGGCCACCGATGCCGGTCACCCCGCTTCCACGACCGCAGGCACCGCCGACGCGAGCGCCGTCATCGACGCCGTCGCGCGTGCCGTGCGGGAGATCACCGGTACGCCCAGCGCGAGATCGCACCCCTCCACGACGCCATGACCGACCACCGAGAGAGGATGGCAATCATGAGTTTCCCCCAGCACCGCCCCCGCCGTCTGCGTGCCACCCCCGCCCTGCGCCGCCTCACCGCCGAGGTGCGCGTGCACCCTGCCGACCTGGTGCTGCCGATGTTCGTCCGCGAAGGACTGACCGAGCCTCAGCCGATCAGCGCGATGCCCGGGGTCATGCACCACAGCATCGACAGCCTCAAGGCCGCCGTCCACGAGGCCGCGGACGCCGGCGTGGGCGGGGTCATGCTGTTCGGGGTGCCCACCACGCAGGACGCCGTGGGCAGCGGCGCCGTCCGGACCGACGGCATCCTCAACGTGGCGCTCGCCGAGCTGAACGCCGAGTTCGGCGACGACGTCGTGCTCATGAGCGACCTGTGCCTGGACGAGTTCACCGACCACGGTCACTGCGGTGTCCTCGACGAGCGCGGCGGCGTCGACAACGACGCGACCCTGGAGATCTACGGGCGGATGGGCGTCGCGCAGGCCCAGGCCGGTGCGCGCGTCGTCTCCCCGTCCGGCATGATGGACGGCCAGGTCGGCCACATCCGGGCCGCGCTCGACGACGCCGGTTTCGCCGACACCGCGATCCTCGCCTACTCCGCCAAGTACGCCAGCGCGTTCTACGGGCCGTTCCGCGAGGCCGTGCAGTCCTCCCTGCAGGGTGACCGGCGGACCTACCAGATGGACGCCGCCAATCGCCGCGAGGCGATCCTCGAGACCCAGCTGGACATCG
The DNA here is from genome assembly GCF_001968825.1 of Tersicoccus sp. Bi-70. Classification (GTDB taxonomy): domain Bacteria; phylum Actinomycetota; class Actinomycetes; order Actinomycetales; family Micrococcaceae; genus Tersicoccus. The sequence continues at coordinate 432,523 of NZ_MIEU01000010.1, forward strand.
ACGAGGGCGCCGACATGGTGATGGTCAAGCCCGCCATGAGCTACCTCGACATCCTCCGGGACGTGGCCGAGATGAGCACCGTGCCGGTCGCCGCCTACCAGATCTCGGGGGAGTACTCGATGATCGAGGCCGCCGCCGCCAACGGGTGGATCAACCGCGAGGCCGCCATCGACGAGTCCGTGCTCGGCATCAAGCGCGCGGGCGCCGACCTGATCCTGACCTACTGGGCGACCGAGGTCGCCCGCCGACTGAAGGGCTGAACCCGATGACCACGTCCGCCGATCTGTTCGCCACCGCCCAGCGCCTCATGCCGGGCGGGGTCAACTCGCCCGTGCGCGCCTTCGGGTCCGTGGGCGGCGTCCCGCCGTTCATGGTCTCGGGGGAGGGCCCGTGGCTGCGCGACGCCGACGGCAACCGGTACGTCGACCTCGTCTGCTCGTGGGGTCCGCTGCTGCTCGGCCACGCCCACCCCGGCGTGCTCGAGGCCGTCCACGCCGCCGTCGACCGCGGCCTCTCCTTCGGAGCGTCCACCCCCGCCGAGGCGCAGCTGGCCGAACTGGTGCAGCAGCGGGTGCCCGCCGTCGAGCGGATCCGGATGGTCTCCACCGGCACCGAGGCGACGATGACGGCGATCCGGCTGGCCCGTGGATTCACCGGCCGGGACCTGGTGGTCAAGTTCGCCGGCTGCTACCACGGCCACGAGGACGCCCTGCTGGTGGCCGCCGGCTCCGGCGTCGCGACGCTGAGCCTGCCCGGTTCCGCCGGGGTGCCGGCCGGGACGGTCGCGGACACCATCGTGCTGCCGTACAACGACCTGGCCGCCGTCGAGGAGCTCTTCGCCGAGCGCGGCTCGCGAATCGCCGCGATCATCACCGAGGCGGCGCCGGCGAACATGGGCGTCGTCGAGCCCGGCGAGGGCTTTAACGAGGGCCTGCGGCGCATCACCGCCGAGCACGGTGCGCTGCTGATCCTGGACGAGGTGCTCACCGGCTTCCGCGTCCACCCCGCGGGGTACTGGGGGCTGAGCACGATGGACGACGCGGGAACCAGCAGCTGGAAGCCCGATCTGTTCACCTTCGGCAAGGTGATCGGCGGCGGCCTTCCCACCGCGGCGCTCGGCGGCCGTGCCGACGTGATGGAGTACCTCGCCCCGCTCGGCCCGGTGTATCAGGCCGGCACCCTGTCCGGGAACCCGGTGGCGATGGCGGCCGGCGTCGCCACCCTGCAGAACGCGGACGGCGTCGTCTACGACACGGTCGACGGGCTGTCCCGGCAGTTGCAGGCCGAACTGCGGTCGGCCCTGGACGCCGCCGGCGTCGACCACACCATCCAGCACGCCGGCAACCTGTTCAGCGTCGCCTTCGGCACCTCGGGCACCGGGGTGCACGACTACGCGCAGGCCCAGGCCCAGGAGAGCTTCCGGTTCGCGCCGTTCTTCCACGCGATGCTCGACGCGGGCGTCTACCTGCCGCCGTCGGTGTTCGAGGCGTGGTTCCTCTCGGCCGCGCACGACGACGAGGCGATGGAGACGGTGATCGCGGCGCTGCCCGCCGCCGCCGAGGCCGCCGCCGCAGCGACGCCGACCGCCTGACGCGGGCGGCGTCGCCGCGGCGTCCCGTGGGGACGGCGCACCCATGTCAGCGGCGCGGCGGGATCGACCGGGCGCGGGCCTATCATCGGGACCGATACGGGATGCGTCGCACCAGGCGGCCCCCGGAAGGGAGATCTACAGATGAGCATCGGTGGCGGCGTCGTCCTCTTCGTGATCGGCGCGATCCTCGCATTCGCCGTCAACATCCAGGTGGCCTGGCTCGACCTGACCATGGCCGGCTACATCCTGATGGCCGCGGGCGTCGTGGTGTTCCTCGTCGGTATCCTGCTGATGTTCCGGCGCCGGTCGGTCGCCTCGACGACCCGGTCCGCGGTCGACCCGGTCAGCGGTGACCGCGTCACGCGCCGGACCAGCACCCTGGACGACCCCGAGTACTGAGGACCACACCAGCACGACACCGGGGACCCGGTGGTGGCATCACGACGATGACCGCCACCGGGTCCCTGTGCGTGGTGGCGTGATGCGCGTTCAGCGCCCCAGCAGCGTCTCCATCGCTCGCACGGTCGTCTCGACGTCGCCGGAGGCGTCCACGCGATGGACGCCCGGACGGGTGAGCCGCCCGGCCAGCGAGGCGAGCAGGGACGCGGCGTCCTCGGGTGCGACGAACCGATCGTTCTCCGGCTGCTCGGGTCGCGTCGGATGCGCCCGGCGATTCCGGGCGCGGGTCAGTGCCGCGGCGACCGTGGACTTGCCCGCTCCCGGCGCTCCGTTGAGCAGCAACTGGGTCGGCACGCCCGGGAGTCTACCGACACCCGGGGAACCCGGTCCTCACGAGCAGGCGTTTCCCTTCGTCGGACGGGTGGGGCATGATCGAGGCACCCACGATCCGGGCCTGTGCGGCCGGGTCGGCGTCAAGCAGTGGCGCGGGTCGATGGAGGGAGTCCTGTGAGGGACGAGAACGACGTGGCCCAGCATCCGGAGACGGACGCCGTGGGAATGAGTTTCCGTACCTTGACGCGTCTGATCGGTGCCAGCGGTCGTGCCGATGCCGATCGCCTGGTCACCGTCGCCGCCCAGTTGATGCCGCACGCCGACCAGGCCGGGGTGACGCTCGTCCGTGCCGGCCGGCGGAGACCGTCGCCTCGACCGGGCAGGTCCCGCGAGCGGTCGACGCGCTGCAGTACCGGACGGGTGAGGGACCGTGTCTGGACGCGAGCGCCGACGTCGACGACGTGGTGGTCAGCCACGACCTCTCGGTCGAGAGCCGGTGGCCCGCCTTCGCGTCGATCTGCGCCGAGCAGATCGGGGTGCACAGCATGCTCAGCGTGCGGCTCTCCCTCTCCCAGCAGAACCGGGCGGCATTGAACTTCTACGCGCCGAAGCCGCACGTCTTCACCGACCAGGACGTCGCGGAGGCGGTGATCCTCGCCCCGTTCGCCGCCCTCGTGGTCCAGCAGCAGCTGCACGAGCAGGACGTCTCCCACGACGAGGAAGCCCTGTCGAGCAGCCGCCGGATCGGAAGCGCGGTCGGCATCCTGATGGCCCAGCACGGGGTGGACGCGGACCACGCGTTCGAGATGCTGCGCTCCGCGAGCCAGCACCTGAACCGGAACCTGCGCGACATCGCCGCGGACGTCAACTACACGGGCGACCTGCCCTGACCGTCGAGGGCGGATTGCGCGATGAACCCCGTCGCCTTCGCCACGTCCTTCCGTAGGCTCGTGCCGTGCGCCTCGACCTGTCCGCCCTGATCGCCCCGGAACTCGAACTGCTGGTGCCGCAGACCCGTGAGTTCTACGTCGGGCGCCCGGCAGGTCGCGGTCCCACCGGGCCGGAGGACCTGCGCCGGACCCGGGCCGCCGTGCCCACCCCGGTCGCGGTCGACCCGCCACCGACCGTCGAGACGGTCCGCATGGAAGGCCGCGAGGTCGCCGTGCGCATCCACCGGCCGGCGGCACCCCCGAGGGCCGTGCTCCTCGACATCCACGGGGGTGGCTTCTTCCTCGGCTCGGCCGCGGCGGGGGACCGGGCGGCCCGCCGGCTGGTCGACGCGCTCGGCGTCGCCGTCGTCAGCGTCGATTACCGGCTCGCCCCCGAGCACCCCTGGCCGGCGGGACCGGACGACGTCGAGACCGCGGCCCTCTGGCTGGCCGAGCACGCGGCGACCCGATTCGGCACCACGCGTCTGGCGATGACCGGATTCTCCGCCGGCGCCACCCTCGCCGTGGCCGCCCTCGTGCGTCTGCGCGATCGCGGCATCACCGCCTACGACGCCGCCGTCCTGCAGTTCGGCACGTGGGACCTCGCGGCGGCCACGCCCGCCGGCCGACTCATCGCGGACGAGTACTTCCTCCAGGCCTACGCGGGTACCGCTGCCGATCGCACCCACCCGGACATCTCCCCGCTCTTCGCCGACCTACGGGACCTGCCGCCGCTCCTGCTGGTGGTCGGCCGTGAGGACGTGCTGCTCGAGGACAACCTCGCCATGGCGGCCCGACTGTGCGCCGCCGGGGTGGCGGTGGACCTGCGAGTGTACCCGGCGAGTCCCCACGGCTTCACCGGTCACGCCACCCCGATGGCCCGTGCGGCCCTCGGTCACCTCGACGCGTGGCTGGCGGGTCACCTGGGCTGCTGAGGCCGCCGGCAGAACCGGCAGCCGGCAGAGAGGTACTGCCGGTATCTCCCTCCACCGGGTGATCCCTGCTCGGATGGAGGTGGACACCGCATCCCGACGGAAGGACCACCCCATGACCACCTGGCTGATCACCGGAGCCTCGAGCGGACTGGGCGCCGCCCTCGCCCGGGCGGTCCTCGCCCGCGGGCACCACGCCGTCGTCACGGCGCGGAATCCCGACCACGTCCGGGACATCGTCGACGCGTACCCGGACACCGCGCTCGCGGTTCCCCTCGACGTCACCGACCACGCCCAGGTCGTGTCCGCCGTCGCGGCGGCCGACCGGTTCGGCGGGGTCGAGGTCCTCGTCAACAACGCCGGCCACGGGTACCGCGGGGCGGTCGAGGAAGCCGCGCGGGACGAGATCGACGAGCTGTTCGCCACCAACTTCTTCGGCCCGGTGGACCTGATCCAGGAGGTGCTCCCGCCGATGCGCCGCCGCCGCTCGGGGACCATCGTCAACGTCTCCTCCATCGGCGCGCCGAGGTCCAACCCGGGCTCGGGGTACTACACGGCGACGAAGACGGCGCTCGAGGGTGTCTCGGACGCGCTGAACCGGGAGGTGGGTCCCCTCGGCATCCGCGTCATGGTGCTCGAGCCGGGCGCGTTCCGCACGGACTTCTCCGGCCGTTCGCTCGCCCAGTCCCGCGCCGTCATCGACGACTACGCCGACACCGCGGGGAAGCGCCGCAAGGAGAACGACACCACCCACGGCACCCAGCAGGGGGACCCGGACCGGGCCGCGGAGGCGATCATCGACGCCGTCGAGGGCGACCGGGCACCGTTCCGGTTGCTGCTCGGCAGCGACGCGGTCCGCATCGTGCGGGACGAACTGCAGTCGCGCATCGACGAGATCGACGCGTGGGCCCACGTGAGCGAGACGACGGACTACCCCGCCGGGGAGAACGGCTGAGCCGTGGCCGGGCGGCGCCGTGACGCCGCGATCCGTCCCACCAGGGCCGGAAGCAGGCCGCCCGCGACGCTCAGCGCGGCGGCCACTCCGGCCACGGCCAGTGGGCCGGCCGCCGTGCCGAACGGTGCCAGCAGTAGGCCGAAACCGGCGGCGCCCAGGGCCTGCCCGGTGGCGAGGGCGTTGAACAGCACCGAGGTCGCGGCGCCCGGCGTTCCCGGCCACGCGTGGCGCCCCCACAGGATCAGCACGCCGGAGAGCCCGATGTAGCCGGCGCCGAACACGCCCATGGCGGCGGGAGCGAGCCAGCCGGTTCCCATGACTGCCGCGACCCCGAGGGCGACGCTGGCCGCCGCCACCCCGACGGCACCGATGCACCACGCCGATCGCAGCCCGACCCGGGTCACCAGCGCTCCGGTGGCACTCCCCAGGGACCCGCCGAGCCCGAGCGCGATCCACAGCCAGCCGACCGCGTCCGGTCCGGTCAGTCCGGCGTCGGTGACGATGAGCGGCCCGAAGGTCCAGAGCAACGACGATCCCGCGCCCACCGTCACGGCGGCCGCGGCCGGTGCGGCCAGCGCTCGCCAGGATCGCGACGTGTTCTCCCGCGCCGTGTTCTCCCGCGCCGTGTTCTCCCGTGCCGTGTTCTCCTGCGACGGGCGGCCGGCGGCGGACCGGCCCGCCGGCTCGGGGTGCCGGCGGGTGGATGCCCAGGCGAGCACCCCGATGGCGGCGCACGCGGCGGCCATGATCGTCCAGGCCTGCTCCGGTGCCGCGATCGAGAAGGAGAGCAGACCGACCGCGACGACGCCCACCGAGGTGCCCGTGTTGACGACCGCCTGTGCCGTCGCGGTCATCCGCGGAGCGGCGACGGCGTCGATGATCGGGACCAGGGCGGGGGAGGCGAAGCCGCCCCCGGTCCCGGCGACCAGCACCGCGAGCACGAACATCACCGGCTCCTGCGCCGAGGCCACACCGAGGCAACCCACCGTCGCGGTGAGGCCGGCCAGGACCAGGCCGAGCCGCGGCCGCCGGTCCACCAGCCGCGCGGCCACGGTGGTCGCCAGCGCGTAGGAGGCGAACTGGGCGGCGGAGGCCCAGCCGAGGACGGCGACCAGCTGCGGCCGTGCCTCGGCCAGCGCCGGGGCGAACAGGCCGACACCGAAACGCGCCAGCCCGTAGGTCGCGGCGATCAGCAGCATGCCGACGACCGCGACGCCGAGGCCGGAGCCCCGGCGGGCCGGGGCGGCGACGTCATCGTGGTCGCCGTCACCGCCGGTGGGCCTCACGATATCGACCCGAGTATGTATAACGACCGTTTCACCATAACGAGCGTTATACTCGACGGGTGGCCGCCGTTCAAGACACCCGCACTCGCATCCTCGACGCCGCCGAGCGGCTCTTCTTCCACGAGGGCATCGCCGTCACGGGGGTGGACCGCATCGCGACGGAGGCCGACGTCGCCATCGTGACCCTGTACCGGCACGTCGGCTCCAAGGACGCCCTGCTCGCCTCGGTGCTCGAGCGGCGCCTCGCCTCCTGGCAGCAGCACTGGGACGCCGCCGTCGACGCCGCGCGCACGCCCGAGGACCGGCTGCTCGCCGTGTTCGACGCCATCGCCACCTTCCGCGCCACGGCCGGACCCGCCCAGTGGTGCTGCTTCCTGGCCACCGCCTCCGAGCGGCCCGCCCCCGAGAGCGGCGCCGTCGACGCCGTCTTCGCCCTGGTCGAGCAGGACACCCGGCTGGTCACGACCCGCCTGACCGCGCTCGCCGCGGACGTCCCGGGCATCGACGCGGACGCCACGGCGGCGGACCTGCTGCTGCTCTACAACGGGGTGCTCAGCAGTCTGCTGCGGGGACGACCGGACGATCCGGTCGACCGGGCCCGCGCCGTGGCCCGGTCCCTGCTGGCGGCCGCGACGCACAGCCGGAGCGCCGGGGCGGCGGTCGACGGCGTGACGAAGAGCACGCTCCCGGCGTGACATCGCGTGACGCTCGTCGTCGTCCGGGCGGAGGGGCGGCCCTTACGCTGGAGTGATGCCATCGGTCGGCGCCACGCCGCATCGACATCACGGTCGCCCGTCGACCCCGGCCGTCCCGCCTCCGCGGAACCGCCGTCAGCACGCATCGTCGTGCCTTCACCACTGAAGGCGGAGTGTGAACCCGCCCCGCCGCTCGCATCGAGGAGACACCCGTGGCCCTGCCCCGTCGTCTGAAGTCCATCACCACGGCGATGACCGCCGTCGTCCTGGCCGTGAGCCTGAGCGCCTGTGCGGGCGGCGCCTCGCAGAGCACCACCACCGGTGCCAACGCCCTGGCCGGCAGCGATCAGAAGAACACCGACAAGTACACGACCGCGAACGTGACCCCGGTGTCGCAGATCGACAAGTCCAAGCTGAACCTGATCACCGACGGCACGCTGCGCGTCGGGACCCTCTCGGACGCCCCGCCGAACATCTTCATCAAGAACGGCGTCTTCACCGGCTACGACAACGAGCTGCTCAAGGCCATCGCCGCCAAGCTCGGGCTCAAGGTCGAGTTCGCCTCCACCGACTTCTCCGCGTTGCTCTCGCAGGTCGCCACCAAGCAGTTCGACCTCGGGTCCTCCTCGATCTCGACGACCGACAAGCGGCGCCAGAACGTCGGCTTCACCAACGGGTACGACTTCGGCTACATGGCCGTCGTGGTGAAGAACGACTCGAAGGTGCAGAAATTCGCGGACCTGAAGTCCGACACCCGGATCGGCGTCGTGCAGGGCACCGTCCAGGACGACTACGTGACGAACACCCTGGGCCTGCAGCCGGTGCGCTTCAACGACTACAACACCGTCTACGCCAACGTGCGCAACGGGCAGATCGATGCCTGGGTGGCCCCCTCGCAGCAGGCGGAGGGCCAGGTGAAGGAGGGCGACGGCACCAAGATCGGTGAGAGCGTCGTCAACACCCAGAACTTCACGGCCTACGCGGTCAACAAGGACAACAAGGCCCTCATCGACGCCCTGAACTCCGGGCTCGACGCGGTCGTCGCCGACGGGACCTGGTCCAGGCTGACCAAGGAGTGGTACCCCAAGCGGGAGACCCCGAAGGACTGGAAGCCCGGCAGCAAGGCCGTCACCGTCAAGTAAGCACCGCACTCGTCCACGGCGCGGTCGCACACCACGTGCGGCCGCGCCGTGCTCGGGTCCCGAGCCGCCTCGGGAACCACCGACCACACCGACAGGAGACCCATGGACGCCTGGTCGCAGCTGATCGACACCTTCTTCAACGGGCAGGCGATGGCCCAGGTCATCCCCGACCTGCTCACCGTCGGGCTGCCCAACACGCTGATCCTGTCGATCGCCTCGGGCGTCATCGGCACCGTGCTCGGCATGATCCTCGCGGTGATGGGCATCTCCCGCAACGTCGTCCTGCGCTGGCTCGCCCGGATCTACACGGACATCTTCCGGGGCCTGCCCGCCGTCATCATCATCCTGCTCATCGGGATCGGCCTCGGGCCCACCGTCCGGCAGCTGACCGGCAGCACCAACCCCTACCCGCTCGGCATCCTCGCCCTGTCCCTGCTGGCCGCCGCCTACATCGGGGAGATCTTCCGCTCGGGCATCCAGAGCGTGGACAAGGGGCAGATGGAGGCCTCCCGGGCCCTCGGCTTCTCCTACGGCGCGACGATGCGCCTGGTGATCATCCCGCAGGGCGTGCGCCGCGTCCTTCCCGCGCTGGTCAACCAGTTCATCTCCCTGATCAAGGACTCGTCGCTGGTCTTCTTCCTCGGCCTGCTCGCCAGCCAGCGCGAGATCTTCCGGATCGGCAACGACGCCACGTCGACCACCGGCAACCTGTCGCCACTGGTGGCCGCGGGCCTGCTCTACCTGGTGCTCACCGTTCCGCTGACCCACCTCGTCAACCTGATCGACCGCCGCCTGCGTGAAGGACGGCGGGAGACCACCGCGAGCGACACCGCCGACACCGACGACACCGCCGGCACCAGCCCCGCCGGTGTGACCCCAGGAGGACAGCCGTGACCACCCCCGCTCCCGCATCCGACCGCGACGGCGCCACCCGCGCCGGCCACCTGCACGCGACCGGAATCCACCTCTCCTTCGGGTCCAACCACGTGCTGCGCGGCGTCGACCTGGACGCCCCCGCGGGCACCACGACCGCCGTCATCGGCCCCTCCGGCTCGGGCAAGTCGACGCTGCTGCGCGTGCTCAACCGGCTGATCGAGCCCGACGCCGGCGACCTCACCCTGGACGGCGAGTCCGTGCTCGGCACCGACCCGGACGCCTACCGGCAGCGGATCGGCATGGTGTTCCAGCAGTTCAACCTGTTCCCGCACATGACCGTGGGGGACAACGTCGCCCTCGCCCTGCGCAGGCTGCGCGGCATGGACAGGGACCGCGCCCGGCTGGTCGCCCGGGAGCAGCTCGACCGCGTCGGCCTGGCGCACCGGGTGGGCGCACGCCCCTCGGCCCTGTCCGGCGGCCAGCAGCAGCGCGTCGCGATCGCCCGGGCCCTGGCGATGGAACCCGAGCTGATGCTCTTCGACGAGGCGACCTCCGCGCTGGACCCCGAGCTGGTCAAGGGCGTGCTCGCCCTGATGAGCGACCTGGCATCCTCGGGCATGACCATGGTCGTCGTCACCCACGAGATGGGATTCGCCCGGTCCGTCGCCGACGCCGTGACGTTCATGGACGCCGGGGCCGTGGTCGAGACGGGCACGCCGCAGCAGCTCTTCGACCAGCCGCGGACCGACCGGCTGCGTCAGTTCCTCTCCGACGTGCTCTGACCCTTCGCTCCTCCCCTCTTCCCGCGGATCCGGTGCGGGTGCTCCGGCCCGCCTCAGCCGACCGGCCACGGGTGGGGGCCGGGCAGGTCCGCCTCCGCCCAGCCCTCGCGCCGCAGGTGCGAGGCACGACGCTCGGCGCGGTGCTGCAGCCACGCGATCTGCAGATCGTGCAGCCAGGGCGCCGGCATCTGCAGCTCGGGCCAGCGCCGCGCCAACGCGTCGGCGAGGACCAGCGTCGCCGCCGCGTCCGCCGCGGACGTGTGGGCCTGGATCAGCGGCACCTCGAACTCCTCGCACAGGGCGACGAGCGTGCGCTTCCTCCCGCCCTCGCGCCGGCGCTCGAGCTCCCGGTGGATCTGGAACGGGTCGATGACGGGCCGCGGCCGGGGCGGATCCGGCAGCGACCAGCGGCGGCACTCGCGGTCCAGGACGGTGAAGTCGTAGGCCGCGTTGAAGGCCAGGACGGGGATCCCCGCGTCGAACAGCTCGCGCAGCGAGGCACTCACCTCGGCAGCCACCACCGGTGCCGGCCGCCCCTCCGCGCGCGCCCGCGCCGTCGTGATCCCGTGGATCGAGCTGGCCGCCTCGGGGATCTCGATCCCGGGGTCGGCCAACCACTCGTGCCGGCCGATGAACCGGCCTTCCGCGTCCGCGACGACGATGGACGCCGAGACGATCCGCGCCGTCGCAGGATCGCGGCCGGTGGTCTCGAGGTCGAAGGCCGCGCGGGGGAGCCGATGCCAGCTGCGCATGATCCTCACGGTACCGGCGGCCTCCGACCGAACCCGCCGACGGCGCTGGGACGGCGGCGCAGGGCCGGCGCGGCGGGTGCCGTCCGTCACGGCTCAGTTCCGTCGGTGGTCGGTGATGAGATGGAACCATGACCGAGGCCACGACCGGCGGCGCCGACCGCGCCCGCCCCGACAGCGCGACGCCTGACCGCGGTGGCCCGGACGGCCTGCCGGATGGCACGCGCCGTCCGGCGACCACCGGCGGCTGGTTGCTCTGGGCCGCGATCGGGGTGACCGTGTTGCTGTGGGCCTCGGCCTTCGTCGCCATCCGTGCCGCCGCGCACGACTTCGGCCCCGGTGCCCTGACCCTCGGGCGGGTGGCCGTGGGCTCGGTCGCCCTCGCCGCCATCCACGTCGCGGTGCTGGGCCGACGGCGTCGCCGCGACGCGGTGGTCTCCGGCGGAGCTGGCGCTGGTTCCGGCGCGGGCTCCGTCGGCGGATCCGGCCGGCGGCGACTGCCGGGCCGGGTGCTGGCCGCCGTCGTCGTCTGGGGTGTCGCCTGGTTCGGGGTCTACAACATCGCGCTCAACGCGGCCGAGCAGGACGTCGACGCCGGGACCGCCTCCCTGCTGGTCAACCTCGCGCCGATGATCGTCGCCGTGCTGGCGGGTCTCTTCCTCGGGGAGGGATTCCCGCGCCGCCTCATCGCCGGCATGCTCGTGGCCCTGAGCGGGGTGGGCGTCATCGCGGTCTCGACCTCGACCGGGCGGTTCGATCTCGTCGGCGTTGTGCTCGGCGTGGTCGCCGCCGTCGTGTACGGGAGTTCGGCGACCGTGCAGAAGAGTCTGCTGCGCCGGATCGACTCCTCCACCATGACGGTGCTCGGTTGCCTCGCCGGCACCGTCGCGTGTCTGCCCTTCGCTCCCGAACTGATCCGTGCCCTGGCGGTCGCGCCGGCGTCCTCCGTGGTCGCCGTGCTCTATCTCGGCGTGTTCCCGACGGCGATCGCATTCACCACATGGGGATACGCCCTCTCCCGTGCCAGCGCCGGGCGGACGGCCGCCTCGACGTACGCGGTGCCGCCCGTCGTGGTGCTGCTGTCCTGGGTCGTGCTGCAGGAGACGCCGCCGGCGGCGGCCCTGCTCGGCGGAGCGCTCGCCCTCGCCGGGGTGGCCGTGGCGACGTGGAAGCGACGGGGCCGGTCCGGGCGTCGCTGGCGCCTACGCTGGTGGGGTGCGTGACGGGTACGAAGCGGCGGTGCTCCGGGTGGCCGCGGCCATTCCCGCGGGCCGGGTGCTCAGCTATGGCGATATCGCGGACCTGCTCGAGGGCATGGGTCCGCGCACGGTCGGGCGTGTGATGAGCCGCCACGGGGCCGACGTGTCCTGGTGGCGGGTGCTCCGGTCGGACGGGACCGTGTTCGGCCCGCTCGCCGACCGTGCCGCCGTCGAGTACGAACGCGAGGGCACGCCCCTGGTGCCGCCCCGCGACGGTGCCCGGGTGACGTCCCCCCGGGTGCACATGCGGCGGGCCCGCTGGCAGCCCTCACCGGCCGAACTCGCACGGCTGGACGAGGCCTTGGCCGCCGACGGCTGGTGGGACGCGGACACGTCCGAGCAGTCCCGGCCGGTTCTGTCGGTGGCCGATGATGGGATCGAGGCATGAGCAGCAGCGTGGTGGAGACGACGGGGCTGGAGACGACGGGGCTGGAGACGACGGGGCTCGCCGGGACGACGGGTCACCCGTCGTCGGTCCCGGCGCTCGACGCCGCGCAGCGCGCCGTCGCCGAGGCCCCCGCCGGTCACGGGGCCCTGCTCGTGCTCGGAGCACCGGGCACCGGCAAGAGCACCGTCCTGATCGAACGGGCCGTGCACGCCGTCGACGCGGGCGCCGACGCCGCGGGCCTGCTGCTGCTGGCCCCGTCGCGCCGCTCCGCGACCCGGCTGCGCGATCTGCTCTCCGCGCGGCTGGACCGCACCGTGGCCTCGTCGCCGGCACGCTCCTGGCAGGCCTACGCGTTCGATCTGCTGCGCCGGGCCCGGGTGGAGAAGTTCCTGGCGCTGCCCGCACCCCCGCGGCTGCTCTCGGGCGCCGAGCAGGACCAGATCATCGCCGACCTGCTCTCCGGCCACCGGGCCGGTCACGGTGCACCGCTCGTGTGGCCCCCGGACCTGGACGACGCGCTGCGCACCCGTGGGTTCCGTCAGGAGATCCGCCAGCTGTTCGACCGGCTCACCGAGTACGGGCTGACCGCCGAGGATCTCGCGCACCTCGGACAGACCCGCAGCCGGCCGGACTGGGTGGCCGCCGCGCGTCTCTACCGGGAGTACCGGGACGTCCTCGACCTGCGCATGCCGGAGGCGTTCGACCCCGCGGGCATCATCACCGAGGCGCGGCGGGTGCTTCAGGACAACCCGGCGTTCCTCGCCGCCGAGCGGGCCCGGCTCTCGCTCATCCTGGTCGACGACCTCCAGGAGGCCACCCCGGCCATCCACGAGCTGCTGTACGTGATCGGCGCCGACACCGACATCGTCCTGACCGCCTCGGCGGAGTCCGTCGTCCAGGGCTTCCGCGGCGCTCGCCCCGATCTGCTGCCGGGGCTGGGGGACCACCTTCCGGGCCTGCGCACCCATACCCTGACCACCTCGTGGCGGCTGGGGCACGAGACCTCCGCCGCATGGCGCCGGGTCGCCGACCGGGTGCCCGTGACTGGCAGCGCGATCCAGGGCCGGGTCCTGGACGTCCCGTCGCCGGCCGACGACACTACCCCCGCCGGCAGGATTCCCGCCGACCGGTTCCCCGACGACCGGGTCCCCGCCGGCACCACGCGCGACGTCGACGCCGTCGAGGCGCACGTCGTCGCCTCCGGCCTGCACGAGGCCCGGTTCGTCGCCCAGCGGCTGCTGGAGGCGCACCTGCGCGATCAGCGGCCGTGGTCCTCCATGGCGGTCATCGTCCGGACCGGGGCCATGCTCACGTCACTGGCCCGCGCCGTCGCGCAGCAGGGTGTCCCCGTCCGGCTGCCGTCCGCCGAGCGACCCGTCCGCGACGAGGTGGCGGTCGCCGCTCTGCTCGACCTCTTTGCCGTCAGCCTCCGCCGACGGCCCCTCTCCGCGGACCTGGCCGTCACGCTGCTGACATCCCGGTTCGGCGGCGCTTCCGCTCTGAGCCTGCGTCGGTTGCGCCAGCAGCTGCGCGCCCTCGAGCTGGAGGCCGGGGGTGGGCGCGCCAGCGACGAACTGCTCGTCGAGGCGCTCGAGACGCCCGGCGCCCTCACCGGTCTCACCCGCGACGCGCAGGCCGCCCGGCTCGTCGCCGGGATGCTCGCGGCCGGCACCGCCGCCGCCGAGGAGCCCGGCGCGACGCCGGAGACCGTGCTGTGGGCGCTCTGGGAGGCGTCCGGCGCCGAGCGTCGCTGGGTGCGCGAGGCGCTGGCCGGAGGACCCACCGGAGAACGCGCCGACCGGGACCTGGACGCCATGATGGCGCTGTTCCAGACCGCCGAACGATATGTCGACCAGCTGCCCGGTGCGTCCCCCGCCCAGTTCCTCGACTACGTCGCGGGCCAGGAGGTGCCCATGGACACCCTCGCCGACCGGGCTCCCGTGGGCGACGCCGTCGAACTGCTCACCCCTGCCTCGGCGGCGGGTCGCGAGTGGGACGTCGTCATCGTCGCCGGGCTGCAGGACGGGGTCTGGCCGAACCCGCGGTTGCGCGGCGAGCTGCTCGGCTCCACCGAACTCGTCGACATCCTCGACGCGGGCGCCGACATCGCCACGCAGCGGGACGTCCAGGCCCGGCTCCGGCAGGTCCGGCACGACGAGCTGCGCAGCTTCTCCGTCGCCGTCTCCCGCGCCCGGCAGCTACTGATCTGCGTGGGGGTCGACGCCGAGGACGAGCAGCCCTCCGCCTTCCTCGACCTGATCGACCCGTGGCCGGACCCGACCCAGCCCCGTCCCCACACGACGGTCCGCCGCCCGGTCACGCTGCGGGCCCTGGTCGCCGAACTGCGGCAGTTTGCCCAGTCCGACGACACGGCCGAGCGGGCCGCCGCCGTCGCGCAACTCGCCCGGCTCGCCGCGGTCGGCCGTGACGCCGACGGGAGCAACGCCGGCTTCGGAGACGACGCCGTGCGCGCCGACGCTGCCCCGGAGAGGGCCGCGGAGCCGGGCCCGGACGCCGTGCCCGGAGCACACCCCGACGACTGGTGGGGCCTGCTGCCGCTGAGCACGGATGCGCCGATCGTCGCGGCGGGGGAGACGGTGACCGTCTCGCCGTCGCGGATCACCGCCGTCCAGGACTCGCCGCTGAACTGGTTCGTGCAGACCGCCGGTGGCCAGGAGACCACGGACTTCGCCCGCAGCCTGGGCACGCTGGTACACCGGATCGCCGAGCGGCTGCCCGCCGGCACCCGCGCCGATCTCGGTGCCGAGCTGACCCGTCTCTGGTCGCAGCTCTCGCTGCCGGACACGTGGGAGACCGCCAAGCAGTTCGAGCGCGCGCAGACCATGGTCGACCGCTTTGCCGAGTACGTGACCCTCAGCCGGTCCGACGGGAAGACCCTGCTGCACGTCGAGCGGGACTTCACCGTCGAGCTGCAGCCGGTCGACGGGGCCGCCGGTCAGGGGCCCGTCCACACCGTCCTGCGTGGCCAGGTGGACCGGCTCGAGGTCGACGCCGAGGGCCGTCTCGTGATCGCGGACCTGAAGACCGGCCGACACAAGCCGCGCAGGGACGAGCTCGCCACGCACCCGCAGCTGGGTGCCTACCAGGTGGCCGTGGCGGCCGGGGCGTTCCCCGACGGCGCTCGACCCGGTGGGGCCGCCCTGGTCAATCTCGGGACGGAGGAGAAGAACATGGTGCAGGATCAGGCCCCGCTCGCGGACGGGGACCCGTGGGCGATCGACCTCGTGCGATCCGCCGCGAGCACCATGACCGGCGCGAGCTTCGAGTCGCGCCACGAGCCGACCGGGCGCGCCCGCTGCACCCTGCCCGGCGTCTGCCCGCTCTGCGCCGCGGGACGGCAGGTGACCGAGTGAGCACCGACACCGACATGACCGGCACCGACGCCCGCAGCACCCTGATCACGCCCGCCCGGCTCGCCGAGGCGCTGGGCAGCCCGCCGCCGACGCCGGAGCAGGCCGAGATCATCGCCGCGCCGCTCGAACCGCTGCTCGTCGTCGCCGGCGCCGGGTCGGGCAAGACGGCCACGATGTCCCAGCGCATCACCTGGCTGGTCGCCAACGGGCTCGTGTCCCCGGACCAGATCCTCGGGGTCACCTTCACCCGCAAGGCGGCGGGCGAGCTCGCCACCCGCGTGGGTTCCTCCCTGCGCCGCCTGCGGGCGGTGGGACTGCTGCCCGCCAGCGCCGAGGCCGACGGCGCAGCCGTCCTCGACCCGCAGATCAGCACCTACCACTCCTACGCGGCATCCATCGTGCAGGATCACGGGCTACGGCTCGGTGTCGAGCGCGACGCCGTCGTCATCGGTCAGGCCCAGGCCTGGCAGCTGGCCAGTCAGGTGGTGGAGGCGTACGAGGGTGAGCACGAGCACTTCGTCAGCGCCAAGAGCACCCTGGTCGCCGGGGTGCTGCAGATGGCCTCGGAGTGCGCCGAGCACCTGCGCGAGCCCGCAGCCGTCGAGGAATGGCTGCAGGAGACGGTCGCCAGGCTCGCGGCGCTGCCCTACGTGTCCGGGAAGACGACCGCCGTCACCAAGGAGGCGACGAAGGCGCTGGACCGGCTGCGCACCCTCGGCACCGTCGCCGGCCTCGTGACCCGGTACGACGAGGCGAAGCGGATGCGCGGGGTGCTCGACTACGGCGACCTCGTGCACATCGCCGCGCGGATCGCCCAGCGCGTTCCCGCGGTCGCGGCCGCCGAACGGGCGCGGTACCCCGTCGTCGTGCTCGACGAGTTCCAGGACACCTCCCACGCCCAGGCCGTGCTGTTCCGCCGGCTGTTCGGCGACGGTCACCCGGTCACCGCCGTCGGCGACCCCAAGCAGTCCATCTACGGTTTCCGCGGCGCGTCCGCCGGACAGCTGCAGCAGTTCGGCGAGCAGTTCCCGCGCGTCGACGCGGACGGTGAGCGGACCGTGGCCCGCACCCTCTACCTGACGACGGCCTGGCGCAACGACGAGCACATCCTCGCGGCGGCCAATCACGTGTCCGCGCCGCTCGCCGGTGGTGACGGTGCTGCCGGTGGTCCTTCAGGACTGGTCGGTGCCACCGCCGCCGTGCCGCCGCTGCAGCCCCGTCCGGGCGCCGGACCCGGCCGGGTGGTCATCGAGCGGCACGGGACCACGGACGAGGAGTCCGCGTCGATCGTGCGGCACGTCAGCGCGCTGCGCCCCGATCTGCTGCCGGCCGCCCGGACCGCCGGAGGCGGCTCCGGCATGACGGACGAGGAGGCGCCCTCGGTGGCAGTCCTGTGCCGCACGCGCGCCCAGATCGAACCGATCCGCCGGGCGCTGACCGATCACGGCATCCCCGTGGAGGTGGTCGGCCTGGGCGGGCTGCTCGACACCCCGGAGATCGTCGACGTCGTCAGCACCCTGCAGGTGCTCGCCGATCCCGGCCGCTCGGACGCCCTGATGCGGCTGATGGCCGGGGCCCGGTGGCGTGTCGGTCCCCGGGACCTGATGGCGCTGCGCGACTGGTCGTGGGTGCTCGCCTCCCGCCGCGAGCGGGCCCTCCGCCAGCGCGAGGAGCTCGATGCGAGCACCGCGGGCACCGCGGAGGAGGCCGGGCCGGTCGAGTCCGACACCGTGGACGCGGCCAGCCTCGTCGAGGCGATCGACTGGCTGCCCGACGCGGGCTGGGAGTCGGCGCACGGCCGATCCCTCTCGGCAGCCGGGCGGGACCGGCTCGCCCGCCTCGCGACTGAACTGCGGGACCTGCGCGGATACCTCGGCGACGAGCTGACGACCCTGATCGGGCAGGTCGAGCGGGTCATGCTGCTGGACATCGAGGTCGCCTCGCGTCCCGGCATCAGCATCCACCAGGCGCGCGCCAACCTCGACGCCTTCGCCGACGCCGCGGCGTCGTTCCTCGCGGGCAGCCCCCGCATCGACGTCGTCGCGTTCCTCGGCTGGCTCGAGGCGGCGCGCGACGAGGAGAACGGCCTGGAGACGGCGCAGCCCGACGTGCGCAGCGACGCCGTCCAGCTGCTCACCGCGCACGCGGCGAAGGGCCTGGAGTGGGACGCGGTCCTCGTGCCCGGACTGAGCCGCGGCGTCTTCCCGTCAGACAAACGATCCCGGTGGAGCTCGGACACCCTCGTGCTGCCGTGGCCGCTGCGCGGGGATCATGCCCACCTGCCCCAGTGGGATCTCGACCAGCCCGACCTGAAGAGCCTCATGGACGCCGAGAAGAAGGAGTTCACGGCGGCCGCCGGGTCCCACGCCGAGATGGAGGAACGGCGGCTCGCGTACGTGGCGATCACCCGCGCCCGGCGCGACCTCATCCTCACCTCCGCGGTCTGGCGGGGCGGCAACGTCAAGCCCGCCGCGGTGTCCCCCTTCCTGGAGGAGCTGGAGGAGCTGACGGTGGGGGAGGAGCCCGCCGTCGAACGCGGGGACTGGGTGGAGGACGCCGGCGTCGAGAATCCCAATGCCGGCCGGCCGCTGACGGCCCAGTGGCCCTACGACCCGCTCGACTCCCCGATCGACGCGCAGGGCCGGCGGCTGCGCCCGGGCACCAGCCGCCGACCGGCCCTGGCCCGCGCCGCCGACGAGGTGATCGCGGCGATCGGCACCGTCGGCATGCCGACGCAGGACGGTGGGCAGGAGCAGCGCAGCGCGCAGCACCAGCCGCCGCAGGATGACGGGCAGGCGCAGAACGGCACTCCCGGGCGGGACGGCATGTCCGGGCGGGGGTCCGGGTTCGAGGACGCGCCGGCGCTCGCGGAGCGCTGGGAGCAGGAGACCACCGTGCTGCTGGACCGGTTCCTCTCCCCGCCGAGTGCCGCGCAGGCCCAGCCGCCCACCCACATCTCCGCCTCGACGCTGGTGGACCTGGACGACGATGCAGCGGCCGTCCTGGCGCGCCTGCGTCGGCCGGTGCCGCGCCGGCCGTCCCCGGCCGCACGCAAGGGCACGGCCTTCCACGCGTGGGTCGAGGAGTGGTACGTCGAACCCGGCATGCTGGACCTCGGGGACGTCCCCGGTCAGGCGGACGCGCACGTCGACGCCGGGCACGAACTGCCGGACATGATCGCCGCGTTCCAGGCCTCCCGCTTCGCGTCGATGATCCCGGTCGCCGTCGAGGCGCCCGTGGAGACGCGGGTCGGCTCCGTCGTCGTGCGTGGCCGGATCGACGCGGTGTTCCGCGACGTGACCGGGCACTGGGACCTGATCGACTGGAAGACCGGCCAGGTTCCCACCGGGCGCGACCTGGCCAACAAGGCGGTGCAGCTGGCCCTGTACCGGCTCGCCTGGTCGCGGTTGCACGACGTGCCGCTGACCGACGTGGACGCCGCGTTCTTCTACGTGGCGCACGGTCGGGAGGTGCGGCTGCCGGCGCTGGCCGACGAGGCGACCCTGGAACAGATCGTGGCGGAGGCGTTCCCGCCGGCCGGCTGAGTCGGTCCGACCGCGGTCAGCGGCGGAAGTCCTCCGGGTGCCGCACCGCGGTGGCGCCGGTCGACCGGCCGGTCGTCGACGGGCGGTGCGCGTCATCGACCGCGTCGGCATCGCGTGCGTCGTCGGCGCGATCAGCGTCGTCGGCCACGATCGACGGCGGGACCGCGGGCATCGCGGGCCGTTCAGCGGGGTCCGGTTCGGGCCCCGGGTGGGCGATGATCGGGTGCCGCGTGGTCACCGCGTCGGGCTCGGAGATCCGCGTCGCACCCGTCGGTCGCGCGGGGCGCTCGGCGGCGTCCTGTGAGCCGGAGCGCCGGTCGATCGTCACCCCCTCGTCGGGGACGTCCGCGCCGTCGCGAGCGGAAGCGACCTCGTCGTCGGAGACGTCGTCCGAGGCGTCATCGGATGAGGTGACGCCGGCATCAGGCGACCCGGGCCCCGCACCGGCGTCGACACTCGCGGGCGCCGGCGGCGGGGTGCTCAGCTCCCATCCGCCGGTGCGCTCGACGTCGTGGTCGAGCTCGTCGAGCATCTGCCGGGCCTCGTCGATCATGTCGGCGTCGTCGAGCGTCACGCCGCGCACCAGCCACTTCGCCAGGGCGAACTCGGCCGAGAGCGCAGCCCGGTGCATCAGGTGCGGGTCCTCCGGCTCGGGCAGTGCCATCGAGTACGCCTCGAGCACGACGTCGACGAACGACTGGTCGTTGCACGCCACGAGCCACGCGAAGTCGTCCGCGGGGTCGCCGATGTGCAGATCGGTCCAGCCGGACACGGCGGTCACCCGGTCGCCGTCGACCAGGACGTGGTCCTCGTGCAGGTCGCCGTGCACGACGGTCGGTGCGAACCGCCACAGGCTGACGTCCTCGAGCGCATTCTCCCAGCGGCGCAGCAGCCGGGTGGGGATGCGAGCGGTGCCGGCCGCCTGGTCCAGCTCGTTCAGGCGGCGCTGCCGGAACTCGTTCGCCGTGTAGGAGGGCAGGCCGGCGTCCTCCACCAGGTCGGGGGAGAGGCCGTGGATCGCCGCGAGGGACCGGCCCACCGCGGGCGCGAGCACCCGGGACCGCACGTCGTCGATGCGCAGTCGCTCGCCGGGCAGGTGGGAGTAGACGAAGGTGGTCAGCGGACCCTGCCGGACGGTGCCGGCGACCGTGGGCAGCTCGAACGGCAGATCGGCGCGCACGGCCGGCGTGAAGGAGCGCAGCACGGTGAGCTCGTTCTCCAGCCGCAGGCTCGCCTCGGGGTGCCGGGGTGAGCGCACCCGCCAGGTGCGGCCGGCGCCGTCCTGGATCAGCGCGGCGTCGAAGTCGGCAGCGTCGTCCGGCTCCGCCGCCACCGCACGCGCGGACAGCAGGGGCACGGCAGCGCTGGCGATGGCCGCCAGGTGCTCAGGGGTACGTCTCACCCCTCCACCGTATGCCGACCGGCCGGTGACGCCCACGCGCAGCAGCGGCGAGTCGCCCCTGCGCGTGACCGAGATCCCGTCCACCGGGCGGTCCTGCGGTATGCGTTCTGTCGGCGTGCCTGCGTACGGTAGGAGCATGACGACGAGCGAGCCTTCTCCGACCCCGGCCGCGACGACCAGCGCGGGAAACACTCCCGAGGATCCGGCCGCCGCCGTCAACGCGACCCTGCTGCTCTCCCGGGTCGGCGTGGACCGGCGCGGGGAGCGCCGCAACGACCCGGGCCTGTTCGACACCCTCGCGTCCTCCCCGACCACCCGCTATCTGCCGCTGCGCGACGGGCAGGCCCCGGTCCGCGACGGCCACCTCGTCCTCCTGGACACTCCTCCCGCGGGTGACGGCACGCCGCCGATCTACCTCGGCGCGACCACCGAGGACGGTGCGGTCCCGGCCGGCACCGACGTCGTGCTCGTCGCGGTGCCCGGCAGCGAGTCCGCCGGCCCGGCTGACGCGGGCGTGTACCAGGACGACCACGCCGGCTCCATCGTGCCCGGGGCACAGTGGCACGGACTGCGCGACGCCGCCGACGATCTCGACGCCGTCGAGGCCGGCCTGTTCGTCGAGTCCCTCGCCCTGCACCACTGGCACCGGGTGCACAGTCACTGCCCCCGCTGCGGCGCCGCCACCGAGGTCACCGAGGCCGGTTGGGTGCGCCGGTGCACCGCCGACGGATCCCAGCACTTCCCGCGGACCGACCCGGCGATCATCTGCACGGTGATCGACGACGACGACCGGCTGCTGCTCGGCCGGTCCGCCCAGTGGCCCGCCAACCGGTTCTCGACGCTGGCGGGCTTCGTCGAGCCCGGCGAGTCGCTCGAGGCCGCCGTCGTGCGAGAGATCGGGGAGGAGGCCGGCATCGTCGTCGACCGGCCCCGCTACCTCGGGTCGCAGCCGTGGCCCTTCCCCTGCTCCCTGATGCTCGGGTACACCGCCCACGCCGTGGGCACCCGCGTCGTCCCGGACGGCGTCGAGATCCTCGACCTGCGCTGGTTCACGCGGCAGGAGCTGGCGGCCGCCGTCGGCGCCGGCGAGGTCCGGCTGCCCGGCACGGTGTCCATCGCGCGCCGGCTGATCGAGCACTGGTACGGCGAGCCGATGACCGAACCCGAGGGCTCCTGGTGAGTGCGGTGCCGCAGAGCCCGGAGATCACGGAGGCGGAGGCGATCCTCGCCGGCCTCGACGAGGAGCAGCGGCAGGTGGCCACCAGCCTGCAGGGACCCGTCTGCGTGCTTGCCGGTGCGGGCACCGGCAAGACCCGCGCCATCACCCACCGGATCGCCTACGGCGTGCACACGGGCGCCTTCGCCCCGCAGCGCACCCTCGCCCTGACCTTCACCGCGCGGGCCGCCGCCGAGATGCGGACCCGGCTGCGCACGCTCGGTGTGCCCGCCGTGCAGGCGCGCACCTTCCACGCCGCCGCCCTGCGCCAGCTGCAGTTCTTCTGGCCGCAGGCCGTGGGCGGGCAGCTGCCCGGGCTGCTGGACCACAAGGCCAACCTCATCGCCGAGGCGGCCCGCCGCCTGCAGCTGACGACGGACCGGGCGAGCCTGCGCGACGTCGCCTCGGAGATCGAGTGGGCGAAGGTCAGCATGCTCACCCCGGACACCTATCTGGGCTCCGCCGCCGGGCGTGGCGAGCCGGGGGGCTTCTCCGCGACCACCATGACCCGGCTCTTCCAGTCCTACGAGGACGTGAAGGCGGACCGGAACGTCATCGACTTCGAGGACGTTCTGCTCATCACGGTCGGCATCCTGCAGGAGGACGCGAAGGTCGCGGCGACCGTGCGGGAGCAGTACCGGCACTTCGTCGTCGACGAGTACCAGGACGTCTCCCCGCTCCAGCAGCGCATGCTCGACCTGTGGCTCGGCGGCCGGGACGACCTGTGCGTGGTCGGCGACGCTAGCCAGACCATCTACTCGTTCACCGGTGCCACCTCCCGGTTCCTGCTGCAGTTCCGCAGTCGCTACCCGGAGGCGCAGGTCGTCGAGCTGGTCCGCAACTACCGCTCCACCGAGCCCGTCGTCTCCCTCGCGAACCGACTGCTCATGGCCCGGCGCGGGGGTTCCGCGGGCGGCACCTGGAGCGAGCCGCTGCACCTGGTCTCCCAGCCGGGGGAGGGCCCGGACCCCCAGTTCACCGAGTACCCCGACGACGAGGCAGAGGCCGCCGGGGTCGCCGCCCGGATCGGCAGCCTGATCTCCTCGGGCGTGCCCGCCAGTCAGATCGCGGTCCTGTTCCGCACCAACGGCCAGTCGCAGGCGTTCGAGCAGGCCCTCGCGGCGGCGTCCATCGGCTACCAGCTGCGCGGCGGCGAGCGATTCTTCGCGCGACGGGAGGTGCGGGAGGCGATCCTGCAGCTGCGCGCGGCGGCCCGTGCCGTCGACGGCACCGCCGGGCCCGACGCGGCGGAGACGGATGCCGGCACCGCGTCGGACGTGCCGGCCACCGTCAAGGACGTGCTCTCCTCCCTGGGCTACCAGGACGAGGCGCCGAGCCAGGGCGGAGCCGTGCGGGAACGGTGGGAGTCCCTCGCCGCGCTCGTCTCCCTCGCGACCGAACTGGCGGACGAGCGCGCGGCGCACGGCCGGCGGTTCGAGCTGGGTGACCTGGTGCGTGAGCTCGACGAGCGGGCCGCGTCGCAGCACGCCCCGACCGTGGACGGCGTCACCCTGGCCTCCCTGCACTCCGCGAAGGGCCTGGAGTGGGACGCGGTCTTCCTCACGGGCCTGACCGAGGGCCTGATGCCGATCACCTTCGCGGAGGACCAGGCCGAGATCGACGAAGAACGCCGGTTGCTCTACGTGGGCATCACCCGGGCGCGGCGTCATCTCGCCCTGAGCTGGTCCCTGGCGCGCAGCCCCGGTGGCCGCGGGCACCGGTCGGCGTCCCGGTTCCTGGACGGGCTCGCCCCGGCCGCGACCCGGTCCCGCGCGGCCGGTGCAGCTCGCGCCTCGGCGCCCCGGCGGAAGGCCCCCGCCGTGCTGCACTGCCGGGTCTGCGGCACGGTGCTGACCACGGGCGCCGAACGCAAGACCGGGCGGTGCGCCACGTGCCCGCCCGGGTACGAGGAGAAGGTCTTCGAGGCGCTGCGCACCTGGCGCAGCGACACCGCGAAGCAGGGCTCCGTACCGGCGTACGTGGTGTTCACCGACGCCACCCTGATGGCCATCGCCGAGCGGATGCCGAGCAGCGCCGACGAGCTGGCCGGCATCACCGGCGTCGGGCCTGCCAAGCTGGAACGCTACGGCCAGGCCGTGCTCGAGGTGCTGGCCGCCTCCTGACCGGCCACCGGCGCACCGGAACACGCGCACGCCGGATGCGGCCGGCACGGGTGACGCCCGACGCGGCCGTCCGCCACCCGGAGCACCAGTTCGGCGGACCAGGCGGCCGGCCGGTGCTCCCCGTCGAGGAACGCCAGCGCCTGCACCACCGCCAGGGCGGCGGTGGCCGGGACGAACGACGTCGCCGCCGACGGGCCGACCGTGGCCGTGACCAGCTGGTCTCGGATCGACGGCCACGCCGGGTCCGCATCCGTGCGGTGCCGGTCCTGGCACGCCAGGCAGGCGGTCACCCCGGTCACCACGAGGGGACCGACGATGTGGTCACGCTCCCGGGCGACCACCGGCAGGACCGCGCTGGCCTGCGCGGCGGCGTCGAGCAGCGCGGGAGGCAGCGCGTCGGCCGCCGTCAGCACCACCAGGTCGACGGATCCGTCCGGCAGCATCGTGGCCGTCCGGCCCGCCTCGGCGATCACGCACTCGATCGCCGCGTCCGGGGCGACCGATCGCACCGCCTGGCGCAGCGCCACCCGGCGGTCCAGCCCGAGGTGGGCCAGGCCGACCCCGCCCGGACCGATCTCCGCCGCCGAGACCGGGGGACCGTCGTCGTGCACCAGCCGGCCGATGCCTGCCCCCGCGAGCCCGGTCAGCACCGCCGTCGCCAGTGCACCCGTCCCGTGCACGCGCACGACGGCGGCCGCCCGGCGGGCGAGCACGGCCGCGGCGTGGCGGTGGTGGATCGCGCGCAACTGCCCCAGTTCCCCGGTGAGCCGGTCCGCCCGCAGGCCGCCGGTCCGTTCCGGCGACGGCAGGAGCACCGGGTCGAGCGCGTCCAGCAGTTCGGCCACGCGACGGTGCTCGACGCCGTACCGGCGAGCGAGGGCGGCGATGGCGGCACCGTCCCGGTCGGTGCGCAGGCCCGCGATGAGCGCGCAGTCCCCGTCGGTCAGCCCGTCCAGCACGAGGCCGCCGTCCAGGCCGACCTGCATGCTGGACCGGCCGCGACGCAGCACACGCAGCCCCGGATTGATGTGCACGATCCGCCCCCGATCACCCGCTCGGCCCCCGTCCGGGAGGCGCCCGCATCGGCCGCTCCCGTGATGTGCCGGTCAGCCTGTCACAGGGCCGGCCGCCAGGCCGCGGGTTTGTCCACAGGGGTGGCGGGACCGGTCGGAACAGGGCGATACGGTGGCGCTGTGACCCCACCGCGCCCTTCCCCCGCGTCGCCGACGCCCCGCGAGCCCGGTCGCTCGTCCGCGGCTCCGGACGACTCCGCGTCCCCGGCCGCCGGGGCGAGCGCCGACCGGCCGCCCGTCGAGGTGCGCCGCTCCGCTCGCCGGCGGCGGACCATCAGCGCCGTCTGGCAGGACGGCCGGATCGTCGTCTCCGTACCGGCGTCGGGTACGGCCGCGCAGGAGAAGGCCTGGGTCGAGACGATGGTGGCGCGGCTGACCGCGCAGCGCGACCGGCAGGCCACCGAGCACGGGCCCGAGGGGCTGGTCGCGCGCGCCGAGGCCCTGTCCCGTCGGCACCTGAGTGGAAGGGCCCGACCGACGTCGATCCGGTGGGTCGCCAACCAGAGCACCCGGTGGGGATCGGCGACGCCGAGCCGGGGCACCATCCGGCTCTCCACCCAGTTGCAGGGCATGCCGGACTGGGTGATCGACTACGTGCTGCTGCACGAGCTGGCCCACCTCATCGAGGCCGGCCACGGGCCACGGTTCCAGGCGCTCCTGGCCGGCTACCCGCGGCTGGCCGAGGCGAAGGCGTTCCTCGAGGGGGCGAGCTTCGCCGCCCGGCGCGGCCTGACCGGCGAGCACGCCGAGGACTGAGCCGCGCAGGACTGACCCGCGCCGGACTGACCCGTGCAGGCCGAGCCGCGCAGGACGAGCGACTCAGGACGAGCGACTCAGCCGCGGCGGGCGGGGGTGCCGACGCGACCGGTGAAGTGGTCCATGGTCGCGTTGACGCCGAGGACGTCATTGATCCGGTCGAAGAGCCGGGTCGGAAGCAGCCGCAGGCCGGGCAGCGTCGCCACGAGCGCCGGCATGATCAGCTGTTCGCGGCCCCGCTCGATCGCCTCGATGGTGCGGCGGGCGACGTCGTCCTCCTGGAGGATCGGCAGCAGGCGCGGGAAGCGCGTGGTGACGCCCGCGAACATGCCCGTGTCGATGTAGTACGGGCACACGGTCAGGGTGGCGACCGGGTGTCCGTCGGCACGCAGTTCGTTGCGCAGCGACTCGGTGAAGCCGACGGCCGCCCATTTGCTGGCCGAGTAGTCGGTCTGCCGCGCGACGCCCACCAGCCCGGCGGCGCTGGCGATCGTGACGACCGTGCCGCGGCGGCGCTCGATCATGCCGGGCAGGAACGCCCGCGTGACCCAGTAGAGGGCGAGCACGTTGACGTCGAAGGTGCGCTCGATGGCGGCCGCCGGCGTGTCGAGCAACCGGGTGCCGGAGACGATGCCCGCGTTGTTGATCACGACGTCGACGCCGCCCACGTCGGCGATGAGCGTCGCGGCGGCCTCATCGACCACGTCCCGGTCGGCGACGTCGACGGTCTGGTGCCGGGCGGTCCCGCCGGCCGCGGTGATCTGCGCGCAGACCGTCTCCGCGGCCGGGGCGGAGAGGTCCCAGATGATCACGTGGGCGCCGCGCCGCGCCGCCTCGAGCGCCATCCGGCGTCCGATGCCGGAACCGCCGCCGGTGATGAGGACGCGGCCGCCGTCCAGGTGCTGGCCTCGAGTCATGGGTCTCCTCCGTCAATCGGGCGGGGCGGGGTGGGGCGGGGTGGGGCGGGATTGGTCGGGGTCGGACAGCGGATCGGTCAGCGCACGCGGCGCAGCACCCCGGCCGCGGCACCGATGAAGCGCGCGTACTGGGCGTTGCTCATCCCCGGCCACGGCGCGATCGGCAGCAGCCGCTGGGTGGCGACGGTCTGCGCCTCCGTGTATTTGAGCAGGCCCTCGCGGCCGTGCCGGCGGCCGAGGCCGGAGGACTTCCAGCCGCCCATCGGCGCGGCGTGGGACGCCCAGGCGGCCGCGTAGCCCTCGTTGACGTTGACCGTGCCGACGGCCAGGCGCCGGGCGACGCGTTCACCCCGGTGGGCCGAGCCCCACACGCTCGCGTTGAGTCCGTAGATGCTGTCGTTGGCGCGCGCGACCGACTCGTCGTCGTCGCGGGTGACGGTGATGCTCACGACCGGACCGAACGTCTCCTCGCGAGCCAGCAGCGCGTCCTCGGGGACCTCGGTCAGGACGGTGGGCTCGAACACGTACGGACCGAGGTCGGGCCGGGCGCGGCCCCCGGCTAGCACCCTGGCGCCGCGGGCGACGGCGTCGTCCACGTGCCGCTGCACCCGCTCCAGCTGGGTGGCCGAGACCAGGGATCCGACGTCGAGGTCCCAGGAGTACCCCACGCCGAGCCGCAGCCGTGAGGTGGCCGCCACCATCGCGGCGGTGAACCGGTCCGCGAGCGGCTCGGCCACGTAGATGCGCTCGATGCTGATGCAGAGCTGACCGGCGTTGGAGAAGCTCGCCCGCACTGCGCCCTCGGCGGCGCGGTCGACGTCGGCGTCCTCGAGCACGAGCAGCGGATTCTTCCCGCCCAGTTCCGCGGAGCAGCCGATCAGCCGGGACGCGCACCGCTGGGCGACGGTGGTCCCGGTGGCGGTCGAACCGGTGAACATGACGAAGTCGACGACGTCGATGAGGGCCGGTCCGATCGTCTCGCCCGGCCCGGTCACCACCTGCATCACGCCGTCGGGCAGGCCGGCCTCACGCAGCAGCCGGAGGACGGTCAGCGCGCTGAACGGGGTCTGGGCGTCCGGCTTGATGACCACCGCGTTGCCCGCCAGCAGGGCCGGTACGGCGTCGGTCGCGGCGAGGGTGAACGGGTAGTTCCAGGGGGCGATGACGCCGACCACTCCCTTGGGGTGGCGCACCTCCGTCGCCCGGGTCAGGACCGGGAAAGCGCCCCCGCGTCCCCGGTCCCGCAGGGCGGCGGGGGCCGTCCGCGCGTCGTGCGCGGCGCCGAGGACGACGTCGATGACCTCCTCGAGCGCGTGCACACGGGACTTGCCGGTCTCGGCCTGGATGACGTCGAGGATCGCCTCGCGCTGCTGGTGGACGAGTTCGCTGAACCGGCGGATCACGCGGGCGCGCTCCCGCGCCGGCCACCGGACCCACTCGCGCTGCGCGGCGCGGGCGCTCGCCACCACGTGCGCCACCTCGTCCTCGCGCTGCGTGGGGACGACGCCGAGCTCGGTGTCGTTGCCGGGGGCGCGGACCGCAACCGACTCGCCGGTCCCGGTGAGCAGGCGCGTGAGCGCCGCGACCGGGATGGTGGGAGTCGTCTGATTCGGCGGAGCGGGCGTGGCGACGGGGCTGGCGGACATGGGGAACACTCCTGCGATCGGTGGTGCCGGATCTGGTGCGCTGACCAGAGGTCACTGGACGGCAACGTCGATCGCACCAGATCTCCGGAGACCGTCGGCGGGAGCCCGGCCGGCAGCGATGCCGGCCGGGCCCGTGAGAACAGGACCGTCAGAACAGGAGCATCAGGACAGTGATGTCAGGCCCGGGGCCGGTCCCCACCGTTCCCCTGGTCGTCGCCGTTGCCGTGGTCCTCGTCGTCGCGGTCACCGGAGCTGCCGGATCCCGAGCCTCCGGCCGCGGCGCCCGTGTCGGTCGCGGGCCTCGTGTCGGTGCCGTCCGCGGCGTCGGGGTCGACCTCGAACAGGGACTCCTGATCGGGCAGCTCGCCCTCGTCGGTGGCGACCGCGTCGTCGGCGGAGGCCGGCTTCTCGTCGAAACCGCCCGCGAGCAGTTTCTCCAGCGCGGCGTCGACGTCCGCGTCGGCCGCGGCACGCTGCTGGCTGCGGGCGGTGAAGTCGGCGGGGTGGTCGAGGTCCTCGGGGGTGGGCAGCAGGTCCGGGTGCGCCCAGACCGCGTCGCGGCCCTCGGTCCCACGCTCCTGCGCCAGCGCCGCCCACAGGGCGGCCGCGTCCCGCAGCCGGCGGGGTCGCAGTTCGAGGCCGACGAGGGAGGAGAAGGCCTGCTCGGCGGGGCCGCCGGTCGCGCGCCGGCGGCGGACGACCTCGCGCAGCGCCGCGGCGGCGGGCAGGTTCGTCGTCGCGGCGGCGGTCGCCTCGTCCACCCAGCCCTCGATCAGGGCCAGCGCGGTCTCGAGCCGGGCCAGCGCCGCCTCCTGCGCGGGGGTGCGCTCGGGAGTGAACATGCCGCCGGAGAGCGCCTCCTGTACCGACTCGGGTTTCGACGGGTCGATCTGGCGGGCGGCCTCCTCGATCCGGGAGGTGTCGATGTGGATGCCGCGCGCGTAGCTGCCGATGATGCCGAGCACGTGCGAGCGCAGCCACGGGACGTGCACGAACAGCCGCGCGTGCGCGGCCTCGCGCACGGCGAGGTAGAGCCGCACCTGGGACTCGTCGATGTCCAGTCCCTCTCCGAAGGAGGCCACGTTGGCGGGCAGCAGGGCCATGGTGCCCTCGGCGAGCGGGATGCCGATCTCGGACGCGGAGACCACGTCGCCGGACAGTTCACCCACGGCGTGCCCCAGCTGCATGCCGAACAGCGCGCCACCGAGGTTGCGGATCATGGAGCCGGCGCCGCCCATCATGCCCGCCATCTCCTCGGGCAGCTGCTCCGTCATGGCCTGGGTCAGGGCGGTGGCGATGCTGTTCGCGACCGGTTCGGTCATCTGCTTCCAGGTGTCCATCGTGGCCTCGACCCACTCGGCGCGGGACCACGCCCGGCCGGTCAGGCCCGTGCCCGGGAAGTCGGTGACCGGGTCCAGCCACAGCTCGGCGACCCGCAGTGCTTCCTCGACGTCCCGGCGCTGCGCGGTGGAGACGGAGGGGTCGGCGCCGGAGGCGGCACCGCGGCGGGCGCTCTCGTGTGCCAGCTGCCAGTTCACGGGGGCGTCTCCGGAGGAGCTCATCATGGCCTGCACCTGCTGGAACATCATGGCCAGGGTGTTGGGGTCGGACGGCATGCCGGCGGCGCGGGCCAGCTCGGCCGGGTCGAAGCCCTCGAGGTTGCCGCCGAGCAGCTTGGACAGCATCTCCGACAGCGGATCCTGCGGGGTGTCGTCGTCGTTGCCGTGCTGGGAACTCATGGGGGTACCGTCCTCGTGTCCGGTCGTGGCGGGCGGCGGCCCACCGGGATCTGGTGCTGCCGGGAGGTCTCCGCCGTCGACGACGCCGTGGCGGTTCCTGCCGGTGGTGGGCCCGGGACGGGTGGACGACCGCATCCGGCACCCCGGGTCCGATGCGTTCACGTTACCTGCGGCGCTGCACGGTGTCTGCCCGTCGCGCGTCCGTTCGCCGCGGGCGGAGCCGCGCCGCGATCCGGCCACCAGCCCGCTCCTCGATCCGGGCGGTACCCTGTGGGGTGCGCTGAGCAGCCGTGCCGACCATCCGGGCGCGGGGAAGCCGATCACCGGCGCAGATGAGGAACCACCCCCGTGAGCAGCGATCAGCAGTCCGGGGCGAGCCCGGCCGCCGCGCCGGACGACGCCGACGGCGTGCGCGGCGGTCCTCTCCGCGGGCTGCGGAACCGTACCCGGACCACGGCACCCGGACCGGACGGCCGTCCGCCGCGGCGGCGCGTGACGACCCTCGGCGTCAGCACCACGGTCGCCGTGCTCTGCGGGGCGCTCGCCCTGGCCCTGCCCGCGCCGTTCGTCGCCGAGTCACCCGGGCCCACGTTCAACACGGTCGGCACCGTGGACGGGCACCGGCTGATCTCCGTGTCCGGGCACACCAGCTACCCGACGACCGGCAATCTCGACCTGACCACCGTGTACGTCAACGGGGGACCGAACGGCGCCCTGACGGCCGTGGGCGCGCTCGGCGCGTGGCTCGACCCGACCCGGTCCGTGGTGCCCACCGAGCTGCTCTACCCGCCGGACGTGACGACCGAGCAGGTCGAGCAGTCCAACTCCGCGGCGATGACGAGCTCGCAGCAGGAGGCCATCGCCGCGGCGCTCTCGCACGAGAAGATCGCCTTCACCCGCACCCTCACCGTCGCTCAGGTCGTCGACGACACCCCGGCCAGCGGCCGGCTGCGCGACGGCGACGTCGTGGAGAAGGTGGCCGGCCGCGCGGTGAACGGCATCGAGGACGTCCGCTCCGCCGTGGGCGCGGCGGCCGGCAAGCCCGTCGCCCTGCAGGTGCGCAACGGCGGGACCACCCGCACCGTCAGCGTCACCCCGGCCCGCGGGGCGTCGGGTAACTGGCAGCTCGGGGTCGCGCTCGCGGCCACCTACCGCTTCCCGTTCTCCGTCACCATCGCCCTGGACAACGTCGGCGGACCCAGCGCGGGCATGATGTTCGCCCTCGGGATCATCGACACGATCACGCCGGGCCCGCTCACCGGCGGCCGGCATGTCGCCGGCACCGGCACCATCAGCTCCGACGGCACCGTCGGGGCGATCGGCGGCATCGCGCAGAAGATGGTGGGCGCCCACGACGAGGGCGCCCAGGTCTTCCTCGCCCCGGGCGCGAACTGCTCCGACGTCGTCGGGCACATCCCGGACGGGCTGCGGGTGGTGCGGGTGGACACGCTCGACGACGCGGTGCGCGCGGTCGAGACGGCGGCTTCCGGTGGGGACGTCGACGCGCTGCCCCGCTGCGGGTAGTCTCCGCCGACCGCGGACGGCGTCGCTGTGGCTTGGAGCTGAGCCCGCCGCACGGGCAGAATGTGACCAGGACGACCCGAACCCGGCGTCGCCTCGACATCAAGGATCGCAGTGACTTTCGGATCAACCCCCCAGCCACGTCAGAGCCGACCCCGATCCGGGCGGCGCCGATCCGCCCTGATACCTACGATCATCATCGTCGCGGTCGTCATCGCGGCCATCGTGCTGCTCAGCCAGGTGTACACGGACGTGCTCTGGTACAGCCAGCTCGGCTACCTCGAGGTGTTCCTCAAGGAGAACCTGACCCGGGTCGGCGTGTTCCTCGCCGCCGCGCTCGTGATGGCCATCGGCGTGTACGCGAGCATGGCCGTGGCCTACCGGAGCCGCCCGGTCTACGCCCCGGACGAGAGCACGCCGGACAACCTCGCCCGCTACCAGGCGAACTTCGAACCGGTGCGCCGGCTCGCGATGGTCGGCGTGCCGATCGTCTTCGGCATCTTCGCGGGCACGGCCGCGGCCTCCCAGTGGCAGCGGATCCTGCTGTTCTTCAACCAGGTCCCGTTCGGGCAGACCGACCCGCAGTTCGGCCTGGACTACAGCTTCTACCTCAACACGCTGCCGTTCCTCGGCTTCCTCTCCGGCCTGCTGATCAGCGTCGTCCTCGTCGCCGGCGTCCTCGGCATCGTCACCCACTACCTCTACGGCGGCATCCGGGTGCACGAGCACGGCGTGGCCGTGTCCCGCCCGGCGCGCATCCACATCGCCGTCGTCGCCGCCGCGTTCCTGCTGCTGCAGGGCGCCAACTTCTGGCTCGACCGGTACAGCACCCTGCAGAACAACTCCGGTCGTGTCGCGGGCGCGCTGTACACCGACGTCAACGCCGTCATCCCCACCAAGTCCGTGCTCGCGATCGCCGCGCTCATCGTGGCCGTGCTGTTCGTCGTCGCCGCCGTCATCGGCCGCTGGCGGCTGCCGCTGATCGGCACCGTCGGGCTGATCATCACCGCGATCCTCGCCGGCGGCGTGTACCCGTGGGTGGTGCAGCGGTTCCAGGTGACCCCGTCGGAGCAGACCTTCGAGCAGCCCTACATCCAGCGGAACATCGACATGACCCGCAAGGCGTACGGGCTGGACGCGGTGAAGTCCGAGGAGTACAAGGCGACCACCAACACCAGCGCCGGGGCGCTGCGCCAGGACGCGCAGACCACGGCGAGCATCCGCCTGCTCGACCCGAACCTGATCTCGGCGGCCTTCTCCCAGCTCGAGCAGTTCCGGCCCTACTACCAGTTCTCCGGCCTGCTCGACGTCGACCGGTACCCGGTGGACGGCAAGACGCAGGACACCGTGGTGGCCGTGCGCGAACTGCGCCCGGACAACATCTCCGGCTGGTACAACCAGCACATCGTCTACACGCACGGCTACGGCGTCGTCGCCGCGGCCGGCAACCGGGTCGCCGCCGACGGCAAGCCCGAGTTCCTCCTCGCCGGCATCCCCAGCAGCGGCACCCTGGGCAACGACGAGACCTACGAGCCGCGGATCTACTTCGGCGAGAACTCGCCGGAGTACTCGATCGTGGGCGGCCCGGAGAACTCGTCCCCGCGGGAGCTGGACCGGCCCCAGCAGCAGGGCTCGACGGAGGACACCTTCAACACCTTCACGGGCAACGGCGGCCCGAGCCTGGGCTCGTTCTTCAACAAGCTGCTGTACTCGCTGAAGTTCCAGTCCTCGGACCTGCTGCTCTCCGACGCCGTGAACGGCGACTCGCAGATCCTCTACGACCGGGACCCGCGGGACCGGGTGCAGAAGCTGGCGCCGTACCTGACGGTGGACGGCAAGCCGTACCCGGCGATCATCGACGGCCGGGTCAAGTGGATCGTCGACGGGTACACGACCAGCTCGGCCTTCCCGTACTCGCAGCAGCAGCAGCTCGACAACGTCACCCGCGACTCGCAGACCGCGGACGGTCGGGTGGCCGCGCTGCCGGCGAACAACGTCAACTACATTCGCAACTCGGTCAAGGCGACGGTCGACGCGTACGACGGGTCCGTGGACCTGTACGCGTGGGACGACCAGGACCCGCTGCTGAAGGCCTGGCAGAAGGTCTTCCCGACCACGCTGAAGCCGTACAGCGAGATGTCGGCCCAGCTGATGGCGCACGTGCGGTACCCGGAGGACCTGTTCAAGGTCCAGCGCGGGCTGCTCGCCAGCTACCACGTCACCAACGCGGTCGACTTCTACCAGCAGAACGACGTGTGGTCGGTGCCGAACGACCCGACCAGCTCCGCCGCTGTGCCGCAGCCGCCGTACTACCTGTCGCTGCAGGTCCCGGGCTCCGACAAGCCGTCGTTCAGCCTCACGTCCTCGTTCATCCCGCAGACCAGGCCGGGGGAGACCCCGCGCAACGTGCTCTACGGGTACCTGTCCGCGAACGGTGACGCCGGCAGCAAGGCGGGCGTGAAGTCACCGGACTACGGCAAGCTCCAGTTGCTCAACCTGCCCAAGTCGGGGTCGATCCCCGGCCCCGGCCAGGTGCAGAACCGGTTCAACTCGGACCCGACGGTGTCCCAGACGCTGAACCTGCTGCGGCAGGGCGCCTCCAGTGTGCTCAACGGCAACCTGCTCACCCTGCCCGTGGGCGGCGGCATGCTGTACGTCCAGCCGGTGTACGTGCAGTCCAGCGGGGAGACCTCGTACCCGTCGCTGCAGCGCGTGCTCGTGGGCTTCGGCGAGAAGGTCGGGTTCGCGCCGACGCTCGACGAGGCGCTGGACCAGCTGTTCGGCGGCAACTCCGGTGCGGCCGCGGGCGACTCGGCGAACGCGGGCAAGACATCGGGCGGTACCGGGAGCAGTTCGTCCGGTCAGGGCAGCGGCGGGACGAGCGTGAGCGCGCAGGCGCAGCTCAAGCAGGCCCTCGCCGACGCCGACGCCGCCGTCAAGCAGGGCCAGCAGGCCCTCACCAAGGGCGACTTCGCCGCCTACGGTGCCGCGCAGAAGAAGGTGACCGAGGCGCTCGGACGGGCGATCCAGGCGGAGAACGACCTCGGCAAGGGGGCGACCGCCTCGCCGTCGGCCGGTGCGACGGCGTCGCCCAGCCCGTCCGCGTCGGCGTCGTCCACCCCCGCGGCCACGCCCAGCCCCTGACGGGAGCCGCTCGATTTGGTCCGTCCCCCGCGTCGCGGTAGAGTTGTCAGTGCGACGCGGGGTGGAGCAGTTCGGTAGCTCGCTGGGCTCATAACCCAGAGGCCGCGGGTTCAAATCCCGCCCCCGCAACGAGAGAAGGCCCCCGATCCACTGGATCGGGGGCCTTTGCTTTTGCCTGGTGTTTGTCTCGGCTCGGCTCCGTTCGGCTGGGGTGCCTTTGGCTGGAGTGCGAGGGTCCGGCTCGGGCACGGGGGACTGGATCTCCCGGCGCTCGCAGAGCTCGCTGGGTCGACACGTCCCCCTTCCGCCCGAGCCGGATCCTCGCGGTCGGCGCGACGGTCTCGTCGCTCGTCATCCGCCGTCGCGGGGAGCGGGGGTGTGGGTGGTCGTCCGATTACGGTGAAGCCATGACCTCCCGCGAGCTCGCCTTCCTCAGCTTCGTGCCCGATGACGACGGCGACCCGGGGGAGGCCCTGCGGCGGGGGATCCGGCAGTTCCGGCACGCCGAGGAGCTGGGATACGACTCCGGGTGGGTGCGGGTGCGCCATTTCGAGCCGTTCCTCTCCTCGCCGCTGACCTTCCTGACCGCCGTCGCTCAGGTCACCGAGCGAATGCACCTGGGCACCGGCGTGCTGCCGATGCGCTACGAGGATCCCATCCGGACCGCCGAGGACGCCGCGACCGTGGACCTGCTCAGCGGCGGCCGGCTGGAGCTGGGCCTGAGCGGCGGCATCGCCCCCCTGGCCGGCGTGCTCGACGAGGTGTTCGGCACCACACACCGCGGTTTCGACGGCGAGGCGCAGGAACGGATCCGTCGCTTCCGGTGTGCCCTGGCCGGTCAGCCGGTGGCTCACGCCGCCGGCCCGTTCTCCACGCTGCCCGCCGGCACCGACCTGCGGGTGACCCCGCACGCCCCGGGGCTGGCGGACCGGGTCTGGTACGGTCCGGGAAGCGTACGGAGCGCCCGCCGGGCGGGGGAGCAGGGCATGGACCTGCAGCTGTCCACGCTGAACAGCGAGGACACCGGCAGCACCTTCGAGGAGGGACAGGCGGACCAGGTCCACGCGTACCGTCAGGCGCGCGCGGCGGCCGCGGCGGCGTCAGGACGATGCCTGCGCGATCCGCGGATCGCCGTCGGGCGCATCGTGCTGCCCCTGCTCAGCGCCGCGGACCGGGAGGCGCACCGCGGCTTCCTCGACTTCTACACCAGCCGGATGGATGAGCGGGGCCGGCCCCGCCAGGGCGGTGCGCCCATCCAGTTCAGCCGGATCCATGCCGGCTCGGTCGACGAGATCGTCGACGGGCTCTCCCGCGACCCCGCGCTGGCCGAGGCCACGACCATCAGCGTCACCCTGCCCGCACCGGGCGGGGAGGCCGCCCACGCCCGCGTGCTGGAGACCGTCGCCACGTCCATCGCTCCGCAGCTGGGCTGGAGCGCGTCCGCCTGACCCGCCAGTCGGGCACCCGTCCCGGTGTCGCCCCGTAGACGTCAGGGACGGCAACCGGTGGCGGCGCTGGTGCCGGGACGACAGGTGGTGCCCATGGTCAGCGCGCTGACCTGACCGTATGCTGACCGCGGGGGCGGCAGGCCGGTGGGGACCGGCGGGACCGGTGGAGTGGAGGCGGGGGACGATGACGGGGACACAGCCCGAGGTGACGCTGCGGTTCATGGCCGCGCCGACGGACGCCGGGCTGACCGGCACCGTGGACGGCGGTCGGGTGCTCGAGTGGATCGACAAGTCCGGCTACGCGTGCGCGGTGGGCTGGTCCGGGACGTACTGCGTGACCGCCTACGTCGGCAACATCAAGTTCGCGCAGCCGGTGCGCGTCGGTGACATCGTCGAGGTGCAGAGCCGACTGGTCTACACGGGCCGCACCAGCATGCACATCGTCACCACGGTCGCCTCGGGGGACCCGCGCACCGGGGACCTGACCGTCGCCACCCAGTGCCTGAGCATCTTCGTGGCCGTCGATACCACGGGCAGGCCCACCCCGGTGCCGGCCTTCGAGCCCGCCGACGACTGGGAGCGCGACCAGCACGAGACCGCCCGGCAGCGCATCGACCTGCGCCGCGACATCGAGGAGTCGATCGCCGGGCAGGTGTACAGCGAGGCCGGCGCGGCGCCGCGTACCGTGCTGCGGTTCCTCGCCGCGCCGACGGACATCAACTGGGGCGGCAAGGTGCACGGCGGGACGGTGATGCGCTGGATCGACGACGCCGCGCACGTGGTCGCGTCCGGGTGGCACGGCGGCCCCACGATCGCCGCCTACGCGGGTGGCGTGCGGTTCTACCGGCCCCTGCTGATCGGCGACCTGGTCGAGGTGGAGGCCCGGCTGCTGCACACCGGCACGACGAGCATGCACCTGGGCGTGCACGTGCGCTCCGGCGACCCGAAGACGGGCGAGATGAACCTGACCACGCACTGCATGATCGTCTTCGTCGCTCTCGACGACGAGCACCACAAGGTCCCGGTGCGCACGTGGGAGCCGGTGTCCGACGAGGACGCGGCGCTCGACGAGCACGCCCAGTACGTGATCGGTGTCCGGGAGCGCCTGCGCCGGCATGTGCCCGCGGTCCCGCCTCCCGCCCGGGCCTCGGCCCGCTGAGCGGCCGGCGGAGGGGGAGGGGTGGAGACGGTTCGCACGTGGCTGGCGCGGTTGTTCCTTCTGCCCGCCCGACGACGGAACTGGATCTTCGTCGGCATGGTCGCGGCCTGGTACGTGACGTCGACGGCCGCCTCCTCAGACCGCGAACCGGACGCCACCGACTCGACCACGGGCGGTGACCGATGAGCTGGCTGGAACGGACGGCTCGGCGGCTGGCCGTGATCAACCCGAGCCGGAAGAAGCGGATCGCGATCTCCGTGGGCGTGAGTCTGGCCCTCGGCGTCGTCTACCTCGTGATCCTGCGCGCGACCGGCGGCTCCCACGGGTCCTGGTCCGTGCTGCTCGTCGTCGCCTGGTTCGTGCTCTCGCACGTCGCCGGCCGCGTCATGGACGGGATGTCCAGCGGGCGCTACGCCGGCAAGCCGCTGGACCTGCCCCGCGCCCGGATGATGCGCGATGCGGCGCGGCACTACGCCCAGGTCACGTCGTGGACGAGCCCGCTCAGTGCCGAGGAGGCGTTCGGCCGGCTCGTCGGCCGCACGCAGGTCCCCCAGGTGCAGACGCGGGCCTACGACGGCGCCCTGTGGCTGCAGCTGTCCCAGCGCCGGTGGACGACCTCGCCCACAGACCCGGACCAGACCTTCGCGATGACGGTCACGACGGAGGCGATGGTGTTCATCGACGACGCGCCGCGGACCGCCGACGGCTGGTACCGACCGGGGAAGCGGTCGGTCGTGACCGTGCACCACGAGCGCCGCGAGGCGGAGGACCGGGGCGTCACCATGCTCGAGGACCACCGGCACGCCGCCGTCCTGACCGACCATCTGCTGATCGCGATCCAGGACGCGACCGGCGCCACGACCACGGGGGACGGAACGACGGGGGACGGAACGACGGGCGACGGAACCACCACCGACGACGGGAGCGGACGATGACGACGGCGGACACGGCACCGAACCGCCGCGCCGGATCACGAGGCGGCTGGATGGAGCGCACGGCGCGGCACGCCGCCCTCGCCACGCCGACCCCGGCGGCCCGGATCACCACCGCGGGGGTGATCGCCGTCGCGTTCTACGGCACCTTCCTCGTCGTCCTGCTGCGCACCGACATCATCGACTCGGCCTGGTATCCCCCGTTCGTCCTCGTCGCCATGGGCCTCGGCTACATCCTGGTGTCGATCGTCATCGCCGTGCTGACGGGGTGGCACCGCGACCGGCCCCTGGACCTCCCGCACGAGCGGTTGACCTGGCTCGGGACGCGACGCTATCGCCGGACGAGCACCTGGACCGGTCCGCTGGGCGCCGACGAGGCGCTCACGCAGCTCCGGCGGCGGCTGGCGATCGTCTCGACACAGCTGCGGGTCCTCGACGGCGGTCTCTGGGTCGAGCTGGAACGGGACATCGGGTCCGACGTCGACGCCGCCACGATGGGCGTGCGCGAACGCGCGGCCGTCGACGTCCTGGTGATCGTCGACCCCGCGACACCGGCGGGGACGGCCGGCGGCAGCCGGGTCACGGTGCACCACGGCCGGAGCCGGTGGCGCAGCGCTGCGCCCGACGGCGGCATGACCGCACGGCTGGCCGATCAGCTCCTGCTCGTGATCCGGGACATCACCGGCGGCTGAACCGTCCGGGCCCGCGCCGGACGCGGCTGTCAGCGGCCCGAGGCGCCGATCTGGTCGTAGGCGTCCAGGGCCCGGCGGCGGGTCTCCTTCAGATCCACCAGGGGCGCGGGGTAGTCCGCGGGCGGGTCGTTGTCCCACGGCTCGTGCAGCGCGGAGCCGGTGCGGCCGGCCAGCTCCGGAACGAACCGCGTGATGTAGGACCCGTCGGCGTCGAACTTCCGGCCCTGCGTCACCGGGTTGAAGACGCGCACGTACGGGAAGGCGTCCGCCCCGGAGCCGGCGGTCCACTGCCAGTTGGCGGGGTTGTTGGCGGCGTCGGCGTCGACCAGGGTGTCCCAGAACCACTGCTCGCCGGCCCGCCAGTCGATCAGCAGGTTCTTGATCAGGAACGACGCGGTGATCATCCGTACCCGGTTGTGCATCCAGCCGGTGTGCCACAGCTGCCGCATCCCGGCGTCCACGAGCGGGTACCCGGTGCGGCCGCGCTCCCAGGCCCGCAGGTCGCCGGGGGAGCGGCGCCACTGCATCCCGTCGAACTTCTCCCGGTGGTTCACCGTCGCCAGATCCGGATTCGCGTACAACAGGTGCCAGTTGAACTCGCGCCAGTGGATCTCGGCGAGGAAGGCGTCCCGGTCCTCCCGGGGGCTCGCGCCGGCGACGGCGGCGCGCACCTGGAACGGACTGACCTCCCCGAAGCGCAGGTGCGGCGAGAGCCGGCTGGTGCCCTCGACGCCGGGCCGCTCGCGGCTCCCGTCGTACCCGTCGAGGATGCCGTCGACGAATTCCTTGAGGCGATGCTGGGCCCCCGCCTCCCCGGGCTCCCACTGGGCCACCAGGCCGGCTGCCCAGTCCGGGTCGCCCGGGTAGAGCCCCCAGTCGTCGAGGTCGTCGGAGGCGATGCGCGGGCCGGCGAGCTTGCGCACGCGGGGCAGCGGATCGCGGGGCTCCTCGGCGCGCTGGCAGGCCCGCAGGAACGGTGAGTAGACCTGGAACGGCTCGCCAGCACCCGTCGTGATCGTCCACGGCTCGTGCAGCAGATTCGCGGCAAAGCTGTGCGCCTCGACGTCGTGCTCGCCCGCCCAGTTCTTGACGGCCGCATCGATCTCCCGCTCCGCGCCGCCGTACCGGCGGTTCCACAGGACGGCGTCCGCCCCGGCATCGGCCACCACCGCGGGGATCACGTCCGTGGCGGCCCCGCGGCGCAGCACCAGCTGGGCGCCCGCCGTCTCCACCGCCTGCCCGAGCGCCGTGAGCGAGTGGTGCAGCCACCAGCGGGCAGCGCCGCCGATCGCCCGCACCCCCTCGCTCTCCTCGTCCAGCACGTAGAGCACGACGACGTCGCCGTCGTCGGCGGCATGCCGCAGTGCCGGGTTGTCGGCCATCCGCAGGTCGTCCCGCAGCCACACCACCGTGGTCGTCATGCGGTCAGCCTACCGACCGGTCTCTCGATTCCCGAGACGACTATCGCCGCCGGCCGGAGCGGCCGACGGCGACAGGGTGGAACACCCGGACGGGCTCAGTACCCGCGTTCAGTATTCCGTGTTCAGTACTCCGTACGGCTCGGCTCCGCCGTGCCGGTCCCCGTCGGGGTCCCGGTCGAGTAGTCGACGTCGGAGGTGTCGCTCTCGATCGACTGCTGCGGCCGGGTGCCGGCCTTCAGCGCCGCCAGCCGGGCCTCGACCTCGGTCTGCTCGCCGAGGTCCTCGAGCGAATCGAA
Organism: Tersicoccus sp. Bi-70; assembly: GCF_001968825.1. Classification (GTDB taxonomy): domain Bacteria; phylum Actinomycetota; class Actinomycetes; order Actinomycetales; family Micrococcaceae; genus Tersicoccus. The sequence continues at coordinate 473,243 of NZ_MIEU01000010.1, forward strand.
CTGGGCGTCGAGGCTGGAGGAGGCCAGCTCCTGCTGACCGCGGACCCGCGCCTCCTCGCGCCGGACCTTCTCCTCGAACCGAGAGACGTCGCTCGTCGGGTCCATCACGTCGATGCTGCGCATGGCGTCGTGCACCTGGGTCTGGGCCTGGACCAGCTTCGCCCGCGAGTTCAGCTCGTCGCGCTTGCGGGTCAGCTCGTCGAGCTTGCCGCGCATCTGGTTCAGACCGTCCTTGAGCTTGTCGACGATCTCGCTCTGGGAGGCGATGGTCGGCTCGGCGCCCCGCGCCTCCTGCTCGGCGGACATCTGGCGCTGGATGGCGACCTTCGCCAGGTTGTCGAACTTCGTCGCGTCGGCCGCGTTGCCACCGGAGCGGAACTCGTCCGCCTTCCGGCTGGCCGCGAGGGCCTTGTTGCCCCAGTCCTGGGCCGCCTTGATGTCCTGCTGGTGGTCGTCCTGCAGCATCCGCAGGTTGCCGATGGTCTGCGCGACCGCCGACTCCGCCTCGGCGATGTTGTTCGTGTAGTCCCGGACCATCTGGTCGAGCATCTTCTGCGGGTCCTCGGCCTGATCGAGGATCGCGTTGATGTTCGCCTTCGCCAGTTGCGCGATGCGCCCGAAGATGGAGTGCTTGGCCATGCTGGTTCCTTTCGTGGATGTCAACCGTTGCTGCTCATCGCTGCGGGCCGCCGAACCGGTGCCGGTCGGACACCTCGATTCTGGAGGTCCGCAGCGAGGAAGTCGAGGTCAGGGGCTCGTGTGCTCGCGGAGGTCAGGGGCGCACCGGCTCAGAAGTCTCCGCCGCCGAAGTCGCCCCCGCCGAAGTCTCCGCCGCCGAAGTCGCCCCCACCGAAGTCTCCGCCACCGCCGCCGTCCCAGCCGCCGCCTCCACCCCAGGAGTCGCCGCCGCCCCAGCCGCCACCACCGTGGCCGCCGCGCAGGATCGAGTCGATCAGGATGCCGCCGAGCATGGCACCGCCGAAGCCGCCGCCGAACCCGCCTCCGAAGCCACCGCCGCCGCCGTACCCGCGGCCGCGTCCGCCGCCCCAGCCGGCGTAGTCGCCGATGTCGTCCTGGGCGGCGCGGCTCGCCTGGTCGGCGAGGCTCTCCGCCTGCTGGGCGTACGTCAGGGCGGACCGCGGGTCGCGGGACTGCAGGGCGAGCGCCTGGTCCAGGTTGCGCTGGGCCTCGGCGACCCGGGTGCGTGCCTCGCTGCCCACACCGCCGCGGCGGGTGGCGATGAAGTCCGACGCGGCGGAGATCTTCGCCTGCGCACTCATCACCGCCTGCTGCAGGGCGTCGCGGGCACGCCGGGACTCGGACTGGGCGTCACGGATGCCGGTCAGCGACGCGTCGAGCGTGCGGTGGGCGCTCTCGACGCGGCGCAGCAGGTCGAACGGGTCCGGCCGCCCGGACCGCAGGTCGGTCTCGACGGCGGAGACGGCCGTCTCCGCGGCGGCGACCTGCCCGACGAGCTCCGGGTTCTGGCCGCTGGAGGCGAGGGCCTTCGCCTCCGCGATGTCCTGCGCGGTGTCGCCCATCGCCCGGCGCAGCTGCTCGTCGGCCCGGCCGAGGTCACCACCGACCCGGTCGATGGCGTCGAGCAGCTGATCGGTCTGCTGCACGGCCTGCTCGGCGGCCCGGATGGCCAGCGCCGCCTCGGACCGGTTGCCGGACGCGTCCTGCAGGTTGCGCTGTGCCGCTTCCTGCGCGGACGTGACGAAGGCGAGGCGTTCGTTCGCCTGCGCGATGTTGTCCGCGATCGTGGCCAGCGCCGAGTCGGCATACCGCCCCCGCAGCGAGGCGAGCGACCGCTCGTGCTCCGCGACCCGGGCCCCGGCCTGCTGGGCGGCCTCGGAGACTCGGGCCAGCGCCTCGGGCGCCTGCTGCTCCAGCGAGCGCAGCGCGTCGAAGTCGCCCTTCTGCTGCTCGAGCGCCCGGTTCGCGTCCTGGGACCGGTTGATGATCTCCCCGAGCCAGGCCCGCTGCTGCTGCTCCGTGTCCGGGATGTCGTCGTCGAGCTGCTGACGCAGTTTGAAGGACTCGCGCAGGTGCGTCTTCGCGTCCTCGATCGCGGCCGCGAACCGGCCGGTCTCCTTCTCGCCGTACTGGGCCTGCGCGAAGGCGAGTTCCTGCTCCGAGGTGCGGATCCCGTCGTCGGCGGCGATCAGCGCCGCCCCGGCCTGCTTGTTCAGCTCGTCCACGGTCAACCCCGCGAAGGGGTCGGCGGGCTGACGGTTCTGCTGACCGCCCTCGTTCTCGTAGACGGTGCCAGTGCCGTCCTGCCGGTACGTGCCGGCGATCTGCTTGTCCCGGTTCTTCCGGCGACGGCCGAAGAAGAAGATGCCACCGATCACGGCGGCGGCGACCAGGCCGACGCCGAGCAGCGGGGAGAGGATGCCGGTGCCGCCGCCCGAGGAGGAGGTCTGGCGCTCGACGGCGCCGCCGCCGGCCGCGCTGCGGAGCCCGTCCGCCGCGGTCACGGCGGCCTGCGCCCAGTTGCCGGACCTGACCTCGGAACCGACGGCGTTCTTGACCGTGGTGATCTCGCTGTCGCTCACGCTGTTGGTGCTGTAGTCGATCAGGGCGCCGCTGCGGGAGCCCGTGGCGACGGCGAGGACGGCCGAGTTGGCCGGCGAGCCGCTGCGCTGCAGGGCCGACTTCGCCCACTCGCTGCCGGTGCTCGCCCCGTCGAAGGTGTCGACGTAGGCGACGTAGAGGTTCAGCCCGGTGGACTGCTTGAGGTCCTGCACGGCCTGCTGCACGCGCGAGGCGTCACCGCCGAGGACACCCGCGGAGTCGATCACCGTGCGGCTGGAGCTGAAGGTCACCGGGGACTCGGCGTGCGCGGTCAGAGGAAGGACCCCCGTGAGGCCGAGCGCGGCCAGCAGGGCGATCAGGGCGGCGACGGGTCGTCGGTGGCGGGAGCGCATGGAATTCCCCTCATCTCCCGGTCGGAGCGCTTCTCGCGCAGTCCGCCACGCTTCTCGTGACCGGGCCGCCGGGATCATCTTGATTCTATGGTTGCGACAAAACGTCGCGGAAGGCGACCGCATCCGCCGGCAGCGAAACCGCGGTCCCGTGTTCGGCGGCCTCACAGTCGATGCTCAGGGAACGACTCCGCCGGGCACAGATTTGAAGGTCAGACTGTCCGTGAAGCAGGGTTGTGGTTCAGGTTGAGAAAGGAACCCATCATGACAGAGCAGCACGGGTCGGATCAGCCGACTCCTCGCGGGTCCACGGGTGACGGGGCGCCGCCGCGGCCGTCCCACCAGCCGGGTGAGTCCTTCACTCAGCCGATTCCCCGGCCCGAGGACACCCAGTCCTACGGCCAGCAGTCCGGCGACCGTCCTCCGCTGGGTCAGGAGGGCTACGGCTCCTACGGACACCAGTCGGACCAGGCCGGATACGGCCAGTACGGACACGGCGACCAGTACGGCCAGCAGCACGACTACGGTCAGTACGGTTCCGGCGACCAGTACGCCTCGAACGACCAGTACGGGCAGCACAACGCGTACGGCCAGCAGGACCAGTACGGCCAGCAGGACCAGTACGGCCAGCAGGGCCAGCACGACGGCTCCGGTGCGGCCTGGGGCGGCGCGGGCACGACGGCGACCGCGACCCGGCCGGCCGGCCGGCGCCGCCGCTTCGGCGCCGGCACCCTGATCGCGTGCACCCTGGCCGCGGGCCTCGTCGGCGGCGGTGCAGCCGCCGGTGTCGCGACCCTGGACAACGGCGGGGCGACGGCGGCGTCGTCGACCACCTCGCAGCAGTCCGGCACCAACACCGTCATCGTCAACAACCAGAAGAACGTCAACGCGATCACCGCGTCCGCCCAGAAGGCGTCGCCCTCGGTCGCGACGATCTCGGTCGCCGGTGGCGGGTCGTCCGGTACGGGGTCGGGGATCATCCTCGACAACGACGGCCACATCCTCACCAACACGCACGTCGTCACGCTCGACGGCGCGGTGTCCAAGCCCACCATCCAGGTCCAGCTCAACGACGGGCGGATCTTCACCGGCTCCGTCGTCGGCACCGATCCGCTCTCCGACCTCGCCGTCATCAAGATCAGTGCGCCGAACCTGACGCCGGCCGAGATGGGCAGCTCCTCGTCGCTGAACGTCGGCGACACGGCCATCGCCATCGGGTCCCCGCTCGGTCTGGCCAACACCGTCACCGACGGCATCGTCTCGACCCTGAACCGCACCATCCAGGTGCAGTCCTCGGCCGTGCCGAAGGACAGCAGCGGCGACTCCGGCAGCGACCAGAACGGCCAGTCGCAGAGCCCCTGGAACTTCGCCCCTCCGGGTGGCGGCCAGAGCCAGCAGAGCTCGAGCCAGGGCAACGTGTACCTGAACGTGATCCAGACCGACGCGGCGATCAACCCCGGCAACTCCGGCGGCGCGCTGGTGGACCAGAACGGCAAGATCATCGGCGTCAACGTCGCGATCGCCTCGTCCGGGTCCTCGCAGTCCGGCAGCAGCGCGGGCAACATCGGTGTCGGCTTCTCCATCCCGATCGACCACGCCAAGCGCGTCGCGGATCAGATCATCAAGGACGGCAAGGCCACGCACGGCCAGCTCGGCGCGACCGTGCAGTCCTACGCCCCCGGGTCCTCCTCCTCGAGTGCCGCGTTCTCGAACGGGGCGCAGATCCAGAGCGTCGTCTCCGGCGGCGCGGCCGAGAAGGCCGGCCTGAAGAAGGGCGACGTCGTGACCAAGGTCGGCGACCGGACGGTGCGGGACAGCCAGGAGCTGACCGCCTCGGTGCGGGAGCAGGCCGCCGGCGCCACCGTCAAGGTCGAGTTCACCCGCGACGGGAAGACCCAGACCGCGGACGTGACCCTCGGCGAGGCCACCATCCAGTAGCCCGGGTCCCGCCGATCCGCGTCATCGCAGCGCCGTCCCCGCCACCACGGGGGCGGCGCTGCGGCGTTCCCGATCCATTCCCGGGAGGGATTCAGGAGCGGCCCGGTGCGGGGACCCGCCCTGTGATTAGCTAGGGAGCGTGCAGACCTCGGGTTTGAAGATCCTCGTCCTGGTCAAGTACGTCCCGGACAGCCAGTTCCCTCGCCACCTCAGTGGTGACGGCCACACGCTCGCGCGCGGCGACAGCACCCTCTCCGAGCTCGACGAGTACGCCCTCGAGGCCGCCGTCCGGATCCGGGAGGCGGCCGCAGCGGACGACGCCGGCACCGTGAGCATCACGGCGCTGACGATGGGCCCCGCCGACGCCGCGAACGCGCTCCGCAAGGCCCTGCAGCTGGGCGCCGACGACGCCTACCACCTGACCGACGACGCGCTCGCCGGCTCCGACGCCGCCGCCACCTCCCGCGCGCTGGCCGCCGTCGTCGAGCACCTCGGGGGAGCGGACCTCGTCCTCTGCGGCATGGCCTCCACCGACGGGGAGACCTCCCTCGTCCCGGCGCAGCTCGCCGAACGCCTGTCCCTGGCGCAGATCACCTTCGCGGCCAGCCTCGAGGTGGCCGACGGCACCGTCCGCGCCACCCGCAACGGCACCACCGACGCCGAGAGCATCGAGGCACCGCTGCCCGCGCTGGTCTCGGTCACCGACCAGGCCAACGACCCGCGCTACCCGAACTTCAAGGCGATCATGGCCGCGAAGAAGAAGCCGGTGACGACGCTCTCCCTCGCCGACGTGGGGCTGGAGCCCGACGCGGTCGGCCCCGCCGGGTCCTGGACCCGCGTCCTCGAGGCCACCGAGCGGCCCTCCCGCACCGCGGGCACCGTGATCACCGACGAGGACGGCGACGCCGGCGTCAAGCTGGTCGACTTCCTCGCCGAGCGCCGGCTGCTCTGACCGGCGCACTGCTTCCCGTCCCGGGCCAGCCCCGTTCCGCGTCTCGCTGAGGAGATCTCCATGAGCACCGCCCTCGTCTACCTGGACGACCCGCACGGCACCACCCTCTCGAAGGCGGCGCGCGAGCTGCTGACCCTGGGCCGCTCGCTCGGCGACGTCACCGTGCTGGTACCGGTCGAGGTCGAGTCCGTGCTGCTGGACAGCCTCGCCGAGCACGGCGCGACGGGCCTGCTGACCCCGGCCGAGCCGCTGCCGGACCTGCTCGTGGCCGCGAAGGCCGCGCTGCTGGCGGCGGCGATCCGGCAGGTGGGTCCCGACGTCGTGCTGCTGGGCAACTCGTTCGAGGAGAAGGAGATCGCCGGCCGCGCCGGCATCAAGGTCGAGTCCGGCGTGATCACCGACGCCGTCGCGGTCAGCGCCACCGACGAGGGCGTGGCCGCCGCCAAGGCCGTGCTGGCCGGGGCGTGGTCCTCCCGCGCGACCGTCACCGTCGGGACCCCGATCATCACGGTCAAGCCGAACGCCGTCGTCGCGCTGGCCGCGTCGGAGTCGACCCCGGTGACCACCGGGACGGTCACGGTCCCGGACCCGGGGCCGGCCGCCCGCATCACCGCGCGGTCGCCCAAGCCGGCGAGCGCCCGCCCGGACCTGACCGAGGCGCGCGTCGTCGTCGCCGGCGGACGGGGGACGAACGGCGACTTCGCGCCGCTCGAGGCGCTCGCCGACGAGCTCGGGGCCGCGATCGGCGCCTCCCGCGCGGCGACCGACGCCGGCTGGATCGAGCACGACGCCCAGGTGGGGCAAACCGGCAAGACCGTCTCCCCGCAGCTCTACATCTCCGCGGGCATCTCCGGGGCCATCCAGCAGAAGGCCGGGATGCAGACCTCGCAGACGATCATCGCGATCAACAAGGACGCCGACGCTCCCGTGTTCGAGGTCGCGGACCTCGGCATCGTGGGCGATCTGTTCACGGTGCTGCCGCAGGCCACGGAGGAGATCCGCCGCCGCCGCGGCTGAGGATGGGTCAGCGGGTGAAGCTGGCGCCGGCGAAGTCGTGCTGACGCCACGCCTCGTAGACGGCGATCGACGCCGCGTTCGTCAGGTTGAGCGACCGGCGGCCGGGCAGCATCGGGATCCGCACCAGTTCCGTGATGTGCGGGTCCGCCTTCGCCTCCGCGCTCAGACCAACCGACTCGCGGCCGAACATCAGCACGTCGCCCGGCTCGTAGGCGACGTCGCTGTGCGTCCGGGTGCCCTCGGCGGTGAACGCGAAGACCCGCGCCGGCATCAGGGCCGCCCACGCCGCCTCCCGGTCCGGGTGCACGGTCATGACGGCGAGGTCGTGGTAGTCCAGCCCCGCGCGGCGCAGTTTGTTCTCCTCGAGGTCGAAACCGAGGGGCTCGATCAGGTGCAGCTCCGCGCCGGTCAGCGCCGCCAACCGGATCGCCGCCCCCGTGTTGCCGGGGATCTCGGGGGAGTCGAAGAGGATGCGGAACACGCCGACCAGTGTAGTGGCGCCGGTGGACGGCCCGGACCGTGGCCCGACCCGTGACAGGCCACGGCGCCCGGGCGAGAATCGAGCCATGACCAGCACCGACGACGACGCGGGGACGGCCGCCGCTCCGACAGCCGGGGAGGTGCGGCCGTGGGTGCTGCACGTCGACCTCGACCAGTTCATCGCCGCCGTCGAGGTGCTGCGCCGTCCGGAGCTGGCCGGCCGGCCCGTCGTCGTCGGCGGCCGCGGGGATCCGACCGAGCGGGCCGTGGTGTCGACGGCCTCCTACGAGGCCCGGGCGTTCGGTGTCGGGTCCGGGATGCCGATGAAGATCGCCGTCCGCAAGATCCCCGATGCCGTGTTCCTGCCCGTCGACGCCGCCGCCTACGAGGCCGCCTCGGCCGTCGTGATGGCCACCCTGCGCGAGCAGCCCGGGGTCGTCGTCGAAGTGCTCGGCTGGGACGAGGCGTTCCTCGGCGTGACGACCGACGATCCCGAGGGCGTGGCCCGGCAGGTCCAGGCCGCCGTGCTCGCCGCGACCGAACTGCACTGCTCCGTGGGCATCGGGGACAACAAGGTGCGCGCCAAGATCGCCACCGGCTTCGGCAAGCCGCGCGGGCACTACCGGCTGACCGCGGAGAACTGGTTCGCCGTGATGGGGGAGCGGCCCACCCGGGAGCTGTGGGGCGTGGGCGCCAAGGTGTCGGCACGGCTCGGCACGCTCGGCGTCCGCACGGTGGCCGAGCTCGCCGTCGCCCCCGAACCGGACCTGGTGACCGAGTTCGGCCCGCGGATGGGCCCCTGGTACGGCGGCCTCGGTCGCGGCGAGGGGCCGCGCGTCGTCGACGACTCCCCGTGGGTGGCCCGCGGACACAGCCGGGAGACCACCTACCAGCAGAACCTGACGACGCCCGAGCAGATCGCCGACGCGATCCGGGTGCTGGCCGAGGCCGTGCACGGGGACACCGAGGCCGAGGAGCGGCCGGTGGTCCGGCTCACGCTCAAGGTCCGGTACGCGCCCTTCTTCACGAAGGTCTACGGCGGCAAGCTGCCCGAGCCGACCCGGGACCGGGACGCCGTCGTCGCCGCGGCCGTCGACCTGGCCGGCCGACTGGAGCCCGACCGGGAGGTGCGGCTGCTCGGGGTGCGTGCCGAGATGGCGCTGCCCACCCCGACCGACCCCGAGACCCGCACGCCCGTGCGCGGCCGCTGGTGAGGCGTGACGGCGCCGCCGCGACGGCGGATGACGGCGCCGGGAACGGTGCGGACGCCACCGTCTAGACTGGACCGGTGCCCGCGTACCTCGATCACGCGGCCACCGCGCCCCTCTGCGGGCCCGCTCTGGCCGCGATCACCACCGAACTGACCCGCTGCGGCAATCCCTCCGCCCTGCACGGTGCGGGCCGTCGCGCCCGGATGGTCGTCGAGACCGCCCGCGACGAGATCGCGGCCGCCGCCGGGGCCCACCCCTCCGAGGTGATCCTCACCGGAGGAGGCACCGAGGCCGACAACCTCGCGATCAAGGGCCTCTACTGGTCCCGCCACGCCGCGGATCCGCGCCGCCGCCGCGTCCTCACCTCGACGATCGAGCACCACGCCGTCTCGGAGACCGTCGAGTGGCTCGAGGCGACGCAGGGCGCCGAGGCCGTGTGGCTGCCCGTCGACGAGCGCGGCATCCTCGACCTCGACGCGCTCGACGCCGCGCTCGCGGAGGATCCCGAGTCGGTCGCGCTCGTGACCGTCATGTGGGCCAACAACGAGATCGGCGCGGTCCAGCCGGTCGCCGAGATCGTCCGCCGCGCCGAGCGGTACGGCATCCCCGTGCACGCCGACGCGGTGCAGGCCTTCGGCGCCGTGCCGGTCGACTTCGCCGCCACCGGGCTGGCCGCCGCCTCGATCAGCAGCCACAAGATCGGCGGCCCGCTCGGGATCGGCGCCCTGCTGCTCGGGCGATCCGTCGCCGTCACCCCTGTGCAGCACGGCGGTGGGCAGGAGCGCGACATCCGCTCGGGCACCCTCGATGCGCCTGCTGCCGCCGGTTTCGCCGCGGCCGCGACCGCCGTCGTCGGCGACCTGGCCGCCGAGTCCGCCCGGATCGCGGGCCTGCGCGACGCGCTGGTGGCCGGTGTGCTCGATCGGGTGCCCGCCGCCGTCCTGCGTGGGCCCGCGTCCGGCCGGGAGCGGCTGCCCGGCAACGCCCACTTCACCTTCACGGGCTGCGAGGGCGACTCGCTGCTGTTCCTGCTCGACGCGGCCGGCGTGCAGTCCTCGGCCGGGTCGGCGTGCAGCGCGGGCGTTCCGCGCGCCTCCCACGTGCTGCTGGCGCTCGGTCTGGACGAGGCGACCGCGCGCGGCGCCCAGCGGTTCAGCCTCGGCCACACGTCCACGGAGGACGACGTGGCCCTGCTGCTCGACGTGCTCCCGGGCGCCGTCGAGAAGGCCGCCGCTGCCGGCATGGCCGCCCATGTGCCCGACCTGCAGGCCGCCGGCCGCTGAGCCCGAGCCCGACTCCACCCCCCAACGATCATTCTGAGGAGACCATGCGCGTCCTGGCTGCCATGAGCGGCGGAGTCGACTCCGCTGTCGCCGCCGCCCGCGCCGTCGACGCCGGGCACGACGTCGTCGGCGTCCACCTGGCCCTGTCCCGCATGCCCGGCACCCTGCGCACGGGCAGCCGCGGTTGCTGCACGATCGAGGACTCGCGCGACGCCTGGCGCGCCGCGGAGAAGCTCGGCATCCCGTACTACGTGTGGGACTTCTCCGAGCGGTTCAAGGAGGACGTGGTCGACGACTTCATCGCCGAGTACGAGGCCGGCCGCACCCCGAACCCGTGCATGCGCTGCAACGAGAAGATCAAGTTCGCGGCCCTGCTGGAGAAGGCCATCGCCCTCGGGTTCGACGCGGTCTGCACCGGCCACTACGCCCGCGTGACCCGCGACGCCGACGGCCACCCCGAGCTGCACCGCGCGAGCGACTGGGCCAAGGACCAGTCCTACGTGCTCGGCGTGCTCACCGAGCAGCAGCTCGACCACTGCCTCTTCCCCCTCGCCGACGCGCCCACCAAGGCCGCCGTCCGCGCCGAGGCCGCCGAGCGGGGGCTCTCCGTGGCGAAGAAGCCGGACAGCCACGACATCTGCTTCATCCCGGACGGGGACACCGCCGGGTGGCTCGCCGAGAAGATCGAGATGCAGCCGGGCGAGATCGTCGACGAGACCGGCGCGACGGTCGGCGAGCACGCCGGCGCCCAGGCGTTCACCGTCGGTCAGCGGCGCGGCCTGAAGCTCGGCCGTCCCGCCGCCGACGGCAAGCCCCGCTTCGTGCTCTCCATCGAGCCCAAGCAGAACCGGGTGACCGTCGGCCCCGAGCGGCTGCTCGCCGTCGACGAGATCCGTGGCATCCGCATCTCCTGGGCCGGGCGCCCGATCCCGGACGCCGTCGTCGACCCGCGGACCGGTGCCTCCGCCCGCTTCGACGTGCTCGCGCAGGTCCGCGCCCACGGTGACCCGGTGCCCGCGACCGCGCAGATCGTGCAGTCCGGGATCGCCGACGACGGTTCCGCCGGCCTCGTCGTCACGCTGACGACGCCCCTGCGCGGCGTCGCCCCGGGCCAGACCGTCGTCCTCTACCAGGGCACGCGCGTGCTCGGGCAGGCGACGATCGACACGGCCCGATCCCTCGCCGCGGCCTGACACGTCGGCATCGTGTCGGCCGACGCCGGCACGCGACAGGGCCCGGGACGATGCGTCGTCCCGGGCCCTGTCGTCGCTTGCGGCGTTCAGCAGCTGCGCAGCTCGGTCACCTTCGGTGGCCATCCGCCGCGGGTCTCGCTGTATCCCAGCCCGGCTGCGACCGAACGGCAGTCGCCGTCGCTCGCCCACGCCCAGATCATCCGGAACCGCTTCGTCGTGGAGCAATGATTGGTCGCGCGGGCGTGACTGGTGATGGCGCCGTACCAGCTTGTTGTCTGCCACTGGCTCAGGTAGACGCAACTGGGGGCGAGGGCCGCACTCGCGGGCGCGGCGCCCACGAGCAGGGAACCACTGAGGACCAGCGTCCCGATGGCGGCGGACAAGGCTCTCCTGCGGGCATTCTTCATGACGGACCTCTCGACGTGCGGTGATGACGGCATGCGGTGATGGGGAAGGGCACGGAGAGGACCGGCCCGGACAGGGAGCACGCGCACACCCGGAACGCTGCCGGGCAGGTGTGCCGACCCTACGACTCGCGCGGGAGCCGGGTGAGAGCCGATGCGGACAACATCGCGCGGCGTGGCGTGGAGGTTTCCGCCCGCCGGTACGCTCGATCCATGGCTGTGGACCCGACCGCGTACTCGACCGGAGGGCGCCTGCGACGGCGTCCGATCCTGGTCTTCCTGGCGATCGCCTTCGGCTTCTCCTGGCTGGTGGGACTCGGCCTCGCCTCGGCCGGCGGCCTGCGCAGCCCCGCCCTGTCCGTGCTGCTGCTCGTCTACATGCTCGGGCCCGGGATCGCGGCGCTGGTCGTCAGCCGCTGGGTGGACCGGCCGGACTCCATCCCGCGTTCCCTCGGCCTCAGCCAGGTGCGCCCCGTCGGGCGTTTCGTGCTCCTGCTGCTCGGTGTCGTGGTGCTGGCGATCGTCCTCGTGCTCGGGGCGCTCGCCGTCGGGGCCCTGTTCGGGTTCTACCACGCCGATCCGACCGGCTTCTCGGGGTTCCGGGCCTACCTCGAGCAGGTGGCCCCGGCGGCGCTGTCCCGCGTGAGCCTGGGCACCGTCGTGGCGCTGCAGTTCCTCAACGTGCTGATCGGCGCGTTCGTCAACGTCGTCCCGGCGCTGGGGGAGGAGCTCGGCTGGCGCGGCTGGCTGCTGCCCGCGCTGCTGCCCGCCGGGGTGCCGACCGCCGTCGTCGTCTCCGGCGCGCTGTGGGGACTGTGGCACGCGCCGTTGATCCTGCTCGGCTACAACTACCCGGGCGGTCCCGCGTGGCTCGGCGTGCTGGCGATGATCTGCTTCGCGGTGGTCATCGGATCCGTGCTCAGCTGGCTGCGGCTGCGCACCGGGTCGATCTGGCCGGCGGCCGTGGCCCATGGCGCCATCAACGCCGCGGCCGGTTTCCCGCTCGTCTTCCTCGCCTACGGGACGACGTTCAGTCCGCTCACGACGACGATCCTCGGGTGGTCCGGATGGCTGCTGCCGGCGCTGCTGGTCGCGCTGCTGGCGTGGCGCGGGCAGTTCCGGCTGGACCGGACGCCGTGGCTCGCCCCCGTGCAGGGGCGGCCGCTGGGCGGGACCGGCACCGGACTGCGCGCCCCTAGACTGGACCCATGATGGATTCGTTCGACCCGTCCGCCAGCTCGCTCGGGGAGGACGTGGACCCGGCGGTCATGCACGAGCTGCTCCAGATCCGGTCCAGCATCGACAACTTCGACGCGACCCTCGTCTACGTGCTCGCCGAGCGGTTCCGCGCCACCCAGCGGGTCGGCGTGCTCAAGGCCGAGCACCGGCTGCCTCCGGCGGACCCGACGCGTGAGTCGATGCAGATCGCTCGGCTCCGGCGGCTGGCCGAGGAGGCGCACCTCGACCCCGCGTTCGCCGAGAAGTTCCTCAACTTCATCATCGAGGAAGTCATCCGGCACCACCAGGCGATCTCCGAGGGCACCGCGCCGCTGCCGGTCATCCCGCGACGGGCCGCCACCGCGGCTTCCGCTCCCGACGCACCCGCCACGGGCCGCACCGCCGACGCGGACTTCCGGGCGTGAGCCCGGAGCCCACCTCCACTCCGGCCGCCTCACCGGACACGGTCACCGCGACCGGTCCGACCGTCGTCGCCGGCACCGATCTGCCCGGGGCGCTGACCGCCATCCGTGGGGAGCTCGGTGACCAGCACCTCCCGTCCCTGCCCCTGCTGCCGGACCGCGGTCCCGGGGCCGACGCCGTCGGACGGGCCGCGACCCTGCTCGAGGATCTGCCGGTCGAGGCAGGACCCCACGGCTGGCGCGTGGCCGCACGGCCCGGTGAGGACCTGCGCCGGTCCCGCTCCCTGCTGGCCTCCGACGTCAACGTCCTGGCCGATCTCGCCGGGGCGGACCAGTCCCCGGCCGCCCGGTTCGGCGTGAGCGTCCTCGGTCCCGTCACCCTCGCGACGATGATCGACCTCGCCGGTGGGCAGCGCGTGCTCGGCGACCACGGCGCCCGCCGCGACCTGGTCGAGTCCCTCGCCACCGGGCTCGCCACCCACCTGGCCGCCCTGCGCACCGCCGTGCCGGGCGCGGCGATCACCCTGCGGATCGACGAACCCGCGCTCGACGCCGTGCTCGCCGGAACCGTCGCGACGGCGAGCGGGTTCCGCACCCTGCGCGCCGTGGACCGGTCGGAGGTGCGCCAGACGCTGCAGCAGACCGTCGAGGCCGCGCGCGTGGCGGGAGCCGACCAGGTCGTGATCGCCGTCGAACCCACCGCGCTGCCGCTCGCCCTGGCCCGCGAGATCGGGGCGGACGCGCTGGCCCTGCCGGCAACGGCCCTGAGCACCGCGCCGGACGCCCTCGGCGAGTACCTGGACGACGGCGGTGCGCTGACCGCAGGACTGGACCCGACCGGGTCCGATCAGCGCGGAACCCGGGGACTGCGGGAGGTCAGCGAGCTGGCCGGTCAGATCCTCGACCCGTGGCGGCGTCTCGGCGTGTCCGCGACGCGGCTGTCCCAGCTGACGGTGACCGTCCGCACGCCGGCCGGTGCCCTGACCGGCACGCGGTCCCCGGGCGGAGCGCCCGACGCCGGGCGGCTGCCCGCACTGCTGCGCCGGCTGGTCGCGACGGCGGACGCCCTCGAGACGACCGCCCGTGACGCCTGACTGGTGTCGGTGTCCCTCCCTCCGCCAGCTCGTCGATAGATGCTCACCGGAGGGTCGTGGAAGCGCTTTCCAGGACATCCATTGACGAGCTGGCGACGAACTGGCGGCCGACCATCTCGCCGGGCCGGGCCGGGCCGGCGGAAAGGACCGGGCGTCAGGGGACCGGGTGCGGGGTCGCGTCGAAGGTGCCCGCGTAGACGAACAGGGTGCCGAGCAGCGGCTGGATCACCCGGGTCTGGATGGTGAAGCGGCCGCTGGCGTCGTCGAACCCCTGCTCGGTGTATGCGCCGGCAGCGAGGACGCGCGGCATCCGCAGGCCGGGCAGTCCCCGCGGCGTCGGCGTCGGCGATGTCGACGAACCGGTGCTCGGCGGCCCCACCCACGCCGCGGTCGAGGCCAGGCGCATCGCCCCGGTGTCCGTGACCGACAGGCGCAGCCCCGTGCGGAGCAGGTGGTGCGTGCCGACGAGGTCCAGCAGCACGCCGTCGACGCCGAGCCGGCACAGATCGGTGAACCGCCGCGTGCGGTGACCGAAGTCGAGGATCCGCTCGGCGGCCAGGCACGGCGCACCGGCCTCGTCCACGTAGGAGCGGTTGACGATGCTGAACGGCACACCCTCGCCGTACTCGGGGAAGAACATCTGTTCGCCGGCCAGCGCGGCGAACGCGGGCCGCAGCGCCGGCACGGTGCAGCCGGCGACGTCGAACACCCCGTCGTGGCGGACGGCGGTGCCGGCCGGCTGGGCGAAGTACTCCCGCACGCGCGGGTGCAGGTCCGTGTACCGCTCGCCCAGCACCTGCTCGTAGAGCGATCCGCTCATGCGTCCTCCTCCTGCTGGGATCATCCTGCCCAGTGACCTTGATACGGACAACCGGGTCAGAGCCGGCCGGCCGCCTTCAGCCGGATGTACGCGTCCGCGAGCCGGGGCGGCAGCAGCGCCGGGGACTCGTCGACGACCTCGACGCCGAGCAGCCGCAGCTGCGCCGTCATCGCCGCCCGCTCCAGGCGCGTCCGCTCGGCCGCGGCGGCCCGGTAGACCTCGCTGATCGTGCCGCGCTCGGCGGCGGTCTCGTCGAGCTGCGGGTCGCGGACCGCGGCCACCACGACGACGTGCTTCTCGCACAGGGCCGGCAGCACCGGTAGCAGCCCCTCCTCCGCGGCCCCCGAGTCCAGCGACGTCAGCAGCACGACCAGGCTGCGGTGGGCGCTGACCGCGGCGATGTGCCCCGGCAGCCGGGAGAAGTCGGCCTCGATCAGCTCGGCCTCGAGTGGCGCCATCGCCTGCACGAGGGAGGGCAGCAGCTCGCCCGGGTCGGCGGAGCCGACCCGGGCCCGCACCCGCCGGTCGACCGCCAGGAAGTCGACCCGGTCACCGCCGCGGTCGGCGAGCACCGCCAGCAGCAGCGCCGCCTCCATCCCGGTGTCCAGCCGGGGCTCGTCGCCGATCCGGGCGGCCGCGGTCCGGGAGGTGTCGAGCACGATGACGACGCGCCGGTCCCGCTCCGGGCGCCAGGTGCGCACGACGACGGCCTGCCGCCGGGCGGTCGCCCGCCAGTCGATGGACCGGACGTCGTCGCCGCGGACGTAGTCGCGCAGGGAGTCGAACTCGGTGCCGGCGCCGCGGATCTGCACCGCGGCACGGCCGTCCAGTTCCCGCAGCCGCCGCAGCTTGGACGGCAGATGGCGGCGGGCGTGGAACGGCGGCAGCACGCGCAGCATCCCCGGCAGCGGCATCGTGACCTGGCGGGCGGCCAGCCCCAGCGGTCCGGCGGACCGGATGGTCACGTGCGGGCTGTGCCGGTCGCCGCGGCGGACGGGCACGAGCGTGGTGCGGACGCGGCGCGCCTGCCCGGCGGGGATGACGACGCGGTGCCGCGGGTCGACGGCGCCGGCCGAGGGCTGCCAGCCGTCGCGCACGCGAGCCCGCAGCGTCCGGTCCGTCGGGTTGGTCAGCACCAGGGCGCTGACCGCCGTCTCCGTCAACCGGACGCTCTCGGGCAGTTCCCGGGCGACGGTGATGCGGCGCGGGGAGACGGCGAGGCCGAGATCGACGGCGGCGATGACGGCGAGCACCCCGGCCAGGAGCAGCAGGGTGAGCGGACCCGGGGCGAGCAGCACGACGATCGCCCCGGCAAGGGCGAGCAGGATGAACCGACCGGTCAGGGCCACGGGTCGGCCTCCGCGTCGTGCTCGATCCCGCGAGGAGTGACGAGGCGCAACGTGATCAGGCGCAGCGTGGCGGGACCCGCGTCGACCGCGCGCGGACCCAGCGGACCCGTCATCGGGGCACGGGCACGGTGGCGAGGATGCTGCTGAGCACCCCGTCGGCGGAGACGCCGTCCATCTGGGCCTCGGCCCGCAGGGCCACGCGGTGGCGCAGGGTCGGCAGCGCGAGCGCCTTGACGTCGTCCGGCGTCGCGTACCCGCGGCCGTTCAGCCACGCCCACGCGCGGGCGGTGTTGAGCAGGGCGGTGGCCCCACGCGGGGAGACACCGAGCTGGAACGACGGGGCCGAGCGGGTGGCCCGGACGACGTCGACGATGTAGCCGAGCACCTCGGGGGAGACCTGTACCCGGCCGACCGCGGCCCGCGCGTCGGCCAGCTGATCGGCCCCGGCGACGGCCCGCACCCCGGCGGCGGCCAGGTCCCGCGGGTCGAAGCCGGCGCTGTGCCGGCGGATCACCTCGATCTCGTCGTCCCGGCCGGGCAGGTCCATGGTCAGCTTGAGCAGGAACCGGTCCAGCTGCGCCTCCGGCAGCGGGTAGGTGCCCTCGTACTCCACCGGGTTCTGCGTGGCGGCGACGATGAACGGGGTCGGCAGCGGACGGGACACGCCGTCGACGGAGACCTGCCGCTCCTCCATCGCCTCGAGCAGGGCGGCCTGCGTCTTGGGCGGCGTCCGGTTGATCTCGTCGGCGAGCAGCAGGTTGGTGAACACCGGGCCCGGCCGGAACGTGAAGTCGCTGGTCCGGGCGTCGTAGACGAGCGAACCGGTCAGGTCGCCCGGCATCAGGTCCGGGGTGAACTGCACGCGGGTGGTCTGCAGCGTCAGGGCGGCGGAGAGCGACCGCACGAGCAGCGTCTTCGCGACGCCGGGCACGCCCTCCAGCAGCACGTGACCGCGGCACAGCAGGGCGATCAGGACACCCGTGACGGTGCCCTCCTGCCCGACGACGGCGCGGCCGACCTCGGTGCGCACGGCGAGCAGGGCCTCGCGCGCGGCGTCTCCGGACGGGTCCGGGTGGTGGCCGTCGCGGCGGTCGTTCCCGGGGACCTCGGGCGCCGTGCTCGGTGCGGCCGCGGCGGCGTCGGGCGCGGAGAAGCTCGGCGTGGTGTCGGGTGCGGGCGGGTGCGGGTGTTCGCTCATCGGCGCAGGGCCTCCGTCTCGAGGTCGGTCAGGGCGGTGGTGTAGGACAACAGGTCGGCGGTGCGGGTCGGCAGCTCGCCGGTCAGCAGGCGGGCGACGTCCGGGACGGTCCTCCCGGTCGCGGTGGCGGTGGCCTCGACGATCGCCTCCGCGGCGGGCGCGTGGCCCAGCCGCAGGTGTTCGCCGAGACGCACCAGGGTCGCGGCCCGCAGGGTCGCGGCCGCGTGCTCGGCGGCGCCCGCGTCCTGGTACAGCCGGGCCCGGCCGCGGCTGGTCTCGGCGGCCTGGACGACGACGGGCAGCGGCTCGCGCACCAGGGGCCCGTCGCGGCGGCCCCGCCACAGCATGGCGAGCACCGCGGTGAACAGCAGCCACGCGGAGACCGGGGTGACCCAGGGTGGGGTGACGTCGGCGAGGGTGCGGCTCTGGTCGGTCGCCTCAAGGTCCCGCACGGTGGGCTGGTACCAGGTCAGCTGGGGGCGGGCGCCGAGCGTGTGCAGCATCAGGGCCGCGTTGCCGTGGGCGGCCAGCCGGTCGTTGCTGAGGGTCTGCGCGCCGCCGAGGACGACGATCCGGCCGCCGTCGCTCTGCACGTACACGCCGCCGTCCGCCGTCGAGTCCGCACGGTTGCGCAGGCAGGTGACCGGTCCGCGGTAAAGCCGGCCGGTGCGGTCGACCTCCCGGGCGGCACGGACGGCCGGCACCGCGCAGTCGGCGCTCAGGGCGCGGTCCGTCGACGGGTCGCTGACGACGCCGCCGAGCCGGACACCGTCGGCGAGCGCGGTGAGGATCCGCAGGTCCGGTTGCAGCAGCACGACGCGGGTGCCCGCGGTGCGCGCCCGGTCCGCCAGGCGGTCCAGCTGGCGAGTGGAGAGGATGCCGTTCCGGTCGTCGAGCAGGAGGGTGCCGTCTCCGCCGGTGCTGCCCGCGCGGTCGAGTGCCGCGTCCAGGTGATCCGCCCGGGTGACGGTGACCCCCTGCGCCTGCAGGATGCGGGACGCGGCGCGGGCGCCCTCCGGGGCGGGGTTGTCGGGGGAGAGCGAGCCGCGGTCGGTGCCGGTCCCCCGCAGCAGGACGGTGACCGTGACCAGGGCGACGGCGATCGCGGCGACGACGAGCCAGAACCGCCACGCGCGCAGCCGGCGGACCGCGGTGGTGCGCCAGGTGACGCCGTCGCCGGTCATGGTGGCGGTCCGGGCACCGGCGGAGGCGCCCGTGTTGCCGGGCGCGGTGCCGGCGGACGCGGTGCCGGCAGACGCATCACTGCGGACGACCGCACCGCCGGTCGCGCGGTCGTCGCCGAGCTGCTCCGGCGCGGTGCCGGTGGGCGGTGCCGGGTGGCTCATCGCGGCACCGCCGGTGCGGCGGCGACGGTGGACCGGAGCGGACGGGCGTGGGCGAGACGGCCGTCCAGCGCGGTGATCAGCGCGTGGTCCTCCCGGGTCGCGGGGGCGTCGCCGTACCGGACGTCGTTGAACCGGCGCCCCGCGGCGGCGACGGCGTCGTGCTCGGCCGGGAAGATCGCGGACAGGTCGCGCGTCACCTCGTCGACGGTGCGCCCGTCGCCCTCGGGCAGGTCCGTGCGTTCCTGCGCGGCCCGCACCAGGGCGCGGAACGCCTCGATGACGGCGGTGGCGTGATCGCCGCGATCCGCGGCGGCGGCGGCGAGCGCGCGGTGACCGTCGGCGTCCATCGGCCGGTCCCCGTCGAACACAGTCGTGCGGCGGGCGGCCGCCCGGTTCAGCCGCGGCCGGACCACGAGGACGAGGACGACGATCCCCACGATCAGCAGCGCCACGACGACGACCAACCAGGGGTTCGCGCCCGAGGGACGGAGCCCGTTCACCGTGTCGCTGAACCAGCGCCCGATGGCGTCGAGGACCGTCTCGACCACCCCGGGCTTGGCGTCCTGGTACTCGGGCCGGGCCAGTTCGTCCTGCGCCCAGCGCCGCGCGGTGCCGTCGTCGGGCACCACCGGCACGTCAGCGGGCACGAGGGAGACGGGCAGCAGGAGCGCCGCGCCCAGGGCTGCCGCCGGCCCGGGGAGGATCACGCGGTCCCGGGCAGCGCGCTCGGGTGGCTCCCGGAGGCGAGACGGTCGTGCTCGGCCATCAGGGCCATGTCCAGGCCCTCCCGGCGCATCCGCAGGTCGACGTAGAGCAGGGAGGTGACCCCGACCAGGAAGACGGTGGTCAGGGCCCCGACGAGCGTCGTCAGCACGAGGTAGGCGACCAGCAGGGCGATCAGCAGGCCCACCGCCCCGGACCCGAGGCCCGCACCGGTGGGGGCGAGGACGCCGGTGAGCAGTGGCAGGGCGAACTGCAGCGGCGCCCCGGCGATCGCGGAGACGACGTAGACGAGGACGACCGTGAGCAGGAGGGTGCCGAACACCCGCCAGAAGTTGCCCTTCGTCAGCCGCCAGGACCGGGCGAGCGCCTGCCCAGGGCCGCACTTCTCCAGCACCACCACGGCACCGCACACGCTCAGCCGGGTGCCGACCCACGCGGCGAGCACGGCGAGCGCCAGCATGGTCAAGAGGAAGACGATGATGGCGCCCGTGGCGTCGTTCGCCGTCGAGGAGATGACCGCACCGACCGCGAACAGCACGACCATCAGGGCGATGCTCGCCCCGAAACCGATCCCGGCCAGGAACAGGGCCAGACCGATGAGCGCCCCGATCCGCGGCCGGACCAGGCCCCACATCTGCCGGAACCCCGTGCGCTGCTCCAGGACGGCGCGCGAGACCGGGATCACGAGGGCGCCCTGCAGCACGGCGCCCCCGACCAGGGCGAGGACGGCGATCAGCAGCTCACCGATCAGCAGGATCGGGATCGAGGCGAGCAGCGAGGAGGCCTCGGAGCGGGAGAACGTCGAGGAGTTCGCCCCCATCGACGCGATCCGCAGGAAGGGTGCGCCGGCGGTGAGGACGAAGAGGATGACGAGCAGGCCCATGACGACGTTGAAGAGCAGCGAGGAGCCGATCATGGCCTTCGCGTTGCGCCGGGCCGCCTGCAGGGAACCGTCGAGGACCTCGCCGACGGACAGGGGCCGGAGCGGGATGACGCCGGGCTTCGGTGGGGCGAACCAGCCCTGCCCGCCACCCTGCGCGTTCCCACCGTGGCCGTTCCAGCCCTGGCCGTTCCCACTCTGTCCGGGCGCGTTCCAGCCGGCCGGCGCCGCTCCCCAGCCCGTGGGGGCGTTCTCGCCGGTCGGTGCTCCGCTCCAGCCCGGTGCGCGCGAGGATCCGTCCCCCTGACCCCCACCGGGAGCGGCCCAACCGCCGCTGTCCCGGTACCCGTTCTCGCTCATGCGTCATGTCCCCCTCGTCCGGTGCCGGCCCATGGCAGCCGACCCGTGCCCCGAGCGTATCCGGCCCCCCACCGCCAGACCAGCATCCGCTGACCTGCAGCGATGCGTCGTCCACCCGCGCCGGGTCGACCGGTGCCGGGGCCGTCGTCGCCCCCGGCACCCTCCGGCCGCTCGTCGGGTCCCGCGGGGGACGCCGTCGACCGTGCGCACGCCTCGCCGTCGAGGGCCGGGAACACGGAAAACGGCCTCGGGTCTGTGAGGATGGAGGGCATGAAGGGACGCATTCTCGTGGTGGACGACGACGAGGCGCTGGCCGAGATGATCGGCATCGTCCTGCGCAACGACGGGTTCGACCCGTCCTTCTGCGCGGACGGCGCACAGGCCCTGGAGGCCTTCCACAACAGCCGGCCCGACCTCGTGCTGCTCGATCTCATGCTGCCGGGACTGGACGGCATCGAGGTGTGCCGGCAGATCCGCAGCGAGTCCGACGTGCCCGTCGTGATGCTGACCGCCAAGTCGGACACCTCGGACATCGTCCGCGGCCTCGAGTCCGGCGCCGACGACTACGTGCCCAAGCCGTTCAAGCCGGCCGAGCTGGTGGCCCGGGTCCGGGCCCGCCTGCGGCCGGGCGACACCCGTGCACCGGAGACCCTCACCGTCGCGGACGTGACGATCGATGTCGCCGGCCACTCGGTGCGCCGCGGCTCCCGCACGATCGCCCTCACGCCGCTCGAGTTCGACCTGCTCGTCGCCCTGGCGCGGAAGCCGTGGCAGGTGTTCACGCGTGAACAGCTCCTGGAGCAGGTCTGGGGGTACCGGCACGCGGCCGACACCCGGCTGGTCAATGTGCATGTTCAGCGCCTTCGGTCCAAGATTGAGAGAGATCCCGAGGCTCCCGAGGTCGTGCTGACCGTCCGGGGCGTGGGATACAAGGCCGGACAGAGCTGACGCGGTGACCCCACGCCGGTTCGGACCCGGCGTGAAGGAACGGGGAGAGAACGTGTCTGCGACGAGCACCCGCGGAACGGATCGGCCGTCGCTGCCGACCGGGTCCGGCGATCGTGGACCCCAAGGAACCGGCTCGCACCGGATCCGGCTGCTCCGCCACCGACCCCGCCGCACGAGCGTCGAGCGCCTGTGGCGCTCCACCCGGTCCGGCGGCATCAAGCTGGTCTCCCGGTGGCGGCACTCCCTGCAGTTCCGCACCGTGCTGCTCACCATGGGCATGACCCTGATCGCCTTCGCGATGGTCGGGGCGTTCCTCTCCCACGAGATCTCCTCGGCCCTGTTCAGCGAGCGGCTCTACCAGGCCGAGCAGGAGTCACGGCGTGGTTTCGACGAGGTGCAGGCCATCTTCGACCGGGCCGAGACGAACGACCAGGCCACCGGCCAGCAGACCATCTACAACACCCTGAAGGTGCTCGAGGGGGACAGCGGCTCCACCCGCCGCATGTTCCTGCTGCTGCAGAAGCCGGGGGAGCAGGGCCAGCGCTGGGTCGAGACGGCCCGCAGCGACGACTCGCAGATCACGTCCGCGACCATCCCCGAGGAACTGCGCCAGGCGGTCCGGCGAGACGACGGGCAGTACTACCAGTCGATCGCCCTGCCGGTCGGTTCCTCGGACGTGCCCGCGATCGCCGTCGGACGGATCGTCCGCGTTCCCCCGGGCACCAACTACGAGCTGTACCTGATCTACAACCTCTCCGAGGCGCAGGACACGCTCAGCTACATCCACGGCGCCCTCTGGGTCGGTGGCGCCGTGCTGCTGCTCGCCGTCGGCGCGATCGCCTGGTTCGTCACCCGCGCCGTCGTCGCCCCCGTCTCCGACGCCGCGGACGTGGCCGAGAAGCTGGCCGCGGGCCAGCTGGAGGAACGCATCAACGTCGAGGGCGAGGACGAGCTCGCCCGCCTCGGCGCGTCGTTCAACCACATGGCCGGCAACCTGCAGGAGCAGATCACTGCCCTGGCCGAGCTGTCGCGGATGCAGCAGCGCTTCGTCTCCGACGTCTCCCACGAACTGCGGACCCCGCTGACGACGGTGCGGATGGCCTCCCAGGTGCTCTACGACGCCCGCGAGGAGTTCGACCCGATCAACAAGCGCTCCGCCGAACTGCTCTACCACCAGGTGGAACGGTTCCAGAACCTGCTCGCGGACCTGCTGGAGATGTCCCGGTTCGACGCCGGCGCCGCGGTCCTGGACATCGGCGACGCCGACCTGAACCAGGTGGTGCGCAGTGTCCAGGACGGCACGGCGATCCTCGCCGAGAACGTCGGCTCCGCCATCGAGGTGCAGTTCGACGATCCGACCTGCGTCCTCGAGATGGACGCCAAGCGGATCGAACGGGTGCTGCGGAACCTGCTGGTCAACGCCATCGAGCACGGGGAGGGCCGGCCCATCCAGGTGCACGTCGCCGCGACCGCCGACGTCGTGGCGGTGACGGTGCGCGACCACGGCATCGGCATGACGCCCGAGGACGTCGCCCACGTGTTCGACCGGTTCTGGCGGGCGGACCCGGCCCGTGCCCGCACCACGGGTGGCAGCGGCCTCGGCCTGTCCATCGCGACCGAGGACGTCAACCTGCACCAGGGCCGCCTGCAGGCCTGGGGCATGGCCGGCCACGGCTCGAACTTCCGGGTGCTGCTGCCGCGGCGTCGCGGGGAGGAGCTGGTGGACGAGCCGCTGGCCCTCGAACCCCCGGACGCCCCCGTGCCGGCCGTGGACACCACAACGAGCGCCGTCATCCTCGACCCCTCCGACCCCGGGGCGTCCATCGTCGTCCGGGGCGACACCGGTGCGGCGGAGACGGTCGACGCCCGTCCCGGGCCGCCCCCGGCCGACCTCGCGGCGATGGCCGCGGGGGAGCGGGGTGTCGACGAGCGCGGTGTCGACGAGCGGGGTGTCGACGAGCGCGGTGTCGACGAGCGTGCTCCCGAGGCCGCGGCCGACGCTGCCGGCGCTGCCGGCGCGGGGCAGGGGAAGGACGGCCCGGCGGACGCCGAGCGGGCCGGCACGCCGGCCGGCGGAACCGGGCGGGGGGTATCGCGATGAGCACGACACCGATCCGCGTCGTCCTGGCCCTCGCGATCGCCGCCGCCCTGGCGCTGACGGGGTGCTCCTCCATCCCGACGAACGGGCCGGTCGGGCTCAGCGAGGACTCGGGCAACGCCAGCCAGCAGAACCAGCAGGGCCCGGCCCCCGCCGGGCCGCAGGACAACGGGTCCCCGCAGGCGATCGTGCAGGGCTTCGTGCGCGCCGGCGTCGGCAGCCAGGACGAGTACGCGGTCGCCCGCAGCTTCCTGACGCCCGGGCTCTCCAGCACGTGGAAGCCGGACCAGCGCACGCTCGTCCTCTCGTCGACGCCGCGCGTCGTCGCCACCCCGGCCGCGGGCACCGTGCGGATCGTCATGGCCGTGACCGCGACGGTCGACGACCAGGGCATCTACCGGAACGCGGCCGACGGTGCCACGGAGTCGCTCGACGTCACCCTGCAGAAGGTCGACGGGCAGTGGCGGATCAACAAGATCCCCGACGGCATCATGCTGCAGGTCCGCGACTTCGGTCTGCTGTTCGACTCCTACTCGCTCGCCTTCTACGACCCCACCTACACGTACGCGGTGCCGGACGTGCGCTGGTTCGTCCGGGGCCCCCGCGTCACCACGTCCCTCGTGCGGGTGCTCCTGAACGGGCCCGCGGACTACCTCAAGGGCGCCGTCGTCAGCGCCTTCCCCGAGGGCACCACCCTGAACACGCCGTCCGTGCCGATCGTCTCGGGCGCCGCGGAGGTGGACCTGCCGCAGCAGGTGCTCGACTCGTCGGACCAGAAGCAGCGCGAACGGATGCTCAACCAGCTCTCCGGCACGCTCGTGGGCGTCCTGGACAGCATCAGCTCGGTCCGTCTGCTGATCAACCAGCGCCCCCTCGACATCGACGCCGGGGAGGCGGCCCGCAGCGCCCCGGTCAAGGAGAAGCAGGTGCCGGCCAGTCAGGTGGCCGTCGTGCGCAACGAGCTGGTGCTCTACCAGGGCGGGGGCTACCGCCCGATCGACGGCGTCGGCTCGGTCGCTTCGGACAAGCCGATCGATCCGGCGATGAGCTACGACCAGCGCCGCTTCGCCTACCTCAGTTCCGACCGGCGCCGGCTGATCAGCCGGTCCACCGACGGTACGCGGGGCACCGTCTTCACCGGCTCCGCGCTGACCCGCCCGTCGTTCGACCCGTTCGACTGGCTCTGGACCGCCGACGGCTCCGGCGCCGGCCTCGTCTACACCGCCCAGGCCGCCCGGCCCGGCGGCGGCGTCAACGAGGTCAGCGCGCCGTGGCTGCGCGGTCGGACCATCACGAGCCTGCGCCTGTCCCGCGACGGGGCCCGCGCGCTCATCGTCACGGTGGATGACGGGAAGTCCTCGATCTGGATCAGTGGCGTGCGCCGCGCCGCGGACGGGACGCCGCGCGAACTGACCTCGGCACTGCCGATCCGGTCCGCGCACACGGTCAACACCGGGGTGTGGATCGGGGACACCGAGATCGTCGTGATGGGCGCCTCGGACAAGGCGAGCGTGACCCCCGAGGTGCTCTCCCTCGACGGGCAGGCCCAGGAACTCGCGCCGGTACGCGGGGCGACGTCGCTGGCCGGCGGCAACGGCACCCAGGAGATCTACCTGCAGTTCGGGCAGGAACTGCTGGTCCGGGTGGACACCAGCTGGTCCAACCAGGCGACCGGCGTGCTCGACACCGCCTTCGCCGGCTGACCGCTTCTCCCTCCCCAGGCGCGCGTCGTCCACGGGCGCATTCCCCGACCTGTCCCCGACGGCCCGGGTCGCGCACGCTGGCCGGATGGGCGACGGCACGAACGATGGCACGAACGATGGCATCGACGACGGCACGCCGGCACGGCACCGTGCTCCCCGTGGCGGCCCCCACGGCCGATTCAGCCATCTGAGGAAGCTCGCGGACCTGGTCGAGGCCGCGGTGCTCGCGTTCCTGGCTCTGCTCGTGCCGGTCTGGTGTCCGGGCTGCGGACGGATCGACGTCCCGCTCTGCCGGGGCTGCGCCGCCCGGCTGCGGCGCGCCACGGACCGGCCGTTCGCCGCGGAGGACGGGGCCCTCGGGCTGCCCGTCGACCCTGTCCTTCCCGTCACCGCGGCCGGGAACTACCGGCGGGGCGGGACCGACGCCGTGCTGCTGGCACTGAAGGACCACGGCCGCACGGACCTCACCGGCCCGGCCGCCGCCGCGCTCGCCCGCGCGGTCACGGTCGCTGCGGCGCGCGCCCGCACGGGCGGCCCCGGCGCCGCACCCCGGGACGGTCCGCTGCTGCTCGTCCCGGTTCCCAGCTCCCGCCGGGCCCGGTGGCGGCGCGGCTACCACCCGGTCGGCCTGCTGCTGCGCTCGGCACTGCGGCGGGGTCTTCTGCCCCCGGGCACGGTCCTGGCGCCCTGGTTGAGCGTGCGGTGGTGGCCCGCCCCGGGCCGCGCCTCCCCGGACCTGCCGGGCCCGCCAAGCCCGGGCGCCCTGCTCGCCCGGTGGCGGCCACGGGTGTCCGGCGGCGGTGCGCACCGCGGAGCCGGGCGACGCGCCCGGGCGCGACGGCTGACCGGGAGCATGCGGATGCGCTCCGGACCCCGGCCGGGAACGCGGCTGCCGCCCGGCGGTGTCGTGCTGCTCGTGGACGACGTTCTGACCACCGGGGCCACGCTCGCCGAGGCCCGGCGTGCCCTGGACGCGGGCGGGATCGCCGTGCACGGGGCGGCCGTCGTCGCCGCCGTGCCGTCCCCGCAGACGAGGCGCGAGCGGGGACCCGACCAGGATCCGGGACGACCGGGCGGACGTGCCGCGACCGGGCGCGGCCGGGCCCTCCCGGCTGACCGGCAGATGGCCGGCGGATGAAAATGCGGTGCCGCTCAACTAACGTGGGGGCCAGGTGTTGGAAGCAACACTGAACGGCATCCGTCGGATCAGCCGGTGCCGTTGTGTCACCGACTACAGAGCGGAGATCACCATGGACTTTTCCATCTACGGTCGCAACGTCACGGTGTCCGACCGGTACCGCGAGTACGCGGAGGAGAAGATCGCCAAGATCGAACCGTTGGTCGAGAAGAAGCACCGCCTCGAGGCGAAGGTGACGAAGCAGCCCTCCGAGGTCATCATCGAACTCACCGTGCTCGGTCTGAAGCCCGTGATCCGGGCCGAGGCTGCGTCCGAGGACAAGTTCGCCGCATTCGATGCCGCCGCCAGAAAGCTGGCCGAGCGTCTGCGCCGGGCCCGCGACCGCAAGAAGGTCCACCACCAGGGCCACCAGCGCCCCACCGCCGTGCACGAGGCCACCGCCTCCCTGCCGGTCGTCCGCCCGGACACGCCGCTGTACCTGCAGACCGCGGACGACGTCGACGGCCGTGCCGCCGACACCGTGCCGGACCAGCAGAGCGGCGATTCGCCCGTCACCATTCGCCGCAAGGTCTTCCCGGCCGCTCGCCTCACCCTGGACGACGCCGTCGACGCCATGGAGATGGTCGGCCACGACTTCTACCTCTTCATCGACGAGGAGACGAGTACCCCCTCGGTCGTCTACCGGCGCCGTGGCTGGACGTACGGGGTCATCTCGCTCGACGAGGCGTGCGACGAGAACGCCGACGTGCAGGAGGAGGAGCTGACCTACCGGTCGGCAGGCACGCCCGCCTGATCGGCGTAGCATCGGCGAACGGGCCGTGACCCTCCGGGTCGCGGCCCGTTCCGCTGCCCGGGAGGATTCCGCCCGGGAACCGCTGCCCGGACCCCGTCCGGAACCCTCACCCGGGAACCGCTGCCCGGACCCCGTCCGGAACCCTCACCAGGAGGCGCTGCTCGTGACCGACCGGCTCAGTCTCGCCGCCGCCCGACGCATCGCGATCGCCGCGCAGGCCCTGGAGGTGCCGCACGACGCGCGGCCCTCCGCCGGCCGGGTCACCACCGCCCACCTCGCCGCCCTGCTGCGGCGCATCCAGCTGCTGCAGATCGACTCGGTCAACGTGCTCAGTCGCAGCCACTTCCTGCCCGTCTTCGCCCGGCTCGGCCCCTATGACCGGGACCTGCTCGCCCGCCTGAGCGAGCGGCAGCCCCGCCGCATGATGGAGTACTGGGCGCACGAGGCCAGCTTCATCCGGCCCGAGCACTTCGCGGATCTGCGGGTGTGGCAGCGGCGCCGGTGGGTGGGCCTGTCCGCCCCGGCCGCGCAGGAGCACGAGGTCATCGCCGCCGGGCTCGTCGACGTGCTCGGCCGGTCCCGGCCGATGACCGCGACCGGCCTGGCCGCCGCGCTGGATCACGATCACGCGGTGGATCGGGTGTCCTGGGGCTGGAACTGGACGCCGACCAAACGCGTGCTCGAGCACCTCTTCGAGCAGGGCGTGGTCGGCTCGGCCGGCCGGACGCCGCAGTTCGAGCGGCGCTACACGCTCACGGACCGGGTGCTGCCGCCCGCGCTGCGGGACGTACCCGAACCCAGCCGGCCGGAGGCGGCCGACCGGCTCACCGAGGCGGCGGCCCGCGCGCTCGGCGTGGCGACCGCGCGCTCGGTGGCCGACTACTTCCGGCTGCCGGTCAAGGCCGCCACGGAGTCGCTCGGCCGGCTGGCCGCACAGGGTGTCGTCCGGCCCGTCAGCGTCGACGGGGTGGACCGCCCGCACTGGCTGCACACCGCCGCCCGGCGACCCCGGCGCGTCGAGGCCCGGGCGCTGCTCAGCCCCTTCGACTCGCTGATCTTCCACCGGCCACGCGTCGAGGAGCTGTTCGGCTTCCACTACCGGATCGGCATCTACACCCCGCCCGAGCGCCGCGAGCACGGGTACTACGTGCTGCCGTTCCTGCTGGGGGAGGCGCTGGTGGCCCGCGTCGACCTGAAGGCCGACCGGCATCGCGGTGTCCTGCTCGTCCAGGCCGCCTTCGCCGAGCCGGACGCGTCCGGGGTCGGCCCGCGCCCGGAAGCGGTCGCGAGGGAACTGGCCGCGGAGCTCGCGACGATGGCGGGCTGGCTCGGCCTCGGCGACGTCGTCGTCGCCCCTCGCGGCGACCTGGCCGCGAGCCTCGCCCGGGCCGTGAGCGAACGCTGAGCTTCCGGCCAGCCGCCTCGCGTAGACTCGGCGCAGCGCGCGGGCCGTCACGGCCTGCCGCTGTCCAGACGAGTCGAGCACGCAGGAGCGAACAGCTGTGCCATCCCTGATCGAACGGGTTCTCCGCACGGGCGACAAGAAGACGCTCAGGCGGTTGCAGTCGTACGTCGACGCGATCAACGCCCTCGAGGACGACTTCCGGGAGATGTCCGACGAGGAGCTGCGCGAGGAGACCGACGTCCTGCGCCAGCGGTACCAGGACGGGGAGACCCTCGACGACCTGCTGCCCGAGGCGTTCGCCGCGGTCCGCGAGGCCGCCGGGCGCACGCTCGGCCAGCGCCACTTCGACGTCCAGCTGATGGGCGGAGCCGGCCTGCACCTGGGCAACATCGCCGAGATGAAGACCGGTGAGGGCAAGACGCTGGTCGCCACGGCACCGGCCTACCTCAACGCGTTGACCGGTAAGGGCGTCCACGTCATCACGGTCAACGACTACCTCGCCGGCTACCAGAGCGAGCTGATGGGCCGCGTCTTCCGGTTCCTCGGCATGTCCACCGGCTGCATCCTGGCCAACATGGACCCCGCGCAGCGCCGTGAGCAGTACGCGGCGGACATCACCTACGGCACGAACAACGAGTTCGGCTTCGACTACCTGCGCGACAACATGGCGTGGGCACCGGACGAGCTCGTGCAGCGCGGCCACCACTTCGCGATCGTCGACGAGGTCGACTCGATCCTCATCGACGAGGCCCGCACCCCGCTGATCATCTCCGGCCCCGCCTCGGGCGACGCGAACCGCTGGTACGGCGAGTTCGCGAAGGTCGTGCTGCGCCTGGAGGCCGGCGTCGACTACGAGGTCGACGAGAAGAAGCGCACCGTCGGCGTGCTCGAGGGCGGCATCGAGAAGGTCGAGGACTACCTCGGCATCGACAACCTCTACGAGTCGGCGAACACCCCGCTGATCGGGTTCCTCAACAACGCGATCAAGGCCAAGGAACTGTTCAAGCGCGACAAGGACTACGTCGTGCTCGACGGCGAGGTGCTGATCGTCGACGAGCACACCGGCCGCATCCTCGCCGGTCGGCGGTACAACGAGGGCGTCCACCAGGCCATCGAGGCCAAGGAGGGCGTCGAGATCAAGGCCGAGAACCAGACGCTCGCCACGATCACCCTGCAGAACTACTTCCGGCTCTACGAGAAGCTCTCCGGCATGACCGGTACCGCCGAGACCGAGGCCGCCGAGTTCGTCAACACGTACAAGCTCGGCGTCGTCGTCATCCCGACCAACAAGGGCATGGCGCGCGAGGACCGGACCGACCTCGTCTACAAGAACGAGATGGTCAAGTTCGACGCCGTGGTCGAGGACATCGCGGAGCGGCACGAGGCCGGCCAGCCCGTCCTCGTCGGCACCACCAGCGTGGAGAAGAGCGAGTACCTCTCGAAGCTGCTCGCCAAGCGCGGCATCCGGCACGAGGTGCTGAACGCGAAGAACCACGCCCGTGAGGCGGCGATCGTCGCCCAGGCCGGACGCAAGAAGGCCGTCACCGTGGCCACCAACATGGCCGGCCGCGGCACCGACATCATGCTCGGTGGCAACGCCGAGTTCAACGCCATCGCGGCGCTGCACGAGCGGGGCCTGGACCCGAACGAGAATCCCGAGGCGTATGAGACCGCGTGGCCGGCCGCCCTGGAGAAGGCCGGCAAGGAGGTCGAGACGGAGCACGCCGAGGTCCTCGAGCTCGGCGGCCTGTACGTGCTGGGCACCGAGCGGCACGAGTCCCGCCGCATCGACAACCAGCTGCGCGGCCGGTCCGGCCGGCAGGGCGATCCCGGTGAGTCCCGGTTCTACCTCTCGCTGACCGACGACCTGATGCGCCTGTTCAACTCCGGTGCGGCCGAGCGGCTGATGAACAGCTCCGCCATCCCGGACGACGTGCCGATCGAGGCGAAGATCGTCTCCCGCGCCATCCAGTCCGCGCAGTCGCAGGTCGAGTCCCGCAACGCCGAGCAGCGCAAGAACGTGCTCAAGTACGACGACGTGCTCAACCGGCAGCGCGAGGCCATCTACGGCGACCGGCGTCGCATCCTCGAGGGCGAGAACCTCGAGGGCATGGTGGAGAACTTCCTCACCGGCGTCATCAAGGACGTCGTCGAGGCCGCGACCGCCGAGGGCCACAGCGAGGACTGGGACTGGGATCTGCTCTGGGCCAACCTCAAGACGCTCTACCCGGTGGGCCTCACGCAGGAGGACATCATCGAGGAGGCCGGCGGGAAGGGCAACGTCAAGCACGAGTTCCTCCTCGAGGAGATCCTCTCCGACGCGAAGATCGCCTACCAGAAGCGGGAGGCGGCCATCGGCGACGAGAACATGCGCGAGCTCGAGCGCCGCGTCGTGCTCTCGGTGATCGGCCGCAAGTGGCAGGAGCACCTCTACGAGATGGACTACCTCAAGGAGGGCATCGGCCTGCGCGCCATGGCGCAGCGCGACCCCCTGGTGGAGTACCAGAACGAGGGCTTCACCATGTTCCAGCAGATGATGGAGTCCATCCGCGAGGAGACCATCGGCTTCCTGTTCAACCTGGACGTGCGGGTCGAGCAGATCGACACGGACGGGGACGGCGTGCCGGACCAGGCGGCGCTCGCCGCGGCCGGCCTGGAGGCCCCCGAGCGCCCGGCGCAGCTGCAGCTCTCGGCCCCGACGGAGACCGGCGACGTCGAGACGCACGTCGAGCGGGCCGCCGCGGCGCTGGCCACCGCGACGCGCGGCTCGCAGGCCGGTTCCGGGTCGAGCGGGTCCCCTGCCTCGGCCACCGGCACCTCGGCGCCGTCGAAGGCGTCCCAGAAGGGCTCCAACCGGAAGACCAGCAAGAAGAAGCGGCGCTGACGTTCCGCAGACACAGGAGGGCCCGGCCGATCGGCTGGGCCCTCCTGCGTTCTCGCGTCCCGTGGTTCAGCTGGAGGTGCGGGCCGACGGTCGATCCGGCCGTCAGCCCAGTTGCAGGGCGGTCACCCGCCACTGCAGGTGGCGGAGTTCCAGGCGCAGCGCCATCGCGCGGCAACGTCCGGGCTCGCTGATCACCAGGCTCATCTCGTAGCAGCGTGCCGTCACCCGGCACGCGTGCACCGAGCGGACGGTGGCCTGACGGAACAGCGGTCGCCGAGGCTCGGTCGTCCCGGTCCGGCCCGGCGCTCCCGCCGGGCCGCGGGCGTGGTCGGATCGCAGCGTGCTGGCCCGCACGAGTTCCGCCCTCAGCACGAGGGCCTCGTGCACGGTCGGGTCCATCCAGCGCACCAGCTGACCAGCGGGTCGGGCACCGGCAAGGACCTCGAGGATCGCCTGACCCACCGCGCGGGTCTGCGCGATCACCCGCCGGGTCGTCTCGTCCTCCAGCGGCAGGACGCGCGCCGGCTCACGGGTCGCAACGTCCCCAACGTCACTCCGGCCGTCGCTCCGGCCGTCGCTGGCCAGCTCGACCGGGTGGAGCGAGGCGGGGCGATCGGGGCGGAGGCGGACCGGGGGAGCGCCGAGCCGTTGCGCCGGTGCCCACCGCGTGGTGATCGGCGGCGGTGCCGACCCGGCGGCCGGCTCCTCCTCGACGAGCGGATGGTCGTGCTGCAGCGGCGCCGCGGCGCCCGCCCGGGTCCTCATCGGTCTGCTCCTTCCGGGCCGCCGGCGACGGCGGGCACCCGGAGCACCTGTCCGGGTCGGATCATGCCCGGGTCCGCTCCGATCAGGTCCCGGTTGAGGGCGTGCCAGCGCGGCCACAGTCGAGCGATCTGCAGGTCCGTGGCCAGCGGGCCGAGCTGGCGGGCCGCGAGGGTCCAGAGGGTGTCGCCGGCGACGACGGTCGCCGTGTTCGCTGGGGCGGCATCATCCCGTGAGGGCGGCCGGACCAGCGGCGCGCCGTCCTCGAGCGCCGGTGCCCGCGGCACGAACCAGGGGTCGGCGCCCGGCGCGGGATCGCTCGCCGGCACGACAGAGGCGGCCCGGGCTGCGGGCGACAGGAACATGGCCGGGACTGCTGAGGCCGGGAAAGGCGAGGCCGACGCGACCGGCGCCGCCGCGACCACGGGAATCGTCGGGCCGGCGTCCACGGCCGCGCCCGCGGTCCCGGCGGTCCCTGCCATCAGATGAGCGCTGAGCAGGGCGCCCACCAGACGGCGCATGAACACCGGCGTCAGCAGGGACGGTGCACCCGACGCGCGGCCGGCCCGGCGGCGGCGGAGCTCGACGCCCGTCGTCACCACCAGGCAGAGGACCCACCAGCCGGTGATCGCGATGCCGATGGCCGATACCGCGGCGCCGACGGCGATCTCGAGCGGCGCGTTCCCCGACGCGACGGCCTCCAGGACGTCGGTGCCCGGTCGCGCCCGGTCGATCGGACTCGTCCCGGCCGGTGCGGACTGCAGCCGGTTCAGCAGCAGTCCGCCGATGCCGGCGTTGAGCAGTCCGAGACCGAGCACGGCGGCCGCCGTGCCGAGCCCCGGCAGCCCCGATCCCGCCGGCCGTCGTGCCTCCGACCGCGCGGCGGTCCATCGGTCCTCGTGGTGCTGTCGCATCGCTCTCACGACCCGTCCATCGTCTCGTTTGATAGCGTTTGACCTCATTTGTAGCACTCTGGGTGTCTTCGGTAAACGGGTCGGCGCTACGGTGTGGACATGAGATGGGATGCGCTCTTCGAGGATCTGCAGAGTCAGTGGAGCGCGCTGCAGGATCGTGCGCAGGAGAGCGAGATCGCCGAGCGCACCCGTCTCGACCACGGCAGTGTGACGTTGGCCGGCCGGCTGCGCGCGAGTGTGGGTCAGCGGGTACGGACGGTGCAGGCCGACGGCGAGACGGTGGACGGCACGGTGGGGTTCACCGGGTCGACCTGGGTGTGCCTGCGTTCGGGCGCGCTCGACGTCATCGTCGTGACGTCGTGGTGCCGATCGTGGGAGGGCCTGCACCGTGCGACCGCTCCGGAGGCGTCCTCGGTCGGCGACCGGCTGAGCCTCGCGTCAGCGCTGCGAGGACTGAGCCGGGACCGGGCGCTCGTCACCGCGGCGCTCGCCGTCGGCCCGGGGTCGACGGCGGTGCACGGCCGGATCGACCGCGTGGGCCGCGACTTCGTCGATCTGACGACGGTCCACCCCGGCGAGCTGCGGCCGGATCGCACGGGCGTCACGACCACCCTGGCGACGGCCGGGTGTCTGAGGATCAGCTCGCTCGCCCGGTGAGCATGCGGGCTCAGCGCGTGCGGTCCCTCGCCACCTGCTGCCGCGTCTGCTCGTACTTGGACTCGATGTAGGCGTCCAGGACGGTCTGCTCCACGCGCCACTGGCCGCGTCCGCCGACCTGGATGGCGGGCAGCTCGCCGGTGCGGACCAGTGCGTACCCCTGCGCGGACGAGATCTGCAGTTCCTCGCAGACGTCGCTGAGTGTGAGGAAACGGGGCATCGTCCACCTCCAGTCCGGCCGTCGTCATCTCCGGGTTCATTCTGGCATCCCCGGCCGGCCGATCCGTGCGTTGTCCACAGGTCCGCCGACCCGGTGACTGCGACGCTGCTGCCGTCTACAGTGAGGACCACGGTGCCCGGGGGATGGGCCCAGCAGGGGGAGAACGATGACCACGGTGACCGCACGTGCCGCGTCCGAGACGCCGCGTCTGAGAAGGCCGTCCTGGAAGGATCCGCGGCTGCTGCTCGGCGTCCTGCTCGTGATCGCCTCCGTCGCCGGCGTGGTCGCCCTCGTCACCGGGCTGGACCGCAGCACCGAGGTCTACACGGCCCGCGCCGATCTGACGGTGGGGCAGCCGCTGCGCGTCGAGGACCTGAGCGTCACCCGCGTGCGGCTCGGGGATGCGCAGGCGGCCTACCTGGCTCCGGGCAGCCTGCCCGCCGACGGCGCGGTGGTCACGCGGCACGTGCCCCGTGGCGAGTTCGTCGCCCTCTCCGCCGTCGGCCGGCCCGATGCGTTGAAGCGCAAGCCGGTGGCCATCACCATCACCGAGGCCCTTCCCCGGGAGGCGGTGGCCGGAGCCCGCGTCGACGTGTGGGTCGCCATGCCCGGCTCCAGTCCCAACAGCTTCCAGAAGCCGGTGCGGCTGCTGCCCGGCGCCGAGATCGCCGAGGTCACCACGACGACCTCCGCCCTGGGCGCGTCCCGGCAGACGATCCTGCAGGTCCTCGTCGACGACGCGACCATGCCGCAGCTCCTCAACGCCCTGGGTAACCAGGCGAGGATCTCGGTGGTCTGGAACCCGGCCGCCCGATGAGCGTCCCGCTCGCGATCCTCGGCGACACCCCGGCCGACCACGTCGCCGGGCTCGAACGACTCCGCGGTCCGGTGACGGTGGTGCGGCGATGCGCCGAGCCGGCCGATCTGCTCGCGGTCTGCGAGAGCGGGCTGGCGGAGGTCGCCCTCATCGCCGACGCGGTCGACGACCTGCCCGGGCATCTGCTCGAGCGGATGACCGCGTCCGGCATCCCGGTGCTGGCGCTGACCGCGGACCGCGAGCGGGCGGCATGGCTGTCCACCCTCGGCGTGCGCGTCCTTCCGCCGGCGATCACGACCGCGGATCTGGCCGCCGCCGTCCTCACCGCGGCCGCGAACCCGCCGGAGCGGACGGGACGGTCGACCGCCGGGAGCGGGGCGTCCGAGCCCGTCGACACCTCGGAGTCGCCGGGGCGGCCGGGGCTCTCCGATGTGCGCACGTCGTCCGACCCGCGTGGACCGTCCGACCCGCACGGTCCGACGGACCTGCACGGACCGGTCGTGAGCAGTCCGGGACCCGAGGCGGACGCCGAGACCGGCGGGATGTCCGACGCGTCGGACGGTGGGAGCGGGGAAGGGAACGCGGCCGGGCGCTCGGGACACGACGGCGTCCGCGGTGCCACCCGCGCCGGAACCACCGGCGGCTCCCGTGACCAGCCCGGTGACGAGATCCGTGATGAAGCCCGTGACGAGCCGGGTGTCGTGATCGCCGTGTGGGGACCCACCGGCGCCCCGGGCCGCAGCACCATCGCCGTGAATCTGGCCGCCGAACTCGCGTCCGACCTCGGGACCGCGTATCTCGTCGACGTGGACACGTACGGATCGAGCACCGCGGTCATGCTCGGACTCCTGGACGAGACGGCCCCGGTGGCCCAGGCCTGCCGGCTCGCCGACCAGGGTCTGCTCGATGTCGCCGGCCTGCACCGGGTGGCCGCGGACGTCGTCGTCGGGGGCGGCCGGCTCCGCGCGCTCACCGGCATCACCCGACCGGACCGCTGGCCCGAGGTGCGGCCATCGGCGCTGAGCAGCGTGATCGACCTCTGCCGAGCCACGGCGCGGGCGACCGTCATCGACTGCGGCTTCTGCCTGGAGGCGGATGAGGAACTGAGCTTCGACACCGTGGCCCCCCGGCGCAACGGCGCGACCCTCCGCGCCCTCGAGAAGGCCGACATCGTGATCGCGGTCGGCGGCGCCGACGCCATCGGGTTGCCCCGCCTCGTCAAGGGCATCGCCGAGCTGGCCGAGGCGGTGCCCACCGCCACGCCGGTCGTGGCCGTCAACCGGGTGCGCCGGGAGAGCGTCGGCCGGGGGAGCCGCCAGCAGATCCGGGCCGCGTGGGAGCGGTACGGGCCCGAGCTGCCGATCGCGGCGCTGCTGCCCGCCGATCCCGCCGCCGACGCCGCCCTGCTCGGCGGCACGGTGCTGCGGGAGTCGGCGCCCGGAAGCGCCCTCCGGGCCGGCATCCGCAGTCTGGTGCCGTCCCTGCTCGGATGCGAGGCTGCGGAGCGGGTTCGACCGGCATGGTTCCGGCGGTCGCGGACGACGGGAAGAGCGACGGCGCTGGAGCCCGACGGCGTCTGAACGAAGCCGGGCGAATTTGGCCGAACCGGTCGGGCACCTGCACAAGGACGCGCCATCTGACTGGGCGAGGCGTTCATGACGCCCGTCACGTCCCGGACTAGTGTCGAGGGAGACGTCCGCAACGGCGCGGACGCACATCCCGATGCGTACGGAGGCCACCCCCGATGTCTGCCGGAGACCAGTCCGATCGACCCGCCTCGCCGTCCGGAGCCACCACCGTGGACCCGGCGGGCGATGAGGTGTTCGTGACGAACTACTACCAGCACCTCTCCGCCGAGGACCTCGAGTCCTACGAGAAGGACACGCTGGTCCAGCGCGTCCACCGGCACCAGGAGCTGGCGGCCACCCGCCGGCCGGGTGAGGCGCTCGTCCTCGCGGACTCCGAGCCGGACGCCACCGTGCTCTACGTCGTCATCGACGACATGCCCTTCCTCGTCGACTCCGTCGTCGCCGAGATCGCCCGTCATCACGCGGCCATCCGGCAGGTCAGCCACCCCACCTTCATCGTCACCCGCGACCGGACCACCGGTCGGCTGCGCAGCGTCGAGAAGGTCCCCAGCCACAGCGGCGTCTCCAGCGGGGACACCGCCGCACTGCCGCACGTCTCCGCCCGCGTCGCCGACGGCGAGTCCGGGGACACCGTCAGCACCGTCGAGTCCTGGATCGCCGTCGAGGCCGCCCGGGTGGACTCCACCGAGGAGCGCGACGCCCTCGTGGACGGCGCCCGCCGCGTGCTCGGCGACGTCCGCGCCGTCGTCGACGACTTCACCCCCATGCGGGAGGCGCTGATCGACGCCGCCGAGGGGCTGGAGGCCTTGACCGACCCCACCATCACCGCGCGCACGAGCGGGGCTCAGCTGCTGCGCTGGCTCGCGGACGACAACTTCACCCTCGTCGGCTACCGCGAGCACGACCTGGTCGACCGCGACGGGCACGAGGTCCTCGTCAACCGGCCCGGCACCGCCCTCGGGG
Source organism: Tersicoccus sp. Bi-70 (assembly GCF_001968825.1). GTDB lineage: Bacteria > Actinomycetota > Actinomycetes > Actinomycetales > Micrococcaceae > Tersicoccus. Next base: position 510,952 of record NZ_MIEU01000010.1, read on the forward strand.
TGCTCCGGCACGCCGAGCACGTCCAGCACCAGCTCACCAGCGCCGGTCAGCGCAAGGCCCGGGAGAAGACCGCGCTCGTCCTGACCAAGGCCAATTCCCGCTCGACCGTGCACCGGCCCGCCTGGCTGGACTACCTCGGGGTCAAGGACTTCGACGCCGCCGGCAACGTGATCGGCGAGAAGCTGTTCCTCGGGGTGCTGGCCGCGGGCGCGTTCACCGGCTCCGTCGAGGACATCCCCCTGGTCCGCGACAAGGTGCAGGCCGTGCTGCGGCACTGCGGCTTCCCGCCCGACTCCCACTCCGGCAAGGACCTGAAGAACATCCTCGAGACGTACCCGCGCGAGGAGATGTTCCAGATCAGCACCCCCGAGCTGATCGAGACGGTCACCGCGATCCTGCACCTGCAGGAGCGTCGCCGGACCCGACTGTTCCTGCGCACCGACGTGTGGGGACGGTTCGTCTCCGTGCTCGTCTACCTCCCGCGCGACCGGTACACCACGAGCGTGCGGCACCGGATCGAGAACGAGCTGACCACCGCCTTCGGCGCCGAGTCGATCGACTTCGAGGCGCGGATGAGCGAGTCGGTGCTGGCCCGGCTGTACTTCCGGATCCGCCTGCCCCAGGGCGTGGAGGTGCGCGACGTCGACGTCGACGACCTCGAGAAGCGCGTCCAGCGGGCGAGCCGTTCCTGGTCCGAGGGCATCGACCAGGTGCTGCGGACCCGCACCGAGCTGACCGAGGTCAGCCGCCTCGCCGGCCAGTGGGCCGAGTCGTTCCCGGCCGCGTACCGCGCCGACTTCGAGGTCGAGGACGCCCTGGAGGACATCGGCCGCTTCGAGGAGGCCGAGGCGAGCGGGCACCCCCAGCTCGTGCTCCGCTGCCCCGACGCCACGAACGAGGACGACGACAGCCCCGCCTCGGCCGCCGACGCGCGCCTGAAGATCTACCTGACCGAGCCGCGCTCGCTGACCGCGCTGCTGCCGGTCTTCCACAACCTCGGCCTGCAGGTGCTCGACGAGCGGCCCTTCCGCATCGAGCGGGCCGACGGTGCCACGTTCCACCTGTACGACCTCGGCCTGAAGTACCCAGTGGGCATCGACCCGATGGCCGGGGCGATCGACCTGGCCGACGCGTTCCGCGCCGCGATGGCCGGCGCGATGGAGTCCGACCGGTTCGACCGGCTCATCCTCGCCGAGGGCCTGCACTGGCGGCAGGTGCAGGTGCTGCGCGCCTACGCCAAGTACCTGCGCCAGCTCGGCAACCCCAGCTCCTACGGGTTCATGGGGGACACCCTGCTCGCCAACCCGGACGTCGCTCGGGCGCTGGTCGCGGTGTTCGAGGCCGCGTTCGACCCGCAGCTCGGCGCGGCCGACGACGCCGTCCGCGTCGCGCGGCGGGAGCAGGCCGGCGCCGCCCTGGATGCGGCGATCGAGGCCGTGGCCACCCTGGACGCCGACCGGCTGCTGCGCGGGTTCGCCGAGGTCATCGGTGCCACGCTGCGCACCAACTTCTACCAGGGCAGCTCGCGCCTGGCCTTCAAGCTGGCCACCCGCGAGATCACCGCGGCGCCGGCACCCCGGCCGGCGTTCGAGATCTGGGTGTACTCGCCCGAGGTCGAGGGCGTGCACCTGCGCTTCGGCGCCGTCGCCCGCGGCGGCCTGCGCTGGTCGGACCGCCAGGAGGACTTCCGCACCGAGATCCTCGGCCTGGTCAAGGCGCAGACCGTGAAGAACGCCGTCATCGTACCCACCGGCGCGAAGGGCGGCTTCTACCCCAAGCGACTGCCCGACCCTGCGGTGGACCGCGCCGCCTGGCTCGAGGCCGGGCAGGACGCGTACCGCACCTTCATCCGCGCGCTGCTGGACGTGACCGACAACCGCATCACCGCCGAGGACGGCACGGCCAGCGTGGTCGGGCCCGACGACGTCGTCCGGCACGACGAGGACGATCCGTACCTCGTGGTCGCCGCGGACAAGGGCACCGCCGCGTTCTCCGACACGGCGAACGCCATCAGCGCCGAGTACGGCTTCTGGCTCGGCGACGCCTTCGCCTCCGGCGGCTCGGTGGGCTACGACCACAAGGCCATGGGCATCACCGCCCGCGGCGCCTGGGAGTCCGTCAAGGCGCACTTCAAGGAACTGGGCACCGACACGCAGGCGGACGACTTCACCGTCGTCGGCATCGGCGACATGAGCGGCGACGTGTTCGGCAACGGGATGCTGCTCTCCGAGCACATCCGCCTCGTGGCCGCCTTCGACCACCGGCACGTCTTCCTCGACCCCGACCCGGAGCCGGCCGCCTCGTTCGCCGAGCGACGCCGGCTGTTCGACCTGCCCCGCTCCTCCTGGGCCGACTACGACGCGAGCCTGATCAGCGCCGGCGGGGGCATCTACCCGCGCACGGCCAAGTCCATCCCGGTCTCCGCGCAGGTCCGCGCGGTGCTCGGGCTGCCCGAGGGCGTGCAGCAGCTCAGCCCACCCGAGCTGCTCAAGCTCATCCTCACCGCCCCGGTCGACTTGCTCTACAACGGCGGCATCGGCACCTACATCAAGGCGAGCACCGAGACCAACGCCTCGGTGGGGGACAAGGCCAACGATGCGATCCGCATCGACGGCGCCGATGTGCGTGCCCGCGTGATCGGCGAGGGCGGCAACCTCGGCATGACCCAGCGCGGCCGGATCGAGGCCGCCCTGGCCGGCGTCGTGCTCAACACCGACGCGATCGACAACTCCGCCGGCGTGGACTGCTCCGACCACGAGGTCAACATCAAGATCCTGGTCGACTCCGCCGTCCGCGCGGGCCGGCTCGACGCAGCGGAACGCGCCACGTTCCTGCACTCCATGACCGACGAGGTCGCCGAGCTCGTGCTCGCGGACAACGTCGACCAGAACCTGCTGCTGCTCAACGACAAGCAGCACGGGCCCGAGTGGGCGCCGAGCTTCGAACGGCACATGGACTGGCTCGAGGAGCACGCCGACCTGGACCGGGCCCTCGAGTTCCTGCCGACCACCGAGCAGGTCGAGGAGCGGATCGCCGACGGCCGGGGCCTGACCTCGCCGGAACTGTCGGTGCTCGCGGCATACGCGAAGATCCAGCTCACCGGTGCGCTGCTGCGCAGCGACGTGCCCGACGACCCGTGGTTCGAGGACGTGCTGCTGGCGTACTTCCCGCGCCCGATCCGGGAGCGGTTCCGCGACGAGGTGCTGGCGCACCCGCTGCGCCGGGAGATCATCGCGACCGCCGTCGCCAACGACATGGTCAACATCGGCGGCATCACCTTCGCGTTCCGGGCCATGGAGGAGACCGGTGTCGACGAGGCGTCGATCGCCCGGGCGTTCACCTCCCTGCGCCGGATCTACGCGCTCGACGACGTCGTGCGGAAGCTGACCGAGGTGCCGGCCGGGGTGCCCACGGAGACGTGGTGCCTGATCTACTCCGATCTGCGCCGGCTGCTGGACCGCGCGGTGCGCTGGTTCGTGACGCACGGCTACGCCGACGAGCGGATCGGCCGGTCGGTCGAGCTGTTCGAGCCGGTGATCGACCCGCTGCGCAAGGGCATCGGCCGCTTCCTGCGCGGCACCGACCTGGAGCGGGAGCGGCAGTGGTACCAGCGGGCGGTCGACGGCGGGGTCCCGGACGGCCTCGCGGCGCGGTGGGCCGGACTGTTCGAGAGCTACGCGCTGCTCGACGTCGCCGAACTGGCGCGGCAGAACGGGCAGCCGATCGAGCTGGTGCTGAACACGTACTTCGCCATCTACGACCGGTTCGAGGTGGACGACCTGCTCGAGCGGATCACCCGGCTGCCCCGGCTGGACCGGTGGCAGGCCCTCGCCCGTGGCGCCCTGCGGGAGGACCTCTACTCGACCGTCGCGGACCTGACGACCACGGTGATCGAGTCCACCGAGGACACCCCCGAGGCGGACGGGCCCGAGCGGCTCGAGCGGTGGCAGCAGCTCAACAGTGAGCGACTGGACCGGGTGCGCAGTATGTTCAATGAGGCGACCACCCGCCAGACCGACGACATGGCGTCGCTGTCGGTGGCGCTGCGACTGCTCCGCTCCATCGTCCGGAGGTGACATGGCCATCTTCACCGACCCCATGACCAGACGCGCGGACTTCGGTCCGGGCGACGCCGAATGGCTGCACCTGCTGGTGGGGGACTGGCAGCTCGTCGCGGACCTCGCGTTCGCGGACCTGGTGCTCTGGTTCACCGATGGGGACGGTGGGTACACGGCCGTCGCGCACGTGCGTCCGTCGACGTCGCACACGGTGTTCCACACCGACCCCGTCGGCGACCGGATCCCCGACGACCTGGCGCCGCTGGTGGCCCGGGCGGAGGTGAGCCGGCAGATCGAGCGCAGTTCGGCGACGGACTGGGCCGACGAGCACGGCACGCAGGTCGAGGCGGTGCCGATGGTGCGCAACGGCCGGACCCTGGCCGTCATCACCAGCCACCTGGACCTGTCCAACGCGCGCCTGCCGTCCCGCCTGGAGATGACCTACCGGCAGTGCGCGTTCGACCTGCTCCGGATGTGCACGCTCGGCCTGTGGCCGGACTTCGCGACGCCCACGAGCACGCGCCGAGGCGCCCCGCGGGTGGGGGACGGGCTGATCCGGCTCGACGTCGAGGGCACCGTGCAGTACGCGAGCCCGAACGCGGTGTCGGCGTTCCGGAGGCTCGGCGAGGTCGACTCCCTGGAGGGCCAGTCGCTGGCCCGGGTGACGACGTCGCTGCTGCGCGACCAGCGCCTCGTCGACGAGACCCTGCCACTGGTGCTGACCGGGCGCATGCCGTGGCGGACCGAGGTCGAGAGCCGGGGCGTGAGCCTGACGCTGCGCGCCATCCCGCTGCGGGACAGCGACGACAGGTTCGGGGCCCTGGTGCTGTGCCGGGACGTGTCCGAACTGCGGCGCCGTGACATGGAGCTGGTGTCCAAGGACGCGACCATCCGGGAGATCCACCACCGGGTGAAGAACAACCTGCAGACCGTGGCCGCGCTGCTGCGGATGCAGTCCCGGCGGATGAAGTCGGAGGAGGGGCGGCAGGGCCTGGAGCAGGCGATGCGCCGGGTGGCCACGATCGCCCTCGTGCACGAGACGCTCTCGCAGGGCCTGGCCCAGAACGTCGACTTCGACGAGCTGATCGGCCGGCAGATCAGGCTGGCCGCGGAGGTGGCGTCCCCCGGCCAGGAGGTGCGCACGGCCCTGGTCGGCCGGTTCGGGGAACTGCGCAGCGATCTGGCGACGCCGCTGGCGCTCGTCATCAACGAGCTCGTGACCAACGCCGTGGAGCACGGGTTGCGGGACAGCTCCGGCACCGTGACGGTCTCCGCCTGCCGCACGCCCGACGACGAGCCGCACCAGGCGCTCACCCTGACCGTCGAGGACGACGGGGTGGGGCTGACGGAACGACCGGCGGCTCCGGGCGGCAGCCCGGTGTACGCGCCGGAGCACGAGGGCCTCGGCATGCAGATCGTGCGCACCCTTGTGGGCAGCGAGCTGGCGGGCACGATCGGCTGGGAGCCGCGGCCGGCCGGCGGGACGCTGGTCCGCGTCACGATCCCGATGCGCAACGCCGACGACGACTGAGCTCAGGTGTCCTGTCCCCCCGGAGATGACTGATGGCCCGCACCCCGAGGGGTGCGGGCCATCAGTCGAAGAAGAGGAAGGTCAGCTGGCGCGGCGGGCGCGGGCGGCACGGCGCTTCATGGCGCGACGCTCGTCCTCGCTCATGCCACCCCAGACACCGGCGTCCTGGCCGGTCTCGATGGCCCACTGCAGGCAGGTGTCCATCACGGGGCAGCGACGGCAGACGCTCTTCGCTTCCTCGATCTGGAGCAGAGCGGGGCCGGTGTTGCCGACGGGGAAGAACAGCTCGGGGTCGCGTTCGAGACACGCGGCACGACTACGCCAATCCATGGGAACAACTCCTTCGTACGGTGACCGGAATCGACCAGAGGGCTCACGGTCACCAAGAGACATCAATCTGTCGAACGGACCCGGGGTCGGGGTCGACGTTCACGGCTTGTTCCAGCCTGACATGCAACGTTTTGGCAAACAAGAGGTCATGTGCTGGACATTCGCCACAGCCCTGAGAAAAAGATCACAGGGCCTGCCCTTGCCTGCGGACGCTCCCGTGTGAGCCGGTTCGGCGATGCTCACCCCGACTAGGCTGCCGGGGTGAGGATGCAGCCCCATGACTGAGAAGCAACCGGCCGACGACTCCGGCGTCCCGCGGTCCACGTCCGCCGACAGCACGGAACAACGCCGCGGTGAAGCCGCGCATTCCCGCCCCGCGGCCGTGCTGGTGCTGGTCGGCGTGGTGCTGCTCGAGGTGCTCGGCATGCTGGTCGTCGGGTTCTGGTACGGCGCCGCCCTGGTCTCGTCCCCGGCCGCCTCGGTCGGCGGTGCGGTGTTCACGCTCACCCTGATCCTGCTGGTCGCCGCGTGGCAGGCGGTCAGTGCGGTGGCGCTCACCCGCGGCCGCCGGTGGGCGCGGGCAGCCGTCCTGGTCTGGCAGTTCTTCCTGTTCGCCATCGCGGCGGCCTCGCTCACCGGAGCGTCGTGGGGATGGGCGCTGTTGCTGGGCCTGCCGGCACTCGCGGTCATCTACCTCCTCTTCCGGCGCGACGTCATCGCCTTCACCACTCCCGCCCCGGCCGCCGGCTGAACGGGTCGCCGGTCACGTCCGGCACCTGGAACAGGTGACGACCCGAGCCGTTCACCTCCATCGCCCGGCCCCGCACCGCGGTCGGGTCGACAGGGAGCCGCACGCCCAGCGGTGTGAGCGCCGTCGGGTCGTCCATCCCCACCACGACGAAGCGGCGCTCCACCAGCGCCGCCGAGATCAGCGGCAACCGGTGCGTGAGAGCGGTGGACGTGGCGACGACGACCACGACCGCGAAGCCCTCGGCCACCAGGTCGCCGAGCCGCTGCAGGCTCGCCGGGTCGGCGGTGTCCGCGTCGTCGACCAACAGGACACCCGGCCCCGTCCCGCCGGGATCGGGACGCGCGCCGGGCCAGAGCGTCACGGTGGGCTCCTCGACGTGGTGCGGACCGGTGATGTCCGGGTCCGGGCGGTCCCGATACGTGCCGCGCCGGTCGGCGTCGAGCGCGAGCAGCGCTCGCAGCAGGGTGCTGCGACCCGAGCCGGGGGCACCGATCACCGGTAGGACACGCCCCGGGCCCACCACGAGATGCCGGGGGTCCTTCCCGTCGCCGCCGAGACCGGCGAGCAACGACCATCCGGCGGACCCCTCCGTGACGCCTCCTGTCCGGTGCGGCAGCATCTGAGCGAGGGTGAGCCGGGTCGGCAGGGCCCGGATGACGGGGCCGTCTCCCACCGGGTCGCCGCGGTCCACGGGCGGGGTGATCGTCTGAGGCATCGGGGGAAGAATCAGCTGCGCCCGGGCCGGCACCGGTCCGGCGTCGGGCGCCTCGACGACGACCCGGCCCGGGATCCGCTCGACCCGTGGCAGCCGGGGCCACCCGGCGACGGTCAGGGGGTCCGCGGTGCCGGGCACGTGGACCCGGCACCCCAGAGCGGTGAGCATCCGGCTGGCGAGCAGGTCCCGGCCGCCGCTGACGATCAGTTTGAGGCTCGGGGCCGACCCGGACGCCAGACGCACGAGCAGCTCCTCGCCACCGGCTCCCGGATGTGCGCGGAAGGCCGCGCTCCAGACGGACCAGTCGTGCACCACGAGCAACAGGGTGGTGGGCTCGTCGTCCGGACCGTCCCCCGGACGAGCCCCGGTAGCGGATTCCGCTCTCGCGTCGGTCGCGGCCAGGCCCCGGGCGTCGACCGTCTGGACGAGGCGCTCGAGCACTCGTGCGGCGCGCTGCGGCTCCGCCGCCGTGACCCGGGCACCGATCGCGGTCTCCGGCAGGACGCCGGCGAGGGTGTCCGCTGCGTCGAGCAGGTAACAGCGCGCGCCGGCGGCCGTCGCCGCGAGCAGGCGACGCACGACGTCCACGACCGCCGGCCGATCCTCACCGAGGACGGCCAGGTGGGCGTCGACGCCGGGTCGATGCAGCCAGGGCTGCAGCCGTTGCTCGTCCGGCCGATCGATCAGCCCGAGCGGCGCACTCCCCGGGCGTGCAGCCTCCGCGGCGTGGAGCAGGACGTCCGAGCCGGAGCAGGCCGGCGGCAGCGGCGGGGCGATGATGCACCGTCGAGCCGGTGATGCCGGTGCTGCCGGGGGTGGTGCCGGGTCCCCGGCCGTCGACGGCGCGGGCAGCACGAGCCAGGCGTTCTCCCCGATGCCCTCGGCGTCCCACCGGGCGATCCGCGGCATCGCTGGCCGGGACCTGAGCGCACCGGCGATGCCGTCGGCGAGGGTGACCGTGGCGGTCTGGAAGAGGACCGGTGGGCGGTCTCCCACGCTGATCCAGGCGCGGCCCGGCAGTCGAGCGGGCAGGCGGGCGGCCACCGGGGAGCCGAGCACGTCGAACGACTCCTCCTCCGACTGGGTGCGCAGGGCGATCCGGATCGCGGTGTTGGCGCGGATGTCGCCGTTGACCGCGCCGCGCGGCCGCTGCGTCGCCATCACCAGATGGATGCCCAGCGACCGGCCCTGCGCGGCGAGACGCACGAGCTCGGCCAGGCCGTCGGGGTGATCGTCGACCATCACCCGGAACTCGTCGATGACGATCACCAACCGCCCGGGAGCCGCGTCCGGTGGGATGGCCGCGTCGTCCACGCCGTCGGCTCCCCAACGTCGGAGCAGGGCTTCTCGCTGCCGCAGCTCGGCGCGCACCGAGGCGAGCGCGCGGTCCAGCCCGCCGTCGAGGTCGGTGATGAGGGCGTCGCAGTGGGGCAGCGCGGCGAGGGGTGCCAGTGCCGTCCCGCCCTTGAAGTCGATCAGCACGAGGCCCAGCTGCGCCGGCGTGCGGTCGCGCACCAGTGACGTCACGAGGGTGCGGAGCAGTTCGGACTTGCCCGCACCGGTCGTGCCGGCGATGAGCAGGTGCGGACCGTCGGTTGCGAGGTCGATCATGAGCGGACCGTCGGTGCCCATGCCGAGGACGCAGGGCAGTCGGGCCGTCCCGGTGCGGGACCGGGCGCTCTCGTGTACGGCCTCCGCGGCGCAGTGGGCGGGCAGCGCGCTCGAGGAGCGGATCCGGGCCGCCGGCTGCGCGGACGCCGCTCGCCAGACGCAGTGGTCCTCGAAGGCCGCGGCCGTCATCAGGTCCGGAACGAAGCTGCGCTCGCCGTCCGCGGTGACGATCGAGCCAGTGGCCGCGGAGCCGGCGTCGAGCACGGTCGTGGACGTCCGGGTGGGCGTCACGATGCTCGAGCCGGCGTTGCGGGCGGAGGCATTGCTCGAGGCGGTATCCGTGGCGCATGTCCTCGTCGCCCCCGGCCCGGTCGCGGCGCTGGGTCCGGCGTGACAGTGCGCCCCGATGGCCAGCCGGACGATCGCTCGGTCGGCCGCCACGCCTCCGGATGCCGTGGCGGGATCCGCCACACCTGCGCCGATGAGGATCAGCACCGGGGGCGGATGCTGCAGCACACGATCGAGCTCGGCGCGTCCACGGGCATCCAGACGGCTGAGCTCGACGATCAGCACGTCCGCCGCGGCGGTGCCGTCACCCTGACCACCACCGAGGTCGGCGAGAGCGGGGGAGAGCACGGTGACGCACGGCAGCAGTCGGGCGCTCGCGCTGGTCTGCGCATCGACGCACAGGTGCACCCGCAGCGCGGGGTCCAGGCCCGCGAGCTGGGTCAGCACCGCTCGGACGAGGCCGGCGGTGGCGTGGGCCGGTCCGAGGAGGTCGATCCGCCGTTGCGCGGCGAGATCGATCACGACCGTCGCCGCCGCGGCCACCGGCGACGGCGGCCGCTGTGCGGCGCTCCGGAGCCCGACCGCACGAGTGCGGCGGCCGCCGCGAGGAGGGCGCCGTCGAACCCGCCACCGGGGGCGTCGGCCGGGCGTCGCCTCTCGACCCGCGCGGACGAATGCCTGGTCGCTTCCGAGGCGCAGCGGGGCCGCCGGTCGAGCCGGGACCGCCGGTGCGTGGTTCCCCGGTGCCCCGCCGCCGAGCCCGCCCGCGCCGCCCCGCTCGACGAGATCGTGCTCGACGGGGGCTCGTCCGCCACGCACCCGCTCGTCGGGCACCCCTGGGCCGGCGTGCTGGTGCGCGGCGAGTTGATGAACGGTCAGGTCCGGGAGGCCGACGACACCGTCGGCGTCCTCGGCAGTCGCGTTGCCACCGCCAGCGCCCGTCCCGACCGTGCTCCCTCCGGCGTTGCTCGCGCCCCGAGGGGACGCCGGGTGGCCGCCCCTTCGGCGCTCCATGCGCGCCGCCCGGACCGCCGTCAGCGCCGGGACGAGGCTCACGGGGACCGACATCGCCGTCAGGCCAAGCAGCATCCAGGACCCCGTCGTCACCGCGAGCACCATGCCGATGACCAGCGGCAGCGCGGCCGAGACCGCCAGCAGACCGGGCGGCGCGCTGCGGGACACGACGGCCGGAGGGACGAACGACGCGGGCTTTTCGAGCGGTGCCCCGAGACGGGTCGGGTGGGACGGCAACAGGTCGTCGGCGGCACGCAGCCGCAACGGCACCGACCCGACAGTGATCCGGGAGTCCACGGTGACCACGGCGTGGACCTGCCGACGGCCGTCCACGACGAGCCCGTTGGCGGATCCGGTGTCGCTCAGCACGATGCGGTCGGGCAGGACGTCCAGGGTGGCATGGTGGCGCGAGACGGACGGGTCGTCGATCACCAGGTCCGAGCCGGCGCGCCCGATCGTGTGCCGTCCCCGATGCAGGGCCAGCAGCGTGCCCGCTCCCGCGCCGCCGGCCACGCCCAGCACGAGTCCGGCCGCCAGATCGCGATCCGTGGGCGGCACGGTGCCGACGCCGTCCTCGCCACCGGATCGCCTCGGCGGCACGCCGACCCGCACGACCAGGGAGTTCGTGGCGGGAAGCACGCGCACCCGGTCGAGGGCCACGCCGTCGACGGTGGCATCGCCCCGGCCGCAGACCCGGAGCACCAGCGCCGCGAGGATCGGTCCCGGACCCGTCGGTTCCGTCACCGGAGCGGCCGGGACCGCTGCGGTCGCGCCCGATCCCCCGGTCGGAGCTGCGGCGCCGCGGCCCGCTGCACTGCGGCCCGTCGCGCCGCAGTCCGCCGCGCCCAGGCTAGCCACGTCCGGTCCAGCGTCCTTCGAGCACCCGGACGGCGGCCCGTGACCGGACACCGGCTCGCCGTCCGCGTGGTCGCCACCCGCGTCGGGCAGATCGGCGACCAGGTGGACCACCGGGGCCCGGCACCGGCACCCGCGCCCGGAAGCGCGGTCAGCGCCACCGCCCACACCGGGGCCGTGCACGAGGACGATCTGTACCCGCACGCTCATCCTCCTTCCCGACTCGGATCTCGACGTCATTCGCCGTGACGGCGAGGAGCCACCGCGCTCGCCGGCGAGAACCGTCGCCCGGTCGCTCGTGGCGCCCGCGCCCGCGCCCGCGCCGCCGCCGCACCCCGCGTGCGCCATGCTCGCGCCGCCGCACTCCCGTTGCCCACCGACCGCGCCGCACCGCCGCCGTCGAGGGCTCGAGATCGCCGTCGGCTCGACGGTAGGCCGGGGCACCGCGCCCGGCCGGCATCGGCGTGACGATGTGCACAACCGACCGTCGGCTGCCCCCTGTGGCGGGAGAAGCGCCCGGTACGGAACTCCGCGACAGGCCGCGTTCCCGGCGGTCGCAGGGTGCCGGTCGGGTAATCTTGGGGCGGTGCTTCCCGGGCGGCGTCCTGCGCGCGCCCGGATTCCTCGATTACCAGGAGTGTTGGTGAAAGCTGATCTTGTCGTCGTCGGCTCGGGCTTCTTCGGCCTGACCGTGGCCGAGCGAGCCGCGGAGGAACTCGGGCTGAAGGTGGCGGTGCTGGATCGGCGGCACCACATCGGCGGAAACGCCTACAGCGAGAACGAGGAGAAGACCGGGATCGAGGTGCACCGCTACGGCGCACACCTCTTCCACACCTCCAACGAGCGCGTCTGGCAGTACGTCAACCGGTTCACGGAGTTCACCTCGTACGTGCACCGCGTCTACACGCGTCACCAGGGCGAGGTGTTCCCGATGCCGATCAACCTCGGCACCATCAACCAGTTCTTCCGCTCGGCCTACAGCCCCGCCGAGGCGCGCGAGCTGATCCGCGAGCAGGCCGGCGAGCTCGCCGGGACCGACCCGCAGAACCTGAACGACAAGGGCATCCAGCTGATCGGCCGGCCGCTGTACGAGGCGTTCATCAAGTACTACACGGGCAAGCAGTGGCAGACGGACCCGAAGGACCTGCCGGCGGACATCATCTCGCGGCTGCCGGTGCGGTACACGTACGACAACCGGTACTTCAACGACACCCACGAGGGCCTGCCGGTCGACGGCTACACGGCGTGGATCGAGCGGATGGCCGACCACCCGAACATCGAGGTCCACCTCAACACCGACTTCTTCGACGAGGATCACGAGCTGGGGCGCAACGCGGTGCTCGGCCAGGTGCCCGTCGTCTACACCGGCCCGGTGGACCGCTACTTCGGCTACGCCGAGGGCGACCTCTCCTGGCGGACCATCGACCTCGAGGAGGAGGTCCTGGACATCGAGGACTTCCAGGGCACCCCGGTGATGAACTACCCGGACGAGGACACGCCCTTCACCCGCATCCACGAGTTCCGCCACTTCCACCCGGAGCGGGACTACACGAAGGACGCGACGGTCATCATGCGCGAGTACTCGCGCTTCGCGGAGAAGGGCGACGAGCCCTACTACCCGATCAACACCTCCGAGGACCGCGCGAAGCTGCTGGCGTACCGCGACCTGGCGCGCGGCGAGAAGTCCGTGCTGTTTGGCGGCCGGCTCGGCACCTACAAGTACCTGGACATGCACATGGCGATCGGCTCCGCGCTGACCATGTACGAGAACAAGATCAAGCCGCACTTCAGCGGCGGACAGCCGCTGGTCAGCGGGGGAGTGGACGAATGAGCGCCGACGCGACGAGCACCAACCAGCCGGCCACCGGCACCAGCACCGGCAGCGACACCGCCACCGGCAGCGACGAGCGGTTCACGACGCTGCAGCGTGTGATCCTGCCGACCGCGGCCCAGATGGACACCATCCCGCTGTACGTGGACATCGGCAGCGCGGCGGGCGCCCAGCTCAGCACCATGGACGGCTCCGCCGAGGACTCCCGCGGCGTCGAACGCGCCGCGCCGGTCTCCAGCAGCGGCGGCACCGCCCACGCCGAGGACTTCATCAGCCGCACTGCGACCACCGTGCGCGCCGGCAGCCGGATCTCCTTCGCCACCTACTTCAACGCGTTCCCCGCCTCCTACTGGCGGCGCTGGACCACGCTCGAGGCCGTCCGGCTCTCCGTGCGCACCCGCGGCACCGGCACGATCATCGTCTACAAGTCCAACGCCCGCGGCTCGCTGCAGCGCGTGGACTCGCGGCGCGTGAGCGGTCCCGCCGACACGGTGTTCGACCTGCCGCTGGCCCCGTTCGGCGACGGCGGCTGGTACTGGTTCGACCTGGTGGCCGGCAACGAGGCGCTGATCCTCGACGAGGCCGGCTGGCAGGGCGTCGACGAGGGCCGCACGCCGGGCCGGATCACCCTGCAGATCACCACCATGAACAAGGTGTCCTACTGCCTGGACAACCTCCGTCTGCTCGCGGACAGCCCCGAGGCCCTGGACGTGCTCCAGGAGATCCTGATCGTGGATCAGGGCTCCACCAAGGTGGCCGACCACCCCGACTTCGAGGCCGTCGCCGCGCGGCTGCCGGGCAAGCTGCGGATCATCAACCAGGCCAACCTGGGCGGTTCCGGCGGCTTCTCCCGCGGCATGTACGAGGCCGTGCAGAACGGCAGCGACTACGCGCTGCTGCTGGACGACGACGTCGTCATCGAACCGGCCTCCATCAGCCGGCTCCTGACCTTCGCGGACCGCTGCCGCAAGCCGACCATCGTCGGCGGCCACATGTTCGACCTCTACAACCGGACCGTGCTCCACACGTTCGGCGAGGTCGTCAACCCGTGGCGCTTCCAGCCGGACCAGCCGGTCCCCGAGCAGGTGCTCGGCCACGACCTGGAGCGGTTCACGCTGCGCAACACCCCGTGGCTGCACCGCCGGGTGGACGTCGACTACAACGGCTGGTGGATGGACCTGATCCCCACCAGCGTGATCCGCGAGATCGGCCTGTCGCTGCCGGTGTTCATCAAGTGGGACGACGCCGAGTACGGGCTGCGCGCCAAGAAGGCCGGTTACCCGACGGTGTCGCTGCCCGGTGCCGCCGTGTGGCACGTCTCGTGGATCGACAAGGACGACCTGGTCGGCTGGCAGGCGTACTTCCACATCCGCAACCGCCTGATCTCCGCGCTCATCCACTCCCCGTACGAGCGGGGTGGCAAGGTGCTGCGCGAGTCCGGCTACGCGGACATCAAGCACCTGATCTCCATGCAGTACTACACGGCCGCCGGCCGAGCGATGGCCCTGGAGGACGTGCTCGCCGGACCGGAGCAGCTGCACCGGATCCTGCCGGAGCGGATCAAGCAGATCCGCGCGATGACGAGCGAGTACCCGGACGCGCAGCTCGCTGCCGACGTCGAGAAGTACCCGGCGCCGCACGTGGAGAAGCCCCCGCGGCACGGCCAGGGGTTCTCCGCCCCCGGCTACTCGAAGCTGATCCCGTGGGCCGCGAAGACGGTCGCGCGCCAGCTGATCGCCCCGGTCTCCCCGTCCGCGCAGGCCCGCCCGCAGGCGCACATCGCCCACCAGGACAACAAGTGGTGGCGCATCTCGCAGTACGACTCGGCGCTGGTCTCCAACGCCGAGGGCACCGGGGTCGCCTGGTACCGGCGCGACCCCGCGGAACTGCGCCAGCAGCTGGCCCGCTCCGCCGCGCTGCACGCGCAGCTGCTGCGCGAGTGGCCGCGACTGCGCCGCCAGTACCGTGACGCCGCCGCGCGGATCGCCTCCGCCGAGGCCTGGGAGGAGACCTTCACGGCGTACACCGAGTCCGAGGTGCGGCGATGACCGCGGTGCAGCCGCTGGTCCGGCCGGGGCAGGGGCGCGGCCTGGCCGACGTCTTCCGCCACGGCTACCTGTTGCGCCTGCTGGTCAACAAGGAGATCCAGGTCCGCTACCGCGGCTCGGTGCTGGGCCTGGTGTGGTCCTACATCAAGCCGGGCGTGCAGTTCCTCGTGTTCTACCTGGCCCTGGGCGTGTTCCTCGGCCTGAACAAGGGCATGGCGAACTACCCCGTGTACCTGTTCTCGGGCATCGTGCTGATCAACTTCTTCGGCGAGGCGTTCGGCAACGGCGCCCGGGCCATGGTGGCCAACGGGGCGCTGATCAAGAAGATCTACCTGCCGCGCGAACTGTTCTCCGTCTCGACGGTGTGGGTGGCGCTGATCCACTTCCTGCCGCAGCTGCTCATCCTGCTGATCGCGTGCTTCGCGGTGGGCTGGCACCCGGGCCTGCTGCAGATCGGCTCCATCATCGTGGCGATGGTCATCATGGTGCTGCTCTCCTCGGGCCTCGGCCTGCTGTTCGGCGTGGCCAACGTCTTCTTCCGGGACTCGGAGAACATCGTCGACCTGATCACGATGGTCGCCACCTGGCTCTCGCCGGTGCTGTACGTGTGGACGATGGTGCAGAAGGAACTGCCCGCCTGGGTGTTCCCGATCTACATGTCCAACCCCATCACCGTGGCCGTCGAGCTCTTCCACTACGCGTTCTGGCTGCCGACCACCGACGGGACCGCGGACATTCCGCCGCACCTGCTCACGCAGTGGACGCCGATCGCGCTGGTCGTCAGCGTACTCGTCCTCGTCGTCGGAGACCTCGCCTTCCGGAAGCTGGAAGGTCACTTTGCCCAGGAGCTGTGAATGAAGAGCCAGAACCGCACCGCGACACCGTCGGGGGCCTCGGCCGCGTCACCGGGCTCGGACTCGGGCGACGACGTCGTCATCGTCGCGAGGAACGTGACCAAGAAGTTCGTCCTGCGGCACACCCGCTCGATGAAGGAGGCCTTCGTCTGGCTGGTCAAGGGCCGCCGCGGTGACCTGTCGGAGCGGTTCAAGGCGCTCGACGACGTCAGCTTCGACGTCCGCCAGGGCGAGTCGGTCGCGCTGCTGGGGCTCAACGGGTCCGGCAAGTCGACCCTGCTCAAGCTGATCTCCGGCGTCATGCGGCCGGACGACGGCGACATCGCCACGCGCGGCCGGGTGGCCGGCCTGATCGAGGTCGGCGCCGGCTTCCACCCGGATCTGACCGGCCGGGACAACGTGTACCTGAACGGCGCGATCCTCGGAATGACGCAGCAGGAGATCGAGGACAAGTTCGACGACATCGTCGCGTTCTCCGAGATCGAGCAGTTCATCGACACCGAGGTGAAGTTCTACTCCTCGGGCATGTACCTGCGGCTCGCGTTCGCCGTGGCGATCCACACGACGCCGGACGTCTTCCTCGTGGACGAGATCCTCGCCGTCGGGGACGAGCCGTTCCAGAAGAAGTGCATGGAGCGGATCTCCGAGATGGTCGCGCAGGGCCGCACCCTGGTCGTCGTCAGCCACGAACTCGACAAGGTCGCGCAGCTGTGCGACCGCGGCATCCTCCTCGAGCACGGCCGCAAGGTCCTCGACGGTCCCGTCGAGAACGCCATCAAACGTCTCCGCGGCGAGGACTGACACCACGCCGGCAGCGGCCGGCAGCAGCACCCGTCCCCCGCACCGGTGGGGCGGTCACCCCCGCGTCGCGGACGGCGCACCCGGGCCCTGGCGGCTACCATTGACCGGGGCTCTCCGCGGATGCCGCGGGCGCCAGGAACCGATGAACGCGGGAGACAGGTAGGCCGTTACGTGAAGATTGCAGTGATCGCTCTGGGGAAGATCGGCCTTCCGCTGGCCGTCCAGTTCGCCTCGAAGGGTCACGACGTCGTCGGCGTCGACGTGAACCCGACGGTCGTGGACCTGGTCAACGCGGGGCAGGAGCCGTTCCCGGGGGAGGCACATCTTCAGGAGAAGCTCGGCGAGCTCGTCCCCGCCGGCCGGCTGACCGCCACCACCGACTACGCCGAGGCCGTGCCCGGCGCCGACGCGGTTGTGCTCGTCGTGCCGCTGTTCGTCGACGCGGAGGCCCGCCCCGACTTCGGCTGGATGGACGCCGCGACCCGTTCGCTGGCCGAGCACCTCACCCCGGGCACCCTGGTCTCCTACGAGACCACGCTGCCGGTCGGCACCACCCGCACCCGGTGGAAGCCCATGCTGGAGGAGATCTCCGGGCTGACCGAGGGCACCGACTTCCACCTCGTCTTCTCCCCGGAGCGTGTGCTCACGGGCCGCGTCTTCGAGGACCTGCGCAAGTACCCCAAGCTGATCGGTGGCCTGAGCGAGGCCGGCGCGGCGAAGGCGACGGAGTTCTACGAGGCGGTGCTCGACTTCGACGAGCGCGCCGACCTGCCGCGGCCCAACGGCGTGTGGGACCTCGGGTCCGCGGAGGCCTCCGAGCTGGCGAAGCTCGCCGAGACCACCTACCGGGACGTCAACATCGGGCTGGCCAACCAGTTCGCCCGTTACGCCGGCAGCAACGGCATCGACGTCTACAACGTCATCGAGGCCTCGAACTCGCAGCCCTACAGCCACATCCACCAGCCCGGCATCGCCGTCGGCGGTCACTGCATCCCGGTCTACCCGCGCCTGTACCTGTGGAACGACCCGGACGCGACCGTGGTGCGTGCGGCCCGCGACGCCAACGCCGGCATGCCGGACTTCACCATCGGCCTGCTCGAGGGCGCGCACGGCGACCTCGCCGGCCAGCGCGTCGTCGTCCTCGGCGCCGCCTACCGCGGCGGGGTCAAGGAGACGGCGTTCTCCGGGGTGTTCGACGCCGTCACCTCGATCACCGAGCGGGGCGCCACCGCCCTGGTGCACGACCCGATGTACACCGACGAGGAGCTGGGCAAGCTCGGTTTCACGCCGTACCACCTGGGCGAGCCGGTCGACGCCGCCGTCGTGCAGGCCGACCACGCCGAGTACCGGTCCCTGACGCCGGCGGACCTGCCGGGCATCCGCACCTTCATCGACGGGCGTCGCGTGTCCTCGCCCGAGGCGTGGCCGTCCGTGACCTACCGGGTGATCGGGCGCCCGGCCGCCTGAGCCGGCCCCGACACACCACCACGCAAGGGAGAAGAGGGACATGGCGGACGTCGTCGACAGCGCCGATGTCTCCGAGCGGGCCACGCTCGGGGACGGGACGAAGATCTGGCACCTGGCCCAGGTGCGCGAGGACGCGGTCCTCGGGGCGAACTGCATCGTGGGCCGCGGCGCCTACGTCGGCACTGGAGTGACCATCGGGGAGAACACCAAGATCCAGAACTACGCGCTGGTGTACGAGCCGGCGCAGCTGGGCCGGGGCGTCTTCATCGGGCCCGCGGTGGTGCTGACCAACGACACCTACCCGCGTTCGATCAGCCCGGACGGCTCGCTCAAGAGCGCCCACGACTGGACGCCCGTCGGTGTCACCATCCACGACGGCGCCTCGATCGGGGCGCGCAGCGTGTGCGTGGCCCCGGTGACGATCGGCCGGTGGGCGACGATCGCCGCCGGCGCCGTGGTGGTCAAGGACGTGCCCGCGTTCGGGCTGATGGCCGGGGTCCCGGCCCGCCGGATCGGCTGGGTGGGCAAGGCCGGCCACCCGCTGCGGGAGCAGGACGGTCTCTGGGTGTGCCCCGAGACCGGGGAAACGTACGTGCAGAACGGTGAGGAGCTCACCGAGTCGGAGGAGAACGCATGAGCAAGGACTTCATTCCCGCCGCCAGGCCCATCGTGGGCGAGGAGGAGCGCCGCGCCGTCGACGCCGTCCTCGTCAGCGGCATGCTGGCCCAGGGCGCGGAGGTCGCTTCGTTCGAGCAGGAGTTCAGCGACGTCCTCCTGGACGGCCGCGCGTCCGTCGCCGTGAACTCCGGCACCTCGGGCCTGCACCTGGGCCTGCTCGCCGCCGGCATCGGCGCCGGCGACGAGGTCATCGTGCCGTCCTTCACCTTCGCCGCCACCGGCAACTCGGTCGCCCTGACCGGCGCCACCCCCGTCTTCGCGGACATCGAGCTGGACCACTACGGCCTCGACGTCGACCACGTGGCCTCGCTCATCACGGAGAAGACGAAGGGCATCATGCCCGTGCACCTGTACGGTCACCCGTTCGCGGCGGACAAGCTCAAGGCCCTCGCCGACGAGCGCGGCATCGCTCTGTTCGAGGACGCCGCCCAGGCGCACGGCGCGAGCCTGCACGGGCAGAAGGTCGGCACCTTCGGCACCTTCGGCGTGTTCAGCCTCTACCCGACGAAGAACATGACGTCCGGTGAGGGCGGCATGGTCTCCACCGCGGACCCGGAGGTCGAGCGCCGGCTGCGCCTGCTGCGCAACCAGGGCATGGAGAAGCAGTACGAGAACGAGCTCGTCGGCTTCAACGCCCGCATGACCAACCTGCACGCCGCCATCGGCCGCGTGCAGCTGACCAAGGTCGAGGGCTGGACAAAGACGCGGCAGTCCAACGCCGCGTACTTGACCGAGAACCTGCAGAACGTGGCGACGCCCGCCGTCGCCGACGGCGCCGTGCACGTCTACCACCAGTACACGATCCGCGTGCCCGAGGACCGGGACGGCTTCGCCCGCGCCCTGCGCGAGCAGTACGACATCGGTTCGGGCGTCTACTACCCGGTGCCGAACCACCGGCTGCCGTCCTTCAACCGGACCGAGGACCTGCCGAACACGGAGATCGCGGCGGCCCAGGTGCTGTCCCTGCCGGTGCACCCGTCACTGGACGCGGAGGACCTGGACCGCATCGTCACGGCCGTCAACGCCGTCGCGGCGGCGGGCGCCTGATGGCGGCGAACCTGCGCGCGGGTCTCATCGGGCTCGGCATGATGGGCCGCAACCACGCCCGGGTGCTGCGTGAGCTGGACGGCGTCGACCTGGTCGCCGTCGCCGACGCCTTCGGTGACCCGCACGGCGTCGCCGGCTCGCTGCCCGTCCTCAGCGGTGTGGACGAGTTGATCGCCGCCGGTATCGACATGGCCGTCGTCGCGGTGCCCACGGGCCTGCACGAGGAGGTCGGGCTCGCCCTGGCCGAGGCCGGCGTGCACGTCATGGTCGAGAAGCCCATCGCCTCCTCCGTGCCCGCGGGCGAGCGCCTCGTCGAGGCCTTCGACTCGCGCGGCCTGGTCGGCGCCGTCGGCCACATCGAGCGGTTCAACCCGGCCCTGCAGTCCCTGCGCGCCCGGATCGAGTCCGACGAGCTGGGGCAGGTCTACCAGATCGCCACCCGCCGGCAGGGGCCGTTCCCGGCCCGCATCGCCGACGTCGGCGTCGTCAAGGACCTCGGCACGCACGACATCGACCTGACGGCCTGGCTCGCCCAGTCCCCGTTCGTCTCGGTCAGCGCCCGCACGACGACGCAGTCCGGCCGGCAGTACGAGGACATGGTCGCCGCCGTCGGCACCCTCGAGAACGGCATCATGACGAGCCACCTCGTCAACTGGCTGTCCCCGATGAAGGAGCGCGTGACGGTCGTCACGGGGGAGCGGGGCGCCTTCGTCGCCGACACCCTCACCGCGGACCTGACGTACTACGAGAACGGGTCCGTCAAGACCGAGTGGGACGCGGTCTCCAACTTCCGGGGCGTCTCCGAGGGGAACGTGACCCGCCTGGCCATCGCCAAGCGCGAGCCGCTGCGGGTCGAGCACGAGGCGTTCCGCGACGCGATCCGGGGCACCACGCACGGCTCCGTCCAGGACATCGTCACGATGCGCGAGGGGCTGAACACGCTGCGCGTGGCCGAGGCGATGATCGCGTCGGCGGCCTCCGGGCAGACGGAGGAGCTGACCCTCTCGTGAAGCCGACCACGGCCCGTCGCGTCGTGGTCGCCAGCCGGGTGTTCGTCCCGGACGTCGCCGCTGCCGCCTTCCGGCTCCGGGCACTCGTGAACGGGCTGGACAGCCGCGGCGCGGACGTGCAGGTGCTCACCACGACGCCGCCGCGCGGGCTGGTCGCGCCGGCCGTCCCGGCGCGGGTACGTCGCTGGCCGGTGCTGCGGGACGCCGGCGGCAACGTGCGCGGCTACGTGCAGTACCTCAGCTACGACATCCCGGCGTTCTTCCGGCTCCTGCTCACGGACGCCGACGTCGTCGTCTCCGAGCCGCCGCCCACGACGGGGGCGGTCGTCGCCCTCACCTCGTGGCTGCGGCGCCGGCCGTACGTCTACTACGCGGCGGACGTGTGGTCCGAGGCCCTGGCCGCCATGACCGTCCCGACGCCGGTGATCTCGGCGATGCGGGCGGTCGAGGGCCGGGTGCTGCGGCACGCCGCGGCGGTCATCGCCGTCTCGGACACCGTCGGCGAGCAGGTGCAGGGCTTCGGCGTGCCCGCCGAGCGGATCACCGTGGTGGGCAACGGGGTCGACACGGACGTCTTCGCCCCGACCGATGCGCCCGCCGACGCCGGGGGGAACCCCTACGTCGTCTACACCGGCACCATGTCCGAGTGGCAGGGAGCGGACGTCTTCGTCGAGGCGATGGCGATCGTCGCCCGCCGGCACCCCGACGCCCGGCTGCGGTTCTTCGGGCAGGGCTCCGACGAGGCGCACCTGCGGCAGCTCGCCGGTCGCCTGTGCCCCGAGAACGTCGTCTTCGGCGGGGTGGTCCCGCCGGCCGAGGCGGCCGCGTGGATCAGCGGGGCGAGCGCCGCGCTGGTGAGCATCAAGCCGGACCAGGGCTACGACTTCGCCAAGCCCACCAAGATCTACGCCGCGGCCGCCTGCGGCACGCCGGTGATCTTCGCCGGTAAGGGTGCGGGGGCTGCCGTGGTCGCGGACAACGAGCTCGGCGACGCCGTCGAGCACACGCCCGAGGCCGTCGCCGCCGCGATCGAGGAGCGGCTCACCGCGGACTCCACCGCCGTCGAGCGGGAGCACCGGATGGCCTGGGTGCGGGACAACGCGTCCCTCGCCGCGTCCGGTGAGCTCGCTGCCGACACCGTGCTCGCCGTCCTGCGCTGACACACGGGTCCCGCGTGCGCCGAGCTCCGGTCGACGCAGCGATCCACACCGAGACCCCGAACGAACGACAGGCCGCCGTCCCTCCCGGGCGGCGGCCTGTCGTGGTGTCAGGGGTGGTGGCAGCGCCGTCAGCGGCTGCCGTGCGCCAGCAGCGCGTCGACGGTGCGCTCGGCGGCGTGGCCGTCGCCGTAGGGCGCGGCGTCGGTCGGCGCGGGCGCCGGCCGCTCGACGGTCTGCGCGAGAACGTTCAGGTCCGCGCTGACCAGGGCGTTCCAGCCGAGCTCGACCGTCTCGACCCACTCGGTCTCCGGGCGGATCGTCGTGCAGGGCACCCGCAGCAGGAAGGCCTCCTTCTGCAGGCCGCCCGAGTCGGTCACCACGCCCGCACTGCGGCGGACGGCGTCCACGAGGTCCGGGTAGGCCAGCGGCGTCGTTGCGGTGATCGACCCGGCCGAGAGGTCGATGCAGTGCTGGTCGGCCAGCTTCCGCAGCCGGGGGTGCGCGAGCAGCAGCACCGGCCGACTCAGGCTCGCCAGGTTGTCGACGATCGCGCGGAGCCGGGCGGGGTCGTCCGTGTTGTCCGGGCGGTGGATGGTCGCCACGTGGTACTCGCCCTCGACGAGCCCCTCGGGCAGCGGCCGCGGGTCGGCGTCGAGGCGGTCCCGGACGGCGAACAGCACGTCCGTCATCACGTCCCCGACGAGCACCGTGCGCTCACCGAGCCCCTCGGAGGTGAGGTGGTCCACCGCGACCTGGGTCGGCGCGAGCAGCAGGTCCGCCGCGTGATCGGTGAGCACCCGGTTGTGCTCCTCGGGCATCCGCCGGTTGAAGGACCGCAGGCCGGCCTCGAGGTGGGCCACCGGGATGTGGATCTTGACGGCGGCGACAGCAGCGGCGAGCGTCGAGTTGGTGTCCCCGTAGACGAGCACGATGTCGGGCTGGTGCTTCTCGAACAGGGCCTCGAGGCCGCCGAGCATGGCCCCGGTCTGGGCGCCGTGCTTGCCGGAGCCGACGGCGAGGTTCTCGTCCGGCTCGGGGATGCCGAGATCCCGGAAGAAGACGTCGCTCATCAGCTCGTCGTAGTGCTGGCCGGTGTGCACGATGACGTGCTCGGCCCGGCCCTCCATGGCGCGGGCGATGGGGGCGAGCTTGACGAACTGGGGCCGAGCGCCGACGACGCTGAGGATCTTCATGGTTCCTTCCGGTTTCACGCCTGGTACTTCACGCCTGGTACGTCACGCCTGCGAGCGGTCGGACGACGCGGGCAGCAGGCGGCGCAGGATGGTCCGCTCCACCCCTTCCTCACGCTCCGAGGACAGCTCGCGCGCGGCGTCGTCGGCGTGCTGCTTGCACGCCTGGATCTGCTCGCGGGAGAGGCTCTGGACGGCGCGGACGAGACTCTCCGTGGAGAAGTCCTCGGCCACCGCACCGAGACCGTGCTGCTCGATCAGCTCCGTCGTGACGGGGGAGGGGCCGAACACCACCGCGAGCCGCGCCTGGACGAAGTCGAAGAACTTGTTGGGCAGCATGAACCGGTGGTTGACCGTACGGGGCGGCAGGCTGAAGATCCCGACGTCGTACCGGTTCAGGGTACGGGCCAGGTCCGCGGGGGCGACGGCGTCGTGGAAGGTGATGCGGTCCGAGGCGGAGGCCCGCTCCTTCAGGTCGGTCCAGTACTTCCCGCCGTCGCGCGCCTTCACGAGGTAGAGGTCGAGCGTGTACCCCTCGCCGAGAGCGATCGCGGCGTCGATGGCACCCTCGAGGTTGCGTCCCGGGACAGCCCCGCCGCTGTGCACGAGCCGGATGTCCTGCGCGGGCGCGGACGGGGTGAGCTGCTGGAAGGGGGCGGCGTTGCGCACCACGTCGCACGCGATGCCGAACCGCTCGCGGTACAGCTGGGCGATCGGCTCGTTGACGGCGGTGACGGCGTCGAGCCGCGGCAGGTACCGGCGGCACACGTCGGTCATGAACGGCTTGATCAGCAGGCGCCACGAGAGGACGTGGACGCGTTCCTCGGGGGCCCACTCGTGCAGATCGCCCCACACGGGCACGCTCCCGCGACCGGTGGACGCCTCCAGCTCGGCCGACAGGCGCAGCGCGAGCGGGACGGCGCGGGCCTCGTTGGCGACGATCAGGTCGAACCGCTTGCCCCGGGCGAGGCGGTAGGCGGCGTCGACGGCCGGGGCGGCCAGTTCGAGGGAGGCGTAGCGGCGCAGTGCGAGCCGCAGCACGCCGCTCGGGGTCTGCGGCAGGGACGGCAGCGACTCGTCGATCTGCAGGTGCTCGGCCGCCGGGTCCGGGCGGTCGCCGTAACAGAGGGTGGTCACCTCGCCGAACGCCGCGAGCACTCCCACCTGCCGCAGCACCCGCGAATCGGAGCGGATGTCGGAGAAGGAGAGGCACAGGATGCGGGGCATGGGCCGGGAGGGCCTTTCGCGTCGACGGAGGGGAGGCGGAGCACGCCAAGTGTACCCAGCGGGGGCCGGTAGGCTCGTCTCCCATGCGGATCGCCCTGACCAAGAGCACGCTGCTGGTGCCCCCGACGTACTTCGCCGTGGCGCACGCCGAGCGGATGCGCGACGCGTACGACTGGCGGATGTTCACCCTCGCCGCCGAGGTCACCGATCCGGGCATGCACGTGCCCGTCACGGAGCTCGTCCCCTTCCACGATCGCCCATTCGCCCAGCGGGAGCGGCTGATCCCGCTGTTCATGCCGGCCATGGTGCGCGCGGTCGTCGCGTGGCAGCCCGACGTCGTGCACCAGCACTTCGCCACGTGGTCGGCTCCCGCGGTGCGCGCGGCCCGCCGGCTCGACGTCCCGCTCGTCACCACCCTGCACGGCGCCGACGTGTTCGCCCGGCTCGGCACCGCGACGAGCGCGATGGCGCGGTGGCACGACCGCAACGTCGACCTCGTGGCCCGCGCCGGCACGCGGACGCTCGCGGTCAGCCGGTACCTCGCCGACAACGCGGTGCGCGCCGGCTTCGACCCGGCACGGCTGCAGATCCACTACCAGGGCGTGGACACCGACCTCTTCACCCCGGCACCGGACCGGGCCGAGAACGAGCGCCCGATCGTTCTCTTCACGGGGGCACTGAACGAGCAGAAGGGCATCCGCGACGCGGTGGCCGCGTCCATCCGGGTGGCGCGGGACCACGCGCACGACTTCGTCGTCGTCGGGCAGGGACCCCTGCGGGCCGAGCTGGAGCGGGTCGCGGCCGAGCACCCGCACATCCGGCTGACCGGCCCGACCGACCGCGCCGGGGTGCGGGCATGGATGCAGCGCGCCGACGTGCAGGTGGTACCGAGCCGGACCATCGACGGGCGCGGCGAGTCCGCCGGGCTGGTCGGGCTCGAGGCGCAGGCGTGCGGCACGCCGGTGGTAGCGACCCGGTGCGGCGGTGTTCCCGAGATGGTCGATCCGCAGGGCGGTCAGCTGGTGGACGAGGGCGCCGTGGACCAGATCGCGGACGCGATCACCCGGGTCCTGATCGACCCGGCGGGCGACCGGGACGAGCGGCGCCGCAGCGCCGTCGACTTCGTCCGCCGCGAGCGAAGCCTCGCCCACAGCTGCGAGGAACTGGGGCAGATCTACCGGGAGGTCACGGCTGCGCCGGCGTGGAGTCCGGCACGGGGGTCCCGGCCCGCGCCGACCGCAGGCGCTTGATGTCCCGGACGTTGATCAGCGCCCACACGAGGACGAAGACCACAGCCAGCACGACTCCGGTCCACAGCGGCGGCCGGATGGCGGTCGACCAGAGGACGCCGCCGACGATGAGGGCGACGCCCGCCACGAGGCGGAGCATCATCCCCGCCCACCGCTGACGGTCCTGCCGCCAGCTGACCACGAGGGGGCCGATGGAGGTGAGCGTGGACGCGGTCAGGTAGCCGACCGCCACCCCGATGACGCCGAGCCCGGGGCCGAGCACCACCCAGAGGATGATCGCGAGCACGAGCCCGCCGGCGGCGACGAAGGAGATGAAGCGGACACCCCGGACACCGGTGGCGTTGAGCCGGTTCACGGCGCCCACGGGCAGGGTCGTGAACATGACGGCCAGCAGCAGGACGGGCAGGATGTCCTCGGCGCCGGCGAAGCGCTCGCCGTAGAGCACGTGCACGACGAGGGGACTGGCCAGGGCAAGGGCCCCGAAGACCGCGAGCATCGACACTGAGAGGCCGCGCGTGACGAGGTCGGTCTGGCGGCGCAGGGACGCGGTGTCCTGGCGGCCGCCCGCTTCCGCCATCGACGGGAAGAGCACCTGGCTACCGGTGCGCGCCAGCATGGTCGCGGGGGTGGCGAGGCTCAGGGCGGCGGCGTAGAGTCCCGCATCCTGGGGAGAGCCTGCCAGCTGGGCGCTCACCATGGACAGCTGCAGCAGACCCGTGCTGGAGAGCGTGCCGAGTACGCCGTACCCGACGAAGCGGCGCATCGACGGAAGCAGGGCGGGATCGACCGGGGTGCTCGACGGCGCCGGCCAGCAGATCACGGCGTAGGCACCGTAGCCGAGCGCCAGCGGCAGCAACAGGATCGGCTCGGCGTGGAGCAGCAGCACGACGGCGAGCATGACGAGGGCGGCGACGGAGCCGGCGACGTCCCAGACGGCGGCCCGCGCGATCTGGCCGGCCCCGTACTGCACGCCGCGGGCGAAGGACCAGCCCGCGTACCCGAGCAACAGGATGCCGGCGCAGATCGCCGTGCTCAGGTCCAGGTGGAGCACGACGACGGCGCCGAGCACCGTGGCCACGGCGAGCAGCAGCGACGTCGCGATCATGCGCCGGCCCAGGTGGTTGGCCACGGCCTGGGCCTGGTCGAGGCGACCTTCGCCGCGCAACTGGGCCACGAACCGGGTGGCGGCCTGGCCGGCCGACGTCGGCCACAGCAGGCTCAGGAACAGGGCGAGCGAGAGGGCCGAGTTGACGCTCGCGAGCGTGGCCGCGCCGAGCACACGACCGATCAGCACGCTGTAGAGGAACCGGGTCAGACCCTGGGAGAGGCTGCCCATCAGCCCGAACGCCCAGCGCGACGCCATGCTGCGGGCGCTGGACTGGGACACGTCGGTACGACGGAACAGCGAGGGCATCCGCTCATCGTACTGCGGTCGTAGAATGCGCAGGTGCCATTCGAGCGTCACTCCGACACCGGCCGGTGCGCCGAGAAGTCTGCTGAGGACGCTGCCGACGATGCGGCCTCGACGCCCCTGGTCGACGTCGTCATCGCGGTCCACGACGTCAATCGGCCCGTCGCCCGGGCCATCGCCTCGTGCGCCTCGACCCTGGTGCCCGGGGCGGTGCGCGTCACGGTCGTGTGTCACGACATCAGTGCCCGTGAGGTGGAGGCGGCCACGGGTATGAGCCCGTCCCCGGCACTGCGCTTCCTCGAGTACCGGGACGGCGTGCGCTCGCCTGCGGGCCCGAAGAACCATGGCCTGGACGCCGTCGAGGCCACCTTCACGGCGGTGCTCGACTCGGACGACTACCTCGAGCCGGGGGCCATCGACCACTGGTACCGGCTGCTGACCGAGCGCTCCGCGGACGTCGTCGTCGCTCCCGTACGGCACCAGAACGGCGGCCTGCTGCCGACGCCGTGGTCCCGGTTCGGCCGTCGTCACGGCCTGGATCCGGTCAAGGACGGGCTCGCCTACGCGACCGCGCCGCGCGGGATGTGGCGCACCGCGACGGCGCGCGCCGCCGGGTTCCGGTACACCGAGGGCCTGCGGACGGGGGAGGACCTCGAACCGGGCCTGCGCCTCGCGTTCTCCGGCGCGAGCACCGAGTTCCCCGCCCGGGGCCCGAAGTACGTCCTGTGCGACGACGCGGAGGTCCGCGTCACCCACGACGTCATGCCCCTGGCCGAGGAGTTCCTCGCCCCCGAACGGCTGGACCCGGCGTGGCTGGCGTCGATCGGGGAACCGGCGCGCCGGGCGATCGCGACGAAACTCACGCGCACCAATCTGCTCGGCGCGATCCGGCGGCGGGGTCCGTCGGGGGCCTGGCCCGACGAGGACCTGGACGCGGTGCAGACCTTCGCCCGCCGGCTGCACGAGGTGCACCCCTCCGTCGAGCACGGCCTTCCCGCGGCTGATCAGGCGCTCTTCGTCGCCGCGTGCTCCGCGTCCACGGACCGGGACGCCTTCCTGGCGGCCGTGGCGGCGCGCCACGGGGCCGGTCCGGTCGGCCGTCACCTCACGGCCAACCCCCTGCGCAGTCTCGGCCGGGAGAGCGCCCTGCGGCACGGCGTGCGGCTCGTCCTCGACCGTCGCTGACCTCCCCTGTGGGATACTTGGGCCGTGAGCCGGACCTGGATCGTCATCCCCATGTACAACGAGGAATCGGTGGTCGGCAGGGTCATCGAGGGACTGCACGAGCAGTTCCCGTACGTCGTCTGCGTCGACGACGGCAGTTCTGACGACTCGGTGCGCGTGGCCCGCACGGCCGGCGCCGTCGTCGTCAAGCACCCGGTCAACCTCGGCCAGGGCGCCGCCCTGCAGACCGGCATCACCTACGCCACCCAGGACCCCGAGCTGGACTGCGTGATCACGTTCGACGCCGACGGCCAGCACCGCGTGCAGGACGCCCTGCGGATGGCCGAGCGGATCCACAGCGGCGAGGTCGACGTCGTCCTCGGCTCGCGCTTCCTCGACAAGCGCACCAAGCTCTCCACGGCCAAGCGGATCGTGCTGCGCACCGCCGCGATCCAGTCGCGGATGAGCACGGGCATGGACCTGACCGACGCCCACAACGGGCTGCGGGCGTTCGGCCCGGCAGCGGCCCGCCGGCTCGACCTGCAGCAGAACCGGATGGCGCACGCCTCCGAGCTCATCCACCAGGTGGCCGCCATGAACGTGCGCTGGGAGGAGCAGCCGGTGGAGATCGTCTACACCGACTACTCCAAGGCCAAGGGGCAGTCCCTGCTCAACTCGGTCAACATCCTGGCCGACCTCTTCTTCCGCTGACCGGCGACTTCATCTAGGTGACAACATGCAGATCTTCGTTCAGATAGCTCTCGTCCTCGCGGTGATCGGGATGTCCGTGGCGCTCATGCGCGGCGGCATCAACGCCCGCCACCTCGCCATCCGGCGCATCCTGCTGCTGGTGTTCGCGCTCGTGGCGGCGTTCTCCGTGGTGTTCCCGGAACTGCTGACCCGGCTGGCGCGCCTGCTCGGCATCGGCCGCGGCACCGACCTGGTGCTCTACGCGCTGATCGTCAGCTTCCTCGTGTACATGGCCACGAGCTTCCAGCGCTTCCGGCACATGGAGTCGACCGTCACGCAGCTCGCGCGCCGGATCGCGATCGACGAGGTCGTGACCCCGGAGGAGTTCGCCGAGCGGCGGACTACTGGTCGCAAGCGCTGAGGCGGTACAGCTTCGCCTGACCCTCGGAGTCCACGAGCGTGAGCCCGGAGTTCTGCGCGAGGTTCGCGAAGCCGGGGTAGGTGTGGACCATCTTGTTGATCTCCTGGGTGCCGAAGTCCAGCACGTGGGTCACCTTCAGCTCGCGCGCCGCACCGCACACCTCGGGGTCCGTGGTGATCTTCCCGAGCCGGGTGTACAGCACGGATTCGACGCCCGACGGGGTGGCCGAGGCGGTCATCAGCAGGCTCGTCCGGTCGCCCAGGGCGTACGCCAGCGCGCTGCCGTTGCCGGGCACCCCGGCCACCACGGCGTCGGCAGGGGTCTTGGCGGGCAGCCGCTTCAGCAGGGCCGCCTCGTCGGTGGTGAGCAGCTGGGACTGATCGGTGAGCCGGTAGGTGTCCGTCGCGTGGTTCTGCTCGTCGGTGACGGAGGCGTCCGACGTGCCGAGGAACAGGGCGAGGGTCAGGACGGCGGAGCCGGCCAGCGCGGTGACCGTGGTCCGCTGCGGTGATCCGGTGGGGATCCGCCCGGCGAGCCAGGACCAGAGGGCCCCGGCGAGCCACGCCGCCCCGCACGCGGCGACCGGCAGGGTCATGATCGCCAGCTGGGCGCCGGTGCGGTAGGAGTCGTTGTACCAGACCCGGGTGATCGCGTCGCGCACGTCGTCCTTGGCGAACCCGGCGGAGACGACGTAGAACCACATGGTGATGGCCGTCGCCGCCAGCAGGCAGTAGCCCGGCAGGCTGCGCCAGCGCACGATGGCGGCCACACCGAGCACCGTGAGCACGGCGATCAGCAGGGGGACCGGCCGGCCGAGCGGCGAGCTGGTGACGGCCTCGCCCCACGCCTGACCGACGCTGCCCAGCGGCGGCCAGAACGAGGCGGCCTTCGACGGCCGGAAGCTGTTCCACGCGGTAGCGAGGGCCAGGAGATACACCGCGGGCGCCACCAGACCCGCGAGCAACCGCAGGGGCCGCACGGCGAGGGGCAGCCGCCAGGTGAGCCGGAGCGACCAGACCAGCACGAACGGGAGGGCGACCGCGAGCAGGGTCAGCCCGACGCTCGGGTGGGCCAGCATGAGGGCCGTCAGGCCCGACGCCGCGAGCACCAGGTCCCGCACGGGTCGCCGCGTCAGGTTGGTGCTCAGCCGCAGCAGGTGGGCGATGACGGCGAGCACCGCGGGCAGTAGCACGAGGCCGAGGAAGTTCGGGTAGAGCACCCCGAAGTCGACCAGCAGGTACGGGAAGATGCCGAAGCCGGTGGACAGGACGCCGGTGGCGATGAGCAGCAGCGGCCGGAAACCGAAGAGCGTGCGGGTGAGCAGCACGGAGGTGGCCGGCCACACGAGGGCGCCGATGACGAGGTTGCCGAGGTTGGTGGCGACGATGCCGTTGACCGGCAGCGCGCTGTTGATCACGGCGATGATGTCGTGCCAGGCTGCCGGATAGAAGGAGATCGCGTTCGAGGACGCGTCGAGGGTGCCGAGCGTGAGCGAGGAACCCCGCCCGGTCTGGTCGATGAACTGGAGCGCGTTCTGGTGGAAGACGTTGTCGTACGTCTGCGAGATGCCGTCGGGGTGGCCGAAGATCTGGGCGAAGCGGACACCGATCACCACGAGCGGGACGCCGAGGGCCGCGAGCACCGTCGCGAGCGAGGTCCAGTGGTAGGCGGGCCGGGTCAGGGCCGTCGCGCCCGTGGTGGGGCGGAGGGTGCGCCGGCGGGCCAGGGTCCACAGGAGGCGGAGGACGAAGCTGACCAGCAGGACGGCGACGGTGACACCCACGTAGGTCAGGGCATTCCAGCGCACGTGGGCCAGCTGGGTGGCGACGGCGCCGGCGGAGGCGATGGCGATGGAGACGACGGGGGCCGTGCCCCACAGCGTGAGCCCGCGCGCCCCCCACAGCCAGGCGACGAGCCCGCCCGGGAGCACGATGAGGGCCGCCGCGGCAGCCAGGAGAGGGACCGTCGACATCCAACTCATGCAGTTCGTACTTCTCTCTCGGTCGGGGCAACGGTCAGTCCACCCTACTGGACGGCTGTGGCCGCGATGCCCCCCCAGAGGGCATCGCGGCCACGGTCGTTCGCGTGGAGCCAGGGTCAGCGCGCCCGGAGGTTCTCCCCTCCGGCGATCAGCAGGGAGTTCCAGCCCCCGTTGCCGATCTGCGTGCGGGTGCCCCAGCCACCGGTCCCCGTCATCGGGTAGTGCTGCAGCGTGCCGTCGGTGCGGCGGGCGTTGATGCCGGTGCTGGTCGCGGTGGTGAAGCCGCTGGTGATCGTCATCGAGCTGAAGGACCCCCAGCCGCGGCCGACGACGCGCCGGGTCTCGTTGACGAAGGTGCCCTTGCCCTTGCTGCGGTACAGCGCGAGGTCGCCGTTGCCACGACGGGCCAGCAGGTCCTGGTAGCCGTCACCGTCGAAGTCGGCCATCGTCAGGTCCAGACCGGCCCACCCGGAGCCGATGCGCCCCGAGAACTCCAGGCCGCCGGTGCTGGTCGGGCTGTACAGGTCGAGCGTGCCGTTGCCGTTACGGGCGAGCACCTGCGGCAGGGCGCTGGCGGCGATCCAGTAGCCGACCGTCAGCTGCGATCCGGCGAGACCGGAGGGCAGCAGGGTGCGGGAGGCGTTGAAGCCGCCGGTCGCCCGGCCGGTGTAGAGGGTGAGGGCGCCGGTCTTCCACTGGCCGAGCAGGTCGAAGTACCCGTCGTTGTTCCAGTCGATCACCGTGACGGACCGCGTGCCGCCCCAGCCCGAGCCGACCCGGTAGCGGGCCCCGAGGGCGCCCTTGCCGTTGACGGCGGGGTAGTTCCACAGCACGCCGGCGGAGTCGACCGCGACGACGTCCGCAGCGGACTTGATGGACGGACCGCTCACCACGGGCGCGGGTGCCGGGGCCGGTGCAGCGGGCACCGGGGCCGTCACGACGGGCGTGGCCGGTGCGGCGACGGCGCCGCGGGCGAACGTCTGCAGCTGGGCGTAGGTGCCGTTCCACTGGTTGGAATCACCCGCGAACGGGCCGTCCGAGGAGAACTGCCAGATGCTGAAGGTGGACCAGCTGGCCGGCATGTTGCCGACCCAGGTGGAGTAGGCGGCGATGTGCAGCGGGTTGTCGCTGAAGGCGGTGCTGTTGCCGGTGCACTTGATCCACCAGTCGGTGGTCGTGTAGATGGCCGGCACGCGCCCGGTCCGGGCCTTCACGGTGTTCGAGAAGTCCTTGATCCAGGACACCATCTGCGCCGGGGTGAGGTTGTAGCAGGCGTTGCCGAGGGAGGCGTAGCCGTTGTACTCGATGTCCAGCAGCGGCGGCAGGGTCTTGCCGTCGCCGGACCAGCCACCGCCGCTGGCCACGAAGGTGGCGGCCTGCGCTGCGCCGGAGGAGACGCCGGGGAGCGCGAAGTGATACGCGCCGCGGATCATGCCGATCGAGGAGGCCCCGTTGTACTGCTGGGCGAAGTAGTCGTTGATCTGGTAGTTGCCCTCGGATGCCTTCACGTAGGCGAACCGGGAGCCCAGGCTCCAGGCGGAGCTCCAGTTGACGTTGCCCTGCCAGCCGCTGACGTCCATGCCGAGCACGCCGCCGTCCGGTACCCAGTGGTTGGCCACGGTGCCGGCGGTGGTCGTGGTGGACGGTGCGGTCTGGTTCAGGCTGCGGGGCTGTGTGCCGGTGGTGGTCTGCCGGGCCTTGACGCTCTTGCCCAGGTAGCCGCCGTTGGCGCCCTGCTCCTTCTTCAGTGCGGCCAGGTCGATGCCGGTGCGCACCGTGGCGGCGCGCTGCGCCTCGGTCAGGGGGGTGCTCGCCTGGGGGAGGCTCGTGCCCGGTGCGGTGCTGCGTGCCGGTGCGGCCGGGGTGGCCGTCGCGACGGGAGCGGTGGGTACGGACTGCGCCGGGGCACTCCAGGGCTGACCGGCGGACGGGGTGCCGTCCGGTGCGGTCGGGGAGAGCGGGGACGCCAGGGCGACACCGGCACCGGGGCCGGCGACGAGCGCGAGCGCGAGCCCGGCGGTGAGTAGACGGGTGAGAGCCCGGGCGGGGCGCGGCGTGGTCGAGTCGAGGTGTCCGCCTGCTGAGACCAGGGGACCGGGGCAGTGAGGTGTCATGGTTGTTCTCCGCGATGTCGCCCGCGGGGCCGGGCGCGATTGGCACACCGGAGGTCCGGTGAGGGCTGATCCGCCGTGAACACCCCCCGATGTTCACGGCGTGTCGCCTCGGCGCGGGCGGCAGGCAGCCGCCCGGTCGAGATCACGACGGGGTTTCGGGTGGGGCCGGTGCGGCTGCCGTGATGACGGATCGATCACGGCGGTCGCTCCGGTCCCGCCTGCGACTATCGGCCCCCGGTATGCCCGTGTAAGCGCCGGATGCTGTGAAAGGCGGGCCTCGGCGTGTCAGTGCCGGGCGTGTCGCACGAGCATCGCCAGCGAGGTGAGCGCGATCAGGCACATCACGAGAAGCTCACCGCCGCTCTCGATCAGGGCGAGCCAGTTCAGGGCCCCGTGCCCCGTGACGACCTTCGCGAGCAGCTCGGCGCCCATGTCCACGCCCACGGCGAAGACGGCGAGGGCGAGGAGCAGGCCCACCAGCCGGCGGTTGTCCTGACGTCCCAGAGCGTCGGCCCGGCGGACGGCCAGCACGACGAGGGTCGCGAGGATGAGGCCGCCGACCGCCCAGACGCCGAGCTCGCCCGCGTCCTGGGGGCGGAGCCCGGCGACGGACGGCAGGCTGACGTGCTGCAGGATCAGCTTGGCGCCGCGCTCGTGCAGGGCGTAGGAGTCGTCGGCCGTCATCACCGCGAGCACCAGGGCCCAGGCGCCGTAGATCGCCTGGCGGCGTCGCAGTGCGAGGAGCAGCATCGCCAGCGCGGCGGTGGCCATGGCCGCGTAGCCGCCGAACTCGGGCCAGGACCGGTCGTTGTCCCCGTTGAAGCGCGAGCTGTTGAACAGGGCGAGCGCGCCGTCGTGCGGCCCGGTGTAGTAGAGGACGTTGCCGGCCATCAGGGCCAGCCACCCGAGCGCCGCGACGATGCCGGCGGCCACCACGAGCGGGTGGCGCCAGCGCGGGGCACCGCCGACGACGGGCGTGTGGCGGCGAGCGCGCCGCCGTGGCGCACGACGGACGTCCTTGCTGGAGTCGCGACTGACCGTACGGCTCATGGTGTCCCCCAACCCGTTCGACGTCCTCCCTGCCCCCAGGGAGAACCACCGGTGCGTCGCCCCCCGGCCACGCGGTGTTCGCCCAGTGTTCACCATGGCAACCGCTCTGACCAGTCCCTTGGGGTCGGATGTTCTTCCACTGCCCGGCGGCGGCGGGTTGTCCACAGGGCGCCGTCCCCTCTGGCGGGTGGCACCGACG
This sequence comes from Tersicoccus sp. Bi-70, assembly GCF_001968825.1. Classification (GTDB taxonomy): domain Bacteria; phylum Actinomycetota; class Actinomycetes; order Actinomycetales; family Micrococcaceae; genus Tersicoccus. The sequence continues at coordinate 545,698 of NZ_MIEU01000010.1, forward strand.
TGGGCTTACGCTGCTGCCACGGTCCGGTGACGACGGGCCGTCGCGGAAGCCTGTGGGGGACTCCGCGCGAATACGGGGGGTCCTTCAGTGGACGCTGTTCAGATCGTCGAGGGGGAGGTCCGCGAGCTCATCCGGCTGCGCGGACTGGACCCGGCCCGGCAGGGTCCCGAGGTGCGCCTGCTCGTCGACGCCGCGGTCAACGACTACTCGGAGCGCGCCCTCGTCACCTCGCTGCCGCCGCTCGGCGCGCTGTCCGCAGCGACCCGGCAGGTGTTCGACGCCGTCGCGGGCTTCGGCCCGCTGCAACCGCTGCTGGACGATCCGGACATCGAGGAGATCTGGATCAACTCGCCCCGCGAGGTGTACGTGGCCCGCGGCGGGGAGTCGGAGCTGACGTCCCTGTCGCTGACCGACCAGCAGGTGCGGGACCTGGTGGAGCGGATGCTGGCGTCCTCGGGGAGGCGCCTGGACCTGTCCAGCCCCTTCGTCGACGCGGCCCTGCCGAACGGCTCCCGCCTGCACGTGGTGATCCCGGACGTGACGAAGCGGCACTGGTCGGTGAACATCCGGAAGTTCGTGGTGCGGGCCCGGCGGCTCGAGCAGCTCGTGGAGCTGGGATCGCTCTCGCCGGCGGCGGCGCGATTCCTGGCCGCGGCGGTGGCGGCCGGACTGAACATCCTCGTGTCGGGGGCCACGCAGGCCGGCAAGACCACGCTGCTGAACTGTCTGGGCGCGTCGATCGGATCCCGTGAACGGGTGATCACGGTCGAGGAGATCTTCGAACTGCACCTGCCGCTCCGGGACGTGGTCGGCATGCAGTGCCGGCAGCAGAACCTCGAGGGGACCGGGGAGATCCCGCTGCGACGGCTGGTCAAGGAGGCGCTGCGGATGCGCCCGGACCGGCTGATCGTCGGCGAGGTGCGCGAGGCCGAGGCGCTCGACATGCTCATCGCCCTCAACAGTGGCCTCCCCGGCATGGCCAGCGTCCACGCCAACTCCGCGCACGATGCGCTCGCGAAGATCTGCACCCTGCCCCTGCTCGCCGGGGAGAACATCAGTGCCGCCTTCGTGGTCCCGACCGTCGCCTCGTGTCTCGATCTCGTCGTCCACGCGGAGCGGCTCGCCTCGGGTCACCGACAGGTGGCGCAAGTGCTGGCGGTCGGCCGGCGCGTGGAGAACGGGGTGATCGAGAGCGCGGTCCTGTTCGACCGGCGCGACGGCGACCTGGCACCCACCGGCAGTGGGATGCCGGTCGAGGACAAGTTCGTCCGTGCCGGCCATCGCGTCGCCGATCTGCTGGGGGTGTGACCATGTCCGCCGTCCTCGGTGTGCTCCTCGGCGTCGGTCTGCTGCTCATCTGGTGGTCCTGCTGGTCGCGTCCCGCGGCGCGCACCGCGAACCGCCGCTCCGGGCGGCTGCGCGCGCTCCTCCTGGCGGCCGGCGTCGAGAACGTCAGTCCGGCGTCGCTGGTGGCCACGTGTATCGGCGCCGGCGTGCTCGTCTTCGTCGCCGTCTTCGTGATCAGTTCCGGGGCGACGCCGATCGCGGCGTGCTTCGGTCTGTTCGGCGGCTGGCTCCCGCTCGCCGTCGTCCGCTGGCGGGCGCACCGGCGCGCGGCCTCCCTGCGCGAACTGTGGCCGGACGTCGTCGACCACCTCAGGTCCGCGATCCGAGCGGGGCTCTCGCTCGCCGAGGCGCTCACCCAGCTCGGCGAGCGCGGACCGGAGGAACTGCGCCGGTTCTTCCGGGACTTCGGTGCCGACCACCGGTCCGGCGGCCAGTTCGAGGTGGCACTGGACCGGCTCAAGGAACGGCTCGCCGACCCGGTTGCCGACCGGATCATCGAGGCGCTGCGCATGACGCGTGACGTCGGCGGCTCCGACCTGGGCCGACTGCTCGGCACCCTCTCGGACTTCCTGCGGGAGAACTCACGGACCCGCAGCGAGCTGGAGGCTCGGCAGTCGTGGACGGTGAACGCCGCCCGTCTGGCCGTGGCGGCACCCTGGATCGTGCTGCTGCTGATGGCCACCCGGCCCGAGGCCGTGGCCGCGTACAACTCGGCGGCGGGCGCAGCCGTGCTGATCGGCGGCCTGGCCGTCTCGGTCGTCTGCTACCGCTTGATGCTGCGGATCGGTTCCCTTCCGCCGGACGAGCGGGTGCTGCGATGACCGCCGAGCAGCTGGGCTGGGCCGTGCTGCTCGGCGCGGGTGTCGGTCTCGGTCTGTGGCTCGCGGTCGTCCGGCTCCCCGTCCTGCGTGCCCCCACGTTCGCCGACAGGATCGCACCCCAGCTGAGGGGAGCAGCGACACGATCGCGGCTGCTCGACGGGGCCGGCCCGGCGACGCCCTTCGGCTCGGTCGAGCGCATCTTCCGGCCCGTGGTGGTGGACGTCGCCCGCTGGTTCTCGCGCTTCACGATCGGCAGCGCAGCGACCGCCCGCCGGCTGCAGCAGGCCGGCCGCGACGAGTCGGTCCTCGACTACCGCGTGCAGCAGACCGTGTGGTGCGGCCTCGGGCTGCTCGCCGGGACCGCGACGGGGGCGGCGGGTGTCCTGACCGGACGCGTGTCCACCGTCGCCGGCCTGCTGCTCGTGCTGGCCGGGGCCATCGGCGGTTTCGTCCTGCGCGACGCGCTGCTGGGTGCCCAGATCCGACGACGTGAGGCACGCATGCTCGCGGAGTTCCCGAGCCTGGCCGAGCTGATGGCCCTGGCGGTCAGTGCCGGGGAGAGCGCCGGCGGCGCCCTCGAACGCGTCGTCCGCACGTCGCACGGGGAGCTGGCCGGGGAGTTCGCGCGCGTGCTGGCGCAGAACCGCGCCGGTACTCCGTTGCGGGCCGCGCTGGGCGACCTGTCGCATCGCACCCAGCTCGCTCCGCTGTCTCGATTCGTGGACGGGTTGAACATCGCCATCGAACGCGGCACCCCTCTGGCCGATGTCCTGCACGCGCAGGCCGCCGACGTCAGGGACATGACCAAGCGCCAGCTGATGGAGGCTGCGGGGCGCAAGGAGATCGGCATGATGGTGCCGCTCGTCTTCGGCGTCCTGCCGCTCACCGTCGTCTTCGCGGTCTTCCCCGGCATCGCGCTGCTGAATCTCGGCTGGTGACACACGTGACCCTCTCGATTCCTCTCATCCCGCCGGTTCGCCGGCACGACACCGCACAGGAGAGCACCATGACCCACCACGTCCCCGCCACCGCATCCGTTCCGCCGCGGACACGCCCGTCGCATCCCGGCGTGCCCGGGTCTGCGGCCGCCGTTCTCATCGCCCTGCTGGTCGTCATTCCCCGGTTCGTCCTCGCGCGGGTCCGGTCGGTCGACGACCGCGAGCGTGGCGACGTCCCCGGCTGGGTGATGATCACGCTCATGTCGGCCGTGCTCGTCGCGGCGCTACTGGCGATCGCCGCTCCCGCGCTGCAGGGACTCTTCGAGCAGGCCATCCAGCAGGTGCAGCCCCGCCGATGAGACTGCCGGCGCTCGCGGGCGAGGACACCGGAGGGTCCGGCCTGAGGGACGGCGAGCGGGGCTCCGCGGTCGTCGACTTCGTGCTCGTCGGTGCGGTCCTCACCCTGCTCGCCATGTCGATCGTCCAGCTGGCCGTCATCGTCCACGTCCGGAACACACTGCTCGACGCCGCGAGTTCGGGAGCACGCTACGGCTCGCTCGCCGACCGCACCGCGACCGAGGGGCAGGAGCGCGCGCGCGACCTGGTGCTCTCCTCGCTCGGCCCGGACTACGCCGGCTCGGTGCAGGCCGACGAGAGCCGTGACGGAGGGCGCCGTACGCTGCGAGTCGTCATCACCGCGCCGATGCCGGTGCTCGGCCTGATCGGCCCGTCGGGACTGCTCGAGGTGCAGGGCCATGCCAGTGCCGGGCCCTGACGCCGCCGCGGTCGGATCGCCCCGCCTGCGAGCAACGATCGGGGCGCTCCGACGGCGCATCACCGGCGCCCCGGGCGACGGGGACGCCGGCAGCGCGGTGATCGAGTTCGTCGTGCTCGGCACGCTGCTCCTGGTCCCGGTCGTCTATCTCATCCTCAGCCTCGGCGCCGTGCAGGCCGGGTCGTTCGCCGTCGTCGGCGCCGCCGACCAGGCGGCCAAGATGATCGCCCTGAGCGAGGAGCAGCTCGACGCCGGAGCAGCGGACGCCGCGGCAGCGACCACGATGGCGGACTTCGGCTTCGACCGCGGGGCCTGGACGGTCGACGTGGCCTGTTCCGAACCGCGGTGCAGCGAACCGGGATCACGCGTCACCGTGACCGTCCGCCTGACCGTGCCGCTGCCGATGGCGCCGTCGATCGGCGGGTCGGTGCTCAGTGCGGCCACGGTCCAGTCCAGCGCCACCGAGATCCTCGGCCGGTTCCGGTGAGGCGGTTCATCCGGCGGAGGCTCCGGGCAGGGGACCGCGAGGCCGGTCAGACGACGGTGCTGATCATCGGCTTCGTCCTGTTGACGCTGCTCGTCACGAGTGTCGCCGCCGACATCACCGCCGTCTACATCGAGCACAAGAAGCTGCTCGCGGTGGCCGACTCCGCGGCTCTGGCCGCAGCGGACACCTTCGACCTCGCCGGTGACGGAGCGACAACCGCGCCGGTTCCCGTGCTGCACTCGGACCGCGTGGGCGGCGCCGTGCGGGCCTACCTCGGCGGCCTGGGGCCGGATGCGGGCGTCGACGGGCTGGCGATCGGCGCCGGGACAGGCACCACGGACGGCCGCACCGCCCAGGTCGAGCTGCACGGCGTCGCGCGTCCCCCGCTGATCAGCATCCTCGTCCCGGACGGCATCCCGATCACCGCGGTCGCCCAGGCCCGCGCCGAACTGCGCCAGTGACGGATCGGGAACCCTGTTGGGAGGCGGCCGTGGGACGAAGACCGATAGCAGGGAACACCGGTGCGTCTCCGCGCCTGCCGTTCCGAAGGCGACCGAGCGGCCGAGCGGAAGTTGAACCGCGACTTCGTGACGTCGGCTGGTCTCAAGGAAGCTCCAGGAGGAGCAGAACGGAGGACCGGTCAGTCGGTAGCCGGGACCTGTGCGCCGGCCGGGACACGCTCGCCGTCCGCCACCCGGTGTCCCGAGCCGAGCACGGTGATGCCGGCGTCGCCGTCCCCGTCGGAGTCCAGGGACCGGTCCGGGTCGTCCGCACCCACCTGAGCCCCGGCGCCGATCCGCACCCGCAGATCCACCAGCGCCGTCGCCACGGTCGCGTCCCGGGCCACCACCACGTCGTCCATCACCACCGAGCCGCGGACGGTCGCCCCGGCCTCGACCACCACACGCGGCCCGATCACCGAGTCGATCACGGTGCCGTGGATCTCCGCCCCCGGGCTGACCAGGCTGTTCCGCACGGTGGCGTCCCCGGCGATGAACGCCGGCCGGGTCTGCGGCTGCGCCGTGTACATCGGCCAGGCGGCGTCGGCCACGTCGAACCCGGTGCCGCGCAGCAGCTCCTGGTGTGCCTCCCAGTAGCTCTCGATCGTGCCGACGTCCCGCCAGTACCCCTCCAGCCGGTGCTCGACCACGCTGCCGTGCTCCACCAGGTGGGGCACCAGCGCGTCGCCGTAGTCCTCGAGCTTCCCGTCCCGCTCCAGCAGCATGCCGAGCGTGTCCAGCAGCACGTCCGTGTCGTAGAGGAACACCTCGGTGCCCACGAGCGAACCCGTCGGCTTCTCCGGTTTGTAGGCGAAGTCGGTCACCCGACCGTCCTCGGCCTGCACCACGGAGAACCGGGACACGTCGCCGTCGACCTCGGTGGTCACCATGGTCAGGTCCGCGCCGGCCGCCAGGTGCGTGTCGATCACGTCGCGGTAGTCCAACCGGTAGAGGTGGTCAGCGCTGAGGGTGAGCACGAGATCCGGGTCGAACTCGCGGATCAGCTCCGCCTGCCGGTACAGCGCGTCCGCGTTGCCCTGTGCGAAGCCCTCGCCGTCGTCCCCCTGGAAGGGCGGCAGCAGCCGCAGCCCGCCGTGTGTGCGGTCCAGGTCCCACGGCCGGCCGTTGGCCACGTGCTCGTTGAGGTAGTGCGGCTGGAACTGCTCGATCACCCACACATCGGTGAGATTGCTGTGCACCAGGTTCGAGAGCGGGACGTCCACCAGGTGGTAGGAGCCGGCGAACGGCAGCGCGGGCTTGGCCTTGTCCTGGGTCAGCGGGCCCAGCCGGCTGCCGGCGCCGCCGGCCAGCAGCACAGCCAGGACGGAGGGGCGGGAGCGGCCGGCACTCATGGAACTCCAGACGGCAGGGGGTGAGGTCGGTCGAGCGTAGCAGCGGCAACCGGGGGCAACCCGAGGGAGGCAGCATCGACGACGCGCCACTGACCTGCGCCGACGCGCGCGTGGTGCTTGACAGTGCAGGTGCGCGCCGGGACAGTGGTGCCACTGTGCGCGCGACGGGGGTCGCGGCGCGACCGGGGGAGACAGGGGCGCGGGACGCCTCGAGGGGGAGACACATGACGGGGGAGCGGGCAGCGCTGCGGCCGGACACGTCCACGAACACCAGCAGGCCGGAGGGCGGCGCGGACGACCTCGCATTACCCCCGCGACTCGGCGTCCGCTGGTCCCTCGCCTTCACCGGGGTGTGGCTCGTCGTCTGGATGGCGCAGCTGACCCCCACCCAGCTGCTGTTGCCGCAACAGGTGCGGACCGGCACCGAGGGAAGCGACTGGACCGGCGGCGTCATCGTCTTCGGCCTCATCTTCTCCGCCGTGGGCCTGCTGGCTCTGGTCGCGGCCCCGGTGATCGGCCGCCTCTCGGACCGCCTGCCCGGCCGCCGTCGCCGTCCCTTCCTCGTCGGCGGCGTCGTGCTCGCCAGCGCGGGCCTCGCGATCCTCGGCGTGCAGACGACGACGGCGGGCGTCCTGGCCGGGTGGCTCGCGGTGTCCCTCGGCCTCGTCTCGGCCAGTACCGCCGCGACCGCGGTGGTCGCCGACCAGGTGCCCGCCGCCCACCGCGGCGTCGCCTCCGGCGTCATCGGGGCGACCCAGGCCGTCGGGCTCATCCTCGGCGTGGCCCTGTGCGTGCTGCTCGCGTTGACGGTGCCGGGCGGCTACGGACTGCTCGCCGCCCTGCTGCTGGTGGTCGGCCTCACCGGCGTGCTGCTGCTGCCGGACCCGCCGGCGTCCTCCGTCACCGGCATCCCGCTCACGAGGACGGCCGGTGGCACCGCGCGTCGCGGCCTTCTCACGGCCGTGGCCCGCGCCGGCCGGGACATCGTCACCCGGCTGCGGGACCAGCGGCCCCTCCGCCTCGCGCTGACCTGGACCGTGCTGGTCAACACCGGCAACGCCCTCGCCACCGGCCTGCTGCTGTTCTTCCTGATCAACGGTCTGGGCCTCGACGCGGCCGCCGCCGACGATCAGTTGCTCACCGTCATCGCGATCTACACCGTGTTCATGGTCATCGCCTCCTTCGCCGGCGGCTGGGTGTCGGACCGCTGGGGACGACGACGCCCGCTGGTCGCCGCCGCGGCCGCCCTGCAGGTGGTGGCCGCCGCGCTCATCATCGTGACGCCGTCGATCGGCGGCCTCGACGTCGCCGGCGCGCTGCTCGGCCTCTCCTACGGGGCGTTCTGCTCGGTCAACCTCGCCCTCGTGGTCGACGCGCTGCCGGACCGGACGACCGTCGCCCGCGACATGAGCCTGCTGCAGATCGCCCAGAACGGCCCGCAGACGCTCGCGCCGGTGCTCGGCGCGCTCGTCGTCGCCGTGACCGGCGGCTTCACGGCGCTGTTCGCCGTGGCCGGCGTGATCTCCGTCCTCGCGGTGCTCGTCGTCGCCCGGCTGCGGCAGGTGCGCTGATGACGCACCCGCCCGGACCCGGCCCGGCCACCGGTCCCACGACCGTCCCGACCCCGGCCATCGCCGGGACACCGACCACGACGTGGCGGAACTGGGGCCGCACCGAGCGGGCCGAGGGCATCACCGTGGTCCGGCCCCGGGACCTCGAGGAGCTGGCCGCCCTGCTCGGGGACGGCACGGGCCGGCCTGTCCGGCCGCTCGCGTCCGGCCACTCCTTCTCCGGCATCGGGACGCCCGAGGACATCGCCCTCGACCTCACCGCCTTCAGCGGGCTGAGCGGGCCGGACGACGTCGCCGTCGACGCGTCGCGCGGCCGGGTCCGCCTCGGCGCGGCCACCCCGCTCTGGCAGATCCCGCGGCTGCTCGCCCCGTTCGGCCTGGCCATGCGCAATCTCGGCGACATCGACCGGCAGACGATCGCCGGCGCCCTCGCCACCGGCACTCACGGCACCGGCGCCGCCTTCGGGGGCCTGCCGACGCAACTGGTCGGCGCGACCCTGGTGAGCGGCGACGGGCAGGTCCTCACCGTCGACGAGGACACCGAGCCGGAGCTGCTGCCGTTCATCCGCGTTGGCCTGGGCGCACTCGGGGTGCTCACCGAGGTCACCCTGCAGTGCGTGCCCGCCTTCGTGCTGCGGGCCGAGGAGGCCATGCGGAGCCTCGCAGACGTCGACGCCGGCTGGGACGCCCTCTTCGACGAGCCCGACCACGCCGAGTTCCACTGGTTCCCGGGCAGCGGCCGCGTGGTGACGAAGACGAACACGCGGCTGCCCGGGGACAGCCTGCTCGTGCCGCGCTCGCGGCTGGGCCGGTGGGTGGGGGAGGAGCTGCTGGCCAACACCGTGTTCGGCGGCCTGTGCGAGGTGAGCCGCCACGTCCCGTGGACCGTGCCGACGATCAACCGGATCGCCACCGCCGCGATGGGCCGGGGCACCTTCACCGAGCCGTCCGCCCGGGTGTTCGCGGCCCCTCGGCGCGTGCGGTTCCGGGAGATGGAGTACGCCGTCCCACGCGCGGCCATGCAGGAGGCCTTCGGGCGCATCCGCCGGCTCGCGGACGCCTGGCCCGAGCCCATCGAGTTCCCGGTGGAGGTGCGGGTCGCGGCCGCCGACGACGTCGCCCTCTCGCCCGGGTCCGGGCAGGACATCGGGTACATCGCCGTCCACCGGCACGTGCGCCGGCCGCACGAGCGCTACTTCGCGGCCGCCGAGCGGATCTTCGCCGACTACGGCGGCCGTCCCCACTGGGGCAAGGTGCACGGCCTCGACGCGGATCGCCTGGGCGCCCTCTACCCGCGCTTCGGGGAGGCGCTCGCCGTCCGGGACCGGCTCGACCCCGAGCGACGGTTCGCCAACCCGTACCTGCGACGCGTGCTCGGACCCTGAGTCTCGAACCGTGAGTCCCGAACCCTGCCGACGGCGCCACGACGGCGGCCGCCCGCCGGGCGACCACGGTGCCGGCCGCGATCCGCCCGGGCGCGGTGCCGTACGCTGGAGGAACCATGGCAACCACTGATTTTCCCGCCGAGATCGCCCAGCTCCGCTCCACCTTCGCCAGCATCGAGAACGTCGTCGACGTCGAGAAGGTCCGCGCCGAGATCGCCGAGCTGAGCGAGCAGGCCGGCGCGCCGGACCTCTGGGACGACCCCGACTCCGCCCAGCAGGTCACCAGCAAGCTCTCCCACCGGCAGTCCGACCTGGAGCGCGTCGAGCGGCTCGGTTCGCGCATCGACGACCTCGAGGTGCTGGTCCAGCTGGCCGGCGAGGAGGACGACGAGGACACCCGCGCCGAGGCCGAGCGGGAACTGACCTCGATCAAGAAGTCCCTCAGCGAGCTCGAGGTCGTGACCCTGCTCTCGGGCGAGTACGACGAGCGCGAGGCCGTGGTCACCATCCGCTCCGGCGCCGGCGGCGTCGACGCCGCGGACTTCGCCGAGATGCTCATGCGCATGTACCTGCGCTGGGCCGAGCGGCACGGCTACCCGACGTCGGTGCTCGACACCTCGTACGCGGAGGAGGCCGGCCTGAAGTCGGCGACCTTCGAGGTCAAGGCCCCGTACGCGTTCGGCACCCTCTCGGTCGAGGCCGGCACCCACCGCCTCGTGCGGATCAGCCCGTTCGACAACCAGGGCCGCCGCCAGACGTCCTTCGCCGCCGTCGAGGTCATCCCGCTGATCGAGCAGACCGACAGCATCGACATCCCCGAGTCGGATCTGAAGATCGACGTGTTCCGCTCCTCGGGCCCCGGGGGCCAGTCCGTCAACACGACCGACTCCGCGGTGCGCATGACCCACCTGCCCACGGGCACCGTCGTCTCCATGCAGAACGAGAAGTCCCAGATCCAGAACCGGGCCGCCGCCCTGCGCGTCATGCAGTCCCGCCTGCTGCTGCTGAAGAAGGAGCAGGAGGACGCCGAGAAGAAGGCGCTCGCCGGCGACGTCAAGGCCTCGTGGGGCGACCAGATGCGCTCCTACGTGCTCAACCCGTACCAGATGGTCAAGGATCTGCGCACCGAGCACGAGGTCGGCAACACCGCCGCCGTGCTCGACGGCGAGATCGACGACTTCGTCGACGCCGGCATCCGCTGGCGCGCCGCGGGGCGCAGCGCCGCCGAGTAGTCGCTCCCTCGCCCGTCCCGTCGCGGACGGAGCCGTCGCGGACGGAGCGGTCGCGTTCACCCAGCCGGACGGCGGCCCGGTTCCGTCGTGTGGCAGTGATGGCATGATGAGGGCGTGAGCCGTCGGGGGGCCGGCGCTCACGCACCGCCCGGCGTGGCCGCGGCGGTCTGTGCCGGGGTCGAGGCGCATGGACGGCGTTGCCGCAGGTCGGGCCGCCGACGGCGCGCGAGCCTGCCTGCCGGAAAGCAGAGGACCATGGAGCCGTTCCTGACACGGTCGTACCGCCGGGACCGGATCGCCGTGCGCGGAGGCGATCTGACCGTCGGCGTGTGGGATGCCGTCCCCGAGCCGGACGAGGACCCCACGACGCCCGCCCCGGCCGCCGTGGCACCGGAGCCGCCGATCACCCCGGCGACGGGGTACACCGCCGTCGAACCCCCGGCCTCCGCCGCGAACGCGACGCCCACCCGCCCCCGCACCGTCCTGCTGCTGCACGGACTGACCGGGCACCACCAGACCTTCCGTGCCGTCGCCGACCGGCTCGACGCCTACCGGGTCATCGCCCCCGACCTGCGCGGCCGCGGGGAGAGCTACGCGCTGCTCGGCCCCTACGGGATGTCCGCCCACGCGGACGACCTCGCCTTGACCCTGGAGGCGGAGGACGCCGACGACGTCATCGTCGTGGGCTACTCGATGGGCGGTCTGGCCGCCCTGGTGCTCGCGCACCGTCACCCCGAGCGGATCAGCGCGCTGCTGCTGGTGGACATGTGGCTGCCGCGGCTCGCCTCCCCGGGCGAGGACCGCGACGCGACGATCTCGACGATCTTCGCGCCGTTGTTCGACACGATCGAGCGCACCTACCCGTCCACAGACGAGTACCACCGGTTCTGGGAGCAGTCCGGCCGCTTCGACGTCCCGCTCTCCGACGATGTCCGGGCGGCCCTCGACTACGCCCTGCTCGGCCGCGAGCCCGAGCTCGGGATCCGTGTGCAGGGCCGCGCGGCGTGGGAGGACGCGACGGAGGTGGTGGGAGCGGAGGACGTGCTCGCCGCCCTGAACGGGCTGACGCATCCGGCTCGGCTGATCTGGCGCCGCGCCGGTCACGCCGAGGACGCCGCGGCCTGGGACATCGAGGGCAGCGCCGAGTCCTGGGCGTCCCTGCTGCCCACGCTCACCGCCAGCGAGTACCCCTCGACCGGGAGGATCCCGCTCTTCACCGAGGACGGCGTCGCCCGCATCCGCGCTGCCGTCGACGACCTCGCCGCCGGCTGACGGAGGGGCACCCTCACCAGCTGACGACACCGGCACCCACCGACACGCCGCACGACACACCCGCCCGGCTGACGGGGCGAGAAGCAACGCCGCCCTACACTCGAACCGCCGAGGCCCCCTGTTCCCAGGTACGGTCCCGCCTCGGTGCCTGTGGGGCGGGCCGGGAGCAGCACGCGCGCATGATCCGATTCGACAGTGTCACCAAGGTCTACGACGACACGTCGCGCCCGGCCCTGGACGGCATCAGCACCGAGATCGACCGCGGCCAGTTCACCTTCCTCGTCGGCGCCTCCGGTTCCGGCAAGTCCACGTTCATCCGCCTCGTCCTCAAGGAGGAGGCGCCGTCCCGCGGCTCCGTCTACGTCGCCGGCCAGAACGTCTCCGTCATCGCGCCCTGGCGCGTGCCCCGCTTCCGCCGGGGCATCGGCGTCGTGTTCCAGGACTTCCGGCTGCTGCCGAACAAGACCGTGTTCGGCAACGTCGCCTTCGCGATGCAGGTGCTCGGCCGGAGCCGCACCGTGATCAAGCAGACCGTGCCCACCGTGCTGCAGACCGTGGGGCTCGAGGGCAAGGACGGCCGGTTCCCGCACGAGCTCTCCGGCGGTGAGCAGCAGCGCGTCGCCATCGCCCGCGCCATCGTCAACCGGCCCGCGATCCTGCTCGCCGACGAACCGACCGGCAACCTGGACCCCGCCACCTCGATGGGCATCATGAAGGTCCTCGACCGCGTCAACCAGAACGGGACCACCGTGGTGATGGCCACCCACGACGGGATGATCGTCAACGAGATGCGCCGCCGCGTGATCGAGCTCGACCACGGCGCCATCGTCCGCGACGACGCCGAAGGCATCTACGAGGGCGCCCGATGAGGGCCGCCTTCATCCTCGGGGAGATCGGCCACGGGCTGCGCCGCAACCTCACCATGGTCATCTCCATCGTCCTGGTCACCTTCGTCTCCCTCACCTTCGTGGGCGCCGCCGCCCTGCTGCAGATGCAGATCAACCAGATGAAGGGCTACTGGTACGACAAGGTCGAGATCTCCCTCTTCCTGTGCCAGCAGGGCTCCGTGTCCCCGAGCTGCGCGTCCGGAGCGGTGACCGAGCAGCAGCGAGAGGCGATCGCCGCCCAGCTGCGGTCGCCGACGTTCGCCCCGTACGTCGCGTCCGCCCACTTCGAGTCCTCGGCGGAGGCGTTCACCCACTTCAAGGAGCAGTTCAAGAACTCCCCGATCGTGGACACCGTCACCGCGGACCAGCTGCCCTCCTCGTTCCGGATCCAGTTGAAGGACCCGACGACGTTCGACGTCATCCGGGAGGGCTTCTCCTCGACCGCGGGCGTCGACACCGTCAACGACCAGCGGGAACTGCTCGAACCCCTCTTCTCCAAGCTGAACCAGGCGTCGGTGTTCGCGCTGGTGACGGCCGGGATCATGATCATCTGCGCGGTGCTGCTGATCGCGACCACCATCCGGCTCTCCGCGTTCAGCCGGCGCCGGGAGACCGGCATCATGCGGCTCGTCGGCGCGTCCAAGTCCGTGATCCAGCTGCCGTTCGTGCTCGAGGGCATCATCGCGGCGACCATCGGATCGGTGCTCGCCTCCGCGGCGCTGTGGGCGTTCACCCGGTTCTACGTCGAGGACTACCTCAGCCGGGAGAGCCAGGACCTGGCCTTCATCTCGTCGGGGGACGCCCTGCTCGTGGCGCCCGCCCTGATCCTGCTCGGCATCGTCCTGTCCGGGGGCTCCTCCGTGCTCACGCTCCGCCGCTACCTGAAGGTGTGAGGGTGAGTCCCGAGACGACGACGGCGTCCTGCCCGTCCCGGCGCACGGCCCGCTGGGCGTCGGCCACGGCCGCCGCCGTGCTCGCAGCCGGGCTGGTCGCGGTGGCCCCGGCCACCGCCGACGACCTCGACGACCGGCAGTCCGCCCTCGAACAGGAGGCCCGTGACGTCGGCGAGGCCATGGAGAGCCTGGACGCCGGCATCACCCGCTCCATCGCCCAGCTGCGCGTCTACCAGAAGCAGTTGCCCGGTGCGCGGGCGGCACTGGCCGACGCTCAGGCGAAGGTCGCCGCCGCCACCCGCGAGGTGGAATCCCAGTCCGCACGGCTGACGCTCGCCGAGCAGTCCAAGGCGGATCTGGACGCCCAGCTGCGCCGGGACCGGCAGGCGGCCGACCGCACCCGCCGGGCCATCGGCGCCATCGCCGCCCAGGCGTACAAGAACGGCGGACTCTCCAGCAACGTCTCCCTCATGCTCGGGTCCGGCGACGGCCGGGACCTGACGGACAGCTTCCGCCTCGCGGACGCCGCCCTGCGCAGCCAGAGCACCGTGCTCAGCACCTGGACGCAGCAGCAGGCGACCGACCAGAACGCCGCGGCCCGCCTGCACGCGGTCGAGGACGAGATCCGGCAGCTCAAGGCGCGCGCCGAGGCGGCCCTCGCGGCCGAGCAGGCCGCCCGGGACGCCGCCGCCGCCCGGAAGTCCGCCGTGGACCGGCTGGTCGGCAACAGCGCGACGCTGACCGCCCAGCTCAAGGCCAGGCGGCCGCAGATCAGCCGGCAGCTCGCCCGCGTCGAGGCGGACCAGGCGCAGGTGCGCAACCAGATCGCCGAACGGCAGCGGCGGGAACTGGAGGCGGCGCGTCAGCGTGCCGCCGCCGAGGCCGCCGCCCGTGCCGCCGCGGCCGCCGCCGCCCGGCAGCGTGCCGCCGCCGCGGCCG
>NZ_MIEU01000011.1 GCF_001968825.1 Tersicoccus sp. Bi-70
GGGCCTACGCCCGCTTCTACCCCACCGAAACCGAACGACGAGAAGCCCTACCGGGCTGGCTCCACTTCTACAATCACCATCGACCCCACACCGCAACCGGAGGCCAACCACCCATCACCCGACTGACCAACCTCCCTGAACACCACATCTATCGACGAGCTGGCGACGGTCTTCGACGTCCGGCACGGCGGCCGCTGTGTGCGGCCGGGGGACGGGCGGTGAGAGAATGACCGGATGCCCACCGTGCCGCTGATCGATGCCCAGGACCTGCTGCGCGTCGTCGGCGGTCCCGCGATGCACCGCGGCAAGGCCTACATGCGGGACGGCGCCGTCGTCTCCCTCGACTGGGACGCCGACGGCGGGAAGCTCAGCAGCCGGGTGCAGGGCAGCGAGCCCGTTCCCTACCGCGCCCGGCTGACCCTCAAGCCGCTGCGCGACGGGCGGCACCGGATCGCCTCGACGTCGTGCGACTGCCCGGTCGGCAGCGGGTGCAAGCACGTCGCCGCCACCGCCCTGCAGTCCAACGCGGACCATGCCCGCGAGCGGCACCGGGCGGAGCGCGACCGCGCGCAGGCGGCCCGCACGAGCGAGCCGGACTGGCGGGAGCAGGTCGAGGCGCTGATGCCGCCCGAGGAGACCACCGACGCCGACGACGCGGCCCCCACGCCCCTGGCCCTGCAGTTCGAGCTGCGCGAACTCGGCGACACGTTCTCCCGCTGGGCGGCCAGCCGCGGCATCAAGCGCCGCAGCGCCAACCACAAGCTCGGCGTCCGCCCCGTCATCCGCAACGAGAAGGGCCGGTGGGTCCGCAACCAGCTGGCCTGGTCCAACATCGCCTTCCAGACGCAGGGCCTGACGTTCGACCCCGACCAGCACCGCTGGTTCTCCCAGTTCCCCGGTCTGCACCGCGCCACCGGCGTCGGCTACTTCGGGCAGAACGACTCCTGGCTCTACCTCGACGACTTCGCCAATCCCCTGCTCTGGCAGCTGCTGGAGGAGGCGGATCGCCTCGGCATCGCCATGGTCTCCTCCGCGAAGGACCTCAGCGTGCGGATCGGCCGGCGCGCCCGGATCAGCCTCGACGCCGAGCGCGTCGACCGCGGTGATCCCGGCGATGCTGTCGAGCACGGCGAGACCGAGGAGCGAAGCGAGCGGGCCGACGGTGACCAGGAGCCGGCCGACGGGCAGGGCGGCGACGTCCGCGTCGTCCCCGTGCTCGACGTCGACGGCCGCACCTCCGATCTCACCGGCGTCAGCACGATCGCCGACCACGGCATCTACGTGCGCCGGAACCTGCCCGACCCGCAGGGAGCGGGCAGCTCGACCGGCGCGACGGCGGAGATCCTGCTCGCCCCGCTGGACGAGCGGCTCGGCACCACCCAGAAGGAGCTGCTCACCCAGCCCGCGGGCCTGGTGATCCCCGCGGCCGACGCCGACGAATTCGTCCGGGACGTCTACCCGGCGCTGGCCGATCGCATCCTCGTCACCAGCACCGACGGGTCCGTGCCGCTGCCCGTCCCCCAGCCGCCGACCCTCGTGGTCGAGGTCGAGTACACCGACGGTCCGGCCGTGCAGACCCGCTGGCACTGGGAGTACGTCCACGGCGCCCGCGTCACCCGCCGGCCGCTGCGCCGCTCCCCCGGCGCGCCCGGGCACCGGGACCGCGACGCCGAGGACGCCGTCCTGGACCGCACCGCCGCCGCCCTGGCCGACCCGGACGCGGGCCCCGACGCGAGTCCGGTCACCGTCGCGGACCGGATGCTGGTGGACATCGACGCCGCCGAGTTCGTCGAGCACACCCTGCCGCGCCTGGTCGCCACCGACGGCGTCGAGGTGCACGACCTCGGCACCCGACCCGACTTCCGCGAACTCGACGAGACCCCGCGGCTCGTGGTCAGCACGGTCGACTCCACCGAGCGGGACTGGTTCGACCTCGGCCTGATGGTGCGTATCGCCGGGCACGAGATCCCGTTCCGCAACATCTTCCAGGCCCTCAGCAGCGGCAAGACCAAGGTGCTGCTCGTCGACGGCAGCTACTTCTCCATCGACCGACCCGAGTTCCACCGGCTGCGCGAGCTGATCGACGACGCGCGGGAGCTGCGCGAGTGGGAGACCGGACCCCGGATCAGCCGGTTCCAGGCCGGGCTGTGGGAGGAGCTCGAGGAGCTCGCCTGGGAGACCCACGAGGCGGACTCCTGGGCGCGGACCGTCTCCGGCCTGCTCGACGTCGACGCCGTCCCCGCGCCCGCCCTCCCCGCCGGGCTGCACGCCGACCTGCGGCCCTACCAGCGCGACGGCTTCACGTGGCTGACCTTCCTGCACGCGCACGGGCTCGGCGGGGTGCTGGCCGACGACATGGGCCTCGGCAAGACGCTGCAGACGCTCGCCCTGATCGCGCATGCGCGCGAGCACCCGGACGCGGGCACCGGCACGGACACGGAGCGGGCGGCACCGTTCCTCGTCGTCGCCCCCACGTCCGTCGTGCACAACTGGGTGGCCGAGGCCGCGCGCTTCACGCCGGGCCTGAGTGTCCGCGCGCTCACCCAGACCGAGGGCAAGGCGGCCGGGTCCCTGGCCGGCGCGGCGGACGACGCCGACATCGTCATCACCTCCTACGCCCTGCTGCGCCTGGACGAGCGGGCGTACCAGAAGCGCGAGTGGGCCGGGCTGATCCTGGACGAGGCGCAGTTCGTCAAGAACCGCACCGCGCGCGTGCACCAGGCCGCCCGCGACCTGGCGGCCCCGTTCAAGCTCGCGATCACGGGCACCCCGATGGAGAACAACCTGATGGAGCTGTGGTCGATGTTCGCGATCACCGCGCCCGGCCTGTTCCCCACGTCGCGCGTGTTCACCGAGGACTACGTCAAGCCGATCGAGCGGGTGGCCGACACGCGGATGCTGGACCGCCTGCGGACCCGGGTGCGGCCGCTGATGATGCGCCGCACCAAGGAGATGGTGGCCCGCGACCTGCCGGAGAAGCAGGAGCAGACCCTCGAGGTGGAGCTGGACGAGGCGCACCGCCGGATCTACGAGACGCAGCTGCAGCGCGAGCGGCAGAAGATCCTCGGCCTGCTCGACGACCTGGACCGGCAGCGGTTCATCGTGTTCCGGTCCCTGACCCTGCTGCGGATGCTGTCCCTGGACGCGGCGCTGGTCGACGAGGAGTACGAGGGTGTGCCGTCGGCCAAGCTGGACGCGCTGATGGAGAAGCTCGACGACGTGCTCGCCGAGGGGCACCGGGCGCTGGTGTTCAGCCAGTTCACGTCGTTCCTCGGCCGGGCCGCGGACCGACTCGACGAGGCCGGCATCCGGTACGCGTACCTGGACGGGTCGACGACGAAGCGCGGCGAGGTGGTCGACTCGTTCAAGCAGGGCGACGCCGGGGTGTTCCTGATCAGCCTCAAGGCCGGCGGCTTCGGCCTGAATCTCACCGAAGCGGACTACGTGTTCCTGCTCGACCCGTGGTGGAACCCCGCCGCGGAGGAGCAGGCGATCGACCGGACCCACCGGATCGGTCAGACCCGCAACGTCATGGTCTACCGGCTGGTCTCCGCGGACACCATCGAGGAGAAGGTGATGGCGCTGAAGGAGCAGAAGGCCGCGCTGTTCGCCTCGGTGATCGACGACGAGAACGCCTTCTCCTCCGCCGTCACCGCCGAGGACATCCGCTCCCTGTTGGCCTAGCCCGACGGGTCGATGCCCGTCTTCTCCACGGCCGAGGGGTGGCCGCCCGAGCTCGGCGTTGCAGCTCCATCGATTGGTCCCTCGTCGACAGGCGTTGACGCAGTCGGATGTGATTCTCGGCCCTTCGGCCTCGACGTCCCGGCCAGTCCCGTCGGCCACCGTCAAGCGTGACGGCATCCCACTCCCCGAACGTGTCAAATTCCAACTCGACCGAATTCTGACCCAGTAACGAATTGGACAGGGATTCTGACCCGGCGACTCGTGGCTCAAGTCCACCGGCAGGTGTCGGAAACGGTCATTTCTGAGTGGGCCCCGCTGAGGAGACGGCCTGGTCGTCGATGCTGACGATGGTGATGGTGATCTGACCGCAGGTGACGTGTGAGTGGGCGAGCACGGCGCGGATGGCGGCGGCGGCGTCGCGCGCGACATCGCCGCCGGCCCGGTCCGAGGTGACCGAGAGGCGAGCGGTGACGTCGGTCCGCGACCCGTCTGCTCGCAGCTCGGCGGTGCGGGTGGTGCTGGTGAACGCGGCGGGCCGTCGGTGGTGGTGCGGCGGGTAGAGCTCGTGGACGCCGTCGACGTCGAGGAGACGGTCGTTGATCTGGTCGGTCAGTGTTTCCACAGTGGCCTCGCTGTCGACGGTGAACTGGTCTCTGGTGGTCATGACGTACCGGTCTTCGAGGGGTCGGCTCGGCTTTCCCTGATGACGTCGATGACGGTGATGTTCACGTCGGTGATGACCAGTTCGGTGTGCCGTCGGAGCAGCTGGTCGACGGTGGTGCGCACGTCGTGAACGATGCTCTGGATCGGGTGCCCGTAGATGACGGCCAGGCTGAGGTTCACCTCGACGGGGGATCCAGGGGTTGTGACGTCACCTGTGAAGACGCACTGGCCGATCAGGGCGCCGTCGATGGTGTCGGCCGCTGCGCGGACGAGCGCGCGAACGGCCCCCTCGGTGACGGCCAGGTCAGCGTCGCCGGCGTCGGTGTAGGGGATGCTGCGGCCCGGGCGGCCTTCGAGGTGAAGGCCGGACATGAGCCGGTGGAACCAGGCCGGGTCGTCGGCTTTCTCGGTGTCTGCGACGGCCAGCTGGTGGGTGAAGTCCTCCAGCCGCTGCAGAGAACGGATGGCGTCTTGGCATTGAGCGCACGTTTCAATGTGCGCGCTCTGGGCGGGGTTGTCGCCGGCGAGATACCGGGTGATGTCGCTCAGATCGGTTCCACAGGACGGTTCGGCGGGTCGGGCGCTCATCTCCATCCCTTCATCTCCTCCATCAGCTGGGCACGGGACCGGGCCACACGGCCCCGCACGGTGGGGTGCGGTAGCCCGGTCAGTTCGACGATCTCCGGGATCGATAGTCCGCCGATCTCCTTCAGGATCCACACCTGGCGTTGACCCTCGGGCAACCTCTGGAGCGCCTTCTCCAGGGCCTCGCGCCCGTTGGCGGCAACGACGTGGGCTTCGGGCCCCGGGCGAGGATCAGCCGGGTCCGGGATGGCCTCCAGGTCGGCGTGGTGGCGACGGGCACGGATCAGATCGACCGCGCAGCGGGAGACGATACGGATCAGCCAGGAACGAACTGCCTGCGGGTCGCGCAGCGTGTCGATGGTCGACCAGGCACGCACCATGGCGTCTTGGACGGCGTCGTCGGCATCAGCATCGGAGCCGGTCAGTCTGCGGGCGTAGCCACGCAGGACCGCCATATGGCGGCTGGCGAGGACGGTGAAGGCACCGGTGTCACCGCCGGCCGCGCGATCGACCAGCAACGCATCCGGGATCGCATCCGGGTCGATGACACGCGGCCCGGCGGGGGCAGCGGTATCCACCGATGCCCCCGCCACGGATTCTCGCGTGGACGGTCTCACGAGACGCGGTCCGCCCCGCCCACCGCGGTCCGCAGGCCGGTGCGGATGCGGACCAGCACTGGGACCTGCACACCGAGCGCCGCGTCCAGCTCGGCGAGGGCCCGGTTGGCACTTTGCGTGATGGACGCCGGTGACGCACCCTTCTTCGCCTGCAGGGACACCTTCAGGCCGGTATGGCGCCGAGTCCGACGTGCACCGACGGCGTCGGAGAGGATTTGCGGGTCCTCCTTGAACGCGGTCTTTAGCACGTCTTCCGCGAACCGCGCGGTCACCGCCGTGGTACCGCCCCAGCCGTGCTGGTCGGTCGGTGTGGTGCGTTCGGTCACGGTGGACGCGCGGCCACCACCCTGGGCGATCATCCACCGCAAGCACAGCAGAGCGACGACCAGTAGCACGACGATCAGCCCGAGGGTCCACCAGCTCGTGCTCGTGGACCCGACCGGTGCGGTCGGCAGCGTGTCTTCGACCCATGTACTCGCGGCGTTGGACAGGGCCGACCACTGCTGCGCGATTGCGGGGACGAGCGCCCCCGCCATGGCGACCGCGCCGAGTGCCATGGCGAGCAGCCCGATCACGAACAGAAGGCAACGGTTCAACGTACGGGGGGTCCCGTTCATGCGCCGATCACTCCTCTCGGGCTGATCTCGATGCGAAGTCGCGGCTCCGGTCGAAGGTTCATCTGGTCCAACTGCTCCTGCACCGCAGCAGTGACATCCGCCTCGTCCACCGCGCTTCCCGAGGTGGGGTGGAGCAGGACCCGGACCTTCCGCCTGCTGACGGTGGTGACCGCTTGATCGGGTGCCAGGGAGGCGGCGCGCCTGGCCGCGGCCGAGAGGGCCGAAGCGATGGCTCGATCATCGACCACCACACCG
Organism: Tersicoccus sp. Bi-70; assembly: GCF_001968825.1. Lineage (GTDB taxonomy): Bacteria > Actinomycetota > Actinomycetes > Actinomycetales > Micrococcaceae > Tersicoccus. The sequence continues at coordinate 6,422 of NZ_MIEU01000011.1, forward strand.
AGCCGGTCATCGTTCACGATATGCCGCCCACGATGGCCCGGTTTCACTGCCAGTACCACCAGGATGAGGCCGATGATGATCAGCACGGCTCCTGCAGCGGCAAGCCACACCGGCTGCACCGAACCGGGCAACCCGGAGATCTGTTGCAGCATCTGCGTCGGCGCCACTACCAGGGCCGGCTGCCCGAAGACGGAGAGAACCAGTTCGGTCCCGACCCAGAGGACCACCAGCAGCAGGATGAGCGCTGCGATGATGGCGGGAACGGACCGCGATGAGCGGATCTCCCGGTGGACGACTCGCCGGATGTTGGTGGGAACACTCATCGTGGCACCGCCCTGGTTCGGGGAAGGAGGCCGGTGACGGTGACGTCGATGCGACTGAGCTTCGAGCCGGTGATGCGTTCGGCTTCCGCTCCGATGCGTTGCCGCCCGGTATCGATCCGCTCGTACACGCTGCGCGTTCGATCACCGCTCATCGGGGTCGAGAGCTGGACCGCGAGGCCGCCGTCGTCGTCCTGGACCTGTACCGACACGCGGTCCCCCGGCACCTCGAGGGCGGTTGACGCGACGGCCTGGACCGTGTGCGTCAGCGCCGCCCTCGAGATGCGCGTGTGGCCAGGCCGGTCGATGCTCATGCGGAGGTGCGCTTACCGCGGAGCGCGTCCACCACGCCGGCAACATCCAGCTTCCCGGTCACGGCACGACCGATCAGGGCGCCCAGCGCCATCAGTACCGCCGTGAGCAGGAAGCCCCAGAACCCGAAGACCAGTCCGACGATCGCGAGAACCGCGCCGACGGCGATGCCGGTTGTCGTCGGGCTCACGCCAGCCGGCTCTCGCGGGTCTGCTCACGGCTCTGCTCGCGATCCCGATCGTCATCCTCGGACGGGACGTGGACATCCGTGATGTCGACGTTGACCTCGGTCACCTCCAGGCCGACGAGCTCCTCGAGGGCCTCGAACACGGCATCGCGGACGCGAGCGGCGACCTCGTGCAGGGGGTGGGGGTATTCGACAACGACGGTGACGTCCACGGCGGCCTGGGTCTTGCCCACCTCGACGTGGACTCCCTGCGACAGGTCGGTCTGACCGACGCGCTCCCGCAGCGACCCGAAAGCACGGGCCGCTCCGCCACCGAGTTCGTGGACTCCCTCGATATCGCGGGCGGCGATACCGGCGATCTTCGCCACCACACCGTCGGCAACATGTGTGGTGCCACGGGAGGTGACCAGCGGCGAGTTCTCCTCGGCGAGGCTGTCGGTCGACCGGGCGCCGGCGGTCGGAGTCAGATCGGAGGGCTTGACGGGGCCGGAAGGCTTGGCCGGGGTGTTCGGTGTGCTCATCGCTGCAGTCCTTCTCTTCCTGTGGTGGAGCCGACGCTCGGTCGACACCGCGATCACTCGTACAGAGATAAGACGGAACGAAAGAGCCAATCGGCACACGAGAAGAAGGTGATCTCCGTCACTTATGCCGCATCGTCGACGGTGTCAGGCAATAGAAGCGCTGGAGTTGAACAGACGCCCGTTAGACGAACGTCTAACGCACGCTCCCCCACTCCCCGACCTCGCCCGCGGCTGCTGGACCTGAGGTGCACGATAGACCCGCCCGATGGCATGCCCGATGAGGGGCCCTTTTCTGCAACACGGACTGGTGAAGATCGGAGACGCCCGCGTCCCAACCGCCGAGGAAAGCCTCGGTAGTGCTGCTGCGCCCGGATGACCGCCACCGCAGCCCCTACCGGGTGACGAAACCTTCCTTGACCATCCAGTCGGCGGCGACGTCGGCCGGCTCCCGCCCCTGCACGTCGACCTGCAGGTTGAGCTCCTGCAGTTCGGCGTCGGTCAGCTTCGGGGAGATCTTGTCGAACACCTGCGCCAGCTGCGGGTGCGCCTGCAGCGTCTTCGTGCTGTACACCGGGGAGACGTTGTAGGCCGGGAAGTACCGCTTGTCGTCCTTCAGCACCGTCAGGTCGAGCGCTTTGATCCGGCCGTCGGTGGTGAACACCTCGCCGAAGTTGCAGTCGCCGTTGGCCGTCGCCGTGTACACCGCGCCGGTGTCGTAGATGCCGATTTGCCCGTTCGGGACCGCCGAGCCGCGGGGCAGCCCGTACGTCTTGAGCATGGGGTTCATGCCGTCGGGCCGCGAGTTGAACTCCGCCTCGATGCAGAACGTGCGCTCGGAGACGGGGATCTTCGCCAGGTCCGACAGCTTCGTCACGCCCAGTTCCTTCGCCTTCGCACTGCGGATCGCGAATGCGTAGGTGTTGTTCATCGGCGCCGGCGGACCCCAGGTCAGGCCGTTGGCGGCGTCGGCGTCCTTGACCGCCTGCCACTGCTGGCGCTGGTCGGGGATCGGCTTCTCCTTGCCGAGATAGGTCAGCCACGCGGTGCCGGTGTACTCGTAGGTGAAGTCGGCGTCGCCCTGGACCATCAGCTGGCGGACCGGAGTGCTGCCGGGGACGTTGGTGAGGTCGACGACGTCGAACCCGGCGGCCCGACCGGCGATCGCGGCGATCTTGCCGAGGATGAGCTGCTCGGTGAAGTTCTTGCTCGTCACGGTCAGCTTCGTGCCTTCCGGCAGTCCCGCGACCGGGGCGATGGAGCCGGGCTTGACGTCCGGGACGAAGGCCGTGGCCGGCTCCAGTCCGCAGCCGGAGACGGCCAGCACGAGAACCGCCGCGGCCGCGGTGACGGCCGCGCGGAGAGGGCGCGGCGAGCGCTGTCGGTTCCTCATGTCACAGTCCCTTCGGGGTGGCGACGAACTCGACGAGACGGCCCACCCAGTCGATGAGCAGGGCGAGCAGGGCGACCAGGAGGGATCCGGCCACGAGCACCGTGGTCAGGCTCAGGTTCACCCCCGTGGTGATGAGGATGCCGAGTCCCCCGCCGTTGATGAAGGTGGCCAGCGTGGCGGTGCCGACGAGCAGGACGAGGGCCGTGCGGATGCCGCTGAGCATGATCGGCACCGCGAGCGGCAGTTCGACCTTGAACAGGACGGCCATGGCGGACATGCCCATGCCGCGGCCCGCCTCGATCACACGCTGGTCCACCTGCTGCAGCCCGACGACGGTGTTGCGCAGCACCGGGAGCACGGCGTAGACGGTCAGGGCGACGATCGCGGCCCAGAACCCGAAGCCGAACCAGAACGCCAGCAGCACGATCAGGCCGATGGCCGGGGCCGCCTGCCCGATGTTGGCGACGGCGGCCACCGGCCCGGCGAGGAACCGGGTGCGCCGCCGGGTGAGCAGGATGCCGAGCGGCAGGGCGATGACGAGGACGATGACGGCGGCGGTGAACGTCAGCCGCAGGTGCTCGACGGTGTACCCCCACAGGGCCGACGGGGCCAGGGTGGTGGCCTCGACCGGGGTCAGCGGCGCGTTGGCCAGCCAGAGCGCGACGGCCGCGAAGGCGACCACGATGACGGCCAGCTGCACGACGAGCGCCACGGGGAACCCGCGCCGCAGCCGGCTCCGGCCGGCGGGACCGCCCGAGCCGCCGGTGCGGCCGCGCGCGCCGGGATCGGTCGCGAGCTCGCCGGTGTGAGCGAGGGCGTCGGCGCTCATGACGGTTCCCCGGCGGTCACGGCGTGCGCGCCGCCGCGGCCGTCGCCGTCGCTCGCCGGGATCACGCCGGTGTTGGTGCCGACCGGCGCGCTGTAGTCACCGGAGCGGGTGGACTCGCGCGCCGCCGCGATGGCCTCCATCACCGAGTCGACGTCGATGACGCCGATGAAGGCGTCCCGGCGCCCGGTGACCAGGGCCGCCCCGGCGCTGGAGACCAGCATCGTGTCGAGGGCGTCGTTGAGGGTGGACCGGTCGCTGACGACCGGCAGGTGCTGGTCGAGGTCGTCGCTGATCGTCTCGACCCGTCCGACCTGCTTGCGGGAGAGCCACTGCCGGGGCCGGTCCCGCTCGTCGAGGACGACCACGTGGTGACGTCCCGATTCCTTCATCCGGCCCAGCACCGCGGCCGCGTCGTCGCCCGGCCGGGCCTGCTCGGCCTCGGCCAGGGGCACGTCGGCCACGCGGGTGAGCGTCAGCTGCTTGAGCCCGGCGCCGGAGCCGATGAAGTTCTCGACGAAGGCGTTGGCCGGCTCGGCGAGGATCCGCTCCGGGGTGTCGTACTGCACCAGCTGCGCGCCCTCGGTGAAGATGGCGATCCAGTCGCCGAGCTTGACCGCCTCGTCGAAATCGTGGGTCACGCAGACGATGGTCTTCTGCACCTCGGCCTGGATGTTGATCAGCTCGTCCTGGAGCCGCTGCCGGGTGATCGGGTCGACCGCGCCGAACGGCTCGTCCATGAGCAGGACGGGCGGGTCCGCGGCGAGCGCGCGGGCGACGCCGACGCGCTGCTGCTGGCCGCCGGAGAGTTCCTTGGGGTACCGGTCGCGGTACACCTGCGGGTCGAGGGAGACGAGTTCGAGCAGTTCGTCCACGCGCGCGTCGATGCGGGCCTTGTCCCAGCCGAGCATCTTCGGCACGACGGCGATGTTGGCCGCGACGCTCTGGTGCGGGAAGAGGCCGCCGGCCTGGATCACGTAGCCCATCCGACGGCGCAGCTTGTCCCCGTTCATCCGGGTGACGTCGTCGCCGCCGAGCACGATCGAGCCCTCGGTGGGCTCGATCAGCCGGTTGATCATCTTCAGCGTGGTCGTCTTGCCGCAGCCGGACGGGCCGACGAGCATCACGATCTTGCCCGCGGGGATCTGCATGGTCAGGCCGTCGACGGCCGGCTTGTCCTGGCCGGCGTAGCGCTTGGTGACGTTCTGCAGCAGGATCTCGGCACCGGAGACGGTGCGGTCCGGCTCCCCGGTGGCGGTGGTGGTGGATTCAGACACGGAGACCCCTTGAGGTGGTGAGGCGGCCGAGGCCGGCGAGGAGCAGGTCGAGGATCAGGGCGAGGACGATGACGCCGACGACGCCGACGACGACGGAGTTGAGCGAGTTCGCCCCGCCCAGACGGGAGAGCCCGGAGAAGATGAACCCGCCGAGGCCGGGCCCGAGCGAGTACGCGGCGACGGCGGCGATGCCCATCACCATCTGCGCGGACACGCGGATCCCGGTGAGGATCACGGGCCACGCCAGGGGCAGCTCGACGCGCAGCAGGGTCCGCATCCGGCTCATCCCGATGCCGCGCGCCGACTCCACGAGGCTCCCGTCGATGCCGGCGAGGCCGACGACGGCGTTGCGCAGGATGGGGAGCGCGGCGAAGAAGGTGACGACCACGACGGCGGGCGCGACGCCGAAGCCGAGCGGTGCGATCAACAGGCCGATGAGCGCGAAGGACGGGATGGTCAGACCGACGGCGGAGACCGCGTTCGCGGCGGCCGTCAGGGCCCGGTTGCGGTAGCAGAGCGCGGCGATGACGACGGCGATGAGGGTGGCCAGTAGGAGGCACTGGACGACCAGGGAGACATGCTGCCACGCCGCGAAGAGGATCTGGGGCAACCGCTCGTTCACGTACTCGATCACATCGACGACCTGCCTCGTTCTCGTTCCGTCCGACGGGGCGCGGACCGCAGAAGCGTGATCGGCATCCGCGAGCGATCGGCGGCCCACGAGCTGCAGGCCGTTCTCCACGCTAGCAAGGCCGACCGGGGTGAACTCCAGCCAGAAGGGCGCGAACGGTGAGAACGAGACCGACTCGTTACCGCATGGTAGCCGCCAAGGGGACGACGAACGGGAGGTGTGGCACGACGGCCGAGGTGCCGTACAACGAGGCCGAGTAGTCGCGGACGGATCAGTATCCCATCTGATCCGAATTGCACTGGTAGGCACATAGTGCAAATATCTAGGTCCATGAGTACCCCGGCGGAGCACAACCAGCGACGGGACGCCCGCATGCGGCGGACCCGGCGAAACCTGATCAGCCGTGCTCGGGAGTTGACCACCGAGCACGGGCTGCTCGGGTTCACCGTCGAGCAGCTGTGCGAGGACGTGGGTATCTCCCGCCGCACCTTCTTCAACTACTTCGCTTCGAAGGACGACGCCGTCATCGGCACCCCGGCACGGAATCCGCTGGAGCTTCTCGGGGAGGAGTTCGTTGCGAGGGGTCCGGCAGGCGGCGACCTGGTCGACGATGTCTCCGACCTGATCAGTCACTCGTTCGCCAACGCCGACGACCCCACCGGACCCGCGCGGCTGATGACGCTGATCCGACACGAGCCGGTGCTCGCGGAGCGGGTGCTGACCATGATGCAGAGCGGCGTGGCGGAGCTCGCAGAATTGATCCGTCGTCGGGTCGACGCCCCTCTCGACGACCCCTTCCCCGGCCTGGCCGCCGCCATGCTCTCGCACCTCGCGGGCTACACCATGCACCGATTCATGGAACTCCACGCGCCCCGGGCCACCGGTCATCCGGTTTCACCTAGCGACTTCGATCGCCTGCTGGACCAACACGTCCGACTCGCGGCCGAACTCTTCTCCCGCCCCTCCACCACCATTGCTGACGACCCGAAGGACACCCCGTCATGACCACTACCGATCGGCCCGTAGCGGGACGACCCGGCACCACCCACGGTCCTCTCGTGCTCACCCACCGGAGGATCTGGACCATCTTCGGCGCCCTCATCGCGGGGATGCTCCTCTCCAGCCTCGACCAGACCATCGTCTCGACCGCCATGCCCACCATCGTCGGCCAGCTCGGCGGCGTGGAGCACCAGGCCTGGATCACCACGGCGTACCTGCTCGCCACCACGATCGTGATGCCGATCTACGGGAAGTTCGGCGACGTGCTGGGCCGGCGCAACCTCTTCCTCATCGCGATCGGGCTGTTCACCCTGGCCTCCGTCGGCGCCGCGTTCGCGGACGACTTCTGGATGTTCGTCGTGTTCCGGGCGATCCAGGGCCTCGGCGGCGGCGGCCTGATGATCCTCTCGCAGGCGATCATCGCGGACATCGTGCCGGCCTCGGAGCGCGGCAAGTACATGGGCCCGCTCGGCGCCATCTTCGGGCTCTCGGCCGTCGCCGGACCGCTGCTGGGCGGCTTCTTCGTCGACCACCTGACCTGGCAGTGGGCCTTCTACATCAACATCCCGGTCGGTGTCATCGCCTTCGGCATCGCCTGGTTCGCGCTGACGCTGCCGAGCAAGAAGGCGACCAGGCGCATCGACTGGCTCGGCGTCGTCCTGCTCTCGGCCGCCACCACCTGCCTGATCTTCTTCACCGAGTTCGGCGGCAACAAGGACCACGGCTGGGACGCCCTCGAGACGTGGGCGTGGTTCGCCGGGATGGCCGTCGCCGTGATCGGCTTCATCACCGTCGAACGGCGCGCAGAGGACCCGATCATCCCGCTCTCCCTGTTCCGCAACCGGGTGTTCGTCAACGCGACCGCCATCGGCCTGACCCTGGGCCTGGGCATGTTCGCGGCCATCGCCTTCGTGCCGACGTTCCTGCAGATGTCCTCGGGCACCTCGGCGGCGCAGTCGGGTCTGCTGATGCTGCCCATGATGGGCGGGCTGATGATCACCGCGATCGGATCCGGCATCCTGATCAGCCGCACCGGTCACTACAAGAGCTACCCGATCGCCGGGACGCTGATCACCGCCGCGGCGATGCTGGCGATGACGACGCTCGCCGCCGACACCCCGATCTGGCTGATCTGCGTCTACCTGTTCGTGTTCGGCGTCGGGCTCGGCTGCATCATGCAGGTGATCGTGCTCGTGGTCCAGAACGCCGTGGACCCCGCAGACATCGGGACAGCCACCAGCACCAACAACTACTTCCGTGAGGTCGGGGCGTCCCTGGGAGTCGCGGTCTTCGGGGCGATCTTCACCAACAACCTGACGACCAACCTCACCGACGTGTTCGCGTCCTCCGGCGCCAGCGCCGCCCAGGCCGGCCAGGCCACCGCCTCGCTCGACCCGCAGACGCTGAACGCCCTGCCGCAGGCCGTGCGGGACGGCATCGTCGGGGCGTACGCGGACTCGCTCGCCCCGGTGTTCTGGTACCTGATCCCGTTCCTGTTGATCGCGTTCGTCCTCGCCCTGCTCCTCAAGCAGATCCCGCTCTCGGACATCGCCGGCATGGTGGCCCGCGGCGAGGCGATCGACGGCATCCACGGGGAGGCTGCGGTCACCGGCGCGATCGACGTGGTCGCCGGCCTTCCCAGCGTCGTCGGTGCCGCGACGCCGGTCGCCGACGATGCGACGCCGGCCGGAGGCGCTGCGGGTGCCGGCCCGCGTCAGCACCCCGACACGACGGTCTGATCCCGCTACGGGATCGTTCACGAGCCGCCTGCCCCGACCCACCGTCCGGGGCAGGCGGCCTTCACCGCGCTCAGTCCTGCCACGGTAGCGACTGCGGCCGTCCCTAGACTGGGTTCGTGACCGGAACGGGGCCTGACGGCCGGAACGGGCGGGCACGCGAGGCGATCCTGCTGCTCTCCGCCGTCGCGCTCCGGTGCGGCGAGGCCGTCATGGCCGGGCCGGGGGATCCGCCCGTCGCGGGCATCACGCTGGACAGCCGGTCGGTGCGCCCCGGCGACCTGTTCGTCGCCCTGCCGAGCACGGACCGGCACGAGTCCTCCCACGGCGCCCGCCACGTGGCCGACGCCGTCGCCGCCGGTGCCGTCGCCGTGCTCACCGACTCCGTCGGTGCCCGGCTCGTCGACCGATCCGGGCTGCCCGTGCCGCGCCTCGTCGTCGGCGACCCGGCCGTCGTCCTCGGTCCCGTGGCCGCCGCCGTTCACGGCGATCCGGCGGCGGATCTGACCCTCGTCGGGGTGACCGGCACCGTCATCGTCGTGGACGACGCCTGGGGTCGCCGGCTGGCGGCCGAGTCGCGCATCCCCGTCATCACGCTCGCGGACCTCTCGCGGAGCATCCCTCATCCGGACGCGGCGGACAACGGGGATGATCGATCCGCGACCTGGCACCTCACGGGTGAGGTCGGTTCCGACGACTTCGTCCTCCACGGGCCCGACGGCGATCTCCGTCTCCACACGCCGTTGCCGGGCGAACACAACCGGGTCAACACCGCTGTCGCCGCCCTCCTGCTCCTGCAGCTCGGGGTGTCGGCGGAGCAGGTGGTCGGCGCCCTGGCCGGACCGGTCGACGTGCCGGGACGGATGCAACGGCTCCATCTCGGCCCCGGCGCTCCCGTGGCCGTCGTCGACTTCGTCCACACGCCGGACGGGATGGCCAGGGCGGCGGCCGCTCTGCGTCACCGGCACGCCGGGCGGCCCGTGCTCACCGTCAGTGCAGGGGGAGACCGGGACGCGGGCAAGCGAGAGCTCATCGGCCGAGCGGCTGCGATGAGCGGTGCGGACGTCCTCGTGGTCACCGACGACCACCCCCGCACCGAGGATCCCGCCACGATCCGGGCCGCCATCCTGCGCGGGGTACGCGGGGCCCTCACGGAACTGCGCGCTGCGAGAAGGGCAGAGCCGCGGGTGATCGAGGTGGTCGAGGGCCGCCGGCGGGCACTGGAGGTCACTCTCTCTGAGGCAGGGCCGGACGGTGCGATCGGCTTCTTCGGCCTCGGTCCCGATCGGTTCCAGCACATCGGCCCGCACGAGGCCCTGGTGCCGTTCGTCGAGACCGAGGAGATCCAGGCGGCATGGGATCGGCACAGCGGTGCCGCCCCTCCCCCGCCGGTCGCTTCGCCGTGATCCGGTGGTCGCCCGACGGTCCGCAGCCGCAGGCCCTGGTCCTCCGGATCGACGGACGCCCGCCCCGCTCCCGGCCGCCTCCGCCGGGCATGGGAGAATCGGGAGGGTGTCGTCCCAGGATTCCTCCCGCCATCACCGCACGGGTACCTCCCGCGCCCACGCCGAGCGCCCCGACTCCCCGTCGGCCGGCCCGCTGCGCGGGGTGCGCGGCGCCGAGGGGACCCGTCCCGCGGCGGACGCGCCGCCTGCCGGCCCCGCCGGCACCACCCCCGGCGTCCCCCTGACAGCCGCGTCGCCGGCCGAGCGGGCGCGCACGGTCCGCGCCGATCGCGAGGAGGCCGATCGGCGGCAGATCCGGCCGGCCACCGAGGGCTGGGAGCAGCAGACGACGGCGGAGGGCCGGCCCCTGCTGCAGTTCCGCTCCCCCCGCGTCTCGCAGCCGCCGATGCACCTGGCCGACCTGTCCCTGGCCGAGCGGCAGGAAAAGCTGGTCGAGCTCGGCCAGCCTGCGTTCCGCGCCAAGCAGCTCTCGACTCACTACTTCACGCACTGGACGACCGACCCAGAGAAGATGAGCGACCTCCCGGCTGCGGCGCGCACCCAGCTCACCGAGACGCTGATGCCGCCGCTGCTGACCGAGGTGAAGCGGCTGACCACGGACGACGGCCGCACCATCAAATTCCTGTGGCGCCTGTTCGACGGCTCCCTCGTCGAGTCCGTGCTGATGCGCTACACCGGCCGCATCACCCTGTGCGTGAGCTCGCAGTGCGGGTGCGGCATGAACTGCCCCTTCTGCGCCACCGGCCAGGCCGGGCTGACCCGCAACATGTCCGCCGCGGAGATCCTCGACCAGGTGGTCCAGGCCAACCGGGTGATCGCCGAGGGCGGTCTCGGCGGGCAGCGCCACCCCGACGAGCGGGTCTCCAACATCGTGTTCATGGGCATGGGCGAGCCCCTGGCCAACTACAAGCGGCTGATGACGGCGGTGCGCCGGATGGTCGCCCCTGCGCCCGAGGGCCTGGGCATGAGCGCCCGCGGCATCACGATCTCGACCGTGGGCCTGGTGCCGTGCATCGACAAGCTGGCCGCCGAGGACCTGCCGGTCACGTTCGCCCTGTCGCTGCACGCGCCCGACGACGAGCTGCGCGACGACCTGATCCCGGTCAACTCCCGCTGGAAGGTCGACGAGGCGATCGACGCCGCCCACCGGTACTACCTCAAGACCGGGCGGCGGGTCTCGATCGAGTACGCCCTGATCAAGGACATGAACGACCACGCGTGGCGGGCTGATCTGCTGGCGGAGAAGCTCAACGCCCGCGGCCGCGGCTGGGTGCACGTCAACCCGATCCCGCTCAACCCGACGCCCGGTTCCATCTGGACGTCCTCGGATCCCGACGTCACCGCCACCTTCGTCGACCGGCTCGAGGCCGCCGGGATCCCCACCACGCTGCGGGACACCCGCGGCAAGGAGATCGACGGCGCGTGCGGCCAGCTCGCAGCGAGCGAGTGACCGGTGAGCGAATGACCAGCGAGCGAGTGACGGCACCGCAGGGGCCGCCCGCGCCGGTGGCCCCGCGCGCGTCCCTCGCCGGCCGCATCGCCGCCCTCCGTGGACCGGCCACCACCTCCCCGTTCGCCGTCGTGCTCCACCTGGCCGCGGCCGTCGTCCTGCTGATCTGGTGGTTCACGGCCGTCCGGCCGCCGCAGGGCCTGGACTACGGCGTCTACCGCACCGGCGCTGCCACCCTCTACGGGCTGCTCGGAATGAACGGCGACCTGTACTGGCCGTCCGAGGGCCTGCACGGGCCCCGCGGCATGCCCTTCACCTATCCGCCGTTCGCGGCGATGGCGCTGGGGCCGACGGCGTTGCTGTCCTACGGGGACGGGCTGCACCTGATGGTCGCCGTGACGGTCCTCGCCGCGGTCCTCGCCGCCGTCGTGATCACCCGCTGGTGGCGGGCCGAGCACGCCGACGCCGCACCGCGCAGCCTCGCTCACGCCGTCGTCCCGGTGATCTGGCTGACCGTGGTCATCCTCGTCTCCGGACCGTGGCGGGACACCGTGTTCTTCGGGCAGATCAACGCGGCCCTGGCCCTGCTGTGCCTGGTCGACCTGCTCGGGGTGACCGGCCGGGCCCGCGGCGTGCTGATCGGCATCGCCGCCGGCATCAAGCTCACCCCACTCGCCTTCGGCCTCTGGTTCCTGGCCCGTCGCGACCTGCGGGGGCTGGCGTGGACGGCCGGCGGCTTCACGGGCACGGTCGCGCTGGCGTTCCTCGTCTTCCCCGGACCGAGCGCGCAGTTCTGGTCCGAGACGATCCGGGAGACCGGGCGCATCGGCGGGTTCGAGTACGCGGACAACGTCGCCGTGCGGGGCGCGCTCGAGCAGCTGGGACTGAGCACGTCCGTCGCCGGCATCGTCTGGATCCCGATCGTTGCGGCGCTGGTGGTGGCCGCGTGGTGGGTGATCCGCGGCAGCGAGCGCCTCGACGCCCCGTGGCTCGGCATCGCCACGGCCGCCCTGCTGATGCTGCTGGTCTCGCCGATCTCGTGGTCGCACCACTGGGTGTGGTGGCCGCTCATCGCCGCGGCCGGAGTGCTGGTGCACCGCCGGATCCGGGCAGCAGGCAAGACGCCGGGCTCGGCCTCGCCCCGGGCCTGGCAGCGGGTGCACGCGACGGCGCTGACGGTGTTCACCGTCTTCTTCCTCATCTCCCCCAAGGTCCTCGCCCTGTGGACGGGCTCGGACGTCGACGTCAGCACCAGCCGCCTCTCGGCGGTGCTCGCCTCACTCGGCGGGATCAGCGGCGTCACGCTGCTGGCCTGCTGGGTGGTCGGCGTGCGCCGCCTGGCCGTTCGGCGAGCCGATCTCTCGGTGGCCTTACCATCAGCATGCTGACTGTGTAGCGTGGGACGGGAGATCGGCGGCCTCGTGGCCCCGGTGACCCACGGCGAGAGGACAGACCCATGAAGGCAGTGGTGTGGCACGGCGAAGGTGACATCCGGCTCGACACGGTGGACGATCCCGGCATCCTCGAACCCACCGACGCGATCGTGCAGATCACCCGCAGCGCCATCTGCGGCACCGACCTGCACTTCATCCGCGGCACGATGAGCGGCATGGTCGAGGGCACCATCCTGGGGCACGAGGCCGTCGGCGTCGTCACCGAGGTCGGCCCGGCCGTGCGCCGCTTCTCCCCCGGCGACCGCGTGCTGATCAACTCGACGATCTCCTGCGGTGCCTGCCGCAACTGCCGTCGCGGCCTGACCGCCCAGTGCGACGTCGCCAACCCCAACGGCCCGCTCGCGGGCACGTCCTTCTTCGGCGGCCCCCAGGCCACCGGCCCGGTCAACGGCCTGCAGGCCGAGTACGTGCGCGTGCCGTGGGCGGTCAACACCCTCATCCCGCTACCGGACAACGTCTCCGACGACGCGGCGATCCTGCTCTCCGACATCTTCCCGACCGCCTGGTTCGGGGCCGAGCTCGCGGGCGTGAACCGGGGCGACACGGTCGCCGTGTTCGGCGCCGGCGTCGTCGGCCAGTTCGCCATCGCCTCCGCGTTCCGTCAGGGCGCGGGCCGCGTGATCGCCGTCGACGGCCAGCCGTCCCGGCTCGCGACCGCCCTCGGGCAGAACGCGGAGATCATCGACTTCAACGCCGAGGACCCGGTGCAGGCGATCCTCGACACCACCCAGGGCATCGGCGTGGACGCGGTGATCGACGCCGTCGGCGTGGACGCCCAGCGGCCGTGGGACGGCCCGGCGAAGAAGGCCGGCGACGAGCAGGCCGAGCAGTTCGACGCCGAGCGCGAGCAGGTCGCGCCCGAGACGAACGTCCAGGGCGACAACTGGGTGCCCGGCGACGCGCCGTCGCAGGCCCTGCAGTGGAGCGTCGGCTCGGTGGCGAAGGGCGGCCGGCTCGGCATCATCGGCGTCTACCCGCCGGCGCTGACGTCCTTCCCGATCGGTGAGGCGATGAACAAGAACCTCATCGTCAAGATGGGCAACTGCAACCACCACACGGTGACGCCGCCGCTGCTCGACATCGTCGCGGCCGGGCTGTTCGACCCCACGAAGCTCATCACCCAGCACGAGCCCCTCACCAGCGCCGTCGAGGCCTACGAGTCCTTCGACCGGCGGGAGGAAGGATGGCTGAAGACGGAGCTGACGGTAGGCTGAGCGGTTCCGCCCGCCGCACCCGCGGCGTGAGCGGCCTGCCATCGTCGAGGAGGACCATGCGCCTGGATCCCAGCGAGCCGGCCACGGGGCCGATGCCCACGTACGAGGACCGGGGTGACGTCGGCTACCGGAAGTCCCTCGGCAACCTGCAGATCCAGATGATCGCGATCGGCGGAGCGATCGGCGTCGGCCTGTTCCTCGGCGTCGGTCAGCGCCTCGCCGCCGCAGGCCCGGCCCTGATCCTCGCCTATCTGGTGGTGAGCGTCGTCGTCTACCTGATGATGCGCGCCCTCGGGGAGATGGTGATCTACCGGCCGACGACGGGGGCCTGGGTGTCCTACGCCCGCGAGTTCGTCTCCGACCGCCTCGCCTTCATGACCGGGTGGATCCACGTGACCCTCGCGGCCGTGGCCGGCGTGGCCGAGATCGCCGCCCTGGCGGTGTACGTGCAGTACTGGTGGCCGGACCTGCCCGGCTGGATCCCGTCACTCGTGGCGGCCCTGACCATCGTCGGCTGCAACCTGCTGTCGGTGAAGTGGTTCGGTGCCATCGAGCTCGGGGCCTCGTCCATCAAGGTCCTCGCCATCCTGCTGTTCCTCGCGGCGGGCGTCGTCCTCGTCGTCGCCGGCGACGTTTTCCACGCCCCCACCACCGCGTCGATCTCCCACCTGTGGGCCGACGGCGGCTTCGCGCCCAGCGGGCTGCTGCCGCTGCTGGTCGTGCTCGGCGGCGTGGTGTTCTCCTTCTCCGCGATCGAGACGGTCGGCGTGTCCGCCGGGGAGGCCGCCGACCCGGCCCGCTCGATGCCGCGGGCGATCAACTCGGTGGTGCTGCGGATCGGCCTGTTCTACCTCGGGTCCATCCTCGTGCTCTCGCTGTTGCTGCCCGCCGACCGCTACTCCGGCGACGAGTCGCCGTTCGTCACCGCGCTGGCGTCGCTGAACATCTCCGGCATCGCCGGGATCATGAACTTCGTCGTGCTCACCGCAGCGATCTCCGGGGTGAATGCCACCCTCTACTCGAGCGTGCGCGTGCTGCGGAACATGGCCGCCCACGGCCAGGCCCCGCGGGCGACGGTCTGGGTCTCCTCCCGCGGGGTGCCCGCCGGGGCGATCCTGTCCGTGCTCGGCGTCTACCTGCTGGGCATCGTGCTGATCTTCGCCCTCGGCGCCTCGACCGCCTTCGAGGTGATCCTCAGCGCCTGTGCGGTGTTCATCCTCTTCGGCTGGATCTCGATCCTGGTCTCCCACCTGGGGTACCGGCGCGCGGTCGCCCGGGGACGAGCCCACGCGGTCGACTTCCGGCTGCCGGGCGCACCCGCGACGAACGTGATCGCGCTGGTGTTCCTCGGCGCGGTGGCGCTGTACATCATGTTCGACCAGTCCAACCCGCACTGGTACTACAGCCTGATCGCGGGCGTGGTCATCGTCGTCGGGACGAACCTCGGGTACGAGTTCTCGAAGCGGCACGTGCACCGGCACGGGCTGCCCGAGGTCGCGGCAACCGGTGACACGGCGGCCGACGACACCGAGGCGGGAGCTCCGTCCGGCCGTCGCTGACCCGGCGCTCGACCTGGCATCGACCGAATCCGCGGGCCCGTCCGACGACGGGCCCGCGGTTTCTCGGCGTCAGGCCGTGGCGATCAGCTTCTCGCTGCGGTTCCACAGCTGCTGGGCGAGCACGACGTCGTTGGCCTGCGGGTTGGTGCGGGCAGGCTTGCGCTTGGCGTAGTACTGCCCGGAGGTCCACTCCCCCTCGGGAGCCGTGGCCAACCAGACGCCGGTGTCCGCGCCCTGCGCGGGGCTGAGCAGGAACCGGTTGAACAGCGGCCCGTAGACCCAGCTGAACCAGTTGCCGGACTCGACGGAGAAGTTGGTCGCCACCCCGCCCGGGTGGAACGCGGTGGCGGTGATGCCGTCCCCGTGGTGGCGCCGGTGCAGCTCGCGGGTGAAGAGGATGTTGGCGAGCTTGGCCGCCCCGTAGGCGGCCTGCGAGCTGTAGCCCTGCTCCTTGTCCAGGTCGTCGATGCGCACCCGGCCCCACAGGTTCGCCGCGGACGACGTCGTGATCACCCGCGCCCGGCTGGCGGTCAGCACGGGCAGCAACCGCGTGGTCAGCAGGAACGGGGACAGGTGGTCCACCTGGAAGGTCATCTCGTGACCGTCCCCGGTGAGGGTGCGCTGGTTGAACACCGCACCGGCATTGTTGGCGAGCACGTCGATGCGCGGGTACTCGTCGGCCAGGCGCACGGCCAGCTGCTCCACCTGCGCGAGGTCCGCGAAGTCGGCCAACAGGTACGGGGCGTCGATCTCCGCAGCGACCGCCCGGGTCTTCTCCGGGGAGCGCCCGACGACGACCACCCGGTCCCCCGCGGCGGCCAGACTGCGCACCATCGCGGCGCCGATGCCGTCGCTGGCGCCGGTGACGACGACCGTCCGCCGGCCGCCGTCCGCGCCGTCGTCCGCCGTACTGCTCGTGGGTGACTCGCTCATGGCCGCTCCCTCGTCGTGGGTGCCGGACCGATCGGCCCGGATGTCCTTCCGCAGCCGGGGACGGCCGCGCTCGGGCCAGCCTACGGGCCGCGTCCGACCGTTCCCTGACGGCGGATGATCACGCCGCCTTCCGCTCAGGCGCCGTGCAGCTCCTTGCCCTTCGTCTCCCGGACGGTGAGCAGGGTCGCGGAGCTGACCAGCAGCAGGACGATCGTGTAGATGCCGAACACCGTGGTGCCCGCGCCGGGGAACCAGGTGGCGAACCCGGCCTGCAGGTATGCGGCGGTGCCACCGAAGGCCGCGACCGCGATGGAGTACGGGATGCCGACCCCGATGGTGCGCACCGACGTCGGGAACAGCTCGGCGTAGACGGCGGGCACGATCGCCGCGGCGCCGGCGATGAAGATGAGCATGGCGGACATGCCGAGGCCGAGCTGCCAGGCCGCGTCGTGCACCAGCCAGGTGGCCGGGAAGAACAGCACGGCCGAGCCGAGCCCGCTGATCGCGAGCACCGGCCGGCGCCCGATCCGGTCCGAGAGCTTCCCCCAGAAGGGCAGCGCGACGATGAAGACGATGTTGGCCACGACGCCGGCCCACAGGGCGCCGGTCGGCTCGATCTTGAGCACGTTGATGGCGTACGCCGGAGTCGAGACACCCCAGACGTAGTAGACGACGGTGACGCCCACCGTCAGGCCGATCACCTGCAGTGCCTGCCGCCAGTGCGCGGCGAGGTCGGCGAACAGGCCGGTTCGCGCCGGAGCCACCGCGGTACCGTCCTGGCCGACGACCGGCAGGGCGGCCGTCTTCTCCGCCTCGAACACCTCGGACTCATCCATCCGGGCCCGCATCACGAGGGCGACGAGCCCGAGGACGGCACCGAGGATGAAGGGGATGCGCCAGCCGAACGCGGCCATCTGGGAGGTGGGCAGCACGGTCGACAGGACGGCGCCGAGCAGCGTGCCGACCAGGATGCCGATGGTGCCGGAGACGTAGATCAGGGAGGCCCAGTAACCGCGACGTGAGGCGGGCGCCATCTCGGAGAGGTACGTCTGGGCGCTCGGCAGTTCACCGCCGTGGGCGAGACCCTGCACCAGGCGGGCGATGAGCAGGATGAGGGAGGCGGAGGATCCGATGGACTCGTACGTCGGCGTCAGGCCGATCGCGAGCGAACCGAGGGAGCCCAGGCCCACGCACAGGGTGAGGGCGGTCTTGCGGCCGAGGCGGTCGCCGATCCAGCCGAACAGGAAGCCGCCGAAGGGGCGGGCGACGAAGCCGACCGCGAAGATCGCCAGGGTCGCGAGGAAGGCGCTGGACGGGTCGGCCTTGCTGAACAGCTGGGTCGAGATGAACGAGGCGAACGTCGCGTAGATCGCCCAGTCGTACCACTCGACGGCGTTGCCCGCGCCGGTGCCGATCAGGGTCTGGACGAGACCGGCGCGCTTCGGGGTGGCCGTCGCGGTGGAGGTGGCGCCGCCGCCCGGAGGGGGCGCGGCGGGGTGGGCGTTGGTGACCATGGGGTTTCTCCTGGGGTGAGCGTGGTGCGGGCGGGTGCGGCGGATCGGGCGGGTGCGGCGGATCAGGCGAGCGAGGCGAGCCGGTCGATCGCGAGGCGACTGTAGAGGGCGACGCCGTCGGCGAGCACGGCGTCGTCGAAGAGGGCGTACGGGGAGTGGTTGTATGCGGCGGTCGTGTGGTCGGCGCCCGCGGGTACCGCCGAGAGGAACAGGAACGCACCGGGTACCTCGGCGAGGACACGCGAGAAGTCCTCCGAGCCGGCCTGCGGGTGGGCCATGTCCTGGTGCCGGTCCGGCCCGAACAGTTCCCCGACGACCGTGCGGGCGAACCGGCTCTCGGTCTCGTCCGTGACGGTGAGCGGGTACTCCTCGATGTACTCGACGGTCGCGGTGAGCCCGTGGCCGGCGGCGACCGCCTCGAGCAGCTGAGGCACCGATGCCTTCAGCCGCGCCTTGGCCGCCGCCGAGAAGGAGCGGATGGTCGCCTCCAACCGGGCCGTCTCGGGGATGACGTTGCGCCGGGTGCCCGCCTGCAGGACCCCGACGGTGACGACGACCGGGTCGAACACGTCGAACTGACGCGTGACCATCGACTGGAGGGCCATCACCATCTCGGCCGCGACAGTCACGGGGTCCTTCGCCGCGAACGGCGCCGAGCCGTGGCCGCCGGCGCCGTGCACGGTCACCATGAGGCCGTCGGAGGCGCTCATCGTCGAGCCCGCCCGGGACATCAGCGTGCCGCCGTCGGCCATCGAACTCATCACGTGCAGCCCGAACGCGGCGTCCGCGCGCCGGCCGGCCGCGTCGAGCACGCCCTCCTTCAGCATCACCCCGGCGCCGTCGAACCCTTCCTCCCCCGGCTGGAACATGAGCACGACGTCGCCGGCGAGCTGGTCCCGGCGGCCGGCCAGCACGCGGGCGGCCCCGGCGAGCATGGCGGTGTGCAGGTCGTGCCCGCACGCGTGCATGGCCCCGTCGATCCGGGAGGTGAAGGGCATCCCGGTCTTCTCCTGGACGGGCAGGGCGTCCATGTCGCCGCGCAGCAGGACGACGGGACGAGCGGCGTCCGCCTCGTCGGTGCCGTCGGTGCTGGTGGTGCTGCTGGGGCTGCCGGTCCCGCGCAGCACCGCGGTGACGGACGTCGTCTCCGTCCCGGTGGTGATCTCGTAGCCGAGTCCGTCGAGCGCCTCGAGCACCTTCTCCTGGGTGCGCGGCAGCGTCAGCCCGATCTCCGGTTCCTGGTGCAGCCGGTGGCGCAGGTCGGCGACGTCGCCGGTCACCGCCCGGGCGTCGTCGAGCAGCCCGGCGGTCAGGTCGGCGGAGGACGAGGGGAGGCTCATGCGCGGGGTTTCCTTCGATCGGACGATGTCGCGGTTCCCCCGAGCGTGGTGTGAGCGGGGTCACCGATCGTGAGATCGTGGGAATACTGCACCGACAGTCGCTGGAACCGGAGGATCCTGCATGGAATCGCCGCTGGAGGACCTGGAGCTGATCCACGCGCTGCAGATCGCCCCGCGCGCGACCTGGACGCAGCTCGCCGACGTGCTGGGCCGGCACCCGAGTACGCTCGCCGCGCGCTGGGAGCGGATGCACGCGGAGGGCCGCGCGTGGGTCACGGGACACCTCGGATCGGTGAGCAATCCCGGGTGCGTCACCTTCGTCAGCATCGAGTGCCGGCCGGGGCATCGCGCCGAGGTGATCGAGCGGTTGTGCGCCGTTCCCGAGATCGCCACTGTCGAGGAGTCGGCCCGCTCGTGGGACGTGCGGCTGACCGTGCTCACGCGCACGTGGCAGCGGTTCACCCGGGAGGTGCTGCCGCTGGTGCGCGCCGATCCGGCCATCCTGCGCACCCAGGTGACCGTCGCCAGCCGCCTGTACGCCATGGGGAACAACTGGCGCCTCGACGTGCTCTCCCCCGCCCAGCAGCGGCGGACGGCGGCGCTGGCGCCCGTGCACCCCCGGCCGCCCGGGGCGACGCCCCCGCACCTGGCCGAGCTGATGGTCGCACTCTCCCGCGACGGACGGGCCACCGCCACGCAGGTCGCCGCCGCCACCGGCAGCCATCCCACGACGGCGGCCCGGCACATCCGGCAGGCGATCGAGACCGGGCTCGTCGCCGTCCGGTGCGAGCTGGCCCAGGAGTTCTCCGGCTACCCGGTCGCATGCCAGTGGTACGTGCGCGTCTCCCCAGCCCAGCTGGACGCCGCACTGGCGTTCCTGCGCGGCCACCGGACGCTGCGGCTGTGCGCGTCGACCACGGGCGACACCAACCTGACCTTCTTCCTGTGGCTGCGCAGTCCCGCCGAGATCGCCGACGTCGAGGCCGGCATGCAGGCGGCCGCGCCCGGCGCTCAGGTGATCGAGTCCGACGTCGGGGTGCGCACCCACAAGCGGATGGGCTGGTACCTGCGGGAGGACTCGACCGCCACCGGCCGCGTCGTCCCGGTGCCCGGCGGGGAGTGACGCCGCACGGTGCGTTCTGCGTGCGGCATCGGCTGCGTCCTGCGCGTGAGTCCGTCAGTTCTGCCCGAACGCCCCACTCAAAGAGCACCGTATTCGGGAAGAACCGACTAACTCACGCAGACGCATGATGACCGCACGCGGGCGACGTCTTGAGTGAGCCCCCCCGCCCGTGAGTCCGTCAGTTCCGCCCATTCGCCCCGGTCTTTGACCAGGGCCTGAGGGCGTAAGTGAAGGACTCACGAGATACGCAGGGCGTAAGTGACGGACTCACGAGATACGCAGGGCAGAAGTGACGGACTCACCGCTGATCAGCGAGTGATGCTCCCACCGACGCGTGAGTCAGCCGGTTCTGCCCGAGAGCCATGCTCAAAGAGCACCGTATTCGGGCGGGACCCGCTAACTCACGAGATGGGACGGGCAGGACCGGCTAACTCACGGCAACGGCGCCGAGACGGCCACCCGCCCGACGCCCGCCAGACGCCGACTACCCGTTGATCACCTGCGGGTTGCCCAGGGCCTTGAGGCCCTCGACGCCGAACTCGAGCCCGTAACCGGACTGCTTGGCGCCGCCGAACGGGACGAGCGGGTTCACCTCGCCGTGCTTGTTGATCCACACCGTGCCGGCCTCGATCCGGCCGGCCACCTCGCGGGCGGCAGCGGGATCGGCCGACCACACCGAGGCGCCGAGCCCGACGTCGAGCCCGTTCGCCATGGCCACGGCCTCGTCGACGTCGGCGTACTTGACGATCGGCAGCGCCGGGCCGAACTGCTCCGTCGTGACGAGCGGGTTGTCGTTGTCCAGGTCCGCCACCAGGGTGGTCGGGTAGAAGTAGCCGGCCTGCCCGGCCTCCGGCTCCCCGCCGACGAGCACCCGGCCACCGCCGTCCTTCGCCGCCTGCACGAGGCCCGCCACGATGTCGTACTGCGCCTTGTTCTGCAGCGGGCCGAGCACGTTCTGCTCGTCCAGGCCGTGGCCCATCGGCATCTGCTTCGCGACCTCGGTCAGCGCGGTGCACACGTCGTCGTAGATGTCCTCGTGCACGTAGAGCCGCTTCAGTGCCGCGCAGGTCTGGCCGGTGTTGATGAAGGCGCCCCAGAACAGGCCCTCGGCAATGGCCTCCGGGTCCGCGTCCGGCAGCACGATGCCGGCGTCGTTGCCACCGAGCTCGAGGGTCAGCCGCTTCACGGTGTCCGCGGAGGACCGGATAATGGCCTTGCCGGTGGCCGTCGAGCCGGTGAACATCACCTTGTCGATGCCGGGGTGGGACGCCAGGGCCTCGCCGACCTCGCGGCCCCCGGAGACGACGGTGAGCACGTCGTCCGGCAGCGCCTCGTTGATCACGGCGGCGAGGGCGAGGACGCTCAGCGGCGTGTACTCGCTGGGCTTGACGACGACGGTGTTGCCCATCCGCAGGGCGGGGGCTATCTGCCAGACGGTGATCATCATCGGCCAGTTCCACGGGCCGATCGCGCCGACGACGCCGAGCGGCCGGTAGTGCAGCTCCGCCCGGGCGTCGCCGTCCTCCACGAGCACCTCGGGGGCGAGCTCGAGTCCGGCCGTGGTCCGCAGCCAGGCCGCGCAGGCGCCGACCTCGAACCGCGCGTTGGGCCCGTTCAGCGGCTTGCCCTGCTCACGGGAGAGCAGTTCGGCGAGCGCCTCGGCGGAGGCCTCGACGGCGTCGGCGGCTCGGTTGAGGTAGTCGCTGCGCTCGGGGTGGGACAGCGCCGCCCACCCCCGCTGGGCGGCGCGGGCGGCCGTGACGGCGGCGTCGAGATCCGCGGCGGTCCGCTCGGGCGCCCGGCCGACCTCCTCCCCGGTCGCTGGGTCGGTGATCGTCCGGCCGGCGTCGTCGGTGACGGCGGCGAGCAGGTCGGCAGCGGTGGAGAACGCGGTGGTGGTGCTGGTCATGGGATCCTCCTGGGATCGGCGAGACGGGAGTCGGGATGTCGGACGAGGAGACGAAGAGAACTGCGGGTCAGACGCGATCGGGCGCCGGGACGACGGGTGAGACGGAGGTGTCGTCATCGAGCGTGCCGCCCCGGCCGATGCCGGCGTAGACGGACGGTCGGGTGGTGCGCAGGCGCCACGCCCACGCCACGCCGACGATGCCGGGCACGATGACGAGGGCGGGCAGCAGCCAGCCGAGCACCGCGTCGCCCTGCGCCCCGATGAGCACGGTGAAGTTGGCGACGATCAGGGCGAACACGATGGTCAGGCAGACGGCGCCGATGATCGGGGCCACGCTGCGGGTCCACAGGCCGTACCACGTGGGGTGGCGGCGGAAGTAGCCGACGACGGCGATCGACGTGACCGCCATCAGCAGCACGAGGCCGAACGCGCCCATGTTGGTCAGCCAGGTGAACAGTGTCAGCACGGGGTACAGGGGACCGAGCTCGCTGCCGGCACCGGCGACGGCGAACACGATCAGGACCACGAGGGCGAGCACGGACTGGGCCACCGAGCCGGCGACGGGGGCCTGGGTGCGGGGGTTGGTCCGCGAGAGAGCGCGCGGCAGGACGCCCTCCCGCGCCATCGAGAAGAAGTAGCGCGCCACGACATTGTGGAAGGCCACGAGGGCGGCGAACAGGCTGGTCACGAAGAGGACGTTGGCGATGTCGACCGCCCAGACCGGCAGGTACTGGCCGAGGAAGACGAACACGAGGCCCGGACCCTGTTCAGCCGACTGCGCGACGACGTTGCTCGGGCCCTCCCCGACCGTCATCGCCCACGCCGACACGGCGTAGAACAGGGCGATGACGACGATGGCGATGGTCGTGGCCCGGCGCGCGGTGTGCCGGGGATCCTTGACCTCCTCGTTGTAGATCGCGCCGGACTCGAAGCCCATGAACGCGGCGATGCTGAAGGACAGCACGGCGCCGACCCCCGTCGTGAACAGGGACGACGGCTCGAAGGACTGCAGGCTCACGCCCTCGGGAGCGGCGCCGACGGCGATCAGGTCGTAGACCGTGACGACCACGAACTCGAGCGCCACGAGGGTGCCGAGCACCTTCGCCGAGAGGTCGACCTTGGTGATGCCGAGCAGCCCGACGACGACCCAGCCGGCCAGCGCGCAGCCCCACCAGGGCAGGTCCGCGCCGGTGAGGGACTGCAGCAGGGACGCGAGCGCGTAGCCGAACAGACCGTAGATGCCGATCTGCATCGTGTTGTAGGAGACCAGGGCCACCCAGGCGGAGCCGACACCGGCGGGCTTGCCGAGGCCGCGGGCGACGTAGGCGTAGAAGGCGCCGGCGTTGTGGATGTGCTGGCTCATCGCCGAGTAGCCGACCGAGAACACGATGAGCACGGCACCGAGGACGAGGAAGGAGAGGGGCACCCCGAGCACGGAGGTGACCGCGAAGTTGCTGGTGACGCCGCCGGCGACGACGGTGAGCGGCGCGGAGGCCGCGATGATCATGAACACCAGGGCCGGGACGCCGAGACGCCGGGTGCCCAGCTGCGCCTCCTGGACCGGGGCGGGGGTGCGGACGTCCGTCATGGTGACCCGCTTTCTGCGTCCGGGAACGGCCGGACACGGTGAGATCGTGAGGTGTCTCACTCTTCCGCGAGGGGCGGGTGCCGGTCTTGACGTTCCGGGCACGGGTGTTGACGAAACGCGCCGGTTCGGCCGCTCTCAGCCGGTCAGCGCGGGCGTGGCGACCGCCGTGGAACGAGGCTGGCCGTCGGCATCGCGCCGGTACTGGGCGGGCGAGACGCCGTAGGCCGTGCGGAACAGGCGGCTGAAGTGGGACGCGTCCGGCAGTCCCCAGCGGCCGCCGATCACGCCGACCGGCACGTCCGCGTGCAATGGGTCCACGAGGTCGCGGCGGCAGCGCTCGAGCCGCCGCTCCCGGATCCAGCCGGCCACGGTGTGCCCGGTCGCGGCGAACTGCTTGTGCAGGGTGCGGGTGGAGATGAAGTGGGCCGCGGCGACGGTCCCGGGGTCCAGGGCCGGATCCGGCAGGTGTACGTCGATGTAGTGCTGGATGCGGCGGACCGCCCGAGCGTTGTCGTCCAGGCCCTGACCGGCCCGTGAGTAGAACTCGTCGGTCAGCACGGTACCGACGAGGTCGACGACGTTGAGCGCGAGCCGCTGCCCCACCGGCCCCTCCAGCTCGGGCAGCATGGCGGCGATCTGGTTGAGGAAGGGGGCGACCGCCCGGCCGAGCCGCTGCCCCGCGTCCATCCGCACCGCGGTGACCTGCCGGACGTCCTCGGCGGCCAAGCCGAGCAGCTTGTGCGGGAACATCAGCACGAGCGTCTCGAAGTCGCCGTCGAACGTGAGGGTGTAGGGCCGCTCGGTGTCGTAGATGGCCAGGTCGCCGGGCCGCAGCACCGTCTCGCGGCCGTCCTGCAGCAGGAGCCCGTGTCCGCTCAGCTGGAGATTGAGCTTGTAGTTCGCCGCGGGTGCGGACGCGACCAGACCCGGGGTGCGCCGCACCGTGTGCGGGCCGGCCTCGACACGCATGAGCCCGACGTCGCGCAGCACCTGACCGCCGAGCCGCCCCGAGAAGGGGCCGGGCCGCACGGGGTCGGTCTCCAGCGGGACGAACGAGGACGAGACGAGGGAACGCCAGGCGGCGAAGGAGTCGGCGTGCTGGATCTCGTACATGGGCCACTTCCGGACGGGTGGGCACTGTCGGCGGCGCGGGATCGAGGGCGGTGGAGCGCCGTGCGACCACCGTACGCCGCGCTCACGCCCGTGTCACGGGTTTTTCTCCAACCGGCGATAAACCTGTGGCCCGGCTCAGGAGGCGAGCAGGGCATCCAGCTGGGACGACGGATCGTCCACCTCGGAACCGTGGGCGGTCCGGAACCGGTCAGTCCGACCCTGTCAGCGCGTCGAGCAGCGCGTCCAGCTGCTCCGGCAGCGGGGTGGTCGGGGCGCTGCCGGCCAGCACGGCGCTGATCTGGGCGCCGAGCAGGAAGTTCAGCAGGGCCTCGGCGTCGGTGGCCGCATCCCGGGCGCCGACGCCCTGCCCGCCGCCCCGGTCGGCGCGCGCCACCGTCAGCCAGCCGGCGATCCAGCCGCGCCACTGCTCCATGGCGGTGGCGTTGACGCGGGCCTGGGCCTCGTCGTGCACCGCGCTCTGCCAGAACGGGATGACGACGCGGGCCTCGTCGAGCCGCTCCTCGTCCAGCGGCAGCACCTCGAGGGCGAAGGCGCGCAGGGCGTCGAGCCCGTCCAGACCCCGCGTGGTGGCGGCCACGCGCTCATTGGTGCGCGCGAAGACGTACCGGTAGGTCGCCTCGACGAGGTGGGACTTGGTGGGGAAGTAGGGCTTGAGCGCGCCGTTGGCGAAGCCCGCCGCGGTGGCCACCTCCCGCAGCGTCGCCCGCTCCAGTCCACGGCGGGCGATGATCCGCCAGGTCGCCTCGACCAGGTGGGTCCGTCGCGCGTCGTGGTCGACCACCTTGGGCATCGGTCCCCTCCCTCGTCAGCCTCGCCGGTGCTGTCGAATCTACGCGACCCCTTGCGCAGGGCCGGACCGGCTCTTTATTCTCTACAACCATAGAAAAAAACATGCGGCGTGGATCACACCGGCCGTGTTCCCTCTCGACGAAGGCCGCCCCATGACCGAGACCCGCCCGACCGCCACCGCCGCCCCGACCTCCGCCGACGGCCGGCACCGGCTGATCAGCACCGAGGAGATCACCCGCGCCCGGGAGATCCTCGCGGACGCCGGGCATCTGCCCGGATCCGTCCGCGTCGCCTACCTGGGCCTCATCGATCCCCCGCGCGGCGACTCCCCGTCGGCGGACGACGGCGCCGCCGACCGCCGGTTCCGTGTGTTCCTCCTGGACACCGAGGGCGCCGCGCCGAAGGACGTCCGCCTCTCCGTCACCCGCGGCACCGTCGACGAGGTGAT
Organism: Tersicoccus sp. Bi-70; assembly: GCF_001968825.1. GTDB lineage: Bacteria > Actinomycetota > Actinomycetes > Actinomycetales > Micrococcaceae > Tersicoccus. The sequence continues at coordinate 32,542 of NZ_MIEU01000011.1, forward strand.
CGAGCTGGACACCGCCGTCACCGGCGAACTGCCCGTGCTCGAGGAGGAGTTCGAGGTCGTCGAGCAGATCCTGTCGACCCACCCGGACTGGCTGGCTGCCCTGGGCAAGCGCGGGCTCGACGTCGCGCAGGTCCGCGTGGCCCCGCTCTCGGCCGGCGTCTTCGAGTACCCGGAGGAGAAGGGGCGACGGATCCTGCGCGGCCTCGCCTTCGTCCAGCACCACGAGACGGACTCCGCGTGGGCCCACCCCGTCGACGGGCTGGTGGCCTACGTCGACGTCGCGGCGAAGACCGTCGATCAGGTGCTCGACTTCGGCGTCGTCCCGGTGCCCGCCGAGCACGGCAACTACACCGACCCGGAGCTGACCGGGCCGCTGCGCACCACCCAGAAGCCCATCGAGATCACCCAGCCGGAGGGGCCGAGCTTCACCGTCACCGACGGTAACCACGTCGAGTGGGAGAAGTGGAGCCTGGACATCGGCTTCGACGTGCGCGAGGGCATCGTCCTGCACGACATCGGCTTCCGCGACGGGGACCGCGTCCGGTCGATCCTGCGGCGTGCGTCCATCGCCGAGATGGTGGTGCCCTACGGCGACCCCGCGCCCACCCGCTCGTGGCAGAACTACTTCGACACCGGCGAGTATCTGGTCGGCCAGTTCGCCAACTCCCTGGAACTCGGCTGCGACTGCCTCGGCGAGATCCACTACCTCTCCCCCGTCGTCGCCGGCGCGGACGGGCGGCCGCGGGAGATCCGCAACGGCATCTGCCTGCACGAGGAGGACGCCTCGATCCTCGCCAAGCACACCGACCTGTGGAGCGGCATCGCCTACACGCGGCGCAACCGGCGTCTGGTGATCTCCTTCTTCACCACGGTCGGCAACTACGACTACGGGTTCTACTGGTACCTCTACCTGGACGGCACCATCGAGTTCGAGGCCAAGGCCACCGGCGTGGTCTTCACCAGCGCCTACCCGGGCGACGGCTATCCCTACGCCTCCGAGATGGCGCCGGGCCTGGGCGCTCCGTTCCACCAGCACCTGTTCGGGGCGCGGCTGGACTTCGCGCTCGACGACGGACCGAGCCGGGTCGAGGAGGAGGACGCCGTGCGCGTGCCCACCGGGCCGGACAACCTGCGCGGCAACGCCTTCACCCGCAAGCGCACCGTGCTGGCCCGCGAGTCCGAGGCAGCGCGGGATGCGGCGCCCGGCGTCGGCCGGTCCTGGGTGGTCACCAACCCGCAGTCGCGCAACCGGCTGGGCGAGCCCGTCGGCTACAAACTGCACGCGGAGGGCAATCCGACGCTGCTGGCCGACGACGACTCGTCCATCAGCCGGCGCGCGGCGTTCACGACGAAGGCTCTGTGGGTCACCCGGTACGACGAGGACCAGCACTACCCCACCGGCGACTTCGTCAACCAGCACGCCGGCGGTGGCGGCATCCCGGAGTGGATCGAGGCGGACCGGGACATCGACACGCAGGACGTCGTCGTCTGGCACACCTTCGGGCTCACCCACTTCCCGCGCGTGGAGGACTGGCCGATCATGCCCGTGGACACCGTCGGGTTCCGGCTCCGGCCCGAGGGGTTCTTCGACCGGTCCCCGGTGCTCGACGTGCCGGCGCCCTCCTCCGGCGGCCACTGCCACCGATGACGGCCTCGGCGGTGGCCGTCACCTCCGTGCCCGCCGCGCCGGGTGCGTCTCAGCCGTGGCGTGAGTCCGCCGGTTCCGCCCGAACGCCCCGGTCTCTTCCGGCGGACTCAGGGGAGAACCGACGGATTCACGACGGGGGCGGCCGACGGGCCTCCGTCTCCGGGCTCGCGGCCCTGCTGCGGCGGGGTGCGGTCGGGCTGGCGGCGCTCGGCGTCCTCGCGCACGCCGCGCTGCTGGCGGCGGGCGGGCACGCGCCCGTTGTCGCCGTCGTGCTCGCCCTGATGACGCTCGGGTGTGCGCGATGCGCCGCGACGGCCTGGCGTTCGCCCGGCCCCCAAGCGCTCGGCACGGTGATCGGCATGAGCCTGGCGATGGCGGTGGCGTACGTCGTCCTCGCCCTCGGTCCCGTGCACCTCGCCCACCACGGGGCGGCCGGAGGGGTATCGGGCACGCCCGCCGCTGTCGCGCTGCCCGGTTCCGCGGCCATGCTCGCGGTCGCCGCCCTCGACGTCGTCATCGCCTGGGTCGCCGCGCTCGCCCTGCGCGTCTCCCGCTGACGGCGGCACCGACAGGTCCGTCCGCCACCGGTGGACGGGTGGGCCGGCACCGACCCGCAGCGACGGGAACACCCGGATCAGCGGACAGGCGCGGCGGCGTCCGATCGACGGGTTCCCAGCAGGTGGGGACCGAGGTCGGCGATGCTCGCGGCGCCCATCAGCTGCATCGTCACCTCGATCTCCCGGGCGAGCAGCTCGATCACCCGGTCCACCCCCGCCCGGCCACCGGCCATCAGGCCGTACAGGTAGGCGCGGCCGATCAGGGTGAAGTCCGCGCCGGCGCACAGGGCAGCGACGATGTCGGCGCCGGAGAGGATGCCGGAGTCGAGGATGATCTCGACGTCGTCGCCGGCCTCCGCGCGCACCGCCGGCAGTGCTTCGAGCGAGACGGGCGCCCGGTCGAGCTGCCGGCCGCCGTGGTTGGAGACGACGAGCCCGTCGGCCCCGGTGTCGAGCGCGCGCCGGGTGTCCTCGGGCGTGAGGATGCCCTTGACGAACAGCCGGCCCGGCCACACCGATCGGATCCAGCCGAGGTCGTCGAGGGAGAGGGTCGGATCGAACATCGAGTTGATCAGGGACGGCAGGTCCTGGCTCGACCCGGACAGCGACGCGAAGGCGAGCGGCTCCGTCGTCAGGAAGTTGAACCACCAGGCCGGGCGGTACGACGCGTCGGCGATCGTCGCCAGCGACAGCCGCGGCGGGATGACCATGCCGTTCCGGGTGTCGCGCAGCCGCTGACCGGCGACGGGCGTGTCCACCGTGACGAGCAGGGTGTCGAACCCCGACGCCTGGGCGCGTTCGAGCAGGTCCAGGGACTTCTGCCGGTCCTTCCACAGGTAGAGCTGGAACCAGCGCCGGGCGCCCGGGGCGACCGCGGCCACCTGCTCCAGGGAACGGGTGCCCATCGTCGAGAGGGTGAACGGGATGCCGGCCGCCGCGGCGGCGCCCACCCCGGCGTCCTCCCCTTCCGCCTGCATGAACCGGGTGAAGCCGGTGGGCGCGATGCCGAACGGGAGCGCCGACGTCCGGCCCGCGATCGTGGTCGAGAGGTCCACCGTCGCGGTCCCGTGCAGGATGCGCGGCAGCAGTTCGACGGCGTCGAAGGCCGCCCGGCTGCGCGCCAGGGTCAGCTCCCGCTGGGCGGCACCGTCGACGTAGTCGAAGGCCGCCCGCGGTGTGCGGCGGCGGGCCATCCGGCGCAGATCGGGGACGTCGACGGTCTTCGCCAGCCGGGCCCGGCGATCCAGTCGGGGCGGCTCCACGCGCAGCAGCGGACGCAGTTCACGCAGGTTGGGCAGGTGGCGTTGCACGACGTTCTCCTCGGGTGGAACCGATGGGCTCAGCGGCCGGCGGCGATCCGGTCGATGGCCAGCCGGGCGTAGAGGGCGGCGCCGTCGGCGAGCACGTTGTCGTCGAAGGTCGCCCGTGCGGAGTGGTTGAACGCCGCCGTCTCGTGGTCGACGCCGTCGGGCACGGCGGAGAGGAACAGGAACGCGCCGGGGACCTCGGCGAGGACGCGGGAAAAGTCCTCCGAGCCGGCCAGCGGGTTCGGCATGGCGGCGTACCGACGGTCGCCGAGCAGCTCGGTGACGACGCCGCGGGCGAAGTCGCTCTCGTGCGGATCGTTGACGGTGACCGGGTACTCGTCGTGGTACTCGACGGTCGCGGTCAGCCCGTGGCTCTCGGCGATGCCCCGCACGAGCGGCGGGACGATCTCGGCGAGCCGGGCACGCGCGGTGTCGGAGAAGGACCGCAGCGTGGCCTCGATCCGCGCGTCGTCGGGGATGATATTCCGCTTGGTGCCGGCGTGCAGGGAGCCGACGGTGATGACCACCGGGTCGAAGACGTCGAACCGGCGCGTCACGAGGTTCTGCAGCGCGGTCACGATCTCCGCGGCGACGGTGACCGGGTCCTTCGCCTTGAAGGGCATGGACCCGTGGCCGCCGACGCCGTTGACGGTCACGTCGAGCCCGGCGGATCCGCTCATCATGGTGCCGGGGCGGGAGAAGACGACGCCGGTGGGGGCGAGCGCGCTGGCCACGTGCATGCCGAAGGCGGCGTCCGGCCGGCGGCCGGCGGCGTCCAGCACGCCCTCGCGCAGCATCACGCCGGCCCCGTCGAAGCCCTCCTCGCCGGGCTGGAACATCAGCACGACGTCGCCGGCGAGGCGATCACGGCGGGCGGAGAGCAGGGTCGCGGCACCGGCGAGCATCGAGGTGTGCAGGTCGTGCCCGCAGGCGTGCATCATCCCGTCGATCTCCGACGTGAAGGGCTGGCCGGTCTCCTCCTGCACGGGCAGGGCGTCCATGTCACCGCGCAGCAGCACGACGGGCCGGTCCTCGCCTTCGGCGGCGCCCTGGCCCCGCAGCACCGCGGTGACCGAGGTGGTGTCGGTGCCCGTGGTCACCTCGTAGCCCAGGCCGTCCAGCCAGCCGAGCACCTTCTCCTGCGTGCGGGGCAGGTCCAGGCCCACCTCCGGCTCCCGGTGCAGGCGGTGGCGGAGATCGGCGATGTCCGGATGCAGCGCTTGGGCGTCGTCGAGCAGGGAGGCGGTCAGATCGGCGGAGGAGGCGTTCACGGTGCCCTTTCGGATCCGGGAGTCGGTCTTCCGACCCTACTCGCGTCCTCCGTCCCTCGTCAGGGGCGTCCGGCAGCCCGCGTCGAGCTCACACGTCGGGCAGCGTGTCGGCGGCCCAGGGGTAGGAGGGCTGCGCTCCGGCGGCGCGGCACGCGAAGGCCCCGACGCGGGCGGCCACCCGGGCGGCGTCGATCAGCGCGTCCCCGCGGGCCAGGCCCATCGCGAGGGCACCCACGAAGGCGTCGCCCGCGCCGGTCGTGTCCACGGCGTCGATGGTGGGCGCCAGCACCGGGACGATCGCGTCGCGTTCCGTGACGAGGGCGCCGGCACCGCCGAGGGTCATCACGACGGAGCGCACCCCGCTGTCCCGGAGCCGCTGCACGACCTGCGCGGCCTCCAGGTCCCGGTGCCCGCGCTCCCCCGGTCCCGTGGGCGGCGGGTCCAGCTGCCCGAGCAGCTGCAGCCCCTCGTGCTCGTTGACGACCAGGGGATCGGCCGCCCGCACGATGTCCAGGTCGATGCCCTCGGGCACCGGCGCGGTGTTGAAGATGAGCCGGCCCGTGCACAGCCCGGCGGCGCGTTCGATGCCGTCCACCGGAATCTCACCCTGGACCACCACGACCGCGGCGTCCCGGATCACCGCGGCGGCGGCGTCGACCATCGCGGCGTCCACCGCGCCGTTGGCGCCGGGCACGACGACGATGCTGTTCTCACCCGCGTGGTCGACCTCGACGATGGCCAGCCCGGTCGGGGCGTCGGTGGTGGCGACCGTGCTCAGGTCGACGTCGGCGTCCTTGAGCAGGGCGAGCGCCAGGTCGGCGTGGGCGTCCTCGCCCACGGCACCGACCAGCCGCACCCGGGCACCGAGGCGCGCGGCGGCGACCGCCTGGTTGGCGCCCTTGCCGCCCTGGGCCATGGACCCGCCGGTGCCGAGCACGGTCTCCCCGGGTTTCGGGTGCCGCTCGACCCGGACGAAGAGATCGGCGTTGATGGACCCGACGACCGCGATCACGGCGTCGGACGGGGTGGTGGGACTCATCGGGTCGCTCCCTCGGTGGTGGTGTTCTCACTGGCGGTGCCGTCGTGACCCGGGCGGGACACGACGTCGATGGCGTTCACGATCAGGTCCCAGAACCGCTCGCGGTCAAGGTCCACGGCCACCTGCGTGGTGCAGTCCTGCGGTGCGGGCGCCCGGAAGTCCGCCACGGTCATGCCCAGGGTCAACCCGCCGCGCAGTTCGACGTCCAGCGGGACCTTCCGCGTGGTCATCACCTGCGGGTCGATCAGGTAGGCGACGGTGCAGGGGTCGTGCACGGGCGGGTCGTCGAACCCCTGGTTGTCGCGGTAGGCCTGCCGGAAGAAGGCCATCAGCCCGAGCACCACGTCGGCGCAGCCCGAGCCGATCGCGCGGATCCGCTCCTCGACGTCGGCCGTGACCAGCGCCTGGTGCGTCAGGTCGAGTCCGACCATGGTGAGCGGCCACGGCTCGTTGATGACGATGTGGGCGGCCTCGGGGTCGACGATGATGTTGAACTCGGCGACCGCGCTCCAGTTGCCCGTGTGGTAACCGCCGCCCATCAACACGACCTCCTGCACCCGTTCGACGATGCGCGGTTCCCTGCGCGCGGCGAGGGCGATGTTGGTCAGCGGCCCGGTGGGGACGAGGGTCACGGTGCCCGGCTCGTGCGCCATCACGGTGTCGATGATGAAGTCGACGGCGTGCTGGTCCTGCACGGCGACGGTCGGCTCCGGCAGCTCCACGCCGTCGAGCCCGGACTCCCCGTGGATGCCCGGCGCCACCATCAGGTCGCGGACGAGCGGCCGCACGCAACCGGCGTGGATCGGCACGTCTTCCCGCCCGCACACGGCCAGCATGCTCTGCGCGTTCCGGGTGACCTTGGCCAGGGTCTGGTTGCCGCCGATCGTGGTGATGCCGAGCAGGTCGATGCGCGGGTCACCGAGGGCCAGGATCATGGCGACGGCGTCGTCGTGCCCGGGGTCGCAGTCCAGGATGATCTTGCGGGCCATGACGCGCGTTCCTCTCGACGGGTGTCGGTGTCAGTGTGAAGCCGGCCCGGCGCCCTCGATCCGCGCGGCGACCGCCGACGGATCCGGGCGGGGGATCAGGACGGAGACGGCGAGGGCGAGCAGGACGAGGACCCCGCCCGTCACGATACCGGCGGTGTACCCGGCGCGAGGCCCGGATCCGGTGGCGACGAGGGTGTCCACGGCGAAGAGGACGGCGAAGCTGATGCCGGCCCCGAGGTTGAAGGCGCCGGCGTTCAGGCCGGGCAGATACCCGGGGTTGTCCTCGGGGCTGAGGACGATGCCGAGCCCGTTGAGCATGATGTTCGAGATGCCCGCATAGGTGACGCCGATGAAGAGCGACACGACCAGCAGCAGCCCGGGCGACGGCGACGACGCGGTGAGCACGGCGATGCCGACGCCCACGACCGTGCCGATCAGCCCGATCTGCAGCACGCGCTTGTAGCCGAACGTCCCGGCCAGGCGTCCGGCGACGGGTCCGATGACGAGGCCGGCGAGCGCGTACGGGGTGAGGGTCACCCAGGAGACGGCGTCCGCGCCGATGCCCGGGCCGGCGGCGGGATCCTGCGCGAGGTTGGGGATGAGGCCGTTCATGATGGCGAAGACGCCGGTCATGGTCAGCAGGGTCGTCGAGAGCAGCGCCCAGGTGCGGCGCTGGCGGAGGTAGTGCGTGCTCACCAGCGGGTGCGGCGACCGGTCCTCGATCCGCCAGAAGACGCCGAACGCGGCGGCCGCGACCAGCAGGAGCACGATCACGAGTACCCAGTTCGCCGTCGCGAGCTCCCCGGCCTGGTTGAACGCGACCAGGGCGCAGCCGATGGCGACGACGAGCGGCGCGACGCCCTTCCAGTCCATCGGCGGCGTCTCGACGGCGGTCGACTCGACGGTGGCGCCGCGGACGGCGACGACGGCGATCACGCAGATCACCGCCATCACCCAGAAGATGGACCGGAAGCCGAACGACCCGGCCAGCCAGCCGCCGGCGAGCGCGTCGACGCCGGCGATGCCACCGTTCACGGCCGTCAGCACGCCGAGCAGCGTCGCGTACAGCTTGGGGTCGGGCACCTGGACGCGCAGCATGATGAGGCAGATCGGCACGACCGGCCCGGCGACGCCCTGAATGATCCGGCCGACGAACAGGACGCCGACGCTCGGGGCGACGGCGGAGACGACGCAGCCGATGCCGGTGACCAGCAGCATCAGCGTGAGGACCCGGCGGCGGCCGATCAGGTCGCCCCAGCGGGGCAGGAAGAGGGAGAAGAGGGCGGCGGCGGTGAAGAACGCCGTCTGACTGACGCCGATCTGCGCCGTCGTGGTGTCCAGTTCGCGTTCCATCGTGGCGAGCGCCGGGGAGAGCATCGAGGCGTTGAGCTGGAAGGCGAAGACGGCGACCAGCAGCGCGATGACGAGACCGGTGACGTTGGTGGTCTTGACGGCAGCGGTGGGCGGCTCGGGCATGGGGCACCTCCCGGGTTCGGTCGGGTGCGCTCAGCCTACGTCCGGACACCGACAACGGTCTCGGGTGCGAGCCGGCTGCTCTGTCCTCGCCGACTGGACGGTCGACGTCACCATTCGGTGCCCTTCGAGACATCACCCCGCACACTCGACGGCGCCGTTACGTCGAGTGGCCGAGTGGACGGATAACGTTCCCATCCGGCCGGTTTCGCTGCGTCATCGGCACACTCGACGGGAAGCCGAAGGGTTGCGCGGCCGGGACCTCTTCGGCCGCCGCGCCGGATGCGCCGAGTGGACGGATAACGTTCCCATCCGGCCGATTTCGCTGCGTCATCCGCACACTCGACGGGAAGCCGCGGGGCTGCGCGGCCGGGACTCATCCGCCCACCGCCCGATGCGCCGAGTGGGCGGATAACGTTCCCATCCGGCCGTTTTCGCTGCGTCATCCGCACACTCGACGAGGGAGTGGCGGCTCAGCGGCTCACTCGCAGGCGATGCCGTCTCCGTCACCGTCCATCCCGGAGCGGTAGCCCGGGTCTCCGCGGTGCAGCGGGGCGACTCCGGCCGCACGAGCGGCCCGGCAGTTGGGGTAGTAGACGGAGGAGCCGGGTGCCGCGGGTGCGGGGATCGCGGGCTGCACCGGCGCGGCCGGCGCAGGAGCCGGGACCGCGGGCGCAGGTGCGGCGGGTGCAGGTGCGGCCGGCGCCGGCGCCGGCGCCGGAACCGCAGCGGCGGGAGCCGACGCCGTCGTCCGGTCGGCCACCGGCTGGTCCGAGCACGCCCCGAGCACGCGCGCCATGGCGTCCCGTTCGGCGGCGGTCACCCAGAGCCGGTAGGTGGACTTGACCGCGATCTGCCGGGCCACGTACGTGCACCGGTAGGCCCGGACGGCCGGCAACCAGGTGGCGGCGTCGCCGTCGCTCTTCTGGCTGTTCGCGGCGCGGGTGGTGGCCTGCAGGTTGAGCGGGTCGTTGGCGAAGGCGATGCGCTGCTCGGCGGTGAGCTGCTGTGCCCCCTTCTGCCAGGCGTCGGAGAGGGCGACGACGTGGTCGATCTGCACGAGCTCGCTGGTGCCCTGCCCGCGCACGAACGCGACCGCGGTGCCGGTGTACGGGTCGACGAGCGTCCCCGACGCCACGCGGCAGTGGCCGCTGTTCGTCCAGGCGATGCCGGTGAGCTGCGTGGCGAGGATGTCGTTGCGGGTGTCGCAGCCGTTCCGGTCGACGTCAGTCCAGGCCGAGCCGAACTGGTCCCGGCGGTAGCCGGTCTTCGGGGAGCGGCCCTTGACCGGCAGTGTGCCGAGCTGCGCGAGCGCCGTCCCGGCGGCCGGCGCCGGAAGCGATGGAGTCGAGGACGGCCGGGAAGAGGACGGCCGGGGCGTCGGCGACGCCGTCGGGCGCGGCGCAGTCGACGTCCGTGAGGTCGGTGTCGCGAAGGCGGCCCCGGCGTGATCGGTGGCGCGGACGGAGGAAGCCGCGCTCGAGGACGCCGGTGCGGTGGCCGCCGGCGGGGAGACGGCGACGTCGGAGGCGCATCCGGTGAGCAGCACGAGCGCGAGCGCCACCACGGCGGACCCGACCGCCCGGTGCATCGGCCGGCGATGAGCGACGGCTCCTCCCTCGTTCGAGCGGAGGTGTCCCGTGATCGAGCCGTCCCGGGTCGAGCGACCCGAACGGTCAGCAGGGCGGAGCCCGGGCGTGGTCATGGTTCCCTCGAAGACGTGCAGCGAGACCGCGGATGTGGTCGTGCGAGACCCGACCGATTCTAGGGCTGGCGTGCGGCGATTCCCGCGACGGAAGCGCGTGTCAGTCGCGGGCCGGTGCGACCGTCCGCCGCATCACGGTCTTCCGTCTGCCGATGTGGCGCTCGAACGTGAAGCCCGCCTTCTCGAACATCGCGCGGGTGCCGTTGTGGAGGAAGGACGACGACGTCTTCTTGTCGGGGACGAGCTCATTGGGGAAGGAGACGATCTCGCCGCCGCCCGCCTGCGCGATCAGCGCGACGGCGCCGTCGAGGGCTTCCCGTGCCACGCCGGACCGCCGGTGGTCGCGGTCGACGAAGAAACAGGTGATGCGCCACGGCGCCGGGCTGGCCTCGCCCGCGTCGTACTCCTTGCGGTGGTAGATGTTCGGCAGCTCGGCCGGGCTGCCGTACTCGCACCACGCGATCGCGTCGTCGCCGTCGAGGACCAGCGCAGCATGGGCGATGCCCTCCGCCACGAGGCGTTGCTTGAACGTGGGCCCGTCGTACTCCCGCTTGACCGTCTGGGCCGTGTCCCCGTGGAAGTAGGAGCAGTAGCAGCCGCCCCAGACGCCGTGGTGCTTCTGCGCGAGCGCGAGCCACGCCGGGAAGGTCTCGAGCGTGAGCGGTCTGATCACGTGAGAGCTCATGGCCGGGTCCGCTCGACCGGTGACGTGCGCATCGGCACTCCCCTCGACGGCGGTCGGGCACCCCGTCGACGGTGACGGCGGACCCTCGCGACCCACGGTACTCGCGCGCGCCCGGACGACCTGCGCCCCCACAGGCTCGATGACCACGGCGGTACGCTGCCAGCCATGGTCTGGCTGCACACGGTGATCGACGTCCCCGCCGACCGGCTCGACGCCGCGAGCGCGTTCTGGGCCGCAGCACTCGGCTGTCCGCTGGGCGATCCATGGGCCGGCCACCCGGAGTTCCGCAGCCTCCTCCCCCTGACCGGCGACGCGTACGTGCACGTCCAGCGCGTCGGCAGCGCGCGACCCGGCGTCCATCTGGATCTGGAGGTGGACGACCTCGACGCCGGGGTGGCCCGGCTGGTCGCCCTCGGCGCCACCGCGCGCAACCGCGAACCGGCCGGCGCCTGGCAGGTGCTGGCCAGCCCTGGCGGCCTGCCCGTCTGCGTCGTCGCCGGCCGGGGGGACCGCGTCCGTCCCGACGGCGTCGACGTCGGAGACGGACTGCGGGAGCGGCTCGTGCAGGTGTGCATCGACGCGCCGGCCGACGCGGTCGACACCGAGGTCGCCTTCTGGCGTGCCGCGATACCGGGACGCTGGGCGAAATCGACGAGCGAAGGGCTCATCGGCAAGCTCCACCCCGGCGCCGGCTCCACGGTCAAGCTGCTGTTCCAGCGGCTCGGCGAGGACACCGGTCCCGTGCGGGCGCACGTGGACCTCGGCACCACCGACGTCCCCCGCGACGCGGAGCGGCTCGAACACCTCGGCGCCGCCCGAGTGACCGACTGCGGCCGCTGGGTCGTGCTGCAGGATGCGGCCGAGATGGTGTTCTGCACGACGCCCAACGATCCCGACGAGGAGCTGGTGTGATGCACGGACTGATCGGCATCGTCAGCGACACCACGCTGCTGGAGATCGAGCTGCTCCTGGCCACCTTCGTGCTCTGTTCCTTCATCGGCATCGAACGGCAGGTGCACCAGAAGGCGGCCGGCTACCGCACGCACGTCCTCGTCGGGCTGGGCTCCTGCGCGTTCACGCTCGTCTCCGGCTGGGGTTTCACGGCCGTGCTCGGCAGCGACGTCAACCTGGACCCCTCCCGTATCGCGGCGCAGATCGTCAGCGGCATCGGCTTCCTGGGCGCGGGGGTGATCTTCAAGGGGCGCGACGTGGTGCGCGGTCTGACCACGGCCGCCTCCATCTGGGTGGCAGCGGCCGTGGGGATGGCCTGCGGCGCCGGGATGCTCTCCCTCGCCATCGTGCTCTCCGTGCTGTACCTGGTCACCCTCGTCGGGGTGGCGCCACTGGTCCGCCGGATCCCCACGGAGGACCGACGGCGGGTCCTGCGCATCACCTATGTCGATGGGCAGGGCGCGCTCCGGACCATCCTCGGCCTGGCCACCGACCTCGGCTTCGCCTCCTCGATCCAGCGCAGCTCCCGCAGCACTTCGGGTGGACGCTCCCTGATCTCGATGGACATCCGCTTCATCGGGCGTGCGCCGGTGCCGGCCCTCGTCCCCCCGTTGCTCGAGCTGCCCGGCGTCGAGGCCGTCCAGCTCAAGACGGTCAGCGGGACGACCGCCAACGAGGACGACGAGGACGACGACGCCTGACGGCTCGCCGGTGCACATGACGCCGAATCCGACAGCAGGCTGACGAACCGGCACGAGATGCCTACGATGACCGTGGACGCGACCCGCGTCCGGACCGTCCCGCAATCGAGAGGATCCCTCATGCCCAAGCCCATCGTGAACAAGGCCAGCACCACCTGGAACGGCGATCTCTTCACCGGCTCCGGCACGACGACGCTGGAGACCTCCGGCGCCGGCACCTTCGCGGTCAACTGGAAGGCGCGCGCCGAGGAGTCCGGGTCGGCCACCACCCCGGAGGAGCTCATCGCCTCCGCCCACGCCACCTGCTTCACCATGCAGTTCTCGAACAACCTCAAGGAGAACGGCACCCCGCCGACCACGCTGCAGACCAGCGCCGAGGTCAGCTTCGAGGTGGGCAAGGGCATCACCGGCATCGCGCTGTCCGTCACCGGTCAGGTCGACGGCATCTCCGCGGAGGACTTCAGCCGTCTGGCGGACGCGGCCAAGACCGACTGCCCGGTCTCGCAGGCGCTCAAGGCCGTCGACATCACGTTGACCGCGACCCTCGGCTGACCGGCCCGGACACGCGGCGGCGCTGGTCGATGGTCACCCTACTGATATCTCGTTCCACGAGGTAGGTTGGGCGTGACCGGACCACGCAGCCGCGTGCTCGTCCGGAGTCGAGAGGAGGCCACCATGATCGAGAAACTGCACGAGGCCGGGGTCCGCAGCGAGTGGGCCTACGCCGGAGGCTTCGCCTCCATCGCCCTGTCCTTCATCGCCTGGGGCGTCAGCCGGGCCAAGCCGAGCGACTCGAAGGCGCAGTCGGATCGCTGGGGCATCTTCGTCGGCCACTGGGCACCGAGCTTCTTCGCCCTCGGCGTCGCGCTCAAGCTGGAGGAGATCGACGACTGAGTCGTCGATCGGACGCGAGGAGAGGAGCGCCATGGCTGAGGACGATCTGCGGGACGGCATCCGACGTGCCCGCGACCACGCCCTGACCCAGGAGCAGGAAGAGCTGGACCGGATCGCCGGGGGCGGGACCGCCGAGGAGCAGAGCGCCGCGAGCGTGCGCCTGGCCACCCGGCAGGCGGTCCGTGAGGCTCTCGACGACGTGCTCGGCGAGCAGTCCGAGCAGCCGACGGCCTCGTCGAAGGACTGACGTCGCCGCGAGCTCCCGAACACACCGAGAACGGGCGGTGACGGCTACTTCCGGCGCCGCCCGTTCTCGGTGTCAGGAGTGGATCACGGGTGCAGCAGCACCTTGGTCCATCCGTCCTCACGCTTGTCGAACTTGTCGTAGGCGTTCACGGCCTCGTCGAGGGACAGCTCGTGGGAGACGATCCAGGACGGATCGGACCGCCCCGCGATGATGAGGTCCCGCAGTTCGCGGTTGTACTTCTTCACCGGGCACTGACCGGTTCCCATGCTGATGCCCTTGGTGAACAGCTGTCCGTACTCGAACGGGATGCGCCCCTGCTTGGCTTCCTCGGTCGCCCCACCGCGGTCCTCGGGCATGTAGACGCCGACGACGCCGATGCTGCCGGTGGCGCGGACCGTCTCGACCAGTTTGTCCAGCACCATCTCGGGATGCTCCTGGCCCGTGTGATCGTGCGCCTGGTAGCCGACGGCCTCCACTCCGCAGTCGACACCGAAGCCTCCGGTGGCCTCCATGATGGCCTCGGTCGGATCCGTGTCGGCGAAGTTGATGGTCTCCGCGCCGATCTTCTCGGCGAGCGCGAGCCGGTCCGGCTCCTTGTCCACCACCCAGACCCGCGCGGCGCCCTTGAGATAGGAACTGTGCGCCGCCATCAGGCCGACCGGACCGGCCCCGAACACGACGACCGTCTTGCCCGGACCGACCTGCGCCATCTCGGCGCCGTGGTACCCGGTCGGGAAGATGTCGGAGAGCATCGTGAAGTCGCTCTCGTGCTCGGTGCCCTTCGGTAGCCGCAGCAGGTTGAAGTCCGCCCACGGAACGCGGAGCAGTTCGGCCTGCCCACCCCAGTAGGGACCCATGTTCGGGTAGCCGTAGCCGGCGCCGGGCATGCCCGAGGGGTTGGCGCGCAGGCAGGCGCTGGTGAAGCCGTTGTTGCAGTTCTTGCAGCTGCCGCAGGCGAGGTTGAAGGGAACGGATACCCGGTCGCCCACCTCGATGTGGTTGACCCCGGGGCCGACCTCCTCGACGATGCCCATGTTCTCGTGGCCGAGCACCATACCGGCGTCCAGCTCCGCCCGCCCTTCGTAGGGATGCAGATCGGACCCGCAGATGTTCGCCGTCGTGATGCGGATGACGGCGTCGTTGGGCTGTTCGATGCGCGGATCGTCGACGTTCTCGACGGACAGTTCGTAGGGAGCCTTGAAGACTACTGCTTTCACGTCGATTTCCTCCTTCGAGGTGCCCGGGTGCGACGCCGATCGACGCCGCGCCGTCGCGGCTGCGCGGACACTCTGACCCCACCGTAAGCATGCTGATGGTTTCGGACAAGGCTTCCCCTGCACGCTGGCGTGCATTCGGGGCCATGCCGGAAACCTGACCGCGGAGCACCGTGCCCTGCTACGGGAGAGATCTCCGACGGAGAACCCGGACGCCTGGTTGCTGGACCACCTGCTGCAGTCGGTGGGCATGGCGGTCTGCGCACACGACGACGGCGACGCCGCCTTCGAAGCGGACGGCCGCGCGATGGTGGCCCGGGTGGTGGGGCGAGCGGGCTGACCGATCCCACTCGCGCGTCCCGCCCCGTCCCGACGGAAGCGCCGCTCAGAACGCCGAGTGCGGCGCCCCAACCCCGGGGTCGATGCGAGCCGGGCCGCTCACGCTAGGCCGGACGTCGACGTCGAAGATCGCCGTCGGGATGTAGATCGTCGCGCACGAGTTGGGGATGTCGACGACGCCCGAGAACCGCCCCTCGACGGGCGCCGCCCCGAGCAGCAGATACGCCTGCTCCGGTGAGTACCCGAACTTCGTGAGGTAGTCGATCGCGTGCAGGCACGCGCGCTGGTAGGCCAGCTGCGAGTCGAGGTAGCGCTGCTCCCCGTCCAGGGTGACCGAGGTGCCCGAGAACGAGATCCACTCGGAGTACTGCGGGTCCGAGTTGCCCGGCAGGAAGATGGCGTTCTCGGCCACGCCGTAGGTGTCCATGCCGCCGGAGATGAGGTCGAAGCGCAGGTCGAGGTAGCCGCCCATCTCGATGCCGCCGCAGAAGGTGATCTCGCCGTCGCCCTGCGAGAAGTGCAGGTCCCCGACGGAGAAGTTCGCGCCGTCCACGAACACGGGGTAGAAGATGCGCGTGCCCTTCGACAGGTTCTTGATGTCCTGGTTGCCGCCGTTCTCGCGTGGCGGTGCGGTGCGGGCCGCCTCGGACGCGACCCGCTCGACGTCCGCCCCGGACAGCGAGCCGAGGATCGCACCGTCGGGCTCCGGCGGAAGGGCGAGCGGCGGGACGCGGTCGGGGTCCGCGGCGATGAGCGCGGCCTCGCGGGTGTTCCAGGTGCTCAGCAGGTCCGTCGACGGCGCCGTCCCCATCAGGCCGGGATGGATCAGGCCGGTGAACTCGACACCGGGCACGTGACGGCTGGTGGCCCTGCCGCCGGCGAAGTCCCAGATCGCCTTGTACGCGTCGGGGAACTGGTCGACCAGGAAACTGCCGCCGTTGCGCCGGGCGAAGATGCCCGTGTAGCCCCAGCCCTGCCCCGCGAGGGGACCCTCCTCCTGCGGGATCGGACCGACGTCGAGAATGTCGACGACGAGCAGGTCTCCGGGCTTCGCGCCCTCGACCCGGACGGGCCCGGAGAGCCGGTGCACCGTGTTCAGCGGGGCGTCGCGGACGTCGTCGGCCGAGTCGTCGTTCTTGATGGCGCCGTCGAACCACTCGCGGCACTCGATGCGGGCGCTCTGCCCGGGCTTGACCGACACCGCGGCGGGGATGTCCGGATGCCACCGGTTGTGGCCGAGGATCTCCTGCTCGGTGAACGGCTTCGTGGAGTCGAGGGGGAAGATAACGTCGGGCATGGTGCGCTCCTTGCTGTTCCGGACGAACGGATACTCCTGACGACCTACGGGCGGGGCAAGCGGGAATGTCGGGGATCGCGGGAGACCGGGCGCGACGGCTGCCGGTTCCCCGGGAGGGCGGAGACGACGCGCGGTGACTCGGCCGTCTGCTTCGTGGCGTCGATGGCGCGCATGGCAGCGCTGCCGGGGTGGCCGAGTGCGGGGGCGGAGAAGACGCGGCGGGTGGGACCGGAGCACGCGGGGCAGACCGAACACGCCGGCACCTCGCTCATGGCATGGCGTTCGGTGATCAGGCCGTGCTCGTCGCACCGGAAGTCGTAGCTCGGCACACTCGCTCCGTTCCGTGGAGGACGTCGCGGGTTGATGGCGTTTCCGCGACCGACTCGTGCTCGCCATTCAATCGACCGGGTCGGGGTGCGTCAACCATGTCCTCGCTGGACCCGCGCATCGTCCTGAAGCGTCGGACAACGTGATCCGGATCACGACACGCCCACCACTCAAGAGCGACTGACTACTCTGTTCCGGTCCGCCGTCCGTCACTAGTATGCGATTGCATCTACATGCTTCGGGGGGAGCATTCGCGGGGGGAGATGACGATGAAGACGACAGAGGAGATCGGCCGGGATCTGGACGTGTGGTTGGGGGACCGCACACCGCCCACCGACGCGACCGTTCGCGCCGAGGCCTTCACCTACAGCCCGGGTCAGTGGCGGCGATGGTGGCCGTCCGGGCTCGACCAACCGGAGGCAGTGTCCACGTCGGACGCCCGGCGGTCGATCAGCCGGAGCGACCTGTACCAGGGAGCAGTGGGCCTGCAGACGCCGACGCAGGCGGTCGAGCTGTACATGCGCATGTCCGGCTGGGGCTGCGAGACGCGGCCCTATCCGACGTGGCGGGCGGCGCGAGCGCTGTCCGCCGTCGGTGTCGGTGACCGGCTGCTCGAGGCCCACCAGCTGGTGCGTACCGGAAAGACGGCCGAGGCCTTCACCCAGATGCAGCTGGGCGGCGAGTACCGCGTGAAGGGTTTCGGCGCCTCCTTCTTCACGCGGTGGCTGTACTTCAGCGCCTACGACGCGTGGGACGCCTCCTGGGGGCCGGCACCGCTGATCCTAGATCAGCGGGTGGCCGCCACCATCGGGTACCGGCGGTGGGCCTGGTCCGTGGACGAATACCTCTACTATCTCGACTTCTGCGAGAAGCTGCAGGCCCTGTGGCGTCCCGACGAGCCGACGCACGTCATCGAGTACGCGCTCTTCCAGGCCAGCAAGAGGGGACTGCTGGGTGTGCGCCAGCTCCAGCCGCAGGCCTAGGCTGGCGACCATGATCGTCATCTGCGTCAAGTTCCCCGTGAAGCCCGAGTACGCCGACCAGTGGCCGGAGCTGAGCCGCTCGTTCACCGAGGCCACCCGCGCCGAGCCCGGCAACAAGTGGTTCGACTGGTCCCGCAGTGTCGAGGACCCGAACGAGTACGTCCTGATCGAGGCGTTCGACGACGACGCCGCGGGAGCCCACGTCAACTCCCCGCACTTCGAGACGATGAAGGCGGAGTTCCCGCAGTATCTCGCGGCGACGCCGAAGATCGTCTCCCGCCAGGTGGACGGCGACGGCTGGGAGGAGATGGGCGAGCTGCAGGTCGGCTGAGCCGACCCCGCTCCGGACGCGGCCGGGGTCAGCCCTTCTTCCAGTCCGCCCAGGTGGCCGCGGCGCCGGAGTGACCGGTGACGATCGTCTGGTAGATCAGGAACAGGCCACCGAGCACCGTGAGCACCTGCAGCAGGATCCGCAGCCACGGCAGGGCGCGGAGGCGGTCCAGCTGCGGCAGTCGACGTGCCGTCCACGGCCCCGTCTCCAGCACCAGGAGGATGACGAGCCCGGCGAAGATCACGGCGACGACCTTGAGCAGATCTCCGTGCTCGGCGTGCTCGCGGATCAGGGGCTCGGAGGGCAGGGCCTCCTCCAGCCGCTCGCCGGCGCTGGCCGTCACCACCGCGAAGCCGGCCGAGACGACGGCCAGCACCGCCACCGGCCACTCCGTGGCCCGCCGCCAACGGGACACGACGGCATAGAGGATGCCGCCGAGCGCGGCCAGCGGCGAGAACACCACGACGGCGTGCAGCAGCAGGATATGGGTGGGAAGGCCGAAGAACTCGAGCACGGACTGCCTTTCGCGACGGGGACCGCCCGCGGGGCGGTTGTCGGACTCGAGTGTCGACCGACGAGCAAACTCTAGAGTGCTCGTTCTCAGGAACGTCCAAGGAAGACGGACGACGGCGCGCGCCGTCGTGCCTTACCTGCCCTGCCCCGATGCCGATGGTGCCCTCCGAGGCACGACTCCCGTGCCGTCCACAGTCCGCGGACGAGAGCCGCGGGAGGGAGACATTATGGAACGACACTCGGTTCCGGCCCTGCGCCGCACGATCGCGACGGTGTCGGTGGGCGCCGTCCTGGCCAGCATCACCGTCCTCGGTGCGGTCAGCCCCGCCACCGCGGCCGACCCGACCCCGGAGGTCACCGCCACCGCGACCGCCGACCCCACCCCCACGGACACCGCCTCGGCCGATCCGACCGCGGCTCCCACCGCTGACCCGACCGACACCGCCACCGCCGACCCGACCGTGAGCGCCGACCCGACCACGGCGCCCACCGCCGAGCCGAGCACGACGGCGTCCCCGGAGCCGAGCGAGACGGCGGAACCGTCCGAGACCGCCAAGCCGGCCCCGTCGGCGACGCCGACCCCGGGCCCGAAGAAGCCCGTCCCGGCCAAGCCCACCCCCGGCCCCAAGAAGCCGGTGCCGGCGAAGCCCGTCACGCCCGCTCCCGCCAAGCCGACCCCCGGCCCGAAGAAGGCCGTTCCCGCGAAGCCCGTCCACCCCGTCCACCCGGCGAAGCCCGTTCACCCGGTCAAGCCTGTTCCCATCAAGCCCACCCCGAAGAAGCCGGGTGCCGTGGCACCGTCCACCCACCGCTGATCCACCACGCCCGAGGGGCGCCGCTGCCACCGCAGCGGCGCCCCTTCGTCGTGCCCGGACCCGTGTCGATGCCCCGCCGCGCGGCTGCGCGGGCCCGCTTACGCCGGCCTCCTCGGTGTCGATGGTCCCAGCGACGGCACACCACGTGCCGTCGCCACAGGGCGGACAGCGAGCCGCAGCAAGGGGGAACCGTGCCACGAGAGTGGATCCCGGCGGCGTTGCTCGCCACCGTCCTGATCTGCGCAGGCTGCTCCAACCCGGGAACCGCCGCGTCCGACGCAGCTACCACCGCACCGGCCACCGCACCGTCCGCCGCACCGACCGCTGCTTTCGCCGGGTTCGCCGGTGCCATGACCGCCGCGGGCACCGCTCGCACGACGTCGCCCGAGGTTCCCCTGCCCGGCGCGAGCGCCGACGCCACCACGGCCCTGCACGGCATCTCCTGCGCCGCCGACCCCGCCGGCTCCTGGTCCTTCCACGGCACCGTGCACAACACGAGCGCCTCGGCGAAGCGCTACACCGTCGCCCTGGCGCTCACCCGCGGAGCCTCCGTCGTGGGGCACGGCCTCACGTCCGTGACGGTGCCCGCGGGCGCCCAGCGCACCGTGAGCTCCGCCGGATTCGCCACCCTACGCGGTTCCGCCGCGTGCGAGACGGTCGTCTCGGCGGAGGAGGCAGCGTGAGCGCGCTGCGGCTGCGCCGGACGGTGAGTACGCTCTCGGTCGGTGCCCTGCTCGTCGGCCTGATCGCCGGCGGGATGGCCCCCGCCATGGCGGAAGGAACGGTCCCGGATCCCTCCGCCACCAGCACGGCGACCGCGGACCCGACGGCGAGCCCGTCCTCCGACCCGACCGCCGATCCCACCACCAGCCCGACGGCTGAGCCCACGCCCACGTCCGACCCGACGCTCGCGCCGGATCCGGTCACCGATCCCACCACCACCCCGACCAGCAGCCCGACCACCGACCCCGCGCCCGCGCCCAGCGCCACCGCGAGCCCCACGACCGTTCCCACCACCATCCCGACGACGAGCCCGACGACGACTCCGACGACCCCCGCCCCGACGCCGACGGCGACGACGTCCCCAACGCCGTCGCCGAGCCCCACGCCGAAGCCCACCGTCGCCCCGACGCCCACACCGACCCCCACCCCGAAGCCGACACCGAAGCCCGTGCCGCCCGTCCCCGTCACCGGGGCGATCGCCGTCACCTGGTCCGCCCTCGGCGGCGCGAAGGGAGTGCTCGGGGCTCCCCGAGCGGCGGCCGTCCGGTTCGCAACCGGGGTGCGGCAGGACTTCACCGGCGGCCGCGTCGTCGCTCTCGGCACCGGGCGCGCGTGGGCCGTGTTCAGCCGGGCCGGCCACACCGGTCCCGCGTGGTTCGCGCTCGGCGCCGACCGCGTCCTCGGCTACCCCACGTCGAACGAGGCCTGCGACCTGCCGGCGGGCGGCTGCTCGCAGCAGTTCGAGCACGGCCGCATCGTGTGGTCCTCCGCCGCCGGTGCCCGCGTCGTCCGCGGTGCGATCGGCGCCCTGTTCGCCGCCACGGGCGGTCCGCGGGGCGTGCTGCACTACCCGAACAGCGGGGAGACCTGCGGACAGGTCGGCGGGGGCTGCTACCAGCAGTTCCAGGGCGGCCGGGTCTACTGGTCCGCGACCACGGGAGCCCGCATCGTCCGGGGCGCCATCCTGATCAGCTACCTGTGGCTCACCGGTCCGGGCTCCTGGCTCGGTTACCCGGTGGCGGGCGAGAAGTGCGCCGTCTCAGCCTGCCTGCAGCGGTTCGCGCACGGTCAGCTCAGCTGGTCCGCGGGATCGGTCGCGACCGCGCACGAGACCAGCGAGTGCCAGAACCTGAACAACGGGCGGTCCCGGTACTCCACCGGGACGGCCGGCCGGGTGCTGCTGGCCTTCACGGCCGGCTACCAGCAGTCGCACGCCACCGCCGTGTACTGCCGGAAGATCCTCGGCACCTGGGTGACGGACTGGCGCACCGACGCCTACGTCGGCAGTCACGGCTTCAAGCCGCCGGGCGTGCCCTCCGGCCCCACCCGGTACGAGTTCTCCCCCACCGGATCCTTCACCGTCAACGAGGCCTTCGGGCTCGGCAACCCCGGGACCAAGCTCTCCTACCGCCTGCTCGACCCGCAGTCCCGCTGGGGCGGGAACCCCGGAACCGTCACCTACAACCGGTACCACGAGTCCGACGCGTGGGTCGGCTGGGACGAGAACATGTGGTATTTCGCCACGCGGCCCACGCACGACTACCGGCAGGGCGTCGTCATCGACTACAACCGGCCCACCATCGTGCAGGACGCCGGTTTCGCGATCTTCCTGCACGAGAACAAGGTGCCGACCGCCGGGTGCATCTCCCTCGACGACTGGGCCGTCGTGGACTACATCCGCAAGTCCTCTCCCGGCGACCGGATCATCATGGGCGTCTCCTCGGCACTCTTCCGCTGACGGCCCGGCGCCGACCGACTCCGAGGGGCGGCTCCGCGAACACGGCGTCGCCCCTCAGGGCTGCGCGCGCGTCGACCGGCGCCACAGCACGACCGCGCGGCCGGCCAGTCCCACCGCGAACATCGCGATGCCGGCGAGCACGGAGCTGCCGGGCAGGGTGACGACGAGGACGAGGCACCCGGCGACACCCAGCAGGTTGAGCGCCCGGGGCCACCGGCGGTCCTTCGCCGGTTGGGTGAAGGCGGAGGCGTTCGCGATCGCGTAGTAGATCAGCACGCCGAAGGAGGAGAAGCCGATGACGCCGCGCAGGTCCGTGATCAGCACGAGCAGGCTGATCACGCCGGCGAGGGCGATCTCGGCGTGGTGCGGCACGTGGTGGACCGGATGGACCGCGGCGAGCCAGCCCGGCAGGTCGCGGCCGCGGGCCATCGCCAGGCCGGTCCGGCCGATACCGGCGATCAGCGCGAGCAGGGCACCGAGGCTCGCGACCGCGGCACCGATCCGCACCACCGGGTCGAGCCCGCCGGCACCGACGGCCCGGACGGCGTCGACGAGCGGCGCGCTCGAGTCGGCGAGCGTCGCGGGCCCGGCGGCCGCGAGCGCGGACACGCCGACCACCGCGTAGACGACGACGGCGATGCCCAGGGCCA
Source organism: Tersicoccus sp. Bi-70 (assembly GCF_001968825.1). Taxonomy (GTDB): domain Bacteria; phylum Actinomycetota; class Actinomycetes; order Actinomycetales; family Micrococcaceae; genus Tersicoccus. The sequence continues at coordinate 54,939 of NZ_MIEU01000011.1, forward strand.
GCGTGATCGCCCGGGGGATGGTGACGCGTGGCTCGACGACCTCCTCCCCCATCGTCGCGATGCGGGCGTACCCGGCGAAGGCGAAGAACAGGAGTCCGGCCGCCTGCAGCACGCCGAGCGGCCCACCCGGGTCGATACCGGAGTCCTGGACGATGCGGGAGAAGCCCGCGCCGTTACCGACCCACAGGCCGATCACCAGCACCGCCAGGCACAGGAGGGTGATGGTCACGAGCACCCGGGTCACGACCGCCGTGCGGGTGATCCCGCGCAGGTTGAGGCCGGCGAGTGCGAGGACGACGAGGACGGCGACGCCGCGCTGCAGCCAGGCGGGGCCGGGGACGGCGTAGGCCGCGAACGTCAGGGCCATCGCGGCGCAGGAGGCGGTCTTGCCGACCACGAATCCCCAGCCCCCGGTGAACCCCCACCAGGCACCGAGCCGCTCCCGGCCGTAGACGTAGGTGCCGCCCGACGTCGGGTACGCGGCGGCCAGCTGGGCGGACGCGACCGCGTTCGCATAGGCGATGACCGCCGCGATCACGAGGCCGAGCAGCAGCCAGCCCCCGGCCGCTCGCGCCGCGGGACCGAACGCCGCGAACACGCCGGCGCCGACCATCGACCCGACCCCGATCACCACGGCGTCGCGCAGACCCAGCCGGCGGGCGAGCTGACCCGGGCCGCTCATCGCGTCATCGCTCCGCGACCGGCGTGGACGCAGGCGTGCACGACGGCGGCGACGACGGAGCCGACTCCATCGCGACGACGGACGGCGTCGCACGGCCCCGACGGTGACGTCGTCCGGTCATGACGGTCCGGCACCCACGGACGGGATCGGACGGGATCGGTCGGCGCTCAGCGCCGGCCGGCGGCCAGCGACGCGATCGCCGTCGCACCCGCGACGGTGGCGACGGACGGCCAGGCACCCAGCCGCTTCGCCAGCGGGTGGGACCCGCCGAACGCCGCGAGGTACACCCCGGTCAGGGCCGCGGCCCGGCCGGTGCCGACGTTCTGCTTCCAGCCGGCGAAGGCGGCCGCCCCGGCGGCGGCGAGCACCACGCCGCCGACGGCGCGGACTCCGCTGAGCCGGGCGGCGGCGTATCCGCCGAACAGTCCGGTGGCGGTCATGGCGGTGGGCACGAGCACGTTCACGGGTCGATCTCCTGGGAATGGGTGGTTCGGATACCTCTCCGAGCCTACTCAGCCGCGGTAAACGCACAGGTCAGCGTGCGTTACGAAAACGTGATTCGTGACCCGTCTTTCCGCGTCGTGACGCCGGTCGAGAGTCCCCTGCGTCCGGCCGATCGCGCCGTCAGCGTCCCATCGAAGGTGTCTCCATGCCTCTGCCCCCTGCAGTCTCCCCCGACGCCGTCCCTCGTGATGTCGTCACTCCCCGGCGACGTCTCCGTCGTCGCCTTCCCGTGACCTTCGTCCTCGGCGCGCTCGTCCTCGCCGGGATCGTCCCGACGGCCGCCGGCGCGGAGGCGGTGACGACCACACCGATCTCGCGCACCGGTGCCGTGTGCCGCACGATGACGACGCCGGTCTATCAGACCGACAACCCCAAGAGCGGTACTTCCCTGCTGACCCGATGGGAGAGCGAGTCCCGGCTGTCCATCACCCGCAACGGGTTCGTGCAGGACCGTGGCCGCGTGGTGCGCACCGCCGTCACGGCGGTCTCGGGCACGAAGCCGGTGCACCGGCTGTACAAGTCCGGCGGCATCAACGACTTCCGCTGGTCCCTCGACCCCGCGGCCATCACGAAGATGAAGACCCAGGGGTACATCGACCAGGGCGTGAACTTCTACGGGACGCCGACCCAGGTGGACACCTGCCAGGTCGCGGTCGACGAGTACACCGACGCGACCGGGCGCCACCACCGCATCGCCGTCCGGAACACCGCGCTGGCCACCTACCTGGCCACCCACGCGTGGAAGCGGGTCGGCACGCCGTTCTGGGGTGCCTCGATGACCGCGGTGACGGCACCGGTCGCCGCCGCTCCCGCCAAGGCGCCGACGCCGACGCCCACCCCGACCAAGGCACCGACCCCCGCGCCCACGAAGGCACCGACGCCCAGCCCCAGCCCGACGCCCACCAAGACGCCGACCCCGACGCCCACGCCGACGCCGTCGCCGGTGGTCGTGGCACCGGCTCCGATCGTCACCCCGGCGCCGGTCCCCACGGCCACGCCCACGGTGACGCCGACCGTCGCCCCCGCGCCCGCTCCGGTCCCGACCGCCACGCCGACCGTCGCGCCCATCGTGGTGCCGGTGCCGGTGCCGACGGCGACGCCCACCGCCACGCCCACCGCGACACCGACGGTGACCCCGACGGCGACCCCCACCGCCACCCCGACCCCGACGCCCACGGCCACCCCGACCGCCACCGCCGCCCCGGCTCCCGCGCCGGCCCCGGCCGCGGCCCTTCCGGTCACCGTGGCCCCGTCCGCGGCCGGACTGGATGACAGCGGCAACAGCATCCCCGACACCGCGTACGCCATCCCCGCCGGCGCCATCTTCATGTCGCCGCAGGGCAGTGACACCAACGTCGGCACGTCGGTCGGCGCCCCGGTGCGCACGCTCAACCGGGCCATCGCCGTCGTCCCCGTCGGCGGCACCATCGTGCTGCGGGGCGGCACCTACCGTGACGCCTACACGCAGGGCGGCGTGGGCACCGCGACCAAGATCGCCAGCAAGGCGTTCACCCTGCAGGCCTACCCGCACGAGCAGCCCTGGCTCGACGGTTCGGACACCGTCGCGGCGAGCCAGTTCGTCAAGTCCGGTACCGGTTGGTCCACCCCGTGGTCGACGCCGACGTTCTGCGACGGCCGTTACTACGAGCGGGCCCCTCTCGCCCAGAACCCGGACAACACCGGCCCGTGCGCACACAAGGACTTCGCCGTCGTCGGCGCGGGAGACACCCTGCCTTCCGACCCGCAGCAGGCCTTCATCGACGGCGTACCCCAGGTGCAGGTGGCGAGCCTCTCCGGTGTTCGACCGGGCACGTTCTACTACGACTGGTCGGCCCGTTCGCTCATCCTCGGCACCGACCCCGTCGGGCACCGGATCGAGTTGAGCGCTCGCGCTCAGGCGCTGATCCTGGGGACCTCCTCCGGCTCCGTCACGCCCTGGGCGCTCAAGGGAATCGGTGTCCGACGCTACGCCAGCATCGCCAACGACGGCCTGGCTGCCGGTGCCATCTACATCGGCGGGGGGGTCACCACGGTGGAGAACACCGCGTTCGCGGCCAACTCCGCCGGCGCACTCGCCTTCAGCAGCCCGCAGCCCGGCACGGTGATCAGGCACAGCATCTTCGCGTGGAACGGGAACACGCCCGTCGGCGCGAACGGTCAGTCCCGTACCGGACGGGACTCGGACTTCACGATCTCCGACAGCGTCTTCAACCACAACGTGTGGGAGGGTCTCGGCACCAGCTGCACCGTCTCCTGCGCCCAGGCCGCCGTGAAGCTCGCCCACATGCAGAAGTTCACGCTGACGCGCAACCTGGTGGAGAACGGCGGCGGCACCGCCGGCGGCCTGTGGTGCGACCTGCTCTGCCGCAACGGGTCGTACACCTACAACACCGTGCGCAACATCGGCGGGGCCGGCATCTTCCACGAGGTGTCCGACACCGGCATCATCGCCGGCAACGTCGTCGACGGCGCCGCCGTCGGGATCCAGGTGACCTCGGCGAACACGAAGGTCTACCAGAACACCCTCCTGCACATCCGCAAGGACGTCCCGATCCGGGTGTACGACGACAACCGCAGCATGGGCGTCAACGGCTGGAACGACATCGGGCCGGACACGCGCAACGTCGAGGTGAAGTACAACGTGATCGCCGACTCGGATCACATGGCCTACGCCGTGAACCCGGACCGGACGGCCGCGGCGGCCACGAACACGATCCCGGCGCAGTACTTCTCCGCCTTCGACGACAACCTCGTGGTGTCCAACGCCGGCACCAACCCGATGTTCGCCGCCTGGCGGGCCGACGACGCCTCGAGCGCGGTGTACTACCGCGCCGGTGAACGCGCCACCTTCGGTGGTCGCTACAGCGGTTTCGAATCTCGTTCGACCTGGCTCATCGGGACGCTCGACACCGTCCTGCCGAAGGTCGCGACGGGTGACTACGCTCTGGCCACCACCAGCGCCGGCTCGCGAGCGGCGGGCACCCTGCCGGCCGACGTCGCCGCCGCCCTCGGCGTCAGCGCGACGGGCAGCCGGGATCTGGGGGCCCTCCCCCGCAACTGACCGGGAACGCCGCCGGCCGGATCAGGTCCACGCCACCGCCCGCACGGGCGCGGCGTCGGCCCCGGCCAGCGGCACCGGGAAGAAGCCGACCCGGACGCGGGCGGGCAGATCGGTGAGGCCGGTGAGGTTCTCGACGATCAGCCCGTCCGCGCCCAGCACCGCGGCGTGGACGGGCAGGTCGAGCAGGCCCTACTGAAGCGTCGGGTCCGGGCTGAGGGTGTCGACGCCGAGCACGTGCATCCCACGGTCCAGCAACGTCCGCACCGCGTCCTCGGCGAGCGCCGGGTGGTGGAGGGCGCGCTGCGGATCCTCGGCGAACCGGTCCCAGCCCGTCGCCACCAGCACGATCGACGGCACCGTCGCCGGCAGTTCCCCGATCCGGTCCAGCGTGATCATCTCGTCCGGCGTCGCCTCGACCCGCAGCACGAGCGCCTCCCCGACCAACTCCTCGAGAGCGACCCGATCGACGGTGCGCCCGTCGGCGAGGAGATGGGCGGGCGCATCGAGGTGCGAACCGGTGTGGGAGCCGAGACCGACCGCGATGACCGCGACGCCGTCCTCCGCGAGGGTCAGCGCGGGGCGGATCGTCACCGGCGGGTCGCCCGGGACGCTCGTCATCCCGGGGCGGATCGGCAGGGTGAGGTCCACGATCATGCCTCCAGTGTGGCGCTCGGCGTGAGTTGAGTCTCGGCAACTCAACTTCTCGGTCGCCGGGGAATATCCTTCGATGCACGACGTTGATACGGGTGAACTCAACTTCGGTTCATCAGGAGGAAACCCCATGCCCATGTTCTTCGGACCCGCCGCCGCCGGTAGTGGATCGTTCGAGGACTTCCTGGCCCAGTACCTGCAGGGCCAGCGGACGTCCCGCGCCGGACGCCCGGTCGACCTCACCCGCCTGCTCTCCCGCCGCACCCACGACGTGATCGCCAGTGCCGTCCGGTTCGCCGCCGAGCACGGCCACCACGACGTCGACGCGCTGCACGTGCTGCGCGTCATGGTCCAGCGGGACGAGATCAGCGAGGGCCTGCGCCACCTCGGCACGGACCCGGCCGACGTCGTGCGCGCCATCGACGCCCGGCTGCCGGAGAAGACCGACGGCCCCGTGGACGCGACGCCGTCCCTCACCCACTCCGCCCAGCGCGTGCTGCTGGACGCGTACCAGGTGGCCCGCTCCTTCGGCTCCACCTACATCGACCCCGAGCACGTCTTCTTCGCGCTCGTCCTCAATCAGGACGCTCCCGCGGGGCAGATCCTCACCGGTGCCGGCATCACGCCGCAGTCCCTGCAGCAGGCCGGTGCGGAGGAGGCCGCCCGTCAGCAGGGCGCTCAGCAGTCCGGCTTGGCCGGTGCCGCGGGACAGACCGGCGAGTCGATGCTCGCGACGTACGGCACCGACCTGACCGAGCGCGCCCGCAACCGCGAACTCGACCCGGTGATCGGCCGCGCCGACGAGATCGAGCAGGCCATCGAGATCCTGGCCCGCCGCACCAAGAACAACCCGGTGCTGATCGGTGAGGCCGGAGTCGGCAAGACCGCCGTCGTCGAGGGCCTGGCCCAGGCCATCGCCGCCGACGAGGTGCCCGCGCAGCTGGCCGGCAAGCGCGTCATCTCCCTCGACCTGCCCGGCATGATCGCCGGCACCCGCTACCGCGGTGACTTCGAGGAGCGCCTGACGAAGACGCTCGACGAGATCGCGGCGGAGCAGGACGGCGTCATCGTCTTCATCGACGAGCTGCACACCGTCGTCGGCGCCGGCGGCGGCGGCGGCTCCGAGGGCGGCATGGACGCCGGCAACATCCTCAAGCCGAAGCTGGCCCGCGGCGAGCTGCACCTGATCGGGGCGACGACCCTGGGCGAGTATCGGAAGATCGAGAAGGACCCGGCCCTGGAGCGCCGCTTCCAGCCCGTCACCGTCGGGGAGCCGAACGTCGAGGACGCGGTGCTCATCCTGGCCGGGCTGAAGGACCGCTACGAGGAGCACCACGGGGTCACCTACACGGACGCCGCCCTGCGCGCCGCCGTCGAGATGTCCCACCGCTACGTCACCGACCGGTACCTGCCGGACAAGGCGATCGACCTGATCGACCAGGCCGGTGCCCGGTTGAGCCTGCGCCGCGGCCCCGCCGTGGACGTCGACGCCCTGCGCGCCGAGGTCGCCCGGCTCGAGTCCGAGAAGGAGGACGCCGTCGCGGACGAGCGCTACGAGGAGGCCTCGACGCTGCGCGACGCCGTCGAGGTCGCCCGGGGCAAGGTGGCGGACGCCGAGCTGTCCGCGAAGCACGCGGCCGGTGGTTTCGACACCGACCGCACCGTCGACGAGGACCTGATCGCGCAGATCATCTCCCGCGCCACCGGCATCCCCGCCGCGCGGCTGACCGAGGACGACAAGTCCCGGCTGTCCCACCTGGAGGCCGACCTGCACGAGCGGGTCATCGGCCAGGAGGACGCGGTCACCGCGATCGCCCGCGCCGTGCGCCGCAACCGCACCGGGATGGGCGACGACGGCCGGCCCGTGGGCAGCTTCCTGTTCCTCGGCCCGACCGGCGTCGGCAAGACCGAGCTGACCAAGGCGCTCGCCGCGTCCCTGTTCGGTGACGAGTCCGCGATGATCCGCCTCGACATGAGCGAGTTCGGCGAGCGGCACACCGTCAGCCGGCTGGTCGGTGCCCCTCCGGGGTACGTCGGCTACGACGAGGCCGGGCAGCTGACGGAGAAGGTCCGCCGGAACCCGTACTCGGTGATCCTGCTCGACGAGGTCGAGAAGGCGCACCCGGACGTGTTCAACCTGCTGCTGCAGGTCCTGGACGACGGCCGGCTGACCGATGGTCAGGGCCGCACCGTGGACTTCCGCAACACGGTCGTGGTGATGACGTCCAACGTGGGCTCCGAGTTCCTCGCCAGCAAGGGCGGCGCGCTCGGCTTCCACACCGGCAACGCCGACGGGTTCGGCTCCGAGGAGGAGCTGCGGGCCCGGGTGATGGGCCGGCTGCGTGAGACCATGCGGCCCGAGTTCATCAACCGGATCGACGACATCGTGCTGTTCCGCAAGCTCGAGACGGATCAGCTGCGCTCCATCGTGGGCCTGCAGCTGGGCCGGACCCGGACCCGGCTGGCCGCCCAGGGCATCACCCTGACGGTCGAGCTGGACGCGATCGACTGGCTGGCCGACACCGGGTACGAGCCCGAATACGGCGCCCGGCCCCTGCGCCGGGTGATCCAGCGCCACGTCGACGACGCCGTCGCCGACCTGCTGGTCGCCGGAGCGCTGCACGAGGGCGGCACCGCCGTCGTCGGCGTCGCGGACGGCGAGCTGACGGTCTCCGCCGCCCGGGTGGAGGCGCCGCTGGCCGCCTGATTCACCGGCACGCACCGACCGAGAGGCCGGCCGGAACACCACGTTCCGGTCGGCCTCTGGCGTGTCCGCGGCCTGGTTCACGCGCGCCCGCGGAGCAACCGCTCCACCGAGTGTGACCCGTGGGGCCGCTGTGACGACATCGACCCGACAACCGTCACATCCGTCCCAGTCGGTGTCGCCCTTGACCCGGCACCGCCGCCGTCAGCGCCTTCGCCTGCCGGCGGCGAGGTCCGGCTCGCGCATCCCCGGCCTTACTCAGTATGCTGAGGATCGACGACACGCGGTCCCACGAGGACCGATCCGACGCATGAGGAGGACGACGTGAAGGCAGTCACCTGGCAGGGCAAGCGCAAGGTCTCGACCGAGACGGTGCCGGACCCGACCATCCAGCAGCCCACCGACGCGATCATCGAGGTCACCTCGACCGCGATCTGCGGCTCCGATCTGCATCTGTACGAGGTGCTCGGCCCGTACATGACCCCCGGCGACATCCTCGGCCACGAGCCGATGGGCATCGTGCGCGAGGTCGGTTCAGGCATCACCAATCTCTCCGAGGGCGATCGGGTCGTCATTCCCTTCAATATCTCCTGCGGTCACTGCTGGATGTGCACGAACGGCCTGCAGTCCCAGTGCGAGACCACCCAGGTGCGGGAGAAGGGCACGGGCGCCTCCCTGCTCGGCTTCTCCGAGCTCTACGGCGCGGTCCCGGGCGGGCAGGCCGAGTACCTGCGCGTCCCGCACGCCGACTACGGCGCCCAGAAGATCCCGGCCGACGGCCCGGACGAGCAGTACCTGTTCCTCTCGGACATCCTGCCCACCGCCTGGCAGGGCGTGGAGTACGCGAACGTCCCCGAGGGCGGCACCCTGGTGGTGTTCGGGCTCGGCCCGGTCGGCCAGTTCGCCGCCCGGATCGGCGTGCACCGCGGCTACCAGGTGATCGCGGTCGAGCCCGAGGCGGACCGGCGGGCCATGGCGGAGCGCCACGGCGTGAAGACCATCCCCTGGGGCGACGACGTCGCCGAGCAGATCCGCGAGGAGACCTACGGCCGTGGCGCGGACGGCGTCGTGGACGCCGTCGGCATGGAGGCGCACAGCGCACCGCTCGGCCGGACGATGCAGAACGTGGCCGGTCTGCTGCCGGACAAGCTCGCCCAGAAGGCCACCGAGACGATCGGCGTCGACGCGTTGACGGCGTTGAACTCGGCATTCGACGCCGTCCGCCGTGGCGGCACCGTCTCCATCTTGGGTGTCTACGGCGGCGCCAAGGACCCGATCAACATGATGAAGCTGTTCGACAAGCAGGTGAACCTGCGGATGGGTCAGGCCAACGTGCGCCGCTGGACGGACACGCTGATGCCGCTGGTCTCCGACTCGTCGGACCCGCTGGGCGTGAAGGACCTGACGACGCACACCGGCGGCCTGGACGACGCGGCGGACCTGTACCGCACGTTCCAGCACAAGGACGACGGCTGCATCAAGGTCGTGCTCAAGCCGCGCGGCGTGTGAGCGAACGCCAAGCCGCGCGGCGTGTGAGCGAACGCCCAGCCGCGCGGCGTCTGAGCGTGAAGACGCAGCCGCGCGGCGTCTGAGCGCCGGGCGGCCGCCCGCACAGAATCCTCGCCGGGGAACTCCCTGGCCTCGGTGGAGGGAACGAGAAGGGGCCGGATCCGCCAGGATCCGGCCCCTTCTTCATGCGCTCATCCGCGCGTCACCCGGTCACACCGCGACGGGGAACCGCTCCCAGGCCCGGTGCTTCGCGAGGGCGGCGAGCACACCGGTGCCGAGGTCACCGGCAGCTCCGACGAGGACGCCGGGAGCCCCGGCCTCCACGCCGGCCGCGGCGAGGGTGGCCTGCGCGTCGGGCACGGCGCCGATCGCCTTGGCGTGCCGCCACGCCTCGCCGAGCAGCTTGTCGACCCGCGGGTCGACCCCGGGCGCGGTGTCCTGCCCGGCCTTGGCGTCGCGCGCCGTCAGGGCGTCCGGCGCCGGGGCCGCCGGCGTCGTGAGGATCACGGCGTCGAACTCGACCGAGGACGCGTTGGCCCACGTCCGGTTCGCCACGACCCCGTCGCCGAGCTGACCGGCGGTCGGGGCGACGACGAGCGGCACCACGCCCGCGGCGAGCAGGGTGGACTGGAGGCTGCTGACCGCGGAGAGGTCACTGCTGCTGTCCACGACGATGCCGACCTGCCGCCCGTCGACGGGCCATTCGCCGCCGATCTGGGACAGGGCGGGGCTGGTGGTGGTGTCGTCGGAGGACTCCGTGGCGGACGGCGCCGTGAGGCCCAGACCGGTGGCCACCTCGGTCGCCAGCCGCGTGTCCACGTTCGCCAGGGCCTGCAGCTCACGCTTGCGGATGGTCTCGTCCCAGCACTTGGAGAGCTCGAACGTGTAGGCGCTGATCACGTGCTGCTGTTCGACCGGCGTCAGGGACCGGAAGAACAGGCCGGCCTGGCTGAAGTGGTCGTCGAAGGTCGCGGCCTTCTTCCGGTCGGTGACCGCCTCGAAGCGCTGCGGCACCTCGATGTAGCCGCCCTCCTCGGGCGGGGTGGGCAGGGGGTTGTTCTGATCCAGCGAGTTCGGGTGGTACGCGGCGACCCCGCCGTGCACGCCGTCCTGGTGGAACCCGTCCCGCAGCATGTCGTTGACCGGCGCGTGCGGCCGGTTGATCGGGATCTGCTGGAAGTTGGGCCCACCGAGCCGGGTCAGCTGCGTGTCCTGGTAGGAGAACAGGCGGCCCTGCAGGAGCGGATCGTAGGTGACGTCGATGCCGGGCACCAGGTTCGCCGGGTTGAACATGACCTGCTCGGTCTCGGCGAAGTAGTTGATCGGGTTCCGGTTCAGCGTCAGCGTGCCGATGATCTGCACGGGCGCGAGCTCCTCGGGGACCATCTTCGTCGGATCGAGCAGGTCGATCCCCTCGAACATCTGGTCCTCGTTGTCCGGGAAGGTCTGCACGCCGAAGTCCCACTGCGGGTGCGCACCGGCCTCGATGGCGTCCGCCAGGTCCCGCCGGTGGAAGTCCGGGTCGGTACCGCCGGCGATCTGCGCCTCCTCCCAGGTGGTGGAGTGCACGCCGAGCTTCGGCTTCCAGTGGAACTTCACCAGCGTCGTCTCCCCGGCGTCGTTGACCAGCCGGAACGTATGGATGCCGAAGCCCTCCATGGTCCGGTAGGAACGCGGGATGCCGCGGTCGGACATGTTCCAGATGGTGTGGTGCTGCGCCTCGGTGTGGAGGGAGACGAAGTCCCAGAACGTGTCGTGCGCGCTCTGGGCCTGCGGGATCTCCCGGTCCGGGTGGGGCTTGCCGGCGTGGATGACGTCCGGGAACTTGATCGCATCCTGGATGAAGAACACGGGGATGTTGTTGCCGACCAGGTCGTAGTTGCCTTCGGTCGTGTAGAACTTCGTGGCGAAGCCCCGGGTGTCCCGGGCGGTGTCCATGGACCCGCGGGAGCCGAGGACGGTGGAGAACCGGGTGAAGGTGGGCGTCTGCACGCCCTTCTTCAGGAACGCGGCCCGGGTGATCTTCTCCGCCGCACCGTTGGCCTCGAACACGCCGTGGGCGCCGGCGCCGCGGGCGTGGACGACGCGCTCGGGGATCCGCTCGTGGTCGAAGTGGGAGATCTTCTCCCGGAAGTGCTGGTCCTGCAGCAGGATGGGCCCGCGCGGCCCGGCGGTGAGGGAGTGGTCGGTGTTGCGCAGCGGGATGCCGACCGACGTGGTCAGCCGCGGGCCCTGCTGGGCGTTGGTCGTCGGGTCCGCACCGTAGTCGGCACCGGTGGCCGAGAGGTTCGCGGGTCCGGCCTGATCGGGCTTGGGCTTCGGCGGATCCGTCGGCGTCGTCGGCTCGTCGTAGGAGACGGGCTGGGTCGTCGGGACCCCGGGCAGGTTCTTCTCGGACATGGTGCTCCTTCAGCTTGGCGGCGACCATTTCCGGGTGTTTCGATCGCGGTGGATCCCCGACGATCGATAAGCACCCTGATGAATCGCCAGCCTAACGCCGCTGCCTGAGGTTCACCAGTGAGGGCCGGTCAGAGGCCGACCCACTCGCTGGTGCCGTCCGGGAACCACTGCTGCTTCCAGATCGGCACGCGCGCCTTGACCGTCTCGATCAGGTCCTCGCACGCGGCGAAGGCCTCGGCGCGGTGCGCCGCGGCGACCGCGGCGACGAGGGCGACGTCGCCGATCGTCAGGTCCCCGGTCCGGTGGGCGACGGCGATGCGCACTCCGGCGTGGGCGGCGGCGACGTCGGCCGCGACCTGGGCGATGGCCTCACCCGCGCCCGGGTGCGCCGAATAACTCAGCCGTTCGACCGATCGGCCGCCGTCGTGGTTCCGGATCACGCCGCTGAAGCTGACGACGGCGCCGCTGTGGTCCGAACCCGCCGCCGCGATGGTCGCCGCCAGGTCCAGCGGCCGGTCCGTGACCTCCGCGTGGACGACGACGGACTGCGCCGCGGTACGGTCTGCGCCGGGCTGGTCGGCATGGGACTCGGTAGCCCGATCGGTGCTGGGCTCAGTGCTCATGGCGCCCCTCCAGCTGCCCGCACAGGTGGTCGAGGATCGGGTCGAGGACGGCGATGCCGTCGCGGACCCCTCCGGTCGAGCCCGGCAGGTTGACGACGAACGTGCGGCCGACCGTCCCGGCGGCACCCCGGCTGAGCACCGCCGTCGGCGTCGACTCCGCACCGCGGGCGGCGAGAGCGTGGACGAGGCCGGGCAGGCGGCGCTCGAGGAGCGGTTCGGTCATCTCGGGGGTGTGGTCGGTGGGGCTCAGCCCGGTGCCCCCGGTGGTGACGATGACCCGCGGGTGGCTCGTCAGCGCGGCGAGCAGCGCGTCCCGGACGGGCTCCCCGTCGGCGACGACGACGGCGTCGGGCACGGCGAAGCCGCGGTCGCGCAGCCAGGCGACCAGGACGGGTCCGGTGGTGTCCTCGGCCTGCCCGGCGGCGGCCCGGGTGGAGGCGACGATGACGACGGCGTGCCGGTGCGCGCTGCCGGGATCCGTGGCGTGCGGCTGCGCCGTTCCGGGCGTCGGCGTGGTGTGCTCGCTCATCGGGTCCAGTCCCCGCTCTTGCCGCCGGACTTGGCGAGCACCCGGGTGGTCTCGATGGTGGCGCCCTTGTCGGCCGCCTTGATCATGTCGTACAGGGTCAGGGCGGTGATCGAGGCGGCCGTGAGCGCCTCCATCTCGACGCCCGTGACGCCGCGGGTGGTCACGCGGGCCTCGATGGTGACGGCGTCGTCGTCCAGCGGCGCGAAGTCGACCGTGACCTTCGCCAGCGGCAGCGGGTGGCACAGCGGGATGAGGGCCGGCGTCTGCTTGGCGGCCATGATGCCGGCGACGCGCGCGACGGCCAGGGCGTCGCCCTTCGGCAGCGAGCCGGCCATGATCGCGTCGCGCACCGCGGCGGTGGTGCGCAGCACGCTCGCGGCGACCGCCGTCCGGGTGGTCTCGGGCTTGCCGGAGACGTCCACCATGTGAGCCGACCCGTCCGCGCGCAGGTGCGTCAGGGTGGGGGCGTGGTCCGGGGTGTTCTCGCCTGCGCGCATGCCGTCATCGTCTCACGCACGCTCCCGCCGGCCGTCCCCATTGCCTCCCACCGCCAGCTCGTCAACAGATGTCGCATCGGGGGCTGATTCGTGCCCGGATGGAGCGTCTCTTGACGAGCTGGCGCGGGTGGCGGGGTCCCAGCGCGGCAGGGTCAGCGGTCGACGCGGTACCGCAGCCAGGTGACGTCGTCGACCTGCTCCATCTGCACCAGGACCAGATCGCGACGCAGGCCGAGCGGGACGACCGGCGTCCCACCTCCGACGACGACCGGCACGAGGAACACCTGCAGCTCGTCGACGAGGCCGGCCTCCAGGGCGGCGGCCGCGAGGTGCGGGCCGCCGACCGACACGTCCTGCTCGGCGGAGGCGACGAGTTCTTGGACGGCGTCCGGATCGAACGTGTGCTCGAGGCGGGTGCGCTCGGTGTCGACGCCGGTCAGCGTCGTCGAGTAGACGACCTTGTCGGCGGCCTGCCAGATCCGCGCGTACTCGGCCGTGACGGGCGAGTCGGCGGCGAAGTCCGCGTCCGTCTCCCAGACCCGCATGGTCTCGTACATCCGCCGCCCGTAGAGGTAGGTCCCGATCGGGCGTTCGAGGTCGTTGACGTAGGCGTGCACCGTCTCGCTGGGTGCCGCCCAGGCGAATCTGCCGTCGCGGTCGGCGGTGTACCCGTCGAGGGAGGCGATCGACGAGTAGATCAGCTGGCCCACGGTGGCTCCTTCGCTCGGCGGAACGGTTCGCACCGACCCTCCTCCGCTCCGCGCCGGCTCGTCAAGAGATGTTCCGTCACGGCCGGATCCGTCCCGGTGGGACAGCGGTGAGACAGCGATGGGCGAGCCCGCGGCGCCGTTGCCGGATGCTCGGGTCGACGATCTCGGCCCGGGACTTCAGTCGAGCGGGGTGACGGTGACCGGGGTGCCGGCCGGCAGCGTGTCCGCCGTCATCGGCAGGTGGACGAGCACGTCCGCCGTCGCCGCCGCGTGCAGCAGGTGCGAGCTGGGGCCGCCGACCAGGCGCACCGTCGGCTCACCGTCGTCACCGCTGGCATCGAGGACGCCGCGGCGGATCTGCTGCTTGCCCGCCAGCGGCGTCACCGGCTCGGCGAGGACCGCCCGGAAGCGGGGCCGCGCGGGTGCGCCGAACCGGGTCGCGAGCGCGGGCCGGAGGAACATCTCGACCGAGACGAGCGTGCTGACGGGGTTGCCGGGGAAGGCGAGGAACGGCACCGGCGCTGACCTGTCCCCGCCTCCGACGGCGAGCAGACCCGCGCCCTGCGGCCCGCCCGGCTGCATCGCGACCGGGCCGAAGACGACGCCGCGTCGGCCGAGCGCCTGCTTGACCACCTCGAAGGCGCCCCGGCTGATGCCGCCGCTGCTGATCAGCAGGTCCGGGGCCGTCTCCCGCACGTCGGAGGCGACGGCGGCCAGCAGTGCGGCCGGTTCGTCCGCGACCAGCCGCGCCGTGACGACCTCGGCCCCGCAGGCGGTCAGCGTTGCACGCAGGATCGCGGTGTTGGCGTCGTGGATCTGGCCCGCGCCCAGCGGCAATCCCGGGGCGACGACCTCGCTGCCCGTGCTGTAGAGCAGGACGCGCAGGCGCCGGCGGACGACCACGTCGGCCGACCCGAGCGCCGCGAGGACGCCGACCGCCGCCGGCGTCAGCCGGGTGCCGGCCGTCAGGGCGGTGGCGCCGCGAGCCAGGTCCGAGCCGGCGGGGCGGACGAAACGGCCGGTGGTGGTCGAGGCCGCGTCGTCCACGAATTGCACGTGCGCACCGCTGGGCGGCTCGAGCGCGTCACCGACCCAGTCGGGGAACCGTGCGGGGTCGGTCTCCTCGACGGGGACGACGGCGTCGGCACCGGCCGGGATCATCGCGCCGGTCATGATGGCCGCCGCCGTTCCGGGCGGCAGCAGGGCCGGAACCGCTCCGGCCGGGACGGCCGCGGTGAGCGGAAGGGCGACCGGACCGCCCGGGGTCCGCGCGAGGTCGGCGGCGCGAACGGCGTACCCGTCCATCTGGGCGTTGTCGAACGGCGGCAGCTCCAGGCCCGCGACGACGTCTTGAGCGAGCACCCGGCCGCCCGCCTCGGCGAGGGGGACGGTCACCGGATCGAGCGTGAGCCCGTCCAGCAGCGCGAGCACCGCGGCGGCATGCTGCTCGACGGTGCGGGCCGCGTGCGGCCACGGGTCGGCCCGGGGAGTAGTCATCGGTCCGAGCGTACCGACGTCGTTCACCGGACGCGGCAGCTCGTCAATAGATGCTCCATCGGCCGTCGAATCGACCCCGGATGCGACATCTATTGACGACCTGGCGGAAGTGGTGACTCAGGCGGTGACCTTCAGCCCGATGACGCAGCCGACGATGCCGGCCACGAGTACCAGCCGGATGACGGAGACGGGTTCCGCGCCGGTCAGCATGCCCCAGATGACGGTGAGGGAAGCGCCGATCCCCACCCACACGGCGTAGGCGGTGCCGGTCGGCAGGTCGCGCATTGCCCACGCGAGGCCGGCCATGCTGCCGATCAGGCCCGCGCCGAAGACGAGCGACGGCACCAGCTTCGTGAAGCCCTCCGACCGGCCCAGGGCCACGGCCCACACGGCCTCCAGCACCCCGGCGATCACCAGAACGAACCACGACATGACGAACCTCCTGTGGGCCGTCTTGTCGCTCGCCGGGTACGGCACCCCTCGTCCGGTGGCCCGTCATGGGCTCCTTCTCAGGCTCGCACACCCCGGTACACCGGGCAATGGACGGTGGGCAGCGTCACCACCGCGGTCACCTCCACCGCGGTCATCTCCACACGGCCGTCAGCCGGCCGGCGAACCGCGCGGCGACGAGGACGACGAGGTAGATCGCCACGAGCATCAGGCACACCCCGAGCGCCTGGTCCGGCCGCGCGGAGTTCAGCGCCAGCGAGATCTGCAGGGGCAGCGTGCGGGTCTGGCCGTCGATGCTGCCGGCGAAGGTGATGGTCGCGCCGTACTCCCCCAGCGAGCGGGCGAAGGCGAGCAGGGTGCCGACGAGGATGCCGGGCGCCGCGAGCGGCACCGTGATGTACCGCAGGACCTGGTTCGCCGAGGCACCGCAGGTCGCGGCCGAGAGCTCGAGCTCCTCATCGATGCCCGCGAGCGCCGTCATCACCGAGACGATGAAGAACGGAAGCGAGACGAACACCTGGACGATGACGACGGCGGCCGGGCTGAACCCGACCCGGATACCGAGGGTGTCCAGCAGGGAACCGAACAGTCCGTACCGGCCCCAGAAGAACAGCAGCACCAGCCCGGAGACCACCGGGGAGAGCACGAGCGGGACGAGCAGGGCGCCGCGGGCGAGGTCGACGGCGGTGCCGCGCAGCCGGGTCATCAGGACGGCGACCGGGACGCCGAGCACCGCGCACAGCCCGGTGGAGATCGCCGCGGTGCCGAGCGAGAGGGCCAGGGAGCGCTGCACCTCGGGCTCGGCCAGCAGCCCGGGCAACTGAGCCCACGGGACGTTGAGCAGCAGACCGGCGAGCGGCCCGAGCGTCAGGGCGAGGACCAGCGCGAACGGCACCCACAGCCACCCCGGCGTCGTCGCCCGGTTGAGGCGGCCGGACGGGCGAGCGGATGGGCGTGCGTCCAGGCGTGCGCTCATCCGGATACCCGGTGCGGACGGTCCAGCATCGGCTCGACGCCGGGGCGGAATGCGCTGCCCCGGACGATGCCGAAGCGGCCGTCCGGCGTCGGCGGAACGGTCACGAGGGGGCGTCGAACCCGGCGCGCTGGAGCACCGCCCGGGCCTCCGCGCCGGTCAACCAGGTCCCGAAGTCGGCGGCGGCCGGATGCGTCGCGCCGTCCTTCGTCAGCGCGACGGGATACGGGTTGCCCCCGGCGTCGGGCAGTTCGATGATGCGCACCTTGTCACCGGCCGTGGTGGCGTCCGTGCGGTAGACGAGCGCCGCCTGCACCTGCCCGGAGGTGAGCTTGGTGAGCGCGCCGCGCACGTTCTCCTCCTCCGTCGTCGCCGAGGGCGTGACCTTCTCCTTCGTCAGCACGTCCCGGCTGACCCGGCCGCACGGGACGTCGGCCGCGCAGATCGCGGTCCGCACGCCCTCCTTCGCCAGGTCGGCGAGCCCGGTGATGCCGGCGGACGGGTCGACGGCGAGGACGAGGTGGTTGACGGCGACCACGGTCGGATCCCCGGCGAGGATGTCCTTGCCCGACAGCGGCTCGAGCGACTCCTGGTCCGCCATGATCAGGACGTCGGCGTCGGCCCCGGCGATCAGCTGGCTCACGAGCGCCTGGCTCCCGGCGAGGTTGAATCGCACCTCGACGCCGGGGTGGGACGCCCGGTACGCCTCGGCCAGCTTCGGCCCGACGTCGGTCAACGACGCCGCCGCGAAGACGGTGACGGTCTGCTGGCCGGTCGACTGGCCGCTACCCGAGCCCGTCGACCCGGAGGCGCCCGGCGTCGACGCGCACGCGGTCAGCAGCAGGGCGGCGGCCACGGAGAGCGCGCGCACGGGTAGGACGACGGCGCGGGCGGGACGGGGCCTCATGCCCCCATGCTAGGCGGACGGTCCGACGAGCCTGCTGCTCCCCCGCTCGGTCCGCGGTCGTCGCCGGGTGGGACACGGGATGGCCGCCTAAGTTACCCGCGAGTAGGGTTGGCGTCATGCACCTGCTGCTGCGCACGCTCTACTGGCTCATCGTCTCCCGCCGGCGGCCGAAGCTGTCCATCTGGGACACCGCGACACTGCCGATGCGCGCCCGGCTGACCGACATCGACATCGCCCGGCACATCAACAACGGCATGTACTTCTCGCTGTTCGACCTGGGTCGGTTCGACCTGATGGTGCGCGCCGGCTTCTGGGACGTGATGCGCCGGCGCGGCTGGTCCCCCGTCGTGCAGGCGGAGACCATCACGTTCCGGAAGTCCGTGGTGCTCGGTCAGCGGTTCACGCAGGAGACGAAGATCCTCGGCCTCGACGAGAAGTGCGTCTACATCGAGCAGCGCGTCGTCGCCGACGGCGAGATCCACGTGCGCGCCTACCAGGCCGCCCGGTTCGTCTCCCGCTCCGGCCCCGTGTCCAACGAGGAGATCCTGGCCGCGATCGGCGATCCGATGCCGGCCGACCGCGAGGTGCCCGCCTGGCTGCACGAATGGCGCGAACGGACCGCGCTGCCATCGACCCGGAAGCCCGCCCCGCACGTCTGGTGACCGCCGGTCCCGCGTCGGGGGCTGGGTCGGCGGGGGTCCGCAGCAGGCTGATCATCGGACGCCGTAGCATGGACGAATGGCAGTGTCCCTCGGCATCCCGCGCGTCCTCCCGACCGCCGGCGTGCCGGATCACGGCGGGCTCGCCGACCAGTACGGCCGGGTCGCCACCGATCTGCGCATCTCCCTGACCGACAAGTGCAATCTGCGCTGCACCTACTGCATGCCCGCCGACGGCATGGACTGGTTGCCCGGTCGGCAGCTGCTGACCGCCGAGGAGATCACCCGGTTGGTCGACATCGCGGTGGACGAGCTCGGCGTCGTCGAACTGCGGCTCACCGGCGGGGAACCCCTGATCCGCAAGGACCTCGAGGAGGTCATCGCGGGCGTGCGCGGCCACCACCCGGACCTGCCGATCTCCCTGACGACCAACGGCGTCGGCCTCGACCGGCGCGCGCGGACCCTGCGCGATGCCGGGCTGACCCGCATCAACGTCTCCCTCGACACCCTCTGCCCGGAGACGTTCGTCGCGCTCTCCCGCCGCAACCTGCTCGAGCGGACCCTGGCCGGGATCGCCGCCGCCGACGCGGCCGGGCTCGCCCCGATGAAGATCAACGCCGTGCTGATGCGGGGCTTCAACGAGCACCAGGCGAGCGAGCTGGCCGGCTGGTGCCTGGCGCGCGGCTACGAACTGCGGTTCATCGAGCAGATGCCCCTGGACGCCGATCACGGCTGGCGGCGGGACACCATGATCACCGCCGCGCAGATCCGGGCGCTCGTCGAACAGGACTTCGTGCTCACCCCGCATCCGGCCGAACGCGACGGTGCCCCCGCCGAGCGGTACCACGCCGTCTCCCGCACGGATCCGGCGATGCGGGGCACGCTCGGCATCATCGCGTCCGTCACCGAGCCCTTCTGCGCCGACTGCAAGCGCACGAGGATCACGGCCGACGGCAAGGTGCGCAGCTGCCTGTTCTCCCACGAGGAGATCGACCTGTTGCACCTGCTCCGCGGTGACGCCGACGACGCGCAGATCGCCCAGCGGTGGCGTCAGGCGATGTGGGTCAAGCCGCTCGCCCACGGCACCGACTCCCCCGGCACAGAGGGACTCGATGCCTCCGGCTATGTGCAGCCGGACCGCTCGATGAGCGCGATCGGCGGCTGAGCGTGCAGATCAACTACTACGCCGGGGCGGCGGCCGCGGCGGGCACGACCGCGGAGACGGTCGACACCGCGGGCCTGACGTTCGGGCAACTCAAGCAGCGGCTCGCGGCCGCGCACCCGGCCGTGCCGGGACAGCCGGTGCTGCACGACGTGCTGACCCGCTCCTCCTTCCTCCTCGACGGGCTGGCCGTGCGCGACGACGCCCGCGTGCTGGACGGGGCCGGTGCCCTCGACGTCCTGCCGCCGTTCGCCGGCGGGTGACGGCCACTTCCCCACCCGGCGGCGCCCTCCCTCACGGCGGGCAGCAGGGCGGCGCGGCCGACGACGGCGGCGAGCGGGAGCGCGGCGGACTGCGTCTGAGCGCCGTCGTGCTCGCCGGTGGGCGCGGCTCCCGGCTCGGCGGTGTCGACAAGGCGTCCCTCACCCTGGACGGGCGGCGCCTGCTCGATCGGGTGCTGGATGCGGTCGCGGGGGCGGGCGTCGCAGCCGGGCGGATCGCGATCGTCGGTTTCGACGACGTGCTGCCGGCCGGCCCTCTCGACCGGCCCGGGCGTTCCGGGAACGGAGGCCCTCGTCTCGTGCGGGAGGACCCGCCGTTCGGTGGCCCGGCCGCCGCCACGGCCGCCGGCCTCGGGGCCCTCGCAACAGAGCCGGACGACGACGCTGACGATCCCGACGCCTGGGTGCTCCTGCTCTCGTGCGACCTCGTCCACCCCGATGACGCCGTCGAGGCGCTGCTGCCCGCGGTGCGGTCGGCGGCGGAGACGACGGACGCCGCCGTCGTCGGTGTCGACCCGGACGGACGTCACCAGCCCCTGACCGCCGCTTACCGCCGTGGTGCCCTTGCGGCCGCCGTCGCCGCCCTCACCGCCTCGCGCGGTGGTCTCACCGGTGCCTCGATGCGGGATCTGACCGGTGAGTTGAGCGTGATGGAGGTGCCGCTGACGAGCGCGGCGAGCGCCGACGTCGATACGGTGGAGGATGCGCACCGGACCGGGGTGCGTCTGCCGCACTCGCCGGACGAGCGAGCCCGACCCGAGGAGGACGCATGAGCGAGAAGGACGAGATCCTGCAGGACTGGGCCCGGCGACTGGCCGAGCAGCTCGGCGTCCCGCTCGAGCAGGTCCCCGTCGACGACATCCTCGCCCTCGCCGGGGTCGCTGCCCACCAGGTGATCCGGCCGGCGGCGCCGCTGACCACGTACATCGTCGGTTTCGCGGCCGGACTCGCGGCCGCCGGTGGGCAGACCGATCGTCCCGGCACGGCGATGGACACCTACGCTGACGCCGCCCGCCGTCTCGCCGAGAAGGTCGCGGCGGAGCGGGAAGCAGCCGACGGAGCGTCGTCCGAGCCGGGTTCCGGGCAGGCGTCCGTGGACGGCTCCGACGGCGATGCCGTCACGCACGGCTCCGCGCCGGACGCGCCCCGGCCGGCCCCGGACGAGACGGCCTCGTGAGCGGCCCAGCCGCACCGCACTCCCCCGCCCCCCGTCCCACCTGGCAGCAGGCGCACGCGCTCGCCCACACCGCGGGAACGCTGCTGGAGGCTCGCGACGTCCCTCTCACCGAGGCGCTCGGCTGCCTGCTCGCCTCCGACCTCACCGCTCCCACGGACCTGCCGCACTACGCGTCCTCGGCGATGGACGGCTGGGCCGTGGCCGGCGCCGGCCCGTGGCGGCTGGGGGACGACCCCGGCCGGTCGCCCGAGACCGCCCTCCGCGCCGGCGAAGCGGTGCCCATCCTCACCGGCGGCGCCGTGCCCACCGGTACCACGGCGGTGCTGCGCAGCGAGCACGGCCGCCTCGACCGACCGGCCGGGAGCGGCGAGCGCGCAGCCGCCCTGCTCGTCGACACCGGCCCTGTACCCGTTCCGGCCGACGCTCACATCCGGCCCGCCGGCGAGGAGGCGGTGGCCGGTGACGTGCTGATCCGCGCCGGTGAGGTGCTGACGCCCGCGCACGTGGCCCTCGCCGCCGTCGTCGGCGCCGACACGCTCACCGTTCGGCCCGTGCCCGCCGTGACCGTGCTGCTGACCGGCGACGAGGTCATCACCGCCGGCGTTCCCGCGCCGGGACAGGTCCGCGACGCGTTCGGGCCGCAGCTGCCCGCCGTCGTGAGTCTGCTCGGCGGCCGGACCACCGCCGTGCACCGGCTGCCCGACGACCGCGACGCCGTCACGCGAGCGCTGACCGCGGCGGCGGCCGACGTCGTCATCACCACCGGCGGCACCGGCCGCTCGAGCGCCGACCACGTCCGGTCAGGACTGATCGATCTCGGCGCCGAGTTGATCATCGACGGCATCGACGTCCGGCCCGGCCACCCGGCGGTCCTCGCTCGGCTCCCGGACGGCCCGCTCGTCGTCGCCCTGCCCGGTAACCCGCTCGCCGCCATGCTCACGCTGCTCACCCTCGCCCAGCCGGTGCTCGCGGGCCTGCTCGGCCGGCCGCGGCCCGGGTCCGTGCTGGCGCGCAGCACCGTCGATCTGCCGCCGGGCCGCACCACCCGCCTCGTCCCCGCGCGGCGCGTCCCCGGGACGGACGGCGTCGCTCCGTGCGGGCACGCGGGCGCCGGCATGCTGCGCGGTCTCGCCGACGCCGACGTCGTGCTCGTCGTCCCGGCGCGCGGACTGATCGCGTGGCGGGAGGCGGAGGCCGTCGCGTTGCCGTGGGCCCGGCAGCAGGTCGACACCGCGGCATCGGTGATCCGGGAGGACCAGGCCGCCGGCCGGAGCGACGCGTGGTCTCCCCGTGACGACGCGGCGCTCGAGCCCGAGACCGCGGCGAGGCCGGTCGTGCGGGTCGAGGGACCGCGGATCTGAGCCGGCAGCGCCCTCCGGAGCGGCAGCATCTGATCGGAGAGCGGATCGCCCGGCGGCCGGAGCGGTGCAAGGACAACACCGAGTGGGACGCGTGTGACTGGTGAGCCGTCCGTAGCGCCACACCCGCCCCATCCGTCACACTCGGTGTAGCCATCGGATCGCTGCCGAGCCCGAGCGTGCCCGACCCCTCATCCAGAGCCGGCAGCACCAGTCAAGGAGTCCGCGGCGGCAGCGGGTGGATCGTGTGCTGCAGCAGCACGCCGTCCTCGATCATGAGTTCGCCCCAGGTGCCGTGGGGCTGTCGGCGCTTGTCGGTCGGCGAGCCCGGATTGAACAGGGGCACCGCCCCGGCAGGCTCGTCCAGCGGGATGTGGGAGTGGCCGAAGACGACGAGATCGGCGTCCGGAAAGCGGCGTCGCATCCGCCGGTCACGCCCCTGGCGTGGGCCCGCGTCGTGGATCATCGCGACCGCGAGCCCGGCGAGGTCCAGCTCCAGCGTCTCGGGCACCTCGCCGTCCGGTCCGCCGTCCCAGGCCGCCACGTCGTCGCCGTCGTTGTTCCCGAGCACCGCACGGACGGGGGCGTGCGCGGCCAGGTCGTCGAGCACGCCCGGCGTGCAGACGTCTCCGGCGTGCAGGATGACGTCGGCGGCGGCCAGCGGCTCGTGCAACCCCGCCGGGACGCCCTTCCAGAACCGGGGCGCGTGGGTGTCCGAGAGGACCAGCACCCGCAGGCGCGTCACCGGGTCCGTTCCACGCTGCCGGTGTGGACCCCGAAGGAGCCGCTGCGGTGGTCGGCCACCCAGTCCTGCAGCACGCGACGGACGCTGTGGAACGCGAGGTCGCGCCACGGGATCTCCTCGATGCGCACGAGGGCGTTCTCGATCGTCTCGGGGCCGGGCGCGAGGTCGAGGTCGAGCAGCCGGGCCCGGTAGAAGAGATGCACCTGGCGCACGTGCACGGCGTCGAGGACCGAGAAGAGGCCCTCGAGCTCGATGTGCGCGCCCGCCTCCTCGCGGGTCTCCCGCGCGGCGCCCTCGGCGGCCGTCTCCCCGACCTCCATGAAACCGGCGGGCAACGTCCAGTAGCCCCGCCGCGGCTGGATGGCGCGTCGGCAGATCAGGATGCGCGGCTCCCCGTCCTCGTGCTGCCACACCGGCACGGTGCCGACGACGTTGATGGGATTGACGTAGTCGATGTAGCCGCAGTTCGGGCACACGGCGCGCAGCCGGTCCTCCATCGGCGGGATGCGCTGCTCGACGGCGTGACCGCAGCGGCGGCAGAAGTGGATCTCGGGGACGGCCATGCTCCAGCGTCTCACCTGTGCCGCCATCCGCGGCGGCTGGATGACGTCACACGGCAGGTGCTACCCCGCTGCGGCCTGCACCCACACCCCGATGGCGAAGACGCTGACCGCGAGACACCCGCAGCCGAACTCGACGAGGATGCCGATGCCGGTGGCCTTGACCGCAGCCCAGCTGGTGCTCAGCGCCGCCTTCAGATCGCGCTGCCGCGCCAGCTCGCTCAGCAACAGGCCGCCGACGAATCCCACGAGCAGGCCGACCACGGGGATCAGGAAGGCGCCGACCACGGCCGCGACCAGCCCGACGAGGATCGACCGGTTCGGGATGCGCCGTGCCTTCAACCGGCGTCCGGTGAGCACCCAGCTCGCCGACATCCCGGCCGCGGCGAGCACCGTGCCGACCGCGAAGACGACCCACCCGGTGGTCGAGCCGATGCTGATCGCCCAGATCAGTAGCCCGACCACGATGAGGATGCTGCCGGGCAGGACGGGCACGACGATGCCGATCAGTCCGACGAGCAGCACCAGCGCGGCGATCACCGTCGCGAGCACCTGCCCCGAGGTCAGGGGCGGCGCGGTCGCGGCGACCGTCGTGAGCGTGGGCAGCGCGGACGGGATCATGGCCGCATCGTCTCACGCCCCGTCGAAGGGCAGGGAAGCCTAGCGGCCGAGCTCCTCCGCGAGCGCGGCGACGAATGCGTCGACGTCGGCCTCGGTGGTGTCCCACGCGCACATCCAGCGCACCTCGCCGGTGTGCTCGTCCCAGTCGTAGAACCGGAACCGGGCCCGCAGCCGTTCGGCGACGTCGCGGTCCAGCACGGCGAACACGGCGTTGGCCTGCGTCGGCTGGGTGACGCGCACGCCGTCGAGCGCCTCGACGCCTGCCCGCAGCCGCTGCGCCATCGCGTTGGCGTGCCGGGCGGACGTCAGCCACAGATCACCCTCGTAGAGGGCGACGAGCTGGGCCGAGATGTACCGCATCTTCGAGGCCAGCTGCATGTCCATCTTCCGCAGGTACGGCAGCGCGGTGGCCAGCTCCGGGTCGAAGACGACGACGGCCTCGCCGAACATCAGGCCGTTCTTCGTGCCGCCGAAGGAGATGGCGTCCACGCCGGCGTCCCGGGTGAAGACGTGCAGCCCCTCGCCGAGCGTCGCGGCCGCGTTGGCGAGTCGGGCCCCGTCCACGTGCAGCTTCATGCCGCGCTCGTGCACGTGGTCGGCGATCGCGCGGATCTCGTCCACGGAGTAGCAGGTGCCCATCTCCGTGGTCTGCGTGATGGACACGGCGAGCGGCTGCGCCCGGTGCTCGTCGCCCCAGCCCCAGGCCTGGCGGTCGATCAGCTCAGGCGTGAGCTTGCCGTCCGGCGTCGGGACGGTCAGCAGCTTCAGCCCACCGACCCGCTCGGGCGCCGCGTTCTCGTCGACGTTGATGTGGGCCGTTTCGGCGCACACGACGGCGCCCCAGCGCGGCAGCAGGGACTGCAGGGAGACGACGTTCGCGCCGGTGCCGTTGAAGACGGGGAACGCGAACGTCGGGGTGCCGAAGTGTCGGCCCAGCACCTCCTGCAGCCGCTCGGTGTACTCGTCCTCGCCGTACGAGATCTGGTGGCCGGCGTTGGCGGCGACGACGGCGTCGAGCACCTCGGGATGCACGCCCGCGTAGTTGTCGGAGGCGAAGGTCCGGGCGTGTCCGGGCGGCAGATCGGTGCCGGGCGCCTGATCGCTGGTGGAGAGGGGGGCGAAGTCGGACTCGGAGTGCTCGCTGGCCTCGGAGCCGTGCGCGACGCGCGGGTTTTCAGTCACGCTCCTACTGTGACCGATGCCGCACGGATCGCCCAATTTCTCGGGCCGATCCGGCCGCCCGTCGCTTCCGTCAGGACCAGAAGATCGGCAGGGCCTGCGGATGCCGGGCGTGCAGGATCGAGAGGAAGACGACGACGTCGAACAGCAGGTGGACGCACAGCACGTAGAGCAGGGACCGGGTGCGCATGAAGAGGTAGCCCTGCAGCAGGGCGAACGGGATGGTCAGGGCCGGTCCCCACGCCTGGTACCCGAGCTCCCACAGGAAGCTGACGAAGACGATCGCCTGCAGCACGTTGGCGTGCCAGAACGAGAAGTGTCGGGCCAGCAGCGCGAAGACGGTGCAGATGAAGAAGAACTCGTCCCACGAGCCCATGTACGTCACGCCGACCAGGAAGCGCCCCACCTCGGTGCCCTCGGCCAGCGGCGGCCAGTTCAGGTAGGCGCCGCTGCGCACGAAGTAGAGCGGCAGCACCACCCAGCCGATGGCCGGCACCGCGACGAGGTAGGCGATCATCCCGCGGGTCCACCGCTGCCCCGAGAGCCACCGGAAGCGGACGGCGTGATCGCCGTAGCCGAACCGGGACTGCAGGTACGGGACGGCGACGGCCAGGGTCAGCACCGTTCCGAGCAGGGCGATGTTGGCCCAGCCGACGTCGGCGCGCACCGAGACCGTGGAGACGATCACCAGCCCGACGGCGACGAGCAGCAGGTCCCGCAGCAGCACCCGGTCCAGCCAGACGCACAGGCCGATGCCGGCGGCCATCGCGAGGTAGCCGACGGGCCGCCAGTCGAGGGCGAACAGGAAGAAGCCGGACAGACACACCAGCAGCGCCGGCACCAGGGCCACGCTCCATCCCGGCCGGCGCGGCCCGGCGGACCGTGCACCCGTGCCCGTACCCGCGCCCGGGTCGACACCGGTCACGGCAGGTTCGCGGTTCGACTCCATGGACGCCATTCTCCCCACCCGGTCCTCTGGGGCCTTCCGGAGCCGCGGAGTTACCGGCCGGTAGCCGAGCGGGCGTAGCCTCCGGAGCATGCGTACCCACATCAGCCGGGCCGCGCGACTGCGCGCCTCCCGCCGGCACAGCACCCCCACCCTCACCCCGGCGACGACACCGCCCACGCCGGCCGCCGTCGCAACCGCCGTCCCGGAGTTGGCCCCGGTCTCCGCCGTGACCTCCGTCGCCATCCCCGCCGTGGGCCGGCGCCCGCGCCGCGGCCGGGTCAGCCCGCTGCAGAACCTCGCCCGGGTGACCCTGGGGTCGGTCCTCGTGTTCGCCGGCATCGGCCACCTCAGCTTCGCGCGGGAGGAGTTCCGGGCCCAGGTGCCGCGGACGCTGGGGCTCGACCCCGACGCCGTCGTCGTCGGCTCCGGCTGGGTGGAGATCGCCCTGGGAGCGGCGATCCTCGCCCGCGGGGGCCGCCGGCCCGGGATGGGGCGGTTCACCGCCGGTTTCTTCGCCGCCGTCTTCCCGGGCAACCTCGCCCAGTTCGTCGGCCGGCGCGACGGCTTCGGGCTGGACACGGACAACAAGCGGGCGGCCCGGCTGCTCGGCCAGCCCGTGCTGATGGCCTGGGCGCTGTGGTCCATGGGCGCGATCGGGAAGCGGCGCGCGTGAACGGCAGTCGCGTGGCGCGCACCCTCGGCCGGCTCGCGCTCGGCGGCTTCATGCTCACCGCCGGCGTCGCCCATCTGCGCCAGCCGATGCGCGGCCAGTTCGCGCGGATCGTCCCGCCGTGGGTGCCCGGCACGCCGGACGGCGTCGTCGTCGCCTCCGGCGTGGTCGAGCTCGGTCTCGGGACGGCGGTCCTCGCCCGCGGAGGCCACCGACCGGTGATGCGGGCGGTCATGGCCGGCTTCTTCGTCGCCGTCTTCCCCGGCAACGTCCACCAGTTCACCCATCGGATCCGGGCCTTCGGGGTCACCGATCAGCGTCGCCGATTCGTCCGGTTGCTGCTCCAGCCCCTGCTCGTGCTGTGGGCCTGGTGGGCGCTGAGCGGGTCGGGCCGGCGGCGCCGCTGAGGGTCCGCCGGCGTCGTGCCGAGCGTCCTGATACGGCGTGACCGGCACCACCGGCGGAATTCTGACCGGCATGCCCTCGTTGAGGATGACGAGAATGCCGTCACCCCGACCGGAGGAACCATGACCGTCCCCGCCCTGTTCGAGCCGATCACGCTGCGCGACCTGACCCTGGCCCATCGCGGCTGGGTGGCACCGATGTGCCAGTACTCGTGCGACCCGGTCGCCGCACCCGGCGTGCCCACCGACTGGCACCTGGCCCACCTGGGCGCCTTCGCGCTCGGCCGTGCGGCGCTGATCATCACCGAGGCGAGCGCCGTGAACCCGGAGGGACGCATCTCCCCGCAGGACGCCGGCATCTGGAACGACGAGCAGGCCGCCGCGTGGCGCCGCATCGTCGACTTCGTCCACACGCAGGGCATCGACACGAAGATCGGCGTCCAGCTCGCCCACGCGGGACGCAAGGCGTCCACCTACGCGCCGTTCGCCGGTCAGCACGGCTCCGTGCCCGAGTCCGAGCACGGCTGGACCACGCTCGGCCCGACCGACGCCCCGTTCGACGGGTACGCCGCCCCGACCGCCATGACCGAGGAGCAGATCCTCGCCGTGGTCGACGATTTCGCCGCCGCGGCCCGCCGCGCCGTCGACGCCGGCTTCGACACCGTCGAGCTGCACGCCGCGCACGGCTACCTGCTGCACGAGTTCCTCAGCCCGCTGGTCAACGACCGCACCGACGGCTGGGGCGGCGACGACGAGGGCCGCATGCGGCTGCCGCTGGCCGTGATCGACGCCGTCCGCGCCGCGATCCCCGATTCCATGCCACTGCTGGTGCGCGTCTCCGCGACCGACTGGGAGGACATCGAGGCGGATCTGACGTTCACGTCGAAGTTCGTCACCCTCGCCCACGAGCACGGCGTCGACCTCGTCGACGTCAGCTCCGCCGGCAACCTGGGCGCTCCGAAGGTCCGCGGCGGCGCCGGGTACCAGACCGGTTTCGCCGAGCGGATCCGGCGGGACACCAAGGTGCCCACCTCGACCGTCGGCATGATCACCGACCCGGTCCAGGCCGAGCACATCCTGCTCTCGGGCCAGGCGGACGTCATCACGGTCGCTCGCGCGGCGCTGGCCGACCCCCGCTGGTGGCTGCGTGCCGCCTACCGGCTCGGCCACGAACTGTCGTGGGTGCCGCAGTACGAGCGCGTCAGCCCGTCCCGGGTCTTCTGACCCCCGCACGTCCTCGTCGCCAGCTCGTCAATAGATGTCCCATCCGGCCGGATTCTCGCCGGTTCAGTGCATCCATTGACGAGCTGGCGTCGTGAGGGGGCGTTTCAGCGGGAGCTGATCCGCTGGAACTTGCGCACGCACAGCGGCACGAACACGGCCAGCAGTACCGCGGAGCCGATCAGCACGGTCGGCACCGGGTGCTGCATCGGCCACGCGTCCGGCACGGGCGCCGACCCGAGGTTGCCGAACAGCTGGCGCGCCGCCTGGACGAGCGCCGACACCGGGTTCCAGTTGGCGAAGAACTCGAGCGGGCCGGGCAGCGTCTGGGACTGGACGAACGCGTTGGAGATGAACGTCAGCGGGAACAGGATCATGAACGACGCGTTGTTGATCGCCTCCGGGGACCGGACGGACATGCCGATCAGCGCCATCACCCAGCTGAACGCGTAGCCGAACACCAGCAGCAGGGCGACCCCGCCGAGGAACGACCACACCGACGTCGTGAACCGCCAGCCGACGAGGAACCCGGTGAGGATCATGATCACCATCGAGATCGCGTTCAGCACCAGATCGCCGTTCGTCCGGCCGATCAGCACCGCGGCCGGGCTCATCGGCAGGGTGCGGAACCGGTCGATGATGCCCTCCTTCAGGTCCTGCGCCATCGCCGACCCGGAGAACGTGGCCCCGAAGACGATGGTCTGCCCGAAGATGCCCGCCATCAGGAACTGGGTGTAGTCGGTCCCCTGCACCCGGATCGACCCGCCGTACACCTGGCTGAACAGCAGCACGAACATGATCGGCTGCAGCACCGCGAAGATCAGCATGTCCGGCGTGCGCCTGATCTTGAGCAGGTTCCGCCACGTGACCGTCCAGCCGTCCGCGAGCAGCGTCTGCAGGCCACCGGTGACGGACGGGGTCAGCGGCCCGGCCGCGGTGGTCGGCGCCGTGCCTGTCGCTGCGCTCATCATCGCTCCGCTCCGGCCCGGTGACGGGCCCGCTCCCGGGGTCGCTCCCCGTCAGGGGAGTCGTCCGTCATGAGGCCGCCGCCGTGTCGGGTGGCCGTTCGTCCGGCGGCAGGGTCGGTGACCGTGTCGCGGCCGTCACCGTCGGACGGTGACGGGCCGGCGACGCCGGTCGCGGCGCCCGCGACCGCTCCACCACGAGCACCGCCGCCATCGCCGTGAGCGCGCCCGGCATCAGGACCGGCACCGTCGTCAGCGGTCGTGGCCTCCGGGCCACCAGGGCCACCGTCGTCAGCGGTCGGCCCGTCCTTTCCCCGCCGGCGACGCCGCCTGCCGTCCCCGTCCGGCTCGTCCGCCGACTGGGCCTCCGCAGCCGCGTGCCCGGTCAGCCGGAGGAACACGTCGTCCAGGGTCGGGCGGCGGATGCCGGCGTCGTGCACCCGCACACCCGCCGTGTCCAGGTCCGCGAGCACGCGCTGCAGGGCGATCGGGCCGTGCTCGACGGCGACGTCCACCTGCCGGCCCGCGGCGTCGACGCGGGGCTCACCGCTGCCGTGCCGCGCCATGATGTCCCGCACCACCGCCATGTCCGCCGGGTCGACCAGGGTCGCGGCGACCCGGTGCCCGCCGACCTGCGCCTTGAGTTCGTCGGCGGTGCCCTCGGCGATCACCCGGCCCGCATCGATGACGGAGATGGCGTCCGCCAGCTGGTCCGCCTCCTCGAGGTACTGGGTGGTCAGCAGCACCGTCGTACCGCCGCCCACCAGGTCCCGGATCACGTCCCAGAGGCCGAGCCGGCTGCGCGGATCGAGGCCGGTGGTCGGCTCGTCGAGGAACAGCACCTGCGGGTTGATGACGAGGGCACCCGCGAGGTCGATGCGCCGCCGCATGCCGCCGGAGAAGCCCTTGACGGGCCGGTCGCCCGCCTCCGCCAGCCCGAACACGTCGATCAGTTCCTTCGCCCGCGCCCGGGCCTGCCTCCGGCCGAGGTGGTACAGCCGGCCGACCATCTCCAGGTTCTCGAGGCCGGTGAGGTTCTCGTCGACGGCGGAGTACTGGCCGGAGACCCCGATGATGCTGCGGATCTGCTGGGGATGGCGCGCGACGTCGATGCCGTTGATGCTCGCCGTCCCGTCGTCGGGCCGGATCAGGGTGGTGAGCACCTTGACGACGGTGGTCTTGCCCGCGCCGTTGGGGCCGAGCAGGCCGCGGACGGTGCCCTGCTCCACGGTCAGGTCCACCCCGGTCAGGGCGTGGACGGGTCCGGAGCGGGAGGAATAGGTCTTGGTGATGCCGCGGGTCTGGATCGTGGCCATGACGTCCTCGGGGATGGTGGCAGGCGGTTCGTCACAGGGCGGTCTGTCTTGGGGATCGTGCCATCCTAGGGACGCCGACGCCGGTGTGTACAGTGTTCACATCCGTCGGCGGATCAGGCTGCGGACAGGTCGTGTCCGCGGGCCGCCGGCTGCGCTCGCTCCGGTGCAGCCGGCGTCAGGCACCCTTCTTCTTCGATGCGCTCGACGCCGTCTTCGAGGCCCGTGCCCCGGAGGAGGCGGCCGCCTTCTTCTCCCCCGCGCCGGCACCGCGCTTGCGGTCGATGCTCTTCTTCAGCGCCTCCATCAGGTCGACCACGTCGCCGCCCTCGTCGGACTCGTCCTCGTCGGCCTTGCCGAACGTGGTGGACGTGTCGAACGCGTCGCCCTGCTCGAGCTTCTCGTCGATGAGGTGCTGCAGCTCGGCCTGGTAGTCGTCCTCGAACTCCTCGGGATGGAAGTCGCCGCTGAACTGCTCGACCAGCGCGGCGGACATCTTCAGCTCCTGCGGGGAGATCTTCGCCCTGCTCGTGACCGCCGGGAAGTCCACCTCGCGCACCTCGTCGGCCCACAGCATGGCCTGCAGCACCATCACCTTGCCGCGGGTGCGCAGCGCGCCGAGCCGCGTCTTCTGCCGCAGCGAGAACTTCACGATCGCGGTCTGATCCGCCTTCTCCAGCGTCTCGCGCAGCAGCAGGTAGGACTTCGGGGACTTGCCCACCGGCTCGAGGAAGTACGGCTTCTCGAACATGATGGGGTCGACCTGGTCGTTCGGGACGAACTGGACGACGTCGATCTCGTTGTGCTCCGAGGCCGGCAGGGACTTGAAGTCCTCGTCGGTGACGATGACGGTGCGGTCGCCGTCGTCGTACGCCTTGTCGATGTGCTGGTACTCGACCTTCTCCCCGCACACCTCGCAACGCCGCTCGTAGCGGATGCGGCCGCCGTCGGCGTCGTGCACCTGGTGGAACTTCACGTCGTGGTCCTCGGTGGCGCCGTACAGCTTCACCGGCACGTTCACCAGTCCGAACGTGATGGCGCCGGTCCAGATGGGTCTCATGGGCATCATTGAAACACCACGGCGTTCACGTCGTACAGGAACGGGCAGCATCGCGGGAACGAGGGGCACCGAGGGAGGCACGATGGCGGCAGGGCAGCAGACGGTCGAGATCGGCGGGCGACGGCTGCGGGTGAGCAACCTGGAGAAGGTGCTCTACCCCGCGACGGGCACGACGAAGGCCGAGGTGCTGCACTACTACGCGCAGGTGGCGCACGTGCTGATCCCGCAGGCCGCCTGGCGACCGGTGACCCGCAAGCGCTGGGTCAACGGGGTCGGCACCGCGTCCGAGCCCGGCCAGGTCTTCTTCCGCAAGGACCTCGAGGACGCGGCACCGGAGTGGATCCCCCGCGGGCGGATCGAGCACCGCACCAGCGCCAACGTCTACCCCCTGGCCAACGAGCCGGCGGTCCTGGCGTGGTTCGGTCAGCTCGCGGCCCTGGAGATCCACACCCCGCAGTGGCGCTTCGACCCGGCATTCCGGCCCCGCAACCCGGACCGGATGGTCCTCGACCTGGATCCCGGCCCCGGCGCGGGACTCGCGGAGTGCGCCGAGGTCGCCCGGCTGTGCCGGCAGATCCTCGACGCGATGGACCTCGACGCGGTGCCGGTGACGTCCGGATCGAAGGGCATCCACCTGTACGCCGAGCTCGCCGGGACGGCGACGTCCGAGCAGGTCAGCCAGGTGGCCCACGAACTCGCCCGGGCACTGGAGGCGGACCACCCGGACCTCGTCGTCAGCGACATGAAGAAGACGCTGCGGGCCGGCAAGGTGCTCGTGGACTGGAGCCAGAACAACGCGAACAAGACCACGGTGTGCCCCTACTCCCTGCGCGGCCGCGAGCACCCGATGGTCGCCGCCCCGCGGACCTGGGAGGAGCTGGACGACCCCGGCCTGGAGCAGCTGGATCTCGACGCGGTGCTCGAGCGGGTAGCCGACGGGCTCGACCCGATCGCCGCGCAGGGCTGGGTCGGCTCCCTCACGACGGAGCACGTGCGCACCGCCGGCGCGAGGTCGAGCGCCGCGGACGGGTCCGACGACGAGTCCGAGGACGACGCCGGCGCTGATCTGCTCGCCACCTACCGGGCCAAGCGTGATGCGGGGAAGACGCCCGAGCCGGTGCCGGAGACGCCGGCCCGGGGGAAGCACGAGCAGCCCACCGCCGGCTCCGACGCGGACAACCCGCCCACGTTCGTCATCCAGGAGCACCACGCCCGGCGGCTGCACTGGGATTTCCGGCTCGAGCACGCCGGCGTCCTCGTCTCCTGGGCGGTCCCCAAGGGTCCGCCGCTGAGCACGAGCGAGAACCGCCTGGCGGTGCAGACCGAGGACCACCCGCTCGAGTACGGCACGTTCGCGGGCACCATCCCGAAGGGCGAGTACGGCGGCGGCGAGGTCACCATCTGGGACCACGGAACGTACGAGCTGCAGAAGTGGCGGGACGGCAAGGAGGTCATCGCCGTCGTGCACGGGCAGCCCGACGGCGGCCTCGGCGGCGTGCCGCGCCGCTTCGCCTTCATCCACGCGACCGGCATGGGCGGGGACGCGAAGAACTGGCTCCTGCACCTGATGAAGGACCAGCCCGGCGACGAGGACGGACAGGCAGAGTCCGGCACGACGAGCGGTGCGGAGTCCGGCACGGCGAGCGACACGACGCCGGCCCGGAAGCCGAAGTCACGGTCGGACGCACCGGAGCACCCGTCGGCGTCCCCCGCGGACGACGAGCCGACGGCCGACGTCGAGCCGATCGCCCCGATGCTCGCGACCGCCGGCGCGGTCGAGGATCTGCGGGGAGCGGACTGGGCCTTCGAGATGAAGTGGGACGGCGTCCGGGTGATCGCCACGGTGACGACCGAGGGCGTCACGCTGGCCGCCCGGCACGGCGCGGACACCACCGCCACCTACCCGGAACTGGCCGAACTGGCCGAGCGGATCGACCCCGAGGTCCTCGCCGCGGGTCCGGTCGTGCTCGACGGCGAGGTCGTCGCGCTCGGCGCCGGCAATCGGCCGGATTTCGGCCGGCTGCAGAATCGGATGGGCCTCACCCGTCCGCGCGACGTGACCGCGGCGATGCGCCGCACGCCCGTGCACGTCATGCTGTTCGACGTGCTGCACCTGGGCGGGCGGTCCCTGCTGCGCACTTCGTACCGGAAGCGGCGTGCGCTGCTGGCCGAGGCGGTCCGGGAGGGCGGCCACGTGCACGTCCCGGACGCGTTCGAGGGTTCCGTGGAGGAGGCCGTCGAAGCGAGTCAGGAGCTGAAGCTCGAGGGCGTCGTCGCCAAGAAGCTCGCCAGCGTCTACCAGCCCGGCCAGCGCGCCCGCACCTGGATCAAGCTGAAGAACCAGACCCACCAGGAGGTCGTCGTCATCGGCTGGCGGGCGGGCAAGGGCGGACGGACCGGGAGCATCGGCTCCCTGCTCGTCGCGGTGCCGGACGAGGACGGTGTGCTGCGGTACGCGGGCCGGGTCGGCAGCGGCCTGAACGACGAGACGCTCACCGCGATGCGGCACGACTTCGCCGCCGCCGAACGGAAGACCCCGGCCGCCGAGGGGGTGCCCGCCGCGGACGCACGGGACGCGACCTGGATCCGCGCGGACCGGGTCGCCGAGGTCAGCTACGGCGAGCTGACCCGCGACCACCGGCTGCGGCACCCCGTGTGGCGGGGCTGGCGGCCGGACAAGGACGCGGCCGACGTCGCGTGGGAGATCCCCTGACGCACGGACGGTGACGAACGGCCCGTGACGCCGGCCGGGACACGCCGAGACGCGCCGAGATGGCGCCGCGGCTGCAGCGGCCGCGACCGGCACCATGGGTGCGTGAAACCCCAGGCCGGCGCCCCCGCCGACATCGTCGTCGCCGTCAATCCCACCGCTGCCTTCGGCCGCCACGGTGACGTCGGTGCCCGCGTGGCGCAGCGACTCGAGGACGCCGGGCACCGCGTGAGCACCCTGGTCCGCGACGACTGGGCGGCCCTGCTCGCCGCCGCCCGTAAGGCCGTCGCCGGGCTCGGCTCGGCGGTCGGCCCGGCGGCACTCGTCGTCGTCGGCGGGGACGGCATGGTCAACCTCGCCGCCAACGCGACGGCCGGCACCGGAGTGCCGATCGGCTTGATCCCCACCGGTACCGGCAACGACTTCGCCCGCACGCTCGGCATCCCGCACGCCGCCCCGGACGCCGCGATGGACCTGCTGCTCGCCGCCCTGGCCGGCGATCCCGAGAGCGCTGACCCCGCGGGCGGCGGCTCCCGGGCGGGCGAGCGCCCGGCCGGTGCCGCGGCGGGAACCGCCGTCGGCCGACCCGTGAGCACCGGTCCGGCCGTCGTGGACGCCGCCCTGATCACCTCCGCGACGGGCGAGCGCTGGTTCGCCTGCTCCCTCTCGGCCGGGTTCGACGCGCGGGTGAACGACCGCGCCAACCGGATGCGTCGGCCCTCCGGCCGGTCCCGCTACGTCGTCGCCCTGCTCGCCGAGCTGGCCCGGCTGCGGCCCGTCGCCTACCGCCTGGACCTGGACGGGCAGCGCTGGGAGACGCCCGCGGTCCTCGTCAGCATCGGCAACGGCGTGAGTCTGGGCGGCGGCATGAGGGTGACGCCGGATGCGCGCCTGGACGACGGGCTGGTCGACGTCATGGTCGTCGCACCGCTCGGCCGGCTCGCGCTGCTGCGCATCTTCCCGCGCGTGTTCTCCGGCACCCACGTGACCGATCGGCGGGTGACCATCCGCCGCGCCGCGCGGGTGCGGATCGAGGCGGAGGACGTCGTCGCCTTCGCCGACGGGGAGCGGATCGGCCCGCTGCCGGTCGAGGTCACCGTCGTCCCGGGTGCCCTGCGCGTCTGGGCGGCACGCGCCTGACGGGTCGCCGGCGAGCCGGTGCGTCAGTGCGTCAGCCCGGAGACCAGGTTGATCGTCGTGGCCAGCACGATCGCGCCGAGCAGGTAGGAGAGCAGCCCGTGCCGCAGCACCGTGCCCCGCACGGCGTCGGTCTTCAGCGCGGTGTCGGAGACCTGGAAGGCCATGCCCACGGTGAACGCCAGGTACGCGAAGTCCGCGTACATCGGGGGCTTCTCCTGGTTGAAGTCGACCCCAGCGCGGTCCCGGTAGAAGAGCGACGCGTACCGCAGGGTGAAGAGCGTGTGGACGAGGAACCAGGACAGGGCGATGCTGCCCAGGGCCAGCGCCACGATCAGGCTCTTGGTGTTCCCGTCGGCGTGGGAGGCGTCGATGAGGATGAGACCCACGCCGGCGAAGCTCGCCACCGTCGCCGTGAGCACGAGGGCGTCGGAGAGCCCCCGCCCCGGATCCTCCCGCCGGGCGTGCGCCGACGTCGCCGTGGCGTCGAGCCGACCGATCACGGCCCACACCCAGATCAGGTAGGTCGCCGAGGCCGCGGCCCAGCCGAACACCGGGGCGTACACCCCGTCGCCGAGCACCGTCACCAGCACCGCCACGGCCAGGCCGACGACGACCATCACGCTCAGCCGCAGCCGCGAGTGGTGGCGGGGGGTGTCGAATCGTCGGGGGGAGGGACCGCTCATGGGGGCGATGATGACACAGGCGCCTGCCCCCGGGCCGGACGACGCCCGAGGATCGACACCGACAGGTCGAACCCGGGCGAGAGAGGTGGCCGTCAGTGCAGCATCGGCAGCCAGGCGAGCGCGACGACGACGCCGAGCGCCACGCCGCCGATCACCTGAGCGCGGGTGTGCACACGCATCCGCACCCGGGACCACGCCACCACCACGGGCACGGCGAGCATCGCCCACCACGGCCCGCCGAGCCACCCGGCCAGCGTCACGGACACCGAGGCGGCGACGGCGGCGTGGGCGGAGATCTTCCACCACAGATTGACGACGAGCACCACGACCAGGCCCGTGGCGATGCCGCCCATGACGACGTAGAGGGCGCCCGGCGAGTGCAGCACCACGAGCAGGACCATGCCGACGCCACCGGAGACGAGCGTGCCGATGTACACGGGCGTCCGCTCGGTGCGCTCGGGCACGTAGTGGCCACTCAGCCGGCCACGCCGGGCGAGCACGACGATCACCGTCATCGGCAGCGCGATGGTGAAGCCGACGGCGACGACGGCGGCCAGCAGGGTGCGGGCCGTGACGCCGTGGGCGAGGGCGGCGATCGCCATCAGCAGGGAGGCGAGCACCGGCGGTGCGAGGACCTCGGACGCCACCCGGGCGAGCCGGTCCGCGGCCGTCGTGGACGCCGAGGGCGACGTCGAGCGTCCCGTCGCGGGAGGGATGCCGGGCCCGGGCGTCCGCGGCATGTCAGCCCGCCGGTGCGGCGTCGTCGGGCGCCCGTGGGGAACTGGAGATGAAGGCGTTCACCCAGCGCGCCCGCGGGTCGGCATCCACGAGCAGCGCCTTGAGCAGCAGGGTCGCCGGCAGCGCGACCAGCGCGCCGATCCACCCGAGCACCCAGTACCAGAACATCAGCGACAGGAACGACATCGCCGGCGTCACGCCAACGGACTCGCCCGTGAACTTCGGCTGGATGATCGACTGGATCACGAAGTTGAGCAGGCTGTAGGCGATCACGACGGCGAGCGCGGAGACCCAGCCGCCGTCGAGCAGGGCGAGCAGGGCGGGCGGCACGAGGCCGATCACGAACCCGATGTTGGGGATGTAGTTCGTCAGGAACGCCAGCACCCCCCACGCCCAGATCAGCGGGACCCCGATCAGAGAGAGGGCGATGACGTCGAGCACCGCGACGATCAGCCCGAACACCGTGGTGACGAGCCAGTAGCGCCGCACGCCCTGGGCAAAGGACCGCAGCGCGGTGGTGATGTGGGGGCGGCTCCGGGCGATCAGACCGAGCCGGTGCGGCAGGGACACCGAGTCGAGGGTGAGGAAGAAGACGGCGAGGATGAGGGTCGCGACGGCGCCGCTGACCGCCGTGACGTTGGAGAGCACCGGGGTCAGCAGGCTCATCACGCTCCCGGCGTTGACCCCGCTCAGGCCCTGCTGGATCATCGAGGCGCTCAACCCGAGCCCGTCCAGCCAGGTGAGCGCCTGCCGCCAGAGCGAGACGAAGGCGTCGTTGTGGTCCGGCAGTTCGATGACGAGCTGGCTGACGGCCCAGCCGGCGAGCAGGAAGAAGCCGAGGATGATCCCGACGACGATGACGAGGGACACGGTCGCCGCGATGAGCCGGTGCACGAACCGCTCGAGCCACTGCTGCAGCGGGTAGACGACGATCAGCAGGTTCAGGCCCAGGAAGACGGGGGCGACGACGTCCTTCGCGGCCTGCACGAAGAGCAGCACGACGATCAGGCCGGCCAGGCCGAGGACGACGGTGAGGAAGCGGGGGACGCGGCGGTGCGGGGCGGCTCCCCGGTCGGTCCGGTCGTCCGCCGGGCCGGTCACCGGCGCTGACGCCCGCGGTCCGGCGTCGTCGTCCTGTCCGGTGTCGGCGGGCGCCTCGGTGTCGTCGTCCTGCCCGGTGTCCGCGGGCGCCGCGTTCGCGGGCATGGCGGACACGGCGCTCGACCCGGTGTCGCCGGTACTGTCGGCACCGACGTCGCCGGCGTCGTCGTGGGATCGGCCGCCGTCGAGAGCGGTGGGATGCGTGCCGGGCCGGTCGCGGTCACTCACGACGCGTCCTCCAGCGGCTGGATCAGGGTCGGGTCCTCGGGGTCGACGGTCCGGGTGCTGTTGACCTTCCGGTCCACGGGGTAGTGGGTCACCGTGGACGCCACGGTCGAGGAGGTGTCCTCGAGCAGCTGCACCAGGTCCGTGGCCGCCTTCCCCTCGACCGGCTCGGGGTCGAGCCACCGCTCCCAGGTCTCCGGGGCGAGGAAGACCGGCATCCGGTCGTGCACCTCGCCCGAGGCGTCGCGGGCCTCCCGGGTGATGATGGCGAAGCTGATCGCCCAGCCGTCGCCCTCCTTGCGAGCGGCGCCGACCGCGGCGGCCGCGAGCAGGCCCGATGCGCCGTCCGGGCCGTGCAGGTAGAAGGGCTGCTTGCCGTCGTCCTGCTGCTCCCACTCGAAGTAGCCGCTCATCGGGAGGATGGCGCGGGCGCCGGCGAAGGCCCGCTTGAACAGGCCGTTGGTGGCCACGGTCTCCAGCCGCGCGTTGATCGGGGCGCGACCGCCGGGCTTGCCCCACCCCGGCGTGAAGCCCCAGCTGGCCGGCTCGAGTTCGCGCTTGAGCTGGCCGTCCGTGCCGCGGTGCTCCCGGACGAGGGGCGCGACCATGGTCGGGGCCATGCTGAAGGTGGGCCGCCAGTCCTGGGCCCGGCCCCCGTCCGCGACGAAGGCCTGGATCAGGTCGTCGACGTCCTTGTCCATCGCGAAGCGTCCGCACATGACCCCATTGTGCATTCCCGCCGCTGCAATCCCGCCGCTGCATTTCCACCGCTGATGCCCACGGTGCTCGTGACGACGTCCGCCCCGGGACGGAACCGGCCCGGGGCGGACGTGGAGAGGGTGCCGCCTAGACGTCGGCGGTCTGCCGCCCCGCCTGCTCTCCCTGCTCTCCCGCCCCGGCGTCGTCCTTCTTCTCCGGGGACACGAGCTGGAACCGCTCTCCGTCCGGGCCGGTGGCGCTGAGGATCCGGCCGTACTCGAAGTCCGAGGGCGGCTCCGTGACAGTGCCGCCCGCCTCGCTGATGGTGGCGACGACGGCGTCCACGTCGGCCACGCTGAACGCCACGTTCCACATCGAGCCGCCGGCTCCGGCGCCCTCGCCGATGCCGCCGGCAGCTCGCTCGCCGCCGGCGACGGAGAACATGGCGTACTTCATGCCGCCCATGTCCAGGTCCTCGTAGGTGAAGCCGAAGACGGCCGCATAGAACCGGCGCGCGGCGTCGTAGTCCGTGCTCATCACGTCGTCCCAGGCCACGGTGCCCGGTTCGTCGACCGCGTTGAACCCGGTGTGCTGCCCGGCCTGCCACACGCCGAAGGAGGCACCGGTGGGATCGGTGTACAGCGCCATCGACCCCATCCCGCCGACCTGCATCGGCGGGGCGATCACCTGGCCACCGTTGTCGGTGACGGCCCGGTGGGTGGCGTCGATGTCGTCGGTGGCCAGGTAGGTGGTCCAGACCGTCGGGGCGCCTTCCATCCCCTCCATCTGGGGACTCAGGCCCGCCGCGAGCTGACCGCCCGCCGATGCGTTGCTGTAGCCGCCGAACTCGGCGACCGGCTCGGAGAAGTCCCAGCCGAGGACGGCGCGATAGAACGCCTGCGTCCGGGCGATGTCGGGGACCATCATGTCGACCCAGCACGGGGTGCCGGCGGGCCACTTGTCGGGATGTGCGCTCATGGAAGTGCTGCCTTTCGGGCGAACGGGTCCGAGGAAGGTGGACACCGCCGCAGCCGCGACCGGCCTATGTGAACGCTGTCCACTTGGTGACGCTGCTCACCCTACGAGAATCGGCCGACGGCGACAAGGGTCCAGCGCCGCGCTTCCGGCACGGCTGCGGGGCGGGTAGATTCGGAAAACCGACAGCATGCTGATGAAAGGATGTCCCGTGTTCCATCCGAACGAGGCCGAGGGCGTGCACCGGGTCGAGCACGCGGGGGTCAACTGCTATCTCGTCGAGGACGGCTCCCGGCTGCTGCTCGTCGACGCCGGTCTGCCGGCGATGTGGCCGATGGTTCGCGCCGCCCTGCGGGGACTGGGCCGGTCGCCGCGCGACATCGAGGCGCTGGCGATCACCCACGGGCACTTCGACCACCTCGGATTCGCGCTGCGCCTGCAACAGGACCTCGACGTGCCCGTCCTGCTGGACCCCGCCGACGCCTGGATCGCCGCGCACCCCTATCGGTACCGGCACGAGCGCGCCCGGCTGTTCTACCCGTTCCGGTATCCCGGCGGCGTGCCGGTGCTGGCCCGGATGACCCTGGCCGGCGCCCTGGCCGTGCGCGGGGTGAGGAACCTGCGGCCCCTCGACGCGGAGGCGGCCGCAGGCCTGCCGGGGCGGCCGGTTCTCGTGGCCACCCCGGGTCACACCGCGGGGCACGTCGCCCTGCACCTGCCCGAGCGCGGCACGGTGATCACGGGGGACGCCCTCGTGACCCTGGACCCCTACACGGGGGCCACCGGCCCGCAGATCGTCTCGGCCGCGGCGACGGCGGACACCCGGCAGGCCGTGGCCTCCCTGGACGCGATCGCCGGTCTCGACGCGCAGATCGCCCTGCCCGGTCACGGCGACCCGTTCCGCGGGCGGGTGGCCGACGCCGTGGCCCAGGCCCGGCGCCAGCCCATCACCTGAGGCGCTCCCTCCTGCAGGGAGCCGCACGCCTCCGACTCAGTCGACGGACGCCACACCCCGGGTCAGCACCCGGAGGCGACACCCGTCGACGAGCCGCCGGACGAGGCTGCCGGACGACGCTCGGCGGCTCAGTCGGCCTGACGCATCCGCCGCCGCGCCGCGATCAGGAGCACGACGGGCACGGCGAGCAGGGCCAGCGGGATGAGCAGCAGCAGCCCCGAGGGGTGGCCGAGCATCGAGGCGAGGGACACCGCATCGGTCGCTCCGCGCAGCCGTTGCGTTCCCGAGGCCAGCTGGGTGGACCCGTCGGCCAGCTGGGTCGTCCCGTCGGCCAGCTGCTTGTTGCCGGCGGCCAGGCTGCCGGCGCCCGTGTTGGCGGCCGCGGCGCCCGTGGCGAGCCGGCTGGCGCCGCCGTCGAGCGTCTTCAGGCCGGTCGCGAGCTGACCGGCACCGGAGGAGAGCGTGGTGGCGCCGTCGTTCAGCGTGCCCGCACCGGTCGCCAGACGGGTCGCGCCGTCCGAGGCGGTCTGCGCGCCGACCAGCAGGGCGGGGGTCTTGGCCGCGAGCTCGGACGTGCCCGCCTGCAGGGTGCCGGCGCCGGTGGCGAGGCGGCCGTTGCCGTCGGCCAGCTGCCGTGACCCGTCGGCGACCTGGTGGGTACCGTCCCGCAGGGCCGCCGTCCCGGCGAGCAGGCCGGGCTGCTGCGGGTCGGTCGACCGGATCCCGGCGTCGATCTTCGTCAGTCCGGCGCGCAGGTCGTGCGCGCCGCGGGCGGCCTTGCCGCCACCCGCATCGAGCTGCTTCATCCCGGCAGCGAGGGTGCCCGTCCCGGCGGCGAGCGCCGCAGACCCGTCCCGGGCCCGGCCCGCACCGGCGTCGAGCTGCTTCATGCCGTCGGCCAGGGTGCCCGTCCCGGCGGCGAGCGCCGCGGAGCCGTCCCGGACCTTGCCGGAACCGGCGTCGACGGCGGCCGCGCCCGCGTTCAGCTGGGCCGAACCGGCGTCGAGCTGCGTCGACTTGATCACGACCTGTGCGGTACCGCCCTTGAGCTGGGACGCACCGGCGGCGAGCTTCTTGAGCCCGTCGACAAGGATGGGGTCGAGTCCGTGCGGGCTGGCTCCCACGTAGGCCTTGAGCTGCTCGACGCCGTCCTGCAGCTGCTTCGCCCCGTCGTCGAGCCGGTGGGCGTCGTTCACGGACGGGCCGGTTCCCGCGGCGAGCTGCGCGGTACCGGCGTGGAGCCGGGCGGCACCGTCGGCCAGGGCGGCGCTGCCGGCGGCGAGCTGCTTCGCCCCGGGATCCAGCTGACCGGTCACCGCGGTCGCCGCCTTCGTCGTCCCCGCGGCCAGGGCCGCGTTGCCGGCGGCCAGCTGCCTGGCGCCCGGGTCGAGCTGACCGCTGACCGCGGTGGACGCCTTGGTGATGCCGGCGGCCAGGGCGGCGTTGCCGTCGGCGAGCAGGGAGGACCCCGCGTTCGCCGCGGTCACCCCGGCCGCGAGGCGCTGCGCTCCGCCGGCGAGCCGGTCCGCGCCGGCCGCCAGCGTGCCGCTGCCGGTCGCGAGGCGCTGCGCCCCGGACTGCGCGTCCTGGGCACCGGCGGCGAGCTTGAGGGCACCGGCGTCGAGCTTCTTCGCAGCGTTGTCCGCCCGGGTGACGCCGTCCACGATCTTGACGGAGCCCTCCTGGAGGCTGGTCGCCCCGGTCGCGAGCCTGCCGGTGCCGTCCTGCAGCCGGCCGGCACCGTCGGCGAGCGCGCCGGACCCCGTGCGCGCCTTCGTGGCACCGGTGGCCAGTTCCTTCGAGCCGTCCCGCAGCCTGCCGGCGCCGTCCGCGAGCCGCTGGGCCCCGTCGGAGGCACGGCCGGCGCCGTCGTCGAGCCGACCGACGCCGTCCTGCGCCTTCGCCATGCCGTCGTCCAGCGCCGCGGCTCCGCTGGCCACCTGGGAGCTGATCAGTGCCCAGACGGCGACGGCGGCGACGAGCAGCAGGGCGAGGACGATCGTGATGGTGCGGTGCATCCGGCTGTGCTGCCGGTGCGCGAGATGGGCATTCATGGAGCTCCTCACCGGGCCGGCGACGGTGCCGGACCCGTTCGACGGCGCGCCGAAGGCACGCTCGGGCTGTGCGGGGCAGCGGCCGGAAGATCGTCCCGACTGCTCGAGGGACCGGGCCGGCGTCGGTGACGCCGCCATCGATCGGTCACACTCGGCGAGCTGATGTGATGCTGCTTACAGTTGTACCTACTGGTCAGTAACAACACAACCCGGTAACGGAAGAAAGTTTCCGAAAAGTGGTTCCTGCGGCCCGAACCGGGCGTCGGCGAGCGCGTGACCGAACCCGGACACGACGAAGGCCCCCTTCCGATGGAAGGGGGCCTTCGTTGCTGGTGCGCGAGGGGGGACTTGAACCCCCACGCCCTTTCGAGCACTGGCACCTGAAGCCAGCGCGTCTGCCAATTCCGCCACTCGCGCCAGTGACTCTCCTGCGAGATCGAACTCTCGGTCGGGAAGACCGTGAACCCGCCGCCCGGAGAACAGCAGGTACCAGCATAGCCCAGACCCGCGACGAACTCATAAACGAACGGGCACCGCCACGGCCCGGGGCGCTGGCTCGACGCCGCGGGGCGCGCCGCGCGGGACCCCGGATCAGCCCAGCCCGCGCCAGTAGTATCGGCAGTGACGATCTGTACACTGCTGCGAGTCGTGCCCGGAACCGGGCACGAGTCCGTGCACCCGCCGACAGGAGGACCGCCCATGGGACGGCTCGACGACGTCGAACGACGCCTCGAGAAGATCGTCCGTGGCGTGTTCTCCCGCGGCGGTGGTCGGCGCGTGGAGCCGGTCGAGATCGCCAGCGCCCTGCGCCGGGAGATGGACCTCAAGGCGATCGCCCTGACCGAGGGCCGCACCATCACGCCCAACGTGTTCGACGCCCGGCTCTCGGACGCCGACTTCGAGACGGCCCAGGAGTGGGGCACCGCGCTGGCCGAGGAGCTCTGCGAGGTGGTGATCAAGCACGCGCAGGGCCAGGGGTACGCGCTGCTCGGTCCCGTCCGTTTCTCCTTCCTCCACGACCCGGTGCTGCGCACGGGCGTCTTCGAGATCGACTCCCGGACCGAGAAGCAGCAGAACCGCGGTCCGCGCGATGCGGGACGAGGCCGAGCGGGAGGAACCGGAGCGGGACGGACCAGTTCGCGGTCCGGTTCGGTGACGGGCGGTCCGTGGCGCAAGGAGGTCGAGGAGAAGCGGCCCGTGCTCGAGATCCACGGGCAGCGCTACTCGCTCAACGCGCCCACCATCGTGCTCGGCCGGTCCTCCGAGGCCGACATCCTTGT
Source organism: Tersicoccus sp. Bi-70 (assembly GCF_001968825.1). Taxonomy (GTDB): domain Bacteria; phylum Actinomycetota; class Actinomycetes; order Actinomycetales; family Micrococcaceae; genus Tersicoccus. The sequence goes on from NZ_MIEU01000011.1 coordinate 99,520, forward strand.
CGACGACACCGGCGTCTCCCGCAAGCATCTGCAGATCCACACGCAGGACGGGCAGAGCGAGGCGGTGGACCTGGGGTCGACCAACGGCAGCTACGTCAACGGCCAGAAGATCCACGGCAGCGCTCCGCTCGCGGACGGGTCCGTCATCTCCATGGGCCGGACGAAGATCACCTTCCGCCTGCTCTCCTCCGGGGACGGGAGCCGCTGACATGGGCGAACTGACCGCCACCGTCCTCCGCTTCGCGTTCCTCGCCCTGCTGTGGATCCTCATCTTCTCCGTGCTGATCGCCATGCGCCGCGATCTGGCGGTGGGTCGCAGGGCGCGCACGTCCGCGGCCCGCGGGGCGCAGGTCGCGCCCGGACCCGAGGCCCCGGCCGCCCCTCCGCGGCAGCAGGCCCGACGCCTCGTCGTCGTCGAGGGCCCGCAGGAGGGCACGGTGATCGACCTCGCGGCCGGCCCGGTCATGATGGGCCGCGCCCAGGAGTCCACGCTCGTGCTCGAGGACGACTACGCCTCCGGCCGGCACGCCCGCCTCTTCCCCCAGGGCAGCCGGTGGTTCCTCGAGGACCTCGGCTCCACCAACGGCACCTTCGTCAACAACCAGCAGCTCACCCGCGCCGTGCCGATCGAGCCCGGGACCCCCATTCGGATCGGTAAGACGGTCATCGAATTGAGGCCGTGATGGCGCGAGTGCTCCGCTACGCGGCGCGGTCCGACGTCGGCAAGGTCCGCGCGAAGAACGACGACTCCGCCTATGCGGGTCAGTTCCTCGCCGTGGTCGCCGACGGCATGGGCGGCCACGTGGGCGGGGACGTCGCCTCCGCGTCGACGGTGCTCGACCTGGTCCACCTCGACCACCACAAGCACGACGACGACGGCGAGACGGTCCTCGCCGACGAGATCCAGACGGCCAACTCGCTGCTCAACGAGCTCGTCGACGCCAATCCCCGCCTGGCGGGCATGGGCACCACCGTCACCGCCCTGCTGCTGACCGGCGAGACGCTGCGCTTCGCCCACATCGGCGACTCCCGGGCGTACCGCCTGCGTGACGGCGTCTTCGAGCAGATGAGCATCGACCACACGTTCGTGCAGCGGCTCATCGACGAGGGCCGCCTGCGGCCCCAGGACGCCGAGTACCACCCCCACAAGAACGTGCTGATGCGGGTACTCGGCGACGTGGACGCCAGCCCGGAACTGGACCTGCACGCGTACGACACCCGGATCGGCGACCGGTGGCTGCTGTGCTCGGACGGCCTGACCGCCGTGGTCCCGAGCGGCGTCCTCGCCGACATCGTCCGCGGCGGCGGGCGGCTGCAGGACATCGTCGACACCCTGGTGGACCTCACCCTCTCGGGCGGCGCCCCGGACAACGTCACCGTGGTCATGATCGAGATCGTCGAGGGCGATCCCGGCGACACCCGCACGTCGCGACTGGCCGTGCTGCCGCCGTCGAGTCTGCGGGTGCTGCCGCGCCGGCGCCGCGACGCAGAGCCGGCAGCGGACGGGCCCGACGCCGCCGCAGGTGCGGGTGCAGCCGGTGACGGCGCCGGTGAGCGCTCGTCCGAGCCGATCGTCACCAGCGAGACCGGGCCCACGGGCGAGCGCGCCGCGGAGGCCGTCAGCGCCGGCGCGCTGCGCGAGGAGCTCGCCGGTCACCCGCACGTGCTCGTCGGCGCCGCGGCTCTCGCCACCGAGACCGGCCGGCTGCCCACGGTCGCCAAGCGCAGCGCCGATCGCCGGGCCGCTGCCCTGCTGCACCACGACGACGGTGAGGGCGGCGCCGGCGACGCGGCCGGCGGCTCCACCGGGCGGCGCCGCTCCCGCCGGCCCCTGGTCGCCATCGTGGCGGTCATCGCGATCCTCGCCCTCGTGGCCGCGGCCGGCTGGGGCTACGCGTGGACGCAGAGCCGCTACTACGTCGGCGAGGCCGACGGCGAGGTGGCCATCTACAACGGCGTCTCGCAGGCGCTCGGCCCCCTCAAGCTCTCGCACGTCGAGTCCCGCACCGGCATCCCGGTCGACGCCCTGCCCGAGTACTCGCAGGAACGGGTGCACATGACCGTCCCGGCGGACAGTCCCGACCGGGCCCGGCAGATCATCGCCGACCTGCGCCTGCCCGGGCCGGACAACCCGCTGCCGACGCCCAGCTGCACGCCGAGCCCGTCGGCGAGCGCCTCGCCGTCGCCGTCCCGCACGGCGACCCCGACGCCGTCGCGGTCCGCCGAGGCCCGCGGGGAACCGACCCGCAGCCCGTCGCCGCGGTCCACCGCGAGCAGCAGGCCCGGCGCGAGCGCCGAGACCCGTGCCTCCGGCAGCGCCACCCCGTCCCCGTCCGTGACCCCCTGTGGAGGGCAGCGCTGATGTCCCAGCTGTACACCGCACCGCGGTCCCGCCGGAACACCGAGCTGGTGCTGCTGGTCCTGGCCCTGGCCATCGCCATCGGTGCCGACACGCTCGTCACCATCAATCTCAGCCAGCCGTTCGGCTCGGCCTGGATCACCCGCGTCGTCGTGTTCGCGGCCCTGCCGCTGGTGCTGCACGTGGTGCTGCGCCTTCGGGCGAGATATGCCGATCCGGTCATGCTTCCGGTCGTCACCGCGCTCAACGGCATCGGCCTGGCCATGATCCACCGCCTCGACATCGCCAACGACGACGACGCCGCCACCCGGCAGCTCGTGTGGATGGCGATCGCGGTCGCCGCCGCCGTCGCGGTCCTCGTGGTGCTGCGCGACCACCGGGTACTGCGCCGCTACACCTACATCTCGTTCGCCCTCAGCGCCGTCCTGCTGGTGCTCCCCCTCGTCCCGGGCCTCGGCCAGGAGATCAACGGCGCCCGGGTGTGGATCCGGATCGGCTTCGGCTCCTTCCAGCCTGGGGAGATCGCCAAGATCACGCTCGCGATCTTCTTCGCCGGCTACCTGTCGACCAACCGGGACCTCATCCTGCTGGCCGGCAAGAAGATCGGGCCGCTGCAGTTCCCCCGCGCCCGGGACATGGCGCCGATGGTCGTCGCCTGGCTGATCGGCCTCGGCATCCTCGTGGTGCAGAGCGACATCGGCATGTCGGTCATGTTCTTCACCCTGTTCATGGTGATGATCTACGTCGCGACGAGCCGGTCCAGCTGGATTCTCATCGGCCTCGTGCTGGTCGCGGCCGGTGCGGTCTTCGCCTACACGTACATCAGCCACGTGCAGGCCCGCGTGGACGGCTGGCGCAACGCGTTCGATCCGGAGGTGTTCAACGCCGCCGGCGGCAGCTGGCAGATCGTCCAGGGTCTGTTCGGGCTCGCCAACGGTGGCCTGTTCGGCACGGGCCTCGGCCTCGGCCGCCCGGATCTGGTGACGTATTCCAACTCCGACATGATCGTCGCGGCGCTCGGCGAGGAGATCGGCCTGATCGGCGTCGTCGCCGTGGTGCTGCTGTACGTCATCCTCGTCTCACGCGGCATGCGCGCGGCGCTGGGCACCCGGGACGCGTTCGGCAAACTGCTCGCGTGCGGGCTGGCCTTCGCCGTCGCCGTCCAGTGCTTCGTCATCATGGGCGGCGTCACCCGGCTGATCCCGCTGACCGGCCTCACCACCCCGTTCATGTCCGCGGGCGGTTCGTCCCTGCTGGCCAACTGGATCATCGTGGCGCTGCTGCTGCTGATCTCGAACGCCGCCCGCCGGCCGGCGCCCACCGGCCCCATCCGGGAGAGCGATCTACCCGCGTCCGGCATCGACGTCGTCGAACCGCGCACCGCCGCGACCGCCGCCGTCCGGACCACCACGGGAGCCACCCCGGCCCCGGCCGCCCGCACTCGTCAAGGAGGGAGCGCCTCGTGAATCAGGCCATTCGTCACACCTGGGTCGTGGCCGCTGCCCTGCTCGTGCTGATCCTCGGATCCCTCACCTACGTCCAGTTCTTCGAGGCCGGACGCCTGCAGGCCAACCCCTGGAACAGCCGGAACCTGCTGCAGCAGTTCTCCAGCGACCGGGGGCCGATCCTCGTCGACGGTCAGCAGATCGCCTACTCGCGGCGCAGCAACGACCAGTACGACTATCAGCGGGTCTACCGGGACGCGCAGCTGTACGCGCCGCTGACCGGGTTCTACTCGCTGCTGAACATGACGGGCCTGGAGCAGGAGCTCAACCCGCTGCTGACCGGTAGCTCCGACCAGCTCTTCTACGACCGGATCACCCAGATCCTCTCCGGCAACCAGCCCCGCGGCGCGTCCGTGGAGCTGACGATCGACCCGCAGCTGCAGAAGATCGCCTACGACGCGCTCGGGGACCAGAAGGGCGCGATCGTCGCCCTGAACCCGAAGACCGGCGAAATCCTCGCGATGGTCTCCAAGCCGAGCTACGACCCGAACGCGATCGCCACGCACGACACGAAGAAGGCGAAGCAGGCGTACGAGTCGCTCGCCCAGAACGAGGCGAACCCGCTCTTCAACCGGGCGATCGGCGGCAACCTCTACTCACCCGGTTCCGTGTTCAAGATCATCGACACCGCGGCGGCCCTGGATTCCGGCAAGTACAACGCCGACAGCGTCCTGGAGAATCCGGCCGAGCTGGATCTGCCGGGCACGAACGCGACCCTGCCGAACTACCGGTACGGCGGCTGCTCGGCCCGCACCAGGGTCGACTTCTCGTTCGCCCTGGAGCAGTCCTGCAACACCCCGTTCGCGTCGATCGCGCTCGACCTCGGCAAGGACGCCATCGCGAACGAGGCGAAGAAGTTCGGGTTCGGTGAGCAGCTGGGCATCCCGCTGTCGGTGACCCCGTCGATCTTCCCGGAGGAGCTGAACTCCGCCCAGCTGGCGCAGAGCTCCGTCGGCCAGTTCGACGTCCGGGCCACCCCGCTGCAGATCGCGATGATGTCCGCAGCGATCGCCAACAACGGCGTGCAGATGAAGCCGAACCTGATCAAGGCGGTGCGGGCTCCCGACCTGACGCCGATCAGTACCTTCAAGCCGGAGCAACTGCGCACCCCGACCAGTGCGCAGACCGCGAACCAGATCAAGGACTGGATGGTGAACGTGGTGGACAAGGGCATCGCCAGCGGTGCCGCCGTGCCGGGCGTGAAGGTGGCGGGCAAGACCGGCACCGCCGAACTCTCGGCGCAGGGCCTGAACAACGCCTGGTTCACCGGTTTCGCACCGGCCGACGACCCGAAGATCGCGGTGGCGATCGTCGTGGAGAATGTTGATGTGGCCACGGGGGTCTCCCTGACCAGTCCGACGGCGAAGAAGCTCTTTGAGGCGGTGTTGAACAAGTGAGGCCCACCGGAGGCATCACCCTGGGCGACCGGTACGAGCTGACCGATCGGATCGCCATCGGCGGCATGGGCGAGGTGTGGAAGGCCCGTGACCAGGTGCTCGGCCGCATCGTCGCCATCAAGATCCTCAAGGAGGAGTACACCGGCGACCCCGGTTTCCTCGAGCGGTTCCGGGCGGAGGCCCGCCACACCGCGCTACTGAACCATCCCGGCGTCGCCAACGTCTTCGACTACGGCGAGGAGGAGGGATCGGCCTACCTGGTGATGGAGTACGTGCCCGGTCAGCCGCTCTCGACGATCATCGAGCGCGAGCGGGTGCTCTCCCCCGACCGGGCGCTGAACATCGTCGGGCAGTCCGCCCGGGCGCTCTCCGCCGCCCACGCGAAGGGCCTCGTGCACCGGGACGTCAAGCCCGGCAACCTGATGATCACGCCGGACAACCGGGTCAAGGTCACCGACTTCGGCATCGCCCGGCTCGCGGACCAGGTGCCGCTGACCGCCACCGGCCAGGTGATGGGCACGGCCCAGTACCTCTCCCCCGAGCAGGCGACCGGGCAGACGGCCACGGGTGCCTCGGACATCTACTCCCTCGGCGTCATCGGGTACGAGCTCGTCTCGGGTCACCGGCCCTTCACCGGCGAGTCCCAGATCGCGATCGCCCTGGCGCAGGTCAACGACGACCCGCCGCCGCTCGATCCGTCCATCCCGGCACCCGTGCGGGCCCTGCTGATGTCGATGCTGTCCAAGGACCCGAAGCAGCGGCCCGGCAGTGCCAGCGCCCTGGCCGCCGCCGTCGACGCGATCCGCGCCGGCAAGTACGACGACGCGCTGCGCGCCGTGCCGACCCTGGCCGCGTTCGGCCTCGGCGGCGCTCCGACGGGACGGACGGAGACCATCCGGCGTCCGGCGACCGCACGGACCCGGGCCGTCACCACCCAGAACCGGACCCCGAACACCGCCTCCCTGCCCGTCGCGGGAGCGGCCGGGGCCGCCGCCGGCGTCTCGGCGTCCCGCGCCGCGGATCCGGCGCTGGCCGACCAGGCGTGGGAGCAACGCCAGGACGCCGGGCGGGATCGCCGCCGCGCCCGCAGCCCGTGGACCTGGCCGCTCGTCGCGCTGATCGTGCTCATCCTGCTCGTCCTGGTGGCCGCACTGGCCTCGAACGGGCTGTTCACCGGCCGCGTCTCCACCCCGGCGAGCACGACGACGGCCGCCGCCGCGCGGACGACGACGCCGCCGTCCACCCCACCCTCCACCCCGCCGACGACGGCGTCCGCTCCGACCACTGCGGCCGCCAAGACGGTCGACGTGCGGGCCGCCGCCTACGAGGGGCGGCCGATCCGCGAGGTGCGGGCCGAACTCGAACAGCTCGGCCTGCAGGTGCGGGAGAACCCGCAGCCCTCGAACGACGTCGCCCAGAACCTCGTCACCGGGCTTGATCCGACCGGCACTCTGACCGCCGGATCGGCGATCACGGTGACGTACTCGACCGGACCGGAGCAGGTCACCGTGCCCCGCGATCTGGTGGGGAAGACGCGGGCCGAGGCGCAGTCGGCACTGCAGCAGCTGGGCCTGACGTACGCGGAGGAGGTCGTCGACAGCGACCGGGCGGCTGGTACCGTCGTGGAGGTCCCCGACGCCGGGCAGAAGGTCGACGCCGGGTCGTCGGTCACCGTCCGGGTCTCCCGCGGACCGTCAACGTCGCCGTCACCGTCGACGTCCTCTGCGGCCCCGTCGCCGTCGCCGAGCACGTCCTCCCCGAGTGCCACCGGCAACAACGGCAACGGCAACGGCGGCAACGGGAACGGTTCGACGAACGGTGCCGGGTCACCCGGGCAGAGCACCACCACCGAGGCGGCCGCAGCTCCCGCCGCGGTGCCCTCACCGGCCGCGACCGGCTCCACCGGTGCCGCGGCCGAGCCCCTGCCGGCGGTGTCACCGACCAGCGCCGCCCAGGGCTGACCGGCCCCGGCCGAGGCCGGCACACCGACGGTCGACGTGGTGGTCGACAGGCCGGCCGCCACGGGCCGGTCGACGGGGGGCAGCGAGAGACGCCGATCGAAGGGAATGCTGGATCCGTGAGTGAAGCACGGCTGCTCAACGACCGCTATCGGGTCGACGGGCTGATCGGACGCGGCGGCATGGCCGACGTCCATGCCGGGCACGACACGCGGCTCGGTCGGCCCGTCGCGATCAAACTGCTCCGGTCCGACCTGGCGCGTGATCCGAGCTTCCAGTCCCGGTTCCGGCGCGAGGCGCAGGCGGTCGCCGCCCTGAACCATCCGAACGTCGTCGGCGTCTTCGACACCGGCGAGGAGCTGATCGTCGACGCCGCCGGGCGCGCGGTCGACGCCCCGTTCATCGTGATGGAGTACGTCACCGGGCACACCGTGCGCCAGCTGATCACCGACGAGCGCCTGACCATCGGCACGAGCCTCGCCCACGCCGACGGCGTCCTGTCCGCCCTGCAGTACAGCCACGACGCTGGCATCGTCCACCGGGACATCAAGCCGGCCAACGTCATGGTCACCGACGAGGGCGCCGTGAAGGTGATGGACTTCGGTATCGCCCGCGCGATCGAGGACTCCTCCGCCACGCTGACCCAGACGCAGGCCGTCCTCGGCACCGCCGCCTACCTCTCCCCCGAGCAGGCCCGTGGGGAGCGGGTGGACGCCCGCAGCGACCTGTACTCGGCGGCCTGCCTCTTCTACGAGATGGTCACCGGCCGCCCCCCGTTCCGCGGCGACTCCGCCGTCTCGGTGGCCTACCAGCACGTCCGCGAGCTCCCGCCCGCCCCGAGCACGCTGAACCCGGACGTCACGCCCGCCATCGACTCCGTCCTGCTGCACGCCCTGGAGAAGGACCGCCAGGACCGGTTCCAGGACGCCGCCGAGTTCGGCGAGGCGCTGCGGGCGGCGGCGCACGGCGTCGTCTACCAGCCGCTCGTCACGGGCGTCGACGAGGACACGCTGCAGATGCCGCCGTCCTCCGCCAGCGACACGCCCCGCGAGCGTGAGGGTCGTGACCGCACGGCCGTGGGCGCGGCGGCCGGTGCCGCCGCCGGCTCCGGTCTGGCCGCGGCGGCCCTGGCCGGCGGATCACCGACCGCCTCCACCGACGCCACCGCCACCGAGGCGCTGGGCCGGCCTGACCAGGCCGGGGCGTCACCGGCGACCACCGCCCTGACCAGCGCGGACGACGACGAGGACCCGTCCGGCACCGACGCGGCGCCGCTGGTGCTGGGCATCGGCACCGACGACGAGGTCCACCCGGACACGCGGGCGCGCCGGCGGGCATGGCTGATCACCGGCATCATCGCCCTCGTCCTCGTGCTCGGCGCCGTCGCCGTCTACTTCACCAACCTCCTCGTCGCGCGCTCGGCCCCGCCCGAGATGGTGACCGTGCCCGCGGTGGCGAACATGAGTCAGGCCGACGCGTCCACCACCCTCGCCAACGCGAACCTGCGCATCCGGTTGGACCGGACCAACAGCACCACCGTGAAGAACGGGGACGCGATCAGTACCGACCCCCACTCCGGTACGCGCGTCAGTCCCCGCAGCGAGGTGACGCTCCTCGTCTCGAGCGGACCGGCACGTGTCACCATCCCCTCCGATCTGGCGGGGCGGCCGGCGGACCAGGTCCGCGACGAGTTGCGCCAGCTCGGGCTGGACCCGCTGCAGACCACGACGCAGAACAGCGCGACGGTCGACGAGGGCGCCCTGATCAACACGGTGCCGGCGCTCGGCAAGCAGGTCCCGGCCGGCAGCCGGGTCGACCTGGTGATCTCCACCGGTAGGGTCACGATGCCGCAGGTGGTGGGCCTGACCGAGGCGCAGGCCCGCGCGAAGCTCTCCGCCGCGGATGTCGCCCTGCCCGTCAGGATCGAGACCGCGGAGAACGCCGTGGTCAAGCCCGGCACCGTCACCGCGCAGTCGGCCCCGGCGAACGGCAACGTCGACCAGGGCACCACCGTGACGCTGACGGTCGCGCGGGCTCCAGCGAAAGCGAGCCCGTCGCCGACGCCCTCTCCGTCCTCGCCCTCGCCGTCGCCGTCGCCGACCAGCAAGCCCAGTGCGAGCGCGAGTCCGACGCCGACGCCGACGCCGAGCACCAGCAGCTCCAGCAGTGCGGCCGGCCCCGGCCAGGGCACGGGTCGGAGCGGTGCACCGGGTCAGCAGAAGAAGGACCAGGGCGGCTGACCGGCGATCGGGCGGCCGTGCCGGCGCGGCGGAGGCCGCCGCGCGGGTCGCGGGCCCGGAGTCAGGACGCGGGTGTCAGGACGCGAGCGGGTCCGGGGACAGGTCGCGCCGGAACGTCACTGGGTGATGAGCGGGCTCAGGCCGGCGGCGCGCTGTGCCGCACCGGTCAGGCCGAGCGACTCCAGCCACGTGCCGAGCATCTGGTACCCGCCCTCGGTGAGCACCGACTCCGGGTGGAACTGGACGCCCCACAGCGGCGCGGAGCGGTGGGCCAGGCCCATGACGATGCCGTTCGGCGTCGTCGCGGTGACCTCGAGGACGTCCGGCACGGTCGCCGCGTCGGCAGCCAGCGAGTGGTAGCGGGTGGCCGTCAGCGGGCTGGGCAGCCCGGCGAACACGGTCGCCCCGTCGTGCTCGACCTGCGAGGTCTTGCCGTGCATCAGCTCGGCGGCGTGACCCACCGTGCCGCCGTACGCCTCGGCGAGTGCCTGGTGGCCGAGGCACACGCCGAGCATCGGCTTGTCGTGCTCACCGCACCAGCGGATCAGGTCGATGCACACGCCCGCGTCCGCGGGAGCTCCCGGCCCGGGCGAGACGAGCACACCGTCGCGCTCCTGCGCCAGCCGGGTCGCCTCCGCCAGATCGACGTCGTCGTTGCGCACCACCAGGGTCTCGGCGCCCAGTTCCTGCAGGTAGCCGACCAGGGTGTAGACGAAGCTGTCGTAGTTGTCGATGACGAGGATGCGGGTGCTCATCGGAGACGGTTCCTTCGCGAGGCGGTGACACGGCCGCACGGCCGCCCCACCAGCCAAGCACGGCGCGCCCCGTCCGCGCCAGCCGAGAACGGCCGACCCGCGGGCCGACACCCGGTCCGTTGGCTACACTGAGCCCTTGACCATCAGCAGGTGAATGCGTGCGGCGGCCCGGCCCGGGCGCGCCCCAGCGAAGCGGCGGCGACGCCGCCCGAGGAGGAGACGTGGCCGAGTCCGAAGCAACCCGGAGCGGGGACCCGGCTCGCCGCGCCGCGGCGGAGCAGGTCCGCGAGCGGAAGCGGGAGCGCGAGGAGCGCGCCGCGGCACGCCGTGTCGGCCCGAACCCCACCTGGTACAAGGTCCTGATGGTCACGTTGATGATCCTGGGCCTGCTGTGGGTCATCGTCTTCTACGCCACCCTCGGCCAGTGGCCCATCCCCACCATCGGCGCCTGGAACATCGTGATCGGGTTCGGCATCGCCATGGTCGGCTTCATCATGACCACCCGCTGGCGCGGCTGACCTCTCCCGCAACCGGTGCCGGCGCCGCACCGGGCGCCGGCCGCAAGCGTTCCCGCGGCCGGGCCCGGTGAGCAGAGGTTCCTCGACGGGCCGGCTCAGGCCGTCGCGCCGCCGCCGGTCGCCGGCGTGTCGAGCGCCTTCTTCGCCAGCTGGGCCAGAAGCGCCAGGTCGGACGCGTTGCTCGGCTTGCCGACGGCGGTGATGGTGGCGAGCCGCTTGCCCTTGACGGCGGAGATCTGGGTGAGCGTGACCGTGATGCCGGAGCTGGACTGAGTGTTCAGCACGGCCACCGAGTCGTCGCCGACCTTCGGAGCCGACAGCTGGGACAGCGTCTGCTGCGTGGTCCCCTTCGCCGTCTTGAGGGTCACCTTCGCGCAGGTGGACAGCAGCTGACGGGCGTCCGAGACGCGCGACTTCAGGTCCGCGCCATCCTTGCCGAGGATCACCGAGACCATCACCTTGCCCCCGGACGCGGTGCCGATGCCGACGCCGGCGTCGTCCGGGATGCTGCTCGCCTTCAGGGTCAGCGCCCGGCACGCCGCCGGGGTGACCTCCGCCGACTTCGCCGCCGCGTTCGTCGCGCTGGCCGCCTGGCGCACCTTGCTGGCGGGGACCGGGGTCACCTTGCCCCCGCCCGGCGTCGTGAGCTTGCTGATCACCGAGGCGGCCGCCTCGTCGCTCGCCGCGCCGGCGGTACCACTCGCACTCGCGCTGGGACTGGCACTGGCGCTCGCGCTCGCACTCTCGCTGGTGGAGGCCGAGGACGAGGCAGCGGAATCCGTCGGACTCGACGACGCGGAACCGGACTCGGTCGACGCGGACGAGGTCGACGCTGACGAGCTCGATGCGGACGATGCCGAGCTCGACGAGGCGGCGGACTGACTGGTCGATCCCCCGGTGACGGCGCCGCTGCCACCGCACCCGGACAGCAGCAGAACGGCGGCGACGGCGCTGGCCGACGCACAGGACAGAGCACGGACCGACGGTGACATGGATCCCCCTCCACGAACGCGACCGGCTCCGATGGCGGGTCGCTGCCCTGATCGTATCGGCGCTGGTCAGGGCTGACAATGCGACGCCATGGCCGTGGTCACGGCCGGTCGGCGCGGTTCCCAGGTAGCGCCGGGGGTCCCCGCGCGTCACCGGACCCGACGATGCCTCGATTCTGTCGGTGACGACGGATAGCGTGGTCTCATCGCCGCCGCCCGCGGCCGGACAGGAGGAGGGGACGTGAGTCATCCCGAGCACGAGGACACTGCCGGACGCCGCCCGGGGGCGGTGATCCCGGAGCCCTCGGTCGCACCCGAGATCCCGCTGCCGCCCGAGCCGGCGAATGCCTCGGAGTCCGCTCCGCCCGTCCCCGGTGCCGGCCTGCCCGGCGTCACCGCCCCGTCGCTCGACCGGCCAGGTCACGGGGAGCAGGGCCTTGGGGAGCAGGGACTCGAGGGGTCCGAGTTCGACGAGCCGGATCTCGCCGGGTCCGGGCTGGAGGGGTCCGAACTCGACGAGCCGGACCTCGCCGAGTCCGACCTCGGCGGATCCGTGGCCCCGGTTCCGCCGGCGCCCGCCACGGCCGGCCCCGTCGTGGCCGGAGCCACCCCGGTGCCGCCGCCCGCCGCTCCCGTCTCCTCCGCAGCCGCTCCCCCGCCGCCCGCCGCCGCTCCCGTTCCGACGGGCCACGAACGCGGCTCCACCACCGTCGCGGAGTCCGCCATCGCCAAGGTCATCGGCGTCGCCGTGCGGCAGGTGCCCGGAGTGCACGCCCTCGGCACGAACGCCGCGCGCGCGCTCGGTCAGATCCGCGACGTCGTCGGGCAGTCGGACCACGCGCAGGGCATCTCGGTCGAGGTGGGCGAGCGGCAGGTCGCGGTCGACGTCACGCTGGTGGCCGACTACCCGTGGCCGCTGCAGGAGGTCGCCCGGAACGTCAGGGCCGCGGTCTACGATGCTGTCGAGGGGCTGATCGGCAAGGACGTCGCCGAGGTCAACGTGACCATCACGGACATCGACGTCCCCGATCCCGACCGTGCCGCGGCCGGACGAGCCCACGCCGAGCCGAAGGAGCGTCGCATCCCATGAGTCCGACCGTCACCGGCATTGCCGTCGGCGCCGTCCTGGCCGTCGTCGCCCTCGCCTGGGGTTTCTGGGGCTTCCTGCTCACCGCCGTGTTCATGCTGATCGGTGCCGTCGTGGGTCGGGTGGCCGACGGCCGCCTCGACCTCAGCGCCGTGGCGGACTCACTGCGCGGCAAGCGCTCCTCTTCATGAGCGTCGCAGGGACCGTGATCGAGGGCCGGACGGCCACCGGCGCTCTCCCCGGTCACACCCGGATCACCCAGCAGGCCATCTCCCGCGTCGTGACCATCGTGGCCGCCGAGGAGTTCGGTGTGCCGGTCTCCACCGTGCGCACCCGGCTGCTCGACGACGCCGGCCGGCTGCACCTGCAGGTGGCCCTGCCGGTCCGCGCACCGTCCCTGCTGGACCTCGCCCGCGGTACCGGGGACGCCGGTGACCGGCAGAACACCCTGATCGCCCGGTCGGAGCACGCCCGCGTGGGCATCGCACGACGCTCGAGCGAACTGACCGGCGCGGTGATCGGGCGCGTCGACGTCGATCTGACCGGGATCCACCGGCGGTCGCCGGGTCGGCTGTCGTGACCGAGGATCGCCGCACACGGCGCCTCCTGCGCCGCGAGACCCACTCCTCCCGCAGCGTGCCGTCCGTCGTCACCGCCGTCATCGTCCTGCTCGCCCTGCTGTGGCTGTTCCTCGAGACCGCGCTCTCCGTCTCGGGGGCACCGCCGCTCCTGCTCTCCCCGCTGACCGCCGCCGCGTGGCTGGCCGACCTGCCCCGGCAGGCGCCGGGCGCCGTGCTCGCGGTGGTCGGCCTGCTCGTCGCCCTCGTCGGTCTGCTCCTGCTCGCCCTCGCCATCCTGCCGGGCAACCGCCCCCGGTACGTCGTCACCGACGAGCGGAACGCCATCATCGTCGACTACGAGGTCGTCGCCTCCGCCGCGTCCCGGGTCGCGCGCACGGCCGCCGGAGTGTCCACGGATCAGGTGCACTCGTGGGCCTCGCGCCGGGCGATCGAGGTGCAGGTGCACCCGACGTCCGGTCTGCCGGTCAACGAGGAAGCGGTCCGCGTCGCGGTCGTGCGCGAACTGGACTCCTACGGCCTCGACCCGATGCCGACCGTCTCGGTCGCCGTCGCGTCCCGCGGGGCGGTGGGCGTGTGAGACGGACTCCCCGCGGTCTCAACCGCGTGATGCTCGCGCTCGTCGGGCTCGTCCTGCTCGGCGCCGGTCTGCTCGCCGCCCTCGTGGGTTTCAGCGCCGACGCGTCGCAGCGGTGGCTCGTCGTCGCCCACCAGTGGTGGGACGGGCTGATCGGGCTGGTGCGTTCGGCGCCGATGCCGGGAGGCCAGTCCAGCTGGGTCTCCCTCATCCTGCTCGTGATCCTCGTCGCGGCGATGATCTTCATGCTCGTGTGGATCTTCTCGCAGGGAGGCGGCCGGACGAACCAGATGGCCATCGGCTTCCACGACGGCGATCTTCCGGGCCGTACGCGGATCCGCACGTCGCTCGTCGCGGATGCGGTCGACCAGGCCGTCGAGCACGACGAACAGGTGCTGTCCTCGCAGGTCAGCAGCTGGCGCGTCGGCAACGCGGACGGCCTGAACATCCGGTTGCAGGTCCGCAAGGGGGTCTGGCTGAGCGACACGCTGCGCACGGCTCGCGACCTCGTCACCGGCCTGGACCGGCTCACGGGGACCCACGTGCCGGTGCTGATCCGCATCAGCAGCGGTGCTCGCGCCCGCCTGTCGCGCACCGAACGAGTGCAGTGACCCGCTGCTGACCGGTCAGCCCCAGACGCCGGAGGTTCCGCGACGGTGGCTGTTCAGCAGGTGGGTGTCGACGATGCCGACCGCCTCCATCAGGGCGTACATGGTGGTCGGGCCGACGAACCGGAAGCCGCGTGCACGCAGGGCCCCGGAGAGCGCCCGCGACTCGGGCGACGTGGTGGGGATCTCCGCGAGGGTGCGGGGCTGCGGCGTCACCTCGGGCTGGAAGGACCAGATCAGGCGGCCGAGACCGCCGTCGGCTCGCAGCGCCACCGTGGCGCCGGCGTTGCCGATCGTGGCCAGGATCTTCGCCCGGTTGCGCACGATGCCGGCGTCGCCCAGGAGCCGTTCGACGTCGGCGTCGCCGAACGCGGCGACCGTCTCGGGCTCGAAGTCGGCGAACGCCGCCCGGAAGGCCGGCCGTTTGCGCAGGATCGTCGCCCAGGACAGGCCGGACTGGAAGGCTTCGAGGCTGAGACGTTCGAAGAGGCCGCGCTCGTCGCGCACCGGCAGACCCCACTCGGTGTCGTAGTAGGTGCGCAGCAGGGGGTCGACGGACGCCCAGCGCGGCCGGGCGAGTCCGTCCGTGCCCACGACGACGTCGGCGGGCGGGGCCGGCGACGGGTCGGAGTGCGGGGCGTCGTCCCGCTGGTCAGGCATGCCGCTCAGGCGTCCGGCTCGCCGTCGATCACCGGGCGGGGTGCGTCGACCGGGGCCGTCAGTCGTGCGACCAGCGGTGCGAGAGCGGCCGCGCCCCCGGCACGGGAGTCGTCGTCCACGGGCGGGGCGACGAGCGCGTGGTACTCCGCGCCCAGCAGCCGGGCCAGTTCTGCGGCAGCGCCCGCCGGGACGTGGGTGCGTCCCGGGGCGCTGGCCACGATCCGGCGCAGCACCCGGGTGCGCAGGGTGGACAGGGCGGGGACCAGCCCGGACAACGAGCCGCTCGCCCCGCGGTTGGCCGCGAAGGCCTGGTCGAAGTACAGGAGCAGACCGCCGAGCCGCCAGTCGTCCGTGCGGGACTCGAGGTGCTCGAGCACCGTGGTCGCCCCGCTGTTGAAGGCGAGGACGGCTGTCGACTCGTCGATCCCGTCGAGCAGGTCGCGGAGCCGACGGCGGCGGCCGAGCTGGTCGTCGGCCATCACGGGCGCCAGGCGCTCCACCTCCGGCCGGGCGTCGGGCGAGCCGACGGCGGCCAGCAGCGTCGGGAGCCACGCGGATTCCGTCTCCCGGGCATCGCCGGCCAGGATCATCAGCCGGCCCGCCGGCCACGTCACCGCGTGCGTCGGAGTCATGCGCTCATCGTAGGCCGACCTGCGCGTATGTCCGTCCGTGACCCACGGGGACGGGCAGGTCTCGCCACGGTCTCGGTCGGTCTCGGCCGGTCTCGTGCGTTCGAGCCCGGCCGGCCGGGCTCCGGCGTCCCGACGGTCTCGACGCGCCTCGCGCGTAGTCCTCGTCGAGCCGCGAAGCGACCGCGACACACCGTCTGTGCGGCACTTCACAGCCACCCCGGTGCGGCCGTCCCGATCGGCGTCAGCGCGCGGATCCGTGCCAGTCGCTCGTCTCCGGTGATCGACCGGCGATCACAGAAAGATAACGAATGCTCTTGATGGATAACGAAACGATCGTCTACTGTCATGGTTAGCCCCGCTAGGCGGGGAATCCCGAGGCTGCATCCGTTCTCTATGCAGCCCAACATGCACGGCCCCTCTTCTTCACCGGACATCGCCATGAGGCGGGGCAGCTTCCATGACCTCGATCAGTCGCGGTTGGCGATGGCGCGCAGAACAGCCTTGGACGGTTGGAGCGCAGGTGACCTCCTGGAGCATCGTTGTGAACAACTCCTCTCTTCTGTCCCGTAACCTCCGTCGCGGTGCCGCCGTCATCGCCCTCACCGGCGCCGGCGTGGCCGTGACCGGCACGCAGGCCAACGCCGCCTCCGAGGCGACCTGGGACCGCGTCGCGCAGTGCGAGTCCGGCGGCAACTGGTCCATCAACACCGGCAACGGCTACACCGGCGGCCTGCAGTTCACGCAGTCCACCTGGGAGAGCTTCGGCGGGACCGGCAGCGCGGCCAACGCCTCGAAGGCGCAGCAGATCGCCGTCGCCGAGCGCGTTCTCGCGGGCCAGGGCTGGGGCGCCTGGCCGGTCTGCTCCGTGCAGGCTGGTGCCACCGGCTCCTCCGCCAACCCGACGCCGGTCCAGGCCGCGCCGAAGGTCCAGGTCCAGGCTGCCCCCGTGCAGCAGGCCCCGGTCCAGGCCGCCCCGGTCCAGCTGGCCCCGAAGGTCCAGGCGCCGGTTCAGGCCGCCCCGGTCCAGCAGGCGCCCGTCCAGGCCGCTCCGGTCGAGGCCGCCCCGGTCCAGGTTGCGCCCGTGCAGCAGGCCCCCGCGGTCAGCGGCACCTACACCGTCAAGGCCGGCGACACCCTGAGCCAGATCGCTGAGAAGCTGGGCGTCAAGGGTGGCTGGAAGGCCCTCGCCGACGCCAACCTGGCGACCGTCAGCAACCCGAACCTGATCTTCGTGGGCCAGACGCTGAACCTGCCTGCCTGATCACTCCGGTCTCCCGTCGCGGCTTAGGGCCGTCGACAGGATCCCTGTTCGGCCGAAGCGCCGCACTCCTTCGGGAGTGCGGCGCTTCGTCGTGGTATCGGCCGATCGGTGCGGGTGTCCCGCGTCAGCGCTGGCCGAACACCCGCCGGCACACGATGATGCCGGCCAAGGAGATCACGGCGACCACGGCGTAGTAGTAACCCGGTGCCATCAGGGTGCCCAGGCCGGCGATCAGCGCGGTCAGGATCAGCGGGGCGAGACCGCCGAACAGCGTGACGCCGAGGTTGTAGGCGATGGACATGCCGGTGGTGCGGATCCGGGTGGGGAACATCGCGGCCAGCAGTGCGGGCAGCGGCCCGAAGTAGAACGCCATCAGCAGGCCGAGCACAACCTGCACCAGGGTCAGGATCGCCACGGTGGGGACGGCGACGATGAGGGCGAACAGCGGGATCGCGAGCACGACCGCGGCGACCGCCGCCACCGTCATCACCCGGGCGGGGCCCACCCGGTCCGCGAGGTTGCCGACGAGCGGGCAGCCGACGAGGCTGACGATGCCCGAGATGATGCCGCCGAGGTAGCCGGCCCACGACGGCAGGTGCAGGTTCGAGACCGCGAACGTGGGCATGAACAGGATCAGGTACACGGAGATCGAGGCGAGCCCGACCGTCGCGGTCGCCGCCAGCCAGCGCGGTGCGTGGTGGACGAGCGTCTGAGCGAGCGGGGAGGACTCGACCTTGTCCGCCGCGACCGCCACGAACTCCGGGGTCTCGTCCATCCGCAACCGGATGTAGAGCCCCACCGGGCCGATCAGCAGGCCGACGAGGAACGGCACCCGCCAGCCCCAGCTGTACAGCGCGTCGTGGCTGATCAACGTGTTCAGGCCCAGGCCGAACAGCGAGGCCAGCAGCATCGCGGCACCCTGCGTGGCTACCTGCCACGAGCCGTAGAACGCCTTGCGGGTGGGGGCGTTCTCGATCAGGAACGCCGTCGCCGTGCCGAACTCGCCGCCCGCGGAGAAGCCCTGCAGCAGGCGCGAGAGGAGGATGACGACCGCTGCGGCCGGCCCGACCAGCTGCGCCGTGGGCGCGAACGCCATCAGCGCGGTGCCGAGCATCATCAGCCCGATCGTCAGGGTCAGGGCCTTCTTGCGTCCGTGGCGGTCGGCGTAGCTGCCGAGCACCATCGCCCCGACCGGGCGGATCAGGTAGGACACCGCGAAGGTGCCGAAGGTCAGGAGCAGACCGAGCACCGCGCCCTGTTCGCCCGCGGACGGGAAGAACAGCGCGGAGATCACCACCGCGAGCGAGGCGTAGACGATGATGTCGAACCACTCGAGCGCGTTGCCGATCGAGGACGCGACGACGGCGCGGCGCGCCGTGGCGCGCTGCTCCGGCGTGACCTGGGTCGCCGTGGCCGTGCCGGAACCGGCGGAGGCGGGGTCGTGCTGCATGGCGGCTCCTTGCCGTCGGGGGGCCGCCGGGCGGGCGGCCCGGAGGGTCGTCAGGCGGTGACGCGTGCGAGCAGGGCGTCGAAGAACGCCTCGCACGCGGCGATCTGCTCGAGCTCGATCCATTCGTTCGCGGTGTGCGCCTGCGCGATGTCGCCCGGGCCGCACACGATGGTGCCGATGCCGATGCCGGTGAACTGCCCGGCCTCGGTGCCGTAGGTGACCTTCTCATCGCTCGGCAGACCACCGAGCTCGGCGCCCAGGTCCAGCACGGTGCTGCCGGCCGGGGTGAGCAGCCCGGGCACCTGGCCGACCACCTCGACGGTGACGCCGGCGTCCGGGTTCTCCGCGCGCATCCTCGCGTCGGTCTCGTCCAGGGCGGCGCGCACCCGCGCGGTCACCTCGTTCGCGTCCAGCGCCGCGACGGTGCGGAACTCGAACTCCATCACGCACTGGTCCGGCACGGTGTTCGACGCGATGCCGCCGCGGACGAGGTTGACGCCGCCGGTGCTGAACGGCACGACGTAGCCCTCGTCGAACGGGCCGTCCTGGCGCCACCCGTCGACCAGGTCGGCGAAGGCGACGGCGAAGCGGGACGCGTGGTGGATGGCGTTGACGCCGTCCGGGGTGAGGGAGGAGTGCGAGGCGACCCCGGTGAAGGTCGCCCGGAAGACGTTGACGGACTTGTGCTCGGCGATCACCCGCATGCTCGTGGGTTCGCCGACGATGCAGAACTCGGGCCGGATGCCGCGCCGCTTCAGCTCCTCGACCAGTCGTCCGGCACCGACGCAGCCGACCTCCTCGTCGTAACTCAGGGCCAGGTGCACGGGGGTGGAGAGCTCGGCCTCGGCGATGCGCGGCAGCAGCGTCAGGGCGGCTCCGATGTAGCTCTTCATGTCCGCCGCGCCCCGCCCGTACAGCCGGCCGTCGCGGACCTCGGCCGTGAACGGCTCGGTGGACCACGCCTGCCCGTCGACCGGCACCACGTCGGTGTGGCCGGAGATGACGATGCCGCCCTCGGTGCTGCCGTCGGCGGCCGGGAAGGTTGCGAACAGATTCGCCTTGGTGTTCTCCTCGTTCGGCACCAGCAGCGGTTCGACGCCGAGTCGCCGCACTTCCTCAGCCACCAGGTCGATCAG
This sequence comes from Tersicoccus sp. Bi-70, assembly GCF_001968825.1. Classification (GTDB taxonomy): domain Bacteria; phylum Actinomycetota; class Actinomycetes; order Actinomycetales; family Micrococcaceae; genus Tersicoccus. The sequence continues at coordinate 119,230 of NZ_MIEU01000011.1, forward strand.
CTCGAGGTTCGAGTTGCGGCTGGTGGTGTCGATCGCGATCAGTCGTCGCGTCCAGTCGAGAGAGGTCAGGTCCTGTTCGGTCGTCGCTGCGCTCATGGAATTCCGTTCTCCTGATCTGATCCGGATCGGTCCGGCTCGTCATGGGCTGTGTCGAGTCTACGCAGGGGAAGGAAGTACCCTGTCGATCTGCTCCGCCCTCGCCAGCGGCGCCCCATCTGCAAGACTGCGGGGATGAGTGCGGTGACGACGGCGTTCTGGGTGACGGGGTGCGGTCGCGGCGAACTGCGGCAGGAGCCGCTGCGCGAGCCCGGTGACGGCGAGGTGCTCGTCCGCACGGTCCACACCGGCATCAGCCGTGGCACCGAGACCACCGTCTTCCAGGACCGGGTTCCCCCGGAGGTGGCGGACCAGATGCGCGCCCCGCACCAGGAGGGCGACTTCGGCGGCCCGGTCAAGTACGGCTACCTCAACGTCGGCGTCGTCGAGCGCGGCCCGGCCGAGCTGGCCGGCCGCACCGTCTTCAGTCTCGCGCCCCACCAGGACCGGCTCGTGCTGCCCGCGGCGGACGTGCACGTGGTACCCGACGACGTCCCCGCCCGCCGCGCCGTCCTCGCCGGCACCGTCGAGACCGCCGTGAACGGCGTCTGGGAAGCCGGGCCACGGCTCGGCGACCGCGTGGCCGTCGTCGGCGGCGGGATGGTCGGCGGGGCCGTCGCGGCCCTGCTGGCGGGCTTCCCGCTGGACCGGCTGCAGCTGGTCGACCCCGATCCCGGCCGGCGCACCCTCGCGGAGGCCTTCGACCTGGACCTCGTGGTCCCGGAAGACGCCGCCGGGGACTGCGACGTCGTCGTGCACGCCTCCGGCACCGAGGCGGGACTGGCCACCGCCCTGGATTTGGCGGGCGCGGATGCGGAGCTGGTCGAGATGTCCTGGTTCGGCACCCGCTCCCCGCGGGTGCCGCTCGGCGGGGCGTTCCACGCCCGGCGGCTGCAGCTGCGGGCGAGCCAGGTGGGCGAGGTCGCCCTCTCCCGCCGGGCCCGGCGCACCCGCGGTCAGCGGCTCGAGCTGGCGCTGCGCCTGCTCGCGGACGACCGCTTCGACGTCTTCCTCACCGGCAGCAGCCCATTCGCGGACCTGCCCGCGACGATGGCGCGCATCACCGCCGCCGACTCGACGGCGATGTGCCACGTGATCGACTACCCCGCCACCGACACCCCCTGAGCCGAGGACGCCGATGTACCGCCTGACCGTCCGCGATCACGTGATGATCGCCCACTCCCTGCCCGACCCCGCGTTCGGCCCCGCCCAGGGCCTGCACGGCGCCACGTTCGTCGTCGAGGCGACGTTCCACCGCGCCGAGCTGACCGAGCAGGCGATCGTGCTCGACATCGGCGTCGCGACGGCCGCCCTCGGCGCGGTGCTGGCGGACCTGAACTACCGCAACCTCGACGACCACCCGGCGTTCGCGGGCCGGTTGACGACGACGGAGCACCTCGCCCGGTTCGTCGCCGATCGTCTCGCCGAGCACCTGGCGCGGGACCTGCCCGGCCACGGGGTCACCGAGCTGGACGTCGTGCTGCGGGAACACCCGGACGCCTGGGCCGGCTACACCCGGCCCGTGGACTGAGCCCGTCCGGTGCGCGCGGTGGACCGCCTGGCCCTCCTGACGCCGGCGAACGTCCGGCACCGCAGCGGGGGCACCCTGTTCAACCGGGCCGTCGCCGCCCACGCGGCCGCTCTCGGGCAGCGGGTGGTCGTCGTCCCGGTGCCGGGGCGGTGGCCCCAGCCGGACCGGCAGGCCGCGGCGCGGGTGCGCGCTGCCGCCACCGGGTACCGGAGGGTTCTCGTCGACGGCCTGATCGCGGGGCGCAGTCCCGAGGTGATCACGGCTCTGACCCGGCGGGGCATCCGGACCGGGCTGCTCGTCCACCTGCCCGAGCGGCACGGCGGTGCCGCCCAGGCGGGAGCGCTGGCAGCCGCCGACGTCGTGATCATCCCCAGTGCGTGGACCGGGCGCTGGCTGCTCGCGCACGCGTGGCCCCTGACCGGCAGGCCCGCCGCAGAGCTGAGCGCCAAGCTCGTCCTCGCCCGCCCGGGCACGGCCGGCACCGACGGCCCGGCAGCTGACGGCGCGGCTGATGACGCGGCCTCCCCCGCTGCCCTGCCGGTCCCGGAGGCCGACGGTTCATCCCCGGTCCTCGCCTGCGTCGCCGCCCTGACCTCGAACAAGAACCAGGTGACCCTGCTGCGCGCCCTGACCCGGCTCACCGACCTCCCCTGGTCCGCGCAGCTCATCGGGAGCGCGACCGCCGACCCGGCGTACGCGGCGCGGGTGGGGCGGGCCGCCGCCCCGCTCGGTGCACGGGTGCGCGTCACCGGCGAGCTGGGCGCGACGGCGATGACCGACCGGTGGCCGGACGTCGATCTGCTCGTGCTGCCCTCCACCTGGGAGAGCTGGGGCATGGTGGTGACGGAGGCCCTGCGCCACGGCATTCCCGCCGTCGTCGGCGACGGCACCGGAGCCGGCGAGGCGCTGGCCGGTCCGCGCGGCAGTGGCCCCTGGCCGGCGCACGGGCACGACGTGGCTGCCGGGGATCCGTCCGCGGCCCTTCCCGGTGCGGTGGTCGACGCGGCGGACCCGGCCGCCCTCGCCGCCGTCCTGCGCCGCTGGCTCACCGATCCCGGCGTGCGGGTCCGGTGGCGCGAGGCCGCCGCCGTGACGCGCCTGCCCGGGTGGGAGCCGGCGACCACCGCCGTCCTGGCGGCCATGCACTCCTCGACAACCGTGCGGAGCGCACGATGACCGGACGACGACCACGACAGATGAGGACGCGATGACGCAGCTCGACCCGATCAGTTCCGACTGGCTCGCCCTGCGCGAGCCCGCCGACGACCGTGCGCGGGCGGTCACGACGACGGCGCTGCTGCCGCCGCTGACGCGGTCCCTCGCCGCGCACGCGAGCGCGGCCGGTGACGTACCGGTGCTGTGCGTCGACCTCGGCACCGGGACCGGCGCCAACCCGCGCTGGCTGATGCCGCGGTTGCCGTTCGCCCAGACCTGGCTGCTGGTCGATCACGACGAGGATCTGCTCGCCGAGTTGACCGATCTCCTGGCCGGCGTCACGGCGCCGTGGGAGCCCGTGACCTCCGACGTCGCGCACCTGCCCGACGTCCTCGCGCACCACCGTCGCCCCGGTCAACCGGTGCTGATCACCTGCGCCGCGCTGCTCGACCTGCTCGACGGGTCCACGGTGGCGGAGCTGGCGACCACCCTGCGGGAGACCGGCGCCCACGGGCTGTTCAGCCTCAGCGTCGACGGGGCCGGGGACCTGGAGCCCGCCGCCCCGCTCGACGACGCGGTCCAGGCGGCGTTCAACGCCCACCAGCAGCGGCACGGGCACCTCGGCCCGGACGGCTTCCCGGCGCTGCATCGGGCGCTTCACGCCGGCGACGGAGCAAAGCCGGACGTGACGGTCCAGCAGACCGACTGGCGGTTGGACGCGACCGACCCGGCGGACCGGGCGCTGATCGAACGGCTGCTGCGCGACCGTGCCATCGCCGTCCGCGAGCACGTCGACCGGTCCTCGACCGGACTGAGCGGCGAGGACGTCGACGCGTGGCTGGCGTCGCGGTTGTCCGCCGTGCACGACGGTGACCTGCGGGTGCGCGTCGGTCACCGGGATGTACTGGTGACCCCGGCCGCCTGACGCGGGCAGTCTCGGGCTGCCGACCGTCTCGGGCCACCGACGGCGATCGTCGTCCGGTGTGGGACGCGGTCAGCTGGTGGCGTCGTCCTCGCCGGTGCCGCTGTCCGTCAGGTACCGCTCGCCGCTCTCCGTCTCGTGCAGTTCGTACACGGTGGACGCGGTGGCCGTGGCGTCGTCGCGCTCCTGCCGAGCACGCTCGCTCATCGGCTCGTCGACCGGGGCCCACTCGGGATCGCCCCAGACGGCACCGAGGCCCTGGGAGGCCTTGGTCGGCTGACCGGCGACGAACTCCTCACCGTCCTCGCCGCGCGAGATCCCGTCGTCGTCGCGCACCGTCGCCTCACCCTCATCGGCCTCCCGCCCCGGGTCGATGCCGGGGCTGGTCCGCGGAGGCCATCCGGTGGCGTCGCTGTCCGCCGCCGGATCGGGTCCCTCGTGGTGCTCGGGGTGCTGCGGATCTGACCTGCTCATCGTGCCCTCCTCGACGGTTGCCTCTTCTGCGACCTGATCCTTCGATCTTCGAGACATCTGGTGGTGTCAGCCTCCCACAGTGCCCCCCGGGACGCCACCGGGGACGCCCCGTCGCACGGGCTCCCCGACGTCGTCTCCCGCTGTCTACTGCTGCCGGTCGGGGCTTCGACTGCCGTCCCGCTGGGCGGGGTGCTTGTCGCTGTGCTTGTCGTCGAGGTGCTCGATCAGCCGATGACGTTCATTCTCCCTCCGCGAGTACGTGGCACTGCGGATCGCTTCCTCGTCGTCGAAGCTGGAGCCGAGCGCGCCCGCGACCGTTCCCAGTGAGCTGGAGAGCCAGGCGAGGTCCAGGTAGTCGGTGAAGTTGACGGGATGGCCGAGCTGGCTGGCGAAGTAGTCTCCGTCGATCACGGCGACGGCGCCCACCAGGAGGATGAGGTAGAGGGTGGCGTACATGATGACGGCGCCCATGCCGATCGTCACCACGGTGAACGCGTTGTAGAGCACCGCGCGGCGGTTCGGCGCCGGCCCGGAGGGCCGCTCCCACAGCGAGTTGTGGACGATGAGCCAGACCACGAAGACGGCCACCGCGAACAGGCTGATGCCGCTCAGCCGCTCGGGGGTGAGGGAGTCCGACATCTGGTAGACGCTCGTGTAGAACACGCCGAACGCGCCGACGGCGGCGGACGCGGCGAGCGCCCCGGACAGCGACGGCAGCAGCCGCCACGGCCGGTTGCTGCGTACCATGCCCGCGAAGAGCTGGAGGTAGCCGCGAAACCCCGTCAGCTCGAAGAGGGAGGACTCCGCGTCCGGCGCGGTGGTGCGGCGGATCGGCGCGAGTCGCGCCTCGACCGGGTTGTTGATGAGGACCGGGTCGGCGACGGCCACGTCATCCGCCAGGACGACCCGCAGCCCTTCCTTCACCACCCGCCGCGCCCGCCGGCGGACCCCGAAGACCCCCAGGGACGGGACGGAGAGCAGGACGATCCGGTTCCCGTGGTCGAAGTCGCCGACCAGGCCCGGGCCCTCGTGCGCCAGGCGCGGAAGATCGGTGAGGTAGACGACGGCGTCCCAGCCGTGCTCGGCACGCAGGGTCGCGCCGGCCTCGCCGAGCGGGATCTCCCCCTTCTCGTTCAGCGGCAGGGAGTCCACGATGCTCTCGACGGCCACCTCGTGCCGGCCCCCGAAGGCCGCCCGCGCCGCTTCCTCCGCCGTCGGAATCAGCGACTCGGCGATCCGGGCAGGGAAGCCCTCGTCGGCGACGATGCCGACGACGAGACGGTCCGTGCCGGACGCGGTGTCCTCACTCATGCGGTCGACTCCACCGCGGCGAGCCGCTGGTCGGGTCGCAGGTCGAAGTGCAGGCAGGTGTCCGGCCCGAGGGGGAAGGTGCGGGACGGGGGCCGGAGCGCACCGTCCAGGCGTTCGGCGCCGGGGAACCGGACACCGGGCACGCCGTCGCCGATGAGCACGGGCGCGATGGTGAGGAACAAGTGGTCGATGGCCCCGGCGGCCAGGAAGCGGGACACGGTCAGCCCGCCGCCCTCGATCAGCACCCGGCCCAGACCGCGCTCGGCCAGCCCGGCGAGGATCGTGGCGGGCGCGAAGCCGTCCTGACCGTCGGCCAGCCGGATCACCGTGACGTGGGCGGCGACGTCGGGGATCGTCGCCTGCGCACCCACCAGCCACAGGGTCGGGGCGGCGGGGTCCCTCAGCACCCGGGCGGCCGGGCTGATCCGCGCCCGCGGGTCGACGACCACCCGCACCGGGTTGGTGCCGGGGACGGAGCGCACGGTCAGCTGGGGGTCGTCGGCGACGACCGTGCCGGCCCCGACGACGACGGCGTCCGCGAGCGCACGCAGCCGGTGCAGGTGCTCGCGGTCCTCGACGGAGGTCAGGTCGGCCCCGTCGCCCCCACGGGCGGCGATGAACCCGTCGGCGCTCTGCCCCATCTGCGCGATGACGACGTGGTCCGACCCGGTGATGTCGCCGTACCGGCCGATCAGCTCGGGATCGGCGGCGGCGGCCGGGTCGTGCCGCATCCGGGCTCGTTTGGTGGCCAGGTACCGCTCGTTCTCGGCGCGGGCGGGCACGGCGAGGTTGTGCCGGCCGACGACCTCGATGCCGAGGGCCTCGAGCGCGAGCTGCTTGGCAGGGTTGCCCGAGAGCAGGCTGATCCGGGTGGCGCCGAGCGAGGCGAGGATCGCGGCGGCCGCGTGATAGGTGCGGGCGTCCTCCTCGTGGCCGAGGGCGAGGTTGGCGTCCACCGTGTCCATCCCGGCGTCCTGCAGTTCGTAGGCGCGCAGCTTCTCCGCCAGCCCGATGCCGCGTCCCTCGTGGCCGCGCAGGTAGACGACGGCGCCGCGGCCCACGGCGGCGATGGTCGCGAGTGCGGCGTCCAGCTGGTCCCCGCAGTCGCAGCGCCAGGAGCCGAACCCGTCGCCGGTGAGGCACTCGGAGTGCACCCGGACCATGGGCGGACCGGCGACGTCGCTGGTCAGGTCGCCCTGGGAGAGCACGACGTGCTCGATGCCGGCGTCGTCGACGAATCCGAGCATGTCGAACACGCCGTGCCGGCAGGGCAGTGAGGTGGTGGCGACCTGGGTCACCACGGACGAGTGGGCGGTCATGGGTGAAGCCTTCCACATCGATCCGGACGGCCCCAAGACGGCCCCGGCGGCCACCCGTGCGCGGGAATTGCGCCGGTCCGGACACTCGCTCCAGCCACTCGTCTCAGACGCCGTCCAGCGCGCCGACGTAGCATGACCGCGTGGACCCGATCCTGGCGATGCTCGAGACGGCGTGGTGGGCGGTGCCGGCCGCGGCGGGGGCCGGCGTCGCCGGCTGGGCCGGGTTGCGGACCCGCCGGACCTCGCGCACGCGGCGCCTCGAGCTCGACGCGGCCCGTTGGGAACTGCGCACAGCCCGGGTGGACGCCGCCCGCTGCCGCGCCGACGTGCAAGCCGCCCGCGCGGAGGTCGCCCGGATGGAGGCCGAACGGCTCAGTGCCCGCGCCTCGGCCGCCGACGTCGCCGCCGCCCGCACCGCGCTGCAGGCCTCGCAGTCCCATCGCCGGGCCGCGGCCGCTCAGGTCAGCGCCCACCGTGCCGACATCCGCGCCGCTCGAGCGGCGCTGCCCGCGGCCCGGGCCGGCAGTGCGCTTCCCCTTCCGCGTCTGGTCAGCGCGCACGACGCCGTGATGGTGCGCTGGATGGCGTACGAGACCGATCCCGCTCAGGCCGTGGCGCATCCCGAGATGACCGATCCGCGCGCGCCGCTGACCGGGGCGTTCCTGCGCGAGCAGGCGTACGCGGGACGGTTGCGGCCGACGTCGCCCGAGACGACGATGACGCCCGCGGAGTTCGCGGCCTACCGGCAGGCCGTCCGGCGCCTCGCGCGGGCGTTCGACGCCGCGGAGCAGAACGCGCTGCGCCGCGCGACCGGCCGCGCGTCGACTGGAGGCGCGTCGCCGGCCCCCGGTGCGTGGAACGATCTCGCGCAGGAGCTGGCGCAGAACGCCCAGCGCGCTGTCGCCCGGTCGGCGGACGCACTCGGCAGCGCGGCCGCGATGGCGGCGACACGCGCCGCCGCGGGCTGGGACCGCCGGCGCCGTCCGGGCGCCTGACGCCCCACCCGTCACGGGCCTTCTCTACGCGCCGTCCAGACCGTCGGCATAGCGGAGCAGCGCGTCCCGGACGAAGGTGGCGTTCTCGACCCCGCCGTAGTTCGCGGCGAAGCGCTCGTCGGCGACGTACATCTCGGCCAGGCCGCGCAGGTAGCCGGCGTCCGGGGCTCCCGTGCACGCGCCGGGCGTGCCCGGGATCGAGGCGAGCCAGGTGGCCTGCCGTGCGGCGAGCGCGCGGGCGATCTCGCCGTCCGGGTCCTCACCGGCGGCTGCGGCGTCCGCCCAGTCCCGCTGCAGCCGCTCGCTGGCCTGCTGCCAGTCCGTCCGCTCCTTCTCGCTCTTCCCCCGCCACCAGGCGTCGGAGCTGCGGTACGCCTCCTGGCCCCAGCGCTCCACGACCTCCTGTCGGTACTGGGTGTGGTCGAATCCGTGCAGTGATTCCTCGGCCATGAGGCCCTCTCCTTCCGCGAGCCGCTGCAGGGTGGCCTGCACGGCGGTGATCTGGTCGTCCAGCCGCTGCTGCTCGAGGCGGAGCCACCGCAGATGTCCGGCCAGGGCCTCGTCCGGGTCGGTCTGCCGGGCCATCACCTCGCGGATCCGGGGCAGGCCGAGCCCGAGCTGGCGGAGCAGCAGGATGCGCTGCAGGGTCAGCAGGCCCGTCTGGTCGTAGTAGCGGTAGCCGTTGGCGCCGACCCGGCTCGGTTCGAGCAGGCCGACGTCCCCGTAGTGGCGCAGCGTGCGGCTGGTGGTGCCGGCCAGTCGCGCGAGCTGGTGGATGGACCATTCCATGACCACCACGCTAGGAGTTGACGCTGCGTCAAGGTCAAGGGGCGGTCTGCGGCGGCAGGATCCTCAGTCGACGGGAAGCGTGAGGTACGCCGTGACGGCGGCGCCGAGGGCCACCGCGTCGTCGACGTGGCACATCTCCCGCGCCGAGTGCATCGACAGGAGCCCGAGGCCGACGTCGACGGTGCGGATGCCGAGCCGGGTGGCCGTCAGCGGTCCGATGGTGGACCCACAGGGCACCCCGTTGTGGGAGACGAAGTCCTGCCAGGGCATGCCGGCGGCGGCGCACGTGCGCGCCCACACGGCCGCGCCGACGGCGTCGGTGGCGTACCGCTGGTTGGCGTTGACCTTCAGCAGCGGACCGCCGCCGGGCCGCGGGCGGTTGACCGGGTCGTGCCGGCCGGGCTGGTTGGGGTGCACGAGGTGCCCGGCGTCCACGGAGAGGCACAGCGACGCGGCGAGCGCCCGGCGCAGGTCGACGGCGTCGCCGCCGAGCCCCGCGGTGACGCGCTCGAGGATGTCGGCCAGCAGCGGACCGGACGCCCCGGACCGGGACTGCGAGCCGAGTTCCTCGTGGTCGAAGGCGGCGAGCACCGGGATCACGGGGCCGTCGCTCGGCGCGGCGATCAGCGCCCGCAGCCCGGCGTGCACGGCGGAGAGGTTGTCCAGCCGGCCGGACGCGAGGAACTCCTCGGCGCCGCCGAAGCGGCGGGGCGGCTGTGTGTCGGCGACGACGATGTCCCAGCCGGCCACGTCGTCCGGATCGATGCCGCTGTCGCGCAGCAGCCGGTCCATCAGGCCTCCGGGATCGCCGGCTCCCCACACGGGCTGCACGCCGGTCTGCCGGTCCAGGGCGAGGCCCTCGTTGACGGTCCGGTCCAGGTGGATGGCCAGTTGCGGGATCCGGGCAACGGGTCCGGTCGCGATCAGGTGCTCGGCGCCGTCGCGCGTGGTGACCCGGCCGGCGAAACACAGTTCCCGGTCCAGCCAGGAGTTCAGCAGCGGGCCGCCGTAGATCTCGACGCCGGCCTGCTGCCAGCCGAGGACCCCGACGTCCGGGTGCGGTTTGAGCATGAAGCCGGGCGAGTCGGTGTGGGCGCCGATGACGCGGAACCCCGTCGTGGAGACGGCACCGTCGGGCACGACCCACGCCACGAGGGCACCGTCCCGGACCACGAGGTAGCGGCCCGGCCCGAGATCGGACCAGTCGTCGCGCTCGTCCAGGGCGGTGAAACCGTACTCCTGGAGCCGCCGTGCGCCCTCGGCGGCCGCGTGGAAGGAGGAGGGAGAAGCGGTGACGAACGCGCTCAGGTCGTCGATGTACTCGTCCACGCTCGGCTGCTCCGTCATGAGGCCAGTCTAGGGAGACGGCCGGACCGGTCGGCGCGGACGGTCAGCCCAGCAGCTCGTCCGGGTAGCACCACAGCCACGCCTCGTTCGGCTCGATGCTGCGCATCACGGGGTGGCCGGTCTCCTCCTGGTGGCGGCGCGCGTGCGTCGCGGGCGAGGAGTCGCAGCAGCCGACATTGCCGCAGGTCAGGCACATGCGTAGGTGGACGGTCGGGGTGCCCTCCCGGTCGCAGTCCAGGCAGTGGTCCGCGTTGGCGTCGGGCTGGTCGCGGTCGCGTGCCTCGTCGAGGTGCTCGCACTCGCCCGCGATGCTGTCCGGGGTGACGACGTCGTCCTCCTCCTCGGTGTCCACCTCCTCGCCGGCGGCGAGCACGACCGCTTCCTCCATGTCGAGCGAGGTCATGACCCGCTGCAGGACGGCGTGGTCGACGCCGCGGTCGGCCCGGATCCGCAGGGCCTCCTCCCGCTCGGCGCGCAGCATCTTGATCCGCAGCGCGCGGAAGGTCTGCGCCGGGGTCTTGTGCGCGGTCTGCGAGCCGAGCGCCTCCCAGGACCGGTTGATGCGGCGCTCGGCCATCCTGCGCAGCTCGTCGACGGTGTCGGGGTCCAGGGCGTGCGCCTCGTCGATCTCGTCGAGGCGTTTCACCCCGGCCTCCATCACCCGCTGCACCGCATGGGCCTCCTGCAGGGCGTCCTCGGAGCGGCCGGGACCCCGCACGCCCACCCACCGGGAGAACGCGGGCAGCAACGACCCCTCGATCATCACGGACCCGACGGCCACGACCATCGCGATCAGCACGAGCACCTCGCGGCGCGGCGTTTCCGGCGGCAGCGCGAACGCGGCGGCCAGGGTCACCACCCCGCGCATGCCGGCGAAGGCCAGGACGGACGACTCGGGGACGCTGAGCGGCCGGCCCTCGGCGCCGCGACCGAGGACGACGGCGTACCGGGTGACGAACACCCAGATGAAACGGAGCGCGACGACGGCCACGAACACCGCGACGCACAGCAGGATGATGTCGAGGGCGCCGATCTGCGTCTCGCCCACCGCCGCGAGGATGGTGGAGAGCTGCAGGCCGATGATCAGGAAGACGAGGTTCTCGAGCAGGAACTGGACGGTGCGCCAGTTGGTGGTCTGGCTGATGCGGCTCAGGGCGTTCTGCTGCATCGGGGAGCGGTGGGCGATGATCAGGCCGGCGACGACGACGGCGAGGACGCCCGAGCCGTGGATCGCCTCGGCCGGTTCGAACGCGAGCCACGGGGTTATCAAGGACAGCCCGGTGTTCACCGAGGGGTTGGCCACGCGCACGTGCACCTGGCCGATCACCCACGCGACGACGACCCCGACGCCCGCGCCGCCGAGGGCGCTGAGCAGGAAGCCGCCGGTGACGGAGCCGAAGGAGGCCGCCCCGGTCATCGCCGAGAGGGCCGTGCCGAAGAGCACCAGCGCTGTGGCGTCGTTGAGCAGGGACTCGCCCTCGAGCATGGTCAGCACGCGCCGGGGCAGGCCGATCGTGCGGCCGATCGCGGAGGCGGACACGGCGTCCGGGGGCGCGACGACGGCGCCGATCGCGAGCGCGGCGGCGAAGCCGACGGGCAGCAGCCACCACACGGTCAGTCCGACACCGAACGCGGTGAACGCGACGAGGCCGACGGAGAGCAGCAGGATGGGCCGGGCCTCGGAGCGCACGTCGAGCAGCGAGACGCCGATCGCGGAGGCATAGAGCAGGGGCGGCAGCAACCCGGTGAGGATGATCTCCGGGTCGATCGGCTCGTGCGGGACGAACGGCAGGAAGGACGCGCCGATGCCGACGACGATGAGCGCGAGCGGGGCAGCGACGCCGAGGCGCCGGGCGAGCGGGGCCACGACGAGCACCGCGGCGATCATGAGGAGAATCCAGATGCCCTCGCCCACGCGCCCTCCTTCCCTCGGTACGCACCAATGCGTCCGGTGCTGATCAGTGTGTGCCGGTCCGCCCGCGGTGGCAGGGCGGTGTCCGGGTCGTGCGTGCGCTCCACGCGCAGGTGAGCAGACGGGTCAGCGCACCGGCCGGTGTCTCCGGGCGCGTGACCCGGTCAGGCGGAGGGAGCGGCGACGGCCTGCTCGATCGGCGTCGACCCGTCCGTGAAGCCGATCGTACGTCCGACGGAGGCCGAGTCGGCCAGGGCGGCGGCGATGACGAGGGCGACGTTGGCGCGTGAGGAGCCAGCACGGTCGGCACGATCCGCCGACGGGTCGACCTCGATGGCGCCCGTCGGCTCGTCCAGGGTCAGCGACCCGGGGGCGACGATGGTCCAGTTCAGGGAGCTCTCGCGCAGGTAGGCGTCCGCAGCGGCCTTGGACTCGGCGTAGGCGAAGAACCCGTCCGACGGGTCGATGCCGTGGTCGGGCCCGGCGCCCAGGTAGGACACCAACACGTAGCGGTGGACGCCGGCCGTGGAGGCGGCGTCGATGGAGCGGATCGCGGCGTCGCGGTCGACGGCGTACGTGCGCTCGGGGCTGCCACCGCCGGCACCGGCGGAGAAGACGACGGCGTCGTGCCCGGAGAGCCGGGTGGCGATCTCGTCCGTGCCGGCCGATTCGAGGTCGAACACGACGGGCGTCGCACCGGTGCCGGCGACCTCGTCGGTGTGCTCCGGGTTGCGGAAGAGCGAGGTGACCTCGTGACCGGCGTCGGTCAGGTCACGGGCGAGCAGGAGGGCGACCTTGCCGTGGCCGCCGAGAATGGCGATGCGGGACATGCTTCTCCTCCGTGTCATCGAGTGGGGGTTCCGCAGGCGGCAACACGGGCCGGGATCATTCGATTCCCGGCCCGTGCTGCTGCGGCGCTCGATGGAGGCGCCTGCCGCCTCAGCGGCTGGGCGTGAGGGTGCCCGCGTCGGGGTCCGGCGTCGCGCTCGAGGACACCGTGTCGTCGAACGGCAGGGCCTCCAGGTCCAGCCGGTCGTTGTCGTGCTGACCGGCGACGAGCTCGGCGGCCTCCTGCTCGGACTGCACGTTCGGCATCGAGCCGAGCATGGGCCGGCCGGCGGTCTCGGGCATCCGCCAGATGGCGATCAGGCCGAGCACGGAGAAGAACATGAGGTACCAGGCCGGCACCATGTCCTGCCCGGTCAGCTGGATCAGGCCCTGCACCAGCAGCGGCGTGGTGCCGCCGAAGATGGCGACGGCGAAGTTGTACGCCACGCCCATCGCTCCGTACCGGCTCGCCGTCGGGAACAGGGCCGGCAGCGAGGAGGCCAGGTTGGCCACGTACGGCATCACGCACAGCGCCACGAGGCACAGGCCGAGGATGGTGGACCACAGCTCGCCGACGGCCAGCAGGCTGAACGCCGGGATCATGAGCACGATGGTCGCGATGGCCGCGGTGGCGAGCACCGGGCGGCGGCCGAACCGGTCGGAGAGCCGGCCGGTCCAGGGGATGCCGGCGGACATCGCGATCAGCACGGGGATGGTCAGCACGGTGCCGTGCAGCGCGTCGTACCCGAGCGTGTCGGTCAGGTAGGTCGGCATGTACGAGGTCAGCGCGTAGCCGACGGTGTTGGCGGCGGCGACGAGGAACATCGCGATGGCCAGCTCGCGCCAGTGGGCGCGGACGATGCCGACGAGGCCGAGTCGCGGCTCGGCCGCGGCGTCACCCGACGAGGACGCGGCCGCCTCGGTCTTCTCACGCAGTGCCTGGCTGGCCTCGAACTGGGGGGACTCCTCGATCTTGAGGCGGAAGTACAGGCCGATGAGGCCGATCGGGCCGGCGATGAGGAACGGCCAGCGCCAGCCGCCGTCGAGCATGCCCTGCTCGCCCAGGGCGATCTGGAAGATCGACACGGTGGCCGCACCGACGGCGAAGCCGAGGTAGCTGCCCACGTCCAGGAGGGACGAGAGGAAGCCGCGGCGGCGGTCGGGGGCGTACTCGGTGACGAAGGTCGTCGCACCGGCGTACTCGCCACCGGTGGAGAAGCCCTGGATCATGCGCATCAGCACGAGCAGGACGGGCGCGAGCACGCCGACCTGCTCGAACGAGGGCAGCAGGCCGATCACGAAGGTGCCGGCGGCCATCATCAGCATGGTCACCGCGAGGGTGCGCTGCCGCCCGATCTTGTCGCCGAGCGGGCCGAACACCAGACCGCCGAGGGGGCGCATCAGGAAGCTGACGGCGAAGGCGGCCAGGGAGGCGAGCAGCTGGGCGCCCGGATCCTCGGCCGGGAAGAACACCTGGCCCATGGTCACCGCGAGGTAGCCGTAGATGCCGAAGTCGTACCACTCCATGGCGTTGCCGACGACGGTGCCGCTGACGGCCTTGCGCAACTGGGGCGGGTCGACGACGTTGACGTCGGCGACGGTCAGCTCCCGGCGCCGGGCGCGACGGCGTCCGGCGCCGCTCTCGGCTGCGTGGTCGGGGCGATGGTCGGACTGCTGGGGACTGCTGGCTTCGGGCGGCATGTTACCTCTCGGGTCGTTGACAAAACCCGTCGAGCCTACCGGGAGGTGGACCGGTCTCCTATTCGAGATGCGGACAGACCCGGTCCGTAGACCCGTGCTGGCGCGGATCAGATCGTGTCGCCGTCCCCTACGCTCGGGGCATGGTGACACAGCCGGAGGGCGACCACACCCCCTCGGACGAACCCGCTGTCGACCGTCCGTTCCTCGAGCTGACCGGCGTCGTGCTCGACAGCGACGATCCCCCGGCGCTGGCGGACTTCTACCACCGGCTGCTGGGGTGGTCCTACGGCAGCCGCGAACCGGAATGGGTGACCCTGCGCTCCCCCTCCGGTGCCGGCCTGTCCTTCCAGTACGAGGCCCACTGGGTGCCGCCGGTCTGGCCCGCCGGCGAGGGCGATCCCGCCATGATGATCCACCTCGACATCGCGGTCCACGACCTCGACGCCGCCGTCGTCTTCGCCGAACGCACCGGGGCACGGGTCGCGGCGTTCCAGCCGCAGGAGGACGTCCGAGTGATGCTCGACCCGGCCGGTCACCCGTTCTGCCTGTTCCTCGACGAGCCGGAACCGGCGCCGGCGTGAGCCCGCGTGCAGGGGCGTCCCCCGGCCTCCGCGCGTCGTCAACAGGTTCCACACCGTCTGTTCTCCACAGGTTGTGCACGATGTGGACAACGTTCCGGGCCGGAACGGGGCGGATTCCGGTGTCGTGCGCCTGGATGGCGGCAGCGTCCCGATCCCGCTCGCCCATCGCTCTCGCGAATCACAGCCGTGTAAGTTCTCCACACTGTGGACAACTCCTGTGGGAAACTGCCGCCTCGATCGTCGCGAGCGCCGACGCGCGTGGAACGTAAGCGCTTTCACCGGGCGTCAGCGCGCCTCTAGCATGGTGCCGTGAACTGGAGCGACTTCGACGCCGTCCTGTTCGACCTCGACGGCGTCCTGACCCCGACCGCGCAGATCCACCGGACCGCGTGGGCCGAGATGTTCGACGCCTTCCTCGAGGGACGTGATCAGCCTCCGTTCTCGGACGCGGACTACTTCGCCCACGTGGACGGGCGTCCGCGTGCCGACGGCGTGCGCGCCTTCCTCGGCTCGCGCGGCATCACGCTGCCCGACGGCGATCCGGACGACCCGGAGGACGCGCCCACCGTCAACGGCCTGGGCAACCGCAAGAACGCCGCCTTCAACGCGGTGCTCGCCCGCGACGGCATCGCCCCCTATCCCGCGTCGGTGCAGCTGCTGGAGGCTCTGCGGAAGCGTGGCACCGCCCTCGCGGTCGTCTCCTCCTCCCGCAACGCCCGGCCCGTGCTCGACGCGGCCGGTATTGCCGGGGACTTCGCGTGCGTGGTCGACGGCCGGGTCGCGGACACGGAGCACCTAGCGGGCAAGCCCGCCCCGGACACCTTCCTGCGCGCCGCCGCGCTGCTCGGCGTCGACCCCACCCGCGCCGTCGTCGTGGAGGACGCCACGTCGGGCGTCGCCGCCGGACGGGCCGGGCACTTCGGACGCGTGATCGGCGTCGACCGCGGCGCCGGCGCGGACGCGCTGACCGACGCGGGTGCCGACGTCGTCGTGACCGAGCTGGACGAGGTGCTGCCGTGAACCCGGGGCACACGCGCGGCGTCGAGGACGGGGCGAACCCGTTCACCGACCCGCTGAACCGGGACCGCTTCCCGGCCGACCCGTGGCGGCTGACGGAGACCTGGCCCACCACGGCCGATCTGCCGCTCACGGAGACCCTCTTCGCCGTCGGCAACGGCTACCTGGGGATGCGGGACAACCCGCCCGAGGGCCGGGACGCGCACACGCACGGCACCTACATCAACGGTTTCCACGAGACGTGGCCCATCCGGCACGCCGAGTCCGCCTACGGCTTCGCGACCACCGGGCAGACGATGGTCAACGTCCCGGACTCGAAGCTGATGAAGCTCTACGTGGACGACGAACCGCTGCTGCTCTCGGTCGCGGACCTGGAACACTACGAGCGGTCGCTGGACTTCCGCGACGGCGTCCTGCGGCGCAACCTCATCTGGCGCACACCGGCGGGCCAGCGCGTCATGGTCGAGTCGACCCGGATGATCTCGCTGGATCAGCGGCACCTGGCGGTGATGACGCTGAAGGTGACGATGCTCGACGGCGACGCCCCGGTGGCCGTCTCCTCGCAGATCCTCAACCGGCAGGACGGCGTCGACGAGTATCACGTGGCGGCGGCCGCGATGGGCGAGGGGACGGACCCCCGCAAGGGTGCCCGGCTGCACACCCGGGTGCTCGAGCCGCGCGGGGACTGGGCCAGCGGGCGGCGGATGATCCTCGGCTACCAGTGCGCGTCGTCGAGGATGACGCTCGCGGTCGGCGCCGATCACCACATCGAGACCGAGAACGAGTTCGAGGAACTCATCAGCACGGAGCCGGACCTGGGGAAGAAGGTCTACCGGATCCACGCCACCGCCGGCCGGCCGATCACCATCACCAAGGCCGTCGCCTACCACTCCTCGCGCGGCGTGCCGGTGCGGGAGCTGTTCGACCGCTGCCGCCGCACCCTGGACCGGTTCCGCGCCGACGGGGCCCAGGTCAGCCGCGACGCGCAGCGCGCGTGGCTGGACCGGTTCTGGGCGGACGCGGACGTGGAGGTGGAGAGCGACGGCGGGCCGGAGGGAGACAGCGACGCGACCCAGCAGGCCATCCGCTGGAACCTGTTCCAACTGGCGCAGGCCTCCGCCCGCGCCGATCAGCTCGGCGTGCCGGCCAAGGGGGTGACGGGCTCCGGCTACGAGGGCCACTACTTCTGGGACACCGAGGTGTACGTCATCCCGTTCCTCTCGTACACCTGTCCCGGCCTGGCCCGGAACGCGCTCCGGTTCCGCGTCAACCAACTGGACAAGGCCCGCGAACGCGCCCGGGAGCTCGCTCAGCGCGGCGCGCTCTACCCGTGGCGGACCATCAACGGCGAGGAGGCGTCCGCGTACTACGCCGCGGGCACCGCGCAGTACCACATCGACGCGGACATCGCCTTTGCCGTCAGCCGCTATGTGGACACCACCGGGGACGTCGCGTTCATGCGCGTCAACGGCATCGACATCCTGGTCGAGACCGCCCGGATGTGGGAGGACCTCGGCTTCTGGCGGGAGAACGAGCACCGCGTCTTCAACATCCACGGGGTCACCGGCCCGGACGAGTACACCACCGTGGTCAACAACAACCTGTTCACCAACGTGATGGCCCGGTACAACCTCGAGCGGGCGGCCGCGGCGGTGCGCACGCTGCGGCAGTCGGACACGGCCGCCTACGAGCGGATGGTGCACCGGCTCGATCTCGACCCCGCCGAGCCGGGGCGGTGGCTGGACTGCGCGGCGCACATGACCATCCCGTACGACGAGGAACTGGGCATCCACCCGCAGGACGAGCACTTCCTCGACCGCGAACTGTGGGATCTGCCGGCCACCCCGGAGGACCGCCGGCCGCTGCTGCTGCACTACCACCCACTGGTGATCTACCGGTTCCAGGTGCTCAAGCAGGCCGACGTCGTGCTCGCCATGTTCCTGCAGGGGCACCGCTTCACCGAGGCGCAGAAGAAGGCGAACTTCGACTACTACGACCCGATCACCACGGGGGACTCGACCCTCTCCGCGGTGGTCCAGTCGATCATCGCCGCGGAGGTCGGCTACGAGCGGTCCGCGCTCGACTACTTCCTGCACGGCCTGTACGTGGACCTGGCCGACCTGCATCGGAACACCGTCGACGGCGTGCACATCGCCTCCGCCGGCGGGGTGTGGAACTGCCTGGTGTACGGGTTCGGCGGCATGATGGACCTGCGCGTGGGCCTGGGCTTCGACCCCCGGCTGCCGGAGTCCTGGTCGAAGCTGACCTTCCGGATCCGCCGGGTCGGGGTGCGGATGCGCGTCGAGGTCGAACAGGAGCAGCTCACCATCTCCATCGAGGAGGGGGCCGGTCCGGTGGACCTGACCGTCCGCGGGGAGCAGCTGCAGGTGACCGAGGACGTCCCGCTCGTCGTCGCGCTGAACGGGCAGGGGCCACGGCACGGACGTGGTCCGCGCACCCCGGTGCTCGGTGGCACGCGCGAGGACGGCTCGGTGATCACCGCCGCCCTGCCCACGGACACCGCTCCTCTGGAGCAGATCCGACCGAACGAGCGGCCGACCCCCGAACGCGCCTGAGGTCCGTCGTCCACACCTGTGGATAAACCTGTGGGCGTGTCGCGCACAGGCGTGGACAACGGCACACCGGCGGGGACACGGCGATCCGTACCGAATGACACCGCTGTGGTTTGTGCACAGTGTGGACGGTCCTGTGGACAACGACGACGGCGGTTCGAGCCGGGAACGCCGAACGCCCCCGGCAGCAGCCGGGGGCGTGGATGGATCTCGGATCGATGGGTTCGAACCGGCGGACTCAGGCGAGCCCGGGGGCGAGGGCCAGCCGGAGCAGGGTCAGGGCGACCAGCAGCACGAGTACGCCGGCCAGCCCGAGCCAATGCACACGGGCGCGCCTGGGCCCGCGTGGCGCCCACACCAGCGGGACGGCCGCCAGTGCGCCGGTGAGCAGGCCGCCGAGGTGGGCCTGCCAGGAGATCGAGGTGTAGAAGAAACCGAGCGCCGCGTTGATGGCGAGCACGATCAGCAGGCCCTTCGTGTCCGCGCCGATGCGGCGCTGGATCACGAACAGGGCGCCGAAGAGGCCGAAGATGGCACCGGACGCGCCGACCACCAGGACCAGCGGATCGCTGAGCCAGAGCACGCCGACGCCGCCGCCGATCAGGGCCAGCCCGTAGACGGCGAGGAAGCGGGCGCGGCCGAGCGCCGGCTCGAGGGTCTGGCCGAGCGCCCACAGCGCGTACATGTTGAAGAGGATGTGGAGAAGCAGGCCCGGCGAGTGCAGGAACCCGCTGGTGATCATCCGCCACGGCTCGCTGGCCGTGAGCACGGGCGCGTACCCGAACTGATAGGTCAGGCCCGGGAGCAGGTACTGCAGGAGGAAGACGACGACGCAGACGCCGATCAGGCTCCACGTCACCACGGGCCGCCCCTCCCGCACCGCACCGCCGAAGGACGTGCGCGGGGTCGGGGTGGCGGCCGCCTGCTCGGCGACGCAGTCGACGCACTGGACACCGACGGCGGCGGGACGCTGGCACTGGGCGCATGCGGGTCGCCCGCAGCGCTGACAGCGCACGTACGACACGGCGTCCGGGTGCCGAGGGCACCGCGGCTCCGTGTCGGTCCCGCCGACCGCCGGTTGTCCGAAGCTCATCGTCGCGTCGTCCTCAGGCCGGACTCAGACGTCCTCGACATCGATGCTGGTGATGCTGACGTCGTCGACCGGCTTGTCGCCCCGGTCCGTGGCCACGTTGTTGAGCTTGTCGACGACGGCACGGGAGTCCGCGTCGGTGACCTCACCGAAGATGGTGTGCTTGCCCTGCAGCCAGGTGGTGGGCACGGTGGTGATGAAGAACTGCGAGCCGTTGGTGCCGTGGCCGCCGCGCTTGCCCGCGTTCGCCATCGCCAGCTTGTAGGGCTGGGTGAAGTCGAGGTCGGGGGCGATCTCGTCGTCGAACTCGTAGCCGGGGCCGCCGACGCCGCGGCCGAGCGGGTCGCCACCCTGGATCATGAAGTCCTTGATGATGCGGTGGAAGATCACGCCGTCGTACAGCGGGTCGGTGGTCTTCTCGCCGGTGGCCGGGTGGGTCCACTCGCGCTTGCCGGTGGCCAGCTCGACGAAGTTCGCCACGGTCTTCGGGGCGTGGTTGCCGAAGAGCTCGACGACGATGTCGCCCTGGGTGGTGTGGATGGTCGCCTTCTGCGTTGCCTGTGCACTCATGGGCCCGATTGTTCCATGCGGCACTGACAGGATCCCGGTCAGGACGGCTCTCACGGCCCCGTTCAGCGGACAGTGAAACGGCGTCCGCGGCCGATAGTGCGAGTCTGACGCGACCCCGTAGGCTAGGGGCGGACAACCACACCCTTTGACGGAGGTAGATGTGAGCAAGAAGGTCAAATCCCCCGAGGGCGCCCTGGAGTGGGCGGTCTCCCGCGTGCAGGCGGGGATCGACACCGCCTCGCCCGCCGTCCAGAATGCTGCCCGCCGCGCGGGTCACGAGCTGGCCGACGGTGTCGCCACCCTGACGCCGAAGCTGCAGCACGGCCTCGACGCTGCCGGTCCGCGCATCTCCAAGGCCATGGACAACGCCGGCCCCGCCCTGCAGAAGCAGCTGGACCGGGCGACCCCCGCGCTGAACACCGCGCGCGACAAGGTGGTCGACCAGTACATCCCGGCCGCGCAGCTGAAGATCGGCGACATCGCCGCGCAGGTGGCCAGGAAGCTGGGCGGCGTGGAGACGCCGGAGCAGCTCGACTTCATCGTGGCGAAGATCACCGGTGACAAGAAGGCCGTCAAGAAGGCGCAGAAGGCCCTGGTCGACGCTGCCAAGACGACGTCGAAGAACGCCCGGCGCTCCAGCGGCAAGACGGGCAAGGGCTGGCTCGTCCTCGGCGCCATCACCGCCGCCGGCGTCGCGGGCTTCTCGGCCTGGCGCGCGTCCAAGCCGGTCGAGGACCCGTGGAAGACGCCGCAGCCGACCGCCCCGCGCGTGACCACCACGGTCTCCGGTGGCGACGGCAAGCACGTGGCGGACACCGCCCCGACGGCCCCGGCCGCGGGCGCGCAGGTGCCGCCGAGCAACCCGAGCGCGCCGCAGGCGTGACGCCGTAGCTCCAACGAGAAGGGCCCGGTGACTATCACGGTCACCGGGCCCTTCTGTGTCTCCTGCGGCATCGGTCGCGCGTCGTACCATGACGAATGCGCGGTCGCGATGCACGGTCGAGAGTCCCTGCGGTCTCGGCTGGACCTTCGTGGTCCTGTCGGCGGAAGTGTGCCTGGACTAGTCAGGGAAGCCACGAGCGCCCTGAAGGTGGCCGACAACGCCTTCGCGAAACCGTGAGCACCGTCCACTTCAGCACGTCCAGCAGCGTGCGCAGAGCCTTCCCCGGCAACGCCCTCCGACAGAACGAGACAGAGTGACCGCTTACGAAGACGTACTCGACTGGATCGCTACCCGACCTTGGTGGCAGCAGCGCGCCTTGGCGCGCATCGCGAGCGGTGAAACGATCGGCGAGATCGAGTACGAGGAGATCGCCAAGAGCCTGTTCGAGAAGCCGCCCGCTGGTCCGGAGGGGGGCTGGCTCGCGTCGGTCACCGCTCCTCAGAGCACGAATGACGAGCCGGTGCGGATCCTCTCCGTTAGAGGCGTGTCTAATGTCAATCGGCTCGCTGAGAATCAGGAGCTCACGTTCGCGCCTGAAGGCCTGACCGTCGTGTACGGCAACAACGGCAGCGGGAAGTCTGGGTACGCGCGCATCCTGCAGTCCATGGTGCGCGCCCGCCACCGGGCCGACATCCTCCCTGACGTCTTCGCTGAGTCCCCGGGGGAGCAGTCGGGCGAGGTGACATTCCTCGTCTCGGCGACCGAGTTCACCTCGTCCCTCGGGTCCACCGCCGATCCTGCTCTCGGGCGCGTCGCCCTCTATGACGAGCACTGCGGAGACACGTACCTCAACTCGGAAGCAGAGATCTCCTACCGGCCTTCTGCGGTGCAACTTCTTGACGACCTCTCGACAGTGACCGCCGGCGTGCGACGTGTCATCGACGGATGGAAGACCGGGAAGGGCGCGCCCGGAACTCTCCCCGTCGTCGACGATCGCGGATCGGCGGCGACATTCCTGAGCGCTCTCACGACCAAGACGACGGACGCAGAGATCGACGCGGCCACCGCTTGCCCTCACGACGTCGACCAGAAGCTGAGCAATCAGGTCGAGGAAGTGGCTCGGCTCCGGACCGCTGATCCTCGGCAGGAGAAGCAGAAGCTGATCCGCGCGGCCGATGCGCTTAATCGGGTCGCGAGTCACCTCGCCGGCCTCGACAGCTCGTTCGGTTCCGCGGTGCACGAGAAGCTCAAAGCGCTGCGCGCGAGCGCGAAGTCGGCCCAGGAAGCGGCGGACGCGGCTTCCTTGACCACGTTCGGAGACGAGCCACTCGCCGCCATCGGATCGCCGGTCTGGAAAGCGCTGTGGCAAGCGGCGGAAGATTACTCGCGCGTCGTCTACCCGGAACACGACTTCCCGCATTCAGACGACGGAGCAGTCTGCGTGCTATGCCAGCAGTCCCTCAACGGAGGAGGGGCGGCGCGGCTGAAGCGGTTTCACAAGTTCGTCTCGGACGCGACAGCTAGAGACGCCGAGTCGGCCAAGAAGGCGCTCGAAGCGTTCGTCGCGGCTCTCGGCCGGCAGCCGGTCGAGAGCCAAACCGTGGCGGTCGCCATCGCCTCGTTCGATCAGTCTGAACCGGGATTCGCCAAGCGGGTCCAGAGGCTGTTCGACGCATTCCGTGCGCGTCAGGCAGCCATGATCGCCGATGAGCAGCCGGCGGACGTAAGCGTCGCAGCGGAGGTCGCCACGCTTGCCGCCCAGGAGAGGGGCCTCCGCGACCAGGCCGGCTCCATCGATGCCGCTGATTTCGCCGGACGTCTCGCTCAGGCGCAGACTGAAGAGAACCGGCTGCGCGACCAGATTGCGATGCGGGAGGGGAGGCCCCTGATCGAGTCGGAACGCGCCCGCCTGCTCGAGTTAGCGGTGCTCAGTGACAAATTCTCCGAGACAAACACGCGCGCAATCACCGACAAGGTGGGCGAGCTGACGAGGAAGTACGTGACCGAAGAAGCCCGAGACCGCTTCACTCGCGAGACAGACCGGCTCGAACTGGAGCGGGTCACCTTCAAGGCAACCAGGTCGCGCCAAGGGATGGGCCTGCTTCACAAGGCCGACTTCTTGAACGCGCGTGCGGGCGCGCGCCTCGGCGACGTACTTTCCGAGGGCGAACAGACGGCGCTCGGCTTCGCAGGGTTCCTCACCGAAGTACACTTCGACACCAGCAAGTCGGCGCTGGTGTTCGACGACCCCGTGTCCTCGCTCGACCATATGCGGCGAGAGGCGGTCGCCAACCGGATCGTCGACCTGGCGGGAGAACGGCAGGTCATCGTCTTCACGCATGACATCGCCTTCACGATGGTCCTTCGAAAGACAGCAGAAGCAGCGGACGTCCCCTTCGCGACCCGCGGCATCGAACGCAAGCGAAAGATTGGCCCCGGCTTCACCACTCTCAAACATCCCTGGACGGCGCAGGACGCCGCGCAACGCGTGGAGACTCTGAGGCAAGAAGTCGCTTCGCTGCGCCGTCACGAGGAAGGCATGTCCGATCCGGACTACCAGCGCGCCACCGAGGAGATTGCGGGTCACATGTCCCAGACATGGGAACGCATTATTAGCCAAGTGCTGGCCGAACCGCTTGTGGACTATCGAGCCCTGGAAGTCCGCGTGGGGAAATTGAGGGTGATCGGACGAGTCACTACTAACGACATCAAAACGTACGACGATTCCTACAGCAGGATTTCTGGTTGGGCTTCCCGTCACGATCCTCACCCCGAACTGAACTACACGCCACCATCGGTGGACACCCTCACTGCCGAGATCGACGTGCTCGATGAGTGGCTGAAGAGCGTCAAGAGATACCAGGCGAGCTGACGTGAGTGGGTGCGCACCCGCCAGCGGCGTCCCGGCACTACGTCCTCCGGTTCAACGCGTAGACGCAGGCGTCTTGTAACGAGGCTGGCGTCGCCTGGTTAGCTCCCGTACTCGTCGTCTGGCGTGAAGCCTCCTAAAGCCGCCGGCGTCGCGGGCGTCTCCGCCTGGCGCGCTTCCAAGCCGGTCGAGGACCCACGGAAGACCGCGCAGCCTGCCTCCCCGCGGGTGACCACCACGGTCTCCGGCGGCGACCGCAAGCACATGGCGGACACCGCCTCCACCATCCCGGCGGCTCCGGCCCCAGGCGCTCAGGCGCCGACCTCGGGCACGACGGGCACCTTGCAGTCCTGACACCGTGGCTGTAGGAGAAGGGCCGACACACACAGCTATGACTTCGGGGCACTCCGCTCGTTCTTCCCGACTGTCGTCGGTCGGACGACAGTGGACTTCGTGACTCGCGACCCCGACGTGCTCTTCAGCACCCCGTACCCGCCTGAGGTCTTGACGACTTGCCAACTACCTTGCTTCGCCATATGTCCCACTCTACGCGCCACAGAGGACAATCGAACGGAGCACCGTCAGTGCCCCGTCGCGTCTTGGTCCTGGCCGATCTCGAATGCGATCGACATCATCTCCGCCGTCAGCTCCACAAGAGCGACATCTCCTTCGTCAAACGCCTTGGGTGTCGGCGCATCGAGCGTTACCATCCCGTACACTCCCGTCTCAGTCCATATCGGCGCGGCAACAAACGTCCTATATCCCGCCATTGACCCGTCGTAACCATTCGGCTTCTTCTTATTCAAGTCAGCGAAGTGCATTGTCTTTCGCCTGTTGAGGAACTGGAGAGCGAAATCTCCTCTAGGTGTCCCCGCCCTAAAGGGACCCGGACGTTCCCCCCGTCCGCTGTGGCCAACAGGGTCCATGATCACAGGGTTCGCATCAGCGTCTAGCATATAGACAACTGCACGTGGTCGAGCCACGTGCTCACCCACCAGGTTTCGAAGAGCATTTGCCGCTGTCTTCGATACGGCCATTAAATACGCAAGTCGAACAGAGTGCGGCTGAATGGCCATTTCAGCCATGGTAGATGCAAACGGCATCAACTCATCCTTCAGTCTAACGACTTGAGTCCGCTTCGCGTCGTCAGCTAATACGCCTCGCTTGAAGTCGACAATCTTTGCGGCCGCCGTAATGCCAACTGCGATGACAAGCGCTAAACAGCCAAGCCAGTAAAGCTGAACCTGGCGCTCTCCCGATTCTCGAACTCCCCACGAAATCAGCTGAGCGCCACCAAAGGTGCCGAGCAGTGGGAGGACCACGGATACCACGTCCCACACCCACCCGCGGGGTCTCTTCTTAGGCACAGGCGGATTCTATGCCCTCGAGTCCAGATCACGGTCGAGCCATGCGCATCCAATTTGAATGTAATAAACTCTGCGTCAGAACTCACGACGAAGGCCCGGTCCGCAGTGGACCGGGCCTTCGTGTTCAACGTGCGTGGAGACTAGGGGAATCGAACCCCTGACCTGAAGCTTGCAAAGCTACCGCTCTACCAACTGAGCTAAGTCCCCGGGTAGGTGGGTCAGTCGATGGTGTCCGTGGCGTCGCGCCACTTCTTCTTCTCGGCCTCGGCATCCTGGTACCGGCGCCAGGCAACGACACCGGCGGTGGCCGCGGCCGCGATGGCCAGCAGTTTCTTCATGGATTCCTCACGAGACGAGAGGGTGGGAGTGGGCGTACCAGGACTTGAACCTGGGACCTCTTCGTTATCAGCGAAGCGCTCTAACCGCCTGAGCTATACGCCCCCAGACCCGTTGGGCCGAGACACGACGATACCGTATCGCCGGGCACCTTCCCAAATCCGCGGGACCGTGCGAGCCCCGGGATCAGGCCTCGAACAGCCGCTGTCCGACGTACCCGCCGGGGGCCACCCCACCGGGTACCGCGAACAGTCCGGAGCCGGTGTGGCGGAGGTACTCGGCCATGGCATCGTTGCGTGCCATCGCCGTCTGCATCGGCACGTAGTGCGTCCGCGGGTCGGTGACGAACGCAAGGAACATCAGCCCGGCGTCGAGCTTGCCCAGCCCGTCCGAGCCGTCCGTGTAGTTGTACCCGCGCCGGAGCATCCGCACGCCGTCGTTCCGCGACGGATGAGCGATTGACACGTGGGACGTCCGCGCGACCAACGGCGCGCCATCGTTCCCGGCCCGCGTCAGGTCGGCCTCGGTGAACTCCGTGCCGCCGGAGAGTGGCGCCCCCTCGGTGCGGTCCCGCCCCACCACCTGCTCCTGCTCGCGCAGCGAGGTGCGATCCCAGGTCTCGATGTGCATTCGGATCCGCCGGGCGACGAGGTAGGTTCCACCGGCCATCCAGCCGGCGTCACCGCCCACCCACACGTGCTCGGCCAGCGAGTCCGACTCCTCGGCCTTGAGGTTGGCCGTGCCGTCCTTGAAACCGAACAGATTCCGCGGCGTCGCCTGTGCGGTGCTCGTCGAGGACGTGCGGCCGAAGCCGAGCTGCGACCAGCGCACGCTCACCGTGCCGAAGCCGATCCGCGCGAGGTTGCGGATCGCGTGCACGGCCACCTGCGGGTCGTCCGCGCATGCCTGCACGACGAGGTCCCCGCCCGTGCGCGCGGGCTCGAGCGCGTCCTTGGGGAAGTGCGGCAGGTCGATCAGTGCCGCGGGTCGGTGCTTCGCCAGGCCGAACCGGTCCTTGCCGTCCTTCGTGAACAGACCGGCGCCGAAGCCGATCGTGATGGTCAGGTTGGCCGCGTTCAGCCCGAGCGCCTCACCAGTGTCGGTGGGCGGGGAGTCGTACCCGGCGTCGGGCGTCAGAGAACCGCCGGCGGTCAGCGTCGCCGCGGCGTCCGTCCACTGCTGCAGCAGCGCGATCAGCTCGTCCCGCGAGTCAGTCTCGACGTCGAACGCAGCCAGATGCAGCCGGTCCTGCGCGGGCGTGACGATGCCGGCCTGATGCTCGCCGTGGAACGGGACGACGGACGCGACCGGAGCGGCAACCCGCGCTCGGTCCCCGCCGGACGCGACGGCGGCGACCGCGCCGACGGCCGCGGTGACCCCACCGGTACCGGCCAGGGCGAGGAAGGAGCGCCGACCGAGACGACTCACGACGAACCCAGCAGCGAGCGGGCCTCGACGAACGAACGCATCACGCGACGACGGCGCCGGTGAGCTTCGCGAGCGGCTCGCTCAGGGCGTCCACCCGGGTGGACAGGGCCTTCACCTGCGCCGGCGTCAGCGCGGTGTAGGAGACGAACCCGTCGCCCTTCCGATACCGGTCGAGCTCCTTCTGCAGCGCGTCGAACCGGGCGCTGATCGTGGTCGCCAGGGCCTTGTCCTTCGCCTCGAGCGCCGGTCGCAGGTTGGTGAAGGCGATCCGGGCGCCGTCGACGTTGGCCTGGAAGTCCCACAGGTCGGTGTGGGAGAAGGTCTCCTCCTCGCCTGTGATCTTTCCGGTGGCCACTTCGTCGAGCAGCTCCTTCGCGCCGTTGCCCAGCTGCGCGGGCGTCAGCTTCACGGACTTCGTCCGGGTGGCGAGTTCCTTCGTGTCCGCCATCAGCTGGTCCGCGACCTTGGTGCGCTGAGCGGCGGTCAGCGGGGTGTAGCCGGACGCGGGTGCCCACAGGTCCTTCTCCAGCCGGTGCCAGCCCGTCCACGTCTGGCCCTTCTCCAGGTCCGCCTCGCGGGCGTCCATCCGGGGGTCGAGATCGCCGAACGACTCGGCGACCGGCTCGATCCGCTCCCAGTGGCTGCGGGTGGACGCGTAGAGGTTGCGTGCGGCCGCGGTGTCCCCGGCCTTGACGGCGGTGACGAACGCTGTCGTCCCGGTGACCAGCTGCTCGGTCTGCTCCTTCACGTACGCCTGGTACTGCGTCGTGGCGGAGGTCAGCAGCTGCTGCGAGGAGGCGTCCGCGTACACCGGCTTGCCGGAGTCCGTCACGGTGAAGCCGGCACGGATGCCCTCGCCGCTCATGCCCGGCTTGCACGCCGTCCTGTAACTGCCCGCGGGGGCCTGCACGATGAGGTCGCGGCTCAGGCCCGGCCCGATGTTCTCGACCTCCCCGACGATCCGCACCCCGTCCTGCGCGAAGACGTAGAACTCGGTGACCTGGTTGCCCTGGTTGGACACGCGGAAGGTCACGTTGCCGCTGGGCGCCTGGGTCGCGGAGAGAGTGCACGCGTCGTCGGTGCTGGTGACGGTCACGGCACCGGCCTCGGCGCTACCGCCGGACGAGGCGGCCTGCGGAGTGTTCGAGGTGCAGCCCGTGAGCGCCAGGGCCGCCGAGGCGACCAGGGCAGCGACGGCGGGCAGGCCGAAGCGACGGAGAACGAGCGGCACGGATCAGGCTTCCTTCGCGACGGGCAGACCCGCACGGACGGTGCGGGAGCGGGCGACAGCGGGGCTGCTGCCCGAGGGGCGGCGGACCACGCGCAGGTAGATCGCCAACGTGATGCCGACGTAGAGCACCCACGCCACCGCCTGCAGCCACGTGGTCTCCGCGGAGAGGTTGAACACGCCCTTGAGCAGGGTGCCGTACCAGCTGGCCGGCGGGATGGCGGACGTCAGGTCGAACGCCAGCGCGTTCAGGCCCGGGAGGATGCGGGCCTCCTGCAGGTCGTGGATCCCGTAGGCGAGCACGCCACCGGCGATGACGATGAGCAGGGCCCCGGTCCAGCGGAAGAAGACGCCGAGGTTGAGCTTGATCGTGCCGCGCCCGATCAGCCAGCCGATGATGACGGCGGTGGCGATGCCGGCCAGAGAGCCGACGAGCGGTTGCCAGGTCTGGCCGGTGGACTGGGCCGCGGCCCAGAGGAACAGCGCGGTCTCGAGGCCTTCGCGCCCGACGGTGACGGCGGCGACGACGGCCACCGCCCAGCCGCCGGCCGTGGTGGCGGCGTCCATCCGGGTGGACAGCGTGCTGCCGAGGGTGCGAGCCGTGCGCGCCATCCAGAACACCATGCCGGTGACGAGGGCGACGGCGAGGATCGAGAGGCCGCCGCCGATGGCCTCCTGGGCCTCGAACGTCAGGCCCTGGGGGCCGAAGGTGAGGAAAGCACCGAAGGCGGCGCTGAGGACGACCGCGACGGCGACGCCGGCCCAGAGCCGGGGGATCAGGGCGGTCCGCCCGGTCCGGCGCAGGTACGCCAGCAGCAGCACGAGCAGCAGGGCTGCTTCCAGCCCCTCGCGCAGGCCGATCAGGTAGTTCCCGGTCACCGTGGTCTCCTCACCTCAACTCAGGTGAGCCTTACCTCACCCGAAAGCGAGACTAGACCGCCACGGGCACATTACACAACACGAAGCTTCCGTATTGCGTCAGCGCCGGTGGACAGGATGAGCAGGACCGGCCGCGCGGGCGGCCGGTCCAGCCTGATCAGTCGTCGGTGAGCGTGACGCCGATGCCGCCGACCAGCGTCGAGGTGATGTTGTACAGCACGGCCGCGAGCACGGACAGCGCGGTGAGCAGGAAGATGTTCGTCACGGCCACGACGGTCGCGAACGAGGCCACCTGGCCGAGCGAGGCGTAGGTGCGCAGGTCGAAGCTGTTGCTGCCGCCCACCTCCCCGAGCATCTGGTTGATCCGGGAGAAGATGCCGGTCAGGTCCAGCACGGTCCACAGCACGATCGAGGCGACCACGGTGATGATGCCGAGGGCCACGGACAGCAGGAACGCCATCTTCAGCACCGACCACGGGTCGATCTTGCTCACCAGCAGGCGGGCGCGACGCACCTTGGTCTTCTGCGGCGGGCGCACCAGCTTCGGCGCGGGCCGTGCGGCGCTCTCCCGGCCGTCCCGGCCGGACGTGGCCGCAGCGGCGGGGCGGGCGGCCGGCCGAGCGGTCTGCGTGCGGGCCGCGGACGACGGAGCCGCGGAGCGGACGCTGGTGCCGGTACGACCGGAGGTCGACGGGGCGCGATCGGGTCGGCTGGGCGCGCGACCGGTGGCGGTGTCGCGGACGCCGGCACTCTTGGCCTTCATCCGTTCCAGGGCATCCGACCGCTGGCCGGATCCGCCGCGGCCGTCACCGCTGGGCTTGTTGGAGCTCACTGCCTACCTCCGTCGTCGACGCTGCCGTCGGACGACGCATCGGCGGACGAGCCGTCCGCGCTGTCGCCGTCGTCGGGATCGGCGGTCGCGACCGCCTCGGATTGCTGGTCCAACGGTACTTCATCAGTACCCGCAGCTTTGGTCGGGACAGCCGTCCCGGCCGTGGTGTCGGCTCCGTCGACGGGCACCCCGTCGGCGGCCGCGACCTCCTCCTCGATCCGCGACTCGGAGGTCAGGGCGACGCCGATGATCCGGTCGTTCTTGTCCGGCTTGGCGAAGATGACGCCCATCGTGTCGCGGCCCTTGGCGGGAACACCGCTGACGGCGGAGCGGACGACCTTGCCGCGCTCCATGATGACGAGCACGTCGTCGTCCTCCTGCACGATGCCCGCGCCCACCAGCTCGCCGCGCTCCTCGACGACCTTGGCCACCTTGATGCCCAGGCCACCTCGGCCCTGCACGCGGTACTGGTCGACCGGGGTGCGCTTGGCGTAGCCGCCGTCGGTCACGACGAAGACGAAGGAGTCCTCGGTGACGACGTCTGCGGCGAGCAGCTCGTCGCCGTCGCGGAACTTCATGCCGGTGACGCCCGAGGTGGCGCGGCCCATCGGCCGCAGCGCCTCGTCCGTCGCGGCGAATCGCAGGGACTGGCCGTTGCGGGAGACGAGCAGGATGTCGTCCTCCTCGGAGACCAGCTTGGCCGAGACCAGCTCGTCCCCGTCGCGCAGGTTGATCGCGATGACGCCCGCGGCCCGATTCGTGTCGTAGTCCGCGAGCCGGGTCTTCTTGACCAGGCCGTTGCGGGTGGCGAGCACGAGATAGGGCGCCTGCGTGTAGTCCTTCAGCGCCAGCACCTGGGCGATCGTCTCGTCCGGCTGGAACGGCAGCAGGTTGGCCACGTGCTGGCCGCGCGCGTCACGGCCGCCCTCCACCAGGTCGTACGCCTTCGCCCGGTACACCCGGCCGAGGTTGGTGAAGAACAGCAACCAGTTGTGGGTGGTGGTGACGAAGAAGTGGTCGACCACGTCATCGGCGCGCAGCTGCGCCCCGCGCACGCCCTTCCCGCCGCGCTGCTGCGTGCGGTACTGGTCGGTGCGGGTGCGCTTGACGTACCCGCCCCGGGTGATGGTGACGACCATGTCCTCCTCGGGGATCAGGTCCTCCATGCTCATGTCGCCGTCGTAGCCGAGCATGATCTGGGTGCGCCGGTCGTCCCCGTGCCGGTCGACGATCTCCGCCAGCTCCTCGCTGACGATCCGCCGCTGCCGCTCCGGTGACTCGAGGATGGAGTGGTAGTCCGCGATCGCGGCCTCCAGCTCGGCGAACCGGTCCTGGATCTTCTGCCGTTCGAGGGCGGCGAGGCGGCGCAGCGGCATGTCGAGGATGGCCTGCGCCTGCAGCGCGTCGAGGGACAGCAGTTCGATCAGCCCGTTCCGGGCGTCCTCGACCGTGGACGAGCGCCGGATCAGGGCGATCACCTCGTCGAGCGCGTCCAGCGCCGCCAGCAGGCCGCGCAGGATGTGCGCCTCCTCCTCGGCCCTGCGCAGCCGGAACCGGGTGCGCCGGACGATGACATCCAGCTGGTGGGTGACCCAGTGCCGGATGAACGCGTCGAGCGAGAGCGTGCGCGGCACCCCGTCGACGATCGCCAGCATGTTCGCGGAGAAGTTCTCCTGCAGCGACGTGTGCTTGTACAGGTTGTTCAGCACGACCTTCGCGACCGCATCCCGCTTGAGCACGATGACCAGACGCTGGCCGGTGCGGCCCGAGGTCTCGTCCCGCAGGTCGGCGATGCCGGAGATCCGGCCGTCCTTGACCAGCTCGGCGATCTTGATCGCGAGGTTGTCCGGGTTGGCCTGGTAGGGCAGCTCGGTGACGACGAGGCAGGTGCGGCCCTGCAGTTCCTCGACGTTGACGACGGCGCGCATCGTGATGGACCCGCGGCCCGTGCGGTACGCGTCCTCGATGCCCTTGTGGCCCAGGATCTGGGCGTGCGTCGGGAAGTCCGGGCCCTTGATCCGCTTGAGCAACTCGGTGAGCAGCTCGTCCTTCGTGGCCTCGGGGTGCTCGAGGTACCACTGGACACCGTCGGCCACTTCCCGCAAGTTGTGGGGCGGGATGTTCGTGGCCATGCCGACGGCGATGCCGGAGGAGCCGTTGACCAGCAGGTTCGGGAAGCGCGCCGGCAGGACCGTCGGCTCCTGGTCGCGGCCGTCGTAGTTGTCCTGGAAGTCGACGGTCTCCTGCTCGATGTCCCGGACCAGGTCCATCGACAGGGGAGCCATCTTTGTCTCGGTGTACCGCGGGGCAGCCGCGCCGTCGTTGCCCGGGGAACCGAAGTTGCCCTGCCCGAGCGCGAGCGGGTAGCGCAGCGTCCAGTCCTGGATGAGCCGGACCAGGGCGTCGTAGATCGCCAGGTCACCGTGCGGGTGGTAGGTACCCATCACGTCGCCGACCACGCGGGCGCTCTTGCTGAACGCCCGGTCCGGCCGGTAGCCGCCGTCGTACATCGCGTAGAGGATGCGCCGGTGCACGGGCTTGAGGCCGTCACGCACGTCGGGCAGCGCGCGGCCGATGATGACGGCCATCGCGTAGTCCAGGTACGAGCGCTGCATCTCGGTCTGCAGGTCGACCTGCTCGACACGATCCGTCAGCACTTCGCCCTCGACCGGGGTCGGCTCCTCGATGCCCTCGGGGTTCTCCGGGGTCTCGTCGCTCATACTCGGGATCCTTCTTCTTCTACGTCTCTCGGCTCACGTGCGGACCGGTGCCGTGCAGGACGGCGGCTCGACGGTGACGGGTGCGGTGCGGGGATGACCGGCGGCGGTCAGCTGTCGGCGCCGGTCAGATGTCCAGGAAGCGGACGTCCTTGGCGTTCTGCTGGATGAACGCACGCCGGGAGTCGACGTCCTCGCCCATCAGCACCGCGAACACCTGGTCCGCCGCGGCGGCGTCGTCCATGGTCACCTGCAGCAGCGTGCGGTGGTCCGGGTCCATGGTGGTCTCCCACAACTCGGTGTAGTCCATCTCACCGAGACCCTTGTAGCGCTGGATGCCGTTGTCCTTCGGCATCCGGCGACCGTGGGAGAGACCGTCGGCGACGACGGCGTCCCGCTCCCGGTCGCTGTAGACGTAGTCGTGCGCGGCGTTGGACCACTTGATCTTGTACAGCGGGGGCTGCGCCAGGTAGACGTAGCCGTGCTCGATCAGGGGACGCATGTACCGGAACAGCAGGGTCAGCAGCAGCGTGGTGATGTGCTGGCCGTCCACGTCCGCATCGGCCATCAGCACGATCTTGTGGTACCGCGCCTTGGTGATGTCGAAGTCCTCCCCGATGCCGGCGCCGAACGCGGTGATCATCGACTGGACCTCGGCGTTGTTCAGCGCTTTGTCGAGCCGGGCCCGCTCGACGTTGAGGATCTTGCCGCGCAGGGGCAGCACCGCCTGGGTCATGGGATCCCGGCCGCGGACCGCGGACCCGCCCGCGGAGTCGCCCTCCACCATGTAGATCTCGCTCTTCGATGGGTCCTTCGACGAGCAGTCCTTGAGCTTGCCCGGCATGCCACCGGACTCGAGCAGCCCCTTGCGGCGGGTCGACTCGCGCGCCTTGCGGGCGGCGATGCGGGCCTGGGACGCCTGGATGGCCTTGCGGATCACGTCGCGGGCCGGGCCGGGATTGCGCTCGAACCAGTCGCCGAGCTGGTCGGAGACCACGCGCTGGACGAAGGTCTTCGCCTCGGAGTTGCCGAGCTTCGTCTTGGTCTGCCCCTCGAACTGCGGCTCGCCGAGCTTGATGGAGATGACGGCGGTCAGACCCTCGCGGATGTCGTCGCCGGTGAGGTTGTCGTCCTTCTCCCGCAGGATGTTCTTCTCGCGCGCGTAGCGGTTGACCAAGGTGGTCAGCGCCGCGCGGAAGCCCTCCTCGTGGGTGCCGCCCTCGTGGGTGTTGATCGTGTTGGCGTACGTGTGCACGCTCTCCGAGTACGCCGTGGTCCACTGCATCGCGAGCTCGAGGGCGATCTTGCGCTCCTTGTCCTCGGACTCGAACGCGATCACCTCGTCATTGATGACCTCGGTGCGCTTGGAGGAGTTGAGGAAGGTGACGTAGTCCAGCAGGCCCTTCTCGTACTGGTAGACGACCTCGCGGTGCTTCGCCTCGGCGGGCTCGGCCGACGCGTCCTCGGCCTCGGCGATCTCCTCGCCGGCCTCCTCCAGCGTCCGCTCGTCCGTGAGCGTGATCTTCAGGCCCTTGTTCAGGAAGGCCATCTGCTGGAAGCGGGCGCGAAGGGTCTCGAAGTCGAAGTCGACGCTCTCGAAGATCGAGTCGTCGGGGTAGAACGTCTGCGTGGTGCCGGTGGCATCGGTGACCTCGCCCTTGACCAGGTCGGTCCGGGGCTGACCACCGTCACCGAACGACTGGCGCCACACGTGACCCTGGCGGCGGACCTCGGTGTCCACCCGCCGGGAGAGGGCGTTGACGACGGAGATGCCCACGCCGTGCAGGCCGCCGGAGACGGCGTAGCCGGAGCCGCCGAACTTGCCGCCCGCGTGCAGGATGGTCATGACCACCTCGACGGTGGACTTCTTCTCGGTCGGGTGCATGTCGACGGGGATGCCACGGCCGTCGTCGACGACGCGGACGCCGCCGTCGGCCAGCAGCGTGACCTCGATGTGGGTGGCGTGACCGGCGAGGGCCTCGTCGACGGAGTTGTCGACCACCTCGTAGACCAGGTGGTGCAGACCGCGGGGACCGGTGGAGCCGATGTACATGCCGGGCCGCTTGCGCACGGCCTCGAGGCCCTCCAGGACGGTGATGTCACTGGCGCCGTACTGGCCGTCGGTGATCCCGGGGCGGGGCGACGGCGTGGTCGCGGGAGCGTCGTCCTGCACCGAGGTCGGGGTTGCGCCGTTCACCTCCGACGACGGCGACGCCGGGGACTCGGCCGGGAGATCCGTGGGCTGGGGCTGACTGGTTCCGTCGTCGGGAAGGTTCGCTGACACAGGCGCGTCCGGCTCCTCGTGATCGAGACGTGCGCGACGGCGGTAGCCGCGCGCACCATGACACGTGCCGTGGCGCGCCTCCAGAGGGAGGGCACAGGGGCTACCGCACGGTAACCTTCCGGCACACGTTGACCATTCTACTGTGTGGTTGGGGCGGGAACGCGCTCATCATGCCCTGGGCACAATTCTTTGCCGGATCTGGCCGATCAACAGAGGTCCGGACGGGGCCGTCCTCGTCCGCCGGGGTCCCAGACGCTCTCTCGGCGGATTTCGGCGTCCGCCGAATTCGGCTCCTGCGGTCACCCGTATGTGTCGCGCGGACCGCGGCCCTGCACGGTCCGGGGACCCTTCCGCCAGCTCGGCGCCGTGGGTCCGGAGACCTTGATCGCGGTCAGGATACCGGCGCCGATCTCCGCGTCGAACCGGGCCAGCAAGGTCGGCACGAGCAGCCGCACCTGGGTGGCCCAGGCCGTCGAATCGCACACGACGTGCAGCGTCGTCTCCCGGAATGCGTCGGGGTGGCAGTGGGCGGCGATGTCCGGGCCGACGATCTGCGGCCAGCGGCCGATCACCGATCCCACCGACACCGGCGTGCTCCAGCCCCGGTCCTTGACCATCCGGTCCACGACCGAGCCCAGGTTCAGCGGATCCCGGCCGGTACGGCGGCGGGACGCACCCGTGCGAGCGGCCGCGCGGTCCGCACTGCGGCGCAGGGCCGCAGCGGAGCGGACGCGCCGTTCGCCACGGGCCTCCGCGGCGGCGCGGGCCCGCAGGAGGGCGGCCGCGGCCGCGTCGATGGCCTCCTCCGGCGCGCTCTGGCCGACGCCGGATTCGTTCACGGCCGGAGTGTTCCCGGATGCCGTCGCATCACGCCCACCGGCCGGACCGGCCGCAGGCGTCGGTTCGGCTGCCCCGGCGGGCGTGGTCGCCGCACCGCGGGGACGAGACCTCCCGCTGTCGGCCCGGGGACTCATGCCGCCTCCACGACCCCGGCCCCGACCCGCAGCTGCCGGTCGATGAGGCTCGCGGGGATGTCCTCGACGACGGCCGCGGTGATGAGCACCTGTTCGGCGTCGGCGGCGATGGCGGCCAGCCGGTTGCGGCGGTCGGCGTCGAGCTCGGCGAACACGTCGTCGAGGAGGAGGATCGGCTCCCCACCCTCGGTCAGGGCGTCCTCGCGCAGCAGTTCGTACGCCGCCAGCCGCAGGGAGAGCGCCACCGACCAGGACTCGCCGTGGGAGGCGTATCCCTTGGCCGGCGCCTGCCCGAGGACGAGTTCGACGTCGTCGCGGTGGGGTCCGGTCAGCGTCAACGCGCGTTCCCGGTCCCGGTTCTGCCCGGCCTCGAGCGCGTCGAGGAAGGCGCGCCGGATGGTCTCGGTGTCCAGGCCCGCCAGGTCGGACCCCGCGTCCGCGAGGCCGGCCGAGCCGGGCGGGAGCACGTCGTCGCCGTCGTCCTGCCCGTGGCCGACCACGGTGCTGCGGTACCGCGCCGTCAGCTCCTTGCTCCCGTCGGTGAGCCGCCGGTACGCGTCGGCCAGGTGCGGAGCGAGCCGTTCGAGCAGCGTCACGCGCGCCTGGAGCAGCTGGGCACCGGTGGCCGCGAGGTGCTCGTTCCACACCTGCAGCGTGGCCCGGTGGTTCTCGGTGAAGCGCCCGGCCGCCCGCGCCGACTTGAGCAGGGCGTTGCGCTGCTTGAGCACCCGGTCGTACTCCGCCCGCAGGGTGGCCTGGGACGGGAAGAGCGTCGCGGTCAGCTCGTCGAGGAACCGCCGACGGCTGCCCGGGTCTCCCTTGACCAGCTCGAGGTCCTCCGGCGCGAACAGCACCGTGCGGCACAGGCCGAGCGCGTCCCGGGCACGGACCGGGTTGGCCCGGTTGATCCGCACCCGGTTGCCGCCGCGGGCGTTGATCTCCATCTCCAGGCTCAGCTGCTGCGTCCGGCGCACCAGGCGGGCCCGCACGAGCGCCTGGTCGGCGCCGAACCGGATCAACGGGGCGTCCTGGCTGACCCGGTGCGAGCCGAGGGTCGCGAGATAGCCGACGGCCTCGACGATGTTGGTCTTGCCGAGTCCGTTGGCGCCGACGAAGACGGTGACGCCGGGCTCGAGGGTCAGGTCGAGCTGGGCGTAGGTGCGGAAGTCGGTGAGGGAGAGAGCCGCGAGGTGCACGTCGTCAGCTCGGGCCCGCCGCCGTCGACGGATCGGTCCCGGTGTTCTCGCTGCCCGGGCTCGGGGTGCCCGAGCCCTCGATGCGCTGCCCGGCGGGCCGCACGGCGTGGCCACCGAACTGGTTGCGCAGGGCGGCGACGGCCTTCATCGCGGGGGAGTCGTCCTGCCGGGACACGAACCGGGCGAACACGGCGGCGGTGATCGCGGGGGCGGCGACCTCGTTGGCGATCGCCTCTTCCACGGTCCAGCGCCCCTCGCCCGAGTCCTCGACGTAGCCGGAGATCTTCTCCAGTCCCGGGTCGTCGTTCAGCGCCCGGACCATCAGGTCCAGCAGCCAGGACCGGATGACGGTGCCCTTCTGCCACGCGCGGAACGTGCCGGTGACGTCGGAGACGATGCTCTTCTTGGCCAGCAGTTCGTAGCCCTCGGCGAGGGACTGCATCACGCCGTACTCGATGCCGTTGTGGACCATCTTGGCGTAGTGGCCGGAGCCGACCGCGCCGACGTGCACGAAGCTCTCCTCGCGGGGGCCCTCGGGGCGGAGCGCGTCGAACACCGGCATCAGGGTGGCGATCTCCTCGTCGGTGCCGCCGGCCATCATGCCGTAGCCGTTCTCGAGGCCCCAGACACCACCGGAGACACCGACGTCGACGAAGCCGATGCCGCGCTCGGCGGCGTGGTCGGCATGGGCCTGGTCGTCCGTGAAGCGGGAGTTGCCGCCGTCGATGAGGATGTCACCGGAGTCGAGCTTGCCGACGAGTTCGTCGACCACGTCCGCCGTGATCTTGCCGGCCGGCAGCATCAGCCACACGACGCGGGGTGACGGCAGCGCCGCCACGAGGGCGTCCGTGTCGGGAACGTCCGTGACGTCGGGATTGCGGTCGTACCCGGTGACCTCCACGCCACCGCGACGCAGCCGCTCCCGCATGTTGAAGCCCATCTTGCCGAGCCCGATCATGCCGATGTGCATCGTGTCCGTCCCTTCCGTCGGTTCCCTGGGTCTGTCCCCGCGCCGGGTCGGTGCCGGCTCAGCGCAGTCGCGTCACTGGTTGGGCAGCGTCACTGGTTCGGCAGGCGAACTGGCATCAGCAGGTACCGGTAGTCGTCCTGCTCGTCGCCCTCGGACTCCTGCTGGGCCGAGATGACCGCCGGCTTGGGCGGGGTGGTGAAGGAGAACCGCACGTACTCGGTCCCGAACGCGTTCAGGCCCTCGCTGAGATAGTGCGGGTTGAACGCGACGGTGATCGGATCGCCCGTCAGGTTCGCCTCGATGGCCTCGGACGCCTGCGCGTCCTCACCGGTGCCGGCATCCAGGGACAGCGTGCCCTCGGTGAAGGCCATCCGGATGGGGGTGTTGCGCTCGGCGACGAGGGCGACGCGGCGGACGGCCTCCACCAGATCGGCGGTGCGCACGGAGGCGTGGATGGGCGTCACGTCGGGGAACAGCGAGCGGATCTTCGGGTAGTCGCCGTCCACGAGCAACGATGTGGTGCGGCGGCCGCCGCTCTCGAAGCCGATCAGCTCGTTGGCGTCGGAGAGCGCGATCGACAGGTCCCCACCGGAGCCGAGGGTCTTGGCGACCTCGCTCAGGGTGCGGGCCTTGACCAGCACGCTGGTGGACAGGCCGGCACTGTTCGGCCGCCAGGTCAGCTCGCGCATGGCCAGCCGGTACCGGTCGGTGGCGAGCAGCGTCATCGTCTCGCCCTCGAACTCGATCCGTACGCCGGTGAGAATCGGCAGGGTGTCGTCGCGGCTCGCGGCGATGATCACCTGCGAGACGGCCTGCGCGAACGCACCACCGTCGACGACGCCGCCGATCGGGGGCAGAGCCGGCAGCTCCGGGTAGTCGTTCTCCGGCATCGTCGCCAGGTTGAACCGGGAGTTGCGGCAGCTGAGAGTGATCTTCGCGCCGTCGGTGGCGATCTCGACCGGCGCGGAGGGCAGGCTGCGGCAGATGTCCGCGAGCAGGCGACCCGAGACGAGCACGGTGCCTTCCTCGGCGACGTCCGCGGCGAACTGCAGATTCGCGGAGATCTCGTAGTCGAAGCTCGAGAGGCTCACGGCTCCGGACTCGGCCTTGAGCAGGAGCCCCGAGAGGACCGGGACCGGCGGACGGGGGGACAACGAGCGTGCGGTCCAGGTGACAGCCTCGGCGAGGACATCCCGGTCAACGGAGAACTTCACGGAGAATGCATCCGCCTTTCAGCGTTGTCATGTCGGGAGCCCACGGTTCCCGGTGCGGCAGGTCGATCCCGTCGCGGCAGCCTGACGGCCGGGACGGTGTCCGGGGACAGCTTAGCGAAGGGTCGACGGGACGGGCACCGGCCTGCCCGAAGGATGCTCGCAGGGCGTTGGTCCGTGGGGCGGTCGGGAAGATGTTCTCGGAAGAACCTCATGAATTTCTAGGATTCGTAGAGGTATTAACAGCTGTGGATCCTGTGGAGAAGCGGCGTCGAGGCCGGTCGCACGCCGAATCGGGGTGTGGACGAGCTGTGGTCGGCGACGGGGCGCACCGTCCCTCACCGGTGGACGACGAGGGAGGGCGGTTTCCGCGTCCACATCCAGGGGGCAGGTTCTTCGACCGGTTGTCCACGGCCGGCACCCGGTTCTGCACAGCGTTGTCCACAGGCGTGGAAAACAGCAGGATGCTGATGAAACGACGAACGCCCGGGCGCATCGGCACCCGGGCGTCCGTCGATGTGAGGGACATCGCGGCGGAGATCAGCCGTCGCGCTGCGTCTGCTTGATCAGGTTGGTCAGCTCGGTCACCTGGTTGTAGATGTGCCGACGCTCGGCCATCAGCTGCCGGATCTTCCGGTCCGCGTGGATGACCGTCGTGTGGTCGCGGCCGCCGAGCTCCTGCCCGATCTTCGGCAGGGACATGTCCGTGAGCTCACGGCACAGGTACATGGCGATCTGCCGGGCGGTCACCAGGGTGCGGGTGCGCGACTTGCTGCACAGCTCCTCCTGGCTCAGATGGAAGTAGGCCGCGGTCTGTCCGAGGATCGTGGCGGAGGTGATCTCCTTCGCCCCGTCCTCGGTGATCAGATCCTTGAGCACGATCTCCGCGAGCGGCAGATCCACCGGTTGCTTGTTCAGCGACGCGAACGCGGTGACGCGGATCAGGGCGCCCTCCAGCTCGCGGATGTTGGTGGAGATCCGCGACGCGATGTACTCGAGGACGTCGTCGGGCGCCTTGAGCCCCTCGAGGATCGCCTTCTTCCGCAGGATCGCGATCCTGGTCTCCAGCTCGGGCATGGTCACGTCGGTGATCAGGCCCCACTCGAAGCGCGACCGCATGCGTTCCTCGAACCCGGTCAGCTGCTTGGGCGGCAGGTCCGAGGTGATGACGACCTGCTTGTCGTGGTTGTGCAGGGCGTTGAAGGTGTGGAAGAACTCCTCCTGCGTGTGCTCCTTGCCCGCGAGGAACTGGATGTCGTCGATGAGCAGGATGTCCACGCTGCGGTAGAGCTGCTTGAAGCTGGTGCCCTCGTCGTCGCGGATGGAGTTGATGAAGTCGTTGGTGAACTCCTCGGAGTTCACGTACCGCACCCGGATGCCCTGGTAGAGCCGTCGGGCGTAGTGACCGATGGCGTGCAGCAGGTGGGTCTTGCCGAGGCCCGAGTCCCCGTAGATGAAGAGCGGGTTGTACGCCTTGGCCGGCGCCTCGGCGACCGCGACCGCCGCCGCGTGGGCGAACCGGTTGGACTGGCCGATGACGAAGGCGTCGAAGATGTACTTCGGATTCAGCCGGCCCATGTCCGGGGCGTCGACGTCGGCGGGCGGCATCGAGCGACTGGGCGCACGGTTCGAGGTCGCGGGGGCGGGAGCCGGGTCGGGAGCACGCGCCGGCTCCGGTTCGGCCCGCGGGGCCTCGGGCGGGGACATCTCGGTGTCGATGACCACCGCGGCCTGCATCTCCTGGCCCAGCTCGGCCCGCAGGGCGTCGGTGAGCGGCTGGTGCAGGTTGTTCTGGAAGACGTCGCGCGTGGTCTCGTTCGGCACCGAGATGATCAGGGTGTTGCCGAACATCCCCTGCGGCTGGACCAGCGGGAGGTAGCCGCGGTGACGGCCGCTGACCCGGCGGTCGTCCTCCAGGGCCGCGACCACACGTCGCCAGGATGTACCGAGGTCATCCGTATCGTCCTGGCTCATGCGGCCGATCCTCCTGAAAGACGTGCGTCGTGGTGCTGCTGATGGGCGCTGTTGCGGCGCGCGGCGCCGGGTGTGCAGACCGATGCTCCGGGGGCGCGGGGACGCTGTCAACGGTCACGCGATCCGGCGTCCATTGTCCACCACGTTTCCGATGCCACCGTAATCCACAGGGTTGTCCACCGCGTGTGGACAATCACGTCCGGTCCTCGTCGGGCGGGCCGGTCCAGGCGCGGGGCCATGCGGAATCGGCTGCTCGCGCGCCTGTGGACGGAGAATGAGAACCCCCGGCACCGCGGCCTGTGGGCGGCCTGGACGGCGGCGAGCCGGTTTGACGCCGTGCGACGCGTCCACTAGCGTTGGATGGTCCTGTGTGACCACAGTTCGTGCTGTTCTCGATCGCCCGAGCCGGCCCGTGTCGCCCCGCGAGGGAAGCTGACCGGATCGCGTCTCGTCGACCCGACGAGGGCACGGACCCCGGGTCGCCGCACACCGCGCCGGATCTGCTTTCCCCTCGTTCGACTCGGCGCCGAATGAAGCTTTGGAGTGAACACCGTGACCAAGCGGACTTTCCAGCCGAACAACCGTCGTCGGGCCCGGAAGCACGGCTTCCGTGCTCGCATGCGGACGCGTGCCGGTCGCGCGATCCTGAACGCCCGTCGCGCCAAGGGCCGCACCGAGCTCTCCGCCTGATCCGGATCACGCCTCGCGCTGACTCCGCGCCGCCGGCGGTGTGCTGATGTTCCCGGCCGATCGGCGTCTGAAGACCCCGGCCGACTTCACCACGGTGATCCGTGGTGGGCACAAGGCTGCCCGGCGAAGCGTCGTCCTCCACCTCCGGCGTCCGGAAGCGGCCCAGCCGGGGCGTGCGGGGCTGATCGTCTCCCGGGCCGTCGGCAATGCCGTCACCCGCAATCTCGTCAAGCGCCGGCTCCGGTCGTTGATCAGCAGCCACTGGTCCGACGACCCGGACGCCGACGTCGTCGTGCGCGCCCTCCCGGCGGCCGCCCAGGTGAGCTGGGACGAGCTGGCCGAGGACGTCGATCGCGCCTGGCGGCGTGCCGCCCGGGACCGGCGATGACGGCCCGACCGGCCCCGGCGTCGG
Source organism: Tersicoccus sp. Bi-70 (assembly GCF_001968825.1). Lineage (GTDB taxonomy): Bacteria > Actinomycetota > Actinomycetes > Actinomycetales > Micrococcaceae > Tersicoccus. The sequence continues at coordinate 161,691 of NZ_MIEU01000011.1, forward strand.
GCTCAGCACGCGTCGCGACGGCCCTGCGCTCCGGTGTCCGGGCGATCGTCTCGGTGCCGCGGTGGATCCTGATGGGACTGCTGATCGGGTGGCGCACCGTGATCTCGCCCCTCTACGGACCGGTGTGCCGGTTCTATCCCAGCTGTTCCGCCTATGCTTTGGAAGCAGTGACGGTGCACGGCGCCGTGCGCGGCTCCTGGCTCACCGTCCGGCGTCTGGTGCGCTGCAATCCCTTCCACCGCGGTGGAGTGGATCACGTGCCCCACGGGGAGCGGAGCTGGCCCGAGGGCCACACGCCCCGCATCGTCGTGCTCAACCATCCCCCGATCCCCGCCGATCAGGACGGGCCGGATGCGACATCCCCGATCGAGCACCGCCATCGCGCGGCTTGAGGAGAGAAAGCTGAATGTTCGACTTCTTTGACATGATCCTGACGCCGTTCCGGTGGATCGTGTCGGTGATCCTGATCGGCTTCCACGAGGCGTTCAACTTCATCGGCATCTCCGACGCCTCGGGATGGAACTGGACGCTGTCGATCATCGGCCTCGTCATCGTCATCCGCGGCGCCCTGATCCCCTTGTTCGTCAAGCAGATCAAGGCGCAGCGCGGCATGCAGGAGCTGCAGCCCGAACTGCTCGCCCTGCAGAAGAAGTACAAGGGCAAGACCGATCAGCTCTCCCGCCAGGCCATGGCGCAGGAGCAGATGGCCCTGTACAAGAAGCACGGGACCAACCCGTTCTCGGCGTGCCTGCCGCTCATCGTGCAGATGCCGTTCTTCTTCTCCCTGTTCACGGTGCTCAATGGCATCGGCCACGCGGCGCAGAACAACAGCCACATCGGTGCGCTCAACCCGGAGCAGGTCCAGCAGTTCAACGCCGCCACCATCTTCGGTGCGCCGCTGTCCTCGACGTTCCTGAACAACGGCGGCAACGCGACCGTCATCGTGCTCAGCGTGATCATGATCCTGGCGATGACGGCGTCGCAGTTCATCACGCAGCGGCAGATCATGTCGAAGAACATGTCCGAGCAGGCGCTGGCCAGCCCCTTCATGCGCCAGCAGCGCATGCTGATGTACGTCCTGCCGCTCGTCTTCGCCGTCGGCGGTATCAACTTCCCCATCGGCGTCCTCATCTACTGGACGGCCACGAACGTGTGGACGATGGTCCAGCAGTTCGTCGTCATCCGGAACATGCCCACGCCCGGCTCGCCCGCCTACCGCGCCTGGCAGGAGCGCCAGCGGGCCCGCGGCAAGCTCGAGCCCACCAAGAAGACGCCCGGTGCGACGGTCGCGACGGCCGAGGCGGAGACCCTGCCTCGCGTTCCGCAGCGGACCCAGCCGCAGCGGAAGAACAGGAGAAAGCGATGAACGCCGACAGCGTGACGGAGCCGCAGGCCCCCTCGGCCCCCGACGAGGCCACGACGGACACCGTCGACGAGAACACCGCTGACGCCACGACCGACGCGACTGCCGAGTCCTCCTCCGACGAGGATTCCGCGGAGACCTCCGAAGGGGCGGACGCCCCCGCCGAGGAGGGTGGGTCCACGACCCGCCGGCGCCTCGAGGAGGAGGGCGACGTCGCCGCCGACTACCTGGAGGAACTGCTCGACATCGCCGACATCGACGGCGACATCGACATCGAGGTCCGCGCCGGCCGCACCCACCTGTCCATCGTCAGCGACGGGGACAACGCCCCCCTCGAGGCGCTCGTGGGCCGTGACGGCGCCGTGCTGGACGCGCTGCAGGAACTGGTCCGGCTGGCGGTCCTCGCCTCGACCGACACCCGCAGCCGACTGGTGCTCGACATCAACGGTTACCGCGGTGATCGCGCCTCCGTGCTGCAGCGCCTGGCCGAGGAGGCAGTGACCCGGGCGCGGGACACCCGCGACGCCGTCGCGTTGAAGCCGATGAGCGCCTACGAGCGCAAGATCGTGCACGACGCGATCGCCGAGCTCGGGATGATCAGCGAGTCCGAGGGCGAGGGCGCCTCCCGTCACGTCGTGGTGTCGCTGCCCGAGCAGTGACCGGATCCGCCGACCGGCGCACAGCCGCCGCCCCGACCGCCGTCCCGAGTGCGCCCCCGGCGCCGACGGCGGAGGAAGCGCGTGCCGCCGCGCAGGTGTTCGGCTCGCACCTCGAGCTCGCAGAGCGCTACGTCGTTCACCTGGCCACGTCCGGGATCGAGCGAGGACTGCTCGGCCCGCGGGAGGTCCCGCGACTGTGGGAGCGGCACGTGCTCAACTGCGCCGTCCTCGGCGAGCTGATTCCCGCCGACCTGCACGTCGCGGACATCGGCAGCGGTGCCGGCCTGCCCGGCGTCGCCCTGGCCATCGCACGACCGGACCTGCGCATCGAGCTGATCGAACCGCTCGAACGGCGGGTGCGGTGGCTCGGCGAGGTGATCGAGGACCTGGGGCTGACGCAGGTGAGCGTGCACCGTGACCGCGCCGAGAACGTCGCGGAGACCATCGACGTCGACGTCGTCACCTCTCGGGCGGTCTCCGCCCTGACCACGCTCGTGCCGTGGAGCATGCCGCTGCTGCACGGGTCCGGCCGGATGCTGGCGATCAAGGGCCGCAGTGCCACGGAGGAGATCGTCAAGGCCGAGAAGGCGATCCGCCGCGCCGGCGGAGCGAATCCCCGGGTGCTCACCGCGGGCGAGGGCCTGCTGCCGGTGCCGACCACCGTGGTGTCCGTCGACGCTGTTCCCGGACGGGCTCCGTCCACGCGCGCGGGGCGATGACCCCCCGCTTCCCCGGGGCGGGGTCGCGGCACCGTTAGGCTGGAAGCCGACCGCAACGAGGAGAGCGAGCACGTGAGCAGTACCGAGTCGGGGCAGCGCGTCCCCACCTTCGCGTCGTTGAGTTCATTCCTCACCGGCCGTCGCCAGGCGTCCGACCGCCACCCCGAGCAGAGGACCCGCGTGCAGACATCGGAGACCACGGCGGCTGAGGCCGAGACGACGGAGGCGGCGGTCGAGACCGCGCCGGAAACGGCGACCGCTCCGGCCGACGCAGTCAAGGCGTCGACGGCGGCCAGCGACTCGACCGGTTCCCCCGACACGGCTGGCGCCGCGGCGGAACCGACCGTCGACGCGACCCCCGCAGCAGAGCCCACGTCGGCCGACCCGGCTTCCGTAGACCCCGACGCCGCCGCTGCCGAATCCGACGAGGCCGATCGGCCGACGTCGTCCTCCGATGCGTCAACGGACGGATCGACCGGTGAGGACGCCGCCGATGCCATCACCCCGGTAGCCACCGATACCCCGGCCGCACCTGCGGCGGCGGCTCCGGCAGCGGCTCCGTCGCCCGCCACGGACGAGAGCACCCCGCTCGCCCGTCAGCTGGCGAACGAGAACCGTCGCCGCGAGCGGCTGAAGGCGAAGGACATCAAGCGCCCGCCGGCCACTCGTTACCTCACGGTGAGCAACCAGAAGGGCGGCGTCGGCAAGACGACGACGGCGGTCAACATCGCCGCGGCACTGGCGCGCGCGGGGCTGAACGTCCTGGTCGTGGACATCGACCCCCAGGGCAACGCCTCCACTGCGCTCGGCATCCCCCACTCGGCCGACGTCGACAGCATCTACGACGTGCTGCTCGACGACGTGCCCCTGGCGGACGTGCTCGTGCCCTGCCCCGACATCGAGAACCTGCTGTGCGCGCCGGCGACCATCCACCTGGCCGGTGCCGAGATCGAGCTCGTATCGCTGGTGGCGCGGGAGCAGCGGTTGCGCCGCGCGCTGGACCAGTACGAGACCCACCGGGCGGACAGCGGCCAGGAGCGGCTCGACTACGTCATCATCGACTGCCCGCCCAGCCTGGGGCTGCTCACGGTCAACGCTTTCGTCGCCGCCCGCGAGGTGGTGATCCCCATCCAGTGCGAGTACTACGCGCTCGAGGGCCTGAGCCAGCTGCTCAACAACATCTCGATGATCCAGAAGCACCTCAACGCGAACCTCAAGGTCTCGACCATCCTGCTGACGATGTACGACGGCCGCACCAACCTGGCCGCGCAGGTGGCTGCCGAGGTGCGCGAGCACTTCCCGCACGAGGTGCTCGACGCCGTGATCCCGCGTTCGGTGCGGATCTCCGAGGCACCCAGCTACCAGCAGACGGTCATCACGTACGACCCCTCCTCCTCCGGTGCGCTGTCCTACCAGGAAGCGGCGACGGAGATCAACGAGCGTTCCGCTTCCTCCTGATCGCCTTCCGCCCGCCGCGAGGTTGCTGAACCTCCTGCTCCCCAGGAGGGCGCCGCGCCGGCTCTCGTGAGACGTCGCCCTGGATGGGTCGAGGCAGAGTGCCGTGGTGTCGGTGGTCATGAATGCCTGATTGTCGGTGCGACCGGTCGCTGCGGTGGCTACCGGTGGCGTTCGCGGCTTTGATGGGATCCCTGAAAACCGCGACCATCGATGCTGCTCGAGGTTGTTGATCAACTGTCTTCACTTGATCTTCGTGATCCCGCAGCATGCCAGCGCAGGAAGTCGTGCGGACAGCGGACAGGTGGCGCAGCGGGCGGCCCGGGATCCTGAACACTAGACTGAGTCGGTACGTTTCAGGGCGGTAGGACAGGACGGCACACATGGCGGAACGGCGACGAGGCCTCGGACGCGGGTTGGGTGCGCTCATCCCTTCGACACCACAGGAGGACGCGGGCGCAGCTCCGGCGACCGCCGACGCGGCGGACCTCCCGACGACGACGGAGGAGCCCACCAGCACGACCGCTCAGGCGTCGGTCACGGTGGACGACGACGACCGCGCTGATGCCCCAGTGTCGGGGCCGGCCGCAGCCGAGAAGACGACGACCCGTTCGGCGTCATCGAAGGCCGCTGATCGTCGACGCACTCCCCCGAGGAGTCACGCGCCGGCCGAGGACGCGGCGCCGCCGGCAGTGGACGACAATTCGGCTTCCACAACGCGGGGCGAGGCGCCGCGGGGCGGAACCTCTCGACCGAAGCGCCCCGTGGATATCTTCTTCGACGGTGCACCGACCCGTGCCCGTGCGGACGAGGACCAGGCGAACGAGAACGAGGCAGACGACCCGTCCGCCGCCGCAAGGTCGGGGAAGTCACCTAACCGACGCGGTCGGCGTGCCGTCTCGGCCGAGGCGATGGAGAACGCGCTGGCCCGAGGCAGTCGAGCGGGTCGCTCGCTCGGTCCGCGCACAACCGCGCCGGAAGAAGACATTGCGTCGGAAACGAACGACGACGACGAGGACACGACGTCCGCTTCTCCCTCCACATCCGTGGACGCGCGCGACGATCGTTCCCCGGCACTGTCCACATCTGTGGACAACGTCGGGGAAAGCGTGCAGGACACGGAGACCGAGGTTTCACGTGAAACGCTCGTCGAGGTCCCGGGTGCCGTGTTCGCGGAGATCCCCGTCGGAGAGATCGAACCCAACGCGCGCCAGCCTCGCTCCGTGTTCGACGAGGACGAGATGGGTGAACTCGTCCACTCCATCCGGACGATCGGGGTGCTGCAGCCGATCGTGGTGCGGCGCCGCACGACCGGAACCGGTTATGAGCTGGTGATGGGCGAGCGTCGGTGGCGTGCAACCCAGCGGGCCGGGTTGGACACGATCCCTGCCATCGTGCGCACTACCGACGACACCGACATGCTGCGCGACGCGCTCCTCGAGAACCTGCATCGCAGTCAACTGAATCCACTTGAAGAAGCTGCCGCTTACCAGCAGTTGCTCGACGACTTCGCTACGACGCACGAAGAGCTGGCCACGCGGATCGGCCGGTCGCGTCCGCAGATCTCGAACACGCTTCGTCTGCTGCAGCTGCCTCCGCTGGTCCAGCGTCGGGTTGCAGCTGGTGTGCTGTCCGCCGGCCATGCGCGGGCGCTGCTGTCGCTCGCGGACGCCGCGGAGATCGAGAAGCTGGCTCAGCGCATCGTGGCCGAGGGCATGTCCGTGCGAGCGACCGAGGAAGCCGTGGCACTGTCGGACGGATTGAAGCGAGCCCCTCGAGCGTCGAGCCCGAGGAACTCCGTGCGTCATGAGCGTCTGGACTACCTCGCGACATCGCTCTCCGACTACCTGGACACCAGCGTCAAGGTGAGCCTGGGGGCGCGCAAGGGGAAGGTCAGCATCGAGTTCGGTAGTGTCGAGGATCTGAACCGCATCATCGACATGATCAGCCCGGACGTTCGCCAGTAGTCTGCATCACCACGGAAGGTCCTGTTTCACGTGAAACTGGACCTTCTTCGTATCCAGGTGGGTTGGGGGTGGCCTCAATTCGATACGATCGTTGGCGGTACCGGCTGAAGGCCGAGCACGGCGCACGGTCCAGGAGCGTTGTTTGCGCGGTTCATCGATCGTTTCCGTATCTGTCCTTGACGCTGTTGCCACAGAGCTTATTGGTCGACTTGGGGTTCATGACCGCGCCAGCCGCCGCCAAGCGCCTCGGCGTTTCACGTGAAACCGTCACGATGACCCAACGGATCGTCATGGTTGATGCTCCGATGAGGCACCGCCCGCGTGTCTGCTGCGCCGGCCACAGACCAGTGCCAATGATCGATGACGTAGTGCAGCGAGTGCTGGGGGCGCATGTGCAGACTCCGGTCGGTTTCACGTGAAACATGACGGTTCAACCAGGCGCGGGGGCTGTCGGCTCTGCTTGAGCGCCAGGGGTGTCGCGATGGCATCAGCACTCTTCTGACCAGACGCTTCTTGGTCGCGCCCTTGGCCCGTGTGGGTAGCGCGTCGAGCCGAGCATACTGGCGGAATCGGGGTGTTACCGCGACTGCCAAAGGACGCGGGTTCCTTCGAAAACCAGGTGGATGATCGTTGCGGCCGCCGCACGCCAGTGATGGCGTCAAACTTACGGTCGGCGGACGACTTGCAGACGTGATGGACATACCGCCGACGTGTGTCGACAGCCGTGATCGGGCCGCTGGTTCTTGTCAGAGTTCGGTCAATGAGGCGGTGCGGTCGCTGTCCATCGCACGGTTTCCCGCGGAGGTGGCCGTCCTGGTTATCCGACCTATCGCCGAGATGCTCCTGAAGCTCGCCGCTGTGCCCTGATCACGTCGAGCTTCGCCGCTGATCGCACAATGGGTCGCGATCCGCTGGTGTGCTGAGCCTGGATGTGGCGTGGCAGGCGCCGTGAGTGAGCCCGGTAGTGTGTTTCACGTGAAACGTCGATAGTCAGCCAGTTCAAACCCCGATCATCGATTCAAGGAGGACGCCGCGGTCGGTTTCACGTGAAACCGAGCACACGCCCCGTCTGTTCAGGGAATCGGTCCTCGGCACGCTATAGCCGACGGCCAGGCCGTTCGTGCCGACGCCCAGCTGCCCGGATGTCGTCGGACCCTAGCCGTGGTGCGGGAAGCGGTCCGAGGCCACTTCCCGATATCGATCGCCACGTCGACGCGAGGACTCGTGCACATGAGGGCCGAATGGCCTGCTTGAGTGTAGCGGTGTCGGAGGCAGCCGACATGAATGCCGGCGAGTGGGCAGCGCCCACTGATAGCTGCCGGCCGCGCGCTGCACACGGGCAGCTCTTTCCGGTGCCAGGCGGCCGCATCGAATCTCCCGGCAGGCCGGGCTGTCCCCGAATCCTCGGCGCCTTGACCTCTCCATCGCGCGATGACGAGATGACCACGCTTCGCCACTCGGCCTTGCTCCCATCAGCAGACCATCCAGCTTGTTCAGGACGATGGCGAACATGCGTAGGTGCCACGCGCTGTACCCGACCGTCGACTTCGCAGCGTGTTTCACGTGAAACACCGTGCGCCTCTCGCACACGGTGCACCGTCGGTGACGGCCCATGGACCGAAGCGGGGTCGTGCATTGGTGGGCAAGTCGAGCGCAAGATTCTCGAGGCGCCGGCGGCCCAGGGCAAGGTCACGCGCGCAGCGGCCGACGGCTTGATACCGGCCGATCAAGCTCGTCGTTCGTCAGGACACATGACGGTCGGCAGGGTGACGGGCGTACAGCTCGTCATTATGGGACCGTCACGAGCAGCGTACGACACAGCCGGGCGACCGCCGATGAATCCCGCGTACCGGCCACGCTCGCATCGACTCACGGTGACACCGGCCTCATCGAGTGAATCATCCCCGGCTGTCGGTTCCAGCCGACGGCAGGAGAACTCAGGCCTTACGGTGGGCCGAGGACGGCGGACGAGGACATCAGTGTTCGAACACCGCGCGACCTGAGAGTCGATGACGCCGGCCAATCGTTGCCGTCACCGTCAATCGGCTAGTGCACAGGCCAAGAGCGCCAGAATAAAGCGATCTCAGTTGATCGACAGCGCCATGGTGAATTGTGGAGAGATCGGGACCCGTGGCCGCCGGAAGGCCTGACACAGCAGAAGGGGCGGAGTCCGTCGGACCCCGCCCCCTCGTCATGCTCCAGCGGTCCCTGGTCGCGATGACCTGAACCGACCGAGTGTGTCAGCCGAGGAACTCGGCGAACGCCTGCTCGAAGTGCTGCTTCGGACGGGCGCCGATGCTGGTGGCCGCCACGTCGCCATCCTTGAAGACGTAGACCGCGGGGATCGAGGTGATGCCGTACTTCGAGGCGACACCGGGGTTGTCGTCGACGTTGACCTTGACGACCTCGACCTTCCCCTGGTGCTCCTCGGCGATCTGATCGAGGATCGGCGAGAGCATGCGGCACGGACCGCACCACTCTGCCCAGAAGTCCACGATCACCGGCTTGTCCGCCTGCAGGACGTCGGCCTGGAAGCTGCTATCGGTGACCTCTTTGGCGTTGCTCATGGTGCCTCCTCGTGTGAGTGTCGCGGTGATCGGTGCCGGCTGTGTCTGCACGGCGGGTCGATCACCTTCTGTCTGCTCAACGGCGCGTCCACCGCCGGTATTCCGATGCGGAAATCCACAGTCTTATCCACACTGCGTCCACACCGCCCGAGTCGGTGCATCCGACGTCAGCTGAGGGCGATCTCGCTGATCCGCACGCCGTAGGGGTACTGCCCCCCGTTGATGCGCGGAAGCTCGGTGAAGTTGACGATGAGGAACTTGCCCGAGGGGGTGCCACCGGGCAGGGGAACGGAGACGTTGGGGGAGGTGAAGCTGCCCTGCGCCACCTGCCGCGCCCCGTCGATCGTCGGCTGGTCGTTGACCATGATCTGGAAGCTGCCGCCCTGACCACCCTGCTGGGTGATGTCGACGCGGGACACCTTGGCCGGCTGCTGGAGCGTGAAGACCAGCGCCAGGTTGTCCGCGAGGCCGGCGAAAGCCGGGCTGGAGTACGTCGAGCTGAACCAGTCGGTCGTGTCGTTGCCGTCGTACAGGCGGGGCAGCAGGCGGTCCAGCGACGCGATGTCCGGGTACTGGTTGTTCTTCATCTCGCGTGCGACGCCGATGATGCGCGGCGGAGCGGTCGGTGCCGCGGGTGTACTGGACGCGCCGGACGGACGGGGCGTGGCCGCCGCGGAGGCGGGCGCGCTTCCCGACGACGCCTGGGCGGCCGGGGTCCCTCCACCGGTGAGGTTGCCCAGCTGCGTGAACACGAAGAAGACACCGGCCAGGATCAGCGCGACGACGAGCAGCCCGACGAGCGCACGGGAGAAGCGCGGGTCGTTCTCGCGGTCGTCGTCCTCCAGCTCGTCGTCGTCATCGTCGTACCGCTCTCCCGCCGCCGCGGCACCGGCACCCGTCGCGCCGGCGGCGGCATCGTCGTCCCACGCCTCGTCCCGGTGACGGCGATCGCGCAGATCCTCGTCGTCACGCAGGTCGTCGTCCAGATCAGCCTGGTCGTCTTCACGACGGTCACGGTCGTCGACGTCGGCATAGCCGTTCTCGTCGTCGTACCCGTCCTCGTCCCAGGTCTCGCCCTCGTCGCGGTAGTCGGCGTCCCGGTAGTCCGCGTCGCCCTGGTCGGTGTCGCCGCGGTGGTCGATCGTGTCGAACGAGGTGGTGTCGACGGCGTCGGCGCTGTCATCGCGCTCGAACTCCGGCGCCGCCGTGCGCCCCCGGGACCCGATCGCCCCGGCGGCCGCACCCGCGGCGGCCGCGGCACCGAAGCGGCCCAGGCCCCAGCGGCCACGGCCACGTGCGGGCCGGACGTCGGTGTCGTCCTGGGCCCGGTCACCCGACTCGTCGTCGTCCAGGATCTCGGACTCGAGCCGGCGATCGTCCTCGTCGCGCTCCTCGGGCCGGTAGCGGGAGACGGGGGTGATCTCGGTGGCCGGGGCGGCCGAGGCGCCGACGCCGCGCTCGACGTCGAAGGGCCGGCCGTCGTGGTGATCGTCGTCGGACTCGGCGGCCTCCTCCGCGAGCAGCAGGTCGAGCAGCTCGGCGGCGGAAGCGCGATTGGTGACGAGGTAGGGGTGTCCCTGGGTGCGACCGAGGTCGAGCACCTGGAGCGGGTCGCTGCGTTCGCCCACGGCCACCTGGCGAGCGTGGTGCGCCATGTCCTCCGCGTGCTCCTCGGCCGGAACGAGGATCGAGACCTTGCGACTGAGGGTCTGGTCGACACCGTCGAAGACGTAGTCGGCGTCGGCCGACACGAGCACCTGTCCAGTGACCTTGTAACGTCCGCCGAGCATGGCGCCGACGTCGACAGGCTGCGTCACGGAGATTCCCGCTTCCTCTCGGTGGACGGCGGGACCGGCCGGACCCACCGATCAGTCGATGATCGTTCCGATCCTACCGAAGGCCGACCCTGCGGCTCGGGTGCGGCGCGGCGCGCCATCGAACACCGGTGGGCCGGTCCAGGAGACGTTCCGTACCTCGCCGGTTCGTCACCCCGCGCCGCGGTCAGCGACGGCGCAGACGGCCGAGGATCGGGTCGAGGAAACTGCCCAGTTCCCGCACCCGCAGCACGCGAAGCAACAGCAGGTAGACGCCGAGCATGACGAGCCCGGTCACGGCGATGGTCACCGACGCGGTGAGCAGGTTGTGCCAGGGGAAGCCGCCGACCGTGAACCCGCCCGCGAGGTGCATCAGGGCGCCGCCGACCAGCGCGGAGACGAGCGCAGCGATGCTCATCTTCAGGTGGGAGTCGAGGATCCGGGCCCCGTCGTAGTCGCCCTCGAGCCGGCGCTTGATCAGGGGGTGGGTGATGACGACGGCCAGGATGTTCTGCACGGTGTAGCTCAGGGCGAGCGCGAAGATCAGCCGGCTCGCCGGCAGCACGCCCGCGTGGTAGGCCACCTGGATGCCGACGGCGGCGGCGATCCCGAAGACCGCGAGGCCGCACTGGATGAAGAACGGCGTGCGGGCGTCCTCCTCCGCGTAGAACACGCGGCCCATCAGGTAGGCGATGCTGAAGAACGGGGCCCCGACGGCCAGCAGCACCACGGTCTGCCCCATGATCGCGCCGTCGGCCGGCCGGCCACCGGCGAACAGCATGCCGAGCGGACCGGCGAGGACCAGCAGCGCGGCCCCACCGAACACCGTCGCCACGGCCGTCGTCCTCAGTCCCCGGGACAGAGCCGCCCGGACCGCGACGACGTCGCCACTCGATGCGGCGGCGGACATCCGGTTGAACAGCACGGTCGCGATCGAGAGCGCCACGATCGCGTGCGGCAGGGTGTAGATCATGCTCGCCGTGTCCAGCACGCCCTGACCGGCGATGTTGTCGCCGACCCGTTTCGCACCGGATGCGATCGACGCCGTCGGGTAGGTCGCGAAGAGGAAGACGCCGTTGCTGACGATCATGGTGAGGATGGTCCAGCCGGCCACCCGACCCGTGGCGGCCAGGCCGATGCCGCGCCATCCGAACCGAGGCCGCAGCCCCAGGCGCAGCCGGCGCAGCGGCCAGAGCAGCATCAGCGCCTGGCACACCACCCCGAGCGTCGAGCTGCCGGCCAGCAGCACCGTCTGGGCCGGGGTCCAGGTCGCCACCGTGTGCGGCGTCGCGTCACCGTTGCGGCCCATGGTCAGCACGAACACCACGAGGCCGGCGATGGCGACGACGTTGTTCACCGCGGGCGCCCACATGTACCAGCCGAACCGCCCGTGGGCGTTCAAAATCTGGCCGAGCGTCGCGTACAGGCCGTAGAAGAAGATCTGGGGCAGGCACCACAGGGCGAAGGCGATGCCGAGGTTCAGCTGCACGTCCGTCCACCCCTGGGTGGTCAGGTGCATCAGCACGCCGGCGCCGAGGGTGACGAGGACGGTCAGGCCGGCGAGCAGCAGGACGATCAGCGTCACCAGCCGGCTCGTGAAGTCCACGCCCCCGTCCGGCTGCTTGCTCGCGCGGATGATCTGCGGCACGAGGACCGCGTTGAACACCCCGGCCGCGAGCATGACGTAGACGAGGTTGGGGAGGTTGTTGGCCGCCGAGAACGTGTCGTACAGCGCGGAGGTGGCACTCAGGGCGTACCCCAGCGCGATCACCTTGAGGAAGCCGAGGATCCGCGACACCAGCGTGCCGGCCGCCATGATGGCGCTGGAACGGGCGGCGGTCGGTGGCGGAGGCGGGTTCTCCGGCGAGTTCCCTGCCGTGTTCTGTGCTGTGTTCCCCTCGGGGGAGAAGGCGCGCTCGTCGGTGGACATCGTCGTCATCGTCTCAGGTTCGGCGGCGTCAGGCCGATCCGACATGCTCAGCCCCGGTCGTCGGCGAGGACCCCGCGGGCGAGGTCGACGATGCGGCGTTCGTTCGGGAACGACAGGCGGGCCGCGAGATCGGCCAGCGGAACCCACGCGACGTCGACGGCCTCGTGGTCGGGATCGTTCTCGATCGTCAGGTCGCCCCCGATCGCCCGCAGCAGGAAGTGGTGCACCGTCTTGTGGACGCGGTGTCCGGTGACGGTGAACCAGTAGTCGATGCTCCCCAGCGGGGCGATGATCTGGCCCTCGATGCCCGTCTCCTCCGCGATCTCGCGGGTCGCGGCCTCCTGGGCGCTCTCCTCGTTCTCGGGGTGGCCCTTCGGCAAGCACCACTCGAGGCGACCGCCCCGGTTGATCCGGGCGATGATGGCCACGCGCCGGCCGTCGTCCTCCAGGTCGACGACGACGCCGCCGGCGGACACCTCCTCGACCGTCGGCAGCGCGGCGGAAACGAACAAGGAGTTCCGTTTCGGCGCGCTGGGGACGGGATGGGCCATGCCCCCCACTGTAACGAGGATCGCATCCCGGCCTGAACCCGCCGGGCCGGGCCCGGCACCCGGTTGCGTGCCCCGGTCGCGGCGCGCGGGGGCCCGGCCGTCTGGCACCCTTGAAGGACTATGGCGCAGCTGATCGACGCGAACCGGATCGACCCGGTCGTCCTGGAACTCGGTGACCTCTTCCGCTCGGCGGGCCACGAGATCTCCCTCGTGGGCGGCCCCGTCCGCGACCTGTTCCTCGGCCGCACCTCCCCGGACCTCGACTTCACCAGCGACGCCCGACCCGACGACATCGTCGCCCTGGTCAAGCCCTGGGCCGACACCTGGTGGGAGATCGGGCGCGAGTTCGGGACCATCGGGATGCGTCGGCGCGGCCTGACGCTGGAGGTCACCACCTACCGGGCCGAGGCGTACGACCCGGACTCCCGCAAGCCGGTCGTCGCCTTCGGGGACTCCCTCACCGAGGACCTCTCCCGCCGCGACTTCACGGTCAACGCCATGGCGCTGCGCCTGCCCTCCCTCGACCTGGTCGACCCGTTCGGCGGCGTCAGGGACCTGCACGAACGCCGGTTGCGCACGCCCGGCAGTCCGGAGTCCTCCTTCACCGACGATCCGCTGCGCATGATGCGAGCGGCCCGCTTCGCCTCCCAGCTCATGGTCACGGTCGACGACGACGTCCAGGCCGCGATGGCGGCGATGGCGGACCGGATCGACATCGTCTCCGCCGAACGCGTGCGGGAGGAACTCGTGCGTCTGATCCGGGGCCGCGACCCGCGCGCCGGCATCGACCTGCTCGTCTCCACCGGCCTCGCCGACCGGATCCTCCCCGAGGTCAGCGCCCTGCGGCTGGAGACCGACGAGCACCACCGGCACAAGGACGTCTACGAGCACTCCCTCACGGTGCTCGAGCAGGCCGTCGAGCTGGAGACCGGACCAGACGGACCCGTGCCCGGGCCCGACTTCGTGCTGCGGTTCGCCGCCCTGATGCACGACGTCGGCAAGCCTGCCACGCGACGGTTTGAGCCCGGCGGGGCGGTCAGCTTCCGCCACCACGACGTCGTCGGCTCCAAGCTGACCGAGCGGCGGATGCGGGCCCTGCGCTTCGACAAGGACACGATCAAGGCGGTCTCGCACCTGGTCGAGCTGCACATGCGGTTCTACGGCTACGGCGAGGCGGGCTGGACCGATTCCGCCGTGCGCCGGTACGTGACCGACGCCGGGGACAGCCTGGAGCGGCTGCACCGGCTCACGCGCTCGGACGTGACCACGAGGAACCGCCGCAAGGCCGAGCGGCTCGCCTTCGCCTACGACGACCTCGAGCAGCGGATCGCGGCCCTCGCCGAGGAGGAGGAGCTGGCGTCCATCCGTCCGGACCTGGACGGCACTGCGATCATGCGCATCCTCGACATCCCGCCGGGGCCCGTGGTGGGCCGCGCGTACCAGTACCTGCTCGGCGTGCGGATGGATCAGGGTCCTCTTCCGGCCGACGAGGTGGAACAACTGCTGCGCGGCTGGTGGGCCGAGCATCACGACGAATTCATGACGCCGGCGAAGGACGAAAAAGAATAGCGCCGACCGTTGCTTTCTTCCGGCATGATGCCGTACTGTCGATTCCGGTGATTCCCTGACGGAATTCACCGGCCGGGAGAACGTTTTTCCCGCCTTTCCCGCCACGTCGATGTCCCAAGGAGGCAGCCAGGTGATGATCATCCGTCGTTCTCTTCCGACCATGACTGCTGACCGCCGGCGTGGTGGCTTTACGGGCGGCTGCTGAGAGCCGTCCCGACGCCACCGTACTGGTGGCCCTGCGTCCCGTGGCCGATCGTGCCGCTCGACCCGCCGTCGTGCCGCTCGGTAGTCGCACCGCTGACTAGTCGCACCGCTCAGTTGAGCCGCTGACTCGCTGACGACCTCCGCCGACTCGACCGGTGGTGCGCCGAGCGCGTCGTCGTTGCCGGGTCGCGGGCGGCCGCCGTCCTGATCGATCGAGCATCGATCTCGTCCGATCGCCTCACCCCTACCTGGGTTCAGGTGATCGGCGGATATCGCTCGATTTATTCCGCTTCCTCTTTCCGTGATGGCGCACGCCCATTTCTGTCCGGGCATTTCCGGTGCGTTCCCGCCGCCATTGTTCACGCTTTCTCCGTTGTGCCCTCGACGCTTCTTCTCGCCGTCGCCGGGGCCATGTCGTGCTGCCCGATCCCGGGTCGGGGCGACGCCTCATTCCGATTCGTGCCCGAGAGGAGGACACGATGCACACGCTCGCTCGCCTGCTCCACCGGCTGCTGGTCGCCCTGGCCGCTCCGGCCGAGGCTCCCTCGCCGACGCGCCCGGCCGATCACCTGCACCCGCTGCACCGGATGCAGATCCGGTGACTGCCGTAGGCTCGAAACCGAGACCGTCCGGTGGGCCGGGCACGCGCGTCGTGCCCGGCCCACCCGACGCCGTCCGACCCCGACCGGGGCCGGGCCCGAGCCCGAGAGGACGTGATGACCGCGCAGCACCCTCCGGGTCGGACGAACGGCCCCTCCGGCCGTCGGCGCCCGTCCAGGCCTGCGCGGCCGGGTCGCCTCCGCGTGATGCGCATCGTCAGCCCGACCCGGGCCGACCCGGTGCTGCGCCGGCTGAGCGAGGGCGTGGGCGGTGTCCTCGGCCGCCACAGTGCCCCCGGGCTCGTCGCCCCCGGCTTCTTCACCGTCGAGCGCGTCCTGGTTCTCCTGACGGTGCTCGCTGCGGTGCTCTCCGTCGTCGTCAAGCAGTACTGCCGCGTCAACGGCTGGCACACTCCCGACCACTTCTACGCCGCCTGCTACTCCGACTGGGGCGAGCTGTTCCACCAGCGTGGCCTCGACACCGGGGTCCTGCCGTTCATCACGCCGGGGCAGCGGTTCGAGTACCCCGTGCTGCTCGGCGCCCTCGCCGGCCTCACCGCACTCGTCGTGCCCGGCAGCGGCGCATCGGTGGCCCGCAGCACCGCCTACTTCGACATCAACGCCGTCCTCGTGGCTGCCACGTGGATCGTCGCCGTCGTGGCGACCGCGCGGATGAGTCACCGCCGCCCGTGGGACGCGGCGATGCTCGCCGTGGCGCCGGCGGTGATCATCTCGGCGACCATCAACTGGGACTTCTGGGCGGTGATGCTCGCCGCGCTGGCCATGCTCGCGTTCGCGCGGGAGCGGCCCGTGCTCGCCGGCGTGCTCATCGGGCTCGGCACCGCCGTCAAGCTGTACCCCCTGCTGTTGCTCGGGCCGATCCTCGTCCTCGCGATCCGCACCGGGCGCTGGCGCCCGCTCGCGCTCGCCGCCCTCGGGACGGCCGTGAGCTGGCTGGCCGTGAACCTGCCGCTCATGCTGATCGACTACCCGGGCTGGCGGTACTTCCTCGACTTCACCCGCGACCGGCCTGCCGGCTTCTCCTCCTTCTGGTACGTCCAGGAGGTGATGGCGGACCGCTTCCATCTGGCCGCGCTGCCGATCGACACCGTCAACACCCTGAGCACCGGGCTGTTCGTCCTGTGCTGCCTGGCCGTCGCCCTGCTCGGTCTGACCAGCCCCCGGCGCCCCCGGATCGCGCAGCTGGCGTTCCTCGTCGTCGCGGCCTTCGTGCTGACCAACAAGGTCTACTCCCCGCAGTACGTGCTCTGGCTGGTCCCGCTCCTGGCGCTCGCGCGGCCACGCTGGCGCAGCTTCCTCGGGTGGCAGGTGATCGAGGTGCAGCACTGGGCGGCGACCTGGCTCTACCTCGGCCAGCTCACCTCAGGCGGGAACGCCCAGCACAACATCGACAAGCTCTACTACTCCCTCGCCGTGATCGCGCACATGGTCGCCCTGCTCTACCTGATGGCCGCCGTCGTCCGGGAGATGCTCCGCCCGGACCTCGACGTCGTGCGCCAGCAAGGCATCGACGACCCCCAGGGCGGACCGTTCTCCCGTGCGGTCGACGTGCTGCCCTGGATCACCGTGAGACGGCGTCAGGCGACGTCGGCGACGCGGAGCGCGGGCACGGTCGAGGCCGGTACGACGCGGATTCCGACGGACACAGGAGACCCACAGCCCCGTCTGTGACCCGACCCAACTCCGGGACCTGGAATGGACAACACCAGCCCAGCAGAACCGGAGGACGTCATGTCAGAGCACCCAGGCCGTCACGGAGCGACCCAGCCGCGAGCCCTCATCAGCTACGCCCACACCCCGTCCCTGGTCGCCGCCAACGGCCTGGTCACCACGGGCTCGATCGCTATGGACCGTGCCGACGCGGCGTCCGCCGCGACCCGGCCGCGCACCGGTAGGGCCACCCCTGCGGCGCGGCAGCGCCCGCGCCGCCTGTGGCGCCGGCTCGGCGCCGCCGCCGTGCTGACCGCGACGCTGGCCACCGGCTCGGCCCTGCCGGCCCAGGCGGCGGCCTCCGACGCCGCGCGCAGTGCCTCGTCGTCCCCCGTCATCGCGCAGCAGCAGCCGGCCACCCTCACGGTTCCCATCCAGCTGGTGCGGTCCACCGCTTCCCTGCCCCCGCGCAAGGGACGGGGGTGATTCATCGACGGCTTCCCTTCCTCCCTGAGTGATCACGATCGGCGCACCGCCTCGTCCCGGCGGTGCGCCGATCGGCGTCCCGGGACGACGCGGAGCGGTCCGGCCACGCCGGGTCGCCCTAGGCTGGACGCGTGTCCACCCGCTCGACCCGCGCCGCACTCGTCGCCACCTTCGTCGTCTTCGTCTTCAACGGCTTCCTCTTCGCCAGCTGGGCCGCCCGCATCCCCGCCGCCGCGCAACTGCTCCACCTCAGTTCCGGCCAGATCGGCGGTCTGCTCCTCTTCGGCGCCGTCGGCTCCCTGATCTCCCTGCCGCTCAGCGGCGCGATCGTCAACCGCCTCGGATCGGCGTCCAGCGTCCGCGTGGGCGCGGTCATCGCCGCGGTCGGTGCCGCGGCGCTCGGCGGGGCCCTGACCGCCGCCTCCGTTCCCCTGACCGGCGTCGCCCTCTTCGTCCTCGGCGCCGGGATCGCCCTGTGGGATGTGGCGATGAACATCCAGGGCACCGAGGTGGAGCGGGCCCTGCGGGCCACCGTGCTGCCCAAGCTGCACGCCGGCTTCTCCGGCGGCGCCTTCATCGGCGCGCTCGTCGGCGCCGGCATGGCCGGCGCAGGGGTCGCCCTCCCCGCGCACCTGTGGGGCATCGTCGTCCTCGCCATCGTCGCGATGGCCGTGATCCCGCGCTGGTTCCTGCCGGACACCGTGCACGAACCCCACCAGGGTCCGGCCCCCGGACGGCTCGATGCGTGGAAGGAACCCCGCACTCTCGTGCTCGGCCTGATCGTGCTCGGCGCCGCGCTGACGGAGGGCGCCGCGAACGACTGGATCGCCAAGGCCGCGGTCGACGGCCTCGGCGTCGACCAGGCGACCGGTGCGCTGACCTTCGCCGCGTTCGTCCTGTCCATGACCGTGTTCCGGTACGCCGGCTCCGCCCTGGTGGACCGGTTCGGCCGGGTGGTCGTGCTCTACGCCAGCTTCGCCACCGGGCTGATCGGCGTCGTGCTCTTCGTCCTCGGGCCCGGCATCGTGCCCGCCCTGATCGGCGCCGTGCTGTGGGGCGCCGGCGCGGCCATGGGCTTCCCCCTGGGCATCTCCGCCGCCGCGGACGAGCCCCGGCGTGCCGCCGCCCGCGTCTCGGTGGTCACGACGATCGGGTACTCGGCGTTCCTCGCCGGGCCGCCCCTCCTCGGGTTCCTCGGGGACCACGTCGGCATCCGGACCGCCCTGCTGGCCGTCGGGGCCGTCGCGCTCGCCTCCACGTTCGCGGTCCGGGCCGCGCGGCCCGACCCGGTGCCGCAGCCCACCGTCGAGAGCGGCGACCGCATTCGGTAGCGTGGGAACCACCGACCCGTCACCCCACGAGGGACACGAGAGGCAGCGGCATGATCCAGGTCGACCACCTGACCAAGCGATTCGGGGAGAAGGTCGCCGTCGACGACCTCTCCTTCACCGTCCGTTCCGGTTCCGTCACCGGGTTCCTCGGCCCGAACGGGGCCGGCAAGTCCACCACCATGCGCGTCGCCGTCGGCCTCGACCGGCCCACGTCCGGATCGGTGACCTTCGACGGCAAGCGCTACCAGGAGCTCGCCTCCCCGCTGCGTGAGGTCGGGACCCTGCTCGAGGCGCGCGCCGTCCACCCGGGCCGCACCGCCCGCAACCACCTCCGCGCCCTCGCCGCCACGCACGGCATCCCCACCCGCCGCGTCGACGAGGTGCTCGGTCTGACCGGTCTCTCCGACGTCGCCGGCAAGCGGATCGGCGGCTTCTCGCTCGGCATGGGGCAGCGGCTCGGCATCGCCACCGCCATGCTGGGCGACCCGGGGGTGCTCGTGCTGGACGAACCGGTCAACGGGCTGGACCCCGAGGGCGTCATCTGGGTGCGCAACCTCGCGCGGGCGCTCGCGGCCGAGGGGCGCACGGTGCTCATCTCCTCCCACCTGATGAGCGAGATGGCGCAGACCGCGGACCACCTCGTCGTCGTCGCGCAGGGCCGGCTGATGGCCGACGCCCCGATCGAGGAGATGCTCGCGGGGGAGGGACAGGCCCGGGTGCTGGTCCGGTCCCCCGACGCGGAGCGGCTCAGCCACGCGATCGACGGCGACGGCGTCACCGTCGAGACCCGCACGGACGGCGCCCTCGTCGTCACCGGCCGGGACCCGCTGCAGATCTCCCGGGCGGCTCTGGACCACGGCCTCCTGCTGAGCGAGCTCACGCCCCTGCGCGCGTCCCTCGAGGACACCTACCTGCGCCTGACGCACGACCACGTCGACTACCGCGCGACCGAGCCGGTCGCCGAAGGGAAGACCCGATGAGCGCCGCCACCTCCGCCCCCGCACCGTCGCACCGCGCCGGCAGCCGGCCCGGCGCCGGCCCGTCCTTCGGCCGGGTGCTCGCCGCCGAGACCATCAAGTTCTTCGGCCTGCGCTCCACCTGGGTGCTGCTGCTCGTCACCGTCGTCCTGATGGTCGGTTTCGCCGCACTCAGCGCCTGGGGCATCGCCTCCTTCAGCCAGGACAGCCGGGGCGCCGGTCCCGGTGGCCCCGGGGGCCCGGCCGCCGCGGGCGGGACCGACTTCGTGCACACCGTCCCGTCGTCCGGACTCACCCTGGCGATCCTCGTGCTCGGCTCGATGGGGGCGATGTTCGTCTCCGGCGAGTTCGGCAACCGGTCCATCACGGCGACGATGATCGCGGTGCCCGCACGCTGGCCCGTGCTGATCGCCAAGGCGATCGTCCTCACCGTCGTCTCCTGGGTGACGATCACCGTGTGCGAGCTGCTCGGCTACGTCGTCGCGCAGCCGCTGCTCGCCCCGGCGGACCTCGACTTCCCGTTCGACGCGCGGCTCGTGCCCCAGATCGTCTTCCTCTCCGGCCTCTACGCCGCGGCCGTTGCGGTCATGGGCCTCGGCCTCGGCGCCCTGATCCGGAACACGGCGGCGGCGATCGTCGTCCTCGTGGCGATCCTGCTCGTCTTCCCGATCCTCGTCGCCATCTTCCGGCAGGACTGGGTCGAGTGGGTCGCCGCGTTCCTGCCGAGCACCGCGCACACCCAGGCCCTGGACCCCACCGCGTCGGGCAAGCTCGACGCCGCCGGCTCCTGGGCGGTGATCGCGGCCTGGCCGGTCGTCCTGATCGGCGCCGGTATCGCACTCATCCAGACGCGGGACGTCTGACCCGCAGGCGGTCTCGCGCCCGGTGGCGCCTCCGATCGGCCGACCTCCCGTCTGCCGCGGCGACGCCCGACTGGTAGGATGGGGAAGTCTGTGCTGGGCACGGTCCTGTCCGCGCGCGTCCGTCCATGGCCGCCGCGACGCGATCACCCGCCCGCACCGACCAACGCACGAACCTCCTGCTGCGGAAGGACCGCGGCCGTTAGCCCGAAGGAGGTGGGTTCACACATGCGTGAATACGAACTGATGGTTCTGATCGACCCCGAGGTCGAGGAGCGCTCCGTCCAGCCGTCGCTGGACAAGTTCCTCAACGTCGTCCGCAACGACGGCGGGACCGTCGACAAGGTGGACATCTGGGGCCGTCGTCGCCTGGCCTACGACATCCAGAAGAAGAACGAGGCCATCTACGCCGTCGTCAACTTCCACTCGACCCCCGCCGGCGCCCAGGAACTCGATCGTCAGCTCAACCTGAACGAGACGATCCTGCGGACCAAGATCACCCGTCCGGAAGAGCAGCGCGTCAGCGCCGAGTGATCCCGCGACCGAGTCACCCGACCCGGTCGAATCGATCCACTCACGTCAATCACGGAAGGCAGGGCAGATGGCAGGCGAGACCGTCATCACCGTCGTGGGCAACCTGACGGCCGATCCGGAGTTGCGGTTCACACCGTCCGGTTCCGCCGTCGCGAACTTCACGATCGCGTCCACCCCCCGGACGTTCGACCGCCAGGCCAACGAGTGGAAGGACGGCGAGACGCTGTTCCTCCGCGCGTCGGTGTGGCGTGAGGCGGCCGAGAACGTCGCCGAGACGCTGACCAAGGGCACCCGCGTGGTCGCCCAGGGTCGCCTGAAGTCCCGGTCGTACGACACCAAGGAAGGCGAGCGGCGCACCGTCATCGAGCTGGAGGTCGACGAGATCGGCCCCTCGCTGCGGTACGCCTCGGCCAAGATCAACCGCAACGCCCGCGGCGGCGGCCAGGGAGGCGGCGGCTTCGGCGGCGGCAACTCCGGCTTCGGCGGCGGTGGCGGTGGCAACGCCGGCGGCAATTCCAGCGGCTTCGGAGGCAACTCCGGCGGCGGTCAGGGTGGCTACGGCGGCGGCAACTCCAGCGGCGGCCAGCAGGGCGGCGACGACCCGTGGGCCACGCCCGGGACCTCCACCTCCTCGGGGTGGGGCAACGGCGCGGACTCCGAGCCTCCGTTCTGATCGTCGGCCGCCCCTCGTCGAGCGGCCCTTCCGATCGTCACGTCCCGGCCCCGCGCCGGGACGAACGGGTGACGCACGTCGTCACCCCATCATCACCATTCACCCCATCCCGCGGACCGTGTCCGCGGGCTCCACGAAAGATGAAGGAGCACCACGATGGCCAAGGCTGAGATCCGCAAGCCGAAACCGAAGCAGAACCCGCTCAAGGCGGCCGACGTCACTGTGATCGACTACAAGGACGTCGCCCTCCTGCGCAAGTTCATCTCCGACCGCGGAAAGATCCGCGCCCGTCGCGTGACCGGCGTGTCCGTCCAGGAGCAGCGCAAGATCGCGCTGGCGATCAAGAACGCGCGCGAAGTCGCCCTGCTGCCCTACTCCGGCGCCGGCCGCGGCTGAGCGAAAGGAACCATTCCCATGGCAAAGCTGATTCTGACCCAGGAAGTCACCGGGCTCGGTACCGCGGGCGACGTGGTCGAGGTCAAGAACGGGTACGCCCGTAACTACCTCCTCCCGCGTGGCTTCGCGCTGGCCTGGTCCCGCGGTGGCGAGAAGCAGGTCGAGTCGATCCGCGCGGCCCGCAAGGCCCGTGCCGTCGCCTCGCTGGCCGACGCCCAGGCGCTGGCCGCGAAGCTCGCGTCCACCCCCGTGCAGATCAAGGTGAAGACCGGCGAGTCCGGCCGCCTGTTCGGCACGGTCAAGACCGACGACGTCGCCACGGCGGTGTCCGCGGCCGGGCTGGGCTCGATCGACAAGCGCACGCTGGAGCTGCCCGGACACATCAAGTCCACCGGCACCTACCAGGCGACCGTCCGTCTGCACGAGGACGTCTCCGCCACGATCGATCTGCAGGTCGTCCCCCTCTGACGGGACTCACCTGACGGTTCCACGTCGAGGGCCGGGCACCGTCACGGTGCCCGGCCCTTCGTGCGTCCCGGTGCGGATCAGACGAAGGCGCCCATCCCGGTGATCGCCCGGCCCACGATGAGCTGGTTGACCTCCTTGGTGCCCTCGTACGAGTAGATCGCCTCCGCGTCGGCGAAGAAGCGGGCGACGCCGTGTTCGAGCACGATGCCGTTGCCGCCCATCACCTCCCGGGCGCGGGCGACGGTGTCCCGCATCGCCAGGGTGGCGGTGGACTTGGCCAGGGCCGCCTGGTCGTCGGTGTCCTCACCGGCGTCCTGCAGCTGCGCGAGCCGGACGACGAGGCCCAGCGACGTGGTGATGTTCGCGAGCATCGTGGCCAGGTGCTCCTGCACCAGCTGGAACTTCGCGAGCGGTCGGCCGAACTGCTGCCGGTCCAGCACGTACTGCCGCGCCTTCTCGTAGGCGCCCATCTGCAGGCCGACGGAACCCCAGGCGACGCCGCCGCGGGTCACCTTGAGCACCCGGGCGGTGTCCCGGAACGAGTTGGCGTTCGCGAGCTTGTTGGCGGCGGGGATCCGCACGTCGTCGAGCACGATGTCCGCGTTCTGCACGGTGCGCAGGGCGATCTTGCCCGTGATGGCGGTGGCGGAGAAGCCGGGTGTGCCCTTCTCGACGACGAAGCCGAGGACCTTGTTCGTCTCCTCGTCTCGCGCCCAGATGACGACGAGGTCGGCGAAGGTGCCGTTGCCGATCCAGCGCTTGGCGCCGTTGAGCACCCAGGTGTCGCCCTCCCGGCGGGCGGTGGTCGCCAGGCCGCCGGCGACGTCGGAGCCGTGCTCCGGTTCGGTCAGGCCGAAGGCGCCCACGGTGCCGAAGTCCAGCATCGACGGGATCCACCGCTCGCGCTGCTCGGCCGAGCCGCACAGGTAGATGCTGGACAGCGCCAGGCCCGAGTGGACGCCGAAGAAGGTGTTGATCGACGGGTCGACCCGGGACATCTCCAGGTTGAGGAAGCCGGAGAAGAGCCGACTCTGCACCCGGTCGGTGAACTCGGGGTAGGTCAGGCCGACGACGCCGAGCTTGCCGAACTCGGGGATCAGGTGGTGCGGGAACTCGGCCCGCTCCCAGGCGTCGTCCGCGATCGGGGCGACCTTCTCCCGCAGGAACGCCCGCACGCGCAGGATGATCTCGCGCTGCTGGTCGTCGAGCAGGTTCTCGTAGCCGAAGCTGTCCGAGAGGTGCGGGGCGAAGGCGGTTTCCGTCTGGCTGGTCTGTGTGGTGATGGTGTCGGTCATGCGTCCTCCTGAGGAATGGTGGTGCTGCTGGCGCTGTTGGCGCTGCCGTCGCGGGCGGCGATCACGGCGAGCTGGGCGGCGTCACGCGCGGCCGTGGTCGCGGCGAACCCGTCCCGCGGATAGGTCTGCTCGAGTTCGGCGATGATCGGGGCGACCGCCTCGGGCGCGAGGTCCGGGCTGGCGTAGGTGTCCCACTTGGCGAGCATGCCGGGTCCGAGGTGGTCGAGCATGTGCCGGACGCCGCCGGCGCCGCCGCCGAGGTGGAAGCTGGCCAAGGGTCCGTGCACGGCCCAGCGGGGGCCCAGTGATGCGGTGACGATGCGGTCGAGGTCCGCGGCGGTGGCGTAGCCCTGCTGGACGAGCCAGAACGACTCCCGCAGGATCGCCGACTGCAGCCGGTTGGCGATGAAGCCCTCGATCTCCCGGCGCTCGAGCACGGGCTCCTTGCCCAGGGCCGCGAACAGGGCCATGGCCCTCTCGACCGCCGGCGGGGCGGTGCGCTCACCCGGCACGATCTCCACCAGCGGCAGCACGTGCGGCGGGTTGAACGGGTGGGCGACGAGCAGGCGGGCGGCGGCGTCGTCCGGCAGGTCCCGGGCGATGTCCGTGGGCAGGATGCCCGACGTCGACGTCGTCAGCAGGGCCTCGGCGGGCGCGGCGGCCGCGATCCGCCCGAAGAGCTCCTGCTTGAACGGCAGGCGCTCGGGGCCGGCCTCGATGACCAGGTCCACGCCGGCCACGGCCGTCTCGACGTCGTCGGCGGTGCTCACCCGGGACCGGGCCGCGGCCGGGGAGGTGGTCCCGTCGGCCGTGAAGGCCCGGTCGATGGCCTCGGCCAGGTCGGGCCGCGGGTCGCTGATGCGGACGTCGATGCCGTGGTCGGCCAGCAGCCGGGCCCAGGACAGGCCGATCGTGCCGGCGCCGACGATCGCTGCCCGCGAGGGCAGGACGGCGGACGGGGTGGAGTGATTCATCGGGTTGCCTCCAGGTAGGAGAAGACCGGCTGGACCGGTGCGAGGGTCAGGTCGGCGAGGATGTGGCTGGTCGCGACGATATCCCGGACGGGCAGGTCGGCCAGCGGGGCGAGGACGTGAGGGTGGAGTGCGAGCCGCGCGTCGCCGGTCCACGCCTCGGTGACGGTGAGGTCGGTGATCCGGGTGCGGACCAGGTCGACGGCCGTCGGCCCGGTGTAGCCCGGGATCATCTTGACCATGAACGTCGGGACACCGATCTGCGCGGCGGCCTCGGCGGGGTCCAGCGGCCGGTCCTGGTAGCGCATGGTGGCGGTGGCCACCCGTTCGCTGCCGATGTCGAGCGTCCCGACCAGGGCCTCGGCCTCGATGCGCAGGCGCGGGCTGCCGGGAGCCTTCGGGTAGGCGGACAGCTCGCGGCCGCTGGTGGTGGCGCCGAAGTGGTCCAGGTACATCGCGTGCAGGTACTCGCCCTCCTCGCCGTCGAAGGTGACGAGGATGGCCTGGCCGGATTCGGTGTAGGGGCCGAAGCCGGTGACCTGGTTCATCCGCATCACCTCGAAGCGGACGAGCGCGTCCGGGTGCGGGGTGAGGGGCTCCGGGACGGCGGCGCGCAGGGCCTCCGGATCGGTGCGGTAGGTGATGGTCAGGTATTCACGGTTCGTGAACCGGTGCGGCCGGCGCGAGTACGCGGGGGCGGTCAGCGGGGTCGAGCCGGCGGCGATGACGTCGTCGAGGGTCATGCTCAGCTTCTCTCGGTGGTGGTGCTGGTGTTCTGGTGGGACGGGGCCGGTCAGCGAGGGATTCCTCAGCGACCGGTCCACTGCGGGGGTCGCTTCTCGGCGAAGGCGCGGGCGCCCTCGGCGGCGTCGGCGGAGTCCTTGAGCGACGCGATGATGGGCCGCTGGACGGCGAACGCCTCGGCGTCGGAGAGGCCCTCGGTCTCCCGCAGGATGCGGGTGACGGCGGCGAGGGCGAGCGGTGCGCTGGTGGCGATGCGCTCGGCGAGGTCGAGGGCGGCCTCGAGCGACTGGCCGGGTTCGGTGGCCTCGACGGCCAGCCCGAGCTCGGCGGCCCGGGCGCCGTCGATCGGTTCGCCCGTGAGCATCATCTGCAGGGCGAGGGCGCGCGGGATGCGGCGCGGCAGGCGGAAGACGCCGCCGGCCCCGGCGACGAGGCCGCGGGTCACCTCCGGCAGCCCGAGCCGGGCGTCCCGGGCGGTGACGACGAGGTCGCACGCGAGGGCGAGCTCGAGTCCGCCGCCGAGGGCGTATCCCTCGATCGCGGCGATCAGCGGGGTGGCGACCTCCGCCTCGACCAGGCCGCCGAAGCCGCGGCCGGGCACGGTGGGGGTCTGCCCGGCGGCGAAGGCCTTGAGGTCCATGCCGGCGCTGAAGACGCCGGCGCTGCCGGTCAGGACGCCGACGCGCAGGTCCGGCCGGGCGTCGAGTTCGGTGGTCGCCTCCGCGAGGGCGGTGGCCAGGCCGAGGTCGATGGCGTTGCGGGCGTGCGGGCGGTTGATCGTCATCACCATCACCGCGCCGTGTTCGGTGACGAGCAGCGGGCGGTCGTCGGTGGTGTCGGTGGGGTTCACGTCGGTGCTGTTCATGGGGCGATTCTCCGGGTGTCGAGGGTCGTCAGTGGGACGTGCCGGTCGCGGCCAGCCCGGTCGCGGCGTCGTCGGTGGCGGTGTATTCGGTGTCTTCGTCGCCGTGTTCGCGGGCGGTGGCCGTCGCGGTGATCGGCGTGCGGCCGGCGGTGCTGTCCTCGGCCTCGCGGGTCAGCGCCGCGATCCTCGCGTCGTCGTAGCCGAGGGTGCGCAGGACGTCGACGGTGTCGGCGCCCAGAGCGGCCGGGGTCCGGCGGATGGTCACCGGGGTGTCGGAGAAGATCATGCCCGGCAGTGGGGACCGGAAGGCGCCGAGCGTCTCGTCCTCGACGACGGGCACGAGGCCGCCGCTGGTGACGTAGTCGTCGTCCATCACGGTGTCCAGGTCCGCGACGGCGGCGAAGGGGATGCTGCGGGCGACGCACAGCTCCTCCCACTGGGCGGTCGTCCGCTGGGACGCGCGCTCGCGGATGAGGGCGTACAGGTCGACGTAGTGCCGGGCGAGGGCGGCGTTGGTGGAGAACCGCTCGTCGTCGGCGAGGTCGTCCTCCCCGAGCGCGGCGAAGAAGTCGTGGATGTTCTTCGGGGTGTAGGGCAGGATGCAGGCCCAGCCGTCGGCGGTCTCGTAGGCACTGTGGCCGGCGGAGAGGGACCGGGGGAAGCCGGCCGGGCCGAGTGCCGGCTGGAAGGTCTGCCCGGCGAGGTGTTCGACCAGGTTGAAGGAGAGCAGGACGTCCGTCATGGGGACCTCGATGTGCTGGCCGCGGCCGGTGGCGCGCTGGTGGAGCAGGGCGGCGAGGACCGAGTAGACGATGGTCAGGGCGCACACCTTGTCGGCCAGGATCGTCGGGGCGTAGGTGGGGCTGCCGGTCGCACGGCGCATCAGGTCGGTCATGCCGCCGGCGGACTGGACGATCTCGTCGTACGCCGCGTGGTCGGCGCGGGCGGAGTCGGAGCGGAAGCCCTGCGCGCTGCAGTGGATGAGCTTCGGGTTGACCTCGGCGAGGCTCTCGTGGTCGAAGCCGAGGCGGCGAAGGGCGGCGGGTCGCATGTTGGTCACGAGCACGTCGGCGGTCGCGATCAGATCGAGGATCGCCTGCCGGCCGTCCGGGTCCTTCGCGTTCAGCCGCACGTTGCGCTTGTTCCGGTTGACGTTGAGGCTGAGCGGCCCCATGCCCTCCCCGGGCTGGGGCTGGGTGCGGCGGCTGACGTCGCCGGCGGGCGGTTCGACCTTGATCACGTCGGCGCCGAGGTCGCCGAGGAGCTGGGTGGCGTAGGGGCCCATCACGACGGTGGAGAGGTCGATGACCCGGACGCCGTCGAGGGCGCCGGGGGTGAGGGGGGTCTGGTCGGGCGTCATGCCGCACCTTTCGTGATGCTTAGGTTGTCTCACTGAATCCAGGAATCACGCTAGGCGTAATCTTTCGCAAATGGCGATAAAGCTACCCATATGGGTAACCCGCGGAGCTAGGCTCAATGGATGGCTGAGGACGACGGCGACGCTGGCACCGGCGGAAGCACGGACGCGGGCGACTCGACGCGGCGGACGCATCACCGCACCGTGGACCGCGTCGTGCGGATCCTCGAACTCGTCGTCGCGGTGCCGGACGGGGCGACGCTGACCGAGCTGGCGCGGGAGCTGACAGCACCGGTGTCCTCGGTGCAGAAGCTGGTGAACGGTCTGGTGGCGACCGGGTACGTGACGGAGTCGAACCACCGCTTCACGCTGGGACCGGCGGTCTTCTACCTGACGCACCGCGCCGCCGCGCGGCCACCGGTGCTCAGCGTGCGGCACGCCGACCTGGAACGGCTGCGGGCGGAGACCGGGGCCTCGGCCATCCTGGCGGTGCGGGTGGGCGCGGAGTCCGTGTACATGGACTGGGCGAGCACGGACGAGGCCTTCAGCTTCCAGATCAGCATGCAGAGCCGGGCGCACCTGACCGAAACGGCGGTGGGTCGGGTGCTGCTCGCCCACCTCGAGCCGGGCGAGCGGCGTCGGATCGTCGCGGCGCACCTGCCGCCCGAGGAGGCGGTCCGGATGCTGGATCGGCTGGCCGGTATCCGCGAGAGCGGGTACGAACTCGGGTTCTCCGGCGCGCGGCTGCCCGAGGCCCGGGCCATCGCGGTGCCCGTGCTCGAGGGCGGCCACGCCGTGGCGGCGGTGTCGTTGACCAATCACCGCTCCTCGGTGAGCGACCGCGCCCTGACGGCGCACCGACGGCTGCTGCGGGCCGAGGCGGAACGCTGGGCGCAGCGCTGACGCGGTCCCCGGATGCCGCCCGAGCCGCATCAGGTCCCGAGTACGTTCGTCCCTGTTCGGGGCCTCGCGCCAGATCCCCGCAATCGGTATGGAAGTTCGGGACCGGGTGCGAGGTCGGTGCCCGCGTGCGGGCCGGTCTCAGGGACTGGTGGTCGGGATGAACCCGGAGCAGATCACGCGCAGCAGCGTCATCCGGTCGCCGTCGAGGTCGTAGTACGCCGTCTGCTCCACGACATGGTCACCTCGGGGATTGCGGACGGTCATCCGGTAGCTGATCCGGTGCCGGTCGACGACGTCGTCCTCGCTCGTCCCGAGGACGGCGGTGATCTCGTCAGCGTCCTCGAACCAGTGGCCGAGCAGGACGTCCACCACCTCCTGGGCGTGGTCCGCCTCCCAGAAGCGGTGCGGCGTCATGGCCCGGAAGTCGACGTCGGGGGAGAGCACCGCGGCCAAGGCGGTGCGGTCCTTCGCTGCCAGAGCGCGCACGTAGCGGACTCCGGCGTTTGGGGTCGTCGTGATGCACCTCTCGGGCCGGTGGATCGCGTGCTGTTCAGACCGTGATACGGGGCGGAGTGCCTCGTTGTCAACAAGCCTGCTGTGGATCGGACACGCCAGCAAGGTATTCGTCGTCCACAGGATGTGCGCCGTCTTTTCCCTTGTCAGAGCGGGTATGCGAAGTTATCCACTGGTGAATCCACATCGTCGTCCCCATGGCGTGCACAGTTGTCCACGGCGTTTTCCACAGTGTGCGGCGTGTCGCCCACAGGGCAGCCGCCGGGCGGTGGACGGTGAGGTTGGTGCTCCCGCCGGTGGGGGCTAGCGTGGCCCTGTCCTCCCCTCGGCAGTCGTCGTCCACACCTTCGTGATGGGCTCGATCGGACCCTCGTGATCGCCTTCCGGATCGCCGTGATCGATCGGGTGCGGGATGGGGTTGCGGGTTCTGTCGGTGGACGGCGGTAGACCGGGAGTACCACGGACGGAGTCCTCGCGGACGCCCGTCGTGAGGACAGACAGCAGGACGTACATCAGGAGCAGAGGGGTCGGCGTGTCGATCGGGGAACTGGATCGGGAACAGCGGTCGAGGCAGGACGAGTTCTCGCGCACCCCGCCGCAGGACCTGGTGGCCGAGGAGAGCGTCCTCGGCGGCATGATGCTCTCGAAGGACGCCATCGCCGACGTCGTCGAGGTGCTCAAGGGCAGCGACTTCTACCGGCCCGCGCACGAGAACATCTATGACTCGATCGTCACGCTCTACGGCAAGGGCGAGCCGGCCGACGCCGTCACCGTCGCCGACGAGCTGAACAAGCGCGGCGAGCTGTCCCGCATCGGCGGCCCCGCCTACCTGCACACCCTCATCTCCTCGGTGCCGACCGCCGCGAACGCCGGTTTCTACGCCGAGATCGTCCGTGAGCGTGCGGTGCTGCGGCGGCTCGTGGACGCGGGCACCAAGATCGTGCAGCTCGGCTACTCCAGCGACGGCGAGGTCGACGACCTGGTCAACGCCGCGCAGGCGGAGATCTTCTCGGTGGCGGACACCCGCTCCAACGAGGACTACGCGCCGCTCTCGGCGATCATGGAGCACACGATCGACGAGATCGAGTCCGCGTCGGGCCGCAGCGAGGGCATGCTCGGTGTGCCCACCGGCTTCTACGAGTTCGACGAGCTGACCCACGGGTTCCAGGCCGGCCAGATGATCGTCATCGCCGCACGTCCGGCGGTCGGCAAGTCGACGTTCGCCCTGGACATCGCCCGGTCCGCGGCGATCAAGCACGAGCTGCCCACCGTCGTCTTCTCTCTTGAGATGAGCCGCAACGAGATCGCCATGCGCATCCTCTCAGCAGAGGCGACCATCAACCTGCAGGACCTGCGCAAGGGATCGCTGCGGCAGGAGCACTGGACCAAGATCGCGGCCGTGTCGCAGAAGCTCAACGACGCGCCGCTGTTCATCGACGACTCCCCGAACATGTCGCTGATGGAGATCCGCGCCAAGTGCCGGCGCCTCAAGCAGAACCACGGCCTCAAGCTCGTGGTGCTGGACTACCTGCAGCTGATGTCCTCGGGCAAGCGCGTCGAGTCGCGTCAGCAGGAGGTCTCCGAGTTCTCCCGTGCGCTGAAGCTGCTGGCCAAGGAGCTGGAGATCCCGGTGATCGCCCTCTCCCAGCTGAACCGTGGCTCGGAGCAGCGCACCGACAAGCGGCCGATGGTCTCGGACCTGCGTGAGTCCGGCTCGATCGAGCAGGACGCGGACATGGTGATCCTGCTGCACCGCGAGGACCTCTACAACAAGGAGTCGGAGAAGGCAGGCAGCGCGGACATCATGGTCGCCAAGCACCGTAACGGCCCGACGAAGAACATCGAGGTCGCCTTCCAGGGCCACTACTCGCGGTTCAACAACATGGCCCCGGATGGGATGTAGGGACCGCGAAGCCCGGATGCAGGGTCCGTGCGCGCAACGCGCTGAGTTTCTCGTGAGTTTCTGTCTTCATCGAGCGTCATGTCGTGATAGAAACTTCCCATGAAACTTGCCACCTTGGCGGACTCGCTCCAGCAGATCGTCGACGGCGCCACCGCAGGTTCTCTTGAAACCGACGTGCTGGACTTCAAGCGAGATCCGCACACGGTGACCGGCCCGGGGGCGCCGGGCAACCCTCAAGCACGCCTTGTCGAGGAGTTGGTCGATGCCGTGGTCTGCTTCGCCAACGCTCGAGGGGGTCGGATCGTACTCGGAGTCGACGATCGCTTGCCAGGCCCGGATGCCTTTCTCGGCACTAAGGTCGACCCCGCATTCCTGCGGAGCAAGGTTTACAACAACACCAGGCCACAGCTGACCGTACCGATCGACGAGGTGGAGTTTGCGGGCACCCGCCTTCTCGTGATCACGGTTCCTGAGGGTCTTGACTTGGTCACTGACACCAAGGGCAAGGCGCTGGGTCGTAATGGAACGTCCTGCGCGCCCCTGTCCGAGGATGCCAGGCGGGCGTTGGCCCACGAACGTCGCAATCCTGATCTCACAGCCCGTCCGTCCGATCGAAGTTGGCGCGACGTATCCGCGGCAGCGATGCGGCAGGCGAGAGAATTCCTGAAGCGGATGACCGACCTCCGGCACCAGATGGCAGACCTAGATGACCTGACACTGCTCCGAGCACTCAACGTGGTCGACCGCGACGATCGACTGTTGATCGCCGGCGAGACCCTCTTTTGTGATCCCGAGCAGGACGCGCTTGACCTGTTGACCCGATCAGCTGCGGGTGCTGAGCCCTCCGTTCGCCGATTGCGCGAACCCCTGGTGCTGCTCCTACCTCGCGCGCTCGAAGCGACGCGGGGCAGCATCGATCCGGAAGTGGCGCATATCGGTCTGAGCGGTGGACAGGAGGTTGCACTTCCCGACTTCTCTCCGATCGCGGTAGACGAGGCGGTCACCAACGCACTCGTACATCGCGATTACTCCCGGCCCGAGCGGGTGGTGATCGATCATTCCCCTACAGCCTTGCGTGTATGGTCTCCCGGTGGTCTGCCCTTCGGCGTCACGGAGGATCGACTGCTGAGCACCGTCTCGACGCCCCGAAACCCAACGCTCATGTCGGCCATGCAACAACTCGGACTGGCGGAGCGCGCCTCCCGCGGCATCGATCGAATGTTCCGCGAGCAAGTGCGTGTTGGTCAGCAGGTTCCAGGGATTCGCGCTGATGAGTACTCGCTTGAGGTCTACTTCTCCAGCGGTGCTCCAAACCGAGCGTTCGCTGGCTACATAGCGACTCTGCCAACTTCGTTGCGCGAGAACGTCGATGCCATGCTCTCGCTGGTGCACCTGTGCCAACGCTCGACCCTGACGCTGATCGACGCCACCCGGCTACTGCAGGTCACCGCACCCGAAGCGCGAGATCGACTCGATGGGCTGGCTTCGGGTCCCTCGGCTCTGCTTGATCGCGATGGCGACGCACGCCGGGGCGAGAGATGGAGACTACGGCCCAACGTCGCGCGCGCACTGGGAACCGCTGTGCAGCATCGTGCACGTGCGAGTTCGGCACGACCGCGCGTGGAGGCGCATTTGAGGGAGTACGGCTGGATCACCAACAAGACGATTCGGAACATGTTCGACCTGGACGTTCAACAGGCCAATCAAGTCCTCAATGAGCTTCGAGCGGCCAACGTCTTGGTCAAAGATCCTGACGGTCCGAACCGGGGCCCCGCGATCCGCTGGCTCCCAGCAAAGGCGAAGAAGGACCGATGATGGAGAGGGGTGCTGTGTGACCGGACCTGTCAGCAGTTGTGTCTCGAGCCGCAGCACCGTCCGGTCGGCGGACGATAACGAGGCCGATGATGCCGGCCGCTGCCAGAACCAACGGCGTCCGGTGTCTGTGACGCTGCACAAGGTTCACGGGAAGGTCTGTCGATCGTGGCACCACTGAACGAGACACCGTGAAAGGCCGTCCGACCTCGCCGCGGTGAAGGAACGCACCGCCCGAGATCACAACGCGGGCTACCTCCAAGCCATCCGACCGCGACGGTCCGGCGGCGATGGCAGGCGCCTACGACACACCACCGGCTCAGCCGGCGGCCTCCGCCTTCAGGTCCGCGACCATCTCCTTGGCCTCCTGCTTCGACCCGGCGGACGGGGTGGAGCCCCACAGGGCCTGCCCGTTGGACTCGGGCACCCGGTGGATGGAGACCAGGCCGATGACGCCGGCGGTGATCAGGTAGTAGGCCGGCCACATCAGGTCACCGGTCGCGCCGACGAGCGCCTTCATCACGGTCGACGTCGTACCGCCGAACAGCGAGACGGAGATGTTGAACGCGATCGACAGGGCGCCGGCCCGCACCACGGTCGGGAACAGCGAGGGCAGCGTCGACGGCATCGTCGCGCTGAAGCAGATCAGGCTCAAGCCCATGATCAGCAGCCCGGCGAGGACGCTGACCTCACCGGTGCCGCGGATCAGCAGCAGGGACGGGATCGACAGCGCGATCAGGGCCACCGAGCCGATGCGGACGATCAGCTTCCGCCCGAACCGGTCGGAGAGCCTGCCGATGATGGGGATCATCACCACGCACACGGCCATCACGATGATCTGCAGGATCTGCGACGTCACCGGGGAGATGCTGACCGAGCCCTGGACCCGCTCGATGTCGGGGAAGAAGGTCGGCATATACGCGGTGAGCATGTAGTTGGTGACGTTCCACGCCAGCACGAGGCCGATGCAGGCGAGCAGGTTCGGCCACAGGGAGAAGATCTTCTTGAACTCGCCGGCGACCTTGTGCTCCTTCTCGCGGTCCTCCGACTCCTTCTCCAGCTGCAGGTACGCGGGGGTGTCCGCGAGCTTGGACCGCAGGTAGACGCCGACGAAACCCAGGGGCAGGGCCAGGAAGAACGGGAGCCGCCAGCCCCAGGACGTCAGCGCCTCGGCGGGCAGCAGGAGACCGACGAGGGTGGCGATGGTGGCGCCGAGGAGGTAGCCGACGAAGGTGCCGACCTCGAGGAGGCTGCCGAGGAAGCCGCGGCGGCGGTCCGGCGCGTACTCGGCGATGAACGTCATCGCGTTGCCGTACTCGCCGCCGGTCGAGAAGCCCTGCACCAGCCGGCAGGCCAGCAGCAGGAACGGGGCGCCGATCCCGATGGCGGCGTAGCTCGGCAGCACGCCGATGGCGAAGGTGCCCAGCGCCATCATGATCATGGTCACCGCGAGCACCTTGTTGCGCCCGATGCGGTCCGCCAGCGGTCCGAAGAACATCCCGCCGAACGGGCGGACCAGGAAGGCCACGGCGAACAGACCCGCGACGATGATGCCACCCGCCACCCCCGCGTCCTTGGGCAGGAAGACCCCCTCGATGGTGGTCTGCAGGTAGCCGTAGACGCCGAAGTCGTACCACTCGGTGACATTGCCGATGGCGGCGGCCGCGATGGCCCGCTTGATCACGTCGGGCTTCGTGACGGTGATGTCCTCGACGCGCCACCGTCGACGGACGTTATCGGGACCGAACATGGGGACCGCTGCCTTTCGTGGGAACCACTCCCGGGCGGAGCAGGTCCACCCTACGCCCGGGCGGGATCGGCCGGCAGGGGCCCGGAACGCCGTGAAAACGTCCCCCATCCCGGGAATGCCGGGCCTCCGGGCGGCCTTGTGATGGGTGAGCATCCCGCTCCATCGTGAAGGAGAACACATGGCACGCATCACCGTGATCGGCGGCACCGGGTACGCCGGCGCCCACCTCGTCGCCGAGGCCGCCCGCCGCGAACACACCGTCACCGCGATCAGCCGCACCGTCCCCGACGAGCAGCTCGACGGCGTCACCTACCGGGCGGGATCCATCACCGACGACGCCGTCGCCGCGGCCGCCGTGGACGCCGACGTCGTCATCGTGACCGTCTCCCCGCGGGGCACCATGGCCGGGCAGGTGGCGCCCGCCGCCGAGAACGTCGCCCGGCACGCGCAGCGCAACGGCACCCGGTTCGGGATCATCGGCGGGGCCGGTTCGCTGCGGGTGGCGCCGGACGGACCCCGGCTGATGGACACCGCCGAGTTCCCCGACGCCTTCAAGGCCGAGGCCGAGGAGTTGACCGACGTCCTCGACTGGCTGCAGCAGCAGGACGAGGCGCTGGACTGGTTCTTCGTCAGCCCGGCCGCCGGCTTCGGCGCCTACGCGCCCGGTGAGGCCACCGGAACCTATCGCACCGGCGGCGACGTGCTGCTGACCGACGAGAACGGCCAGTCGGATCTCTCCGGGGCCGACCTCGCGACCGCGATCGTCGACGAGATCGAGCAGCCGGTCCACCACCGGCAGCGGTTCACGGTCGCGTACTGAGGCCGCTGCCGATGACGACGCCGGGCGGCGAGCACGCGCACGAGGCCGAGCGGGTGCTCGCCGGCGGCAACATGGGACCGGTGAGCCGGCGCGGCGACGTCGTCCTGCGGACCACCGGCCCGTGGACCCCGGCGGTCCACCACCTGCTCGCCCACTGCCGTGCGCAGGGGATGGACGGCGTGCCCGAGCCGCGTGGCGTCGAGACGGACGAGCGGCACGGGGAGCGGGAGGTGCTCGAGTACGTCGACGGGGACGTGCCCGCCTACCCGATGCCGCCCTGGTCGTGGACCCCCGAGGCCCTCGATTCCGCCGTCGACCTGCTGCGCCGCTTCCATCGGGTGTCCGCGACCGCGGACCGGACCGGCCCGTGGCGCTCGGCGGTCCACGAGCCGGTCGAGGTCGTCTGCCACAACGACGCGGCTCCGTACAACATGGTGTTCCGGGACGGCCGCGCGGTGGGGTTGATCGATGTCGACCACGCCTCGCCCGGTCCGCGGATCTGGGACCTCGCCTACCTCGCGTACCGGATCGTCCCGCTGACCATCGACCGGGCGGACGGCTTCACCGACGCCCAGCGCCAGGCGCGCCTGAACCGTGTGCTGACGACGTACGGCGAGCCGGCCATCACCGCCGATCGCCTGCTCGAGACGGCGGCCGAGCGACTCGACGAGCTCGCCGTGTTCTCCGTGGCGAAGGCGGTCGAGCTGGACAACCCGGAGCTGGCCGACCACGCCGCGCTCTACGAACGCGACGCGATGGCCATCCGGGCCCGGCTGTCGGCCCCCTAGCGGGGCGTCGTCGCCGCCGTCTCCAGCGCCGCCAGGGACCGGTCGAGGAACTCGGGCTCGAACGGCGGGACGTTGACGTACTGACGCAGCTTCTCGGGTACGGCCGACCAGTCGTAGGTCAGCGTCACCTCGGTGCCGGTGCCGGTGCCGGTGCCGGTCGGTTGCAGGTCGTATCGCCACGTCCAGCCGCCGGAGCGGACGGCGCCGTCGTGTTCCTGGCCGGGCCGCCAGGCGATCGTCCGGTCCGGTTCGAGCGCGATCACCGTGTTGTGCATGACGTAGTCCCCGCCCGCCCCGGTGTGGAACATGTTCATCGCGAACACCTGACCGACCGCCGTCAGCCGCTCCGTGTCCCGCGCGTCCCGCACCCAGTCGGTAGGTTCGGTCTCCTGGTGGCGGGACGGGTCGGTCAGGACGGCGAAGACCGCCGCGGGCGGGGCATCGATCGTGCGGGAGCGGACGTACCGCTCCTCGGGGGGCGCCTGCGTCATCGGGTCACCTGCGGGGCGACCGCGCCGCGCTCGCCGGCGGTGGCAGCGGTGCTGGTCGTGCCGCTCGTGCGCGCCGGCGTGGGATCGGACGTGCCGTCCGGTCCGTACAGCCGCGCGATGTCGGGGGAGTCCAGCCACCCCTCATACGTGGTGTTGCGCGGCCACCCGGCGGGGGAGTCCTGCCACTCCTCCTGCCGGCCCCACGGGAGCAGGTCGATCAGCGGGAAGGTGTGCGTCAGTTGCTCGGTGCCGCGACCGTCCGTGTGCCAGGTGCGGTAGACGGTGTCCCCGTCGCGCAGGAACACGTTGACCGCGAACCCGGCGCCCGCGGGGGCGCCCATGTCCGCGCCGAACGGGCTGTCGGCGGTGGAGTACCAGGTCATCTTGTTGCCCACGGTGTCGCGGTAGGCCAGGGCCTCGTCGATCGCCCCCTGCGTGACGACGACGAACCGGGCGTCGTACGTGTCCAGGAAGTCCAGCCTCGTGTACTGGGACGTGAAGCCGGTGCACCCGCCGCACTGCCACTGCTCCCCGGGGAACCACATGTGGTGGTAGGTGATCAGCTGGGACCGGCCCTCGAAGACGTCGGCCAGCCGTACCGGTCCGTCCTCACCGGCGAGGGTGTACTCGGGCAGCCGGACCATCGGCAGCCGGCGGCGCTGGGCGGCGATGGCGTCCAGCTCGTGGGTCGCCGCCTTCTCGCGGAGGCGCAGCTCGTCCAGCTGCTCCCGCCAGGTGTCCGCGTCGACCACCGGAGGCAGTGCGGTAGGGGTGGCGTTCATGTCCATCTCCTCATCGGTCGTGAGTCACAGATCGCCGGATGCAGCGCCAATGTGGACACTGTACACATACAGTGGCACAGGCCTGGCGGAGGTTCAATGGGTAGCATCGCCAGCATGACCACCATGACGATTGCCCGGGTCCCCGAGGCCAACGCTCCCTTCGAGATCACCGAGGTCGAGGTCCCCGAACCGGGTCCCGGCCAGGTCCGCGTGCACGTGCGCGCCTGCGGTGTGTGCCACTCCGATTCCCTGACCGTGGCCGGTGCCATGGGCAACGACTTCCCGCGCGCGCCCGGCCACGAGGTGGCCGGCGAGATCGATGCCCTGGGTGACGGGGTGAGCGCCTGGAAGGCCGGCCAGCGGGTCGGCGTCGGCTGGTTCGGTGGCTGCGACTTCACCTGCGATTCCTGCCGCCGCGGCGACTTCATCTCCTGCGAGAACGGTCTGGTCGCCGGCATCGCCTACGACGGTGGCTACGCGGAGTACATGATCGCGCCCGCCGAGGCGCTGGTGAGCATCCCCGACGACCTCTCCGACGTCGACGCCGCCCCGCTGCTGTGCGCGGGTGTGACGACGTTCAACGCGCTGCGTGAGTCGGTCGCCCGGCCCGGCGACGTCGTCGCCATCCTCGGCGTCGGCGGCCTCGGCCACCTCGGCATCCAGTACGCCGCCAAGATGGGCTTCGAGACCGTCGCGATCGCCCGCGGCACCGACAAGGAGTCCCTCGCCCGCGACCTCGGCGCCCATCACTACATCGACTCCACGGCGTCGGACGTCGCGGAGGAACTGAACAAGCTCGGCGGCGCGTCGGTCGTGCTCGCCACCGTGACGGTGCCGGACGCGATGACGCCGGCCCTCGGTGGTCTGCGCCCGCGCGGCCAGCTCGTGGTCGTCGGTGCCTCCGCCGACCCGATGCAGGTGCCGCCCTTCGCGCTGATCCCCGGGTCCACCGCCGTCCAGGGTCACGCCTCCGGCACCTCGAAGGACTCCGAGGACGCGCTGAAGTTCAGCGTCCTGACGGGCGTTCGGCCCTCCATCGAGACGATGCCGCTCAAGGACGCCCAGGCGGCCTATGACAAGATGATGGCCGGCGACGCGCGGTTCCGGATGGTGCTCACCACCGGCGAGTGATCGCCGACGACTGAGTAGGCGACATGCCGTATGCCTCATGGGGCATACGGCATGTCCCTTCTCCGTCCCCGTTACTCAGCGGCCCAGGCAGGTGCACACGCACGCTCGATTGCCCTCGGCGTCCGCAAGGACGGTGAAGGTGGGTGCCGGGGAGTCGTCGACGACCGTGCCCCCGGCGGCGACGGCGGCCGCGATGCGCTCCTCGGCGACGTCGTGCGGCACCCACACATCGAGGTGGAACCGCTGCCGCGGCGTCTCGTGCGGATCCGTGTGCTGGAACCAGACCAGCGGCGTCTGTCCGGTCCGGTCCACCACGTCCTCGCCGTCCACGTTCTTGGCCGACCCCGTGAGCAGGGCCGCCCAGAAGGGCCCGAGCGCGGCGACGTCCGCGGTGTCCAGTCCGAGTTCGACGAGGGCCAGCTTGTGCGGCGTCGCCTCGACGCCCAGCCCGGCGGCGATCTCGCTGATGCGACGCGCCAGGTCCACGTCGCGGTCGGTCACCCCGCCGGCGTCGTGGCTGAGCAGGCGGAACTCGACCGAGCCGTAGTGCAGGCTGATGTCCGGATGGTGATCGGCCTGCTCGGCCGCCTGTCCCGCGGCCTCCACGAGCGCGAGCCCGGTGCGGAATTCCCGCGTCCGGTAGCGCGCGTGCAGGCCCTGAGCGAGGCGCCGCCAGTCGGTCAGGGAAGCGTCGAGGATCTGGCTGACGGTGAGGGTCTCCATGCCGTCATCGTGGCAGGGATCGGCGCACGCGGACAGGG
This sequence comes from Tersicoccus sp. Bi-70, assembly GCF_001968825.1. Classification (GTDB taxonomy): domain Bacteria; phylum Actinomycetota; class Actinomycetes; order Actinomycetales; family Micrococcaceae; genus Tersicoccus. The sequence goes on from NZ_MIEU01000011.1 coordinate 201,370, forward strand.
AGGGCGGTCAGTTCCGGTCCGCGGTGCGGAACCGTCCTCCCGCTCGCCGGCGAGCGGGTGCCTCAGGTGAGGATGCGGTAGGTGCTCCACCCGGATCCGACGAGGATGCGCGGTGCGAACCGGCCACCGATCAGCGGGTAGTAGGACAGGCCGCCGTCCACCGCCGTCCGGGCGAGGACACCCGTACTGCCGGCTCCGGCGAAGCCGAACACCACGGAGACGGACGAGATGCCGTTCCAGCCACGGCCCAGCACGGCCCGGGCTTCCGGCACGAAGCCGCCCGCGCCGTTGCCGCGGTAGAGCAGCAGTAGCCCGTCGGTGCGTTTGGCGATGAGGTCCTGGCGGCCGTCCCCGTCGACGTCGACCATGGTCGTGGTCATCGTGCCCCACCCGCGCCCGATCACCGTGCGGGCGCCGAGCCGGTTGCCGACGTTCGGGTACTGGTACAGCACCCCGTCCGGGCCGCGGGCGATGATCGACGTCGCGCGTCCGTTGACCCAGGGGCCGGGCGTGATGGCCCATCCGTTCCAGCCGGTGCCCAGCAGGACTCCCGCGCCGAGGCCCGGCGTCGATCGACCGGGATAGAACCAGAGGGTGCCGTCCGTGTGGCGGCCGATCACGTCGAGCCGGCCGTCACCGTTCCAGTCGACGACGGCGCCGCTGGTCACGCCGCCCCAGCCGGTGCCGACCGCGACCCGGGCTCCCAGCGTCCCGCGCCCGGTGGCCGGATAGCTCCAGAGGGTCCCCGCGGGGTCGATCGCGCCGAGGTCGGCCGCCGTCGCGAAGGCGGGACGTGGCGGCGTGCTGAAGTACTGCTCCATGGTCGCGATGCCGCGGTTGCGCATGTCCGCGGCCAGGGCGGGGCCGACGTAGCGCAGGTGCCACGGCTCCCACGTGTACCCGGTGATCGCGGTGTAGCCGTTCGGGTAGCGGACGATGAAGCCGTACCGCCACGCGTTCGCGGCGACCCAGCGGCCACCCGGGGTGTTGCCGAAGCAGCTGCCGTCCGCGTTGCCGACGTCCACGGCGAGTCCGGTCTGGTGCTCGCTGTGCCCGGGGTGCGCGGAGATCGTCTCGGCGTACGCCAGGCCGTACTGGTTGACGTAGCTGGCGAACAGGGCGGCCTGCTGGTCGTAGGAGCGGTAGGCGCTGACCGTTGCCAGGGGCGACCCGGCCGCGGCCGCGCCGGCGTAGAGCCGACCGAGGGCGGACGAGGTGACCGACCGCATCTGGTGACCGCCGGGACCCCACACCAGGTCCGGCGGCACGTAGCGCAGCGGGTTGAGCGGCCGCTGCTTGTTCACCAGCACCTGCACGTTGGTCGGGTCGCTGATCGGCGTGGCCGCGACGGCACCGCCGATGCCGACCAGCTGCAGGGCCGCGACGACCACGGCGACGAGCGCCGCGAGACGACGCGGCGCGACGGCGGACCAGCGGCGGCGCCCCACGGCCGCCGGGTTCGAGGAACAAGGGAGAAGGTGGTCAGCAGCGACCATGGCGATGCCTCATCGACTCGATGCACACGCCCCCATTGGCGGTGCGACCCGCCGTCAGCCTACTCGCGGAGGGTGGCGGCGGGACCGGCGGCGGGACAGGATGGGCGCGGACGGATGACGCGGCCGTTCGCGATGGGAGGGCGACCATGCAGAGCCGGTTCGATGCGGAGGTCTGGCACTGGCGCGGCCCCGCGCCCTTCCACTTCGTCAGCCTCCCGCCGGCGGTCGCGGAGCAGGTCCGCGACCTCGCCGCTGACGTCACCTACGGCTGGGGCATGATCCCTGCCCGCGCACGGATCGGCGCGACGACGTGGTCGACGGCCATGTATGCCAAGGACGGTACGTACGCGCTCCCGGTCAAGGACGCGGTGCGGCGGGCGGAGAGCATCGACCTCGGGGATACCGTCACCGTCCTCCTCGACGTCCCGGGCACGTGAGCCGCGTCGGCTCCGGCGCTGACTCCGCTGCACACCTTCGGCTGCGGTGAAGCGGTCGCGTGGGACGATCGAGCGATGGCCACCACGACGATCACGGACGAGCTGGTCACGGCGCTGACCGCGGCCGTGACGGTGGCGACCGGCCGTGCGGCGCGCCTGGACCCCGGCTGGCGTCCGCCGGTGCAGGGCGCCGTCGGCCATCTGCTCGGCATGCGCCTCGAGGCCGAGCACGCTCCCCTCGTCGTCAAGCTCTTCCCGCCGGCCGCCCGGGACCGGGCGGTCACCGAGGCCCGAGCGATCGCGACCGCAGGCCTGCCGGGCGGCATCGTGCCCCGGGTCCGTACCGAGGGCCGGTTGCCCGGCGGCACGTCCTTCCTCCTCATGAGCCGACTGCCCGGGGACCGCTGGGCGGACCGGCGACCCGCCCTGACGACGGCGGAGCGCGCGAGTGTGGTCGCGCAGGTCGGCGTGCTCGCCCGTCGGTTGCACGCCGTGACCGACGACCGCTTCGGCCCGTTCGCAGGCGGGGGTGGTGTCCACCCGTCGCTGACCGACTGGACCCGGGCCCTGGTGGAGGGGACGGTCGCGACGTTCCGGGCCGCCGGCGGCCCGGACGACCTGGCATCCGGTGTCGAACGGCTGGCGGCGGCGACCGTTCTGGACGACGCGGTGCCGCCGGCGTTCTGCCATCAGGATCTGAACGGCGGCAACATCCTGCTGAGCAGTGATCCCGGAGGACCTCCCCGGATCAGCGGAGTCGTGGACTTCGAGCGCGCCGAGTGGGCGGACCCGGTCCACGACCTGGCGCTGACGGTGATCCACCTGATGCACGAGGGCGAGGAGGGCCTCGTGTCGACGCTGCTCGAGGCGTACGGCGGTCTGGACGACGCCGCGCAGTCCCGGCTCACCCTGCACGTGGTGCTGCGGATGGCGTCCGAGTGGGCCTGGGTGATCACCGACCGGCCCGCCGACTGGAGGCCCAAGACCGCGACCCTGGCCGCCTGGATCGGCGACCGGACCTGAGGTCAGTGCCGGCGCCGCCGGGCCCGCAGGAGCAGGGCGGCCGGAATCGCCGCGAGGCCGGCGAGGACGAGCACCGGCATCCCGTTGATGACGCCGATGCCGCCGAAGCTGTTGATCGACGCGACCGACCCGACCGACCCGATGGACGCGATCGAGCCGGTGGAGCCGATCGATGCGACGGATCCGATCGAGGCGACCGAGCCGATGGAGCCGATCGATGCGATGGACCCGATGGAGCCTGCCGAGGCGATGGACCCGATGGAGCCTGCTGAGGCGATGGACCCGGCGGAGCCCAGGGAGGCGAGTGATCCCGTCGAGGCGGAGGTGGTCATGGCTCCATCATGCCGCCGCCGTGCCGAGGTCATGCCATGCCCGGGGTTGTGCCCGTGCCGTGCCGGCGTCAGCGGCTGAGCCGGCGCGCGAGGAACGCGGTGCCGAGGGCGAGGACGGACCACACCGCCATCGAGAGCGCCATCGGGACGGCGGTGTGCTGCCCGGCGATGCCCGTCAGCGGGCTGACCAGGCCGCCGAGCACGAACTGCAGCAGGCCGAGCACCGCCGCACCGGCGCCGGCCAGCCCGGGCACCCGGCTCTGTGCCTGGGCCACCGCGTTGCCCATGATGAAACCGATGGCCGTCTGCCCGATCAGCAGCTGCACCAGGGTCATCCACCCGGTGATGCCGCTGAGGATGAGTACGAGGCCGACGAGGTTGACGGCCGCCATCACCGTGACGGCGACGCGCAGGATGGCTGCCGGCTCCACGCGATCCACGAGGCGGGCGTTGATCAGGCCGCCGGCGATGGCGCCGCACGCGTTGACGGCGAACGCCACGGAGTACGCCAGGGCGGAGAAGCCGAGCACGTTCTGGATCACGAACGAGGACGCGGAGATGTACGAGAAGAGGGAGCCGAACGAGAAGGCGAACGTGAGGGCGTACGCCATGAAGGACCCGTTCCGCATCACCCGCATCGACAGGCCGAGGACGCTGCGCAGCGCGTGGTGCCGGGCCGCCGGGGGCAGGGTCTCGGGTACCACGACCACCGAGCAGACCAGCATCAGCAGCCCGAAGACGGTGAGCGCCCAGAACACCGCCTGCCACGGGGCCACCGTCGCGATCACCCCGCCGAGCAGCGGCGCGACCACGGGGGACACCGAGGTGATCGTGGCCAGGATCGAGTAGAGCTTGGCGGCCTGCCGACCGGTCGCGATGTCCGCGACGATGGCCCGGGCGATGACGACGCCGGCGGCCCCGGCCGCGCCCTGCAGGGCCCGGAGCGCCATCATCACGCCGATGCTCGGCGCGAAGACGATGAGCACCGAGCAGAGCAGGAAGAGGGCGTTGCCGGCGACGAGCAGCCGGTGGCGACCGAGCACGTCCGAGACGGGTCCGATGAAGAACTGGCCGAGGGCCATGCCGACCATGTACGTCGTCAGGGTCAGCTGCACGGCCGAGGCGGAGGTGCCGAACCAGGTGCTCAACCCCGGCATCGACGCCAGGTACATGTCCGTGGCGAGGGGGCTGACCGCGCTGAGGATCCCGAGCGCACCGATCAGCACCGCGCGATCCCGGCCGCCAGTCAGACGCAGGCGGGACTGCACGGGCTCGTCGGGGGTCGCGGAGGTCATGGGGTCCTTCGGGCAGGGAGGCGCGTCGCCTCCATCTCTAGCACGCCGGCCGCGGACCGTGGATGTCCGCGGCACCTCGTGACCGGCCGCACGGCCGCGAGCCTGCTGACGCCTCCCCAAGCGGACAGGGAGGTGGGTGCATCCGGAGGGGACCCGCGGGCGGTAGCAGGAGTGTCCCGACCCCCTCGGACCGGCTCACGCGCCGGTTCCCTTCTCCCGGAGGAACCACCATGCGCACCACCCTCGCCGCCGCGGCCGCTCTCGGCCTCGCCACCGTCACCCTCGCCGCCGCGGCTCCCGCCACCGCCGCCGACGGTGACGCCCAGCTCTCCGTCCTGCACGCCGTGCCCGGCACGACCGTCGACGTCTACGTCGACGGTGCGCTCACGCTCGATGACTTCACCCCCGGCTCCCTGGCCGGGCCGCTACCCGTGCCGGCCGGCTCCCATCAGCTGGCGATCACCGCGCCCGACGCCGCGGACGCGTCGTCGCCGATCATCGGACCGGTCGCCGCGGACCTGAAGGCCGGCGGCGACTACACGGCCGTCGCGCACCTCACCGCCGCCGGCAAGCCCGGGGCGACGTTGTTCACCAACGACACGTCGACGGTGCCCGCCGGTCAGGCGCGGCTCACCGTCCGGCACGTCGCCGCCGCGCCCGCGGTCGACGTGCTCGCCGGCGGCAAGGCCGTGCTGAGCGGGCTGACCAACCCGAAGGAGGCATCACTCGAAGTGCCCGCGGGAACCGTCCCGGCGGCCGTCGCGCTCGCCGGCACCACGCAGCCGGTGATCGGGCCGGCGGACCTCGCCCTCGGCGAGGGCACGACGACCGTCGTGTACGCGTGGGGCTCGGCCGCCGACGGCAACCTCGCGCTGGCGACCCAGACGGTCGGCGGCATGCAGCAGAACCCGAACGGCGTGCCGGCGGGCACGACCGGTGCCGCGGCCGAACCGAGCCCGGCGCTGGTGGCCGGCGGCATCCTCGGTGTGGCGGCGCTCGGCGGCGCGCTCGTGCTCTCCCGGCGAGCTGCCCGCGCCCGCGCCTGACGCCCGGCTCCGGTCCGTGACCCATCCCCACGACCCTGCCGGTGCCGTTCCCCCACGGCACCGGCAGGGTTCTCCCTCCCCGTCGAGGGCCCGCGCGTCCAGGGCCCGTGCGTGGGCCTTCCGCGATGCCCCACGTGCGATGGCGGGCAGCGGCGGGGACCCGCAGGACCGCCCGCTCCCCTCCTTCCTCCCGACCCGCGGCGCTGCCGCGCTCGCCGTCGCCGGTCTCACCCTGCTCGGATCCGTCTCGGTGGCCGCACTCCCGGCGCCCGAACCGGGCGCGCCCGACGGACTCACCCTCGCCGCCCCGACGTCGTCGTCCGCCAGCGTGCCGGCACCGGGCCGGCCGACACTCTCGAGCCAGCCGCCGGTCCGGCCGACCGCCGCGCCGCAGTCGCTCGTCCTCGGCCGCATTCCGGTGGTCCCGGCCGCGCCCCGCCCGCCCCGCGTCACCGCGACGCCGGTCGAAGTGCGCGCCGCCGGCCAGGACCTGGTCCTGCCCGTCGACCCGATGGGCGTCGACGACCGCGGTGCCCTGGCCATCCCGCGGACACCGGGGCGGATCAGCTGGTACCGGTACGGGCCGGCGCCGGGTGACACGGCAGGGTCTGCCGTCTTCGCCGGTCACGTCGATGCGCCCTGGGGGAAGACGCCGCTGTACCGGATCAAGGATCTGCGGCCCGGCGACACCGTCGACGTCCTGCTCAGCAGTGGCCGGGTGCTGCCGTACCGGGTCCGGGCCGTCGACGCCGTCGCGAAGACGCGCCTGAGCGACACCGATCTGTTCCGGCGCGACGGTGCACCCGTGCTGCGCCTGGTCACCTGCGGCGGCCCGTGGCTGCCGGACCGGCAGGACTACCGTGACAACGTCGTCGTCACCGCCGAACCCCTCCGGTGAGGTCTTCCGTATACTCGCCCGCAAGCAGGCACGCGTCCGGCCCCGACTGCATGGATCGGGGCGGTCGAGCACGGGAGTCGGCATGACGCACACCGCGCCGGTGTGGGACGCCGCGGCCGATCCGCGGTTCCGGGAGGGCGACCCGGAGGTGCTCGAGCGTGCGTTCCGGCACTGCGGCGCCGTCGTGCGCGGCCTGGCCCTGCGCGCGGTCCGCGACCCGCACCTGGCGGACGACGTCGTCCAGGACGTGTTCGTGCGCGCCTGGACCTATCGGGCGAGCTTCGACCCGGAACGGGCTGCTCTGCCCGCGTGGATCATCGGCATCACCCGCCGCGTGATCGTCGACCGGGCACGGCAGGTGGCCAGCGACCGGGACCGGACGACGGACCTGGACCCCGGGACGGACGCCGCCGTGCCGACCGAGGACGAGGTGGAGTCGGCCGTCACGAGGCTCGTGGTCCGCGACGTGCTCGCCACCCTGCCGGACCCGCCGCTCTCCTTCCTGCACCTCGCCTTCTACGAGGACCTGACCCACCGGCAGATCGCCGACCGCACGGGCGTCCCGCTCGGTACGGTGAAGAGCCACCTGCGCCGGGGGCTGCTCGACCTGAGACGACGGATGGAGGCGAGCCGTGAATCATCTGGATGGTGAGACCATCGCTCTCCTCGCCCTCGGGGAGGACGTCGGCGCCGACGCCCGGTCCCACCTGGACGGCTGTGCCCGCTGCCGGGCCGAGGTGGCCGAGTTGCGCGCCCTCACCGACGCGGCGCGGGCGGCGCGACCGGGCTCCGGCCCGGACCTCGAGCCGCCCTCGGACGCCGTGTGGGCGCGGATCCGCACGCGGATCGACGACGACGCCGGGGCCGGCGCGGCCGGTGAGCATCCCGGTGTCGCCGGGGCCGAGCCGTCGGCCGCCGCCACGTCCCGGCAGGCAAGCGTTCGGCCCGCGTCCCGGCCGGGCGCACGGCCGGCCGGCCCGCCCGCCGAACCGGGCGCGTCGCGATCCCGGGCGGCAGCCTCGTCGTCCACCCGGCCGCCCGGCCGCCGTCGGCGCCGCCCGGGGGCGCGGACCTGGAGCTTCCTGGCTGGTGCGGTCGTGGCCGCGCTCGTCGTCGTCGCCGTCGTCTGGACGATCGCCGTCCGGCCGACCGATCAGGTCCTCGCCTCCGCCCATCTGGCCCCGCTGGCCTCCTCCACCGGCTCGACCGGCTCCGGCTCCGCGGAGTTGCAACGGACGGCCGACGGCGTCGAGGAACTGCGGCTGCAGACCGACGGCGACCGGGTGCGCGGCTACCCCGAGGTGTGGCTCATCGCGAAGGACGGCAAGCGCATGGTCAGCCTGGGCACGCTGCAGGGCGGGTCGGCGGTGCTGCCGGTGCCGGCCGGCCTGGACGTGCACGACTACGCCACCGTGGACGTCTCGGACGAGCCCTTCGACGGAAATCCGGCCCACTCCGGCGACTCGATCCTGCGTGGCTCGCTCGCGTTCTGACAGACGCCCTCACGTCGGCTGCAGGACCCGCCAACTCGTCAACAGAGGCACGAACGAGCCCGAATTCCGCCCGGATCCGACATCTATTGACGAGCCGGCGCCTGGTTCGCTGGCGGCTCCGCCGCGGCGTGCCGGCCGGACGGGCGCGAGAGCCGGCCCGGCCACCAGATGGCCGGCCCGATCTGGTACGTCAGCGCCGGGACCAGCAGGGTGCGGACGACGAAGGTGTCGAGCAGCACGCCGAACGCCACGATGAACGCGATCTGCAGCAGGAACAGCACCGGGATCACCGCAAGTGCCGCGAACGTCGCCGCCAGCACCACGCCGGCGGACGTGATGACGCCGCCCGTCACCGCGAGCCCGCGCAGGATGCCCGGCCGGGTGCCGTGTCGCAACGACTCCTCCCGCACCCGCGTCATGAGGAAGATGTTGTAGTCGATCCCCAGCGCCACCAGGAACACGAAGCCGAACAGCGGCACGGACGGGTCCGCACCCGGCAGGTTGAGCACCTGGTTGAACACCACCGCGGAGACGCCGAGCGCCGTCGCGAAGGAGATCACCGTGGTGAGGATGAGCAGCACCGGGGCCAGCACCGATCGCAGCAGCAGCATCAGGATCAGCAGGATCACCACCAGGGTGATCGGGATGATCAGCGTCCGGTCGTGGATCGACGTGTCGTTGGTGTCGATCGCCGTCGCCGTCTCGCCGCCGACGAGGGCGAATCCGGCCATGTCGGAGCGCAGGGAGCGCACCGTGCTCTCGGCGGCGGCACTGTCCGCCGGATCGGTCAGGGTGGCCTGGAGGAGCACGTCGCCGTCCGCGACCGTCGGAGCCGGCGCCGGCGTGCCGGGCCGCCCGACCGCGCCGATGCCCCGCTCCGTCACCGGCGCGGAACCCGACGGCGAGTCGGCGCTGGTCACGGTCACGGCGTCGACGCCGTCGTTGGCCAGCAGCACGTCCGCCGCGCGCTGCAGGTCCCCGCGGGCGACTATCACCGAGGCGGGCGAACCGGAGCCGCCGGGGAAGTGCTCGGCGAGAGCCTTCTGTCCGTCGCGTGCGTCCGAGGTGCCGATCACCAGGTCGCTCTGCGGGACACCGTCCGCGCGCAGGCCGGTGATGCCGGCGGCCCCGGCGAGCAGCAGGACGACGCAGGTGATCCACACCGTCCGCGGCCGGCGGGCGACGAGCCGGCCCACCCGGGCGTAGAGGCCGCGCGGGTCGATCGCGTTGTGCCGGTGCTCCGGCTCGTACCTCGGCCGGCGCGGCCAGTACGCGGCGCGGCCGAAGGCGAACAGCAGGGCAGGCAGCAGGGTGAGGGCGGCCAGCATGGAGAAGACGATGCCGAGGGCGGCAACCGGTCCGAGCGACTTGTTCGAGTTCAGGTCCGAGAGCAGCAGGCACAGCAGGCCCGCGATCACGGTTCCCCCGGAGGCGGCGATCGGCTCGACGGCGCTGCGCCAGGCCGCGAGCGTGGCGGCCCCCTTGTCCGGATTGGACCGCAGCTCCTCCCGATAGCGGGCGGTGTAGAGCAGCGAGTAGTCCGTCGCCGCGCCGATCACGAGGATGAACAGGATGCCCTGGGTCTGGCCGGTGAGGGTGAGGATGCCGGCCTTCGCCAGCCACCACACCACCAGCAGGGCGACACAGAGGGCGAACATGCTGGTGGCGAGCACGGCCACCGGCAGCAGCAGGGACCGGTCGACGATGACGAGGATGACGAGCACCGCGGCCAGGGCGACCAGCAGGAGCACCCCGTCGATGCCGGCGAACGCGCCGACGAGGTCCGCGGTGAACCCGGCCGGCCCGGTGACGTGCACGGTCACGCCGTCGGGAGCGGCCTCGGTGAGGCGCTCGCGGATCTGGTCGACGACGTCGGCGATCTCGCCCGAGGAACTGACCGGGACGAAGGCCTCGACGGCGCGCCCGTCCTCCGAGGGGATCACGGGGGAGACGCCGTCCTCGACGCCGTCGACCTCCGTCAGGCCGGCGACGGCGGTGGTCAGCGCCTGCCGGTCCTGCGCGGTCAGCGCCCGATCGGCCGTCATGACGGCGACGGCGGGCAGGGCGTCCGAGGAAGTGAAGTCGCCGAGCCGGTTCTGCACCTTCGTGGCGTCGGCGCTCGCGGGCAGGAAACTCGTCTGGTCGTTGGAGGAGACCTCGTCGACCTTGCCGAAGTACGGTCCGCCGACCCCGGCGGCCACCAGCCAGATCAGGATCAGCAGCGCCGGGACGACGACGCGGACCACGCGGCCGCCGGGGCGCCAGCCGGTCCCCCTGCTCGTTCGGGTGACGTCCGGTGCTCGCGTGCTCATCGTTCTGCTCTCTCGTCGACCTCGTCTGATCTCTCGCCAAGCTAGCAAATCGCTCGGCGAGATGGAAGCCCGGCTTACCATGGTCGCCGGAGGTGATGGCGATGACGGAGCAGGACGCGGAGCTCGATGCCGCTTCGGTCTACCGGCTCGACGCGAGCGACCCGCACGGTCGCCTCGTCGACCGCACGGGCCTGACCACCGCGGACGTCGCCCAGATCGACCGGCTGATGGCTGCGGTGGGGCGCCTCAACGACGTCGAACGGCGGATGGCCGACCAGGCCCAGCAGTACATGCGCCTGAACGCGACGGACATGCGGGCCATCCACTTCCTCGTCGTCGCCGCGTACCGCGACGAAGCCGTCACCCCCGGAGCACTGGCTCGCTACCTGGGCATCGCGAGCGCGTCCACGACCAAGCTGCTCGACCGGCTCGAGGCCGGCGGCCACATCACCCGTACGGCCCACCCGACGGACCGGCGGTCGCAGGCGGTCCGCGTCACTCCACGGACGCAGGAGGCGGCGACGACGACGGTCGGGCGGGTGCAGTCGCGCCGCTACGGGGCGGCGGCGGACCTCACGCCGGACGAGCGGGAGACGGTGATCCGGTTCCTCGACGCGACCGCCACGGCGCTCGCCGGACCGGAGGCCGACGCGCCCGGATCCGCTGCGGACCCGAGCCGTGGCGGCGGGCGAGGTCGGCAGGTGGACGGCCCTGTGCCGTGAGCGCGGCGTGCACTAGCGTCGGCACATGAGCACGCCCCTGCCGGTCACCAGCGCCCCCGCTCACCGGGCCCTGACCGCGCAGGGCATCGCGACGCTCGAACAACTCAGCACCTACCCGGAGGCCTGGGTGGCCTCGCTGCACGGTGTCGGCCCGAAGGCGATGCGCCTGCTGCGCGTGGCCCTGACCGACGCCGGGTACGGCTTCGCGGCGGGTGCGGAACGCATGCCTTCCGAGGTCGCAGCCGCGACCCCGGTTCTTCAGACAGGAGATCGCACGTGACCCAGGAGACCAGCACGCACTCGGACACCCCGCTGCGGGTGGCGGTGACCGGCTCGTCCGGCAAGCTCGGCGTCGCCGTCGTCGAGGACCTGACCGCCCACGGGCACCAGGTCATCACCCTGGACCAGGTCAAGCCCGCGGACCCGTCTACCGGTGCCCGCGTCGACCTGACCGACTACGGCCAGACGGTGGACGCCCTCGGCGGTATCGAGGACCGGTACGACGGGATCGATGCGGTCGTGCACCTGGCCGCACTGCCCTCGGCCGGTCTCGCGCCGGACGTGACGACCTTCGAGAACAACATCCTCGCCAGCTACCACGTCTTCCGCGCCGCGTTGCGCCTGGGCATCCGCAACATCGTGCACGCCTCGAGCGAGACCCTGCTCGGCATCCCCTTCGCGCAGGACCCGCCGTACCTGCCCGTCGACGAGGAGTACCCGGTGCGGCCCGAGTCCACGTACTCGCTGGTCAAGCACCTCGAGGAGACGATGGCGCACCAGTTCGTGCGCTGGAACCCGGATCTGAAGATGGTCGGGCTGCGGTTCTCCAACGTGATGGCGGTCGAGGACTACGCCCAGTTCCCGGGCTTCGACGCCGATCCGACCTCCCGCGACTGGAACCTGTGGGCCTACATCGACCGGCGCGACGGTGCCCAGGCGGTGCGCAAGGCGCTGACCTGGCAGCACACCGGGTACGAGACGTTCGTCATCGCCAACGACGACAGCGTGATGTCCCGCAGCAGCGCCGAGCTGGCCGCCACCCGGTTCCCGGACGTGAAGGTCACCAAGGAGCTCGGTGAGCACGAGAGCCTGCTCTCCAGCGCCAAGGCCAAGCGGCTGTTCGGCTACGCGCCCGAGCACTCCTGGCGCGACCACGTCTGAGCCCGGTCGGGCGTCGGAATCGCGTCGACCTGAAACCGATGCAACGGCCACACCGAGTGTGACGGGAGTGGCGCGAGCCAGCCCGTCGGCGTCACAGCCGCCCCACCGGTCCCACTCGGTGTAGCCCTTGGTCCCGGTGGCGCGGCCGGGCGTAGCCTCCGAGCCATGCTGATCACCGAGGTGGCCACCACCGTCACCGATCTGGACGAGGCGGAGGGGTTCTGGCGTCACGTGCTGCGGCTGCCGGTCGACCGGGTCGACGGCGCCCTGCACGTGAGCGTGGGCACGACGTCGCTGACACTGGAGCTGCGGCCCGACGGCCCGGTCGCCGACCACCTCGCGCTCGCGATCCCCGCCGACGCGTTCGACGCCGCCCGGCGCTGGCTGACCGAACGATGCGACCTGCTCGACCGGGATGGCCAGGACGAGTTCGACGGGCCGCCGGGCTGGGACAGCCGCTCCCTCTACTTCGTCGGGCCGTCGGGGGCGGTCCTCGAACTGATCGCCCGCCGCCGGCTGCCCGACCGGGCAGGGAGCGCGCCCTTCGGGCCGGAGTACCTGCTCGGCATCAGTGAGGTGGGCATCGCGGTGCCCGATGTGCCCGCCGCCGTCCGTACGCTCGCCGAGACGGCCGGCCTCACCCCGTTCGCCGGCACCGAGGGACCTGACTTCGCCGCCGTCGGGGACGACCACGGCCTGCTCATCCTCGCCGAGGAGGGCCGCCCCTGGCTTCCCACCCGCGATCGGCGCGCCGTCGCGGCACCGTCGACCATCCGGGTGGACCGCGACGAGCCCGGGGTGAGCGCCGTGACCGTGAGGCTCGGCGCCGCGACGGTCGTCGCCTGACGTGTGAGCCGTCCCGCCGGACTGGTCACCGTTGGGCGGATCGCCGTACCGGCGGCAGGATGGGCGGAGGGTCGGGTGCCGCTTGGCGCCCGGTCACCGTCCACCCACCGAAGGAGCCCACCGTGGCCGTTTTCGCCGTCACCTACCGCTACGCCGACGACACCGCCCGCCTCGACGAGCACCGGCCGTCCCACCGGGCCTTCCTGCGCGGGCTGCACGAGCAGGGCCGCCTGCGACTGTCCGGACCGACCGACAGCGGCGCCACCGCCCTGATCATCATGGAGGCCGACAGTGCCGAGGCCGTCGAGACCGACCTGGATCAGGACCCGTTCCGGCTCGAGGGCCTCATCGCCGAGCGCACCGTCCAGCCCTGGACCATCGTGATCGGCAGCCTCGACACCGAGTGAGCCGGCCCGGCCGGCACTGACCGTCCCGCGTCGGCCCGCCCGCCGCGCCGTCGATGGCCCCGGAACGCCTCCCGCCGCGTGCCGGAGTGGGCCGCGGCGAAATCTAGAATGAGGACCATGGCGCTGCAGAAGTTCGAACCCGGCACGTCCCTGGCGAACCAGGTCTTCGACGCCATCCACGAGGGCATCATGAAGGGTGACCTCCCCGCCGGGTACCGGCTGCGGATCCGGGATCTGGCCGAGGAGCTGGGCACCAGCGTCATGCCGGTCCGGGAGGCGATCAATCGACTCGAGGAGGCCGGCCTGGCCGAGAAGGTTCCCTACAAGGGGGCCGTGGTCAAGGGGCTGAGCCTGGAGGAACTCCTCGACGTCTACGACGTCCGCCGCCTGCTCGAGGTCGAGGCGGCGCGTCTGGGGGCCGCACGGGTGTCGACCGCTGACGTCGACCGGATGCGGCAGCACTACCGAGCCATGTGCCAGGCGCTCGAGGAGGGCCGGGTCGTCACCCTCCTGGACCATGACGAGGAATTGCTGAGCATCCTCTATGCCGCCTCCGGCAACCGCGTCATCGTCGACACGATCCGGACGCTCTGGCGTCGTTGCCGTCCCTACAAGATCGTCGGTGCTCGCAACACGCTCGAAGCCGGGGACCCCGCGATCCTGTCGGCCTTCCAGGAACGTCTGATCGAGGCGGTCGCCGGGCAGGACGCCGACGCCGCCGCCGACATCAACAACCAGTCCCTGGTCAGCGCCACGGACCGCATCCGGGACGCGCTGCTGCGCTCGGAGTCCTCGCACAGCCGCGTCGACGGAGCTGCTTCGCCGGCACACGTCCGCTGACATCGCCACCCGAGATGACCGATGAGTGGATCAGCGCCGTCTTCGTTTCGCCTCTTGTGTGATCTGTGATCACATGCGTACGATGAGACCCATCCCACACTCCGACCACTCGCGCGGCTCTCACCCGTCGGTGGAGTGCTGCAGCACCGGGGAAGCGTGGACGGGCGCAGCTCGGGGGAGGGGCCGCGGTCCAACTGATGCAGACAGGAGCCTCCTCATCCACGAGGGGGCGGCGACCACCACTCCACAGAAACGGATCAGTGTCATGGAAGTGAATCGACCCGGAAGTACCGTCGGCGTGGCGACCGCCGCCGGCTCGACGACAACGCCCCAGTTCAAGCAGCGCTTCATGGTCCGGCTGATCGCCGTGCTCATCGGCGGCATGGTGCTCGACGGCTACATCCTCGGCATCCTGGGCCCCATCACCGGGCTCATCCGCGAGGACGTCAATCTCGACGACATCTGGATCGGACTCATCGCCGCGGGTCCCCTCTTCGGCATCTTCATCGGGTCACCCCTGGCCGGCTGGGCCACCGACAAGTTCGGTCGCAAGCCGATGTTCATCCTCGACATGGGGTTGTTCACGGTGGCCTCGGCGCTCCAGTTCTTCGTGACGTCGGGCGAGGGAGCAGCGATCCAGCTGTTCCTCATCCGGCTCGCGATGGGCATCGCGATCGGGGGGGAGTACGCGATCGGGTGGCCGCTGCTGTCCGAGTTCGCGCCGCCCAAGCTGCGCGGACGCCTGCTGGGCGTGACCGTGGTCGCCTGGTACGTCGGCTTCATGATCGCCTTCATCGTCGGCACGCTCCTGCAGCAGATGGGCGTGCCGTGGCGGGTGATCATCGGCACCAGCACGCTGCTCGCACTCGTCCTGTTCGTCGCCCGGCTCGGCCTGCCGGAATCGCCGAGCTGGCTGATCACCAAGGGCCGCCGCGACGAGGCCCTCACCATCGCCCGCCGCTACGTGGAGTCGACGGAGATGCACGAGAGCATCACCCAGGAGATCGACCTCCGGCTCATCCGGGAGGAGCAGGCCGCCCGGGACAAGACGCAGCTGAAGAACGCGTCCTTCGCGACCCTGTTCTCGCCGCAGTACTGGCGGGCCACCCTCTTCACCGCGGGATTCTGGTTCTGCGCGGTCACGCCGTACTTCGCGATCGCCACCTTCGCCGTCGAGGTGCTCAAGAACTACGGCCTCGACAACACGTGGGCCAGCGGCGTGGGGCTGTCCGCGCTGGCGGCTGCCGGCGTCGTCACGAGCGTCCTCCTCGTCGACAAGGTGGGCCGGCGCGTCCTGACCGTGCCCACGCAGTGGTCGCGACGGGCCTGCTGCTCATCATCGGCCTGTGGTCGGGCGCGCCGTCCTGGCTCGTGCTCGTCCTGTTCCTGACGTTCTCGTTCGTCAACGCGATGTACAACACGCTCACGCAGATCTACCCGTCGGAGCTGTTCCCGAGCGAGGTGCGCGGCATCGGCATGGGCTTCGCCGCCGCCGTCAGCCGGATCGGCGCCGCTCTCGGGACCTTCGCGCTGCCGTGGTCGATCACGAACCTCGGAGCCGGCACGACCATGGTCATCGCGGCCGGCCTCGCCCTCGTCGGTGCGCTGCTCTCGCAGTGGCTCGCCCCCGAGACGAAGGGCAAGTCCCTGGCCGAGACGGCCCAGGGCTTCTCCCACTGAATCCACTGAACTCACTCGATCCGACGGCGCCGCGGGAGCCGGACACCCCCGTGGCGCCGTCGGATCGACCCGATCGACCGATGTCGCCGTCCCGGCGGCCGGTCCACGAGCCAGAGAAGGACGAGCAGTTCATGAAGGACGTCATTGTCATCGGCGGCGGGCTCGCCGGCATGTCCGCGGCCTGGCGGCTGCGGCACTGGGACATCGAGGTGCTCGAGGCGGACACGCGGCTGGGTGGGCGCATCCGGTCCGAGCGACGGGGCGCGTACTGGCTCAACTGGGGCGGCCACCTCTTCGCCGGCGCCGGCACGTCGACCGACCTGCTGCTCAGCGAGGTCGGCGTCACCGCCGTCGCCCTGCCCGGCTCGCTCGCCGGACTGTCGATGAACGGCCGGCTCCTGCGCGGCGGCAGCATTGCGACGTACCCGCTGCGCGTGCCCATGCCGCTGGACGCCCGGCTCGCGGTCCTGACCAAGGGGGCGAAGATCGCCGCGTCGGTGCTGCGCTATGTCGCCGACGTCGTGCGGGTGCGGCCGGGGGAGTCCGGTGCTCAGCGCCAGCAGCGCATCTACGACTTCGAGAACAGCCGCACCTTCGCGGACTTCGTCGGCGCGATGCCGCCGGACGCGACCGAACTGATCAAGACGACGGTCACGCGCTCCGCCGGCGAGATGGACCAGATCTCGGCCGGTGCCGGCATCGGCTACTTCAGCCTCGTGCTCGGTTTCGGCGCGGGCCTCGACCGCGGCATCGTGGGCGGGCCGTCGACGCTGATCGAGGCGATCTCGGCGGCGATCGGCGACCGGGTGCAGCTCGGCGCCGAGGTGCACGAGGTCGTGCACCGGAAGGACTCGGTGCTCGTGCGCTACCGGCAGGACGGCGTCGACCACGAGGCCGAGGCGCGCACCGTCGTGCTCGCCACCACCGCGAACGTCTCGCACCGGGTGGCCGTCGACCTGCCCGACGACGTGCGCGACGCGCTCGGTCGGATCGTCTACGGGCCGCACGTCAGCGCCGCCTTCCTCACCGACGAGCAGGGACCACGGCGCTGGGACGACGTCTACGCCATCGCCGCGCCCAAGCGCTCGTTCGCCATCGCGCTGAATCAGGCGAGCATCGTGCGCGGCACCGAGTCGGAACGCCGTCCCGGCGGCAGCATCATGACCTTCTCTCCGGCGAACCTCGGCCGGGCCCTGCTCGACAAGAGCGACGAGGAGATCGTCGAGAGCCATCTGCGCGACCTCGACCAGGTGCTCGACCGGAACTTCTCCTCGAGCGTCGTCGAGGCACACGCGTCCCGCTGGGCGCAGGGCTCGCCCTACAGCTTCCCGGGCCGCGGCACCCTGCAGTCCGCGCTCACCCGGCCCTCCGGCCGCGTCTTCCTCGCCGGCGACTACCTCGGCACGCTCTACACCGAGACGTCGATCACGACGGGCTTCTCCGCCGCGCAGGACGCCATGAGCCTGCTCGCGACCGATCGCCAGCGAGCCGGCCGGCCGGTGGTTCAGCAGGTTCAGCCCGCCGTGCCCGCCCCGCCCGCCGTCGTCGGCCACCCGCGTCAGCACCAGACCTCCATCAGCTCCAGCTCCGAAAGGCACGCCTCATGACCTCCTCCTCCCTGCACGGTGTCCTCGTCGCCCTCGCGACCCCCTTCACCCCCGACGGCGCCGTCGACGAGGCGCGACTGCGCCAGGTCGTCGACCGCACGATCGACGGCGGCGTGCACGGCGTCGTCGCCTGCGGCTCGACCGGCGAGTTCGCCGCTCTCACCGACGCCGAGCGACGCCTCGTCGTCGAGACCGTCATCGACCAGACCGCGGGCCGCGTGCCCGTGGTCGCGCAGACCGGATCCACCAGCACGGCCACCGCGATCGAGCTGACCCGGCACGCCGAGGCCGCCGGCGCCGACGTCGTCATGCCCGTCGCCCCCTTCTACGAGGCGCTCTCGATCGACGAGACCGTCCGCTACCTCTCCCGCGTCGCGAGCTCCGTGAGCGTGCCCGTCATGGTCTACAACCTGCCGGCGGCGACGGGCGTCAACCTCGAGCCCGACACGATCGCGAAGCTCGCGACCAACGTCGAGAACATCCGCTACGTCAAGAACACGGTTCCGGACATGGCGCAGTCGACACAGCTGATCACCCACTACGGCGATCTGCTCGGCACCTTCGTCGGCTGGGACAGCTTGATCCTCGCCTCGCTCGCGACCGGAGCGGCGGGCGTCATGACCGGCACCGCCAACATCGTGCCGGCCGAGATCGTCGCGGTGTACGACGCCGTACAGGCGCGCGACCTCGATCTCGCGCGCGAGCACTGGGCGCGGATCTACCCGCTGCTGGACGCCACGCTGCAGGTCAACTTCGTCGGGGCCGTCAAGCTCGCCATGGAGGCGGTCGGCTTCCCCGTCGGCGATCCCCGGGAGCCCTTCCTGCCGCTCGGGGGCGAGGAAGCCCAGCACATCCGCGCCCTCGCGAGCACGTTCCGCTGACCCGCCTCGATCCGAGACCTGTGTCGACCGAGACCACCGACTGGAGATCACCATGAGCCCCGACACCCAGACCCGCATCCGTCGCGGGACCGGTACGCCCCTGCTGCGTGACGGCGATCTGCCGCCGACCGAGCACTTCATCGGCGGCGTCTTCCGCGCCGGCGCCTCCGGTGAGACGTTCGACGTCGTCGACCCCTCGACCGGCGAGACCATCGCCCGCACCCCGCGCGGCACGGCCGCCGACGTCGACGAGGCGGTCGCGGTCGCACGCGGTGCCCTGCCCGGCTGGGCGGCGCTCACGCCGCGGGATCGTGCCGGCGTCCTGCTCGCCGTCGCCGACCGCATCGAGGAGAACCGCGACCTGTTCGAGCGGCTCGAGGCCGCCAACACCGGCAAACCCGCGGCGGTGACCGAGGACGACATCACCAGCACGATCGACTCGTTCCGGTTCATGGCCGGCGCCGCGCGCGCGATCACCTCCGAGGCCGCGGGCAACTACGCCGCCGATCACCTCTCGGTCATCCTGCGCGAGCCCCTCGGCGTGATCGGTGTGGTCACGCCGTGGAACTACCCGCTGCTGATGGGCGTGTGGAAGATCGCGCCCATCCTCGCGGCCGGCAACACGCTCGTCGTCAAACCGTCCGAGCAGACGCCGCTGACCACTCTCAAGCTCGCCGAGCTCACCGCCGACCTGCTGCCCGCGGGCGTGCTCAACGTCGTCACGGCGTGGGCTCCGTGGTCGGCGCGCGCCTGTCGAACCACCCGGACATCGACATGATCGCCATCACCGGTTCCGTCGGCTCGGGCCGCGCGGTGGCGCGTGCAGCGGCGGAGTCGCTCAAGCGCGTCCACCTCGAACTCGGCGGCAAGGCGCCCGTCCTGATCTTCCCGGATGCGGACCTGAAGGCCGCGGCGGCGAGCCTGCGGTCGGCCGGGTACTGGAACTCGGGACAGGAGTGCGGGGCGGCGTGCCGGGTGCTCGTGCACTCCTCGGTCGCGGCGGAGTTCACCGAGCACCTCGTGCGCGAGGTCTCGGAGATCGTCGTGGGGGAGCCCGGGGCCGACGATGTCGAACTCGGGCCGATGATCTCCGAGGCCCACTTCGAGCGGGTGAAGGGGTTCCTGGAGCGGGCGAAGGACGCCGGCATCCGCGCCGCGGTGGGCGGTGAGCCCCTCGACGGCCCCGGTTTCTTCATCGCCCCGACCGTCCTCGTCGACGTCCCGGGTGATGCCGAGTGCGCGCTCGAGGAGATGTTCGGGCCGATCGTCACCGTCGAGACGTTCGAGTCGGAGGAGGAGGCGATCCGCCGGGCGAACGAGGTTCCCTACGGGCTTGCGGCGTCCGTCTTCACGGAGGACGCGCGCCGATCCCTCCAGGTCCCCGCGAAGCTCGACTTCGGCACGGTGTGGGTGAACACGCACCTCGTGATCGCGACCGAGGCGCCCTGGGGCGGCTTCAAGAGCTCGGGCTACGGGCGCGACCTCTCGCTGTACGCGCTGGACGACTACTCGCGGACGAAGCACGTGATGCACAGCCTCGCCCGGGGGTAGGGGAGGGTCACGGTTGTCGGGGAGAGGCCCGCGGTGCGCGTCGATGAGCGGCACCGCGGGCCGTCCCGTGTCCATCCCGGTTCAGTGAGGGATGTGCTCCTGGTCCCGGTGAGCGGCCGTCTCCAGCTGGAACGTCGAGTGCTCGACCGGCACCGCGAAGTGCTCGGCGACGCAGCGCTGCAGGTCGGACAGGATGCCCGGCGCGTGCCCGTCGCGGAGACACTCGTCCTCCAGGGTCACGTGACCGGACAGCACCGGTGTGCCGCTGCCGACGAGGCTCGCGTGCAGGTCGTGCACGTCCACCACGTGCGGCATCGCGAGGATGTGCTCCCGCACGTCGCCGAGGTCGAGCCCGCGCGGCGTGCTCTCCAGCAGCACGTCGGTGGTCTCCTTGAGCAGCCGCAGGGTGCGGGGGATGATCAGCGCCCCGATCAGCAGGGACGCGATCGAGTCGGCGCCGGTCCAGCCCGTCGCCGCGATCACGAGGGCGGCGACGATGACGGCGATGGACCCGAGCGCGTCGTTGACCACCTCGAGGAACGCCGCCCGCGTGTTCAGCGAGTTGCCGCGGCCACCGGCGAGGACCGTCATCGCGATGATGTTCCCCGCCAGGCCCGCGACGCCGAACCAGACCATGGCGCCGGACGCCACCTCGGGCGGTTCGAGGAGACGGCGGATCGCCTCGACGATGACGAAGACGCCGACGATCAGCAGCAGGCCGGCCTGCAGCGCGGCGGCCAGCACCTCGGCGCGGGCGTAGCCCCAGGTGCGGTGCATGGTCGGGGGCCGGCGCACGAGGGTCGCCGCGATCACGGCGATCAGCAGCCCGGCGGCGTCGGTGAACATGTGGCCGGCGTCGGCGAGCAGGGCGAGGCTGCCGGTGACGACGGCTCCGATCACCTCCGCGACGAGGATGAGTGCGGTGATGCCGAAGGCGACGAGCAGCCGGCCGCGGTCGGCGCCCGCGTGGCCGTGCGCGTGATCGTGCGCCACGGTCACCTCCCTCCGTCGTCGAGCTCAGCAGTCTGCCTCCAGTGTGACCGCCGATCCGGGCGGGCGCCACGCGATGCGGGTCACTTCCGTCGGCCGTCCGGCAGGATAGGACCATGCCCGAGAACCCCGCCGCTCACGCCCGCGCGCTGACGAAGGACACGCAGCTGTGCATCTCGCTGGCCGCGCGCCCCTCCGACCACGGCACGCGATTCCACAACTGGCTCTACAACGAACTGGACCTGGACTTCGTCTACAAGGCGATGACGACCACGGACGTCGCGGCGGCGATCGGCGGCGTGCGGGCGCTCGGCATCCGCGGCTGCTCCGTCTCGATGCCGTTCAAGGAGGCCGTGATCCCGCTCGTCGACGAGATGGACGCCTCCGCCACCGCGATCGATTCGGTCAACACGATCGTCAACGACGACGGCCGGCTGACCGCCTACAACACCGACTACCTGGCCATCGCGTCCCTGCTCGCGACGCACGGCGTCGACCCCGCGTCCTCGGTGCTGCTGCGCGGCTCCGGCGGCATGGCCAAGGCGGTGACCGCGGCCTTCGCCGATGCCGGCTTCACCGACGTGACGATCCTCGCGCGCAACGCCGACGCCGGCGCCGCCGTCGCGACCCACTACGGCTTCGCCCACCGGGTCTCCGCGGACGCGGCGGACAGCGCGGACGCGCGGGCCGACGTCGTCGTGAACGTGACGCCCATCGGCATGGCCGGAGAGCGGAGCATGGCGGGCGAGGATGCCGGCGCCCTCTCCTTCGACCCCGCCGTGATCGAGGCGGCGACGGTGGTGTTCGACGTCGTCGCGATGCCGGTCCGCACGCCGCTGGTGGTCGCCGGGCAGGCGGCGGGGAAGACGGTCATCACGGGCGGCGAGGTGATCGCGCTCCAGGCCGCGGCCCAGTTCGAGCTCTACACCGGCACGCGCCCCACCCCCGAGCAGGTCGATGCGGCGGAGGCGTACGCGGCCGCCGGCTGACGGCGTGGACCGAGCCGAATCACCGGCTCCATGCGCTTGACTGGTGCCATGCAGCCCACGACCGCACCGGCACCGCGCGCCCGGCGGCGCACTCCGTCCTCGCGCCGCCTCCGCGCGCGAAGAGTCGCCGTCGCGATCGTCGCGGTCGGGGTGCTCACCGGTTCGCTGACCGCGTGCACGGACAACGGGGATCCGATCCAGCCCGCCGCGGACCGGCTGGCTGCCGCCCTCTCGGCGCGCAACGCGGACCAGATCGCCTTCACGGGCACCACCGGCGCGGCGGTCACGAAGCAGCTGGCCACCCGGTCCGAGCAGCTCGGCGGTCTCGCACCGAAGGTCACGGTCGCCCGCGTGGACCGGCCCGACGACGACGCGGCGAACGTCGCCCTCGACGTCACCTGGGACGTCGACGCCACGGACCGGGACTGGGTCTACACCGTCACCGCGCAGCTGGCCCGGAAGGACGGGCACTGGTCCGTCACCAACGGCGACGGGCTGATCGACCCGTCGCTCGAGTCAGGGGAGCAGCTCGCGCTGCGGCGGGTCGCCCCCGAGCGCGGCGACATCCTCGGTGCCGGCAACGCACGGATCGTCACGGGCCGCCCGGTCGTCCACGTCGGGCTGGACAAGGCCAAGGTGCCCGCGGCGCAGCAGGACCGGTCCGCCCGGGCGCTCGCCGCCGCCGTCGACATCGATGGCGCCGCCTACGCCGCCGCCGTCAAGGGTGCCGGCAAGCAGGCGTTCGTCGAGGCCATCACCTACCGGGACGACAGCAACCACGACGCCGAACGCCGCCGCGCGGCCGCCGTGACAGGCGCCGTCGAGGTCGCCGACACGATCCCGCTCGCCCCGACGTCCGGATTCGCCCGGGCGGTGCTCGGCACGGTGGGCCCCGTGACGGCCGAGATGGTCGCCCAGTCGAACGGTCGGTACCGCGCCGGGGACACCGCGGGCCTCTCCGGCCTGCAGGCGCAGTACGAGGACCGGCTCGCCGGCACGCCCGGCGCCCGGGTCCTCGCCGTGCCCGCCAAGGGCGACCCGCGCGTCCTGTTCGAGAACCAGCCCCAGCCCGGGTCCGACGTCCGCACCACCCTCGACCCCACGCTGCAGACCCTGGCCGAGAGCCTGCTCGCCGACCAGGAGCCCGCGAGCGCGCTCGTCGCGATCAAGCCGAGCACCGGGGAGATCCTCGCCGCCGCCAGCGGTCCGGGCAGCAAGGGATACAACACCGCGATGCTCGGGCAGTACGCCCCCGGATCGACGTTCAAGGTGGCCACCTCCCTCGGCCTGCTGCGCACGGGGGCGACGCCGAAGACGGCCGTGCCCTGCACCCCGAGCGTCACCGTCGACGGGCGCACCTTCAAGAACTTCCCCGGCTACCCGGCTTCGGCGCTCGGCAGGGTCCCGCTACAGACCGCGATCACCTTCAGCTGCAACACGGCGTTCATCTCGCAGCAGGTCCGGATCGACGACGCCGCGCTCACCTCGGCGGCGGCCAGCCTCGGCGTCGGCCGGCCCAACCAGACCGGTGCCGCCGCGTTCCTCGGGTCCGTGCCCACTGGCGTCGGGAAGACCGACCACGCCGCGTCGATGATCGGCCAGGGCAAGGTGCTCGTCTCCCCGCTGGCGGCGGCGACGATGGCCGCCTCGGTGGCGCACGGAGCCACGGTCACGCCGCGGCTGGTGACGGACGCGACGACGGCGCCTCCCGCGGCGTCGGCGTCGGCCTCGGCTTCGGCGAGCGCATCCGTGTCGGCGACACCGTCCACGACACCGTCCGCCGCCCCGTCGGCCTCGGCGGCTCCCGCGGTCCCGCTCACGGGCGGCGAGGTCGCCGGTCTGCGCACGCTGATGCGGTCCGTCGTCACCGGTGGCGGTGTCGACCCGCTCAAGAACGTGCCCGGCGGCCCGGTCTACGCCAAGACCGGCACGGCGGAGTTCGGCAACGACTCACCCCCGCAGACGCACTCGTGGATCATCGCGTACCAGGGCGACCTGGCCGTCGCGGTGTTCGTCGAGGTGGGCGACCACGGCGCCATCACGAGCGCCCCGATCGCGGCCCGGATGTTCACGGACCTGGCGAAGTAGCGGCTCAGGTCAGGACGCGGTGAGGTGAGGCCGGCCTGCGTCACGCGGGTTCACACGGCCGTGACCGGGAGCGGGGCGCGTGGTTAGCCTCGACGAATGCTTCTTTCCGGTCTGGCCGTCGGTGCCGCCCTCGGTTTCGTCATGCAGCGCGGGCGCTTCTGCGTCACGGGCGCGTTCCGGGACCTGTGGATCACCCGCAACACGCGATGGTTCACGGCGTTCATGGTGGTCGTCGCGATCCAGAGCGTCGGGGTGTTCGCGCTCGACGGGCTCGGCGTCATCCACCTGACCACCCCGGACTTCGCCTGGCTGGCCACCATCGTCGGCGCGTTCGTCTTCGGGTTCGCGATCGTCCTCGCGGGCGGCTGCGCGACCGGCACGTTCTACCGGTCCGGGGAGGGCCTGGTCGGCTCCTGGATCGCCCTGGCGATGTACATGCTGGTCGCGGCCGTCGCCAAGTACGGGCCGCTCGGGCCGTCGACCAAGGCGTTCCGGTCCGTCTCCGTGCCCGCCGCCACCATCACCGGATCGCTCGGCGTCTCCCCGTGGCTGCTGGTGCTGCTGCTCGTCGCCGGCGTCGGGCTCGCCGTCCGGCACCACCTGACCCGGCCCAGGCGCGTCGTCGCCACCCTCCCGCCGGAGCGCACCGGCCTCGCGCACCTCCTGCTCGAGAAGCCGTGGCACCCCTTCGCGACCGCCGTCGTCATCGGCGTCCTCGCGATCGCCGCGTGGCCGCTGAGCTGGGCCACCGGGCGGCACTCGGGGCTGGGCATCACCACCCCGTCCGCCAACGCACTGACCTGGCTCACCACCGGCGACACCGACCTCATCGACTGGGGCGTGTTCCTCATCGCGGGCCTGCTGGTCGGCTCGTTCATCGCGGCCAAGGCCAGCGGCGAGTTCAAGATCCGGGTGCCCGACGCCCGCACCACGGTCCGCTCGATCGCCGGCGGTGCCCTGATGGGCCTCGGCGCCTCGTGGGCCGGCGGCTGCACCATCGGCAACGCCATGGTCAACACCGCGACCTTCGGCTACCAGGGCTGGGTGTCGCTGATCTTCATGGTGCTCGGCACCGGCGTCGCGACCCGCATCTTCATCACCGGCCGACGTCGCACGCGCTCGACGGCGACGGCGGCGTCCGTTGCACCGGTCCCGGCCTGAACCAGGCCCGCTTTCCCTGACGAAGGAGTAGTCCCATGACGCAGCACGTTCTCGAGACCGACGGTCAGGTCTGCCCGTTCCCGCTCGTCGAGGCGAAGCAGGCGATCGACGCCCTGCCCCTCGGCGACGAACTGGTGATCAACTTCGACTGCACCCAGGCCACCGAGGCGATCCCGCAGTGGGCCGCCGACGAGGGCTACCCGGTGACGAACTTCGCCAAGCGCGGCGCCGCGGAGTGGACCATCACGGTGCAGAAGGCCTGAGCCCCAGACCGACCATCACCGTCCGGTCGGGTCACGCCAGGGCGGCCTCCTCCCGCAGCGGGTGCTCGCGCTCGTCACGGCGGAGCCGGCCGGCCACGAGGGCGATGATGCCGAGGAGCGGGGACGCGACGGCGACGACGACGAAGATCGTCCCGACGTCGACCACCTGCGCGACCGGGCCGGCCAGCGCCATCGACACCGGCATCAGGGCGAGCGAGACGAAGAAGTCCAGACTCGAGATGCGTCCGAGCAGCGCCGGGGGCACCCGACGCTGCAGCAGGGTCCCCCAGATCACCTGACCGACGCCGCCCGTGAAGGAGCACACGAACAGGGCCACGGCCATCACGGCGAATCGGTCGGTGTAGCCGAGCACGGCGAGGGGCAGCATGCCGAAGCCCCAGACGGCGATCATCACCGTCAGGTAGTGGCGCGGCAGGGGCAGCGATGCCGTCAGCAGGGATCCGGCCGCGGCGCCGACCCCGTAGATCGCCAGCAGGAACCCGAAGGTCTGGCTGCCTCCGCCGAGCTGGTCCCGCACGAGGAACGGCAGGAGGACCTCGAGCGGGCCGATGAACAGCAGGACGACGAACACCGCCCAGCACAGCGTCCAGAACAGCCAGCGGGTGCGCACGGTGAACGCGACGCCCTCACGCAGGTCCGCCCACACCGAGCGCGGCGGCGCTGGATCGCCGTGCTCGGCGTCGTCGTCGCCGTCCGCACTCTGCTCGACCGGACCGTCCATCGGCGCCGGAATCCGTGGGTCCGCGACCGGGCCGGACGGGGTCGGCGCGTTGTCCTCGAAGCGCAGCGGTGCGGTGTCGAGGGCGCGCGGCAGGCCCGCGGTCAGGACGACGAGCGCGACGGCGTGGCAGGCGGCGATGGCGAGGATCGCCGGACCCGGCGTGAGCGCCGCGACCAGGACGCCCGCCAGCGCCGGGCCGGCCGCCTGCTGCAGCACCGGCCGGACGGTACCCTCCATGCCGTTGGCCGCGAGCAACTGCCGGGCCGGCAGGATCTGGGGGAGCAGCGCCGAGTACGCCGGGTAGAAGAAGGCCAGGGACACCCCCAGCACGAACGCGGACACGCACAGCGGCGCCAGGGTCAGGACGCCCGTCACGGACAGGACCGCGGTGAAGCTCACCGCCACCAGGTTGGCCGCCTCGACGGCGATCAGGACGCGGCGACGGGGCAGCCGGTCGGCCGTGACACCGCCCAGCAGGATGAAGGCAATCATGCCGACGCTGTTGACGGTGGCGACGACGGAGAGCTCGAGGGCACCGCCGCCGATGGCGATCACCTGGTAGACCATCGCCACAGCCCACATCCCGGCGCCGACCATCGACGCCGAGAGTCCCGCGATCAGCACGCGGTACTGGCGATTCCTGAAAGGCGCGAACGCGGCCGGAGCCTGCACAGCGCCAGCCTAGAGCGGACCACCGACGAAGCCGGCGGCTGAACAGGTGAGCAACCACTCAAAACCGAGGGGTCTCTCGATGGACGAAACATCAGCACACTGACTAGTGTGGGTGGTGAACCTGTTCGTCAACCCCAGGAGCATTCCATGGCCAACGCACTGTTCTCCCGTTCCCTCCACGATCTGAGCGCCGCCGCCTGGTTCGGTGGTTCGCTGATGGGCGCCGTCGGCGTCAACGGCGCCGCCGCCGCCGCCAAGGACCCCGCCGAGCGCACCCGGCTCTCCACCGTCGGCTGGGGCAAGTGGACCCCCGTCGTGATCGGCGCCTTCGCCGCCCACGCCGTCGGCGGCATCGGCCTCATCATCGAGAACAAGGGCCGCGTCGTCGGTCAGCAGGGCGCCGGCGCCAACACCGTCGTCAAGAGCGCCGTCACGGTGGTCGGCATGGGGCTCTCGCTCTACTCCGGTCTCCTCGGCCAGAAGATCGCGAAGCTCGCCGACCAGGGTGCCGTCGGCGCCACGGAGCCCCGGCCGGACGCCTCCCCGGAGCTGAAGTCGGCGCAGCAGCAGCTGAAGGTGCTGCAGTGGGCCATTCCCGTGGTCAGCGGCACCGTGATCGTGCTCGGCGCGCAGCAGGGCGAGCAGCAGCGTCCCACCAACGTGGCGAAGGGCCTGCTCAAGAAGCGTCGCTGACGCCTCTGCCCGACCGACGGGGCCCGGTGCGCATCAGCCGCACCGGGCCCCGTCGTCGTCTCCCTGATCGAACACCCGTCGCCCGGGACGGGAACGGGCGTCATGGGGAAGAATGGGAGCGCGGGCGGCGTTGCCCTCATCGACTCCCCACCTTCGTTCTGAGGACGACTCATGCCTTCCGCCCTGCCCGAGGATCCGGCGCCCCGCACCGGCCGCACCCAGGTCATCTGCGAACCCGATCCGCAGTCCGGGGTCCAGCCGATCGTCCCGGCGGCCTCCGTCGACACCGCCGCTGGCGGCACCCTGTCCTCACCGGCCGGCGCGAGCCCCGCCGAGCAGGAGAAGATCCCGGCCGGCGGCGTCGCCGTCATCGTCACCATGCTCGTGGCCGCGTTCGTCGTCATCCTGAACGAGACCATCCTCAACGTCGCCCTGCCGCGCCTGATGGTCGACCTCGGCGTCAGCGCCACGACCGTGCAGTGGCTCTCCACCGGCTTCCTGCTGACCATGGCCGTGGTCATCCCGATCACGGGCTTCGTGCTGCAGCGGTTCTCCACCCGGGCCGTGTTCGTCACGGCGATGGGTCTTTTCAGTGCGGGCACGCTGCTGGCCGCGCTCGCCCCCGGCTTCGGGGTGCTGCTGGTCGCCCGCGTGGTCCAGGCCGGCGGCACCGCGATGATGATGCCGCTGCTGATGACGACGATCCTCACCCTCGTCCCGCTGAGCCGTCGCGGGGCCGTGATGGGCAACCTCAGCATCGTCATCTCCGTCGCCCCGGCGCTGGGCCCGACGGTGTCCGGTCTGATTCTGCAGTCCTTCTCCTGGCGGTTCGTCTTCGTCTTCGTGCTGCCGATCGCGCTCGCCGCGCTGGCCTACGGCGCATGGAAGCTGACCAACGTCAACGAGGGCGGTGACCAGCGGTTCGACATCGTCTCGGTCCTGCTCTCCGTACCCGGCTTCGGCGGCCTCGTCTACGGCCTCAGCCACATCGGTGAGGGCGGGGGCGGCAGCGTGGACCCGGCCGCCCTCGTGATCATCGTCGTCGCCGTCCTCGTGCTCGCGGTGTTCGTGGCTCGCCAGCTCCAGCTGCAGCGGCGGGACCGGCCCTTCCTGGACCTGCGCACGTTCCGCTTCCCCATGTTCAGCATCTCCGTGGCCATCATGTGCATCGCCATGGCCGTGCTGCTGGGTTCGGCGATCATCCTGCCCATCTACCTGCAGACCGTGCTCGGACTGCCGGCGGTCGTCACCGGGCTCGTGGTGCTGCCCGGTGGCCTGCTGATGGGCATCATGGGTCCGATCGTCGGGCGGCTGTTCGACCGGCTCGGGCCGCGGCCGCTGACCGTGACCGGGTCCGCGCTGCTGGTCGTGGTGCTGTGGCTGTTCTCGCGGATGGACACGGCGACGCCCGTCTGGTCCGTCGTGGTGCTCTACCTGATGCTCACCCTCGGGCTGGCGCTGCTGTTCACGCCGTGCTTCACCGGCGGCCTCAACCCGCTGCCGCCGAACCTTTACTCGCACGGTTCGGCGATCCTGTCGACGCTGCAGCAGGTGGCCGGTGCCGCCGGCACCGCGGTGCTGATCTCGATCATGAGCGCCGCGGCGGTCACGACGACGACGGCGGCCGGCACGCGGGTCGACCTGGTGCCGGGCATGCACGTGGCGTTCCTGGTGGCGGCCATCGGCGCGGTCGGCGCGGTGGTGCTGTCGCTGTTCACGCGGCGCGAGGCGCCGGCGACCGGCGGCCACGGGGGTCACTGAGGGGCTTCAGGTGCGGTCCCGTTGCCTCGTCGCACCCCCATCCCGCGACGCGCGGCCGCCATCCGGGATATGCGCCATATTCCGGGCGCGCGGCGTGTCCGTGGACGGGCTCATACGGAGGCCGGCCAGCCGCGGTAGGTCTCAGCCTCCAGCCTGGCCTGCTGCTCCAGTGATCCGGTCAGCGTGTAGAAGCCCTGCTTCGCCCCGCCGAAGCGGTAGATGCGGTGCAGGTGGAACTGGTCGCCGGCCTCGTCGGAAAAGCGAACCTCGTTGCGACTGACGATGAACGGCAAGTACTCGCTGCTGCGCGTGGTCTTGACCTCGATGAAGCGCTCCTTGCCGCCAGGTTCGAAGGAGAGCACGTCGTATCCGAGCCCGTCACCGCGCTCCTGGGACACATGCTCCACGCGATCCGCGAGTCGTGGCTTGCCGGCGACGAGCAGGGCCGTCCGCTCTCGCTTGACGACGGCCAGCTCGCCCGCGAGGCCGAGGCTGCGGTTCGACTCCTCGCGCTGCTGATAGTCGATGAAATGACCGCGGCGCTCCGTCGGTACCGGAGCCTCGGTGCGTTCGATCGCCGGCGGAGCCGTCGGCTGCACGAGGTCGATGGCGCCCATGGCCTCTGCACGACGGCCGGCGAAGTCATCCATCAGCCGCCCGACTGAGGCCGGACGGTCGTAGTAGCTCGCGACGACGTCGCGCAGGATGCCTTGCACGTTCGAGCGCGGCTTGTAGCCGTCGATGGGGAAGCCGCCGAGAGCCTGGATGACGGCGGAGATGTTCTGATGCTTGAACTCGATCGAGCCCTTGGAGCGGTTGACCGTCTCCTGCAGTCGGGTGCGAAACTCGGTCTTGGAGTACGGCTCGCCCCTCAGCTCCAGCTCGAGCATCGTGAAGTAGCTGTCGACCGTCGCTTGGACTTCTTCGACGGTCCAGTTGCTCCCCCGTGCTGCTGGCATGAGGTCAGCCTAGGGCCAGAGGCGTCGTATCGTCACAAGTGAGAGCCTGTTTCCACCGAAAGGACCTGACATGAGCGAGAACCACGAGGACCTGACCTTCAGCTCCCTCGGCCCGGCCGACAGTGAGGTCGCGATCGACCGCGAGTTCGCCGTCGCCAAGGAGCTCGTCTTCCGCGCCTTCACCGACCCCGACATGCTGGCCGCGTGGTTCGGTCCCGAAGGCTGGCCGGTGCCGCGTGAGACCGTCGCGATCGACCTGCGCGAGGGCGGCGCCTACCGCCTCACCATGGTCGCCGAGGACGGGTCGGGGGAGTCCCCGGTGGACGCCGTCATCGAGGTGCTCGACGAGCCGCACCGCATCCACAGCACCGAGGCGCCGCAGCCGATCACGGGCCTCACCGAGCGCAGCCATCTCAAGCTCGACTTCGAGGACGGGCCGAGCGGCGGCACCCTCCTCCGCCTGCGACAGGGCATGTTCCCCGCCGCCGTCATCGCCCCGGCTACCGAGGGCTGGCACAGCTCCTTCGCCAAGCTCGACGCCCTCCTCGCCCAGACCTGGTGAGAAGGAGCGGACGGCGCCCGAAACGCTGACATCACCGGTCGACGACGGCTCGACCCGATGGCGACGCAGCGCCATTATGGCCGGACGACGGTCAGCACGGCATCCACCAGTGACGCCCGCCCCGCCGCGACCTCAGCGGACGATCAGCACGTCCAGTCGCCGCGGCCCGTGCACGCCCTCGACCCGCTCCAGCTCGATGTCGCTCGTCGCGGACGGACCCGAGATGAGCGTCGTCGGCCGCGTGGGCTCCAGCCGGGCGACGGCCTCGGGCACCAGGGCAACAATCGTCTCGACCGGCACGAGGCAGATGTGGTGGTCGGGCACCAGTGAGATGGCCCGCCGTCCCTGATCGGTCGACCCGTCGAGGATGATCGTCCCGGTCTGGGCGATGGACACCGCACTGCTGGTGATGACGGCGTCCGCCTGATCCAGCATCTGCACATCCAGCGGCGCGGCCGGGGAGTCGACCATCCGCCGCGCGTCCGTGGGGATCTCGGCCAGCGGGTGCCCCGCCTCGTCCAGCGCCGGCGGCACCACGTACGACGCCGCTCCCTCCAGCCGGCGAGCGACGGCGCCGACGAGGTCGGCCGCGTCGATCACCTCGACCTCCGCCCGGTAGTCCACGAGCCGGTCGACGAGCTGCTCGATTCGCTCCTGCTCGCTCATCGTCGACGAGTGGCGGTAGTCCCGCGGCACGTCGACCGGCGCCTGGCCCGCGCGGGCGTCGTCCGTCTCGGCGCGCCCGTCGTCCAGCGCCGCGCGGATGCGGGCGAGGATCTCCTCCTTCGCTCTGAGATTCGAGGAGGAGGTGCCGGACGAGGTGGTGCTCATGACGTCACCTCCGAGCCGGTGCTGCCCGCAGCGGACCCGGCCGCCTTCTGCCGTTTCCGCCACATCGTGTGGAACGACTCCGCGGGTGGGGCGGGCACATCCCGGCTGGACGTCCACTTGCCCGCGACACCCGGCAGCCGGGAGAACCGCCGGTCCTTCCCCGCGAACAGGGATGCCAGCGGCAGCACCCGTTCGGCCGCGGCCATCCGGCGCCCATCGCTCATCATCCACTGGGCACCCTTGAGCGCGACGTCGAGCTGGCCGCCGAGCGTGCCCGCCTTCTTCCGCGCCTCGACGTCCTTGCCGCGCAGGTGCACGAGGATCTCCGGGATGTTGATCTTGACCGGGCACACGTCGTAGCAGGCCCCGCACAGCGAGGACGCGTACGGCAGGGAGCCGTTCTCGCCCTCCTCGACGCCCGTCAGCAGCGGCGAGAGGATCGCGCCGATCGGCCCCGGATACGTGGAGCCGTACGCGTGACCGCCGGCCCGTTCGTACACCGGGCACACGTTCAGGCACGCCGAGCAGCGGATGCAGTGCAGCGCGGAGCGGCCCACCTCGTCGGCCAGCGCGGCCGTCCGGCCGTTGTCCAGCAGGATGACGTGCACGTTCTGGGGTCCGTCGCCCGGCGTCACACCCGTCCACATCGACGTGTACGGGTTCATCCGCTCGCCGGTCGAGGAGCGGGGGAGCAGCTGGAGGAACACCTCGAGGTCGGCGTAGCTGGGCAGCAGCTTCTCGATGCCCATCACGGTGATCAGCGTCTCCGGCAGCGTCAGGCACATCCGCCCGTTGCCCTCGGACTCGACCACCGTCAGCGTCCCAGTGTCGGCGATGCCGAAGTTGGCGCCCGAGACGGCGACCTTCGCCGCGAGGAACTTGGCCCGCAGGTGTGTCCGGGCGGCCATCGCCAGCAGACGCGGGTCGTCGGAGAGCTCCGGGTCGACGTCGGTCATCTCCCGCAGGAAGATCTCCCGGATCTCGCTGCGGTTCCGGTGGATGGCCGGGACGAGGATGTGGCTGGGGGTGTCGTGCCCGAGCTGGACGATCAGCTCGGCGAGGTCCGTCTCGAACGCGTCGATACCCACGCCCTCGAGATACTCGTTCAGTCCCATCTCCTGCGTGGCCATCGACTTGACCTTGACCACCTCGCGGCGCCCGTTCGGCAGCACCGGGGCATACTCGGTGGCCAGGTCCTCGACGATGCGGTTCGCCTCGTCCGCGTCCCGCGCCCAGTGCACGACGCCGCCGCGCGCGGTCACGTTCGCCTCGAACTGCTCGAGCAGGGTGGGCAGCTCCGCCATCACCCGTGCCTTGATGGCCGAGCCGGCGTCCCGCAGCGCCTCCCAGTCGTCGAGCTCGCCGACGACCCCGGCCCGCTTGGCGCGGATCGTCGACGTCGCCCGCCCGAGGTTGGCCCGCAGCTGCTCGTTGGTCAGCTCGCGGCGCGCGTAGTCCGGGAACGGCTCACGTTCGACGATGTTCCCGACGCCGTGCGCGGGCCGCACCCGCGGCATCCCGAGATCCGTGCTCATCGCAGCGCACCTCCCTGCAGCTGAGTCGCTCCGTCGTAGGCCAGAGGATCCTCCCGGGTGCTGGCCAGGACCTGGGCCAGATGGACGGTGCCGACGCCGGTACTCGCCCGCGACATGCCGCCGCCCATGTGCATCAGGCAGGAGACGTCACCGCCCGCACACAGGGGCGCCCCAGTGGCGACGACATTCGCGACCTTGTCCTCGAGCATGGCGGTGGAGACCTCCGGGTTCTTGACCGAGAACGTGCCGCCGAACCCGCAGCACTCCTCCTCGTGGGGCAGGTCCCGCAGCTCGAGGCCCTCCACGGTGCGCAGCAGATCGCGCTGCCGGTCGCCGAGCCGCAACAGGCGCATGCCATGGCAGGACGGATGGTAGGTGACCGGGTACGGGAACCAGGAGCCCAGCTGCGCGGCGGCGTCGGTCACGCCGAGGACGTCGGTGAGCAGGGCGGAGAGCTCGTAGGTGCGGGCGCCGACGGCGTCCGCCCGGTCGGCCAGGGCTTC
The DNA here is from genome assembly GCF_001968825.1 of Tersicoccus sp. Bi-70. Lineage (GTDB taxonomy): Bacteria > Actinomycetota > Actinomycetes > Actinomycetales > Micrococcaceae > Tersicoccus. The sequence continues at coordinate 235,146 of NZ_MIEU01000011.1, forward strand.
ATCGCCGGCACGGCGGGCGACCATCGCGTGCTGGTGCTTGACGGAGGCGACGCACGAGCCCGAGGGAGCGACGGCGACGTCGTACTCCTCCGACTGGAACGCCCGCACATGATTGGCCACGACGGGCACCGCGGCGTCCAGGTAGCCGGAGTTGACGTGCATCTGCCCGCAGCACGCCTGACCGGCGGGGAAGACGACCTCGTGGCCGAGCCGCTCGAGGAGCGTGACCGTCGCGACGGCGACCTGCGGGTACATGGCGTCCACGAGACACGTGGCGAACAGGGCGATTCTCATCGGTGGCCTTTCCCGAGGTGGATTTGCCTCGTGTGGTCAGACCATACTACGGACGGGCTCGCCGGAGAAGAGCCGGTGCGTCGCCACGGTGCGCGACAATGAGGTCAGTCCACTGCCAGGAGGAGTTCCGTGCCGTCCGATCGTTCGTATCACGTGGTCCTCGACGGGGTGGAGACCGACCTGCGCAACGGGACCCTCGCTCCCGGGGACCGCCTGCCCGGCGAACGGGCGCTGGCCGAGAAGTACGGCATCTCCCGAGCCTCGGTCCGGGAGGCCATCCGGGTGCTGGACACCATCGGGCTGGTCCGGTCCTCCGTCGGCTCCGGGCCCGCATCGGGGGCCGTCCTCGTCTCCGAACCGGCCACCGGCATGGCCCGGGCGCTCCGCCTGCACATGGCGGCCCGCAACCTCCCGCTCGACGACATCGTCCAGACCCGCCAGCTGCTCGAGGGATGGGCGGCCCGGGGTGCCGCGGACCGGGTCGCCGGGCACGGCACGGACGCGCCGGAGCTGGCCGAGGCGGAGGAGCTGCTGGCCCGGATGGAGGCGGCCGACGTCGACCGGGTGGAGTTCCACGTGCTCGACTCCCGGTTCCACCTGGCCGTCTCCGCGCTCGCCGGGAACGTCGTCGTCAGCACGGTGATGGACTCCCTGCGCGAGACGATCCGGGACTACGTGATGGGCGCGTTCTCCGACCTCGCGAACTGGTCCGAGGTGGCCGGCACGCTGCGGCAGCAGCATCGCGGCATCCTCGACGCGGTCCGCGCGGGCGACGGGGACGCGGCCGAGCAGCTCGCGCGGGAGCACATCGCGTGGTTCGTCGAGCGCGCGGTGCGCTGACCGGGGGTTCCCGAGTTGGCCGGTCTTCTCGCTCAGCCGTTCAGCCGTCAGCCGCTCAGTCGCCGAAGCGGATGATCTGCCGGACGGCACGGCCCTCGGCCAGTTCGTCCATCGCCGTGTTCAAGTCCTCCAGGCCGATGGTCGAGGACACGAGTTCCTCGACCGGCAGTCGGCCCTCCCGCCACATCGCGGCGTAGGCCGGGATGTCGCGCGCCGGGACGGCGGAACCGAGGTAGGAGCCGATGATGGTGCGCGCGCCCGCGGTGATGCCGAGCGGCGCGATACTGGCTCGCGCGTCGGGTGACGGCAGGCCGACGGTGACGAGGGTGCCGCCGGGGGCCGTGGCGGTCAGGGCCGTCTCGAACGCGCGTGGATGGCCGGCGGCCTCGATGACGACGGGTGCGGTGACGCGCTGGTCGGTCACCTCGGCGGGGCTGTACGCGGCGCCGGCGCCGAGCTCCCGGGCCCGGTCCAGCTTGTCCGGGTTGGCGTCCACGCCGATCACCGTGCCGGAGCCGTCCGCCGTGATCGAGAGGGCGACCAGCAGGGCCGCCATCCCGACGCCGCCGAGGCCGACGACCATGACGTCGTCGTCCGGCCCGGGCTTTCCCGCGTTCAGCACCGCGCCGCCGCCGGTCAGCACGGCACAGCCGAGCACCGCGGCCACCTCCGGCGGCACGTCGTCGCCGACCGGGACGACGGAGGCGCGGTGCAGGACGGCGTGGGTCGCGAAGCCGGAGACGCCGAGGTGGTGGTGCACGGGTTCGCCGTCGCGGTGCAGCCGCCGTCCGCCGCCGAGCAGTTCGCCGGCCTCGTTCGCGGCCGACCCGTTCGTGCAGGGCAGGCGACCCCCGGTGCGGCACGCGGCGCAGTCCTCGCAGCGCGGCAGGAACACGGTGACGACCCGCTGGCCGACGGCCAGGTCCGTGACGCCGTCGCCCACCTGCTCGACGATGCCGGCGGCCTCGTGGCCGAGCAGCATCGGCGTCGGGCGCACGCGGTTGCCGTCGACGACGGAGAGGTCGGAGTGGCACACGCCGGCGGCTTCGATCCGGACCAGCACCTCGTCCCGGCCCGGCGGATCGAGATCGAGCGCGCCGACGGTCAGCGGCCGGCTCGACGCGAAGGGTCGGTCACGGCCGGTGGACTCGAGCACGGCTCCGGTGATGCGCATGGTGCCACCCTACGGTCGGGACGGCGCGGCCCGCTCGCGACGTTCTACAGCCGGGGGACCGCCGCCAGCAGGTCCCGTGTGTACTCCGCCTGCGGACGCGCGAGGACGTCGGAGGTCGCGCCGGACTCCACGGCGCGGCCGTCCTTGAGCACGAGCACCCGGTCGCACAGGTGGGCGACGACGCCGATGTCGTGCGAGACGAGGATCAGCGTCAGGCCCAGCTCGGCGCGCAGACTCTGCAGCAGCTCGAGGATCTGGGCGCGGACGGTGACGTCGAGGGCGCTGAGCGGTTCGTCGCCGACCAGCAGCCGCGGCCGGTGCACCAGCGCCCGGGCGAGGGCGATGCGCTGTCGCTGCCCGCCGGAGAACTCGTGCGGGTAGCGGTCGACCATGTCCGGCTCGAGCCCGACGGCGGTGAGGACGCGCGCGACGGCGTCGGCCTCGCCGGCGTGCCCGCCGTCGTGCTCCTGATGCCCCTGAACCGAGGAACCGCCCGTCAGCCCGAGGGCCTGCAGCGGTTCGGCGACGATCCGGCCGACGTCCATCCGCGGGTCCAGCGAGGCGTACGGGTCCTGGAACACGATGCCGGTCTGCCGGCGCAGCCACCGCAGGTCCGCGCCGCGCTCGCGCCGCACGGGCCGTCCGTCGACCGTGACCGTGCCCCGGGTGGGGGTGTCGAGGCCGAGCAGCAGCCGGACGAGGGTCGTCTTGCCGGATCCGGATTCGCCGATGACGCCGAGCGACGCTCCGTCCGCCAGGTCGAGGTCGACGGCGTGCAGCGCGGTGCGCACCGGCCGCGGCCCGGTCAACCGTTCCCGGCGCAGCAGGTGGTCCCGGCCGAGGCCGCGGGCGACGACCAACGGCGTGCCGTCGCCCTCCTCGCCGCGGTGCGGGAACGCCGTGCTCATCGACCCACCTCCGTCCCGGATCCACCCGGCGTCAGGCCCGTCGCCCGTGCCGCCTCGACGAGGCCGCGCGTCACCGGGTGCTCCGGCGCCTCGACGACCCGCGCCGTCGGGCCGGCCTCGATGATCCGCCCGTCGGCCATGACGACGACGTCGGTGCACACGCGGGCGAGCACGGCCAGGTTGTGGGTGATGAAGACGAGGCTGGAGGACTGCTCGCTGACGAGCCGGTCGAACAGGTCGAGGATCGCGGCCTGGACGGTCACGTCGAGCGCCGTCGTCGGCTCGTCGGCGATCAGCAGGCCGGGATTGCAGGCCACGGCGATCGCGATCCCGACGCGCTGCTGCTGACCGCCGGAGAGTTCGTGCGGGTACCGGTCGACGATCCGGTCCGGCTCGGGCAGCCCCACGCGACCGGCGAGGTCGACGGCGGCCTGCCGGGCCTGGCGCCGGTCGAGCCGGTAGTGCAGCCGCAGCGGCTCGGACATCTGCCGGCCGATCCGGTGCAGCGGATTGAGCGCGGTGCGCGGTTCCTGGAACACCATGCCGATCGCGTCGCCGCGGATGCCGGCGAGGTCGCGCTCGCTCGCGCCGAGCAGTTCGCGCCCGTCCAGGCTCACCGAGCCGGTGGCCGCGGCGGATGCCGGCAGGAGGCCGGTGAGCGCCAGCGCCGTGAGCGTCTTGCCGGAGCCGGACTCGCCGATGATGCCGAGCCGGCCGCCGTCGGGCACGGCGAAGGAGACGCCGTCCACGACGGCGTGGTCGTCGATGCGCACGGTCAGATCCGTGACGGTCAGCGTCATGCCTCAGGCCCCCAGACTCAGCGTGCCGGCCGACTCGCTGCCACGGCGTCGGGCGGATCGGGACGTGCCGAGCGTCGGGTCGGTCGCCTCGCGCAGGGCGTCGCCGAGCAGGTTCAGCGCCAGCACGGTCACCGCGATGGCCGCGCCGGGCCAGAACGCCGCGAGCGGATGGGTGGTGACGTGGTCCTGCATCTCGGCCAGCATCCGCCCCCAGCTGATCACGGACGTCGGCGCCCCGTACCCGAGGTAGGAGAGCCCGGCCTCCGCCAGCAGCGAGAGGGCCATGGTGAGGGAGAGCTGCACGATGAACGCGGACGCGATGTTCGGCAGGATGTGCCGGGTGAGGATCCGGGTGCGGGTCAGCCCCGCGGCCTCCGCCGCCAGGACGTAGTCCGCCCCGGCCACCCCGCGGAACTCGCTGCGCAGCACCCGGGAGGCGCCCACGCCGTAGCCGATGCCGACGGCCACGACGACGACGGCAAGGGAGCCGCCGAAGGTCGCGGCGAGCATCATGGCGATCAGCAGGGTCGGGAACGCGATCAGCACGTCCACGAGGATGGCCACCGGCTCCCGGACCCAGCGGGTGGTCAGCGTGCTCAGGGCGCCGAACGCGAGCCCGACGACGGCGGCCAGCACCGCGGAGAGCACCGCCACCTGCACGGCCACCCGAGAGCCCGCCATCACGCGGGAGAAGATGTCGCGCCCGATCTGGTCGGTGCCGAACCAGTGCGCGGCGCTCGGCCCGTCCCACAGGCGCGACGACGCGGCCATCGGGTCGTACGGCGTCCACACCAGCGAGACGAGCGCGGTGAGCAGCAGGACGGCGAGGACGACGAGCGCCCCGACGCCGATCGGCTGCCGGAGCAGACGGCGGGCGGCACCGGGACGACGACGGCGACGGGCCGGTGCGAGTGCGGGTGCGCTCACGCGACCACCTCCCGCTGCCGCGGGTCGATCAGCCGGTGCACGACGTCGACCGCGGTCCCCACCACGAGCACGAGGGCGGTGAGCACGAGGATGGTCGACTGCACCTTCGGCAAGTCCCGGTTGCCGACGTCGGAGACGAGCATCCGGCCGAGACCCGGCAGCGCGAACAGCTGCTCGATCACGACGGCGCCGACGATCAGGCCCGCGATCTGCAGCCCCAGCACCGAGATGATGGACAGCCCGACGCTGGGCAGCCCGTGGGTGACGAGCGCCCGGGTGCGGGTCATCCCCTTGGAGGCCGCGGTGCGGACGTGGTCCTGGCCGAGCGCCGTGAGCGTCGCGGAACGGACGAAACGCAGCAGGACGGCGCCTTCGACGACGCCGATGGTCAGGGCCGGGAGCATAAGAGAGTGGAAGGCCTGCCACGGCCGGTGCCAGCCGTCCAGCGGGAACCCCTGCGCGGGGAAGAGGCCGAGCCCCAGCGAGAAGACGGCGATGAACATCATCCCGGCCCACACCGCGGGCACGGCCGCGAACAGCTGGCCGAGGACGCCGAGGATCCCGCCGTCGGGATGGTGGCGACGGACGGCCGCGACGACACCGAGCGGCAGGGCGATGAGCAGCGCGACGACCAGGCTCATCATCGTCAACGGCATGGTGACCTGCATCTTCTGCGCCAGTTCGTCCGCGACGGGCACACCCGTGAGCAGGGAGGTGCCGAGGTCCGCATGCAGCACGCCGCCGATCCAGTGCAGGTACTGCACGATCAGCGGGTCGCCCAGGCCGAGGCCGGCGCGGATCGAGGCCAGCTGCTGCGGCGTCGCCGTCGTCCCGCCGATCACCTGGGCCACGTCCCCGGGCAGCACGCGCAGCGCCAGGAAGATGATCACGCTCGTCACCCACAGGGCGACCAGCAGCAGCCCGAGGCGAGTGAGGAGGAAGCGGAGCACGGGTTCCAGTCTGGCAGGTCGGATCTGCCGCACCGGCACGCGTCGGGCGCCGGACGGCGATCGACGGTGGTGCCGCTCACAGCCACCCGTCATCATGGAGGCATGGGAAAGCAGTATCGAGCCACCGCCGAGGCGAACAGCCGCAATCCGCAGGACTGGGGCCGCGCCATGGCATGGGCCATGTCCGACCTGTCCACCCAGGCCCTGGCCGACGACAGCCACGAGCGCCTCTTCGGGGAGGATCTCGTGCTGCGGGTCGACCCCACCGAGCAGGGCGTCGGGATCACCCTGACGTGGGACGCGCCCGAGGGGCTCGAGCGCACCGACACCGGCGCCATCCCGATGGGGCCGGGCCACGCCCGGGACGACGACGAGGTCGCCGACCCCGAGGAGGGCGCGGCCCACCCGACGTGACCGCTACCGGGTGAGGTACACCCCGGCGAGGTTCAGGCGTGACGTCGTGACGTCCGTCGGGAAGCCGTGCACCTTGTCCGAGACGGCCGTCAGCGCCTTGCCGCTGTAGAGCCACTTCGCGGGCGCGTCCTCGGCCACCAGCCGGGCGGCCTGCTTGAGGTCGTCACCGGCCTTCTGCTCGCTGACCTCCTGCTGCGCCTGCTGGTAGAGGTCGGTGACCTTCGGGTTGCGGTAGTCGAAGTAGTAGTCCGGGTTGGCGTAGTTCCCGAAGTCGCGGGCCTCGGCGTGGTTGACGAAGCTGAGGTCGTAGTTCTTGTTGGTGTAGACGTCGGTCAGCCAGGTGGGGAACTCGACCTGCCGCACCTTCAGCGTCACCCCGACGGCCGCGAACTGGGAGACCAGCAGGTCCGAGACCGTGGACCCGTAGACGTTGGGAATGGTCAGCGTCAGGGTCAGCTTGTCCGCGCCGGCCGCGGCGAGCAGCTTCTTCGCGTTGTCCGGGTTGTAGGCGTTGATCGCCGTCAGGTCCTCGTAGCCGGGGTCGAGCTCGGGGATCGGGCCGCCGAGCTTGGTGCCGCCGCCGTTGATGGCCTTGATGATGGCGTCGGTGTCGATGGCCTGGCTCAGCGCCTGGCGCACCTCGAGCTTGTTCAGCGGGGCCTTGCCGCTGTTGTAGGCGAGCGTGTACTCGTCGTTGGTCCGGCCCTCGGCGATCGTGTAGCCGCGGGCGCCGCGGACCTGGTCGAGCAGCGTCGGGTCGAGGGCGGTCTGCACGTCCACGGAGCCGGAGAGCACGGCGTTGTTCGCGGACGCCGCCTGCGGCAGATAGGTGAAGTCGACGCCGGCCAGCCTGGCCTTCTCGCCCCAGTACCCGTCGAAGCGCTTCAGGGACAGCGTCGAACCCTGCTTCCAGGACGCGAGCCGGAACGGGCCGGTGCCGATGGCGGTCGACGCCAGGTCGTTGCCCGCGCCCTGCTTGAGCACCAGGCCGGCGCGGCCGGCGAGCGCGAACATGAGGTTCGAGTCCGGGTGGCTGAGCGTCAGCCGCACGGTGTTGCCTTCCGCGGTGATGGTCTGCACGGCCGCGAGGTCGGCGTGGTTGGCCAGGCTCGCGTCGTTCTTCACCTGGGTGAGGGAGGCGACGACGTCCTGCGGGGTCAGGGCTGAGCCGTTGTGGAACGTGACGCCGTCCCGCACGGTGAAGGTGTACGTCTTGCCGTCGGCGGAGACCTCGTGGCGCGACGCCAGGGCGTCGCGGTACTGGCCGTCGGCGGTGCGGGAGACGAGGCCCTGGTAGACGTTGTCGATGAGGGCCTGCTCGAGCGCCACACCGGCCGTCTTACGGATGTTCAGGTTGGTGGGCTCGAGGCGCAGGCCGAGGCGCAGGGTCGCGCTCGTGTCGGCGTCGCCGGCGGTCCCGGACGGGGACGCGGTCGGCTTCGCGTTGAGGTTGGTGATCACCGCGATGGCCCCGGCGATCAGGGCGAGCACGACGACGCCGATGATGATCGGCAGCGCGAGGCCACGCCGGCGGCGTCGCTCGAATCCGACGCGGGGAGTGGAGCCGGGGGTCGGCGTGCCGGAGTCGGGTGTCCGGGGGTCAGACATGGTGTCCTCATCGTTGAAGCAGCGGGCAGCGAACGGATGCTTGACCCGTCAAGCGAAGAAGTCTAGACGCCTGGGCGGCTCCCGGCGTGAGGGCTTGGTCACACCGAGCGGCGCCTCTCCCGGGGCTTCTCCCGGGGCACGGCGTTGCCACTGGTCAGACGGGGGAGGGCCGCTCGCCGAAGGCGCGGATCAGGTCGGCGAGAGCCGCGGGGGAGTCCTCCTGCACGTTGTGCCCGGAGTCCAGGTCGACGACGTCGTCGCCGGGGGCCCGGCGCAGGAACTCGGCCACCTGGGCGGTGTCGACCACGCCGTGACGGCCGCGGATCAGCAGCACGGGGATGCTCAGAGACGCCAGGGGCTCCCACAGGGCCGAGGTGTCCTTGCCGGCGGCCATCGCCACCTCCGGGTCGAGGTGCGCGAGGTGGTGCTTGAACTCGTACTGCCCGTCGTCACGCCGCCGGGTGTTCAGGGTGACGCCGCGGGTCAGGGCACCGCGGTCCGGGCCGTAGCCGAAGGCGAGGGCGCGGTCGATGATCGCGTCGCGACTCTCGTACCGGCGCTGCCCGGTCATGAACTCCCGGATCTGGGCGAGGGTGGGCTTGCCCGGCGTCGCCGTGGGCTCCCCGCCGCCCGGGTCGGTGACCGGGGCGCCGGTGGAGACGGGCACGGAGGCGGTGGGCGGTGGGGTCGGTGCGACCGGCTCGCCGTGTTCCTCGCCCGGGGGCAGGGTCGGGACGATGTCGACGAGGATCAAGTGCGAGACCAGCTCCGGATGGGTGGCGGCGAGCACGATGCCGGTCAGCCCGCCGAGCGACTGGCCGACGATCACCTGCGGGCCGCCGCCGAGCTCGGTGAGCACGTCCGCGACCGCCTCGGCGTTGCGGGCGGGGGTGTAGTCGGCGTCGTCGCGCCACGTGGAGTCGCCGTGGCCGGGCAGGTCGATCGCGAGGGTGCCGACGTTCAGGCAGAGGACGGTGGGGTCCCACGTGTGGGCGTTCAGCCCGGCCCCGTGCAGCAGCGTCACCTGCGGCGGGTGAGAGCCCCACTCGATCGCGGAGACGACCGACCCGCCCTCGCGGCTCACACTGATCCGGCGGTGCGCCGGCAGGGCGGAGCCGATGCCCACCCGGTCGGCATCCTCGGGCAGGAAGGAGAACTCGTCGGGTTCGGCGGGACGGTCGACGGGCGGCTCGGCGGTCTGCTCGGGGTTGTGCTTCGTCGCGCGCTCGTCGAACTCGTGCGGATCGGTCATGATGCTCCCTCGGCGGACGTCCCTGTCGTTCCCATCCTGCCGCACGGGCCACGGCGGTTCGACGCCGGGCGACGCGGGACGAGGGCCGGACGGTTCCGTCGGCGGCGGTGTCTAGGCTCGAGTCGTGAGCACGACACGAGCGCGCCGGGAGGAACGGCACCGGGACAGTCGGCCGGCCGAGGGCCCCGGCGTCAACCGGCGCATCCTCGCGCTCGCGGTGCCCGCGCTCGGCGCGCTCGTCGCCGAGCCGCTCTTCCTGCTGGCCGACTCGGCGATCATCGGCCACCTCGGCGTGGACCAGCTGGCCGGCGTCGGGCTCGCCGCGACCGTGGTGCAGACCGCGGTGGGGCTGATGGTCTTCCTCGCCTACTCGACCACCGCGGCGGTCGCCCGCCGGCTCGGAGCCGGGGACCGGGCCACCGCGCTGGCGATGGGCCGGGACGGCATGTGGCTGGGGGCGGGTCTCGGCGTGGTGCTGGCCGTCGTCGGCTGGGTCACCGCGGACCCGGTGGTCCGGGCGCTCGGGGCGGACGGCCCCGTCGCCGGCTTCGCCACCGACTTCCTGCGGTTCAGCATGCCGGGACTGATCGCGATGCTGCTCGTGCTCGCCGCGACTGGCGTGCTGCGCGGGCTGCAGGACACCCGCACCCCGCTCGTCGTCGCGCTCGGGGGCTTCGGCCTGAACATCGTGCTCGACCTGCTGCTGGTCTACGGGGCGGGCTGGTCGGTGACGGGCGCCGCGATCGGCACCTCCGTCGCCCAGTGGGCGATGGCGATCGTGTACCTCGTGATCCTCGGGCGAGCCTTCGCGGCCGAGCACCTGAGCCTGCGTCCGTCGGTGGCCGGCGTCGTGGCCGCGTCCCGGGTCGGGTCGTGGCTGATGCTGCGCACGCTGAGCCTGCGTGTCGCGATCCTCACCACGGTGGTGGTCGCCACTGCACAGGGGCCGGTCAACCTGGCCGCCCATCAGCTGACGATGACGATGTTCAACGCCCTGGCCATGGTCCTGGACGCCCTGGCCATCGCCGGGCAGGCGCTGATCGGCAAGGAGCTCGGCAGCGGTGAACTCCCGCTGGTGCGGGCGTTGACCCGCCGGATGATCGCCTGGGGACTCGGCTTCGGCGTCGTCACCGGGGTGGCGCTGGCCGCCGTCGCGCCGTGGCTCGGCTTCCTGTTCACGGGCGAGGACGCCGTCCGTTCGGCGTTCACGGTGGCGGTCCTCGTGCTCGCGGCCGGTCAGCCGATCTGCGGGCTCGTGTTCGTCCTCGACGGCATCCTCATCGGGGCCGGCGATGCCCGCTACCTCGCCCTGACCGGGCTCGTGAACCTGGCTGTCTACCTGCCGCTGCTGGCCTGGGTCCACCTCGGCGGGGCGCAGGGAACGGCGGCGCTGGCCTGGCTGTGGGCCGCGTTCGGGATCGGCTACCTTGCCTCGCGGGCCCTCACCCTGAGCCTGCGCGCCCGCACCGGCCGGTGGATGGTCACGGGCGCTGTCTGATCCGCCCACCTGATCCAGCGGCCGACGCGGTCGCTTCCGACCGGTTCCTCCGGGCCGTGGCGGGTGCGGGGGCGCACTAGACTGAGCGGATGTCCTCCTCCGCCCATGCGCCCCGGTTCCTGGGCCGCGCCTGGCAACTGCTGCTGGTGCGCGGGCTGGTCTGCGCCGTGTTCGGGCTCATCACCGCCTTCTGGGCGACGCCGGACGACACCGCGATGCGTCTGATGATCGCGTTCTACATGCTGGCGCTCGGGGTCGTGAACTGGCGGATCTCCGTCGCCGTGCGGGACCGCCGGGTGCTCTCGTACGCCCTGACCATCGCGATCTTCGGGGTGATCGTGCTGATCGCCCCGAGCCGGGCGATGCTCGCGCTCGTGGCCGCGCTCGGCTTCACCCTGTTCGGGCTGATGGAGGCGACCGTGTGCTGGATGTCCCGGCGCACCCACCCCGTGGTCCGGGACGGCGTCATCATCGGGGCGGCGATGGCCGGCTCCGGCACCATCCTGCCGCTCGTGCAGGACCTCGGGCCCCACGGCATGCTCGGGGTGCTCGGGGGCGGCGCGATCATCTGTGCGGTCGTCATGCTGATCGGTGCCCTGACCGTCCGGCACGAGATCACCTCCGGGTCACTGCCGGCCTGACGACGACGTAGACTGGAACCACCGGGCCGCCCGCACCACTGGCGGTCCGTTGTCGTGAAGGAGGAGTGCCCGTGTCGCAGGACCGGCAGCGGTCGACGCGAGGAATCAAGGCCACCGTGAAGGCGCCGTTGATCTTCTCCGCGGTGCTGGCCGCCGTGACGTTCGTCGTCGTCCTCTTCGCGGCCTCGGGCGGGACCGCCAACCACATGCGCGTCGACACGGCCGCCGTCGCCGCGGCCATCGCCTTCATCGTCTCGCTCGTCGTCGCCGCGATGCTGATGATGATCGAGAAGCCCAACGCCGACCACCTCGGCAAGGGCAGCGGCATCAACCGGGTCTCCTCCCGGATCCCGGGCGGTGCCGCGAAGGCGCCCACCGACCCGAACCACGTCGAGGACCCGGAGTACGGCCAGCGCCACGCGGCCGACGACGACTGAGCCCGACCCGGCCAGACCGCCACGACGTCGCGCGCCCCGGCAGAGACGAACCAGCCGTCACGGTGAGAGGGCCGGTGACGGTGTCTCCACCCTCACCGGCCCCTCGCGAGTGCGACTGATCGCCGCGGCCCGGTCGCCGAGTCAGCCGCGGCCGGCCCCGATTCCCGTGCGGTGCGGCGCGCCCTTGCCGAGTTCCAGCGCCTGCTGAAGCGCGTAGTACTGCGCCTTGGGCTGGAACTTCTCGTCGTAGACGGTGGCCGCTCCTTCGCCCGCGAAGACTCCCGGAACCCAGGAGTTGCCGTCGTCGAAGCCCCAGACGGTGTAGGAGATGCACCGCTTCACCGCCATGCACGCCTGCAGGGTCTGGGTGTAGCCGGCCACCTGCGCGGACTGCTCGGTGGCCGTGACCGGCAGGGTGGTCCGCACGTCGACCTCGGTCTCGGCGACGTCGAGCCGGAGGTCGGCGAACCGCTGCAGGTTGCTTTGGAGATCGGGAAGCGGGTACTGCGTGTCCAGGTGCGTCTGGAACCCGACACCGTCGATCGGGACTCCCTGCGCCTTGAGACTCTTGACCAGCGCGTAGACCGCGTTGCTCTTCGGGCCGGTGTACTCGATGTTGTAGTCGTTGTAGAAGAGCTTCGCCTTCGGGTCGGCCTGGTGCGCCCAGCGGAAGGCGTCCGCGATGTACCCGGGGCCTAGCTTCTGCAGCCAGATGCTGTCGCGGAGGGTCCCGTCGTCGTTGAACGCCTCGTTGACTACGTCCCACTGCCAGATCTGGCCCTTGAAGTGCGTCACCTGGTCGATGACGTGCTGGCGGAGGATCGCCCGCAGTTCGTCCGGGCTCATCTGCGGTGCCGCGGCGGTGAGCCAGCTGGGCAGCTGGCTGTGCCAGACGAGGGTGTGGCCGCGCACGAGCTGGTGATTGGCCTGGGCGAAGGCGACGAGGCGGTCGGCCGCGGCCCAGTCGTAGGTCCCGCGGGTGGGCTCGACCACCTCCCACTTCATGACGTTCTCCGGGGTGACCGTGGAGAACTGGGATGCCGTGATGTTCCGGTACGTCGCGTTGCTCGCCAGCTGGTCCGTGTTGACGGCCGTGCCGATGCGCAGGCCGATCGGGGCCGCGAGCGAGCGCAGGGAGTCGGCGTGGTGGGATGATCCGCCGGCGTGGGGCGAAGCGGGTGCGGCCGTGGCGGAGACCGGCGTCGCGAGAACGGCGCACAGTCCGAGGACGCCGGCCAGCAGGGGGCGATGTAGAGCCATGGGAACTCCTGGGGGTTGAGTACTGCGCGAGGGGGTCTGCCGTCTACGTCCAGCACGCGGCTGCGTCCGGTGAGGAGTTCTGTGCGTCATTTCCCCGGAGGCAGACGTCGCATCGGTCCTCGTGGTCCGGTTCGCCGGCCCCGATCCTGGTCCCGGCGTATAGCCGGTGACTAGAAAGAGAGCGCTCTCTTTCTGTCGAACAGTGTGTCAAGTGACTCACATCACGTCAAGAACTATTTTCCTTGTGCCGGATGAGGCGCCCGCCGCGAGCCTCGGCGCGCGGGTCAGGAGGCGGACGGCGCCGGCGGAGTCACCGAGGCGCGACGCGTGAGCTCGGGGGTGATGACGCGGCTGACCGGACGCGAGTCGGGCGAGGCGAGCAACGTCAGGAGGGAGTCGACCATCATCGACCCCATCGCCTCCAGGGGCTGGCGCACCGAGGTGAGGGGCGGTTCGAGGGTGCCGGCCACCACGAGGTCGTCGTAGCCGACCACGGACACGTCGCGGGGAACCTGCCTGCCGCTCGCCCGGATAGCGCGCAACGCGCCGACGGCCATGAGATCCGAGGAGACGAACACCGCGTCCAGGTCGGGGACGCGGGCGAGCAGGGTGGTCATCGCCGCTTCGCCGCCCTCGACGGAGAAGTCGGCTCGGGCGATCGCGTCGTCGGACAGCCCGTGCTCGCGCAGCACGTCCCGCCACCCGGCGGTGCGGTCGATCGCCACCCCGAGATCGGTGGGCCCGGCGATGTGGGCGATGCGTGTCCTCCCCGCGTCCACCAGTTCCTGCGCCGCGATGCGGCCGCCGGCGTAGTTGTCCACGTCGACGTAGGAGAACAGCTCGGGGTCGTCCGGCGGCCGGCCGAGGTAGACCACCGGGAGCGGGGCCTCGCGGAGCTGGCTCGGAAGGTAGGAGCTGTGGGCCTCGAGCACCACCATCGCCCCGTCCACGTGACCGGCCTCGAGATAGCGCTGCAGGCGGTCCTCGTCATCGTCCGAGGCCGAGGCCAGCAGCATCACCAGCTGCTTCGACGCCCTGGCGATGCCCGTCATGACCCCGCGTAGTGGCAACGCGAAGAACGACTCGCTGCTGGAGGAGCCCATGGAGGAGAGGTCGGGTTCGGTCAGGATCAGGGCCACGGAACCGGTCCTGCCCCCGGCGAGCAGACGAGCCGCGGAGTTGGGGCGATACCCTAGATCCTCCACGGCTCTGGCCACGGCGGCCGCCGCCGCGGGCTTCACCGAGGACCTGCCGTTGATGGCCCGCGACGCGGTCGCCCGCGACACGCCTGCGGCCGCGGCGACGTCCTCCAGCGTCGGCGCCGTGGCCGCGCCGGGACGCGACGGCGGCGACACCGGGGAGGACTCCATGCCCGCATCGTAGCCCGCCGTCCACGGGCGCCCGGCTCAGCCGGAAGCGGCCGCCTTGCGCGCCCGGTACGCGGCCACGTTCGCCCGGTTCCCGCAGTTGCCCACATCGCAGTAGCGCTTCGACCGGTTCTTCGAGAGGTCGACCAGCACGGCGTCGCAGTCCTCGGCCGCGCACACCTTGAGCCGGTCGCGTTCGTCCGCGCGGATGACGTCGACGAGCGCCATCGCCGTCTCCACCCCCACCCGCTTCGCGAGGGGATCCGTGGCCTCGGTCGCGTGCAGGTGCCAGTCCCAGTGGTCGTGCTTGACCAGCTGCGGCAGGGCTCGCGCGTCGGCTAGCAGGGCGTTGACGGCGGCCACGAGTTCGTCCTCGGTCATGGTCCACAGCTCGCGCACCCGGTGCCGCAGAACGAGCACCTCGTCCAGTTCGGCCTCGTCGCCGACGCGCACGCCCGAGTACTGCTCGCGGTCCAGGAAGGCGTCCAGATCCGCGGGCGTCCGCATCGGGTCACCGCCCTCGACGGTGGTGTTGACGAGGCGTGCAGCGGAGAGCAGCGACATCTCCGTGTCATGGGCAAAGATCATCTTGACTCCTGACGTCGCCCGGTTCTACTGTCACGAGTGTAACCAGTTTCGCTCATGACAGTCCCTGGATGGAGGTGTGCCGTGACGCCCACGCGACCCCTGGCCGCCGGTCTGACCGCCGCTCTCGTCTCCGCCGCGGTGTTCGCCACCTCCGGCAGCTTCGCCAAGGCACTGCTGGACGCGGGCTGGACCCCGGGCGCTGCCGTGACCGTCCGCATCACCGGGGCCGCGCTCGTGCTCGCCGGCCCGGCCATCGTCATGCTGCGCGGCCGGTGGGGCGTGCTGCGGCGGTTCGGCTCGATGATCACCGTCTACGGGCTGATCGCGATCGCCGGCTGCCAGCTCTGCTACTTCAACGCCGTGCAGTACATCTCGCCCGGTATCGCCCTGCTGCTCGAGTACCTCGCGCCCATCATGATCGTGGGGCTGGTGTGGGTGCGCACCCGGATCCGGCCCGGCGCCCTGACGCTCGCCGGCTGCGGGTTCGCCATCGTCGGCCTGCTGCTCGTCATCGACGTCTTCGCCGGCGTGGCCCTGCACCCGATCGGCATCCTGTGGGGCGTCGGGGCGGCCGTGTGCCTGGCGGTGTTCTTCGTGCTCGCGGCCCGTTCGTCCGAGGACCTGCCGCCGCTCGTGATGGCGACCGCGTCGATGGTCGTGGCGGCCGTGGTCCTCATCCTCTGCACGGTGACCGGCGTGCTGCCCGCCCGGTTCGCCTTCACCGACGTCGTCCTCGCCGGGGCCCGGGTCTCCTGGCTGGTGCCGGTGATCGGCGTCATCCTGATCTCGACGGCGGCCGCCTACGTCACCGGCATCATCGCGACCCGCGCGCTCGGTTCGACGATGGCCTCGTTCGTCGGCCTGACCGAGGTGATGTTCTCGATCCTCTTCGCGTGGTTGCTGGTCGGAGCCCGTCCGATGCCGGTCCAGCTGGCCGGTGGCGCCCTGATCATCGTCGGCCTCGTGCTGGTGCGGGTGCAGGAGGCGCGCACCGGGACCGACCGGCAGCCCCCGCTCACCGACGTCGACCTCGCCGATCCGACGACGGGCACGCTCCCGGTGGTGCGTCAGTCCCGCTGAGGCGGCCTCCCGAGGGGCACCAGCGGCTCAGCCGCCGGGTGTGAACCGCCGCAGCCGCAGGCTGTTGAGCACCACGAACACCGAGCTGAACGCCATGGCGGCGCCGGCGATCATCGGGTTCAGCAGACCCAGCGCGGCCACCGGGATGGCGAGCACGTTGTAGGCGAAGGCCCAGAAGAGGTTGGACCGGATGGTGCCCAGCGTGCGGCGGGAGAGCTCGACGGCGTCCGCTACCTGACCGAGATGGTGGCCCATCAGCGTGATGTCCGCCGCGTCGATGGCCACGTCGGTGCCGGTGCCCATGGCGAGGCCGAGGTCGGCCTGGGCGAGGGCTGCCGCATCGTTGACGCCGTCCCCGGCCATCGCCACGGTGGCGCCCCCGGCCTGCAGGCGTTCGACGACGGCGACCTTCTCGGCCGGCGTGACCCCGGCGTGGACCCGTTCGGCGTCGATGCCGACCTGCTCGGCCACGTACCGCGCGGAATGGACGTTGTCCCCGGTCAGCAGCACCGGCGTGAGCCCGAGCGTCCGCAGCCGCGCGATCGCGTCCGCCGCACCCGGCTTGACCGCGTCCCGCAGGGTGATGACGCCGGCGACCTGCCCGTCGACGGCGACGAGGACGGCGGTGGCGCCGTCGCTCTCGGCGTCGGCCAGGCAGCGACGCGTCCGCGCGTCGACGTCCACCCCGCTCGCGCCGAGCCACTCCTCACGTCCGACGACCACCATGTGCCCGGCCCCGCCCTGCTCGGAGAACGGCTCGAGGACCAGGCCGCGCACACCGCCGCCCGGCGCGGACGCGAAGTGCTCCACCGGGGCCGGGGAGGGCTGCGTGCCGGCGACGGCCCGGGCGATCGGGTGCTCGCTGGCGTGCTCGACGGCCGCGGCGAGCCGCAGCAGGCGCGCGTCGTCGTGGTCGACCGTGTCGAAGGCCGTGACCTGCTCGACGGTGAGCCGGCCGGTGGTCACGGTGCCCGTCTTGTCCAGGACGATCGTGTCCGCACGGCGGGTGTCCTCCAGGACGGCGGGTCCCTTGATCAGGATGCCGAGCTGCGCACCACGGCCGGTGCCGGTCAGCAGGGCCGTGGGCGTCGCGAGCCCCAGCGCGCACGGGCAGGCGATCACGAGCACGGAGACGGCCGCGGTGAGCGCCGCGGTGACGTCCCCGGTCGTCAGCAGCCACCCGGCGGCGGTGACGACGGTGATGACGAGGACGATCGGGACGAACACGGCCGAGACCCGGTCCGCGAGCCGGGCGATGGGGGCCTTGCCGCTCTGCGCGTCGCTGACCAGCCGGCCCATCTGGGCGAGGGCGGTGTCGGCGCCGACGGCGGTGGCGCGAACCAGCAGCCGGCCGCTCGTGTTCACGGTCGCGCCGGTCACCTGGTCGCCGTCGGTCACCTCGACGGGCACCGGTTCGCCGGTGATCAGGGACGTGTCGACCGCGCTGGCGCCGTGCACGACGACGCCGTCGGTGGCGATCTTCTCTCCCGGCCGGACGACGAACGCGTCACCGATCCGCAGCTGTGCGACGGGGACGGGGACCTCGACGATGTGGCCGTCGGCGCCGCGCCGCAGCACCGAGGCGTTCCGGGCGCCGAGGTCGAGCAGCCGGCGCAGGGCCTCGCCGCTGCGGGCCTTCGCCCGCGCCTCGGCGAATCGGCCGACCAGCAGGAAGCTGGTGACGACGGCGGCGGTGTCGAAGTAGAGGGGCGCGTGGCCCTCGTGGCCGGGATGCGCCGTCAGGTCGGGCTGGACGAGCAGCTGGACCAGGGAGAACAGCCAGGCCACGGCGACGCCGAGGGAGACCAGGGTGTCCATGGTGCTGGCCCCGTGCCGGGCGTTGATCGCGGCCGCGCGGTGGAACGGCCACGCGGACCAGGTGACGACCGGCGCGGAGAGGACGGCGACCGCCCAGCCCCAGTGCGGGAACTGCAGGGCGGGCAGCATCGAGACGAGGAACACCGGCACGGTGAGGACGAGCGCGGTGATCATCCGCGGCCGCAGCAGCGCCGCGGCGTCCGGCCGTGCGCTCGGTTCGACGTCGGCGTCGGTCCCCGGCGCGGTGACGGTCGACCCGGTCTGCCCGGCGTCCTGACCGGTCGGCGTGGCATCGATGGTGTCCGTCGAGGCGCCGCCCACCGGCCGCGCGAGGCGGGCGCCGTAGCCCGTCGCCCGGACGGTCTCGAGCAGCTGGTCGTCGCTGACGTCGACCGGGGCGGTGACGCGAGCGGACTCGAGCGGGAGGTTGACGACCGCGTCCACGCCCTCGATCCGCTTGAGCTTGCGCTCCACGCGGTTGACGCACGAGGCGCACGTCATCCCCTCGATCGCCAGATCCACCACGCGGGTGTCGCTGCTCATGACCCGTCCTGCCCCTTCTGCCGGTCGCGTCGCGCCGGCGTCCAACCCTGTGCTGTCGTCGTCGGGCGGTGTCAGTCGGCGTCGTCGCCGAGCATCACGTACCCGGCCTCGGCGACGGCCTCACTGATGGCGCTCTCGCTGACCGGGCCCGTCGTCGTCAGCCGGGCGGTGGAGATCCCGCCATTGACCAGATTCACCGTGACGTGCTCGACGCCGTCGAGCGCGCTCAGTTCCTCGGACACGGCGTTGACGCAGTGACCGCAGGTCATGCCGGAGATCTTGACGGTCGTGTTCGTGGTGGTCATGGGTTCCTCGTTCTCGGTCGTTGCGTGGCCGCTCGTCGATGGGCTGCTCACGATGCCTGCTGCAGCGCCTTCATCTCGGTGATCTCGGCGCTCTGACTGGTGATGACGCGCTGTGCGAGCGCGACCGCCTCTCGATTCTGCCCCGAGGTGACCTGGTCCTTCGCCATCGCGACCGCGCCCTCGTGGTGCCCGATCATCTGCGTCAGGAACAGGGTGCCGGCCGTGGCGCCGTCGGCGTCGCGCAGGGCCGTCACGTCGGCGGCCGAGACCATCCCGCTCATGCCGTGGTCCATGCTCGCCGTCGTCGGGGCGTTCCAGGCGCTCAACCAGCTCGTCATCGTGGCGATCTCGGGCGTCTGGGCGGCCTTGATCCGCTTTGCGAGGGCGGTGATCTCCGCCTTCATCCCGGTCTTGGCGAGCACGATGTCGCTCAGCTGTACGGCCTGCTCGTGGTGGGGGAGCATCATCTGCGCGAACATGACGTCCGCATTGTTGTGCGCGTCCGCCGCCGCTGCCGATCCCGTGCCGGACGGGCTCGGGGTGGCGGAGCTGGTCATCCCGGACATCTGATGGCCGCTGTGGTCGCCGGTCGACGTCGCACCGCCGGCACAGCCGGTCATCAGGACCGTGGCAGCGATGGCGAGGCCGAGGGCGGCAGGACCGCGGCGGCGTCGCCGCGTCGTGCGGACGGCTGCCCGCGCGGTCTCGTGGTGTGTCGCGTCGGCTCGGGTCGTCGTCAGGGGTGTCATCGTCATCCGACTATACCCCCATGGGGTATCAGCGACAAGGCGCGGAACGCCGTCGGCCGCCACGGACGTTCCCGTGGCGGCCGACGGTCGACCGGCGATGTACGACGGGGCTCAGCCCTCGGCGGCGACGGCCGTGGCCATCGCGTCCGCGTCCTCGAGCGCGGCGAGGTACCGCTCGGCGTCCAGCGCCGCGGAGCAACCGGAGCCGGCCGCGGTGATCGCCTGGCGGTACCGGTGGTCCACGGCGTCGCCGCAGGCGAAGACGCCGGAGAGGTTCGTCATGGTGGTGGGGGAGTTGACGACGATGTAGCCCTCATCGTCCAGGTCCACCTGGCCCTTGACCAGCTCGGTGCGCGGGTCGTGGCCGATGGCGACGAAGATGCCAGTGGCGCCGTGCTCGCGCTCCTCACCGGTGACCGTGTCGCGCAGGGTCACGCCGGAGACCTTGCCGTTCTCGCCGCCGTGGATCGCGGTGATCTGGCTGTTCCAGGCGAAGCTGATCTTCTCGTTGTCCTTGGCGCGCTGGGCCATGATCTTCGAGGCCCGCAGCTGGTCGCGGCGCACGACGATGGTGACCGACTTGCCGAAGCGGGTGAGGAAGGTGGCCTCCTCCATGGCGGAGTCACCGCCGCCGACCACGATGATGTCCTGGTCGCGGAAGAAGAACCCGTCGCAGGTGGCGCACCACGAGACGCCGTGCCCGGAGTAACGCTGCTCCTCGGGCAGGCCGAGCTCCTTGTAGGCGGAGCCCGTGGCGAGGATGACGGCGGGGGCCTCGAAGGTCTCGCCGTCGCCGGTGGTGACAGTCTTCAGGTGCCCGTGCAGGTCGACGGAGGTGACGTCCTCGAAGAGGATCCGCGCGCCGAACCGTTCGGCCTGCTCCTGCAGGTTCTGCATCAGGTCCGGGCCCTGCACACCGGTGGGGAAGCCGGGGAAGTTCTCGACCTCCGTGGTGTTCATCAGGGCGCCGCCGCTGGTCACGGAGCCGGCCAGCACGACGGGGTTCAGTCCGGCGCGGGCGGCGTAGATGGCGGCGGTGTACCCGGCGGGGCCGGATCCGACGATGATGATCTGCTCAGTCACTGCTGCTTCTCTCCTGTGGCGGTGCGGTCGAGGCTGCCCATGGAACGCCACGGGCCCGTGCGGCATTCCCACGATACCGGGGCCTGACGCCGTCAGTCCGGTCCGATCGCCGACTTCCCGCTGGTCGGCGGACGTCGTCGCATGTCAGGATGCGGGCATGACATCGGGGGATGTGACGGGCGGGGATGAGGCCGGCCCGGGGGCCGGTTCGGGGATCGACGACGACGCGCGCCGGTGGGCGCAGGCGGAGCAGCGGGCGGCCGGCGTCGTGGTGCCGGACGAGTGGCCGGTGCTGCGGCGGTTCCTGCTGGTGGAGCTGCCGGTCGTGCTGGTGGTGTGCGTGGGGCTCGGCGCGGTGGGGGCGGCGATCTGGGGCGAGTGGCGGGGGTGGATCGGGATCGCGATCGTGGTCGCGGGCGCCGTCGCGATGATCATCGGCGTGGTGCACGTGGTTCGACGACACTCGAGTCCGCCCGGCATCACCTACTCCCTGACCAAGGATCAGCGGAGACTGAACCATCGTCAGGTGATGGGCCGCGAGCCCGCAGATGCCGGTCACCTCGGTGTCCTGAGGCTGACCGCTGGTGCACTGCGTCTCGGTGTGATGCGCATGTTGTACACCCTCATCGGGCTCGAGGTGATGACGCTCGGCAACGTCGTGCTCAACACCGACCGCGGGGGATGGTCGCTGGTCTTCTACATCGCGATGAGCGTCGCGCTTCCCCTTTTGCTGCTGATGCCGATCCACCAGATCCGCCGGGCGACCGCGTTCCTGCGCCGCTACCCCGAGCCGTCGTCAGCCTCAGCCGAGGCATCATGATGAGCGACTGGTGGGAGCACACCTTCGAGAACGGTTTCGATGACGCCAGCCGGTGGGCGCAGGCGGAGGAGCGCGCGGCCGGCGTCGTGGTGCGGGACGAGTGGCCGGTGCTGCGGCGGATCCTGCTGGTGGAGCTGCCGGTCGTGCTGGTGGTGTGCGTGGTTCTCGCCGTGACGGGTGCCGCCGTCTGGGGCGAGTGGCACGAATGGTTGGGCAACGCCGTCGTGGTGACCGGCTTGTGGTGCCTGTTCCGCCGACTGCCGCAGCTCCTCCGTCGAGATCCGCACCCGTTGAACGGCCCGCGGTCCTCGGCTCTCACTCGTCAGCAGCACAGTGAGCTGCAACGGCAGATCAGCGGTCGCGCGCCCGTCGCCACTGATCATCTCGAGGTCACTCGGCTCGTCGCTCGCCGTGAGCGGCGGGATCTGATGCGCGGCCTGCCTACCTTCATCGGACTCGAACTGGTGGTGGGGAACACCGTCGCGGGCTCGCACCGCGGGTGGCCCTTCCTCCTCGCTGTGCTGGGGATGGCGCTCGGCGTCGTCTTCCTCGCTGCCTCCCTCCACCGGATCCGCCGGACGGGCGCCTTCCTGCGGGCGCACCCCGAGTCCGCGCCGATGGCGTCGGAAGCGCCGCCGTCGTGAGCGACTGGGGGGACCGGACGCCCGACGACGATCACAGCGACGCCTGGCGGTGGAACCGCGCGGAGCGCGAGGCCGAACGGGTTCCTGTCCCCGACCTGCGACCGGCCTTCCGGCGGTATCTCCTGCTGGAGGTGCCCGGTTTCCTGGCGCTCGGGGTCGGCCTGGCCGTGGTGGTGGCCCTGCTGCGCGGCGGTGATGAGATAGACCTGTGGCTTGCTGCCCGCTGGGGGCTGGTCGTCGCGAGCCTGGCCGTGGCGGCGGCCGGCATCGTGCACCTGGTCACGAACCCGTGGGGGCCCCACGTTCTTGGCGTGCTGACTCCCATGCAGCGCAAGCGGATTCACGCGCAGATCCGAGGCCGCGTCACGGTGGCGGACAGGGAGCTGACCGTCGTTCGCGCTGCTGCGCAGGGACAACAGGCGCAGGCCCTGCGGACACCGTTCACGCTGGCGTCCACGGTCGCGGTCGCGGCGAGTCTGCTCGCCAACCCCGGGGTCCTCCCGGCGGTGGTGCTCCTCTTGCTGCTGGTGCTGGTGGCCGCCGCCGTGATGGGCTGGTGGCAGTACCGGCAGGCGTCAGCGTTCCTGCGGCGTCACCCGGAGCGGGTCCCGTCCCGCATCGACGAATCAGGAGAGTGACATGAACGCTCGAAACAACCGGAACCTCCCCGCCGCCCGCGGCTCGCAGGGAAAGCGAACCTGGCTGGAGCGGCTGAGTGCGTGGATGCGCCGCCGCGGCTGGAGCTGACCGCCGCTCCCCAGCACGACGGCGGCCCCGTCAGCGCACCCCGCCATTCGCCAGGTGGGCCGGTTCGTCCCGAATGGGACACGCGGGCACCGCCCTATCGGGAGGAAGTGGCCCAACTGATGGCCCTCGGCGCGTATGTCAGTGACCTCACCGCGACGGTGAGCGCAGCGCGCCCATCGCGGCGACCACCACCAGCGCCACCCCGGCGGACTCCAGCCAGCCGACGTGCTGGGCGAGCAGGACGGCACCGGTGAGCGTCGCGACCGCCGGGGCGAGCGCGATCAACACCGAGAACGCCGCGGCCGGCATCCGGCGCAATGCGAGCAGCTCGACGGCGTACGGCACGGTCGAGGAGAACAGGGCGACGAGCGCGCCGAGAGCGAGCACGACCGGGTCCAGCACCGCCGCCCCCGCCTGGCCGATGCCGATCGGCAGGGCGAGCACCGTGCCGAACGCCATCGCGATGGCCAGCCCCTGCAGCCCGGAGAACGCCGCGCCCACCCGCCGGGACGCCAGGATGTACGCAGCCCACATGGCACCGGCGCCGAGCGCGAACAACACACCCGGCACGGTCAGGTGAGCGAAGCCGCCGCTGCCGAGCATCCCGACGCCGACCGCCGCGAGCAGTGCCCACACCCACGCGGCCGCCCGGCGCGCCAGCACCACCGAGAGCACGAGCGGGCCGAGGATCTCGAACGTCACCGCCGCTCCGAGGGGGATCGAGGCCAGCGCCGCGTAGAACAGCAGGTTCATCACACCGATCGACACGCCGAACAGGAGCGCCGCGATCCAGTTCGCCCGGGTGATGCCGCGCAGGGTGGGCCGGCTGAGCGCCATGAGGAACAGGGCGGAGAAGAACAGGCGCAGCAGCACCATGCCGGCCGGACCGGTACGTGGGAACACGAGGACGGCCACCGCGGCCCCGATCTCCTGGGCGAACAGGCCGAACACCACCAGCCCCGCGGCCCCGGCGGTGGATCCGGAGCGGGCGGTGGGCGTCATGGAACCACGGTACGTCGGGACGGCGGGCAGGATGGGCAGCACAATGGTGCACGGAGACGGACACCAGCGACCGATGAGGGCAGGCAGCCGATGATGTGGGACAAGCGCGCGGACATGGTGGTGCACGGACAGGAGCCGTTCAACGCGGAACCGCCCCCGCAGGCCCTGATCGGTGACCCGCTGACCCCCGTCGACACTTTCTACAGCCGCAACCACGGCCCGATTCCTGAGGTCGAGGTCGACGACTGGCGCCTGACCGTCGACGGGCTGGTGACCACTCCGCTGACCCTCAGCGCCGACGACCTCCGCGCCCGTTTCTCCGAGCACACGCTGACCGCCACGCTGCAGTGCGCGGGCACCCGCCGCACCGGACTCATCGCCGTCCGTGACATTCCCGGTGAGACACCGTGGCGCGAGGCCGCCGTCTCCACCGCGAGCTGGACCGGGGTGCGGCTCGCGGACGTGCTGGCCGCCGCCGGCGTGGAGAACGGCTCAGGAACGCAGAACGGCGCCGACGACGACGTCGTCCGGCACGTCGCGTTCCTCGCCCCCGATGTCGCGCCCGGCGCGAAGCCGGCACAGGCCTTCGGCGGCTCGATCCCGCTGAGCAAGGCCCTCGGCCCGGAGGTGCTGCTCGCCTGGGCGATGAACGGCGAACCGCTCACGGCGGTGCACGGCGCTCCACTGCGCGTGGTGGTGCCCGGATGGATCGGCGCTCGCAGCGTCAAGTGGATCGAGCGCATCACCGTGCAGGACGACCCGTCGGACAACTGGTTCCAGGCCAACGCCTACCGGATGCTGCCGGCGGACGCCGGCGCGTCCGCCGTCGACGCCGGAGAGGGTTTCTCCCTCGGCGAGCTGGCCCTGACGAGCGCGATCCTCGATCCCGTCGACGGCGCCATCGTGCCTCCCGGCCGGCTCACCGTGACCGGCTACGCGCTCGCCGGGGGTGGGCGAGGGGTGGCCCGAGTCGACGTGTCCGCCGACGGTGGTGCGACCTGGACCCAGGCCGATCTCGGCGAGGACCGTGGCCCGTGGTGCTGGCGGCAGTGGACGACGACGGTGAACGGCAACGACGGTCGCGCCGGCACACTCGAGCTCGTGGCCCGGGCGTGGGACACGTCGGCAGCCCTGCAGCCCGAGGACCCCGCTGGTCTGTGGAATCCGAAGGGCTACATGAACAACGCGTGGCCGCGGGCGCGCGTACAGGTGTCAGCGGGAGCGGGGCGGCCCGACGTCGCGGACGGCCGGATCGCGTGAGCACGCCTCCGACGCCGGGCCCCGCCCAGGCGCCCGCACCGGCTGCCGATGAGCGGGCCACCGACGAGCAGCCGGAGCGGGGTGCGCTGAGCCGTCGGCTGCTGCCCGGTGGCCGGGAACCGGACCCGCGGTTCACTCTGGCCAACGAGCGCACCTTTCTGGCCTGGATCCGCACCTCCCTCGCCCTGCTGGCCGGGGGGATCGCGATCGAGGCCTTCGCCGTCGGCGTGTTCGAGGCGCCCTTCCGCAAGGCCGTCGCCGTCATCCTCATCGTGCTCGGGATGCTCGTCAGCGGCGGGGCGTTCACGCGCTGGGTGCGCGTCGAGCGGGCAATGCGCGAGAAGCGGCCGCTGCCTCTGCCGTTGATCGCCCCGATCCTCGGCTTCGGGGCGGCGCTGGGCGCGCTCGTCGTCCTCGTGCTGATCGTGCTGCGGTGAGTTCGTGATGCCGGCCGGACGAGGGTGAACCGACGATGAGTTCCCGCGCGTGGCCCGCGACCTCCGACCCCGGACTGCAGCCGGAGCGGACGACGCTCGCCTGGTCTCGGACGATGCTGTCCCTGCTGGTGGCGAGCGCCGTCGGCCTGCGCTGGCTGCCGCACTACGGACCAGGCATCCTGGCCCTGCCCCTGCTGACGGTCGCCGCTGCCGCCGCCGTCGTCCTGGGCGCCCGACGGCGCCACACCCGCAGCGTGCACGGCATCCACCGGGAAGCGGTGCACGCCGCCGTCGGGCCCGTCATCGGGATGACACTCGTGTGCGTGGCGCTCGGCGTCGTCGGCCTGGTGCTGGTGTCCGTCGAATGACCGGCCGCACCGAACTCTAGGCTGAGCGCATGGCGGCCATGCCCGAGGAGAACACCTTCGACCACCGGCGCGGCGACGACGGTGAGCACGTGGGCTATCTCCACGTCACCGACGACGGATCGTTCGTGCCGTACGACCCGCTGCGCCGCCGCCGGGCCGAACCGATGGAACTGGACGACGCCGAGGCATTGCTGGACCGCATCGGGCTCCGCCTGCTCGACAGAGGCTGGTGGCTCGTCGACCCGGACGGCAGCCGGCTCAAGGTGCGGGTGACGGAACTGCGCCGCACCTCCGTCACCGTGGCGCCCGTGCTCGACGACCTGTCCGGCGCGACGGCGAAGACGATCGACCTGACCGCCACGCTCACCCTGCCGCTGCCCACGGACCGGCTCGTCGAGGCTGACTGACCCGTCCGGCTCACTCCCTGGTGTCCTTCAGGGATCCGGTCACGCCGCCGGACGCGCGGCCGACCAGGCACACCACCTCGCGGTCCGTCTGTTCGTCCCAGCTGCGCTGGGTGGGGTACAGGTGCTTCATCGTCCAGCGGGACCGCTCGAGAGGGACGCCGACGAACGCGGCGAACGCCGAACGGCACTCCCGTTCCGCCAGGGCGGCGGTCGCATCCAGCCCCGGGTACGTCGGCTCGGTGATCCTCGGGGATGCGTACGCCTCGAAGGCGTGCGGTGCGTCGCACGGCAGGATGTCGATCGTCTCCGTGGTGCCGGAGGCGTCCAGGGGCCCGGTGCAGTCCCCGACCTCGACGGCGAACGCACTCGTCCGGGCGGACTCGGTGACGCGCCCCAGGCCGTCGCGCGGCGGATCCGTCGTCGTCGGGCCGCACCCGGTCAGCCCGCCCGCCACGAGCAGCGCCGCCGTCACGGCGAGGACGGCCGGCGGTCTTGCGTGGCGCACGCCGGCCTCCTCCTGAGCGCTCGTCCGGTCGGGTGGACACCCGCCTGCCGCACAGCGTAGCCGCCGCCGGTGAGCCGTCCGATCCGGCCGAAGCGCCGTCGAGCGCCGGGGGATGGCGGGACGGCGACCCGCTCCGTAGACTCCGTGCACCGGTGCCCGCGCCGGTTGCCCGCCTCCGACCACGGACCCATGATCGGCGACCTCACCTCCACCTCCGCGCAGGGACGTGCCCAGCACGCCCACCAGATCCTCGGCGACGGCGCCCCGGATCTCGATGGACTGCGCGCCGTCGTCCGCTCGTCCTGGCTGCGTTCGCTCGATCTGCGGTCCGGCGCCGCGCCCGCCCCGGCCCCCGGCGACTTCCTCGACGAGCTCGAACGCTACCGCCGCGCCCACCCCATCGCCGCCGTCATGCCCGTCATCGACCGGCTCCTCATCCAGCCCAGCGCCTCCACGGGCCTGCTCGTGGCGGTCGGCGACGAGCTCGGCAACCTGCTCTGGGTCGAGGGTGACGACGACGTGGTGCGGCAGGCCGAGTCCCGGTCCTTCGCGCCCGGCATGGACTGGTCCGAGGCGGTGATGGGCACCAGCGCGCCGGGGACGGCGCTCGCCACAGGCACCGGGGTGCAGATCAGCGGGGCAGAACACCTGAGCGAGCTGGCGCACATCTTCTCCTGCACCGCGGTGCCGCTGCACGACCCGGACACGGGTGCCGTCATCGGCGTCGTCGACATCACGGGAGGGCCCGACGCCGTGGCCGCACACACCCTCACCCTGGTGCGGGCGACGGTCGCCGCCGCGGAGGCGGAACTGCGGATCGCCCGCCTCGTGCGGGACCGCGACGGTGCCGGGCCGCGGCCCCGCGGACGGAGCGCGGTCTCCCCGGCCCTGCACCGGGACACCCTGCAGATCACCGGCCGGGACCGCGGGCTGCTCAGCCTGGACGGCACCAGCCGTGAGCTGAGCCTCCGGCACACCGAGATCCTCACCCTGCTCAGCAGGCACCCCGACGGCCTGACGGCGCAGGAGCTGGCGGACCTGCTCTACATCGACCCGGACCCCACCACCCTGCGGGCCGAACTGGTGCGGCTGCGCCGCGTGCTGGCCGGTCTCGGCGCGGGCAACGCGCTCGCGTCCCACCCGTACCGCTTGACGCTGGACCTGACGGTCGACGCCGACCAGGTCGTCCGCTACGTCCGCCGCGGGGCGCACCGGCTGGCGCTGAACCTCTACCGCGGCCGGCTGCTGCCCCGGTCGACCGCTCCCGGCATCGCGGCCCTGCGCGCGGAGGTCTCCGCCCAGCTGCGGGAGTCGATGCTCGCCGACGCCGGGCCGGATGCGTTGATGACCTGGCTGGACCTGCCCGAGGCCGCCGACGACGTCGACGCGTGGCGCCTCGCGCTGGCGGTCCTGCCGCCACGTTCACCGCGGCGGGCCGGCGTCGTCGCCCACCTGGAGAGCCGCGGGCACTGACGCGTTCCCTACCGGCCGGGTCTGGCCATCGGCAGGTGGGGGATGTCGTCCTCGGCATACGGGTCGCCGCTGACGGCGAAGCCGAACCGGGCGTACCAGTCGGCCAGGTGTGCCTGCGCGCCGAGCAGGATCGGGGCACCGGGCGCGACCTCCTCGCAGCGTTCCACGGCCGCGCGCATCAGATCGGACGCCACACCGCGCCCGCGGGCCGCCTCCCCGGTGGCGACCCGCCCGATGCGCATCACCGCACCGCCGCCGGGCCCCGTCTCGTGCAGGATCCGCAGGGTGGCGAGGGGCAGGCCGTCCTCGTCGGCCGCCCACATCAGCTCCGCGCCGGGCTCGATGTCCCGCCCGTCCAGCTCGTCGTACGCGGCGCCCTGCTCGACGACGAACACCTGTACCCGCAGCCACAGCAGGCGGTAGAGCAGGGTGGGATCGCAGGCGGCGACGGGGGCGTGGTGGATCTGCACGGGCATCGTTCCACCGTACCCAGCCGCAACGGCGCAGCCGGCGACAGCAGGCTGAACGCGAGGTGATGACGCGGCGCGACGCTGCAACCCTCCCGCAACCCCACGCCGACCGGACCGCTCTAGCGTGAGCTGCATCACGTCGATGACGACGTCCGTCAGGAGGACCAGCATGACCATCTATGCCCAGCCCGGCCAGGAGGGCTCCGTCGTTTCCTTCAAGTCCCGGTACGACCACTGGATCGGCGGCGAGTGGGCCGCTCCCGTGAAGGGCCAGTACTTTGAGGACATCTCCCCGGTCACGGGCAAGCCGTTCTGCGAGGTGGGTCGCGGCACGGCCGAGGACATCGAGGCGGCCCTGGACGCCGCCCACAAGGCCGCCCCCGCGTGGGGGAAGACCTCCGTCGCCGAGCGGGCCGTCGTCCTCAACCGGATCGCGGACCGGATCGAGGAGAACCTCGAGATGCTCGCCGTCGCGGAGGCCTGGGACAACGGCAAGCCCGTCCGGGAGACCCTGGCCGCGGACCTGCCCCTCGCGGTGGACCACTTCCGCTACTTCGCCGGCGCGATCCGCGCGCAGGAGGGCGGCATCAGCCAGATCGACGAGGACACCACCGCGTACCACTACCACGAGCCGCTCGGCGTCGTCGGGCAGATCATCCCGTGGAACTTCCCGATCCTCATGGCCACGTGGAAGCTCGCCCCCGCGCTCGCGGCCGGCAACGCCGTCGTGATCAAGCCGGCGGAGCAGACACCGGCCTCGATCCTCGTGCTGATGGAACTGATCGGGGACCTGCTGCCCGCCGGCGTCGTGAACGTCGTCAACGGGTTCGGGGTGGAGGCCGGCAAGCCGCTGGCCTCGAACAAGCGGATCCGCAAGATCGCGTTCACCGGCGAGACCACCACCGGCCGGCTGATCATGCAGTACGCGTCGCAGAACCTCATCCCGGTGACCCTCGAGCTCGGCGGCAAGAGCCCGAACATCTTCTTCGCGGACGTCGCCGCGGCCGACGACGCGTTCTACGACAAGGCGCAGGAGGGCTTCACCATGTTCGCCCTCAATCAGGGCGAGGTGTGCACGTGCCCGTCGCGGGCGCTGATCCAGGAGTCCATCAAGGGCGACTTCCTGGACGCCGTCGTGGAACGGACGAAGAAGATCGTGCAGGGCAACCCGCTGGACACGGCCACCCAGGTCGGCGCCCAGGCGTCCAACGACCAGCTGGAGAAGATCCTCTCCTACCTGGACATCGGCAAGCAGGAGGGTGCGGAGGTGCTCACCGGCGGCGCCCGAGCGGAGCTCTCCGGCGACCTGGCGGGCGGCTACTACGTGCAGCCGACCATCTTCTCCGGCCGGAACAGCATGCGGATCTTCCAGGAGGAGATCTTCGGCCCGGTCGTCTCGGTCACCTCGTTCACGGACTACGACGAGGCCATCCAGATCGCCAACGACACCCTGTACGGGCTCGGCGCGGGCGTGTGGAGCCGGAACGGCAACGTCGCCTACCGGGCGGGCCGGGACATCCAGGCCGGCCGGGTGTGGGTGAACAACTACCACGCCTACCCGGCGCACGCGGCGTTCGGCGGGTACAAGTCCTCGGGCATCGGCCGGGAGAACCACCGGATGATGCTCGACCACTACCAGCAGACGAAGAACCTGCTGGTCAGCTACGCGGAGAGCAAGCTCGGGTTCTTCTAGGCCGATGACCGAGACGCTCGACGCGCGGGTCGCATCGCCCCGACCCGGGCGGTGCCGCCCCACCGCGCCCACCCTTCCCATCGTTCGAGAGGATTCCCATGACCACCATGAAAGCCGCCGTCGTCGAGTCGTTCGGTGCCGACCTGGCCGTCTCCGACGTCGAGGTCCCCACGCCCGGCCGTGGCCAGGCCCTGATCAAGCTGATTGCCTCAGGCGTCTGCCACACCGACCTGCACGCCGCGCAGGGCGACTGGCCCGTCAAGCCGGCGCCCCCGTTCATCCCCGGCCACGAGGGCGTGGGTACCGTCGTCGCCGTCGGAGAAGGCGTCACCCGCATCCAGGAGGGCGACGTCGTCGGCAACGCCTGGCTGTGGAGCGCCTGCGGCGAGTGCGAGTACTGCCGCACCGGGTGGGAGACGCTGTGCGAGTCCCAGTCCAACGGCGGGTACAGCGTCGACGGCTCGTTCGGCGAGTACATGCTGGTGGACGCCCGGTTCGCGGCCCGCGTGCCGGACGGCGCCGACCCGTACGAGGTGGCTCCCGTGTTGTGCGCCGGCGTCACCGTCTACAAGGGCCTCAAGCAGACCGAGGTGCGGCCGGGGCAGTGGGTCGTCATCTCCGGCATCGGCGGCCTCGGGCACATCGCCGTCCAGTACGCCGTGGCGATGGGCATGCGCGTCGTCGCCGTGGACGTCGCGGAGGACAAGCTCGCGCTCGCGACGAAGCACGGCGCCGAGGTGGTGGTCAACGCGTTCGGCGAGGATCCCGCGGAGGCCGTGCAGGCGGCCACCGGCGGCGCGCACGGCGTGCTGGTCACCGCGGTGCACCCGAAGGCGTTCGGCCAGGCGATCGGGATGACCCGCCGGGGCGGCACCATCGTCTTCAACGGCCTGCCGCCGGGCGACTTCCCCGCGCCGATCTTCGACATCGTGCTCAAGGGGCTGACCATCCGCGGCTCCATCGTCGGGACGCGGCAGGACATGGAGGAGGCCCTCGACTTCTACGGGCAGGGCAGGATCCACCCGACCGTCTCGAAGCGGCCGCTCGGTGACATCAACGCCGTGTTCGACGAGATGCACCACGGCAAGATCGACGGCCGCGTCGTCGTGGACTACGAGGCGGTCGATGCCTGAGCCGGCGGCGCTCGACGCGCGGGTGGTCGTCGCCGGGGAGAGCGAGTCACGCGTGGCTCTCGCCCCGGCGGCGATCGCCCTGCTGCAGCGGCTGTGGGACCAGCACGGACCGCTGATGTTCCACCAGTCCGGCGGGTGCTGCGACGGGTCCTCGCCCATGTGCTATCCGGCGGGGGAGTTCCTCACCGGCGACGCGGACGTCCTGCTCGGCGTGTTCGACCTGCCGGGCACCGACGGCGCGAGCCTGGGCGGGCTCGAGTTCTGGATGTCGGCGGAGCAGTTCGGCTACTGGCGGCACACCCGCCTGCTGGTCGACGTGGTCGACGGCCGCGGCAGCGGCTTCTCCGTCGAGGCGCCCGAGGGCAAGCGGTTCCTGATCCGCAGCACGCTCATCGGCACGTGAGGGATTTGACCGGTCAGTGTGACGGGTCGCGCTCGCCCGGGATGACCCAGGGGAAGGCGTCGGCCCGGGACCGGGCACCCTGGGCGGCGCGGGAGCGGTTCGGCTCGTCGACGTCGCCGAGCACCGCCTCGGACAGCCGGACGATCTCGGCGAAGCCGGCGGGGTCGAGCCACGCCGGCCGGGTCGCGAACAGCAGGTCCTCGCTCGAGGTGTTGCCGCTGGCGCCGGGCGCGAAGGGGCAGCCGCCGAGGCCCCCGAGGGGGCCGTCGACGACGGAGGCGCCGGCCGACGCGGCGGCGAGGGCGTTGGCGACGCCCTGACCCCACGTGTCGTGCCCGTGAAAGACGATGCGGCGCGCCGGCGTCTCGGCCGTGACCCGGGCGACGAGCTCGGCCACCTGGCCCGGATGGGCCTGCCCGAGGGTGTCGCAGATGACGATGTCCTCAGCGCCCGCGGCGCGCTCGTCGTTGGCGATCGCGAGCCCGCGTTCCGGCGGCACAGGACCCTCGAACGGACGCGGAGAAGCAGTACTGGACGTCGCGGGCGCCGGCGTCGATCGCCCGCTGCACGTTCCGGGGCGGCGCGACCCAGATCCAGCACCGCTCCAGTTCCTCGCGGGTGAGCCCGGCGACGACCTCGAGGGTGTTGGCCATCGGCGGGACGAGGTCCGGCCGCGCCATCGAGCCGATCTCGAGCTCGGGCACGCCCAGGCGCAGCAGCTCGCGGGCGAGCCGGATCTTCACGTCGGTCGGCAGCACCTTGCCGGTGAGCTGAAGACCGTCGCGCAGGGTCACGTCGCGCAGCAGGACGTCATTCGACGGGGTGGAGACAACGTGAGGGGTGGGTGCGTGGGTCACCGGGAGGCTCCTTCTGCCTGCAGGACGGCGTCGATCGCCTCGTTGGTCATACCGAGGACGCCGGAGAGGACCTCGCGCGTGTGCTCGCCGAGGTCGGGACCGAGATTGCGGATCGGTAGGGACTTCTCCCCTCGTGGGCGGGGCCGCTCCGCGCGACCGAGGCGGGCACGACGCCGGCAACCATCGCGCAGGCGACGGCGCACGCGTCCACCGCGACGCGGGCCACCGCGCCGGCGACCGCCGTCGACCCGGACGGGCGGCGCAGCCTCTCCCACCTGACCCGGCCCCCGTACCGGAACCGGCTCGTCATGCTCGTGATCTTCCACCTGGGGCCAGACCTTCGGGTACCACGGCTTCGGCACCCTCGCCGCGCTCGTGCTCGTCTCGAGCGGGCACAGCGTGGCCAGTTCGCTGCTGTTCACCGCGCTCTCGTTCCCCGGCTATCCGATCGGTTCGCTGCTCTCGACGCCGCTCGTCGCGCGGTTCGAGCGGAAGTTCCTGCTGATCGGCTCGATCGTCGCCCTCGGCCTGAGCGGGCTCGCGTTCTCGGTTTCCGGCAGCGACCTGCTCATCGTCGTGTTCGGCTTCCTGACGACGATGATCAGCAACGTCTTCTCGAACGTCTTCCACATCTACCAGGCGGAGATCTTCCCGACCGCGCTGCGGGCCACGGCGGTCGGGTGGACCTACTCGCTGTCCCGCATCTCCAGCGGCGCCCTGCCGTTCGTGCTGCTGCCCGTGCTGGACGAGCACGGCGCGACGCCCATGTTCATCGCGGTGGCCGTCGTGCTGGCGATCATCGCCACGGCCGTGGCGGTGCTCGGGCCGCGGACCACCCGGCGCAGTCTCGCCGAGATCAACCCGGTCTAACCGCCGGGACCGGTCGGCACGCTGATCCCCAGCCGTGCCATCCGCCGGTACATGGTGGCCCGGCTGATGCCGATCTCCGCTGCGGCGCGACCCACGGTCGTGCCGGGCCGGGCGAGGCTGCGGATGATCTCGTCCCGCTCGAGCGCCTCGAGCCGGGTGAGGCGGGACCGGGCGGGGCTGAGCACGTCCGGGGGCAGGTGCTGGACGTCGACCGTGTCGGTGCGCGAGGCCGCCGCTCGGACGACGCGGACGAGTTCGGCGGCGTTGCCGGGCCACGCGTGGGAGGTCAGGGCGTGCTCGGCGGCGCGGGTGAACGCCACCTCACGCAGCCGCGCCTCACGGGCCGCATGCCGCGCGATCGGCATCACGTCCGCCGTCCGCTCCCGCAGGGGCGGCAGGTCGACGACGGTGGCCACGAGCGCCGCGAGGGGCGGCGGTACGTCCGGCAGCAGGCCGGCCGTCGTCGCCCAGAGCGCCGCCCCGGCGCTCCCGGCCGCCCGGAGGATCCCGGCCTGCATCTCGTGGGCGGCCCACGCGGGCAGCGCGTCCACGTTCTGGACGATGACGGCGGTCTCGGGCTTCGCCAGTTCGGGCAACCACAGGGAGAGCCAAGCCTCCACCTGGGTGGGGGCCGGGGTGTCGGCCGCGAGGATCCGCACGCCCGGTCGTGCTCGCCGCAGGGCCTGCGCCAGCACGGTCGCCCGGCCCGAGCCCCGCTCACCGACCACCGCCACGGGTCGCCCCGCCGCCAGCGCCCCGGCCGTCCTCTCGACGGCGTCGCCCCAGGCGGAGGACATCTCCCGGAGGGTCTCCGCGGTGGGAGCGAGGCGGAGTCCGTGGATCCGGAACACCGCTCCGGCCGGCTGCGGCCGTGGTGTCCGGCCGCCCGCGCGAGCGAGCATGAGGGCGGCGGTGTTGCCGGCGGCGGACTGGGCCAGGGCGAGCAGGAGGCCATGGGACTGCCGGGACCAGGTGGTGATGTTGACGCTGCCCTCCAGCCGGCCGGTGAGCGGGTCCAGCACGGGAACGGCCGCGCAGGTGTACCCGGCCAGGCTTGCGTTGTAGTGCTCCTCGGCCCGCACGAGGCTGGGGGACCGGTCGGCGAGGGCGAGGCCGAGACCCGTCGTGCCGGCCTCCCGCTCGGAGAACGCGAAACCCGGGGCGAGATGAACCCTGTCCAGGGCCTGCAGGAGTGACGGGTCCGAGCTGATGCGGTTCAGGACCAGCCCGTCCGCGTCCGTGAGCATCAGGCTGACCGGCTCGTCCGCGAGCGTGGCGTGCAGGGCCGTGAGCACCTCGCGCCCGCACGTGAAGAACAACGAGTCCGCGATCACCTCCCCGGTCCACACCGGATCGATCGACTCGGGGGAGACCCCGTACCCCTCGCTGCGCTGCCACGACGCGAGGATGCGGCAGGATGCCGGCATCACGGCACCCTGCGACGTCGCGGCCGACCGCCGCGAGTGATGGTCCGGCATCCGCACCGCACTCCTGCCTCAGCGCCGAGGTCCCCGCTCCCTCTCGAGGATAGACCGCTACTGTGACCCACGTCTCAGAATGAGACACCGCGACCGTCCCGGCGCCGCGCCGTCGTGACTACCGTGATGTCCACGGCGACCACGACGGTCGCGAGAAGGAGACAGTCATGTACAGCAAGGATGGCGAGCGCTACTTCATCGTCGATGCACACATCGCCCTCTGGGACGCCCGGCCGGAGAACCAGCGCAACATCCACGGCAAGCAGTTCATCGACTGCTTCTACGACTACCACCGCAACCTCTCGCCCGAGTCGGAGCTGTGGACCTATGAGGACTACCTGTATCAGGGTGGCGAGCGGTTGATGAGGGACCTCTTCACCGACGGCTACGTGGACCACGCCATCTTCCAGCCGGCGTACCTCGGCGAGTTCTACAAGCGCGGGTTCGGCCAGACCGCGGAGGCGTACGGCCTGGCCGCAGCCCATCCGGACAAGCTGACCTACAACCACTGCTTCGACCCGCGCAACGGGGAGAACGGGCTCGAGCGGCTCCGCGCCGACCACGAGCGGATGGGCTTCACCGGCGTCAAGCTCTACACCGCCGAGTGGCACGGGGACTCCCGCGGGTACAAGCTCTCCGACCCGGAGACCTACCGGTACTTCGAGGAGTGCCAGAAGCTCGGCGTGAAGAACATCCACGTCCACAAGGGCCCCACGATCCGCCCGCTGGACCGGGACGCCTTCGACGTCGCCGACGTCGACCACGCCGCCTCAGACTTCACCGACCTCAACTTCGTCGTGGAGCACGTCGGCCTGCCGCGGCTCGAGGACTTCTGCTGGATCGCGACCCAGGAGCCCAACGTTTACGGCGGTCTGGCCGTCGCGATGCCGTTCATGCACACCCGGCCGCGGTACTTCGCGCAAATCCTCGGTGAACTCCTCTACTGGATCGGTGAGGACCGCATCTTCTTCTCCAGCGACTACGCCCTGTGGACCCCGCGCTGGCTGGTCGAGCGGTTCGTGGACTTCCAGATCCCCGAGGACATGACGGAGTACGCGCCGCTGACCGTCGCCCAGAAGAAGAAGATCCTGGGCCTGAACGCCGCGGCGATGTACGACATCCCGGTGCCCGAGGAGCTGCGGGTCCCGGAGGCGGACGAGACGGCCACCGGGCCGCGGCAGTCGGAGCTGTCCGACATCGGGGCGGGGACCGCCGGGGACGCGCGGTGACGGCGGTCCAGGCCGAGCGGCCACCGGTCGAGGTGGCCGGCGTCCTCGGATCCGGCGCCGACGACCCGCTGCGGGCCGCCGTCGTCGCGGCCCTCGCCACCGTGGTCGACCCGGAGCTCGACGAGCCGATCACCGATCTCGGGTTCGTCCGCTCGATCGACGTGCACGCCCGGCCCGGCGGTGACGCTCCGGCGTCGTCGTCGGCCGCGGTGGCGGCCGTCATCCACCTCCGCCTGCCCACCTCGTTCTGCTCGCCGAACTTCGCGTACCTGATGGCCTCGGACGCCAAGGACGCGGTCGCTGCACTGCCCGGGATCGACACGGTGGTGGTCGAGCTCGACGACCACCACGACTCGGACCTGATCAACGCCGGCCTCGCCGCCGACGCCGGGTACCGGGGCACGTTCGGGCACGAGGCCGAGCAGGACCTCGAGGAGCTGCGGCTGACCTTCAAACGGAAGGCGCACACCGCCGCGGCCGAGCGCTGCCTGACCGAACTCCTGCGCGCCGATCCGTCCCTGGTCGAGGCGGCCGTGGGCACCGTGACGCTCGCCGACCTGCCCGCGGGACGGCACACGGATGCGCTGGTGCGCCGGCGCGAGGCGCTCGGCCTGCCGAGCCGGCCGAACGCCGTCGTGCTGGTCGACCAGGACGGGCACGGCTACCCGCCCGACGCCGTGCCGCTGGCCCTGCGCCGCGCCCGGTCCACGCGCATCTCGATCGACGGCAACGCCCACTTCTGCCGTGGTCTGCTGCGCACGCGGTACGCGGGGTCCGGCACCGACCAGACGGAGCGGGTCGACGGCGCCGAGCCGGCGGACCATCACCACCTCATTCCCATCCACGTGAAGGAGAGCTGACATGAGCACGATGCGCGCGGTGCAGGTCGTGGGCTACCACGACGACTTGACGATGGCCGAGGTCCCGAAGCCCGAGGCGAATGGGCCGTGGGACGTCGTGGTGCGGATCGGCGGCGCCGGGGTGTGCCGGACGGACCTGCACATCCTCGAGGGCCAGTGGGCCGAGAAGTCGCAGGTCGCCCTGCCCTACACGATCGGCCACGAGAACGCCGGCTGGGTCGACGCCGTGGGCAGCGCGGTGACCAACGTCAAGGCGGGCGACAAGGTGATCCTGCACCCGCTGATCACGTGCGGCCTGTGCCGGGCCTGCCGATCCGGGGACGACGTGCACTGCGAGAACAGCAGGTTTCCCGGCATCGACACCGACGGCGGCTACGCCGAGTACCTGCTCACCTCGGCCCGCTCGGTAGTCAGGATCGACGACGCGCTCGAACCGGCCGACGTCGCCGCGCTCGCCGACGCCGGCCTGACGGCCTACCACGCGGCGGCGAAGGCGGTGAAGCACCTCACCCCGCGGGACACGTGCGTCGTGATCGGCGCCGGCGGCCTCGGCCACATCGGCATCCAGGTGCTCAAGGCGCTGACGCCGGCCCGGATCGTCGTCGTCGACCGCAACCCGGACGCGCTGCAGCTCGCCGAGTCGATCGGCGCCGACGTGGGCGTGCTCGCGGACGGCTCTCAGGTGGAGAAGGTGCTCGAGCTGACCGGAGGGAACGGGGCCGAGGCCCTGATCGACTTCGTGGGTGAGGGCGGGGCCACCGCCGAGGGCGTGGCGATGCTGCGCGGCGCCGGCAACTACTACGTCGTCGGGTACGGCGAGAACATCTCCGTGCCCACCATCGACCTGGTCTCGAACGAGATCAACATCATCGGCAACCTGGTCGGCTCCTACAACGACCTCCAGGACCTGATGGCGCTCGCGGCCCGGGGCTCCGTCACGCTGCACACCCAGAAGTACGCGCTCGACGACTTCGCCCAGGCGATCGCGGACCTCGACGGCGGCCGTGTCCGGGGCCGGGCGATCCTCGTGCCGTAGCCTGTCGTGCACAGCGACGGACCTGCGGAAGGACACCCGTGACCTCCAGCCCAGCAGCCCTCTCGATCCGGTGGTACTCCCGATGACGGCGACGCTGGACGCGCGCGTGGTGGTCGCGGGGGAGAGCACGTCCCGCGTGGCGCTCTCTCCCGCGGCGATCGTGCTGCTGCAGCAGCTGTGGGCGCAGCACGGCCCGCTCATGTTCCACCAGTCGGGCGGGTGCTGCGACGGGTCCTCGCCCATGTGCTATCCGGCGGGCGAGTTCCTGACCGGCGACGCCGACGTGCTGCTCGGCGTCTTCGACCTGCCCGCGGTCTCCCCCGAGCGCGGTTCGCTCGGCGAACTCGAGTTCTGGATGTCGGCGGAGCAGTTCGGCTACTGGCGGCACACGCGGCTGCTGGTCGACGTCGTCGACGGGCGGGGCAGCGGCTTCTCCGTCGAGGCTCCCGAGGGCAAGCGGTTCCTCATCCGCAGCACCCTCATGTCCTGACCTAGTCCCTTCCCGTTCGTTCCGCGCGTGTACGACCGGGAACCGTCGGGGGTCCCCTCTACTCTGGTGCTGGCGGGGCCGGACCGAGGGGAGTCGCCGGTGGAACGACGGGGGATCGACGCGCTTCACGAGCGGCCGTCGCACACGGCGGTGCCCGC
The DNA here is from genome assembly GCF_001968825.1 of Tersicoccus sp. Bi-70. Taxonomy (GTDB): domain Bacteria; phylum Actinomycetota; class Actinomycetes; order Actinomycetales; family Micrococcaceae; genus Tersicoccus. The sequence goes on from NZ_MIEU01000011.1 coordinate 274,022, forward strand.
ATCCTGGCAGCGCCCGAGTGCTTTTCGCGCCGTCCGGCCCGGAGGGCGCGCGCCCGACTCGACGGCCGATCGGATGGCCGACCGCGCGGGTGTCCCTACTGGCGATCCCGCGCCGGCGCGGAGTGACCGGCCGGGTCACATCGGCGGCCTGGACGGCCTGCGCGCGCTCGCCGTCGTCGCCGTCCTCCTCTACCACCTGAGCCCGACCCTGCTGCCCGGCGGCTACCTCGGGGTGGACGTCTTCTTCGTCGTCTCCGGCTTCCTCATCACCTCCCTGCTGATCCGGGAGCGGGAGCGCACCGGCCGTGTGGCGCTCGGCCGCTTCTGGCTGCGCCGCGCTCGTCGCCTGCTGCCGGCGCTCGCCGTCGTCGTCGCCGTCAGCGTGGCGATCGGCTTCCTCGTCGGCAGGGACCTGCTCGTCGGCATCGGCCGGCAGACCCTCGGCGCCCTGACCTTCTCCAACAACTGGCTCGAGATCGCGGCCGGTTCCAGCTACTTCGCGCACACGTCGCCGCAGCTGTTCGTCAACTTCTGGTCCCTCGCCGTCGAGGAGCAGTTCTACCTGCTGTGGCCCTTCCTCTTCCTGGTCCTGGTGGCGCTGCCGGTGCGATGGAGCACCCGCGCGTGGATCGCGGCGGGCGGCGCGTTCGTCTCCGCCCTGCTGATGGCCGTGCTGGTCACCCCGGGAGCGGACGCGACCCGCGTCTACTACGGCACCGACACGCACGCCTTCGGACTGCTGCTCGGCGTCTCCCTCGCCTTTGGCTGGGCCGGTGGCCGGGGGCTGGACCTCAGCCGCGCGCTCTGGCGGCGCCGGCGGGTGCCGATCTCGACCGGCGCCCTGGTGCTGCTGTTCGGCGCGACGGCGCTCATCGGGCCCGACGGCGCCTTCGCCTATCGCGGCGGCATCCTGCTGACCTGCCTCATCACGACCGTCCTCGTCCTCACGCTGCTCGAAGGCACCAGCCCGGTGCAGCGGGTGCTGGACAGCCGTCCCGTGGCCTGGATCGGCGAACGGTCCTACGGCATCTACCTGTGGCACTGGCCCGCGCTCGTGATTGCCGACGCGCTCGTGCCCACCGCGGTCGGCGCCCCCGAGTGGTGGACGGTGCGGATCCTGGCACTCGTCGTCACTGTCGTGGTGTCCGCGCTCTCGTACCGCTGGATCGAGCTGCCGATCCGCCGGGACGGGTTCCGGGCGGCCGGGCGCGCGATCGCCGGGGCGGTGACGCCGGGCGGCCGGAGCATGACGGCGCCGCGCGCGGCCGCCGCGGTGGCGGGGCTCGTGGTGCTGTTCGCCGTGCTCGGCGTGATCACCGCGCCCGCGAAATCGGCGGTGCAGGCGACGATCGAGCAGAACCAGTCGCTCGTCACCGACACCGCGTCGACCACGCCCGCGTCCCCCGGAGCCTCGCCCGTCCCTCCCGGCACGCCGCGGCCGACGACGTCCGCGGCGCCGTCCGCCGCGCCCTCGCCCGCCGCGCCGAGTGCACCGTCGTCACCGCCGCCGAGCGCGCCGGTCGCGGCGCCTCCCGGCGACGGCGGCCCCGCCATGGCGTACCCCGCGGGCCAGGACATCATCGCGATCGGCGACTCCCTCGTCGTCACCAGTGCGGACGGGCTGAAGGACAGGTTCCCGGGCCTGGCGTTCGACGCGCGGTCCAACCGGCAGTGGCCGGACGGGGTCGCGGCGGTCGATGCCCGGCTCGCGGCCGGCACCCTGCCGCGGGCCGTGATCCTGCACTTCGGCACCAACGCGGGCGTGCCGGATCCAGGCGTGGTGCGCCAGGTGCTGGACAAGCTGGGGCCGGATCGGATGGTCGTCCTCGTCAACCTCTACGGGGCGAGCCCGTTCGTCCCGGAGGCCAACCGGGCGTTCGCCGACCTGGCGCAGGGGCGGCGCAACGTCATCGTCGCCGACTGGAACCGGGCCGCCGCCGGACGGGTCGACCTGCTGCAGCCGGACCAGATCCATCCCGGGATCCTCGGCGCCCACCTGTACGCGGACACGGTCAAGCAGGCGTTCCACGACCTCGCGGTCCGCACCGGCGGCGCGGTGCCGGCGGACTGGGCGATCGGCAAGGACTACTGAGCGCCTTCGTCAGTCCAGCGGCAGCGACCCGAGGATGCGCTGCAGCGCTGCCCGGTCCTCGGCCGTCAGCGCGCCGAAGAACTCCGCGTTCCGCTCCGCGCGGGCGGCGTCGATCTGCTCGACCAGGCGCAGCCCGTCCTCCGTCGGCGAGACGAGGGTCGCCCGGCGGTCCTGCGGGTCCGGCTCCCGCGTCACCAGGCCCTTCGCCTCGAGAGCGTCCACCACCTCGGTCGCGGAGCGGGCCGCGATCCGCAGCCGGTCGGCCACATCGCGCAGCCGCGCACGGTCCGTCTCGCTGATGCTGCGCAGTGCCCGGGCGTGGTGCGGCGTGATGCCCCACGGCTCCAGCTGCGCCAGCGTCCGCCGGCGCATCGTCCGCGAGACGGCATGGAACAGCTCGGCCAGTTCGCGGGGATCCGGGGCGTCGCTCACCTCACCAGTCTACCGATTGCGAGGCAACCACATAGTGAGGTAGCCTCTTGAATAACGGCGCGCCGTCGGGTGTCCACTCCCCGTCCCGTCGCCGACCTCGTCATCAGGAGGACGCATGACTGAAGCCGCCATGATCGATGGACTCTCCCGCTCGCGCGGCCCCGGCCGCGTGGACCCCGCCGACGCCGCCCATCTGGCCGAGTCTCCCGTCTCCCTCCGCCGCGTCGCCGGCCTCTTCCGGCCTCACGCCGCGACCCTCTCCGTCGTCTTCGTCATCATCGCGATCGCCTCGGTGGTCGGGCTCGCGCAGCCCTTCCTCGTCAAGGAGGTGATCGACGTCGCGCTGCCCCGGCAGGACGTCCGCGTGCTGCTCTGGTGCGTCGGCGGGATGCTCGCCGTCGCCGTCGTCACCGCGCTGCTCGGCGTCGTGCAGACGTGGCTCTCCACCGCGGTGGGGGAGCGCGTCATGCACCGGCTGCGCACCGACGTGTTCGCCCACGTCCAGCGCCAGTCCCTCGCCTTCTTCACCCGGACCCGCAGCGGCGAGGTGCAGTCCCGGCTCACGCACGACATCTCCGGCATGCAGTCGGTCTTCACGACGACGGCGACGTCGATCGCGGCGAATCTGACCACGGCGGTCGCCACCGCCGCGGCGATGGTCGCCCTGTCCTGGCAACTGAGCCTGATCAGCCTCGTCGTCATCCCGCCCGCGGTGTGGCTGAGCCGCCGCGTGGCCCTCGTACGCCGCGACGTGACCGCCGAGACGCAGCGCCACCTCGCCCAGATGCACTCGCAGGTCGAGGAGAAGCTCTCCGTCAGCGGTGCCCGGCTCGCGAAGACGCTCGGCACCACGGTGCGGGACACGGCCGCGTTCTCCGCGACCTCCGAGCGGCTCGTCGACCTGGACATCCGCTCCCAGCTCGCCGGGCGGTGGCGGATGGCGACGATGAGCATCGTCTTCTCGGCGATCCCCGCGGTGCTGTATCTGGTCGCGGGCCTGCCGGCGACGTCGGGCGCCATGACCATCGGCACGCTCGTGGCGTTCATCGCCCTGCAGACGACGATCTTCCGGCCCATCATGTCGCTGCTCAACGTCGGCGTGCAGTGGGTGTCCTCGATGGCGCTGTTCAGCCGGATCTTCGGCTACCTCGATCTGCCCGTCGAGATCGCGCCGCCCGCGCACCCGGTGCCGCTGGACCCGGCCACCGTGCGCGGCGAGGTCCGGTTCGACGGCGTCTCCTTCGGTTACGGGACCGGCCGGCCGGTGGTGACCGACATCGACCTCACGGTGCCGGCGGGCGGCTCGCTCGCCCTCGTCGGGCACACCGGTGCCGGCAAGAGCACGCTGGCCGCGCTCGTGCCCCGGCTGCAGGACGTCGACGCCGGTGCCGTGACCATCGACGGCGTCGACGTGCGGAACCTGGCCGCCGAGACGCTCGCCGCGATCGTCGGCGTCGTCTCCCAGGAGACCTACCTGATCCACGACACCATCCGGGCGAACCTCCTGCTGGCGCGGCCCGAAGCCAGCGAGCCCGACCTGTGGGACGCGCTCGGGACCGCCCGCCTGGCGACGCTCGTCTCGGCCCTGCCCGAAGGTCTGGACACCGTGGTCGGCGCACGCGGTCACCGGTTCTCCGGCGGCGAGCAGCAGCGGCTCGCGATCGCCCGCACGGTGCTGCGCGACCCTCGCGTGCTCGTGCTCGACGAGGCGACCAGCGCCCTGGACAACGACACCGAGCGGGAGGTACTCGCGGCCCTCGACGCCCTCTCCGCCGGCCGCACGACCATCTCCATCGCCCACCGCCTCACCACGGTGCAGTCCGCGGACCAGATCGCCGTCCTCGACAGCGGCCGGGTGGTCGAGCGGGGCACGCACGCCGAGCTGCTCGCGGCCGGAGGCGCCTACGCCCGGCTGGTGCACGCCGTCGAGCGCGAGCGGGAGCTTCCGGCGCAGCGTCCCGCCGCCTGAGTAGGGCGCTCCGGGCAGCGTCACTCCTCTCGAGCGATGCGCCCCGGGTAGCGCCGGGTTGCGTCGAGTGTACGGATGACGCGCTCAAAGACGGCAAATGAGTGCGCCAACCGCACACTCGGCAGAAGGACAGCGCCCAGTGGGCGGACGATGCGGTGGCGCGTGGCTGATCGACGCGTCAGCGGTCCACTGGCGGCGGTGAGTTCAACGGTGCGCCGACGTCAACCGTGAACGTCCGTCAACGCGCCTCCACCGCCTGCTCGACCGAGGCGCCGCGACGCGCGTTGTGTACGACGTTCACATCGACGCCCGCGCGTGGGTAGAGTCAATGGTCATGGCCCGCTCCACGTATCGACACGGCGATCTGCATCGCGCGTTGATCGACGCCGGGCTTGAACTCGCGCGGGAGAGCGGGCCCGACGCCGTCGTGCTGCGGGAGACCACCCGGAAGGCGCAGGTGGCCGCGAGCGCCGCCTACCGGCACTTCGCGGATCGGGACGCGCTCGTCCACGCCGTGTCCATGGCCGCGCAGGCGCACCTGGCCGAGGCGATCGAACGGGCCCAGGCCGAGGAGCTGGCGAAGCTGCCGGCCGACGCCGACGACGTCGCCCGGTCCCGCGCCCTGCTGCGCTCCGTGGGCGCCGGGTATCTCGGCTTCGCCTGGGCCGAGCCCGGCTGGTTCCGCACCGCGTTCTGGGTGCACGAGGACCTGCGCGACGCCGCCGCACGCATGGCGGCCGGCCCCGGGGGCAAGACCCCGTTCCAGATGCTCAGCCACGCGCTCGACGCCATGGTCGACTCCGGGGTGCTGCCCGAGGATCAACGCCGTGGCGCCGAGGTGCTCGCCTGGTCGACCGTGCACGGCATGGCGACGCTCACCATCGACGGCCCCCTGCGCGTGATCGACCCCGCGACCCGGCGGATGCTGGCCGAACGGCTGCTGCTGATGGTCGAACGCGGCCTCTGAACCCCTCAGCTCGTCAACAGGTGTCGCATCGGGGTCCTCCCGACCCCTCCGGTGAGCATCTGTCGACGAGCCGGCGCCGACGCTGGCTCAGCGGAGACGAGCCGCTCGTCAGTCGCCGAGGATCTCCCACTCCTCGATCGGCCCGGGCACGACGTCGAACAGAGGGTGGGGGCGGCGCTCGGCGGAGGCGACCCGCGCGTGCCACGCCGGATCCCGCGCCTCCGTCTTGACCAGCAGGTGGGCCCACTCGTGGTCGAGCTGGCCCGACGTCACCGTCATCCGCGCCGGGGAAACCGACGGCGACGGCGGCACCACGATCAGGCCCCGATTGAAGGTGAACTCCCGCGCATCCGCCTCGTCGGCGAGTGCCGACAGATAGGCCCCGACGGAGGCCACCGGGTCCACCATCCGCCGGAACCGGATCAGCTGCGGGTGCCGCGTGTAGCCCTTCGTCCCGCCCTGCAGCACCTTCTGCGCCAGGAGGGACTCCCGCCAGCCGGCCACCAGCGCCTTCCGGTCCAGCAGTGAGGGGTGCAGGCTCCACAGACGCATCAGATGAGCCTATCGGCGACGCGGGTACCCTCGGGACCGAGCAGGTCCGGCCGGGACGGACCGCGAACCCACCGAGAACGGAGACCGATGACGCCGACCACGCGCTGGGACGCCCCCGAGAACGAGGTGATGCGCCGGCTCTACGAGCAGCGGTTCCGCGGGCTGCACGCCGACGGGGTGGACGTCGACGGGGAGGGCCGCCTGCTGGACGCGCTGCTCGAGCGCTCCGCGTCGGTGCTCGACGCAGGATGCGGCACCGGTCGGCTGGCCGCCCACCTCACGCGGCGCGGTCACCGCGCGGTGGGCGTGGACAAGGACGGCGCCCTGGTGCGGGCCGCCCGAGAGCTGCAGGGGGACGGCATCCCCTTCCTCGAGGCCGACCTGGCCGAGCTCGACGCCGCCACGCTGACCGGCGGCGGTCTGCCGGACCGGTACGACGCCGTGGCCGCGATCGGCAACGTCCTCGTCTTCCTCGCGCCCGGAACGGAACGCGCCGTCCTCGAGCGGTTCCGGGCGCTGCTGCTTGACGGCGGCGTCCTGTTCACCGGATTCGCCACGGACCGCGACTACACGGTAGCCGATCTGGACCGGGACGCCGCGGCGGCCGGGTTCGCCCTGCGGCACCGGTTCGCCACCTATCAGCTGGCTCCCTTCACCGACGACGCCGGCTGGGCGGTCTCGATCTTCGATGCGGTGCCGTCACGCCCATAGACCCAATCGATGCAGTGACGATGGATCATTGATTGGACGCGAGGACGAGCGGCGACCACACTGAACGGTGATACGGATCACGCCGGCATCCGCCGCCGGCCGAGGCGCAAGGAAGCACACTCATGGCCGTCACCACCCGCACCCCCTGGGCGTTCGCGCTCTGCTGGCTCACCGTCGTGTTCGAGGGCTATGACATCGTCGCGCTCGGCGCGGCCATCCCGCGGCTGCTGGACAGCCGCCACGCCGGCATCACCGCCCTGGACGCGACCTTCATCGCCACCATCTCGCTCGTGGGCGTCGGCATCGGTGCGGCCGCGATCGGGCCGATCACCGACCGGTTCGGCCGCCGCCTCCCGCTCATGCTCTGCGTGCTCGTGTTCTCGGTCTTCACCCTGATCTTCCCCGTGATGCCCAACACCGGCCTCCTCGCGCTCGTCCGGTTCCTCGCGGGCCTCGGCCTCGGCGGCTGCATGCCGGTGGCCGTGACGATGATGCAGGAGAGCGCCCGCGAGAACGGCAAGGCGCACTCCAGCACGATGACGATGACGGGCTACCACGCCGGTGCGGTCGCCGCCTCGCTGCTCGCCATCGTCTTCGGCGCCCACTGGGGCTGGCTCTTCACCGTCGGCGGTGTGCTCGGCCTCGTGCTGCTCCCGGTGATGTGGGCGAAGCTGCCCGAGACGAGCACCGTGGTGAGCGAGCAGCACCCGCGTGTGCGCCCCGCCGACGTCCTGCGCCAGCCGTACCTGCGCACCACGCTGGGCCTCTGGGTCGCGGCGTTCATGGGACTGCTGCTCGTGTACGGGCTGAACACGTGGCTCCCGCAGCTGATGCGCGGCGCCGGCTACAGCGTCTCGAACTCGCTGTTGACGCTGTTCGTGCTCAACGTCGGCGCCATCATCGGCCTGCTCGTGGGCGGCCGCATCGCCGACCGGCGCGGCGTCAAGGGCACCACGATGTTCTGGTTCGGTGCGGCCGCCGTCCTGTTGCTCCTCCTCAGCATCCGGATCCAGAACGAGGTGCTGCTCAACGCCGTCGTGCTCGTCACCGGGGTGTTCGTCTTCTGCGCGCAGGTGCTCGTCTACGGCTTCGTCGGCTACCTGTACCCGCGGCGGATCGTCGGCACCGGCATGGGTCTGACCTCCGGCGTCGGCCGGATCGGCGCGATCGTCGGCCCGTGGTTCACCGGGCTGCTCGTGGCCGGCGGCGTCGCCTACCCCGGCGGCTTCTACCTCTTCGCGGTCGCCGCGATCCTGGGTGTGGCCGCGGTCGCGATCATCCCGAAGCCGCGCACGACGGCGCCCGCCGACGAGGACGAGCCGCGCGCCGCCCGCACGGCATGACCGGCGCTGGTGACCGCGCCCAGCGGCGTCAGGACACCGGCCGGCCCCGCGCCGGACGACGCGGTTCAGGCCTCGACGTCGGCGTCGTCCAGCGCCGTCGCCACCAGGTCGCGGAACCAGGCCGCCGCGCCCGTCCCGGCGATCTCCTCGTTCCACGACAGGGTGACGTCGAACCGGGGCACGTCGATGGGCAGTTCCCGCATCACGATCGGCCAGCGCTCGCCCCACAGGGCCGCCAGCTGGGCCGGGACGATCGCCGCCATCCCGCTGCCGGCCACCACGCCGGGCAGCGTGGAGAAATGGTGGACGTACAGACCGATCCGGCGCTGGATCCGCATCGACTCGAGCACGGCGTCCGCCTGACGGTGGCCGAGCGCGGGGTCGACGGCCACGTGCGGCACGGTGAGGAAGTCCTCCAGCTCGATCCGGTCGCCGGCGGGCGGCCGATCGGCCGGCAGCACGCACACGTACCGCTCGCGATGCACGAGCGTCCGGTGGCCGGAGGCGTCGACGGGCACGCTCGCGACGGCCGCGTCGACGTCGCCGTGGGCCAGCCAGCTCGTGACGCGATCGATCTGCATGGGCACGGACTCGACGCTGACCCGCGGCGCCCGGTCGGTCAGACGGGCCATGATCCGCGGCAGGAAGGTGGCCTCCCCGACGTCGGAGAGGGCGATCCGGAAACGGCGCTCACTGGTCGCCGGGTCGAACACCCGGTCCGCGTCCACCGCGTCGTCGACGGCCGTCACGGCCCGGCGGAACACGAGCGCGAGCTCGACGGCACGCGCGGTCGGCGCCACCCCGGTGCCGGAGCGCACGAACAGCGGATCCCCGAGATGCCGGCGCAACCGGCCGAGCGCATGACTGACCGTCGGCTGCGTCAGCGACAGATCGGCCGCGGCACGCGTGACGCTGCGGGTGTCGTAGATGCTCAGGAACGTCCGGAGCAGATTCAGGTCGAGGCTCACCCGCCCATCATGCGGCAGGGCGACGCCGACCCCACGAGAAGGAGCACACCATGACCACCGTGAACGACGCCGCCTGGGACCTGCTGCGGCGCCACGGCATGACCACCGTCTTCGGCAACCCGGGGTCCAACGAGCTGCCGTTCCTCGCGGGCATGCCCGAGGACTTCCGCTACGTGCTCGGCCTGCACGAGGGCGTCGTGCTGGGGATGGCCGACGGGTTCGCCCAGGCCACCCGGCGCCCGGCCTTCGTCAACCTGCATGCGGCGTCGGGCAGCGGCAACGCCATGGGCGCCCTGACCAACGCCTGGTACGCCCACACCCCGCTCGTCATCACCGCGGGGCAGCAGGTCCGCTCGACCGTGGGCCAGGAGGTGATGCTCTCCAACGTCGACGCGACCACGCTGCCGCGTCCGCTGGTCAAGCACGCCGCCGAGCCGACCTGCGCGCAGGACGTGGTGCGGTCCCTCTCCCAGGCCCTGCACACCGCCACGCTGGACCCGGCCGGGCCGGTCTACGTCTCCGTGCCGTACGACGACTGGGCCGCCGAGATCGGCGCCGACGTCGCGTACGTCCTGGAGCGGCGCGTGGTGGTGGGCGGGGGAGTCGCGGAGGCGGAGATCGCCCGGATGGCGCAGCTGCTGGACGCGGCGGAGGCGCCCGTCCTCGTGCTCGGTCCGGACGTCGACAGTGCCCGCGCCAACGACGACGCCGTGGCCCTCGCCGAGCGGCTCGGCGCGGACGTGTGGGTGGCGCCGTCGGCGTCGCGCTGCCCGTTCCCGACCGTCCACCCGGCGTTCCGCGGCGTGCTGCCCGCCTCCGTCGCCGGCATCACCGACAAGCTGACCGGGCACGACGTCGTCCTCGTGATCGGCGCCCCCGTGTTCCGATACCACCAGTACGATCCGGGCGAGTACCTGCCCGCCGGCACCCGACTGCTGCACGTCAGCTGCGATCCCGGTGAGGCGGCGCGCGCCCCGATGGGCGACGCCGTCGTGACCGCCATCGGGCCCGCGGTCGCCGCGCTCGCCACAGCGGTGACGCCGCGACCGGAGCCCGAGCGCTGGGCGGCGACGCGCAGCGACGATACCCGCGATGCCCTCACGGCGGCCGATGAGGAGACGACGGACGGCGCGCGGCTGAACGCCGCGGACGTGCTCGCCACCATCGACGCCCTGGCGCCCGAGGACGCCGTGTACGTCAACGAGGCGACCTCGACGGTGGGCGACTTCTGGGCGACCATCCGGATGGACCGACCCGGCAGCTACTACTTCCCGGCATCGGGCGGTCTCGGCTTCGGCATGCCGGCGGCGGTCGGGGTGCAGCTGGCCGAGCCGGAGCGGCGGGTGATCGCCGTGATCGGCGACGGCTCCGCCAACTACGGCATCACCGCCCTGTGGAGCGCGGCCCAGTACCGGGTGCCCGTCGTCTTCGTCATCCTCAACAACGGCACCTACGGCGCACTGCGCGGCTTCGCCACCAAGCTCGACGCCCTCAACGCGCCCGGGCTCGACGTCCCCGGCATCGACTTCGTCGCGCTCGCGGAGGGCTACGGAGTCAGCGGTCACCGCGCGACGACGCTCGCCGATCTCCGCTCAGCGCTCACGGAGGCCCTCGCCGCGGACACGCCGACCCTGATCGAGGTCACCACCGAGGCCCTGGCCCGGATGTGACCGGGAACACCAGCTGACCCGGAGCCGTTGCTCCCCCTGACAGCCACGAATACCTCTCCATACCGGAAGCGAAGGATCACCCATGAGTCTGCTGGACACGTCCACCTGGGACGGCAGGATCTTCCTCGACGGCTGGCGCGCCGGCCGCGGCGGCACCGCCGACGCCCTCGAGCCCGCGACCGGCCACGCGCTCGGCAGCTATGGCGTGGCGACGGCCGAGGACGTCGCCGAGGCCGCCGAGAAGGCCGCCACCGCGCAGCGCGCGTGGTCGGCGACCAGCCCGGAGGACCGGGCGGCCGTGCTGCGCCGCGCCGGCGACCTGTGGCACGAGCATGCCGAGGAGGTCGAGGACTGGATCATGCGCGAGTCCGGCGCGATCAAGCCGAAGGCCCAGCTCGAGACCCACATCGCCGCGAACGAGTGCTACGAGGCCGCCGCGCTGCCGACGCACCCGGCCGGTCAGGTGCTCGCCACCAACGACGACCGCTGGTCCTTCGCCCGGCGCAAGCCCGTCGGCGTCGTCTCCGTGATCGCCCCGTTCAACTTCCCGCTCATCCTCTCGATCCGCGCGGTGGCGCCGGCGCTGGCGCTCGGCAACGCCGTCCTGCTCAAGCCGGACCCCCGCACCGCCGTCTGCGGCGGCGTCGCGCTCGCCCGGGTGTTCGAGGAGGCCGGGCTGCCGTCCGGGCTCTTCGCCATGCTGCCCGGTGCCGCCGACGTGGGGGCCGCCGTGGTGGAGGCGCCGCAGGTGCAGGTGGTCGCCTTCACCGGGTCGACGGCCGCCGGCCGCGCGGTCGGCGAGTCCGCGGCGCGGAACCTCAAGCGCGTGCACCTGGAGCTCGGCGGCAACAACGCGCTCGTCGTCCTGCCCGGAGCGGAGGTCGCCAAGGCGGCGTCGGCCGGGGCCTTCGCCTCGTTCCTGCACCAGGGCCAGATCTGCATGACCACCGGCCGGCACGTGGTGCACGAGTCGCTGTACGAGGAGTACGTCGCCGCGCTGGCCGAGAAGGCCGCGAACCTGCCGGTCGGTGATCCGACCAGCGGCACCGTGGCGCTCGGCCCGATCATCGACGAGAAGCAGCTCAAGCGGATCGACGGCATCGTGCAGGACGCCGTGATGCACGGGGCGCGGCTGGCGGCCGGCGGCTCGAACGACGGGCCGTTCTACCAGCCGACGGTCCTCGCGGACGTCGCGACGGACAACCCCGCGTGGACGCAGGAGATCTTCGGCCCGGTGGCGCCCGTGGTCGCGTACTCCACGATCGACGAGGCGGTCGCGCTGGTCAACGACAACGAGTACGGCCTGTCCGTCGGCATCCTCGGTGAGGTCGGGACGGCCATGCGGATGGCCGACCGGCTCGAGTCCGGCAAGGTGCACATCAACGAGCAGACGGTGATGGACGAGGCCAACGCCCCGTTCGGCGGCGTCAAGGCATCCGGCAACGGGTCGCGCATCGGCGGGGCGGAGGCGAACATCGACGCCTTCACCGAGGTGCAGTGGCTGACGGTCCGCCCCGAGATCGCCGACTACCCGTACTGATCGGACACGTCGACGGTGGCCGACCGACCGGGTGCGCCCGGTCGGTCGGGCGCGCGGCGGTTGGTCTGGTCCCGCGTCAGTCGCGGTGGTGCTCGGCGATCAGCGTGACGACGCCGTGGGCGAGCACGCAGGCCACCATGGCGACGCCGATGGGGTTGTAGCCCGCTCCCTGCAGGAGGACGGTGGGCGCCCACACGTCGGTGGTCACGAGCGTGCCCGCGCCGCCGGTGAGCGCCGTGAGGCTGATCCCGGTGGCGAGCAGGAGCCCGAGCACGCCGACGAGGCCGACCCGCAGGGCGGGCACGAACTGGATGACCGCCGCCATCACCCCCGCGAGGGCGACGGTGACCATCATCAGGGCGGTGGCCTCGGGAAGGGACCGGGCCAGCGGGCCGGTCTCGACGGCGACGGCAGAGAGCAACGACGAGGAGACGACCCCTGTCAGGTAGGCGAAGACCAGACCCACGGCGCCGCCGGTGACGAGCCAGTGCCGGTGTCCGGGACAGGCGCCCTGCGCGGTGATCGCCGGGCTCGGCGCGTCGGTATGGAGATGTCTCATGGTGGGCCCCCTGCCCGCGAGGATTCCGGAACACGGACCGTTCCGGAGCTCTCGCAACCCTTGGTTGAGGCGACCGTACGTCACTGGCGCGGGTCCTGCCAGATGCCGTCGTCACCTACCGACGGGTACGGACTTCTACCCACGGGTAGGGCAGGTTCTACCCGTGGGTAGTTGATTTCCGGCCCTCTCTTCCAGGCCTGAACGGGCCGCCGGTGTCCTCCGTCGACCCGGAGGCAGCGCTACTCAGGCGGCCGCGCGGGCGCGGGCGACGACGTGGCCGCGTGCCGAGTTGGGGAAGTCCTCGAGGAAGGCGCGCAGCGCATTGGCGTCGACGTCGGCGCCGAAGAGTGCCGTGTTCGGCTCCATCGCCACCCCGGCCGCCAGCGGACCGGCCGGCACCGGATCGAACCCGAGTGCGTCCACGACGGCGGAGGCGGTGGTCACGTCGGCGGGGTCGTCCCCGGCGACGGCGATCGCGATCCGCCCCGGCGTCTCCGCGGGGCGGGCGTCGCCCTCCAGGTCGTGGTAGCCGACGTGGTTGAGCGTCTTGACCACGCGCGAAGCGGGCAGGAACCGCTGCACGAGTTCACTGGTGGAGGTGCGGGGGTCCGTGAGGTCGTCCCGGATCCCGTCGACCTCCCACCAGTAGTTGGTCGCGTCGAGCACCAGCCGGCCGGCCAGCGCCTCGACGGGCAGCGTGCGGTACTTGCCCAGCGGAACGGCGAGGATGACGACGTCGGCTTCCCGTGCCGCCCGTTCGGCGGTGACGGCGGTGGCCCCCGGGACGAGGACCTCGACGGTGAGCGCGATCCGGGCGGCGTCCCCACTGCCGGCCACGAGCACCCGGTAACCGGCGGCCGCGGCGAGACGTGCCAGCACGGTGCCGAGCTTGCCGGCGCCGAGAATACCGATGGTGCGGATGTCCGTCGATGCTTTCACGTGTTGTTTCAACGCCGGGTCGAAGCGGCTTATGCCTCCCAAGGGGACAGCTGAGGCAGCTCAGACGAAGCAGGCCACCAGGGCACCGGCGAGCATCGCCGGACCGAACGGGAAGGAGCTGCGCAGACCGCCGCGCCGGGTGAGCAGCACCACCACCGAGACCACCGCGCCGGCGACGAAGCCGAGCAGGGCGCCGGTCATCAGCGTGTCCCAGCCGTCGAACGCCAGCACCAGCCCGAGCAGCGCTGCCAGTTTCACGTCCCCCATCCCCAGCCCGGACGGGTTGATCAGGGCGAGCACGAGGTAGAGGACGAACAGCAGGCCGGCCCCGAGCAGGGCCCGGATCGCCGCGCCGCCGTCCGCTCCCGCGACGGCCGCAGCGAGAACGAGCACCCCCACGACGCCGAGCGCCGGCATCACGACCACGTTGGGCAGGACCCGGTGCCGCAGATCGATCGCCGCCAGGGCCACCCCGATCGTGGCCACGAACAGGTACAGCGGCAGCTCCGGAGTCAGGCCGAATCGCCACGTCAGCGCCCCGAAGACGAGGGCGGTGAGCGGCTCGAGCAGCACGGGCGGGCGGCGCGGGGTGGCGGCTTCCGCCGGCTCGAATGCGGCCGCCAGGTGCCGGGCGTAGCGTCCGGCGGCCAGCCCGACGAGCATGGCCAGCGTCAGCAGGAGGGGTGAAGCGGCGCTGCTCATGGGTTCAGGGAGTTGATGACGCCGATGGCCGCCGGCCCGACCATGATGATGAACAGCACCGGCAGGATGCAGAACATGAGCGGGAAGAGCACCTTGACCGGGATCTGCATGGCCTTCTCCTCGGCCCGTTGCCGCCGCTTGAGGCGCATCTCGGCCGCCTGGGTGCGCAGCACCCCGGAGATGGCGATCCCGTACTGGTCCGCCTGGATGATCGAGCGGACGAAGCGGCGCAGGTCCGCGACGCCGGTGCGCTCGGACAGGTCGGTGTAGGCCTCCCGGCGGGAGCGGCCCACCTGCATGTCCTGGATGGTGCGGACGAGCTCCTCGGCGAGGGCGCCCTTGCCGTTGTAGGCGGCGCGGCTCATGGCTCCCTCGAAGCCGAGCCCGGCCTCGACGGCGATGGTCATCTGGTCCAGCGTGTCCGGCAGCTCGCGGGCGATCGCGGCCTGCCGCTCCATGCCGCGGCTGTAGAGCAGCAGGTCGGGCACGAAGTAGCAGACGGCGGTCGCGAGGATCGCCAGCAGGAGTCGGCGGACGTCGGGGGAACCGGCGGCGAAGAGCAGACCGAGCACCGCGGCGACGGCGGCGAGCACGACCTTGGCCGAGAGCACGCGCCACATCGGCCAGGATGCCGGCCGGCCGGCGCGTGCGAGCTGCCGGTCGAGGCGGGCGATGAAGCTGCCCGGGGTGAAGCGGCGGGCGAAGGCGGCGAGGCGTTGCCCGCGGCCCGGGGTCGTCGCGTCCACCGTGGTCGTCGCCATCCCGCGGGCGAGGTTCCGCTGCACGGCGCGGTCCTGGTAGAGCCGCGGGGACAGGGTCGCCCAGCCGAGCAGCGGGAGGGCGATGGCGGCCGCGGCGATGGCGACGATGACGGTCAGGGGCACGGTGCTGGTCCTTCCTCAGAACCGGAAGCTGATGACTTTGCGCAGCCAGAGGCCGCCGACGAGGAGCAGGATCGCGCCGACGGCGAGCATCGCCCAGCCGATGGGGCTCTCGAACAGCTGGTTGAGGTACGTGGGCGTGATGACGACCAGGATGCCTCCGAGGGCGAAGGGCAGGATCATCAGCACGAGGGCCGAGATCCGCCCCTCGGCGCTCAGCGCCTTGACCTGCCGGCGGATCTGGTTCCGTTCCCGGATCGTCTCACCGACCTGGTCGAGCACCTCCGCCAGGTTGCCGCCCACCTCGCGGTGGATGGCGATGGCCTGGGCCACCCAGACGAAGTCCTCGCTGCGCATCCGCTCGGCCGCGGCGTCGAGGGCCTGCCCGAGGTCGCGGCCGAGGCGCGTCTCGTTGGTGATGCGGGCGAACTCCTCCGACGTCGGGGCCTCCGCCTCGGTCGAGAGGGCGTCGATGGCGCGGGCAAGACTGTGGCCGGCGCGAAGCCCGCTGGACATCAGCTCGAGGGTGTCGTCGAGCTGGTCCGCGAAGGCGTTGCGCCGTCGTCCGGCGAGGAAGCCGAGGAGGAGCCGGGTGGCGATGACGGCGACGGCGATGACGAGCACGGCACCCATCGGCCCGACGCTCAGCATGACGAGGACGGCCAGGACCGCGGTCACCGAGGCCACCAGGACGATGAACTCGGCCGGCTTCATCCGGATGCCGGCCTGCTCCAGGGCCCCGGCGAGGGCGGGCGCGCTGCGCAGCTGGAGCAGCAGACGCTCGATCAGCTCGGTGGTGGCGGTGGTGAGGCCGGCCAGCCGTGACTCCTGCGGCGTCGACCCCGCGGCGGGACCGGTGCGCGTCAGGGACACCCGCGGCCGCGGCGGGAAGATCGCCAGATACACGGCGGCGAGGGCGACCACCCCGAGCAGGATGCCGAGGACGAGCAGCAGGGGCGACGGGCCGTCCGGGAGGGTGGTGGCCGACGGCGCCGTCGCGCGCAGCACCGCGATCACCGGCGTCCCGTTCCCGCCGGAACGGCCGGAGCAGCACCGAAGACCCGGGGGGAGAGCTCGATGCCGAGTTCCTCGAACCGGTCGGTGAACCGCGGGCGGACGCCGCTCGGAATGGGTTTGCCGAGGAACCGCCCGTTGGCGTCCAGCCCCGCGCTGTAGTCGAACACGAAGGCGTCCTGGAGGGTCACGATCTCGCCCTCCATGCCCTGCACCTCCGTGACATGGGTGACGCGGCGGGTGCCGTCGCGCAGGCGGGTCAGCTGCACGATGACGTCGACGGCGGAGGCGATCTGCTCGCGCACGGCCCGCAGGGGCAGGTCCATGCCCGCCATCAGCACGAGGGTCTCGAGCCGGGAGATCGCGTCGCGCGGTGAGTTGGCGTGCACGGTGGAGAGCGAGCCGTCGTGGCCGGTGTTCATGGCCTGCAGCATGTCCAGGCTCTCGCCGCCACGGCACTCCCCGACGACGATCCGGTCCGGCCGCATGCGCAGGGAGTTCCGCACCAGGTCGCGGATGGTGACCTCGCCCTTGCCCTCGACGTTGGAGGGCCGGCTCTCGAGGGTGACGACGTGCTCCTGCTGCAGCTGCAGTTCGACGGCGTCCTCGATGGTGACGATCCGCTCGTCGGCGGGGATGAAGGAGGAGAGGACGTTCAGCAGCGTCGTCTTGCCCGTGCCCGTGCCGCCGGACACGAGGATGTTCAACCGCCCCTTGACGCACGCGTCGAGCAGCTCGGCCATCTCGGGGGAGAGCGTACCGAAGCCGATCAGGTCGTTGACCTGGAACGGGTCGGTGGAGAACTTGCGGATGGTCAGGGAGGAGCCGCGCACGGCCAGGGGCGGGATGATCGCGTTGACGCGGGAGCCGTCGGAGAGGCGCGCGTCCACGAGCGGTGAGGACTCGTCGATGCGCCGGCCGACCTTGGAGACGATGCGTTCGATCACGCGGCGCAGGTGCTCCTCCGAGGTGAACTGGACGCCGGTGAGGGTGAGCCGGCCGCGGTACTCGGCGTAGATCTGGGAGGGTCCGTTGACCATGATCTCGGTGACCTGCTCGTCGTCCAGCAGCGGCTGCAGCGGCCCGTAGCCGATGACGTCGTCGGTCACCTCCTTGATCAGGCGCTGACGCTCGTCGCGGGAGAGCGGGACGGCCTCGGCCTCGACGACGCGGATGAGTTCCTCGTGCACCAGCTCGTAGAGGGCCTCCTCGGTCAGCGAGGCATCGAGGAGCCGGGTGCCCATGCGCTCGAACAGCTCGTCCCCGGCGCGCTGCTTGAGCTTGGCCAGGGCGTCGTGCTGTCCCGCCGAGGCGGACGTGCTGATCCACGTGGTCGAGGACCGTGCCGCGGAGGCGGACATGGCGGTCCACGTGACCGGAGCCTCGGACGAACGGTCCGTGACGCGGTCGGACGGTGCCTGCCCGTCGCCGCGCTTCTCGTCCGGAGAGGCCGGCGCGGGACTCGCCTGAGCTGCCGGCGCGGGCCGGCTCGCGGCGGCGGGCGGGGTGGCCCCGGGCGTCGCGCTCGGCGTCCGGGTCGGCGCGCTCGGGGCGGGGACGGTGCCGCCGTCGGCGACGGCGAGGCGCTGGGCCAGGTTCACGACGCTCCCTTGCGGTGTCGGGCGGTGCTCGTCGGCCGGCTCTTCGGCACGGGGGGTTCGAACCGGCGCACCAGGTGCCGCAGGTGGCGGCCGGCCTTGTCCCGCGTCCCGGCCTGCAGCAGCGGCACCCCGCGGTTGGTCGAGAGCCGGACGGACCGGCTGAACGGCACGACCACGTCGGCCTGGTGGCCGAGGGTGGTCTCGATGTCCTGCTGAGCGAGGCCGTCGCGGGTGTCGGCGTTGTTGATGATGACGTGGCGGTGGGCGGGTACGAGGCCGAGCTGGCGCAGGATGTCGATCTCCTTGCGCAGGCCCCGCACGCTCGGCACGTCGGTGCCGACGACGAACACGTGGTCGGTGGCGCGGTCGAGCGCGGCCAGCGTCGCGGCGGACAACCCGGCGTCCGTGTCGACCACCACCCAGGAGTACTGGGCGGCGAGCTGGTCGATGAGGTGGGTGATGTCGTCGGCGCGGATCTGTGCCTCGTCCGCCGGGGAATGCGGGGCGCAGAGCGCGAAGAGTCCGGACGGGTGCGCGCTGAGGTAGGACTTGAGCACCATGGTGTCCCGGGCCGCTGCCCGGCTGACCGCCTCGGTGAGGGTCTGCTCGGGAGCGAGCTGCAGGGTGTGGGCGATGTCCCCGAACTGCAGGTCGAGGTCGACGAGGACGGTGCTCTGCGGTGCGGTGGCGGCGAGCCCCACGGCCAGGTTGGTGGCCACGGTGGTCTTGCCGACGCCGCCCTTGGGGGAGAGCACGACGACGACGCGGCCGCGGGTGGACCGGCGCTCCCCGTCCCCGTCCTGCAGCCCGGCGGCTGCCCGTCGGTCGGCGGCCGCGCGGGCGGCCTTCCGCAGCAGGTCGCGGAACTCCACGTCGTCGATGCCGGGCGCCACCAGGTCGCGGATTCCCGCGCGCATCGCGGCGACGGGCAGGCCGCGCTCGACGGGACGGACGAGCAGGACGGTGATCTCCGGGTGCGCAGCGTCGAGTGCGCTGGCGATGGTGAGCCCGTCGGCGATCGACAGGTCGGGGGAGAGGATGACGACGTCGGGCCGGAAACCGTCCCGCGAGACGGAGAACAGGACACCGGGGTCGGCCGGCAGCGCCGGGTCGCTCCAGTGGTCGAGGTCGCCGCCGACGGCCTCGGAGACGCGGTCGACGAAGGCGTCGTCGCGACTGATCACCAGGAACTGGCTCACTTGAACACTCCGTCCACGGTCATCTGCTTCGTCCCCGACTCGGAGGCGGTCGAGGGTTCCTTCGTCAGGTAGATGGCGCCGTTCTCGGCCGCCCACACGATCTTCTCCACGTCCGGCGCGGTGCGGGCCAGGGTCACGAGCACGGCGCCGGCCGGCACGGCGGCGGCACTCGGGGTGCCACTGGCGGTCGGGCTCGGGCTGGGGCTGGGTTCGGCCGCGGGCGTGGTCGGTGAGGCGAGCCCCTGCACGCTCGTGACGAGCACCTTGTGCATGGCCAGGTGCGTCACCGCGTCGCTCAGCGGATCGCTCTTGACGTTGTAGCTGATCACGATGCCGACGGTGTCGCCCGCCTGCAGCTGACCCCCGACCACCCGCTGGGGGTCGAGCTTGATGGTCAGCTCCTGCATGCCCTTGGGCACCGCGAAGCCGGGTTTCTCCTCCTTCAGCGAGGCCGGGTCGGCGAAGCGGCCGGTGAGCAGCTGCTCGCCGGGGACGAGAGCCGCCGAGGGCACCTTCCCGTTCACCTGGGAGAGCTCGGTGACGGCGCCGTCGGCCACGGCACTGGCGGGCACCGTCTGCCGGCCGGTGTACTGCGGCAGCTGATCCGACGTCGTGCCCTTGGGGATGGCCTTGCGCACGACGTACACCTCGCGCGACTCGGCACCCTTGAGGGCTCGCTGGTCCGCGCCGGAGACGTAGTTGGTCAGGGCGACGGCGCCGAGGACGGCGAGCAGGACGGCCACGACGGCGGCCACGATCCGGACTTTCACGGGAAGGATGCTCCTACTGGCTCAGGGAGACGAAGGACGCGTTCAGGGTCGGGCCGCCGAGCTTGGACACCGACCACTTGGTCACGGTGTCCAGGCTGACGAGCCGGATGAACGAACCCTTGATGCCGGTGCACTTGTTGCACGCGGACGAGGGGTTGTTGGTCCAGCTGCCCGGCCAGCTCGTGTCGGTGATCTTGAACGCGGCGAAGCCGTACACGGTGTAGGTGGCGTTCTGACCCTGACCCTGCGCGGTCGAGTAGATCGGCAGCAGGACCGTCGTGTTGATGATCTTCGACGGATCGCACGGCGGGGCGCTCTTGCCGGGGTCACTGCCGACCTGCACGAGGATGTCGACGGAGGCGGCGCAGTTGCCGCTCTCGTCCAGCCAGCCGAAGCCGCCGGGTACCGCGTTGCCCTTGTCGTCCGTGCAGGTGTTGTTCGTCGTGATCCAGCGCTCGCTGTTGGCCGGCGTGCCGTTGTAGATGCAGCGGGCGACGGTGAACGGGAAGACGACGGCGGCGGACGGGCTCCCCCAACTGGCCGTCGCCGATGCCGTCACGCTGCTGGTCGGGACGCCCAGGATGGCGCCGAAGGCGTTGGTGAGGACGTGCGCGCCGGTGGCGGTCTGGACGCCGGTGTTGACGCGGACACTGCCGGCGGCGGTGTCGACGGTCGCGGTCGCCTGGGATGCACCGTCGTTGGCATTGCTCCCCGCGAACCCGAGGGCGGTGGCGTTGACGTCGCCGCACGAGCCGGTGGCGCAGCGCTGGGCGACGGCCAGGGCGGCCGCGTCCGCGCCGTTCTGCAGCTGGCGGCGTTCGACGTAGATCCCCCCGACGTCGATCACCATCGCGGTGACACCGAGCAGGACGACCATGCACAGGGCGGTGACGACCGCGACGGCGCCGTGCTCGTCATGAAGGCGCGCGTGACGCAGCTGCGGAAGAGCACGACGCAGGCGGCGCCGAAGCCGCAGGCTCATCCTCCGCATTGCATGCTGCTCTTTCCGGTGATGGTGATGGTGGAGCCGAACATTCCGGTCAGGAACTTCAGCGGGTAGGCGGCGGTCACGGTGACCACCGGGTACGTGGTGCTGGCGTTCGCAGCGCAGGAGCTGCCGTTGCTCAGGCCGATCGTGATCTGGCCGGTGGTGAGCGCCGGGTTCAGTGAGGGAGCGGCGGCCTGGGCGGCGGCCTTGGCGGCCGTCGCATCGTTCCGGACGGCCATGACGCGCGCGGCCTCGCGGGCCGCGCCGGACAGTTCGATCTGCGTGTTGTAGGCGCGGCCGAACTCGATGATGCCGAGGAGCAGGAGCAGGAGGACGGGCACGACGAGGGCGAACTCCACCGCGGCTGCCCCCCGCTCGGACCCGAGGCGGGTGAACAGCGCGAGGCGCTTCGCCGGTCGCTTCGGCTGCGTGGAGGACGACGTCGGAACGCCGCCCCCCACGCGGTGCCCGTTCCCGGGAGAGGTCATCGCGGGAACCTTCGACCTGATCCGGCGATCAGGTGGCGGGCTTGTTGAACGTCTTCGCGGCAAGACCGCCGAAGAAGTCGCTCAGTGCCGGACCGAACAGGGTGAGGCCCGCGACGAGGACGACCGCGATGAGCCCGACGAGCAGGGCGTACTCGACGGCGGTGGCCCCGGTCTCCTCGCGTCGCAGGCGCTGTTGCGCGCTGAACCCGAGGGTGTGCAGCGTCGCGATCAGCATGACCATGGTGATGACTTCCTTCCGATGATGAGCGTGATCGGAACTGAGGCCGCGTTCAGACCGTCTTGTTGAACGTCTTGGCGGCGAGGCCACCGAAGAAGTCCTTCAGGGCAGGACCGAAGAGCGTCAGACCGGCGACGAGGACGACGGCGATGAGGCCGACGAGCAGCGCGTACTCGACGGCGGTGGCGCCCCGCTCGTCGCGCCGCAGGCGCTGCTGGAAGGTGAACCCGAGGGTGGACAGAGTGGCGATGAACTTGACCATGGTGATTTCTCCCCTGTGAACTGAGCCGGCCCCACGCCGGCGAGATGGTGGTCGAAGGACGGCTCGGCAGGTCGGTTGCCCCACACGCCCCTCGGACGACACTGTCGGCACGGCGTGCCGGACGGTAAGCAGCCTGTTGAGCCGTCGAATCCGGGGAATGAGAACCCACGTCAGGGGCTCGATCGGTCGCCGGGAGTGTCGGGATCTCCCCGGAATCGGTCCGGACCGACCCGTGCCGGGCGGTCGACTGGCATGCTGAGCGCATGACGACGGTGGCGGGTCTGGACGGGTGTCGTGGGGGCTGGGTGCTGGCCGTGGTGGAGGCTCGCCGGCGAGAGCTCCGGCTACGGGAACTGCGGGTGATCCGCGCGCTCACCGACCTGGACCGGGCCGGCCGGATGGCGTGCATCGGCATCGACATCCCGATGGGGCTGCCCGAGCGCGGAACACGGGACGCCGACCGCGAGGCGAAGGCGGCGCTGGGGGAACGGCGCTCCTCGGTGTTCTGGACACCGACGCGGGCGGCCCTGGCGGAACCGACCCGCGCCGCCGCCGACGTCGTCAACCGCGCTCACGACGCGGGCGGCCTCTCGGCGCAGAGCTTCGGCCTGTTCGCCAAGATCCGTGAGGCCGACGCCTGGGTGCGCACGTCCAGGGACCGGGTCGTCGAGGTGCATCCGGAGGTGAGCTTCACGAAGCTGCTCGGCCATCCCGCGCGCTTCGGCAAGAAGACGACGGCCGGCATCTTCGAGCGGATGGAGGCCCTGCAGGCAGTCGGGCTGGACCCGCTCGCGGCCCGGGAACTCGACTGCGCACCCGACGACGCGCTGGACGCCGTGGTCGCGGCCTGGTCGGCGTGGCGCGCGGCCGAGGGAACGGCGCAGGCCTACCCGCGGGAGCGCGTCCTGGACGCGACCGGTCTGCCGATGCAGATCCTGGCCTGAGCGGGCCCCATTTCCTGGCCTAGACGACCGACGCTTCCTGCCGCACCCGTGCCCGTGCGACCGTCGAGGGGATCAGGGCGATGGCGGCCGCGGCGATGAGCAGCGGCAGGATGAAGAGCAGGTAGACCCCCGACTGCGGCCACCGCGCGTCGAGGAGCGCGCCGGCCAGGGCGGGCGAGATGATCGCCCCGATCCGTCCGACGCCGATCGCGGCGCCCATCGCGGTCGAGCGTTCCGACGTCGCGTACTCGTTCGGCGTCAGTGCGTACACCCCGGCCATCGCGCCGTTGGTGAAGAAGCCGATCGCGATGGCGGCCGCGAGCACCGGGCCCAGCTGGCCGATCGTCAGGGCGAAGGCCAGGAAGCTCAGCGCGTCGAGGACGAAGAAGGCCACGGTGGTCCAGCGGGCGCTGTACTTGACGGCCAGCAGGCCGAAGATCAGGGAACCGAAGATACCGCCGAGGGTGACCAGCACCCCGCCGCCGATGCCGTTGGACTGGGAGAGCCCGCTCGAGACCAGGATGGTCGGCGTCCACTGGGCGGCGAAGTTGAACGAGGCCAGCAGGATGAAGAACGCCACCCAGATGAGCAGCGTCGTCCGCCACTTGCCGCCGGCGAACAATGCCCGGACGGCGCCGTGGCGCGGACGCGCCTCGACCTCCGGCAGTGCGGAGATCGTGCCGTGGCCCATCTTCACGAGCAGGCGGTTGACCTTCTCCAGGGCGCCGCGGGGCCGGGCGACCGTCAGGTAGTCGATGGACTCGGGCAGCCGGAACCAGACGACGACGGCCAGCGCGGCGGTCAGGACGGCGCCGAGCACGAAGGCGGACCGCCAGCCGGAGGACGTGATCAGCCCGGCGGCCACGAAGCCGCCCAGGGTGGCGCCGACGGGGTAGCCGACGGCATACACCGCGATGGCGGTCGCACGGCGCCTGTCAGAGGAGTACTCGGCGGTGATGACGTTCAGGCTCGCCAGCATCGCGCCGATGCCCAGGCCCGAGAGCACGCGGTACACCCCGACCTGGGTTATGTCGGTCGCCGTCGTGGTGAGCAGCAGGAACAGGGCGGTGGTGAACAGGGCGATCAGGGTGAGGTTCCGGCGGCCGATCCGGTCGGCGAGCGGGGCCAGGAACAGGGAGCCGGCGCCCATGCCGAGCATGCCGGCACTGAGAATCACTCCGAGGGCGGTGCTCGAGAGGGCGAACTCCTTCGACAGGGCCGGCCCGCTGAAGGCGATGACCAGGGTGTCGTACCCGTCGAGCATGTTGATGACGAGGCAGATCAGCACCGCCTGGATCTGGTATCCGCTCATGCGCGAGGTGCTGATGACTGATCGGACGTCCATCTGGATGCTCCGTTCGGTGTCCGGCAGGTCGACACCGCGTCGTTGCGAGTGTCGTCGTTGGCCCCGCCCCACCCTAGGAACAGTCAAAGCTATTTGACCAGTAGATACTCTTGATTGAGCGGATAGACCGAACCAATACTGGGTCATGATCGACCTGAGCCTGCTCCGGACGTTCCTGGCCGTGTACGAGGCGGGGAGCGTGACTGGCGCCGCGAACCGGCTGTCCGTCACCCAGCCCTCGGTGAGCTACGGCCTCGGCCGGCTGCGCCGGCAGCTCGCCGACCCGCTGTTCGTGCGGACGCGGGGCGGGATGGTGGCGACCGAGCGGGCCACGGAGCTGTACCAGGTGTTCCGGCGGTCCATCGCCGACATCGACGCGGTCAGCGGCGACCAGGCCTTCGACCCGGCGACGTCGGAGAAGCAGTTCCGGCTCTGCCTGTCCGACCTCGGCGAGTTCTCGTTCCTCTCGGCGATCCTCGGCCGCCTGGGTCGAGAGGCGCCGACCGTCGCGCTGGACGTCGTCCCGATGGACATCGCGCAGGTGCAGGGCTGGCTCCAGCGCGGCGAGGTCGATGCCGCGGTCGCGAGCGTCGTCATCCCGGGACTGCGCCGTCACACCGTCATCAGCCGGGACCGCTACGTGTGCGTGCTGCCGGCGGACCGTGCGGGCGCCGGCGACGTCGTGCACGCGGTCGGGGAACGGCCGAGGCTCTCGGTGCAGGAGTTCGAGTCGTTGCGGCACGTGGTGATCGACGAGGCGGCCGGTCACCGGCAGGTCGACGCCACCCTCGACGAAGCGGGCTTGACGAGGAGGACCGTCGTGCGCCTCCGGCACTTCTCGGTGCTGCCGAATCTGATGCACGACAGCGATATCGCCGCGGTCATGCCGCTGGTCGCCGCGGAGCACTTCGAGCGGGAGTTCCCGGTCGTCATCCGGGAGCTGCCCGTCGAGGGGCCGACCTTCGACGTGAGCCTGTACTGGAACGAGGCGACCTCGGCGTCGGCGTCCGCCCGCTGGTTCCTCGACCTGCTGACCGAGGCCCTCGTCCTCCGCCGCCCGCAGGGGCTGCCCGGCGCAGCGGAGCGCGGCACCACCGGATAGATTCGACGGATGACGTCCGGAACCCCGTCGCCCGCGATGACCGTTCTCGCCGACGAGGTCGACGACCCGGCCGGTCCCATGATGTGGGAGGTGCTGGTCGGTGGCGTCGGCCTGGCGCTGCTGCTCGTCACGATCGTCGGCATGGTGTCCGTGGTGACGACCCGTAGCCTCACCGGGCCGGTCAAGGCCGGGTGGGCCGTCGTCGTGCTCGCGCTGCCCCTGGCAGGGCCGGCGGCGTGGTTCCTCTGGCGCTCCCGGCGGACCGCGCAGCGCTGACCGAAACGGACCTTCGCGTTCACGAGTGGTCCACGTACCATGGACCACATGAGCACCGTCAACGTTGCGCAGGCCAAGGGCAAGCTCTCCGAGCTCGTGGCGCGCGCCGAGGCCGGAGAGGACATCGTCATTGCCAGGGCCGGCCATCCCGCCGTCCGACTGGTCCCGGTGGAGGCACAGATCCGTCGTTTCGGTCTCCACGACTTCTCTGTGCCGGACGACTTCGACGCGCCGCTGCCGGACGAAGAACGTGCCGCGTGGGAGTGACCTGGCTGCTCGATACGCACGTCCTGCTCTGGTTGCTCTCAGATCCGGGCCGACTTCCGGAAACCTGGCGTACGAGACTGGCTGATCCCGGATCGACGCTCGTCGTCTCCGCCGCGTCTGCCCTCGAGGTGGCCACGAAGGAGCGTCTGGGCAAACTGCGCGTCCCCGGACTGGTGGCCGGTTGGGATGCGCATCTGCGGTCGGCGGGGATGGATCCACTGTCGATCACCAGTCGTCACGCGACCGTCGCCGGAACACTGGACTGGGAGCACCGGGATCCGTTCGATCGCCTTCTCGTCGCCCAGGCACAGTGCGAGGCTCACACCCTGCTGACCGTGGATCGCACGATCCTGGCGTACAGCGACGTCGCGACGGCGACCTGGTGAACCGGTGACAGCGTTGACGGCAGCTCACTCGTCGCACTGACGCTGACGGCTCACTCCACCAGCGACTGGGTGCCGACGACCGTCGCGAGAGCGAGGCGGTCGGCGTCCTCCGTCTCGGGCTCGGCGGTGTAGATCATGATCCGCAGGCCGTCCACGGCGTCGACCAGGGTGTCGCAGTCCAGGGTGATGGGCCCGACCACGGGGTGGACGACGACCTTGCGTCGCGACGGATCCGGGACGGCGGCGAGCACGCCGCCCTCCCACAGCTCGCGGAAGCGGGCGCTGTGCGCGGTCAGGTGGGCGACGAGGCGGCGCAGGTCGGGATCGGCGGGGTAGCGCGCGGCGGTCACCCGCAGATCGGCGGCCATGCGGGCCTGCAGGTCGGCACGTTCCTCGTCGTCGAGAGCCGCCCGACTGCCCGGGCCGAGGAAGTTGCGCCAGATGGCGTTCCGCTCCAGGCCGGTGAGTCTGCTCGTGTCCCCCATCAGCGCGTCGTACGGGCCGTTGGCGACGACGAGGGTCATGCCGGCGTCGTACACGGCCACCGGGGTGTGGGCGAGGCGGTCGAGGAGCCGGTGCACGCTCGGCGGGACGTGGGAGGGCACGAGGTCCCGGCCCGGTGCGGCGAGCCCGGCCAGCTGGTGCAGCAGGTCCCGTTCGGCCGAGGAGAGTCGCAGGGAACGGGCCAGCGCCTCGACGACCTGAGCCGACGGTGACGTCGCGCGCCCCTGCTCGAGCCGGGTGAGGTAGTCGGACGAGATGCCGGCGAGGCCGGCCAGCTCCTCGCGCCGCAGCCCCGCCGCGCGGCGCCGTCGTCCGGCCGGGAGTCCGACGGCGTCCGGGGTGACGCGGTCGCGCCACCGGCGCACTGCGCGGCCGAACTCGGGGGACTCCATCGCACCAGTGTGCGTCACCGCGGTCGCCGGTGTCGTGGCCCTCTAAGTCCCAGGATGACCGGACGGCTGTCTGACGTCGGCGATCCGGCCCAGACTCGAGGACATGACTGAGACTCCTGCCCCTCTCGCCCTCGTCACCGGGGCCTCCTCCGGCATCGGGAAGGCCTTCGCCGAGCGCCTCGCCGCGGACGGCCACGACCTCATCCTGGTCGGCCGGCGGAAGGAGCGCCTCGACGCACTCGCCGCCGCCCTGCGCCACGCGCACGCGACGGTCACGGCCGACGTCCTCGTCGCCGACCTCGCCACCGACGCCGGCATCGACGCCGTGGCCCAGCGGTGCGCGGACCGGCCCGTGACCCTGCTGGTCAACAATGCCGGCGTCGCGCACTACATGCCGCTCGCCGACCTGCCGCCCGAGAAGGCGCACGAACTGGTCGGCGTCAAGGTCGTCGCCCCGACGATGCTGACCCGGGCGGTGCTGCCCGGCATGCTCGAGCGCGGGACGGGGACCGTCCTGAACGTCGCGGGCATGCTCGCGTTCTCCGGCCCGGCACCGGCGGCTCCCGCCCCGAGCCAACGCGCCGTCTACGTCGCCAGCCTGGCCGGCACGGTCGCGATGTCGCAGACGCTGCACGCCGAGCTGGAGGGCACCGGCGTGGGCGTGCACGTGGTGTGCCCGGGCATCGTCGCCACCGAGTTCCACGAGGTGCAGGGCATGGACCTCTCGTCCGTGCCGCGGATGAGCGCCGACGACGTCGTCACCGCCGCGCTCGCCGGCATCGAACTCGGCGAGACCGTGATCGCCCCCGGCGTGGAGGACGCGAGCCTGCTGGGCCGGGTGTTCGACGCGGACCTCGCCGCCTTCCACGGGCAGAGCCCGCAGCTGGCATCCCGGTACCGGCGGGTCTGACGCTCAGCGTCCGCGACGCGGCGGGCTCCAGTCCCGGGGGCCCGGCGTGCGCGGTGGGTGGCGCCGTCGCCCGCGCGCGGACCCGGCCGCGGGCGTCCCGACACCGGAGGGGGTGAAGGGCGCACGGGTGGCGACGTTCCGCGATCCGGCCCGTCGAGCTCTCGGGGCCGGCCTCGGGGGCTCGACACCGGCGCCCTCGCCCTGCCAGCCCTTCAGCTGGGCGGCCAGCTGCCGGGCGAGACCGGGCTGGTAGTTCTTCTGGCTGTGCACGGTGACCCACGCGCCCCAGTCCACGAAGCTGCGCGGCGTCTCGATGCTCAGGCGGTGGTCGGACGACGTGCCGCTCGTCGTCACGCCCTCACCGTGGATCACGATCATGGCCGTGACGAACAGGTGCGGGAACCGCTGGGCTATCTTGTCGACGGCTGCCTTCATGTGGTTGTCGATGAGTCGCCCGGAGACGGTGTCGCGGATCTGGGACCACTCGTTGAGCGTGTAGTCGCCGGGGCGGTACATCTTCGAGTCGATCAGCAGCAGGTTGGTGCCGAAGAGGACGGCGTGGTCGATGTCCGCGTGGCGTGATCCGGGGAAGCGCAGGCTGTGGAACACCGCGACGCCGGGGATCGTCGCGAAGAACTTCAGCAGCTCCGCGGTGTACCGCTCGCCCGCGACTCCGCGGGACACGCGCGCTTCACCGAACCGGTCGACCGAGTCGGCGACGGCGCCGGCGCTGCCGAACACCCGGGCCGGCGGCTCGCAGTGGTTGAGGTCGGGCAGGTAGCTGCCGAGCGTCTGGTTGCGGCGGTACTTCGGGTCGAGTCGGGCCACCGCAGCCTTCGGGATCACCAGAGCCATGACGAGCAGGTAGGCGCTCCACCACCCGTTGCATCCGGTGAGATACCAGGGCAACAGCGAACCGAGCGCGACCACGACGACGGCAACGTGCCCGATCCGGCGGGTGAGCGCCTCGAAGCGTTCCGTCGGGAACGTGCGGATGACGGCGGCGATGGTCAGGGCCAGCGCGACGAGCGTGGCCGTGCCGGAGAACGACGGCAGGTCGGCGCGGGTGTACATCCGGGCCAGGGAGTAGACGTCCGGCAGTCCCGTGAGCAGTCCGGTGAGCGGCGGCAGCCCGACACGGTCGAACGGGCGGGTCAGAGCGACGAGCGCCAGGCCGCCGAGCCAGATGAGGCCGGTGACGATGAGGAACAGCGCCTGCCTGCGGACGACGGCCGTCCGGGCCATGACCGCCGCCGGCGGGTGCACGGGCGCGGTGATGGCGTCGAGCCAGGCCGGCCGCGCATCCACGCCCGTCGCCGCCAGCACCTCCGCGTCGATCGACGGTGTCGCCACCGGCTGCATCCGTCCCCCTGTCGCCTCACTGTCGGGGACGGCTCGTCATCCGCCCTCTCGAGACTGTCGGCCGGTCGGCCGCCGGCGTAACGGCAGGTGGCTCAGGGGACCGGCCGACGCGTCGAGTGGACGGTTGACGTCGCCATACGCGGGGCATGGGTGCGTTATCGGTCCACTCGGCGTGGCCGGCGCGAGCCGCCCTACGCCCGCCGCGCGAGCTTCGCCGCGATGCCGATGTACGACCCCGGCGTCAGCCGCTGCAGCCGGCCCTCGGCGCCGTCGGACAGGCCGAGCTCACCGACGAACTCCCGCAGCCGCGCCTCGTCCACCCGGTGCCCGCGCGTGAGCTCCTTGAGCCGCTCGTAGGGGTTGTCCATGCCCGGCCTTCCGGCAAGGGCCTCGGCCCGCATCACCGTCTGGATCGCCTCGCCGAGCACCTCCCAGTTGTGGTCGAGATCCTCGGCCAGGACGGGCCCGGCGACGTCGAGCTGGCGCAGCCCCTTGGCGACGTTGTTCAGCGCGAGCAGCCCGTGGCCGAGCGCCACCCCGACGTTGCGCTGCGACGACGAGTCCGTCAGGTCCCGCTGCCAGCGCGAGGTGACGAGCGTGGCGGCGAGGGTGTCGAGCAGCCCGTTCGAGATCTCGAGGTTCGCCTCGGCGTTCTCGAACCGAATGGGGTTGACCTTGTGCGGCATGGTCGAGGACCCGGTCGCGCCGGCCACCGGGATCTGCTTGAAGTAGCCGATGGAGATGTAGCTCCACACGTCGGTGCAGAAGTTGTGCAGGATGCGGTTGAAGCGGGCGACGTCGGCGTACAGCTCCGCCTGCCAGTCGTGCGACTCGATCTGCGTCGTCAGCGGGTTCCAGGTCAGCCCGAGGCCTTCGACGAAGGTCCGGGACACCTCGAGCCAGTCGACGGCGGGTGCGGCCGCCACGTGGGCGGCGAACGTGCCGGTGGCGCCGTTGATCTTGCCCAGGTAGTCCTGGCCGCCGATCCGGCCGAGCTGCCGGCCCAGCCGGTGCGTGAACACCGCGAGCTCCTTGCCGAGGGTGGTCGGCGTCGCCGGCTGCCCGTGCGTGCGGGAGAGCATCGGCGTCTCGGCGTGGGCCTCGCCCAGCTCACGGATCTGGTCGACGACGCGCTGCGCGGTGGGCGTCCACACCTCGCGGACGGCGTCCCGGATGCCGAGGGCGTAGGCGAGGTTGTTGATGTCCTCGCTGGTGCACGCGAAGTGGACCAGCGGCGTCAGGGCCTCCAGGCCCAGCGCCGGGAGCCGGCGGCCGATGAAGTACTCGACGGCCTTGACGTCGTGCACGGTCTCCCGCTCGATCGCCGCCAGTTCGGCGATCTCCTCGGGACCGAAGCCGGTGACGATCGCACGCAGGCCGTCACGCTGCTCGGCGCTGACCGGCGACAGCCCCGGCAGCACCGACTGCTCCGTCAGGTGCAGGAACCACTCGACCTCGACGTGGATCCGGTTCCGGTTCAGCGCCGCCTCCGAGAGGTGGTCCACCAGTGGGGCGGCGTCCATGCGGTAGCGGCCGTCGAGCGGGCCGAGCGCGATGTCGGTGGCGGCCAGCGAGCGGCGGCCGGAGGGCAGGGTCGAGTCCGCGGCGGAGGGCATGGCCCCATTCTCCCATGCGGTGTATCAGGGCTGGTGGGCCTGGAGTGAGCGCGTCTTCCGGCCTGGGCCGTCGAGCAGTACGCTCCTGTCTATACATCTTGTATAGACAGGAGCCTGCTGGTGTTGACCGTCCAGGAAGAACTTGCCCGAGTTCACGCTCAGCGAGAACTCAACCGGCTGAACGCTCTTCGAGCTTGTAACAAGGCTCGCGAGGACGGGATGACCCAGGTCGAGATCGCCCGCAAGCTCGGTGTTTCGCAGCCCGAGGTTCACCGTATGCTGCGCAAGGTTGACCACTTCCCGGAGCTGCTCGACCGGACGCCGCGCGAGGTCATTCTTGACTTCCATGCAGAGCTGATCAACCACTCCGAGATGATGGACGAACTCAAGGTATGGCCGTTCACCTTCAGCACTCCCGCGGAGCCGAAAAACCCGCTGAGTCCGTCGGCACGAGGCTCGTGGGAGGACGTCGTCGATGCCGTCCATCGCGATCTGCTCCTCGTCGAGGACTACGACGAGCTCCTTCACGGACTTCCGGGCGGTCGACGATAGATGGACAACGCGATCCTGGGGAAGGTCGCGCACCAACTCGAGTCCCATCTGGATGTCAGTGGAACCTGGGTCTCCACCCTCTCCACGCAGTCTTACGACATCCCCCTCAAATCAGACCGATTGCGCTATCAAAGACGCCTACTTGACGAACTGTTCGAGTCGAGCGAGGCCGACGTTGCGCGGGAAGGGCGTTCGGTCCTCCTCACCGCGGGGCCGCCCGGTGCAGGCAAGTCGACGGCAATCGAAACTGGGAACCTTGAACTCGACGGTTGGCGGATTATTGATGCCGACGATATCAAAGTCCGACTTCTCGAAGACTGCTGGGCCGACGGGCGGTTTTCCCCTGCACTTGACACGATCCTTGCCGACGGATTCCCTGTGCGACTGAACGAGTTGTCGACTCTCGTTCACGTAGAGAGCGCCATATTGGCGGACCGGATGGCAGAGCGATCCGTTGAAGCGGGCGAGAACGTCGTGATCTCGGGGACGATGTCGTGGGCCGGAACTGTTGCCGAGAAGCTTCGACTACTGGCTCTCCACGATTACAGTGACGTCCGCATCATCGACGTGGAAGTGTCCAGCGAAGTCGCCGTGTATCGGGCCTATCAACGGTGGGCTCGAGGCCGACAGGCCGCCGCCGAAGGCGGCGATCCTCGCGGCGGACGTTTCACTCCACGCTCAGCGATCGAGACCCTCTATGGCCAAGACACGAGTTTCTCGAGATGTAACGAGAACGCCGTCCGTTTCTTCAACTCCGACGCTGCGGAAGCGTTCGACTCAATCGAGCTCTTGGTCTCGGTGGGCGTGGGCGAACCCGATGTCTACCGGAGGTCGGTGGGGAACTACCTCACATCGATCCCCTGTGCATTGAACGACCGGCCTTCAGAAGACTGACGCTACGTGCGGCAGAGGTCACGGCGACTACGCCCCGGGGCATGACGATGTCCCCGGACACTGCCGCTCCGACGTGGGGCGATCTACGGTGGACTCATGTCGATCACCGCATTCACCCACGCCCACGTCGTCCCCGTCGACGGCGATCCCTTCGACGGCACCGTCGTCGTCACCGACGGCACCATCACCGCGCTCGGCCCGGACATCGAGATCCCCGACGGTGCGCAGACCGTCGACGCCGCCGGGAAATGGCTGCTCCCCGGCTTCGTCGACGCCCACGTGCACCTGGGCGTGCACGAGGAGGCCGAGGGCTGGGCCGGTGACGACACCAACGAGAAGACCGAGCCGGTCACCGCCCACGTCCGCGCGATCGACGGCATCAACCCGGCCGACCTCGGCTTCAGCGACGCGCTCACCGGCGGCGTCACCACCGTCAACGTCAACCCCGGCTCCGCCAACCCGATCGGCGGCCTGTCCGCCGCCATCCACACCGCCGGACCCACCGTGGACGCCATGGTGCTCAAGTCGCCGGCCGGGCTGAAGTCCGCGCTCGGCGAGAACCCGAAGCGCGTCTGGGGCGACCAGAAGAAGATGCCGAGCACGCGCCTCGGCGTCGCCGCCGTCATCCGGCAGGCCTTCGTCGAGGCCACCAACTACCGGGCGACGCGGGACGCGGCCGGGGACGCCTTCGCGGGCCGGGACCTGAAACTGGACGCGCTCGCCCAGGTGCTCGACCGGGAGATCCCGTGGCGGCAGCACTGCCACCGGGCGGACGACATCGCGACCGCCGTGCGGATCGCGGACGAGTTCGGCTACCGGCTCGTCATCGACCACGGCACCGAGGCGCACCTCGTGGCGGACCTGCTGGCCGAGCGGAACGTTCCCGTGCTGATCGGCCCGCTGATGACGTCGCGCTCGAAGGTGGAGCTGCGGAACCGCTCCCTGCGCAACCCGGGGCTGCTCGCGAAGGCCGGCGTCGAGATCTCCATCATCACCGACCACCCGGTCGTGCCGATCCACTTCCTCGTCCACCAGGCGTCGCTGGCGGTCAAGGAGGGGCTGGACCGCGAGACGGCGCTGCGAGCGATCACGATCAACCCGGCGCGAGTGCTCGGCGTGGACGAACGGCTCGGCTCCCTGACGCCGGGGAAGGACGCCGACCTGGTGCTGTGGTCCGGCGACCCGCTGGACCTCTACTCCCGCGCGGAGCAGGTGTGGATCGGCGGGGAGTCGGTCTACCGGTACGAGGCGCCGGCCGCCTGAGGGGCGCTGCCGGCTCGGCTGCACGGCCGGAAGAAGAAGGCCGGGACGGGTGCGTGACCCGTCCCGGCGGCGCCGGTTGCGCTGGGGACACAACCGGCCGGATTCGGCGATGGTGCCACGGGCGTGTGCCGCGTCTCATGACGGCGCACGGAGCCGGATCGACCGAAGCGAAGCGCGGATCGGGTGGTTGTCACCTGTTCGGCGGACGGACGTCCCGACCTCGGCTTTCCTCCATCATGCCCTGCTGATCTGGGCATTCGCTGAACAGGCCGGCAGAACGAGGCACCGTGTGGCCCCGTGCGTCCCGATCGGCGGGTCAGACGGTGGCCCGCGGCAGCCGACCGATCGCGGTCGCGGCGGTGGGCTCCTCGGTCGCGCGGTTCCACGGCAGGACCGCGAGGGCGCGAGCCATCGCGCACGTGTTGGTGGCGGCGGAGAAGGTCAGGCCGCCGCCGATGACGCCGGCCACGGCACGCAGCTTCGGCGAGACGAAGCGGCCGCCGACGAGGCCGACGAGCACCAGCGAGCCCGCGACCATCCTCACCTGACGCTCCATCGCCCACGCGCCGGCCCCGCGGACGACGGCACCGCCGGCCGAGGCGAAGGCCGGGACGCCACCGGTGAGCACGCGTGCACCGTCGTGGCCGGCGGCGGCCAGCTTCTGCCGCGCCTGCTCCGCGCGTGCACCGGACTGGCAGACCAGCACGACCCGATCGCCGAGCCGGGACGCCACGTCGCCCGTGTGAGCGGTGAGCAGGGGCAGCGGCACGTTGTACGAGCCGTCGATGTGGACGGCCTCGAACTCGGCGGCCGACCGGACGTCGACGAGGACGACGTCGTCGTGATCCCCGGTCCACTCCTGCAGCAGCGCGGGGTCGATCGTGGTGGGGGCAGTGTCAGTGGCAGAGGCAGAGGCAGTGGCGGTGACGGTCACGGGGGTCCTCCCGGAGTCGACGGACGGTGGGCTGGGATCCAGCATGACGCCGGGACCCCGCCCGTCCGAAGGCGCACGTCACACGGAGCCACGCGGACCCGCAGCACAACGGGCGACGGGCGACGACGGGCGGCGCCGGCCTACCGGGAGAGACCCGGCCGCAGCCGCCGGGAAAAGAGGATGGCGGCCCACACCAGCGCGGAGAAGGCCGCCAGCAGCACGCCGAGGACGTTCAGGTCGAGGTCCGCCAGGAGCCCGAGGGACGACGGCACCCCCGTCAGCGGCGTGAGGACCTCGTTGAGCACGCCGAGCAGGTTCGCCCCGCCCACGAGGAACGCGACGCCGACCGAGACGGCGGTGATCGCCAGGTTGAGGTCGAGGGTGCGCCGCGCGTCGGCGGCGGCGTCCCGGTACACGCGGCTCATCAGCAGGCCGTCCGCGCTGTCGAACGCCGTCATGCCCGCGGTGAAGAGCACCGGCAGCACGAGGGCGGCGTACCAGGGCAGTCCGGGGGCCAGCGCGCCGGCCAGGACGAAGAGGCCGATCGAGGCGGCGGTGTCCAGGCCGAGGCCGAACAGGAAGCCGACGGGGTACATCGCGGCCGGGCGGTTCACCCAGCGTGCGGCCGGGCGGAGCAGCCGGTGCAGGACGCCGCGCCGGTCCAGGTGGGCGGCCAGGGCGGCCTGGTCCACCGCCGCACCATCGGTGCCGGCCCGGAACCTGCGGGTCCCGGCGGTCCGGCGGAGCCGGAGCAGGCCGCGCAGTGTCGGCACGTTGAGCAGCCCGGCGGTCAGGAGGAACAGGCCCGAGACGCTGGCTCCCCAGATGCCGGCGCCCTCGCGCAGGGGTGAGTGCTCGTCGGCCAGGCCACCGGTCAGCGACGCGACACCGAGGGAGAGTCCGAGGACGGCCAGCAGCACCACCGAGGAGTGGCCGAGGGCGAACCAGAAGCCGGTCGTGGAGCTCGGTCGGCCGCGGGCGAGCAGGCGACGCGTCGCGTTGTCGATGGCCGCGATGTGGTCGGCGTCGAACGCGTGCCGGACGCCGAGGGCCCAGGCGCTCAGCGCTAGACCCAGCAGCACGCCGGTGTTGCCACCGGCGGCCGCCTGCGCGGGCAGCAGCCAGAGGACGAGGGCCCCGACGCCGAGCAGGTGCAGACCGACCACGGTCGCGACCATGGCGCGGAGCGGGCCGGACCCGGGCAGCGACGGCGGCACGGGTGCTGCGGAGCGCGCTGGCGTCTCGAAGCTCACGGATGTCACGGTAGCCCTTCCGGGGTGGGGAGAACGAGGAGAACGGGACGTCAGGGGGCCGGGGCGAGTCGAGACGGACTCGCCCCGGCCGGGAATGCGGGACACGCTGGGGACATGTCCCGCGGGACGGCCAGGCGGGGGAGACCTGGCCGGCCGACTGGTCCACCGACCGCGGTCCGGCGGAAACCGGGCCGCGGTCGGCGAGAGACTCGGCTCAGGCCGCCATCGGCAGGCCGGCGCCCGCGGCGTCACCGAAGGAGCCGTCGACGTGCACCGGGGTGCGGCCGGCGCGCTCGAGCAGCGAGGAGGCCACCCCGGCGCGGTACCCGGAGCCGCAGTGGACCCACACGCGACCGGCGGGCACCTCGTCCATCCGGGAGACCAGCTCGTGCAGCGGGATGTTGACCGCACCGTCGAGGTGCGACGCGGCGAACTCCTCGGTGCGTCGCACGTCCAGGATCGGCTCGTCGGCGGGGCGGTCCCGGAGCAGGCCGGCCCAGTCGACCCGGTCGTAGGAGAGCACGGGCGTGCCCGGGGCGAGCTGCCGCGGGTCCTCGCCGACGGCAGCGTCGGGGGAGTCGATCCCGATCCGGGACAGGTCGCGGATCGCGTTCTCGACGTCGTCCTGGGAGCCGACGAGGGTCAGCTGCTGCTCGTACGGGAAGATCCAGCCGAGGAACGTGGTGAAGCTGCCGCCGTTGCCGTACTCGAAGCTGATCGTGCCGGCCAGGTGGTCCGCGGCGTAGGCCACGCGCTGGCGCAGGTCGACGACCCACTCGCCGCGCTCCAGCCGGGCGGTGAGCTCGTCCGTGGTCAGGGACTCGGGCACGCTCAGGTCCGCCTCGACGGGGCCGGCGCTGTTGGCCGGGCCCATGTGCACGTAGTAGCTCGGGTATGCCGTGAGGTTGGCGATCAGCTCGCGGACGAAGTGCGCCTCGTCGGCGTCGGTGTAGACGTGGTTGGCGGCGAACTGCTCGCCCAGGGTGGACTCGGAGGCGCCGGTCGCGGGGCCGGAGGAGCAGAACGAGCCGAAGCCGTGCGTCGGGTACAGCGCGGCCTGGGCCGTCGCCTCCTTCGCCAGGCGCCGGGCGGACGCGTACTGGTCGTGGGTCAGGCCCTCGGTGTGCTCGTGGCCGAGCAGATCGGTGCGGCCGACCGACCCGTAGAGCACACCGCCGCCGGAGAACACGGCCTCGTCCTGCCCGTGCGAGACGACGAACGAGAGGTGGTGGTGCGTGTGGCCGGGGGTCGCGACGGCCTTGACGGTCAGCTCGCCGACCTGCACGGTCTCGCCGTCGCTGATCGGCGTCCGGTCGAACGAGACGTCGTCGGCGGCGTTGACCAGGTAGGCCGCGCCGTGCTTCGTCGCGTAGATCAGGCCACCGGTCACGTAGTCGTTGTGGATGTGGGTCTCGGCCACGTGGGTGACGGTGACGCCGGCGGCCTCGGCGGCCTGCTCGACGCGGTCGATGTCGCGCTGGGCGTCGATGACGAGCGCGGTGGTGCCGTCGTGCACGAGGTAGCTGCGGTCGCCGAGCTGGGGGGTGTCGATGACGATGACGTCCATGGTGATCCTCCTGGGGTGGTTCTCGGGTCGGTGGTGTGTCAGTGGGTGTGGGTGGAGCGCAGAGGTGGAGCGGCGCGGGTCAGGACGCGGTGGCGGCGGCCTGCTGCTCGGCCATGCGGGCCCGGACGTCGTCCATGTCGAGGTCCTTGACCGCGCTGATGACCTTCTCGAGGCCGGCGGCGGGCAGCGCGCCGGGCTGGGAGAAGACGGGGATGCCGTCGCGGAAGGCCATCAGGGTCGGGATCGAGCTGATGCCGGCGGCGGCGGAGAGACGCTGCTCGGCCTCCGTGTCGACCTTCGTGAAGACCACGTCGGTGTGCTTCTCGGCGGCGGCCGCGTAGGTCGGGGCGAACTGACGGCACGGGCCGCACCAGGAGGCCCAGAAGTCCACGAGGACGACGTCGTTGGTCTCGATGGTGTCGGCGAACTGCTGTTCGGTGATGTCGATGACGGCCATGGTGGGAACTCCTTCGGGGGAGA
Organism: Tersicoccus sp. Bi-70; assembly: GCF_001968825.1. Classification (GTDB taxonomy): domain Bacteria; phylum Actinomycetota; class Actinomycetes; order Actinomycetales; family Micrococcaceae; genus Tersicoccus. The sequence goes on from NZ_MIEU01000011.1 coordinate 311,954, forward strand.
GGGGACGAGGGGGGAGGGAGGGAATCAGGCGGTGGCGGTGCGCCGCAGCGGGCACCGGGGAACGGTGAACCAGCAGGCCACCGCGCCGAGAGCGAGGGCCGCGGCCACACCGCCGACGGCGATGCCGGTGGCACCGGGCAGGTTCTGCGCCAGGACGATGACGCCCATGGCGAGGACGAAGACGCCGAACCAGCGGCGGAGCGCGGGCGCCGGGATCCGGTCGACCAGGCGGGCACCGACGAGGCTGCCGGCGATCGCCACGAGCGTCACCGCGCCCACCAGCGGCCAGTTCAGGGCCGTGCTGGAGGTCAGGTGACCGGCCAGCCCGGCCGCGGAGTTGACGGTGATGACGAGCAGGGACGTGCCGACGGCCTGCGGCATCGACAGCCCGGCCAGCAGGGTCAGCGCCGGCACGATCATGAAGCCGCCACCCGCACCCACCAGCCCGGTGAGCATGCCGACGCCGAGCCCGACTGCGAGGACGAGCGGCACGCGCCGCCGCACCGGATCCGCCGCGTTGCCTGACCCGCGGCGCCCTCGGATCATCGCGATCGACGTCACGAGCATCATCAGGGCGAAGAGGATCATCAGCACGGTGCCCGGGATGAGCCGGCCGATCAGCCCGCCACCGAAGGCGCCGAGCACGCCGGCGGCACCGAAGATCAGGCCGGTGCGCCAGGCGACCCGGCCGGCCCGGGCGTGGGCGATGACACTGACCGCGGAGGTCGTGCCGACCACCACGAGCGAGGCGGTGATCGCCTGCGCAGGAGCGAAACCGGCGACCCACGTCAGCACCGGGATGGTGAGGATGGATCCGCCCCCGCCGAGCAGACCGAGCAGGAGCCCGATCAGCACGGAGAAGAGGAGCGTGAGGGTGAGGGTCATCGGTGGCGTCCTTCGCAGGTCGGGTGCGTGGGCGGGTGGCTCAGGCGGTGGGCAGGCCGGCGCGCTGCCAGGCGACCATGCCGCCGGCCATCGTGTCGGCCGCGAAGCCGGCCTGGTTCAGGGCATCCGCGACGTGAGCGCTGCGATTGCCGCTGCGGCAGACCACGATCACGGGCCGGGTGCGGTCCAGTTCGCCCAGCCGGTCGCCCAGGGTGCCCATCGGGATGTGCAGGGCGCCGGGGATCATGCCGGCGCGCACCTCGACGTCCTCGCGGACGTCGAGGACCTGCTCGTTCGAACGACGCCGATCGGCGTCGGCCACGGTGATCTCGGACATGGTGTCGTCTCCTCGACGTGTCAGGGGGTGGGGGTGACTCAGGCGGTGGGGCGGGGCAGCTGACCGATCGCGGACGCGGCGGTCGGCTCCTCGGCGGTGCGGTTCCAGGGCATCTTCGCCAGCGCCTGCCCCATGGCGCAGGTGTTCGAGGCGGCGGAGAACGCGAGGCCGCCACCGATCACGCCGGCGACGGCGCGCAGCTTCGGCGAGACGAAGCGCCCGCCGAGGATGCTGGCGAGCACGAGCGAGCCGGCGGCCATCCGCACCTGGCGCTCCATGGCCCAGGTGCCGGCGCCACGGACGACGTCGCCGCCGGCCGCCGCGTAGCCCGGCGCGCCACCGGTGAGCACGTACGCCGTGTCGATGCCGGCGCCGGCGAGCTTCACGCGGGCCTGCTCGGCGCGGACGCCGGACTGGCAGACGAGCACGACGCGCTCGCCGAGGCGGGAGGCCAGCTCGGCGGTGTGCTCGGCGAGCAGCGGCAGCGGCACGTTGTAGGAGCCGCTGATGTGCAGGGTCTCGAACTCGGCGGCGGACCGCACGTCGAGGATCAGGAGGTCGTCGTGTCGATCGATCCACCCGCGCACGGTGGTGGGCTCGACGGTGGTGATGGTGGGGGTCGTCATGAGGTCCTCTCGACGGGTTCTCGATGGGGTGTGACACCAGCATGACAGATACCCCCAGGGGTATGTAAGACACCCCCCGGGGTATACGATGGAGAACTCTTCCGCAACTCGGACACGCCACAGGAGGCACCCGTGCAGCTCGACACCGAGGAACTGACCCCCGTCATCAACCGCCTGAAGCGCGCCCAGGGGCAGCTGGCCGGCGTCGTGCGCATGCTCCAGGAGGGGCAGGACTGCAAGGACGTCGTCACGCAGCTCTCCGCGGTCTCCAAGGCGCTGGACCGGGCCGGCTTCGCGATCATCGCGAGCGGCCTGCAGCAGTGCCTGAGCAACCCCGACGAGTCGCTCGACACCAAGGACCTCGAGAAGCTGTTCCTCTCCCTCGCCTGAGCAGCGGGCAGGCGAGGACGATCGCTGCGACCGGGAACGAGGAGTGCGTATGACCGCGAACCGACCGGCAGGACTGCTGCTGCACGTGTTCGGCGGCGACCCGGCGGCCGTGACCGCGGGTGTCCGCGTGGCGCTGAACGCCCGGCGGGACCTACGAGACGACGCCGTCATCGAGCTCGTCGTCCAGGGCGGGGCGGTCCGGGGCCTGCTCGCGGACAGCGAGCCCGCGGCGTCGCTCGCCCCCCTCGACGACGATGCCGGCATCACCGTGCTGGCCTGCGAGAACAGCATGCGCTCGGCCGACCTGGATGCCGCACGGCTGCGCGACGGCGTCGAGACCGTTCCTGCCGCGGTGGGACACCTCGCCCGTCGGCAGTGGGACGGCTGGGCGTACGTGCGCCTCTGAGCCGGCACCACCAGCGGGCGCACCGCACGGTCGACGGGCGGCGCAGGTCCGGACTACGTCAGGCGGCGGTCCAGGATGTCGAGGAACTCATCGGCCCGCTCCACCTGGCGGGCCAGCTTGGCGCGCCGGTCGCGGGCGTCCTGCTGCAGCGCGTCGAGCTCGGCGCGAGCGCGCGCCCGGTCCTCGTCGGCTCCGTCGCCCTCGACCACGTCGAGCAGGTCCAGGAGCCGCCCCATCTCCGCGGTCGAGTAGTCGAGCGCCTTCATCCGCCGGATCGTCATGAGCCGACGCAGATCCTCGTCGGTGTAGACGCGGAAGCCCCCCTCGGTGCGACCGGACGGCGGCAGCAGGCCGATCGCCTCGTAGTGGCGCAGCGTGCGCGAGGACAACCCTGACCGCTCGGCCATCTCACCGATGTGCATCGTCGCCCCTCCGTCCGCGTCGCAGGCCCGTGACGTCGGTCACCGTGGGCCGTGATGGTTGCGCATCAACCTTAACCAATGGTTAGGGTTGAGATGAACCTTCACGCGTGGTCAAGGTTTCCGATCCCTCGTGCGCGCTCGTCACCGGCAGCGTCGACACCGGGCTCACCGGCACCGCGCGCCCCGCTCAGCACCGCTCATTCCCCTCGGAGTCGCCCATGTCCTCCCGCCCGGCCCGCTTCGGCACCACCGCCCTCACGCCCGAGCAGCGGGGTTCCCTGCGCGTCGCGCTGCGGAGCCCTCGACTGCTGCGCACCGAGCTCCTCGCCGGGCTCGTCGTGGCCCTCGCCCTGATCCCGGAGGCCATCGCCTTCTCCGTCATCGCCGGGGTCGATCCGCGGGTCGGCCTGTTCGCCGCCTTCACCATGGCGGTCACGACCGCCGTCCTCGGTGGGCGTCCCGCCATGATCTCCGCCGCCACCGGCGCCGTCGCCCTGGTCGTGGCGCCGTTGATGGCCTCGCACGGGGTGGACTACCTCATCGCCGCCGTCATCCTCGCGGGCCTGATGCAGGTCATGCTGGGGCTGGTGGGGGTCGCCCGGCTGATGCGCTTCGTGCCCCGCTCCGTGATGGTGGGCTTCGTCAACGCCCTGGCCATCCTGATCTTCCTCTCGCAGGTCCCGGAGCTCATCGGCGTGCCCTGGGCGGTGTACCCGCTCACCGCCCTCGGACTGGTGATCGTCTTCCTGCTGCCCCGACTGACCACCGCGGTCCCGGCGCCGCTGGTGGCCATCGTCGTCGTCACCGCCGTCGTGCTGGTGCTCGGCGTGGCGGTCCCGTCCGTGGGCGACAAGGGCCAGCTCCCCGATTCCCTGCCCGCGTTCCTCGTCCCGCAGGTCCCCTTCACCGTCGAGACCCTCCGGATCATCGCGCCGTTCTCGCTGACGATGGCGCTCGTCGGACTGCTGGAATCGCTGATGACGGCCAAGCTCGTGGACGACATCACCGACACCCGCTCGAACAAGACCCGCGAGTCGTGGGCGCAGGGCGTCGCCAACGTCGTCACCGGCTTCTTCGGCGGCATGGGCGGCTGCGCCATGATCGGCCAGACGATGATCAACGTCCGTGCCTCCGGCGCCCGCACACGCCTGTCCACCTTCGCCGCCGGGGTGTTCCTGCTGATCCTCGTGGTGGGCCTCGGCGACGTCGTCGGACGGATCCCCATGGCCGCACTGGTGGCCGTGATGATCTTCGTGTCCTGGGCGACGTTCGACTGGCACTCCGTCCGCCCCCGCACGCTCCGGCGGATGCCGGTGGCCGAGACCCTGGTGATGCTTGCGACCGTGGTGGTGACGGTGGCCTCGCACAACCTGGCGCTCGGCGTCATGGTGGGCGTGGTCGTGGCGATGGTCGCGTTCGCTCGCCGGGTGGCGCACCTGGTGACCGTGGATCGGGTCGTGGAGCAGCGCGACGGCGAGCAGACCGCCGTCTACAGCGTGCACGGCGAGCTGTTCTTCGCCTCGTCCAACGACCTGTACACGTCGTTCCGGTACGCCGAGGATCCGCACCGGGTGGAGATCGACTTCTCCGACTCCCACCTGTGGGACGCCTCCACCGTCGCGGCCGTGGATTCCATCACCGACAAGTACGCCCAGCGCGGCGTCCAGGTGCGCGTGGTGGGACTGAATGCGGTCAGCAGCCGGTTCCGCGACCGCGTCAGTGGCGCTCTCGACGCGAGCCACTGACGCGGATGACTCCGCTTGAGAACACGAGGAAGGCCCCCGGCAGCTGCCGGGGGCCTTCCTCGTGAACGGGGTGGAACTCAGACGGTGAGCAGCACCTTCGTGGCGCGCCGCTCGTCCATCGCCTTGTAGCCCTCGGGCGCCTGGTCCAGGGGCAGCGTCAGGTCGAACACGGCGCCCGGGTCGATCTTCCGGTCCCAGATGAGCTGGATCAGTTCGGGCAGGTACTGCCGGACGGGGGCGGGACCGCCGTGCAGGTGGACCATCGAGCGGAACAGCTCCTGGCCGGGCAGCTCGACGTCGTGCGAGACGCCGACGAATCCGACGTGGCCGCCGTGGCGCGTCGACCGGACCGCCTGCATCATCGACTCCTGGGTGCCGACCGCCTCGATCACCGAGTGCGCGCCGAGGCCGTCGGTCAGCTCCTTGACCTTCGCGACGCCGTCGTCACCGCGCTCCTCGACGATGTCGGTGGCGCCGAACTTCCGGGCCAGCTCCTGCCGGTCGGCGTGGCGGCTCATCGCGATGATCCGCTCCGCGCCCAGCTGCTTCGCCGCGAGCACGCCGAGCAGGCCCACCGCGCCGTCGCCGACCACGGCGACCGTCTTGCCCGGGCCGGCCTCGGCGGCGACGGCCGCGAACCAGCCGGTGCCGAGCACGTCCGAGGCGGCGAGCAGCGACGGGATCAGGTCCTCGTCGGGCTGGCCCGGGGTGGCGACGAGCGTGCCGTCGGCCAGGGGGATGCGGGCGTACTCGGCCTGGGTGCCGACGCCGCCCATCGGGACGACGTGCACGCACCGGGACTGGTACCCGGCCCGGCAGATCTCGCAGGTGTTGTCCGAGGCCATGAACGAGCCGACCACGAAGTCGCCGGGCTTGACGGTGGTCACGGCGTCGCCGATCTCGGTCACGACGCCGACGTACTCGTGGCCCATCGGGGCCCCGTCGACGTCGTCCGCGCCGCGGTAGGGCCACAGGTCCGAGCCGCAGATGCAGCTGGCGGCCAGCTTGATGATCGCGTCGGTGGGCTCGACGATGACCGGGTTCTCGCGTTCCTCGACCCGGACGTCGCCGGGCGCGTGCATGATGACTCCGCGCATGAATGTTCTCCTTGGTGTCGGAATGATTCGGTTCCCATTCCATCGTGCCTCACGCGGGTGGGGGAGTCCCTGTCGAGGGGTGTACCGGGAGGGCACCCCACGGGCGCGCGGGACTCCCTAGGCTGGAACGCATGGATCATCGGGCCGAGGTGCGGGAATTCCTCATGTCGCGCCGGGCGAAGCTGTCCCCGGAGGACGCCGGGCTGCCGGCGGGGCGCAACCGGCGGGTGCCGGGCCTGCGCCGCACGGAGGTGGCCACGCTCGCCGGCGTCAGCGTCGAGTACTACGCCAAGCTGGAGCGCGGGGCGATCGCCGGGGCCTCCGCGTCGGTGCTCGACGCCGTCGCCGGCGCCCTGCGGCTGGACGAGACCGAGCGTGCCCACCTGTTCGACCTCGCCCGGGCGGCGGACGGGATCCCCACCAGCGGGCGGCCACGGAGGCGGGCCACCCCGCCGCCCGCGGCGCGGATCGGGCTGCAGTGGGCGCTGGACGCCATCACCGAGGGCGTCGCCTTCGTCCGCGACCCGCGGCAGAATCTGCTCGCCACCAACGCGCTCGGCCGGGCGTTCTACTCGCCGGTGATCGGCGACGGCGGGCGCACCCCGAACCTGGCGCGCTTCCAGTTCCTCGACCCGGCCGCGGAGGACTTCTACCCCGACTGGGACCTGTTCGCGCAGATGTGCGTCGGCGTGATGCGCGCCGAGGCGGGACGCGACCCGCACGACAAGGAGCTGCAGGACCTCGTCGGTGAGCTCTCCACCCGCAGCGAGACGTTCCGGCGGCTCTGGGGCGCCCACGACGTGCGCACCCACGGCTCCGGCCTCAAGCGATTCCACCACCCGGTGGTCGGGGACCTGACGCTCACCTACGAGGAGCTCGCGCTGACCGCCGAGCCCGGTCTCGTGCTGCTCATCTACACGGCCGAGCCGGGCTCACCCTCCGCGGAGCGGCTGCGGCTGCTGGCCAGCTGGCAGGCGACCCGGGCGGCGGAGGCCACCCCCAGCGCCTGACGAACGCGCCCCCGTGGCGCACCGTTCGACCTCGGAAGGAGAACGGGCGGCTCCCCCGTACAGGGGAGCCGCCCGTCGGTCATGCGGGCGCTGTCAGAGCGCCGGCTGCGCCAGCCGGGCCAGCTGCAGCGCCTGCTGCGGGAACCAGGCCCCGGCCGCCGGGTCGGTGATCCCGCCCCACTCCGGGTCCGTGGTGCTGCCCGCGAACCCGCGGTTGCACTGGCCGTCGGACTGGCCCGGCGTCTTGATCCACAGGTACGCATCGAGCAGCGGGTAGGCCGACGACGGGTGCGCCGCCGGGCGCGCTCCGAGGCCGCGGCCCGGAGGGTTGCACCAGGTCTGCGGATCCGGGTAGTCGGTGGTCACCGCCGGGGTCCAGGGGCCGCGGCCGTTCCGGCTGGTGTCCAGCACGAACCCGGCGGTCGGCCGGACACCGGCCGCCTGCAGTTCCTGCGCGTAGCGCGAGTCGATGCCCGCGACGTTCGCCGTCGGGTCCGTCGCCGTCGTGCTCCAGACCTTGCTTCCGTCGAGGGCGCCGCCCTGCCAGTCGTTCGCCGGGCCGCCGGAGTAGTACTGGTCGCCGCAGTCGGTCGGCGTCGTGGTCGCGGCATCCGGGTGCAGGGCGAGACAGTTGGAGATCCAGGTCCCGTACTCGGAGAGGTTCGGGGTCCACTGGTAGTTCGACACGTTCAACGAGAACCCGCGCACCCCGCCCACGCCCGCCTTCGCGAGCCGGGCCGTGGCGTCGGCGACGCTGTGCCAGCCGCTGTGGCCGGCGTCCAGGTAGACCTGCGCGTGCCGGTTGCGGGTCGCGATGGTGGTGCCCGCGTACTTGACGTCCGCGATGCGGCCCGCCGTGAGCGCGGCGATGTCCTGGCCCGGGTAGGCGGCCGGGCAGTCCGAGGGCAGGTTGGCCAGGCCGTCGGGCTCGACGATCACGGTCGCCTGCTGCTTCGTCCCGAGACCACGGACGAAGCCGTCGATCCAGCTGCGGTACGCCGCGTCCGAACCGGCGCCGCCGGACGAGTACTGCGAGCAGTCCCGGCCGGGCGCGTTGTAGACGACGAGCGTGGGCACGGCGCGCTGCCGGGCCGCCTGCTGCATCGTCGTCCGCACGGACTTCTCGACCTGCTTCGCGGTGCCGGAGGTGAACCACACCGCCTGCGGGGTGGTGACCTCCTTCGCGACCAGGAGGGCATCGGTCAGCTGGCCCGTCCGGGCGAGGGACGCGATCTGGGCCGCCGAGCCGTCCGGGAGGGGCGGGACGTAGTAACGAGTGGGGGAGGACGCGTGGGTGGGGGTGGCGGGTGCCGCTGCGGCACCGGTGAGGGGGGTGGCGACGACGAGGGCGGCGGCCGTGACGGCCACCGCGATGCGCGCCGGGATGCGGTTGAACATCGGACTCCTGAGCGAGTGTGGATGTGTGAGAGGAAGCGCGTGAGTGGCTGGGTCTGTCGTCGCCCCGGCTGCTCGAGACACGCGACACCACCGACGTGTGCGATCAAGGAGAACCCGCGGATCGTGTGAGCGCAAGCACTTTCGTCGATCGGCGCGGCCGGACCCGCGTCCACCGGCCTCTCCGCGGGCAAGTCCGCGGGGCGGGCCGGCCGATCGGTGCACGGATCGGGCCGCTTCTCCCTCCCCAGCCGGGCCTTTGCGGCAGGTTCTCCCCAGGGCCGTCCGACACCGGCTCGCCCGGTCCGGGCCCGGCCTAGCGTCGGGACGAGGAGCGGTCGGAGGCCGACGGGAAGGGGAGACGGATGGCGGGGGAGAGCGTGGGCGGCGAGCGGACCGCCGCGGCGGTCCTGGTGGACGACCTGGCGGCGCGCGTGCGAGCGGAGGCGGCTGCCCTCACCGAGCACCGAGCCGACCTGGGGCGCTGTGCGTGCGCTGCGTGGCAGTCCAGGGCGGCGCAGGGCTATCGGGACTCCCTGCTGTCCCTGATGAGCGGGCTGACCGGCGTCGACGCCGACGTCCAGTCCCTGCACCAGCACCTGGGTCGGCTGGCGGAGGACCTGCGCCACGGGGGCGCCGGTGACCTGCTCGACGCCGAGGGCCGTGTCGCCGATGCCGTCCTGCGGGGATGGGCGACGCCGGGGACGACGCCGTGAGCGCGGGGAACGGGGGTGGCCGATGAGTTTCTCCTGGGGCCCGGCCGGTGAGGGCGGCACCCGGGCCGGGACGGTGCACCCGGTGCCGACACTGCCGGCCGCCTCCGGACCCACCAGCGGCACCCTGACGGTGCGCGGTGGTGTCGACGGGATCGCCTGCAGCCTCGAGGAGCTGGACGAGGCCTCCACCCGGGTCCAGGCGGTCGCCGAGGAGCTGTGCCGGGTCAGTGCGGTCCTCGGCGCGATCACCGGCGATCTCTGGCGCCTGCCCCCACCGGCTCAGCCGGCGGCCGCGGCAGCCCGCCTCGCCGGGGGATCCGCCCAGCTGTCCGCGGGCAGGCTCGGCAGCCGTCTGCTCGACCTGGCCGCCGGCGTGCGCACCGCCCGGGCCGTGTACGAGCGCAGCGAGGCGGCGGCGGTCGCGGCGGTCCTGGCCCGGCAGCACGCGGAGCTGACCGCCCTGCGCCTCGCGGGCAGCGCCGCGGCCGGTGCGCCGGCGGCCGGTCCGCTCGCCGGGGCCGCCGGCGCCCTGGGCGCCACGGGCATCGGCGGCTGGCTCACCGGCCTCGCCATCCGGGCGAGGGTGGTGGGATACCGCGACGCCGTCCAGGCCGAGGTGGCCACCCTGCCTCGGCTGATCGACCCGACCGATCCGCCGCTCGCGCTGCCCGCCCTCGATCAGCTGCTGCGGGACACGGGGCACGACATCGGGGCACTCGCCTGGGTCACCGTGAGCGCGGTGGCGGCGGGTCGGCGCGCGGGCATCGTCACCCCCGGCACCCTGACGGTCAGCGCCGTCGGCACGCCGCGGACGGAGCTCGCGACGCCCGCGACCCTCTCCTCGCTCACCGCGAACCTGCAGGCTGCCGGCGTCAGCTCCCGCGCCGGCCCGGACGGCGTCGCCCGCAGCACGGTGACGGTCCGCCGCCTCGAGGGCGGCGCCGAGCCGGTCTGGGAGGTCGACGTCCCCGGCACCACCGGCTGGGAGCTGGCCGACGGCCCCGGTCTGTTCGATCTGGAGGGCAACGCGGAGGCGATCACCGCCATGGACGCCGACGGCACCACGGTCCGGCCCACGCAGGTCGCCGCGCTCGTCACGGCCGCGCTCGCCGCGTCCGGGGCGCCGCGCGGTGCCCGCGTCATCCTCACCGGCCACAGCCAGGGCGGCATCCACGCCACCGCGCTCGCGGCGGACCCGGCGTTCCGCCGTCGCTACGACGTCCGGCAGGTCGTCACGGCGGGATCTCCCGTCGCGGGCTTCACCGTGCCCGCCGGCACGGCGGTGCTGAGCCTGGAGCACCGCGACGACGTCGTCCCCGCTCTCGACGGGCGGCCCAACCCGGACGCGCGGAATCGCGTCACCGTGACCGGGTCCTCCCCGCCGCCGTTCCCCGGGCCGACCGCCCGGCCCGCCGGCACGCCGTCCGGCGCCCGCGGAGGGCTGGCCCTGCCCGCGCCCGTCGCGATGATCGCCGCGGCGCACGGCCTGGACTCCTACCGCCGGATCGCGGCCGAGGCCGACGGATCGACCGACGCCAGCCTGGCGGCGCAACGCGACTCGCTTCGCGGCCTCACCCGGGGCGTCTCCCGGCAGACCGTCTGGGTCTTCGAGGGCCGCGACGTGCCGGCGTGTATACCGGCGCCGGGAACCGCGACACCGCGAGCTCCGGACCCGCGACCGCCGCAGCAGGAGCGGCACGTCACCCCGGTCCGCTGGCCGAACGGCTGATGACGGCACCGCACTCCGCTACGGTGTGAGCGGGACCACAGGGAACCATCACGGGAGGTCACGACGATGCTGTCGGACATCGAGATCGCCAATGCCGCCGTCCTGCGCCCGATCCGGGACGTCGCCGCGGAGACGCTGGGCATCGCGGAGGAGCACCTCTCGCCCTACGGGCGCCACAAGGCGAAGGTCGATCTCGGGTACCTCGCGACGCTGGCGCACCGGCCTCTCGGCCGGCTGATCCTCGTCACCGCCCTCTCCCCGACGCCGCCCGGCGAGGGCAAGACGACGACCACCGTCGGCCTGACCGACGCGCTGCACGGTCTCGGGCACCGCACGGTCGCGTGCCTGCGGGAGCCGTCGATGGGTCCGGTGTTCGGTATGAAGGGCGGGGCGGCCGGCGGCGGCTACAGCCAGGTGGTGCCGATGACCGACATCAACCTGCACTTCACCGGGGACTTCGCCGCGATCGCCGCCGCCAACAACCTGCTCGCGGCACTCATCGACAATCACGTCCACCACGGCAACGCCTTGGACCTGGACACCCGCACCATCACCTGGCGGCGCGTGCTCGACGTCAACGACCGGGCGCTGCGCGAGGTGGTGGTCGGCCTCGGCGGCCACGCCAACGGGTTCCCCCGGGAGGACGGATTCGACATCGTGGTCGCCTCCGAGCTGATGGCCATCTTCTGCCTCACCGAGTCGTGGGCCGACCTGAAGCGGCGCATCGGTGACATCGTGATCGGCTACAACCGCTCCGCCGCCCCCGTCACGGCGCGTGACCTGCAGGCCCACGGCGCCATGGCCGCCCTGCTGCGCGACGCCCTCGCGCCCAACCTCGTCCAGACCCTCGAGGGCGCGCCCGCCTTCGTGCACGGCGGCCCGTTCGCCAACATCGCTCACGGGTGCAGCTCCGTCGCCGCGACGCGGGCCGGGCTGCGGCTCGCGGACTACGTCGTCACCGAGGCCGGCTTCGGCGCGGACCTCGGCGCGGAGAAGTTCGTCGACATCAAGTGCCGCAAGTCGGGGCTGCGGCCGGACGTGGCCGTCGTCGTCGCCACGGTCCGCGCCCTGAAGTATCACGGCGGGGTGGCGCTGGCGGATCTCGGCACCGAGGACGTGGCCGCCGTCGAGGCCGGCATGGTCAACCTGCGCCGGCACCTGGCCAACGTCCGCGGCGTGTACGGCATCCCGTGCGTCGTCGCCGTGAACCGGTTCCCCACCGACACCGACGCGGAGATCGCCCGGGTCGTGGACCTCGTGGCCGCGGAGGGGGTGCGCGCCTTCCCGGCCACCCACTTCGCCGACGGCGGGACCGGTGCCCGGGACCTCGCGCAGGGCGTGCTGCAGGTGCTCGACGAGCCGTCGGACTACACGTTCTCCTACACCTACGACGACGGGGCGTCCCTGACGGAGAAGGTCGAGGCGATCGCGACGCGGCTCTACGGCGCGTCCTTGGTCACCTGGGACGCGCGGGCCCGGCGCCGGCTCGACCGGATCGAGCACGACGGGTTCGGTGCGCTGCCGGTGTGCGTGGCCAAGACGCAGTACTCGTTCTCCACCGACCCGCACGCGGTCGGCGCCCCGACCGGCCACGAGATCCACGTGCGTGAGGTGCGGCTCTCCGCCGGGGCCGGGTTCGTCGTCGTCGTGTGCGGGGACATGATGACGATGCCGGGACTGCCCGCGACGCCCGCGGCCGGACGGATCGACCTGGCCGACGACGGCACCATCCTCGGCCTGTCGTAGCCAGGGACCCGGGGCGGGAGCAGCCGCGTCCGGCCGGTCGGGGCCGGCCAGTCCGGACGCGCTCGGTCGGTGCCGGGGTCAGTCGGCGACGGCGCGACGCCGCGACCGGCGGTGCTCCGAGGGCTCCAGCCAGCCGACCAGCAGGGAGACCACGGAGACGATCAGCGCGGCCAGGATCGCGGTCCAGAAGAACGTGTCGATGCCCAGTTTCGCCGGGGTGAAGGTGCTCAGCCATGCGGTCAGCCACAGCATCAGCGCGTTGATGACGACGCTGAACAGGCCGAGCGTCAGGCACGTGATGGGGATCGAGAGGAACGCCAGGACGGGCCGGATGACGGCGTTCACCAGCCCGAAGATGAGGCTGATGATGACGTACGCGGCCATCGTGGCCGCCTGCGCGCCGCCGAACGTGCGCACCATCGCGGCATCGGCGGTGATGGCGAGGCCCGGCAGCAGCCAGGCGGCGACGGCAAGGGCGAGGGCGTTGACCACCCAGCGGAAGAGGAACCGGCTCACGGCACCATCGTGCCATGGGTCGTACCGGGGACGCAGGGTCGTACCGGGGACGCAGGGTCGTACGGTGCGCCGACCTGTCGGCCGGCTCCGGTCGCCGGACCGATGACTAGGGTGTTGCCCATGACGCCCACCGACCCGACCACCACCAGTCCCGCCACCGGAGCCGACACGCCGAGCCCGTCGCCCGGCGTCCGCCCCCGTGCGGTGCTCGGTGCGCTCCCCGCCTATGCGGCCGGCCGGCCGGCCACGGTGGTCGAGGGGATGGAGAGCTTCAAGCTCTCCTCCAACGAGAACCCGCTGCCCCCCATCCCGGCGGTGCTCGACGCGATCCGCGACCTCACGTCGATCAACCGGTACCCCGACGCCGTCAGCACGCGGCTGCGGGAGCGGCTCGCCACCCACCTCGGCGTCCCGGCCGAGGACATCGTCACCGGCGGCGGCAGCCTCGGCGCCCTGAACCAGGTGCTCGCCACCTACGCGGGGCAGAACGACTTCGGCGCCCCCGACGAGGTCGTCTACGCGTGGCGCTCGTTCGAGGCCTACCCGATCTCCGTGGGTCTCTCCGGTGCCTCGAGCGTGCAGGTGCCGCTGCTGGCGGACGGGCGTCACGATCTGGAGGCGATGGCGGCCGCCGTCACCGAGAACACCCGGGTGATCCTGCTCTGCACCCCGAACAATCCGACCGGCCCGATCCTGACCCACGACGAGGTGACCTCCTTCCTCGCCCGGGTGCCGCGTCACGTCGTCGTGGTGCTGGACGAGGCCTACCTCGAGTTCGTCCGGGACCCGGCCGCGGTCGACGGCATCGCCCTCTACCGCGAGTACCCCAACCTCGTGCTGCTGCGCACCTTCTCGAAGGCGCACGGGCTGGCCGGCCTGCGCGTCGGCTACACCGTGGCGCAGCAGGGCATCACGGAGAACCTGCGGGTCAGCGCCGTGCCGTTCGCGGTCTCGTCACTGGCCGAGCAGGCGGCGATCGTCTCCCTCGACCACCTCGACGAGGTGCTCGCCCGGGTCGACGGCCTGGTCGCCGAGCGGGAACGCGTGGTCACCGCGCTCACCGAGCGGGGCTGGGACCTGCCGCAGGCCGAGGGCAATTTCGTGTGGCTGCGGCTCGGTGACCGGTGCGGTGCCTTCGCCGAGGCCGCCGAGCGGAAGGCCCTCGCCGTCCGCCGGTTCGGTGACGAGGGCGTGCGGGTGAGCATCGGTGAGGTCGACGGCAATTCCCGGTTCATCGAGCTCTGCCGCGAGTTCGGCGCCTGAGCGGTGCGGTGCCCGCACCCGCGACCGGGACCCGGATGACGGGCGCTGGTTCACGCGGGCGGCGGCGCCGACCGCGGCCCGATCGTCCGCCCCGCATGGCGCGAATAGTGGCGGCCAACGGCGCTCGCTAGGCTAAGGCCGTCACTGCAGGTCATATGCGCCATGCGGAATAAACGGGCCGTCTCCCGTCCGAGCGCCGATGACCGTCTCCCACCCCTCCAGGGCCATGCCGCCCGGACAGGAGCCGGATCGATGTCTTCCCGCGCCACCACGGGCATTCCCGAGCCGACGCCCGCCGACCCGGACGCCGACGTCACCGCGCCCACCGGCGCGGAGAGCGACGCCCCTGCCGACACTCCGGCCGACGACGCCGCCGTCGACCTGCCGGAGCTGCCGAGCGCCGACGAGATGATCCAGCTGCTCGACGTCGACGGCACCCGGCATCCCCACCCTTTCTTCGACGCCTACCTCGCCGACGTCACCGACGACGAGCTGCGCACGTTCTACCGGGACATGGCCGTCACCCGCCGCTTCGACGACGAGGCCACCGCCCTGCAGCGACAGGGCCAGCTCGCCCTCTGGGTCCAGTCCCGCGGGCAGGAGGCCGCGCAGGTCGGCTCCGGCCGTGCCACGGCGCCCCAGGACTACATCGTGCCCACCTACCGGGAGCACGCCGTCGCCCGCACCCGGGGGGTGGATTTCGCGGACATCCTCCGGCTCTTCCGCGGCGTCTCCAACAGCGGGTGGGACCCGCGCGAGCACAACTTCCACACCTACACGCTGGTCCTCGCCGCCCAGGTGCCGCACGCGGTCGGGTACGCGATGGGCATCGGCCGGGACGGCGCCGTCGGCAACGAGGACCCGGCCCGCAACGAGGCCGTGCTCGGCTACTTCGGCGACGGCTCCAGCACCGAGGGCGAGGTGCACGAGGGCATGGTCTTCGCCGCCTCCTTCACCGCCCCGATCGTGTTCTTCTGCCAGAACAACCAGTGGGCCATCTCGGTCCCGTTCGACGTGCAGTCCCGCGTGCCGCTGTCCCGCCGGGCCGCCGGCTACGGCTTCCCGGGCGTGCGGGTGGACGGCAACGACGTCCTCGCCGTTCACGCCGTCACCCGCTGGGCGCTCGAACGGGCCCGCGCCGGGTCCGGGCCGGCCCTGATCGAGGCCTTCACCTACCGCCTCGGTGCCCACACCACCGCGGACGATCCGACGAAGTACCGGCAAGCCTCCGAGGAGGAGGAGTGGGCCGGGAAGGATCCGCTGGTCCGGTTCGAGCGGTACCTGCGCGCCCAGGGCCTCGCCGACGACGCCTTCTTCGCCGACGTCGCGGCCGAGGGTGACGCCGTCGCCGCACACGTGCGCGAGACCACGCTCGGCATGTCGCTGACCGGCCTGGACCGGGCCTTCGACAACGTCTACGGCCAACCCCACCCCCTGGTCGAGGAGGAGCGGCGCTGGCACCAGCAGTACGAAGCGTCCTTCGACGACGCCGGCGACGGCACCCACTGAAGGGGAACGACACGTGACCATCACCCAGCCCAGCCCCACGGCGTCCGCGACGACGGGCACCAGCACCCTCACCATGGCCAAGGCGCTCAACGCCGGCATGCGGGCCGCCCTCGAGCAGAACGAGAAGGTCCTGCTGATGGGCGAGGACATCGGTGACCTCGGCGGCGTCTACCGCATCACCGAGGGCCTCAAGAAGGACTTCGGTGCCGCCCGCGTCGTGGACACCCCGCTCGGGGAGGCCGGCATCGTCGGCACCGCCATCGGCCTGGCCCTGCGCGGCTACCGGCCGATCTGCGAGATCCAGTTCGACGGCTTCGTCTTCCCGGCGTTCAACCAGATCACCACCCAGCTGGCCAAGATGCGCACCCGCACCGACGGCAACCTCGGCGCCCCCGTCGTCATCCGGATCCCCTACGGCGGCGGCATCGGCTCGATCGAGCACCACTCCGAGTCCCCCGAGGCCTACTTCGCGCACACCCCGGGCCTGCGGGTGATCACCCCGTCCACCCCGCACGACGCGTACTGGATGATTCAGCAGGCCGTCCAGGGGCAGGATCCGGTGATCTTCCTCGAACCGAAGCGGCGGTACTGGCTCAAGGGCGAGGTGGACACCCACCGCCCGACGGCCGACCCGTACCGGGCGCAGATCGTCCGGGAGGGCACCGACGTCACCGTGGTCGCCTACGGCCCGCTCGTCCCGGTCGCACTCGCGGCCGCCGACGCCGCCGCGGAGGACGGCCACTCGATCGAGGTGATCGACCTGCGCAGCATCTCGCCGCTGGACGCCGACACCATCGAGAACTCCGTGCGCCGCACCGGCCGGCTCGTCGTCGCGCACGAGGCGCCCACGTTCGGCGGCATCGGCGGGGAGATCGCCGCCCGGCTGACCGAACGCTGCTTCTACAGCCTCGAGGCGCCCGTGCTGCGGGTCGGCGGGTTCCACCTGCCCTACCCGCCGGCCAAGGTCGAGGAGCACTACCTGCCCGACATCGACCGCATCCTCGACGCGGTCGACCGCGCGCTGGCCTACTGAGGGGAACGGACATGGCCCAGACGTTCAACCTGCCCGACGCCGGCGAGGGACTGACCGAGGCGGAGATCGTCTCCTGGAAGGTCTCGCCCGGCGACACCGTGGCGATCAACGACGTACTCGTCGAGATCGAGACGGCCAAGTCCCTCGTCGAGCTGCCCAGCCCCTGGGCCGGCACCGTCGGTGAACTGCTGGTCGCGGAGGGCGTGACGGTCGAGGTCGGCACGCCCATCATCACCGTCCTCGAGACCGGGGAGACCGCTGCCGCCCCGGCTCCCGCCGCGCCGGCCGCTGCCGGACACGACGACCCGACCCCGCCCGACGTCGGGCCGCAGGCCGCACCCGGACCGCTGGTCGGATCCGGTCCTCGCGCCGACGCCGTCAAGCGCCGCGCCCGGCACACCCCCACCCGCCCGCAGGCCTCGGGGGCCGGCCGGAGCAGCCAGACCGGCACCGCGACGCAGAAGAGCGCCGCCGCGCCGCAGGAACCGGACCGGACGCCGGCGGTGACGCCGCAGCCCGAGCCCAGCCCGCGCCCGCAGGCCGCTCCGACGCCTCCCGCGCCGGCACCGACCGCTCCCGCACCTGCGCCGGCCGCCCCGTCGCGACCGGCCGGCAACCCGATCGAGCGGCTCGTGCAGCGCGTGCTCGCCAAGCCGCCGGTCCGCAAGGCCGCCAAGGATCTCGGCATCGACCTCGCCGACGTCACCGCGTCCGGCGCCGGGGGCGAGGTCACCCGCGAGGACCTGATCTCCTACGCCGAACAGGTGGCCCGCAACCAGGCCCGCGCCCCGCAGTTCTGGAACGCAGGCGCGAAGCACGGCCTGATCGAGAAGGTCCCGGTGCGCGGGGTGCGCAAGGCCACCGCGGCCGCCATGGTGCAGTCCGCGTTCTCGGCCCCGCACGTGTCGATCTTCGTCGACGTCGACGCCACCCGGACCATGGAGTTCGTCCAGCGGCTCAAGGCGTCCCGCGACTTCGAGGGCATCAAGGTGTCCCCGCTGCTGATCCTGGCGAAGGCCGTGATCTGGGCCGCGGCCCGCAACCCGCAGGTCAACGCCAGCTGGGTGCCGGGCGATGCGGGCGACGAGATCCACATCAAGCACTTCATGAACCTCGGGATCGCCGCCGCCACCCCGCGCGGGCTGATGGTGCCCAACATCAAGAACGCGCAGGACCTGACCCTCAAGGAGCTGGCCGTCGCGCTCGGCGACCTGGCGGGCACGGCGCGGGCCGGGAAGACGAAGCCGGCGGACATGCAGGGCGGCACGCTGAGCATCACGAACATCGGGGTGCTCGGCATCGACATCGGCACCCCGATCATCAACCCGGGCGAGGTCGCGATCGTCGCGTTCGGCACCATTCGGCAGAAGCCGTGGGTGGTCTCCGGCGAGGTGATCGCGCGCTGGATCACGACGCTGGGCGGCTCCTTCGACCACCGCGTCGTCGACGGCGACCTCTCGGCCCGCTTCATGGCCGACGTCGCCGCCATCATGGAGGAACCCGCCCTGCTGCTGGAGTGATCGATGCGTCCTGACCTGCTCGGCGTGTTCCGCCGCGAACTGCAACTGACCTTCACCGGCTCCCCCGGACGGGAGCCG
Organism: Tersicoccus sp. Bi-70; assembly: GCF_001968825.1. Classification (GTDB taxonomy): domain Bacteria; phylum Actinomycetota; class Actinomycetes; order Actinomycetales; family Micrococcaceae; genus Tersicoccus. Next base: position 330,377 of record NZ_MIEU01000011.1, read on the forward strand.
GACTGGTCGGCTGCGCTCGCGGACGGGAACGACGCCGGCTTCCTCGGGCCCGGATCGGCGGCCTGGGCGGTGCACGGGTCCATGGCGCCGATCGTCGGCGGCGTGCGGGCGCTGATGATGCAGGCCCTGCACCCCGGCGCCCTCGCCGGCGTCTACGAGCACTCCCGGTTCCGGGAGGATCCGCTCGGCCGGCTCGCGGGCACCATCCGCTGGATCTTCACCGTCACCTACGGGGACACGACCGCGGGCCGGACGGCCTCGGACCATGTGCGGCGCCTGCACCGCGCGGTCACCGGGACGTACCAGGACGGAACCGGGACCGAACGGCCCTACGCCGCGAACGATCCCGACCTGCTGCGCTGGGTGCACCTGGCCTTCACCGACTCCTTCCTGGCGGCGCACCTGATTTGGGGCTCGTACTGGGGCGGGCGGGGGTCCATTCCGAAAGGCGCCGACGCGTACGTCGCCGAGTGGGCCGTCGCGGGCGAGCTGATGGGGGTGACGGACCCACCGCGCACGGCGGCCGAGCTCCGCAGCCAGCTGGACGACTACCTGACGAGTGGCCAGCTCGTCCACAGCGCCCGGTTGGACGAGGTGATGAGCTTCCTGCGGTCGCCCGGCCTCAGTCCCCTGCTGCTGCCCGGCTACCGCCTGCTGTTCGAGGGTGCGCTGGCGAGCCTGCGCGAGCCCTACCGGCAGCTGCTCGGCCTGGAGCGACGGCGGATCGGACCGGTCCGGTTGCCCGCCGTGGCGGCCACGCGCGTCGTCCTCGCCGGGGTCCGCCTCGCCCTCGGCCGGCGCGGACCGACCGAGATCAGCGCGCGGCGCCGGCTGGCCCGGCTGCAGGCCGGCACGACGCGGGCGGACGACGCCGGGCGCCCTTGACATAGGGTGAATCGGGGCCCGAGCCGTTCCGTGCCACCAGCCACCGACGGTCCCGGGCCAGCACACCGCACGTCGACAGGGCAGGATCATGACCGACATTCCCGCGCATCCCGCGACCGTCACCCTCTCCCCGGACCGCCTCCAGGCCCTCGCCCGGGCGTGGCGGGTGGAGACGACGGTCACCGGGTTCGACGGCATCACCCGCGACATCCCCGCGCCCACCCTGCTCGCCGTGCTCGCCGCGCTCGGCGTCACCGTGAGCAACGACGCGCAGGTCGACGCCGCCCTCGCGGACCGCGACCTCGCCCCCTGGCGGCGCCTGCTGCCGCCCGTCCTCGTCGTGACCGAGGGGGAACAGCGCACGTTCGGCGTGCACGTGCCCCACGGGGACGACGTCCTGGTCTGGGTCGAGACCGAGGACGGCCGGAACCTGCCGGTCCAGCAACGAGACGTGTGGACCGATCCGCGCGACGTCGACGGCACGCTCACCGGTCGCGCCACCTTCGCCGTCCCGGGCGACCTGCCCCTGGGCTGGCACACGGTGGGCGCCAAGTCCGGCAGCCGGCTGGCCAGCTGCCGCCTGATCGTCACCCCGCGCCGCCTCGCGACTGCCGACACCGTCGGCGCCACCCGCCAGTGGGGCCTGATGACGCAGCTGTACTCGGTGCGGTCCCGGCGCTCGTGGGGCGTCGGGGATCTCGCCGACCTGGCGGACCTGGCGGCCATCAGCGGCCGGGAGGGCGCGGGCTGGCTGCTGATCAACCCGCTGCACGCGGCCGAGCCGGCGCCGCCCGTCGAGCCGTCCCCCTACCTGCCCAGCAGCCGGCGGTTCTTCCACCCGCTCTACATCCGCGTCGAGGACATCCCCGAGTTCGGCTACCTGCCGCAGGAGGACCGGGCCCGCGTCGCCGAGCTCGCCGGCCGGTGCTCCGCGGACAACACGAGCGTCGACGCCATCGACCGGAACCCGGTGTTCGCGGCCAAGCTGGAGGCGCTGGCGCTCGTCCACGCCGTCGAGCGCAGCCCGTGGCGGCAGGACGCCTACGCGGCCTTCGTGCGGCGCGAGGGCGCAGGCCTGCGGGACTTCGCCCTGTGGTGCGCCCTGCGCGAGCGGCACGACCCCGCCGACGGCGAGTGGGTCAACCCGGATCTCTCCGACGCCGAGATCGGGTACCTGCGGTCCGAGCTCGCCGGTCGCATCGACTTCTTCTGCTGGCTGCAGTTCGTCTGCGACGAGCAGCTCGCCGCCGCCCAGCGGGTGGCCGAGGGCGCCGGGATGGGCGTCGGCATCCTGCACGATCTCGCCGTCGGGGTGCACCAGCAGGGCTCGGACGCCTGGACCCTCCGTCACGTGCTCGCCCACGGGGTGACCGTCGGCGCCCCCGCGGACATGTACAGCGCGCTCGGGCAGAACTGGAATCAGCCGCCGTGGCACCCGGAGCGGCTCGCGGAGGCCGGCTACGTCCCGTTCCGCGACATGCTGCGCACGATCCTGCGGCACGCCGGCGGCATCCGCGTGGACCACATCCTCGGCCTCTTCCGGCTGTGGTGGGTGCCCGAGGGCACGATCGCCGCGGACGGCGCCTACGTGGGCTACGACCACGAGGCCATGATCGGCGTGCTGGCGCTGGAGGCGCAGCGCGCGGGCGCCGTCGTGATCGGCGAGGACCTCGGCCTGTTCGAGCCGTGGGTGCGGCGCTACCTGGCCGATCGCGGCATCCTCGGCACCTCGATCCTCTGGTTCGAGTTCGACGAGGCGCACGCTCCGCTGCCCGTCGAGCAGTACCGCCGGCTGTGCCTGGCCAGCGTCAACACCCACGACCTGCCCCCGACCGCCGGGTATCTCAGCGGCGAGCACATCCGCCTGCGCGAGCGTCTCGGCATGCTCGACGCCCCGCTCGAGCAGGAGCTGGCCGCGGACCGGGCCGAGCAGAGTGCGTTCCTGGCGATGGCCCGGGAGCGCGGCCTGCTGCCCGACGGCGCCGACGAGGAGCGCACCATCGCCGCGCTCCACGAGCTGCTCGGCGCCTCGCCGGCGTGCCTCATCGGCGTCTCCCTCGTGGACGCGGTGGGCGAGAAGCGCGTGCAGAACCAACCCGGCACCAAGGACGAGTACCCCAACTGGCGGGTACCGCTGGCCGACGCCGACGGCAACGCCGTCCTGATCGAGGACCTCGCCGTCAGCCACCGGGCCCGCAGCCTCTTCTCCGCGGTCGCGAACGCCCTGCGCTGACCGGCGACGCCCGGCGGCCGTCCAGGGCGCGTCCAGCGTCGTGCCCCCGGGTCCAATCCGCTCGGCGCCCGTGTTCCGAACAGTGCATGACGAACCCATCGGGGGGTGGAGCGTGGACTGTTGCCGAGACATGGAGGAGGGGAACATGGTCACGCAGCAGCTCCGGGGACGTCCCGTCGGGGTCGTACGGGACTGTCCGGGGGGAGCGCGGGGCGTCGGGCGGTGTGTGGGGCCGCCCGACGCAACGTGCCGGCATCGCCCCTCGGCACCGACGGGCGCAGCGGTCACGTGCAGGTCAGTAGGGTGTGCCGCGGTTCCCTCGCCCAGCAGCGAAGTGACATGCTGGGTTCATGACCACACCGCCGGAATCCGTCAGGGCTTCCGACGCGCACCTGGAATCCGTGATGAGCCGCGTGGCAGCCGGCGACCAGGAAGCGTTCAGCGCCCTGTACGAGGCCACGTCGGGTCACCTCTACGCCGTCATCCTGAAGGTATTGCGCAACCCGGCGCTCAGCGAGGAAGTCCTCCAGGACACCTACGTGCAGATCTGGCAGAACGCGGGCGGCTACGAGGCCGGCCGGGGCCGGGTCATCACGTGGTGCCTGACCCTGGCCCACCGGCGCGCCGTCGACCGCGTGCGTTCGGTGAGGGCCAGCCAGGAACGTGACCTCGCCCAGGGCATCAAGGAGTACCAGGAGTCCTACGACGACGTCGAGGACACCGTGGCCCTCCGCCTCGAGTCGGAGCGGGTGAACCGCGCGATGGAGAGCCTGAACACCGGTCAGGTCAAGGTCATCAAGCTCGCCTACTACGGCGGGTACACACAACAGGAGATCGCCCGGATCATGGACCTGCCGCTCGGCACGGTCAAGACGAGGATCCGGGACGGCATGAGCAGACTGCGCACCACGTTGGGGGTGAGGACATGAGCGATCAGCACGACGACGAGACGGACTTCTCCGACGTCGAGACCGAACTCGGTCTCGCCCTGCCGGTGATCACCCCGCGCGCCGAGGTCAAGGCCCGGCTGATGGCGGCCATCGCCGACCTGCCGCAGCTTCCCGCCGGTGACGGCGCGCTCACGGCCGCGGAGGACGGTCCGCGGCACGCCGCGACCGACGACGACTGGGTCTCCGACGACCGGACCACCGGACGCCCGGCGTTCACCGCCGTCACCGGCGAACGGGCGACGGCGGCCGACGCCCGGAAGGCGTCGGCCACCACGGACGGCGACCGGACCGTGGCCCGGGGGACGGGAGACGGGGACAACGTCGTCCAGCTGAACCGGTGGCGTCGCACCGCCGCCTGGCTCGGTGCCGCGGCGGCTGTGCTGCTCGTCGCCGCGGTCGCCCTCGGCGGCTGGGCCGGCAACCTGAATCAGCAGCGGGTCGAGGCCCAGCAGCGGCTCGACTCCCAGAACGCCGGGCGGGAGGCCGCCCTCGCGGTGTTCGCCGCGCCGGACGCCGTCGTCCGCGCCGGGAACGCCGGCAACGGCGGTTCGATGAGCGTGGCGTCGTCGAAGTCGCTCAACCGCTCCGCGGTGATCAGCCGGGACCTGCCGGCGCTGGAGTCGGGCAAGACCTACGAGCTCTGGTACATCGCCGGGCAGCAGGCGCGGCCGGCGGGCACCTTCACGGGTTCATCCGGCGTCTCGTACACGGCGCTGGAGGGCCAGCTCGACGGGGCCACCCACGTCGGCGTGACGGTCGAACCGGCCGGTGGCTCGAAGGCGCCGACCACGACGCCGATCGTCGTCCAGCCCACCGAGGCCTGAGCGCCCGCATCTGCCGCTGCCCGACCTCGCGGTCGGTACCAGCCGCTACAGCGCGGCGCGGATCACCTCGGCCAGGCGCTGGACGCCCTCGGCGATCGCGTCCTCCTCGACGGCGCTGAACGAGAGGCGCAGGCTCGCGCTCGGCCCGTCGGCCGCCGTGAAGGCGCTGCCCGGCACGAACACGACGCCGGCCTCGATGGCCGGAGCGAGCAGGGCCTCCGCGTCCAGCTGTCCCGGCAGTGTCAGCCACACGAAGAACCCGCCGGTCGGCGTCGTCCACTGCACGCCGTCGGGCATGGCGGCCTCCAGGGCCGCGACCATCGCCTCGGCCCGCTTGCGGTACACCTCGCGGTACGAGCGCACCTGCGCGATCCAGTCGAACCGGTGCAGGTACTCGACGGCGAGCATCTGGTTGAACGCCGGCGGGCACAGGATCACGCACTCGTTCGCCAGATACAGGCGGCGCTTGAGGTGCGCAGGGGCGAGCAGCCAGCCCAGCCGCAGCCCCGGCGCGAAGATCTTGGAGAAGGTACCGAGGTAGACGACGTCGTCCGGGTTGTCCGCCCGCAGCGGCCGCGCCGGCTCCCCGTCGAACGCGAGCATCCCGTAGGGGTTGTCCTCGACGACGAGCACGTTGGCGGCCCGGCACACGTCGACCACGCGCTGCCGCCGGTCCGCGGCCAGGACGGCGCCGGACGGGTTGGCGAACGAGGGGATCGTGTAGAGGAACTTGACCCGCTTCCCCTCGGCGGTCACGGCGGCGATCGCGGCCTCGAGCGCGTCCGGCAGGAGCCCGTGCTCGTCGGAGTCCACGGGCCGGACGTCCACCTCGTAGGCCTCGAACGTGTTCAGCGCGCCGACGTAGGTCGGGTCCTCGGTGAGCACGACGTCGCCCGGATCGCAGAACACCCGGGTGCACGCGTCGAGGGCGGACTGGGCGCCCGCCGTCACGACGACGTTCTCCGGCACCGCGTCCGTGATCGACTCCTCGGCCATCACGGTGCAGATCGCGCGGCGCAGCTCCTCGGTGCCCTGCCCACTGCCGTACTGCAGGGCCGTGGCGCCGTGCTCGACGATCAGGTCCCGCGCGATGTCCCCGAGCCCGTCCATCGGCAGGGTCTGCAGGAAGGGGTTCCCGCCGGCCAGCGAGATCAGGCCCGGGCGCATCGAGATGTCGAAGATGTTGCGCACCGCGGACTGCTTGATGTGCAGCGCCCGCGCCGAGAACAGGGTCTCGTGGCGGTGCGCGTCCGTGAGCCGGGTCGCGACGTCGGGAAGAGGGGAGTTCATGCCGCCCAGCCTAACCGCGGGTTTTCTCTCGGTCACCCGTTGATTCCTGCGAGTCCGACGTGTCGGGGCCGCTCCTAGACTGGCGGCATGACCACCGAGAACGATCAGCAGGCGCCGGCGTCCGACGACGCGCACAGCACCCGGGGCTCCTACGTCCACGACGGCGAGGAGTTCACGCGCGACACCGCCTACATCGAGGACCGGATCACCCGCGACGCGCGCGACGGGTGGCCCGTCGAGGCCGGCCGCTACCGGCTGGTCGCGGCGCGGGCCTGCCCCTGGGCCAACCGCACCGTCATCGTGCGCCGCCTGCTCGGCCTCGAGGACGCCCTCTCCCTCGGCCTGCCCGGCCCGACGCACGACGCCCGGTCGTGGACCTTCGACCTGGACCCGGACGGCAAGGACCCGGTGCTCGGGATCGAGCGGCTGCAGCAGGCGTTCTTCGCGCGCTTCCCCGACTACCCCCGCGGCATCACCGTCCCCGCGATCGTCGACGTGCCCAGCGGCGGCGTCGTGACCAACGACTTCCCGCAGATCACCCTCGACTTCTCCACCGAGTGGACCGAGTTCCACCGTCCCGGCGCTCCGGTGCTCTACCCGGAGGACCTGCGCGAGGAGATCGACACCGTCAACCGGCGCGTCTACACCGAGGTCAACAACGGCGTGTACCGGTGCGGGTTCGCCGGCAGCCAGGAGTCCTACGAGGCGGCGTACGACCGGCTGTTCACCGCCCTGGACTGGCTGGAGGATCGGCTGCGGACCCAGCGCTATCTCGTCGGTGACACCATCACCGAGGCCGACGTGCGCCTGTTCACGACCCTGGTCCGCTTCGACGCCGTCTACCACGGGCACTTCAAGTGCAACCGGTCCAAGCTGGCCGAGATGCCGGTGCTCTCCGCCTACGCCCGGGACCTGTTCCAGACGCCCGGCTTCGGCGACACCGTGGACTTCGTACAGATCAAGCAGCACTACTACATCGTCCACCGCGACCTGAACCCCACCCAGATCGTCCCCGTCGGCCCCGACACGTCCTTCTGGCGAACGGAGCACGGCCGGGAGCGCCTGGGTGGCTCCCCGTTCGGCGCCGGGACGGCGCCCGGACCGGTCCGCGCGGGCGAGGAGGTCACCCCCGGCCACGGGGCGTGACCCGCCGGCGACGGCGTCACGAACCTCTCGCTGCCCCGCAGCCTTTGATTGAAGCTTGAACTTTGTGGCATCATCGGGGGCATGGCGGAGAAGGACAAGTGGCTGAACGAGCGCGAGCGGGACGCGTGGCTGTCCTACCTGTTCGCCTCCATGCTCGTGCCCTCCGCGCTGGACAAGGGCCTGCAGCGGGCCGCGAAGATCTCGTTCTTCGACTACTCCGTGCTCGCGCACCTCTCCGAGAAGCGGGACCGCACGCGCACCATGAGTGACCTGGCGGCGTGCACGTCGTCGTCGCTGTCCCGCCTCTCCCACGTGGTGACCAAGCTGGAGAAGCGCGGCTGGGTGGAGCGCTCCGCCTCGAGCGACGACGGCCGGGTGACGGAGGCCCGGCTGACCGACTCCGGCTTCGCCCTCCTCGAGGGGCTCGCGCCCCGGCACGTCGCCCGCGTCCGGGCCCTCGTCTTCGATGCGCTCGACGCGCAGGACGTGCGCGACCTGGACCGGGTCAGCCGCAAGATCCTGGGCAACATCGACGAGGACCACTGGTTCTTCCGCCGCGACGAGGACTGACGCGGCCCATCGCCTCGGCCCTCCCGCCGGCGTCACCGCCCGTCTCCCGGCTGGCGTCGCGACCGTATCGTCAGTAGGCTGATGGATTGTCCGCGTCCGTCCGTGCGACGCCGGCCCCGGTGCCGCACGGTGTCCCGATGGAGGTCCCATGTCCGACCAGAACACCAGCGGCCAGCACGACCAGACCACCCTGCAGAACCCGGTGGACCAGCACGAGTCGATCAGCCCGCCGAAGCAGCACCAGGACCCGCCCGGCCTCGACAGCGAGATGACGCCCACCGCCGACCTCGGTGAGTCCAGCTACGCCGGCTCGGGCCGGCTGTCCGGCCGTCGCGCGCTCATCACCGGCGCGGACTCCGGCATCGGCGCCGCCGTGGCCATCGCCTTCGCCCGCGAGGGTGCCGACGTTGCGCTCGCCTACACCCCGGCCGAGCAGAGCGACGCCGAGCGCATCGCCGGCCTCGTCAAGGACGCCGGCCGCAGTGCCGTGCTGCTGCCGGGTGACCTCCTGGACCGCTCCTACCGCAACGGGCTGGTGGACGACGCCGCCGGTCAGCTGGGCGGCCTCGACATCCTCGTCAACAACGCCGGCAAGCAGGTGGCCGTCGAGACGCTCGAGGAGCTGACCGACGAGCAGGTCGAGCAGACCTTCGACATCAACATCGTCGCGATGTACGCCCTGTCCCGGGCGGCCCTGAAGTACCTGCCGGCCGGTGGGGCGATCATCAACACGACCTCGATCCAGGCGTACGAGCCGTCCCCGACGCTGCTCGACTACGCGGCGACGAAGGCCGCGATCAACGCGTTCACCAAGGGCCTGGCCCAGCAGCTGGCCGAGCGCGGCATCCGCGTCAACGCCGTGGCACCCGGGCCGATCTGGACGCCGCTGCAGGTCTCGGGCGGTCAGCCCAAGGAGGCGCTGCCCGAATTCGGCAAGAGCACCCCGCTCGGCCGTGCCGGTCAGCCCGCCGAACTCGCCCCGGCGTACGTGTTCCTGGCCTCCGCCGAGTCCAGCTACGTGCTCGGGGAGACGCTCAACGTCAACGGCGGCATGCCCACGCCGTGACGCCTCCGGCAACCGCCGGTGCGACGGGCGGCCGTTCACTCCGTGTTCGGCCGCCCGTCGTCTGCCGTCCCTAGCCTGCGCACCATGGCGCAACGATTCGTGGCCCTCGGCGACTCCTTCACCGAGGGCGTGGGCGACTGGAACGCCGCCCGCCCCAACGGGGTGAAGGGCTGGGCGGACCGGGTCGCGCGGCAACTGGCCCGGCAGGACCCGGCGTGGGAGTACGCGAACCTCGCGATCCGCAGCAAGCGGCTGCGTCAGATCGTCGCCGAGCAGCTGACCCCGGCCCTCGCGCTGGAGCCGACCCTGGTCACGCTCTACGCCGGCGGCAACGACATCCTCGACCTGCGCACCGACGTCGACGCCCTGCTCGCGCAGTACGAGCAGCTCGTGGTGGACCTGAGCGCCGCCGGGGCCCGCATCGTCCTCTTCACCGGGTACGACCTGAAGATCAGCCCCCTGCTCGAGCCGTTCCGCCGCCGGCACGACGTCTACAACGACGGGATCCGCCGGATCAGCGCCGCCCACGGCACCGACCTGCTCGACTTCTGGGCACTCACGGCCTACCGGGATCCGCGGATGTGGGACCCCGACCGGATGCACATGTCCACGGCCGGCCACCGGTACATGACCGCCCGGGTGCTCGACCTGCTCGGGGTGACGTACGTGCCGGATCTGCCCGACGACGACCCCGAGCGGCCGGGTCTGCGGGACGCGCTGCGGGCGGAGCGGCAGTGGGTCACCGACTGGGTGCTGCCGATGTTCGGGCGGAAGCTGCGCGGCGTGACGCTCGGCGACGACCTCGAACCGCGCTGGCCGGACCCCATCCGCCCGGCCGACGGGATGAAGCGCCTGGCCCGGGCCCGGATGGCCCGGCTGGCAGGATAGGAGCATCCGCAGCCAGCCCGATCGAGGAGGCCCCGTGACGTCGCCGTTCCCGGACCGCGCCGAGCCGGCCACCCTGCCGGACCTGCTCGACGCGGCGGTCGCCGCCCACGGGGACGCCCCGGTCGCGGACCTGCTCGGTGAGACCATCTCCTACCGTGCGCTCGCCGCACGCGTCGACCGCGCCGCCGCCGGGCTGACGACCCTCGGCATCGGGCGCGGGGACCGGGTGGCGCTGGTACTGCCGAACTGCCCCGCCTGGCTGGTCGCCGCGTTCGCCGTCTGGCGGCTCGGCGGCATCGTCGTCGCCCACCATCAGGACTCCCGCGGCCGCGAACTGCGTCACCTGTTCGAGGATCACACCGCCGACGTCGCCGTGGTCTGGACCGGGGTGGCGGATCGCGTCGCCCGGCTGCCCGACGACGTCCGGCCCCGGCACCTGATCACCGTCAGCCTCGTCGAGGACCTGCCGCTGCGCCGTCGCCTCGCCCTGCACCTGCCGGGCACCACCGCGCGCCGGCTCCGCGAGGAGCTCGGCGACAAGGCGGTGCCGCGGGGCGGCATGACGTTCACCGCGCTGCTGGAGCGGGGCGCCCGCGGCAGGGCCGCCGCCGCGCTCCGGGACGTGCCGCGACCGACGCCCGACGACGCCGCCGTCCTGCAGTACACGGCCGGGACGACGGGGGACCCCCTGGGCGCGATCCTGCGTCACCGCAACCTGACCGCGAACGTCGCTCAGGCCCGTGCCGTGCTGCCCGAGCTGCCGGCCGGGTCCGCGGTGGCCTGCGTGCTGCCCTTCGTCCACGCCTGGGCGCTCACGCTCTCCCTGCTGCTGTCCGTGCGGTCGGGGGCCCGGCTCGTGCTGCTGCCGGCCGCCGACCCGGAGGACGTGCTCCGGGCGCAGCGGCGCGTGCCCCTGGACTACCTCGTCGCCGTGCCGCCGCTGCTGGACCGGCTCGCGGCCGCCGCGGAGGCCGACGACGACGGCTTCCCCGCCCTCCGCTTCGCCTTCTCGGGCGGGACGGCCCTGCCCGACCGGGTCCGGCGCCGCTGGTCCCGCATCGCCGCCGGCCCGCTGATCGAGGGCTACGGGCTGAGCGAGGCCTCCCCGCTCGTGCTCGCCGGCGACCCGGACCCCGGTGCCGTTGCCTCCGGCGCGGTCCCCTCCGGTGCTGAGTCGTCCAGCTCTGCTGGGCGGCCGGTGCCGGGCACCGAGATCCGGGTGGTGGACCGGGACGACCCGCGCCGCGACGTCACGGACGGCCCGGGGGAGCTGCTGGTCCGGGGCCCGCAGGTGTTCACCGGCTACTGGAAGAAGCACACGGCCACCCGGCAGGTGCTGCTGCCCGACGGGTGGCTGCGCACCGGGGACGTCGTGACCGTGCACGACGGCGTCGTGACGATCGTGGACCGGGCCAAGGACGTCATCGTCAGCGGCGGGTACGCCGTCACCCCGTCCGAGGTGGAGGCGGTGCTGCGCGAGCACCAGGGGGTACGCGACGCCGCCGTCGTCGGTGCGCTCACCGTGACCGGCGGGGAGGAGATCGTCGCCGTCGTCGTGATGGCGGAGCACGCCCGGTTCCGGGAGGAGGCGCTGCGCGCCTGGTGCGGCCGGCGTCTGGCGCCGTGGAAGGTGCCGCGCCGGATCGTCGCCGAGGACGAGCTGCCGGTCGATGCCCTGGGCACGGTCAACCGGCGGGCGCTGCGCCACCAGCTCGCCGAACTGAGCTTCACCGGCCGCCTGCCGGTGGCGCGCGGACAGCAGCGCCGCCGCCGGTGATCACCCTCGGCCCCGCATCCCGTACGCTTCCAGCAGCATCGCATCAGCAGGGGGACACCGCATGACCGAGGACGCCGCCGCGCGCCCGGAGCCGGGCCGTCGATCGGACGAGACCGCGACCAGCAGCACCACACCGCCCGCGCGCCGCCGCTTCCGGGCCAGCACCACCGTCGGCCTCGGGGTGACCGCGGTACTGGCCAGCGCGCTGATGACCGGGTGCTCGCCGGACGGGGACGTGATCGACGCCGACTACGCGCAGGTCTGCCAGGACCGCACCAGCCAGCAGCGCGTCGAGGACGACAAGTGCTCCGACTCCGGCCGCGCCGGCGGTCACTACGGCTGGTACTTCTTCCCGATGGGCTCCCGGAACTCCAGCTCCAGCCGCTCGCTGCCCGGCGTCGGCGACCGGCTGTCCGGTGGCACCACCTCCGTTCCCGCGGGGGCGAGCGCGAAGTCCGGTGTGCCCGCGAAGGGCTCGTCCAGCGTCAGCCGTGGCGGTTTCGGCGGCGGCGGCAAGGGCGTCCACGTCGGCGGCTGACCGACCCCCGCGACCACGACCCGTTGCACCGACGGAAGGAGTGCGCATGGAGCGCATCCGCAGTACCCCGCGCCCCGACTGGCGGCAGCGGACCGAGGCGCAGGGCCTCATCTACTCGACCACCGTCAAGGACGACGGCAGCACCGTCGAGTACTGGCACGAGGACGCCTACTACCTGTTCACGATGCCCGAGGTGGAGACGCTCGAGTCCGTCACCGAGGATCTGCACCGGATGAGCCTGGAGGCGGCCCGGTTCCTGGCCACCGGTGCCATGGGCGACCTCGGCATCGGCCCGGCCGCGATGGAGCTGGCCCGCCACTCCCTCGAGGCGGGCGACCCCGCCGTCTACGGCCGGTTCGACCTGGCCTACGACGGCACGGGCCCGGCGAAGATGCTCGAGTACAACGCGGACACCCCGACCGGGCTGGTCGAGGCCGCGATCTGCCAGTGGTACTGGTTGCAGGACGTCAAGCCGGCCAACGACCAGTGGAACGGCATCCACGAGGCGCTCGTCGCGGCGTGGGCCCGGCGGCGCACCGAGACCGGCCTGGCGCGGCTGCACGTCGCACACGTGGGGGAGGAGGGCACCGGCGAGGACTGGATGAACGCCGCCTACCTGCTGGACACCGCGCAGCAGGGCGGCTGGCAGACCCAGGGCCTCAACCTCGCCGACATCGGCTGGGACCGTGACGCCAAGCGGTTCGTCGACCTCGACGACGCCCCGATCGAGGCCATCTTCAAGCTCTACCCGTGGGAGCTGATGATGGCCGACCCCTTCGGCATGCACGTCCAGGACCATCCCGAGGCGGTCACCTGGTTCGAGCCGGCCTGGAAGATGTTCCTGTCGACCAAGGCGCTGCTGGCGGCGCTCTGGCACCTCTACCCGGACCACGAGAACCTGCTGCCGGCGTACCTGGACCAGCCGGGGCCGCTCACCGAGTGGGTCGCCAAACCGCTGCACGGGCGGGAGGGCGACAACATCGTCATCCACGCCGAGGGCATCGACCTGGTCCAGCCCGGTCACTACGGCAGCGAGGGCTGGTGCTACCAGGCGTTCCATCCGCTGCCCGACTTCGGCGGCAACCGGGCGGTCCTCGGTGCCTGGGTGGTCGACGGCGAATCGGTCGGCGTCGGCGTGCGTGAGTCCGACGGACTGGTGACGGACTACTTCGCCCGCTTCCTGCCCAACGTCATCGACGCCCCCGCTCCGGTTCCCGCACCGGCGGCGGAGGGCGCCCGATGAGCGCCGTACCGGGCCACGAGATCGCCGACGCCCCCACCGGGCCCAAGGGTCTGGCGGCCGGCAGGCTCGGTCTCGCCGGCTCCACGGCGCTCGGCATCGCCTCCACCTCCCCGGCCTACTCCCTGGCCGCGACGCTGGGACTGGTGATCGCCGCGTGCGGCCCGCAGACCCCGGTCGTGATGGTGCTCGCCTTCGTGCCGATGCTGTTCATCGCGATCGCCTACCGAGAACTCAATGCCTCCCTGCCGGATTGCGGCACCACCTTCACCTGGGTGTCCCGCGCCTTCGGCCGCCGCACCGGCTGGATGAGCGGCTGGGCGATGGCCCTGGCCGGCATCATCGTCCTCGCCAACCTGGCGCAGGTCGCCGGCCAGTACCTGTGGCTGCTGGTCGCTCCCGACGCCGCGGACAACACCTGGCTGGTCACCGGCACCGGCGTCGTCTTCATCGCCGCGATGACGGCGGTGAACCTGCTCGGCATCGACCTCGGCCAGCGGTTGCAGTGGGGGATGACCGTGCTCCAGTACGCCGGTCTCGCCGTCTTCGCGGTGGTCGCCGCCGTCGCCCTGGCCACCGGCGCGGTCCCGGCCGCGGCCGCCCCCGCCGCGGACTGGTTCAATCCGTTCGGCGTCGCCGACGGCGGGGCGCTCGGCTACGGGATCCTGCTCAGCCTGTTCATCTACTGGGGGTGGGACACCTGCCTGGCCCTGAACGAGGAGACGAAGGACCCGCGCACCGTCCCGGGCCGGGCGGCGGTGCTCTCCTCGGTGATCCTCCTGGTCACCTACGTGGTCATGGCCCTCCTCGTCACCGCCGTGACCGGGGCCGGCTCCGGCTCGGTCGATGTGAGCGCCGTGAGCGACGTGCTGCACGAGGCGAGCGTGGCCGTGATGGGCCCGTGGGCGCCGGTCATGCTGCTCGCCGTCCTGGTCTCCGTCATCGCCTCCACCCAGACGACCATCCTGCCCACCGCGCGCGGCACCCTGTCGATGGCCGTCCAGGGCGCCCTGCCGGACGCCTTCGCCCGCGTGCACCCGCGGCATCTCACCCCGACGTTCTCCACCACGGTCGTCGGCGGCGCGGCGATCGGCTATCTCGTCCTGATGACGGCCCTGAGCACGAACCTGCTCGCCGATTCGATCGCCGCGATCAGCCTGTTCATCGCCGTCTACTACGCCCTGACGGGCTTCGCGTGTGCATGGCTGTTCCGTCGTGATGCCCGCGGGCCACGGCAGTGGCTGGACCGGGTGATCCTTCCCTTGGCCGGCGCCGTCATCATGACGGTGGCGCTGATCGCCTCCGCCGTCGACCTCGCCGATCCGGCGTCCGGCGCCACGAGCGTGCTCGGGGTGGGCGGGGGACTGGTGATCGGGATCGTCGCCCTCGCGGCCGGCGTCCCGCTGATGGTCGCCTGGTACGCGCACCGGCGGCGTCGGTCCACGGTCGACGCCTGAGCCTGCCGGCGCCGCTGCTCAGCGGTGCGGTCGGGTGATCCAGTCGGAGTCGTAGGTCATCGGACCGCCGCGGCGCGGCCCGCGCCGGCCGGGCCCGCCATCGTCGTCGCCGGGTTCGTCGTCCCGGCCCTCGGACAGCACGGCCACGGTGACCGCGATCGCTGCGGCGATGAACAGCGCGAGGGCGGACATCAGGCACGCGAGCACGAGAGAGGTCCCCGTCGCCTCGGCGGGGGTGTTGTCCACCAGGGGGACCATCACCGCGCTCGCGCCGAGCAGGATCAGGCCGAGCACGGCGAGCACGATCGCGATCCGGCCCGGCCGCGTGCTCACCACCGCCCGCACCCGTGACGGCTCGCTCGGGCCGGCGTGCCGGGGCAGCCGCCCCGTGTTGACGAGGACGTACCCGACGACGCCGGTGACGGCGAGCAGAGCGGCGACGACGAGGAGCACGACCCGGGCGGGACCGGTCGCCGTCAGCCCGCCGGTGCCGAGCAGCAGACCGAGCACGATCGCGGAGAACGAGAGCCCCCGCCCCATCCGACGGTAGGCGACCAGTTCCCGGCCCACGAGCTCGCGCCGCGGTGGGGACGACGGCACGTCGAGGCGCTGACCCCAGCGGGGCTCGTGGTCCGGCGGTGTCGTGTGGTCGGAGTGCTCACTGCTCACACCGACGAGCGTAGGCCCGATCCCGCGGTACGGTATCCGGCCACGGCCCACCCGGTGGACCGGTCCGGTGCACGACGGTGCCCGCCTGGAGCAGGGCCAGCGCCCCGGACAGAGCCGCGACGCCGCCGAGGGTGCCGGCCGTCGCCGTGAAGGTCACGGGTGCTCGTCTCGGCAGGGCCAGGCACAGCCCCATGAACAGCACCGTCGAGCCCACGACGGGCATCTCTTCTCGTGCGGGTCCCCGCGCCGATCGGCGCCCCCGGATGCCAGGACGGTCATCACGGTCTTCGACGCACGGTAGGGCACGTCCCGCGCCCGGCCGGCAAGGCGCGGAGAGGGAACCCTCCGTGTCCCGGCTCGTGCCACCGGTTCGCGACCACGGGACCGTACCGACGGCGCGTCACGGAGTGGCCCCGTCGTCCGCTCGCCTGCGAGGATGGCCACGACGACCACGTGGTGCACCCACGGGTCCGTGACGGAAGGAAGCCCCATGCCCGCGACCCTCACGCCCGGCGATGTCGCCCCGGCGTTCTCCCTGCCCGACGCGTCCGGCGGCACCGTGTCCCTGCAGGACCTGGCCGGGAAGAAGGTGGTCCTCTACTTCTACCCCGCCGCCTTCACCCCCGGCTGCACCGCCGAGGCCTGCGACTTCCGCGACAACCTGGCCTCGCTGGCCGGCGCCGGGTACACCGTGCTCGGGGTGTCCGGGGACCCCGTCGACAAGCTCGCGGACTTCACCCGCGAGTACCACCTGAACTTCGATCTGCTCTCCGACGACGAGGGCGCCGTCGCCCAGCGCTACGGGGCGTGGGGAGAGCGGACGCGGTCGGACGGCTCCACGACCGTCGGCCCGCTGCGCTCGACCTTCGTCATCAACACCGAGGGCGTCCTCGTGCTCGCCGACACCAGCGTCACCGCGGACGGCCACGTTGCGCAGCTGCGCCGGGACCTCGGCCTCGATCCCTGAGCCGACGCCCGTTCGCGGCGATCCCGGCGTTCCCGGCCGTGGCGGGCCGGTCGACCGCCGTCAGCGCCGGGGCGACCGCGTGAGGATCGCCGGCGCCGTCGCCCGCCAGGAGCCGTCGATGAGCTCGGCGATCTCGATCCAGTCGACGCCGCCGGCACCGTCGCGGTGCGTCAGGTCGATGCCGACCCAGCCGGAGGCCGAGAGGTACGCGGGCGCGTAGGACTGCGGCTGGGCCAGCAGGTACGCCTGCTCGGACGGGTCGGGGTGGACGAGCACCGACTGCTGATAGCGGGTGACGAGCCCCGTCTCGGGGTCGGCCTTCGTCGAACCCCCGTACAGGGCGAAGAGCTTGATGGTGCGGAACACCGGCCGGCCGTGGGAGATGAGCTCACTGGCGCCCGGCAGGGCGAGCGCGAGCGCCCGGACCCGCGCGAGGTACTGGTCGTCCTCGTCGAACATGCGCGGGTGGGCCATGCGAGCATTCTCGACCAGTGCCCGATGACCGACAAGACCTGCGGCACGATGGGCGCACGAGAACGCCCGGACACCGTGCGGTGTCCGGGCGCCGACGTGTCGCTCCGCCGGTGCTCAGCGCCCGCTCGCCACCACGGCGTCGTAGGCCGGGACGGTGAGGAAGTCGGCGTACTCCTCGGAGAGCACCAGGTCCGCGACGACGGCCGCGGCCGGCTCGTAGAACCGGGTGTACTGCTCCTCGCCCACCTCGCCGCGCAGTTTCTCCTTCTGCGCGTCCAGGGCCGCCGTGACCAGCTCGCGGGTCGCGGTGTTGCCGGTGTCGGTGTAGACCACGCCGTTGGCGATCTGCTGCCACACCTGCGAGCGGGAGATCTCGGCGGTGGCCGCGTCCTCCATCAGGTTGTGGATCGCGACGGCGCCGTTGCCGGACAGCCACACGGCCGTGTAGGCGATGGCCACGTACAGGTTGGCGTTCAGCTCGGCCTCGGTGCGCTCGGCCCCGGCGGAAGGGACGTCGAGCAGCTGCTCGGGCGTCACCGTGACCTCCTCGCGAAGCCGGTCCACCTGGTTGGGCCTGTCGCCGAGGACGCCGTCGAAGACCTCCTGGCAGACGGGCACGAGGTCGGGGTGGGCCACCCACGAGCCGTCGAACCCGTCGTTCGCCTCACGGGTCTTGTCGCTGCGGACCTTCTCGAACGCGGCCCGGTTGATCTCCTCGTCCTTGCGGGACGGGATGAACGCGGCCATGCCGCCCATGGCGTGGGCGCCGCGGCGGTGGCACGTCTTGACGAGCAGCTCGGTGTAGGCGCGCATCAGCGGCGCCGTCATGGTGACCTTCGAGCGGTCGGCGAGGACGAATCGGTCACCGGAGTCGCGGAAGTACTTGATGATGCTGAACAGGTAGTCCCAGCGCCCGGCGTTCAGGCCGGCGGCGTAGTCGCGCAGCTCGTGGAGGAACTCCTCCATCTGGAACGCGGCGGGGATGGTCTCGATCAGCATGGTGGCGCGGATGGTGCCGTGCTCGATGCCGAGGTCCTCCTCGGCGGCGGCGAACACCTCGGCCCACAGCCGGGCCTCGAGGTAGCTCTCCATCTTGGGCAGGTAGTAGTACGGGCCCTCGCCGTTGGCGATCAACTGCTGCGCCACGTGGAAGACGTGCAGGCCGAAGTCGACCAGGGCGCCGACGGCGGGCCGGCCGTCGATCGTCACGTGCTCCTCGTCCAGGTGCCAGCCGCGCGGGCGCATCACGACGGTGGCCAGCGGCGCATCGGTGCGCAGCGCGTAGGTCTTCCCCTCGGGGGAGGTGAAGGCGAGGGTGCCGCGGGCGGCGTCGCGCAGGTTCAGCACGGAGTCGACGACGTTGTGCCACGTGGGCGAGCTCGCGTCCTCCATGTCGGCGAGCCACACCCTGGCCCCGGAGTTCAGGGCGTTGATCGCCATCTTGGCGGGGCTGGCGGGGCCGGTCATCTCGACGCGGCGGTCCTGCAGGGCCGGGGGCACGGGGGCGACGGTCCAGTCGCCCTCGCGCACGTCCCGGGTGGCCGGGTCGAAGGTGATCGTCCCGGCGGCGGCCACGGCCTGCTGCTGCTCGACGCGCTTGCCGAGCAGCTCGTCACGGCGGGCGGCGAAGCGGGTGTGCAGCGACGCGACGAAGGCGAGAGCCTCGTCGGTGAGGATCTCGTCGGCGCGGTCGACGGGGGTCCGGTCGGTGGTCTCGATGCTCATGGGGCACTCCCGTGGGTAGGAGGGGGGTCGGATGGTCGGTCGTGCTGACGGTGGTGCCGAGGCGGAACGTACGGTGAGGTCATCGCCGACGTCGACCGTCGTGCCCGTCATGGTGACGGCGGGCCCTCCGGATCGACGCGGGTGGAACGAACGGCGGCGTGGTGCGCCGCATCGCTGTTCCACGATATGGACTTTATGTTCTATTCAATGAAAGTACAACCCGTTCCGGTGGCGGCCGGCGGTGAAGGGGAGGCGTCATGGGCGGCATCGCGGTGGTCACGGGAGCCGGCAGCGGCATCGGTCGAGCGGTCGCCCGGGGACTGCTCGCGGAGGGATGGCAGGTCGCGCTCGCGGGGCGCCGGGCCGAGCCCCTCGCGGAGTCCGCGGGCGGCCACCCGGACAGCCTCGTCCACCCGACCGACGTCACCGACGAGGAGGCCGTGAACGCCTTGTTCGACGCCGTCGTCGACCGCTGGGGACGCGTGGACCTGCTCGTCAACAACGCCGGGATGTTCGGCACGGCTGCTGCGCCGGACGGGATCGACCCGGCGGTCTGGCGCCAGGTGCTCGACGTCAACGTCACCGGCGCCCTGCTGTGCGCTCGCGCCGCCTTCGCCCGGATGCGGGTCCAGGCACCACGCGGTGGGCGGATCATCAACAACGGTTCCGTGTCCGCGCACGTCCCCCGCCCGCACAGCGCCGCGTACACGGCGAGCAAGCACGCGATGACGGGACTGACGAAGAGCCTCTCCCTGGACGGCCGGGAGGCGGGGATCAGCGTCGGCCAGATCGACATCGGCAATACGGCGACCCCGCTGCTGGACGGCCTCGGCGCCGCCACCGGGGCGCTGCAGGCCGACGGCAGCCGCCGCGTCGAGCCGACGTTCCCGGTCGAGCAGGCCGCACGCGCCGTCGTCTTCATGGCCTCGCTGCCGCTGGACTGCACGGTCGACTCGCTCGTCATCACCGCCACGGGCATGCCCTTCGTCGGCCGGGGCTGACGGGCGCGGCGCCGTCCGACAGGCGAGCGCGGCGCCGTGCCGCTCAGGCGGGTCGGTCGGTGTCGGCCCACCGGGTGGGCACGCCGTGCGCCGGGGCCACACCGAGAACACGGCTCGCGCCGTCGTCCTCGCCCCCGTGCCACAGGTCGGCGATCACGGGGAAGCCGCGGCGCCACCGGTCGCCGGACTCCATCGACAGGTGGAGGAAGGGAGCCTCGGCCGTGGCGTGGGCACCGATCCGCCGGATCGCCTCCGCACTCGCGGCGGCCTCCTCGGGACCGATGTACTGCCACATGACGGAGTGCCACAGCACCGTCAGCGTGCCGGGCCGGGGCTCGATGGCCTGGATGAACGGGAGGGCGCTGATGCGCTGCAGTCGCGCCGGCACCCGGTGGGCGACCTCGATGGCTCCGCGCAACCGGTCCATCCGCGCGGTCTGGTCCGGCCACACGAACGACATCAGGCGCAGGGCGCCCGCGTCGGTCGCGGCGTCGATCGGGTTGACGTCCGCCCCGACGCGCTCGACGACGTCGACCCGGTCCGGGGCGCCGGCCGGCACGGTGGACCAGGCGCCGGCCAGGTGGACGGGGGAGTCGCCCGGCCCCCAGGTGGCGCCGTCCGCGTCGGTGTAGCGGTAGTGGTCCGCCCGCAGGTTCAGGCCGCCGGAGGTGCCGAGCTCGAACACGCGCACGGGCGTGTGCGGGTCGATCGCCCCGCCGCCGAGCACGGTCAGCAGGCCGCCGAGCAGCGCGGAGGAGCGGCCCACCTCGTTCGTCTGGGGGGCCAGGTCCAGCGCGTGGCGGAGGACATCGCGCTCGTCGACCAGCAGCCGGTGCAGGGCCGACCAGGCGCCCTCCACGTCGGCGTCCCCGCCGCAGCTGGGCAGGTGCGCGGCCAGGTCCGGGGCGAGGCCGGAGAGGGCGAGCCGATGGGCACCGCCGAGCAGCCGCAGGGAGAGGGCGTCGGACTCGGGGCGGTGCTCGTGCCCGGTGATGACGTCCGCCGTCGGACCGCCTGCGAGCAGGTCGTCCGCGAGGCGGGGCAGCAGGGCGGCGTAGAGCGGGGATCCGAGTCGCTCGCACGCCGCCGCCTGATGCCGGAAGTGCGTGGCGACGTCGGCGAGCAGCACGGTCATCATCCTTCGATCATGCGCCGCCGGGCGAGGACGACACCGCCCGGGCGTAACACCACGTCGTCCGCCGAGGTCGGCCGGGGGTGTACGCGGATCAGCCGGATGAACCGATGGGGCACCGGCGCCCGCACCGGCGCCGGGTCACTCGCGGATCAGCGCGGGCTCAGTTCCGCCGAGATCCGACGCGCGGAGGCCTGCAGAGCGGGCACGGCGCGGTCGGCGAAGTCCTCGCCCACCCGGGTGGTGGGGCCCGAGACGGAGACCGCCATGGGTGTGGGCGCGTCCGGGACGGCGACGGCGAAGCACCGCACGCCGAGTTCCTGTTCGCCGTCGTCGATGGCGTACCCGCGGCGGCGGATCTCGGCCAGGTCCTCGAGCAGCGACTCGGTGGTCGCGTGGCTGTGCTCGGTGTGCACGGGCATGCCGGCGCTCGCGACGATCCGGAGCACGTCGGCGTCCGGCAGCTGGGCCAGGATCGCCTTGCCGACGCCGGTGTCGTGGGTGTGGGCACGGCGCCCCACCTCGGTGAACATGCGCATCGGGTGCGGGGAGGGCTTCTGGGCGACGTACACGATCATGTCGCCGTCCAGCACCGCCATGTTCGCGGTCTCCCCGAGGTCGTCGACGAGCGAGGCGAGCTCCGTGCGAGCCGCCGAGCCGAGCTGCCGGCCGGCCATCTCGCCGAGCTGGATCAGCCGCGCACCGAGGGCGTACCGCCGGGAGGGCAGCTGCCGGACGTACCCGAGAGCCACCATGGTGCGCAGCAGCCGGTGGATCGTCGGCATCGGCAACCCCGACAGGATGGCCAGGTCGCTCAGCGAGACCTCCCCGCCGGCGCCCGAGATGGCCTCGAGCAACTCGAACACCCGCTCCACGGACTGCACCCCGGCGCCGCTGCGGGCCTTCGCATTCTCGGTCATCCCGTGCTCCTCTCGCCGTGGCGTACCGGCACGGCGAGCCACCGTCCTACGGTCCAGACTTTCCACGATACAGAATCGATGGGCGGGGGACGCGGGCTCGACCGCGACTATCCTGACCGCATCCGCCTTCGCACAGGGCACCGACGAGGAGATGAGCAGTCCATGGCGCACCCGCCGGCACCGATCCACACCGCGACCGGCCCCCGCATCGTCATCGCCTCGGACAAGTTCAAGGGCTCCGCGACGGCGGACGAGGTCGGGGCGGCCCTGGCGTCCGGGATCCTCGCCGTCCGGGCCGACGCCACGGTCGAGGTCGTGCCGGTCGCCGACGGGGGAGAGGGCACGCTCGACGCCGCTCTCGCCGGGGGGTTCGGCCGTCGTGACGTGACGGTGCACGGGCCGACGGGGAAGCCGCTGACGGCGGCGTTCGGTCTCCGCGGTGACGAGGCGTTCGTCGAGATGGCGGCAGCCTCGGGTCTGGCCGTGCTGCCGGAGGGCCTGCCGGCGCCGTTGACGGCGAGCAGCCGCGGCACCGGGGACCTGATCCGCGCCGCCCTGGACGCGGGAGCCCGCCGTGTCGTCCTCGGTGTCGGTGGGAGCGCGAGCACCGACGGCGGCGCGGGCATGCTGACCGCTCTCGGCGTCCGGCTGCTCGACGCGGCGGGCCGGGACCTGCCGGACGGGGGTGGTGCGCTGGAGCGGCTGGACCGTGTCGACGTGTCCGGACTCGACCCGCGCCTGCCGGACGTGGACGTCGTCCTCGCGAGCGACGTCGAGAACCCCCTCCTCGGCGCCCGGGGCGCCGCCGCGGTGTTCGGTCCGCAGAAGGGGGCCTCGGCCGAGGGCGTGCGACGCCTGGAAGTGGGACTGCACTGGTACGCCGAGCTGCTGGGCGTCGCCCTCGGCGCGGCGGGCACCCGCCCCGCGGACCGGGCCGGCGCCGGTGCGGCGGGCGGCGTCGGGTTCGCCGCCCTGGCGGCGCTGCGGGCGCGGCGGCGGGCCGGAGCCGACCTCGTCATGGAGCTCGTGGGCCTTCCGGCGCGGATCGCCGGAGCCGACCTCGTGATCACGGGGGAAGGCAGCCTCGATGAGCAGTCCCTGGCCGGGAAGACGCCGATGGGCGTCCTCGCCGCCGGGCAGCGGGCGGGGGTCGCCGTGGTGGCCGTCGCCGGGCGCAGTCTGCTGACGCCGGAGCAGGTCCGCCGGGCGGGCTTCCGTGCCGTCCACACGCTGGCCGAGCTCGAACCCGACCCGGACCGCAGCATGCGCGGCGCGACGGCCCTGCTGCGCCTCATCGGTGAACGGATCGGCACCGGTCTGCACGACCCGGAGGGGCGTTCGCGAGGCGTCGTCCGCCCGGTGCCCGCCCCGCGGGCCTGACGACGGCCCGGATCGGCCTGTGACCTGGGACACTTGAACAATCAAGCACGAGCACCCTACGATGTACTCGTCAGTACGCATCCCAAGTTTCCGTGGGGGGAACACAGTGAATGCCTCGTACTCCGTTGTGCTCGACCGTGGTCTCCATGCACCGGATGCCCTTGAACGTCTCGTTCTGCCCGCCGACTCGATGGCGCATGCCCGGCAGCTGCTCGGCAACGTCATCTCGGGGCTGAGCCCGCTGTTCGTCACGCGCGGGCGGCGCACCGACATCGTCGGGGTGAAGGAGGATCACTTCATCCTCGTCACCAAGGGCCGCTTCGGCACCATCAAGGACATGACCCGGGCGCACATCGAGGTCTCCCTCGGCCCGGCGATCGACCGGGCCGCTAAGACCAACGTCGTCCCGGAGGCGCTGCAGCCCTCCGCGGTCATCGAGCTTCCCGTCCTCGCGCAGGACGAACCGGACCTGCTCGTCTCCTGAGGCGCCCCGGCCCCGCCGGAATTTCTCGTCCTCCCCGCGGTTGTACCGGGGGAGAACGGCACACCCGACCCTCGGTCGCGCGTGCCATGGACGACGAGAAGAGAAGGGGTGAACCGTGGTCGCGCTCTCCATCCTCGACCTGGTCCCACGCAGTGAGGGGCAGGACGCGACCGACGCCCTGCAGGCCAGCGCCGATCTGGCGGTCGTCGCCGACGCCACCGGCTACCGGCGGCTCTGGTACGCCGAACACCACAACACCGGCGTCTTCCTCAGTTCCGCGACCGCGCTGCTGATCGGCCGTGCCGCGCAGCTGACCCAGCGGATCCGCGTCGGTTCGGGCGGTGTCATGCTCCCCAACCACCCGCCGCTGACCGTCGCCGAGCAGTTCGGCACCCTCGCCGCCATGTACGGCGACCGGATCGACCTCGGGCTCGGCCGGGCGCCCGGCACCGATCCCCGCACCGCCGCCCTGCTGCGCCGGGGCGACTCGTCCGAACCCGCCTTCGCCGGGGAGATCGCCCAGCTGCAGGCCTGGTTCGGCGACCAGCGGCAGCTGCCGGTCAAGGCCGGCCCCGCCCTGAACCGGCACGTGCCGCTGTGGGTGCTCGGCTCCTCGACCTCCGGCGCGATGGTGGCCGGCCAGCTCGGCCTGCCCTACGCCGCGGCCTCCCACTTCTCCCCGCAGAGCCTGATGGACGCGCTCGCCGTCTACCGGCAGTACTTCGACCCGAAGGCGCCGACCGCCCAGATCGACCGGCCGTACGCGATGGCCGGCGTCAACGTCGTCGTCGCGGACACGGACGACGAGGCCGAGCGCCAGTTCACCACCCACCTGCAGATGGCCCGCGGCATCGTGCGCAACGACCGGCGCGCGCTGCTGCCGCCGGACCAGGCCGCGGTGAACAGTTGGGACCCCTACGAGCTGGCGATGGTCCGCTCGCGCCTCACCGCGAGTGCGGTCGGCAGCCCGGCCACCGTGCGGGAGCAGCTGGACCGCTTCGTGGCCACCACCGGGGTCGACGAGCTGATGACCGTGACCTACACGCACGATCCGGCCGTCCGGGTGCGGTCCGTGCAGCTGCTGGCCGACGCGGTGCGTCCGACGGCGGAGGCGAGCGCCGCGGCACTCTGATGCCCGGCCCGTCGACCTCCTGACCGGCCGACCCGCCGCCGACTAGGCTGGACCCGTCCCCGGGTGCCCCGGGGCGGGGAGGGGCGACCCGTGTCCACGAGCAGGTCCGGCAGCATCCCGGAGGCCGGTGACCCGGCCGGCGTGCGCGATCCGCACGGTCGCCTCGACGGCCCGCTCGCGCTCGCCGAACCCGTCGAGGGCGTCCGGCCGCGATGGGTCCTCTCGGTCACCCTCGCGACCCTCGGCGTCAACGCCGTCCTCTTCGCCTGCATCAAGATCTACCTCGCCCTCCAGGCCCAGCAGTTCGACGCCGGGCAGAAGGAGGCGGTGCTCGCCCTCGTCACCGGCGTCGGCGCCGCGGTCTCCCTCGTCGCCAACCCGGTGTTCGGGGCCGTCTCGGACCGCACCGTCTCCCGCTTCGGGCGGCGCGTGCCCTGGGTCGTCATCGGCGCGGGCATCGCCGTCGTGGGTCTGCTCGTGCTGGCGGTCAGCCCCGGCATCGGCGTCATGGTGGTCGGCTGGTCCCTCGTCCAGGCCGGCTGCAACGCCATGACGGCAGCTCTGACCGCGGCCGTGCCGGACCGGGTGCCCCGCCGGCAGCGAGGCCGGGTGGGCGGCTGGATCGCGCTGGGCACGACCACCGGCATCCTGCTCGGCATGGTGATCGCGAACGTCGCCCGGGACCTGCTGCCGGGCTATCTGCTCTGCGCCGCCGTCATCGTCGTCCTCGCCGTGCCGTACCTGCGCGGCTCCCGCGACGTGCCGCTGCAGCGGCACGAACGCCCGGAGGCGAGCACCCGCGAGCTGCTCACCGGCTTCTGGATCTCCCCGCGCCGCCACCCCGACTTCGGCTGGGCGTGGATCACCCGGTTCCTCGTCTTCCTCGGCAACTCGATGTTCACGCTGTACCTGCTGTACTTCCTCCAGGACGCCGTGCACCACCCTGACCCGACGTTCGGGGTGCTCGTGCTCACCGGGTGCTACGTCGCCGCCGTGCTCGTCACCGCCGTGATCGCCGGGCCCGCATCGGATCGGATCGGCCGCCGCAAGCCCTTCGTCATCGGCGCCTCGCTCGTGATCGCGGCCGCCTCCCTGATCGCCGCCTTCGTTCCCACCTTCTCCGGGGCCCTGGTCGCCGCGATCGTGCTCGGCATCGGCTTCGGCGCCTACCTGGCCGTCGACTTCGCGCTGCTCACCGAGGTGCTGCCGGCCGCCGCGAACCGGGGCAGGGACATGGGGGTGATCAACATCGCGGCGTCCCTGCCGCAGGTGCTCGCCCCGGTGATCGCCTGGCCACTCGTCACCTCGGGCGGCGGTTTCGTGGCGTTGTTCTGCTGCGCCGCCCTGGCCGGGCTGCTCGGCGGGGTGTTCGTCGCGCCGATCCGATCGGTGCGCTGAACCGCCGACGCAGATCGAACCCGGCCCACCGCCTGTCCTACGCTGGATCCATGCCCGTTCTCCGCAACCAGCGCGCCGCCGCCCTGCCCGCCACCCTGTCCCGATCCTGGCTGCTCGCCGCCGCCGGGGAGAACGCGGACTTCGCCGCCGCGCTGGCCTCCGAGGCCGACTCGGTCGTCTTCGACATCGAGGATGCCGTGCCCGCGGACGGCAAGGCCGCCGCGCGTGAACGGGTCCTGAAGGCCCTCGACGGCGGCATGACCGGCTGGGTGCGGATCAACGACATCAACACCGAGTTCTGGCAGGACGACCTCGACGCCCTGGCCAACGCCCCCGGCCTGCGCGGCGTCATGCTCGCCAAGACCGAGAAGCCCGAGCACGTGACCCTGACGGCCATGCGGTTGCGGCCCGGCACCCCCGTGCTCGCCCTGGTCGAGTCGGCGCTCGGCGTCGAGAACGCGACCGACATCGCGAAGGCCCCGGGCACCTTCCGGCTGGCGTTCGGCATCGGCGACTTCCGCCGGGACACCGGCGTCGGCGACGATCCGCTGGCCCTCGCCTACGCCCGCGGCCGGCTCGTCGTCGCCTCCCGCGTCGGCCAGCTGCCCGGCCCGATCGACGGACCGAGCGTCGGTGCCGCCGGGGACGACCTGATGGCCGCCTGTGGCGTCTCCGCCTCGATGGGCATGACCGGCAAGCTCACGCTGAAGATCGAGCAGACCGAGACGATCAACGCGGGCCTGAGCCCGAGCGCGAGCGAGATCATGTGGGCGCACGAACTGCTCGAGGCCCACGAGCACGGCGAGGCCGGCGGCGACGGCAGCTACCTGCCCCGTCTCGCGCGCGCCCAGAAGATCCGCAACCTGGGGGAGTCCTACGGGCTCTGGAACGAGTGATGCCGCGCACCTGATGCGGATTACATAAGCAAAGCGTTTTCTAATTCGCGGTCGGTGGGGTTAGGGTTGCCTTACCCGTTCGACGCGGCCCTGTGGTCGCCCTGCCCCGAGGATGCTCATGACTCGCGTGCTCCGACTGCTGGCCGTGCTGGTCAGCGGCGTGCTGTTGCTCAGCGCCTGCTCCACCGGCCCGGCCTCGACGGGCGGCAGCTCCAGCGGGACCGCCTCCTCCGCCGGTGCCGAGGCGGGAGCCTTCCCGGTCACCATCAAGCACGCGTTCGGGCAGACCACGATCGAGAAGCAGCCCACCCGGGTCGCCACCATCGGCTGGAGCGATCAGGACATGGCCCTGAGCCTCGGCGTCGTGCCGGTCGGCTCGACGAAGATCACCTACGGCGGCAACGGCGCCGGATCGACGGACTGGTTCGACGCGAAGCTCAAGGAGCTCGGCGGCACCCAGCCGACCCGCTGGGACGAGAAGGACGGCGTCCCGTTCGACGCCGTCGCGAAGGCGAACCCCGACGTCATCCTGGCCACCAACTCGGGGCTGACCCAGGCGGACTACGACAAGCTCACCAAGATCGCCCCCGTCGTCGCCTACCCGGACCAGGCGTGGACGACGCCGTGGCAGACGTCCCTGACCATGGTGGGCCAGGCGCTCGGCCGTCCGGCCGCGGCGAAGAAGGCGGAGCAGGAGACCCTCGACCGCATCCGCACGGCCGTCGACCAGCACCCGGCCGTCAAGGGCAGGACGTTCATCTTCGCCTCCGCGATGTCGACCGACACGTCCAAGCTCTCCGTCTACACCTCGGTGGACAACCGGGTACGGGTGCTCTCCGAGCTCGGCCTGAAGGTCGCGCCCGTCGTCGAGCAGCTGAACAGCTCCAAGGGCGCCTTCTACTACGACGTCTCCGCCGAGCGGGCGCCGAAGCTGACCTCCGACATCGCGATGATCTACTCCGACGCCAAGGACGTGGCGACGAAGGACAAGTTGCTCAGCCAGATGCCGGCCATCAAGCGCGGCGCGTCGGTGGTGGTGACGGACGAGCCGGAGGCCACCACGCTGACCACCCCGTCCCCGCTGTCCATCCCGACGCTGCTCTCGACCTACCTGCCGCAGCTGGACGCCGCCGCCCAGAAGGCCGGCTGACCGGACGCCGGCGCGACCGGGGACACGCATCGACCGATGAGCACGACGACGGAGCACGTGACGACAGAGCACACGACGACCGGGGCCACGACCCCGCTGCCGGGAACCGCCGCGCGCGGCGGTGCGCAGCGGGTCCTGTCCTCGCGCGTCGCGCTGCTGGCCGCCGGCTCCGCGGTGCTCCTCGTCCTGCTCTGCTTCGCCTCGCTCGCGATCGGCTCCCAGCCGTTCGCCCCGGACACCGTCATCGCCGCGCTGACCCACCCGGACCCGAACAGCGGGACCGACGCCATCATCGGCGCCCGCGTGCCCCGCACCGTCGCCGGCCTGCTCGTCGGGGCGGCCCTCGGCCTCTCCGGCGGCGTCCTGCAGGGCATCACCCGCAACCCCCTCGGGGACGCCGGCCTGCTCGGCATCAACGCCGGCGCGGCGGTCGCCGTCGTCCTCGCCATCTTCACCGTCGGCGTCGGCTCCCTGACCGGGTACGTGTGGTTCGCCCTCGCCGGCGCCGCGATCGCCACGCTGGTGATCTTCGCCCTCGCCGGGCTCGGCCCGGGGCGGGCGACCCCGCTCAAGCTCGCCATCACGGGGGCCACCGTCAACGCCGGCCTGGCGTCCATCATCTCGGGCGTGCTCGTCTCCAGTTCGGAGAGCTTCGACGCCTACCGGCAGTGGCAGGTGGGACTGATCGCCGGGCGCGACTGGGAACAGGTGCTCGTGGTCGCGCCGTTCCTCGCCGTCGGCGCGGTGCTCGCCCTCGTCAGCGGGCCGGCCCTGAACGGTCTGGCGCTCGGCGACGACGTCGCCCGCGGCCTCGGCCAGCGCATCGGCCTGACCCGCGCCGTGGTCTGCGTCGGCGTCGTCCTGCTGGCCGGAGGCGCCACCGCCCTCGCCGGGCCGGTCGCCTTCATCGGCCTCGTCATCCCGCACGCCGTGCGCTCCCTGACCGGGCCGGACTACCGCGCCGTCCTGCCCCTGTGCGCTCTGCTCGGCCCGACGCTGCTGCTCGGCGCGGACATTCTCGGAAGGGTGATCGCCCCGCCCGGCGAGATCGCCGTCGGCGTGATGACGGCCGTGATCGGGGCGCCCGTGTTCATCGCCCTGGTCCGCCGCCGGAAGCTGGGCGCCCTGTGACCTCCACCGTGCCCACCGTTCCGGCCACGCCCGCCATGTCCGCCACGTCCGACCTGGACGCCGTCCAGCGGCGGCTCACCGGCATCCGCCGTGCCGCCGGCCGGCAGTGGGCCCTCGTCGCCGGATCCCTCGGCCTGCTCGTCCTCGCGCTGTTCGCCTGCCGGGTGCTGCTCGGCGACTACACCGTCACCGTGCCGGACTTCTTCCGCCTGCTGGCCGGGGAGAACATCCCGGGGGCCCGGTTCATCGTGATGGAGTCGAAGCTGCCGCGCGCGCTGATGGGCCTGCTCACGGGGCTGTCCTTCGGGGCGGCCGGCGCCGTCTTCCAGACCATGCTCCGCAACCCGCTGGCGAGCCCCGACATCATCGGCGTGAGCCTCGGCTCCAGCGCCGGCGCGGTGATCGCGATCGTGCTGATCGGCGGGACCGGTGCCCTGGTGCCGGTCGCGGCGCTGATCGGGGCGCTCGTCGTCGCGGCCGTGATCTTCCTGCTCTCCCGGCACCAGTCCACCGCCGGCATCCGCATGGTGCTCGTGGGCATCGGCGTCGCCGCCCTGCTGCAGGCCGTGGTCGTGCAGCTGCTCTCGCGCACCGACATCTACCGCGCCAACGACGCGCTGCAGTGGATCGTGGGCAGCCTGAACGGGGCGACGTGGGAGCGGCTGGCGCTGCTGGGCCTCGGCCTCGTGCTGGTGGCCCCGTTCCTCGCCGCCTGGGGCCGGCGCCTGCGCATCCTCCCGCTGGGGGACGACCTCGCCGCGGGGCTGGGGCTGGACGTGGAGCGCACCCGGCTCGCCCTGCTCGTCGTCGGCGTCGCCCTGACCGCGTTTCCGACCGCGGCCGCCGGGCCGATCTCCTTCATCGCCCTGCTGTCCGGCCCGATCGCCCGGCGCCTGAACGGGGGGCGCGCGACGATCGTGATCGCCGCCCTGGTCGGCGCCGCGATCGTGCTCGCCGCCGACTACGCCGCGGCCTACCTCATCCCCGGCACCGTGCTCCCGGTCGGCGTCCTGACCGGTGGGCTGGGTGCCCCCTTCATGCTGTGGCTGCTGCTCAGCCGCCGCGCCGGCGCGAGTGAGGGCTGACCATGAGGACGACGACCCCGCCGACCCCCACCCCGCCGACCCGGGAGGAACCCATGGCCGCTCCCACGCCTCCGCGCGCCGCCGCGACCGGCCCCACCGTTCGCCCCGTCGATCCGGGCACCAACCCGGACACCGACCCGGGCAACGAGACGAGCCTGCGCACGGATGCGGTGACGCTCGGCTACGACGGGCGGACCGTGGTCGACGGCCTGACCGTGGCGCTGCCGCCCGGCCGGATCACCGTGATCGTCGGCGCCAACGCGTGCGGCAAGTCCACCCTGCTGCGCGGGCTCTCCCGGCTGCTGAGCCCGCAGTCCGGCACCGTGCTGCTGGACGGCAAGGACGTGCACCGCTACCCGGCCAAGGAGCTCGCGCGCCGGGTCGGGCTGCTGCCTCAGTCGCCCACCGCCCCCGAGGCGGTCACCGCGGTGGACCTCGTCACCCGAGGCCGCTACCCGCACCAGGGCTTCTTCCAGCAGACCACCCAGCGGGACCGGGACGCCGTTGCCGAGGCGATGGTCGTCACCGGCACCCTCGACCTCGCCGCCCGGCCCGTGGATGAGCTCTCCGGCGGGCAGCGGCAACGAGTGTGGATCGCGATGGCGCTGGCCCAGCAGACCGACGTCCTGCTGCTCGACGAGCCCACCACCTACCTGGACGTGACCCACCAGATCGAGGTGCTCGACCTGATCACGGACCTGAACCGGAGCCGGGGCACGACGATCGTCCTCGTCCTGCACGACGTCAACCTCGCCAGCCGGTACGCGGACCACCTCATCGCCATGAAGGACGGCGCCGTCGTCGCCGAGGGGGCGCCCGCCGCCATCCTCACGGCCGAGCGGGTGCGCGACGTGTTCGGGCTGGAGGCCCGGGTGCTCACCGATCCGGTCAGCGGCACCCCGATGATCGTCCCGATGGGCCGCCACCACCGACAGCACCGTCAGCACGGACAGCACGCACAGCACGCACAGCACGGGCTCGCGGCCCCGGACGCCGACGCCCCGGACGCCCCGGCTCCTGAGCGCGCACCGACCACCGAGCGCGCGGAACCGGGCGATGCCGTGTCCGGCGTCCCGTGGGCCATGCGCCGGCTCGGCGACGAGCAGACCGCCGACGACACGATGCCCACGCCCCCACCAGCCCCGATGCCCACCGAGACCCACCCTGAGCCCACCACCGAGCCTTCCGCCGGTGCCGGTCCCACGCGACCCCACGAGGAAGTACGCCCATGACCGCCACGACCACGTCCGCTTCCCCGGTCGTCTCCGTCGACGCCGAGGTGATCGCCGTCCACGACCTGAGCCCGCACTACCGGCGGATCGTCTTCGGCGGCCCCGGCCTCGAGAACTTCGGACCCGACCGCGACCCCCTCGACCTGCGGATCAAACTGCTCATCCCGAGCCCGGGCCGGCCCGCCCCGATGCTCGAGGTGGGCGACGACGGGTGGTACCAGCGGTGGCTGGCGGCCGACCCCGACACCCGCGGCCAGATGCGCACCTACACGGTGCGGTCCGTGGACGACGCGCTCGACGACGCCGGGGTGCCGCAGCGGACGGTGACCATCGACTTCGTGCTGCACGGCACGCGGCCCGACGGCGCCACCGGAGCTGCCGGCGATCCCGATGCTCCCGGAGCCCCGCACGATGCCGCGGGACCGGCGGCGCAGTGGGCCGCCGCGGCCCGGCCCGGGGACCGGCTGTGCCTGCTCGGCCCCCATCGCGCGGCCGGCGGCCGGTCCGGCATCGAGTTCGATCCGGGGCCGGCCGAGCGGATCCTGCTTGTCGCGGACGAGACCGCGGTGCCGGCCGTGGCGTCGATCCTCGCCAGCGGCCCCACCCAGACCGGCGACGTCTACCTCGAGGTGCCCACCACCGCCGACATCCTCGACCTGCCGTCGGTCCCGGGCATCACCGTGACCTGGCTGGCCCGGGACGGCGCGGAGCACGGCGACCTGCTGATCGGCGCCGTCCGCAGCGCCCTCGGGCTGACCTGTGCGCACCGCGACTGCGGGGTGGACTGCGTGCTGCTCGGTTACGCCGCCGACCACATGACGGTGGTGCCCGCCCCGCACGCCGACGCTGCCGAGGCGGTCATCGAGGCCCCCGACAGCCTGCTCTGGGAGACCCCGCAGTACTCGTCCGGCGGGGAGCCGCTCGAGGACGAGCCCGTCCCGGCGACCCCCGCGACGGCGGTGGTGGACGACCCGCTGTACGCGTGGATCGCGGGGGAGTCCGGCATGGTCAAGCACCTGCGCCGCTGCCTGGTGCGCGAGCGCGGCATGGAGCGGCACCGGGTGGCCTTCATGGGCTACTGGCGGCAGGGGGCGGCCCAGCACTGACCCGGACCGGGGATCGGACCCAGTCCGCTTTCCCGTCAGCGCGACGCCCGCCCGTCCGGCGGCCGGTCTCGCGCAGCGCCTGGTCGGCATCCGGCCTGCCCGATACGCCGCCCAGGACGCGGCCTGCCCGATAAGGGTCCTCGGTAGGGTGAGGCGCGTGCCCGTTCCCCTGGACCTCGACGCCGCGTTGCGCCGATTCGATGCCGCCGCCGGCACCGCGGTGGCCTCCGGCCGACGGCTGCTGCTCGGGCTCGCTGGTGCCCCCGGCGTCGGCAAGTCCACGCTCGCGGAGGAGCTCGTCGCGCGCGCCCGCGCCGCCCACGGGTCCGACGTCGCCGTCGTGCTACCCATGGACGGATTCCACCTGGCCAACGCGCTGCTGATCGCCCGCGGCAGCCGCGATCGCAAGGGCGCCCCGGACACCTTCGACGACGCCGGCTTCGCAGCGCTGCTCGCGCGCGTCCGCGATCAGCGCACCGGCACCGTCAGCAGGGCCGGCACCGGCACCGAGGAGGCGAGCGAGCGCACCGTCTACGCACCCCGGTTCGACCGCGAGCACGACGAGTCCATCGGCTCCGCGGTCGCGGTGCCCGCCGCCTGCGCCGTCGTCGTGGTCGAGGGCAACTACCTGCTCGCGTCCGACGGGGCGTGGCCCGAGGCGGCCCGCTGCCTCGACGAGGTGTGGCACCTGACGCTGCCCGAGGAGCAGCGGCACGAGCGGCTGATCGCCCGGCACGTGCGGCACGGGATGACGCCGGAGGCCGCCCGGGCCTGGGCGCTCGGCCCCGACGAGGCCAACGCGGCACTGATCGCCGCGGCCGGCGCCCGGGCCGACGTCGTCGTCACCCTCGACTGAGCGGAACGGCGACTTAGTCGAACGAGCGGAGCCACCCCGTGTCCCGGGGTGCGCGCTGCTGGTGGCAGACTGGATCGGTGGTTGAACACGATGCTGAACACACCCGATTCGTGGCCCTGGGCGACTCCTTCACCGAGGGCGTCGGCGACCCGGACCCGTCCCTGCCGAACGGCGTGCGCGGCTGGGCCGACCGCGTGGCCGAGCAGCTCGCCCTGGCCGATCCGCGCACCGAGTACGCGAACCTCGCCATCCGCGGCCGGAAGCTGCGGGAGGTGGTCGAGGAGCAGATCGAGCCCGCCGTGGCGATGGCGCCGACCCTGGTGACCCTCTACGCGGGCGGCAACGACATCCTGCGGCCCCGCGTGGACATCGACGCGCTGATGGCCGGGTACGACGACGCCATCCGCCGTCTGCGGGCCACGGGAGCCGCCGTGCTGCTGTTCACCGGCTTCGACACCGTGGCCTCCCGGTTCTTCTCGGTCAACCGCGGGCGCACGGCGATCTACAACGAGCTGGTGCGCGAGGTGGCGGACCGGCACGGGGCGACCATCGTGGACTACTGGCGGTTCGACGAGTACGACGACCCGCGGATGTGGGACGTCGACCGGCTGCACATGTCCACCCGCGGCCACATCACCATGGCCGGCCGCGTGCTCGACACGCTGCGCCGGGAGCACACCCTCGAGCAGGATCCGCTGCCCGCGCTGGTGCCGGTGCGCCGGCTCGACGCCGTCCGCGCCAACGTGCGCTGGACGCGCCAGCACGTGGGTCCGTGGGTGATGCGCCGGCTCCGGAACACGTCCTCGGGGAAGTACCTAGAGCCGCGCCGACCGGTGCCGACGCCGCTCGCGGTCACGCCGATTGCGCCCTGACGCCGTCGCTCGTACCTCGGCGCCTCCGTACCGGAGCGGCACAGCGTTCCGCTCCGGGACGTGAAAAGCCCCGACCGGGCACCATCGGGGGAAACGATGCCCGGCCGGGGCAGAACGGGGTCCATCGGCCGAGGCGGACATGCGGCGGTAACTGGCCCTCACGATGACGTGGTTCCCGACCCGGCGGATGGAGATGGTGAGACCGACCGTCCCACCATCGAGGGAGATACTACCGATCATCCTGCGGCTCACCAACCGGCTCGCCGCGGGCCCGGATTTGCACAGGTTCGGCGCCCACCGTAGACTTGATCGCTGTCGTAGGTGGAACCCACTGCTCGACACCAGATCTTCACCGTCTTCCCCGCGGCGAGGGGTCCGGATCGGCGTCCTGACGCCGATGTACCGGTCCGCCACGAGCGCCGCAGTCGTCAGGTGTCCATGGTGACGGGACGCAATCAACCGCGCATGATCCGCCGACTCCGCGCACGCTCGCGTGCCGGTCGACGTGATTCCAGACAACTGCGTACCGTCCGAGCTATTTGGAGGAGAACATGGCAGCGCACTGCCAGGTGACCGGAGCCCAGCCGGGTTTCGGCCACAGCATTTCGCACTCGCACCGTCGCACGAAGCGTCGGTTCGACCCGAACATCCAGAAGAAGCGTTACTGGGTCCCGTCGCTGCGCCGGACCGTGGTGCTCAATGTGAGCGCTCGCGGCATCAAGGTGATCGACGTGAAGGGTATCGACGCTGTCGTGGCCGACATCCGGGCGCGCGGGGAGAAGATCTGAGATGGCCAAAGACAAGGACGTTCGTCCGATCATCAAGCTGAAGTCCACCGCGGGCACCGGTTTCACCTACGTGACCCGCAAGAACCGGCGCAACGACCCGGACCGGATCACGCTGAAGAAGTACGACCCGGTCGTGCGCAAGCACGTCGAATTCCGAGAGGAGCGCTGACCCATGGCCAAGAAGTCCAAGATCGCCCGCAACGAGCAGCGCAAGCTCGTCGTCGACCGCTTCGCGCAGAAGCGGCTCGAGCTGAAGAAGACCCTGGTCAACGAGAACGCGACCGCGGAGGAGCGTGAGGAGGCCCGTCTGGGTCTGCAGAAGCTTCCCCGGAACGCCTCGCCGATCCGCCTGCGCAACCGCGACCAGATCGACGGTCGCCCCCGCGGCACCCTCCAGAAGTTCGGCATCTCCCGGGTGCGGTTCCGGGAGATGGCGCACCGCGGTGAGCTCCCCGGCGTCACCAAGTCCTCCTGGTGACCTCTGGCAGCACCCTGCCGCGGCGGTGACGTGACGTCACCACCCGACCAACGACGAAGGCCCGTCAGCACCTCGCTGGCGGGCCTTCGTCGTGCCCGCACCCCTCCGGACGGTTCGCCGAGTGGAGAATGGCGGAAAATCAAGGCAGTTCGGGGGTCGAAACCACCGGAACGGCGTGCACCGGCTGGTAGGTTGGCCGATGAGTGGCGACCCGACGGGCCGCCGCGAGCAACCGAACGAGAACCCGATC
Organism: Tersicoccus sp. Bi-70; assembly: GCF_001968825.1. GTDB lineage: Bacteria > Actinomycetota > Actinomycetes > Actinomycetales > Micrococcaceae > Tersicoccus. The sequence continues at coordinate 366,367 of NZ_MIEU01000011.1, forward strand.
GAGCAACAGGAGGCCAGACGTATGGCTAAGAATCGCAGTGAACTGGTGGCCGAGGTCGCCGAGAAGGCCGGCACCACCCAGACCGCGGTGAACGGTGTCCTCGACGCCCTGTTCGACGTCTTCTCCTCGTCCGTCAAGAGCGGCGAGAAGATCACGATCCCGGGTTGGCTGGCCGTCGAGCGCACCGAGCGCGCCGCCCGTACCGGTCGCAACCCGCAGACGGGTGAGACCATCCAGATCGCCGCCGGCCACAGCGTCAAGCTGACCGCGGGCAGCAAGCTGAAGGCTGCTGCCTCCAAGTGATCTCCCGGCCGCGGCGCACCGCCGCGGCAGGACGACGAGGCGGGGACGACCGATGACGGTCGGCCCCGTCTCGCTCCGTGTCCGGGCCCGGATGACGCCGGATGTGGCGTGCGTCGCCCGTTTTCCGGCCGACGGTCCCGGTGACGGACAATGGAGGCGTGGTGAGCACGCAACAACGACAGGGGTCGGGCCGCGCGTCCGGCAGGGCACCCGCGGCCCGTGACGCGGAGCGGACGCCCGCGCTGCCCCCGAACGCGGCTTTCTGGCTCGCGCCCGCCGCCGTGGCCGCCGTCATCGGCGTCGTCGCCGGCCTGCAGCTGACCGGCGCCGCCGCGCCCCGGGCCCTCTCGGACCCCGGTGCCGTGGTCCGCTGGGGTCTGCCCGTTGCGCAGATGACCACCTACCTCAGCATGGCCGTCGTGATCGGCTGCCTGCTCTTCGCCGCGACCCTCGTCCCCGCCTTCGCCGACCGGCGCCGGCCCCGCTCCCGCGCCGTGCCGGACCGGGACGCCGAGCACCCCGCCTTCCGCCGGCTGATGACCGCCGCGGCCGCGGGCGGTGTCGTCTGGACGCTCGCCGCGATCGTCGTCACCGTCCTGACCTACTCGGACGTCTCGGGCAGCCGGCTTTCCGCCGCGCCCGCCTTCACCGCCCAGCTGGCCTACTTCGTCACGACGCTCGGCACCGGGCAGGCCTGGCTGACGATCACCGTCATCGCCGCCCTCGTCAGCACGCTCGCCCTCGGGGTCCGCAACATCACCGGGCTCGCCCTGACCACGCTGCTCGCGCTCGGCGCGACCATCCCGCTCTCCCTGATCGGTCACGCCGCCTCGGCCGGCGACCACGAGGGCGCCACCAGCTCGCTCGGCCTGCACCTCGTCGGGATCAGCCTGTGGGTGGGCGGCATCGGCGCCCTCGCCGTCGCGGCACCCGCCCTCGGGGCGCTGACCGGCGTCACACTCCGGCGGTTCTCCGCTCTCGCCGGGGTCGCCTACGTCCTCGTGTTCGCCTCCGGCGTCGTCAACGCCGCCATCCGGCTCGGCGACTGGGGTGCGCTCGGCTCGCCCTACGGCCTGCTCGTGGTCGCCAAGACGGTCGCGACCGTCGTGCTCGGCGTCTTCGGCTTCGCGCACCGCCGGTGGGTGATCCCGCGGTTCGACTCCGGCCGGCTCGGGGCCCGCCGGGTGATGAGTCAGCTCGTGGTCGGCGAGATCGTCGTCATGGCCGCGACCATGGGCCTCGGCACCGCCCTGTCCCGTTCCCCCACCCCGGTGCCCGAGGACCTCACCCCGGACGCCTCGCCCGCCTACCTCCTCTCCGGGTACGACCTGCCGCCGGAGCTCACGCCGGGGCGGATGCTGACCGAGTGGCGCTGGGACTGGCTGTGGATCGCCGTCGCCCTCCTGGCCGCCGTCGGGTATCTGCGCGGCGTGTGGGTGCTGCACCGCCGCGGCGACGCCGTACCCGTGCTGCGCACCATCAGCTGGCTGGTGGGCTGCCTCGCCCTCGTGTACGTCACCTCGGGCGGCCTGGCCGTGTACGGGCGGGTGATGTTCAGCATCCACATGGTCGACCACATGGCGTTGACCATGGTCGTCCCGCTCTTCCTCGTCGTCGGCGCCCCGATCACCCTCGCGCTGCGGGCGCTGCGGCCCCGCACCGACGGCACCCGGGGGCCGCGCGAGTGGATCCTGCGCGTCGTGCACTCCCGGTACTCGGCGCTGATCACCCACCCGGTGGTCGCGGCGGTGCTCTTCGGCGGGTCCCTGCTCGTCTTCTACTACACCCCGCTGTTCGGCTTCGCCCTGACCGAGCACGTCGGTCACGAGCTGATGAACCTGCACTTCCTGCTCACCGGCTACCTGTTCGTGCTCGTGCTGATCGGCATCGACCCGCTGCCCCGCCGGCCCGTGTACCCGCTTCGGCTCGTGCTGCTGCTCGCGACGATGGCGTTCCACGCGTTCTTCGGGGTCACGCTGATGAGCTCGACGACGCTGCTCGAACCCGATTACTTCGGCAACCTGGGCCGCCCCTGGGGGCTCTCGCCGATCGCGGACCAGCAGCTCGGTGGCGCCTTCGCGTGGGGCATCGGCGAGATCCCGACGCTGGTCGTCGCGATCGGCGTGGCCGTCATGTGGTCCCGCGCCGACACCCGCGAGTCACGGCGCCGCGACCGGGCCGCGGACCGGAATAACGAGGCGGAACTGTCCGCTTACAACGACATGTTCGCCCGGCTGGCGGAGGGCGGCGCTCCCGCGCAGCCCGGCCGGCCCGGCGACTCCCCGACCATCCGACCGACCGGAGGGCCGTCCACCCCGGCGGCCGGCCGCGCGTCCACCGCGACGCGCCCGGCCTCCGGCACGGACCCGGACGACCCCGCGAAGGAGACCTCGTGACCAGCTCCACGACGAGTACCGCCAGTCTGCGCACCGACTACCGGGTGCGCGCCTCCGAGCTGGTCGGCCGCGGCTGGCTGAACACCGGCGGGACCGACGTCACGCTCGCGTCGCTGCGGGGCAAGATCGTGGTCCTCGACTTCTGGACGTTCTGCTGCATCAACTGCCTGCACGTGCTCGACGAGCTGCGTCCGCTCGAGGAGAAGTACGGCGACGTCCTCGTCACGGTCGGCGTGCACTCCCCGAAGTTCGAGCACGAGGCGGACCCGGACGCCCTCGCCGCCGCCGTCGACCGGTACGAGATCCACCGGCCCGTCCTCGACGACCCCGAGCTGACCACGTGGTCCGCGTACGCGGCGCGGGCATGGCCGACGCTCGTCGTCATCGACCCCGAGGGCTACATCGTCGCCCACCTGACGGGGGAGGGGCACGGCCACGGTCTCGCCTCTCTCATCACCGAACTCGTCGAGGAGCACGACGCGAAGGGCACGCTGCACCGCGGGCAGGGCCCGTACGTCCCGCCGCCCGCCTCCGAGTCCGCCCTCCGCTTCCCGGGCAAGGTGCTGCCGCTCGGTGAGCGCGGGCAGGGTCACTACCTGGTCAGCGACACCGGGCACCACCGGATCGTCGAGCTCGACGCCGACCTCAGCACCGTCGTGCGGGCCTGGGGCGACGGGCAGCGCGGCGACAGCGACGGCGACGCCGGTGCGGCGCGGTTCAGCGAGCCGCAGGGCGTGGCCCTGCTGCCCGCCGACGTGGCCGCCCGCGTCGGGTACGACGTCGTCGTCGCCGACACCGTCAACCACCGGCTGCGCGGCCTGAACCTGGCCGACGGAACCGTGACGACCGTCGCCGGCAACGGCGTGCAGCGGCTGATCCAGGACCCGGCCGACGCCGCCCGCGAGCCCGAGCGGCTGGCCGGCGCGGACCCGGTGACCGTCGCCATCTCCTCACCGTGGGACGTCGTGTGGTCCCCGGAGCTGCAGACGGTCGTCGTCGCCATGGCCGGCACGCACCAGATCTTCGCCTTCGACCCTGCCGCGCCCTCCCTGCGCATGCTCGCCGGCAACGGCAACGAGGGGCTGCTCGACGGTGCGGGCCCGGACGCCTGGTTCGCCCAGACCTCCGGCCTGGCCACCGGCACGGACGGGTCGATCTGGGCGGCGGACTCCGAGACCTCGTCCCTGCGGCGCCTGGTCCCCACCGAGGACGGCGGCGTCACGGTCGAGACCGCGGTCGGCGCCGGCCTGTTCGACTTCGGCTTCCGCGACGGCGACGCCGCGCAGGCCCGGCTGCAGCACCCCCTCGGGGTGACCGTGCTGCCGGACGGCTCGGTGACGATCGCGGACACGTACAACGGCGCCATCCGGCGCTACGAGCCGGCCACCGGTCAGGTCAGCACCCTGGCGCGGGAACTCGCCGAGCCCTCCGACGTGCTGCTGGACACCACCGGCACCACGCCGCTGCTGCTCGTCGTCGAGACGAACGCGCACCAGCTGGTCCGCCTGCCGGTGCCGGCGACGGCCCTGCAGGTCGACGAGGGGGCCGCGCAGACGCAGCGTCCGCGCACGCCCGTGGCCGCCGGCGCGTTCGACGTCGCGATCCGGTTCAGCGCCCCGACCGGGCAGAAGCTGGACGACCGCTGGGGCGATCCCACCCAGCTGAAGGTCTCGGCGACCCCGGCGGAGCTGCTGCTCGACGGCGCGGGCTCCTCGACCGGCCTGACCCGCACGCTGCGGCTCAACCCGGAGGTGACCGAGGGTGTGCTGCACCTGACCGCCCGGGCCGCGTCCTGCGACGGCGAGAAGGACGGCCCGATCCCCGACCACGCGGCCTGCCACCTGTACCAGCAGGACTGGGGCATCCCGGTCACGGTGGGCACCGACGGGGAGACCGAGCTCGTCCTGGACCTGCGCGGCATCAACGCCTGACCGGCTGGCGACGGGTGTCTCAGCCGGTGGCGTCCGGCCCGGTGACCCGCGGGTGCACCGTCACGGTGTCCCCGTCCACCTCGATCGTTGCCGTGAAGCTGAAGTCCGACGTGGTGTGCAGCTGCCGCTCCACGCCGGTGTAGAGGTCCGTCTCCTTCGTGGACAGCGCGGCCTGCCCGGAGAGCGGCTGGACCGTCCACGCACCGTCGCGGTACGCGAGGGCCGGCTGCGGGTACCGCGTGATCCTCCACGAGACCGGACCCGTGATCAGGTTGTCGGAGAAGTGGTAGAACGGGCAGCCGGCGGGGGCGAGCACCTGTTGGCTCGCGCACGCGTCCAGCATCCGGTGCACCTGGTCGTCGACCGAGCTGACCACGGCCGGCGTCGGCTGCGCCGCGAGGGCCACGGCCCGCGCATCGCCCAGCCCTGACACGGTGGTGCTGTGTTCCGGCGCCTGCACGAGCTTGTCCGACCACCCCGCTGTGACCGTCGCCGGTGCGAAGCTGAGCACGGTGGCCCTGCCCTTCGGCGCCGCCACCGTGGCCCCGTTCACCCGGGCACGGTCCTGGCCGGGAAAGGTCACGGTGGTGTGCGGCAGGCTCGTGCCGGCCAGCTCCCACCGGTCGAAGAACAGCCAGGTGACGCCGGCCCGGTGCACGGGGAACACCGTGGTGCCGGCCCTTCCGTCCAGGGTGTAGTGCGCCGTCACGGTCGCGTCCTCGCCGTTCCGGTCCGAGACCGTCAGGTCCACGTCCTTCAGCTTCGCGACCGAGCGCTTCAGCGGCTCACCCGTGAGCAGCGTCGGGTCCCCGGCCGGCACCGTCGCCCCGAGCAGGCCGAGCGCACGGGACCCGTCCCCGTCGTGCAGGGCGTCCAGGTAGGCCCGCACCGCATGCTCGGGTCCGTAGCCACGCGCATTCACCGTCGTGACGACGACGCCGGCGATCGCGAGCACGGCGAGCAGGGCGAGCGCCCAGAGCAGGGTCGCGCGCCGGAGACGGTGGTCGGTGTCGATCGCCCGCCCCACGTCAGCGACGGCGGCGGCGCGTGCCGAACAGCCCGCGCACGAACTCGCGACCGACCTGGCCCGCGATGGACGCCGCGACGTCGAGCAGCGGGTTGTCCGCGGCGCGGGGCGCGCTGCGTGCCCGTTCCGGTTCCCGGCGCTCGGGCTCACGGCGTTCCGGCTCGCGGGTGATCTGGTCCTCGATCCGCTGCGCCTCGGCGTCACCGCCGCCGGTGCTGGCCGGGGCCGCGCTGCGCGCGTTCAGCTTCTCGTACGCCGACGGCGAGTCGACGGGCGTGCCGTAGGTCGCCTGGCCCGGGGACGCGGCGACGGCCGCCTGCATGGCGTCCGCCGGGGCGGGGCCCATCAGGGACCGGGGCGCGATCATCCGGGTCCAGGCGACCGGGGTCGGGGCGCCGCGCTCGTTCATCACGGTGATGACGGCCTCGCCGGTACCGGCGGACGTCAGGACCGAGGAGAGGTCGTACGGGCTGACCGGGAAGGTCGCGACGGTGGCCTTGAGGGCCTTCGCGTCGTCGGGTGTGAACGCGCGCAGGGCGTGCTGCACCCGGTTGGCGAGCTGGCCGAGGACGTCGCCGGGGACGTCCTTCGGAGTCTGCGTGACGAAGAAGATGCCCACGCCCTTCGAGCGGATCAGCCGCACGGTCGTGAGGATCGAGTCGAGGAACGCGGGGGAGGCGTCCTTGAACAGCAGGTGCGCCTCGTCGAAGAAGAACACCAACTTCGGCTTGTCCACGTCGCCCACCTCGGGCAGGTCGGTGAACAGGTCGGCCAGCAGCCACATGAGGAACGTGGAGAACAGGGCCGGCTTCGTCTGCACGGTGGGCAGCTCGAGGCACGAGATGACGCCGCGGCCGTCCGACGCCGTGCGCAGCACGTCCTTGCTGTCGAACTCGGGCTCTCCGAAGAACTTCTCCATCCCGTCGGCCTCCAGGCCCACCAGCTCGCGCAGGATGACGCCCGCGGTCGCCTTGGACAGGCCGCCCAGCTCGGCGAGGGACTGCTTGCCCTCGGGCGAGGTCAGGTGGGTGATGACGGCGCGCAGGTCCTTGAGGTCGTACAGCTCGAGGCCCTGCTGGTCGGCCCAGTGGAAGATCAGCTGGAGGCTGGACTCCTGCGTCTCGTTCAGGTCCATGATCCGGGAGAGCAGGATGGGGCCGAAGCTGGAGACCCGGGCGCGCAGCGGCACGCCGGTGCCGTCACCGCCGAGCGCGTAGTACTCGACCGGGAACGACGCCGGCGACCAGTCCATGCCGACGTCGGACGCGCGGGCGGTGATCTTCTCGTTCGGCGTCCCCGGGGCGGACAGCCCGCTCAGGTCGCCCTTGATGTCTGCGAGGAACACGGGAACGCCCGCGGCGGAGAGCTGCTCGGCCATCAGCTGCAGGGTCTTCGTCTTGCCCGTGCCGGTGGCGCCGGCGACGAGGCCGTGCCGGTTCATCATGGCCAGGGGCAGCCGGACGGGCGCGTCCGCGTGGACCTGCCCGTCGACGAGGGCGGCGCCGAGCGCGATGGCGGGGCCGCTGAAGGTGTACCCCTCGGCGATGGCGTGGACCTGGTCCGTGGAGGTCTTCTCGGTCATGCGCCCAAGGCTAGCCCAGCGGGGGTCGGATCCGCCCAGCTCAGGCCAGTAGCGCCGCGATCAGGATGAGCACGGGCACCGAGAGCACGGTGGTCACGAGCACGGTGTCCTTCGTCTGGCTGACGGCCGTGCCGTAGCGCGCGGCGACGACGTAGGCGTTCTGCGCGGTCGGCAGCGCCGCCATCACGACGACGGCGAACAGGGCGGGACCCGACAGGCCGAGGACCAGGGCACCGAGGGCGAGGGCGACCAGCGGCTGGACGACGACCTTCGACGTCGTCGCGGATGCCACGTCCGCCCACTGGGACCGGTCCCGCAGGGGGCGGGAGCCGTGCAGCCCGATCCCGAACGCGAGCAGCATCCCGGGCACCGCGATGCCGCTGATCAGCCGGAACGGTTCCATCACGAGGTCGGGGAGGTGGACACCGGTGACGGAGAGCGCGATGCCGACCACGGAGGCGATCAGCACCGGGTTCGCGGCGACCTGTCCGATGCGGCGCAGGGCGCTGGTCCCGTGCCGGGCCGTGGCGACGTCGAGGGATGCGGTGACGAGCGGGGTGAGCAGCGTCATCTGGAACACGATGATCGGGGCGGCCACCGCGGCGTCCCCGAGGACGTACACCGCGATCGGGATGCCGAGGTTCGCGGCATTGACGACGGAGCCGGTGGCGCCGGTCATGATCGCGACCGGCCACGGCCGCCGCAGCACGAGCCGCGACCACAGCAGGTACAGGGAGAGGACGATGCCGGCGCTGGCGGCGGCGACCAGCAGCTGGACGGAGAACACCCGGTGCAGGTCGGTGCGGCCGAAGGTGACGAGCATGAGGGCGGGCGTACCGACGAAGAACACGGTGCGGCTGAGCACCTGCTGGGCGTTGGGCCCGAGCACCCCGGAGCGGCCGATCAGGTAGCCGATCCCGATGACGACCCAGACGATCGAGAACCCGGCGAGGACCCCGCTCACGCGGGAGGGGGCATTCCGGTGTCGTTCCGCGCCCGGTCCAGCAGATCCCGCCAGGGTCCGTCCAGCCGCGATTCGGCGATGGTGATGCGGTGGCCCTCCGCGGCGAAGACGTAGCTGAAGCCGTCCCGGACGGCAGGAGCGGTGGCGGCGCGGGCGGCGACGCTGCCGTCCGCCATCTGACCGACCAGCTGCGTGGCCGTCTGGTCGTCGACGGCCACCACCCACTGCCGGCGCAGGCCGGCGAATCCGCCGGTGCGCGTGATCGTGATCTCCATGGCTGCCTCCCGCGTCCCATTCTGACGCGTGGACGGCACCGACGGGAATCCGGAGGTGGCCGCGGGACTCACGCGGCCGGGGACGTCACTCGAGGGCGGTTCCCTCCGCGGCGCGCGCCGTCTTGGCCGGGGTCACGCCCACGCCCGCCCAGGCGTCGGTGACGGCGCGGACCTCGGCACCGTCGGCACCGTAGCGCTCCGCCGCGACGTCGAGCGTCTCCTGAGCGAAGCGGGCGAAGTCGGCGCTCGCCGGCAGCCGGTCCGACGTCAGGGTGTCGTACCAGATGCGGCCCGCCCGCTCCCACGCGTTGCCGCCGAGCGCGGTCGCGACGAGGTAGAAGGCGTGGTTGGGGATACCGGAGTTCAGATGCACCCCGCCGCTGTCCTCGGTGGTCTCGACGTACCCGTCCATGTGGGCCGGCTGCGGGTCCTTGCCCAGGGCCGGGTCGTCGAACGCCGTGCCCGGTGCCGCGAGCGAGCGCAGGGCGGTGCCGTGGATCGACGGACCGAAGATGCCGGCGCCCACGAGCCAGTCCGCACTCGCCGCGTCCTGACCCCGCACCCACTGCTCGGCCAGGACCCCGAACACGTCGGAGACCGACTCGTTCAGGGCGCCGGACTGCCCCTGGTAGACGAGGTTCGCACTGTACTGGGTGACGCCGTGGGTCAGCTCGTGGGCGATGACGGTCAGGGCGGAGGTGAAGGAGACGAACACGTCGCCGTCCCCGTCGCCGAAGACCATCCGCTCGCCGTTCCAGAAGGCGTTGTCGTACTGCTGACCGAAGTGGACCGTCGCATCCAGGGGGAGATCGTCGCCGTCGAGGGAGCGACGCCCGTACGCCTGCGCGTAGAAGTCCGCGGTGTGGCCGAGGCCGTCGTACGCCTCGTCGACCGCTCGGTCCGCCACGGGGTCCTGGCCCTCGGCGCGGACGGTGGTGCCGGGCAGGGTCTCGCCGTGCTCCGCGTCGCTGATGGTCCGCGTCAGCGTGGTCCGGGTCAGGGGCGGGGTGACGGAGCCGCGCAGCCCGCGCCGCTGAGCGTGGATCCGTTCGAGATGGTCCAGGGCGTGCCGGGCGGCGCCGGCGGCGTCCAGCATCGGCGGGTCCTGCAGCCGGGCGAGCCGGCGCAGCAGGTAGGGCGGCACGATCGAGCACACCGGCAGCGGGCCGTGCCCGTCGTGGCGGGTCTGGTGGGAACGATCGGATCCGGACCCGCGCTCGGATGCGGGGTTGCTCTCTGCGGGGTTCATCTTCTGTGGCATGTCGTGCCTCCCGTCGCGTGTTCCGCCAGCCTAGTGAGGGCCTCCGACAGTTCGGCCGGGCAGGGTGGGACGGGATGAGCGGGAGACACGGCACGACGGCGACGTGACGGTGTCGGGAACGCGAACGGCGCCGGTCCCGTCGGTGATGACGGAGCCGGCGCCGTGATGCGTCGTGTGCGGAGCGGCTGACGGGAATCGAACCCGCGTATCAGGCTTGGGAAGCGCGCGCTCTACCATTGAGCTACAGCCGCGTGGACGCCCGCCTCCGCGCGGTGATCGTGCGGCGCGACGTCATCGGACAGCCTAGCGCACCTCGGCAGGTCAGCCGCACCGCCCCCCACTGCTTCCGCGCCCTGCCGTCCGGACCACCCGAGACCGTCGCACGGCCGAGCGGATCAGGGGTGCCGTGCGGATCAGCGGGTGGGCCGGGGCAGAGTGGGCGTCCCGAGTCGGCGACCGGGACGGACGGCCGGGACGGACGGCCGACTCAGGCGCCCGGTGTCACTTGACCAGCACGTACGAGCTCCAGCCCCGTCCCTCGGCGGTGCCGGAGCGCAGCCCGCCGCCGGCGATGGGGTAGTAGCTCAGCCGGCCGTCGGACCACTTCGCGACGAGGCCCTTGGTGCCCGCCCCGGCGTAACCGTAGAGGGTCCGGGTGCTCACGACCGGGCCCCAGCCCGAGCCGATGGTGCGGCGCGCCTCGGAGAGGAACCGGCCGCGTCCGTCGGAGCGGTAGAGCAGCATCGAGCCGTCGGAACGGCGCACGGCCAGGTCTGCCGTGCCGTTGCCGTCGACGTCGGCCATGTTGAACCTCAGTCCCTGCCAGCCGGCGCCGATCGTGACGCCGGCGCTCGCGCCCGCGCCGACGGTGTTGCGGTAGTAGAGAAGCTTCCCGTCGGGTCGGTGGGCCACGATGCCGGGGAAACGCTCGCCGGTGCACCAGTGGCCGATGGTGGCGGTCATGCCCGCCCAGCCGCCGCCGATCTGCACCGCGCCGCCGAACCCTCCGGTGGCCAGCCCGCGGTTGAGCGTGAGCAGCCCGGAGCGCCAGATCGTGACGACGTCGACGACGCCGTCCTGGTTCCAGTCCGCCGCGAAGGCGTCCTGGGCGCCGCCGAAGCCGGTCATCAGGGAGCGCCGGGAGGCGAGGGAGCCCGCCCCGGTGGCGGGGTAGTCCCACAGGGTGCCCGCCGTGTCGACGGCCAGGACGTCGGCCGTGCTGCGGATCCAGGCGGCGGGAGGCGGCGTCGTGGTGGCGCGGCCGGCGACGCCGGAGGGGCAGATGCCCGCGGGGGCGGCCGTCGGTGCGGGGCCGCTCGGGGTGGAGACGACCGTCCTCGTGGCGTTGGCCGGCACGGTCCGGTAGCCGAAGAGGTTGACGACGCCCCACATGGTGTAGCGCCTGGGGGTGGTCTGCCAGTTGCCGTTGGTGAAGGTCACGCCGATCCCGATGACGTTGACGTCGGGCTTGAGCAGGGCGGCGTTGTGCGCGGGGGAGGTCTTCCACCAGGCGATCAGGTTGGCCGCGTTCCGGCTCCAGTCGACGGCGATGACCTCGCGCATGGCGTCGGTCAGGAACGGGCCCCCGACGCGCGGATCGGTCCAGAAGCTGGCCCGGTGCTCGATCACCTCGCGCGCCGCGATGCTGTCGGACCACTCCTGGCTCATCACCGAGACGGTCGGGCTGTACTTGACCGGCTTCAGGCCCTTCTGCGCGCGGTAGGTGTTGATCCCGGAGAGCAGCGCGCGGACCTGGGTGAGGTTGGAGTCGTGGACGATGTCGCGGACGGTCGCCGGAGCGGTGACCGGCGCCGCCGTCGCGGCCGGGGCCAGTGCGGTGACGGTGGTGATGGAGAAGAGGCAGGCCAGCAGGCAGGCCAGAAGTCGTCTGGGCATGGTGTTCCTCGTGCAGGCGGATCGGGGCAACGCAGTCACCCTCTGGTGGCGGCTCGAGACCACGCCGTTGCGTCGTTACGGAACGGTAATCCGTGTCACGGCGTGGCGCCACCAGCAGGGTCGCTGACTGTGTTATCGACACCTTCCCGTGATCGGTAAGCCGGAATCATCACCCGTCGGTTATGTTGGACGGCGTGCTGCTCTCCGACCGCGACATCCGCCGCCAGCTCGACGACGCCCGCATCGTGCTGGATCCGCTCGAGGACGGGATGATCCAGCCCTCCAGCGTGGACGTGCGGATCGACCGGTTCTTCCGCCTGTTCGACAACCACAAGTACGCCCACATCGACCCCGCCGAGGATCAGAGCGAACTGACCCGGCTGGTGGAGGTGGATCCGGAGGAGCCGTTCATCCTGCACCCGGGCGAGTTCGTGCTCGGGTCCACGTACGAGGTGGTGAGCCTGCCGGACGACATCGCCGCACGGCTCGAGGGCAAGTCCTCCCTCGGCCGGCTCGGCCTGCTGACCCACTCCACCGCCGGCTTCATCGACCCCGGTTTCTCGGGGCACGTCACGCTCGAGCTCTCCAACGTCGCGACCCTGCCGATCAAGCTGTGGCCGGGCTCGAAGATCGGTCAGCTGTGCTTCTTCCAGCTCACCTCGCCCGCCGAGCACCCGTACGGCAGTGGGCCCTACGGCAACCGGTACCAGGGCCAGCGCGGCCCGACGGCATCCCGTTCGCACCTGAACTTCCACCGCACGCCGCTTCCCCGCTGACGCGGGAGGTTCCGGACCGCGGGCTGGCGCTGACGCGCGGCGTCGCGACCCGGGTCGCCCCGGTCAGCTCCGCCCGACGTCGATCGGGTCCGGCTGCGGCGCGTGCTCGGGCGGGCGGACGGGCAGCAGCACCAGCAGGCCGGCCAGCAGCACCACGAGGATGCCGAGGATGCCCCAGCGCTGCGCCCCGAACAGGGTCACGGCCAGGGCGAACAGGGTGGGCGCGAGGAAGCTGACCGCGCGACCGGTCGTGGCGTAGAGCCCGTACAGCTCGCCCTCCTGCCCCGCGGGAGCGAGCCGGCCGAGGAACGAGCGGGCCGAGGCCTGGGCCGGCCCGACGAACAGGCAGAGGACGAGCCCGCACACCCAGAACCCCGCCTGGCTCGTCATGAACAGCATCGCAGTGCCCGAGGCGAGCAGTCCGATCAGGGACAGCACGATGACGCGGCGCGGGCCGAGCCGGTCGTCCAGCACGCCGCCGGCGGCCGCGCCGGCGGCGGCGACCACGTTGCCGGCGATCGCGAACACGATCACCTGGGACAGGGTGAAGCCGAAGGTGCCGGCCGCGATCACGCCGCCGAAGGTGAAGATCGCGGCCAGTCCGTCCCGGAACACGGCGCTGGCGGCCAGGAAGTAGACGGTGTGCGGGCTGCGCTGGTAGAGGGCGATCACCCGGCGCACCAGCACCCGGTAGGAGGCGAGGAACCCGACCTTCTCGCCCGCGACGTCCGGCCGGATCTCCGGGACGCGCGTGAGCACCGGGATGGCGAAGGCGGCGAACCAGACGGCGGAGAACAGGGCGACGGTGCGGATGTTCAGGGCGTCGTCGGTCGGGAGGTGCAGCAGGTTCGGCTGCACGAAGCCGAACAGCACGATCGCGAGAGCGAGGATCCCGCCGAGGTACCCCATCGACCAGCCCAGGCCCGAGATCCGGCCGATCGTGGCCGGGGTGGAGATCTGCGGCAGCATCGCGTTGTAGTTCACGCCCGCGAACTCGTTGAAGACGTTCGCGACGGCGATCAGCGTCGCCCCGAGCAGGAGGAACTCGGGGGCGGGCCGGACGAGGAAGCAGGCGGCGGTCGTGAGGACGACGATGCCGGTGTGCACGCCGAGCCAGAAACGACGCCGGCCGGAGAGATCCGCGCGCTGCCCGGTGACCGGCGCGAGCGCGGCGACGGCGAGCCCGGACGCCCCGAGCGCCCAACCGAGCACCGAGGAGGCATGGTCGGGGTCGCCGAACGAGGACGACGTCAGGTAGACGGTGAAGACGAAGGTCGTCATCACGGCGTTGATCGCGGAGTCGCCCCAGTCCCACCACGCCCACGCCAGCACCTGGCGTCGATCGGTCCGTCCGACTCCCCCTCGTGCGGGACCGCCAGGTGTACGCATGGCTGCAGGATAGCCCGCCGGGTGCGTCAGGCCGGGTGGCGCGCTTGATAGGGTGAAACGGTCGTCGCAGCGTCCGATCTCGTCTCGCGCCCCGCTGTGACCGGTCCCTCCGCCCACCGTCCGATTCCCGCTCCGTGCGGGCCCGTGACGGCTGCTGGAAGGGGGCCACGACGCCGGACGGGCGCCGTCGAGTGAACGCGAGGAGGGTGCCGTGATCGTCGTCCTCGCGATCCACGCGGTCGTCGCCCTCGCCGCCCCTCTCCTCTTCCGTGCCGGGCGCACCGTCGGCTTCGGCGTCCTCGCCGCGGTCCCGGCCGGCAGCCTCGTGTGGCTGCTCACGCAGTACGGGCCCACCCACGCCGGTCCCGGTGCCGCGATCCGCCAGGGCGTGCCGTGGGTGCCGCAGCTGGACCTGGCCCTCGAGTTCCGGATGGACGCCCTGAGCTGGCTCTTCTGCCTGCTGATCCTCGGCGTCGGCGCCCTCGTGCTGCTCTACTGCACCCGCTACTTCCACCGGGACGACCCGTCGCTGCCCGCCTTCGGGGCGCAGCTGCTCGCCTTCTCCGGCGCGATGGTCGGCCTCGTCGTCGCGGACGATCTGATCCTGCTCTTCGTGTTCTGGGAGATCACGACGATCCTGTCGTACCTGCTGATCGGCTACAACCGGAACAAGCTCTCCGCCCGTCGCTCCGCGCTGCAGGCCCTCGTGGTGACGACGGCGGGCGGCCTCGCGATGCTGGTGGGGCTGATCGTGCTCGGCACCGTCGCCGGCACGTACCGCATCTCGGCGCTGCTCGCCCTCGGGCCGGCCCTGCTCGAGCACGGCCCGGCGATCGGGATCGCGCTCGTGCTGATCCTCGCCGGGGCGATCACCAAGTCCGCGCTGCTGCCGTTCCACTTCTGGCTGCCCGGCGCGATGGCCGCCCCCACCCCGGTCAGCGCCTACCTCCACGCCGCCGCCATGGTCAAGGCCGGGATCTACCTGGTCGCCCTGTTCGCGCCGGTGTTCGGGGAGAGCCCGCTGTGGCGGTGGCTGCTGCTGATCGTCGGCGCCGGGACGATGCTGCTCGGCGGCTGGGCGGCCCTGCGCCAGACGGACATCAAGCTGATCCTGGCGTACGGCACCGTCAGCCAGCTCGGCTTCCTCGCGCTCAACGCCGGGGCCGGTTCCCGGGAGACCGCGCTCGCCGGGCTCGCGCTCGTCCTCGCCCACGGCCTGTTCAAGGCCACGCTGTTCCTCGTCGTCGGCATCATCGACCACCAGGCCGGCACCCGCGACGTGCGCCGGCTCAGCGGCGTCGGGGCCCAGGCGCCCCTGCTCGCCGTCGTCGGCGTCGTCGGTGCCGCCTCGATGGCCGGCATCCCCTTCCTCGGCGGGTTCGTGGCGAAGGAGTCCGCCTACGAGGCGTTCGTCCACGCCGCGGAGGTCGACGGGATCTGGGGCCTGCTCGGCCTGATCGGCATCGTCGCCGGCTCCGTGCTGACCGTCGCGTACAGCGGCCGGTTCCTGTGGGGCGCCTTCGCCACCAAGCGTGGCCTCGAACCCATCGACTTCCCCGCCCCGTCCCCGCTCTTCCTCGCCGCCCCCGTGGTGCTGGCCGTGGCGACCGTGCTGTACGGGCTCTGGCCGGCACCGATCAACGCCTGGATCGGGCCGTACCTGCAGGCGTTTCCCGCGCACGGGCCCGATCCGTACCTGGCGCTGTGGCACGGGTTCACCGCCGCGCTCGGGCTGACCGCGATCACGCTCGCCCTCGGGCTCACCCTGGTGCTGCTCCGTGAACGGGTGGAGCGGGTGCAGGCCGCGCTGCCCCGGATGCGAGCGGCCGACGTCGTCTACCGCGACGTCGTCAACGTCCTCGACATCGTCGCGGTATGGACCACCGGCCGCACCCAGCGGGGTTCGCTGGTCTTCTACCTGTTCATCATCCTCAGCGTGTTCGTGGTCGCCTCCGTCGGCGCCGCCGCCCTCGCGGGGGGACCGGCCGGCAGCGCGGCGCGGGGACCCGGCGGCACCCCGCAGTGGCTGCTCGCGGACAGCCCCGTCCAGATCGCCGTCGGCGCCGGCATCGTCTTCGGTGCCGTGGCCGCCACCCGGGCGTCCAAGCGGTTCCTCGCCGTCCTGATGGTCTCGGTCACCGGGTACGGCATGGTCGTGATCTTCGCCCTGCAGGGCGCTCCGGACCTGGCGCTCACGCAGATGCTCGTGGAGACCATCGTCCTCGTCGCCCTCGTCCTCGCCCTGCGGGTGCTGCCGGCCCGGCTGTGGCGCCGCGCCCCGTCCAGCTTCCGGGTGGGCCGGCTGATCCTGGCGCTGGCGGTCGGCGGCGGCATGGTGTTCGTCGCGGCGACCGCGATGGCGGCCCGCACCGCGGAGCCCATCTCGCTGGCGTTCCCGGACCTCGCCTATCGCGGCGGCGGCGGGCTGAACATCGTCAACGTGACCCTCGTGGACATCCGGGCGTGGGACACCTTCGGGGAGATCACCGTGCTCGCGGCCGCCGCCACCGGTGTCGCGTCCCTGGTGTTCGTGCACGGCCGGGGCCGGCCCCTGCAGCGGGCGACCGCCGAGCAGATCGGCTCCGTCGGCCGCAGCACGTCCACCGGGTCCGCCCGGCTGGACGTCGCCCGCCGGTTCGCGGACTCGGACCGGGAGCCGTGGCTGGTGGCCGGGCGCACCCTCGCCCCCGAGCGGCGCTCGATCCTCTTCGAGGTGATGACGCGACTGATCTTCCACACCATGGTGCTGTTCTCGGTCTTCCTGCTGCTCAACGGCCACAACGCCCCAGGCGGTGGCTTCGCCGGCGGCCTGGTGGCCGGCCTCGCCCTGGCGGTGCGCTACCTGGCCGGCGGCCGGTACGAACTGGCCGAGGCCACCGTGCTCACGGCCGGGCAGCTGCTCGGCGTGGGCCTGACCATCGCCTGCGTCTCCGGCGTCCTGCCGCTGTTCTTCGGCGGGGAGGTGTTCCAGACGGCGATCATCGAGATGGACTGGATCGTCTTCGGGCACGTCAAGCTCGTCACCTCGACCCTGTTCGACATCGGGGTGTACCTGGTGGTGGTCGGCCTCGTTCTCGACGTGCTGCGCAGCCTCGGCGCCGAGGTGGACCGGCGCAGCGAGGAGTCACCCGCCCTGGCGGAGGTGGGGCACCGGTGAGCATCAACCTGACCCTGCTGATCGTCATGGGTGCCCTCTACGCGTGCGGCGTCTACCTGCTGCTCGAGCGCTCCCTCACCCGCGTGATGCTCGGCCTCATCCTCATCACCAACGCCACCAACCTGCTGCTGCTGACGACGGCGGGCGTCGCGGGGAAGGCCCCGCTGATCGTCTCGGGCACGGACCCGCACGCGTACACCGACCCGGTGCCGCAGGCCCTGACCCTCACGGCCATCGTGATCAGCTTCGCGGTCACGGCGTTCCTGCTCGGCGTCATCTACCGGTCCTGGATGCTCGCGCGCCAGGACGAGGTGCAGGACGACATCGAGGACCGCCGCGTGGCCCACCAACCCAGCTTCCAGCGGGAGGAGGACGCCGTCATCCCGTACGACACCTCGGAGTTCACCGGGGCCACGGAGACGCCGCTGGAGGACCAGGACGAACGGCCCGGCCGGCCCGGCCACGCCGACGCCGCGCGCGCCGCGGGTCACGCCGACGAGCCCCACCGGGGGGTGGACGCATGACCGGCTTCAGCCTCGTCTCCCTGGCGCCGCTCGCCGTCGTCCTGCCCTTCCTCGGGGCGGCGTTCGCGTTCCTGCTGATCCGCCGGCGGCGTGCGCAGGCCATCATGTCCAACAGCGTCCTGGCCGCCACGCTGCTGCTGGAGTGCGTCCTGCTCGCGAACTCGTGGGACCAGGGGCCGCGGGCCGTCGAGCTCGGCGGCTGGCCGGCGCCCTTCGGCATCGTGATGGTCGTGGACCAGTTCTCCGCGCTGATGCTCGTGGTCTCCAGCGTCGTCAGCCTCGCGGTCCTTGTCTACGCGACCGCGCAGGGCGCCGCGGGCGGTGAGGAGGAGGAGCCGATCTCGGTGTTCCACCCGGCGTTCCTCATCCTCGTGGCCGGGGTGTCCAACGCGTTCCTCGCCGGAGACCTGTTCAACCTCTACGTCGGTTTCGAGATCCTGCTGACCGCGAGCTACGTGCTCATCACGCTCGGCGGCACGTCCCCGCGGATCCGGGCCGGCGTCACCTACGTCGTCGTCAGCGTCATCTCCTCGATGCTGTTCCTGATCGCCATCGCCCTGGTGTACGCGGCCACCGGCACGGTCAACCTCGCGGACATCGCCGTCGAGGTCTCCCACCTGGACCCCGGCACCCAGACCCTGCTGCACCTGATGCTGCTCGTCGCGTTCGGCATCAAGGCCGCCGTCTTCCCGCTCTCCTTCTGGCTGCCCGACTCGTACCCGACGGCGCCCGCCCCCGTGACGGCCGTGTTCGCCGGGCTGCTGACCAAGGTCGGCGTCTACGCCATCGTGCGGCTCGAAACGCTGCTGTTCCCGGGCGACGAGCTCAACGCCCTGCTCATGGTGGTGGCCCTGTTCACCCTGGTGGTTGGCATCCTCGGCGCGCTCGCGCAGACGGACATCAAACGTCTGCTCTCGTTCACCCTGGTCAGCCACATCGGCTACATGATCTTCGGCCTCGCCCTCTCCTCCCGCGTCGGCCTCGGCGCGACCATCTACTACGTGGTCCACCACATCGTCGTGCAGACCGCGCTGTTCCTCGTCGCCGGGCTGATCGAACGCCGGGGCGGGACGACGGCGATCGACCGTCTGGGCGGGATGGCGCGGATCGCGCCCGTGCTGGCGGTGCTGTACTTCATCCCCGCGATGAATCTGGGCGGCATCCCGCCGTTCTCCGGGTTCCTCGGCAAGCTGGGGCTGCTGCAGGCGGGCGTGCAGGACGGCAGCCCGCTGGCCCTCACCCTCGTCGTCGCGAGCGTCGCCGTCTCCCTGCTGACCCTGCTGGCTCTGGCCCGGGTGTGGAACCGCGTGTTCTGGCGCAGCCCGAAGGACGCCGAGTACCCGGACCCGGTGCTGCTGGCCACCCGGGAGGACGGCCGGTCCGTGCGGACCAGCGCCATGGTGATGGACGCCCCGAAGGGCCGCTGGGCGGGCGCGGAGTCCACGCGGCTGCTGCCCAGCGGGATGGTCGGGGTGACGGTGGGGATCGTCGCCGTCGGCGTGGCGCTGACCGTCGTGGCCGGCCCGCTGTTCGGCCTCGCGGACTCGGCGGCCCAGTCGATGCTGGACCGGACCCCGTACATCGAGTCCGTGCTCGGCGCCGGGGCGGCGGACCGATGAGCCGGCAACGCATCTCCCTGCGCACCGAGGCGCCGCTGCTCGTCTGGCTGGTGCTGGTGTGGGGTGCCCTGTGGCAGGACTTCAGCCTCGGCACCCTGGTGTTCGGCGCGGTGGTCGCGCTCGTCGTCGTGCACACCTTCTACCTGCCCCCGGTGCAGCTGGGCGGCCGGTTCAACGTGGTGCAGATGCTCATCGCCGTCCTCGAGTTCCTGCGCGAGCTGGCGATCGCGAGCTTCCACGTGTTCGCCATCGCCGTGTTCCGCGGCCGGACGGTCCGCAGTTCGCTCATCGCGGTGCCCCTGCGCACCCACTCGGACCTGATCATCACCGCGACCGCGAGCGTGACGGGTCTCGTGCCCGGATCGGTGGTCGTCGAGGTGGACCGGGCCGGGTCGACCCTCTACCTGCACTGCCTGGACGTGTCGACACCGGCGGACGCGGACCGCGTGCGGGAGACGGTCCGGGGCACCGAGGCGCGGCTGATCAAGATGATGGGCTCGCGGGAGGAACTCGAGCGCCTCGGTACCGCCGAGCGCGCCCGGATCGGAGGCACCGCATGATGTTCGTCGCCGTCGTGATCAGTGCGGTCATGCTCGTGATCGCCACCGCCGGAGCCATCTACCGGCTCGGCCGCGGGCCGTCCCTGCTGGACCGGGTGCTCGCCGCGGACGTGCTGCTCGTCATCATCGTCTCGGCGGTGATCGTCGACGCCGTCTACCGGCACAGCATCGACTCGGTTCCTCTGATCGCGACCATCACCATCGTCGGCTTCATCGGCTCGGTGACCGTCGCCCGGTTCGTGGCGTCGCGGCGGTGAGGCCGGTGCGAGCGGGGATCACCCGGGATGGACAGGTCGGACGGCGCAACGTGAGCGGTCAGGAGAACCGGTGAACGAGATCCTGGACGGCATCGCCGCCGTGCTCATGGTGGTCGGCGCTTCGATGTCGCTGGCCGCGGCGATCGGCCTGTTCACGTTCCCGGACCTGCTCACGCGCATGCACGCGGCGACGAAACCGCAGGTCTTCGGGCTGCTGCTCCTCCTGCTCGCCCTCGCCCTCGCGCTGCACGCGTGGGCGCTCGTGCCCCTGCTCGTGCTGATGTGGATCTTCCAGCTGCTGACCATCCCGGTCGGTGGCCACATGGTGGCCCGGGCCGGTTACCGCACCCGGCGCGTCGACCACGGCGACGTCGTCATCGACGAACTGCGCGACGTCGTGCAGGGTGCCGGCGCCGCCCGCGACCGGCGGTCCCGGGACGCCGAGTCGGACGAGCGGGACCGCGCCGGACACGACGACGGCGGATCGACCGCTGTCGATCCGCCGTCTCACGGCTCCTGAACGGGACTGTCGGGGAGGGGGCTCAGACCTCGCGCGGGTCCCGCATCGAGCGGGCGGCACGCTGGGTCGACTTGGCCACCCCGAACTTGATCGCGGTGCTGACGATGGTGGTCAGCACGGCCCAGGCCAGGATCTCCTTGACGGTGTCGTCGTCCCGGTCGCCCGGCTTGGTCGGCGGCTCCTTGCCGACGACCTTCTGCCAGCCGGCGGTGAGCAGCTTGTTCGCGACCATGACGGCGCCGATCGACAGACCGGTTCCTGCGAGTTTGACGACGGTATCCATCGCGTGTTTCTCCCCTTCCCTCGATGTCGTTCGATCGCTCATCAGCCTACTGCGTGCCGCCGGGTAGACTGATGCGCACAACGACAGGGGAGCGCCTCCTGCTCGTCCGCCGGGTTCTCGGACCCGGTCGGGCGACGCGGCCGGCGCTGAGAGTGCGGACCGCCGCAGACCCTCGAACCTGATCCGGTCAGTACCGGCGCTAGGGAGTCGAGTTTCTCGAAGCCACGAGCTTCCCCCTCCTGATACCAGGAGGATTCACATGAGCACATCCAGCGAGTTCGCTGCCGCCCCCACCACCGCCCGTCGCGGCTGGCGCGTCATCGACATCATCGTCGCGTCCGTCGTCGCCGTCGCCTGCGGCGTCGTCTTCTGGGCGTGGAGCCAGGGGTACGCGGCCGTCGCCGTCGCGACCGCCGCCTTCCCGCCGCTCGGCGGCCTCTACGGCGGCGGGTGGCTGATCGCCGGGGTGATCGGCGGACTCATCATCCGCAAGCCCGGCGCCGCGCTGTACTGCGAACTGCTCGCCGCGTGCGTCGAGGGCGTTCTCGGCACGCACTTCGGGCTCACCGTCATCCTCTCCGGCCTGATCCAGGGCCTCGGCGCCGAGATCGTCTTCGCGCTGTTCCGGTACCGCCGGTTCGGCCTCGGGGTCGCGCTGCTCGCCGGCCTGGTCTCCGGCCTGGCCATGGGCATCAGCGAGAACGCGCTGTACAACGTCGAATGGGCCGGTGGCTGGCAGGTGCTGTACGCCGTCCTGGCCGGCGTCTCCGGTCTGGTGATCGCCGGACTGGTGAGCTGGCTGATCGTGCGGGCCCTCGCCGGCACGGGCGTGCTCGGTGGCCTCGCCTCCGGCCGCGCGGCACGGGAGCGGGTCTGAACACTGCGCCGCAGCGGTCCGGCTCCGCGCCCCGGCCGGCCGCGGTCGAGGCGCGCGGGTGGGGCTGGCGGCACGGCGGCCGTCGGGCCGCGGCCGTCGACGGCCTCGACCTGCGGATCGAGCCGGGGGAGCGGGTGCTCCTGCTCGGGCCCTCGGGCGCCGGCAAGTCGACGGTGCTGCACGGCCTCGCCGGGCTGCTCGACCCGCAGGACGCCGAGTCCCGTGGTGCGCTGCTGGTCGACGGCGTTCCCGCGCTCGAGGCCCGCGGCCGCGCCGGACTGCTCCAGCAGGACCCCGAGGCGCAGATCGTGCTCTCCCGGTTGGGCGACGACGTCGCCTTCGGCCCGGAGAACCTCGCGGTCCCGCGCGAGCTGATCTGGCCGCGCGTGCGGGACGCGCTCGACGCCGTCGGGCTCGCCCTGCCGCTGGACCACCCCACCGGGGCGCTCTCGGGCGGTCAGCAGCAGCGGCTCGGACTGGCCGGGCTGCTGGCGATGGCTCCCGGCCTGCTGCTGCTGGACGAGCCGACGGCCAACCTGGACCCGGCCGGGGTGCTGCAGGTCCGCGACGCGGTCGCGGCGGCCCTGGACGCGACCGGCTCCACCCTCGTCGTCGTCGAGCACCGTGTCGCGGTGTGGGCGCCGGTCGTGGACCGCGTCGTCGTCCTCGCCGCCGGGACCGACGGGAGGACCGGCGTCACCCACGACGGGCCGATCGACCGGATCCTCGCGGAGCACGGCGCCGACCTCGCGGCGGCCGGCATCTGGGTGCCCGGGCACGAACCGGAGCTGCCCCGCCGTGGGCTCACCGGTGCCGGGTCAGGTGGCACGGGCCCCGGCGAGATGCTGCCCGGCGAGACGCTGCTGACCGCACGGGACCTCGCCGTCAGCCGGCAGGCGGCGGACCGGAGGTCGGGGCGGCGTCGCCGCGCCGGCCGCCCCGACCCGCGTCCCGCGATCGACATCGCCGCCGACGGCATCGACGTCAGCCTCGCGGCCGGTCGGGCCCTGAGCGTCACCGGCCCGAACGGTGCCGGGAAGTCCACCCTCGCGCTCACGCTCGCCGGGCTGCTGCCGCCCGCCGCCGGTGAGGTGACGGCGACGCCCGCGCTCGCCGGCGCCGCCGGTGCCGAGCCGATCCACTGGGATGCGGGCGAGCTGATCGGCCGGATCGGCACCGTGTTCCAGGAACCCGAGCACCAGTTCGTCACCACCACGGTGCGGGACGAACTCGCCTTCGGGCCGCGGCACGCCGCCGGACGTGCCGGTCGGGCCCCGAGCGGGTCCGCCCTGGACGCGCGGGTCGACGAGCTGCTCGAGCGGCTGCGTCTGTCCCACCTCGCCGCCGCCAACCCGTTCACGCTCTCCGGCGGCGAGAAGCGGCGGCTCTCGGTCGCCACCGTGCTCGCCGCGAGCCCGCGCGTCGTCGTCCTCGACGAGCCGACGTTCGGGCAGGACGCCGTCACCTGGCGGCAGCTCGCCGAGCTGCTGACCGGGCTGCTGGACGAGGGCCGCGCGGTCGTCTCCGTGACCCACGACGAGGCGTTCACCGCCGTGCTCGGAGGCGACCGACTCGAGCTCCCCGGGCCGACGGCGCGTCCGCCAGGCCCGACCCCGAGCCCGAACCCGACCGCCGCGAACCCGACCGCCGCGAACCCGACCGCCGCGGACCCGACGCGGGCGGGCACGCGATGACGGCGACCGCAGCCCCGGCCGGAACCCGTCCGGCGCGGGACCGGTCGGTGCTCGCCAGGGCCCACCCGCTGGCCAAGCTCGCCGCGGCCCTCGTGCTGACCGTGGCCCTGCTGGCCACGACCGATCCGGTGTGCGCCGGCGTCGCCCTCGTCGGGGAACTGGCCCTGCTGCCCCTGGCGGGTCTCCGGCTGCGCACGCTGCTGCGGCGGGGCTGGCCGATCCTGGTCGCCGCCCTGATCTCCGGCTACGGCACCACCGTGCTGGCGCCGCCGTCGGGCAGCGTGCTGCTCCAGGCCGGCCCGTTCGCCCTCACGGCGGGGGCGTTGACCGCCGGCGTCGGGATCGCCCTGCGCGGGCTGGCGCTCGCGGTGCCGGGCATCATGCTGCTGGCCACCACCGATCCGACCGATCTCGCGGACGCCCTCGCCCAGCGCCTCCACCTGCCGCACCGGTTCGTCCTCGGAGCACTCGCGGCGATGCGACTCGTCGGGCTGCTGGTGCAGGAGTGGTCGACGCTGACGATGGCCCGCCGGGCACGCGGGGTCGGAGCGGGGACCGGGCGCGGGCCGGCCCGGGTGGTGAGCCGGGCGCGCGCCGGTGCCGGTCAGACGGTGGCGCTGCTCGTCCAGGCGATCCGCCGGGCCGGGCGGCTGGCGATCACGATGGAGGCCCGCGGCTTCGGGACGGGCCGGCGCACATGGGCGCGGCTGTCGACGTTCCACCCGTCGGACGCCCTCGTCGTCGCCGGCGGTGTCCTGCTGGCGGCGGTCGCCGTCACCGCCGCCGTGCTCGCCGGCACCTGGAACCCGATCCTCTAGATCCTGCCCGACCGCCCGACTGCCGGACTGCCCGACGGCCCGCCGCGACGGGCCGCGTCGTCAGCGGCGGGTCGCGGTGAGCAGCAGCTCCGTCAGTTCCTCGGTCAGCTCGGGGCTGACCGGGATCTCCCGGCCGTCGACGCGGCGGATGGGCGCGAGCAGCCGGACGCTCGAGGCGAGCCACACGCCGTCGTTGCCGTGCAGGTCCTCCGGCGTCAGGGGGCCGTAGCCGAGCTGCCAGCCGGCCGGCTCGGCGGTGGCGAACAGGGCGCCCTGCGTGGTGCCGGCGAGGATGCCGCTGCGCAGCAGCGGCGTGACCAGTTCGCGCACGCCGTCCCGCGTGCGGGCGATCAGCACGGTCGACGTCGGACCCTCGAGCACCCGCCCGTCGGAGCTGACGAAGATGGCGTCGTCCGCCCCCTGCCGGTGCGCGTGCCGCAGCGCGGCCATGTTCACGGCGTAGGACGTGGTCTTCGAGCCGAGCAGCAGCCACGGCGCCACCGAGGCCGCCTCGCTGGAGTAGCCGCGGTCCAGCAGGACGATGTCGAGCCCGCGGTCGCGCTGCTCGCGGTCGCGCGGCGGCACCGGCTGCAGGTACACCCAGCAGCTGGGCGGTCCGTCGGCGGCGACGCCGCGGGTGCCGACCAGCCGGATCATCGCGTCGACCTCGCCGTGACGGCGGGCGAACTCGGCCAGCCCGGTGTCGATCGCGGCGCGCCAGTGCGCGCCGTCGGGCAGGGTGAGGTCGAGCGCGTCGGCGGAGGACACGAGCCGGTCCAGGTGGGCGTCCAGCTGCAGGGGACGGCCGTCCACCGCCAGCAGCGTCTCGAAGATGCCGTCGCCGCGGACGACGCCGAGGTCGGTGACGAGCAGCTGCGGGGCGTCGGGATCGGCGACGCGGCCGTCCGGATCGTCAGGGTTCAGCAGGACGAGGGCGCTCATGACCTCACAGTAGTGCCGGGGTGCTCGTCCCCGGCGGACGCGGATCGCGTCACCGCGGGCCCGGGTCCACGGCGTGCAGACGGGCCATCAGCCGGCGGGCGATCTCGTGGACGCCGGGGTCGCCGGTCACGACGACGTCCGCGGCCGCCGCGACGTCGTCCGTCTCCAGCCAGCTGTCCTCCTGGGCGGCCCAGCGCGCCCAGTGGGGTCGATAGAGATCGCCGTCCCGTGCCAGGGCCCGCTCCCGGCGTTCGGCGGCAGGGACCTCGACCCAGACCAGGGCGTCCAGCAGCGGCCGGGCCGCCGCGTGCCCGACGCCGACGCCCTCGGCGATCAGCAGGCCGCCCGGGTCGATGACGTGGGTCCGCCCGGGTCGGTCGTGCACCCAGTCCCAGTCGGTCCATCGGGCCGGTCGTCCGGCGGTGAGCGATTCCAGCACGCTGCGGCGGTACTGCTCCATCCCGGCGTCGAGCCCGTCCCAACCGGGATAGAGCTCCTCGAGGTGGAAGACGCCGACCGGGAGCGGCGCGCCGCCCTCCGCCAGAGCGGCGGCCAACCGGTCGGCCAGGGTGGTCTTGCCGGCGCCGGAGCGCCCGTCGACCCCGATCAGCCGGGTGCGGCCGGCCGGACTCACCGGCGCGATGCCCCGGCGTTCCGGTGGTCGCGGATCCAGGCGACGAGGGAGGGCAGTGCCTCGGTGATGAGCCGGTGGGTCTGCTCGAAGTCCGCGTCCGTGCCGTACCAGGGGTCGCTGATGCCCGCGTGCCGCGGGTCGGCCCCGGCGGTGTGCTCGGAGGAGTATGCGGCGGAGTACTCGTCCATGAATTCCCGGAACAGGTGGACCTTGTCCGCCTCCTGCGGGTCCGGCGCGAGCTCCCGCAGGTCGTCCAGGTGGTCGACGTCCATCGCGAGCACGAGATCGAGGTCGGGGAACCACCCCGGGTCGAACTCCCGCGCCCGGTGGTCCACGGCCTCGATGCCGTCGGCCAGCAGCACGGCACGCGCTCGCGGGTCGACGGGGTTGCCGCTCTCCCAGCGCGAGGTACCGGCGGAGGTGACCTCGACGTCGTCCTCGAGGCCTTCCTGCTCGAGCGCGCGGCGCAGCAGGTACTCGGCCATGGGGGAGCGGCAGATATTGCCGGTGCAGACGGTCATCACCCGGAACATGTCTCCACCGTACCCAGCCCTCCTGCCCCGTCGCGGCCGCCGCCCGTCGGTCGGCGCTCGCCGCCCGACGGATCGAAGCTCGCCGCCCGACGGGTCGAACGCCAGCGCCGTCAGTGGTGGACGGCGAGGACCTCGACGCTGGGCACGAGGAACACGGCGTCCGGGTTCTCCGCCCACTGCCGCCACCCCTGGGAGAGACGCTCGAGATAGAGGTGCGAGGCGAACCCGCGCTGGACGGCCTGGTCGGCGAAGGCCGACCGGGTGATCCGGTCCGACCACAGCTCGGCCCACCACCGCCGCTCGTCGCCCGTGTAGCACCACGTGCTCGCCGTGACGGTGACGTCCGTCAGCCCCGCCTGGTGCAGCCAGGACAGCAGCCGGCGTCCGGCATCGGGCTCGGCACCGTTGGACCGCGCGATCCGCTGGTACAGGCTCATCCACTCGTCGAGCTCGGGCACCTGCGGGAACCAGGACATCGCCTGGTAGTCGGCGTCGCGGACGGCGATCACGCCGCCCGGGCGCAGCACGCGGCGCATCGAGCGCAGGGCGCGCACCGGTTCGGTGAGGTGCTGGAGCACCTGGTGGGCGTGCACGACGTCGAAGCGGTCGTCCGCGAACGGCAGGTCCAGCACGTCGCCGAGCCGCCAGTGCAGGTTCGGCGGCCCCGGCTGCGCGGCCGCCGTGTCCAGCACATCGGCGGCACTGTCGAGCCCGATCACCTCGCCCGGAGCCACCCGCTCCGCGAGGTCACGGGTGATGGTGCCCGGCCCGCACCCGACGTCGAGCACGCTCATGCCGGGGGTCAGCCGGGGCAGCAGATAGGCCGCCGAGTTCTCGGCGGTGCGCCACCGGTGCGAGCGCAGCACGCTCTCGTGGTGGCCGTGGGTGTACCGCGGCACACCCGGAGGCGCCGTCGGTGATCCTGACGTCATTGTCATCCCTGTGTTGAAAGCCGGTCACATCGCGGTCGACCAGAGGTCACCCGTTGTTTCCTTCGGCGTCGATCACGCCGAGGCCGGCGCGGTGAGGGTCACGTACTGCTTGAAGGCGTCCGTGGCGCGTTCGTAGGCCCCGGCGCCCTCGAACGCGTGCGCGGCCCGGAGCAGGGCCCGCGAGGACTCCCCGACCCGGCCCATCTGCTCGAGGATGCGGGCATGGATCAGTTCGGCCTCGCCACCGGTCTGCGGGGCGAGCGTCTCGAGTTCGGCCAGCACCGGAGCGAGATGGGTGAGCGCCTCGCCGGGGCGCGAACGGCTGAGTGCCCACCGGGCGCTCACCATCGCCAGCTCGAGCTTGTCACTGCGGTTGCCGACGACGTCGATGGCGAACTGGGCGCGTTCGAGATACTCGGTGACCTGGTCGCTGCCGGAGTCGGCCGTGATCCTCATGTCCGCGGTCGTCTTGTTCAGGCGGCCCCACTGCCGCAGCCCCATCGCGGGTGAGAGCAGGTCGATCGCCTGGTTGTGCAGCCGGACGCCCTCCTCCGGGTTGCCCTGAAGGAATGCCATGTTGCCGACGGCCCAGGCGCCGCGGCCGCGCATCTGCGCCGACACCCGCGGGCTGGGCGCGAGGTCGACCTGGGCGGCCACCTCATTCGCCTCGGCGATCTGGTCGCTCTCCGCCAGCGTCGCGACGAGGGCGCACTGCGCCTCGAGCAGCGTCGACGGGTTGGCAGAGGGGTGGCCGCGCAGCAGGTCGACCGCGGCGCGGGCATGGTGCACGGCGTCGGGCAGTCGGCCCATGCCCTGCTTGGCTGCGGCCGCGATGATCTCCGCCTCGGCGGCGAGATTGACCGACTCGCGGGCGATCGGGTGGTTGCGGAGTTGCTGGCAGGCCTCCCAGCAGGGCTCGTACTTCTCGCTCACCATGAGGCACTCGGCGTAGAGCATGCTCAGGGACCACCAGGCCGACGGATTGTGTTCCGCCTGCGCATGCGTGAGCGCGCGGGACGCGAACTCGGCAGCCTGCTCGTAGTCGTAGTTCTTCCACGCCGCTCGCGCCTGCATCTCGAGCTCGATGGAGGCGATCGAGCCACCGGTCGTCGCCTCCATCTGGAAACTGCGCAGTTCGTCGATGGGAACGCTGAGACGCGCCGCCAATTCGCTCAGGATCGCGTCCGTCGGGCGGCGGCGCCCGCTCTCGAGGAGGGAGATGTAACTGGCCGTGTAGGCGTCGCCGGCGAGCTCGGCCTGGGTGAGGCCACGGGCCAGTCGCGCCGCCTTCAGCTTCTTACTGAAACTGGTGCTGATGGACATTCTGTCATGCTAGCAGGTGAATGTGACAAAAGCTGTCAAGTACACGAGTCAAATTTTTCAGCGAATCGGTTGTCAAATTCTGCTTTCATCACGTAACCTGACAGCACGCCGCCCGTCGGGGCGGTTCCTCGACGGCGTCGAGGCACGGTGACCGCGCAGGCGGAAAGGTACTGGGGAAACCATGAGCGTGAAGACTCGAGTCTCGAAGACACTGCCGACCGTCCTGGGTGCAGCACTGGCGCTGCCGCTGCTCGTTGGTGGAGCATCGGCCGCGAACGCTGCCGTGACGCCGGCGCACAGTGTCACGTCGACGTCGGTCTCGGCTTCGGTCACCCCGGCCGTGGGCAACTGGCCCGACCGGTTCTACTCCGTCACGCCCGCGGTGGGCAACTGGCCGGACCGCTTTTACTCCGTCACCCCGGCCGTGGGCAACTGGCCGGACCGCTTCTACTCCGTCACCCCGGCCGTGGGCAACTGGCCGGACCGCTTCTTCACGGTGACACCGGCTGTCGGCAACTGGCCGGACCGCTTCTTCACCGTGACACCGGCTGTCGGCAACTGGCCCGATCGCTTCAACACCGTCACCCCCGCTGTCGGCAACTGGCCCGATCGCTTCAACACCATCATCCCGGCCGTCGGCAACTGGCCGGATCGTTTCTACTCCGCGCCCATCGCGGCCTGACAGATTCACCCCAAGACCGGTTCTTGCGGTCGGTAACTGGCCCGACAGAACCAATGGGGGCTCGCTGCCCCTGATCCCTGGCCGGCGCTCCGCGCCGAGGATCGACACTGGCGACGTGTCGCCCGTGGTGCATTCATCGACCCAAACCCGGTGCACCACGGGACCACCTCGCCGACAGGTGCCGATGCTGACCAAGTCCATCGCCCCCCCAATTGGATGGCATGTCATCGATCGTCAGCGAGTCCCGCAGGTGCCCCGAGAGAACGGCTCGGGGCACCTGCCCTGTTAACAGCCCGGTCACGTCCGGGTCGGAACCGCGCAGCGATGCTGCTCCGATCGGTACAGCTCAGAGCAGGGCGAGCGTGGCGGGGTCGGCCTCGCCGTCGAAGAAGTGATCGAGCACGCGGGGGAAGGCGTCCTGCTCCGGATCGGCGCGGGCGAACAACGTCATCGAAGACCGCAGCTTGACGGCGTCGATGCCGCCGAGGATCTCCTCGGCCGTGCCGTCGGCGGCGACCACCGCCTGCGCTGCCTGGTGCAGGCGTGCGCCGAGCAGGGGGTGGCGCAGGTACGCGCGCGCCTCGTCGAGGGACGCGATGGCGTAGCGCTGTGCCATGGGGCTGCGGCCGAGCCCGGCGATCTGCGGGAAGACGAACCACATCCAGTGCGTGCTCTTCCGGCCGCGCTCGAGCTCCGCCAGCGCCGTCTCCCACGTCCCGTCGTCCTGCGCCCGCACGAAGCGCTCGAGATCGTAAAGATCGGCGTCCCCGGCGTGCGGCGTCATCGCGCGTCCCCGTCCGTGGATCGGAAGCCCTCCGCGATGCCCGTCAACCGGTCCCGGTAGTCCTCCCACCACTGCTCGTCCTGGGTCAGCAGGTTGTCGTTGCCCTCCGAGAGCCCGGCGCTGCCGTCGATGGACTCGCGCACGACGTCGGCATGACCGGCATGGCGCGCGAGATCGGTGATGACGTGCACGAGGATCTGGTGCAGCGTCACCGCTCGGCGCTCCTCCGGCCACCACGGCACCAGGCCGGGCTCATCCAGGGGCAGGTCGGCGATGGTGCGGTCCGCGTGCTGCTGCACCCGCTCGTAGAGCGCGAGCACGTCGTGGGCCGGGACGTCCGCCGGTGTCCAGAAGTCGTCGTTGTCGGCGTACTCGGAGTCCCACGGCAGCGGCTCCGGCAGGGGGCGGTCGAAGACGAGTCCGAAGTACTCGGCCTCCACCCCGCTGGCGTGCCGGACGAGGCCCAGCAGATTGGTGCCCGTCCGTGTCATCGGCATCCGCAGGTGCGTCTCGTCCAGGCCGTCCAGCTTCCACGCGAGGTCGCGGCGCACCCCGCGGAGGTAGCGGTGCAGGGTCGCCTTCGCGGACGGCGGCGTGGTCGTCGGGCTCATGCGGGCAGAGTACGCGGCCCACGGCGAGGGCGGCAGATCCCTGGCGGAACTACCCGGGAATACGGGAGCCGTGTACAGGGTTGAGCCAAGTGAACTCAACTCGCCTTGACATCCTCGGAGAGTCTCGGCAAGCTTGAGTGCAGAAGGCTCAAGACGTGCCCTCCCGCATCGTCTGTCTCGTCGAAAGGAACCACCCATGTCCCGTGCAGTAGGCATCGACCTCGGTACCACCAACTCCGTCGTCTCCGTCCTCGAGGGCGGCGAGCCCACCGTCATCGCCAACGCCGAGGGTGCGCGCACCACCCCGTCGGTGGTCGCGTTCTCCAAGTCCGGCGAGGTGCTCGTCGGTGAGATCGCCAAGCGCCAGTCGGTCAACAACATCGACCGCACCATCGCGTCGGTCAAGCGCCACATGGGCACCGACTGGACCATCGACATCGATGACAAGAAGTACACGCCGCAGGAGATCTCCGCGCGCATCCTGATGAAGCTGAAGAACGACGCGGAGAGCTACCTCGGCGAGAAGGTCACCGACGCGGTCATCACCGTGCCGGCGTACTTCAACGACGCCGAGCGCCAGGCCACCAAGGAGGCCGGCGAGATCGCGGGCCTGAACGTGTCCCGCATCGTCAACGAGCCCACCGCGGCCGCCCTGGCGTACGGCCTGGACAAGGGCAAGGAGGACGAGCTCATCCTCGTCTTCGACCTCGGCGGTGGCACCTTCGACGTCTCCCTCCTCGAGGTGGGCAAGGACGACGACGGCTTCTCCACCATCCAGGTGCGGGCGACCGCCGGTGACAACCGGCTCGGCGGCGACGACTGGGACCAGCGGGTCGTCGACTTCCTGCTCCAGCGCGCCAAGGCCAGCACCGGCGTCGACCTGTCCAAGGACAAGATCGCCCTCCAGCGTCTGCGGGAGGCCGCCGAGCAGGCCAAGAAGGAACTCTCCAGCGCCACCAGCACCAACGTCTCGCTGCAGTACCTCTCCGTCACCCCCGACGGCCCGGTCCACCTGGACGAGCACCTCACCCGTGCCAAGTTCCAGGAGCTGACCTCGGACCTGCTGGACCGCACCAAGAAGCCGTTCCACGACGTCATCGCCGAGGCCGGCGTCAAGGTCGGCGACATCGACCACGTCATCCTGGTGGGCGGCTCGACCCGCATGCCCGCCGTCTCCGAGCTCGTCAAGGAGCTCGCCGGTGGCAAGGAGCCCAACAAGGGCGTCAACCCGGACGAGGTCGTCGCCGTCGGCGCGGCCCTGCAGGCCGGTGTCCTCAAGGGTGAGCGCAAGGACGTGCTGCTCATCGACGTCACCCCCCTCTCCCTCGGCATCGAGACCAAGGGCGGCGTGATGACCAAGCTGATCGAGCGCAACACCGCGATCCCGACCAAGCGCAGCGAGACCTTCACGACCGCCGACGACAACCAGCCGTCGGTGTCCATCCAGGTCTTCCAGGGCGAGCGCGAGTTCACCCGCGACAACAAGCCGCTCGGAACCTTCGAGCTGACCGGCATCGCCCCGGCCCCCCGCGGCGTGCCGCAGGTCGAGGTCACCTTCGACATCGACGCCAATGGCATCGTGCACGTGTCCGCGAAGGACAAGGGCACCGGCACCGAGCAGTCGATGACCATCACCGGCGGTACCTCGCTGGCGAAGGACGACATCGAGCGGATGGTGCGCGAGGCCGAGGAGCACGCCGCCGAGGACAAGAAGCGCCGCGAGGCCGCGGACGCCCGCAACAACGCGGAGCAGCTCGCCTACTCGACGGACAAGCTCCTCAAGGACAACGCGGACAAGCTGCCCGAGGACGTCAAGACCGAGGTCCAGGGCGACGTCGACGCGCTGAAGTCGGCCCTCGAGGGGTCAGACGACGACGCCGTCAAGTCCGCGCTGGAGAAGCTGCAGGCGTCCCAGGGCAAGCTCGGCGAGGCGATCTACTCCCAGGCGCAGGCCGGCGGCGCGTCCGCCGGGGCCGGTGCCGAGGACGCCTCCACCGCCGGCGGCACCTCCGCCGGGGCCGACGAGGACATCGTCGACGCCGAGGTCATCGACGAGGACGAGGACAAGAAGTAGTCATGGGCGCACAGACACCAGGGGAGCCCCGGGAGCCGGGGCGCGACGGTGAGAACGGCGAGGGTCCCGTCTTCCGGGACAACCGTCGCATCGACCCGGTCACCGGCGAGGTCCGGGGCGCCGGGGCGGACCAGCCCACCGGTGCTGAGCAGCCCGGGCAGCCCGCCGACGGCGCCGACCGCGACGTCGTCGCCGAGGCCGAGGCCATCCTGGACGGGGCCGGAAGCGACGACGCCGACGGTGCTGGTACCGACGCGACCGCGGCGCCGGCGAACGATGCCGAGCAGCTCGCGGCCGAGCGGCTGGCCGACCTGCAGCGACTGCAGGCGGAGTTCGTCAACTACCGTCGCCGGGTGGACCGGGACCGGGACGTCGCCCGCGGCAACGCGGTGATCTCCGTCCTGACCGCCCTTCTGCCGGTGCTCGACGACCTCGACGCCGCGCGCCAGCACGGTGACCTCACCGCGGGGCCGTTCGCGTCGATCGCCGCCAAGCTCGACGCCGTGCTGACCCAGCAGGGACTCGAGCGCTACGGCGAGGTCGGCACCGTCTTCGATCCCGCCGTCCACGAGGCGCTGCTGCAGCAGCCCAGCGACGTGGTCGAGTCCGGCCACGTCAGCCATGTGCTGCGCTCCGGTTACCGTGTGGGGGACCGTGTCCTGCGCGCCGCGCAGGTGGGCGTCGCCTCCTGATCCCGGGGGTGCCGGGCAACCGGCACCCCACCCGAGACGGACCGTCGTCGTGCGCTGACCAGCGACGGCGGCGGTCCGCTCGTCATTCCCCTTCCCCACTCCCCGCAGAATCGAGACGCCATGGCCAGCCAGGACTGGATCGAGAAAGACTTCTACCAGGTCCTCGGCGTGTCCAAGGACGCCACGGAGGCCGACATCAAGAAGGCCTACCGCAAACTCGCGCGGAAGTACCACCCCGACCAGAACCCGGGCGACGCCGCGGCCGAGGAGAAGTTCAAGGACATCGCCGAGGCCAACTCGGTGCTCTCCGACCCGGAGGAGCGGCGGCAGTACGACGCGATCCGGGCGATGGGCTCCGGTGCCCGGTTCAGCGCCGGTGGCGCCGGTGCCGGAGCGGGCGGCGGCTTCGAGGACGTCTTCGGCGGCCTCTTCAACACCGGCGGCGGCCGCACTCGCACCCGCTACACGACGCCGGGTGGCGGCGGCGGCTTCGACGCCTCGGACCTGCCGCCCGAGTTCCGCGACCTCTTCGGGGGCGGGTCGTTCGGCGGGGGCGGCGGCTTCGGCGGCTACGGCGGCTACGGCCAGCAGACCCCGCAGAAGGGCGGCGACCGGCAGGCCACCACCGCGATCTCCTTCGCCGGGTCCGTCCGCGGCACCACCATCGGGCTGCGGGAGGGCGACGGCGACGTGATCGAGGTCCGCGTGCCCGCCGGCGTGCGGGACGGACAGAAGATCCGCGTGCGCGGGAAGGGCCACCCGGGCGCCGCCGGGGCGGGCGACCTGATCGTCACCGTCCAGGTCAAGCCCCATCCCCTCTTCACCCGCGACGGCGACGACATCCGCATCACGGTGCCGGTCACCTTCCCGGAGGCGGCGCTCGGCGCGACCGTGTCGGTGCCCACCACGGACGGCGAGAGCGTCAACGTCAAGGTGCCCGCGGGCACCCCGTCCGGCCGCACGCTGCGCGTGAAGGGCCGCGGGGTGGCGACGAAGAAACACACCGGAGATCTGCTGGTCAAGGTCGAGGTGGCGGTCCCGCAGAAGCTGAGCGGGGCGGCCCAGGACGCGGTCCGGGCGTTCGCCGAGGCCACGGACGACGCGGACCCCCGTCGCGACCTCGCCGCGCGCGCACGACTGTGACCGCACGCGTCAGCACCGGCCCCGACGGCGTCGCACCCGGGACCCGGGAGGAGTGACCATGGACAGGCCCATCGACACCGATGCCCCGATCTTCGTGATCTCGGTCGCGGCGGAGCTGGCCGAGATGCATCCGCAGACCCTGCGCCAGTACGACCGGATGGGGATCGTCACGCCGCAGCGCTCACCGGGCCGGTCGCGGCGTTACTCCCAGCAGGACGTCGATGCCCTGCGCACCGTCCAGCGGCTGTCCCAGGAGGGGGTCTCCCTCGAGGGGATCCGCCGGGTGATGGAACTGCAGAACCAGGTGCGCGCCCTGCAGAACCGGGTCACCGAGCTGACCGACGAGCTCGCCCGCGTGCAGGCCGGTGGCGGGGTCGTCGACGCGTCCCGCGTGTTCGCGGCCGGGATCGCCGGGGACGTCGTCTCCCTCGTCCGGGGCCAGCGTCCCCGCCCGCGCTCCCAGGCCGTCGTGCTCTGGCGCAAGCCCCTGCGCTGAGCGGCGCCGGTCAGCGCCGGATGTACGTCAGGTCCCGGATGACGCGGCCGGCGGCGATGCCCTTGCGCTCGAACCCGGTCTCGATCCGGCCGTCGAACCGCGGAGCCCAGCCGTCGGGGCCGTCGTTGGCCGGCGTGAATGCGGGCACCTCGTCGAGGGTCGCGCGCATCTGCTCCGCGTACTCCTCCCAGTCGGTCGCCAGGCGCCACCGGCCACCGGGCCGCAGCACCCGGGCCACCAGTTCCGCGAAGGCGGGGGAGACCAGGCGCCGCTTGTGGTGCCGCTTCTTCGGCCACGGGTCGGGGAAGAACATCCACACCTCGTCGACCGAGCCGGGTGCCAGCAGCGTGCCGAACACCTCGGGGGCGTTCGCCTCGATCACCCGGATGTTGGGTGCGCCCGCCGTGTCCGCCTTGCGCATCAGGTCCGACAGGCCCGGGCGGTAGACGTCCAGGGCCAGGAAATCCCGCTCCGGTGCGGCGGCGGCCGCGGCGACCACCGCGTCACCGAGACCGGACCCGATCTCCACGGTCAGGGGCGCGCGGCGGCCGAAGGTCGCGGGGGCGTCGAGGCGGGCGCCCGGGTCGACGGACGTGGCGCCCGAGGCGCGGGAGACGTCCACGAGGTAGTGACCGCTCAGCCGCTCCCACGCGGCGAGCTGCTTGCCCTGCAGCCGGGTTCCCCGCCGGACGAAGGAGACCACGCCGCGGTGTTCTCGTTCTCCCGGCTCCGCGTTCCCGGCGCCCTGCGCCCCGCCGTCCTCGTGATCCGTCACGGCGAACAAGCCTAGCGGTGAGGCGGCCGCCCGGCGGCCGTGTGACCAATCCCTCCGCCTCCGATCCCCGTCCAGGCGTTACCGGCGCGTAGGATCGAAGAGGTACCGGCACGTCGGACGGCCTTTCTCGTCCTGGTGCGCCATCATCGGCCCGCTCCGATCGACGAACGATCGGTCGCCCGGGCCGCCCTGCGGCTCCTGCCGCACCGGCTCCCGCCGGTTGCGACCACCCGCCGGTACGCG
The DNA here is from genome assembly GCF_001968825.1 of Tersicoccus sp. Bi-70. Taxonomy (GTDB): domain Bacteria; phylum Actinomycetota; class Actinomycetes; order Actinomycetales; family Micrococcaceae; genus Tersicoccus. The sequence goes on from NZ_MIEU01000011.1 coordinate 402,340, forward strand.
TCGCGAATCTGACGACCCGCCGCTCACGCGGCCCTTCCTTTTCCGGCGCACCCGCCGTGATTCCCCGCGTGCGGGCCCGACCATCGAGAGGTTCCACCCTCGTGACATCCTTCGCCGATCTCGGCGTCCCCACCGTTCTCGCGGACGCCCTGACCGCCAGCGGCATCGCCGCTCCCTTCCCCATCCAGGAAGCCACCCTCCCCGATTCGCTCGCCGGCCGTGACGTCCTCGGCCGCGGCCGCACCGGCTCCGGCAAGACGCTGGCGTTCAGCCTCCCGCTCGTCGCCCGTCTGGCCGGCGTCCAGCGCCGTCCCTCCCGCCCCACCGGGCTGGTCCTGGCACCGACCCGCGAGCTCGCGACGCAGATCAACGCGACGCTGGAACCGCTGGCCAACGCCCTCGGCCTGCGCACCACCGTCATCTTCGGCGGGGTGTCCCAGAAGCGGCAGGAGAGCGCCCTGCGCGCCGGCGCCGACATCGTCGTCGCCTGCCCCGGCCGGCTCGAGGACCTGCTCCGCCAGAAGGTCCTGACCCTGGCCGACGTGCGCATCACCGTGCTCGACGAGGCGGACCACATGGCCGACCTCGGCTTCCTGCCGGTCGTCCGCCGCCTGCTCGACACCACCGCCAAGGACGCCCAGCGGCTGCTGTTCTCCGCGACGCTGGACAACGGCGTGGACGTCCTCGTCAAGCGCTACCTGCACAACCCCACCGTGCACTCGGTCGACGAGTCCTCCGCCGCCGTCACGACCATGGAGCACCGCGTGTTCCTCACGGACGCGGACACCAAGAAGGACCTGGTCACGATGCTCGCCTCGGGCACCGGCCGGCGGGTCATGTTCATGCGGACCAAGCACCACGCCAAGAAGATGGCCAAGCAGCTGACCACCGCCGGCATCCCCGCGGTCGACCTGCACGGCAACCTGTCGCAGAACGCCCGCGACCGGAACCTGGCCCAGTTCTCCTCGGGTGAGGTGCGCGTGCTGGTCGCGACCGACGTCGCCGCCCGCGGTGTGCACGTCGACGACGTCGAGCTGGTCGTCCACATCGATCCGCCCACGGAGCACAAGGCCTACCTGCACCGCTCCGGTCGCACCGCCCGCGCGGGTTCGGACGGCACCGTCGTCACCGTCGTGCTGCCCGAGCAGCGCCAGGACGTGCGCAAGCTGCTCCGCGCCGCCGGCGTCGACGCCGCGCTCGAGACCGTGACCCCGGACTCGCCCGCGGTCGCCGAGGTCGTCGGGACGATCGCGCCCCGCGTCGCTCCGGCCCCCGTGAGCGCCTCCGGCAACCGCCCGAGCACGTCCCGGAAGCCGGCGACGGCGTCGTCGACCCGTTCCGGTGGCCAGGGTGGAGGCCGCTCCCGCGGCGCTCGCGGTCACGGCCGCGGCACCCAGGCCGACACCGCCTCCGCACCGCGTTCGGCGGCGGGCGGCTCGCGCAGCGGTGCCCGTCGCGGCGGTTCGGGCCGCAGTGCCTCGACCCCGAACGCGCGCCCGGCCTCGACCGTCGCCTACAGCACGACCACCGGCGCCCCCAGTGGCTCCTCCACGGGCGGCGGGGCTCCCCGTCGCTCCGGTGCCCCGGCGGGCCCGGCGCGCGGGAACGGCTCCCCGGCCGGCCGTCGTCGCGGCTCTCGCCGGGCGGACGCCCCGAACACCGCGCGTCGCCAGGGCTGACCCACACCACCCGCACCACCCCGCCAGCTCGTCACCAGATGCTCCATCCACCCCCTTCCGGGGGCCGGATGCGACATCTGGTGACGAGCTGGCGTCGTTCCGGGTGCGTTCAGCTCGGCCGGTTTCCGCTCAGCCGGTGGCGCCCTTCTGCAGCCGCGGGCTGTCCGGATTCATCACCGAGTGGCGGCGCGAGTACAGGAAGTAGATCACCAGGCCGACGACGAGCCAGACGACGAACCGCACGTACGTCTCGACGTTCTGGATCGAGAAGATCAGCCACAGCGAGAACAGCACGCCGACGGCCGGGGTGACCGGCATCAGCGGGGTGCGGAACTCGCGCGACAGGTCGGGGCGCCGGTAGCGCAGCACGATGACGGCGACGCAGACGACGACGAACGCGGACAGGATGCCGATGTTCGTCAGCCCTGCCGCCTCCTCGATCGGCAGCACCCCCGCGATGATCGCCGCGCCGATGCCGGCCAGCCAGGTCACGCGGACCGGAACGTGGCGCCTGGGGTCCGTCTTCGCGAACCACGCGGGCAGCAGGCCGTCCCGGCTCATCGAGAACCAGACGCGGGAGACGCCGAGCGTGAAGGTGATCATGACGGTCAGGATCGACACGATGGCGCCCACCGCGATGATGTTCGCGACCACCGGCATGCCGACCGCGTTGAACGCCGAGGAGAACCCGCTCTCCGGGTCGATCTCGGTGTACTTCTGCATGCCCGTCAGCACCAGGGTCGCGAGCACGTAGAGCACCATCGCGATCGCCAGCGAGTAGAGGATGGCCTTCGGCATGTGCTTCGTCGAGTCCTTCGACTCCTCGGCGGCGGTGCTCATGGCGTCGTACCCGAACACCGCGAAGAACACCGTGGCCGCGCCCGCCATCACTCCGGAGAACCCGAACGGGAAGTACGGCGAGTAGTTGGCGGTGTTGATGTGGAAGACACCGAGCACGACGATCAGCAGCACGAGCGCGACCTTCAGCCCCACGAAGACCATCTCGGCCCGGGCCGCGCTGCCGATGCCGCGCGTGAGGATGAACGCGGTGAGCAGGCACAGGATCATGGCGAACAGGTCGACCACGTGCCCGTCCCCGGTGCCGGGGGCACCGAGCATCCAGGCCGGTAGCTGGACGCCCACCTGCCCGAGCAGGAAGCCGAAGTAGCCCGAGATGCCGATCGCGACGACGGCGACGATGGCGATGTACTCGAGCAGCAGGTCCCAGCCGATGAACCAGCCCACGATCTCGCCGAGCGCCGCGTAACCGTACGTGTAGGCGGAGCCGGCCTTGGGCACCATGCCCGCGAACTCGGCGTAGGAGAAGGCGGCCGCGGCGCTCGCGACGCCGGCGATCAGGAACGAGAGGAGCACGGCCGGGCCGGCCTTGCCGTGGGCGACCGCGCCGGCGAGCGAGAAGATGCCGGCGCCGATGATGCCGCCGACGCCGATCGCGGTCAGCTGCCACAGGCCGAGGGTGCGCTTGAGCGAGTTCTCCTCGACCTCCGGTTCGATCTCGCCGATCGGTTTGCGGCGGAGCACGGAGTACGGGTTGGCCACCCGCGCCGTCCCCGGCGTTCCCCCTCCCCGCCTTCCCCCTCCCCGCCTTTCCCCTCCGGGCCTTCCCCCTCCGGGGGGTGCCGACCCCGGGGATGCCGATGATCCTGCCGGTCCTGACGGTGCCATCGTGACCTCCTGCGTGCGAGTGCCGGAAGCGGACCCGGTGCCAGCGTTGCTTGAGCGCGGTCACCACGGCCCGGTGGAGGCGATGCTACTCGCGCTCACCGCCGCGGCGTGGGGTGACGGTGCCGGCCCCGGTCGCGCGGCGGTGGCGTCCGATGCCGGTGAGGGGACAGAATCGGAGCATGAGGACCCTGTTGAACGTGATCTGGCTCGTGCTCGGTGGCCTGTGGCTGGCGGTCGCCTACGCCCTCGCCGGCGTCGTCTGCTGTCTGCTGATCGTCACCATCCCGTTCGGCATCGCGTCGTTCCGGATCGCCGCGTACGCGCTCTGGCCTTTCGGCCGCACCATCGTGGACCGGGGTGGCAGCCCGGGCCTGTTCGCGACGCTCGGCAACGTCATCTGGTTCGTGGTCGCCGGGATCTGGATCGCCGTCGGGCACGTCGTCACGGCCGCCGCCCAGGCGGTCACCATCGTCGGCATCCCGCTCGCGATCGCCAACATCAAGATGGTGCCGGTCTCCCTGATGCCGCTCGGCAAGCAGATCGTGCCGACCGCGGCCACCTGGACCACCGTCGGCGGCCGGTCGGTCGGAGCCTTCGGCTACGAGGGGCGCTGATCCCATGGAGACCGTCATCCTCGGCACCGGCGCGGCCGGCCCCCTCACCGTCAGCGCCCTCGGCTTCGGCGGGATGGCGCTGACCTCCGCCTACGGCGGCCTGGCGGCCGACGAGGCGCTCGCGGTGCTGAACGCCGCCGTCGACGACGGCATCACCCTCATCGACACGGCCAACGTGTACGGCGACGGGACCAACGAGGAGCTGGTCGGCCGGTTGCTCGCGGACCGGCGCGACGAGGTGACGGTCGCGACGAAGTTCGGCATCGTCCACGGCGCGGACGGCACGCGGCGGGCACGCGGGGACGCGGACTACGTGCGGCGCTGCGCCGAGGAGAGCCTGCAGCGCCTCGGCACCGATGTCATCGATCTCTACTACCTGCACCGGCGGGACCTCTCCGTGCCCCTGAGCGAGACCGTCGGCGCCATGGCCTCCCTCGTGGAGGACGGCCTCGTGCGGCACCTGGGGCTGTGCGAGGTGACGGCGGAGGAACTGCGCGAGGCGCACGCCCTGCACCCGATCACCGCCGTGCAGAGCGAGTGGTCCGTCTTCAGCCGGGACGTCGAACGCGCCGTCGTGCCCGCGTGTGCGGAACTCGGCGTCGGGTTCGTCCCGTTCTCCCCGCTGGGCCGCGGCTTCCTCGCCGGATCCGTGCGCTCCGCCGCCGACCTCACGCCCGAGGACGCCCGGCACGGCTTCCCGCGGTTCGATGACGCCAACCTCGAGGCCAATCTCGCCCTGCTGGCGGAGATCGAGGCGAGCGCCCACGAGACCGGCATCACCCTCGCCGAGATGTCCCTGGCCTGGCTGTACGCCAAGGGGGAGGAGGCCGGCGTGACCGTCGTGCCGATCCCCGGGTCCCGGCACCCCGAGCGCAACCGCCAGAACGCCGCCGCGGTGGACATCGCCCTCTCCGCCGAACAGGTGGCCGAGCTCGACGGTGCTGCGGCGCGGGTCGCGGGCGCCCGCTCCCGGGACCGGAGCTGGGTGTCGGAGGGTCGCGAGGACGCCGACGCCTGAGCCGATGTGTTTCGAGAACCGAGGCATCTAGGCTGAGGACGTCAGACCCGACCACGAACGTCAGGAGCGCGACATGACTCAGCCCAGCACCGACAGCCCGTCCGAGGACACCGCCAAGATCGTCGACCTGATGCGCAAGGACCGGACCGTCATGGTCGGCACCGTGCTCACCGACGGGTCGATCCAGAGCCGGCCGATGTCCGTGCAGACGGTCGAGGACGACGGCACCCTGTGGTTCTTCGCCCACGACGACGGTCCGCTGGCCGAACAGCTGACCTCCCACCCGCAGGTCAACGTCGCCTTCGCCGACTCCGACCACTGGGTGTCCCTCGCCGGCACGGCCCGCCTCGAGCACAGCAGCGCGAAGATCGACGAGCTGTGGGACTCGACGACGGATGCGTTCTTTCCCGACGGCAAGGAGACGCCCGGTCTGACGCTGATCGAGGTGAGCCCCGACTCGGCCGAGTACTGGGACCAGCCCGGCGGCGGCGTCGGCGCGCTGTACAACTTCGTCAAGGCGAAGGTCACCGGCGGCACCTACGACGGCGGAACCAGCGGCAGCACGGAGCTGTAGAGCGACGCCGCTCGCAGAGCTACAGCTCCTCGGACGGGAGCAGGTCGAACGGGTGCAGCCGAGCTAGAGCAGCACCGTGCCCCGGATGCACGTGACCGCGTCGCCGCCGACCCACACGTCGTCGTCGTCCGCGGTCACGTGCACCCGGCCCGCCCGGCCGATCACCGTGCCCTGCGCGGCGACGTAGGAGCGCGGCAGCACCCCCTCGCCGATGAGCCACTGGGCCAGCGAGGCATTCAGGCTGCCGGTGACGGGGTCCTCGGCGATCCCGGCGCCGGCGGCGAAGGCCCGCACCTCCAGCTGGGTGGCGCCGCCCGCCGGTTCGGGGCCGGCCACCCCGACCTTCAGGTCCCCGAGCGCGACGGCGTCCGGGTCGAGCCCGCGGACCGCCGCGGCGTCGCGCAGCAGGACCCCCACCCAGCCCGGGCCGTTGTCGACCCAGTGGGAGTCGACCACCTGGTCCGGGCTGATCCGCAGGCCGCTGACCAGGCGGTCCAGCATGGCCGCGTCGACGGGACCCGAGCGAATCGTCGGCGGGGCGGCGAAGGCGAGCCGGTCACCGTCGCGGTGGATCCGCACCTGTCCCACCGCGCACTCCTGCACCACGTCGCCGTCCGTACCCGCTCCGCGCGGGGTGCCTCCCGCGGCGAGCCATGCGTGGGCGCTGCCAAGGGTCGGGTGGCCGGCGAAGGGCAGTTCCTCCGCCGGGGTGAAGATCCGCAGCCGGTAGTCGGCGGCCGGATCCATGGGCGGCAGCACGAACGTCGTCTCCGAGAGGTTGGTCCATGCGGCGAAACGGCGCATCGTCTCCTCGTCCAGCCCGTCGGCGTCGAGGACGACCGCCACCGGGTTGCCCCGGTAAGGTTCGGCGGTGAACACGTCGACCTGCGCGAAGGCGCGTTCGCGGGGTTGCTCGCTCATGCAGCGACTCTAGGCGACGGATCCAGCACCGAGACCGAATCGCCGCCTCGCCCGCCGCGCGGCGGGTGGCGAAGCGCGTAGCCTGTGGGACGGGCGGCCGAAAGGGGTGGATCGCGATGGTGCGATCGAGAAGGACGATGCGGTCGAGACGGACGGCGCGGGGTGCTGCCGCGGCGCTGAGCGTGGTGCTCGTGCTGGCCACGGCGACGCCGGCGACGGCGAGCGTGATCCCGAGCTCGGGCAACCTGATCGGCCGGCTGTCCCTCGAACAGCGGGTGGGGCAGCTGTTCATGGTCGCCAACGGTGCGACCGCCGCGGACCCGGCGGTCACCGCCCTGATCCGGGACCGTCACGTCGGCAACGTCATGCTCAGCGGACGCAGCAGCGCGGGGATCGCCGCGACCGCCGCCGTCTCCCGTACCCTGCAGGCCGCCGCCGGCGTCTCCACCGGGGGCTACCGCCTCGCCGTCTCCACGGACCAGGAGGGCGGCGCCGTCCAGGTGCTCACCGGCCCGGGCTTCTCCGCCATCCCGCGCGCCCTGACCCAGGGCACGTGGGCGGATGCGACGCTGCGCTCCTCCGCCGCGGGCTGGGGCCGGCAACTGCTGCTCTCCGGGGTGACGGTCGACCTGGCGCCCGTCGCCGACACGGTGCCGAGCGCCGCGTTCGCGCCGTCGAACGCCCCGATCGGGGCCTTCGCCCGCGAGTACGGGTACACCCCCGCGCTGGTCTCGGCCAAGTCCCGCGCCTTCACGGCGGGGCTGGCGGACGCGGGCGTCGCCGCCACGCCCAAGCACTTCCCGGGCCTCGGCCGGGTGATCGGCAACACGGACACCACGGCGGGGGTCACGGACACGCAGACCACCCGCACCGACCCGTACCTGCAGCCCTTCCGGGACCAGGTCGCCGCCGGGGTCCGCTGGATGATGGTCTCGACCGCCGTCTACAGCCGCATCGACGCGGCCAACCCCGCGGCGTTCTCGCCGACCGTCCTGACGGGCATGCTGCGGTCCGACCTCGGTTTCCGCGGCATCATCATCTCGGACGACCTGTGCAACGCGAAGCAGGTCGCCGCCTGGACGCCCGCCCAACGCGCCCAGAACTTCATCAACGCCGGCGGCACCATGGTGCTGTGCGCCAGCCCCGCGATGACCGCGCAGATGTACGACGCCGTGCTCGCCCGGGCCCGCGTGGACGCCGCCTTCGCCGCGAAGGTCAACCAGGCCGCCCTGACCGTGACTCGCACGAAGGCGACCAGCGGCAGCCCGACCATTCCGGGCGCCGGGGACCTCGTCGCGCGCTCCTCGACCGGGGACCTGCTCGACTACGGCGCCACGGGACGCAGCACGGTGCTGCCTGCGCGGCGGATCGGTGCCGGCTGGGGCACGCTGCGCGCCGCCGCCACGCTGGACTGGAACGGGGACGGGACCTTCGACGTCGTCGCCTCCTTCGCCGGTGGTGACCTCAAGCTCTACCCGGGCTACAACGGGGGCGGCTTCGCACCGGCCGTCACCATCGGCCGCGGCTGGGACGGTTACCAGCTGATGCCCGGCACATGGCTCGACGGCGCCCGGTACCCGGGGATGCTGGCGAAGAACCCGGCCGGCCAGCTGGTGTACTACGCCAACACGTCCGGGACGGGGCTGACCTCGGGGGTCGTCGTCGTCGCGTCCTGGCCGGCCGTCGAGACGGTGATGATCGACGCCGACGGCAACGGGCACAGCGATCTGATCGCCCGCACCGGCGACGGGACCCTGCGGCTCTACCGCAGCGACGGCGCGGGCCGGTTCCTGCCCGGCTCCACGGTGATCGGCAGCGGCTGGCAGCACGCCCGCAGCATGACCGTGGTGAACGGGTTCGACTCGCCCTTGGGGACCGGACTGCTCGTGCGGTTCGACGACGGCTCGCTGCGCTACTACCCGGTCGCGGCCGGCGGCGTCACCTCGGGGCCGATCATCGGGCACGGCTGGGCGACCCTGACCACGCTGCACTGACGGGGTGATCCTGGCCCGACCCTTGTCCGGGCTGCGCGTCCACCCGTAGGCTCGATGTGGACATCGTTCACATCCAGGCTCCACCGGGAGGACCCATGAGGACCGCACCGCTCACCAGCGCCCTGCACACCGGCACCCGGCGGGGTGCGCGATGACCGCCGAGGTCGCGGAGGGCTGGCCCCGCGTCTACGTGCTGTTCCCCGCGACCGCGCGGGAGGCGCTCGGGTTCTACCACCGCGCGTTCGGCGGCGATCTGATCCTGCACACCTACGAGGAGTTCCGTCGCGACGACGGTCCGGCCGACGCCATCGCCCACGGGGAACTGCGCGGTCCGGTCACCCTCCTCGGCGCCGACGCGGGTCCGGACGAGTCGGCGCTGCAGATGGACGGCATGATGCTCTCGATCCTCGGCACCGACGAGGATCGGCTGCGTGGCTGGTTCGCCGCGCTCGCGGAGGACGGGCAGATCCTCGACGACCTGCAGGAGCGGCCGTGGGGCGGGATCGACGGGCAGCTGCGCGATCGATTCGGGGTGCGCTGGCTGGTGGGGATCGAGGGCGTGGGCAGCGCCTGACCGTACCCACCGGGCAGCTCGGCCCAGGAATGCCACCGGCAACGACGACGGGCGACGGCGGCACCCCGGTGAGGGATGCTGCCGTCGCCCGTGTCGAGGCTCGGCCTACCGGATCGGCGTCACGCCTTCGCGGCGGCGTCCTTCTCGGTGGTCGCGCCCTCGTGGCGCAGGCCGCCACCGGTGTTCTCCAGGTGGGCCCGGATGAACCACTGGAACTTCTCGAGTTCCTGCACCTGCCCGATCAGCATGTCCTGGGTCACCAGGTCCAGGTCGTCGAGGATCTGGATGTCCTTGCGGTGGTCCTCGATCACGCCGTTGTAGACGAGGTCGAGCGCCGCGAGGTGCTCCACGGTGGTCGCGCGGCCGATCGAGTAGTCCTCCCAGGTGCGGCGCGCCACCAGATCGCCGGGGAGCCCGTTCGGCGGGACGCCGAGAGCGGCCATCCGCTCGGCGAGGTCGTCGACGAAGCCGCGGACCAGTTCGATCTGCGGGTCCAGCATCTCGTGGACCCCGATGAAGTCGCGCCCGATGACGTTCCAGTGCGCGTGCTTGAGGGTCAGCTGCAGGTCGTTGAGGGCGTGCAGACGGATCTGCAGCAGCTCGCCGACCCGGTGGCCGTCCTCCACGCTCAGACCGGGAACCGTGAATGTCGCATCGTTCGTTGCCATGCTCGGACTGTTCTCCTCACCATCGACTCACGATCGGCACTGTCGTGCCGTTCTGCGAAACCATCATAGTGCTGACGATTTCCCGCCCTCCAGTTCGGTCCGTTGCGGAAGGACGCGCGCTCATCTCCGGCGGTGCTCATCTCTTGCTGCGCTGCGGGGCGTGCAACCACGGGGACAGCACGCGCGTGCTCCACGGCAGGAAGAAGTAGGTCATCAACGGCACCGCGACCATCGTGGACACGAGCACGCGCAGCGGCAGCACCCATCCACCGATCACCGGGCTCATCAGCCACTGCAGGGTCAGGCTGACCGGGAAGAAGACGATGAAGATGCTGATCATCTGCTTCCAGCGCGGTGGGGTGCGGAGGGGTTCGGCGACGATCTCGTCCGCGGGGTCCTCGAACCAGCCCTCGATGCCGGTGCGGCGCTGTTCGCGGTCGTGCTGGACCATGCCCTCGGCGGTGTTCATCCACCAGCGGCGCTCCGGCGACTCCTCCCAGACCCGCAGGGTGCGCTCGTTGCTGAACCGGTAGAGCATGTGCCAGCGCTCGGCCGAGTCGTGCGACTGGATCCAGCCGGACCCGAGGTAGCCCGGGAACTGGCGGGCCAGGTCCTGGCCGGCACGCGCCCACACCTCCACCTGGCGGGGTCGCGACGGGTCGACGACGCGCGTGATCGACACGGTGACGGCGGGACTCATGGCATCCAGTCAACCGCACTGCGCGTGCGCCGACGGACGCGTCAGGCCGATGCCGACATCGACGGGGCCGAGCCGGCGGTACCGGCGACCTCGTGCACCAGCGTGGTGATCAGCCGGGCGGCGGTGCGCGCGGTGCGCTGGTCGACGTCGAGCGCGGGCAGCAGCTCGACGACGTCGACGAGGACCAGCTTCCCGCTGCGGGCGACGTGCCGGCAGACCGCGTGGACGACCTCCAGGGCCACCCCGTACCCGGCCGGGGCGCTCACGCCGGGCGCCACCGCGGCGGGCAGCACGTCCAGGTCGATGCTCAGGTGCACGACGTCGACGTCGGCCAGGAGGGCGTCGACGGTCGCCAGCACCGCAGGCAGGTTCGCCGCCGTGCACTGCTCGTCGGTCATCCATCGCACGCCGAGCCGCTCCGCCGTGGCGAAGAGGACGCTGGTGTTGGACGGTTCGCTGATGCCGAGGACGGTGTAGCGGAAGTCGCGGCCGGCGTCGGCGTCCGCCTCGGCCATCTGGCGGAACGGGGTGCCGGACGACGGGACGGGCGCGGACCGCAGGTCGAAGTGGGCGTCGAGGTTGAGCACGCCGACGCGTCGGCCGTCCAGCCGCGGCGCGGTCACCCGCCCCCGGTAACTGCCCCACGCCGTCTCGTGGCCGCCGCCGAGCACGACGACGAGGTCGTGCGCGGCCAGGGCCTGCGCCACGCGGGCGCCGAGCCGCTCCTGTCCGGCCTCCAGATCCGTGCCGTCGACCGTCACCGTGCCGGCGTCGACGAGCGGGACGTCCGTGTGCAGGGCGAGCGGCGCCAGGGCCCGCCGCAGGGCGTCCGGGCCCGCGGCCGCGCCGGGGCGTCCCTGGTTGCGGCGGACGCCCTCATCACTGGCGAAGCCGACCAGGGCGACGCCCCGGGTCGTGTCCGCGACCGACCCGTCCGGCCCCGTCCCGTCCGGCCCCGTCTCCTCGTCGGCCGTCCGCCGGATCGCCTGGTGCCAGCGGCGGTGCTCCGCGCCGGGTCCGTCGATGCGGCCCTGCCAGGGCGAGGACGGGGCGTCGTGCGCGTCGGATTCCATGCTGCGATTCTCCGTCGCCGGGTCCGTCCGCCGGTGCGGCCGTCGACCCGGTATCGTCTGGGATCCCGGACGCCTTCACGGACGGTGGAGCGAGGAGGAGGCGGCGATGGAGTCGAAGGTGCCTGCGGCGACGAACACCCTGCGTGTGCTGCGGTTCCTGGCGACGCGCCGGGGGCCGGTGTCCGCCGCCTCGATCGGGGCCGCGCTGGAGCTGCCCCGTTCGACGGTCTACCACCTGCTCGCCGTGATGATCGACGAGGGCTTCGTGACCCACCTGCCCGAGGAGCGGCTCTACGGGCTCGGGATCGCGGCGTTCGAGCTGTCCTCGGCCTGGGTGCGCCAGGACCCGATGGCCCGCCTGGGGGCGCCGCTGCTGCGCGCGCTGGTCGACGCCGTCGGCGAGAACGCGCACCTGGCGCTGCTGCACGCGCGGGACGTCGTCTACGTCGTGGAGGAGCGCGCCCCGGGCCGCCCCTCGCTGGTGACCGACGTCGGGGTGCGGATCCCGGCGCATCTGACGGCGAGCGGCCGGTCGATGCTCGCGGACCTGCCGGCGGCCCAGGTGCGGGCGCTCTACCCGAACCGGGACGCGTTCTCGTCCCGCTGGGAGCACACGGTGGTCACCAGCCCGAGCCGGTTGCGCGCAGAGCTGGACCGGACCCGGGCCCGGGGCTGGGCCGTCGAGGAGGGGGACGTGACGCCGGAGTTCGCCTCGGTCGCCGTCGCCGCGCATGACCACCGCGGTCTGCCCGTCGCCGGCATCGCCCTGACGTTCCTCTCCCACCGCGTCGACGAGGACCGCCGTCGCGATCTCGTCGCCCATCTGCGGCAGACCGCCGACGCCCTCTCGACCCGACTGCACGGTGGTCCGCGGGCCAGCTGATCCCGATCGGCCGCTCCTGGACCATTCGTCTGGGATCCCGGACAGGTGCGCGGTCGACGCCCGTCGTCGAGCCGTCCGGCGTGGTGGCATGGAGACAGTCGCATCGCCCCTGTACCGACCCCTTGCACCGACCCGTCGACGACGACCAGGAGATCACCATGGCCCTGCCCGGAGCCCGTCCCGTCCGCGCCCCTCGCGGCACCGAGCTCAGCGCTCGCAGCTGGCAGACCGAGGCGCCGCTGCGGATGCTGATGAACAACCTCGACCCCGAGGTGGCCGAACGCCCGGACGACCTGGTCGTCTACGGCGGCACCGGCCGCGCCGCGCGCAGCTGGGCGGCCTACGACGCCATCGTCGCGACCCTGAAGGACCTGGCCGATGACGAGACGCTGCTCGTGCAGTCCGGCAAGCCGGTGGGCGTGTTCCGCACCCACGCGTGGGCGCCGCGCGTGCTGATCGCCAACTCCAACCTCGTCGGCGACTGGGCCACCTGGCCCGAGTTCCGCCGGCTCGAGGCCGAGGGGCTGACCATGTACGGGCAGATGACCGCGGGCTCGTGGATCTACATCGCCACCCAGGGCATCCTGCAGGGCACCTTCGAGACCTTCCACGCCGTCGCGAAGGTCATGCACGAGGACGGCCGGCTGTCCGAGCCGACCCTGGCGGGCACGCTGACGCTGACCGGCGGCTGCGGTGGCATGGGCGGTGCCCAGCCGCTGGCCGTGACCCTCAACGGGGGCGCCTGCCTGGTGGTCGACGTCGACGAGACCCGGCTGCGCCGGAGGCAGGCCAAGCGCTACCTCGACGAGGTGGAGACCGATCTCGAGACGGCCATCGCGAAGGTGACGGCCGCGAAGGCGGAGCGGCGTGCCCTGTCCGTCGGGTACGTCGGCAACGCCGCCACCGTCTTCCCCGAGCTGCTGCGCCGGCACCGCGCCGGGGAGCTGACCGTCGACGTCGTCACCGACCAGACCTCCGCGCACGACCCGCTGTCCTACCTGCCGACCGAGTACACCGTCGAGCAGTGGGAGGCCGAGGCCGCGGCGGACCCCGACGGATTCACGAAGAAGGCCCGTGAGGCCATGGCGACCCAGGTGCAGGCCATGGTCGAGTTCCGCGACGCGGGCGCCGAGGTGTTCGACTACGGCAACTCGATCCGCGACGAGGCCCGGCAGGCCGGCTACACCCGCGCGTTCGACTTCCCCGGCTTCGTGCCCGCCTACATCCGGCCCCTGTTCTGCGAGGGCCTGGGCCCGTTCCGCTGGGTGGCGCTCTCGGGCGACCCGAAGGACATCGAGATCACCGACGCGGCGATCAAGGAGCTGTTTCCCGAGAACGAGCACCTGCACCGGTGGCTCGACGCCGCCGCGGAGCGGGTCGAGTTCGAGGGCCTGCCTGCCCGGATCTGCTGGCTCGGCTACGGCGAACGGCACCGCGCCGCGTTGCGGTTCAACGAGCTCGTGGCGGACGGGACGCTTTCCGCGCCGATCGTGATCGGCCGCGACCACCTGGACTCCGGCTCCGTCGCCTCGCCCTACCGCGAGACGGAGGCGATGGCCGACGGCTCGGACGCGATCGCCGACTGGCCGCTCCTGAACGCCCTGACCGCGGCCTCGTCCGGCGCGACCTGGGTGTCCATCCACCACGGCGGCGGGGTCGGCATCGGCCGCTCCCAGCACGCCGGGCAGGTGGGCGTCGCGGACGGCACCCCGCTGGCCGCTCAGAAGCTCGAACGGCTGCTGACCAACGACCCCGGCATGGGCGTCATCCGGCACGCCGACGCCGGGTACGAGCGGGCGCTCGAGGTCGCCGACGAGCGCGGCGTCCGGATCCCCATGAGCTCCCCAACCTCGCAAGCTCGGTCGGGGGCCCCTGCTCACGTGGGCCCACCCATGCGGGACCAGCGGTGACCACGTCCGGTCCCGCATCGACGCTCCTCACCGGCATCGCGGAGCTGACCACGGTCGACGCCGAGCTCGGTACCATCCGCGACGCCGCGGTCGTGCTCGAGGGTGAGCGGATCGCCTGGGTCGGTCCGGCGTCGGACGCACCGGCGGCCGACCAGGCCGTCGACGTCGAGGGCCGGGCCGTGCTGCCGGGCTGGGTCGACTCCCACACCCACCTCGTCTTCGACGGGGACCGGGCCGCCGAGTTCGCCGCCCGGATGGCCGGGCAGGCGTACGAGGCGGGCGGCATCGCCGTGACCACCGGCGCCACCCGCGCGGCCGACGACGCCCGGCTCGACGCCCTGGTGACCGGTCGCGTTCGGGAGGCGCTGGCCGGGGGCACCACGAGCCTGGAGACCAAGACCGGGTACGGGCTTACGGTCGAGGACGAGGCCCGCAGCGCCCGGATCGCCGCCGCCCACGTCGAGGACGTCACCTTCCTCGGCGCCCACCTGGTTCCCGACGGCCTCGACCCGGACGCGTACGTCGAGAACGTGTGCGGGCCCATGCTCGACGCCGTCGCCCCGCACGTGCGCTGGGCGGACGTGTTCTGCGAACGCGGAGCGTTCACCGTCGAGCAGTCCCGGCGGGTGCTGGCCGCGTGCCGGGAGGCCGGCCTCGGGTTGCGTGTGCACGGCAACCAGCTCGGCCCCGGCGGGGGTGTGGCCCTGGCCGTCGAGGTGGGTGCCGCGTCCGTGGATCACGTCAACCACGTGACCGACGCCGACGTCGAGGCGCTCGCGGCCTCGGACACCGTCGCGACCGTCCTGCCGGCCTGCGACCTCTCCACCCGTGCCCCGCTCGCGCCGGCGCGGCGGCTGCTCGACGCCGGGGTCACCGTCGCCATCGCCTCCAACGCCAACCCCGGCACCAGCTGGACCACGTCGATGGCCTTCTGCGTCGCGACCGCCGTCCTGCAGATGGGACTGACCGTCGACGAGGCCATCGAGGCCGCCACCCTCGGCGGCGCCCGCGCGCTGCGCCGCGACGTCGGCACCGCGGGCCGACCCGCCGTCGGCCGCGTGGCCGTCGGTGCCCGCGCCGACCTGCACGTCCTCGACGCTCCCTCGGCCGTGCACCTGGCCTACCGCCCGGGCATGCCCCTGACGTGGGACGTGTGGCAGCGCGGCCGCCGGGTCGTCGCCCCCGCCGGCCGTCCCTGATCCCTCCCCGTCAGCTCCCTCATTCGTCCCCGTAGGAGAAGTCCCGTGACCGCCACCGCCCCCGCCCGCCCCACCGACCAGGCGGCTCCCGTCGTCCTCTCGACCGCCGGCACCACCGCGGCCGACGTCGTCGCCGTCGCCCGCCACGACGCCCGCATCGAGCTCGCGCCGGAGGCCCGGGAGCGGGTGAGCAGCGTCCGCGCCCACATCGACGCGCTCGCCGCCTCCACGACCCCGGTCTACGGCATCTCCACCGGGTTCGGCGCCCTGGCCAACACCCCCATTCCGCCGCAGAAGCGCACCCGGTTGCAGAAGTCCCTCGTCCGCTCCCACGCCGCGGGCGCCGGGCCGGCCGTCGAGCGCGAGGTGGTCCGTGCCCTGATGTTCCTGCGGGCCAAGACCCTCGCCTCGGGGCGCACCGGCATCCGTCCCGAGACCCTGCAGACGCTCATCGACCTGCTCAACGCCGGCATCACCCCGGTGGTGCACGAGTTCGGCTCCCTCGGCTGCTCCGGCGACCTCGCTCCGCTGGCCCACTGCGCGCTCGTGCTGATGGGGGAGGGGCGGGCCACCGGGCCCGACGGCGTCGAGCGCCCCGTCGCGGACCTGCTCGCCGAGGCCGGCATCGCGCCCGTGACCCTCGAGGAGAAGGAGGGGCTGGCCCTGATCAACGGCACCGACGGGATGCTCGGCCAGCTCGTCCTCGCGCTCGCTGACCTGGCGGAGCTGTTCACCGTCGCGGACATCACCGCCGCCCTGTCGGTCGAGGGACTGCTCGGCACCGACCGGGTCTTCGTCCCCGAGCTGCACGAGCCGCTGCGGCCGCACCCCGGCCAGGTCCGCTCGGCGGCGACCATGCTCGCGGTCCTCGCCGACTCGCCGATCGTCGCCTCCCACCGGTACGGCGACGACCGCGTGCAGGACGCCTACTCGCTGCGCTGCGCCCCGCAGGTGGCCGGTGCCGCACGCGACACCGCCGCCCACGCGACGCAGGTCGCCGAGCGCGAGCTCGCGGCCGCGATCGACAACCCGGTGGTGCTCGACGACGGCACCATCTCGTCCAACGGCAACTTCCACGGCGCCCCCGTCGCGTACGTCCTGGACTTCCTCGCCATCCCGGTCGCCGACGTGGCGTCGATGGCCGAGCGCCGCACCGACCGGATGCTCGACCCGGCCCGCTCCCACGGCCTGCCGCCCTTCCTCGCCGAGGATCCCGGCACCGACTCGGGCCTGATGATCGCCCAGTACACGCAGGCCGGCCTGGTCTCAGATCTGAAGCGCCTCGCGGTGCCGGCCTCGGTCGACTCCATCCCGAGCTCGGCGATGCAGGAGGACCACGTGTCGATGGGCTGGCACGCTGCGCGCAAGCTGCGGCAGGGGGTGCTGAACCTGCGGCGGGTGCTCGCGATCGAGCTGCTCGCCGCCACCCGGGCGATCGCGCTGCGCGCCCCGCTGCTGCCCGGCCCCGCGGGGGCGGCGGTGCTGGCCGACGTCACCGCCCGGATCGGCGCCCCCGGCTCGGACCGGTTCCTGGCCCCGGAGATCGCCGACCTGGAGGAGTACGTGGCCTCCGGCGACCTCCTGCGCACCGTCGAGTCGGTGGTGGGCCCGCTGCGCTGACGCCACGGGTGGCGCGGGGAATGAACCCTTCCCCCGACAGGTTGAGTTGAGTAGACTCAAGTTCGAGTTCTCCTCGCCCCCACCCGTCGAAAGGAATTCGGTGAGCCCCCGATTCACCACCCGCAGCCAGGAGGCGCTCTCCGCCGCCGTCACCGCCGCCACCACGGCCGGCAACCCGCAGGTCGAACCCGCGCACCTGCTCTCCGCGCTGCTCGATCAGACCGACGGGGTCGCCGTCGCCGTGCTCCGCGGTGCCGACGTCGACCCGGCCGTGCTCGCGCCGCGGGTCACGGCCGCGCTGCGCGCCCTGCCGGCGTCGTCGGGATCCTCGGTGCAGCAGGCGCAGCTCTCCCGTGCCGGCCTCGCCGTCGTGCAGGCCGCGCAGGCGGAGGCCGAGAAGCTCGGGGACGAGTACGTCTCGACCGAGCACCTGCTCCTCGGCGTCGCTGCCGACCAGGGCGCGGCGGGCACCCTGCTGCGCGAGGCGGGCGCGACCCCGGACGCGCTGCGCGCCGCGATCCCCTCGGTGCGCGGCGGCCGGAAGGTCGACAGCCCGGACCCCGAGTCGACGTTCCAGTCGCTGGAGAAGTACGGCACCGACCTGACCGCCGTCGCCCGCTCGGGCAAGCTCGACCCGGTGATCGGCCGGGACGCCGAGATCCGCCGCGTCGTGCAGGTGCTCTCCCGGCGCACCAAGAACAACCCGGTACTGATCGGCGAGCCCGGTGTCGGCAAGACCGCCGTCGTCGAGGGCCTGGCCCAGCGCATCGTCGCCGGTGACGTGCCCGAGTCGCTGCGCGGCAAGACCCTGATCAGCCTCGACCTCGGCGCGATGATCGCCGGCGCCAAGTACCGCGGCGAGTTCGAGGAGCGGCTCAAGGCCGTGCTCGAGGAGATCAAGGGCGCCGAGGGGCAGGTCGTCACCTTCATCGACGAGCTGCACACCGTCGTCGGTGCGGGCGCGTCCGAGGGCGCGATGGACGCCGGCAACATGCTCAAGCCGATGCTGGCCCGCGGGGAGCTGCGCCTGATCGGCGCCACCACGCTGGACGAGTACCGCGAGAACATCGAGAAGGACCCGGCGCTGGAGCGGCGCTTCCAGCAGGTGTACGTCGGCGAGCCGAGCGTCGACGACACCATCGCCATCCTGCGCGGCCTGAAGGAGCGCTACGAGGCGCACCACAAGGTCGCCATCGCCGACGCCGCCCTGGTCGCCGCGGCCACCCTGTCCCACCGCTACATCTCCGGCCGCCAGCTGCCGGACAAGGCCATCGACCTCGTCGACGAGGCCGCGTCCCGGCTGCGGATGGAGATCGACTCCGCCCCGGAGGAGATCGACACCCTCCGGCGCGCGGTGGACCGGCTGACCATGGAGGAGCTGGCCCTGCAGGACGAGACGGACGCCTCCTCGCTGGAGCGGCTCGCCACGCTGCGCGAGGAGAAGGCCGACAAGCAGGAGCAGCTCGACGGACTGAACGCCCGGTGGGAGGCCGAGAAGTCCTCGCTCAACCGCGCCGGTGACCTGCGGGCGAAGATCGACGAGCTGCGCTCGGCGGCCGAGAAGGCCCAGCGCGAGGGCGACCTGGCCGAGGCCTCCCGCATCCTCTACGGGGAGATCCCCACGGTGGAGCGGCAGATGCAGGCGGCCGACGACCAGGCGCAGGACGCCGACCTCGGGGCCACCTCGCTGCTCGTCAACGAGGAGGTCACCGCGGACGACATCGCCGAGGTGGTCTCGGCCTGGACCGGCATCCCGGCGGGCCGCATGCTGCAGGGCGAGTCGCAGAAGCTGCTGCACATGGAGGACGTCCTCGGGCAGCGGCTGATCGGGCAGCGCCCCGCGGTGGCGGCCGTCTCCGACGCCGTCCGGCGCGCCCGGGCGGGGATCAGCGATCCGAACCGGCCCACCGGCTCCTTCCTGTTCCTCGGCCCGACCGGCGTCGGCAAGACGGAGCTGGCCAAGTCGCTCGCGGACTTCCTGTTCGACGACGAGCGCGCCATGGTGCGGATCGACATGAGCGAGTACTCGGAGAAGCACACCGTCAGCCGGTTGGTCGGCGCCCCTCCGGGCTACGTCGGCTACGACGAGGGCGGTCAGCTGACCGAGGCGGTGCGCCGCCGGCCGTACTCCGTCGTCCTGCTCGACGAGGTGGAGAAGGCCCACCCCGAGGTCTTCGACATCCTGCTGCAGGTGCTCGACGACGGCCGGCTCACGGACGGACAGGGCCGCACGGTCGACTTCCGCAACGTCATTCTCGTGCTCACCTCGAATCTGGGCTCCCAGTTCCTCGTGGACCCGTCGATCGACGACGCGCAGAAGCGGGACCTGGTGATGGGCGTGGTCAACGCCTCGTTCAAGCCGGAGTTCCTCAACCGGCTCGACGAGATCGTCATGTTCGACGCGCTCTCGATCGAGGAGTTGTCCCGGATCGTCGACCTGCAGGTGCGCGACCTCGCGTCGCGGCTGACCGAGCGGCGGCTGACCCTCGACGTCACCGACGCCGCCCGCGAGTGGCTGGCCCTGACCGGGTTCGACCCGGCCTACGGCGCCCGGCCGCTGCGCCGGCTGGTGCAGCGGGAGATCGGGGACCGGCTGGCCCGGGGCATCCTGGCCGGGCAGATCGCCGACGGGGACACGGTGCGCGTGGACCGCGCGGCGGGCGAGAACGGGGAGGACGCCGACGGGCTGAGCGTCGCGACCGTCTGACGCGTCCCGTCACCGGTTCTGCCGCCGGTTCACGGATGAGCGATCGGGTGCAAGGATGGTCAGTATGCTTCGTAATCGAACGGAAGGGCCGTCATGACCAACACCCTCACCCGCGGCATCCTCGCCGGCGCTGCCGGCGCCGCCGCCCTGAACGCCGTCACCTGGGCCGACATGGCGCTGCGCGGTCGGCCGGCCAGCGACGCGCCGGGTCAGACGGTCGAGGCGCTGCTCCGGCGGTTGGGGACGGCTGTCCCCGGCCGCGGTGCCGACCGGGAGAACCGGCGCAGTGCTCTCGGCGAGATCAGTGGCATCGGCGTCGGGCTCGGGATCGGCGTGCTCGCCAGTGCCGCCCGGTCGGCCGGTCTCCGCTTCTCGAGTCCGACCGGGGCGGCTCTGACCGGCGCCGCCGCGATGGCCGCGAGCGACGTGCCGATGGCCGCGCTCGGAGTCAGCGACCCGCGCACCTGGTCCTCGGCCGACTGGGCGACGGACATCGCCGGGCACCTCGCCTACGGCATCGCCACGCGGGCGGCGCTCGCGGCGACCGAGCCGGGTCGTCCGGTCGATGCGAAGCTGCGTCGGGCCGAGCGACGCGCGCGCCGCCGGGCCTCCCGCGCGTCGGCGTCGCTCGTCGCCCGTTCGAGCATCCTCGGGATCGCGGCCGGCATCCGCAGTTCGCTCGGCGTCGCCGGCCCGGTGCTCGCAGGCCGTCCGGCCGTTGCCTCCGGCAACGCATCGGGTGGCCGGAGCATCGGTCGCGTGGCTGCGACGCTGGCCGTCGCCGGCGAGATGGTCGTGGACAAGCTGCCGGCCACCCCGAGCCGGCTCGACCCGGGTCCGTTCGTGGGGCGTCTCGTGTCCGGTGCGACGGGCGCGACGATCCTCGCGCACCGGGAGAACGCGGTCCTGGACGTCCCCGTCATCGCGGGGGCTGCCGGTGCCCTCGCCGGATCCTGGGGCGGTGCCACCTGGCGCAGCTGGGCTCAGCGGGAGCTCGGCTGGACCTGGCAGGCAGCTCTGATCGAGGACGGCGTGGGGCTGAGCCTGGCCGCGATCGCGAGCCGGCGGGCTACGCCGTCGGCCCGATCGGCGTCCTCCCAGCCGACGCCCGCGCATCCCTTGTCGTCCGGCGCTCGCTGATCCTAGACTGCCCCCGATGTGAATCATGTTCACATCGGGGGCGGTCGCTGTCCGGCGTCGCCCCGCGGACCGAGGGAGGCTGCCATGAAGGACATCATCACGTGCCTGTGGTTCGACGGTCAGGCGCTGGAGGCCGCCCGTTTCTACGCGTCCGTCTTCCCCGATTCCCGCATCCTCACCCAGGTCGACCACCCCGACAACAGCCCCACTGCCGGCACCGGCGACGTCATGGTCGTGGAGTTCGAGCTGAGCGGACGGCACTTCGTCGGCCTGAACGGCGGCCCGGCCTTCGCGTTCACCGAGGCGGTGTCCCTGCAGATCATGTGCGAGGACCAGGCCGAGGTGGACCACTACTGGGAGGCGCTGACCGCCGACGGCGGTCAGGAGAGCCAGTGCGGCTGGCTGAAGGACAAGTACGGGCTGTCCTGGCAGGTCACGCCCGTCGCGCTGACGGAACTGCTGGCGTCGGCCGACGCCGCGACCGCGCAGCGGATCACGGCGGCCTTCATGCCGATGAAGAAGCTGGACATCGCGACGATCGAGGCGGCTGCCCGCGGATGACCCGATCGCCGGGAGGCGGCAGACTGGGGTGATGGACCGCTTCGAGAGTCTGGCCGAGCGCCGGATCCGGGAGGCAATGGAACGCGGCGAGTTCGACGACCTGCCACTGGCCGGTCAGCCGCTGGACTTCTCCGACGCCGACGATCCGCAGTGGTGGATCAAGCGCTGGATGAAACGTGAGCACATCGATACCGCCGCCCTCGCCCCCCTGGTGGTCCAGTTGCGGCGCGAGGCGGACGGCTTCCCCGAGACGCTGAGCCGCTTCGACCGGGAGGAGGACCTGCGGGAGTACCTCGCGGACTACAACCACCGGGTCAAGCAGGACCGGATCGAGTCCCGCTTCAGCGCCGAGTCCCGGATCATCGCTCCCGTCGTGGACGTCGACGCCATGGTCGTCCGTTGGCGCGGACGGGACCGACGCCGGCCGGAATGAGCGACGGTTCATCGGCGTTGGTGCGATCGTGAACATCGACATCTGGTCCGACATCGCCTGCCCCTGGTGCTACATCGGCAAGCGCCGCTTCGAGTCCGCCCTCGCCGGCTTCGAGCACCGTGACGACGTGACCGTCACCTGGCACAGTTTCCAGCTCGACCCGTCGCTGCCGGCGCACTACGACGGCACCGAGATCGAGTACCTCAGCGAGCGCAAGGGCATGCCTGCCGACCGGGTGGCCCAGATGTTCGCGCAGGTGACCGAGGTGGCGGCGGGGGAGGGCCTGGCCTACGACTTCGGCTCCGTCGTCGTCGCCAACAGCCTGGCCGGGCACGAACTGCTGCACCTGGCCGCCGACCACGGGATGGCCGGGGCGGTCAAGGAAGCGTTGCTCTCGGCGCACTTCGAGCACGGTCAGGACATCGGCGATCGGGAGGTGCTGGTGCGGATCGGTACCGGCGCGGGCCTCGACGCCGGGGAGATCTCCGCCGCTCTCGAGTCCGGCCGCTACCGCGACGCCGTGAGCGCCGACGTCGAGCGCGCCCAGAGCCTGGGCATCACCGGGGTGCCCTTCTTCGTCCTCGACGAGAAGTACGGCATCTCCGGCGCCCAGCCGGTCGAACTGTTCGGTCAGGCCCTGCGCACCGCGTGGGCGGAGGCGAATCCACTGGTCATGGTGACGCCCGACGGCGGCGCCGACGAGGCCGGTGCGCTCAACGGTCAGGCCTGCGGCCCGGACGGCTGCTGAGGCGCGCTGCCTGCCGCGTCGCCCCGGAACGGACGGAGCCCCTCGACCCAGCTGGGTCGAGGGGCTCCGTCAGTTCGCGGCTCCGGCGGTCTTCCGGCGCCGCTGGTCCTGTTCAGAAGCCGGCGGGCTCGTGCGGGGTGTAGGAGGCCTCGAGCTCGGCGACGTCGTTGTCGGTCAGGGTGACGTCGAGAGCGGCGACAGCGTCCTCGAGGTGCTTCGCCTTCGTCGCGCCGACGATCGGGGCGGTGACGGCCGGGTTGCGCAGCACCCAGGCGAGGGCGACCTGGGCGCGCGAGACACCTTGGCGCTCGGCCACGGCCCCGACCGCGTCGACGATGGACCGGTCCGACTCCGGGTAGAGCTGCTTGCCGAACTCGTCGGTGGCGGAGCGCTCGGTGTCGGTGTCCCAGGGGCGGGCGAGACGGCCGCGGGCGAGCGGGCTCCAGGGGATGACGCCGACGCCCTGGTCCGCGCACACGGGCAGCATCTCGCGCTCCTCCTCGCGGTTGAGGAGGTTGTAGTGGTCCTGCATGGAGACGAAGGGGGTCCAGCCGTTCGCGCGGGCGACCTCCTGGGCCTTGGCGAACTGCCAGGCCCACATGGAGGAAGCGCCGATGTAGCGGACCTTGCCGGACTTCACGACGTCGTGCAGGGCCTCCATCGTCTCCTCGACGGGGGTCTGCGGGTCCCAGCGGTGGATCTGGTAGAGGTCGACCCAGTCGGTGCCGAGGCGACGCAGACTCGCGTCCAGCTGGGCCATGATCGCCTTGCGGGACAGGCCGGCGCCGTTGGGACCCTCATGCATCCGGCCGTGGACCTTGGTGGCGAGCACGACGGTGTCGCGGTCGGTGAAGTCGGCAAGGGCGCGACCGACGATCTCCTCGCTGCTGCCGGCCGAGTAGACGTTGGCCGTGTCGAAGAAGGTGATGCCGGCGTCGACAGCCTGCTTGATCAGCGTCCGGCTCTCGTCCTCGGGCAGGCTCCACGAGTGGTTGCCGCGATCCGGTTCGCCGAAGCTCATGCAGCCGAGTGCGATCCGGGAGACCTCGAGGCCGGTGGCGCCGAGACGGGTGTACTCCATGTCAGAATCCTGCCTTCATCAGTGTGCTGGGCAATCTGCTCGAGCCTACGCCCGTCCCGACGCGGAACGCATCCGACGTGGGCCGACGGTGGCTCCCCGACGCTTGGCCGCGCGCCCGGGTCGCGCCTCGGAGATGCCGGTCGGCTGGCCGCGCGCCCGGGTCGCGCCTCGGAGATGCCGGTCGGCTGGCCGCTTCGCTGACGACAACGCGTGGCCGCCTCGCCGACGGGACCGACGACCGTCCTGGCCGAAGACACCTCACCGTCGTGATCAGAAGGGCGGCGGATCGTCGAGAACGATGGCGCCGAGGTCGACGTTGCCCGGGTCGCCGCCCCTTTCGACTCCGCACACATCGATCCCGTCGGGGTCGGACGTGTAGCGGCGGCCGGCGGGTGAGGTCCAGACGAGACGATCGGCAGTGCGGTTACCGGGCCCTCGGTCCGTGCCGGGTGGGCCGGTTCGTCGGGGTGGCCCGATCTCGGCCGTCCAACCCGAGTGATGCTTCAGCACGTGGTGCTTCCGGCACAGGTGCGCCAGATTCTCCGCTGTCGTCGCTCCGCCGTCGGCCCAGGCGACGACGTGGTCGAGGTCGCAGCCGGTGGCATTCCGGCGACACCCCGGAAAGCGGCACGTCCCGTCCCGGACGGCGAGGGCCCGGCGCAGGGCTGCCGGAATCCGATACCGGCCGCCGTCGGTCGCGAGGACGGGCAGCACCCGTGCGTCGACCGGACCGCCGCAGCCCTGGCTCGATTCGGCGACGGCGTTCCGAGGCGCAGAGAGCGTCGTGGCCGTGACCCCGAGCATCAACGACATTGCCCGAGCCGCGAGGTCTCGCGCTGCGGCCGCGGGGATGGGGCCGAAAGGGCCGAGCACGCCGGGTTGCTCCCCTCCGAGCAGGGTCTCCGCGGGGACGGTCAGCAGCACCCGGGGTGCCGGTCCCGCGCCGTCGTCCCCGGCTGTCCTGGACGGTTCGTCCGCCGGCGTCTGAGCACCACTGCCGGCGAGGAGGTCGGCGAGAACGTCCGCCCGCAGCTGCGCCACGGTCGGTCGCGGGAGTTCGTTCTCCACCGATGCGGACTCCGCGCGATCCGCCGGAGCGCCGGCGGACCCGCCGGCATCGTCGCCACTGGTGCGGCGAGCGTCGGCGTCGTCCTTGTGCAGACCGTGGTGCCGGTGGGCCAGGATCGTCAGCCGCTGGTCGATGCTCCAGACGGTGGCCGCGGGCAGCAGGGCGAAGAGGTGAGCCATGCCGTCCTGGTCGGGGGTCACGCGGACGTACCGGCAGGCCCGCGCCGCATGCTCCCTCTCGGTGAAGGACCGCGGATGGTGCGCCTCGCGCAGACGTCGGGCCCGGTCGTGGAGCCGCGCCGGCGTGCAACCGCGGTCGGCGGCATCGAGCAGCCCGGTCTCCATGGCGGCGATTGCGCGGGTGTATCGAGACACGGCTGCCTCGTCGGTGCCGGCGTCGGCGAGGGCTTCGGAGTACTCCGTGGTCGCATCGGCGATCAAGTCAGCCGTCTTCGCCGTGATCGCCCCGGAGACGAGGGCCGATCCGGTCCGGGGCAGGTGATCGGCGAGCAGGGCGGCCCGTCGGAGCAAAGTGTGGACGGCGCCCTCGCTGATCTGCAGGGCTCCGGCGATCTCCGCGACCCCCGAGCGGTCGGCGACGGCGAGCCGTTCGGCCCGGGACAGCCCGGGCGCGTCGGGATCGTCGAAAGCCCGCGGATGAGCCTCGACCCACCGCTCGTGGCCAACACGGGCGGCCTCCATGGCTTCGAGGGCCAGTCGGTGCCGGGTCGCCGCCGCCCAGGACTCGAGTCGCCGCAGATGCTCTAGTGCTGTTATCGCCGCGGGCAGCCCGGCTTCGGTGTCCTCTGGTCCGGTGAGCCGGGCGACAAGGGCTGCAGGATCAGCGGGGGAGAGGGCGGTAGCAGCGGCGTCCGACACGGTCGAAACCAACTCCACGCCGGACGCCGTGGCCAACAGGTCTGCCAGCCCGGGCAGCGCCGCAGCCGGCACCGGATGTGGGCCGGTTGTCGGAGCTGCGGGGGCTTCCATGACCTCACTCAACCAGCCGCCACCGACACAACTCGTCGGCATGTGTGCCGGGGTCCCGGGTGCGCAGATCAAGGACCCGGCGGTCGACGGCCCGAGGATCGAGCACCCGCCCGTTGCCGTGGTCATCGGGTTCCCCAGCCCGGGCAGCGCCGCGGCCGGCACGGGATGTGGGCCGGTTGTCGGGGCTGCGGGGGCTTCCATGACCTCACTCAACCAGCCGACACCGACAGAACTCGTCGGAGGGTGAGGGAGCTGGGGCGTCAGTCACGGACGACGTGGGTTCTCGACCGCCGGGCACGTCGCCGCCGCCCGCGAACGCCGGACCGCCGGGTACGACATAGCGACAACACGGCCGCCCGACTCAGTAGCAGCGCTCGGCTCCATACATCCGGCTTTCGGCCGCCCGACACCCGAACGCACCAGCTCCACCCGGGGGCGACCCCGGCGCGAATTGAGCGACTCGCCTAGTGCGGCCCGGCCGTCGGGTCGACGTCCAGGCCGGGGCCCGTCCCGGGCGCACCACCGACCTCGTCGGCGGCCCGCTTCGCCTCACCCTCCACGGCGCTCGCCTCGGCGAGGGCGGAGCGCACGTCGTCGTCCTCCACCTCCGCGGAGAGCACCGGTGTACCGAGCTCCGGCTCGGGCAGGGACACCGCCTCCGGGTCGGTGATCTCGGGCACGGAGCCGGTGACGCCGGACGGGTCGGCCAGACCCTCCTCCTCGTGTTCCGGACGCTCCTGACCGGTGGATTCGCTCACGGCTGATCGGTCCTTCCTCACATGTCCCGGCGGGCCCGCGGCGGTCCGCCCCTGAGGGTCCGTCCCGCCCGGATCGGGCGCGCCGAGGCGGGTTCCCGCACTCGTGCAGGCACCCTAGCCGATCGGCCGTCGACGGTCACGAACCGCCCGGCACCGTGGCCTCGCGTGACGGTCGCCACGGCCCCGGAGCGCCGCCGCGCGTGGCGGCGCTGGACGTGCTGAGCGAGGCAGACGAGCATGTACCCTAGATCTACGAAACATTGACCACATCATCCCTGGGCCCGCACACTCGTGTGCCCTGCCCACGGGGGTCCGGACAGAGCAGAGGGGGTCACGCCATGGGGCGCGGCCGTCAGAAGGCGAAAGCCACCAAGCAGGCGCGGGACATCAAGTACTACAGTCCCTCGACCGATTACTCGGCGTTGCAGCGCGAACTGGCCGGTTCCACCGGTCATCCCCCTGCCAGCCGATATCCGGAGCCGGCCGAGGACGACGATTCCTACGTCGACCGGTACGCGGACGATGACGATGATGATCAGGGGAGCCGTCGCCTCGGCTGAGCCGACACCGACGGACTGATCCTCCAGCACACAGCACCTCACTCCGGTGAGGTGCTGTCGTGCTGTCCGGGATCGACCCGTCCGGCCCGGCGGCGCCGGTCAGGCGTACTGGTTGACCAGCCGCACCGCGCCGCCGTCCACGCCCTTGGCGCCCTGCACCACGTCGGGATCGTCGGCCGTGACGAGCGTCGTCGTCGTGTCCACGCGGCCCATCACCCAGGCCGTGGTGCCCCGCGCGCGCAGCCGAGCCACGGCGGCGTCCGCCACGTCCGCCGCGACGACGGCCACCATGCCGACCCCCTGGTTGAGCGTGCGTTCCATGTCCGGCTGCGGCACCCTGCCGAGCTGGGCCACGAGGGAGAACACCGGCGGCAGCTGCCAGGTCGCGCGGTCCACCGTCGCGGTCACCCCGCGCGGCAGCACCCGCGCCAGGTTCGCGGCGAGCCCGCCCCCGGTGACGTGGCTGACGGCATGCATGCCGTCGCTCAGCGCCTCGGCCAGGTCGAGGATGTCCGCGGTGTACAGGCGGGTCGGCTCGAGCAGTTCTTCGCCGAGCGTGCGGCCCAGCTCCGAGACCTGCCGTTCCAGCGCCCAGCCGGCGTGGTTGATCACGCGGCGGACCAGCGAGTAGCCGTTCGAGTGCAGCCCCGAGGACTCGAGGCCGATGACGACGTCGCCGGCGCGCACCCGGTCCGGCCCGAGCACCCGGTCCGCCTCGACGATCCCGGTGGCCGCCCCCGCCACGTCGTACTCGTTCGGGGCCAGCAGCCCCGGGTGCTCCGCGGTCTCGCCGCCCACCAGCGCGGTGCCGGTCTGCTCGCAGGCCGCCGCGATGCCGCGGACGATGTCCGCGATCCGCTCGGGCACCACGCGGCCGCACGCGATGTAGTCGGTCATGTACAGCGGCTTCGCGCCGACCACGACGATGTCGTCGACCACCATGCCCACGAGGTCGAACCCGATGGTGTGGTGGATGTCGAGGGCCTGCGCGATGGCGACCTTCGTGCCCACCCCGTCCGTCGAGGTGGCCAGCAGCGGCTTCCGGTAGCCGATCAGGGCGCTCGCATCATAGAGACCGGCGAATCCGCCGACCCCGCCGAGGACCTGCGGGCCCTGCGTGGCGCGGACGGCGTCCTTCATCAGTTCGACGGCGCGGTCCCCGGCCTCCACGTCCACGCCGGCACTGGCGTAGGTGATGCCCTGGGAACTGACGTCCGTCCCGGTGTTCTGCGCGTTCATGCGCGGGCCCGCAGATCCGCGGCGGCGTCCTGCGCGGCGTGCTGCTCGGCGGGATTGAGCACCCGCTCCAGGTCGATGTCCGGTCCGGGTTCACAGCCGCCCGGATCCTCGCGTTCCAGGAGGTTCTTGCCCAGACGGTCCTTCGCCGGCAACGGGATGGGGTACTCGCCGGTGAAGCACGCGGTGCACAGGCGTTCCCGCGGCTGCTCGGTGGCGGCGATCATGCCCTCCTGCGAGATGTAGCCCAGCGAGTCCGCGCCGATCGAGGTGCGGATGTCGTCGACGCCGAGGCCGGTGGCGATCAGCTCGGCGCGGGAGGCGAAGTCGATGCCGTAGAAGCAGGGCCACGTGATGGGCGGGGAGGAGATCCGCACGTGCACCTCGGCGGCGCCGGCCTCGCGGAGCATGCTAACGAGCGCACGCTGCGTGTTGCCGCGCACGATCGAGTCGTCGACGACGACGATCCGCTTGCCGCGGACCACGTCCTTGAGCGGGTTGAGCTTGAGCCGGATGCCGAGCTGCCGGATGGTCTGGCTCGGCTGGATGAAGGTGCGGCCGACGTAGGCGTTCTTCACCAGGCCGTTGCCGAAGGGGATGCCGGACCTCTCCGCGTACCCGATGGCCGCGGGCGTCCCGGACTCCGGTGTGGGGATGACCAGGTCCGCCTCGACGGCGTGCTCGGCGGCGAGGCGGCGGCCCATCTCGACCCGCGCGGCGTAGACGTTGCGCCCGGCGATGGTGGTGTCCGGCCGGGCCAGGTAGACGTACTCGAAGACGCAGCCGGCGGCACCGCGCTCGGCGAACCGCTGCGACCGCAGCCCGTTCTCGTCGACGGCGATGAACTCGCCCGGCTCGATCTCCCGGACCAGGGAGGCGCCGATGATGTCCAGCGCCGAGGTCTCCGAGGCGACGACCCAGCCGCGCTGCAGCCGACCGAGGACGAGGGGACGGACACCGTACCGGTCACGCGCCGCGTACAGGGTGCCCTCGTCCATGAAGACGAAGCAGAACGCCCCCTCGAGCTGGGGCAGGACCTCCATCGCGGTGGACTCGAGGTCCTCGCCGGGGCGGCCCTGGAACAGCGCGGTCACGAGCGCGGTGTCGGTGGTGTTGCCCTGCGCCAGTTCGCCGGCGCGCGGCGTGCCGTAGCGCTCGCGGACCAGGTCGTTCAGGGCGGCGGAGTTGGTCAGGTTGCCGTTGTGCGCGAGGGCGACGGTGCCGGCCGAGGTGGCGCCGAGCGTCGGCTGGGCGTTGGCCCACACGGAGGCGCCCGTGGTGGAGTAACGGCAGTGGCCGACGGCGATGTGCCCGGTCAGCGTGTTGAGGGTCGCCTCGTCGAAGACCTGGGAGACGAGGCCCATGTCCTTGTAGACGTTGATCCGGCTGCCGTCGCTGGTCGCGATGCCGGCCGATTCCTGGCCGCGGTGCTGGAGGGCGTAGAGCCCGAAGTAGGAGAGCTTGGCGACCTCCTCGCCGGGAGCCCAGACGCCGAAGACACCGCAGGCGTCCTGCGGGCCCTTCTCGCCGGGGAGCAGGTCGTGCGAGAGTCTTCCGTCAGGACGAGCAGCCACGGTTCGATTATCGCATGGTCCCGGTGACCTCATCGGCGGACCCCCGCCGCGCCCGTCGATGGCTGCGCCGGTCCAGGGCCAGGGCGAGCAGGGCGCCGAGGCCCACGCCGATGACGCCGAAGAGCATCGCGAAGAAGCCGAGGGCCGCGGCCGGGGTGTACTGCGGGTCCTCCGGGCGGGCGAGGACGAGGATGCCGGCGACGATGAAACCGAGGACGGCGCCGCCCACCAGGAACGGCGCGAAGCGGGGCGCCCGGCGGATCACGAGCTCACGCCGCTCGACCGACTCCTCGATCTCGGTGCCGTCCTCCGGTCGCGTGCTGTCCCGGCGGGGCAGCGGCGTCGGACCGGGGCCGCGGACGGGACCGGCTGTGGACGCGGCGGTGGGCTCGGCGTCGGGCCCAGCGGTGGGCTCGGCGTCAGGGGTGGGGACGGCGGAACTCATGCCGTCCAGCGTAGTCGCGGGGGCGGTGCGCTGCTCACGCTCCGCCGGTCGCGAACCGGGACCACAGGGGCAGCAGGTCCGTCAGATCGGCACGGGTGCCCGAGGCGGCGACGGACCCGGCGTCGCGCGCCCGCTCCCACGTGCTGCGCCCCGTGACCAGGGCCAGGAACGTCGGCGCGTCCGTCTCGATCACGTTCGGCGGGGTGCCCCGGGTGTGCCGGGGCCCCGCGACACACTGGGCGACGCCGTAGGGCGGCACCCGCACCTCGACGCTGTTGCCCGGAGCCCGTGCGGTCAGCTCCTCCAGGGCGTACCGGACCGCGGTCGCGACCGTCGTGCGGTCCGTCGCGCCCTCGGCCCAGCGGCTCAGCGCCGCGTCCCCGTCGGCCCACTCGATCCGTCGTCGTGCCATGCCGGTTTCGGTCCTCCCGTGTCCGCTGCGTTCAGGCGGGGTCGCGCTCGAGCAGGGCGGCCACCGGTGCGGCGAGGCCGAGCCGGCCCACCGGCTCCCCGCCGCCGAGCACCGGGCGGGACACCCGCGGCAGGACGGCGGCCACGCGGTCGGCGTCGAGGACGCCGGCGGCCTGCAGGAGGCTGAGCCCGACCAGGGGGGCGGCCCGTCCGGAGCCGTCGAGCATCTTCAGGGCCACGGTGACGCCGGACGCGGTGCCGAGGGCGAGGATGCCCTCGGCACCGCTCTTCGCGAGCACCCCGAGCTCGTCCATGATCACGGTGTCGGGGGCGCCCGGGCCGGCCACCGCCCACGGGTAGTCGAGCATCGCGGTGGCGACGGTGGCCGCCCGCGCATCGGCCATGATCTCCCGCGGCGCCTGCGCCAGGGAGGAGTAGGCGCGGGCGAGCCCGGCGAGGGAGACGGCCGAGACCGGCGCGCCGCACCCGTCCACGCCCACGTGGGCGACGGTCTCCCGTGCGTACTCCTCGATCACCCTGACGACGCGCTGCTGCAGCGGGTGCTCGGGGTCGAGGTACGTCCCGGGGTCCCAGCCGGCCTCGGTGCAGGCCCACAGGAAGGCGGCATGCTTGCCCGAGCACTCCATTGCCAGCCGGGACTTCCCCCGCTCGGTGCGCACGAGCCACGCGCGCACCTCCTCGTCGTACGGCCAGGCCGGGGGGCACTGCAGATCGGTCTCGCCCAGGCTCGCGGCGGCCAGCATGCCCTCGACGACGTCGAGGTGGTCGAACGTGCCGTGGTGGCTGCCGCCGGCGATGGCGACCTGCGGGCCGCGCAGCGGGACTCCCGACTGCATGGACGCGATCGCCTGGAACGGCTTGAGGGTCGAGCGCGCGAGGATCGGCGCGCGCACGTCGCCGAGTTCGAGCAGCACCTGCCCCTCCGCGTCGACGACGACGGCGGCACCGACGTGCCGGGACTCGATGAAGCCGCTGCGCTCGACGACGGCCAGTTCCACGGCGGTGTCCGCGGCGAAGGTCTGTGGCATACCTCCCAGTATCGCGGATGGGGCGTCACCGGTTTCCCGGACGACACGTGCCGGATCGCGGTGGGCCCGGCCGTCCCCGTACCCTTGGGCACTGTGAAGGTACTCGTGCTCGGCTCCGGTGGCCGCGAACACGCCCTTGTCCGCTCCCTGGCCGGCGACCCGTTCGTCACCGAACTGCACGCCGCGCCGGGCAACGCCGGGATCGAGCAGGAGGTGACCTGCCACCCGGTCGACGCCGTCGACGGTCAGGCCGTCACCGACCTCGCCCGCCGGCTCGGCACCGAGCTCGTCGTGATCGGACCCGAGGCCCCCCTCGTCGCCGGCGTCGGCGACGCGCTGCGCGAGGCCGGGATCGCCGTCTTCGGTCCGTCCGCCGCCGCGGCCCGGCTCGAGGGCAGCAAGGCCTTCGCCAAGGAGGTGATGGCGGCGGCCAACGTCCCCACCGCCATGGCCCGGGTGGCCGCGACCCGCGAGGAGACCGTCGAGGCCCTCGACACCTTCGGATCCCCCTACGTCGTCAAGGACGACGGGCTCGCCGCCGGCAAGGGCGTCGTCGTCACCGAGGACAGGGACGCGGCGCTCGCCCACGCCGAGGAGTGCTTCCGCGCCGGTAGCACCGTGCTGATCGAGGAGTACCTGCGCGGTCCCGAGGTCTCCCTGTTCGTGCTCTGCGACGGCCGCACCGGCATCCCCCTGAGCCCCGCGCAGGACTTCAAGCGCATCCACGACGGCGACGAGGGGCCCAACACGGGCGGCATGGGCGCCTACACCCCGCTGGACTGGGCGCCGGCCGGCCTGGTCGACGAGGTGATGGACCGCGTCGCGAACCCCGTGCTCGCCGAGATGGCCTCCCGTGGCACCCCGTTCGTCGGCGTGCTCTACTGCGGCCTGGCCCTCACGCCGCGCGGTATCCGCGTGGTCGAGTTCAACGTCCGCTTCGGGGACCCCGAGACGCAGGCCGTGCTGGCCCGGCTCAAGACACCGCTCGGCTCGCTCCTGCTCGACGCCGCGAAGGGGCGGCTCGACGAGGACGAGCAGCTGCACTGGCGGCCCGCGAGCGCGGTCGCCGTCGTGCTCGCCGCCCACGGGTACCCCGCGTCCCCGCGCACCGGGGACCGGGTGCACGGGCTGAAGAAGGCCGCGGCCGAACCCGCGGTCACCGTGCTGCACGCCGGCACCGGCACTGCCGCCGGCAAGGATGGGCACGGCAAGGTGATCGCCACCGGCGGTCGCGTGCTCGCCGTCGTCGGCCGCGGTGAGGGCCTCGAGGCCGCCCGGGAACGTGCCTACGCCGGCATCGCGCGGATCCGTCTCGAGGGCGGCCAGTACCGCACGGACATCGCCGCGACGGCCGCCGCCGGCACCATCGAGGTGCCCGCCGCCGCGCGTCCGCCGCGGCCGTCCCGCGCGGCCACCGAGCCCGCCGCCGGTGCCGACACGATCATCCCCTCGATGGGTACGACCGTATGAGCACCGGCCTGGCCCAGGCGCCGAAGGTGCCCGGCTGGACGCACGTGTACTCCGGCAAGGTGCGCGAGCTCTACGTGCCGACCGTGCCCGAGGACGGCGACGGGGACGGCGACCCGCAGCTGACGCCCGAACGGCACGTGCTCGTCGTCGCGACCGACCGGATCAGCGCGTACGACCACGTGCTCGCGACCCCGATCCCCGACAAGGGCCGGGTGCTCACCCAGCTCTCGCTGTGGTGGTTCGAGCAGCTCGCCGACATCGAGAACCACGTCGTCTCCACGGTGGTCCCCGAGGAGGTGGCCGGCCGCGCCATGATCTGCCGGAACCTGACGATGTTCCCGATCGAGTGCATCGCCCGCGGCTACCTGACCGGGTCCGGGCTCGAGGAGTACCGGCGGTCCGGGACGGTGTGCTCGCTGCCGCTGCCCGCGGGCCTGACCGACGGATCGCGGCTCGAGACCCCGCTCTACACCCCGTCCGCGAAGGCCGAGGTGGGGGAGCACGACGAGAACATCACGTTCGAGCAGACGGTTGAGGCCGTCGGGTTCGACGTGGCCGACCGGATCCGCGAACTGACGCTGCGCGTGTACGGCACCGCGGAGCTGATCGCTCGGGAGCGCGGCATCATCCTGGCCGACACCAAGGTGGAGTTCGGCCTGGACGTGCACGACGGCACCATCACGCTGGCCGACGAGGTGCTCACCCCGGACTCGTCCCGGTTCTGGGACGCCGCGGCGTGGGAGCCCGGCAGGCCGCAGCCGAGTTTCGACAAGCAGTTCGTCCGCGACTGGCTCACCTCCCCGGCCTCGGGCTGGGACCGCGCGTCGGACACCCCGCCCCCCGCCCTGCCCGACGTCGTCGTCGCCGCCACCCGGGACCGCTACGTCGAGGCGTACGAACGGCTCACGGGCCGCTCGTTCTGAACCGGCGCCGGACAGCGCACCAGCAACGACAGAGCGCCCGGACCCCACCGGGTCCGGGCGCTCCGTCGTCTCCTACCGGGCGGGTGCCCGGTCAGTCGAAGATCAGTAGTCGTTCAGGTCCACCGTCACCGTGTCGCCCTGGATCGAGGCCTTGCCGGAGACGTAGAACGAGTCCGTGTCGGACTCCTTCGTCCACTTCGGCTTCTCGTCCCCGAAGGACTGGTCCTCCTCGTAGGTGACCTTCGCGTCGGCGGGATCGGTGGCGTAGAAACGCCACCCCGAGCCGCTGTCGATCGAGCTGACCCGGATCGACGGGGCGTCGGAGACCGTCCAGACCACCTTGCGGGTGTCCCCGGAGGCGTAACCGCGGAACGGGCAGCCCGTCGGTTCCAGGTCGGTCGACTTCGCGCACGCCGCGATCTTGTCCTTGACCTGGCGTTCGACCTCGGTGGCGAAGGCGTCGGTGGTGGTCAGCTCGAGGCGCGCGCTGGTGTCCCCGTCCCCGTCGATCGTCGTCTCGATCGTCGCGTCCTCGGCGGCCACCCACGTGGACCCGCCCGGCAGGCTCACCGTGTAGGTCCCCGGCAGGACCGCCGCGCTCAGCCGGGCCGTGCTCGAGAACGCGCTGGTCTTCACCGCGACCTCCGTGCCGTTGACCTTCGGCCTGGCGTCCTTCTGCCCGGAGACGGAGATCGTGGCGGTGTCCGTGTCGTCGGCCGTGAGGCTCCAGTGGTCGTCGAACAGGTCGCCGCCCCGCTTGTCCAGGACGTAGGTCTTCGTGCGGGTCCGCTCACCCTGACGCAGTTCGGCCCGCACCGTCGCCCGGTTCCCGGCATGCTCGGTCCCCAGGATCGTGAAGCCGTCGATCCGGTTGGTCGCCGCGCGGTAGACGGCGTTGGTCAGCAGCACGCGCTTCTCCGCCGAGAGATCGGTGTGGCCGAGGGAGAGGGCCTTCTCGGCATCACCGTCGACCAGGGCCTGCAGATACGCGGTGACCTGCTTGTCGGGCCCGTTGTTGCCGCGGATCACGTTCGTGATCACTATCCCGGCGATCAGGGCGATCACCACCACCCCGGCCACCGCCCCGAGGATCAGGGCGCGGCGCTTCGCGCGCGGACTCATCGGCGTGCGGGCCGCGGCCACCGGAGCCGTGGTACCGGTCGTCTCGGCGCCGGCGCCGGCGGCGTCGGTCGTGGCGGCGGGGTCGCCGGGAGCCGTCGCCCGTGGGCGGGGCGTGAGCAGGCGCCGCAGCCGGGCGGGGAGCGCGGGCGCGACGACGGGGGCGAGGACCCGGGCGGTCAGTTCGACCCCGAGGCCCCACGCCGCAAAGATCAGGACGAACCACCACGACGGACCGAACCCGCCCTCGGCCGAGGCGATGCCCCGGATGTCGACCCGGGCGGTGGCGGCCAGCAGCACGGTCACGACAGCACCGGCGGCCGCCCAGGCGAGGGGCGTCACCAGCCAGCCCGCCGCGTCCCGGGAGGGCCGGCGCAGGCCGAGGACGATGCCGGCGAGCACGGTCGCGACGACGGCGAGGACCACGGCGCACCACCCCGCCCAGGCCGGGATGTTCAGCGCGTCGATGCCGGCGACCGCCTGGAGGAGCTGGTCCGTGTCGGTGCCGGACCGGGACCGGGAGGAGAGCTGGGTCGCGTGGGCGGTCTGGTGGAGCGGGCCCAGGTGTCCGGCGACGAGGATGTAGCCGGCGAGGTTGAGCAGCGTCAGCGGCAGGCTCAGGATCGCCTGGGGGTGGCCCCCGACGGCATAGAGCAGCACGAGCACCGGCAGGGCCACGACCACGACGACGGCGAGGTGGGTGAGCAGGGCTGCGGGCACGGCCCGAGCCGCGGCGACCAGGTCCGGGACCGTGACCATGCCGCGCGCCGGGGCGACGGGCTGGTCGGCCGGAACCGTCGGCGTCGCAGCCGCGGGCCCGGCGGCCCACCGCCCACGGGAGCCGAGCCGGCGTCCCGCCCAGGCGGCACCGGTGCCGAGCAGGAAGGCGACGATCACCGGGACGAACCCGGCCGCGTGCACGCCGTCGACCCGGAAGGTGCTGATCGAGGGCAGGGTGATGCCGGCGAGAACGGCCACCGTGTTGACGAGGGCGCTGAGCACCACGCCCGTCACGGCCGCCTGGACCGCCGCCTGGAGGCGGCCGGCGGACGGCCGGAAGCGCTCGGCCAGGGCACTGACGAGGGCGACCGCGAGCGCCGTCACGGCGGTCACCGCGAGGGGGACCGCGAAGAGCGCGGCCGATCCGTCGAGGGTGCCGAAGAAGGGCAGAGCCCCCGAGACGGACGCCCCCAGCGTCCCGAGGTGGGCCATCGCGATCAGCTGCACCGCTCCCGGCACCAGCAGGGACCACGGGTCCACCGCGTTCGCGCCGGCCGATGCGGCCGCACTGGAGCTGGTCAGGTCGGCCGCCCCGAGCAGGGCGAGCACGATCGCCAGCAGCGTGAACACCAGGACGCCGACGTACGCGACGACCCCGGTCGCGGCGCCGGTCCACAGCCGGATCAGGTCGATGCCGGCACCGCCGCGCGGCACCCCGGAGGTGCCGGTCGGCAGCGCTGACGTGGTGGCGGTCCCGTCGGTCGATCCGCCCACGGCGTGGGCGGATCCGTCATTCGCGGGAGTGGAAGCGCCGTGCGCGGGAGCGGACGGGCCGGGTGTGGACGGGCCGGCGGCGGCGGGTCCGGGCGAGCCGCCCGTCTCGACGGCCGGAGGTCGTTCCGGAAGGGCCGGGCGCAGGGGCCGCGGGGCTCCCGGAGGCAGGTCTGACTCACTCATGTGTATTCCCCCGATATTCGCTGTGCGAAGTGTGACGGCACCAACCTACGGTGCGGCACGCGCGAGGGCCATCACCGCCGTGCGGAAGGGGGCGGATATGCGCGAGCGGAGGAACCGACGGCTCAGTGGGCCGTTCCGTCGGCCCAGGAGCCGTCGTCGGCGACGAGGGTGTCCATCAGATCGAGGCCATGCCGTCCCCAGGCGACCTCACCGCGCGCCCGCTCCACCAGTCCCTCGTAGGCGAAGCGCTTGAACGCGATCGTGCGGTCGCGGTCCTGCGGGGCGGTGACGGCGATACGCCGGGCGAGCATGGGATTCTCGACCGCGTCGATGCGGGTCAGTTCGCGTTCCCAGCGGGCGATCTCGCCCTCCCACTGCGCGATGTGCGCCTGCAGGAAGGCCCGCGCCGACTCCGGGGTGGTCGTCTCCAGGTAGGCGGCCCGCAGGTGTGCCGGGTCCCGCACGCGCGAGTAGGGGATGGGTGCGCGCATCCAGTCGGTGAACGCCCGGTCCCCGTCGTCCGTCACGTGGTACACGCGCCGGGTGGCCCGCTCCCCGCGGGGCTGTTCCTCCCCGGCCACCAGACCCTCGGACTCCATCTTCCGCAGCTCGGGGTAGATCTGCGAGTCGGGGGCATGCCACACGTGGCCCACCGACGCGGAGAACTGTTTCTGCAGGTCGTAGCCCGTCAGCGGGCCGACGCGCAGCAGCGCGAGCAGCGCGTATCGCAGGCTCATCGGGGTGGGCTCCTTCGGCGGCACACGGCGCGAGGGGGCCGAACGGCCCCCTCGCGGGTGAGCACCACCCTAGGCGGGCTGGTAGTTCGTCCGCCAACCGCCCTGGTACGACGAGCGGGCGACCGTCGAGTACGGCACCGGGCTCACGACGGCCCGGATCGGCAGCTGCTCGTGCGGCTCGACGGCGGCCTTCGAGGTGCCGCCGTTCGGCTCACCCCAGATGACGGAGAGCTCGGTTCCCTCGGGCACGTTCGCGTCGACCGTCGCGAGCGAGAGCGCCCGGCGTTCGTTCGCGCTGTACCCGGTGAACATGGACTGCCCGACGACGGTGCCGTCCGCGTCGACCACGGAGTCGTAGTTCGCCGACCCGTAGTTCGCCAGCGGCAGGTCGAAGAACTTGTAGTGCGGGCCGTCGACGTCGAACAGGGAGCCGAAGAGCTTCGTCATGTCCTCGGCGTTCCAGGCCAGCGTCACCTTCTTGCGCTGGGTCTCCTTGTCGATCTTCTCGAGCGCGTCCCGGCCGATGAAGTCGTGGTCGAACTTGACGAACGAGCCGTACCCGAGCTCCCACGGGGTCCGGTAGTAGTCCTCGATGTTCTCGGACACGAAGGAACCGGCGAGGGTGCCGGTGGCCTCGTAGCTGTCGGCGGGCAGCCACTCGCGGTAACCGCGCTCGGCCTCACCGGTGTAGATGGCCGGCAGCGGGGAGGGGATCCAGCCCGACTCGAGAGTGTTCGACGGGTAGGCGCGCGAGCCCACCGGAACGAGACCGAACTCGGCACCGGCGGCGACGATCGCGTCGCGGATGCGGTCGTGGTCCTCGTAGGGTCCCCACAGCTCCAGGCCGGGGGCGCCGGCCATGCCGTGACGCAGGGTCCGCACGGTGGTGCCGTCGATCTGCATGGTGGCCATGGTGAAGAACTTCAGCTGCTCGACCGGGCCGCCGTTGAGCTTCTCGATCACCGGCCACGCGTTCGGGCCCTGGATCTGGAAGCGGTAGTAGCGGCGGTTCACCTCGTGGCCGTACGGCCGGGAGGGGGAGCGCCGGTCCACGGTGATGTCCAGGTCCCGGTAGCCGCCGGTCTCGCCGTGGTAGAGCAGCCAGTTGGCGGCGGGGGAGCGGCCCACGTAGACGTACTCGTCGTCGGCCTCGTGGAAGAGGATGCCGTCGCCGATCACGTGCCCCGCGGCGGTGGTGGGCACGTACTGCTTGGCCTTGTTCACGGGGAAGGTCGCCGTGGAGTTGATCGCCGTCGCGGAGATCAGCTTGATGGCGTCGGGGCCCTTGAGGAACAGGTTGTCCATGTGGTGCGACTGGTCGTACAGCACCGCCGTGTCACGCCACGCGGTCTGCTCCTTGATCCAGTTCTGGAAGTCCGCGGGGACCACGGGGTAGATGTACGAGCCGATCTGCGACGTGCGCAGCAGCTCCACGGGGTTCGCGGACGCGTCGAGCACGTCCTGCAGATTCTTCGGTGCCACGGGTTTTCCTCTCGTTGGAAGGGGATCAGGAAAGACGGTCAGAAGACGATGGTCTGGTTGCCGTGCCGGATCACGCGGTCCTCCGCGTGCCACTGGACGGCGCGGGAGAGGACGGCGCGTTCGACGTAGGCGCCTCGGGCCTGCAGATCGGCCGCGGAGTACGCGTGGGTGGCCCGGGCGACGTCCTGCTCGATGATCGGGCCCTCGTCGAGGTCCTTCGTCACGTAGTGGGCGGTCGCGCCGATCAGCTTCACCCCGCGCTCCTTCGCCTTGCGGTACGGCGCGGCGCCGATGAACGCGGGCAGGAACGAGTGGTGGATGTTGATCAGCGGGACGCCGACGGCGTCGAGGAAGTCCGGCGAGAGGATCTGCATGTAGCGGGCGAGCACGACGAAGTCGACGTTGCCGTCGAGCAGCCGCGCGATCTCCGCCTCCGCCTTGCTCTTGTCGGGCCCGGTCGCGGGCACGTGGAAGAACGGGATGCCGAACGCGCGCACGTCCTCCGCGGTGTTCGTGTGGTTGGAGATGATCATCGGGATCGTCACGGGCAGCTCGCCGCGCCGGTGCCGCCAGAGCAGCTCGAGCAGGCAGTGGTCAGAGGTGGAGACCATGATCGCCATCCGCTTGGGCACGGAGCGGTCCGTGAGCGACCACGCCAGCCCCAGCGGGTCGAGCGTCTCCGCCAGGTCCGCCTGGATGTCGGGCAGGGCCACGGTCAGCCCGGGCCGGCTGAAGACGACCCGCTGGAAGAAGTCGCCCCCGCTGGGATCGGAGGAGTACTGGTCGAGGGTGACGACGTTGCCCTGGTTGCGGGTGATCAGCGCGGCGACGGCGGCGACGATGCCGGGTCGGTCGGGGCCGTGCACGATCAGGCACGCCTCGTCGCGGTTGGCGTCGGTGTGCGGTGCCACGGCGCTCAGCCCCGGTCGGCCGGGTCGCCCGCCGACCGCTGGGCCGCGCTCTGGGTGGACCGCTCGGTCGCGAACCGGGTGGCCCAGTCCGCCGTCGCGCCGAGGCCGCCGAACGTGTAGAAGTGCAGGCCCACCTCGCCCGGCAGCCCGGTGCCCGGGGTGCG
Source organism: Tersicoccus sp. Bi-70 (assembly GCF_001968825.1). GTDB lineage: Bacteria > Actinomycetota > Actinomycetes > Actinomycetales > Micrococcaceae > Tersicoccus. The sequence goes on from NZ_MIEU01000011.1 coordinate 442,697, forward strand.
CTCCGCGAGCGTGGCGGCCAGGTCGTCGACGAAGCGATCGGGGCCGGCCTCGCCCATCAGGTTGGTCAGCGAGAAACCGTACTTCTTGACGATCATGGCGTTGGCGCCCACGCCGAAGCGCCGGGCGAAGCCCAGGAGCCGCTTGATGCCGGCCGGGCCGGGCGTGCCCACCCGGACGGGGGCGTCGATGCCGGCCGAGCGCAGCGTGTCGATCCACGCGACGACCGGGTCGATGTCGAAGGCGAACTGGGTGACGACGACGGCGTCGAGCCCCGCGTCCTTCAGCGCCGCCGCCTTGTCGCGCAGTGCGCCGGAGAGGGCGTCCCCGGCGATGTCGGGATGGCCCTCGGGGTAGCCGCCGATGCCGACCTCGCGGACGCCGTAGCGCTGCAGGACACCGCTGGTGATCACGGCGAGCGAGTCCTCGTAGGGACCCTCGGGGGTGGCGGGGTCCCCACCGATGGTGAACACGTGCTCGGAGGCGCCCACCTCCTGCAGGCGGCCGAGGAACTCCTCGAGCTCGTCCCGGGACTTCAGCCGACGGGCGGACAGGTGCGGGACCGGCACGAAGCCGTGCTCGCGCACGGCGCTCGCCGCGGCGACGCGCATGTCCAGGTCCTCGTTGCCGAGGAAGGTGACGTTGATCCGGGTGCCGGCCGGGATGCGGTCCTTCGCCTCCATCAGGCTGGGGACGTCCTTGCCGGTCATCTCGAGGGAGAAGCCCTCGATCAGATGCAGGGAGGCCTCGGGGTTCGATGCGGGTCGTGCCACGATCGGGACTCCTTTCCGCCGGGCGCCGCGATGCGCCCGTGTGACGACTGTAACTATGGCGATAGGTAATGTCCAGAGGTATTTCGGCTCAATGCTCGGCGAGAGCGGCCGGGTCGAGGTCGGCGACGGCACGGGTGTCCTGGAAGGCGCGGATCCCGTCGATGCCCTGCTCGCGGCCGAAACCGGACTGCTTCATGCCGCCGAACGGGGCCCGCAGGTCCAGCCGGGTCGCGCCATGGTCGTTGATCCACACGTACCCGCAGGCCAGCCGGTTCGCGATGGCGCGGGCGTGCTCGGGATCGGCGGACCAGACGGACCCGCCGAGGCCGGCCCACGTGTCGTTGGCGGCCGCGACCGCCTCGTCGTCGGAGTCGAACGGCAGCAGGGGGATGACCGGACCGAACTGCTCCTCGGTCACGACCCGCAGGGCCGGGTCCGGGTCGACGACGATCGCCGGCCGCAGGAAGTTCCCGTCCGCCAGGGCCGGGTCGGTCGGGAGGGTGCCGAACTCGCGGACGTCCGCGCCGCCGGCCCGGGCCTCCTCGATCAGCTCGGTCACGAACGCCTGCTGCGCCGAGGAATGAAGAGGGCCCATCGTGGTGCCCTCGTCGAGCCCGTACCCGATCACCGTCTTCTCCAGGCGGGCGGCCAGCCCGGCCGCGACCTCCTCGAGCCGGGAGCGGTGCACGTGGATGCGCTTGGCGTTCATGCAGATCTGGCCGGTCGTGTCGAAGATCGCCGCGTGCAGCCGGTCCAGGTGGGTGTCGTCGAGGACGGCGTCCGCGAGGACCACCGCGGCGTCGTTGCCGCCCAGTTCCAGCGTCACTCGCGTCAGCGACGTCGACGCGAGCTCCATGATCTTCTTCCCGCCGCCGACGCTGCCGGTGAAGCAGACCTTGGCGACGTGCGGGCTGGTGATCAGGGCGGACATGTCGGCGTCCCGGCCGGTGACGACGTTCAGGACGCCGGGCGGCAGCTGCTCGGCGACCCGCTGGACCACCCGGGTGGTGGCCAGGGGTGCCGAGGGCGGCGGCTTGACGATGGCGGTGTTGCCGGCCAGCAGCGCGTGCGGCAGGGCGGCGCCGAGGATCGCGATGGGCCAGTTGAACGGCACGATGACCGTGACGACGCCGAGCGGCTGGTGGGCGACCGTGGTGGTCACGGGGATGCCGGGCGCGGGGCTGAGCGTGCGCGTCGCGTCCACCTCGTCGGCCAGCTCGAGCGCGAGGTTCCACCGCAGCTCGAAGACGAGCGAGTCGACCCAGGACTCCATCCGGATCTTGCCGTTCTCGCGGGAGAGGATCGCGGCGTCCTCGTCGCGGGCCTCGGCGATGCCGGCCAGCGCGGCCCGCATCGCGTCGGCGCGCTCGGCGGCGCTCAGGGCGGCCCAGGCCGGCTGGGCGGAGCGCGCGGCGGCGATCGCGTCGTCGACGTCGGCCGTGGTCGCGGCGGCGGCGTGCCCGACGATCTCGCCGGGGCGTCCCGGGTCGGGCACCGTCAGGGTGTCGGTCGTGGTGCGGGCCTCCCCGCCGATGTAGAGGCCCGTGCTGACGGGCGTCGACGTGTCGGCGGGGGCGGGGGTGGTGTCGGTCATCGGTCCTTCACTCCTCGGGAGCGGGCGGTTGGGGGCGGATCAGGCGTTCGCGCGGTAGACGGTGCGCGCGAACTCGTGGAACGGGGCGGGCGCGACCGTCGCGCGGATGTGGACCTGCCGGTGGTCGGCGTCGACGCCGGCCTTGCGGGAGACGGGGTTCTCGCCCCAGACGACCTCGACCTCCGTGCCGTCGGGGATGTCCACGTCCAAGGTGGCGAGCGACATGTACAGCTGGTCGTGGGCGACGTAGCCGGCGTCGGTCGAGATGCCGACGCGGGCGCCGTCCCGGACCACCTCGTCCATCTGGAACAGCCCGTAGCGGGCCTTCGGGAAGTCGAGGTACTTGGCGGGGGTGCCGGGCTCGAGCTGGGAGCGGACGACGGCGGCGACGTCCTCGGCGTTCCAGATCAGCGTGACCTTGTGCCGCCGCTGGTTCTCGGCGTGCTTCTCGAGGGCGGCCCGGCCGTGGAAGTCGTGGTCGAACCGGACGGACCGTCCCAGGCCGATGTCCCAGGGCGTCAGGTAGAAGTCGTGGACGTCGGTCGAGTACAGGGAGCCGCCGATCGAGCCGGCCCGGGCGGCGGGCAGCCAGTCCCGGTACTCGGCCAGGTCCTCGCCGAAGATGGCGGGGAACGGGGTGGGCACCCAGCCCGACTCCAGCGGAGAGGAGGAGTAGGCCTTCGCGCCGACCCGGCGGATCCCGAACTCCTCGCCGGCCTCCATCAGCGCGTCGAGCACCGTCTCGTTGTCCTCCCACGGCCCGTAGAACTCGAAGCCGGGCTGCCCGGCCATGCCGTGCCGCAGCGCCTTGACCGGCCGGCCGGCGATCGTCACGTCGCCGATGTGGAAGAACTTGATGTCGGGGGCCGGGCCGCCGAACACCTTCTCCATCACGCGATCGGCGTGCGGGCCCTGCAGTTCGTAGCGGTAGAAGGTGGGCGGCCCCTGGCGCATGTGCGAGTTGGCCTCGAGACGGTGGGAGACGTCCCTGCCCTCGGCGGCGGCCTTCTCCACGTTGAACCGCACCCAGTCGATCAGCAGGTGGTGCCCGATCAGCACGAGGCCCTCGGGTTCGTCGGCACGGTGGTAGAAGAGGATGCCGTCGCCGATCAGGTAGCCGTCCGCGTTCACGGCGATCAGCTGCTTCGCCACGCCCGGGCGGAAGGTCGCGAAGGTGTTCGGCGAGATGGAGGCGAGCAGGTCGATCAGGTCGGAACCTCCGAGGAACAGCTGCGTCATGTGATGCGACTGGTCCATCAGGGCGACGGAGGTGTTCCAGGCGCGCTGCTCGTCGCGCCAGTTCGTGAACTCGGGGGCCACCGGGAACGTGAAGGCCGGCCAGTCCTGGTTGCGGAGGAGCTCGACGGGGCTGCTGGCCCGGTCGATCGCACGGGCAAGTGATTCGGAGGTCATCGTCGACCCTTCTGAAGACGCGGGGGAACTGCGGCAGGGGGAATCGATGTCAGCGAACCACGGCGCTGGTGCCCGGTCAAGGCTTCGCTTACATTATTGTCACCAATTCCGTCGTCAATGCCGCGGTGATCTTCGCCACGGCCTGCGACCGATCGACAGGAGAAGGACGCCATGGCTTCGAGGAACCTCCAGGACGTGCTCGACGCGGCGGGGAACACGGTCGATCTGCTGCGGAACTCGCAGGTCGGCGCGTACATCTACCCCGTCGTCCCCGCCGAGTTCACGAACTGGCGGCGGGAGCAGCGGGCCTGGCGGGAGACCGCCGTGCTCTACGACCAGTCACACCACATGGTCAACTTCTTCCTCAAGGGGCCCGACGCGCTGCGGCTGCTCTCGGAGACCGGGATCAACAGCTTCGCGGACTTCCCCGTGGACACCGCGAAGCAGTTCGTGCCCGTCGCCTCCAACGGCGGCGTGATCGGCGACGGGATCCTCTTCCACGAGGCCGAGGACGAGTACGTCTTCGTCGGCCGCGCGCCGGTGGCCAACTGGCTGCAGTTCCACGCCGAGACGGGCGGCTACGACGTCGAGGTCCGCTACGACGACCGCTCCCCGTCCCGGCCCTACGGCGCCGCGGTCGAGCGGGAGTACTACCGGTTCCAGATCCAGGGGCCCAACGCCTGGCAGATCATCGAGAAGCTGGCCGGCGGCCCGGTGGAGAAGGTCAAGTTCTTCCGGATGGGGCAGACGACGATCGCCGGTAACGCGGTGCACACGCTGCGCCACGGCATGGCCGGCGCGCCCGGCCTGGAGATCTGGGGCCCGTATGCGCAGCACGGCGCGATCCGCGACGCCGTCCTGACCGCCGGCGCCGAGTTCGGCATCGAGCCCTGCGGTTCCCGCGCCTACTCGTCCAACACGCTCGAGTCCGGCTGGATCCCCTCGCCGCTGCCCGCCGTCTACACCGGGGAGGGCGAGCGGGCCTACCGGCAGTGGCTGCCGGCCGCCAGCTACGAGGCCGGCAACGCGCTGGCCGGTTCCTTCGTCTCGACGAACATCGAGGACTACTACCTCAACCCGTGGGAGCTCGGCTACGGCTCGTTCGTCAAGTTCGACCACGACTTCATCGGCCGGGACGCGCTCGAGGCGATCGACCCGGCCGCGCAGCGCCGCAAGGTGACCCTCGCCTGGAACGACGAGGACCTCGCGTCGATCTGGGCGTCGTTCCTGGACCGCGACCGCCCCGGCTACCAGTTCTTCGACCTGCCGAATGCCAACTACGGCTCCTCGAACTACGACGCCGTCGTCGACGCGGACGGGACGAACGTCGGCCTGTCCCTGTTCACCGGCGTGACCGCCAACGAGCGCCGCGGACTCTCGCTCGCGACGGTGGACGCCGACGTGCCGATCGGCACCGAGGTGCGCGTGGTGTGGGGCGAGCCGGACGGCGGATCGGGCAAGGCCACCGTCGAGCCGCACGAGCAGATCAGCGTGCGCGCCGTCGTGAGCCCCACCCCCTACTCGGTGACCGCGCGGACCGAGTACCAGGGCGGCTGGCGCACCGCGGCGCGGTGAGCCGGCGGGCCGGAGGAGCCGCCTGCGATCCTCATCGCGAACACGTCTTGCAAAATCGTTGACAATCTCGTTGCCTACTCCGTACGGTCAGGGCACCGGGGGGCGGATTCCGCCATGTCAGACCCGTGCACAGTCCATGCAACGGCGCAAGAATGAGGTGCGAGGATGGCCGCAGGCCTGAGCCTTGACGACGTCAGCCTGCAGTTCGGCGGCGTCAAGGTGCTCTCGGGGGTGAGCTTCGACGTCGAGCCCGGCGTGATCCTCGGTCTCGTGGGTCCCAACGGTGCGGGCAAGACGTCGCTGTTCAACTGCATCAGCGGTCACTATCGGCCCTCCGGCGGCTCCATCACCATCGACGGCACCGAGGTGGTGGGCAGCCCGCCGTCGCGCCTCGCGCGGCTCGGGCTCTCCCGCACCTTCCAGCACCCCGCGCTGCGGCTGAACGCGACCGTGCTGGACAACGTCCTCCTCGGCGGCCACACCCGGCTGCCCGGTGGACCGGTCTGGTGGGCGCTCGGCCTGCCGTCGACGGCGCGGGCCGAGCGCGACATCCGCGAGGAGGCGCTGACGATGCTCGACGGCGCGGGCCTGGGCTGGGCCGCGCACCTGCCGGCCGACGAGCTCTCCCACGGTCTGCACAAGGGCATCGAGCTGTGGCGGGCCCTGCTGTCGCGGCCCTCGCTGCTGCTGCTGGACGAGCCCGCCGCCGGCCTCTCCCACGGGGAGGTCGACCAGCTGATCACCTCGGTACGGCGGATCCGGGACGAGCAGGACATCACCGTGGTCATCGTCGAGCACCACATGGGGCTCATCTCGGCCCTGACGGACCGCGTCGTCGTCCTCGATCACGGGAGCAAGCTGATGGAGGGCACCGCCGCGCAGGCCCAGGCCGACCCGCGGGTCATCGAGGCCTATCTCGGGAAGGACGCGGCCGATGACGCTGCTTGAGCTCGACGGCGTCACGGCGTCGTACGGACCGGTCCAGGTGCTGGACGGGATCTCCCTGTCCGTGCCGGAGGGGGGCGCCGTCGGTGTGCTGGGCGCGAACGGCGCCGGAAAGACCACCACCCTGCGCGCCATCAGCGGGGCCGTCCGCACCGGCGGCAGCATCCGGTTCGACGGCCGGAGCATCCGGGGGCTGCGTCCCGAACAGGTAGCGGCGCTCGGCATCGCCCACGTGCCCGAGGGGCGCGGCACCCTCGCGCAGCTGAGCGTGCGGGAGAACCTCGCGGTGGGCGCCTACCGGCGCCGGGACCGCCGTCAGATCGCCGCCGACGTCGACTACTGCCTCGAGCTCTTCCCACAGCTGCGGGAGCGGATCGGCTCCCGCGCCGCGGCCCTCTCCGGTGGTGAGCAGCAGATGCTCGCCGTGGGGCGCGCCTTCATGGCCCGGCCCCGCCTGCTGCTGCTGGACGAGGCATCCCTCGGGCTGGCACCGGGGACCGCGAAGACCGTGTACGCGGCCATCCGCCGGCTGCGCGTCGAGTCGGGCATCGCGATGCTCGTCGTCGAGCAGAACGCCAACCTCGCGTTCACCCTCGTCGACACCGCGACCGTGCTCGAGACCGGCCGGAGCGTGCTGACCGGGACCTCGGCCGAGCTGGCGGGCAAGGACGAGATCCGTCGCGCCTACCTGGGGGGCTGACCACATGGGAACCTTCATCCAGCTCGTGATCGACGGCCTGTCCACGGGGTCGATCTACGCGGCCCTCGCGCTGGCCATCGTGCTCGTCAACCAGGCGACCGGCCTGATCAACTTCGCCCAGGGCGGCCTGGCCGTGCTCAGCGCGTACGTCGCCTACGCGTGCCTGGGCGTCGGGATACCGCTGCTGCCGGCGGTGCTGATCGCCGTCGTCCTCTCCTTCGTGCTCGGCGGACTGGTCGAGCGCTTCCTGATCCGGCGGTTCGAGGGCGGGGATCCGGACACCGCCGTGGTCGTGACCATCGGCCTGCTCACGCTGGTCACCGGGGTCACGGCGCTGATCTGGGGCTACAACAACCTCCAGTTCCCCTCCCTGTTCCCGCTCACCAGCGTGGACGTGCTGGGCGCGGTGGTCAGCGTCCGGTCGCTCGCGACGACGGCGACCATCGTCGCCATCATGGTGATCCTCCAGGTGCTGTTCCTGCGCACCAAGCTCGGGCTCGCCCTGCGCGCCGTCGCCGACAACCCCCGCTCCTCCGCCCTCTCCGGCCTTCCGGTCGGGCGGCTGCTGATGGTCGGATGGGGCCTCGCGGCCGCCCTCGGCGCCGTCGCCGGGGCGCTGGTCGCGCCGCAGCTCACCCTCACGCCCGGCATGCTCGACGGCGCCCTGGTGTACGCGCTCGCCGCGGTGATCCTCGGCGGGCTGGACAGCCCGCTCGGTGCGGTCGTCGCCGCCTGGGCGATCGGCGTGCTCGAGAACCTGGTGGCCGTCTACGTCCCGCTGATCGGGCACGACCTGAAGATCGCGGTGCCGTTCGTGCTGATCTTCGTCATCCTGATCCTCCGCCCCCAGGGCCTGTTCGGCCGGAAAGTCGTGGTGCGCGTCTAGATGAGCACAGTGACCCGATCCTCCCGGCGGTCCGCCCGCGGTCCGGGCGCACGACGCCGGCCCCTGTTGGTGGGCCTGACCGTGCTCGCCGTCGTCCTCCTGCTGGTGATCCCGTTCGTCCTGCCGCCGCTCGGCAACCAGACGCTGGTGCGCATCGGCGTCTACGCGGTCGCCATCCTCGGCCTGAACATCGTGATGGGCTACACCGGGCAGGTGAACCTGGGCCAGATCTTCTTCCTCGGCCTCGGCGCCTACGTCACCGCCTACGGCGTGACCCAGGGCTGGAACATCCTGCTCGTCCTCGTCGCGGCGTGCGTCATCCCGGGTCTCGTCGGCCTGCTGGTGGCGCTCGCCGCCGCCCGGCTCGGGGGCCTCGCGATCGCCATGGTCACGATCGCCCTGCCGATCGTCGGCGTCCCGCTGGCCAAGCGGCTCGACGAGTTCACCGGCGGTTCCCAGGGCGTCTCGGCGATCTTCTCGAACGCCCCCGACTGGTCCGGTCTGTTCAACGACCAGTGGCAGTACTACATCGTCCTGGTGGTGGGCGGCGTCGCCTTCCTGCTCGCCCGGAAACTGGTCCGCGGCAAGTACGGCCGTGCGTTCAGCGTCGTGAAGAACAACGAGGCGGTCGCCTCGGCGATGGGCGTCTCCCCGTACTGGACGAAGGTCACCGCCTTCACGATCGCCTCGATCTTCGGCGGGGCGAGCGGCTTCCTCTACATCGCCGCCGTCCAGTACACCTCACCCGAGACGCTGAGCTTCGGCCACTCGATCTCCCTGCTGGCCGCCATGGTGATCGGCGGCGCGGGCAGCATCGCCGGCTCCCTCATCGGCGGGTTCTTCTACGTGCTCGTGCCCCAGCTGACCAACGCCGTGGACCCGAACCTGACCACGGTCAGCCAGGGCGTGCTGCTCCTCGCCGTCCTGTTCCTGCTGCCCGACGGCCTCGTCAGCCTGCCGCGGGCGCTCCGGCGAGCCTTCCGCCGCCGCTCCGGTGGACCGCCGAGAGCGACGCCGGACGACTCCGCGACGCCCCCTTCGACTTCCCTCACCCAGCATGCTCCCGCGCAGGATCCGATCACGGACGTTGCGCCGGAGACCACACCCACCAGAGAGGCATGACCATGACCGTTCGGAAAGGGACTCGCGTGACACCGCGAGCCCGCTGGGTCGGCGCCGTCGCCGTCGCATCGGTGCTCGCGATCTCGCTGACGGGCTGCCGCGGCAGCGCTCAGAGCGGCGGCGCCGCGTCGACGCCGGGCATCACCGACACCTCCATCACCCTCGGCATCACCACGCCGCTGAGCGGGACCACCGCCGGGCCGGGCACCTGCACCGTCGCCGGTGTCAAGGCCTACTTCGGCGCGAAGAACGCCGAGGGCGGGGTGAAGTTCGGGGACGGCAAGACCCGCAAGGTCGAGATCAAGACCTACGACGACGCCTACGACCCGCAGAAGTCGCTCGCCAACTTCCAGCAGATGACCTCGGACGGCGTGTTCGCGGAGACCTCCGGCCTGGGCACGCCCACCAACCGGGCGTTCCGCGAGGCCGCCATCAGCCAGAAGGTCCCGCAGGCCCTGGTCATGACGGGCGACCCGCTCTTCAGCAACCGGCAGCAGAGCCCCTGGCAGCTCGGCCTGGTGCCGGTCTACCAGAACGAGGGTGCCGCGTTCGGCAAGCTGCTCGCCGACTCGGGCGGGACCCACAAGGTCGCGATCCTCTCCCAGAACGACGACTACGGCAAGGGCTACGTCGCCGGGTTCAAGGAGGCCGTGAAGGGGAAGTCCGGTATCTCGATCGTCGGCGAGCAGACCTACGAGGCGACCGACACCTCGGTCGACGCGCAGATCACGCAGCTCGCGTCGTCGAAGGCCGACGTGATCCTCAACGCCATGTCCGTCACGCCGCTGGCCATCTCGGCGCTGCAGAAGGCGCAGCAGATCGGCTGGAAGCCGAGCTGGTTCCTGCCCTCGAACACATCGAGCCCGACGGCGATCCTGCAGCCCGGTGGCGCCACGGCGTACCCGGGGGTCTACTCGGTCTCCTTCGCGAAGGCCCCGCAGAGCCCGGCCTTCGCCAAGGACGCCGACGTGGTCAAGTTCCTCGCCGACCTCAAGCAGTACGGCGACTACAAGGAGGCCCCGGCGTTCCCGCACTGCATGTGGAGCTACATCGCGGGCGCGACGCTGGACAAGGCGTTCTCCACCATGACCGAGCCGACCCGCGACAGCTTCATGTCCGCGCTGCGCAACATCAAGGGCTTCCAGGCGCCGCTGATGCTCCAGGGCACGCAGGTCGACACGACGGTCGAGGGCCAGCCGGCCATCTCCTCCGTGGTGGTGCAGAAGTTCAACGGCAAGGGGTACGCCACCGCCGCCAAGTTCGGCTGATCGACGTGACCCCGGCCGGCTCAGCGGCCGGGGTGACGCCGTATCGTCCACGACAGGAGCCCGCGTCCACCTCGGTGACCGCGGGCTCCTGTCGTGCTGCCGTGCTGTCGTGCTGCCGTGCTGTCGTGCTGTCGTCCGTCGCTGCGTGGTCCGTCAGGACGCCGGCGGGACCTCGCTCCAGGCCGGCTTCCCGCCCGCCGCGGTCGAGGTGATCGACCGGCCCATGATCATGAAGCGGGCCTCCTCCCGGGCGACGGGCGCGTGCTCCACCCCCTGCGGGACGACGAAGAGGTCGCCCGTGGCGAGGCGCACGGCACGCTCGGCCGCCGGGTCGCGCTCGTCGTCGCGCAGGCGCACCGTCAGTTCGCCCTCGAGCACCAGGAACAGTTCGTCCTGATCGTCGTGGTGGTGCCAGTTCACCTCGCCGATGCCTTTCGCGACCTTGACGAGGCTGCCGTTGGCGGAGGCGACGACCCGCTGCGACCAGTAGGAGTCCAGGTCGGCGGCGGCTGCGGCGAGGGTGACGGGCTGGGTGACGATGTGTGACATCCTTCGACGCTACGGTCGCGCGTGTCGGCGCACGAGTGCTAGGAATGGCACATGTCGCAAGGATCCTGGCAGCCGCCGCGCCCGATCCCGTCCGCTCCGTCGTCGATCGAGGAGCCGCATCGGGTCGCCCTGCTGGTCGACGACGGCTCCAACCCGTTCGAGATGTCCTGTGCGTGCGAGATCTTCGGAGCGTCCCGGCGGTCCGAGATCGGTTTCGATCCGTACCGGCTGACGGTCGTGGCGCCGTCCTCGCGCACGCGCATGCGGGCCGGCCTGTTCGAGATCACCGCGACCGGCACGCTGGAGGACCTGGCCGAGGCGGAGACCGTCATCGTCCCCAACCGGCCCGACGTCGCGACGCCCACGCGGCCGGCGGTTCTCGACGCCATCCGGGCGGCGCACGAACGCGGCGCCCGGCTCGTCGGCCTCTGCACCGGAGCCTTCACCCTCGCCGAGGCGGGCCTGCTGGACGGCCGCCCCGCCGCCGTGCACTGGCAGCTGGCCGCGGCGTTCCGCGCCCGGTACCCGCGGGTGCGGGCGCAGCCGGACGTCCTGTTCGTCGACGACGAGGACATCCTGACCTCGGCGGGCAGCGCCGCGGCGCTGGACCTCGGCCTGCACATCGTGCGGAAGGACCACGGCGCGGCGGTCGCCCACCACGTGAGCCGGCGCCTCGTCTACGCCTCGTTCCGGGACGGCGGCCAGCGGCAGTTCGCGGAGCACCCGGCGCCCGAGGCCGCGGACCGTTCCTTCGCGGCGACCATCGCCTGGGCGGAGGCGCAGCTCGACGCGCCGCTGGGCGTGCAGGACCTCGCCGCCCACGCGGGCGTCAGCGTCGCCACCGTGCACCGGCGCTTCCGCACCGCGTTCGGCACCACGCCGCTGGCCTGGCTCACCCTCCGGCGCGTGGAACTCGCCCGGCGACTGCTCGAGTACGACGCCGGGTCGGTGGAGATGATCGCGGCGCGCAGCGGGCTCGGATCCGCGGCCAACCTGCGGGCCCTGCTCCGGCGCCACACCGGCCTCACCCCGAGCGACTACCGCGCCCGGAATCGGGCGACCTCGACCCGTCCGGGCGTCCCGTGCCCGGAGGGCGACCGCGCGCAGGAGGACCTCCTGCGAACCTGACGTGTGCGGGGCCCAGCCGGCGGGACACATCCCGAGCAACGACGAAGGCCCGGACCCACATCCGTGGGTCCGGGCCTTCGTCGATGTCCTGTGACATCTGCTGGTCGGGGTGACAGGATTTGAACCTGCGGCCTCGTCGTCCCGAACGACGCGCGCTACCAAGCTGCGCCACACCCCGCGGAGATCCGCCTCGAGGGCGGCCAACGCAACTTGTCAAGGATAGCCGACGAACGGCCCGATCCTGAAACCGGCGCCACGAGCAGACGGCGCCGACGCGTCCGGCTCATCGCGGGCCGGAGACGGGCGCGGGCCCGGTACGGAGGTACCGGGCCCACGCGGCGCGGGCCGCCGTGCGCGGTGCGAATCTGGGGTAAGCACCGATCACGGGCCGGGCGCCAGCGGCAGCCGCTCCGCAGCCAGCCAGGGGGAACGGTTGGTGTGCTGCAGAACGGCGCCACTGTGTGGATCAACGCTGATCCACCCGAAATCTATCCCGAGACGATGATCACGTCGATGGGTAGAACTACCCATCGACTGTCGACGGTGATCGGAGGCGATCCGGCGTGCTCCGGTGTGGTCAGCGCTGCGACGCCGTCAGCGTCAGCAGCACCGCCTCGGGCGGGCAGGCGAACCGCACGGGCGCGTAGAACGAGGTGCCCAGGCCCGCGGAGACCTCGAGCACGGACTCGCGGCCCGCGACGGTCCAGCGGTGCACGCCGCTCGCCATCGACGTCGGCAGATCCGAGTTGGTGACGAGGGCGCCGACGCCCGGCACGCACACCTGGCCGCCGTGGGTGTGCCCGGCGAGGATGAGCCGCGCCTGGTCACGGGTGAAGGCGTCGAGGACGCGACGGTACGGGGCGTGGGTGACGCCGATCCGCACGTGCGCGGACACGTCCTGGTTGACGGCGCCGAGGGGAAAGCCCGTGTAGCGGTCGCGGCCGATGTGCGGGTCGTCCACACCGGAGAAGTCGAGCCGGGTGCCCTTGATCGCCAGCGACTGGTTCCGGTTCGCCAGGGAGATCCAGCCCGCGTTGCCGAAGGCCGTGTGCAGGGCGCCCGTGGGCAGTGACGTGGGCGGCTTCGCCGAGCGATCGCTGGGGCCGGTGAAGTATGTCAGGGGATTCTTCAGCACCGGGGCGAAGTAGTCGTTGGAGCCGGGCACGAAGACGCCGGGGAATCGCATCAGCGGCTCCAGCGCCTCGAGCAGCGGGGTCAGCGCGTTCCGGTGCCCGAGGTTGTCACCGGTGTTGACGACGAAGTCCGGTTCGAGATCGGCCAGCGACCGCAGCCACGACGTCTTCAGCCGCTGTCCCGGCACCATGTGGATGTCCGAGAGGTGCAGTAGCCGCATGGAGGGGGAGTCCGGCGGCAGGATCGGCAGGGTGGCCTCCCGCAGCTGGAATCGCTGCCGTTCGACGAGGACGCCCCACCCGGCCAGTCCGAGGCCGCCGGCGAGGGCGGCGCCCGCGGTCAACGCGGCGCCGGCTGCCAGGGGAACGTGCGAGCGGGAGCGAGTGCGGGTCATGGCCATCCTGTGATCGTGGTCGGTCGGGGGTCGTCGAACGTGCGTGATCGACTCACCCGTCGTGGGGCACCGCGCGGAGCGGCCCGGTGGACGGGTCAGCCGTTGTTGCCGGTGGTGTTGTCGAAGGGGTTGCTGTCGCTGGAACCGGTGTTGTCCGTCGAGCCGGTGCTGTCCGTGGAGCTGGAACTCGAACTACTGGCGTCGGAGTCGTTGCTCCGCACGACGCTCTGCGGCGGGTCGCTGAACGCTCCCGTGTTGTAGAGCGGCGCGACCTCCTTCATGTACTCCTGCCAGGCGCTGCCGGCGACCGTCGCACCGTCGACGTACTCGAGCGTCGTGCCGTCCCCGTAGAACTGGGCGCCCGGGTTGGCGCCACGGGCGTTGGGGGAGCGGTAACCGTCCGGGTACCCGACCCACGAGGCGGTGGCCAGGCCCTTGGTGTAGCCGACCATCCAGGTGTACTCGGAGTTGTCCGTGGTGCCGGTCTTGGCCGCGGCCGGGACGTCGATCCCGCGCTGGTAGCCGGAGCCGCGGATCAGCACCTGCTGCAGCACGCTGTTGACGCCCTGGGCGACCTCGGTCTTGATCGTCTGGCGGCAGTTGGCCTGCGGGACCTCGTAGGTCTTGTTGTTCCGGTCGGTGACGCTGGTGATGCCCACCGGAGCGCAGTACTTGCCGTCCGTCGAGAAGGTGGCGAACGCACTGGCCATCGTCACCGGGGAGACGCCGTCGGTACCGCCGATGAAGCTGGCGATCTTGAGGGAGTCGATCGGATCCCCGGTCGAGGCGTTGTGGATGCCGAGATTCTGCGCGATCTGGCCCATGTTGCACAGGTCGACCTTGGAGGCCATGGCGTACGTCGCGGTGTTGATGGACTGGTAGATGCCCTCCGCGGCCCGCATCTTCCGGTACCAGCCCTCTTCGGCGTTCTTCAGGTCGTGCGAGTCCTGCAGGGTGTCGTCGTATGCGCCGGTGACGCGGTGGTCGGCGGTCTGGCAGGACGCCTTCCACCGGAAGTCGGCCGGGTAGCGCCGCTTGGAGCCGTCGACGATGTCCTCGGTGTGGTGGCCCTCGTCCAGCCAGGTGGCCAGGGTGATCGGCTTGTACGTCGATCCCGGCTGCCAGCCGTTGCCGCCGCCGTCCTTCTTGTCGACGTTGAAGTTGATCTCGCTGATCCAGTTGTCCTTGCCGGTCAGCCGGGAGTTCTGCGCCATCGCCAGGATCTTGCCGGTGCCCGGTTCGACCGTGACGAGGGAGGAGCCGATCTTCGACGGATTCGCCCGCGGCGGCGCGATCCGGTCGGCCTGGGCCTGCGCCTTGTCCTGCAGGCGGGGGTCGAGCGTGGTCTTGATGGTCAGCCCGCCGCGGACCAGCAGCGCCTGGCGGTCCTCCCGGGTCTGGCCGAATGCGGCGTTGTTGTAGATCTGCTGCTCGACGTACGAGCAGAAGTAGGCGCCCCGGCTGGAGGCCGCGCAGCCCTGCTTCGGGGCGTTCACCTTCAGGGCCAGCGGCGCCTTCGCCGCCGCGTCGTGCTGCGCCTTGCTGATCTTCTTCTGGGCCAGCATCACGTCGAGCACGAGGTTGCGGCGCTTCGTGGCCTGCGCCGGCTGCGTCACCGGGTTGTAGAGGGTGGGCCCGTTGACGAGCCCGGCGAGCATCGCCGACTGCTGCAGGTTCAGGTTCTTGGCGGAGGTGCCCCAGAAGTACTGGGCGGCGGCCTCGACGCCGTACGCGTTGGGGTTGTAGAAGACGATGTTCAGGTAGTTCTCGAGGATCTGGTCCTTCGAGTACTTCTTCTCCACGGCGATCGCGAGCTTGGCCTCGCGGAGCTTGTCCCCGATGCCCTTCGCCCCGTTGAGGGTGATCGACGCGTCCTCACCGGCGCGGCTGCGCGCCTCGTTCAGGACGTTGTTGACGTACTGCTGCGTGATGCTGGAGGCGCCCTGCGTGCTGCCGCCGGCGATGTTGTTCAGGAGCGCGCGTGCGGTGCCCTGCACATCGATGCCGCCGTGCTCGTAGAAGCGACTGTCCTCGATGGCCAACAGGGAGGTCTTCACGTACGGCGACATCTGGTCCAGCTTGACCGGCTGCCGGTTCTCGACGTAGAAGGACGCGAGCTCCGAGCCGTCCGCCGCGAGCACGCGGGACGGGACGGAGAGGGGCCCGACCTCGAGCTCGGTCGGCAGCTCGTCGAAGAAGTCCATCGACGCGGTCGCCCCCATCGCGGAGACGGCCGCGCCGGGAACGAGCAGACCGGCGGCGAGGACGCCGCACAGCACACTCACCCCCAGGAAGGTGACGAATCGGGCCAGCGTGCTGATGGTCCGAGCCCCCGCGGACTTGCCTGATGCCATGACGGCCAGTGTACAAGGGAGGGTTACGCTGAACTCATGACCACCTGGGAGTACGCCACGGTGCCTTTGATGGTGCACGCGACGAAGCAGATCCTCGACAACTGGGGCTCGGACGGGTGGGAACTGGTGGCCGTGCTGCCGGGCGCCCCCACCGGGACCCCCACCTCCACGCCGGAGGGCAACATGGTTCCCCCGCCGCCGGGCAACCCGGTCGCGTACTTCAAGCGGCCGCGCGGGGACTAGTCTGTCGGCAGACAGGGGGCACCTCCCGGTGCCCCGCCGACGTGACGAGTGAGACCCCTCCATGACTGATCTCTCCTCCGACGCCCCGACCGGGGCGGTCGAGAGCCGGCTGGCCGACCTCGGCCGGACCCTCCCGTCCGTCGCCGCCCCCGTCGGTGCCTATGCGCCCGCGGTCGTCAGCGGCCGCTGGGCGTGGACCTCCGGGCAACTGCCGTTCGTGGACGGCGCCCTGCCGGCCACGGGCAAGGTCGGCGTGACCGTCGACCCGGCGACCGCCCAGGACCTCGCCGCGACCAGCGCGCTGAACGCGCTCGCCGCGATCAAGAGCGTGATCGGCGACCTGGACCGCGTGGTCCGCGTCGTCAAGGTCGTCGGCTTCGTGGCGTCCGATCCCTCCTTCACCGGTCAGCCGCAGGTCCTCAACGGGGCCTCCGACCTGATCGGCGCCCTGTTCGTAGACGCGGGCGTGCACGCCCGCTCGGCCGTCGGCGTCGCCGTGCTGCCGATGGATTCCCCGGTCGAGGTGGAGTTGGTTGTCGAATTCGACTAGCCGGTTGCTGCCCATGCCCGCCCCCTGGCGGGACGAGGCGGAGCACTGGGACACCGACGACGCACTGCCGCCCGCGAAGTCCCGCTGGGCGGTGGCCGTGATGCTGATGCGGGACGGGCCCGACGGTGTCGAGGTGTTCCTCGAGTACCAGACCGCACGGTCCGGCCTCGGCGCCGTGACCTTCGTGGGCGCCCCCCTGCGCGAGAACGACACCGCCCCGCTGCCGTGGACCGGACCCGTCGCGGCCCGCTGGGGCCAGCTGCTCGACGTCGAGGACCCGGAGCTGGCTCAGCGCCTGGTCTGCGGCGCCGCGCGCGTCGTGTTCGAACGGGCCGGCATCCTCCTGGGCAGCAGTGACGGCGACCGTGCCGCGGAGGTGACGAGCGGACCCGACGGCGAGCAGCGCCGTCGTGAGGTGCACGACGAGGAGCGGACCCTCGGGGACGTGCTGCGCCGTCGCGCGCTCGACCTCGACACCAGCCTGCTGCGACCCCTGAGCCGCTGGATCTCGCCGGCGTTCCTCCACAAGCGCCTGTGCACCCAGTACTTCGCGGTCGTCCTGCCGCTCGGTCAGGAACCGGCTCCGCTCGAGGGCGTCACGGGCTGGGGCCGCTGGTGCTCACCGGTCGAGCTGATGGCCGACCCCGCGTCGACCGCGCTCGGCGACGAGATCGACCAGCCCGACACCGTCGGCCGGCGGGTCGAGGACCTCGTACTGCCCGCCGTGCTGATCATGCTGCGCAAGCTCGCGAACCTCTCCTGCACCATCTCCTACATCTCGGAGAAGCGCCCGTCGCGCCAGTTCGAACCGGTGCTGGTCACCGAGGACGGCACGCCGATGCTGCGGGTCGACGGTCTGCCCGCTCCCGCGCGCCCGGTCGTCCACTCCCTGTAGGTCACCCCCGGCGTCCACGCTGTGGAGGACACGCGAGGTCGAGAACGACGAAGGGGCGCCGGAATCCGGCGCCCCTTCTCTCGTGCGTGAGTCAGCGGGAACGCTGGCGCAGACGCTGCATGTCGAGGATGACGACGGCGCGGGCCTCCAGGCGCAGCCAGCCGCGCTGGACGAACTCGGCGAGGGCCTTGTTCACCGTCTCGCGGGAGGCGCCGACCAGCTGGGCCAGCTCCTCCTGAGTGAGCTCGTGAGCGACGAGGATGCCGTCCGTCGCGGGACGGCCGAACCGGTCCGCCAGGTCCAGCAGCGCCTTGGCGACGCGGCCGGGGACGTCGGAGAACACCATGTCGGCCAGGGACTCGTCGGTGCGGCGCAGCCGCTGGGCGAGCGCGCGGAGCAGCTGGGTGGACACCTCGGGACGGGTCTCGATCGTCTTGCGCAGGTCGTCGTGCTTCAGGGCCACCAGGCGGGTCTCGGAGACGGCGGTCGCGGTGGCGTTGCGGGCGGCGGGGTCGAACAGCGCCATCTCACCGAACAGGTCACCGGGGCCGAGGATCGCCAGCAGGTTCTCCCGGCCGTCGGCCGCGGTACGGCCGAGCTTGATCTTGCCCGCGAGGATGAAGTACAGCTCGTCACCCTGGTCGCCCTCGCGGAACACGGAGGAACCGCGGGACAGGTTCACCTCGGTCAACCCCTCGGTGACCGCGGCGAACACGTCGTCCGCGAGCGGGGCGAACAGCGCCGACCGACGCAGTACCTCCAGGTCCATCGACATTACCGTTCCTCTCCGCCGGGCGCGGCTGATCATCTTCGCGGGTCGACCGGGCGCGATGTGCTCGCGCTCCGGCTACGACGTCGTCTGCGTTCATTGTGGCATGAGCCACAGCCGAGGCGTGCGCACCGGGCCGGAGACCACCCGAGAACACTACCCACGGACCGTGATCGGCCGCTGACAACGGCGGATGCCGTCCTCAGCCGCCGTCGTCCCGGCTGCGCCGGTGGGCACCGGCGAGTTGTCGGTTCCGGTCCAGTCGGCTGCCAGCGCGGGCCGTTACGCTCGGACCACGGTCCGGCCGGCCATCGGCTGGGGACCGCGGAAGGAAGAACACCCGTGCCCATCTCCCTGCTCGACGTCGTCCTGCTGCTCGTCCTGATCGGCTACCTGGTCCACGGATTCCGTGTCGGGTTCCTCGTCAGCATCGGCGGTCTCGCCGGCTTCGCGCTCGGCGCGGTCGCCGCGTTCTTCGCCGTGCCCCTGGTCAGCCAGTGGGTCACGGACAGCGCCTGGCGGACACCGGCGGCCATCGCCGTCATCATCGTCCTCCTCGTCATCGGCAGCAGTCTCGGCTCCCGCTTCGGGGCCGTGATCCGCCGCGCCGTGGGTCGGATCGGCCCCATCCGCGCCCTGGACCGCGGGCTCGGCGCCGCCGTCAACGTGATCGTGTGCTCGCTCGTGCTCAGCCTGCTCTCGTTCGCGGTCTCCACCATGGGCGTGCCCATGCTCTCCCGCGCCATCGCGGGTTCGGCGGTGCTGCAGACCGTCGACCGGCTCACGCCACCGCCGCTGGCCGCGTCCATGGCCAGGGTGCGGGCGGGACTCTTCGCGAACGGGGGCATCCCGCGCATCCTCGCCGAGAACCTGCAGAGCACCCCCGTCCCGGTGCCGGACGAGTCCACCGACACCCCGGCGCTGCGCGCGGCCGCCGGTTCGGTCGTGCGGATCACCGGCAACGCCTACCAGTGCGGGCAGAACCAGACCGGCTCCGGCTGGGTGATGGCGCCGGGGCGGGTGGTGACCAACGCGCACGTCGTCGCGGGGGTGGGCCAGCCCGTCGTGGAGGTGCCGAACCAGAACGCCCTGCCGGCCGACGTCGTGCTGTTCGACCCGGTCAAGGACATCGCGGTGCTCGCGGTCGACGGACTGGGCACGGCGGCGCTGGAGGCGGGCAACCCCCTCGCGGGCGGCGACTCGGCGGTCGTGGCGGGTTACCCGCTCGGCGGGCCGTACCAGGCGAAGCCGGCGGGGGTGCAGTCCCGCGGCTCGGTGCGGATCCCGGACATCTACGGGACCGGGACCTCGTCGCGCGAGGTGTACCAGCTCTCCGCCGACGTGCAGCAGGGCAACTCCGGTGGGCCGCTGCTGGACACGCGTGGCCGGGTGGTCGGCATGGTGTTCGCCAAGTCGCGGGAGAACGTCCCGGTCGGCTACGCCCTGACCCTCGCGCAGGTGCGCTCCGTGGTCGACGGGGCCGGCACGTCCGAGGTGTCGACCGGAGCCTGCATCCGCGGCTGACGCCGGCTTGCTGCTCGCTTGCTCTCAGCCGACCCGGCCGGTCAGCCCTCGGTCAGCAGCCGCGCGAGGTGCTCGACGGCGAGGGTGTAGCCGTGCACCCCGGCGCCGATGATGACGGCGTCCGCCTGGGCCGACACGTACGAGTGGTGCCGGAACGCCTCGCGCCGGTGCACGTTGCTGATGTGCACCTCCACGACGGGCATCGGCTGCACGGCCTCGAGGGCGTCGGGCAGCGCGATCGAGGTGTGGCTGTAGGCGCCGGGGTTGATGACGATGCCGGCGTGCACGCCGCGGGCGGCGTGGATCGCGTCGAGCAGGGCGCCCTCGTGGTTGGACTGGACGAACTGCACGTCCAGGTCGTGCGCCGCGGCGGCGTCGCGCACCTGCGCCTCGACGTCGGCCAGCGTCGCGTGCCCGTAGGTCTCGGGCTTGCGCGTGCCCAGCAGGTTGAGGTTGGGCCCGTTGAGCACGAGCAGGCTGCGGCGATCACTCATGGGACCAGTGTGCCGCAGCCCGCCCGCGCTCTGTTGTTGCCTACCTGTCGGTCGCCGCCTACTTCGCGAAGTCCGCCGCGATCTGGTTCATCACGGTGCTGTCCGCCAGTGTCGTCGCGTCGCCGACCTCGCGGCCCTCGGCGACGTCCTTGAGCAGGCGCCGCATAATCTTGCCGGACCGGGTCTTCGGCAGCTCGGGGACGATGAGGACCTTCCGCGGCTTCGCGATCGCGCCGATGTCCTTGCCCACGTGCTGGCGCAGCGTCTCGCTCATCGCGTCGTGGTCCTCGTCCGCGGCGGACCCGCGGAGGATGACGAAAGCGATCACGGCCTGCCCGGTGGTCTCGTCCGCGGCACCGACGACGGCGGCCTCCGCGACCGCGGGGTGACCGACGAGGGACGACTCGATCTCGGCGGTGGAGAGCCGGTGACCGGAGACGTTCATGACGTCGTCCACCCGGCCGAGCAGCCAGACGTCGCCGTCGTCGTCCTTCCGGGCACCGTCGCCGGCGAAGTACATGCCCTCGAACCGGGACCAGTAGGTGTCGACGAAGCGGTCCGGGTCGCCCCAGATGGTGCGCAGCATGGACGGCCACGGCTCCCGGACCACCAGGTAGCCGGCCCCGCCGTCCCCCACCGAGGCGCCCGTCTCGTCCACGACGTCCGCGGTGATGCCCGGCAGCGGTACCTGCGCCGAGCCCGGCTTGGCCGCCGTCACACCCGGCAGCGGCGAGATCATGATGGCGCCGGTCTCGGTCTGCCACCAGGTGTCGACGACGGGGCAGCGCTCCCCGCCGATCACCCGGCGGTACCACATCCACGCCTCGGGGTTGATGGGTTCGCCGACCGAGCCGAGGACGCGCAGGGAGGAGAGGTCGTACTGCCCGGGGATGTCCTCGCCCCACTTCATCATGGTGCGGATCGCCGTCGGCGCCGTGTAGAGGATCGTCACCCCGTACTTCTGCACCAGCTCCCACCAGCGGCCCTGGTGGGGCGTGTCCGGGGTGCCCTCGTAGATCACCTGGGTGGCGCCGTTGACCAGCGGGCCGTAGACGACGTAGCTGTGCCCGGTGACCCAGCCGATGTCGGCGGTGCACCAGTAGACGTCCGTTTCCGGGCGCAGGTCGAAGACGTTGCGGTGGGTGAACGCGGCCTGCGTGAGGTAGCCGCCGGTGGTGTGCAGGATGCCCTTGGGCCGCCCGGTGGTGCCGGAGGTGTAGAGGATGTAGAGCGGCTGCTCGGCCTCGAAGGCCTCGGCCGTGTGCTCGGCGGACGCGGTCTCCACGGTGTCGGCCCACCACTGGTCCCGCCCCTCGGTCCACTCGACCGGCTCGCCGTTGCGCTTGACCACGACGACGTTCTCGACGGTGGACTTCCCGTCCGCCAGGGCCGCGTCCACGGCCGTCTTCAGGGCGCTCGGCTTGCCGCGCCGCCAGGTGCCGTCCGCGGTGACGACGAGCTTCGCCTCGGCGTCGTCGATCCGGCTGCGCAGGGCGTCGGCGGAGAAGCCGCCGAAGACCACCGAGTGGGCGGCGCCGATGCGCGCGCAGGCCAGCATGGTGATGACCGCCTCGGGGATCATCGGCAGGTAGACGGCCACCCGGTCGCCCGCGGTGACCCCGAGGGCGGTGAAGGCGTTGGCGGCCTTCTTCACCTCCTCGGTCAGCTGCGCGTAGGTGTAGGTGCGGGTGTCCCCGGGCTCACCCTCGAAGTGGATGGCCACCCGCTCGCCGTTGCCGGCCTCGACGTGCCGGTCCAGCGCGTTGTAGGCGGCGTTCAGCCTGCCGTCCCCGAACCACCGCGCGAACGGCGGGTTGGACCAGTCGAGGGTCTCGGTGAAGTCGGTCTCCCAGGTCAGCAGCTCACGTGCCTGCGCCGCCCAGAACGCGAGCCGGTCCTCGCCCGCCTCGGCGTAGAGCGACTGCTGAGCCACGGCGTCGCGCGCGAAGGCGGGATCGGGGGCGAAGGAGCGGCTCTCGTGGGAGAGGTTGTCCATGGGGGCGGTCTCGCTGCCGGTGGACTGATCCGATGACATGGCGCACCTTTCTCTGGTCGCGTTCGTGCTCGTCGGGTGTCGTTTCCGTCAGACTACGGGACCGGGCCGGGCGGGTGTGCCGTGCGTCACGCGTACGGGGTTGCCGTGGGGTTGCACCGGGCTCGGCTGGGCGTTCGCGTGCGGCCCGGCCCGGGGGCGGCTGGTTCCCGTGTCCGCGCCATGACTAGGCTGGACGCGAATCGATGCCGTGCGCCGCGGCACCCGGCGCTGCACCGCGAGGAGGACCCATGGGTCAGGACCCGCTCGAGAACGACCGGATCGGCAGCCGCCGGCCGGAGACGACGACGCCGGGTTCGCCGGGGTCCGCAACCGGCAGGACGACCGCGTCGGCGACCGTTCCCGGATCCGCCGCCGCGTCATCCCGTGAGGCGACCGGCCGGGCCGCGCAGGAGGGGATCGGACAGGACCAGCGCCAGCGCGCCGTCGCCGGGCCGTTCACGGTCCGCGACCTGACGGTGCTCGGGTCCATCGTCGTGCTGCTCATCGGCAGCGTCATCCCGCTGGTCATGGACGTCGGCAACGGCTACAACGTGTACGCCAACCTGTGGAACATCGGGTCCTCGGCCCAGATCGTCGTCTTCGGGCTCATGCTGCCGCTGGTGGTCGGTGCCCTCTTCATCGCGCGACGGCTCAGCGGCAAGGAGGAGATCCTGCGGGTCGGCTCCCTGTCCCTGGACCAGTTCGCCTCGGTGGTGGCGTCGGTGGCCACCGTGTTCCACTTCCTCAGCGTGGCGAATTTCTTCCAGGCCGGGCCGATCATCGCCCTGATCGGTGCCCTCGGCATGCTCGTCGCGACGGTGGGCGGGCCGCACATCCCCGGCTTCGCCTCCGACTTCGTAGTGCGTCCCTCCGTCGAGGCCCGGCTCGTCGCCCGGCCGGCGGTGCCCGCGTATCAGGCGCCGAAGCCCGAGAAGCCTGAATCCGACACCTCCTCCGCCGGCACGTCGTCCGGCACGTCGTCCGGCACGGTGGCCGGCTCGGCCGCCCGCCCGGTCGGGGGCAACGCCGCCGGCACCCGCCGGGACGCCGATGAGAACCGCGCCACTGCGGGCGGAACCGCCGGCACGGGTTCAGATCCGGGCGCGATGGCCGCCGGTGCCGGTCTCGGCGCGGGTGCGGCAGGTGCGGCCGGTGCCTTCACCGGCCGGAACGCCGGCTCGACCCACGGTGATGACGACACGGACACGAGCACCGATACCGACGAGGACACGCGGGTCACGGGGTCGTCCTCGTCTCTCGCCTCGTCCTCACCCGAGACGTCCTCGCTCTCGTCGTCCGCGACCCGGTCTGCCACGACTCGCGACGACGTCGACACCGACACCTCCGACACCGACGGCTCCGACACCGACAGCGC
The DNA here is from genome assembly GCF_001968825.1 of Tersicoccus sp. Bi-70. Lineage (GTDB taxonomy): Bacteria > Actinomycetota > Actinomycetes > Actinomycetales > Micrococcaceae > Tersicoccus. The sequence continues at coordinate 466,415 of NZ_MIEU01000011.1, forward strand.
CGACACCGACGACGCCCTCGACGGGACGGATACCACCGGGAGCGATGCGGCCGACACCGACGCTCCGGGACAGGCACATGATGCCCGCACGACCGCCGTCCCGACGGTCACGGGCGCGGAGCACGGCTCCACGGGCCACCACGACGATCGAGGCGACGACGCTGCCGACCTCGACGACACCGTTGCCCGACCGATCACGACCGATGCCGTCTCGACCGGGGCGGACGACGACGACATGACCGCCATCCGCCCGCAGCAGTGGCAGACGGCCGACGCGGTGTGGGCGGACGACGCGGACACCGTCGCGCGGCCGGCGGTCCGCGACGCGGAGCCGCCGACGCAGCAGACCGAGCTCACCGATGACTCCCGCGCGAACGAGCGGTCGGCCGGTGGCCGCGGGGCGTCGGCCGTCTCGGCACCCATCGGCGCCGTCGTCGATCCCGAGGATGACGCTGACGGTCACGAGACCGATGACACGGGTCGCGGTCGCGCGGACGAGTACGAGGCCTTCTGGTTCGCCGTCGGCTACGCGCGTCCCGTCTTCGACGAGCGCAGCGGGCAGCAGCAGTTCATGCTCGAGCCCGGCGCCTGGATCCTCGCCCTGCAGGACCGGGGCAGCTCCTTCGTCGTCCAGCACACGGACGGCCGGGTCGCCGTCCTGCACGACCTGAACAGCATCGAACGTGCCTGATCCGGCGTCGCGCCGCACGGGCAGCCGGGCGGCCAGTGCCGAGTCAGCCACCCGGGCGGCCAGTGCCGAGTCAGCCCTCGCCCGGAAGCGTCGTGCCCGCCGGATCAACCGGGAGCTGGCAGAGACCTACCCGTACGCGGTCGCGGAGCTGGACTTCCGCAACCCGTTCGAGCTGCTCGTCGCGACCGTGCTCTCGGCGCAGACCACGGACGTACGGGTCAATTCCGTCACGCCCGCCCTCTTCGCCGCGTACCCGGACGCGCACGCCCTCGCGGCCGCCGACGAGGCCCGGCTGCAGGAACTCATCCAGCCGACGGGGTTCTTCCGCGCCAAGGGACGCAGCCTGCTCGCCCTGGCCACCAGGCTGGTGGACGAGTTCGACGGCGAGGTGCCCCCGAAGCTGGACGCCCTCGTCACCCTGCCCGGCGTCGGCCGCAAGACCGCGAACGTCGTCCTCGGCAACGCCTTCGGGATCCCTGGGCTGACCGTCGACACCCACTTCGGCCGCCTGTCCCGCCGTCTCGAGCTGACGACGTCTGAGGACCCGGTCCAGGTGGAGAAGGACGTGGCCGAGCTGATCGAACGGTCCGAGTGGACGATGTTCTCGCACCGGCTCATCTTCCACGGGCGCCGCGTGTGCCACGCCCGCAAGCCCGCGTGCGGGGCGTGCGCGATCGCCGGCCTGTGCCCCTCCGCCGGGATCGGGGAGACCGACCCGGCCGCCGCCCGCTCCCTGCTGAAGTACGAGCTGGCTCCCGGGCGGGAGGCCCTCCTGGCCCGCGCGCGGGAGGGCGCGACCCGCGAGCAGTTGCGCGCCGAGGGGTTCTCACTCGGCACATGAGCGCCTACACCGATCTGTCCGCTCTCGGCGCCCGCGGGGACGCGCTGATCCGCGGGTCCGCGGCGGACGCGCTGCGCGGACTCGACCCCGCCACCGCCCGCGCCGCGGCCGTGCTGATGCTCTTCGGGGTGCTCGACGACCGTCCCGCCGACACGGGCAGCACCTGGGCGCCCGCCGATCTCGACGTGCTGCTCGTCGAGCGGTCGCGGCGGCTCGGCCACCACCCCGGCCAGATCGCCTTCCCCGGCGGAGGCGTGGACGCGACCGACGCCTCGGTCGAGGCCGCCGCCCTGCGGGAGGCCCGCGAGGAGACCGGTCTCGACCCCACCGGCGTCGAACTGCTCGGCACGATGCCCGAGGTCGGTGTGCCGGTCTCCGGCTACCGGGTCACACCGGTGCTCGGCTGGTGGGCCACCACGTCGGCGATCACCGTCGTCGACCGCGGCGAGTCCGAACGCGTGTTCCGGGCCCCTGTCTCGGACCTGCTGGACCCGGACCGGAGGGTCACGGCCGTCGTCGAGCGCGGACGGCTGCGGCACCGCTCGCCCGCCTTCCTGCTCGACGGTGAAGCCGACGCCGGCGACGCAGGCGTCGTGTGGGGTTTCACCGGCCTGCTGCTCAGCGGCCTGTTCGACCAGCTCGGCTGGACGGTGCCGTGGGACGAGTCGCGGCGCATCCCCGCACCGCTCTGAGGGGTCCGCCTCCTCACTTGGCCTGGTCGTAGCTGTCGACGACGGCGACGGTGACCGGGAAGTCGTCGGGTCCGGCCCCGAAGAGCAGGGCGGCGGCCGCCGCGGCGGCGGCCTTCACCTCGGCGACCACCGCGTCCACCTCGTCGTCCGGCACGTGCAGCACCAGCTCGTCGTGGACGAAGAACACCAGGCGGGCGGCGCGCCGCTGCTCCCGCAACCGTCGCCGCAGGTCGGCCAGCCAGGACATCGCCCACTCGGCCGCGGAGCCCTGGACCACGAAATTGCGGGTGAACCGGCCGTGGGCACGCAGCACCGGCTGATCGCCCCGGGCCAGCGCCGCCCGCAGCCGCGGACCCGCCTGCGGGGTGCTGCGCCCGAGGTGGGTGCTGACGGGTCGGCCGGCCTCCCCGAGCCGCGCGGCCGCCTCGACGAGGGCCACCGCGCGCGGGAACGAGCGGGCCAGCTGGGGAACCAACCGGCCGGCCTCGCCCGTCGTCGCCCCGTACATCGCCCCGAGCATCGCGACCTTCGCCGCGGAGCGTTCGCCACCGAACCCGCGCTCGGCGACACCGGCGTACAGGTCCCGGCCCCGGGCGGCGGCCGCCAGGGCGTCGTCGACCGCCATTGCGCCGAGCACCCGCGGCTCGAGCTGCGCCGCATCCGCGACGACGAGCTTGTGGCCGGGGTCGGCGTGCGCCGCCGCGCGGATCTGGTGCGGGATCTGCAGGGCACCGCCACCGCTGGTCGCCCAACGACCGGTGACGACGGCACCGATCACGTAGTCGGGCCGGAACCGGCCGTCCCGCACCCACGCGTCCTGCCAGGCCCAGCCGTTGGCCGTCAGCAGCCGGGACAGCTGCTTGTACTCCAGCAGCGGGGCGATCGCCGGGTGGGAGTGCCGCGCCAGCTCGCCCTTGCGCGTCGTGGCGACGTCGATGCCGGCGCGATGCAGCGCGCGCAGCAGTTCCTGCGGCGAATCCGGATTGAGGGTCGGTGCGCCCAGAGTCTCCTGCAGGACGCCGACGAGCTGCTGCAGCTTCTGCGGGCGCTGGCCGTGCGGAACCCGGGGGCCGAGGACCCGTTGCAGATAGGCGTCGTGCAGGTCCGCGCGGAACGGCAGGCCGGCGTGGTGCATCTCGGCGCCGGCCAGCGCTCCCGCCGACTCGGCGGCCAGTAACAGCCGCAGCCGCCCGGGGTGCTCGCTGGTGGCGACGGCGTCCAATTGGGCCGCGAGTTCGGCGATCAGCTCCTCGGCCGACGGGTCCTGCTCGCCGGCCGGAGCGGCGCCGAGGGCGGCGTCGAACAGGGCGGCCTGGCTCTCGTCGGGGGCCGTCTCCCCGTCCAGGTCGTCCACGGTCCGCGGGGCCAGCCGGGGATCCGGCGCGTAACCGGAGGCGGCCGCGTCCTGGGCGTGGCCGAGGATCCGGCCGGACAGCCCGAGGTCGTGCGCGCGGGCGACGGTGACCCCCGCGCGGAGCCAGCGCGGATACCAGTCCGTGGCGCGGGCGAACACCCAGCGGGTGCTGAGGGTCGCCTCGCGGTGCGCGACGGCGGCCGCCAGCTCGTCCGGCTGCAGCCGCTCGGCCGCTCCGGTGGGCACCCCGGCGTCGTCGGCGTCCTGCAGCAGGACGGCGCCGGCGTCGCGGGCGACCAGGGTGTACATGCGTCCATCCTGCCGTGCGCCGCGGACGGTTCTCGCCCGGGGGCCTTGGTGTGGGCTGTCGCGGCAGCTCGTTCCCGGGTGGCCGGAGTCACGCGCCGGCATCGGGAGCGAGGTGGTGCGGGGGCCTCGGTGTGGGCTACCGCGGCGCGGGGTCCGCGGGAGGAAGCGTGGGCTTCTTCCTCCCCAGCGGCCGCAGGTCTCCCTCCTTCCCGGGTGCTGCGCCGGCTTCTCCCTCCCCAGGCGGCCGCGGGCCGCGCGTTGTGCACAACCGTCGGCGTCCGAGTGGCCGCATCCCGCCCGCCGGCGCACCGTGAGGCATGGTCCTCTTCTCTCCACGTCTCGACTCGGCCCCACCCCCGGGCCCACGCCCGACCGCGCATTCGATGGCGCGCCCGGCCCGTCACCGTTCGACCGGGGTGGACGCGGTCGGCATGGCCGCTGAGGACCCGCCTCCAGGGGGTCCGGCTGCGGGCGTGGCACCGGCGACGTCCACCGACGTGCGCGCGGGTCCGCCGACGGCTCCGCCGCTGTCGAGAAGGGTGTCGTCGAACTCGCTGGCGCTGAGCGGGACACCGTCGCGTGTTCTGCCCTCGGCCTCGATCGGGTGGGTGCCGGCCGCGATGGCGGGATCGGGCATCGTCGCGGTGACCGGCTCGGCGCTGTTGCAGGCGGAGATCGAACGCGTCGCCTCCGCGGCGGGGCGCACGGTCACGGTCATCGCCGATCTCCGGGAGGGCGGCCCGGCGAGCGAGGCCACCGCCGTCGACCCCCTCCTGCTGTCCGCGCCGGTCGTCCTGCTCGGCAGCGACGTCGCGCTCGCGGGAATGCTGTCGGCGGATGACGCGGTGGCGCGGTCGAGGGACCGGCCATGGCGGGGAACGACGATCATCGTGGGCCTGGCCGGTGAGGGGGCCGCACTGTGGGAGGCCGCCGGGCACTGGGACGCCGATCGCGTCGCCGTCGTCCCGGACGCCTCTGCCTGGCTGGTCGACGTGCTGGCCGACGACGCCGTCGACACTCGGCCGCGCGCTCGCGGCCTCGCGCAGGACATCACCGCCGAGGGAGGGTCGGTCGTCGGGGTGATCGGGGGATGCGGCGGGGTCGGCGCCACGTCGTTGTGCATCGCGGTGGCCGAGGCGGCGCGTCGCACGGGTGTCGAGGCGCTCCTCGTCGACGCGAACGCCTGGGGCGGCGGCATGGACGAGATGCTCGACGCGGCGGAGGAGCCCGGTGTGCGGTGGACAGAACTGCGTGAAGCGGTCGGCCGGATCGCGGGTGATCAGCTGAAGGAGGCGGTGCCGCAGGCCCACGGCCTTCCCCTGCTCACCGGCACCGTGGACACCGTTCCCGCTCATGCCCTCGCCGCCGTGATGACGGCCGCGCGCGAGGCCTACGCCGTGACGGTCGTCGATGTCGGCCGCGACCGCGCCGCCCTGCACGAGTGGGTCCGGCTCGTCGACCGGGTGATCCTCGTCCTACCGGCTCGCGCCGTGGGAAGCGCCGCCGTCCTGACCGCCGTGCTGCAGGACGTCGACCCGGATCGCGTGCTCGCCGTGATCGCGGGAAGGCCCCCGGACGGGCTCGACCCCGAGGCGGTGGCCGCCGACGCCGGCGCGCGGCACTACGTGGTGTGGCGCTCGCTGCCGTCGGTGGGCCGTCGTCTGGGGGCGGGCCTCCAACCCTCCGGTCTGGTCGGCCGCCGGTGCCACGCGCCCGAGGCGATCCTCCACTTCGCCGGCGCGGGGGCGCCCGGATGACCGCATCACGGGACCACGGCGCCCTCCGACCTTCCCTGTCCGCTGCCGCCGGCCTCCTCCTCGATCAGGGGGAGGCGGTCACTCCGGCCAGCGTGGCCCGCGCCCTCGCGGACAGTGGTCACCTGCTCGGTTCGAGTGGCACCCTGACCGCGATCGACGAGATCACGGCGGAGTTGACCGGGCTCGGCCGGCTGGCGCCGCTTGCTCGCGACGCGTTGACGACGGACATCGTCGTCAACGGCCCGGACGCCGTGTGGGTGGACCGCGGGCGCGGGATGGAGCGGACCGCTGTGCGCTTCGGCTCGGAGGCCGAGGTGCGCGCTCTCGCGGTCCGGCTCATCGCCGCGGCCGGAGGGCGCCTGGACGACGGGCGCCCCAGCGCCGACGCTCAGCTGACCGGCGGCACGCGCGTGCACGCCGTCCTGCCTCCGGTGTCCGTCACGGGCACCCTGCTGTCCATCCGCCTGCAGCGGCACCGGAGGGCGTCGCTGGCCGACCTGGAGCACGCCGGCATGCTCGCCGAGCGGGACGCGCACCTGCTCCGGTCGATCATGGCCGCGCGACGGAACCTCCTCATCAGCGGGGCCACGGGCAGCGGCAAGACGACCCTGCTGGCGGCCCTGCTGGGGGAAGCGGACCCGAGCGAGCGGTTGGTGCTGATCGAGGACGTCCCGGAACTCGAACCGGAGCACCCCCACGCCGTGCGACTGCAGGCCCGGCGCGGGAACGTCGAGGGGGCAGGTGCGGTCGAACTGACCGACCTCGTGCGCCAGGCGCTGCGTATGCGACCGGACCGGCTGGTCGTGGGGGAGTGCCGCGGCGAGGAGATCCGGGACCTGCTCGGAGCGATGAACACGGGTCACCGGGGGGCGGGTGCCACCGTGCACGCCAACACCGCGTCGACGGTACCGGCGCGACTGGTCGCCCTCGGGGCGCTCGCCGGCTGGTCTCCCGAGACGACCGCGATCCAGTGCGTCTCCGCGCTAGACGTGGTGATCCACCTCAGTCGCGGGACCGGTGGCCGTGCCGTCACGGAGATCGCGGTGCTCGGACTCGAGGACCGGGGCCGGTTGCGGGCCGACTCGGCGCTGACGGCACCCACCATCGCCGCCGCACGTTCAGGGCTGACCCGCGGACCGGGATGGGAGCGCTTGACCGCCCTGCTCGACGACCGTCCGCTCGACGAGGCGGGTCCGCCGTGACGGGCGTGCTGGTCGCCTCCCTGCTGGCGGCGGCCGTGACGCTGGCGGCCGTCACCGCGACCGCCGGAGCGAGCACCCGGACGCGTCGCCGCTCCGGGGTCACGCCGCTGCCCGACGTCCGCCACCTACGCCGCCGCGGCCGGGCAGGACGTCGACGACCGGCCACCGACGACCTCGACGATCAGGTTCGCACCCTGCGTCAGCTCAGCGCACTGCTCGCAGCCGGGCGGCCCCTGACCGCGGTGTGGACGGACGTCCTGGCCGGTCGCGCGGCCACCTCGGACCGAGACGTCGCACCCAACACGGCGGTGGATCGCATGCTGCAGGCGGCCGAACGGGCTGCCCGCTGGGGACACGACCCGACCGAAGCCCTCCGGGACGTCCGATGGGCGGCGCCCATGAGCTCGACCGGGCGGCAATCGCGGAAAGGAGCCGATCGCGCGGTCGCCGGTGCGCTGGCGGCAGGGTGGGTGGGTCTGGCCGACTGCATCGACATCGCCCGGGTGACGGGAGCGCCGCTCGCCGGCCTCCTCGACCGGTTCGCCGCCGCCCAGGCGGACGCCCGCGACGCCGACGCCGCCCGCGCCGTCGCCCTCGCCGGTCCGGCGGTGACGGTCCGCATCCTCCGGTGGCTGCCGGCGGCCGGGCTCGCCCTGGGCATCCTCATGGGCACCGACCCGCTCCGGGTGCTGGCGACGACCCCCGCCGGGTGGGTGCTGACGATCCTTGCCGCCGGCCTGATGGTGCTCGGCCACCTGTGGGTCCGGCGTCTGCTGATCGCGGCGGCCGCCTGATGCGCCGACGGCTCCGAGCCGTGCGACGGGGCACACCGCCATGGTGACCGGGCTGGTAGTCGCCGCGCTGTGTGCGGCGGCCGTCGTCGTCGCGGGTCTGTCCGGCGGCAGAAGCGGGCCGCGGGCTCGTAGCGCCGCGCTCACTCACCCGAGGCTGCCTGCCGGCACCGCGCGACAGGGGAGGACGTCCGACCGCGGTCCGCGGCCGGACGCTGCCCTGCTGCTCGATCTGCTCGCCGCGATGCTCGACGCCGGTGTCTCGATCGATACCGCGCTCGCTCTACTGGCCGGGATACATGCGAACTCCGTGGGAGCCGCCCTGGACCGGGTCGTCGCCGCTCGGCGCCTCGGCGCCGACTGGCCGTCCGCCGTCGCCATGGTCGAGGGCACCGCGTCGTCGTTGCGTCCCGGATCGGAGTCCCGCGAGGCGCTCGTGTCACTCGGCCCGCTGCTCGAGGCGGTGGTCTTCGCGGCGACGACCGGGACGCCGTCGGCGGAGCTGCTGCGATCCCGCGCGGGCGAGCTGCGCGGCCGGCGGAGGCGAGAGACCGAACGACGGGCGGCGTCGCTCGGGGTGCGACTGGTCCTCCCGCTGGGGCTGTGCCAGCTCCCGGCCTTCATCTGCCTGGGCATCGCCCCGGTCGTGGTCGCGCTGCTACCGGCCCTCGGCTCGTGATCGCCCGTGGGCGACCTGCCGGCTCCGTCGGGTCTTCCTCCACAGGACCGGCGCCTCGCCGAGTTGTCCACCGACGCCGACACGCCCCTTTGTTCGTCGACGTCCCCGATCGACGCTGGGACCAGCGGCCGTGCTGGACGGCCACCGAGGAGAGGAACAGCCATGTCACACCCCGCACTTCACCCCGCGCTCACCGACCTGACGCCGGACGGTGATGCGGTCGAGCCGTCCGGCGGCTCGGCCCCGGGCACCGCGGACGGGTCGCTGCGCGCGGACCACCCGGGAGCAACGCGCTCGACGCTCGAACACGGACCGGGCGATCACCTCGGCGGTGTGTCTCGCGAGCATGCCGACGACCGCGGGGTGATCCGGCTCGACCAGCACCGGGCTCGTCGTCACCCCGGCGGGACGACGACCGGAGCGGACGCGGGGCAGATGCGCGCGGACGCCGACTCGACGGAGGAGGGCACGGAACGGAGGACGGCGCGGTGGCGCCCCCGTCACGCCCGGCGGCGTCTAGCAGCGCGGATGGCCCTGTGCCGCCGCGTTCTGCGCGGTGACGACGGGATGGCCACCGCGGAGTACGCCATCGCCACCCTGGCCGCCGTCGGCTTCGCAGGACTGCTCGTCCTCATCCTGAAGGGCAATGAGGTCAAGGGCCTGTTGACGGCCATCATCCGTCAGGCTCTCGGCGGCTGAGATGAACGCGCCTCCGTCGCGGCAACGCGGCGCCGTGACCGCGGAGCTGGCGGTCACCCTGCCGGCTGTCGTGCTCCTCCTCGCGCTGCTGGTCACCGGCGCCGTGGCCGGGATGACGCAGGTGCGCGTGGAGGGCGCCGCCCGCGCCGCGGTACGAGCACTCGCCCGCGGGGATGCGGCCCCGACGGCCACCGCCCTGGCACTCGCTCAGGCCGGCGCCGGCGCACGCGTGTCGATCATCGGCGCAGGAGCACAGGTGCGGGTCCGCGTCGAACAGCGGGTGCCCGTCCTCGGTGGGGTGGTCCTGCCCCTGTCCGTCGCGGCGGAGGCGACTGCCTCGCGGGAGGCAGCCGGTGCGCGGCCCGCCGGCCCTGACGGACCGGGACCGGACGGCCGCGCCCGTCGGGGATCGGTGGCGGCGACAGTCGGGTCGGCCGCGACCGTGCATCAGCGGCCAGACCGGTGAGGGGTCGGACTGCCGGGGACGGCGACCGAGGTGCCGGAACCGTGCTGGTGCTCGGCCTGTGCGCGGTGGCACTCGTACTGCTCGGCGTCCTGATGCTCGTCGGCCAGGCGGCGGCCGCGCAGGCGCGAGCATCCACCGGCGCCGACCTGGCGGCGCTGACCGCCGCAGACACCGCCCGAGGATTGCGGTCCGGTGATCCGTGTGCAGCCGCGGCCTCCATTGCCGCGGCGAACCGGGTGCGCATGACCGGTTGCCGGATCGGGACGGAACGCGGCGGGACCGCGGAGATCGTCGTCAGCGCCCCGATGCCCTATCCGTGGCCGGCCGCCATCGCGCGAGCCCGCGCCGGTGCACCCCCGTGACGCCGGGTGCACCGGACGGCACGCCCAGGGGGGGTTGGCGGACGCAGCGCCTCCGACGCCGGGCTCCGACGACGTCGTGACGCCTATGCCTCCTGCCGTGATGACGCGAGCGTGTTACCGGCCGTGACGGCGCGGATGGACCGGGAGAGTCGTGCGCGCTTGGCTGGAGACCGTACTGGCCGGACCGTGTCGCGTCCGTGATGTGCCCGGTCAGCGCGCGGACAGGAGAAGCGATGACCACCCCTCTGCACCTCGCGGTCGGCCTCGACGGCGCCGGATGGCACCCGGCCGCCTGGCGGGAGGCGCCGACGCGGGCCGCCGACGTCTTCACCGGCCGACCCTGGCTCGAGGCGGTTCGCCGGCTGGAGGATGCGGACGTCGACGCCGTGTCCTTCGAGGACGGCCTGGGTCTGCAGCCGCCGACCGGGCACCTGGCCGACCCGGCGGAATCCGGCCGGCTCACCGGGAGGCTCGACGCGTCCCTGATCGCGGCCTGGCTCGCCGGTCAGACCACACGGATCGGTCTCATCCCCACCATCACGACGACCCACACGGAGCCGTTCCACACCGCCACCAACATCGCGAGCCTGGACCACGCGAGCCAGGGCCGGGCCGGGTGGCGCGTGCAGATCTCGGCCCGCGCCCACGAGGCCGACCACGTCGGTCGCCGCGACCTGTCGGCGCTGGACGACCCGAACCAGCGCGAGGCCGCCGTCGCCGACCTGCTCGGGGAGGCCGGCGACGCCATCGAGGTGGCGCGCCTGCTCTGGGACAGCTGGGAGACGGACGCGGAGATCCGCGACGCGGCGACCGGTCGCTTCATCGACCGCGACAGGCTCCACCGAGCGGCTTTCGCCGGGTCGCGGTTCAGCGTGCTCGGGCCGTCGATCACGCCCCGCCCGCCGCAGGGCCAACCCGTCGTCATGGTGCTCGCTCACACGCCCGTCGTCCAGGAGCTCGCGGCCCGTGGTGCCGACGTCGTTCTCGTCACCCCGCAGACCGACGCCGACATCCCCCTGCTGATCGAGCAGGTCCGCGTCGCGGAGCAGCGGGTGGGCCGCATCGGACGGCCGCTGCAGATCTGGGCGGATGCGGCCGTCGGGCTCGCCTCGTCCGACGCGGCCGCCGCCACGCGGCTGGACGACCTGGACGCACGGGCCGGCGAGCCGTTCGCCGGCGACGCGGCACTGCTCACGGGCAGCGCAGCGACCGTCGCCGAGCGGCTGAACGCCTGGCACGCCGCCGGTCTGGACGGCGTCCGGCTGCGCCCCCTCACCACCGCCGTCGACGTCCCGGCCATCGCCGATCACCTCGTTCCGCTGATCCGGCGGACGGCCCGGCAATCGGAGGTGACCGGTGCGAGCGCCACTCTGCAGGAGCGCCTCGGACTCGGGTCCGCCGCGAATCGCTTCGCGGCGACTCCGCCGTTCTCCACCACCTCGCCCTCCACCACCTCGCCCTCCTCCACGACCCCGACCGGAGCGCCCGCATGAGCGGCACGAAGAAGCAGATCCATCTCGCCGCCCACTTCCCGGGCGTCAACAACGCCACGGTGTGGAACGACCCGGCGTCGGGCAGTCAGATCGACATCGCGTCGTTCCGGCACTTCGCGCAGAACGCCGAACGCGGGCTGTTCGACTTCCTGTTCCTGGCCGAGGGCCTGCGGCTGCGGGAGCATCGCGGGCACATCCACGACCTCGACGTCGTCGGCCGGCCCAATACGCTGTCGATCCTCGCGACCCTCGCCGGGATCACCTCGCACCTCGGTCTGGTCGGCACCCTGAGCGCCACGTTCAACGAGCCGTACGAACTCGCGCGGCAGCTGCAGACCCTCGACTGGCTCTCCGGGGGCCGCGCCGGCTGGAACGTCGTGACGACGTCGGACGCGTTCACCGGGGAGAATTTCCGCCGCGGCGGCTACCTCGACCGCGAGGACCGCTATCACCGCGCGGCGGAGTTCATCGAGGTCTCCCGCCGGCTCTGGGACTCCTGGGACCCGGGTGCGGTCACCGCCGACACCGAGCACGGCCGGTTCCTGGCCGACGGAGCCGTGCACCCGGTCGATCACCACGGCCCGCAGTTCGACGTCTCCGGGTACGGGACGCTGCCGCGCTCACCGCAGCGCCACCCCGTCATCGTCCAGGCCGGTGACTCCGGTGACGGCCGCGAGTTCGCCGCCGCCAACGCCGAGGTCATCTTCTCCCGGCACAGCGGACTCGCCGATGCGCAGGCGTTCTACGCCGACGTCAAGGGACGGCTGCCCGGCTACGGCCGCAGCCACGACTCACTGAAGATCATGCCCGCCGTCACGTGCGTCATCGGCGACACCCCGGCCGAGGCGGAGGAGCGAGCACGGCACATCCGCCGGCAACAGGTCAGCCCGCAGACGGCGATCGCCCTGCTCGAACAGGTGTGGGGCCGTGACCTCAGCGCGTACGATCCCGACGGCCCGCTGCCCGACGTCGATCCCGACCCGGGCGGGTCGATCGTCCAGGGCCGCGTGCGGCAGCACCAGGACGCCCTCGCGACGGCCAACCGCTGGCGCGAGCAGGCCGAGGTTGAACACCTCAGCATCCGCGAGCTGATGATCCGGGTGTCCGGCTCCTACTCCTTCGTCGGCACCCCCGCCCAGGTCGCGGCCGAGATGGACGAGTACGTGCAGGAGGATGCGACCGACGGCTTCGTCATGATCGGGCACCTGACGCCGGGTGGCCTCGACGACGTGACGGACCGGGTGATCCCCGAACTGCAGGAACGCGGGTCGTTCCGCACCGCCTACCCGGAGGGCGCCACCCTGCGGGAGCTGCTCGACCTGCCGCCGCTGGAGGCCGACGACGGCGTCCTCGCCGCGCGCGGCGCCGGCGCCGGAACGCCGGCGGCCCGATGAGCACCGCGACGGTCATGAGGCTGGGGACCCGCCGAGCGCCCGAAACCGGGACCCGCCGAGCGCCCGGAACCAGGACGACGGGATCAGTGAGGGAAGGTCGGTGGCGTGATCGGCAACAGCGGCTGATCCGGCGACGGCGTCCCGATCAGCTTCTCGAACGAGTGCAGACCGATCTGCTCGGGGTCCGCGTCGACGTCGAAGAGGGCGGTGTACCCCGAGCTGCGGTACAGGGCGATCGCCTCGGGCTGCCGCGGACCGGTCGTGAGGAACACGCGGACGTAGCCACGCCGGACGGCCTCGGCCTCGAGCTCGGCCAGGACCTGCCGGCTCAGCCCCTGCCGGCGGTGGTCGGCATGCGTCCAGATCCGCTTGAACTCCGCGGTGCCCGCGCTGTGCGGCATGAACGCTCCACCCGCCACCGCGGTGCCGTCGCGCATCAGGACCATGAAGGCGCCGTGCGGCGGATCGAACAGGTCGACGGGGTAGCGGGTCATCTCGTCGTGAGCCCCGGGACCGTACAGCGTCCCGTACACGTCGGCCAGGTCGGCGATCAGTCCCGCGGCCCGCGGGTCGGTGGCGTGCAGGTACACCGGCGTCACCCCGGTGGACCGCGCGTCCGGGTCCGTGCTCATGCGTCTCCTCCATCCGGGTGGCCGTGCGGCCGGTGGGTGGGCGGGCCGGTCGATCGCCCGGCCGGCCCCTGCCCCACTCCATTGTCTCCGCAGGGTCAGCGCACCGGGTGCGCGGCGCATTCCCGCACCGGCGGCGACGATGCCCGGCAGCACCGGATGCCCGACAGCAGCGGGGTCCCGAGCCGCCGAGCCATCCCGGGCGGCAGCGGCCTCACCGCCCGCGGCAGCGGCTCTGCCGGTGAGGCCCCGACCGCCAGCACCGCCCCTGGGACGGTGTCGGCATGACCGGCCCGCAGACGGCGCCGGCGGCCCCCCGCACGGTGGTCGTCGTGGGAGCCGGCCCCCGCGGCTCGGGCTGGCTCGAGCGATTCGCCGAGAACCAGCGGTGCTACGGGATCGGGCCGGTGGACATCCACCTCGTCGATCCGTTCCCGCCCGGTGGCGGCCGGCTCTGGCGCTACGACCAGTCCCCGCTGTTGAAGCTGAACTCGATGGCTGCGGACGTCACCATGTTCACCGATGCGTCCTGCACCATCGACGGGCCGGTGGTCGACGGACCCGCCCTGGACGCCTGGGCCGCCGCGGTGCGTGAGGGACGACTGACGGACGTGGTCGTCGAGGACCCGGCGCTGGCGGCGGAGCTGGACGCGCTCGGTCCGGCGAGTTTCCCCACCCGCCGGCTGCAGAGCCTCTACCTGGACTGGTTCCACCGCCGCGCCGTCGCGCGCCTGGAGGCGCAGAGCGACGGGGACGCCACCGCCACCTGGCACCAGCGGACCGTCACCGGCGTCACCGAGCTGGACGACGGCCGGCAGCGGGTGCAGCTGGACTCCGGTGAGCACCTGGACGCCGACGCCGTCGTCTACTCGCTGGGCCACAACGGCAGCGCCCCGGCGCCGGAGACCGCCGCGCTGACGGCCGTCGCCCGGCGGGCCGGGCTGACCTACCTGCCGCCGTCGTTCACCGCGGACGCCGACCTGAGCGCGCTCGCGGCCGGGGAGCCGGTCATCGTCCGCGGCATGGGCCTGGCCGCGATCGACCTGCTGGTGCTGCTCGGCGAGGGTCGCGGCGGGCGGTTCGTCCGCGACGACGGCGTCCTGCGCTACATCCCCTCGGGCCGGGAGCCCCGCATCCTGATGGGCTCACGCCGCGGGGTGCCGCACCACGCCAAGATCACGGCGCCGCTGGCGGGCACCCGGCCCGAGCCGCGGTTCTTCTCCCCGGAGATCGCCGACCGGCTGCTCGCCGAGAATCCCGCCCTGGACTTCGCCGAGCAGGTGTGGCCGCTGATCGCCAAGGAACTGCTGTACGGGTACTACGCCGAGCTGTTCACGGGCCACCCGGACCGGGTGCGGGCGCCGTGGGAGCAGTTCGCGGCCCGCTTCGCCGACCTCGATCCCTTCGGGGACCCGCTGCGCCGCCTGGCCGAGGAGACGGTGATCGACCCGGCCGACCGGCTGGATCTGATCCGGTTCAACCAGCCCCTGCGCGGCGCGCACGCCGGTGACCTCGCCGCCCTGCAGGACCTGGTCCGCGATCACGTCCGCGACGACCTGGACCGTCGCACGCTGCCCCGGCACAGTGCCACCCTCGGCCTGTTCCTCGCCCTGCTCGGCGTCATGTTCCTCGTCGCCGGTCTCGCGGACCGCCCCAACTGGACGGCCCGCTCCCGGGAACGCGACCTGAACGGCTGGTGGAACCCGTACGTCGCCTCGATCGCCAGCGGCCCGCCCGGGCACCGACTGGACGAGCTGCTGGCGCTCTCGGCGGCCGGTGTCGTGACCTTCCTGGGCCCGGACGTGAGCGTGCACGCCGACGGGGAGGCGGGCGTGTTCCGGGCCAGTGGGTCCGCCACGGACGACGAGGTCACCGCGCGTGCCCTCGTGGACGCCTGGCTGCCGCCGGGCCGGGGCAGCACGAGCGAGAACCCCGCCCTGCGCGACCTGCTGGCCGCCGGCGCCGGGGCGGAGCAGGTGGTCAGCGACGCCGACTGGACGACGCACACCGGCAAACTGCTCGTCGACCGCGCCGACGCCCGGCTCACCCGGCCGGACGGGCGGCCGCACCCCGCGCGCTGGGCCATCGGCCCCTACACCAGCTCCCCGTTCGTGGGCGCGTTCTCCCGGCCGAACACCAACGCCATCGCCTTCCGCGAGAACGACGCCGTGGCCCGCGCCGTGCTGCGTGAGCTCGCCGAGATAGGCGGCGGAAACACGACCCGGACCGCGACGGTGCCGGACACCGCCGCGGCCGGGGCGGGTCAGAACGGGTCGGCCACCGGCTCCTGACGACGCCGACGGCGGGCAGCCAGGACTCCCGCCACCACGGCGGTCAGGACGTGGCGTCCGCCGCGTCCTGGGGGGACTCGGGGGAGGGCTCGTACCGCAGCAGCTCGTCGAGGAGACGGACGGCGGCCGCCTTCTCCAGCGGGTTGTTCCGGTTGCCGCACTTGGGCGACTGGATGCAGGACGGGCAGCCGGTCTCGCACTCGCACGCCCGGATGGCGTCGGCCGTCGCGCGCAGCCACGTGCCGGCGGCCTCGTAGCCGCGCTCGGCGAACCCGGCACCGCCCGCGTACCCGTCGTAGACGAAGATGCTCGGGTGCCCGGTGTCGGCGTGCAGGGCCGTGGAGACGCCGCCGATGTCCCAGCGGTCGCTCGTCGCCACCAGCGGCAACATGCCGATCGCGGCGTGCTCGGCGGCGTGCAGTGCGCCCGGCAGCTCCGGTGCGGTGACGCCGGCCGTCTCCAGCATCGGGGCGGGCGCCACGAACCACACCGCCTGGGTGATCAGCTCGCGCACGGGCAGGTCCAGCGGCTCCTCGCCGATCACCTCGCCCGACGCGAACCGCTTCCGCTGGAACGCCACCACCTGCGTCGAGACGCGCACCTGCCCGAAGCACACCGTCACCGGCCCCCACGGCACCGTGCGGTCCGTGCGCAGCACCTCGATGTCCGTGATGTCGCGCGCCGTCGTGTAGAAGTCCGGCTCCCCGCGGCGGACGATCGCGCAGTGGTTCTCCTCGTCCAGGTCGTCGACGACGAACGTCACCTGCTGGTGGGTGTACACGGCGCCCGGGTGCAGCTGGTGGTGGCTCTGCGCCGCGCCGACCGTGCCGAGCAGCGCACCGGTGGCCGCGTCGATGATGTCGATCGGCTGGCCGCCCTCGCCGCGCAGGCTCACGGCCGCGGCCGCGCTCTGGGGGTGCGTCCAGAACCAGCCGGCGGGACGGCGGCGGAGAAAGCCCTGCGCGGCCAGGTCGTCGACGACGGCGGGGGCGGCCGGGCCGAACAGGTCGAGGTCGGCGCGGGTCAGCGGCGCCTCGGCCGCGGCCGCGCACAGGTGCGGGCCCAGCACGTACGGGTTCTGCGGGGCGAACACCGCGGCCTCCACCGGCCGGTCGAAGATCGCCTCGGGGTGGTTGACCAGGTACGTGTCGAGGGGGTCGTCGCTCGCGATGAACACCGCCAGCGCGTCCTGACCGGCGCGCCCGGCCCGGCCGATCTGCTGGAAGAGGGACGCGCGGGTACCCGGCCAGCCGGCGATCAGCACCGCGTCCAGCCCGGCGATGTCGATGCCGAGCTCCAGGGCGGACGTGCTCGCCACCCCGAGCAGCCGCCCGTCGCGCAGCGCGTGCTCGAGCGCCCGCCGCTCCTCCGGGAGGTATCCGGAGCGGTAGGCGGCCACCCGGCCGGGCAACGTGCGGTCGACGTCGGCGAGCAGCCGCTGAGCGGTCGCCGCGATACTCTCCGCGCCGCGCCGGGAGCGGATGAAGGCGATGGTGCGCACGGCACCGGACACGAGGTCGGCCATCAGGTCCGCGGACTCGGCGATCACCGTGCGCCGGCGAGCGGCGCCGTTCTCGCCGTCGTGGTCGGTCAACTGGGGCTCCCACAGGGCGACGGTCACCTCGCCGTGGGGGGAGAAGTCGGTCTCGATCGCGGTCGCGGGCGCCCCGATCAACCGGGAGAAGGACTGCTCGGGTTCGAACGACGTCGCCGACGCCCCGATGAACACGGGGTCCCCGCCGTAGCGGGCGCACACCCGCCGCAGCCGCCGCAGCACGTTGGCCACGTGAGCCCCGAACACACCGCGGTACCCGTGGGCCTCGTCGACGATCACGTACCGCAGGCGGCGCAGGAACCGGGCCCAGCGGACGTGGTTGGGCAGGATGCCCACGTGCAGCATGTCCGGGTTCGCCAGGACGACGTTCGCGTGCTCCCGGATCCACGCGCGCTCGGTCTGCTCCGTGTCCCCGTCGTAGGTCGCCGCCCGCACGCCCGGCACGGCCAGCCCCTGCCAGGAGGCCAGCTGGTCCGCGGCGAGGGCCTTGGTGGGGGAGAGATAGAGGACGACGGCGCCGTCGGGATCCAGACTCGTGGCGGCACGCTCCTCCGCCCGCACGACCGCGTCGAGCGCCGGCAGCTGGAAGGCCAGGGACTTGCCGGACGCGGTCCCGGTGGCGAGGACGACGTGCTGCCCGGCGTGGGCCGCCTCGGCCGCCTGTACCTGGTGGACCCACGGGGCCGGCACGCCGCGCCGCTGATACGCGTCGACGACGGCCGGATGCAGCCAGGTGGGCCAGGGTGCCGTGACGGCGTCCCGGGCCGGCAGAACCCGGACGTGACGCACCTGGGGCGGCGTCGCGTCCCCGCCCGGCTCGACGGACGCGAGGGCAGCACCCAGACCGGCGGCGCCATGCTCCGCGATGTCGTACTGCGTGAGATCGCGGCGCTCGACACCGTGGCCGGAGGCGTCGTCCCGGCCCGGCACGGACCCACCGGTGCCGTGGCCGCGCCCCAGCATCGCCAGGCTCGTGCGTCCGTCCTTCATCTGCTTCATCATCCCACCGGCCACCGACCGAACCGCCCTGTTCTACAGAGCGTAGAAGTTAGATCATCGACCCATGAGCACCGACGATGTCGCCGCCATCCTTTCCCTGACCGATGACGAGTGCTGGGAGTTCCTGGAGGGGGTCCGGTTCGGGCGCCTCGCGGTGGCGCCCGCCGGCCGGATCGACCTGTTCCCCATCAACCTCGTCGCGCGCGACGGGCGGATCGTGTTCCGGACCGCCGAGGGCACGAAGCTGCTGTCGCTGACGGTCGACGCCGCGGTCGCCGTCGAGGTCGACGAGGTGACGGGCGGTCAGGCCCGCAGCGTCGTCGTGCACGGTACCGCCCGCGCCCTGGAGACCAGCGAGGAGATCGAGGCCGCCGAGGCCCTTCCCCTGCGCCCGTGGATCCCCACCCTCAAGCAGATCTTCGTCGAGGTGATCCCCACGGAGCTCACCGGGCGCGCCTTCGCCCTCGGCCCGGAGCCCGAGCGGTGGTGAACAGGTCGGTGGTGAACCGATCGGTACGCTGAGGACCGTGTCGCCCGCCTCCCCCCGAACGCCGATCCCGACCGATCCGGCTCTGACCGACGGGAGGGCCGACGCCGCGATCGACGTCACCGCGACCGACGACTCCGCGCCGGCGGGAGGCCTCGACGACCCGCACGACGCGCCCGACGCCGACGACCCGGCCCTCCTGGCCCGGCTCGTCGCGGCCTTCGCGGCCGCCGACTGGACCGTCGACGGCGTGGCGGAGCTGCTCGGCGAGGAGGCCACCGCCGCCCTGGACCGCGACGAGACCGTCCCCGCCGAACTCGCCACGGCACGCGTCCTGGGGGGCGAGGACGTCGACAGCGCGGCCGGCACCGTCACGGACATCGTCGCCGTTGCGGCATCGAACCGCGCCGCCCGGGTGCGCGCGGCGCTGACCCGCCTGCTGCTGCTCGGGCTGCCCGTTCCCGCGGACGCCGTGGGTGCGGACCTCGCCTCGGACCTGATCGCCTGCCGGGCGGTCACGACCGTGTCGGCCGCGAGCGACGACGCCGGCACGGGAGCCGACACCGACGCGGACACGGCAGACGACCCCGGCGCGCCAGGCGGCACGGGAGGCGACGTCGAGGGTGCGGACGCCGGCGACATCCCGCCGCGGATCCTGCGCTCCCGCGTCGACCTGCGGCCCTACGAGGCGGACGACGGCACGCGGCTGTGGGTGGCCGCGGACCTCGGCGCCCTGCAGACCGACGGCCCGCTGCGCCGCGACCACGTGCTCGGCATCGGACACGCGTCCCTCACCCTTGCCCAGGTGACCGCTCGCCGCCCGGTCGACACCGCCCTCGACCTCGGCACCGGCTGCGGCATCCAGACCTTCCACCTGCTCCGCCACGCCCGGCACGTGACCGCCACCGATCTCTCCGCCCGGGCCCTGGCCTACACGCGGTTCAACCTGCTGCTCAACGCCGCCGCCCTCGACCTGGACCCGGCCGACCTGCCAGCCCGCGTCGATCTGCGCCAGGGCAGCCTGCTGGACCCGGTCGCGGGGCAGACCTTCGACCTGATCGTCTCGAACCCGCCGTTCGTGATCACGCCGCGGGCCGCGGACGAGGCCGCCGACTCCCGCTACACCTACCGCGACGGCGGACAGGCGGGGGACCGGCTCGTCACCGAGCTGGTCCGCGCCCTCCCGGCCCACCTCACTCCGGGCGGCACCGCGCAGCTGCTCGGCAACTGGGAGACGCCGCACGGGGCCGACTGGGACGACGCCCTGACCGCGGCCTGGTTCGGGCAGGACGATCACACGGGGGAGACCAGAGACGACCACCGCGAGTGGTGGGTGATCCAGCGCGACACCCAGAGCCCCGCCGAGTACGCCGAACTGTGGCTGCGCGACGCCGCCCAGGCCGCCGACCCCGCCGACTACCGCCGTGCGTACGCCGCCTACCTCGCCGACTTCGCCGCCCGCGACGTCGCCGCGATCGGCTTCGGCATGATCTGGCTGCGCCGCGCAGTCGGAACCGGAGCCGGAGCCGGTGACGCGCAGGACGGGCGGGTCCGTCCCCCGCTGCGTCGCCTGGAGACCGTCACCCATGCGGTCGACCAGCCGCTCGGCCCGGCCCTGGCCGCCACCGTCGAACGCCACGACCGGCTCGCCGGCCTGGATGACAGCGCGCTCACCGGGCTGCGCCTGATCGTCGCCCCCGACGTCACCGAGGAACGCCACGCGACCCCGGGCGCCCCCGATCCGACGGTCATCCTGCTCCACCAGGGCGGCGGCTTCCGCCGCACCGTCCAGGCGTCCACCGCGCTCGCCGGCTTCGTCGGCGCGTGCGACGGGGAGCTGACCGCCGGGCAGCTCGTCACCGCGCTGACCGTGCTGCTCACCCCCGAGGACCCGCACTTCGGCGCCACCCTGCTCGGGCAGGTCCGCCGCGCCGTCGTCGACGGCTTCCTCACGGTGGCGGGCTGAACCCGCCGGAAGGATGGTCATGGCACCCGGACGCCGGAAGCTCACCGCCCCGCTGATCGAGGACCTGCACCTGCCGGACCTCACCGACGCCGACCCGGTGACCATCCGCGCCGGCGGGCATCACGAGGCCCAGCGGTACACCGACGCGGACCTGAGCGAGCGCGAACTCGCCGACACCGTGTTCACGGAGTGCGCCTTCGACGGTGTGACGGCAGGTGACGCGGACCTGCGGGGCGCCCGGTTCCTCGAGACGAGCGTCGCGCGGCTGACCGCCCCGGTGCTGCGCGCCTCCCGGTCCACGTGGCGTGACGCCCGACTCGCCGGGTCCCGGCTGGGCGCCGTCGAACTGGACGGGGCCGACCTGCGGTCCGTCGCGATCACGGGGAGCAAACTGACGTATGTCAACCTGCGCACCGCGAGTCTGCGCGACGTCGCCTTCACCGACTGCGTCATCGACGAACTCGACCTGACCCAGGCGGAGGCGGATCGCGTGGCCCTCGACGGCTGCACCGTCGGCACCCTCCTGATCGATCATGCCCGGTTGCGCCACGTCGACCTGCGCGGCGCCGAACTGCGCACCATCAGCGGGGTGGACGCGCTGCGCGGTGCCGTCCTCTCCTCCGCCCAGGCTGCCGACCTGGCCGAGGCCTTCGCCGCGCATCTCGGCATCACGGTGAGCGACGAGCCGGCGCCGCGCGGGCCGTCGCGGTCGGGCCGGGGACGGTGACCGACGCCGCCGTGAGACGCCCGGTGGACGCTCGGGCCCCGGTCGTATGATTCGATGGTCACGAACCCGACCGGTTCGGAACCGAAGGAAAGTCAGGAATCCGCAGTGCCCGCAAAGGCCCGTCAGCAGACCGGCAAGAAGCTCGTGATCGTCGAGTCGCCGGCCAAGGGGAAGACCATCGCGTCCTACCTCGGTCCCGGATTCGAGGTCGAGGCATCGATGGGCCACATCCGTGACCTGCCGCAGCCGTCCGAGTTGCCCGACGCGCTGAAGAAGTCCTCCGTGGGCAAGTTCGCCGTCGACCTGGACAAGGACTTCGAGCCCTACTACGTCATCACGCCGGACAAGAAGAAGAAGGTCAGCGAGCTCAAGGCCGCGCTCAAGGACGCCGACGAGCTCTATCTCGCCACCGACGGTGACCGCGAGGGCGAGGCCATCGCGTGGCACCTGCTCGAGGTGCTCAAGCCCAAGGTGCCCGTCCACCGGCTCACCTTCCCCGAGATCACTCGCGAGGCCATCCAGCGCGCCCTGGGCAACATGCGCGACGTCGACATCGCCCTGGTCGACGCGCAGGAGACCCGCCGCGTCCTCGACCGGCTCTACGGCTACGAGATCTCCCCGGTGCTGTGGCGCAAGGTCGCCCGCGGCCTCTCCGCCGGCCGCGTCCAGTCCGTCGCCACCCGACTCGTCGTCGAGCGGGAACGCGAGCGGATGGCGTTCGTCGCCGCCGGCTACTGGGATCTGACCGGCGAGTTCGCCGTGCCGGAGGAGAACCGCACCGATGCGTCGGCCCCCGCCTTCACCGCCCGCCTGGCCACCCTCGACGGGGCCCGCGTGGCCACCGGCCGTGACTTCGACGACGCCGGGCAGCTGAAGAACCGGCAGGCCGTGGCGCTGGACGAGACGCAGGCCCGTGGCCTGGTCGAGGCGCTGGGCAGCGCCGACTTCGCCGTCCGCGCCGTCGAGACCAAGCCGTACACGCGCCGTCCCACGGCACCGTTCACCACCTCGACGCTGCAGCAGGAGGCGGCCCGCAAGCTGCGGTTCTCCTCGCGCAGCACGATGCAGGTGGCCCAGCGACTGTACGAGAACGGCTACATCACCTACATGCGTACCGACTCGCCGGCGCTGTCCGACGAGGCGATCAACGCCGCCCGCCGGCAGGCCGCCGAGCTGTACGGCCCCGAGTACGTGCCGGACTCCCGCCGCGTGTACAAGGGCGGCGACAAGAACGCGCAGGAGGCCCACGAGGCCATCCGTCCCGCCGGTGACGCGTTCCGCACCCCCGCGCAGGTCTCCGGCCAGCTCAGCAGCGACGAGTTCCGGCTCTACGAACTGATCTGGAAGCGCACTGTCGCCTCCCAGATGGCCGACGCCAAGGGCTCCACGGCGACCATCCGGGTCGGGGCGGTCGCCGCCGACGGCCGGAACGCCGAGTTCTCCGCGTCCGGCACCGTCATCACCTTCCGCGGCTTCCTGGCCGCATACGAGGAGGGGACGGACGAGGCGCGCAGCGACAACGGCGCCGGGAGCCAGTCCGGGGACGCGCGGTTGCCGGACGTGCACGAGGGCGACGCCCTGACCGCCGACGACCTGGCCGCCCACGGGCACGAGACCTCCCCGCCCCCGCGGTACACCGAGGCATCGCTGGTCAAGGCGCTGGAGGAGGCCGGCATCGGCCGCCCGTCCACGTACGCGGCGACCATCTCGACGATCATGGACCGCGGCTACGTGCGCAACCGGGGCTCGGCCCTGGTGCCCAGCTGGGTCGCGTTCTCCGTCGTGCGCCTGCTCGAGCAGCACTTCCACGACTACGTCGACTACGACTTCACCGCGCAGATGGAGGAGGACCTCGACCGGATCGCCCGTGGCGAGCAGGCGCGCGCCGACTGGCTGCGAGACTTCTACTACGGCGACGGGGACGACTCGGGCCTGAACACCATCGTCGAGAACCTCGGCGACATCGACGCGCGGGCCATCAACTCGCTGCCCGTGACCGATGACATCGTGCTGCGCGTCGGCAAGTTCGGGCCCTACCTGGAGCGGGCCGCGGCCGCGGACGCCCCGGAGGGCACCGAACCCGAGCGGGCCAACGTCCCCGAGGACCTCGCGCCGGACGAGCTGACCCCCGAGAAGGCGGAGGAGCTGATGGCCACCGCCGGCCCCGAGGAGAACGAGCTCGGGATCGACCCGGAGTCCGGGCACCCCATCGTGGCCAAGAACGGCCGCTACGGCGCCTTCGTCACCGAGATCGTGCCGGAGCCCTCGATCGAGGACCAGCCGGTCGAGTACTACAAGAACGGCAAGCCGAAGCCGCCGAAGAAGCCGGTCAAGGCGAAGCCGCGCACGGCGTCACTGCTCTCCTCGATGAGCCTGCAGACGGTCACCCTCGAGGACGCCCTGAAGCTGCTCAGCCTGCCGCGCGTGGTCGGCACCGACCCCGAGGGCGTCGAGATCACCGCCCAGAACGGCCGCTTCGGGCCCTACCTGAAGAAGGGCACGGACAGCCGGTCGCTGGCCAGCGAGGAGCAGATCTTCACCGTCACGCTCGACGAGGCGCTGAAGATCTACGCCGAGCCGAAGCAGCGGGGCCGCGCCGCGGCGAAGCCGCCGCTGAAGGAACTGGGCACGGACCCCGTCTCGGAGAAGCCGATCACCGTGAAGGAGGGCCGGTTCGGGCCCTACATCACGGACGGCGCCACGAACATCACCGTGCCGCGCAGCGACACCATCGAGGAACTGACCCACGAGCGAGCGGTGGAACTGCTGGCCGAGAAGCGCGCCAAGGGCCCGGCCAAGCGGCCGGCGAACCGTGGCGGGGGCGGCAAGGCCTCGACCGGGCGCGCGCGCAGCACCCGCAGCAAGGTCTGACCCCACCCCCGCGGCCGGCCGCGGGCCAACGACAGGAGTGGCATGCGTCTGGGTGTCCTGGACATCGGCTCCAACACCGTCCATCTGCTGCTGGTCGACGCCTACGCGGGCGCTCAGCCGGCCGCGTACGCGTCGCACAAGCGGCCGCTCGCGCTCGTGAGGTACCTCGACGAGCAGGGCCGCATCAGTGCCGAGGGGCAGCGCGAGCTGATCGGGTTCATCCGCGAGGCGCACGACGTCGCGCGGGATCACGGCGCGGAGGACCTGCTCGCGTTCGCGACCTCGGCGATCCGGGAGGCGACGAACGGGCAGGAGGTGCTCGACGCCGTCGCCGAGCAGACCGCGGTGACCTTGATGGAGCTGCCCGGCGACCGGGAGGCCGCGGTCACGTTCTTCGCCACCCGGCGGTGGTTCGGCTGGGGTGCGGGCACGATCCTCAACCTCGACATCGGCGGCGGCTCCTTCGAGATGGCGATGGGCGACGACGAGCTGCCCACCCGGAACGTCTCGGTGCCCCTGGGCGCGGGCCGGCTGACCCGGGACTGGCTGCCGGAGGATCCGCCGACCGCGGCGAGCGTCAAGGCGCTCCGGTCGCACATCAAGGCCACCCTCAAGCCCGTGGTGAAGTCCTTCGCCGACCTGGGGCGGCCGACCCTCGTCGCGGGCACCTCCAAGACCTTCCGCTCGCTGGCCCGCATCGCGGGCGCCGCGCCGAGCGGAGCCGGTCCGTACGTCAGGCGGACCCTCGACCGGCACGACCTCTCCCTGTGGGCGCAGCGGATGTCCGCGATGGCGTCGGCGGACCGCGTGAACCTGCCCGGCGTCTCGGACCTGCGGGCCCGGCAGGTGCTCGCCGGCGCGCTCGTCGCCGAGGCCGCGATGCTCGCGTTCGACGTCGAGCAGCTGCAGATCTGCCCGTGGGCGCTGCGGGAGGGCCTCATCCTGCGCCGTCTCGACCAGCTGGTGATCACCGGGGCCGCTCCGTCCGAGTGGCGCGACGAGACCCAGCGCCGGCTGCCGCAGGAGCTCCGCCGCCCGGCCGCCTCGGCCGCCCCGGGACCGACCGCGTGAGCGCGCCCCGGGACATCCCCGTCGGGCTGTCGTCCTCGTCCGTCTACCCGCTCACCGTCGTCGACACCTTCGCCATCGCGCACGACCTCGGGTACGACGGCGTCGAGGTGATGGTCACCAACAACGCGACGAGCCGTGACCCGTCCCGGCTGCGGGACCTGCGGGAGCACTACCAGCTCCCGATCCTCTCCGTGCACGCCCCGACGCTGCTGCTCACCCAGCAGGTCTGGGGTGCGGCGTGGACGAAGGTCGAGCTCAGCTGTGCGATGGCCGCGGAGGTGGGGGCGCCGACCGTCGTCGTGCACCCGCCGTTCCGCTGGCAGACCGGGTACGCGGAGCACTTCGCCACCGGCATCCGGCGGATCATGGCGGACTACGGTGTGACCATCGCGGTGGAGAACATGTACCCGTGGCGTGTGCGCGGCCGGGACAGGCGTGCTTACCTGCCGCACTGGGATCCGGTCCCGCTCGAGTACGAGCACGTCACCTGGGACTTCTCCCATGCGGCCTGCGCCGGCTCGCACAGCCTGCGCTCGGTGCAGGAACTGGGCTCACGGCTGCGGCACGTGCACCTGACGGACGGCTCGGGCGCCCAGAACCGGGACGAGCACCTGCTGCCGGGAGAGGGCAACCAGGACCCCGCCGCGGTGCTGCGCCACCTCGTGGAGACCGACTGGGACGGCACGGTGATCGCCGAGGTCTCGACCCGAAAAGCGAAAGGTGCCGGCGAGCGGGAACAGCTGCTGGGAGACACGCTGTCCTTCGCTCGCCGGCACCTGGACCGGGCGGGGCAGCCCGATCCGTCATCACTCGCACCTTGAGGAGGTAGTCCTCACTCTAGGGATGCCGGATGGGCGGGCACTCGACGCCGTCTGGGCATTCTCTGGACGTCGGTCGGATGCACGTCCCACACCGATGGGACCCTCGAAGGATGACCGGCGTGGTCGCCGTGCGCTCGGCCGACGCGTGGGACACGAGAAGGGCCGGTGGTCCGGTCCGCCGAAGCGGCCGGGCCACCGGCCCTCGGACCAGGTCGGGCAACCCGGTCCATCATCATCATCACTCGCACCTTCATGAGGTAGGACCAGCGTAGGAAGCGAACGTGTGACGGGCCCGTGCACCGGCTGAGAAGTGGCTGGCAACGCGTCACTCCTGGATTCCTCGACGGCTCCGCACGGTGTGCGAGGGCGACGGTACGGCTGGCACAATCGGCACCATGACCGATGCGACGACCAGCCCTGTCCCCACCGCGACCGACGCACGTCTCGCGTTCGTCGGCACCGGGTCGATGAACGAGTCGATCCTCGCCGGCGTCCTGGCCTCCGGGAAGGATCCCGGCACCGTGGTCGCGACCGTCCGCCGCCCCGCGCGTGCCGAGGAGCTGCGGTCCCGCTTCGGCATCACGGTGCACGCGACGGGCGAGGACGACGCCGCGAACACCAGCGCGGTCGAGGGCGCCGACGTCGTCGTCCTCGGCGTCAAGCCCGTCGGCATCGAGGCGATGGCCCGGGAGATCGCGCCGGCGCTGGCGCCGGACACCGTCGTCGTCAGTGTGGCCGCCGCGGTCACCAACGCGATGATCGAGGCGGCACTGCCCGCCGGGCAGCCCGTCGTGCGCGTCATGCCCAACACGCCCTCCCGCGTCCAGCGCGGCGTGCTCGCCGTCTCGCCGGGCACGTCCGTCACGGACGCGCAGACCGCGCTGGTGGAGGGCGTGCTGGCCGGCTCGGGCCTGGTCGTCACCGTCCCGGAGGAGCAGCAGGACGCCGTCTCGGCGATCAGCGGCTCGGGGCCGGCGTACGTGTTCTACCTGGCCGAGGCGATGACGGAGGCGGGCGTGGCCCTCGGACTGGACCGGGACCTGGCGGCCCGGCTGGCCGAGGAGACGGTGTCCGGAGCGGGCGAGCTGATGCGGACCTCCGACGACGACGCCGCCACCCTGCGCCGGAAGGTCACCAGCCCGAAGGGCACCACCGAACAGGCCATCGCGACCTTCGACCGGGAGGGCCTGCGGGACATCGTCGCGCACGGCACCGCCAACGCGGCCGCCCGCGCCGCCGAGATCACTGAGGAACTCTCCGGCAGCTGAGGCCTACGGCCGGGCTGTGCCTTCTGCCCGTCCGGGCGGTGCTTGCTGCCCGGGCGTGCGGCGCTGGCGCGCCTTCGCCCGGGCGTGCTGGCGCGCCTACGGACGGGCGGCGAACCGCTCGATGAGGTCCACGTGGCCCGAGACGATCAACAGGTCCCGGCCCGAGACCTTGGTGTCCCCGGTCGCGTAGGTGAAGTCCTCGCCGGGCGACTTCACGCCCACGATCGTCACGCCGTACTTCTTCCGCACGGACGCCTCGCGGATGGTGAAGCCCTGGGTCTCCCGCGGCGGGCGCATCTTGACGATCGCGAAGTCGTCGTCGAACTCGATGTAGTCCAGCAGCCGGCCCGACACCAGGTGCGCCGCCCGGCGGCCGGCGTCGGCCTCGGGGTAGATCACGTGGTTCGCGCCGATGCGGGAGAGGATCTTGCCGTGCGCCGGGGTGATGGCCTTGACCCACAGGTGCTCGACGCCGAGGTCCACGAGGTTGACCGTGATCAGCACGGACGACTCGATGGACGTGCCCACCCCGACGACCGCGGAGTTGAACTCCTGTGCCCCGAGCTGGCGCAGCGCGTCGATGTCCGTGGCGTCGGCGTCCACGACGTGGGTGAGGGTGCCCGACCACTTCTGCACGAGTACGGGGTCGCGCTCGATCGCGAGCACCTCCCGGCCCTGCTTGACGAGCTGGTCGGCCGTCGCGGAACCGAACCGGCCGAGGCCGATGACGAGCACCGGCTGGTTGTGTGCGGGGCGGTCAGCCAAGGATCGGCCTCTCTTCGGGGAAGTGGTACAGGGTACGGCGCTGGCGCAGGGCGAGGGCTGTCGAGACGGTGATCGGTCCCATCCGGCCGAGGAACATCAGCACGGAGAGCACGTCCTTGCCCACCGGGGGCAGTTCCGCGGACAGGCCGTTGCTCAACCCGCAGGTCGCGAACGCGGAGATGACCTCGAACAGCACCCGGTCCAGGGACTGCCCGCTGATCTGCAGCAGCACGGCGGTCGCGACCATCACCATGGTCGCACTGATGGCGATCACCGCCATGGCCACCCGCATCACCGAGGGCGGGATCGTCCGGCCGTGACTGCGCACGTCGGCGTCGCCACGGGCCTCCGCGACGATGGCGAGGACGACGACGGCGATGGTCGTCACCTTGATGCCGCCCGCGGTCGAGGCCGAGCCGCCGCCGGCGAACATGAGCGCGTCCGTGACGAGGATCGACGTCTGGTCCAGGTGGTTCATGTCGACGAGGTTGAAGCCGCCCGACCGGGTCATCACGGACGCGAAGACGGCGTGCAGGATCTTGTCCGGCGTGCTCATCGAGCCGATCGTGCCGGGGTTGGACCACTCGAACGCGCCCCAGGCGATCGAGCCGACCACGAGCAGGATCACCGACACCTCGACGGTCAGCTTCGCGTGCAGGGTCCACGCGTGGAACCGGGCGCGGGTGAAGAGCAGCACCATGATCACGGGGAAGCCCAGCGAGCCGATGAAGACGCCGGCCATCAGCGGCAGCAGGATCCACAGGTCCTCGCCGTAGGGGACGATGCCGTCGCTGTGCGGGGTGAAGCCGGCGTTGTTGAACGCGGAGATCGCGTAGAATACGGCGTGCCACAGGGCCTGGCCCACCGACTCGCCGAGCATCATGAACCGCGGCGCGAGGATCAGCGCGATCGCGAGCTCGATGGTGACCGACGTCGTCACGACGATCCGCAGCAGCGCACCGACCTCGCCGAGCCGGCCGATGTTCATCTCCTCGAGGGCGATCAGCTTGCCGCGCACCCCGAGCCGGCGACTGACCGCCATCGCCAGGATCGAGGCGAGGGTGAGCACACCCAGGCCGCCGATCTGGATCGCCAGCAGGATCACCACCTGGCCGAAGGCCGACCAGTGGGTCGCGGTCGAGACGACGGTCAGTCCGGTGACGCACACGGCGGAGACCGCAGTGAAGAGGGAGTCGTGCAGCGGCGTCGACTGACCGCTGGTGGTCGCCAGCGGCAGCGAGAGCAGCCCCGTGAAGACGAGCACGATGCAGGCGAAGGTGATCAGCGCCAGCCTCGCGGGCGAACTGCCGGCGAGCCGGTCGACGAAGTCACGCGCGACGGACAGCAGCCAGAACGGGCTGCGGTCGTCGTCCCTCGTCCAGGGGGTGCGGGTGGTGGCCATCGCCTCCATTGTCCACGCTCGCGCGCGCGACGCGGGAGGCACGACCGGTCGGCTCGCCCCGTAGGGTAGGGACGGTGAGGGACCGACCGAGGAGCAGCGACACCTCCGCTGTCGTGTGGGGCGAGTCGCTGACCGCCTACAACTTCGGTGAGCAGCACCCGATGCACCCCAGCCGGCTGGACCTGACGGCACGCCTGGCCACCGAGCTGGGCCTGTTCGAGCGGCCCGGCGTGCAGCGCATCGAGCCGCACGTCGCGACCGACGCCGAGCTGGCCACCGTGCACGATCCCGCGTACATCGACGCCGTCCGGCGGGTCAGCGACGACCCCAGCGTCCCGGACGAGACCCGTGGGCTCGGCACCACCGACGACCCGGCCTTCGCGGGCATGCACGAGGCCAGCGCCCGGATCGTCGGCGGCTCCCTGCAGGCCGCCGACGCCATCGTCGACGGCACCGCCACCCGGGCGGTCAACTTCGCCGGCGGCATGCACCACGCGGCCCGGCACCGGGCCAGCGGCTTCTGCATCTACAACGACGCCGCGGCCGCGGTGGCCCGCCTGCTGGACCGGGGCGTCTCCCGCGTGCTCTACATCGACGTCGACGCCCACCACGGCGACGGCACCGAGAGCATCTTCTGGGACGAGCCGCGGGTGATGACCATCTCCCTGCACGAGACGGGGCTCGCCCTCTTCCCCGGCACCGGCTTCGCCAACGACATCGGCGGAGCCGAGGCGCAGGGGTCGGCCGTCAACGTCGCCCTCCCGCCGACGACGGGCGACGGGGCCTGGCTGCGTGCCTTCCACGCCGTCGTCCCGCAGCTCGCCCGTGCGTTCGCGCCCGAGGTGATCGTCAGCCAGCACGGCTGCGACAGCCACTTCCAGGACCCGCTGACGGACCTGCGCACCAGCGTCGACGCCCAGCGGCAGGTGGCGCTCGACGTCCGGGATCTGGCGACCGACCTGTGCGAGGGCCGCTGGCTGGCCACCGGCGGGGGCGGTTACAGCACCACCGCCGTCGTGCCGCGGGTGTGGGCCCACCTCGTCGGCATCGTCACCGGGGATCCGGTGCCCGTGCAGGCGCCGACCCCGCGCGGCTGGCAGGACTACGTGCTCGAGCGCTACGGCAAGGAGGCGCCGCTGTGGATGACGGACGACGTGGACCTGTGGTGGCGCTCGTGGGAGGTCGGCTACGACCCGAACGACGACGTCGACCGTGCCGTCATGGCCACGCGCAAGGAACTCTTCCCGCTGCACGGACTGGATCCGTGGTTCGACTGACATGGTTCGACTGACATGGTGCGATCGAGGTGGCACGACTGATGGCGGAACCCGCGGGTGAGAAGGCCCTGGCGATCGACGGGAACACGGACGTGCCGGCCGACAGGCCGGAGACGCCGGGCCGCCCGCTGCCGCCCACGATCGCCGAGGCGAGCACCGCCGAGCGTCCGGACGGGCGCGCCGGTGAGGTGTACGGGGTGCTCGCCGACGCCACGCGGCGCCGCCTCCTGACGGCGCTGCGCGGGCAGGAGAAGTCGGTCGGGGACCTGGTGATCGAGCTCGCCGTGAGCCAGCCGACCGTGTCCAAGCACCTGCGCACTCTGCGCGAGGGCGGCCTGGTGCGGATGCGCGCCTCCGGTCAGCGCCGGCTGTACTCGATCCGGCTCGAGCCGCTCCAGGAGGCCTCCCGGTGGCTCGGCGACTTCCTGCCCGTGGCCGCGGTCGCGGCGGCCACCCCCGGCGGGGAACCGGCGGGGGAGGGTGCCCGGCGCGCCGCCGAGACCGGTGCCGCCGCGCGGGTCGCCGCGGGAGCTACGGCGGAGCAGGCCGAGCGTCGGCCGACCGGAGCGGACGACGAGGCGGCCCCGGACGAGGACGGCACGTCCCCGATCGGACGCACCGTCGGCCGGGCCGCCGGCCGCGCCGCCGAGATGATCGCGAACATCCCTCGGCTGCGTCGGCGCAACGGCCGGTACTGAACCCGCCACCGACCGCCGTGCGGCGTCGAGCCGGCCCACGCCTCCCGGATCCGGTGCCGGCGTCCGTGCGTGTCGGCGCTACCCGCGCGCCGACGGGCGTTAAGGTGCGCGCTTTCACTTCTGCCACGCCAGCCACTAGAGTGACGTGAGCACCGTCCCCGGCGTGTCGAACACACCCGTGCGTGGGAGTGTTCGTCGGGCAGAGAGGGACAGGGGAATGGCTCCAGAGCAGAACTTCGCCAACGTGAAGTTCCTGACCGTGGCGGAAGTCGCCGAGATGATGCGCGTGTCGAAGATGACGGTCTACCGTCTCATCCACGCCGGTGACCTGCCCGCGGTCCAGTTCGGCCGCTCCTACCGGGTTCCGGAGTCCGCGGTCACCGACTACCTGCGCTCCGCGGGGATGCCGGACGTCGACACCGCCTGACCGCCCTGCCGCCGTCCCCGGCGAACGGACGGTGACCCCCGGGCATCCGGGCGGTGACGGCCGGAACCGGTGATGCGGGTACCCTTGAGGGGAACCGCCGGCACGGCCACGGGTGTCGCTGTGCGCCCGAAGCGGTCGCCGGACCGTCAACAGACATCGAATGAGTGGAGGACACGTGGGTTCAGTCATCAAGAAGCGCCGGAAGCGGATGGCCAAGAAGAAGCACCGCAAGCTGCTGCGCAAGACTCGTCACCAGCGTCGCAACAAGAAGTAGGCGACACCTCGGTCAACGAGCGCCGGCTCCCATCGCGTGGGCCGGCGCTCGACTGTTCTCCGGGCCGCTCACCGGTTCGGCCCCGCACTCGCCTGGAGGAACCCGATGGCCGCATCCGCCGGATCGACGCCCGCCCCCGCGCCGCGGGTGGAGCTGCTGACCCGCCCGGGCTGTCACCTGTGCGAGGACGCCCGGCAGGTGGTGCAGGAGGTGACCGCCTCGCTCGGCCTCACCTGGGCGGAGCGGTCCATCGACGGTGACGCGGAGCTGACCGCACGATTCGGCGAGGAGATCCCGGTGCTGATGATCGACGGGGTGCAGCGCGACTTCTGGCGGATCGACCCGCAGCGGCTGCGCCGGTTGCTCGCCGGCGCCTGACGCGAAGGCCGGCTCAGCGCGCCCAGGGCGCGGCGGCCGACGCCTTGCGGAACCACGGCCGCGCGGGGCGCAGCCAGAGCATCACGACGCCGACGATACCGACGACCATGGCCAGGCCGCCGAGGTTGATGCCGAAGAAGAGCAGCGAGCACGCCGCCAGCACGGTGCCGAGGATCCGGGCCCAGTTCCTGCCGCGCCGGACGAACACGACGACGAGCACGTAGAGGGCGAGGGCGATGACGCCGCCCACGAGCAGGACCGACTGGGCGGCGCTGGCCAGTTCGGCGGAGCTGAAGCCCTGCGTGTTCTGCCCGGTCTGCTGCAGCGCCCGCTCGATGTAGTCCTGACCCTGCGGTGAGCCGATGAAGGCCGCCTGCATCGCGGTGTAGATCATGGCGAGCAGGCCACCGGCGGCGATCAGCCAGGAGCCGATGTTCACCTCGCGCGGCATCGTCGCCGGGCGCGACGGCGACCCGGCGCCCCAGGAATTCGGGTCCTGCTGGTACGGAGTCTGCTGGTACGAGTTCTGCTGACCGTAGGGCTGCTGGTGCCCGTAGGCGGGGTACTGCTGCTGCCCGTAGCCCTGCTGCCCGTCCTGGCCGTACGCGGGCTGCCGGCCCTGGCCGTACGTCGGTTGCTGCCCGTAGGAGGGCTGGCCGTAGCCCTGGTCGGGCTGATCGTGGGAGGACTGGCCGTACGTCGGCTGCTGGCCGTACGAGGGCTGTCCGTAGCCCTGCTGGTCCTGGTCGGACGAGGGCTGCTGCTGCCCGTAGGCGGGATAGCCCTGGCCGCTCGAGGACGGCTGACCGTACTCCGGGTACCGTGCGCGGTCCTGGCCGTCGTCGTCGGCCGGTCGAGGGTTCTCCGGGTTGCCGTTGCTCATCGATCCAGCTCCTGGTCTCGGCCGTCGTCGCCGTGTGCGGCGGGCATCGGTCGCGAGGTCGTCCCGGCCCGGAGACACAGCAGGGTTGCAGCACGTCACTGCGGACGTACTGCAACCCTACCGTGAGACGGATCCGCCGGATCGGCGGTCCGGATCAGGCCTGCGGAGCCACGTACTCGACGTCGAGGTCGATGGTGACCTTGTCGCCGACCAGCACGCCGCCGGCCTCGAGCGCCGCGTTCCAGGTGATGCCGAACGCCTTGCGGCTGATCGAGGTGGAGGCGTTGACGCCGGTGCGGGTGATGCCGAACGGGTCGGTGACGACGCCGCTGAGCTCGCCGGTCAGGGTGACCTCCTGGGTGGTGCCGCGGATGGTCAGCTCACCGGTGATGGTCAGGTCGTCGGGGGTGCCGGAGACGGAGGTCGACCGGAACGAGATCGTGGGGTGGTTCTCGGCGTCGAAGAAGTCGGCACCGCGGACGTGGCCGTCACGGTTCTCGTCCTTGGAGTTGATGCTCGCGACGTCGATGTCGGTGACGACGGAGGTCTGCTCCAGCGTCTCGCCGACGTTCAGGGTCGAGGTGAAGGAGTCGAACGTGCCGCGCACCTTGCTGATGCCGGCGTGCCGCACCGACCACGCCACGTGGCTGTGGGAGGCGTCCGCGGTCCACACGCCCTGCTGGAGTCCCTGGATCTGCTCGATGGAGGTCGTCATGATGGTCGTCCTTCCCGGCAGTGGAACTGCCGCGTTCGATACTGTCTTCGTCCAAATATCAGTTGAAGTCTCAACTGTGTAGTGTCAACCGGGGCCCCGCGGAATCTATTCCCCGCCTCCGGTCTGCGAGACTGGGACCCATGCCCACGGTTCACCTGCTTCGCCACGGCGAGGTGTACAACCCCGCCCACGTGCTCTACGGCCGCCTCGACGGATACGGGCTCTCCGACCTCGGCCGGCGGATGGCCGACACCGTGGCCGAGGACTTCGCCCGGCGGGCCGCGGACGGTGCCGACGTCGTCGTGGTCAAAGCGTCCCCCCTGCTGCGCGCCCAGCAGACCGCCGCTCCGCTCGGCGCCGCCCTCGGGCTGCCCGTGGGCACCGAGCCGCGCGTCATCGAGGCGGAGAACCACTTCGAGGGTCTGCGCATGACCCGCGACGAGCTGCGCAGGCCGAAGCACTGGCCCTACCTGATCAACCCGCTCCGGCCCAGCTGGGGCGAGGCCTACCGGGCGCAGGTGGCCCGCGTGGTCGCGGCCGTGCACGACGTCCGTGCCGAGGCCGAGTCGGCCGGCGGCCCCGACGCCGAGGCCGTGATGGTCAGCCACCAGCTGCCGATCTGGGTCACCCGGCTCAGCGCCGAGCGGCGTCCGCTCTGGCACGATCCGCGCAAGCGCGAGTGCGGCCTGGCCTCCGTGACGAGCTTCCACTTCACCGGCGGCGACCTGACCGGGGTGAGCTACCGCGAGCCCGCGGGTGCCCTGCTCTCAGGTGCTGACCAGCTTCCCGGGGCATAATCCGCGGTGATGTTCTCGCACCACTCCCGCCGTCCGTCCGCCCGCGCCCGCGTGGCCGCTGCCGCGTCACTGCTGCTGCTGACGGCCCCTGTCCTCGCCGGCTGCGCCGCCAGTGACAGCCTGGCGCAGCAGGCCCGCGCCGGGGACGAGAAGAACTACATCGCCGGTGACGGGTCCGTGCGCGAGTACGCGGCGGACAACCGCGGCAAGCCCGTCGCCTTCTCCTCGACCCTGTTCGGCGGGAAGACCGTCGACGCGGCCAGCTTCAAGGGCAAGGTCACGGTGCTGAACTTCTGGTACGCCGGATGCGCACCGTGCCGCGTCGAGGCGAAGGACCTGCAGTCCCTCTACTCCCAGTTCAAGACCTCCGGCGCGCAGTTCTACGGCGTCAACGTCCGGGACGAGGAGCCGACGGCCGCCGCCTTCGAGCGCACCTTCGGCACCACGTACCCCTCCTTCGAGGACCGCAACGGCACCGTCCTGCTGGCCATGACGCAGTACGTGCCGCCGCAGTCGGTACCCACCACCCTGGTGCTGGACAAGCAGGGCCGGGTCAGCGCCCGCATCCTCGGCACGGCCGACAAGGGCACCTTGAAATCCCTGATCCAGACCGCGCAGCAGTCGTGATCCCGCCCGCTGCCGGTCCGCTGAGCGTTCCCGCCGCGGCCAACTCCTTCGCCGAGGCCGCCTGGGGCGGGTCCATGCTCGTCGCCGTGCCCGTCGCGATGCTCGCCGGGCTCGTCTCCTTCGCCTCGCCGTGCGTGCTGCCCCTGGTCCCCGGCTACCTCGGCTACGTGACCGGCCTGACCGGCGCGGACCTGCAGGACCACCGCCGCGGCCGCGTCCTCGCCGGCGTCGGGCTGTTCGTGCTCGGGTTCTCCGTGGTGTTCGTGCTGATCGGCGCGGTGTTCGGCCAGGCCGGCGCATGGCTGAAGGGCGCCCCCTGGGTCTCGCAGCTGCTCGGCCTCGTCGTCGTCGTGATGGGCGTCGTGTTCATGGGCGGCTTCGCCCGGCTGCAGGGGGAGCGGCGCATCCACGCCCGCCCGCCGGCCGGCCTGTGGGGAGCCCCGGTGCTCGGTCTGACCTTCGCGCTCGGCTGGGCGCCCTGCATCGGCCCGACGTTCGCCGCCGTCCAGGCCCTCTCCTTCTCCGACGGCGCCGGCGCCGTCCGCGGCGCGTGGCTGACCCTGTTCTACTGCCTCGGCCTGGGCGTGCCCTTCCTGCTGATCGCCCTGGCCCTGCGCCGCAGCGCGAGCGCGCTCGCCGTCCTGCGGCGGCACCGGCTGGCCATCCAGCGGATCGGCGGGGGCCTGCTCATCGTCGTCGGCCTGCTCATGGTCACCGGGGTGTGGAACACCTGGGTGGCCGCCCTGCAGGCCTGGTTCTCCGATTCCGTGAGGTTGCCGATTTGACACCGCAGAAGACCGATCCGACCACCGGCGACGCGTCCGCGTCCGCTCCCGGGGCCACCGCCGCATCCCGCGGGTCCCGTGGCGGGTCCGCGCGCGACGGCGGTCCCGCGCTGCCGCGGCTCGGCTTCCTCGGCTCCCTGCGCTGGGCCTGGCGCCAGCTGACCAGCATGCGCGTGGCGCTGATGCTCCTGCTGCTGCTGGCCGTCGCCGCCGTGCCCGGGTCGATCTTCCCGCAGCGGCCGTCGAACCCCGCCACCGTCACCGCGTACCTGCAGAACAATCCGGTCACCGGGCCGTGGCTCGACCGCTTCCAGTTCTTCGACGTGTACGCGTCCGTCTGGTTCTCCGCGATCTACCTCCTGCTGTTCGTCTCGCTGATCGGCTGCGTGGTGCCGCGCAGCATCGCGCACCTCAAGGCGCTGCGCCAGCCGCCGCCGAGGACGCCGCGCCGGCTGTCCCGGATGCCGCAGTACGGCACGCTCGTCGTGCCGGCCGAGGCGGGGACCGGCGCCGCGGACGTCGCGCGCCGGGCCGCGGCGGTGCTCAAGCGCCGCGGCTACCGGGTGCGGCTGCAGGACCTCGACGGGGACCGTCCCTCCGCGGCGGCCGAACGCGGCTACCTGCGCGAGACCGGCAACCTGATCTTCCACACCGCGCTGATCGGGGTGCTCGTCTCCGTCGCCGTCGGCGGCCTGTTCGGCTACCGCGGGCAGCGGACCCTCGTCGAGGGCGACAGCTTCGTCAACACCCTCGTCGGCTACGACTCCTTCAACCCGGGTACCAACTTCGCGGACGACCACCTCGACCCGTTCTCGCTGCAGCTGGACAAGTTCGACGTCACGTTCGACCGCGAGTCCACCTCCCACTACGGGCAGCCGATCGACTTCAACGCCCACCTGACGACCCGCGAGACGCCGTCGTCGTCCCCGGTGAAGCACGACCTCAAGGTCAACTCCCCGGTGGAGCTCGGCGGCAGCAGCGTCTACCTGGTCGGCAACGGGTACGCGCCGGTCGTCACCGTGCGCGACGGCGAGGGCAAGGTGGCGTGGAGCGGCCCGGTGGTCAGCACCCCGACCGACGCCATGTACACCTCGGCCTTCGTCCTCAAGGTGCCCGACGCGAAGCCCCAGCAGCTCTCCTTCGTCGGCTTCTTCCTGCCGACGGCGGTGGCCGGCGCGGACAAGGTGGCCTTCTCCGGGGACCCGGATCCGCTGCTGCCCCAGCTCAACCTCAACTCCTTCAAGGGTGACCTCGGGCTGAACAACGGGGTGCCGACCTCGGTCTTCGCCCTGGACACCTCCAAGCTCACCCCGGTCAACGCCCGCAACCTCCCCGCGGGCGGCATCGTCCTCGACGGGTCGCGGGCCACGCAGAAGCTGCCCGGCGGGCTCGGCTCCATCACCTTCGAGGGCGTCAAGCGCTACATCGCCATCGACGTGCGGCACGACCCGGGCCAGATCGGTGCGCTGGTGTTCTCCACCGCCGCGCTGCTCGGCCTGATCGGCTCCCTGTTCGTGCCCCGCCGTCGCGCGTGGGTGCGCGCGGGCCGGGCCGAGGACGGCCGCGTGATGGTCGAGTACGGGCTGCTCGCGCGCGGCGAGGACCACCGGCTGGAACGAGCACGCCAGGCCCTGGGCCAGGCGCTCGACGACGACCTGGTGGCCGATCGCGCGCGGAGCGGGAAGAATGACGCCGGGGGCAACACCGGCGACGATCGTCGAACGACAGGACTGTGATGGGAATCAACGAGACCCTCGGCCAGTACAGCGAGCTGTTCATGCTCTCGGCCGCGTTCGTCTACCTCGTGGCGTTCGTCGCCTTCGCGTGGGACATGGCGTCGAGCTCGAAGACTCTGCGCGCCATCGACGCGCGCGCCGCGGCGGCCGCGACCGAGCGCACCCGTGAACGCACCCCGGCGATGGCGGGCGGCGGCGGCGAGCGGCCGGTGCACCCCGCAGGCACGGGTCCGGACGGTCACGTGCAGGCCGACACCGTGCCGCGCGAGGACCTGCGCTACACCGGTGCTCGTCGCCGGGCGGCCCGGATCGGGGTCGCCATGACGACCCTCGCGTTCGTCATCCACGCCGCCGCGGTGATCACCCGTGGCGTGGCCGCGGCCCGGGTGCCGTGGGGCAACATGTACGAGTTCTGCACGACCGGCGCCCTCATCGTCGCCGGGGTGTTCCTTCTCTTCCTGATCCGCCGCGACCTGCGCTTCCTCGGCACCTTCGTCGTCGGTCTCGTGCTCATCATGCTGTGTGCGGCCACCATCGCGTTCCGCACGCCCGTGGCGCACCTGATCCCGGCGCTGCAGAGCTACTGGCTCGTCATCCACGTCTCCGTGGCGGTGTTCTCCTCGGCGCTGTTCACGCTCTCCTTCTGCATGAGCGTCCTACAGCTGCTCCAGGCGCGTCGCGAGGCCGCGATCGCGGAGGGCCGCACGCCGCGGATGTCGTTCCTCGGCCGCGTGCCCACCGCGCTGACGCTGGAGAACGGCGCCTACCGGATCAACGCCGTCGGCTTCGTGTTCTGGACCTTCACCCTGATGGCCGGTGCGATCTGGGCCGAGCACGCGTGGGGCCGGTACTGGGGCTGGGACCCCAAGGAGGTCTGGACCTTCGTCATCTGGACCGTCTACGCCGGCTACCTGCACGCGCGGGCGACCCGCGGCTGGACCGGGACGCGGGCGGCCTGGCTCTCGATCGTCGGCTACCTGTGCGTGATCGTGAACTTCACCATCGTCAACACGGTCTTCGCGGGCCTGCACTCCTACTCGGGACTGTGAGCCGCTGATCGGATCCTGCCGAGCAGGGTCCGCCCGGACATGACGGAAGCCCCCGCCCGGGTTCGGGCGGGGGCTTCGTCGTCGGTGGGTGTGGTCGGTGCCGCTTCTCCCGGATCGCTCACGGTTCGCATCTGATCCCACCGAGCGGCGGTGCATTCCGGGACGGGGTGCTCTGTCCCGATCGAGGGCCGCACTGTTCGGGACCAGATGGGAGTGGTCGCGGCGGCAGTGGAGCCCGCTGGTCAGGAGCCGGTGACCTCGTCCGGTCCGGTGCCGGCGGACCCCTGCGCGGGGTTGTGGCCGTTGCGGTCGGGACGCTGATCGCGGTGCGGATCCGCGGCCGGACGCTCACCCTCGGGCTTCGGCGTCTCCGCCGCACGCTGCGCCGCGGCCCGCTCCGCCGCACGATCGGCGGCCTGCTGGGCCGCGCGCTCCCGGCGACGACGCTCGGCGAGGTCGGAGAGGAAGCGGGGGTCGTCGTCGGGCGCCAGCGGCCGGGCGATCGGAGCGGCCGACGCGGGCACGGCCTGCGGCCGGCCGAAGAGGAACCAGAGGACGATGCCGATGACCGGCAGCACCAGGATGACGAGGAACCAGATCCCCTTCGGCATGGCTCGCACGTGGTTGCCGTCGGACCGCACACAGTCGACGAGCGTGTAGATCATCGCGATCGCCAGCAGGGCGAACGGCAGGTAACGCATGCCGAGAGTGTAGTCGCGGCGTCTGGATGTCGGCTG
Source organism: Tersicoccus sp. Bi-70 (assembly GCF_001968825.1). Lineage (GTDB taxonomy): Bacteria > Actinomycetota > Actinomycetes > Actinomycetales > Micrococcaceae > Tersicoccus. The sequence goes on from NZ_MIEU01000011.1 coordinate 506,380, forward strand.
GGTGATCGCCGACCGGCTCGACGAGGACCGGCGACTAGAATGGCGCGGTGGCTCTTCTGAAGTATTCCGCCGCCCGGCTCGGCCTCGTCGTCCTGATCTTCGTGCTCGGCCTGCTGCTGCACCTCGGCGTCGTGATGTCGATGATCGTGGCGCTCGTCGCCTCGTTCTGCATCAGCTACCTCTTCTTCGGGCGGATGCGCGACGCCGCCGCCTCGCAGGTCGGCAACCGCATCACCGGTCGCACGGGCCGCCGCTCGCGGACCGAGCTGGACGACGCCGCCGCGGAGGACAGCTACTGGGACGACCACGAGCAGACGGCCGAGCCGGCCGAATGGACGGCCGGCACCGACGCGCGGGCGCAGGGCAGCACCGCCGTCGGCACCGACCCCCACAGCGGCACGACCCACGGCGCGGACGACGGTGCCGTTCGGCATGACGCCGGTCGGGATGACGCCGGTCGCGCTGACGCTGTCCAGGACGACTCCGTGCAGCGGCGCCGCGGCGCCTGACCCCGTCGTCGTCCCGTCGGCATTCCGCGGGTCCGTCAGACGGCGAGGTCGAGCAGGATGCCGACCGTGAACAGCACGCTCCAGGCGAGGTTGATGATGCCCGTCTGCTTGAGCACGGGAATGAGCTCGGCCCGTTCGGTGGCCGTCAGCACCCGGCGGCAGGCGGGGACGCACACCGGGGCCAGCAGCAGCACGATCAGCAGCCACGGGTGCGCCGGCGCCACGGTCAGCACCAGCAGCAGAGCGACGGCGAGCATCCCGACGTAGGTGGTGCGGGCCGCGCGGTCGCCGAGCCGCACCGCCAGGGTGCGCTTGCCGACCTCGCGGTCCGTCGGGATGTCCCGGATGTTGTTGGCCATCAGCAGGGCGGTCGCGATCAGTCCGGTGGCGACGGCGGCGACGACGGCCGGCCCGCTGATCGTCAGGGCCTGCGTGTAGGTGGTGCCCAGCGCGGCGACGAGCCCGAAGAACACGAACACGAACACCTCGCCGAGGCCGTGGTACCCGTAGGGGCGTGACCCGCCGGTGTAGTACCAGGCCGCCACGACGGACGCGGCGCCGACCAGCAGCACCCACCAGGTCCCGCTGAGCACCACGAGGAGCAGCCCCGCGACCATGGCCGCGCCGAAGCAGGCGAAGGCGGCGCGCTTGACCGCGGCGGGGGAGGCGGCCCCGGAGCCGACCAGGCGCAGCGGGCCGACCCGGGCGTCGTCGGTGCCGCGGATGCCGTCCGAGTAGTCGTTGGCGTAGTTGACGCCCACCTGCAGGAGCAGGGCGACGACGAGCGCGAGCAGCGCCCGCACCGGGTGGAACGCCCCGAGCCCGGCCGCCGCGGCGGACCCGGCGATCACCGGAGCCATCGCCATCGGCAGGGTCCGCAGCCGCGCTCCCTCCACCCACTGGGCCGTGGTCGCCACGCTCATGCCTCCTGTCCGGCCCGCGGGGCCGTCGTCGTCGTTGCTGGTGTCGTCGCTGTGGTCAGCTGCCGGATCATCCGCTGCCGGTCGGGTTTGCCGGTCTGGAGCATCGGCAGGGCGTCGGTGACGCGCAGGATCTTCGGGGTGAGCCGGGCCCCGAGCCGTCCGGCCACGTAGGCGCGGACCGCCTCGGGTGTCGCCGAGCCCGCGACCCAGGCCGCCACCTGCTGGCCCCACACCGGGTCGGGGAGGCCGGTGACGAACGCGTCGCGCACGCCGGGCAGTTCCTCGATGGTCTGCGCCAGGACGGTCGCGGAGACCTTGAGGCCGCCGGTGTTGATGACGTCGTCCGCGCGGCCGGTGACGGTGAGAACGCCGTCCGTCAGGGTGCCGGTGTCGCTGGTGGTGAACCAGCGGGTCCCGTCCCGCTCCGTGAAGGCCGCGGCGGTGCGCACCGGGTCGCCCAGGTATCCGCCGGCGACGACGGGGCCGCCGAGCCGGATCACGCCGTCGGCCAGGTCCACGCGGACCCCGGCCAGGGCCACGCCGTCGTACACGCAGCCGCCGCAGGTCTCGCTCATCCCGTAGGTGGTGATCACCCGGGCACCGGTGTCGCGGACGCGGCGCAGCAGGGCCGCATCGGCACGGGCGCCGCCGAGCAGGATCGCGTCCAGTGCGCCGAGCGCGGCCGCGTTGGCCGCCCGTTCGGCGTCGTCGACGGGCCGGCCGGGAGCGCCGTCGATCAGCAGGGCGAGCTGCGCCGGCACCATCGAGGCATAGCGGCGGGCGCCGTCCAACCCGGACCCGTCCATCCGGTCCACCGCGGCGCGGAAGGCGGTGCCGTCGAACGGCGCGTCGTCGGGGACCACCACGGGCCGGGTGCCGTCGAGGATCGAGCGGGAGAGCACCTGCAGGCCGGCGACGTAGTGTCCGGGCAGGGCGAGCAGCCACTGCCCGGAGCCGCCGAGGACGGCGCGGGTGGCGTCCGCGGAAGCGTGCAGGGCCGCGGCGGGCAGCAGGGTGTGCTTGGGGGCGCCCGTCGACCCGGAGGTGGAGACGATCGCCGCGGTCCCGTCGGGCACACCGGTTCGCTCGGCCAGGGCCGTGACGGTGGCGAGGAGTTCCGGGTCGGGGGAGGCGACCACGGCGGGGCCGCCGTCCAGTGCCGCCGCGAGCGGGCCGAGCAGGGCGAGCGGGTCGGTACCGCGGGGGGTGTGCAGGGAGGTCAGGCCGGTCACGGGTGCGCGCGCCGCCTCAGAAGTAGTGCGGGAAGCGCGACCAGTCCGGGTCCCGCTTGGCCAGGAACGCGTCGCGGCCCTCGACGGCCTCGTCGGTCATGTAGCCCAGCCGGGTCGCCTCTCCGGCGAACACCTGCTGGCCGAACAGGCCGTCGTCGGGCAGGTTGAAGGCGAACTTGAGCATGCGGATCGCCTGCGGGGACTGCCGGGCGATGTCCGCGGCGTACGCCAGGGCCGTGCGCTCGAGGTCCGCGTGGTCGACGGCCTCATTGACGGCGCCCATCCGCACCATGTCCTCGGCCGAGTACTCCCGGGCGAGGAAGAAGATCGCGCGGGCGGCCTTCTGGCCGACCTGCCGGGCCAGCAGGGCCGAGCCGTACCCGGCGTCGTACGAGCCCACCGTCGCGTCGGTCTGCTTGAACTTGCCGTGCTGGCGGGAGGCGATGGTCAGGTCGCAGACGACGTGCAGACTGTGACCGCCGCCGGCCGCCCAGCCGTTGACGACGGCGATGACGACCTTCGGCATGGTCCGGATCAGGCGCTGCACCTCGAGGATGTGCAGCCGGCCGGCCCGGGCCGGGTCCACGGTCTCGGACGTCTCGCCCTCGGCGTAGCGGTAGCCGTCCCGGCCCCGGATCCGCTGGTCGCCGCCGGAGCAGAAGGAGTGGCCGCCGTCCTTGGGGGAGGGGCCGTTGCCGGTCAGCAGCACGGTGCCGACGTCGGGCGTCATCCGGGCGTGGTCCAGCGCGCGGTACAGCTCGTCCACGGTGTGGGGGCGGAAGGCGTTGCGCACCTCGGGCCGGTCGAAGGCGATGCGCACGGTCGGCAGGTCCGTCACGACGGCGCCGTCGGCGTCGCGCTCGACCTGCCGGTGATAGGTGACATCGGTGAAGTCGAAGCCCTCGACCACCCGCCACTGCTGCGGGTCGAAGAGATCGGAGACGGAGGCGGGGAGCTGGTCCCGCCGCGGGGGGTTCGGCTCGCCTGGCATCGTCACCCCGCAAGTCTAGTAGCGCGGCGATGGCTCCCTTTTCTAGGCTGATGACCGAGCCGCCCGGTGCGGACGGCCCCGGCTCCAGCCTCGAGAGGGAGTGGATCGTCATGAGCACGCTGCCCCGGACGAAGCTCGCGATCATCGGCGCCGGGGCGGTGGGGACCGCGCTGGCGTACGCCGCCCTGATCCGCGGCTCCGCGCGAGAGGTGGCCCTGTTCGACGTCGCGACCGAGAAGGTCGAGGCCGAGGTGCTGGACCTGGCGCACGGCACCCAATTCACCGGTTCGTCGACCATCATCGGCGGCGACGACATCGGGGTCGTCGCGGGCGCCGACGTCATCGTCATCACCGCGGGGGCGAAGCAGCAGCCCGGCCAGACGCGGCTCGACCTCGCCGGCGCCAACATCGCCATCCTGAAGACGGTGCTGCCCCGGTTGCTCGAGCAGGCGCCGGACGCGGTGTACGTGCTCGTGACCAACCCGTGCGACGTCCTCACCGTCGCCGCCCGGCAGATCAGCGGCCTGCCCGCGCACCGGGTGTTCTCCTCGGGCACCGTGCTGGACACGTCCCGGCTGCGTTGGCTGATCTCGCAGAAGGCGGGCGTCTCGACGTCGAGCGTGCACGCGACCATCGTCGGCGAGCACGGGGACAGCGAGTTCCCGCTGTGGTCCAGCGCCACGATCGGCCTGGTGCCGATCCGTGACTGGACCGTCGAGGGGCGGCAGCTGTTCACGTGGGAGTACCTCGAGCAGCTCACCGACCAGGTGGTCAATGCGGCGTACACGGTGATCCGCGGCAAGGGCGCCACCAACTACGCGATCGGGCTCTCGGGCGCGCGGATCGTCGAGGCGATCCTGCGGCACGAGGACGCGGTGCTGCCCGTCTCGAGCGTGCTCGACGACTACGCCGGCATCTCCGGCGTGGCCCTGTCCGTGCCGACCGTCGTGGGCGGCAACGGCATCGAGCGGGTGCTCGAGGTGCCGGTGAACGGCCGGGAGCTCGGCCTGCTGCGGGACTCGGCGGAGACGCTCCGGCACTCGCTGGCCGGCCTCGGCTTCTGAGGACTGCGGCGGCCACTCGCGCGGCCGAGGCGCACGCGGCACCTGGGTCACTCGCCGAGTGTGCGGTTGCCGGCCTCATTCGGGCCGAATGGGTGCGTTATCCGTCCACTCGGCACGGCCAGTTGAGCCTCGCGTCGTCGAGTGTGCGGTTGGCGGCCTCATCCGAGCCGATGGATGCGTTATCCGCACACTCGGCAGTCGTGACGATGTGTCGAATGAGCGGTTGGCGGCCCTATTGGGTCGGATCAGGTGCGTCAGCCGTCCACTCGGCGGGGGACGCAGTGACTCTCATCCGAGGCGGGCAGCCTGGGCTCGGAGCGCCGCTTCGATCTTGACGACAGCGCGAGAGGCCGGGCCGGAGCGGTGGCGGACCTGAACGCGCAGGTCGTCGGCGCTGATCCGGACCTCGACCCAGCCTGCGGCCGCGGTCAGATCGGCGCGTTCGATGTCGAGCCGGTGCTGGTGAGGGTCGGCGTGATGGGCGCCGTCGTACTGGACACTGACCCGATGTCGCCGGAAGGCCAGGTCGGGGAAGACGGGGCGTCGACCACCCGGCGCGACGAGGACGACGTTCAATGCGGGCTCGGGCAGCCCCGCTCGGACGAGGTCGAGCCGAAGCTGCGTCTCCGGTGCCGAGTCGCTTCCGACCCGGACGAGGGCGAGAGCTGCTCGGGCCGCCCGCACCCCTCGGACATGCGCATCGGCGCACCGTTCGACCAGCCGCTCCGGCGTGCTCAGCGTGCGACGGGTCGATGGTCGTCCGCCAGGGTGTGCACACACGATGGCGTCCCCCAGGATCACGAGTTCGTCCTCCGCGAGGAGGGGCGCGAGGTCGAGGAAGGTCCGCTCGGGGGTCGACACCGTCCAGCGGCCCACCCGGCGGACATCCTCGGGCGGCAGCCTGGTGCGATGGGCGACGACGCCGCGGCGACGGATGTGTGGAGTAGCTCCGTCCGTCGCCGAAAGGCTGAGGTGGACACGGCGGTCGCCCGCCAGGCGAAGCGGCAGAGGGAGTTGCCACCACAACGCAGCGGTCTGGTGGCTGACGACGGCGTCACCGTGCAGCGCGAGCAGGCTCCGCGCGTCCGCGAGCGGGTCGGGCTGCGTCGTCGAGCGCCTTCGCAATGATCTCGACGGCGCGACGAGGTCGTCGCCGCGGAGTCGCCCGATGGTGACGCCGAGGTCGAGCGCCTGATCGACGGTGAAGCTCGCCACCTGCAGCGCCGGTGGAAGCGGTCGTGCCAGTCTCATCGGCACAGCATGGCCGCTGACGCCGTCGGCCGCGCGGAGTTATCCACAGGGGATCGGCGACACGGCGCGCCGAGTGTGCCCCGTGTGCGACTGGCTCGCACATCCGCGTCGAGTGTGCGGTTGGCGGCCTCACTCGGGGTGAATGGGTGCGTTATCCGCACACTCGGCGAGAGGCGGGGGCGGGGACGGCGACGGCGAGCCGCGCCGCCCCACACCTCAGACCTGCGCGACGTGCCGGCCGTGCGACGGGGTGACGGCAGCCGAGTCGTCGGCGGCCGGCCGGGACTCGGCGGCGGGCCGGTCGGTCGAGTTTGCGTCCGCCACGCCACCGGTCCGCCCACCGGCGACCTCCGTGGCCCCCTCCAGGTGCACGGTCTCCTCATTGCGGTGCCGGCCGAGCACGGCCAGCAGGACGCCGGCCACCGACCAGCACGCCAGCACCAGCCAGCCGTGCGTCGTGCTCGCGTCGGGGAAGTAGGAGAGGTCGCGCAGCAGGTTGCCCGTGGCGCCCGGCACGAACCACTGGCCGATGGCGCCCCACGCCCACGGCAGGAACTCCGGCGGCGACGCCAGCGAGGACAGCGGGTTGCCGACGAACATGGTGAGGATCGCGCCGATCGGGATGCCCGCGCGGCCGATCAGCGACTCGAGGCCGACGATCGTCATCGCCGTCGCGAACAGGCCGAGGCCCATCGCCAGCCAGTTGAGCAGGAACGGGCCCGGGAGCAGGCCGAACCAGGGCTGCATGATGAGGATCAGCACGAGGCCGCCCACGAGCGCGTAGGTCCCCGCGGCCGCGATCCGGCGACCGAATCCGGAGATCAGCAGCGCGACGATGAGGCCGCCGATCATCCCGCCCATGGCGAGGGGCAGGCCGAGCAGGCCCAGTCCCGTCCCGCGGGGATCGCCCGAGCTGAGCGGGGCGACGTCGCTGATCGTCACCGACGGCTTCGGGGCGGCGGTCACCGCGGCGGCGGCCGCCGTGGCTGCGCTCTTCGCGGCCGTCGCCTGCTGCTGGGCACCGGCCAACTGGCCGGAGAACGCGGCCCACGCCGGCCCGGCGTGCGACTGCGGGGTGGGGAACTGCTGAGCGGCGACCCGCTGCAGCGTCCCGGCGACCGCGGCGGCAGCCGCTGCCTTCGCGCCGTCCTGCGCCGCCGTGCGGGCGAGCGCCGTCTGGGACGTGATCGCGTCCCGCTGCAAGCCCTGCCCGATGGTCGCCACCTTCTGCGCGACGAGCTGGGTCGCCACGGGGGAGGCCGCCGACGCCGTGAGCACCTCGAGGGAGGAGCCCGAGACGACGAACGCCGCGTACGCCTCGCGGTGAGTGAGGGCCGCGCGGGCGTCGTCCTCGGTGGCGGCGTCGCGGACGTCGAAGCGACCGTCGTCAGTCAGGGTGCGGTGCAGCGTGCTCGCGGCGTCCCCGGAGCCCACGACGACGACCGGCAGATCCTTGACGCTCGAGGTGACCGTGGGCCAGACGAAGGCGAGCAGCACAATGGCGACGGCCGCCGCGGCACCGAGTCCGGCCATCATCGTCACCCGCCACCGGGTGCGGGCCGCGGGAATGCGTGCGGCCGGCGTCCGCGGTGCGGAGGTGTGCGGCGCTGCGGAGGCGTCTGCCGGAGCGACAGGGGTGGAGGTGGTCATGGTGGTGGTCCTCGATCGAGCACGGCGCCGGCGGTGAGCCACCGCATGCGGCACGGTAAAAAGAATGGTTGTTCTCTATTAGGCCACGGAGCGCTCAAGTTATCAAGAACGGTCGTTCTGTTTCACGGGTACGCTGGTCACATGCCCCGCGTCAGCGATGCCCATCGGCAGCAGATGATCGATCGGATCACCGAAGCGACCCTCGACCGTGCGCGGGAGCGGGGGCTGCACGAGATCTCGATGGCGGACATCATCGAGGCCTCCGGCCTGTCCGCGGGTGCCATCTACGGGTACTTCTCCGGCAAGGACGAGCTGCTCCGCGCCGTCGCCCACCGCGCGTTCGAGGTGCGCCTCACCGCGCTCGCCGTCGCCTCGCAGGAACGGCCCGTGCGGCCGCCCGCGGACGTGCTCGGCGAGCTGCTGAGCACCCTCGCCGCCCCGCGGGACACCGGGCTCGTGGTCCAGGTGTGGGCGCTCGCGACCGTCTCGGAGCCGATGGCGCAGCTCGCCCACGAGGCCTACGGCCGGGTCAGGGCGGCCGTCGCCGACTACCTGGCGGCCTGGTTCTCCGCCGGTGCGGACGGCCCGGGGCTGTCCGACGCCGCCGCCCGGCGACGCGCGGGCGTGCTGACGCCGGCGATCGTGGGACTGCTGCAGGCGTGGATCCTGCGTCCCGTCGTGGCGCCCGACCAGGACCAGGACTACGAGGACGCGACGCACGCCGTGTTGACGGCGATCGCCGCCGCCGGCTGATCCGACCGAGCCGGCTGATCCGACCAAGCCGGCTGATCCGACCGAGCCGGCTGATCCGACCGACCGAGCGACCCGGGGCGTCCCTGCACGAGGCGACGGCTGCTGCCGACGTCGCCAACCGGCCCGACGGCCGCTGACCGACCGGGGATCAGGTGTCGCATCGGATGCCTGCCGGCCTCGGCCCGCGCCGTCATCGCGTCATGACATTGACCCGCTCCTGACCCCGTGACATTCTTGAACGATCGGTCGGTATTTCGTCGGAGGACACCCGTGTGCCCGCGACGGGACAGCGACCCGCCCAGCAGCTGGACGAAGGAGTTCTCATGCCCGAAGCGTTTCTCGTCGGCGGTGCGCGCACCCCGGTCGGCCGGTACGGCGGCGCCCTCTCGTCCGTCCGGCCCGACGACCTGGCCGCCCTCGTCGTCAAGGAGGCCGTGCAGCGGGCCGGCATCCCGTCCGAGGCCGTCGAGGAGGTGATCCTCGGCAACGCCAACGGCGCCGGTGAGGAGAACCGCAACGTCGCGCGGATGGCGTGGCTGCTCGCCGGCTTCGAGGACAGCGTCCCGGGCATCACCGTCAACCGTCTCTGCGCCTCCGGCATGAGCGCCATCATCATGGCCAGCCACATGATCAAGGCCGGAGCCGCCGACATCGTCGTCGCCGGCGGGGTCGAGTCCATGTCCCGCGCACCCTGGGTGATGGCCAAGCCGACGACGGCGTTCGCCAAGCCCGGCGACGCCTTCGACACCTCGATCGGGTGGCGGTTCGTCAACCCGATCTTCCAGGCGCAGGAGAAGACGACCTACTCGATGCCGGAGACGGCCGAGGAGGTCGCGCGCGTCGACGACATCAGCCGCGAGGACGCCGACGCGTTCGCCGCCGGATCCCAGGAGAAGGCGCTCGCCGCCATCGCCGCCGGCCGGTTCGCCGACGAGATCGTCCCCGTGACCGTCAGGACCCGCAAGAGCGAGACCGTCGTGGACACCGACGAGGGCCCGCGCGAGGGCACGACCGTCGAGGTGCTGAGCAAGCTCCGGCCCGTCGTCAAGGGGGGCTCCGTGGTCACCGCGGGCAACGCCAGCTCCCTGAACGACGGCGCCTCTGCGATCGTCGTCGCCTCCGAGGCTGCCATCGCGAAGTACGGCCTGACGCCGCGGGCCCGGATCGCCGACGGCGCGTCCGCCGGTGTGCCGGCCCCCATCATGGGCATCGGCCCGGTCCCGGCCACGCACAAGGTGCTCGACCGCACCGGCTGGAGCCTCGACGACCTCGGCGCCGTCGAGTTGAACGAAGCCTTCGCGACCCAGTCGCTCGCCTGCATCCGTCGCCTCGGCCTGGACCCGTCGATCGTCAACAACGACGGCGGCGCCATCGCGCTCGGCCACCCGCTCGGCTCGTCCGGCTCCCGCATCGCCATCACCCTGCTCGGCCGGATGGAGCGCGAGGGCGCCGACAAGGGCCTCGCGACCATGTGCGTCGGCGTCGGTCAGGGCACGGCGTTGCTGCTGGAGCGGGTGTGAGCATGACCGACGACGCCGCCGACTACACGACGCTGCTCGTCGACGAGCGGGAGGACCGGCTCCACGTCGCCCTCAACCGTCCCGAGGTGCGCAACGCGATCGACGCCACCATGGTCGCCGAGCTGCACGACGTCTGCGCCCGACTCGAGCGCGACCCCCGCATCCTCCTCCTCTCCGGCACCCCGGCCGCGGAGGGCCGCAAGGGCATCTTCGCGTCCGGCGCGGACATCGCCCAGTTGCGGGAGCGCCGCCGGGGGGACGCCCTGGCGGGCATCAACTCCGGCATCTTCGTCCGCATCGCCCAGCTCCCGATGCCGGTCATCGCCGCGTTGGACGGCTACGCCCTCGGCGGCGGCGCGGAGCTCGCCTTCGCCGCCGACTTCCGCCTCGGCACGCCGAGCGTGAGGATCGGCCAGCCCGAGCCCGGGCTCGGCATCACCGCCGGGGCTGGGGCCACCTGGCGGCTGAAGGAACTGGTCGGCGAACCGCTGGCCAAGGAGATCCTGCTGGCCGGCCGCATCCTCGACGCCGACGAGGCCCTCGCGGCCCGGCTGATCACCGAGGTGCACGAGTCCGCGGACCTGCTCGACGCCGCGCACGCCCTCGCCGACCGGATCGCCGCCCAGGACCCGCTCGCGATCCGGCTCACCAAGACCGTCTTCCACGCCCCGCGCGAGTCCCACCCGGTGATCGACACCCTCGCCCAGGGCATCCTCTTCGAATCCGACGCCAAGTTCGCCCGCATGGACGCGTTCCTCGCCAAGCGGGCCTCGAAAGGACAGCAGGCATGAGCACCACCAGCATCCCCACCTCCCTCCCCGCTCGCGTGGGGGTCCTCGGGGGCGGCCGGATGGGCGCGGGCATCGCCCACGCGTTCGTCCTGGCCGGTGCCGACGTGGTCGTCGTCGAGCGTGACGAGGCGGCCGCGACCGCGGCGCGGGAGCGGGTCGAGTCCTCGCTGAAGGCCTCCGTCGATCGCGCGACGACGCAGGACGACCTGGCGACCCTGACCGGGCGGCTGACGGTCTCCACGGACTACGACGCCTTCACCGGTCGCGGCCTGGTGGTCGAGGCCGTGCCCGAGGACATCGGCCTGAAGACGACGGCGCTGACCGAGGTCGAGAAGCGGCTCGGCGCCAACGCCTGGCTGGCCACGAACACCTCGTCCCTGTCCGTGGACGACCTGGCGGCCAACCTGCGCCACCCCGAGCGGTTCTGCGGGCTGCACTTCTTCAACCCGGTGCCCGCCTCGGGCCTGGTCGAGGTCGTCATCGGCGAGCGGACCGGTGACGAGTTGACCGGCCTCGCCCCCGCCTGGGTGCGCGAGCTGGACAAGACCCCCGTCGTCGTCCGCGACGCTCCTGGCTTCGCGTCCTCCCGCCTCGGCGTCACCATCGGTCTGGAGGCGATCCGGATGCTCGAGGAGGGTGTCGCCTCCGCGGAGGACATCGACGCGGCGATGGTGCTCGGCTACAAGTACCCGATCGGCCCGCTCAAGCTCACCGACATCGTCGGCCTGGACGTGCGCCTCGGCATCGCCGAGTACCTCGCCTCCACCCTCGGCGACCGGTTCGCCCCGCCGCAGCTGCTGCGCGACAAGGTGGCCGCCGGGGAGCTCGGCAAGAAGTCCGGACGCGGCTTCTACGACTGGTGAGGCGTCACTGACGAGACCACGCGCGACGGCCCGGGCTGACCATCAGCCCGGGCCGTCGTCGTCGAGGTGGTGCCGGACGAAGAACCCCGGCTCAGAGGAACCGGCTCAGCCCGGCGCCTGGGTGAATGCACCGGGGTCGGACTTGCCGGACCCGCTCTCGCCGAAGGCGTCCTGCTCGAGCTGCTCGGTGCGCTCCTCGTTCGGCTCCGCCGACTCGCCGTCCTGCCCGGTGGTCCCGGTCGTGATCCCCGCGTTCTCGCCGCCGCTGGCGTCGGTGGCGTCGGTGGCGTCGAGCGGGTCCGTCGTGGCGTCCTCCGTCGAGGCACCGTCGGCGTGCACATGGAACCGGTCGTCCTCCACGTGCTTGGGGCTGCCGTCGGAGTAGGTCTCCGCGTCCCCGTACCCGTGCTCCTGCGCGTACTCGCCGCCGAGGTTGCGGCTCAGCCCGTCCGACGTCAGGCGCGACTCGTTCTCCTTGGACATGCGTCTCTCCCTCCGGTGGTGGGCCGGCGGCTTTCTCCGGCCCCTGATCGGCAGCATACTGAGGACGAAGGACGAGTGACAGACGACGAGAGGAGACGCCGTGAAGACGGTGGCATGGGGCAGCCAGGGGCTGCGAGCCAGCAACGAAGGACTCGGCGCGATGGGCATGAGCGCCTTCTACGGGCCGCGGGACGACGAGGAGTCGACCGCGACGCTCAACCTCGCCCTCGATCTCGGGGTCAGCCTGATCGACACGGCCGAGCTGTACGGGCCGTTCATCAACGAGCAGCTGATCGCCAAGGCGATCGGCCACCGCGCCGACGAGTACGCGTTGGCCACGAAGTTCGGCTCGGAGATCGGCGAGGACGGCAGCCGGGGACCGGTCAACGGCAGCCCCGAGTACGCCCGCACGGCGCTCGAGCGGTCGCTGAAGAACCTCCAGCGGGACCACGTGGACCTCTACTACGTGCACCGCATCGACCCGGACCGGCCGATCGAGGAGACCATCGGTGCACTGGCCGAGTTCGTCACCGAGGGCAAGGTCCGGTACCTCGGCATCAGCGAGGCGTCGCCGGAGACCATCCGCCGGGCCCACGCCGCCCACCCGATCTCCGCGGTGCAGACCGAGTACTCGCTGTTCCAGCGGGAGCCCGAGTCCAACGGCGTGCTGGCCGCCACCCGGGAGCTCGGCATCGCGTTCGTCGCCTACTCGCCGCTGGGCCGCGGCCTGCTGACCGGCGCGATCACCAGCCCGGACCAGCTCGCCGACGACGACTTCCGTCGCAACGCGCCGCGTTTCAGCGGCGAGAACATGGACGCGAACCTCGCCGTCGTCGCGAAGGTCAAGGAACTGGCCGACGCCCGCAAGGTCACGCCCGGGCAGCTCGCCCTGGCCTGGGTGCTCGCGCAGGAGTCCGTGGTCGCGATCCCGGGCACCAAGCGGCGCACCTACCTGCAGGAGAACGTCGCGGCGGCCGAGCTGGATCTCACGGCGGACGAACTGGCCGCGCTCGACGAGGTGGCCCCGGTCGGCGTCGCCTCCGGCGAGCGGTACGACGAGAACGGCATGCGCTCGGTCAACCACTGAGCGGCGTGCGCGTGACGGGCGACCGTCCGCTCCCCGTCAGCGCCGGTGGGGTGGCCGGTCGCCCGTCTGCGTCGGGGGCGCCTCACCGGCGCGGCTCGTGGGGGACGCGGCGGCATGCCATGATCACCGCATGGCCGATCGCCTCATGCTCCTGGACACCGCCGCGATGTACTTCCGTGCCTTCCACGGGCTGCCGGACTCCCTGAAGGCGCCCGACGGCACCAGCGTCAACGCCGTCCGCGGGCTGCTCGACGCCATCGCGCGGCTGGTCGGGGAGTACGAGCCGACCGAGCTGGTGGCGTGCTGGGACGCGAACTGGCGGCCGCACTGGCGCACCGCCCTCGTCCCCGGATACAAGGCGCACCGCGTGCGTCGCGAGGATCCCGACGGCATCGACGTCGAGGAGGTCCCGGACCTGCTCTCCCCGCAGGTGCCGATCATCCGGCAGGTGCTCGACGCGCTCGGCATCCCGATCGTCGGGGCGGAGGACCACGAGGCCGACGACGTCATCGCCACCCTCGCGACCACCTCCTCGGTACCCGTCGACATCGTCACCTCCGACCGGGACCTGTTCCAGCTCGTCGACGACGACGCCGGTGTCCGGGTGATCAACACCGCCCGGGGGATGAACAGGATCGAGGTCGTGACGGACGCCGTGATCCGGGAGAAGTACGGCATCGGCGCCGCTCAGTACGCGGACTTCGCGGTGCTGCGCGGTGACACCTCGGACGGGCTGCCCGGCGTCGCCGGCGTCGGCGAGAAGACCGCCGCCGGGCTGATCGCCGACCACGGCGACCTCGACGGCGTGATCGCCGCGGCGTCGGACGACCGCAGCGGCATGTCCCGGGGATCCCGCGCGAAGCTCACCGCGGCGGCCGACTACCTGGCCGCCGCCGCCCCGGTCGTGCGCGTCGTCCGGGACCTGGATCTCGGGGACATCGACGCCCGGTTGCGCCCGGTGACGGGGAAGCGCCGCGCCGCCGTGGAGGCGCTCGGCGAGCAGTGGAACCTCGGCGGCTCGGTCGGCCGGATCCTCACGGCCCTTGACGCCCGCTGACGTCGCTCGACGCCTCCGCTGGGCCGCGGACATCGTCAGCCGCTCCCGGCCGGACGTCGTCGGCCGGTGCGAGGGTGCCATGGGCGCGCGCGGCGTGGACTGTCACGAGGACGGTCGAGATCACCAGCAACGCGACCGACCCGAGGAGCGCCGCCCGCAGGCCGAGCAGGGCCAGCAACCCGCTGACGGCGATGACCCCGAGATTGTTGGCGGTGCGCAGGAGGGCGAAGAGTTCCGCGCGCCGGTGCGGGGGCGAGAGCCGGTCGACGACGAGCGAGTAGAAGGTGCCGAGCACCGGCAGCAGGAAGCCGATGAGGGCGGCCCCGGCCAAGGTCGCCGCGAGGTGGCCCCCGGCGAGGACCAGGCCGGCCGCGGCCGCCGTCACGGCGAGGTACGCGGCGACCGTGCCGAGCGCGGGGACACGGTTGCGGACGCTGACCCAGATCCCCCCGGTCACCGATCCCACGCACAGCGCCAGGGCGAACAGGAACGCCCAGCCGGCCTCGAGCCCGAAGGCGAGCGCAAAGGACACGGCGCCGACCTCGATCGCCGCGACCACGGCGCCGCTCGCCCCGGCACACAGGAGCCAGAGGGCGACTCCCCGGCCGATCGGCTCACGCGGGCGCCGCGGACGGGCCGGTTCGGTGGCCCGGGCGGGTGCCGACCCCGGGATGCGCGGGATCAGCAGCAGGGGGGCGACGCCGAGCGCGGTGACCGCTGCCAGGGCCCAGGTCGGTGAGATCGCTCCCAGGAGCGCGGCGAGGGCCGGAGCGACCGCGAAGGTGACCTCGTTCAGCGTCGCCGCGACCCCGAGCGCGCGGGGCAACCGGGCCGGCTCCACGAGGTGGTTGAGCAGCAGCCGCAGGAAGCCGTAGGCGGCGCCGTTGACCAGCCCGGCCGCGACGACCGGCACCGCCAGCCAGGCGACGGGTGCGCCCACCGCCGCGAGCACGGTCAGGACGGCGAGGGCGAGCGTCCGCAGCGCGATGAGGCCGCGCAGGTAGTGGACGCTGTCGAAGCGGGCGCCGAATCGGGCCACCGGGACGGCGCCGAGCACCTGGGCGGTGGTCATCGCGAAGACGAGCGCCGCGCCGGCGGTGGCCGATCCCGTGATCGCCAGGGTGACCAGGCCGAAAGCGATCGGTGCGGCGGCCTGCGGCACGCCGAAGGTCCCGTAGCCGATCTGCCAGCGCAGGACGTCCCCGCGGCGACGACGGGGTGCGCCGGCCCGCGCCGGGCTGGGCGCGGGAGCGTTCGTCATGTCGCCGCCGTCCCTCCTCGAGTGCCTGCTGGTATGAGCACTATAGTGCTCATGTTGACGATGTGAGCGCCGCGGGTGACCCGGCCGCCCGGGCGAGGACCACGAGTGAGGGGCGCATGAGCGAACAGATCCGGCCCGATGTGGCCCGTCTCGTCGGCGACCGCATCCGCACCCTGCGGACGGAACAGGGGTTGAGCGTGGTGGGACTGGCCGAGCGCAGCGGCGTCAGTCGCCGGATGCTCACCCAGGTCGAGCTCGGGCAGGCCAACCCCAGCCTCTCCACCGTCGACAAGATCGCCGGAGCGCTCGGCACCAGCTTCGCCACGCTCGTCGGCGTGCAGGACCGGCCCGCGCCGGACGGCGTCGAGGTCTGGTCCACCACGGCGGGCAGCTGGGCCTACCTGGTCAACGCCGTCGAGACGCCCGAGGCCACGGTCGAGCTGTGGACCTGGCACCTGGTGCGTGGCGACAGCTACGGCACCGGTCCGGCGGTGGGCGCGCCGCCGTCGATGGTGCACGTGAGCAGCGGCGAGGTGCGCGTGCGAGCGGGCGACGCGGAGCTGCGGATCGGCGAGCGGCACTCCGCACGCCTCGACGCCGACCAGGACCGGGCCTTCGAGGCCGTCACCCCCATCGCCGACTTCGTGTGGGTCGTGACGATCCCGCGGCGGCCGGGCCGGGACTAGCGTTCGGCCTGCGTCTGCAGGAACTCGTAGACCTCGGTCTCGTCCACCCCGGGGAACGCCCCCGGCGGGAGCGCCGCCATCAGGTGCGAGTGCGCCCGGGCGCTCGGCCACGCCTGCCCCGCCCACGTGTCCGCGAGGCCCGCCGGGGGCCGTCGGCAGCAGTCCGGATCCGGGCAGCGGGACACCGAGCGGGCCGTCGTCTCGCGGCCGCGGAACCACTTGACGTGCGCGTACGGCAGCCCGATGCTCAGCGAGAACAGGCCGCCCGCGCTGTGCTCGGTGCGTGCCGTGCACCAGTACGTGCCGGCGGGGGTGTCGGTGTACTGGTTGAAGGCCGAGAACTGGTCCGGCACGTCGAACACCTCGCGCGACGTCCAGTACCGGCACACCGGCTGGCCCTCGATCGCGCCCGTGTGGTCCGCGGGGAAGCTGACGCCGTCGTTCTCGTACGCCTTGTAGATGATCCCGGAGCGGTGCACCTTCTGGAAGTGCAGGGGGATGCCCAGGTGGTGGGTGGCCAGGTTCGTGAACCGGTGGGCGGCGGTCTCGTACGAGACCGCGAACGCGTCGCGGATGTCCTCGACGGCCAGCTCCCGGGCCGCCTTCGCCCGCTGCAGGAACGCCACGGTGGCGGTCTCGGGCAGCAGCAGGGCCGCGGCGAAGTAGTTCGTCTCCACCCGCTGGCGCAGGAACTCGCCGTAGTCGCTCGGCGTCCCGTGGCCGAGGACGTGGTGCCCGAGGGCCTGCAGCAGCACCGAGCGGGGGTCGTGGCCCTCGGCGTCGCCCCGCGGCAGGTAGATCCGCCGGTTCTTCAGATCGGTGACCGACCGGGTCGAGTGCGGCAGGTTCCCCACGTGGTGCAGCGTGAAGTCGAGGTGGCGCGCGATGTCCGCGATCACGTGCTGGGACAGCGGGCCGCCGGTGTAGCCGACGGCCTCGAGCAGGGAACCGGCCTCCTGCTCGATCGCGGGGAAGTAGTTGTCCCGCCGGCGCATCTCGCCCCGCAGTTCGGTGTTCGCGCGCCGCGCCTCCTCGGGGGTGGCGATCTGCTCCTCCAGCTGCCGTTCCAGCGCCCCCTGCAGCCCGACGATCGCCTCGAGCACCTCGGTCGACGTGCGGGGCCCGACGCGGATGGTCGGCAGGCCGAGCGACTGGTAGAGCGGCCCGCGCTGCGCCTTCTCGAGGGCGATCTCCAGGGCCGCTCGCCGGCTGGGCGGCTCGGCACCGAGCAGGTCGTCGAGGGTGACGTCGAAGGTCGAGGCGAGGGCGCGCAGCAGGCTCAGCCGCGGCTCGCGCTTGCCGTTCTCGATCAGGCTGAGCTGGCTCGGTGCCGTGCCGACCGCCGCCGACACCTGGTCGAGCGTCATCCCCCGGTGCTTGCGCAGGTACCGCACACGCCGGCCGAGGCTGATCACGTCCAGATCCGGCGCCGCTTCGCGGACGCGGCGGTCGGCGGGGTCTCGGTACCATCCGTCGGCGGTCATTTCTGCACTCTAGAGGAAGAACTGGCGTTCTTCGCAGCAATCTGTGGGTCAAGAGCCGCGCAGATCGAGAAAAGTGAGGATCACAGCAAGGCGCACCGCAGTACGAGCGCCGCCCGTATCGACGCGAAGGAGCATCCGATGAGCACGGATCCCCGTCCCACGAACGATCAGCCCACGACCCCGTCCCTCACGGAGCAGGCCGAGGCCCTGACGCTGGAGTGGGAGGCCGACTCCCGCTGGGACGGCGTCACCCGCGACTACACCGCCGAGGACGTCGTCCGGCTGCGCGGCCGGGTGCAGGAGGAGCACACCCTGGCCCGTCGCGGCGCCGAGAAGCTGTGGCGGACGCTCCAGGACGGACGAGCGGACGGCGGCTACGTCCACGCCCTCGGCGCCCTGACCGGCAACCAGGCGGTGCAGCAGGTCAAGGCCGGCCTGCAGGCGATCTACCTCTCGGGCTGGCAGGTCGCGGCCGACGCCAACACCTCCGGGAACACCTACCCGGACCAGTCGCTCTACCCGGTCAACTCCGTGCCGACGGTGGTCCGCCGGATCAACAACGCGCTGCTGCGGGCGGACCAGATCGAGTTCTCCGAGGGCAAGCGGACGGTCGAGGACTGGTTGGTGCCGATCGTCGCCGACGCCGAGGCCGGCTTCGGCGGTCCGCTGAACGCCTACGAGCTGATGAAGTCGATGATCGCCGCCGGCGCCGCGGGCGTGCACTGGGAGGACCAGCTGGCGAGCGAGAAGAAGTGTGGTCACCTCGGCGGCAAGGTGCTGATCCCCACGCAGCAGCACGTCCGCACCCTCAACGCCGCGCGGCTGGCCGCCGACGTGTCCGGCACCCCGAGCGTCGTCGTCGCCCGCACCGACGCCGAGGCCGCCACGCTGATCACCTCCGACGTCGACGAGCGGGACGTCCCGTTCCTCACCGGGGAGCGCACCGCCGAGGGCTTCTACACCGTGCGCAACGGCATCGAGCCGTGCATCGCCCGGGCGAAGGCCTACGCGCCTTACGCCGACCTGATCTGGATGGAGACCGGCACGCCGGACCTCGAGCTGGCCCGCCGCTTCGCCGAGGCGGTCAAGGCCGAGCACCCGGACCAGATGCTCGCGTACAACTGCTCGCCGTCGTTCAACTGGAAGAAGCACCTGGACGACGCGACCATCGCGAAGTTCCAGCGCGAGCTCGGCGCCATGGGCTTCACCTTCCAGTTCATCACCCTGGCCGGCTTCCACGCGCTGAACTACTCGATGTTCGACCTGGCACACGGATACGCCCGTGACGGCATGTCCGCCTACGTCGAGCTGCAGGAGCGCGAGTTCGGTGCCGAGTCCCGCGGCTACACCGCCACGAAGCACCAGCGCGAGGTCGGCACCGGGTACTTCGACCTCGTCTCCACGGCGCTCAACCCCACCGGCTCCACTCTGGCGCTGGTCGGCTCCACCGAGGAGGGCCAGTTCCACTGAGTCGCCGCACACCCGGAACCCGCTGAGCGCTCCTCGTTCGACGAGTCCGCCGAGGGCCGGTACCACCGACGACGTCGGAGGTGCCGGCCCTCCGGTCTGTCCGGCGCGGGCGGTGGCCTCCGTCCATCGCACTCACCCCGGCGGTGGCGGGGTGAGTGGATGCGCTACTCGACCTTCTTGCCCGACCGGGAAGAACGGCACTAATTCTCTCGAACTTCCGGGTGCAACGGCGGTACCGCTCCCGCAGTGTTGAAGGACGCGGAGATCTTCCGCTCGAGACGCGCAGTCGCAGGGAGGGAATCGAGATGAACCACATCAGCACCGAGGGTTGCACCATGAACGGCGTGACACTGCTCGCGCCGTCGATCCGACGGGAGGAGGAGGTCCTGACCGCGGACGCGCTGCGGTTCGTCGCCGCGCTCCACCGGGCGACGTTCGCCCGCCGGGACGAGCTGCTCGAGGCCCGGCGCGCGCGCCGTCGCTCGATCGCCCTGGGCAAGGACCCCGCCTACCGCGCCGACACCGCCACACTGCGCGCTGACGCGGAATGGCGGGTCGCACCGGCCGTGCCGGACCTGACCGACCGTCGCGTCGAGATCACCACCCCGGTGGACCGCGCGTCGACCGTCACCGCCCTGACGTCCGGCGCCAACGTCTGGCTGGCCGACCTCGAGGACGCGAGCGTGCCGACCTGGGAGAACGTGATCAACGCCCAGCTCAACCTGCACGACGGCCTGCGCGGCGCCATCCCCGAGCTCGACCCCGACGGGCCGCGTCCGACCGTCATCGTGCGTCCCCGCGGCCTGCACCTGCCCGAGAAGCACCTGCAGATCGGCGGCCGGCCCGTGTGGGGCGGACTGGTGGACATGGCCCTCTACCTGTTCCACAACGCCGACCACCTGATCAGCCACGGTTCAGGTCCGTACTTCTATCTGCCGAAGATCGAGTCGGCGGAGGAGGCGCGGCTGTGGAACGACGTCTTCGTGCTGGCGCAGAAGCTGCTGGGCCTGCCCCGCGGCACCGTCCGCGCCACCGTGCTGATCGAGACCATCACGGCCGCGTTCGAGATGGAGGAGATCCTGTACGAGCTGCGCGAGCACGCCGCCGGGCTGAACGCCGGCCGGTGGGACTACGTGTTCAGCATGATCAAGAACTTCCGGCAGCGTGGCCCCCGGTTCATCCTGCCGGACCGGGAGCGGGTGAGTATGAGTCAGCCCTTCATGCGGGCCTTCACCGAGCAGCTCGTCGCCGTCGCCCACCGCCGCGGTGCGCACGCCATCGGCGGGATGAGCACCGTCATCCCGGCGCCCGAGCACGGCGAGGAGAACGACCGGGCCCTGGCCCGCGTCGTGCGGGACAAGGAGCGGGAGGCCGAGGCCGGGTTCGACGGGTCGTGGGTGGCCCACCCGGGCCTGGTGCCGCTGTGCCGCGACGTGTTCGACGGCGTGCTGGGACAGGCCCCGAACCAGTTGGACCGGCTGCGTGAGGACGTCGAGTTCTCCGACCGGGCGCTGCTGGACGTGGCCGCGACCACGGGCAGCATCACCGAGGACGGCATCCGGGCCAACCTGCGGGTCGGGCTGCGCTATCTCGAGTCGTGGCTGCGCGGCGAGGGTGCCGTGGCCGTGGGGGACCGGATGGAGGACGTCGGCACGGCGGAGATCTCCCGCGCTCAGATCTGGCAGTGGATCCACTGTGAGGCGTTGACCAAGGACGGGGAGATCGTCACCGCCGACTACGTGGAGCGGCTGCTCGACGAGGAGGTCGACGCGCTCGAGCGATCCGCCGAGGACCGGTTCGACGAGGCGCGGGAGATCCTGGAGCGCTCGGCGATGCGCGCCGAGTTCCCGGACTTCCTCACCACCACCGCCTACGCCGAGTACCTGTGCCGTACCCGGCCGGTGCGGTGGGTGGAGGAGGAGATGGCCGAACTCGTCTCGGCCTGAGTCTGGCTCGTTGTCGCAGGGGCGTCGACCGCGTGGGTCGGCGTCCCTGCTTCGTTGTTCACGTCGTCCTTCTGAGTGGTCGGGTCCGGCGTGGGCCGGACCGTACACGGGGACTGGATCTCCCGGCGCTCGCAGAGCTCGCTTGGTCGACACGTCCCCTTTCGTGCGGTCCGGTCCCCGCCTGGCGATCGACGATCGGGACGGCGGTGGGGAAGGGTGCGTTGATTCTGACGGTGCGTGGGTGGGATGAGTTCAGGGAGCGTTGGTTGGGTGCGACGAGAGTTGCTGGGGAGGGTTGGTGACGTGGGGTGGAGTGCGGGGTACTTCGAGTAACGAGAGAGTTGATAGCCTCCCGGCATGGGAGTGAGCACGCCGCAGTGGGAAGGTGCCATCAACGTCCACGATCTCGGTGGGCTGCCGGTGGCCGGGGGAGGGCGCACCGCGGTGGGGCGGTTGTTCCGTTCCGGGCGGACCGAGACGATGACCACCGCCGGGTGGGTCCAGTTGCGGGCCGACGGCGTGAGCACCGTGATCGACCTGCGCAACGACGACGAGCGGGGCAGGCGGGAGACCGACGCCGTCGTCGCCGATGGCGCCCTCGACGGATTGAACCGGCTGGAGCGGCCCACCGAGGATCCCGACCACGTCGACTTCAAGCAGCTGTGCTGGCCGTACCTGAACACGCCGAAGTTCTATGCCGACAACCTGCGGCTGTGGCCGGAGCGCTTCGTGCGGATCGTGCACGACATCGCCGTCGCGCCGCCCGGTGGCATTCTTGTGCACTGCTCCGGCGGGCGCGACCGGACCGGCCTCGTCGTCATGCTCCTGCTGCAGTTGCTCGGAGTGCCGCACGAGACCATCGCCGATGACTACGAGCGCGGGGTGCGCGCGGCCAACGAACGCTTCCGCGTCATCGACCACCCGGTCGAGCGCTACCGCACGCCCGAGCAGCTCGACGCGTGGGTCGCGGAGACCCGCGAGCACCTGCTCCGCACCCTCGACGAGATCGACGCGTCCGCGTTCCTGCAGCGGGCCGGCCTGTCGGCCCGCGACGTGGACGCCATCCGCAGCCGGTTCACCGAGGGCGACTGAGTCCGTCGTCACCGCGCATGAGCGACGACGACGGCCTCACGGCCGCGACCGCGGACCCGTCTCCGTGGTGGCGGCGACCCTGGTGACGGCGTCGTCGAAGGACGAGACCTTCGGGTGTCGCTTGCCCGGGACGAAGAAGATGTACACGACCAGGGACAGGGCGATGGCGATCGTCACGTACGCGAAGAGCCACTCCTTGTGCCCGGCCGCCGAGAGGGACTCCCCGATGAAGGGAACCGTGCCGCCGAACAGCGAGTTGGCGACGGCATAGGCGAGCCCGACCCCGAGCGCGCGGATGGACGCCGGGAACATCTCCGCCTTCACGATCGCGCTCACCGACGTGTAGAGGGCGTTGATCGTCAGGCCGGCCAGCATCAGCCAGAAGGCGGCCATCGCGTCCGTCACGCCTGCGAGGGTGGACATGATCGGCCAGGTGAACGCCGTGCCGAGGACGCCGAAGGCGATCAGCTGGGCCTTGCGGCCGATCCGGTCCGAGAGCGCGCCGAACACCGGCTGCAGCAGCATGAAGATGAACAGCGCCCAGAAGTTGATCACCGAGGTCTGCGTCTTCGGGATGTGGGAGACGTTGTTCATGAAGCTGAGGATGTAGGTGGTGAAGAGGTAGAACGCCATCGTCCCGCCCATCGTCAGGAACACGACGACGAGGAACGGCTTCCAGTGCTGCGTGAACAGCAGTTTCAGACTGCCGGGACGGGCGGCGAGGCCGTGACTGGCGGCGTCGGCGGCCGAGGACGCCGCCCTGCGCTGCTCCTCGGTGATGGTCTCGTCCATCGTCCGGCGCAGCCACAGCACGACCAGGGCGGCGAGCGCGCCGATGAAGAAGGGGATGCGCCAGCCCCAGGCGGTCAGCGCCTCCGAGCCCAGCGTGTTCTGCAGGATCACCAGGGTCAGGAGGGCGAGCACCTGGCCGCCCACGAGGGTGACGTACTGGAAGCTGGAGAAGAAACCGCGCCGACCGGCGGTGGCCGCCTCGGACATGTAGGTGGCGCTCGTGCCGTACTCGCCGCCGACGGAGAAGCCCTGGAGCAACCGGGTCAGGTACAGCAGCACGGTGGACCAGACGCCGATCTGGTTCAGCCCGGGCAGCACGCACATGATCAGCGAACCCGCGCACATCAGGGTGACGCTGAGGGTGAGGGCGGCCTTGCGCCCGCGCTGGTCGGCGAAGCGGCCGAAGAACCAGCTGCCGACCGGGCGCATCAGGAAGGTCAGCGCGAACGTGAGGTACGCGTCGATCTGGGCCTGGGCCGGGTCCTTCTGGTTGAAGAAGTACGTGGCGAAGTAGGACGAGAACGCCGCGTAGACGTAGAGGTCGTACCACTCGATGAGATTGCCGGCCGAGCCCTTGAGCGTGTTGCTGATCGCTCTACGGGTCCGGGCGCTGTTCGCGGGTGCTGCGGTACTGGTGGACATGGAATCCCCTCGTCGGCGCTGATCGAGGACGGACTGCCGCCCGACCGCTCTCAGGCTACTCCCAGCTTGATGCGGCGATGTCAGCGGTCCTCCTTGAGGGCGGCGGCGGGCCGGTACCGTCGTCGTCATGACCGACTTCGCCCCCGTGACCCTGCGCGGTGACCTCGTCACCCTTGAACCGCTCACGCTCGAGCACCACGACGACCTGGTCGAGGCCGCCACCGACGGGCAGCTGTGGACGCTCTGGTACACGACGGTGCCGCGGCCCGATCGCATGCGGGCGGAGATCGCGCGGCGGCTCGCGCTGCAGGAGGCAGGGTCGATGGTCCCGTTCGTCACGCGTCGGAACGCCGACGGTGTGGTGCTCGGCATGACGACGTTCATGCACATCGACCGCGCCAATGTGCGGGCGGAGATCGGGTCGACGTGGAATCGGGCGTCGGCGCAGCGGACCGGCACGAACACCGAGTCGAAGCTGCTGTTGCTCGAGCACGCCTTCGAGACGCTCGACTGCATCGCGGTCGAGTTCCGCACGCACTGGATGAACCAGCAGTCCCGCGCGGCGATCGCCCGGCTCGGGGCGAAGCAGGACGGGGTGCTGCGCAACCACCAGCGGATGGCGGACGGTTCCCTGCGGGACACCGTCGTCTTCTCCATCACCGCCTCGGAGTGGCCGGCGGTGCGGAACGAACTGCGCCGGCGGCTGGCGGCGCACCAGCGCTGACGGCCCTTGCGGCAGTGTCGAGGGTGTTGCAGAAAGGGCCCCGTTGCGGGCATCGTCATCGGGCGGGTCTATCGGACAGTGGCCTCTGACGTGGGGCGACGATGAGCGCGCGAGACGATGCCCGCCCGGTAGACGTTCGTCTATCGGGCGCCTTCAAAAGGCCAGTGGGCGGGATGTACGAATGGGACAGCCACGACTTGAACATCGTCTTCGTACGTGACCCGACCCGGGTGGCGGGTGCGCAGTTCCGTCCATCGGACGTCGTATCGGTCTAGCAGAGCGAGGTAGTCCTCGGTCAGCCTGAGCAGCCTCACTGCGTCTACCTTGAACCACGACCGCGCGCCTGGATGTAAAGCAGGGTCGTAGCAAGAGGGCACCAGCTTGGTCGGATCCGCATACGCAGCTTCCATCGACCGGTTTGCGTCAGCAAGCCACGTTGCGTCAGCGACGCTGAGGGCATCCGATCGCGCGAGGCCGTTTGCCATAGCGAATAAGCCAGGGTGACGTCCTCGACGGTTGGGGACGGCGCTCTGGAATCGAATGAAAGGGCCCACCCGCCAAACGATAGGACCTCTCGGGACAAGCGTGGAGCGGGTCTTTGAGCCTTCGTCTATCGGGCGATTGGCCGAGCCAGGAGCCGTCGGGAAGCGTTGCGTGCTTAGATGTGAGCGAGTAGAGCCGAGGGACGCTCCACTTGACCGGTGTTCGTGGGTTGCGAAGGCCCCGAGCGCTCCAACTGAGTCACATCTTGGGGGAGTTTCATGTCGGATCCGAGTGGGCGCAATCCCGGACCGCCGCGCGGGTCGACGCGTGCCGTCTACATCCTCGTCATCGCTTCGGCGACATGCGTCGCTCTCTCCGGGATTTGGGGAGTCGCGCGCGGCGGAGGCGTGATCCCATGGTTCCTGGCCGCCGCTGGCCTGGTGATTGTTTTCGTCGGTGTGTACCGCATGATGACCGAGAGCCGAGCGCGCTAGAGACGGTTCGCCGCAACTCGTCTCGAGAGCAATCGCCTGCCCAGTCGACGTTCAGGCTTCGTGAAGGTTTTGAAACGCCCGATAGACCATCGTCTATCGGGCTGCTGGGACCGATTCGCGAGAGTCTAGGGTTGGTCTCTTACGCGTCGTACGGTAGCTGTTCGCCTATCGCACACTCCTCCACAGGTGACGACAGATGCAGAGCCGCCAGGCAGGAGGCCATGAGGCGATGGCGCGGTCGCGGATCGTCAGCGAGGGGTCGGGCACCATTTGTTCTTCGGTGACCTCGAAGACACGTCCGATGCCGTGGCAGGTGGGGCAAGCCCCTTAGACGGTGTTGGGTGAAAAATCCTCGGCATAGAGCATCGGCTGACCGGGCGGGTAGGAGCCTGCGCGGGAGTACAGCATTCGCACCAGGCTTCCCAGGGTCGTCAGTGAGGCGACGCTAGAGCGGGCGTTGCCGCCGCCTCGCTGCTGCTGCAGTGCGACGGCCGGGGGCATTCCCTCGATCTCGTCGACGTCGGGTACCCCTGCTTGATGGATGAGCCGACGTGCGTAGGGCGCAACGGACTCCAGGTAGCGGCGCTGCGATTCGGCGAACAGGGTCCCGAATGCCAAGGACGACTTGCCCGAACCCGACACCCAGATGAACACCACGATCGCGTCACGAGGCACGTCCAGGTCGACGTTCTTGAGGTTGTTCTGCCTGGCCCCGCGAACCATGATGCCGTCGTGCCACGACTCGCGGTCGAGTGGCTGGTCGGATGTTCGCGCTGTCATGGCAGGGACTGTAGTCACCTGCGTACACTGCAGGGTGCTGGCACGAACGGTCACAGCAGTGGCACGCATGGGCCGTGACAAGCCGGGTGAGTCGCTCTAGCGTGGAAGGGCACGAGCAAGTGCGCCAACCCCAACCACGCGACAGGACCGGCGGAACGCCTGGCCTGTCGCGAAGAGGAGGAGCTGACAGTCATGGCATCCAATAACCGTTCCGTGGTGTACGAAGGCCCGAAGGACTTCCGGGTGCAAGACCTGGACTTCCCGAAACTGGAGATGCCCAACGGCGAGAAAGCGCCCCACGGCGCCATCTTGAAGATGGTCGCTACCAACATCTGCGGGAGCGACCTGCACATCTATCGCGGCTCGTTCCCCTTCAAGCAGGGCGCGGTCCTCGGCCACGAGATGACCGGCGAAGTCATCGAGGTCGGTTCCGACGTGCACTTCCTGTCGGTAGGCGACCTGGTCTCGGTGCCCTTCAACGTGGCCTGCGGGCGCTGTCGCAACTGCCGCGCCGGACGCACCGAGGTGTGCGAGACCACCAACCCTGACGCCGCGTGCGGCGCGTACGGATTCAACCTCGGCGACTGGACCGGCGGGCAGGCCGAATACCTGTTCGTGCCGTACGCCGACTTCCAGCTGCTGCGCTTCCCCGATAAGGACCAGGCCATGGACAAGATCCTGGACCTGGCCGTGCTGTCCGACATCCTGCCGACCGCTTTCCACGGCCTGATGGAAGCCGGGGCCAAGCCGGGATCAACGGTCTACATCGCCGGCGCCGGCCCGGTCGGCCGGTGCGGCGCCGCGGCGGCCCGACTGCTCGGAGCCTCATGCATCATCGTCGGCGACTACGACCAGGACCGTCTGGACCTGGTGAAGAACAATGGGTGCGAGACCATCGACCTGAGCAAGGACATCCCGCTGACCGATCAGATCGAAGCGATCCTGGGGGAGCCCGGGGTCGACTGCGCCGTGGACTACGTCGGATCCGAAGCACACGGCATCGGCGCCCAGTCCGATGAACTGATGCCGGAGGCGGCGATCAATCAGGTCCTCGACGTCACGCGTGCTGGTGGTGCGACTGGCATCATCGGCGTTTACGGCCCGGACCCGCTCGCGCCGACAAAGGCGATGCAGGAAGGCGTCTTCCCGCTCGACTTCGGCAAGGCCTGGATCAAGTCGCCGCACATCACTGCCGGTCAGGCCCCCATCATGCGCTACAACCGTGAGCTGATGATGGCCATCCTGTGGGATCGCATGCCGTACCTGAACGCGATGCTCAACCCCAAGGTGATCTCGCTGGACGAGGTGCCGCACGCGTACGAAGTCTTCAACGAGGGATCGGCCGACAAGTACATCATCGACCCGCACGGGATGCTCGCCTCCTGAGCAGCCGACACCAGTACCAGCGTGAAAGGTTCGCGGCCGGCAGCAAGCGCTGCGGGCCGCGAACCTTCACTGAGACCCGTAGGACGTCGTCGTGCCAGCAGACAAGGGAGAACCGCGGGTCACTCATTGGTCGATCTCCGATCAGTCGCCCCAGGATGCGATCGACTACTGGCGTGAGATCAGGCGTCGCGCCTACGTCGACGTCGTCTGCGATCCCACCACCGCGCAGCTTCAAGCCGATGTTGTTCGGGGCGACTACGGGTCGTTCGCTCTGTCGACGAAGCGAGTCTCAGGTGACTACGCCCGCCGGGGTCGGACAGAACTGGCTCAGGGGCACGAGAGCTACGAAAACCTGTTCGCCATCTTCCAGATCTCCGGCACAGGGGTCCTCGAGCAAGAGGAACGCACCGCTACGATGCCACCTGGATCGTTCGCCGTGTACAATAGCTCGCTGCCCTTTTCGATGTACCACGACGGACCCTACCGCCAGGTCGTCGTACATCTCGACGCTGACAACGCCTACGCGTTGGCCGGCCTGAAGCGCAACTCCGACCTCCTCGCGGTCACGATGGAGTGCGACGGCGCAATGTCCGCCATCGCAGCGTTCTTCATCAACTTCGCGGCCATCCAGCAGCACGACCCGGTCGGCGTGGAGTACCTCGTGCCACACGCAGCAGCCCTGGCCTCCACCCTGCTCGCTTACGCCGCTCGGACCCAGGACCCGGAACTTCCCGACTTCCTCAAACACGACCAGATCCGAGCTTTCATCCGCACGCATCTGGCGGATCCGTCTCTCAACGCCGACGACATAGCCACCGGCGCACACCTCTCCCGCCGCAGCCTTTATCGCCTCTACGAAGGCGCCGACACTTCAGTCATGCAACTCGTCCGGAGCCTACGCATCGAGACTGCCAAACAGCTCCTTCACCGCTACCCCGATCGGCCACTCAGCAGCATCGCCCGCGAAACCGGCTTCCGCACCACCAGCAACTTCCATCGGGCCTTCCGTTCTGTCACACAAATCACGCCTGGCGAATATCGAGAACGCCGCAACTAACCGCAGTCTGGACGACCCCCTGCAACTTCCCCGCGCCATCGTGCAGTCGAGCCATCTCCGTCTACGAAGAGCCTCAGTCCGTGCGACCAGGGTTGGTCTATGGGATGACCTGAATGCAGGAAGGTCCGAAAAAGACCGATTCTGACGCTCACCTCGGCCGAAGCGGCGCCGACGGTGGGCGTGTCCGTGCCGGTCGGGAGCCGCTGGTTTCGCCACGCTGGCGGCATGCCTCCTATTTCCTTGGCCGAGCCCACTGGGCGGTACCTCTCGTTCGAAGAGAGCGAGGAGATCGCGCTGCTGCACGCTCAACAGGTTGGGGTTCATGAGATCGCCCGCAGCATTGGCCGCGACCCGGCGACGATCTCCCGCGAGCTGCGCCGTAACGCGGCCACCCGCAGCGGGAAGCAGGAGTACCGACCGTTGGTGGCGCAGTGGAAGGCCCAGCAGGCGGCGAAGCGCCCGAAGACGGCAATATTCGTTACCAACGCCAGGCTGCGTGAGTACGTCCAGGAGCGGCTCGCGGGCAACGTTCGCCGACCGGACGGCGCCATCGTGGCCGGGCCGGAGACGCCGGGGTGGAAGGGGCTGAACAAGCCGCACCGGCAGGACCGGCGGTGGGCGAACGCGTGGAGCCCGGAGCAGATCAGCCACCGGCTGAAGCTGGACTTCCCGGATGACGAGTCCATGCGCATCAGCCACGAGGCGATCTACCAGTCGCTGTTCATCCAGGGCCGGGGTGCGCTCAAACGCGAGCTCGTGACCTGCCTGCGGACCGGGCGTGCATTGCGCCGGCCGCGAGCTCGAGCACAGAACCGGCCGAAGGGGCATGTGACCGCCGACGTCGTGTTCTCCAAGCGACCCGCCGAGGCCGCTGACCGGGCCGTGCCCGGGCACTGGGAAGGCGACCTGATCATCGGAACCGGCCGGTCAGCGATCGGCACGATCGTCGAACGCAAGAGCCGCTCGACCCTGCTGGTGCACCTGCCGCGGCTGGAAGGCTGGGGCGAGATACCGCCGGTGAAGAACGGCCCGGCGCTGGGCGGTTACGGCGCCACCGCGATGAATGCGGCGCTGACCGCGTCGATGGCGAGATTTCCTGCTCAGCTGCGCAAGACACTGACGTGGGACCGCGGCAAAGAGCTCTCCGGGCACGCCCAGTTCGCGTTGGAGACGGGCACCAGGGTGTTCTTCGCTGACCCCCATGCGCCCTGGCAGCGGCCGACGAACGAGGGCACCAACGGGCTGCTGCGTCAGTACTTCCCCAAGGGCACCGACCTGTCCCGGTGGTCCGCCGGGACCGATTGAACTCAGGCAGTACACTGCGCTGCGCTACGCCGAGCGGCTCGCCGAGGTCGGCGCTGTCGCCTCGATCGGGACCGTCGGCGACTCGTACGACAACGCCCTGGCCGAGTCGACGATCGGGCTCTACAAGACCGAGTGTGTCAAGATCGACGGCCCGTTCCGCACCGCCGACCACCTCGAACTCGCCACGCTGTCCTGGGTGCACTGGTTCAACGAGAACCGGCTGCACTTATCGATCGACTACCGCACGCCCATCGAGGCGGAGAACGACTACTACCGTCAGAACAATCCCCAGCACCACCCGGCGCTGGGAGAACCCGCCCTCCACTAAACCCGGGGCGGTTCAGTGACCAGTGAGAGAGTTTCGTGGAGGGCGACGTCGAGAAGGAGCTATCGCTCTTGCTGAGGGGTGCGCAGGATCTCGGCGAGGATGTCGCTCTGAACGGGGTCGTCGAAAGCTGCGCCCACGGCGACGACACGCACTCCGGCCTTGAGGAAGGCAGGGGCGTTGCGCGCATCCATACCCCCGGTCGCGACGAAGCGCTGGTCTGGGAAGGGTGCGAGCACCGCTCGCACCCACTCCGCGCCGAGCACCGACGCCGGGAACGCTTTCGTCCACAGCATTCCCTCGCGACGCGCGGCGAGCACCTCGCTCGGGGTGCTGACACCGGGAAGGTGCGGCAGCCCGCGCGCCGCGCTCGCGCGCGCTACCTCTAGGGAGAGACTAGGCGATACCGTGTAGGCCGCGCCGGCCGCGGCGACTTCCTCGAGCTGTTCGACATCGACGATGGTGCCGGCGCCCACCTTCCGTCCACGCTCGAGACCTGCCGCGGTGACCGCGCGAAGGGCGGGGAGAGCGTCCGGGGTCTGAACCGGAATCTCGACGTGGACGACCCCGATGTCCCACGCACGAGTCGCGCGCGCGACGGCATCTGCCGGTGCCAGATTGCGGAAGACACCCATGATGGGTTGATCGAGGAAGAGCTCGTCGAACTCGCGCGTGTGGAAGGTGTCGGTCATTTGGTGCTCTCCTGTCGTGCGAACGGTTTCGGTCGGTGCCCGGGGCGGACGTCGTCGACTCCCCCGATCGTCCATGCGGCTGCGCGGTGCCCGCGGTTGAGCCGGCTGGGGGCGTCCTCGCCGCGGAGAAGACCCGCCAGGTAGCCGCCTGCGAACGCGTCCCCCGCGCCGACGAGTTCGACGACGTCGACCGGTGCCGGCTTCACGGTCGTGACGCGCGGCTCGTCCGCACGGCGATCGACTTCGACGGCGGAGACGTCACCGTCCTTGACGACGACGATCGTCGGTTCCGACAGCAGCCCGATGATGTCGTCGACGGACGGCACGCCCCAGAGCGCTTCCGCTTCATCGCGTCCGACCAGGACGATGTCGGCCCGTTGCGCGAGCGCGAGCAGTGCTCCCGCGGCATCGCGGTCGCCCCATAGTTGCCGGCGAAAGTTGACGTCGAACGAGATCGTCGCACCGAACCTGTCCGCTTCGACGAAGAGTGCGTCGACGAACTCGGCGGTCGTGTCCGAGACGGCCGCGAGAACCCCCGACGTGTGCACGATCAACCCGGGCCCGAGTTGGACGGTTCGAGCGTCCTCCGCCGACAGCCGAGACGCCGCGGACCCGGAGCGGTAGTAGTGCGAACGTGCTCCGCCGCCCGCAGCGCGCTCCTTGTAGTAGATCCCTGTCGGAGCGGCTCGATCAACAGCCACGATCGACGTGTCGACGCCATCCGCCTCGAGGACCGTCATCACCCGTTGACCGAATGGATCATCGCCCACCCGCGACATCCATGCTGTGGCCACGCCCTGTGCGCTGAGGTGGCGAGCCACGTTCGCCTCGGCTCCGCCGACGTGCACGGAGAGCGTCGATGACAGCGGCGGGCCGGTCGGATCCACATCCGTGAGCATGACCATCGCCTCGCCGGCGCACAGCACCTCGAATCGCATCAGTTCCTCGTCATGCATGTGTGGGGGACTCATCACGGCCGATCAGCTGCCCACCGCCGCCGGTGAGGAGAGCTGGTCGGGCCGCCCAGGGACGTCATGCCGCTGTGCTCCGGATGTCGCTGCCGCCCACCCGGTACCGTTCCACCACTGCGGGGTCGACGTCGACGCCGAGCCCCGCACCAGCCGGCACTCGTACGTATCCGTCGACCAGCTCGAACTCACTCGTGAGGAGGTCGTCGCGGAGCGGGTTGCGGGTGCGGTCGAACTCGACGACGGGCTCATTCTGCAGCGGACGCGGAACGTGCGTGTAGGGCGCGAGCGGGAGGGCGGCGCACACCTGCAGCGCAGCGGCAAGAGCGATGCCCGATCCCCACACGTGCGGGATGGTGCGCAGGTTGTGGGTCGAGGCGAGGGCCACGATGCGTTGCACCTCGGAGATCCCGCCGCACACGCAGATGTCGGGCTGGATGATGTCGACGCATCCTCCGGCGATGAAGTCGCGAAACCCGTACCGCGTGTACTCTGCCTCGCCGCCCGCGATCGGGATGTCCAGGCGCGAACGCACCCGCGCGTACCCCTGCCGGTCCTCCGGCGGAACGGGCTCTTCGAAGAACTGGAATCCGTGGTCTTCCAGGACACGGCCCATCGCGATCGCGGAACTGGAGTTGTAGGCGTGGTTGGCGTCGGCGAGCAGAGTGAAATCGTCGCCGAGGGCCTCGCGGACGGCGATCACCCGGCGGGCGTCGTCGCGGACGTCCAGCAGACCGACTTTGATCTTCAGCATGCCGAAGCCGTCTGCCGCGTACCCCGAGACGGTGTCGGATAGCTCGTCGAGGTCTCGTCCGGGCACGAACCCCGCCGAGGAGTAGTACCCTCCGGTGCCGTAGGCCTTCACGCTCTTGCGGAACCGTCCGCCGATGAGCGTGGAGACAGATGTGTTCAACGTCTTGCCCATGATGTCCCAGAGGGCGATGTCGATCGCGCTGATCGCCTCGATGTACGGGCCCTTCTGCCCGTAGTCCCGAGTCGTCGAGTACAGCAAGTCCCAGATGACGCCGGGGCTCGCATCGGGGGCAGCCACCAGCCGACCGGCCAGAACGTCATCGATGCAGCTCTGCACCGGTTCAGGCGGCCCGTACTGACCCCCTTCACCCCACCCGACGACGCCGTCGGTGGTGGTGAGACGGACCAGGAGGCTCGTCCGCTCGGGGAACTGGGCCTGCGAGGAGTAGAACGTGTCCGCACCGAGAGGGGTGCGGAGCACAAAGGTCTCGACGCGCTCGATCTTCATTGAGTGTCCTTCCGACGTCTACCTCAGCGTAACAGTCCTCAGATGACTCAGCCAAGTTCCAACCCTTGCAATTTGCGGTGAATGGATAGATTTACCGTGTCCCTCTATGGTTAAGTGATCTGAGGAGTCAGTCGGACTCGAGTCTGAAAGCGGTGACAATGATGTCGGCAACCTGGTTGATCGTGCTCTTCGTCGTGGTGTTCGTGGCGATTGCGCTGGTGATCGTGCGATTGAAGGTGAACCCGGCCCTCGCGCTGTTGCTGGGAACGATCGTGCTGGGCCTGGCCTCGGGAATGGGCTTCGAGGACGTCGTCACCGGCGTGAACGAGGGCTTCGGTGCCCTGATGGCGGAAGTCGGTCTGCTCATCAGCCTCGGCGTCATCATGGGCACGCTCATGGCCAGCTACGGCGCCGTGCAACGCATCGTCGGCGGGATCGTCGGCCTGTTCGGCAAGAGAGCATCGCCGTACGCGTTCAGCCTCACGCTGTCGACCATCACGCCGTCGATCTACTTCGATGTCCTGCTGGTGCTCGTCGCACCCATCGCGCGCACCGTTGCCCATCGCACGGGCCGCCCTGTCGCATCTCTGGCGGGCCCGGTCGCCATGGGTCTGGCAGCGGGCAACGCCCTCGTGGTGCCGGGCGCTGCCATGCTCGCCTATCTCGGAGCTCTGCGCATCTCCCCCAGCAAGATGCTCCTTCCCGGCTTCCTCTTCGCGATCCCGGCCGTCTTGCTCACGACGTTCCTGTACCTGCTCGTGATCGAACGGCTGCGCTGGTGGAAGGCGGCCGACGAAGACACTCGTGACGAGGCAATCCTCGTTCCGGAGGAGTCCGAGGCACCGAAACTCGGCATGCTCACAGCGCTGGCGCCAGTGCTCGTCGTCCTCGGACTGATCGTCACCGCGATCGTCGTGCCCCTGTTCGGCGTCGAGGTGCCGGTGATCGCCTTCCTCGGGTCGCCCGTCATCGCCCTGCTCCTCGGAACCCTCACGGCCCTGATCATCACGGTCGCGAAGCGTGGACTGGCCGCCCAGGACATCGAGGTGGGCAAGGCGCTCGAAACCGTGGGCACCATCCTCGTCGTCACCGCGGTCGCCGGATCGCTCGGCGCCATCATCGCCGGAACCGGCATCCAGGAAGTGCTCTCCGGCCTCCTCGGCGCCAACGCCGTACTGCCGCTGCTCGCAGTGTGGGCGATCGCCGCGATCTTGCGTATGGCGATCGGCGGACAGACCGTCGCCGGAATCACCGCGATCGGCATCATGGCACCCCTCATGGGCGACCTGGGCGTCTCGCCCATCCTGGTCGTCCTCGCCGCGGGCGCCGGCGGCTGCTTCGGCGGGCAGTTCAGCGACAACGCCTTCTGGATGCTGCGGAGCCTGTTCGGGCTCTCCACGCGCGGCACCCTCAAGACGTACACGCTGGCTCAGTCGATGCTTTCGCTCGTCGTGCTGGTCTTCGTGTTGATCGCAGACATCTTCGTCTGAGCGCAACCGGCGCTCGACATCCACCGACGGAGGCGCGACACGAGGTGAAGTAGAGTGCACAGCAAAACGCAGGAGGAGCACCCGCCCGTGGAAGTTGCCGAAGGGTCGATGTCCGCCGACCATCGTGGAGCACGACGCAAAGTCTCCGATGTCGCCGCCGAGCAACTCGAACTGAAGATCACCTCAGGCGAGTACCCCGCGGGCACGAAACTCGCCGCCGAGCCCGCCCTCGCGAAGGAATTCGGCGTCGGACGCAGCTCGATGCGAGAGGCCGTGCGCACCCTGTCAGCGGCGGGCTACCTCCGCAGCTCCCATGGCAGCGGAGTCTTCGTCGTGAGCGACCGCCCCGTCAACACGGCGATCAGCGACCGCACCCTGTCAGGCGGCTACACGATGACTGACCTGCTCGAAGCACGAGAAGCGATCGAAGCGCGCAGCGCCGAGCTGGCCGCCGCGCGCATATCCGATCATCATCGCGAGGTGATCCAATCCATTCTTGCCGCCGCCGCGCCCAGGGAGGTGTCGCAGCAGGTATTCGTGACGCTGGACGCGCAGTTTCACCGGCAGATCGCCGAAGCGAGCTCCAATCCACTCCTCCTCGACATCTGGGATTCGATCGCGCCCCAATTCCTGCAGTACTCGCTACGGGTCATCACAATCCCAGGCCGACAACGACACGCGCACCTCGATCACTGCGACATAGCGGAGGCAGTATTCGCCGGCGACTCGGAGAACGCAGCACGTCTCGCCCGCGCTCACGTCGACGCGGTGCGGCAGGAACTGCGCGCACTGGACAATATCCGTTAGTCAGCTAGCTGTGGTGTCCAGGGAGGTTGGTCAGTCGGGTGATGGGTGGTTGGCCTCCGGTTGCGGTGTGGGGTCGATGGTGATTGTAGAAGTGCAACCAGCCCGGTAGGGCGTTCCGGCGTTCGGTTTCGGTGGAGTAGAAGCGGGCGTAGGCCCACCCGTCGGCCAGGGTGCGGTGGAAGCGTTCGATCTTGCCGTTGGTCTGGGGCCGGTAGGGCCGGGTCCGTTTTGGGGTGATCCCGAGTTCGGCGCAGGCGTCGGCCCAGGCGTGGGAGAGGTACGCGGCCCCGTTGTCGGAGAGCACGCGTTCGACGGTGACGCCGTGGTCGGCGTACCAGGCGACCGCCCGGCGCAGTACCCCGACGGCGGTGGCGGCTTTCTCGTCGGCGCAGACCTCGGCGTAGGCGACGCGGGAGTGGTCATCGATGACGGTGTGCAGGTAGGCCATGCCGACCCGGCGGCGGGTGGGCCGGGGCCGGTCCCCGGCGTTGGCCCGGGTCAGGGTGGTGGCCCGGTTGCGCACCCCGGTGGCCCGTCCGGTGAACCGCCAGCCTCCGCCGTCGGGGATGTTGCCGAACTTGGTCACGTCCACGTGGAGCAGGGACCCGGGGTGGTCGTGTTCGTAGCGGCGTAGGGGTTCGCCGGTGACCCGGTCGATCCGGGCCAGCCGGTTGAGCCGGCACCGGACCAGGACCGCGTGCACCGTCGAGGCCGGCACCCC
The DNA here is from genome assembly GCF_001968825.1 of Tersicoccus sp. Bi-70. Classification (GTDB taxonomy): domain Bacteria; phylum Actinomycetota; class Actinomycetes; order Actinomycetales; family Micrococcaceae; genus Tersicoccus. The sequence goes on from NZ_MIEU01000011.1 coordinate 542,420, forward strand.
GAGCCGCCCGCCGATCTGGACCGGGCCCATCCGGTGCCGCAACCGCAGGGACACGATGGCCCGGACCAGGCGGGTCGGGGTGCGGGTCGGTGACCGGTGGGGCCGGGAACTGCGGTCGACCATCCCGGCGGCCCCTTCGGCTCGGTACCGCTTCGCCCACTTCTTCGCGGTCCTGGGCGTGGTCAAATACATCTTCGCGGCCGCGGTGAGCGTCCACCCCTCATCGACGACGAGTTTGGCCAGCCGTAACCGGGTGATCGGGGTCAGGACAGCGTTAGCGTGGGACATGAAGGCCTCCGGGTCGTTGAGTGGTTCCTTGACAGCTCCACTTCACATCCGGAGGCCTTCATCTGTCAGCCCCCACTCACCGCCCCAGAACGGGACAACGTCCCTGGACATCACAGCTAGCTGTACTCAATTGATCTCCGGCGCGCGGATCCACATTCGCATGCCGGCTTGGGCACCACACCATCGGATGGGTCAGCAGCAGCCGGTGAGGGGGAGAGATGGCCCCGACGACGCAGCTGGGAAATCTTCAACGGGATAGCTGTCGTCCGCAACGTCTTCCCCGAACTCGCCCCGTTCACGCAATCCCTCGAGCACTATCCCGGCTCTTCACAATCCACGGTGTAGTTGGGGTCTGAATCCGCCGGTTTCCAGGAGCGATCTGGCGATGTAGTGGGTGAGGTTCCGGAAGCCGAGGGCGCTTCCCCGGAGGTGTTCCAGCCGGCCGTTCAGGGCCTCGGTGGGGCCGTTCGACGTGCCGGGCCGGTCGAAGTAGGCCAGGACGTCGACGGTCCGCTTTTTCAACGTCCGGCCGAGGACGATGACCTCGGTCAGCGCACCGGGGACGCTGCTGGCGGTGGCGTCGATCAGGGCCTGCATGCGGGCCTTGCCGCGGACGGGATCGGGTTCACGGTAGGCGGCGATCATCTGTTGGTAGACGCCCCAGGTGGCTTCGACCTCGACGTGGTCGTCGGTGGCGAACAGCGCCTCCAGACGGGTCTTCTGTCGGTCGGTGAGCAGGTCCGCTCCGGTGTGCAGGGTCCGCCGCGCCCGGTACAGCGGGTCGGTGGCCCGGCCGCGGTGACCGTGGAGTGTCTGCTGGACGCGGCGCCGGCAGCGGTCGAGGGCATCCCCGGCCAGCCGGACGACGTGGAAGGGATCCATCACCGCGGTCGCTCTGGTCGGCACTGCCCGCCCTGATGGAGGGGATCTTCACGAGGTCGAACGACTAGAGCGCCCACTCGTAGATCTCGCGAGACCGCGCATCCGTGCCCTTCCACAGTCCCATTCCCCGTGCAGGGAATATTGCGGCGACGACCGTGGTCGTTCAGCGCCCCTGGGCCGCGGCGTCGTCGAGGGCGTCCAGGTCGCGCAGGGCGTAGCGCAGGTGCTCCCACTCCTCCTCGAGGATCACGTGGAAGCACGAGCGCACGGTCTCCTGATACTCGGGGCTCCACGGGTGGCGGCGTTCTTCGTCCAGGCCGACGTCGTCCACGGACGCCAGGAACTCGCGGACCTGGGCCAGGCGCTCGGACCGTACCGCGAGCACCCCCTCGTAGGGCGGGGGCGTGGACGCGAAGAAGTCGAGGTCGACACCATCGTCCTCCGCACCCGCGCGGGGCTGGCCGAGCGGGTGGAACGGCTCCCCGGCGCGCCGCTGCGTCCCGCAGGCCCCTGCCGACAAAGCGGGCACCCTCGAGCTTCAGCGAGTCGGGAACTGCGGACACGTCTTCGAAGGTGCCAACCGACCCCTGGATTCATTGTCAGACACGCCCTAGGCGTTCCGACCTCAGTGGACTTGGCCGGCGACTGCGGGACCGATCCGCGGCCGTCGCACGAGTTCGCACGTCAGGCGCAGGGCGCCGACCGCGGTGAGAGCCGTCAGCACTGACCATGCGGGCATGGTCAGTGCTGACGGGATGATGAGCAGGGATGCGGCCGCCGTGAGGAGGCGGTCCAGCACGAGCTGATGGTGATCGCGCCATCGGTAGGCGGCATCGGCGGCGTAGAACAGGCCCACCCCGCCACTGAGGGCGATCGCCGGCAGCAGCGGTAAGGGGTCGGACACGTGCTCGAGCGCCGCGCTGGCGCCGAAGCCGAAGAAGGCGACCCCGGCGACCAGGGGAAGGTGGAGGTAGCTGTAGGCGTCGCGGGCCAGTCGGGCGCGTTCGGACCCGTCGGCGTCTTTGAGGCGTTGCTCGGCGCCGGCGGTCAGACCGAAGTAGGTCCACCACAGCGAGGCGGCGATCAGGACTCCGAGGACGGTGGCGGCGAGCACGACCGGTTGCTGCAGGTGCTCGCTGGCCCCGGTGCCCAGCCCGACGACGGCTTCACCGAGCGCGATGATGATGATGTTGCCGTGGCGCTCGACGAAGTAGGAGGGCACCACCCGGAAAACCTCGACCCCGGCGACCAGGGGTCCGCCGAAGTCGATGATGGCTGCACCGATCCAGAGCAGCTCTCGGTAGGGGGATGGGAAAGCGGCGGCGACGGCGATCAGGACGGGTGCGATGAGCAGGCTCGGGACCAGCCGCAGTAGGCCTGCACGGAGGTGTTCGTCGTCGTGGGAGGCGGCCACGACGAACAAGACCAGGTGGATGACGCGGATGGTGAGCAGGGCAAGCCCGAAGACGAGGGCTCCGGTGCTGAACGCGGTCGGGAGTGCGCTTGCGGCCAGCAGCATCGCAGCCATGGCGGCGATGACCAGGCAGCGAAATACCACCCGATTCGTGGTGAAGGTGTTGGTGAGCCACGTGTAGCAGACCCAGGCCCACCACACCGCCAGCAGGCCGAGCACACCATGACCGAAACCCCGCCACGAAACGTCGTCCCGCACCAGCTCGGTCAGCTGCGCCATCGCGTACACGAACACCAGGTCGAAGAACAGCTCTAGGTCGCCCACCGACCCGCTGCCGCTGTCCCGCGCGCCGGCCTCGCTGCCCGGCTCAGAGTTCTCTGGCGACGATCCCGCCGGCGGCTGCGCCGGCCAGGACCACAATGACCATTGCTCGTTTCATGTGCTACCTACCTCCAGGAGGGTCGCGGGTAGTGAGATGCCGGGTGTCGAGCCTGCAATTAGCCCCGCCTGCGCCATGTGGCGTACCGGGGCTGCTTACGAGCGGTTTCCGGCGCCGGTGGGCTGGGCGGCCTGGCTGGACGGTACCACGATGGCGGAACAGCGGGCCGGGAGGTCATCGGGTGAGCGGCTGGGTGACCAGGTTCCCGTCTCGGGCAACCTCATGGTCCACCACGTTCGCGCTGTCCCACGTTTGAGCGTCCGCCACGGCGGGCGACGGCCATGGTGAGCGCGTCCACGGCGAGCTGGGCGGTCATGTGGCGATCGATCGAGTACCCGACGATCCGGTTTGAGAAGACGTCCTTGACCGCGCACAGGTAGAGCTTCGAGTCCCCGGCCAGCGCAGTTGGAGTTCGCGTCGTTGGCCGGGGAGCCACAGGCGATCGCGGAGGTTGGTGGACACCGGCGACATCGGAGATCGCTCCGGACTGTCGGTCGACTGGGCAGCTTGGTCGCTGGTGGTGTGCAGCCGGAAGATTTCCGGCGGCTCTCGCACCGACCGGACCGCACTGCTCGACTGCATCGGGTACGTCCGTGACGGAGACATCGTCCGCGTCGCATCGATGGACCGGCTCGCCCGCTCCCTCGGTGACCTGCGAGACATCGTTGACGAGATCACCGCGAAGGGCGCCTCGGTCGAGTTCGTCAAGGAACAGCAGACCTACAGCCGCGACACCGACGACGCGATCGGCCGGCTCATGCTCAACCTCCTCGGCGCGTTCGCCGAGTTTGAACGCACCCTCATCCGCGAACGCCAACGCGGAGGCATCCGCATCGCCAAAGCCGCCGGCAAGTACAAGGGCCGGGCGCGGAAGCTCACCGACGACCAGATCGCCGAAGCCCGACGACTCGTCAACACCGGGGTGCCGAAGACGGCGGTCGCACGCGAACTCGGCATCGACCGCACGACGCTGTATCGGATGCTCGCAGTCCGTCCCGTCGCCGCCGACGGCGACGGGACGGCCGCCGACCGTGCGTAGTGTTTGTGGCCAGCGTCGATGGATCAGAAGCGACCCAGTCTCCAATTTGCTCGGCGAGCGGTGCCGGCACGGGAAGTCAGACGGATCGCTGGCTTGCCATCACTCCCGGCGTACGAGGCTGACTGCGGCGACCAGCGCGCCCCAGGCGACAGCGACCAGCACGACGAGGAACGGGGCCGAGACATGCGCCGCTGTGAGCAGCGCGGCGATCCAGACACTCGCGATGGCCCCCGTACCGGCGCTGAGCCCTCCCATCACCGCGGCTGCCGCGCGGCGGGAAACATCGGTCGAAAGCGGAAAGACCAGCAGCGAGCAGATAAGCGAACCGCCCAGACCGGGAACCAGCATCGTCCAGAAGAACGCCGTCGCCGAGCCCCATTGATCCGGACTGTCCCCGGCCCAGTGCACAGGAATTCGGGTCGGCGCTCCGGTCCAGATTGTCCGAACGAGCACGAGCAAGAGCGGCGGAATCCACGACAGCGTCGCCGCAACAATCAGCGCTGGTTCGACACGACGACGAGACTGCACACCCTCAGCCATCCGTTGACCGTACCTCACCAACTGCGCGGCGGCGTTGCGTGAAGTGGTGTCTCTCCGATCCTCTGCCGAGACAATCCGAGGTAAGGGGGACTGCTGCAGCAGTCCCTAACACGACCGGTGCATGACGTATCTCCTATGTGGAACTAGTGAACGGCCGGCGCGACGCGTTTGGCATCAACACCCAGGAGCAGCAGTGCAACAGCAAGCGGTGCGTAGGTAACGACGTCAGCCTGAGTGAACGGCTCTCCCAGTGCCAGCACCGAGACCAACACCAGCAGGTGAGGCAATCGCTTCTATCACCGCGCGAGTATTTCAGCAGCCACTGCACCTGCCGATGATCGGCCGAGGTCAGATCGTCGTCGACGTGGCCGACAGCGAGAGCTGACCGGAGCATCTGGTCCTGAGCACGGCAGCAAGACCAGCTTGTCGGCCGACAACGAGCCGATGCTTGCCCGGCTCGAGGCGAGATGGGAAGGTTGCAAGGTGACCGTCCGTTCCCTTGCTCAGTTTCGTTCGTTAGTGCCGGGACTTGTCCTCGCCGTCGCGATTGGGATCGTCGCCACTTTCGTGGGGCGCGCCGTCCCGGTAGTCGGGGGGCCCGTCCCCGCGGTCGTCGTCGGTGCCCTTGTGGGGTGGCTGGTCCGACGGCGCCAGGGTGGCGGTCTTGGTGTCCTGCAGTCCGGGGTCCGGTTCGCGTCGAGCCGGGTCCTGCAGGCTGCGGTCGTCCTGCTCGGCGCGCAGCTTTCCATCGGGGAGGTGCTGCGCATCGGCGGGCAGACGTTGCCGGTGATGCTGACCACGCTGGTGGTGTGCCTCGTCGCGGCGTGGGGGATCGGCCGTCTGCTGCGCGTATCTGACGCGCTCCGCACCCTGATCGGCGTCGGGACCGGCATCTGTGGTGCGTCCGCGATCGCGGCGGTCACACCGGTAATCGGTGCCGTCAGCGCGGATGTTGCCTACGCGATGTCGACAATTTTCCTGTGCAATATCGCCGCCGTGTTCGTCTTTCCCCTGGTCGGTCACGCGCTCGGCCTCTCGCAGCACGCCTTCGGCGTGTTCGCGGGGACCGCGGTGAACGACACCTCGTCGGTTGTCGCGACGGCGACGGTTTACGGCCGTCAGGCAACCGACACCGCCGTTGTCGTGAAGCTGGTGCGCACTCTCATGATCATCCCGATCGTGGTTGGGCTGGCCGGACTGGAGGCACGACGCACCACCCGCGAGCAGAGCACGTCGGGCGACAGTGCCGGACGCGCCGGCGGCATCCGGATCTTCCGACTGGTGCCGTGGTTCCTGATCGGGTTCCTTGTGGTCGTGTTCCTCCGCACCGTCGGGCTCCTTCCGGCGGCCGCGGCCCCCGCCCTCGGGTCGGCGGCGACCTTTCTCATTACCTGCGCCCTCGCAGCAATCGGGATCTCCACGGACTTCAGCGCGCTGCGCCGAGCCGGGTTTCGGCCGATGCTGCTCGGCATCATCCTGTGGGTGCTTGTGGCCGCAACGAGTCTCGGCGTGCAGGCGGTCTTCAATCAGCTCTGAGCGGAGCGTCTCAGCGGGTAGCGGTCGATCGAGCAGTGTTGAGCAGGAGGGCGGCGGCACCGGACGGTGACCGGTCCGGATGCCAGACAGCAGTGAGAGGCCGGGCCAGCCGAGCGTCGGCGATGTGCACCTGCACCAAGCGGCCGAGCGCAAGGTCATCCCGTACGGCGAGGGTGGACAAGACCCGCAGGTCCGACACTTTGAAGCACCTTCAGTCCTTCGCGCAGCTCGAGCAGGGACCGGCTTGTGGGCGCGTCGTCGTTCGTTTCGCTTCACCGCGTGAAGGGCGCAAGCGGACTCCTCCGGTCTCGTGACGGGCGTTCACGCCGGATACCTGTGACTCCGTCGACACGCTGTCCTGAGGGGCGGGACCCAAATTCGTTGTGTGGTCGAGCGGAGGTTTCCTGCGGATCTTCCGCGCGGCGTCCAGAGTTGCGAGCGCTTCCCCGAAGATGAGCGGGTCTAAGTGCTTCAGGTTGATGTGCGCCAACTTCTGATGCTGAGGATCGTGCTCGACTCGGAGCGCGCAAGCGGAGCAATCGGCTCAATCTTTCGACACGTCGAGCGATACGGTGCACGTCCGCGGGAATGATCAGTTCCGCTTGCGTCAACGATTCCCGATCGTGGTGGCGAGGACGATGCCCCAGCTTGTTGTTCTCTCGTGGGAGGGGCATCGTCCTGGCCGTTGGGCGCTCAGCCCTTCGAGGAGGGCGCTCCCGGGACCAGCACGGCCCGTCCGGGGATCTGACCGGTGGCGAGGCGTTCGAACACTTCGTTGATTTCCGAAAGTGGGTGTCGTTCAATTGCCGATACCAGTCGCCCAGAGCGGGCTAGCGCGAGTACCTCCTCGAGTTCATTCCGGGTACCCCAGTTGCTCGTCGTCATCGCTGCTTCGGCGGCGAAGCGGAAGAACGAGAACGGGAAGCTGCCGCCCGCGAGCCCGACGAGCACAAAGATACCGAGCCGGTCCACCGCTCCAGCGCCAAGGGCCAAGGTCGTGTCGATTCCGACAAAGTCAAGAACAGCCGCTACCCCGTCCCGGCCGGCGGCAGTGCGAATCTGTTCCGCGGCATCAGTATCTCGGGGGTCGACGGTGACGTCGGCTCCGAGCTCGCGTGCGGCCTGGCGCTTCTTCTCGTCGGTGTCGACAACAATCACCTTTGCCGGGGAGAGCAGTTTCAGGAACTGGACCCCGTACTGGCCGAGCCCTCCAGCGCCGATCAAGACCGCGCTAGTGCCGGGCACGAGGTGGGGCAGTGCCTTCTTGACCGCCGAGTAAGGCGTAAGGGCTGCATCGGTGAGAGCGGCTGCTTCTACGGGGTCGAGTCCGTCTGCCGGAAGCAAATGCCGCACGGACGGCACGACCATGTACTCCGCATACCCGCCTGCTGGACCCATGCCGCCCCACAGGAATGTGTTGCAGAGCTGTTCCTTGCCTCCCAGGCAGAAACGGCAGTGACCGCAGCCCCAGCCGCCGAACACGACGACGGCGTCGCCGACCTCGAACCCGTTGCCTTCTGCGCCGGGACCGAAGGACTCGATCCAGCCTGCATTCTCATGACCCAAGGTGTGGGGGAAAGCGACACCCGGAATCTCGCCGGACTTGACGTGCAGGTCGGAGTGGCATGCCCCGGATCCACCGATTCGTATCAGGACCTCCCCAGGCCCAGGTTCTGGAGTCGGGATGTCCTCGATAACGAAATTCGACCCTACTTCGTTCAGTCGTGCTGCTTTCATGAATGTGCTTCCTTTTCTGTTCACAGATATGCCATTAGCGGGCTTCGTGGGGGATGATGGTTTGCGGTCGCCTGGTTGCCTTGCGATCGCAGGAGGCGACTCGTCGAAGCGCCAGTGTTGTTCGATCAGGGCGTTGAGTTCGCACCTCCCATCGACGTCAGGTTCGCGTGGCGAGGCGGGCTGCTCACCTCGGGGAGGCGGCGCGGGGTGGCAACGAGAGGTCCCGACGTGAATTGTGCGAGGGTCCGCACGTAAGCGATCTCCGGATCAGCGCCCGCTGTGACCATGTCCTCGAGGGCGATCCGAATCGAACTCGCCACGGCTGCGGCAGCCGCGCGCGCGGCGACAGAGTCCGCCGCCAACCCGAGCCGGGGAGCCAACACGGGCGCGACCGACAGCTCACCGTCATGAACCCTTTTCATGAACACCGACCACATCTCCGAGTTGCGAAACACGAGGGGAAACAGCTGCAAAGTGCGCTCGGCCGATTCGCTCAGCAAGCTTGCCCGGAACGCGAGGCGCAGCACCTCCGTCAAGGCGATGTCTGGATCCATTTCGACGATCACCGCGTTGAAACGTCGAATGCACCAGTCGAACACTGGCCCAACCGACTCAGCCTTGACCGAGAAGTACCGATGAAACGTTCGCTGCGAAATGCCGATCTCGCTCGCGATCTCTGTGATCGTCAGGTCCATGGTGCCGCGGATGACGAACAGTGCGCAGCATTGTTCCGATGCGCGAAGGCGCGCGCCCTCTCGCGGCTCGATTTCGCACTCCATCACGGGGGTGACGCTACACCTGCCTGGCAGAAACTGCCACGGCCTATCTAGGCGCGAAGTTTCCCTCGCTGGAGGTTCCACCCTGCAGCAGATCTCCAATCACATCCGGCCCTCAGTTCCCGCCGGCATTGCTGCCTTCGTGTCGTGGGGCGCAGATCTATGCACAGCCTCTTACTGCATCGGTGAGCAAGGATCTCGTTCACGAATATCGGGCTCGTGTGTCCGTCAGCGGATCACTCACGGGCGGGCTGCGCACGTTAAGACCTCGCTGCCTCTTCTTCAGCGACGGTCCCTACAGGTTCCGCGATCTTCACGACGATGTCTCGCACCGTTCCTCCGCCGTGCTGAACCCTCCACGAGGGGCAAGCGTCGGGCTCACCTGGTCGAGTTCTTCGAATGTCACGCCATGCATAGCGGCTCATCCCAATCGGGGGTGTAGGAGTTGGGGTCTGAAGCCGCGGTCTCGAGCAGGCTTCGGGCGATGTAGTTGGTCAGGTTGCGGAACCCGAGTGCGGAGCCGCGCAGGTGTTCGAGCCGTCCGTTGAGCGCCTCGGTCGGCCCGTTGCTGGTGCCGGGTCGTTCGAAGTAGGCGAGCATGTCAGCGGCTCGCTTCTTCAGGGTCCGGCCCAGGGTGGTGAGCTCGGTGAGCACCTTGGGGACGCCGGCGCTGAGGTCGGTGATCAGCTTCTCCATGAGCTCGCGGCCACGTTGCCGGTCCTCGTGGCGATAGGCGGCGATCATGCGCTGGCAGACACCCCAGGTCGCCTCGACCTCGACGTGAGCGTCATCAACGAACAGCGCGCGTAGCCTGTCGCTCTGCTTATCGGTGAGCAGGTCCGCGCCGGTGTGCAGCGTGCGCCGCGAGTTGTAGAGCGGGTCGTCCCTGAACCCACGGTGCCCGTGGATCGCGAGTTGGACCCGGCGCCGGCACCTGTCCAGGGCGTCACCGGCCAGGCGCACGACGTGGAAGGGATCCATCACCGTGACCGCGTCCGGGATCTCCTCTGCAGCGGCGGTCTTGAACCCGGTGAAGCCGTCCATCGCGACCACCTCGACCGCGTCACGGAAGGCGTCGTCGCGGTCGGCGAGCCAGGTCTTGAACGCCGCCTTCGACCGGCCCTTGACCATGTCCAGCAGCCTTGCTGGGCCGGCGCCATCGCGGACCGGGGTGAGGTCGATGATCGACGGTGACGTACTTGTCGCCACGCCTGGTGTGGCGCCAGACGTGCTCATCGACCCCAATGACCTTCACGCCCTCAAACCGCGTGGGGTCGCTGATCAGCAGCCGCTTGCCTTCAGCGAGGACCGCGTTGTTGGCGGTGTCCCACGCGACCCCGAGTCCCTCGGCGACACGGGCGACGGTGAGGTGTGCGACCACGATCCCTTCCAGCGCCCACCGCAGCCCGGTGCGCGAGAGCTTCGCGCGTGGCTCCGCCGCGGCGCTGGTGTCTTGGCGTCACACGTGTCCGCAGTCGGCACAGCGGTAGCGGCGCACTACAACTTACAGCACGGTCGGTCGCCAGCCCAGCGGCTCGTGGGCCAACCGCCGGATCACGGTGTCACGAGCAGCGCCTTCGCTGCCGCACCGTCGGCACCACTGATCTGGTTCGACCACGCGGCACGCGAGGACCGCACGATCCGGTTCAAGTCGTTGTCCGGTCACGCTCAGACCGAAGCCGTCGAGTCGAGCGAAGGCGGTCAGGTCAGGGCGGCCGAAGCCGGCCGGCGGGGTAGCGTCGGACACGTCGAGGTTTTTCGGATGGATGGCGTAGGAACCTCCATCGTCGGGAGATCTCGACGTCTATCTGCGGACCGACGCGCCCGGCCGACCTACACCGTCATCTGAGAAGACCCCTGAAACGTCTTCGACGACGACGGGACCGGCGAGGAGGGCGTGGTGATCTAAAGGAATGGAGCTTGCTCGGCTTCGACGCCGCCGCAAGCTCCGGTGAAACGGTCGGTACTGGTCGGTCGTCGTCGGTCACCACCGGATGGCGGCGTCCCCTACGCTCGGCGTTTGCGCAGGTCAGCGGCTCGTTCGCCCAGTGGGCGCATCAAGCGATAGACGCAAAGCCGACGTGATTAGGTCGTCGGTTCGATTCCGACAGGCGGCTCCGGCGAACAGCCCCTGACCTGCGCAAACGCAGGGCAGGGGCTGTTCGGTTCTGGTGGTCGCGCGAAGCGCTGGCCTCACGGCTCTGCCGACACCGACGTCGCTCTCCTCTGCGACGGACCTCTCGCCGGCTGAGCACTCGCGGCCGGCATCCTGTCCGTGTGCCGATAGGCCTCGCACCGCTCGGCAACGCAGCATGGCGTTACGTCGCCACCTGGCGACGGCTCGGCGGGGCGCGATCGTCTCGTGCGCTGGCGGACTACGGGAGCTTGGACGCGAGGACGTCGGCCGCCAGGATCTCGGGTGCTGCGCTGAGGAGGTGCTGGTTGGCCATCAGGGCTGCGACGATGGCGCCGTTGGCGTGGGCGTCGCGAGCGGCCTCGTCGGGGAATGCATCGAAGATCCAGAAGGTGTCGGCGTGGGTCCTGACCGCGAACCAGACAATCGTTCCTACTTCTTCGTTGGCGAGTGCGACAGCGCCGGCGAGCAGATCGGCAACCGCGTCGTGCTGTCCATCGGCCGCGACGATCTTGGCGACGAAGGCATACGGAAGTGATGCGGGTGTGGACATGAGGGACTCTCCTAGGTGTCGAGGTTTCTTGGTGAAGCGACCTCATCATATGACGAGCGAGGGCCGGTGGGGAGTGGCGTACACGGCAGTATTGCTATTGTTTACGTCATGCGTATCGGACTGATCGCAATCGACGGCTGCTTCGGTTCAGCCATCGCGTCGATCATCGACATCGTGCGGGTGGCCGACGGAGCCCGCGGCGATGTCGACCCGCGGATCGACCCGATCGAACTCGCCATCCTCGGACCGAAACGGCGAGTGACCACGACGGCATCGATGACCCTGTCGGTGGACCACCCGCTGTCGGAGTCCGGAGAGTTCGACGTGGTCGTCGTCCCTGCGCTTGGAACCCTTACGGCCGCCGCTACCAACGACGCCCTCCAGAGCCGAGATGCTCGTTCGGTCATCGCCTCGCTCGGGCGCCTCGACGAGGCGACCACCCGGATCGCCGCGGCGTGCACCGGCGTGTTCGCCGTCGCCGAGACCGGACGGATGCATCGTCGGCAGGCGACGACCAGCTGGTTCCTGGGGCCGGAGTTCCTGAAGCGCTATCCGACCGTCGCCCTCGATCTCGACACCATGGTCGTGGTCGACGGGAACCTCGTCACCGCCGGCGCCGCCTTCGCCCACATCGACCTCGCGCTCTCACTCGTGCGATCGATCAGTCCCGACCTGGCCCAACATGTCGCCAAGCTGCTCATCATCGACGAGCGCCCGTCGCAGGCGGCCTTCGTCGCCTACGAACATCTCCGGCACGAGGACCCGATCGTCGTCGAGTTCGAACGCTTCGTGCGCGCCCGCCTGGACGAACCGTTCAACGTCGCCTTCGTCGCGCAGTCGCTCGGCACCAGCCGGCGCACCCTCGAACGACGAGTCCGTGCGGCGCTCAACCTCACTCCGCTCGGCTTCGCCCAACGGCTTCGCATCGAACGAGCTCGGCACCTCTCAGCAACCACGGACCTCACCTCCGCCGAGATCGCGCTACGGGTCGGCTACGCGAACGCCGAGACTCTGCGCTCCCTCCTGCGCAGGGAGCGACGCCGTTCCTGACCTATCGCCATGCCTTAGAACCACCTCTCAGCACGTCGCGTCGACGCCCCTGCACGACCCACTCGACACGCCCGCAGCACAAGCCATGCGACGTGTCCCGGCTTCCCGGACGGTCGGGGTTGGGCAGCTGTGCAGTTTGCCGGCCAGAATCGCGGGTTACCCCCCCCGCGATTGGGAGACACGCCCTAGCTCTGGGCCTCTCCGAGGCGCGCTTCGGGCGTGAGCTCGGCGCGGAGACCGCCGCCGGTCGCAGCCCGGGCAAGAGCGCGACCCAGTGTAGGTGCCTGCTTGAACAAATTGTGACCGGCCACAAAAAGGACAGAGCCTGCCTCCCACACGGCCACGCCGTCCTCACTCCACGGGAGGTCGGTCACCCAGCAGTGAAGGAAGTCGCGCGGCTCTGGGTGGAGACCGGGCAGCGCCCGTGTCACGTATTCGCGTGCGCGTTCGTCCAGCGATCGAATCGCCGCCGGGTCGATGAAAGTTCCGTCGTCGCGGACGCCGACGGTGTCGCTGAGTCCGACCGAGTAGTTTCTGTTGCCCGGTAGCGGCGTCGCGTAGACGCCGACTTCGCCGAAGACGCCGCTACTGTCCTGCAGGCACGCGACTCGTGCCGGGGCGGCGGCTATCACGTCGAAGGTCAGCCTCATAGGCGTTGAGGAACGTCACCCCGCCTGCGAGATACAGCGACGACGCACCGTGCGGAATCCGACCCATCAGCACCCAATCCATCCGTGTAACGCTCTAATCATGCATTAAACGCGACATCAATGAGGCGGTGCAACTCAGCGTGCGGAAAGTCGCGGGGCACTCGAGCCGACCGATAGTGTTACCGACGCAGACGCCAGTACGAATCATGCATCTGACGCAATACCGCGGGGAATGGGGCATGATCGCCCGCTCGTCGAACTACGAGCTCTATGGCGACCTCTCCGCCCGCACCATGGAGCTGCTGGGCCGGTACGCCGCCTGGCAGGAGGTCTACTCGATCGACGAGAGCTTCCTGGACCTGGACGCCCGCCGCGGCACCTACACCGACCAGGGGCGGGTGATCCGCGCCGCCGTCGCCAGGCACACCGGGCTGCCCGTGTGCGTCGGCATTGGCCCGACCAAGACCCTGGCGAAGTTCGCGAACAGGGTGGCCAAGCAGAATGGCCATCTGGGTGGGGTGTGCGACGTCGAGGCGATGCCGGCCGGGCACGTGGACGCGATCATGGCCCGC
>NZ_MIEU01000012.1 GCF_001968825.1 Tersicoccus sp. Bi-70
CCGCCCCGGTCGCCTGGCTCTTCTTGTGGTGTGCCTGCTGTCCTGCGGATTTTCGTGGCCGCTCCACCCCGGTCAAGCCCTTCCGCTGGCGCTCCGGGGCCGGCTCCTGCCGAGATTCTGCCGACGCGCTCCTTCGTCGCTCACATCGCCGGTAGATTCTCTCCTCCCGCCGCCCTTCGGGTGGACCGGGGCTCCGTCGGCCGCCGCTCGGCAAGCTCGCCAGCAGGCATACAACGACGGGGGAGAGGGACGCCGCTGGCTCCGGTCCCAGCCCCCACTCGCCAAGGAGCACGACATGTCCGAGAACCCCACCCAGAGCACCACGACGCCCGCGCTCGTCGAGCTGGACCCGTCCACGCTGACTGTGGACACCAACGTCCGCGCCGACGCGGGGTTGACGCCCGCGTTCGTCGCCTCCGTCAGGGAGCACGGCGTGCTCGTGCCGGTGGTCGCCCACCGGGGCGAGGACGGGACGGTGAAGGTGCTGATGGGCCAGCGGCGCACTCTTGCCGCCGTCGAGGCCGGACAGGCCACCATCCCGGTGCATCTGGTCGCCACCCCGGAAGAGGCGGATCGGCTGGCCAGGCAGGTTGTGGAGAACGACCAGCGGACCGGGCTGACCGAGACGGATCGTGCGGAGGCGATCCACCAGCTGAGCCTGCTCGGGGTGTCCCCGACCCGGATCGCCAAGCGGATCGGCGTCGCCAAGACCACCGTCGAGACGACGCTGGCTGTGAAGGCCAACGCGACCGCCACGGAGGCGCTGGCCACGGGACTGACCGTCGATCAGGCCCTCGTCCTCGCGCAGTTCGACGGCGACGTCGAGGCGCAGGAGCAGTTGACCGCTGTTGCCCTCCGGTCCCCGGAGTCGCTGGCGCACGAGGCGTCCCGGTTGAAGGCGTCCCGTGAGCGTGCCGCGCTCGTGGCGACCGCGCAGGCCACGGCGACGGAGCGGGGTCTGACGATTCTGGACCGCAACCCCGCCGCGTGGGGCTACGACGGGGACGCGGTTGCGGTGGCCGAGCTGGCGAAGCCGTCCCCGACCGGGCCGGTCGCCCTGACCGAGGACGACGCGAACGCCGTCTACGTCGGCACCGACTGGTCCGGGGAGGTCGTGCACTCCTACGCGGTGCTGGACTGGAAGTCCTGCGGCTACAGCCGCCGCCGCACCAGCGGCGACTACGGGGCTGCCGGGGGCGGGATGACCGAGGAGCAGAAGGCCGAACGCCGGGCCGTGGTGGAGAACAACCGCGCCATGGAAGCCGCCCAAGTCGTCCGCCGCGAGTTCGTGTCCACCCTGCTCTCCCGCAAGACCCCGCCCAAAGACGCGGCCCGATTCATCGCCGCCCGCATCACCGGGCACCCCTACCAGGTCGGCCACAACATCGTCGAGTCGATCCGGATGGCCAAGGGCGACGACGGCCCCGCGTGGGCCGCGAAGCGAACCACCGACCCGACGATGGTGGCCCTCGCCGCGGTGATCGGGTGCATCGAGGCCGACATGGATCGCGGCTCGTGGCGGAACCGGCCCTCCGGGGCGGGGGAGTACCTGACCGCCCTGATCAGCTGGGGATACACGCCCGCCGACGTCGAACGACTCATGGCCGACACCAAGTAGCCGCAGCGGGTGGTGGGTCCGGTCGAGCGGCCGGGTCCACCACCAGGGCGTGCCTGCCCCGGCGTGAAGCGTGCCGGGGCCGGGGCCCGGTCCTCGCACGCTCGAACCGGGAAGCGGTCCTCGCTGCGCTCGGGCGAATGAGTCACCGCCGCCGGCCTGTCGCAAGCTCCGGCACGTCGTCGGTGCCCCCTTGTTTTTCCGGCTGTCCTTCGGATTATCGCGGCCGCTCCAAGCGGTTCAAGCCCCTCCTTCGTCGGGGCCGGCTCCTCCGAGATTCTGCCGACGCGCTCCTGCGTCGCTCACATCGCCGGCAGATTCTCTCCCCCGCCGCCCTACGGGTTGACCCGCTTTCCGTCGGCCGCAGCTCGCATGCTCGCCAGCCGGAAAAACAAATGGGAGAGAGGGACGCGGCTGGTTCCGTCCCAGCCCCGACTCGCCAAAGGAGCACGACATGACCAAGCCCATCACCGTCCGCACCCACGCCGACCTGCTCGCCCTGATGGAACTGACCTCCGGGCGTCGCCCGACCGACTCGCTGCTGGTCCAGGGGATGACCGGGCACGGGACCGAGTTGGGTCCGAGTCTGCGGCTGGATCTGCCTCAGTACGTCGAGGACGAGAACACCGTCCGAGCGTTCGCCCTGTTCGTGGTGGACACGATCACCACCGGCGGCCCGCTGGACCGGCTGATGGTCGCCCTCTACAGCGAAGACGTGGACCGGTTCGGCGGCCTGACCGACGCCGTCACCGAAGCGGTCAACTCGGAGGGCATCGACCTGTTCCGCCTGTTCCACTGCACCCCCGCCGCGCGGCGCACCATCGTCCCGGACCTGGGCGTGTGGTCGATGTGGTCCGAGGTGACCGGCAGTACCGCCGGGATCACCGCTCGCGTCGAGCACGGGGCAGCGGAGCGGGACCCGGTCAGCGCCCCGGCCTACGAGGGCCCGACCGTGCAGGGGGCACGGATCGGCCGGGCCGCACGGTCCTTGACCGCCCCACCGAACGCGGACGAGGACCACGAGGACGTACAGGCCGCCCGGTCCCTGCTCGCCGACCTGCTGGCCGCCGAGACGATCGACGCGGAAGCCGCCGCCCGGTTCGCGGCCTACACCGAGCGGGCCGCGCTGCGGGACTGGCTGATGGCCGACGCGTTCGGTGGCACCCGCGGGCAGGACCTCGCCACCGCGTGGGCGTTGCTCATGGAGGGTCAGACCCGCCCGGACTGGGAGCGCGTCGACGCGGCCGAGGCTGTGATCCTGCAGGCGCTCAAGCTCACCCCGGCCAGTCACCGGGCGGGCCTGTTCGCCGTCCTCGCCACGTTCGCGTGGGCCAAGGGTGCCGGGACGGACGCGGCCGCGTGGGCCGATCTGGCCCGGCAGGCCGACCCGACCCACGAGCTGGCTCGCCTCGTCGCCAAGGCCTGCGACAGCGGCACCGTCCTCCGGGTCGCCCAGAACCGGGCCACCGCCTACCGGCGCGGCTGAGCCCCCCGCTGGTGGTGGGTCCGGTCACCGGCCGGGCTCACCACCTAGGGCGGCTGGCCCCGGCCAACAGCACGCCGGGGCCAGGGCACCGGTCCTCGCGCGCTCGGACCGGCACGCGGGCCTCGCTGCGCTCGGACTGTCCCGCCCCGCCGCCGGCCTCCGCTGGCGCTGCACCCGTCGACGGGAACCCCGTTTGTCCGGCTGTCCTGGCGGATTATCGCGGCCGCTCCAAGCCGGTCAAGCCCCTCCGGGGCCGGCTCCGCCACGATCCGGCACGACGCGCTCCTGCGTCGCTCCCATCGCCGCACCGGATCGTTCCCCCGCCGCCCTTGCGGGTTGACCGGCTTTCCGTCGGCCGCAGCTCGCAAGCTCGCCAGCCGGAAAAACGATGGGGAAGAGCAAGGGCCGGGCGGCTGGTACCGGACCGTTCCCCACCTCGCCAAGGAGAGAAGACCATGACCGACAACCCATTCGACAACGCCGAGATCATCCACTCCTACACCCGGGCCCAGGCCCTCGCCGACGGTGTCCTCATCGACATCACCGAGTACGCCCAGCGGTTCGGTTTCGCCTACCCCGTGGCCGTCACCCGTGCCGTGTGGATCGGGGTGATCCGTGAGACCAGCGGCGCCGCCCAGGAGCTGAACATCCGGATGCTCCTCAACGAAGCCGTCGAGCAGGCCCGCACCGGCCCGCGTGGTGACCGCCGCGCCTTCACCTACACCAAGCCCGCCACCGGGGAAACCTTCCCCATCGTGATGCGCTGCGGACCCGGCGACACCCCCGCCCCGGTCATCACCCTGATGGATCCCCTCGACGACTAGACCACCGCTGGGCCGCCCGAGAGGGCGGCCCAGCCCCACCGGCGGACCCGCGACGAAGAAGGTTCATGATGCGCGCGCACCAGCTCACCATCGAACACACCCCCGGCACGGGAACGACCATCACCGGGGACGACATCACCGACCAGGACGTCGTCGACGTCCTCACCGCCGGCGGCTGGTCTCACGCCGGCCCCACGGCCTGGTCCGCCGGCACCAGCGCGCCCGGCGGTGCTCCCGTGTTCCTGATCGAGACCACCGCCGCACGGATCCGCGCGACCGGGCACACCGTCACCGTGCACATCGAAGACGACGATCAGGCCGGCATCATCCGCCACCCCGCTCGAGCCCAGGCGACTGTCTGACGCACTCGGTACAGTGGGGTATGAGCGCTGACCTGATCCAACCCATGACACCGGTCGCCATCATCGAACACACCCCGCTCGAGGACGCGATCGCCCATCACGACACCAACGGACCAGGCATCGACTCCGTCGTCGACCTGATATACCCCCCGGCCAACCTCGACTGATGAGCACCACCCCTAGATTTCCTTTGGCGAGGAAAACAGAGAGGGCCGGCACAGGTAACACTGTGCCGGCCCTCTCGCATTTCCCGGGTCACCGCTTGTCTGCCGGTCATGACGCTGAATCGCAATACTGATCGCGGCAACGGTGACATCACTACGGTGCGCCGGTAAGGATCGACGATCGCCGCACTCGCCTGACTGCGGTTACTAAGACTGCTAGTAGCCCCGCCGGTGTTAGCTACGCGCGGGAGCGGCGCGCGTCGTCGACCAGGAGTTACACGCGGCAGTAGTTGGCGGAGTACGCCCAGTTCTGCGTGCGCGTGTCCCAGATCTTGGTGCTGCCGCACATCCGCTCCGTGACACCGGCGCGGATGTACATGGTCCAGTGCAGCGCGGCCCAGTCGTCGGACTTCGAGTACTTCCGGTTCGGGCTGGTCGGCTGGTTCTGGAAGATGAGGCTCTGCATGGTGGTCACCTGACCGTTCGCCGTCCAGGCCCGGATCCAGTTGGCCTGACAGCTGTCCGACCAACGCATCTGCGAGTAGCCGACCACCCGGCCGTCCGTCGCGATGACCGGTTCAGCGGCGCCGATGTTGATGTTGCGCGTGCAGGTGACCGGGTTGCCGTCGAACACTCCGGTGTCGGCGGCCTGGGCCGGCATCGCGGTGGCGACGAGGCCGGCGCAGGCGACGACGGCGGAAATGGCGACGCGACGGGCGGTCCTACTCATGCGGTGCGTTGTGCTACTCATGGTAATCGCTCCTAGAAAGTCGATGGGACGCTTCATCTTCGCCTCCATTCAGCACTATCGTCCAGGCGCAAATGGGTAACTAACTTGTCACGGCCGAGTAGGATTGTCCATACAAGACGGGCTGTCTGAAGAGAAAGTTGGGTTAATCTAAGGGATTCCCCTCTAGCGCCAGAAGACTCAATAGTTTGATCCACCGCGATATGGTGAAAATTGGCACTCTTTGCGTAACGAGCTAGCGAATGCGGGTCCTCGTTGCCGAAGATTGAGGTCTCGGTCAGGTAAAGGCGCACGGCACAAGATGGAGGCGGTGGGCCGGGGCCGCTCAAGAGATGACTAAGGACTCGACGCGCGTGTAACAGCGCGGAGCGCGCGCTCATTCAGGTTCTCGAAGTATCAGGATGACATAACGTCGGTTATCGGCGTTCAGCAGAGTGCCGAAGATCCGCTCAGACCCGGATGACGGCGGGACCGCCGACCTCCTCGATGGAGTCGAAGTCATCGTCCTGAGTGACCACGGCGAGTCCGTTGGCTGCGGCCACCGCGGCGATCCAGAGGTCGTTGACCTTTGCCCGACGGCCCGCATCTGCGAGCCGAACTCGCAGGTCGGCCCAGTGACGTGCGGCGACGGCGGTGATCGCCAACGGCTCCACCACGGACGCCGCCTGCAGGGTGGCCAGCCGCCGTGCGCGGGTTTCCGTGTCGGACGCGGCCAGTACGCCGGCGTGTAATTCACCGATCGTGATGACACAGATGGCCGACTGCTCCGGAATGGCATTGACGTCCAGGAGCCGGCCGGACTCGCTGGCGATCAGGACGCTGGTGTCCAGCAGGGCGGTCACAGTGCCCCCAGATCGTCCGTCGTCTCCCCCGCCAGCTCCGCCAGGTCCGCGGTCAGTCCGGGATCGGCCCGGTTCGTGGTCAGGAGATCCAGGACGTCGGCACGGGTGAGGAACACCGGCCGGTCGGTCCGCACCGGGGTGATCTCCGCCACCGGGCGGCCATGCACCGTGATCGTGACCCGGTCGCCGTCAGCCACCTGGCGCAGCACGTCGGCCGTGTGATTCCGCAGATCTCGGGATGCGATCGTCGGCATGCGCGCAATCGTAGCACTTCTGCCACACGGCGGAAGATGTCCAGGAACAACCGCTCGTCGCGACTGCACGTCACTGGCACACTGAGGCCATGGAACACGTCCTCGGCATCGGCGGCTACTTCGTTCGCGCGCGGGACCCCGAGGCGCTGACCGCCTGGTACCGCGACGTCCTCGGTATGGAGTTCGACGAGTACGGCCAGTGGAACCCGGCGGCCGGGCCCACGGTGTTCGCCGCCTTCCCCGCCGACACCGACTACCTCGGCTCCCCCAGCCAGCAGGCCATGCTCAACCTCCGGGTCCGCGACCTGGACGCGATGCTCGCCCAGCTGCGGGAGAAAGGCGCCGACGTCGCCGACGAGACGCAGGAGATGGACGGCGTCGGCCGGTTCGGCTGGGTCACCGACCCGGAGGGTCGCCGGATCGAGCTGTGGCAACCCGCCTGAGCCAGTCCTGCACCAGGGCGGCCAGGACGCCGGGCTGCTCGTGCGGCAGCGCATGCCCGGCGCCGTCGAGCACCGCCAGGGTCGCCCCCGGGTAGACCTCGAGCAGCTCCACCGTCGCCGCCCAGCCGACCGTCGCGTCCTGGCGCCCGGCAACCAGCAGCACCGGACCGGCACAGGTCTCCCCCGCCGGTGTCGTCAGCTCCCAGCGTTGCCCGATGCGCTCCATCGCGGCCGCATCCACCAGTGCGGCCGCCGGCGCGACGAACTGCTCGTATCGGGCCAGCATCGCCGGCGTCTGCACCACGAAGTAGTCACGGAACTCCGCGTCACCGAGCGCGTTGTCGGCGATCACCGGCACGTGGGCGGGCACGTCGTGCGTGCTGGGAAGCAAGGGACAGACCAGAGCCAGGCCGGCAACGCGGCTGGTGATCCGATGCGCCAGGGCCTGTGCGTAGTACGCGCCGGCCGAGTGCCCGACGAGCAGGACGTCGTCGGCATCGGCGATCGACGGCGGCGCGGGCGTGCGTCCGATGCCCGGCAGGTCCGGATAGATCCGACGCCGCCAGCCCGGGATCGAAGCAGGGCGCGCGCCTCGACCAGCGTCAGGACGACGCGGCGGGATCGAGCCTCAGCGGATGCCGGCCCGGGAGAAGCCCTGGACGAAGTACCGTTGGAACAGCAGGAACAGAAGCACCATTGGGATCACCGAGATCAGGGCCAGCGCCATGATCGAGTTGTAGTCCGGGGTCGTCTGGTTCTTCAGGTACAGCATCCCGATCGGCAGGGTGAACAGCTCGTTGTCCTTGAGCGCGATCAGCGGCCACGCGAAGTCGTTCCACGCCCCGAGGAACGTCAGCAGCGTCAGCACGGCGATCAGCGGCCGGCTCAACGGCAACACCACCTGCAGGAAGATCCGCAGCCGCCCGGCGCCGTCGACCAGCGCCGCCTCGATCAGCTCCTCCGGGATGGAGAGGAAGAACTGGCGCGCCAGGAAGATGCCGAACGCCGCGGCGGCCGCCGGCAGGATGACGCCCCAGAAGGTGCCGAAGATCCCGAGGCCGGAGATCAACCGGAACTGGGCCACCATGATCGCCTGCACCGGGATCATCATGGTCGCGAGGCACAGCAGGAAGATGGCCGAACGGCCGCGGAACGGCAGCCGCGCGAACGCGTACCCGGCGAGCAGGTTGACCGCCACGGTCACCACCGTGACGATCACCCCGATCACGAGGGAATTCCCGAACCAGGTGACCACCGGGTAGTCCGCGAGGATCCCGGCGAAGTTCTCGAACGTGAACGTGCTCGGCCACAGGTGCAGCCCGGGTTCGAACACCTCGCCGCGCGGCGAGAAGGCCACCACGAGCATCCAGTACAGCGGGAAGATCACGATGACGGCGACCACCGCCGCGATCAGCACCCGCCACGCGACACCGCGTCGGGCTTCCGACGGCGGGCGCCGCCGCCGCTCCGTCGCCGCCTCGGTGTCCTGCGCGTCGTCGACGGCGACCTGCGCGACCGTCGCCTGCACGGCGCCGTCGGCCGCTCCTGCCGTCATGGTCTTCTCCTGCCGACGTTCGTTCGCTCGGACGGGCGCTCGGCGATCCGCGCGCCCATCACTCCACCAGGTCCCGGCTGCGACTGGACAGCCACTGGATCACCGTGAAGGCCAGGGTGATGATCAGGATGACGATGCCGATCGCCGCGCCGTAGCTCTGCTCCCGGATCTGGAAGCCGTTGCGGTAGGCGTAGGTGACCAGCACGGAGGTGGCGTTGCCCGGTCCCCCGCCCGTCATGACGAAGATGACGTCGAACACCTGGAACGAGGCGATCACGTTCATCACCAGCAGGAAGAAGGTGGACGGCCCCACCAGCGGCACGGTGACCGAACGGAACTGCTGCCAGCGCGTGGCCCCGTCGATCCGCGCCGCCTCGTACAGCTGCGGGGAGATCGACTGGAGCCCGGCCAGGTAGATGATCATGTTGAAGCCCAGGCGCAGCCAGATCGAGACGACGATGACCGAGAACATGGCCGGGACGGGCGCGGACTGCCACGACACCGTCGGCAGCCCTGCCGCCGTGAGGATCTTGTTGATCAATCCGTTGGACTGGTAGAACATGATCGTCGCGATCAGGCCGGACGCGACGCCCGAGATCACCATGGGCAGCACGATGATGGTGCGGAACACCGTCCGGCCCGGCAGCACCGAGTTGAACAGCACCGCCAGCCCCAGTCCTCCGGCGATCTCCACCGGCACGGTGCAGACGGTGAACACCAGCGTGTTCCACGCGCTCTGCCAGAACACGGCGTCGCTGAGCATCTGCGTGTAGTTGGCGATTCCCGCCCACGTGGGCGTCCCGAAGCCGCGCGAGTGCTGGAACGAGAGCACCGCGGCCCAGATGATGGGGACGAAGAGGAACGCGACCAGCAGCACCAGGTTGGGCCCGAGGAAGGTCCAGCCGGCCAGCTGGGCGCTCAGCCGGCGGCCCACGTGTCGTCCGCCGGGCTGCCGTCGGCTGACGCGCTCGGGGACCACGACGGCGGTGCGCCGCTCCCCTGCCAGCGCGCTCATGCGACCGGGCTCACGACGTCACGCCCACGCCGGGGCGCGGCCGCGTGCGCCGGTGGCCGCGCCGACCGGCGATCACTTGTCGGCCGCCTTCTGGATGGCGGAGGTGAGCTTGTCGAGGGTGTCCTGCGTCGACTGGTTGCCGACGAACGCGGCGTCGAGCTGGTCCTGCAGCGCCGTGTTGGCGGCGGCCATCACCGGGGAGGTGATCTGCTTGACGTCGCTGGGCTGGATGGTGGCCGCCTGGTCGACGAACACCGGCATCACGTCCGGCCGCACCTTGTAGGTGACCTTGCTGCCGGCCAGGTCGGTGCGGGTCGGCAGCTCGTTGGTGGCCCCGCAGAACGCGGCCATGTTGTCGGGCTGGACGAGGAACTTCAGGAACGCCGCGGCCAGCTGCGGGTTCTTGGTCGCCTTCGTCGCGACCACCGCGTTGCCACCCAGGTCGGTCGCCGCGCGCTTGTCCTTCGGCATCGGCACGACGGTCCACTTGAACTTGGCGAGGTTGTTCATGTCCGGGATGAGGAACGAGCCGAGGAAGGCCATGGCGGTCGTTCCCTCGGTGAACAGGGAGTCGGCGTAGGTCGGGGACTTGATCGAGCTCGTGGGCGGCACCCACTTCTTGGCGAAGAAGCTCTTCGTCAGATCCAGCGCCCGCCGGCCCTCGTCCGAGTTGACGGCCGGGGTCTTCTGGTCGTCCTGCAGCAGCTTGCCGTCGGCCTGGAACAGCCAGCTCAGCCAGCGGGTGGCTCCGGCCAGCTGCCAGTTGTCGACGAACGGGTACTTGTTGGCCGGCAGGTTCGCGCGCAGCTTGGTGGCCACGGCCTGGAACTCGTCCCACGTCCACGCGTCGTCCTGCGTCTTCGGCAGGGACGCCGGGTCGATGCCCGCCTTCTGCAGCATGTCGGTGTTGACGGCGAGGGCCGAGACGTCGGTCTGGTGCGGCACGCCGTAGGGCTTGCCGTCGTGGGAGACCGCCTCCCACATGGCCGGGGTGAACTGCTTGCTCTCGTCCGCGGAGAACGAGCTGGAGACGTCCAGCAGCTGGTCCTGGCTCGAGTAGACGCCGAGGTTGCCGTAGTCGACCCGGAAGACGTCCGGCGCGTCGCCGGACGAGAGCTGGGCGTCGATGTTGGAGAACATCTGCTCGTAGGGCACCACGTTGAGCTTGATGGTCGTGCCGGGGTGCTCCCCCTGGAACTTCTTGACCAGGGATTCGAAGGACGTCTGCTCCGCTTTACTGGCCCAGGTGGTGAAGGTGATGTTGCCCGTCGGCGTCCCACCGCTCGACGCCCCTCCTCCCCCCGCGTCGTTGCCGCCGCCTCCCCCGCCGAAGCCGGCGCAACCGGCGAGCGAGAGTGATGCGGCGACGGTGATACTGACGGTGGCGGCGATCCTGCGCAGAGTGGACATCGACGGCCTTCCTGAATGCGGCCCCGCTGCATCGGCGCCGTCGTTGGCCTCAGACTACGTCTCGATTATCGAGATTCAAATCATGCTGACCATCGAGTCCACGGCCGACTGGATCGTATGCCTCAACGCTAGGCTCGGGCCATGGCTGCCTCCCCTGATCTGATCGCCCTCGCCCACGACGAGCGCACCGACCTGCTGGCACTCCTGCGCACCCTGACCCCGGAGCAGTGGCAGGCACCGACGCTGTGCGCCGGGTGGACCGTGCGCGACGTCGTCGCCCACGTGATCTCCTTCGACGGGCTCTCCCCCGTCGGCCTGCTCGGCACGATCGCGCGCGGTCGCCTCTCCTTCCCGCGGATGAACGACGTCGCCCTGCACCGGTACGCGGGACACCAGCCGGCCCAGCTGATCGACCTGCTCGCCCGCCGGCTCACCCCGCGGGGCATCACGGCCACCTTCGGTGGGGCGGTCGGTCTGACGGACGCCCTCATCCACCACCAGGACATCCGCCGGCCGCTCGGCCTGCCGCGCGACGTGCCCGCGGAGCGGACGGTCCCGGCGCTGGACTTCGCGCTGACCGCGCCCACGCTGCCGTCGCGGCGGCACGTCGAGGATCTGCGCCTGATCGCCACCGACGCCAACTGGGCGCACGGCTCGACCACGGCGCCCCGCATCGACGGTCCGGCCGAGGCGCTGCTGCTGGCGGTCGCGGGCCGGCCGGCTGCGCTCTCCGACCTGACCGGGCCCGGCGTCGCCGTCCTCACGGCGCGACGCGGCTGACCGGTTCCCGCCCGTGAACCCGCTCCACCACGTCGAACTGTGGACCGATGACCTGACGGCGGCCGAGCCGTCCTTCGGGTGGCTGCTGCCCGCGCTCGGCTTCGCCGCGGATCACGACCCGGACTGGCCGCGCGGCCGGATCTGGCGCCACGAGTCCGGCGTCTACCTCGTGCTCGAGCAGTCGCCGGACGTGACCGGCCCCCACGATCGACTCCGCGCCGGGCTCAACCACCTGGCCTTCCGCATCGCCGACCGGCCGGCGCTCGACGCGCTGCGCCGGGAGGCCGGCGAGCACGGGTGGCACGAGCTGTTCGCCGACCGGTACCCGCACGCCGGCGGCCCGGACCACACCGCCCTGTTCCTCGAGAACGGCCAGGGCGTCGAAGTGGAGATCGTGGCGGAGGGACCGGACAGCGGATAGCCGGCCGGAATGGGCCCGCAGCCGCGTTCAGGCCTCCGCGAGGGCGCCGGCCGCGTCCGTCGACGCCGGGTCCCCCGGCTTCGGCGCCTTCAGCGTCGCCTCGATGATCTCGAGGATGTAGGGGGCGACGACGTCGCGGGAGATCCGCAGGTCCGCGACGAAGGTGCCGCGCGCTCCGCCGGCCACCCAGGCCTCGACCGCGTCGAGGTCCGCGAAGGTCCGCACGACCGCCGACTCGCAGCCCAGGCCGGCCGCGACGTGCGCGAAGTCCACCTCGTCGATCAGCATGATGCCCTGGTCGAGCCCCTGCGAGCCGTACTGGTGCACCTCCGCGCCGTACGCGGCGTCGTTGAAGACGAGCACGAGGGCGCTGGCCGCGGTCCGCGCCAGGGAGTCGAGGTCCGGCAGCCCCATCAGGCCACCGCCGTCGCCGGTCACGACGACCACCGTCGCGTCCGGCCGGCCGGCAGCCACACCGGGAGCCGACGGCAGGCCGAGCCCGATGGACTGGAAGGCGGTCCCGACGAGCGTGATGCTGTCCGCGGCGGGCAGCTGCAGGTAGGCGTTCGCCCAGCCGATGAAGTGACCGCCGTCGGAGACGACGACCCGGTCCGCCGGCAACACCTCGTCCAGGCGCCGCATCACGCTGCGCGGATCGAGCCGGCCGTCGGGCGCGGCCTGCTCCCCCGGTTCCCGGTCGAAGGTGAGCCGTCCGTCCCGGGCGGCCTCCGCGGCGCCGCCCCACGGCTGCGCCGGCTGCTGCCCGGGGCCGAGCTCGTCGAGCAGCGCCCGCACGACGACCTGCGCGTCACCGCGGACGACGTCGGTCACCGCCGCGTGCAGCGCGTGGTCGGCGAGGTCCACCTGCACCACCCGGGCGTCGGCGGCGAAGGCCTGACCGAAGGCGGTGGTGAACTGGTTGAGGCCGGCGCCGACGACCAGCACCACGTCGGCCGCGCGGATCAGTTCCGCCGAGCGCGTGGAGGCGAAGCCACCGGCGACGCCGAGGTCGTACGCCCGGCCGGCGAAGGTCCCCCGGGCGGGGGCGCTCGACGCGGTCAGAGCACCGAGGCGGTCGGCGAGGGTCCCGAGGTCCCCGCCGGCGGCCTTCGCCCCGCGCCCGGCGAGGATCAGCGGACGCGCGGCCCCCTCGAGCAGCTCCGCGATGCGCGCGACGACGGCATCCTCCGGCGGCGACGGCGGGAGCAGGAACGGCAGCGCGGCGACGTCCTCACTCTCGTCGCTGGGGGCGTTGACCAGGTCGTACGGCAGGGCGAGCACCACGGGGACGCGGTGCGCCCGGGCGTGATGCAGGGCCTGCACCGCGATGCGGCCGGGTGCCTCGGCGTCGAGCGTGAAGGTCGGGACGCCGACGGCGGCCGCGAGGGCGGTCTGGTCCACGTCCCACGGGCGCTGCCCCGTGGTGGGCGCGGCGCCGGTGACGAGGACGAGCGGGGTGCGGGCCTGGGCGGCCTCGGCGAGGGACGTCATCGCGTTCGTGAAACCGGGCCCGTAGGTCGTCGTCGCGACGGCGATCCGCCCCGACACCCGGTGGTAGGCGTCCGCCGAAGCGACGGTGGCGGTCTCGTGACGCACCGCGGTGATCCGCATGTCCGTCGTGCGCAGGGCGTCGAGGAACCAGGCGTTGCCGTTGCCCATCAGCGCGAAGGCCTGGTCGACGTGGTCGGCGAGGACGGTGGCAAGACGTGCGGACACGGAGGTCATGAGGGCGGCTTTCTGTGGTCGAGTCGGGGTGGAGCACGATCGTCGGGTGCTCGGTCCATCACCACCGTAGCCACTCGCGAGCGGCCCGCTCCGCTCGAGTCGGCTCGTCGGGATGTCGGAACGCGGGCCTCCCCGAGTGCTGTTCGGCGACCGGGTGGCGTCGCCGCCCCCGACGGCGTCGACGTCACCCGGTCGGACACGCCGTCCGACCTGCGGCTGAGTACTACCGGGGAAGGCCCTGATGATGCATGATGAGGGCGCGACACGCGGCCACCGACTGGGGGAGGTCGGCGGTCCGTGACGAGAAAGCGACAACCCATCATTATCCGGTCTCACTCCACTGCGGTCCGTGCTGCCCTGGCCACGGCCCTCGCCCTGGCGCTCGGCGCCGGCGGGCTGGCTACCGCACCCACCGCCTCGGCAGCTCCAGCCCGCAACATGACGTACACCACGACGACGGCCACCCTGGACACCGCGACCGGGCCGATCACCGGCCCGTCGGCGGCCTATAAGCAGCAGGTCACCGACCTCTTCAACGGCATCAACGCCTTCCGCGCCTCCAGGGGGCTGCCGAAGGTCAAGCTCGGTGCCGCCGCCGGGGCGGTCGCCCAGGACGGCATCACGACCGCCTCGCAGATGGAGTTCCCGGACGAGAACCCGTACGCCGGCACGGATCCGCGGGTGGTGGGCCAGGTCGACGCGCACGCGGAGAATCTGGGCCTGTGGCGGACCACGTCCGGTCAGGACGCCGTCGACATCTGGGCGGCCTACTCGGGTACCACCGCGCACATGTCGGACGCTTCCTCCAATGTCGTCGGCATCGGCTACACGACCAGTCCCGGCTTCACGTCCCTGGCGATGGCCGACTTCTACACGTACAGGAATCTCCCGACCAACGTCTTCGACACCCCGGAGGAGTACTTCGCCTACCTTGCCGAGCCGGAGATGACGATCGGCACGGCGTCCATCGACGGCAAGCCGCAGGCCCGGATGACCCTGACGGCGACGATCTCGCCGACAGAGTGGGACACCCCTGCCCTCCTGACCTACCAGTGGTACCGCAACCGGACCCCGATCGCCGGGGCGGTCGGCCCGTCCTACACGCTCGGGGACGCCGATGTCGCCCAGACCGTTC
Source organism: Tersicoccus sp. Bi-70 (assembly GCF_001968825.1). Classification (GTDB taxonomy): domain Bacteria; phylum Actinomycetota; class Actinomycetes; order Actinomycetales; family Micrococcaceae; genus Tersicoccus. Next base: position 14,780 of record NZ_MIEU01000012.1, read on the forward strand.
AGCTCCGCATCACGGCCGTCGCCCCGGGCTATCGGCCCGTTGACCTGAACCTGTCCAGCCCGCCGATCGCCCCAGGTCAGCCCGTCGCCACGAACTGGGAGACCATCGGCGGCAACCAGCAGGCCGGAAGCACGCTCACCGCTCCGATCGCGGACTGGTCTCCCACCGAGGTCGTCGTCACCTACCAGTGGATGCGGGACGGCGTGGACGTGGACGGCGCCACCGACTCCAGCTACCGGCTCACCACCGCTGACGTCGACCATCGCATCAGCGTCCGCCAGACCGGCATCTACGGCGACCTCGCGAAGGCGTACACCTCCAGCCCGACCGCACCCATCCTTCCTCCCGAGGTGGTCGGTCACACGGTGGACCCCACCGTCACCGGGGACCTGACCGTCGGCAGGACCGTGACCGTCGATCCGGGTACGTGGGAGACCGGCACGACCTTCGCCTACCAGTGGTACGGGTCGACGAAGGGCACCCCCATCGACGGGGCGACCGGCGCCTCGTACACCTTGACCAGCAGTGACGTCGGCGGTGTCATCGGCGTCCGCATCACCGCGTCGAAGCTCGACAGGCTCTCCGCCACCGTCACCGCCGACAGCACCGGCATCGTCAAGCCCGTCGCCCTGGTGTGGAACACCCGCACGCCCGCCATCATCGGTGACACGACCGGGCTCGGGACCCTGCGGGCGGACGGTGGGGACTGGCCGACCACCGTGAGTCTGCGCTATCAGTGGTATCTCGACGGAGTGAAGTCCGGTCCTGCGACCACGCAGGCGGAACGCCAGACCACCAGTGCCGATCTGGGGCACCGGCTCATGGTCGAGGTCACCGCCCTGGACGGCTACTCCGCGGTCACCGAGCGGTCCGCGACCACCGCCCCGCTCGGACCCGTCATCGTCCCCACGCCGACTCCGACTCCGACACCGGTTCCGACCCCGACGCCGGTCCCGACTCCGACGCCGACCCCGGTTCCGGCGCCGCCGGCCGTGCCGACGCTGCGTGGCAGCGACGTGATCGCCGTCGACCCGTCTGGTGCGCTGTGGAACTACCACCAGCACACCACCGCTCGCACCCTGATCAGCAACGGCTGGCAGAGCGCGACCACCGTCGTGAACACCGACTGGAACGCCGACGGCGTGCCCGACATCGTCGCCCAGTGGAACAACGGCGAGATGCGGCTCTACCGGGGCAACCGGACGGGCGGATTCACCATGAGCGTCATCGGACGGGGTTGGCAGCCCATGACCGTCGCCGTCGGCAGGGTCACGCCCGGCGCCACTCGCCCGTCCATCGTCGCCCGATCCAACACCACCGGCGTCCTCTACCGGTACGACAACCCGGCCGGCGGCGCCATCCGGAGCGGGGTCAAGATCGGGACCGGATGGAACGGGTACGGCTTCGTCATCGCCGACTGGGGCAACGACGGTACCCCCGACCTGCTCGCTCGCAACAGCCGCGGTCAGATGCTCGTCTATCGCACCGACGGGCGCGGGGCCATCCTCAGCCAGACCCGTCCCGTGGTGGGCTCCGGGTGGGGCGGGTACGCCTACTACGCACACAGCCTCAACGGCCGCAACGTCGTCCTCGGGATCGACCCGGCCGGCGGTCAGTGGGCCTACCCGCTGCAGACCGGTGGCGGCTTCGGCGCCCGCACCTGGATCGGCAGCGGCTGGCGGTTCTTCATGATCGGCTGAGCCACCGCAGCCACCCCTACCGCTGGCCGGTCACCCCACCCGGGGTGGCCGGCCAGCGGCGTCCCCGGGGTATTCGCCGTCACCCGCGACGGAAGGTGACGACATCGTGCCTGTTCCGCCGGACCGACGCCGATGGCGAGGTTCGCGAACGCCGTCACGACGCCGATCGGTCCGTCGCGAGGGCCCGGTCGAGGATCCGCCGGCCGACAGTGACGACGTCGTCGGCCGACCACGCCAGGCCCGCGTCGCCGACGGTGACCTCGCCGGCGGCACCGCCGTTCCCGTCGTCGTCCCACCCGTGCACCCACCGCTCCCCCGTCGCCTCCAGGTCCGCGAGCACCGCCGCGTTCAGGGCGTCGGCCGGGACGTCCGCGCGGACGGAGAACTGCTCGATGTGCGGCGGGAACGGGGTGGGGTGCAGCTCGGGCAGCTGGGCGAGGGCGCGGGCGACGACGACGGCGTGGTCCACCCACGCGTCGAGCCGGTCCAGCCGCGCGTCGAGACCGTCGAGCGCCGCGAGCACGGCCGGGAACTGCATGTACACGTTGCCGCCGTACCGCACCCGCCACGGAAGCAGCGCCTCGACGACGTCCGGCTCCGCCGCGACGACCGCCCCGGACAGCCCGCCGAACGCCTTGTAGAAGGAGACGTAGACGGAGTCGGCCCGGGCGGCGATCTCGGCCAGCGGGTGCCCGAGGTGCCGGGTCGACTCCCACAGCCGCGCGCCGTCCAGGTGTACCGGAATGCCGCGGTCGTGGGCGGCGTCGGTGAACGCGGCGTACTCGTCCCACGTGGGCAGCAGGTAACCGAGCTCCTGCAGGGGCAGCTCGAGCACGGCCGCGGCGAGCGGCCCGGGTGTCGCCGTCAGTTCGGCGGCGGTCGGGTGCCGGGGCTCGGTGGTCGGGAACACGGGATCGAGCCCGGTCAGGAGCCGACCGGCATCCTCCTCGTGGACCTGGGTGTGGTGCGCCGGGTGCAGGGCCACCCGCGGCGTGCCGGCCCGGTCGGCCCACACCCGCAGCATCGCCTGCTGCGCCATCGTCCCGGTGGGGAACCACAGGGCGGCGGGCTTGCCGAGCAGGTCCGCGACGCGCCGCTCGAGCACCTCGACGACGCCGTCGCCGTACGCGTCGGGGCGACCGTCCGCGAGCGGGGCTGCGGCGAGCGCGGTGAGCCGCTCGGCCATGGTCAGGGGGCGCTCCCCGGAGAGGATCCGGGTGGCCCGGCGACTGGCGGTCCACATCCGGGTGCGCGCGTCATCGGTCATCGGCTCAGGCTAGCGCGGCGGTGCAGCGGTCCGGGGCCGCGAGACGACGTCGCGGTACGGTGACCGGATGACGCGGCACGGGAACAGCACGGGCGGCACGCCCGCCACCCGCGTGCTCGCCTCCGCCGGTGTGCCGTTCACCGAGCGGCCCTACGAGCACGACCCGGCAGCCCCGTCCTTCGGGCTCGAGGCCGCCGAGGCCCTCGGCGTGGAGCCGGCGCGCGTGTTCAAGACCCTCCTGGTCGACGCCGGTGCCGGCCTCGGCGTCGGCATCGTCCCGGTCGATTCCACGCTGGACCTCAAACGGATGGCCGCCGCGCTGGGGACCAAACGGGTGCGGATGGCCGACGTCAAGGACGCCGAACGCGTCACGGGGTACGTCGCCGGCGGCATCTCCCCGCTCGGGCAGCGGCGCGCGCTGCCGACCGTGCTCGACGCCGGTGCCCTCGCCCACGCCACGATCCTCGTCAGCGGTGGGCGGCGCGGCTTCGACGTCGAACTCGCACCGGGTGACCTGGTGACGCTGACGGGCGCGAGCGTCGCCACCATCGCCGCGGACTGAACCGGCCGAACCGGCGCGACCGAACTGAACCGACCGCACCGAGCCGACTGACTGTACCGGCCGAGCTGACCGAGCCGGCGCTGATGCCAGCGCGTCAGCCCTGCTCGCCGAGCCGCGCGGCCACCTGCTCTGCGAGCCGGTAGGTCGCCTCGTCGTAGAGCACCAGCGTGGCTGTTCGCACCGCCGTGGGCGTGGACCGCAGCGTCGTCAGCGCCTGGACGATCGCGTCCTCCTCCGGCCACCGGTACACGCCGGCGGAGATCAACGGGAACGCGATGCTCCCCGCCCCCACCTCGTCCGCGACGGCCAGGCTGGTCCGGTAGCAGGAGCGCAGCAGGTCCGACTTGTCCTTCGTCCTGGCCCAGGTGGGTCCGACGGTGTGGATCACCCAGCGCGCCGGCAGGTCGCCCGCGGTGGTGGCGACGGCCTCGCCGGTCGGCAGCCCCTCCGGGTAGTGGTCCGCCCGCAGGAGCCGGCACTCGTCGACGATCGCCCGGCCACCGGCCCGGTGGATCGCTCCGTCGACCCCGCCACCGCCGAGCAGCGTGTGGTTGGCGGCGTTGACGATCGCGTCGACCGCCCAGGTCGTGATGTCGCCCTGCGCCAGCTCGATGTCCATGCCCGTCATCGTGGCACACGGGTCGCCGGGCCACCGGTGACCCTTGTCAGGCCGCCGTCCCGGTGGTTCGCTGGCACCATGAGCAGCGAGAACCCCACCCCGGACGAGCACCTCACCGACGCCGAAGTGCTGCGCCAGCAGGTCGGCAGTACCGACGACACGGAGCGCGCCGGGCGGCCCGACTCCGAGGACGGATCCGACCCGGACGCCTCCGCCACCGTCACCAACGCCGAGCAGCAGGTGGGCGGCCCCACGGCCGGCCACCACGAGGGTCAGCAGCACAGCGACGAGCCCGACGGCGGCACCGACCCCACCTGATCGGGCGCACCTGCGCCACAGGAGCGGACGCGCGCCGGGCTCTCACACCCAGCTTTCTCACCGGAGGTGTCACCTGTCGCCGGGGCGTCATCAGGGCGCGCTGTCGGCGGTCCGCAGGCGTCACCGGACCACGTCGGCAGGCGCCGCCGGACCACGCACGCATGGCCGGATCAGCGCTCCGCCGCGTCGTGATCGAAGTGCAATCCGATCGTCACCCTCCCGCCGCCCACTCCGGCGTCGCCGCTCGGTAGCGTCCACGGCATGGACGTCATGGTCAGCACGCTCGTCACGTTCTCCGTTCCCGCATTCATCGCCCTGCTGCTGCTCGCGGTGGTCGTGGTCGTGTGGCAGCGGCACCGCTTCCTGACCCGGATGGCGGCGCGGGCCGAGAAGGAGGCCGCGCAGCGGCGGATCCCGGAGCGTCCGACGCGCGAGCCGCGAAGCGCTCTCAGCACCGCGTCCTGACATCCGGGGACGTCTCCGGGGCGGTGTGATCCGCACCCTGGTGTGATCCGCACCCCACAGCGGATCGTCATGCGGCGCACATCCGGGCGAAACATGCGCCTCCTAGCGTGAGTGGTGTCCCCACCCGAGCCACCCCAGGAGACGCCATCATGAAGGTCGGACTGATCCGCGCCGTCACGGCCACCGATCCCCGCCTGCTCGACAGCCACGGCGCCGCACTCGAGAACACCTTCGGCTTCGAGGTCGTCACCCGTGCCATCGAGGACCAGCCCGACGGCGTGTTCGACGACGCCTCCCTCGCCGCGGCGATACCCAAGGTCGTCCGCCTCGCCGTCGAACTCGCGCCCGACGTCGATGCGATCGTCATCAGCTGTGCCGCCGATCCCGGCCTCGAGATCGCCCGGTCGCTGGTCGACATCCCCGTCGTCGGCGCCGGTTCCGCGGCTGCCGCGGCGGCGGCAGCGTTCGGTGGCACCGTCGGCGTCCTGGGGCTCAGCCGCAACGCCCCCACCGTGATCGCCGACGCCATCGGGGACCGCATGCTCGTCATCGACGGCGCCGGGGCCTCCCACCGTCCCGCGGACTACCTCACGCCCACGGGCGTCATCGACGCCATCACCGACGCGCACCTGCTGGCGGACGCGGGCGCCGACGTCATCGTGCTCGGCACCACCGGGCTCTCGAGCATCGGGATGGCCGCCGAACTGCGCCGCCGGCTGGAACTGCCGGTCATCGACGCGGTGATCGCGGCCGGCTCCATGCTCGCCTCCGGTGTCGCGGCCCGGCAGAACCACGCGCACCTGGTCTGAGTCGCATCGCGGGCGACCCGGGCACCCACCTTCTACACTGACCGGCATGAGCAGCTTCGCGATCTCCCGCAGCCGCGTCGTCGACGCGCCCGCCGAGACCCTGTTCCCCTTCGTCGACGACTTCCACCGGTGGACCGCCTGGTCCCCGTTCGAGGGCGTCGGCCCGCAGCTGGAGCGCACCTACTCCGGACCCACCGCCGGCGTCGGCGCTCGCTACGCCTGGCGTGGCGACCGCAAGGCCGGGGCCGGCTCCATGGAGATCACCGAGTCCGATCCGCACACCCGGATCGGCCTGACGGTCGAGTTCATCAAGCCGTTCAAGGCCGTCAATCACACGACGTTCACCTTCGACGCGGCCGGCGCCGGGAGCACGCGGGTCACCTGGACCATGACCGGTCGGAACCGCGGCCTCTGGGCCCTGCTCGCCCGGATCGTGCCCATGGACAGGATCCTCGGCGGGGACTTCGAGAAGGGCCTGGAGCAGTTGGCGGTCGCCGCGACACGTGGCTGGAGTGGAGGCCGGAGCACCGGCACCGGCACCGACACCGACACGGAACGGGAGGAGCACGCGTGAGCGAGGACCGCGAGGGTACCTGGAAGGACTTCGGCGAGGCCGTCAACATGACGGCCTCGGAACTGGAGCGGTGGCTGAGGACCGACGAGGCGAAGGACGTCGGCCAGAAGGACGGCGGCGGCGAGTCGACCGGTCACGAGAGCGGCCGCCACATCGTCAGGATCCTGAAGGCGAAGAAGGCCGACCTGACGGACGGGGACTGGGACCAGATGGTCAAGGTCGTCGGCTACGTCAAGCGGCACGCCGCGCAGCGCCCGGACGGCGACGTCGAGCACACGCGCTGGCGCTACTCGCTGATGAACTGGGGCAACGATCCCCTGAAGAAGTAGCCCGGCGCGGGACGCCGAACGGGCGGTGACTCCTTCAGGGAGTCACCGCCCGTTCGTGTGGGTGGGACGTGCGGGTCAGACCGCCGCGGTCTGCCGCGAGGGGCTGACCACCTCGTCGCGGTCGTCCTCACGCCGGCGGTTGCCCACCCGCTTGAGGGCGATCAGCGCCGCGGCCGAGACCGCCGTGCCGACGAGGATGGAGAGGATGAACAGCAGGGGGTTGTTCATCGCGAAGAAGACGAAGATCCCGCCGTGGGGAGCCTGGGAGGTGACTCCGAAGCCCATCACCATGGCGCCCGTCACCGCGGCACCGACCATCGAGGCCGGGATGACGCGCAGGGGGTCGGCCGCCGCGAACGGGATGGCGCCCTCGGAGATGAAGGACGCCCCGAGCAGCCACGCCGCCTTGCCGTTCTCCCGCTCCGCGAGGCTGTAGCTCTTCTTGTCCAGCGTGGTCGCCAGCGCCAGGGCCAGCGGCGGAACCATGCCCGCGGCCATGACGGCGGCCATGATCTCCAGCGGCGCCGGGTTGGAGACGACGTTGCCCGCACCGAGACCGGCGACGGCGAACGAGTAGGCCACCTTGTTGACGGGGCCACCGAGGTCGAACGCCATCATCAGGCCGAGGACGATGCCGAGGACGACGGCCGCTGCCCCGCTCATGCCGGTCAGGGTCGTGTTGAGCCACTGGGTCAGCGCCACGATCGGGCCGCCGAGCACCATGAACATCAGGCCGCTGGCGACGATCGAGGCGACGAGCGGGATGATCACGACGGGCATCAGACCGCGCAGCCACCGCGGTGCCGGCAGTCCGGCCAGCCAGTGGGCGACGACACCGGCGAGCACGCCGCCGACGAGACCGCCGAGGAAGCCGGCGCCCATGAACCCGGCGACGGCACCGGCGACGAAGCCCGGTGCAATGCCCGGCCGGTCCGCGATGCCGTAGGCGATGTAGCCGGCCAGCGCCGGGACCAGGAAGCCCATGGACAGGGCGCCGATCTTGAAGAGCACGGCGCCGAGGTAGATGCCGAACGGGCCGAGGAAGGCCAGCGGGCTGTGGGTCTCCACGCCGACGGGCAGGTTCCACAGCTGGTTCTTCAGCACGATGTCGTCGGCGAACTTGGTGATGTCGTAGCCACCGAACAGGAAGCCGAGGGCGATCAGCAGACCACCGCCGGCGACGAACGGGATCATGTAGCTGACACCGGTGAGCAGGACGCGCTTGGTGCGGGCGCCGAGGCTCTCCCCCGCGCCGTCGTCCTCGACCGCGCCCGACGCGTCACCCGCGCCGGCCACCCGGCGGGCGTTCGGGTTGTCGGCGGCCGCGAGGGCCTCCTCGATCATCTGCTTCGGCTCGTCGATGCCGCGCTTGACCGGGCCCTGGATGACGGGCTTGCCGGCGAAACGGCCCTTGTCCCGGACGTCGACCTCGACCGCGAAGATCACGGCCGCGGCGTCGTCGATGACCTGCTTGGGCAGCGGGGTCGCCCCCGCCGAGCCCTGGGTCTCGACCTGCAGCGGCACCCCCATCTCGTCGGCCGCGGCCTGCAGCGAGTCGGCGGCCATGTAGGTGTGCGCGATACCGGTGGGGCACGCGGTGACGGCGACGAGGGACTTGCGCCCCCCGGACCCGCCGGAAGCTCCCGCACCGGAACCCGCAGCAGCCGCCGTCCCCGCGCCCGCAGCGGCACCGGCAGCGCCGGCAGCCGTGGCCCCGGTCGCGTCGGCGCCGGCGTTGGCACGGCGCTCGTCGGCGACGGCCTCGGTCACCCCGGTGCCGGCCCCGGCCGACGTCGGCGTGGCCGCGGCGGCCGGCTGGTCGCTGATCGCGTTCTCCACCAGGTCCACAACGTCCTGCGGGGTCTTCGCGGCCCGGAGCGCCGCCGTGAAGTCCTTCTTGATCAGGGACCGGGCGAGCTTCGCGAGCAGCTTCAGGTGCGCCTGGTCCGCCCCCTCGGTCGCGGCGATGAAGAAGACGATGTCGGCAGGGCCGTCGTTGGCCCCCCAGTCCACGCCGCGCGGCAGCCGCGCCATGGCCAGCGACGGCGTCGTCACGTGGGCCGACTTGCAGTGCGGGATGCCGATCCCGCCGGGCACGCCCGTCGCGGTCTTCGACTCGCGGGCCCACGCGTCACCGTAGAGGCCGTCGAGGTCGTCGGCGCGGCCGGCGGACACGATGGAACTGGCCAGGTGCCGGATGACGGCGGACTTGTCCCCGCCGAGATCCTGGTCCAGAGTGACCAGCTCCGGAATGATCATCGATGACATGTCATCTCTCCTTGTGGTTGGCACCCGTCGGGTGACGTTTCAGGCGGTGCTGCGCGAGGTGGCGCACGAGGTACTGCTGTTCCAGGGACTGCGTCAGATGCTGCGGGCGAACGGCGTGAGCACGACGGCGTCAGGGGTCGTCTGCTCGAGAGTGGGCACGGTGGATCCGGGCAGGGAGGCCGCGGCCGCGCCGTGGGCGACGGCCTGCCGGGCGCACCCGGCCAGGTCGGCGCCGCGCGTGCTGGCGATGAGGAAGCCGGCCAGGGACGAGTCGCCGGCGCCGACCGTGCTCCGGGCGGTGACCGGCGGGTGGGTGACCCGGAACGACTCCTCGGCGGTGACGACGAGGGCACCCTTCGAGCCGAGCGTGGCCAGGACCGTGCCGACGCCCTGTTCGACCAGGCCGGCGGCCGCGCGGGCGGCCTCCTCCGGGTCGGACTCGAGGCTGTCGCCGTGCCCGACGCCGGTGAGCTCGGCGAGCTCCTCGGCGTTGGGCTTGATCAGGTCCGGCGCCGCGTCGGGGCCGGCCGCGAGCACGGTGGCCAGCGGAGCGCCGGATGAGTCGACGGCGATGCGCGGAGCCTGCGCTCCCCAGCGGGACCGCACCTCCCGGATCACCTCGACGTAGAAGTCCCCCGGCAGGCCCGGCGGCAGGGACCCGGCGAGCACGAGCCAGGACGCTCCCGCGCTGTGGGCGGCGACCAGGGCGAGCAACTCGACGCGCTGCGCGGCGGTGAGCGTGGGCCCGGGCTCGTTGATCTTCGTGGTCGTCCCGTCCGGCTCGGTGACGGTGACGTTGCTGCGCAGCGCCTGGCCGATCGGCAGGGTGCGGTGCGGGATGCCCTCGGCGCGCAGGGCGGCGACCACCGGGTCGTCGTCGTCGCCGGGGAGCAGTGCCAGGGACTCCTCGGCGGAGGCCACCAGCGCGCGGCTGACGTTGACGCCCTTGCCGCCCGGCTGCTGACCGGCGGCGACGGCGCGCTGCACCTCGCCGCGGGCGAGAGCGGAGGGCAGTTCGATGGTGCGATCCAGACTCGGATTCGCCGTGAATGTGATGATCATGCGACCAGGACCTCGACTTCCGCTTCGTGCAGCGCCTCCCGGAGGGTCCCGGTCGGCTCGATGTCGGTGATCAGGGTGTCGACGGCGTCGAGTTCGGCGAACTGGACCAGCGCCGTGACGCCCAGCTTGGTGGCGTCCGCGAGGACGACGATGCGGTGCGCGCTGCGCACGAACGCGCTCTTGATCGACGCCTCCTGCGCGTCGGGCGTGCTCAGCCCGAAGGCGGCGTCGATGCCGTTGGTGCCGAGGAAGGCGATGTCGGGGCGCAGGCGGCTCATCCGCTCGACGGCGGCGGGCCCGACGGCGGCACCCGTGGTGGGCCGGATGCGTCCCCCGAGGATCTCGAGGTCGATGTTGGCCGCACCGGTCAGGGCGGTGGCGACCGGCAGGGCGTTGGTGATCAGGAGCAGGGCGGAGGCGCGGCTCGCGCAGGCGGGCCCGAGCTGGGCGGCCAGCGCCGTCGTCGTCGTGCCCGCGTCCAGGACGACCGAGCCGGTGGCGGAGGACGGCACCAGGGCGAGGGCGGCCTCCGCGATGCGCGCCTTGGCGTCGACGTTGCGGTTCTGGCGTTCGGGCAGCGACGCCTCGGCCAGGCTGACCCTACTGGCGGCCACCGCTCCCCCGTGGACCCGGCGCAGCACGCCCTCGGTCTCGAGCAGGCTGAGGTCCCGGCGGATCGTCTCCTGCGTCAGATCGAACGCGCTGGCCAGTTCCCCGACGCTGACGCGCCCGGAATCGGTGACCCAGCGCGCGATGCGCAGCTGACGCTCCTCGGCGAACATCCCGCTCCCTTTCGTGCCTGTCATGGGAAGCCGCACGAGCGGGTGACCCCGCTCACAGGGTGTGGCAGGCACCACCGTACGTGGGTTCATCTGTGAGTGTCAAGCAAAACCAAACAAACACAGACGAACCCACGTAAGGTTCAATAGGGCCGCAGGTCAGCGGCGTGAGGTCATGCGGCCGTGATCGGCAGGTGATGGGCCCACCAGTCGAGGATCGCGTCGAAACGCTGCTTGCGGTGCCACGGCGTGCCGGACCGGGAGAGCTCGTGGTTCTCCCCCGGGAAGATGAGCAGCTGGGCCTCGACGCCGACGTCGAGCAGTCGCTCGAAGTACCGCTGGGCCTGCGGCAGCGGGCAGCGCAGGTCCTGCTCGGAGTGCAGCACGAGCGTGGGGGTGCGGACCTGGTCGGCGACGGCGTGCGGGCTCTGCGCGCGCATCGCCTCGGGGTCCCGGCCGACGTACTCGTGCCCGAAGAACGAGCCGATGTCCGAGGTTCCGACGAACCCGTCCGGGTCGAGGAAGCCGCGCTCCACGATGGCCCCGGCGAACCGGTGGTCGTGCGCGATCAGCCAGGCGGTGAGGAAACCGCCGTACGAGCCGCCCATGATGCCGACGCGGGTGCCGTCCAGGGCCGGATCGGCCGCGACCGCGCCGTCGAGGAAGGAGAGCACGTCGGTGGCGTCCACGGTGCCCATCGCCTGCCGGATGGACCGGCCGTGCTCCTGGCCGTACCCCGCGGCACCGCGCGGGTTGCACATCACGACGGCATAACCGGCCTCCACGTACACCTGCGCCTCGTCGAAGAGGTTCCACCCGTACTGGGCGTACGGGCCGCCGTGGATGTTCAGCAGCACCGGGTGCGGGCCCGGGCCCGCCGGCGTGAGCACCCAGCCGTGCACCGGGTAGCCGTCCGCGGCGGTGATGGTGCGCTCGACGGGCACCACGACGTCGGTGACGGCACGCAGGGGCGCGCTCAGGTCGGTCAGCGGCCGCAGCTCGTCCTGACCCACCTCGGCGAGATCGCCGGCGGATTCCGGGCCGCTGACGGCGACCACGATCCGGCCGGCCGCCGCGGCCACGCCGGTGACGACGTCCTCGGCACTGTGCAGGGTGCGCACGGCACCGCCGTCCACACCGCTGTCGACACCGCCGTCCACGCGCACGACCTCACCGCGGCCCCGGGCGTTGACGACGACCAGAACGGCGCCGTCCCCGGTCGGCACGAGCCGCCCGTCGCCGCCGGAGGGGTCCATCGTCTCGGGGTCCGTGAGCCGGCGCGGGGTGCCGCCGGTCGCGTCGGGGCCGGCGGGCGTCTCGAGCAGGTACACGGCCGCGTTGCGGGCGACGAAGTCCTGACCCTCCGGCCCGGTGTCGCCGGCCAGCACGTAGAGGTGGCGGCCGTCGGGCGTCGGCACCACGGAGGAGGCGCCGAGGTCCGGCGCGCCGGCGGTGACGAGCCAGGGCCCGTTGCCGTCGACGTCGGTGGCGTACACGCCCGTGCGCAGGTCCGTGTCCTGCGTCGCGTGCAGGGCGGCGACGAAGTAGATGGTCCGCCCATCGGGGGCGAACACCGGAGCCTGGTGATCGGCGTTGCCGTCGGTGAGCTGCGTGGCCTCCGGGACGAGCAGGTGCTCAGCCTTCTCCGCTGCCTTCCCGGCGTCCTTTCCGGTGGTCTCCTCGGCCGTCTCGGCCGTCTCGGCCGTCTTCTCGGCGGACGTGTCGGCGTCCTTCTTCGCAGCCTCCTTGGCGCGCCCGACGGGCTCCACCGGCGGCTCGGCGTCCAGGTCGGGCAGCTCGAGCAGGAACAGCTGGGCCGGCCGATCCCGGGTGTAGCCGAGACCGTTGGCCTGGTAGCGGTGTCCGGTGATCAGCCGCGGGTCCTCGGCTGTCGCGCCGACCCCGTCGAGCGAGCCGTAGCGGCCCGTCTCGGGCTCCCGCGAGACGATCACCACGTGCCGGGAGTCCGGGCTGAACGCGAAGTCGCTGACGCCGAGCAGTCGGTCGGTGACGACGCGCGGCTCCCCGCCGTCGGCGGACACGACGGCGAGCTGGGCCGGTCCGCCGGTCGTCCGGAGGAAGGCGATCAGCCGACCGTCCGGGCTGAAACGCGGGGTCGTGTCGTGGCGGCCCTGGGTGAGGCGGTGCGGGGTGGTTCCGCGTCGAGCGGTAGCGTGCGGGCCTTCCGCTCCGCCCGCGAGCGGGAGGGAGAGGAGCTGACCCACGTAGGCGTCGGCGGCCAGGCTGGGCCGGGAGGTCGCGACGATGACGCGGGTGCCGTCGGGGTGGATGGAGGGCGTGCCGGGGGTGACCAGCAGCTCGATCTGTTCTGGGCGCATTCGATCAGCCTACTGAGATCCGCGGTGATGCGGATCACGTGACCGCGCGGGTCGACCGTCGTGTGGCCGCCGAGCCGGCGACGGACCGACCTGCGTCGCCCTTCCTAGGATGGACCGGTGACCGCCGATGACCCTGTGCCACCTCCGGAACCGCAGGCCGACCCGCTGCCGGCGTCGCTGGTCCGCGCGGTCGACCTGCTGCGATGCCCCGTGTGTGAAGCGCAAGGGCTCACCGCGAGCGCCCGGCGCTCCCGCGTCGGCGGACTGACCTGCCCGGAGGGTCATCACTGGGACGCCGCCCGGCAGGGGGTCGTCAACCTGCTCACCGGCGCGGGTACCCGGTTCACCCCGGACACCGCGGCCATGGTCGAGGCCCGCGACCGGTTCCTCGGCGCGGGGCACTATGCGCCGGTCGCGCAGGCGGTGGCGGACGCGGCGACCCGCGGCGGGACATCGGCAGTCGCGGTGCTCGACGCCGGGGCCGGCACCGGCTACTACCTCGCCGCCGTCCTCGACGCGCTCACCGCCGAGCCCGCGCTCGCCTCCGAATCCACTGATGCCGACTCCCGAACCGAGGCCGGGACCGGCCCCGAGGCTGGGCCGGCGAGTGTCACCGCGATCGGTACGGACCTCTCCCCCGTCGCACTGCGACGCCTCGCCCGCGCCGCACCCACCGCGCTGCCGCTCGTGTGGGACACGTGGCGGCCCCTGCCGGTCCGGGATGCCGCGGTCGACGTCGTGCTCGCGGTCTTCGCCCCCCGCAATCTCCCCGAGTTCGCCCGCGTCCTCACGCCCGACGGCGTCCTCGTCCTGGTGACGCCCCGGCCCGGCCACCTGGCGGAGCTGCGGGAGCTCACCGGCATGCTCGCGGTCGAACCGGGCAAGGAGGAACGGCTGCACCACGCCCTGACCGGTCACTTCACCGTGGTCGACGAGCGGGAGGTCGACGTGCCCCTGGACCTCACCACCGCGGACGCCGCCGACGCCGCGTTCATGGGGCCGGCGGGTCACCATGCGAGCGCGGATGAACTGGCCGGACGGCTGGCGGACGTCTCGACGCCGATCCGGGTGACCGCCCGGGTCACCGTGCACACGCTGCGACCGCAGGCGCACCCGACCGACTGACGTCCGGGCGCCGGACAGCGAGGCGAGGCGCCGGCACCGTCACGACGGCGGTCAGAACCGCGGGTCAGTGCTGGACGTCGACGCGGAGCCAGCCGAGGAACACGTGCACGAGCGGACCGACCGCCGCGGCGAACACGACCGTGCCGATGCCGACGGTGCCACCGAGCAGCCACCCGACGACGAGCACGACGACCTCGAGCGACCCGCGCACGGCCCACACCGGCAGTCCGGTCCGCCGGACCAGCCCGGTGAACAGCCCGTCGCGAGGCCCCGGGCCGAGCCCGGGCCGCAGATAGACGGCGGTGGCGAAGGCGAGCAGCACGACGCCGCCGACCAGCAGGCCCGTGCGCTGCAGCCACACGCCGGTCGGTGCGACGAGGGCGAGGGTCGCGTCCGCGAAGAGTCCGACGAGCACCGCATTGGCCAGCGTGCCCCAGCCGGGACGCACCCGCAGCGGGATCCAGCACACCAGCACCGCGACGCTGACGAGGATGGCCGCGATCCCGAAGGTGAGGCCGACGCGGCGGGAGACGCCCTGGGCGAGCACGTCCCACGGGCTCGCGCCCAGTTCCGAGCGGATCATCAGGCCGATCGCCATCCCGTAGAGCGCGAGCCCGGCCAGCAACACGATGACCCGCCCTGTCGTCCTCACCTCGTTGTCCTATCACGACGTGGTGCGATGGTGGCCACACGACGCCACATCGAGAAAGGGACGAACCGACCGTGACCACCACGCCGCCGAGCGACTCCGCCCGAGGAGCCTCGACCCCGGACCCCGAGGTGGATGTCGCCGTGCCCTCGCCTCGCCGGCGGCAGGACGGCCTGCTGCTGATCGACGAGCCGGCGGATGCCTCAGCCATCGCGGGCCAGGTGCTGCTGCTGCCCGGGACCGCCGGCAGCGCCGACGAGCTCGACGCCCTCGCCCGGCGGCTCGCCCACCACCGCACGGTGCTCCGCCTCGACCTGCCCGGCACCGGGCGGTCGCGGGCGCGGGGCGCGACCGTGCCGCGACTCGACGTCGCCGGCACCGCCGCGGCGATCGCCGCGCTCCTGGAGGAGGTCGGAGCCGAGCCACGGGTCGTCGTCGGCCACAGCGCGGGCGGCGTCGTCGCCCTCCAGGTCGCCCGCCTGCTCCCCAGCGTGCGGGGCGCCGTCCTGATCGACGCGAACCTGCCGACCGACCCGCAGGAGTGCCGGCGCAAGCAGGAGCGGGCCGCCGCACTGGAGCGGCTGCCACCGGACGAGCTGCGCGCCGCCTTCGCCGCCTCGATGCGCGGGTCGTGGGGTGAGCGCGACGTCGACGGGCCGGCCTACCGGCAGGTGATGGCCGGTGTCGACGCGGCCGAGGACCGGGTGATCCGCGAGTTCTGGCTCTCGGTACTCGCCCTCGACTCGATCCGGCAGTGGCGCGAAATGGACGTGCCCACCGTGTACCTGCGCAGCGACCGGCCCGTCGACGCTCCCGCCCTCGCCCTGCTGACCGATCGTGTGCGGCACCTCGACCTCGCCGGCAAGGCGGCCGGGCACTGGGTCCACCTGGTGGAACCGGCACTGGTCGGCGACGTCGTCGACGCCGCCGTCACCGCCCTGCTCGAACCGACGCCGCCGGCACCGGCCGACTGAACTGGCACCGGCCGGCTGAACGCGCATCCGACGGCCGACGACGCCGCCGCGACCGCCACCGGTCCGCGTCGTCACCGCGACCGGTACAGGCCCGTATGATTGGCCTCGTTCGACCGGTCCAATCGCAGCGGACCCTCGAATCCACCGTTTCCGCCACCTCTGAGGATGCCCGATGTCCCTCGCCTACTCCGCGCAGCGCCTCGAGCGCGAGCTCGGCCCGTGGCGGTCGACGGGCGCGGCGGGCACGGCCTACCGGGCCCTCGCGGACCGGATCCGGCTCCTGCTCCTGGACGGCCGCCTCCCGTCGGGCACGCGCCTGCCCGCCGAACGCGAGCTGGCATCGACGCTGAGCGTCAGCCGCACCACCGTCGCCGGGGCGTACGCGGCCCTGCGCGCCGGCGGCTACCTCACCAGCATGCGCGGGTCCGGCAGCGTCCTGTCGCTGCAGGGGGCGACGCCGGAGCCGTCGCGCGGAGAGCCCGCGACCGCACCCACCGCCGACGACGACGGCCGGCCGTTCCGCTGGGACCTGACGCAGTCGGCTCCGCCCGCCTATGCCGGCCTCGCCGCCGCATACCGCCAGGCGCTGGAGGTGCTGCCCGGGTACATGCCCGAGGCGGGCCTGGACCTCGGCGGCCTACCGGAGCTGCGCGCGGCGGTCGCCCGGCACTTCGAGGAGCGCGGGGTGCCCACCGCACCGGATCAGGTGATGATCACCCTCGGCGCCCAGCACGGGCTGCGCCTGGTGGCCCAGCACATCCACCTGCCCGGCGGCCGGGTGCTGATCGAACAGCCGACGTACCCCCATGCCATCGACACCTTCCGATCGTTGCGCGCTCGTCTCATCGCCGCTCCCGTCGACGTCCACGGCACCGACGTGGAGGCCGTCGTCGGCCTGATGCGCGCGCACCGACCGCCCCTGGCGTACCTCATGCCCGACTTCCAGAACCCCACCGGCAGCTCCCTGAGCGACGAGGACCGGGCCCGGATCGCGATCGCCGCCCGCGGTGCCGGGACCGTCGTCATCGCCGACGAGACGACGGCCATGCTGGACCTGGACCGCGGGCCCCGCACGCCGCTGGCCGCCCACGGGGAGAACGTCGTCTCGATCGGGTCGCTGTCCAAGACGGCGTGGGGCGGCGTGCGCGTCGGCTGGATCCGCGGCCGCCGGGATCTGCTCGAGAGCATCCGGCTGCAGCGGCGCAGCATCGACCTGGGCACGCCCATCCTCGAACAGCTGACCGCGACGGTGCTGCTGCGGGACGAGCGCACCATGGTCGACGCGCGGCTCGCCCAGTTGCGGGCCCAGCGGGACGCCCTGCTCGCCGGCCTCGCCGCACGGTTCCCCGGCTGGACGCTGCCGCCGGCCCCCGGCGGCCTCTCCCTCTGGGTGGGCCTGGGCGACCTGTCCAGTTCGGCCCTCACCCTCGCCGCCCGCGCCGAGGGCATCACCCTGGTGCCGGGGCCGCGCTTCGGCCTGGACGGCGCCTTCGAGCGGTTCATCCGGGTACCCGCCGTCGTGCCGGTGCCCGAGATCGAACCGGCCCTCACGGCGCTGGCGGCGGCCGTGCGGCGGGTCGAGGAGGGCTCCCCCTCACGCCGCCGCGGCGCCGCCTCACCCGCGGCCCCGGTCGTCTGAACGCACGCTGGACGCGCGATGCGCTGAGGGCGGAACAGTGGCGGAGCGGCTGGTCAGCACGCACAATGGAGGTATCGACGATGCCGCCGGTTCGCCGATGACGCTTCACAGGTGAGGACGCCCGATGCTCGCATGGATCGCTCAGAACACATGGGTCGTGTGGCTGGCCCTGGTCCTCGTCCTGGCGCTGATCGAGATGATCACCCTCGACCTCTTCTTCATCATGCTCGCCGGTGGAGCCCTCGTCGCGATGGGCGTCTCGCTCGTCACCGACAACCTGGTCGTCCAGATCCTCACCTTCTGCATCGCCGCGCTGCTGCTCATCGTGGTCGTCCGGCCGGTCGCCCTGTCGCACCTGCGTCAGTCGAGTATCGGCCAGCGCACGAACGTCGACTCCCTGATCGGGGAGCCGGCGGTGGTGATCGAACCCGTCGGCGAGCACACCGGACTGGTCAAGATCGGCGGTGACACCTGGACGGCGCGCAGCTCCGACGGGACCGCCATCCCGGTCGGCAGCCCCGTGCGGGTCCACCGGATCAGCGGCGCCACGGCCATCGTGGCCCACCCCGAGAACAGGAGTTCCTCCCGATGAACGAGTCGATCGGCGGCGTCGTCGTCGCCGTCCTGCTGGTGGTCGTGCTGGTGTTCGTCATCACCGTCCTGGTGCGGTCCGTGCGGATCGTCCCGCAGGCCCGCGCGGGCGTGGTGGAGCGCCTCGGCAAGTACCAGCGCACCCTGCAGCCGGGCCTGAGCCTGCTGATCCCCTTCGTCGACCGGCTGCTGCCGATGATCGACCTGCGCGAGCAGGTGGTCTCCTTCCCGCCGCAGCCGGTGATCACCGAGGACAACCTCGTCGTCTCGATCGACACGGTCGTCTACTTCCAGGTCACCGACCCGCGGGCGGCCACGTACGAGATCGCCAACTACATCCAGGCGGTCGAGCAGCTGACCACGACGACGCTCCGCAACGTCGTCGGCGGCCTGAACCTGGAGGAGGCGCTGACCTCCCGCGACCAGATCAACGGTCAGCTGCGCGGCGTGCTCGACGAGGCGACCGGGCGCTGGGGCATTCGCGTCTCCCGCGTCGAGTTGAAGGCCATCGAGCCGCCCCTGTCGATCCAGGACTCCATGGAGAAGCAGATGCGTGCCGAGCGTGACCGCCGCGCCGCGATCCTCACCGCCGAGGGCACCAAGCAGTCGCAGATCCTCACCGCCGAGGGCCAGCGACAGGCCGCCATCCTCCAGGCCGAGGGCGAGGCGAAGGCCGCGATCCTGCGGGCCGACGGCGAGTCCCAGGCCATCCAGAAGGTGTTCGACGCGATCCACAAGGGTGACGCCGATCCCAAGCTGCTCGCCTACCAGTACCTGCAGACCCTGCCCAAGCTCGCGGAGGGATCCTCCAACAAGCTGTGGATCATCCCCTCGGAGGTCAGCGAGGCCCTCAAGGGCATCGGCGGCGCGATGGGCGGCGACGGGTCCTCCCTGTTCGGGGCGACCCGTGCCAACGGCTCGGGCAACGGCACGTCCAGCCACGCGACGTCGTCCGGTGCGGGCTCTTCGGCCCCGACGACGCCGCCGCAGGCCTGAGTTCGGTATACTGGACGGCTGGCCCCGGGAACAGAAGGGCGCACGCACGCGTTGACCACCGTGGAGTGCGCCGGCACCGCCCACGGCGGGAGCACACGGGGCACCCGCGATGATTCGGAGGATGGAACATGAGTGACCGCAGCCTGCGCGGCATGCGTCTGGGTTCACAGAGCATGGAGACCGAGGCCGGCGTCGAGCCGGCGCCGCGGCAGCGTGTCGAGTACCGGTGCCAGGACGGCGAGCGGGTGTTCGTGACCTTCGCCGCCGAGGCCGAGATCCCTCCCACCTGGATCTCCAAGACCGGCAAGGAAGCGCTGCTCGTCGACGGCGAGAAGCCGGTGCCGGGGAACGAGAAGCCCATCCGCACCCACTGGGACATGCTGCTGGAGCGCCGCAGCGTCGAGGAGCTCGAGCAGATCCTCACCGACCGGCTCAGTCTCCTGCGCGAGCGGCGCGGCGAGAAGACCTCCGCCTGAGCCACCGCACCGGAGACACCGAGAGGGCCGGGACCGACATCGTCGGTCCCGGCCCTCTCGTCCGTTCGGATCGCATCCCCGGACGGATGGTCCTCAGCGCTTGACGGACGCCGCGATGTTCTTGAGCACCCTCGCCCGGGCGGTCAGGCCCCAGACGGTGACCCGCTGCATCGCCTCGGCCACGATGGCGCCGCTCATCTTCGAGTCCCCGGCCACCCGCTCGACGAAGGTGATCGGCACCTCGACGACCCGCAGCCCGGCCAGGTGCGTGCGCCACAGCAGGTCGACCTGGAAGACGTAGCCCGCCGACTGCACGGACGCGTAGTCGATCCGGCGCAGAGTCGAGGCGCGGAACGCCTTGAAACCCGCGGTCGCGTCCCGGTAGGGCAGGCCGAGCATGGTGCGCACGTAGAAGCTCCCGCCCCGGGAGATCACCTTGCGCTGCAGCGGCCAGTTGACGACCGAGCCGCCGGGCACCCAGCGCGACCCCACGGCGAGGTCGGCGCCGTCCTCGACCGCCGCGAGCAGACGGGGCAGGTCCTCGGGCCGGTGCGAGCCGTCGGCGTCCATCTCGACGAGGACCTCGTAGTCCCGCTCCAGACCCCACGCAAAGCCCGCCCGGTAGGCGGCGCCGAGGCCCTCCTTGCCCTTGCGGTGCAGCACGTGCACCCGGGAGTCCTCGGCGGCATACCCGTCGGCCATCACCCCGGTGCCGTCGGGGCTGTTGTCGTCGACGATGAGGACATCCGCGTCGGGGACCGTGGCCCGCAGCCGGGAGAGCGTCGTCGGCAGCGACAGCTTCTCGTCGTAGGTCGGGATGATCGTCAGTACGCGCACGGGCAGTCCTGCCTGCCCCGGTCAGCGGTCTCGGGGCGTGTCGAGGAAGAGGTCGGATCCGCCGTGAATCGGGCGGGACCACTCAGGATATACGACATCGCGTGGCCCTCGCGGCGGTGGTCCGCCCGGGACCGGCGGCAGCGGGAACGGCGGCGGGCAGGCCCCGACGCCTTCGGGCCAGGCCCCCGTCGAAGTCGGCTCTCGAGGGACCTGTTTTCTGCTGACGCCGGGACCTGCCCGTTGGTGCCGGTACGCGGAGAACGGCGCGGATGCACGCCCGCCTGCCGGCTGTGGCCGCCGCTGTACGACAGCCCTGTGCACCGATATTACGGGTTGGCATCGACGTGTCAATCGGCCCGTGACATGCGGCGAAGCCCGACGTCACTGGTCAGCCCCGGTGTGCCGCGGGAGGAGGGGAATCCCACGGATCGCCGGCCGCGGCCAAGTCGCGGCGTGTCGTGCCGGTGTGTCGCACACGGGATTCCGCGGCTCCTCCGACGGTGTCGGACCGGGCTCCGACGGTGCTGGAACCGACCCGCCGACGGCTCCCGAGCGGCCCGCTCAGCTACCCTGCGGGACCGTCTGAAGCGTGCCGTCGTCGTGGACGACGAGCCCCTCACGGAGCGTGCGCAGGCACCGGGGATCGCTGCCGGTGTCCAGGGCCGGCAGCAGCGGCGTCCGGGCCCGGGGATCGGTGCTCCACGCCGCGACCGTGCTGTCCGGGGTCTGCACCATCAACTCGGTGGCCTCCCAGACGGCGCAGCTGGCCGGAGCACCCGGGACGAGCTGGCCGAGCAGCGGGTGGGCGGCGTGCGCGGCGCGCCAGCCACCGCGGCTGAGCGCGAGGAAGGCCGCCCGGGACGAGAGCCGCTGGGCGGGATCGGGGTGCTGCACGCACGCGCGCACGAGCGCCCACGGCGACACCGGGTCACCACCGGCACCGTCCCAGGCGGCGCTGCCGAGCACCAGCGGGACGCCGTCGGCGGCGAGACCGGCCAGCGGGGTCCGCAGCGGCGTGCCGGCGGACGGGGTCACCAGCACGGTCACCCCGTGCCGCGCGAGGACGGATCGGTCCTCGGCGTCCAGGTCGACGGAGACCGCCAGGTGCACCCCGGCCGTGCGCAGCGGCGCGCCCTCGGCGGCCGCGGCCGGCAGGGCGGCGCGGACCGCGTCCAGCTCGGCGGCCGCGCCGACGGCCCATCCGGTGGACAGACCGGCGCGCGTGGCGGCGATGAGGTGGGCGGTCAGGGCCGCGGCGTCGTCGCGGTCGTCCGGTGCGGCTTCCACGCCCGCCAGGTGCGGCCCGACGGCGTCGTGCAGCTCCTCCGCGTCCCGCGGCTCACGCAGGGTTCCCGCGGCCCACACGCGGGCCTCGGGCAGCCCGGAGGCCGGGTTCTCCGCCTCGGCGGCCAGCGCGCGCACGGGCGCGACGGCGTCGAACCCGGTACCGGCGGCCGCGCGCAGGGTGATCGCGACACAGCCCGCGGCCGTCGCGGCGGCGCCGAGCGCGGACGCGTCGACGGCGTCGCCGGGGTCGCCGGGAACGGCGAAGGCCGAGTCGTAGAGGCCCGGAGTGACCAGGGCGCCGGCGAGGTCGACGACCGTGACGTCGCCGCCGGCCATCCCGTCGGCGGCCTCCTCGGAACCGAGCCACGCGACGGTCGCACCGTCGACCAGCAGGGCGGTCGCGAACGGGTCGTGGGTGGAGTAGATCGCGCCGTTGCGGTACAGGGTGCGGCTCATGCGGCCACCGCCGAGTAGGCGACCACGCCGCGCCGGACGAGGTCGATCGAGGAGCGCAGCCGGCTGCGCAGGCGCGTCGGGATCTCGGGTACTCCGGCCAGCTGGTCCAGGAGGTCGATCACCTGCTTGGACCAGCGCACGAAGTCGCCGGCCGCCAGGTCGGTGCCCCGCAGCGCCTCCTGGAGCGTGCGTCCGCGCGCCCAGGCGATCATCGGCCGGGCCAGGCCGAGCTCCGGTTCACTCGTCTCGGGCAGGCCGGCCGCCTCCTCCACGTCGGTCAGTTCGGACCAGCGGCGGACGACGCCGCGCACGGCGTCCTCCAGGGCGGGTGTCGGCATGGTGGGGCGCACTCCTCGTTCCTCGCGCTTGGCCTGGTACACGAGCACGCTGGCCAGGGCGGCGAGCTCCTCCGGATCGAGGGCGTCGAAGACCCCGTCGCCCAGGCACAGGGCGATCAGCAGATCCTTCTCCCCGTAGATGCGGCGCAGGCGGCTGCCGTCCGGGGTGATCCGCAGGGGCCCGGGGGTCCGGTCCCCGTCGGGCGCGGGGTCGGTGCCGTCGAGCAGCAGCTCCCCGATGTGCCGGCTCGCCTCCGGGTCCTCGGTCTCGGGCACGGGAGCGTCCGTCAGGTAGCCGTACCCGGCGAGGACGTCGCACACGGTGTCGAAGGTGCGGGCGATGGTGTTGGTTCGGCCCTTGATCTGCCGTTTGAGCCCCTCGGTCTCCCGGTCGAGCCGGTGCCAGCGCTCGGCCCACCGGGCGTGCTGCTCGCGGTCGCTGCACCCGTGGCACGGGTGTGAGCGCACCTGACGGCGCAGGTCGGCGATGCGGGCTTCCTGCGCGTCGTCGGCGGCGGCAGTGGCGTGCCGGCCCCCACGCTCGGGGCGCTGGTCGTGCAGCGCGTTGCGCAGCGAGGAGGCGAGATCCCGACGCTCGCGGGGGTTCCGTGCGTCGAAGTGCTGGGGGATCCGCACGGAGCCGACGGTGCGCACCTCGCCGTGCAGGTCCTGCGCCGTGATGCGGCGGACCTGGTGGCCCAGCGTCAGGACGGTGGTGCGCGGCTCGTACCCGTTGGTCTCGGGCCGGATCACGACGACGAAGCCGGCGCTGCGCCCCGTGGGCACCTCGATGACGTCGCCGGGCCGCAACCGGTCCAGGGACGCCATCGCCGCATCCCGGGTGCGGCGGGTGCGGGTGGAGGCCGCCCGCTGCTCCGCGTCGGAGAGCTCCCGCCGCAGCCGCGCGTACGCGGAGAAGTCGCCGAGGTGGCACCGCATCGACTCGGCGTACCCGGCGAGGGACTCCTCGCGGCTGCGGATCTGCCGGGCGATGCCCACCACGGAGCGGTCCGCCTGGAACTGCGCGAACGAGGACTCGAGGATCTCCCGCGCCGTGTCCCGCCCGAACTGGGCGATCAGGTTGATGCTCATGTTGTAGGTGGGCCGGAAGCTCGAGTTCAGCGGGTAGGTGCGGCGCGAGGCGAGACCGGCGACGGCGGACGGGTCCGTGCCCGGCTGCCACAGCACCACCGCGTGGCCCTCGATGTCGATGCCGCGGCGGCCGGCCCGCCCGGTCAGCTGGGTGTACTCCCCCGCGGTGACGGGCACGTGGGCCTCGCCGTTGAACTTCTCGAGCTTCTCCAGCACCACGGAGCGGGCCGGCATGTTGACGCCGAGGGCCAGGGTCTCGGTGGCGAAGACGACCTTGACGATGCCGGCGCCGAACAGGCGCTCGACGACCTCCTTGAACGGCGGCAGCATGCCGGCGTGGTGGGCGGCGATGCCCCGCATCAGCCCGTCGCGCCAGGTCCAGAAGCCGAGCACCTCGAGGTCCTCGGGTGAGAGCTCCCGGACCGCCTCGTCCAGCTCCTCGCGGATCTGACGCTGTTCGGCGCGGGTGGTCAGCCACAGGTCCGCGTCCACGCACTGGCGGACGGCGGCGTCGCACCCGGCACGGGAGAAGATGAAGACGATCGCCGGCAGCAGCGCCTCACGGTCCAGCTGCCGGATCATGGCCGGCCGGGAGGCGCGGCGCACGGACTCCCGCACGGGCGGCCGGTCGGGGCGGCGGCCGCGCCCGCGGTGCGCCTGCCGGGGCACCCGGCTCTCCGTCCGGGCCAGCCGGTTCAGCTCGGGGTTGACGGTGATCCCGCTGTCCTGCTGCTCGGTGCGGGTGGCCGCGGCCCGGGCGCGCTGCTCCTGCTGCCGCAGGGCCTCGGTGCGACGCCGGTCCTTCGCCTTCGACGAGGGGCGTCCGCCGCTGGAACGGTGGCGGCCGTCCTTGATGTCGCGGCCCCGCGCGTCGTCCCGGTCGGCACGGTCGGCCCCGCTGCCCCGGGACCCGTTCTCGCCGCCGTTCTCCCCTGCGCTCTCGCCCGTGCTCTCGCCTGCGGGTGCAGCGATCGCCGCCGCGTCGAAGCTGGTGGGGGTGGCGAACAGGTCGACGATCCGGTCCCCGACCATGACGTGCTGCCACAGGGGCACCGGCCGGTGCTCGGAGACGATCACGTCGGTCTCGCCGCGCACGGTGTCCAGCCAGGCGCCGAACTCCTCGGCGTTCGAGACGGTGGCGCTGAGGGACACCACGCGCACGCTGTCGGGCAGGTGGATGATGACCTCCTCCCACACGGCACCGCGGAACCGGTCGGCGAGGTAGTGGACCTCGTCCATCACGACGTACCCGAGGCCGTCGAGCGTCGAGGAGGACGCGTAGAGCATGTTGCGCAGCACCTCGGTGGTCATCACCACCACGTCCGCCTCGGGATTGATGCTGGTGTCGCCGGTCAGCAGCCCGACCCGATCGGGGCCGTGGACGGCGACGAGCTCGGCATACTTCTGGTTGCTCAGCGCCTTGATCGGCGTCGTGTAGAAGGCTTTGAGGCCGTCCTCGAGCGCCAGGTGGATGGCGAACTCGCCGACGACCGTCTTGCCGGCGCCGGTCGGCGCGGCGACGAGGACGCCGTGGCCGGCTTCCAGACAGCGGCAGGCCTGGCGCTGGAACTCGTCGAGGTCGAAGGACTGGGTCCGCTCGAAGGCGGCGAGCCGGGTCTTGGCGTACTGGTTCCGTTCCCGGGCAGCCGCGTACCGTTCGGACGGCGTGGACATGTCCTCAGCCTACAAGCGTCGCGGCGCCGTCCCGGCACGGCTGGTAAGAGCCCCGCTGTGAGGACGAGGAGCCTGCGCTCAGAGTTCGCCGAGGCGCTCGCGCGGGGTCGCGGTGTCGGCGCCGAGGTCGATGACGTCCGAGGTCCGGGCATCCCGCCGGTCGCGGCGGCGGTCCAGGATCATGCAGAGCGCGATGGCGAGGAAGTAGAGCAGCACGAGCGGCAGCGCCAGGTAGAACATGGACAGGGCGTCCGCACCCGGAGCGGCCATGGCCGCGAGCACGAAGATGCCGAACACGGTGATGCGCCAGGCCTTGAGGATCTGCTTGCCGCGCAGGATGCGCATCATGTTCAGGCCCACCAGCAGCACCGGCAGCACGAAGGCGACGCCGAACACCAGGATCATCCGCATCACGAAGACGAGATAGTCCTGCGCGCGGATGATGTTGCTGGTGGATCCGGGCGGGGTGAACTGCGTCAGGATGGTGACGACGCCGGGCAGCGCCGTCCACGCCATGAAGGCGCCGAGCGCGAACAGGGGCACGGCCGCGGAGAGGAAGCCGATCGCGTACCGGCGCTCGGCCCGCGTCAGGCCGGGTGTGACGAACGCCCAGATCTCGAAGAGCCACACCGGGCACGTGAGGAGGATGCCGATGAAGACGGCGCCCTGGACCTGCATGTCCAGCGACGAGGCGACACCCTCGAAGTTGATCAGGGCGGTGCGGCCGTCGTGCGCGGAGATGTTCTGGATGGGCCGCTGCAGCAGCTCGAACGCCGGCTGGTACAGGAACCAGCCGGCGACGGCGCCGAGCAGCACGGCGACGAGCGAGACGATCAGCCGGTTGCGCGCCTCCCGCAGGTGGTCGCGCAGGGCCATCCGGCCCTCCGGGTTGGACCGGCGGCGGGTCCTCGGTGTCACCGCGGGTCAGTGGGTGGCGCTGCCGCCGGTGCCGCTGGCCGGGCCCTGCGGGTCACGGACCGGGTCGTGCTGCGTGGGAACGGTGCCGGTGGGCGCGGCGTTGGTGGCCGGCGGGGTGAGCTGCTGGCCGGCCTCGGCGGGAGGACGCGGAGCGGACGTCGGAGCGGAAGTTCCGTGAGGAGCGTCGTCGTCCTTCATCTGCTTGACCTCGGACTTGAAGATCCGCATCGACTGACCGAGGCTGCGGGCCATGCCGGGCAGCTTCGGTGCGCCGAAGAGCAGGAGTGCAGCCACCACCAGGATGACGATGAGCCACGGGTTCTCGAAGATGCGCACGGGTAGGTCCTTTCCTCGGTCTCCATGCTATGCCAGATCGCGGGTGGCGGGCGGGGCGACGCCCGGCCCGTCGGTCGCCGCGACCGACGATGCTGCGTCGGGCGATCGGGAGGTCGGCCCGGTGTCGGACGACCCGGCGACGGACAGGGCCGTCGCCGCACGGTCGACCTCGCGCACCAGCGCCAGGCCGGTGCGGATCACCCGCCAGCACGCCAGGGCCAGGGCCGCGGCGGACGCCAGGAGCAGGGCTCCCCACAGCAGGATCCAGAACCACCACGGCACGGTCGCCAGTGTAGGCGGCGGCGTCCGGCGGGCCCCAATCGCCCTTCGTTCACGGTGCCGGATCCCGATGGCCGGTTCCGGTCCCCCGGGTGAACGCCCGGCGAACGGGCCACGGGGCGCGGGTGGGTCAGGAGGGCTGCGCCGCCGTGGCGACGGCCAGGGCGTCGTCGATCCAGGTGGAACAGGCGCCCGCGACGTCGTCGGGGGCCAGCACGCGCACGTCCCCGCCGGCCCGGGTGCACAGCCCCGGCAGCCACGCCGTGGTGCCGACCCGCAGACGGGCCAGCAACCAGCCGTCCCAGCTGCCCGGCTCGGTCCCGCCGGTCCCGCTTTCGCCGGCCCCCGGCCCGCCGCCGGCCTCCACGACCGCCTCGGCGTCGAAGTGGTCCGCCACCCAGCGTCCCCGCGGGGAGAGCAGCACGGTGACCTCGACGTCGTCGTCGGACCGGGTGAACAGCTCGACCTCGGCGTCCGGGCGGTCGTGCTCGGCGATGCGCTGCCGGTCGACCAGGGCGTCGCCGTCCGGGACGACGGCGCGGATCCGGTCGAGCCGGAAGTTCCGCACGCCGCCGCTGCGGTAGCACCACCCCTGCAGATACCAGATGTCGTTGGCGGAGAACAGGCGCCACGGGTCGACGCTGCGCCGGGTCACCTCGTCCCGGTGCGGCACGAGGTAGTCCAGGACCACCCGGCGTCCGTCCCGGACGTCGCGCTGCAGGGTCGGCAGCATGCCGTTGCCGTCACCGGCGACGTCCGCGTGCAGGGAGGCGGTCAGGTCGATCGCGTCGGAGGCCGCGGAGGAGATCTTCGCCAGGGCCGACTCGACCGCGGGACGCTGCCCGATGCCGGGGACGGCGCCCAGGGCCTGCAGGCCGACGATCAGGGCGCCCGCCTCGTCCACGCTCAGCCGGACGGGTTCGCTCAGCTCGTCGGCGTTGCCGATGTAGATGGCCCCCTCCTCCCAGCTGGCGTCGATCAGCTGGTCCGGCCCGTAGCCGGGCAGTCCGCAGACGAAGAGGAGTTCGAGGTCCTTGACCAGCTGGTCGGGGGTGATGTCGAACAGGCGCGCGGTGGTGGGCAGGTCGGCGCCCGGGTGCTCCATCAGGTACGGGACGAGGTCGAGCAGCCGGGTCAGGTCGTCGCGGGAGGTCCGCTGTGTGCGCGGCACGGAGGGCGCGTCGCGGTCCAGCCGTGGCACGGCCGTCCGGTCGGCGAGCTCGCGGGCCGCACGCAACCGCCGCAGGACCGCCTCGCGCAGGGTCGGCGGGTCGAGCACCCGCACGTGCGGGCCGTGCCCGGCGAGCTCCTCCGCGAGGATCTCGGTGTCCGAGTACGGCACGGTGAACCGCTCCCAGTCCGGATCCCCCGGCGCGGGTTCGGCAGCGTCTGTCTCGGGCCCTGCCCCGGCGGGCGGGCGCAGTGACAGGGCGGTGCCCGGCCGGGCGGCGATGGTGGCCGTCTCGCTCGGTGCCCGCTGCACGAGGGTGGCCAGCGCGTCGGCGACGGTGAAGCCGGCGGGGATGGCATAGCTGCCCGGCCGGGTCACCACCGGGGTCGTCATCCGGGAGAGCCGGAAGGTGCGCTCGGCGTCCCGGTCCTCGTCGTGGCCGACGACGTACCAGTGGCCGAACCGGTTGCCGATGCCCCAGGGCTGGAGCCGGCGGGTGCGGGGGGCGTCCGCCTCGGGTCGCTGGTAGCCGAAGCTGACCGGCCGGCGGCGCACGATGGCGTCCAGGAGCGGCCCGAAGGCGGGTTCGGTGGCCCGGATGCGCGGCTCGACGCCGAGCAGCACGTCCCGGTCGGGGTCGACGCCGCGGGCGGAGAGCTTGCGCACCGCGCGGCCGGCGGCCGAGGAGAGGGAGGCCTGCTGCCACATGCGGGAGGCCAGGTTGAGCACCGCGGACTCGTCGGTGCTGAACCGGACCGCCGGCAGCCGGTACCGGTGGGGGTCGATGCGGTAGCGCACGGTGTGCAGGTCCGCGTCGAAGTAGGAGTCGTCGCTGAACGACTCGAGCGGAAGCCCGAGGTCTCGCAGGTCGGCCTTGTCCCGCTCGAACATCCGCTCGAACGCCTCGTCCCCGGCGGTCGCGTACGGCGGGATGACCCGGCGCAGCTCTTCCTTCGAGTACCCCTGCCTGCGTTCCAGCAGGGCGATCAGGAGGTTGAGCAGTCGCTCGGTCCGCTTGGGTGCCACAGTCGACTACGCTAACAGCGCCGCGGGTCCGGCCGGAGCCGGACGCCGCGGCGCCGTGTCGGTGTGCGTGTCAGGGCACGCGCCGTCGTCTCAGCGGACGTCGACCAGGTCGACGACGAAGATCAGCGACTCGCCCGGGGCGATGGCTCCCCCGGCGCCCCGGTCGCCGTAGGCCTTGTTCGCGGGGATCTCGAGCCGGCGGCGGCCGCCGACCTTCATCCCGGCGATGCCCTCGTCCCACCCGGCGATGACCTGACCGACGCCGAGCCGGAAGTCCAGCGGCGCGCCGCGGTTCCAGGACGAGTCGAACTCCTCACCGGTGGAGAAGGCGACGCCGACGTAGTGGGCGCTCACGGTGCTGCCGGGCGTGGCCTCGGCCCCGTCACCGGGGATGAGGTCCTCGATCACCAGGTCGGCGGGCGCCGCGTGGTCGGGGAACTCGATCTCGGGCTTGACTCGGTCGTACTCGCGCTTGCCGAAGGACACGTCGGTCTCCAGTCGTGTGAAGGGATGGGAAAGGGACAGGAAGGGCCTGCGTCAGGAGGCGACGTCGAGGATGTCGACGACGAAGACGAGCGTCTCCTTCTGCAGCGGCGAGCCGGCCTGGCTGCCGTAACCGAGGCTCGGCGGCACGACGAGCAGCACCTGGGAGCCGACGGTCTTGCCGGTCAGACCCTGGGTCCAGCCCTTGACGACGCCGGTGAGCGGGAAGGTGACGGGGCTGTTGTTCTTCCAGCTGGAGTCGAACACGGAGCCGTCGGACCACTTCACGCCGTGGTACTGCACGGTGATCGTGTCGGTGGCCTTGATCTTCGTGCCCTTGCCGGTGATCAGGTCCTGCGCGACGAGCTTCGTCGGCGCCTTCGTCTTCGGCACGGTCACGGTCGGGGCGCCGTTGGCGGCGAGCTTGACGGTCGGCAGGCCGGCCTTGGGCGCGACGGCGGTCCCGGCGGCCCGCGTCGGGATGTTCTTCGCGGACTGCAGCTTCAGCACGATGACGTTCGACGCGGTCGGCGTCGCGCTCGCGCTGGCACTGGCGCCACCGCTGGCACCGGCACTCGGCGAGGCGGTCGGCGTCTGGGCGGGCGCGGCGAAGGCGACGTAGGAGCCGACCTTGGCGTTGACGAGGGCGTTGTAGAGCACCTCGTTCTGCTGCTTGACCGAGTCGGAGAGCAGCAGGCTCTCGGTCTTGCCGGTGGTGAAGGTCTCGTTCTGGACGGAGCCGTCGGATCCGCTGATCACGGCGCCGACGTAGCTGACGGACTGACCGGCCTTGACCGTGTCCCCGTCACCTTCCTTGATCACCTTGGCGGCCGCGTCCTTGGAGATCAGCGGCTTGGCGAAGTCGAGGCCGGGGACCTTCTTGTCCTCGGAGCTGGTCACCTTCATCGAGTCCAGCGGGTTGCCGGACGCGGCGGCGGCGGACGATGACGTCGACCCGTCGGAACCGGAGCCGGAGCAGCCGGCCAGCAGGAGCAGCAGGGGAATCATCAACAGGGCGAACAGTCGGCGCACAGGAAAATCCTCGGAACGGGGTCGGGTTCGACGGCACGCCCCTCGGGACGACCGCGCGCCCGTCTACGGTAGCGGACCAGTCTGGGTATTGCCTGCACCACCGGACCCCGGGGCCGGAATCGCACCGGCACCGGCACCGGCACCAGTACCGCTGTCGGCGTCCGTCGCCGGCTCCGGCGTGGACGTCCGGATCGCCGCGATCAGCTCCTCGACGCGGGGGTCCTCGGACTTGAAGGGGTCCTTGCAGAGGATCGTCTGCTGGGTGCGGTCGTTCAGCTTCAGGTGCACCCAGTCGACGGTGTAGTCGCGGCCGGCGGCGACGGCGGCGCGGACGAAGTCGCCGCGCAGCCGGGCGCGGGTGGTGGCGGGCGGGTCGTCGATCGCGGACTTGACGCGCTCCTCGCCGATCAGGGTGCGGACGGCCCCGCGGGCCTGGAGCAGGTGGAACAGCCCGCGGCCGCGGTTGATGTCGTGGTAGGTCAGGTCCAGCTGCGCGATGCGCGGTGCGTCCAGGGGCAGCCCGCTGCGCTGCCGGTAGGCGTCGATCAGCTTCTTCTTGATCGCCCAGTCGATCTCGGTGTCGATGCCACTCGTGTCGCCGGTCTCCACGGCGGTCAGGGCCCGGTCCCACAGGTCGAGGGCGAACTCCACCCGGTCGTGGTGAGCGCCGGCCGTCGCCACGTAGTCGGTGGCCTTCCGCCAGAAGTAGCGCTGCAGGTCCAGGGCGCTGATGGTGCTGCCGTCGGCCAGTCGCACGAGGTGCCGGCCGGTCGGGTCGTGCGAGATGTCGCGGATGCTGCGGATCGGGTTCTCCAGGCGCAGGTCGCGCATGATGACGCCGTCCTCGATCATGCGCAGCAACAGGTCGACGCTGACGATCTTCAGCAGCGTCGTGCTCTGGCTCATCGACGAGTCCCCGGAGATCACGTGCAGGCGCCGGTAGTGCTCGGCGTCGGCGTGCGGCTCGTCGCGGGTGTTGATGATCGGGCGGGACCGGGTGGTCGCCGAGGAGACGCCCTCCCAGATGTGATCGGCCCGCTGGCTGAACGCGTAGGTCGCGCCGGCCGGCCCGGTGATCACCTTCCCGGCACCCGCGACCAGCTGGCGGGAGATGAGGAACGGGATGAGGATCTCCGCGAGCCGGGTGAAGGACGTGGTGCGCGGGATCAGGTAGTTCTCGTGGCTGCCGTAGGAGTTGCCGGCCGAGTCGGTGTTGTTCTTGAACAGGTACACCGAGCCGTGGTACCCCTCGGCGGCGAGCCGCTCCTCCGCCTCCCGGCACAGGTCGTCGAGGATCAGCTCACCCGCGAGATCCTGCGCGAGCAGGTCCTCGACGTCGTCGCACTCGGCCGTCGCGTACTCCGGGTGGGAGCCGACGTCGAGGTAGAGGCGCGCGCCGTTGGCGAGGAACACGTTGGACGAGCGACCCCAGTGCACCACCTTGCGGAACAGGTAGCGCGCCACCTCCTCCGGGGAGAGCGGGGAGCCGCCCCGGGGCGAGTAGGAGAGCCCGAACTCGGTCTCCACGCCGAAGATACGTCGCTGCACGTCAGACCCGCTCCCCTGCCAGCAGCGCCGCGCACGCCTCGGTGCTCAGGCGCCGGAACGCACGCCGGCTGCCGCGCAGCGTCATCGGGTCGCGGTCCAGGACGGCCACCTCGAGCTGCTCGGCCGGCAGATCCCGGGCCGCCGTGCTCTCCTCGCCGTCCTCGCCCGCCCGGCGCAGGGCGTCGACGGCGGTGCCGACCGCGCCGGCGAAGGTCGCGCCCGGGTCGTGGCGGTCGGCCAGGATCCCGCTGACGGTCTCCGCGGCTCCGCCCATCACGACGAAGGAGCGCTGGTCGGAGATCGAGCCGTCGAACAGCAGCCGGAACAGGCGGTCCTCGTCGGGCACCGCGCCCACCTCCACCACGGCGAGCTCCACCTCGAAGGGCTTGCCCTCGGTCGTGAAGACGGCGCCGAGGGACTGGGTGTACACGCTGGCCAGGCCGCGCGCGGTGACGTCCTCCCGGTCGTAGGCGTAGCCGCGCAGGTCGGCGTACCGCACCCCGGCCTGCCGCAGCGACTCGAACTCGTTGTACCGGCCGACCGCGGCGAACGCGATCCGGTCGTAGATCTCCCCCACCTTGTGCAGGGAGGGCGAGGGGTTCTCGGCGACCAGGGCGATGCCCTCGGCGCAGGAGAGCACGACGACGGACCGGCCGCGGGCGATGCCCTTGCGGGCGAAGTCCGCCCGGTCCTTCATCAGCTGCTCGGGCGAGACGTAGAACGGCTGTGTCACGGGCTCAGGCCTCCCGTCCGGCGCTGGAGCGGGCGGCGAGCACGGCCTCGCAGACCTCGGCGAGCTCGTGCCCGGGGACGCGGCGGTGCCCGGCGGAGCCGACCGTCATGATCACGGGCCACAGGCGGCGGATGGCGTCGGGGCCACCGGTCGCGGAGTCGTCGTCGGCGGCGTCGAACAGGGCCTCGACGGCCACGCGGACCGCTTCCTCCTCGGTCAGGTGCGGGCGCCACAGCTTCTTCAGCGCACCCCGGGCGAACGCGGAGCCGGAGCCGACCGTGTGGTGCTCGATCTCCTCGTACCGCCCGCCGGTGACGTCGTAGGAGAAGATGCGCCCGACGGCGCGGGTGGTGTCGTACCCGGCGAAGAGCGGCAGCACGGCCAGGCCCTGGACGGCACGGGGCAGGTTGTCCCGGACCATGGCGCCGAGGCGGTTGGCCTTGCCCTCGAGGCTGAGCAGGGTGCCCTCGATCTTCTCGTAGTGCTCGAGCTCCACCTGGAACAGGCGCGTCACGTCCAGGGCGATGCCCGCGGTGCCGGCGACGCCGAGCACGGAGTACGAGTCGGCGGGGTGGACCTTCTCGATGTGGCGGCTGGCGATGACGTTGCCCATGGTCGCCCGGCGGTCACCGGCCATCAGCACGCCCCCGCCGTACGTCATGGCCACGATCGTGGTGCCGTGCGGGGCGAGGGAACCGGCGTCCGGCCCGCCGAGGGGCGCGACGGCGCCCAGCGGGGTCCGGCCGTAGGGCAGCAGATCCGGGTGCGAGGCCTGCAGCCAGGCGCTGAACGAGGAGCCGGTCCCGGCGCTCGCGGCGTCGAAGCCCACGCCCGTCCCCGTACCGCCGTGCTGTGCTGTGCCGTACTCTGCTCCGCCGTACCGGCCCATGTGCTCCATGAACGCCTACTGGCCGCCCTTCTGCACGAATCCGCGCACGAACTCCTCGGCGTTGGCCTCCAGGACACCGTCGATGTCGTCGAGCAGGTCGTCCACACCCGAGGTCGCGGCGCTCGGGCTGGACGCGCCGCCCGGCGGGGTGGGATCGACGGCGTCCTCGGTCTGCTGATCCTGCGAGGCCGCGGAGGCACGCTGCTGTTCGCTCATGGTTCTATCGTGCCACGCCACCGGGCTCCGGGCCGGTGCCCAGCCGGCGGACGAAGTCGGCCGCATCGGTGCTCTGCGCGAACAGGGACTCGGTCAGCGCACGCGTGCCCCGGTGCGGCTCCTTGGTGGGGATCCGCACGAGCCGTCGGGCCCCCGGCAGGTCGAAGACCACGGAGTCCCAGTTGGCGGCCACGACCTGGGACGAGAACCGCTGCAGGCACTGCCCGCGGAACCAGGCACGGGTGTCCTCGGGCGGGTCGGTCACGGCCGCGGCGACGGCGTCGTCGTCGAGCAGCCGCCGGATCCGTCCCCCGGCCACGAGCCGGTGGTACAGGCCCCGACCGGTGCGCACGTCGGAGTACTGCAGGTCCACCAGCGCCAGCCGCGGGTCGTCCCACGCCAGGCCGTCCCGCTCCCGGTAGGCGGTGAGCAGCGCGAGTTTCGCGGCCCAGTCCAGCTGGTCGGCGGCGGACGCCGGGTCGGCGGCGAGCAGGTCGAGCACGGCGGTCCAGCGGTCCAGCACGTCGGCCGTCATCGGATCCGTGTCCGCGCCGGTGCGGGCGCAGTGCTCGCGGGCGGCGTCGAGGTAGATCCGCTGCAGGTCCAGGCCGGTGACGGTCCGGCCGTCGGCCAGGGCCACGGTCGCGCGCAGGGTCGGGTCGTGGCTGATGGTCTGCAGGGCGCGGACCGGCTCGAGCACCTGCACGGCGGGGGCGGTGCCGGCCTCGATCATGGACAGCACGAGCGCGGTGGTGCCGAACTTCAGGTAGCCGGAGACCTCGGCGAGGTTCGCGTCCCCGATGATCACGTGCAGCCGGCGGAACCGCTCGGCGACGGCGTGCGGTTCGTCGCGCGTGTTGATGATGGGGCGCCGCACCGTGGTCTCCAGGCCGACCTCGGCCTCGAAGAAGTCGGCCCGCTGGCTGAGCTGGAACCCCGGCGTGGACCCGTCGACGCCGATGCCGACCCGGCCGGAGCCGCAGACCACCTGGCGGCTGACGAAGAACGGCACCAGCCCGGCGACGATCGCGCCGAACGGCACCTCCCGGGGCATCAGGTAGTTCTCGTGGCTGCCGTAGGAGGCCGCCTTGCCGTCGGTGTTGTTCTTGTACAGCTGGATCGGGGTACCCCCGGTGGCGGTGATCCGGTCCGTCGCGGCCCGGGCCACGGCGTCGCCGGCGGCGTCCCAGCGCACCGCGTCGAGCGGATTCGTCACCTCCGGGCCGGCGTACTCCGGGTGCGCGTGGTCCACGTAGAGCCGCGCCCCGTTGCCGAGCACCACGTTCATCAGGATGCCGTCGGTGATCGGGTCGGTGCCGTCGTCCTCCCCCTCGTCCGCGCCCACGGCGGCCACCTGCTCGGCCGTGAGCACGTCCGGCTCGTCGGTGAGCTGGCTCGGGTCCGCCGACGCCCGGGACTGGATCCAGCCGCGCGCGTCCGCCAGGGGCGCCTCGTCGGAGTAGTCCCAGCCCGCTCCTCCGGCCGAGGAGATGGCACGGGTGTTCAACCCGCTCAGGTCCGCCCAGGCGTTGATCACGCGGGTCGCGAGGACCGTGGACTCGGCGCCGGGGGCGCTGGGGGCGAGGACACCGAACTCGGTCTCGCTGCCCATGATGCGGTGGACGGTCATCCGCGGCCGGGGGTGCCGCGCGTTCGGGCACGAGACAGCATCACAGGTACTGCCCGGTGTCGGTGGCGGTGGTCACGGCCCGGCCCCGGGACTGGCCGGTCTTGGCGTGGGCGATGGTGCGGATGTAGGTGATCCGCTCCCCCTTCTTGCCGGAGATCCGGGCCCAGTCGTCGGGGTTGGTGGTGTTGGGCAGGTCCTCGTGCTCGTGGTACTCGTCCGTCACCGCGCGCAGCAGGTGCTCGATCCGCAGCCCCTTCTGCCCCGTCGTCAGCAGATCCTTGATCGCGTTCTTCTTGGCCCGGTCGACGACGTTCTGGATCACGGCGCCCGAGTTGAAGTCCTTGAAGTAGAGCACCTCGGATTCGCCGTTCGCGTAGGTGACCTCGAGGTACTCGGTGGTGGCGTCCGTCGCGTACATCGCCTCGACGGTGCGCTGGATCATCGCCTCCACGGTGGCGTCGCGCTCGCTGCCGTGCTCGGCGAGGTCCTCCTCGTGCAGCGGCACGGCGGGGGTGAGGTACTTGCCGAAGATCTCGGCGGCGGCCTCGGCGTCGGGCCGGTGGATCTTGATCTTCACGTCCAGCCGACCGGGCCGCAGGATGGCCGGGTCGATCATGTCCTCACGGTTGGAGGCGCCGATGACGATGACGTTGTCGAGCCGCTCCACGCCGTCGATCTCGCTGAGCAGCTGGGGCACGATCGTGGTCTCGACGTCGGAGGAGACACCCGTGCCGCGGGTGCGGAACAGGGAGTCCATCTCGTCGAAGAAGACGACGACGGGGTTGCCCTCGGAGGCCTTCTCCCGGGCGCGGGCGAAGATCAGCCGGATGTGCCGCTCGGTCTCCCCGACGTACTTGTCCAGCAGCTCGGGGCCCTTGATGTTCAGGAAGTAGCTCGTGACGTCCGAGCCGCGGCGCTCGGCCACGCGGGCGGCCAGCGAGTGCGCCACGGCCTTGGCGATCAACGTCTTGCCGCATCCGGGCGGACCGTAGAGCAGGATGCCCTTGGGCGCCTTGAGGCCGTGCTCCCGGTACAGGTCGGGGTGCATGAAGGGCAGCTCGACGGCGTCGCGGATCTGCTCGATCTGCGGCCCGAGCCCGCCGATGTCGGTGTAGGAGATGTCGGGCACCTCCTCGAGGATGAGGGACTCGACCTCGCTGCGGGTGATCTTCTCCAGCGCGTAGCCGAGACGGGAGTCGACGGTCACGGCGTCGCCGACGCGCAGGGGTGCGCCCTGCAGTCCACCCGAGAGCCGGACGACCTTCTCGTCGTCGGACCGGCCGACCACCAGCGCCCGGTCGCCGCCGATCAGCTCCTTGACGGTCGCGACGTCGCCGGCGCGTTCGTAGCCGAGCGCCCCGACCACGGTGAGGGACTCGTTGAGCAGCACCTCCTGCCCGACGGTCAGCGCGCCGATGCCGACCAGCGGCGAGACGCCCACCCGCACCTTCCGGCCGGCGTTGACGATGTCGACGCTCTCGGCGGCGACGGCGACCCCGCGGGCCGTCTCGGCGGGCCGGGCGGGGTTGATCGCGATGACGGTGCCGAACCCGAACGGGGCGGCGCCGTCGCGCTCCAGGGCACCCTTGAGCCGAACGATCTCGTCCCGGGCGGCCTCGAGGGCCTTGACCAGGGTGCCGTTCTGGGCGGTGGCCCCGGCGAGTTGACGGTCGAGCAGCCGCAGCTTGTCGCGCAGCACCGCCAGCTGACGGCCGGCGGCGTCGCCGGCTCCCGGGGAATTCGTCGATGTGGGCTCGGACATGGCCGTGACCTCCTTCGCAGCACCACAACCGGACAGCGCCCGCGCGGTCGGCGCGGCCTGCCGGTCCTGCGTTCCACCCTAGTTCGTCGTCGAGTCCCCCACGGCATCCGTGACGGGCCCGTGACCAGCACCGTCATCGTTCCCGGCGTCCTCCGCGGCCGTGCCCGCGGCCGTGTTCACAGCAGGGGCCGGCCCGGCGCCGGCGCCCGCCTCCCGCGCCCGCTCGGCGAGGCGGCTCGCGTCCCGGCCGACCTTGCGCAGGCGCTTGTCCGAGACCGGCCGCTCCCCCACCGCGCCCGGGGTCCAGGCGTTCAGATCCGCCTCGGTGTAGTCCGTCTTGGAGGCCCGCCGACGGGGCGCGAGCCGCTCGGAGCCGTCCGCGAGCCGCCGGGTCATCAGCAGGAACGCGGTGTGGGCGACCATCCGGTGGTCGGGCCGCACGGCCAGTCCCTCGACGTGCCAGCCGCGGACCATGGTCTCCCAGGACTCGGGCTCGGTGAAGCGCCCGTCGTCCCGCACGGCCTCGGCGACGCGCGAGAGCTGGGTGACGGTCGCGATGTAGGTGATCAGCACGCCACCCGGCGCCAGGGCGGTGGCGGCGGCGTCGATGCACTCCCAGGGGGCGAGCATGTCCAGGACGATCCGGTCGACGCTGCCGGGCTCCTCCTGCACGCCGAGCTCGGTGGCCAGGTCCCCGATGGTCAGTTGCCACGCCGGGTGGTCCGCGCCGAACATGGTGGTGACGTTGCCGCGGGCGACGTCGGCGAACTCCGGGCGCAGCTCGAAGGAGTGCACCCGGCCCGTGTCGCCGACGGCGCGCAGCAGGGAGATGGTCAGGGCGCCGGAGCCGACGCCGGCCTCCACGACCCGGGCGCCCGGGAAGATGTCGGCCATGGTGACGATCTGGGCCGCGTCCTTCGGGTAGATCACCGCGGCACCGCGCGGCATGGAGAGGACGAAGTCCTTCAGCAGCGGGCGCAGCGCCTGGTAGCGGTTCCCGGCCGAGTTGGTGACGACGGTGCCCTCGTCGGCGCCGATCAGGCTCTCGTGCTCGAGCACCCCGCGGTGGGTGTGGAACGCCTGCCCGGCGGTCAGGGTGATGGTGCTCATCCGCCCCTTCTCGTCGGTCAGCTGCACGCGCTCGCCGTCCCGGAAGGGGCCGCGGCGGGCGGCGGCGCCGGTGGTGGCGTCGGTCATCGTCATCTCCTGAGGAAGGTGCGGGTGCCCGGTGACGGGCGTGGAACGGGCGTCGCCCGACAGGGCGGCGGTCGGGGCGGTGCTCATGACCAGGGGTCGGTGCGCCCCTGCAGGGCGGTGAGCACAGCGCCCTGGGTGAGCAGGCCGGTGACGACGCCGCGCGCGTCGATCACCGCGTACTCGGACCCGGCCAGGCGGGCCAGGTACTGGACGAGCTGGTGGCCCTCGGAGGCCACGGGCACGACGGCGCCGGGGGCGAGCGGCCGCGCGACGGCGACCGCGCCGGTCGTGGCCGCCCGGTCAAACGGCACGGCGGCCACCGCGTCCCGGTCGGCGACGGCCACGGGCACGCCGCGGTCGTCGACCAGGATCAGCTCGGTGCCGGGCCCGGTGCGCAGGTCGCGGGCCAGCGCGCTCAGCTGCGCGACGGACGCGGTGGCCGGCACCCCGGTGGCGGGCCGGGCGAGCCGCCCGGCGCTGATGGCGCCGAGCCGCTGCTTCAGCCGGCCGCTGCGGATCGCGGCACTCGCGCCGGCCCAGAGGAAGACGACCACGAGCACGCCGATGGCCAGGGTGGACAGGCTCGGCAGGCCCCGGCCGGTGAACAGGGGCCACAGCACGACACCGAGGATGAGGACGGCGACGATGCGTCCGGCCCAGCCGGCCGCGACCGTGCCGCGGTCCTGGTCCCCGGTCGCCCGCCACACCGCGGACTCGACGATCCGGCCGCCGTCGAGCGGCAGCCCCGGCAGCACGTTGAACACGCCGACGAAGAGGTTGGCGACGGTGAAGACGGAGGAGAGCAGCCACGCCACCGTGCCGGCCGGCAGGGCGAAGGTGACGGCGGAACCCACCCCGGCCAGCGCCAGGTTCGCGGCGGGTCCCGCGAGGGCCACCACGAGGGACCGCCCCGCACTGGTCGGCATCGACTCGAACGACGTGTGCCCGCCCCACAGGGTGAGCACGATCCGGGACGAGGGCCAGCCGAACGCGCGGGCGCTCAGGGCGTGCGCGAGTTCGTGGGCGAGGACGGAGAGCAGGAGCAGCACCGCGTAGGCCAGCGCGACGAACCAGGCACCCGCGCCGATGCCGGGGAACTGGTAGGCGACCACG
Organism: Tersicoccus sp. Bi-70; assembly: GCF_001968825.1. GTDB lineage: Bacteria > Actinomycetota > Actinomycetes > Actinomycetales > Micrococcaceae > Tersicoccus. Next base: position 54,338 of record NZ_MIEU01000012.1, read on the forward strand.
GGACCGAAGCTGATGACGATGAACGCCGCGATCAGGAACCATGACCACGAGAGCAACACGGGGACGGAGAACATCCGGCCGAGCGGGATGCCCTCGCTGCGGGCCTTCGTCCTCCCGGTGCCGTCGGCGGGCGGCGGCGTGCCGGCGCCGCTCACGAGAGGGCGGCCCGGGCGCGCAGGGCGCGCTGCAGGTCGTCGACCGTGCTGCCGGCCAGGGTCTCCCACTGCTGCACGTCGGGGTGGTGCGGGACCGGCACGACGTGCGGGATCGCGATCGTGGTGACCCCGCTGGAGCGGGCGGACTCGACACCCGGGATCGAGTCCTCGAGCGCGATGACGGCGGGGGTCGGCAGTTCCGGCGCGGTGCGGCGCAGCCGCTCGAGGGCCTGCTCGTAGGGCTCGGGGTGCGGCTTGCCGTGGGTCACCATGTCACCGGTGACGAGGAAGTCGAAGGTGCCGGCCGGCAGCTGGTCCGCCACGGCGCGGGCGAGCACGGCCTCGCTCATGGTCACGAGCGCGCACGGGACGCCGGCGTCGCGCAGCTGGTCGAGCAGCTCGCGGGCCCCGGGTCGCCAGGGGATCTCCCGGCGGACGGCGGCGAGCACGTCGCCGATCACGGTGTCGAGGATGGTACGGATCGGCAGGTCGAGACCGCGGACCTGCATGGCGGCGGCGACCCGCGGCAGCGCCTGCCCGACCATCGCCTCGGAGTCCTCCATGGTCCACCGCAGGCCGTGCCGGTCCATCAGCGAACGTTCGGCCGCGATCCAGTAGGGCTCGGTGTCCACCAGGGTCCCGTCCATGTCCCAGAGGACAGCGCGCAGACGGAAGGGATCGGTGGGGGCGGCCATGCCTCCAGTCTACGAGGACGGCGCCGTCGGGCGGCCCACGTGTGTCACACGTCCCGCCCGGATGCCGGGACTACGCTGGACGAGTGAGTTCCTATGACGAGAAGCCCGAGGACGGAGCCGAGGTGCCCGGCGCGGACGAGACGACGGAGGGGACGGCGTCGACGCGGGCCGGAGAGTCGCTGACCAGCATCTTCGGCGTCCGCACGGGCGAGGACGCCGCGGGCCGGGACCGGGTCACCGTGATGATCGCCGCGTTCGAGGGCTGGAACGACGCCGGCGACGCGGCCAGTGACGCGCTCAATCGCCTCGACGAGCGGTGGGCCGCCTCCCGCGTCGCCGCCCTGGACTCGGACTCCTACTACGACTTCCAGTTCACCCGCCCGATGGTGGTGCGCACCGGGGCCGAACGGCACATCCAGTGGCCGACGACGTGGCTCTCGACCGTCTCGGTGCCGAACTCGAATCTCGACGTCGTGCTCGTGCACGGCGTGGAACCCTCCTACCGGTGGCGCGCCTACACCGCCGACCTGATGGCGCACGCCACGGACCTGGGCGTCGACTACCTGGTCCTGCTCGGCGCCCTGCTGGCGGACGTGCCGCACACGCGGCCCATCCCGGTGTCCGTGTCGACGGACGACGCGGCCCTGCAGGAGGAGCTGAACGCGGATCCGTCCACGTACGAGGGGCCCACCGGCATCCTCGGGGTGCTCGGCGGCGTCGCCGAGCTGGCCGGGATCCCCACGGTCTCCCTGTGGGCGGCCGTCCCGCACTACGTCGCCCAGGCGCCGTCCCCCAAGGCCCAGCTGGCGCTGCTGAACCGGCTCGAGGAGCTGGTCCACATCCCGGTGGTCGGCGACGCCGAACTCAAGGAGGACGCCGAGGCCTGGGAGCGAGGCGTGGACGAGCTGGCGACGGAGGACCCGGAGATCCAGGCCTACGTGCACCAGCTCGAGGAGGCGAAGGACACCGCCGAACTGCCCGAGGCCAGCGGTGAGTCCATCGCCCGCGAGTTCGAGCGCTACCTCAAGCGGCGCGGCAAGGAGCGCTGAGCCTCAGCTCGCGGTCTCCGGCGCCAGGTCCACCCCGAGCAGCGCGTCCACCGCGCGCCGGCCGAGGCTCGGCTCGCCGGCCGTGCCGGTGTCGGTGGCGGTGTCGGATCCGTGGTCGATATCGCCGTCGATCGCGGCGTCGTCCCGAGCGCCGAGGACCGTCGCGGCCCACGCGTCGACGGCGGCGAGGGCACCCGGGGTGTCCAGGTCGTCGCGCAGCCGGTCCCGCAGCCGCTCGACGAGGCGCGTGTCGGCGTCGTCCACGTCACCGCGCAGCGGACCGGTCGCGGCGTCCGCGACGGCCGCCGCGGCACGCCACCGGGCCAGCCGGTCCTGAGCCACGGTGAGCAGCGCGTCCGTGTACTCCCAAGCCGAGCGGTAGTGCTGGCCGAGCACGGCGATCCGGATCGCGGCCGGGTCCACCCCGGCCTCGCGCAGCCGGGAGACGAGCACCAGGTTGCCCCGCGACTTGCTCATCTTGTGCCCCTCGAACCCGACCATGCCGGTGTGGGCGAAGTGGTGGGCGAGCGGGCGGCCGGTGAGGGCCTGCGCGTGGCCGGCGCTCATGTCGTGGTGCGGGAAGATCAGGTCGTTGCCGCCGCCCTGCACGGTGAAGGGCGTCGCGAGGAACCGCTCGGCGATCACCGAGCACTCGATGTGCCAGCCCGGCCGGCCCGCACCGAGCACGCCGCCGGGCCACTGCGGCTCACCCTCGCGGGCCACCCGCCAGAGCAGGGCGTCGAGCGGGTTGCGCTTGCCGGGCCGGTCGGGGTCACCGCCGCGTTCACCGAAGAAGGCCAGCAGCTGGTCCGGGTCGTAGCCGCCGAGGGCCCCGATGCGCCAGCCGGTGGAGCGGGCGGCCTCGACGTCGAAGTAGACGTCGCCGTCGGGCTCCCCGCCGGTGCCGGGTACCCGGTACGCGATACCGGCGGTGACCAGCGCCTCGACGGCGGGCACGATCCACGGCACCGCCTCGACGGCGCCGATGTAGTGATCCGGCGGCAGCACGCGCAGTGCGGTCATGTCGGTGCGGAACAGGTCGGTCTGCTCGACGGCGAGGTCCTGCCAGTCCACCCCGGTGGCCTCCGCGCGCTCGAGCAGCGGGTCGTCGACGTCGGTGACGTTCTGCACGTAGGTGACGGCGGCGCCGGTGTCCCGCCACTGCCGGATCAGCAGGTCGAACGCCAGGTAGGTGGCCGCGTGGCCGAGGTGCGTGGCGTCGTAGGGGGTGATGCCGCACACGTAGAGGCCGGCGACCGCGCGGCCGCTCTCCTCCGCGAGCTCGACGGGTACCACCGCGCGGGCGGCCGTGTCGTAGAGGTGCACCGATCCGGGCATGGGCTCCAGCGGGGTGAGGCCGGGCGTGGGCCAGGACTGCATGCTTCTCCTCGGGGTGGACGCGGGGTGAGGGCGGGTGTCGGACGCCGCGTCAGGCGGCGATCAGACCGGTGCTGAGCAGGATCATCAGGACGGCGCCCAGAGCGATCCGGTACAGCACGAAAGGCCGGTAGCTGCGGGTCGAGACGTAGCGCAGGAACCAGCCGATGATGAGGTAGCCGACGCCGAACGCGATGACGGTGGCCAGAGCCGTCGGCCCGGCACCGTACACGCCGCCGTCGCCACCGCCCTTGACCACCTTGGCGAGCTGGTACAGCCCGCTCGCGAAGACGGCCGGGATGGCCAGCAGGAAGGAATACCGGGCGGCGGCCTCACGGGTGTAGCCCATCGCGAGGCCCGCGGTGATCGTGCCGCCGGAGCGGGAGACGCCGGGGACGAGCGCGAGTGCCTGGGCGAGGCCGTAGAGGATGCCGTGGCGCCACGTCAGCTGGTCGAGGGTCCGCTGCTGACGCGAGTAGATGTCCGCGAGGGCGAGCAGGACGCCGAAGACGATCAGCATGACGGCGACGATCCACAGGCTGCGGAAGGTCGTCTCGATCGAGTCCTGGAACAGGACGCCGAGGATGCCGATCGGGAGGCTGCCGAGGATCACCAGCCAGCCCATCCGGGCGTCGGGATCGTTGCGCGGCACGCGCCCCACGAGGGAACCGGCCCAGGCCCGGACGATGCGGACGATGTCACGCCAGAAGAAGACGAGGACCGCGGTCTCGGTGCCCAGCTGGGTGATCGCGGTGAACGCCGCACCCGGGTCGGCGGCGCCGGGCAGGAACTCCCCCACGATGCGCAGATGCGCACTGGAGGAGATGGGAAGGAACTCGGTCAGTCCTTGTACGAGCCCGAGGATGGCCGCTTCGATCCACGTCACGATCCGACTCTAGGTGCTCCGGGCTCGGCCGGCCGAATCGGTCCCGCCCCCTGGGGACGGGAGCGCGAGCGGGAATGTGTCAGACCCGGTCGCGGTTCTCCTCGACGTCGTCCTCATCCTCGTCGTCGTCCTCGTCGTCCTCGAGGTCGTCGTCATCATCGTCGTCGTCGCTGTCGTCGTCACCGTCGTCCTCGTAGATGACCAGCGGGGTGACCTCGTTGTAGATGTCGTAGAGCGCATCTTCGTAGACTTCGAAGGCATCGGCGATGGCCAGGTGCGCCGACTCGACCGCGGGATCGTCGTCTCCGCGTCGCGCGGCGGACGCAGCGAGGTGCTCCTCGAAGGCAGCAACCAGGGACTGCAGGGCGACACGCGGATCAATGCTCATGTCCTAGACGTTATCGGTTCCGGAATGAAAATGGGGTGCCATGAGGCAACAAATTGGTGGGACCTCGGTGAAGCGCGAGCGGGACTTCGCACGGCAGTACGAGTACCTGGTGCTCAGTGTTCCGTCGCAGGCCACCCGGGGTGAAGCACGTCAGATGCTCACCGAGCACGCCGAGTACGGCAAGTGGGAACTGGAGCGCACGCGCCTCTACATGGGCGGTGCTCGCCGGTACTGGCTGCGGCGCAAGGTGATGCGCATCGAGCGCACCGCCTGACCCTCCGTCGTCCTGCCCGGGCGATCGCGACGCGGGCGGCCCGCTCAGGCGAGCGGGCCCAGCAGGGCGGTCGCCATGGTCGCGTGCGCGGACGAGTCGCTCGACGGGTGGTAGGCGCCCGCCGCCACGTCCCGGTAGAGCCGGGACAGCTCCGAGGTCCGGGTGAACTGCGCACCGCCGCCGGCGGCGAGGGCCAGGTCGACGACCTCCCGCGTGGTCCGGGTGACGCGCACCTTGACCCCCGACAGACGCGAGAACCACCGCGGCCCGTGGTCGACCTGCCGATCCACGTCCTGCGCGGTCGCGGTCAGATCCGCGAGCATGCCGTCGACGAGCAGCTGCGCCTCCGCGATCCGGTACCGGGTGTCCGGATCCTGATCCAGGGCCGCCCCGGAGCGCCGAGAGGTGCGCCGGCTCGCCGCCTCGATCGCCAGGATCACCGCGCGCTCCGCGATGCCGGCATAGACGCTGGCCAGCAGCACCTCGAAGGCGGCGAAGATCGCGAAGATCAGCGGGTCCGGCACCGGACCGACCGGCAGGGTCGCGACGATGCGGTCCGGCCGCACCCGCGCGTCCTCCAGCTCGGTGGTGTGCGACTGGCTCGCTCGCATCCCGAGCGTGTTCCAGTCCCCCAGCGACCGGGTCCCGCCGTCGGCACGGTCGAGGAAGCCCCACACCAGTCGGGGGCCGTGGGGGGTCTCCTCGCGGCCGTGCACGCCGAGCCGGGTCCAGGCCGGGGAGAGGCTGGTGAAGATCTTCCGGCCCGTGTAGCGGTAGCCGCCGTCGGATTCGCGCCGGGCCGTCGTGACCGAGTCGAACAGCATCAGGTCGTTTCCGGGCTCCGAGACACCGAAGGCGAACAGTTCGCCCGCGGCGGCCTCGCGGAGCACGAAGTCCAGGGTGTCGATGCCCCGATCGGCGAGGATCCGCGCGACGGAGGTCCACACCAGGTGCATGTTGATGCCCAGGGCCGTGGCGGGGGCGGCCGCGGCGAGCCGCCGCTGCGCGTCGCTGGTCTGCCGCAGGGTCGCGCCGGCACCTCCGTAGGCCGCGGGCGAGCACAGGCCGAGATAGCCGGCCGCGCGCAGGTCGGCCAGGTCCTCGGCGAAGAAGGCGTTGGCCTCGTCGTAGCCCGCGGCACGGTCGTGGACGCGGGCGAGCAGCTCGTCGGTGAGCGGACGTTCTCCCACGTCGGGGGCGGTGGCGTCGACGTCGTCGCGAGCAGCGGAAGCGGTCATCCTCCCAGCGTACCGAGGGCCCCGATGCGGGACGCCGGGCGCATCCGTGTTAGAGTTTCTGACGCTGCTCCGCGCTGCGGAGCACCACTCGCGCGGGTGGCGGAATAGGCAGACGCGCTAGCTTGAGGTGCTAGTCCTCGCATAGAGGGTGGGGGTTCAAGTCCCCCTCCGCGCACGAGCGTCCCGCTGGACGACAGGGAGAAGCCCCGGACCACTGGTCCGGGGCTTCTCGCGTTCCCGGGCCCGGGTGCGGGCCTCGCGCCGAACTCGTGCCGTCAGGGCGTGCGGGTGTACTCGGTGATCCGGTCGAGACCGCCGGAGAAGACGACCCGGCCCCCGCTCAGCCCGGCGGCACGCAGCACGGCGTCGTCGGCGTCCCGCTGCGCGGGCGAGGCGTCGACGCGCCGCACCACCCACACCCGGCTCTCCGCGCGCAGCCGGTCCCCCTCCGCCGCGAGCGGCCGGGACAGGTCGTCGATGGTGTCGCTGTCCGTCGCGTCCACCGCCCGGGTGATGTCGGTCAGGCGGGCGAAGTCGGCCGGGTAGGCCACCGCGATGCGCCGCGTCGGCGCACCGGTCAGGGCGTCCGACGTCACTTCGCGCGGGCTGAAGTAGACCCCGTCCCCGGGCGCGGCGTGCGCCGCCAGGTAATTGGCGACGGCGCGGTAGTCGCTGCCGCTCTTGGCGTCGGGCGTGCGCTGCGACCACCAGACCGGCGCCACCGCGACGACGAGCAGGGCGACGGCGACGACGCGCAGCCAGCGGCGGCGCAGCGCGAGCAGACCGGCGCCGATCAGCAGCGCGACCGCGAAACTCGTGAAGGTCAGATAGCGCGGGTTGTAGATCGGGCTCGCGAGCAGCAGCGAGGCCCCGAGCGCGGCGGTCGGCAGCACGAGCGCCGGGGCGGCCCACGCGAGGACCACCCGCGTCCGGCCGCCGGACCGCTGCCGGAGCGCGCTGACGACGCCGACGAGGATCAGCACCCAGCCCAGGGCCGCGGCGGCGAGGGCGGCGGCCTGCCACACCGGGGTGCCCCGTTCGGGCGTCACCCCGGTGGGCGTGCCCCCGAGGAACCACTGGTTGACCACGACGTTGCGCAGCCACTCCCCGACACCGATCGGGTTCTCGGCGATCTGTCCGCGCTCGGTGACGCCGAGCAGCAGGATGGGTGAGCTCAGGACGGCGGCGGCGACCGCGGCGAGCAGCCAGCGCAGCAGCACACCGAGCGGGACGCGGAGCAGGAGCAGGCTGACCCCGTGGGCGACGACGAGGAGGGCGGCGTAGATGTTGGTCGCGACGGCGAGACCGGCGACGACGGCGTAGGCGATCCACCAGCCGGCGCGGCGGTGGCGCGTCGCCGCGACCATCAGGACGGTGGCCCAGACGGCGGCGGCCAGCGCGAGGGCGAAGGGACGCGCCTCGATGCCCGCCCACGTCACCCGCGGCAGGACCGCGAACACCAGGGCGGCCACGACGCCCAGGCGGCGACCGCCCGTGAGCCGGCCGAGCCAGTAGGTCCCGGCCGTCGCCAGCACGATCGCGCCGACGCTCAGCGCCCGGATGCCGACCTCGGTCTCCCCCACCACCGGGATCCACGCGTGCAGGGCCACGTAGTAGACGGCGTGGACGGCGTCGATCGAGGAGATGAGGGCGCCGATCTCCCCGAGCGGGCGGTCGGCACTGGCGATCGACGCCGCCTCGTCCGTCCAGAACGACGGCACCCAGGAGAGCACTGCGCTGACGAGGCCGGCCACGAGCGCGAGCACGGTCGCCAGCACGTGGTCCACGCCGACGCCGCGCCGAGCGTGCCCGGCGACGCGGGAGGCGGTTGCCGTGGCCATGGACCGTCCTGACGCCGGGGCGAATGATCGGCGTCAATCTAACACGGTGCGCTCCGGGCTCAGCCCGCGGTCACCGTCGCCGTCAGGTGCAGCCGGCCCGACCGCGGATCCCAGCCGGTGAACCGGGCGCCGTCCGCGTCCTGCGGGGTCCCGTCCACGCGGATCGCCACCGTCGCCGGCAGCACCACCGGGGCGGCGAAGCTGACGTCCCACGCGTACGCCTCCGGCAGCCGGATCGTGGCCAGCCCCCGCGACGCGGTGTACATGCCGTGCGCGATCGCGCCCTTCATGCCGAGCAGCCGGGCGGTCGGTGCGCTGATGTGGATCGGGTTCCAGTCCCCGCTGACCTCGGCGAAGCGCCGTCCGGCGTCCGCGCCGAGGCGCCACCGGCCCGTCGGCACCGGCGGTGTGAACGCGGTCCGGTCCGCGCCCTCGGCCCGGTCCGACCCGGACAGGAACCGCCCGCGAGCCAGGTAGGTGGAGCGGTCGACGGCCACGGCCGCGCCGTCCGCGCCGTCACGTTCGTCGCGGATCTCGCTGACGACGTCGACGAGCGTGCCCGACCGGTGCGGCCGCAGGTCCTCCGCCCACGTCGTCACGCCGAGCACGGAGGCGAGGGTGAGCGGGCGCCGCTGCGTCCACCGGTTGCGCAGGTGGACGAGGCCGGCGAGCGGGAGCGGGAAGTCGTTGCGGGCCATCAGCGCCATCGCCACCGGGAACACGGTGGCGTGGACGAACCCGGCGGGCAGCACGTCGGAGCCGGGCGCCCGGGTCAGGTGGGCGAAGTCCGTGAGCCGTGCCGCATCCGGGCGCACGCCGGACGCGCGGTAGGCGACGCCCGGGAGGGATCCGACGGTGCGGTCGCGCCGCAGCGGCCCCGCCGGCAGCGCCCCCACCAGGGCGGAGGGCACCTGGCGGGCGTAGATCCCGGCGAGCGACGGCAGGACCGCCAGGTCCTCCACCCGATCCGGTGCCCCCATCAGGCGCCGACCAGGTTCTGCCCGCACACGCGCAGCGTCTGCCCGGTGATGCCACCCGCGGCGTCGCTGGCGAGGAACGCGATGGCCTCGGCGACGTCCGTCGGGCGGCCGCCCTGCTGCAGGCTGTTCAGCCGTCGCGCGACCTCGCGGGTCGCGAACGGGATCCGCGCCGTCATCTCGGTCTCGATGAACCCCGGTGCCACCGCGTTGACGGTGGCCCCGGCCGGCATCAGCCCGGCCGTCGCCGCGACCATGCCCATCACGCCGGCCTTGGAGGCGGCGTAGTTCGTCTGGCCGCGGTTGCCGGCGATGCCGCTGGTCGAGGCGAGGCTGACGATCCGCCCGCCGGCGCCGAACACGTCGGAGGCGAGGAACTGCTCGTTCATCCGCAGCTGCGCGGCGATGTTGACCGCGATCACCGCGTTCCAGCGCGCGGCGTCCATGTTGGCCAGCAGCTTGTCCCGGGTGATCCCGGCGTTGTGCACGACGACGTCGAGGCGGCCGTGCCGGTCCCGAGCGTGGGCGAGGATCCGCTCGCCGGCGTCCGGAGCCGTGATGTCCAGTTGCAGGGCGGTTCCTCCGAGCTCGTTGGCGACGGCGGCCAGCGCCTCCCCCGCGGCCGGGACGTCGACGGCGATGACGTGGGCGCCGTCCCGGTGCAGCGTCCGGGCGATCGCGGCGCCGATGCCGCGGGCGGCGCCGGTCACGACGGCGACCTTGCCGGTGAGCGGCCGGTCGGCGTCCGGGTCCGGGGCGCCCTGCCCGTCGACGACGGTGAGGAACTGCCCGTCCACGAAGGCGCTCCGACCCGAGAGCAGGAACCGCAGGGCGCCGAGCACCGAGGTGACCGTGACGGGCAGGCCGTCGCGGATCAGGATGCCGTTGCCGGTGGCGCCGCCGCGCAGTTCGTGCGCCAGGGACCGCAACAGCCCCTCGACGCCCCGGCGGGCCGCGGCCATCGCCGGGTCCGTCGTGTCGCCGGCCGGCCGGGAGAGGGTCACGACCCGGCCTCCCGGGCGCAGGTCCCGGAGCGCCTCACCGGCGGCCAGCACCGGCACGGAGAGCGCGGTGGGGTCGGTGACGTCGTCGAGCACGAGGACGATCGCGCCGAGCCGCTGCTTCGGCCGGTGGTGCCGGACGACGTCGAGGCTCCAGCCCAGCAGCTCGTCGGCCAGCTCCTGGGCGCCCGCGCCGGAGCCGACCAGCAGCACCGGCCCGTCGACGAGCGGAGCGCCGGGGCGGTACCGGCGCAGCTCGACGGGCCGGGGCAGCCCGAGCCGCTTCGCCACACCGGCGAGCGGGGCGGCGTTGACGAGGGTGAGATAGGTGTCGGTCATGACGCTCCTTCCGGGTGTCCGGGGCCGGTCAGTGGGACTCGAGGATGGCGACGACGCCCTGGCCGCCGGCGGCGCACACCGACACGAGGCCGCGCGTGCGGCGCCCGGTCGAGGCGGCCGTCTCCGCGAGCTGCTTGGCCAGCGAGCCGACGATGCGCCCGCCGGTCGCGGCGAACGGGTGTCCGGCGGCCAGCGAGGAGCCGTTGACGTTGAGCCTGCTCCGGTCGATCGAGCCGAGCGGCGCCTCCAGGCCGAGGCGCGTCCGGCAGTACTCCGGGTCCTCCCACGCGGCGAGCGCGGAGAGCACCGTGGAGGCGAAGGCCTCGTGGATCTCGTAGTAGTCGAAGTCGGCCAGGCTCAGCCCGTTGCGGGCGAGCAGGCGCGGCACGGCGTACACCGGGGCCATCAGCAGGCCCTCGGCCCCGTTGACGAAGTCCACGGCGGCGGCCTCGGCGTCGACCACGTCTGCAAGCATCGGCAGGTCGTGCGCCCGGGCCCAGTCCTCGGAGGCCAGCAGCACCGCGGAGGCGCCGTCGGTGAGCGGCGTCGAGTTGCCGGCGGTCATCGTCGCCGGGGTGGGCAGCGAATTCCCGAACACCGGGGAGAGCTTCGCCAGCTTCTCCAGGCTGCTGTCGGCGCGCAGGTTGGTGTCGCGGGTGACGCCCCGGTAGGAGGTGACCAGGTCGTCGAAGAAGCCCCGGTCCCAGGCGGCGGCGAGGTTGCGGTGACTGGCCAGCGCCAGCTCGTCCTGCGCCTCCCGGCTGATCTCCCACAGCGCCGTCGTCAGGGCCTGGTGCTCGCCCATCGACAGGCCGGTGCGCGGCTCCCCCGTCGAGGGCGCGTTGGGCGTCAGATCACGCGGGCGCAGCTTGAGCGCGGCGGCCAGCTTCTGCTGGGTGGTCTTCGCGCGACCGAGTTCGAGCAGCACCTGCCGCAGCCCCTCGCTGACCGCGATCGGGGCGTCGGAGGCACTGTCCACGCCACCGGCGATGCCGGACTCGAGCTGGCCGAGTCGGATCTTGTTCGCGAGGCCCACGACGGTCTCCAGACCGGTGGCGCAGGCCTGCTGCAGGTCGTACGCCGGGGTGGCCGGGTCCAGCGCCGAGCCGAGGACCGCCTCACGGGTGAGGTTGAAGTCGCGGGAGTGCTTGAGCACGGCGCCGGCGGCGACCTCACCGATGCGCTCCCCCGCCAGCCCGAAGCGGGCGACCAGCCCGTCGATCGCGGCCGTCAGCATGTCCTGGTTGGAGACCCTGGCGTAGGGGCCGTTGGCGCGGGCGAAGGGGATCCGGTTGCCGCCGACGACGACGGCGCGCCGGGGAGCAGACGGGGCGGAGGGGGTGGAGGTGCTGGGGGTGGCCGGCGTCGTGGTGCCGGGAGCGTCCTGGGGCATGGGTGCCCGTCCTTCCATCGAGGTGGTTACCGGTACCCAGCGTACCTGATACGCTGGGTACCGTGAACTCGACCGGACTGCGCCCTGCGCCTCCCGAACCGGATGGCCGCTCCCGCCGGTGGCGTGCGCACCGGACCGCGCGCCGCGTGGAGCTGGTGCGGCTGGCCCGCCGGGCCGTGCACCGGCTGGGGCCGGAGGCGTCGATGGACGAGATCGCCGCGGCCGCCGGCACCTCGAAGTCCGTGTTCTACCGCTACTTCGGCGACAAGGCCGGCCTGCAGCAGGCCGTCGCCGAGCGGGTGCTCGGCCGTCTGCAGCAGGAGCTGCACGAGGCCGCCGCGAGCGCGCAGTCCCCGCTGGACGGCGTGCACGGCATGGTCCGCGCCTACCTGGGCCTGGCGGCGGCGTCGCCGAACGTCTACGCGTTCGTCACCGGCGGCCCCACCGCCGGGGCCCACATCCACCATTTCTTCAGCGCGGTCTCCACGCTGATGTCCGAGCCCATGCGCCGCCATCTCGAGGGCCGGCGCACGGCCGAGGACGCCTCCCCCGTGCTCGCGTTCTGGTCGACGGCCGCCATCGGGCTGGTCCGCAACGCCGGCGAGCAGTGGCTGGCCACCCCGGACGGGCCGGACAAGCCCGATCTCGAGGACTTCGCCGACCTGCTGACCGGCTGGCTGCTCGACGGCGTCATGAGCCCGCCCGGCACCCGTCCGTCCCCCACTCCTCCCTCCACCGTCGAGGCCACCTCCCCCACCCCGAAGGAACACCGATGACCACTGTGGACACCACCCCCGCCACGGCGAGCCGCCCCGCCACCGCGCCGTCGCCCGGCCCCGCGCGCACCGCCTCGCTCGAGGACGCGCCCGGCGTCGACGTGCCGGCCCTGGAGACGGTCCTGCTGGGCCGCTGGGCGGACGTCCGCCGACAGGCGCGCGCCCTCGCCGCCCGGGAGGACCTGCACAAGATCGACGGTCAGCCGTGGGCCGAGCACCGCGAGCGCGTGCTCGGCCAGCTGCACACCCTGGTCTCCGAGCAGACGGTGCACCGGGCGTTCCCGGCGCGGCTCGGTGGTGAGGACAATCACGGCGGCAACATCGCCGGCTTCGAGGAGCTCGTCGTCGCCGATCCGTCCCTGCAGATCAAGGCCGGCGTGCAGTGGGGCCTGTTCGGCTCCGCCGTCATGCACCTGGGCACCGAGGCCCACCACGACGCCTGGCTGCCCGGCATCATGGACATGACCATCCCGGGCGCGTTCGCCATGACCGAGACGGGGCACGGCTCCGACGTCGCGTCCATCGCCACGACGGCCACCTACGACCCGGCCACCGAAGAGTTCGACCTGCACACCCCCTTCCGGGCGGCGTGGAAGGACTACCTGGGCAACGCGGCGCTGCACGGCCGGGCGGCCGTGGTGTTCGCGCAGCTGGTCACCGGCGGCGTCAACCATGGTGTGCACGCGCTCTACGTGCCGATCCGGGACGAGGACGGCGCGTTCCTGGCCGGCATCGGCGGCGAGGACGACGGCCACAAGGGCGGCCTGAACGGCATCGACAACGGCCGCCTGCACTTCACCCACGTCCGGGTGCCGCGGTTCAACCTGCTCGACCGGTACGGCGCGGTCGCCGCCGACGGCACCTACAGCTCGTCCATCGCGAGCCCGGGTCGGCGGTTCTTCACCATGCTCGGCACCCTCGTGCAGGGGCGCGTCTCCCTGGACGGGGCGAGCGTCGCGGCGAGCAAGGTCGCCCTCCAGATCGCCGTCACGTACGCCAACCAGCGCCGCCAGTTCGGCAGCGGCACGGGCGAGGAGGAGGTGGTGATGGACTACCAGCGCCACCAGCGCCGGCTCATCACCCGGATCGCCCGCACGTACGCCGGCTCCTTCGCCCACGAGGAGCTGCTCGCCCGGTTCGACGATGTCTTCTCGGGCGCCCACGACACCGACGAGGACCGCCAGGACCTCGAGACGCTCGCCGCCGCCCTGAAGGCGCTCTCCACCTGGAACGCGCTGGACACCCTGCAGGAATGCCGCGAGGCGTGCGGCGGTGCCGGCTTCCTCTCGGCCAACCGGCTGACGGGGCTGCGCGCCGACCTGGACGTGTACGCCACCTTCGAGGGCGACAACAACGTGCTCCTGCAGCTGGTGGCCAAGCGGCTGCTGACCGACTACGCCAACGACTTCCGCGGCATCGACTTCGGGGCCATGGCGCGCTACGCCGTCGGGCAGGTCGCGGACCGCACCTTCAGCCGGTCGGGTCTGCGCCAGGCGGTGCAGTTCTTCTCCGACCGCGGGGACCAGCGCCTCTCCGTCAACGCCCTGCGCGAGGAGGGCGCCCAGCGGGCGCTGCTGACCGGACGCGTCGAGGACATGGTCGCCGAGGTCGCCCAGCACCTGCGGGCGGCACGGAAGTTGCCGGCCGAGAAGGCCGCGTCCGTCTTCAACTCCCACCAGAACGAGCTCATCGAGGCGGCCCGCGCCCACGGCGAACTGCTCCAGTGGGAGGCCTTCAGCGCCGCCCTCGCCTCGATCGAGGACCCGGGCACCCGCACCGTGCTCACCTGGGTGCGGGACCTGTTCGGGCTCACCCTGATCGAGGACAACCTCGGCTGGTACCTGATGCACGGGCGCATCTCCATGCAGCGGGCGCGCACTCTCTCCGGGTACGTCAACCGGCTGCTCGCGCGGCTGCGGCCCCACGCGCAGGACCTCGTGGACGCCTTCGGCTACGACCAGGCGCACCTGCGGGCCGACATCTCCTCCGGCGCGGAGGCGCACCGGCAGGACGAGGCTCGGGCGTACCAGCGGCAGCAGCGGGCGAACGGGGACGCCCCGGTCGACGAGAAGGTGCTGTACGCGCGGGAGTCGCGCAAGCGCGGCGCCTGACGCTGCTGGGTCCCCGACACCGCGACGGCCCCGGACGGATCAGCGTCCGGGGCCGTCGCCCTGTCCTGAGTCGGACGCCTCAGAGCACGCTGCGGTACACGTCCATCGTGGTGCGCGCGATCGACTCCCACGAGAAGTGCTCCTGCGCACGCCGGCGCCCAGCCTCGCCCATCCGGCGGGCCTCGTCGCGGTCGGCGACCACCTCGGTGAGGGCCGCCGCGAAGTCCCGGACGAAGCCCTCGGGGTCGAGCGGGGTGCCGGTGCCGTCCTGGACCTGTTCGAGCGGCACGAGCCGGCCGGTCACGCCGTCCTCGACCACCTCGGGGATGCCGCCCGTCGCGCTCGCCACCACCGCGGCCCCGCAGGCCATGGCCTCGAGGTTGACGATGCCGAGCGGTTCGTACACCGAGGGGCATGCGAACGCGGTGGTGTGGGAGAGGATCTGGATCAGCTCGCGGCGGGGCAGCATCTTCTCGATCAGCACGACGCCGTCGCGCTCGGCCTTCAGCTCCGTGATCAGCTGGTTGACCTGCGCGCCGAGCTCCGGGGTGTCCGCAGCGCCGGCGCACAGGATCACCTGCACCTCCGGCGGCAGCAGCTTGGCCGCCCGCAGCAGGTAGGGCACCCCCTTCTGCCGCGTGATGCGGCCGACGAAGGTGACGGAGGGCTGGTGCGGGTCGATGCCGTAGGCCTCGAGCACGTCGGTCTCGAGGTCCGGCTCCCACAGGCTCACGTCGATGCCGTTGTGCACGACCTTCACGCGCTCCGGGTCGACGTCCGGGTAGCAGCGCAGGATGTCGGCGCGCATCCCGGCGGAGACGGCGATGATGGCGTCGGCCGCCTCGTACGCCGTCTTCTCCGCCCAGGAGGAGAGCGCGTACCCGCCGCCGAGCTGCTCGGCCTTCCACGGGCGCAGCGGCTCGAGGCTGTGGGCGGAGAGCACGTGCGGAACACCGTTCAGCAGCTTCGCGAGGTGCCCGGCCAGGTTGGCGTACCAGGTGTGGGAGTGGACGAGGTCCGCCCCGGCCGTGCCGGGGACGATGGCCAGGTCGACGCCGAAGGTCTGCAGGGCGGCGTTCGCGTCGTTCAGCTCGGGCAGATTCGGGTAGGCGCGCACGGTGGCGCCGTGGAAGTCGGTGTCCCGCGCGGCACCGAAGCAGTGCACGTGCAGGTCCACCTGGGAGGCGAGCACGCGGCTCAGCTCCGCGACGTGGACCCCGGCACCGCCGTAGATGTCCGGGGGGAACTCCTTGCTCACGATGTCGATGCGCACAGTGCCAAGGTAGTGCCTGTCGGCGGTGTCCTCTAGTGTGAGTCTCACCGACGCCGCAGGTCGGGGCCTCGCGCATCAGCCTGCTCGGCGAGCTGTACGTCCCGAAAGGTCAGTGATGCCCTCATGAGCCCCAAAGTCCTTGCGATCGTGCTGGCCGGCGGCGAGGGCAACCGCCTGATGCCGCTGACCATGGATCGGGCGAAGCCGGCGGTCCCGTTCGGCGGCAGCTACCGGTTGATCGACTTCGCGCTCTCCAACCTGGTCAACTCCCGCTACCTGCAGATCGTCGTGCTGACGCAGTACAAGTCGCACAGCCTCGACCGGCACATCTCCGAGACGTGGCGCATGTCGACCCTGCTGGGCAACTACGTCGCCTCGGTGCCCGCGCAGCAGCGCGTCGGCAAGAGCTGGTTCCAGGGCAGCGCCGACGCGATCTACCAGTCGCTCAACCTCATCCACGATGCCCGGCCCGACATCGTCGTCGTCGTGGGCGCGGATCACGTGTACCGGATGGACTTCTCCCAGATGGTGGACGCGCACATCGCCTCCGGGGCCTCCGCCTCCGTGGCCGCCGTCCGCCAGCCGCTGGACCAGGTCTCCCAGTTCGGCGTGATCGAGACCGACCCGCAGGACCGATCCCGGATCGCCCGGTTCGTCGAGAAGCCGCCGACCACCGAGGGCCTGCCGGACGACCCCACCAGCTTCCTCGCCTCGATGGGCAACTACGTGTTCACCGCGGACGCCCTCGTCGACGCCCTGCGGGAGGACAACGAGCGGCTCGACACCAAGCACGACATGGGCGGGGATCTGGTGCCCCACTTCGTCGACCGGAACGACTGCGCGGTCTACGACTTCACGGAGAACTCCGTGGCCGGCTCCACCGAACGGGACCGCCGCTACTGGCGCGACGTCGGGACGATCGACTCGTTCTACGACGCCCACATGGACCTGATCTCGCCGCTGCCGATCTTCAACCTGTACAACATGGACTGGCCGATCTACACCCGACAGGCCATCTCCCCGCCCGCCAAGTTCGTGCGCGGACGCAACCCCGACTGGGGCGTCGCCTACGACTCCATTGTCGGCCCGGGAACCGTGGTCACCGGCGGTCTGGTCAAGGGCTCGGTGCTCTCCCCCGACGTCTTCGTCTCCGACGGCGCCCGCGTCTCGGGGTCGGTCCTGATGGACAACGTCGTGATCGGCCGGGGCGCCGTCGTCAAGCGGGCGATCCTCGACAAGAACGTGCGGCTCGAGGACGGCGCGACCGTCGGTGTCGACGCCGAGCAGGACCGCTCCCGCGGCTACAAGGTCACCGACTCCGGCATCACCGTCGTCAGCAAGGGCGTCACCGTCGGCTGAGCCGATCCGGCACAGTTCGGACCGCCTGAGCCGGCTGGCCTGACCCGTGCGGGTCAGGCCAGCCGGGTGACGGCGACCCGGACCGACAGCGTCGACCCGCCCCCGCCGGAGAGGATGCCCTTGAGCGGGGTCACGTCCCGGTAGTCCCGGCCGCGAGCGACGACGACGTGCAGGTCCCCGACCGGCCCGGTGTTCGTCGGATCCCAGGCGCGCCACGCGCCGTCCCACCACTCGACCCACGCGTGGGACTCGCCGACGACCTCCTCGCCGATGCCCACCGCCGGGCGGGGGTGCAGGTAGCCGGAGACGTAGCGGGCGGGGATCCCGAGGCTGCGCAGCGCGCCGGCGCCCAGGTGCGCGAGGTCCTGGCACACGCCCTTCCGGGCGGTCCAGGCGTGCTCGGCGTTGGAGTGCACGTGCGTGGCGCCGGGCACGTAGCTCATCTGGCCGCGCATCCACGCGAAGACGGCCATCGACGCCTCGTGCGGGTCCAGCCCGCGCACCTCGTCGCGGACGAGGGCGATCACCTCGTCCCCCGGGCCGGACAGCGGCGTCAGCGGCAGCCAGTCCGAGAACCGGTTCTGCGTCGCCGGGGCGCGCAGCTCGTCCCAGCCGACCGGCTCGGCGTCGACGTCCCCGGGACCGCGACCCCGGTGCACCTCGACGGTCGCCTCGGCGAGCACCGCCAGCCGGTCGTGCGGGCTGGTGATGTCGAAGCTGGTGACCCGGGTGCCCCAGTAGTCGCGGTAGGTCTCGACCGCGGCCTGCTCCGGCCCGACGGTCAGCGACGACTCGAGCACCACCTGGTGGGGATCGGTCAGCGGCGACATGCGCGCCTCGTTGTAGGAGAGCGACACCCGCCGCACGTAGTCGTAGGTGGTGGCGTGGGAGATCCGCAGGCGCGTCATGACAGTTCCCCCACCCATTCCAGACTCTCGGACCGGGAGAAGTACTTCCGGGAGATGGCGTCGGAGGCGCGGGCGCAGGCCTGCTGCACCCGGTCCATGTGCTCGGGCAGCTCGTCCAGCAGGTCCGCGGTCTGGTGGAACTCGAGGAAGGACCGGGCCTGGCCGACCAGGCGGCGGGCGTCGTCGAGGAAGCCGATTCGCTGGTTCGACGGGTCGAGCCGCTCCAGCGCGGTCTCCGCCTCGGACAGGGCGTAGACGATCGAGCGGGGGAACAACCGGTCCAGCAGCAGGAACTCGGCGGCCTCCTCGTCGCCGAACGCGGCCCGCTGGTTGCGCAGGAACGACTCGTAGGCCCCGGCGCACCGCAGCATCGTCACCCACGAGTTGGCGACGTCGCGGGTGGAGAGCATGCGCGCCGTCATGTCGGCGCGCTCCAGGCTGCGGCCGAGCACCATGAACTCCCAGCTCTCGTCGTGGCTCATGGTCAGGTCCGCGAGGCCGCGCACCATCGCCGTCCGCTCCCCCACCCAGGTGCAGAACCGGTAGGTGCCGACGACGTCCTTGCGGTGCTGGTTCAGGCCGTACCACGTCGTGTTCAGGCACTCCCAGACACCGGAGGACACGGTCTCGCGGGCGCGCCGGGCGTTCTCCCGGGCCGCGCCGAGGGCGCCGGCGATCGAGGCGGGTGAACTGCGGTCGTAGGCCAGCGCGTCCAGCAGCGGCCCGATGCCGATGCCCTCGTCGCCGTGCCCGGCCCCCATCACCGCGAGCAGCCGGCGGGCGACCATCTCCTGGTCGTCGGTGCTCATCTGGTTCATCCGCTCCAGGTGCACGTCGAGGATGCGCGCGGTCCCGTCGGCGCGCTCGACGTACCGTCCGATCCAGAACAACGACTCCGCGATCCGGCTGAGCATCCCGCCTCCTTCTCTCTCTCGTCCTGTGACTCGTGCGCTGCACCGCCCCGACGTGTGTCCGTCCGGGCGGCAGCTCCGGTCACTGCTGCTGCTGGGCCTCGTCCTGGTCCCGGGCGTTGCTCTCGATGGGCCACACCGACACCCGTTCCCGGGCGGGCCGGGCCGCGGGCTCGTGGGTGATCGCCGGGGCGGGACCGTCGCCGACCACCCAGGTGTCCTTCGACCCGCCGCCCTGGCTGGAGTTGACGATGAGGGAGCCCTCCGTCAGGGCCACCCGGGTCAGGCCGCCGGGCAGCACCCACACGTCGTCGCCGTCGTTGACGGCGAAGGGCCGCAGGTCCACGTGCCGGGGCCCGAACCGGTCCCCCGCCATGGTCGGCACGGTGGAGAGCTGCAGCACCGGCTGCGCGATCCACCCGCGCGGGTCGGCCAGGATGCGGGTGCGCAGGGCATCCAGCTCCTCCCGGGTGGCGGCGGGGCCGATCACGATGCCCTTGCCCCCGGAGCCGTCGACCGGCTTGACCACGAGCTCGTCGAGACGGTCCAGCACCTCTTCGCGGGCGGCGTCCTCACCAAGCCGGAAGGTGTCCACGTTCGGGATGATCGGCTCCTCGCCCCGGTAGTAGCGGATCAGGTCCGGCAGGTAGCTGTAGATCAGTTTGTCGTCGGCCACTCCGTTGCCGATGGCGTTGGCGATGGTGACGTTGCCGGCGCGGGCCGCGTTGACCAATCCGGGACAGCCGAGGAGGGAGTCGGAGCGGAACTGCAGGGGGTCGATGAAGGCGTCGTCGACCCGGCGGTAGATGACGTCCACCCGCTGCTCGCCGGCGGTGGTGCGCATGTAGACCCGGTTGGCGCGGCACACGAGGTCGCGGCCCTCGACCAGCTCGACGCCCATCAGGCCCGCGAGCAGGGTGTGCTCGAAGTAGGCGGAGTTGAAGACGCCGGGGGTGAGCACGACGACGGTCGGGTCCGCGACGGAGGACGGGGCCGTCTTCCGCAGGGCCTGCAGCAGCCGGCGCGGGTACTCGTCGACGCTGCGGATGTCCTGCTGGTTGAAGGCCTCGGGCAGGCCCTTGGCCATCGCGCGGCGGTTCTCGATCACGTAGGAGACGCCACTGGGCACGCGCACGTTGTCCTCGAGCACCCGGAAGTTGCCGGCGTCGTCGCGCACCACGTCGATGCCGGAGACGTGCACCCGGACCCCGCCGGGCGGCCGGAAGCCGGCGACGCAGCGGTGGAAGTGGGAGCTGGAGGTGATCAGCGACCGGGGAACGACGCCGTCGGCGACGACCGCCATGGTGTCGTACACGTCGTCGAGGAACGCCTCGAGGGTCTGGACCCGCTGGGCGACGCCGCGCTCGAGGACGTCCCACTCGGCGGCGGGGATGACGCGCGGCACGATGTCCAGCGGGAAGGGCCGCTCCTCCCCCGCGTAGTCGAAGGTGACGCCGCGGTCGAGGAAGGTGCGGGCCATGGAGTCCGCGCGAGCGGAGACGTCGTGCAGGGTGAGTCCGCCGAGCACGTCCTCGACCTGCCGGTAGGCGGCACGCACGGTCTGCCCGGCGTCGAACATCTCGTCGTACGCGCGGGTCCGGGCCGTGGCGGGGCCGTAGTCGTCGAACAGGTCGGACATGGTCCACAGCGTGCCACGGATCGATGTCGATCTCATCACCGGCGCGTTTCGGCGCCGGTGTTTGAATGGGCGCATGCCCTCTCCTCACCTGAGCCGCGACGAGGCCGCCGCCCGCTCCGCCCTGATCACCGTCGACGCGTACGACGTGCACCTGGACCTGACCGGGGCCGCCCGGGACGGGGCGACGACCTTCGGCACGAGCAGCACGGTCTCCTTCGGCTGCGCGACCCCCGGGGCGGCCACCTTCCTCGACTTCATCGGGGCCTCGGTCGAGGAGGTGACGCTGAACGGCCGTGACCTCGCCGTGGCCGACGTCGTCGACGGCCAGCGGATCCACCTCTCCGATCTGGCGGAGCGGAACACGGTGGTGGTGCGGGCCACCGGGCTCTACAGCCGCAGCGGTGAGGGCCTGCACCGGTTCGTCGACCCCGCGGACGGCCGGGCGTACCTCTACACCCAGAACGAGCCCGCGGACTGCTGCCGGTGGATCCCGGTGTTCGAGCAGCCGGACCTGAAGGCGCGGTTCACGCTGCACGTGGACGCCCCCGCGGACTGGGAGGTGCGCGGCAACGGCGTCGAGATCGGCACTGCCGACACGTCCTCCCGCACCTCCGTGCGGCACTTCGCGGCGACCGAGCCGATCTCCACCTATCTCGTAGCGATCCTCGCCGGGCCCTACCACCGGGTGGACGACGAGCACACGGTGACGACCGCCGACGGGCCGCTTGCGGTGCCGCTGGCGCTGTTCTGCCGGGCGTCGCTGGCCGAGCACCTGGACGCGGACCGGATCGCCGAGGTCACCCGCGCCGGGCTGGACCACTACCAGGAGCGGTTCGCCGTGCCCTACCCGTTCGGGAAGTACGACCAGGCCTTCGTGCCCGAGTACAACCTCGGGGCGATGGAGAACCCCGGACTGGTCACGTTCACGGAGGCGTTCGTGTTCCGCACGGAGGCCACCGAGATCCAGTACCAGGGCCGGGCGAACGTCATCATGCACGAGATGGCCCACATGTGGTTCGGGGACCTCGTGACCATGCGCTGGTGGGACGACCTGTGGCTGAAGGAGTCCTTCGCGGACTTCATGGGATCCGCCTCGCTCGTGGACACGGGGCTGTACCCCAGTGCGTGGGTGACGTTCGCGAACCGGCGGAAGGCGTGGGCCTACGTGCAGGACGCGCTGCCGACCACCCACCCGATCGTGGCGGACATCGTCGACCTCGACGCCGCGAAGCAGAACTTCGACGGCATCACCTACGCCAAGGGCGCCTCGGTGCTCAAGCAGCTGGTGGCGTTCGTGGGCCGGGACGCGTTCGACGCCGCAGCCCGGGCGTACTTCCGCGAGCACGCCTGGGGCAACACGACCCTCGCGGACTTCCTGGCGGCGCTGAGCGAGGCGTCGGGGCGGGACATGGGGGCGTGGGCAGGGGCGTGGCTGCAGACCTCGGGCATCAGCACGCTCTTCGTGGAACGGCCCTCCTCGGGGGACACGGTGCGCGTGAGCCAGTCCGGCAGCGACCCCGTGACCGGGGAGACGGCGCTGCGGCCGCACGCCCTGGTGGTCGGGGTGTACCGGGAGAGGGCGGACGGTCGGCTGGAGGCGGCAGCGCGGATTCAGGCGGAGCTGGTGGACGCCACCGTGGACGTGGCGGTGCCGGGGGCCGCGGATGCGGCGCTGTTGCTGCCCAACGACGGGGATCTGACCTATGCGACGGTGGCGCTGGACCCGGTGAGCCTGGCGACGGTGCTGGAGCGGATCGAGGACGTCGACGACGAGATGGCGCGCACGGTGTGCTGGTCGGCGCTGTGGGCGATGACCCGGACTGCAGCGCTGCCGGCTGAGCGGTTCGTGCGCACGGTCGCCCGGGCCGGGGCGGCGGAGACCGACGACGGGGTGCGGCAG
Source organism: Tersicoccus sp. Bi-70 (assembly GCF_001968825.1). Lineage (GTDB taxonomy): Bacteria > Actinomycetota > Actinomycetes > Actinomycetales > Micrococcaceae > Tersicoccus. Next base: position 76,828 of record NZ_MIEU01000012.1, read on the forward strand.
ATGCTGTTCTCGCAGGCCCTGACGGCGGTGCTCCGGTACACGCCGCCGGCGCGGCGCTCCGACCTGCTCGAGGTGCTGCTGGACGCGCTCGCAGAGCAGGTGCGTGGGTCGGGGTCGCTGACCTTCGCCCGGCTGTTCGCGGTGGCCGCCGCGCACGGGGCTGGGCAGGAGGAGCTGCTGACGGCACTGGCGGGCACAGGCGCTGATGCGGCCGACTCCGGTCCTGCGCCCGGCTCCGCTGCTCTGGCGTCGCTCGCCGACAACCAGGATCTGCGCTGGAGCATGATGGTGGCTCTGGCGGCCCGGGACGCGGTGTCCGAGGACCGGATCGCCGCGGAGCTGGCCCGGGACGAGACGGCGGACGGCCGTCGTCAGGCGCTCACCGCGCGCAGCGCCCGCCCGGGAGCGAGCGTCAAGCAGCGGGTGTGGGACAGCGTGACCGGGGACGACGCCCTGTCCAACGAGCTGCTGTCGGCGTCGCTGCGGGGCTTCGCCCTGACGGATGCGGCGACGGCGGAGCCCTTCGTCGAGCCCTACTTCGCCTCGGTGATCGGGTGGTGGGAGAGCCGGAGCATCGAGATGGCCTCGCGACTGGTGCGCGGGCTGTTCCCGCCGGTGCAGGACCTGACGCCGGGCACGACCCCGGAGGACCACCCGGTGGCGGTGCTGGCCGGACGGTGGCTGGAGACCCACCCGGAGGCACCGGGAGCTCTTCGGCGGATCATCATCGAGGAGCGGGACGGCCTGCTCCGGGCCCTCCAGGCGCAGGCCGCAGCGAGCTGACGGCGGCGCCGGCGGGCCGCGTCGGGAGGTCCTATGACGGGACGCCGCCGGGGCCGGCGGCTGGCAATGCCCTCGGTCCTTCTCGCCGAAGATCAGCACGGCGACTCCCCAACGCCGATGACTCCAGGATCAGAACGGCGGTGGGTCGTCCGGTTCGGTCTCGTAGCGGCGACCGGAGGGCGAGGTCCACGTCAGGTGGCTCGCGGAGGTCGGTGCTCGGTCCGTGGATCGGCTTCCCGGTGGCCCGGCGCTGACCGACCACGCCGAGTGGTGCTTCAGCACATGGTGCTTGCGGCACAGATGGGCCAGGTTCTCCGCGACCGAGGTACCGCCGTCGGACCAGGCGACGACGTGGTCGACATCGCACCCCACGGCCGATCGGCGACAACCCGGGAAACGGCAGGTCCCGTCCCGGATGGTCAACGCGCGTCGGAGCGCTACCGGGATGCGGTACTGAGCGCCGTTCGTCGCCAGGACGGGAACCACGCGGGCGTCCGTCCCGTCCTCGACCGCACACGCGCCCTGATCCTTTGCTGACTCCGCACCGGTGACGCCGATCATGAAGGAGGTGGCTCGCGAGGCCAGCTCACGAGCGTCGGCAGCGGCGATCGGGCCGAACGCGCCCAGCCAGCCGGGGTCATCACCGCCGGCCAGCGTCTCGGCCGGTACCGTCAGCAACACGTGCGGCACGGGGTCGAAGCAGTCGTCACCCGCGGCCGCGGCAGAGAACGCCGAGCCCGCAGCGGTGCGGGTGCCGCGGGAGGAGCCAGGATCGTCGATCATCCGCTGAATTCCGGCAAGCAGGTCGACGAGAACGTCGGCACGCAGCTGGCCGATCGTGGGTGATCCAGAGCCGGTGTCATCGACCGACTCGAGGCCGGCCGAGGCGCCTCGCGCGCGATCGTCGGCTGAGACCGAGGCCTGGAGTGTCCGGGCGATCGCCGACAGTCGGCCGTCGATCCGGTAGGCGACCGCGGACGGGAGCAGCGCGGTCAGCCGGGCCATGCCGTCCCGATCGGGCCGAACGCGGACGCACCGGTCGGCACGTGCCGCCCGTTCCCGTTCGGCGAAGGACGCGGGGTGGCAGCGCTGCCTGATCCGCCGTGCTCGCGCCTCGAGCTCCGCCTTCGTCCGACCCCGCGCTGCGGCAGACAGCAGGCCCGCCTCGGTAGCCCTGATCGCGGCGGTCAGACGATCGACCGTCGTCGCGTCCGTGACCGCGGGGAGCTCGTCGGCGTACTCGCTGATCTCGTCCGCGATCAACATCCCGGCCGTGGCGGTGATCGACCCATCCCGCAGCGCGTCGGCGGTGAGCGGCAGTAGACCGGTGAATGCCTCGGCGCGCTTGACCAGAGTGTGCACCGCTCCCTCGCTGACGCGCAGTGCGCAGGCAACCTCGGCGACGCCGCTCCGCTCGCCGACGGCCAGCCGCTCAGCGCGTGTCAGACCAGGACCGTCGACATCGATCGCGGCGGTCGACGAGGCGGCCAGCCAGCGCTCGTGGTCCTTCTCCGCCGCCTCGATCGCCGCCGATGCGAGCCGGTGCTTGGCCCACGCGGCCCACGACTCGATCCGTCGGACGTCCTCCAGGGCAGCGATCGAATCCGTCACGGTGAGCCCGGCGGCGGTGACGGCGCCCGCGACACGGACCACCGACCCGGTGACGTGGGAAACATGGTCGGCCGATGCTTCGGGGTTCGTCGAAACGATCTGAGATGTGGACGGCGAAGCCGTCTCCAGCCCGGGCAACGTCGCGGGCGCAGCCACCGGCGACGGTGGTGGCGTGGGGAGCGACGAACCCGCGAGGGCTTCCATGACCCCACTCAACCAGCCGCCACCGACAGAACTCGCGGGCGATCGATCAACGCGGTCGAGGGCAGCCGAGGCAGCGGTGACATCCGTCGTCGGTGCCGGGCCGTGACCATCGCCCGAACGCCCGCGCGGTACGGAGGCGGACGTTGCGCCCGCATCGCTGGTCAGCCTCCCGACGGCCCGGGACATGTCGTCGGGAAATACCTCCGGGATAGCGGGACACTCCGAAGACACCGACGGCGGAACCGTCTCCAACCCGGGCAATGTCGCCGGCCCAGCCACGGGCGACGGTGGCGGCGTGAGGAGCGACGAACCCGCGAGGGCTTCCATGAACCCACTCAACCAGCCGCCACCGACAGAACTCACGGCCGATCGATCAACGCGGTCAAGCACGGCCGAGGAAGCGGTGACCTCGATCGTCGGCGCCGGGTTGGGACCATCGCCTGAACCGCCGCGCGGTGCGGAGGCGGACAGTGCGCCCGCGCCCCTGGTGACCACCCCGGTGAGGCGCGAAACGTCGTCGGCCGATGCTTCGGGGTCCGTCGAAACGAGCTGAGATGTGGACGGCCGAATGGTCTCCAGGCCGGGCAACGTCGCCGCCGTAGCCATCGGCGTCGGTGGCTGCGTGAGGAGCGACGAACCCGCGAGGGCTTCCATGACCTCACTCAACCAGCCACCACCGACAGAACGCGCGGCCATCGGACCTGGAGAAATCAAGCGCCTCGCGAGCCTCGACCTCAGCGAGAACACGGCCCGCGGTCCCACCGAATGGTTCGTCGCGAAAGCTGCGCCACGCTGCCGTCGACCGGTCCGGACCGGACCGCCCTCACGGCACGCGCGTGAGCCACTCCTCGGTCCCGAACTTGGTGTCGATGCGGCGCTGCGCCTCGGCCAGCTCCTCCTCGGTCACCGCACCGCGCACCGCTCCGGTGCGCTCGATGAAGGTCTGCGCCATGACGTCGATGATCGCCTCGCGGGTCATGCCCGTCTGGCGGCGCAGCGGATCCACCCGCTTCTTCGCGCTGCGGGTGCCCTTGTCCGAGAGCTTCTCCTTGCCGATCCGCAGCACCGTGACCATCTTGTCCGCGTCGACGTCGTAGGACATCGTCACGTGGTGCAGCAGTCCCCCGTTGGCCAGCCGCTTCTGCGCGGCCCCGCCGATCTTGCCCTGGGGCGTGGCGATGTCGTTGATCGGCTGGTAGAACGCCGTCACCCCGATCTTCTCCAGCGACGCCATCACCCAGGAATCGAGGAAGGCGTAGGAGTCGGTGTAGCTGAGCCCGTCGACGAGGGTCTGCGGCACGTAGATGGAGTAGGTGATCGCGTTGCCGTGTTCGGTGAACATGGCACCGCCCCCGGTGATGCGCCGCACCACGTGGGTGCCGGTCGCCCGCGCCCCCTCGGGGTCCACCTCGTTGCGCAGCGACTGGAAGCTGCCGATGAACACGTTCGGCGACTCCGCGAGCTCCCAGAAACGCAGCGTCGGGCGCCGGGTGCCCTTGCCGACCTCCTCGGTGAGCACCTCGTCGAGCGCGACGTGCGTCAGCGTGGGGAAGGCCGCGTCGGTGATGATCTCCCACTCGTGGTCCGCCCACCCGGTGGCGCGTCCCAGGGCCCGCCGGACGGCGACCGTGATCGCCCCGGTGGAGAAGCCGTGCAGGAGCGTGTCCTCGGTGACGACGGCGTCCAGAGCAGCGGTCAGCGCCGCCGGGGCGGCGTTCTCGTCGAGCCCCTTGAGCGCCCCGTTGAGCACGGGCAGGAAGTCGTCCGGCTCGAGGAAGAAGTCGCCGCTGATCGACACGTCGGCCAGCCGGCCGTCCACCACCTGCAGGTCGACGACGACGAGCTTGCCCCCGGGCACCTTGTACTCCCCGTGCTTCAGCGCGGGCGTTCCGTCCGTCATGACCTCTCCTTCATCGCCGGATGCGTTCTCCGGGTGTCAACGACGACGGGCCCGCATCCCTTCCGGAATGCGGGCCCGCGACGAGCATTGCTGCGGTGCTTACTTCTTGCCGAAGTTCTTGAACCGCTGGTTGAAGCGCTCCACGCGGCCGGCGGAGTCCATGATGCGCTGCTTGCCCGTGTAGAACGGGTGCGACGCCGACGAGATCTCGACCTCGATGAGGGGGTAGGTCTTGCCGTCCTCCCACTCGGTGGTCTTGTCCGAGCCCACGGTGGAGCGGGTCAGGAACGAGGTGCCGGAGGCGAGGTCGCGGAACACGACGGCCTGGTACTGGGGGTGGATCTCAGTCTTCATGGGTTCGATACCTTCGCTGTGCGGGGCTGGATTTGGCCAGACCCTGAATGGTTCGTGGGGACTCGCGCCGAAGCACGGGCCAGCGCTCCACTCTACCGCATCGGGCGCGTGTGCCAGAACGCCACGGCGGCGGCAGCAGCGACGTTGAGCGAGTCGACTCCCCCGCTCATCGGGATGCGCACGACGGCGTCGCACGCCGCGATCGCGTCCGTGCTCAGGCCGGCCCCCTCCGTGCCCAGGACGAGGGCCAGGCGGTCCAGCTGCGGCAGTGGCGTGCCGTCGACGACGGCGACGTCCAGGTCCTGCGCTCGATCGTCGAGCGCCAGCGCCGCTGTCGCGAATCCCGCGTCCTTCAGGGACGCGAGACCGTCCGGCCACGCCGTCAGCCGCGCCCACGGCACCTGGAACACGGTGCCCATGCTCACCCGGACCGAGCGCCGGTACAGCGGGTCCGCGCACCGCGGGGAGAGCAGCACCGCGTCGACGTCGAGCGCGGCGGCCGACCGGAACACCGCCCCCAGGTTGGTGTGGTCGACGATGTCCTCCGCCACCGCGACCCGGCGTGCGCCGGCCAGCAGGCGGTCGACCGGCACCGGCTCGGGTCGGTGCATGGCCGCCAGCGCGCCGCGGTGCAGGTGGAAGCCCGTGATCGCCTCGAGCACCGCGGGCGCCCCCACGTAGGCGGGCGCCTCAGGGTGGGCGTCGAGGACGTCCCCGAGGTCGTCCAGCCACGCGTCGGCGAGGAAGAACGACCGCGGCCGGTGTCCCGCGGCCAGCGCTCGCCGCACCACGGTGGGGCTCTCGGCGATGTAGAGGCCCTCGACCGGCTCGCGGCGCCGGCGCAGGGCCGCGTCCGTCAGGTTCGTGTAGTCGTGGACCCGGGGATCCGCCGGGTCGGTGATCCGGACGACGCTCATGACGGTCGCCCCCTCAGCCGGTGACGAGGCGGGCGATCATCACGCCGAGCGCGACCAGGCCGAGCACGACGATGACGCTCCGCAGCACCACGGGCTTGAGCCGCCGGCCGATGCGCGCCCCGACGAGGCCGCCGACGGTGGAGCCGATGGCGATGAGCAGCACCGCCCACCAGTCGATCCGACCGAACGCGAAGATCAGGTAGGAGATCGCCGCGATCATGTTGACCCCGAGCACCAGCACGTTCTTCATCGCGTTGGCGGCCTGGAGGCTGCCGACCATGAAGACCCCGAGGATGCCGACCAGCAGGATGCCCTGGGCCGCGACGAAGTAGCCGCCGTAGATCCCGGCGAGGAACACGAGCACGTACAGGACGGGCGGCTGGTGCAGGCCCTCCTCACCCGCGGCGGGTTGCCGGCGTGCCTCCGCGCGGCGGCGCACCCACGCCTGCAGGCGGGGCTGCAGGATGACGAAGGCGAGGGCGATGACGATGAGGAAGGGGGCGACGAGTTCGAACACCGACTCGGGCAGGTGCAGCAGCAGGGTGGCGCCCGTGATGCCACCGAGCAGGGACGCCGGCAGCAGCCGGGCCACGAGCCTGCCCATGCCCTTCAGCTCGGCCCGGTACCCCAGCGCTCCCGCGGCGTTGCCGGGGATGAGGCCCATCGCGTTGGAGATCGTCGCCGTCACCGGCGGGATGCCCAGCGCCACCAGCACGGGGAACGTGACCAGCGTGCCGGAGCCGACGATCGAGTTGATCGCGCCGGCCCACAGGCCGGCGATGACGATGAGAGCGGACTCGAGGATGCCCATCAGCGGGCGGCGACCGCGTGCCAGCGATCGCCGTCGCGCGTCAGCCGCAGATCGACGCCGTACGTCTCGCTCAGGTTCTCGCTGGTGAGCACCTCGTCCAGCGGCCCGGCCGCCACGACGGCGCCGTCGCGCAGGAGCAGCGCGTGGGTGAAGCCGGGAGCGATCTCCTCGACGTGGTGGGTGACCATGACGATGGCCGGCGCGTACGGGTCGGCCAGCAGGTCCGCGAGGCGACCGATCAGGTCCTCCCGGCCGCCGACGTCCAGGCCCGCGGCCGGCTCGTCGAGCAGCAGCAGTTCGGGATCCGTCATCAGGGCCCGCGCGATCAGGACGCGCTTCTGCTCCCCCGAGCTCAGCGTGCCGAAGCGCCGGTCGACCAGGGTGCCCATGCCCCACTCGCCCAGCAGCTCTCGGGCGCGGTCCTCGTCGAAACCCTCGTAGCGCTCGCGCCACCGCCCGGTGACGCCCCACGCCGCGGTGACCACGGTGTCGACGACGCTCTCGTCGGCCGGGATCTGGCCGGCCAGCAGCGCCGACGTCATGCCGATCCGCGGGCGCAGCTCGAAGACGTCCACGGCGCCGAGCCGCTCACCGAGGATCTCGGCGGTTCCCGACGTCGGGTGCATCCGGGCGCCGGCGATCTGCAGGAGCGTCGACTTCCCGGCTCCGTTGGGGCCGAGCACGATCCACCGGTCCCCGTCGGAGACGTCCCAGTCCACGGCGTCCAGCAGGGTCTTCTCGCCCCGCACGATGGTCACCGCGTCCAGTTCCAGCACATCACCCATGGGTCAAGAGCCTAGGTCACGCCGACGGCGTTCGACGACGCGGGACGCCGCCCGGGCGGCCGCACCCGCTGGCTAGACTCCCGGGTGTGTCTCCCGCCTTCTCCGTGATCGCCCTCGCCCCGACCACCCCGGCGCACGCCGGTACCGACCCCACCGACGGCCCCGCCGTCCCCCTGCAGCGCGCCGCTGCTCTGGTCGAGCGTGCGGTGGCCGAGACCGGGCTCGACCTGCCCGCGCCGGTGCACGGCGGCCGGCCCGACGACGCCGACGGCACCGGGTACGCCTGGACGCGCTGGCCGCTCGGCGAGCTGGAGGACGCCCCCGCCGCCGCCGCGATGCTCCGGTCCGTGCTGCGCCCCGACCCGGTGGCCCAGGCGGTGCCCGGCGTCGACCTCGCGGTGGTGCCGGACGCCCTGCACGACGGCGGGCGGCTGCTGCTGATCATGGACGTCGACTCGACGCTGATCCAGCAGGAGGTGATCGAGATGCTCGCCGCACACGCCGGTCGCGAGGCCGAGGTCGCCGCGGTGACGGATGCGGCGATGCGCGGGGAACTCGACTTCGCCCAGTCCCTGCACGCTCGGGTCGAGGCGCTGGCCGGGCTCCCGGTGCGGGTGATCGACGAGGTGGTCGCCCTCGTGCGCCTCTCCCCCGGCGCCGAGCGCCTCGTCGCGGCCCTGCTGGCCGGCGGTCACCACGTGGCGGCCGTCTCCGGCGGGTTCACCCAGGTGCTGGCCCCGCTCGCCGAGCGTCTGAATCTGACCCACCACCGGGCGAACCGGCTCGGCGTGCGCGACGGCGTGCTGACCGGGCGGGTCGAGGGCGACGTCGTCGACCGCGCGGTCAAGGCGGCGAGCCTGCGCGCGTGGGCGACGGCGGGCGACATCGCTCCCGACCACGTGATCGCGGTCGGGGACGGCGCGAACGACCTCGACATGCTCGCCGCGGCCGGCCTCGCGGTGGCCTACAACGCCAAACCGGCCCTGCGTCACGCCGCCGACGCCCAGCTCAACCTCCCGCGGCTCGACGCCGTCGGCGCGCTCGCGGGTTTCCCGGGCTTCTGAGCCCTACTTCATGTGCTCGGCGCCGCCCACGTACTCCGTGTAGCCGGTCGGCACGTCCGCGGTGGCCATCCTCGCCACCTCGGCCGCGAACTCCTCGACGGAGTACAGCTTGCCGGCGTCGCTGCGCCGCTCGTCGAGGGTGCCGGGACGGGCCCGGTCCAGCAGGGTCGCGGTGACCGTGCCCTCGATCATGTCGCCCGAGACGACGACCAGGCTGATGCCCCGGCCGGTCAGGTCCGGCTGCCGCTCGCGCAGGGCGTCCTCGCCGGCCCGCTTGGACCGGGCGACCGCCTCGTACTCGGGCATGGTCGGCACCGTCTCGATGAAGTGCGCCTGGTGGCTGGTGACGAAGACGACGCGGGAGCCGGTGGGCATCGCGGCCACCGCGGCCTCGAGCATGCCGACCTGGGCGTCGCGGTTCAGGCGCATGGCGTAGTCCTCGCCGAGGTCCGCCTCCATGCCGCCGGAGGCGTTCAGGACGAGCAGGTCGAGGCTGCCGAAGTTCTCGCGGGCCGCGTCGACGAGGGCCTGCGCGCCGCCCTCGGCGGTCAGGTCCGCCCCGACGGCCACGGCGCGACCGCCCGCGGCCTCGATGCCGGCGACGACCTTGTTGGCGCGCGGCGCCTTCTGCCGGTAGTTGACGACGACGCTCGCGCCCTGAGCGGCCAGCAGGCGCGCCACCTCGGCGCCGATGCCGCGGGACGAACCGGTGACGATGGCTGTCTTGCCGGCGAGGGCGCCGGTCTGGGAATCCGTCGGGGTGGCGGGGTGCTCTTCGGTCACGGGGTGCTCCTTGGGGTGGGCGGGTGCGAGGGGGTGTCGGAGGATCGGGCCGTCAGTGGCCCATACCGAGGCCGCCGTCGACGGGGATGACCGCGCCGGAGATGTAGGCGGCCTCGTCCGAGGCGATCCAGCGGACCACCTTCGCGACCTCCTCGGTCTCGGCGAACCGGCCGGCCGGGATGGACGCCTTGTACTCCTGCTGCTGCTTCTCCGGCAGCTCCGCCGTCATCTCCGTGGTGACGAAGCCGGGGGCGACGACGTTGGCGGTGATGTTGCGGGAGCCCAGCTCGCGGGTGAGCGAGCGGGCGATGCCGACCAGGCCGGCCTTCGACGCGGCGTAGTTGATCTGCCCCGGCGAGCCGTAGAGGCCCACGACCGAGGAGATGAGCACGACCCGGCCCTTCCGCAGCCGGATCATGCCACGGGCGGCCCGCTTGACCACGCGGAAGGCGCCGGTGAGGTTGGTGTCGAGGACGGAGGTGAAGTCCTCCTCGGACATGCGCAGCAGCAGGGTGTCGCGGGTGATGCCGGCATTGGCGACGACCACCTCGACCGGGCCGTGCTCGGCCTCGATCGTGGTGAATGCGGCGTCGAGGGACGCCGCGTCGGTCACGTCCGCCTGCACGGCGAGCAAGCCGGCGGGCGGCTCGCCGCTGCGGTAGGTGATGGCCACCCGGTCCCCGTTCGCCCGGAACTCCTCGGCGATGGCCCGGCCGATGCCGCGGTTTCCGCCCGTGACGAGCACGCTGCGCCCGCTCGGCGCCTGCGCTGTCGTCGACTGCGCTGTGGTCGACTGCTCCTTCGTCGCTTGACCGCTCGTCGCCTGCTCACCCTGTGACATCCGTACCTCCGCAGCTGGAAAACAATCCCTCCGATCCTACGGGGGCGCCGCCGCGGGCGTCGTTTCCGCCCGTGCGTCCACGGTGGGAGAATGATCGGTAGACGAGACATGATGACGCAGAATCACTCCGAGAGCCGCGGATCGCATCGCCGCTCCGGCACCCCCGACGTCCACACCATCACCGATGCCCAGCAGTCCCACACCGCGGACATGAACGGGCGCATGATCCGGTACGCCATCTCGATGGGCATCCGCCTGGTGTGCATCGTGCTCGCGTTCGTGTTCGACGACTGGCTGCGCTGGGTCATGATCGCCGGCGCGGTCATCCTCCCGTGGGTCGCCGTCGTGATCGCCAATGCCGGCGGCACGGTCGACGTCAGCAACGGCAATTCGTCGACCGTCACGGAGCCCGCGCGCCCGGCTCTGACCCGGGGCCCCGACCGGGTCGAGGACGAGGTGCTCGACGGCGAGGTGATGGACGACGCGCCGCGCGCCGGCTCCGGATCCCACGCGGCCGCGCCCGACGACGGCGAGCCGGGGGCCGGCGGGCCACCGCAGGATCAGCACCCGGACCATCACCGGGGCGGGTACCGGCCGGGACCGCCGGCATGACCGACCTGCTCGGCAGTCTCTCCGGGTCGACCGGCCCCGCCGGGCCGGAGGCACCGCAGTGCTCGCGACGCGGCTGCCGGGCGTCCGCCCGGTGGCGGTTGCGCTGGAACAACCCGCGGATCCATCCACCCGAGCGGCGCAAGGAGTGGCTCGCCTGCGGCGAGCACCGTGACTGGCTGCAGACCTACCTGACCGAACGCGGACTGTGGCGCGAGACGCTGCCGCTGGACGGGGCCGACGGGACCGGTGACGCGCGTGCGTGAGTACCGCTTCCTCTTCTCCCCGCAGTGGCTGGGCTGGTTCGGCCTGGCCGTGCTGTTCGCGATCGTCTGCGCGTTCCTCGGTCACTGGCAGCTGGACCGCCGCACCGAGACGGTCGCCGCGATCGACACCATCGAGCAGAACTACGACCACACCCCGCTGCCCTTCGCCCAGGCCGCCGGACAGTTCCGGCAGTTCGACTCCGCCCGGGAGTGGACGCCGGTCCAGATGACCGGCCGCTACCTGGCCGACCAGACCCGCGTGGTGCGCAACCGGCCGCTGAACGGCCTGCCCGGGTTCGAAGTACTCGTGCCCTTCCGCACCACCGACGGCCCGATCGTCGTGATCGACCGCGGGTGGCTGCCGCTGGGCAGCAACGGCGATCCCTCCGCCGTCCCCGCGCCGCCGTCGGGCACCGTCGACGTCGTCGCCCGGCTCAAGCACGCCGAGGGTCCGCTCGACCGGGGCGCGCCCGCGGGGCAGCTCGCCTCGATCGACCTCACCACCTATGCGGCGCAGGTCGACGGCGCGCTCGGCGCTCCGCTGGCCACCGGCGCCTACGGGGCCCTGGACGAGGAGAAGCCGGCACCGGCCACGTCCCCCACCGCGTTCCCGCGGCCGTCCCTGGACGAGGGGCCGCACCTCTCCTACGCCATGCAATGGTTCGCGTTCGGCCTGCTCGGCTTCGTCGGGCTCGGCTACGCCGCCCGCCAGCAGGCGTGGGTCAACCGCAACGGCGGGCTCGACGACGACGAGGACATCCCGGCGCACCTGCGCTCCGGTGCGATCCGCAAGCGCCCGCGGCGCCGCACCCGAACCACCGCCGAGGACGAGGAGGACGCGCTGCTCGACGCCGCCGGCTGGCGTTGACGGCAGCGCCGCCGCTCCCGCTCCCGCGCCGGCCCGAGCCCGGTACCCGGTGCGTCAGGCCAGGGAGACGAGGTCCTGGTAGTCGGCGTTCCAGTGGTCCTCGATGCCGTCGGGCAGCAGCACGACCCGCTCGGGGTTCAGCGCCTCCACCGCGCCCTCGTCGTGGGTGACGAGCACGACCGCGCCCGCGTAGTTGCGCAGGGCCCCGAGGATCTCCTCGCGGCTGGCCGGGTCCAGGTTGTTGGTGGGCTCGTCCAGCAGCAGCACGTTCGCCGAGGAGGCGACCAGGGTCGCCAGCGCGAGCCGGGTCTTCTCGCCACCGGAGAGCACCCCGGCCGGCTTGGAGACGTCGTCACCGGAGAACAGGAACGAGCCGAGGACGCCGCGCACCTCCGCGTCCTTCATGTCCGGGGCCGCGGTGCGCATGTTCTCGAGCACCGTGCGGTTCACGTCGAGCGTCTCGTGCTCCTGCGCGTAGTAGCCGAGCTTCAGGCCGTGCCCGGGGACGATGCCCCCGGTGTCCGGATCCTCCGTGCCCGCGAGGAGCTTGAGCAGGGTCGTCTTCCCGGCGCCGTTCAGCCCCAGGATCACGACGCGGGACCCGCGGTCGATGGCCAGGTCCACGTCGGTGAAGATCTCCAGCGAGCCGTAGGACTTGCTCAGGTGCTCCGCCGTCAGCGGCGTCTTCCCGCAGGGCGCGGGCTCGGGGAAGCGGAGGGCGGCCACCCGGTCGGCGACGCGCGGTCCCTCGATCCCGGCGAGCAGCTTCTCGGCGCGCTTGGCCATGTTCTGCGCCGCGACCGCCTTCGTCGCCTTGGCGCGCATCTTGTTGGCCTGGTCCATGAGGACCTGGGCCTTCTTCTGCGCGTTGTCCCGCTCGCGGTGCCGGCGGCGCTCGTCGGTCTCCCGCTGGGTCAGGTACGTCTTCCAGCCCATGTTGTAGACGTCGATCACGGCACGGTTCGCGTCCAGGTGGAACACCTTGTTGACCGTCTGCTCGAGCAGTCCCACGTCGTGGCTGATGATCAGGAGGCCGCCCTGGTGGGCGGACAGGAAGTCGCGCAGCCACGTGATGGAGTCGGCGTCGAGGTGGTTGGTGGGCTCGTCGAGCAGCATCGTGTCCGCGCCGGAGAAGAGGATCCGCGCGAGCTCGACGCGGCGACGCTGACCACCCGAGAGGGTGCGCAGCGGCTGGGCGAGGATACGGTCCGGCAGGGAGAGGTTGGAGGCGATCGATGCGGCCTCGGCCTCCGCCGCGTAGCCGCCGCCGGCGAGGAACTCCGCCTCGAGACGGCCGTAGCGGGCCATGGCCTTGTCGCGGACGGCGTCCTTCTCGCTCGCCATGTCCGTCTCGGCCCTGCGCATGCGCGTGATCACGTCGTCCAGGTTGCGGGCCGAGAGGATGCGGTTGCGCGCGAGCTGGTCCGGATCACCGGAGCGCGGGTCCTGCGGCAGGTAGCCGATCTGCCCCGAACGGGTGACGGTGCCGCCGGCGGGCAGCGACTGCCCGGCGAGCACCTTGGTCAGGGTCGTCTTGCCGGCGCCGTTCCTGCCCACGAGGCCGATCTTGTCGCCGGCATCGAGGCGGAACGTCACCGACTCCATGAGCAGGCGAGCTCCGGCTCGTAGTTCCAGGTCCTGAACGCTGATCACAGATGAAAGTCCCAACTTGACGGTGGCTCGGCGGTCGCATCCTTGGATGTGGCACGATGCCTGAGAGAGCCGATCCATTCTAGCCACTGGAGTGCCCCCATGCCCGCGACTCGTGACCGACGTCCCACTCCGGACACCGGATCTGCCGCGCAGCAGCCGCGACGGCGCGCGCGACGCCGGTGGGACGCCAGTGACCTCTCCCTCATCGGCGTCTTCACCGCGCTCGTGGCGGCAGCCTCCCTCGCCCCGGCCATTCCGCTGGTCGCCGGCGTGCCCATCACCCTGCAGATGTTCGCCATCATGCTCACCGCGCTGCTCCTCGGCCCCACCCGCGCGTTCGCGGCCGTCGGGCTCTACGTGCTGCTCGGTCTGGCCGGGCTGCCGATCCTGGCCGGTTTCCGCGGTGGCCTGGCCGTCCTCGCCGGACCGTCGGCCGGCTACCTGATCGCGTTCCCGTTCGCTGCCGCCCTGACGGGCGCGCTCGCCGCGCTCGTGCTGCGCCGCGGGGGGCCCCGATCCCCCGCCCTGCGCGCGCTCGCCCTGTTCGGGGCCGTCCTGGCCGGGACGGTGCTGATCGTCCATCCGGCCGGGATCGCCGGCCTGATGCTCAACGCGCGGCTCGCCTTCCCGGCCGCGGTGACCGCCGACGTCGCATTCCTGCCCGTGGACCTGCTCAAGGGGGCCGTGGCCGTGGCCGTCGCCCTGACCGTGCACCGCGCGTTCCCGGCGCTGCTCGGGCCGCGGCGGTGAGCGGGTCACCGACCCGGCGATGACCCGGATCGCCTTCGACGCCGCCACCGTCGAGGTCGGCGGCCGGGTGCTGCTGCACCCGCTCACGCTCGACCTGACGGAGCGGCGGGTGGCCGTGATCGGCGCCAACGGCTCCGGCAAGTCCACACTGCTCAAACTGGTCGATGCCCTGCAGGAGCCGACCGCCGGAACCGTGCGCGTCGACGACCTGGACACCCGGGCCTCACCCGCGGCCGTGCGCGCCCGCGTCGGCTTCGTCTTCACCGACCCGGCGGCCCAGTTGATCATGCCGACGTTGCGCGAGGACGTCGTCCTCTCCCTGCGCCGCTCGGTCCCCCGCCGCGACCGGGCCACCCGAGCCGACCAGGTGCTGGCCCGGTTCGGCCTGACGGACCTGGCGGACCGCAGCGTCTTCGACCTCTCCGCCGGAGAACGGCAGCTCGGCGCCCTCGCCGTCGTCCTCGCCGTCGACCCCGCGGTCCTCGTGCTCGACGAGCCGTCCACCCTACTGGACCTACGCAACACGCTGCTGCTGCGGCGCACCCTGGAGGGGCTGGATCAGCAGGTGCTGCTCAGCACCCATGACCTGGATCTGGCCGCCTCGTGCGAGCGGGTGCTCGTGCTCGAGGGCGGTCGGGTGATCGCCGACGACGCGGGGCCGGCCGCCGTCGCGTTCTACCGCCGGCGCTGCGACGAGGGACTCCGGCCGGGCCCGTCCGGGACAGCCGCATGAGCGCCGCCCGCGAGCTCGGCGCGTACTGGCCGGGCGACTCCCCCGTCCACCGGGCACGACTGCGGGTCAAGGCGGTGGCGATGGTGCTGGTCTCGATCGCCGCGGTCCTGGCACGCGATCCGGTGTCCGCGCTGGTGCTGCTCGCCGCGGTGCTGCTGGTCGCCGGCCTGTCCCGGGTGCCCGCCCGACGCGTGCTCGCGCCCGTCCGCGCCGGCTGGCTGATCCTGCTGATCATCGGGGCGTACCAGGTGCTCGCCGGCGGTGGCAGCACCGCGAGCGTCGCGCAGGCCGTCGCCGTCGTCGCCGTCCTGCTCGCCGCGATGACGGCCGCCCAGCTGCTCACCGCCACGACCCCCACCGGGCGGCTGCTCGACGGGGTCGTGACCGCCGTGCGCCCCCTGCGCCGGCTCGGCGCCGACCCCGACCGGTTCGCCCTCACCACCCTGATCGTGCTCCGGTCGATCACGTGGATCGCCGGGGCCTTCGACGACGCCCGGGACGCCGCCGTCGCCCGCGGTCTGCAGCACTCGATACGCGCCCGGACCCTGCCGGTGATCCTGCGGACCGTCGACCACGCCCAGCGCACCGGGCTCGCACTGGCGGCGCGCGGACTCGGCGACCCGGAACCCGACGAGTCGTCACCGACCGACCGGACCTGACGGCGACCGGAGACCGGTGACGACGACGAGCGTCGTCAGTCGACGTGCCGCAGCAGGTTCTCGGTTCGGCTCGGGTGGTCGGACGCGTCCGCGATCCACGGGCCGGTGCCCTCCGAGGCGTCGATGATGCCCTCCTCCAGCCAGGTGACGTCACCGGCCAGGACCCGGGCGGCCAGGCGGGCGTCGCCGTCGTCGGTGTGCTGCCACAGCTCGTCGAAGAAGCGTTCGACCCGCATCCGGGACTGCGCGGCGAAGGCGTCGGCGAGCCGGACGGCGCCGGGCCCGCGATCGGGACGGGTCCGTTCGAGCTGGTTCGCCCACGTGCAGGCCGCAGCCGTCACGAACAGTTCGGCGCCGATGTCGACGATCCGGCCCAGGAACACCTGCTTCTTCTCCAGCCCGGCCTGCCACCGGCCCATCGCGTAGAACGTCTGCCGCGCGAGGCGTCGCGAGCTGCGTTCGACATAGCGCAGGTGCCGGGCGAGCGGCCCGAACTCACGGAACCCGGTCGGCAGGGTGCCGTCCCCGACGACGAGGCGCGGGAGCCAGGACGCGTAGAAGCCGCTGGCACCGACGGCGGCGCGCGCCTTCGCGGCCAGGTCCGCGTCCACGTTCGCCAGGTCGCCGGCGGCGCTCAGGTGCGCGTCGACGGCCTCCCGGGCGATCAGCAGGTGCATGATCTCGGTCGATCCCTCGAAGATCCGGTTGATGCGGGTGTTACGGAGCAGCTGCTCGGCGGGCACCGCGCGCTCCCCGCGGGCGGCCAGCGACGCCGCCGTCTCGTACCCCCGCCCGCCGCGGATCTGCACCAGTTCGTCCGCGATCCGGTACGCCATCTCGCTGCACCACAGCTTGGCCAGGGCCGCCTCGATGCGGATGTCCCGGCTCCCGGCGTCGGCGAGCCGCGCGGAGAGCTCGCACGTCGCCTCCATGCCGAATGTGGTGGCGGCGATGAACGCGACCTTCCCGGCGACCGCCTGGTGCTCCCCCACCGGGTGGCCCCACTGCACGCGCGCCCCGGACCACTCGCGCGCGATCTTCAGCGACCACTTGGCGCCCGCGGTGCAGATCGCCGGGATGGAGAGCCGCCCGGTGTTCAGCGTCGTCAGCGCGATCTTCAGGCCCTGCCCCTCGGCCCCGAGCCGGTCGGCCGCCGACACCCGGACCCGGTGGAACCGGGTGACGCCGTTCTCGATGCCGCGCAGGCCCATGAAGGCGTTGCGGTGCTCCACGGTGAGACCCGGCACGTCCGTCTCGACGACGAAGGCGCTGATGCCGCCCGGGTGCTCGCCGGTGGCATCGGTGTGCGGGGGGACCCGGGCCATCACGACGACGAGGTCGGCGATCACCCCGTTGGTGGTCCAGAGCTTGACGCCGTCGATCAGGTAGTCCCCGTCCCCGGTGGGCGTCGCGATGGTGCCCAGGCGCGCCGGGTCGGATCCGACGTCGGGCTCGGTGAGCAGGAACGCCGTGACGGCGCCCCGGGCGCAGCGCGGCAGGAACCGCTGCTTCTGCTTCTCGGTGCCGAACACCTTGACGGGTTCCGGGACGCCGATGGACTGGTGGGCCGAGAGCAGGGCGCCGAGGCTCGGGTGCACGGAGCCGACCAGCGTCAGCGCCCGCCCGTACACGGTGAGGCTGAGGCCGAGGCCCCCGTACTCGCGGGGGATCTTCATGCCGAACATGCCGAGCTCGGCCAGCCGGCGCAGGTATTCGTCCGGGATCCGTGCCTCCCGCTCGATCAGCTGCCCGTCGAGCTGCTCGCACAGCACCCGCAGCCGGGCGAGGAACTCCGCGCCCTCCTCGTCGGCGCGCGGGTCTCCCGTGGGGAACGGGTGGATCAGCCCGAGGTCGAGGTGGCCGAGGTAGAGGCCCCGGGCGAAGCTCGGCCGGTCCCAGCGGGTCTCCCGGGCCGCCTCCGCGACGGCGCGGGCCCGCTTCTCGGTGACCGGTGCTTCGCCGTCCGGGCTCTGCTCACCCGGGCCGCGCTGGTCGTGTCCGTCCTGGGACGATCGCTGGGTCTGCACGCCCATGGCGTGCCCCTTTCCCTCGGGGCCGGCCCGGATCGCCGGCGTGGCCCCATGCTACGCACGGACCGACAGTGCGCGACAGGGCACGGGAGGGCGCGAGGCCGGTACCGGTGCCGGGCCGCTGCCTGCCCACTAGGGTGTGCTCATGAGCTTCGATGCGGGGTCCCAGCTGGACCCGTCCCAGGTCAGTGATTCCCGCGGCGGGGGCGGCGGGATCGGCCGTGGCGGCCTGGTGGCCGGCGGCGGGATCGGCGGGCTCGTGATCGCGCTGATCGCCGTCATGCTGGGCCTCAACCCCGGCGACATCGAGGGCACCAACAACGCGCCCGCGCAGGACCAGCCCAGCGCCGTCAGCTCGTCGCTCTCCTCCTGCCAGACGGGCCAGCAGGCCAACCAGCGCAGCGACTGCCGCGTCGTGGCCACCGTCAACAGCCTCAACCAGTTCTGGGCGGCCTACCTGCCGAAGTACGACGTGAACTACACCCGGCCGAAGGCGCAGCTGTTCACCAACCGGGTCAGCACCGGCTGCGGCACGGCGTCCAGCTCCACCGGGCCGTTCTACTGCCCCACCGACAAGACGGCCTACTTCGACCTGAGCTTCTTCTCCCTGCTCCAGCAGCAGTTCGACACGAAGGGCGGCCCGCTCGCCGAGGAATACGTCGTCGCCCACGAGTTCGGGCACCACATCCAGGACCTGCTCGGCACCCTGGACTATGCCCAGCGGGACCCGCAGGGCGCGGAGTCCGGTGCCGTCCGGGTGGAGCTGCAGGCCGACTGCTACGCGGGCCTGTGGGCTCGGCACGCCTCCAGCGACCAGAACTCCGGTCCCGTCTCCCTCGATCCCATCTCGCAGCAGCAGCTCGCGCAGGCACTCGACGCGGCGGGCAAGATCGGCGACGACAAGATCCAGACGAAGGCCCAGGGCTACACCCAGCCCGAGACCTACACGCACGGCACCGGCGAGCAGCGGCAGCGCTGGTTCACGACCGGCTACCAGACCGGCGACATCACCCGCTGCGACACGCTCCGCGCCTCGCAGCTGTAGCGCCGGTCCGGGCGTCCCGGCCCCGGACACGACGACGCCCCGGGCGGTCCAGGGACCGCACCGGGGCGTCGTCGTTCGTGCGTCGGTCTCAGATGTTGAAGCCGAGGGCCCGCATCTGATCGCGGCCGTCCTCGGTGATCCGGTCCGGACCCCACGGCGGCATCCAGACCCAGTTCAGCCGCCACTCGTCGACCATGCTGTCCAGCGCCTGCCCGACCTGCTCCTCGAGCACGTCGGTCAGCGGGCAGGCCGCGGTGGTCAGCGTCAGGTCGATGAGCAGGGCGCCGTCGTCGGCGTACTTGAGGCCGTACAGCAGGCCCAGGTCGACGACGTTGACACCGAGCTCGGGGTCGATGACGTCCTTGAGCGCCTCCTCGACGTCCTCCAGGCTCGTCTGGGAGGCGGGAGCGGCGGGAGCGGCGGGCGTGGCCGGGGTCTCGGTCATGCCGGTCACTTCCCCGCCGGGGTGAGGAAGCGGTCGTAGCCCTCGTCCTCGAGGCGGTCGGCGAGCTCGGCGCCGCCCTCCTCGGCCACCCGGCCGTCCACGAACACGTGGACGAAGTCGGGCTTGATGTAGCGCAGGATGCGGGTGTAGTGGGTGATCAGCAGGGTGCCCATGCCGCCGGCGGCCTGGGCCCGGTTGACGCCCTCGGAGACGACCTTCAGCGCGTCCACGTCGAGGCCGGAGTCGGTCTCGTCGAGGATCGCGAACTTCGGCTTGAAGAGCTCGAGCTGGAGGATCTCGACACGCTTCTTCTCGCCGCCGGAGAAGCCCTCGTTGACGTTGCGGTGGGCGAAGTCGGCGTCGATGCGCAGCTGGCCCATCGCCTCGCGGACCTCCTTGGTCCAGGTCCGCAGGGACGGCGCGTCGCCGTCGATCGCGGTCTTGGCGGTCCGCAGGAAGTTCGTCATGGTCACGCCCGGCACCTCGACCGGGTACTGCATGGCGAGGAACAGACCGGCGCGGGCGCGCTCGTCGACGCTCATCGCGAGGACGTCCTCGCCGTCGAGGGTGATCGAGCCGCCGTCGACGTGGTAGCGGGGGTGGCCGGCGATGGTCGAGGCGAGGGTGGACTTGCCGGAACCGTTCGGACCCATGATGGCGTGCGTCTCACCGGTCGTCACGGACAGGTTCACGCCCTTGAGGATCTCCTTGGTGCCCTGCTCGGTCTCGATGCTGACCTTCAGATCCCGGATGTCGAGAGTGGACATGGGGTTCGCTGTCTCCTTGATGTCTCGGTGGTTCAGTGGCGTTGGGTGGGCGCGGGGCCCGGATGTCTCAGGTGAGCGCGGCGTCGTTGGTGATGGTGGCCGTGTCGACCCACACCGCGCCGTCCTCGATCGCGAGGGCGAAGACCGGCACCGGCTCGTACGCCGGCAGGCTCAACGGTTCTCCGGTGCGCAGGTCGAACTGGCTGCCGTGGCCCCAGCACTCGATCGCGCAGCCCTCGACGTCGCCCTCCGCGAGGGAGACCTGCCCGTGGGAGCAGGTGTCGGCGAGGGCGTGCAGATCCCCGTCGGAGTCGCGGGCGACGACGACGGGGTAGCCGCCGACGAGCACGCGCACCGCGGCACCGGACGCGATGTCCTCGGCGCGGGCGACGAGCTCACCGGCGGGCATCAGAGATTCCCGGCGTTCAGTTCGTCCTCGAGGGCCGCCATCAGGCGCTCCTCGATCTGGGCGACGCCGATCTGCTGGACGATCTCGTTGAGGAAGCCACGCACCACGAGCCGCCGTGCGGTGGCCTCGTCGATGCCGCGGGCCATCAGGTAGAACAGCTGCTCGTCGTCGAACCGGCCGGTGGCGCTGGCGTGGCCGGCACCCTCGATCAGGCCCGTCTCGATTTCCAGGTTCGGCACCGAGTCGGCGCGGGCGCCGTCGGTGAGGACCAGGTTGCGGTTCATCTCGTAGGTGTCGGTGCCCTCGGCCTCGGGCCGGATCAGCACGTCGCCGACCCACACGGTGTGCGCGTCCTTGCCCTGCAGCGCGCCCTTGTAGGTGACCCGCGACTTGCAGTTCGGCTGCGCGTGGTCGACGAAGAGCCGCTGCTCGAGGTGCTGCCCGGCGTCCGCGAAGTACAGGCCGTACATCTCGACGTCGCCGCCGGGACCGGCGTACCGGGTGGACGGGGTGAGCCGCACGACGTCGCCGCCGAGGCTGACCGCGACATGCTTGAGGTGGGCGTCCCGGCCCACGCGGGCCTGCTGCGAGCTCACGTGCACGCTGTCGTCGGCCCAGCCCTGCAGGGACACGACGGTCAGGTCCGCCCCGTCCCCGAGCCGGATCTCCACGTTCTGCGCGAGCGTGGCGGAGCCCTGGTGGTCGAGCACGACGACGGCACGGGAGTGCCGCTCCGCGTCGATGACCAGGTGGGAGGCGGCCGGGTCGAGCGAGGACCCGGTGACCTGCACGTGCAGGTAGCCGGCGACCTCGGTCTCGACCGGCACGGTGAGCACGGTGGCCTCGGTGAAGGCGCTCCACGCGTTGGCGGAGACCCGGTCCTCGGGAACCCCGCCGATGCCGATGCGGGTGTCGTCACGGCCCACGGTCTCGACCCGGACGGAGTCCAGAACAGCAGCGTCCAGAACGGCAGCGTCGAGCACCGCAGCGTCGAGCGCCGCGGTGTCCGGGTCGGCGTCCGAGCCGGAGACGACGACGTCGGTCCGGCGCCCGGTCACGACGACCTCGGGGGCGGGCCCGGTCAGCTCGGCCTTCTCCAGACCGCGCAGGCGGGGCAGCGGCGTGAACCGCCAGTCCTCCTCGCGGCCGGTCAGCTCGGGGAAGTCCTCGACCCGGTAGGACGTGAGCCGTCCGGCGCGGGACGAGTCGGGGATGCCGTAACCGCCCCCGTGGGAGTGCTTCTTCGCGCCGTGCTGCTCGGTGCCGTGATCCTCCTCCGCCAGCGGCGCGGAGTCCGTCCCGAACGACGGGTCGGTGCCCTGGTCTGCGGTGCCGTCGACGACGGCGGCCTCGTCCCCGGTGACGGCCGTGCCCTCGCCGGCCTCGGCGAGGACCACGTCGTCGGCGAGCTTCTCGCCCTCCAGGCTCATGCCGGGGATCGCCACGCGGGCATCCCCGACCTCGACGCCGTCGACCTGCTCGGCCGCCTCCGTGTCGATGTCGTTCTCGGTGGTGATATCGGTGGTGTTCGTCTCGGCCATCCTCAGCCCACGGACCCTTCCATCTGCAGTTCGATCAGCCGGTTCAGCTCGAGCGCGTACTCCATCGGCAGCTCCCGCGCGATCGGCTCGATGAAGCCGCGCACGATCATCGCCATCGCCTCGGTCTCGGGCATGCCGCGGGACATCAGGTAGAACAGCTGCTCCTCGCTGACCTTGGACACCGTCGCCTCGTGACCGAGGGTGACGTCGTCCTCCCGGATGTCGATGTACGGGTACGTGTCGGAGCGGGAGATCGTGTCCACGAGCAGGGCGTCGCACACCACGGAGTTCTTGCTGTGCTTGGCGCCCTCCCGGACCTGGACGAGGCCGCGGTACGCCGCCCGGCCGCCGCCGCGGGCGACCGACTTGGAGACGATCGAGCTCGAGGTGTTCGGCGCGATGTGCACCATCTTCGACCCGGTGTCCTGGTGCTGACCCTCGCCGGCGAAGGCGATGGACAGGGTCTCGCCGCGGGCGTGCTCCCCGACCATGTAGACGGCCGGGTACTTCATGGTGACCTTGGACCCGATGTTGCCGTCGATCCACTCCATGGTGGCGCCCTCGTGGGCGATGGCCCGCTTGGTCACCAGGTTGTACACGTTGGTCGACCAGTTCTGGATGGTCGTGTACCGGACCCGGGAGCCCTTCTTGCAGATGATCTCGACGACGGCGCTGTGCAGCGAGTCCGACTGGTAGATCGGGGCGGTGCAGCCCTCGATGTAGTGGACGTAGGAGTCCTCGTCGGCGATGATCAGCGTCCGCTCGAACTGGCCCATGTTCTCGGTGTTGATCCGGAAGTAGGCCTGCAGCGGAATCTCGACGTGCACGCCCTTGGGCACGTACACGAAGGACCCACCGGACCACACCGCGGTATTCAGCGACGCGAACTTGTTGTCACCGGCGGGGATGACCGTGCCGAAGTACTCCTCGAAGAACTCGGGGTGCTCCTTCAGCGCGGTGTCGGTGTCCATGAAGATGACGCCCTGCTGCTCCAGGTCCTCGCGGATCTGGTGGTAGACGACCTCGGACTCGTACTGCGCCGCGACGCCGGCGACGAGCCGGTTCCGCTCGGCCTCGGGGATGCCGAGGCGCTCGTACGTGTTGCGGATGTCCTCGGGCAGCTCCTCCCAGGAGCCGGCCTGCTTCTCCGTGGACCGGACGAAGTACTTGATGTTGTCGAAGTCGATGCCCGAGAGGTCCGACCCCCACAGCGGCATCGGCTTGCGGTCGAAGTACTTCAGACCCTTCAGCCGCAGGTCCAGCATCCACTGGGGCTCGTTCTTCTTGCCCGAGATGTCGCGCACGACGTCCGCGTCGACGCCGCGGCGTGCCGAAGCGCCCGCGGTGTCCGTGTCGGCCCAGCCGTACTCGTAGGCGCCCAGACCCTTCAGCTGTGGGTTCTTCTCGAGCACCTCGGTGATCGTGGTGTCGCGCTCGCCCGTGCGGTCACGGGCCATCTGCTCCGTCATCGACCTTCCTCCTCCTGCTAGCTTCTCAATCCTCGTCGCCGTCGGTGCCGGGGACGGCCCCGGCTCGGCGTGAGACTGCTCACCGCGCGTGGTCCGCGGTGCTGGATCCGTCGTCGTCATCGGGGGGCGACGCGGACCGCCGCCCGCCCGGTGGGGACGTGGGTGTTGCAGATGTGGCCGCCGGCCGCGAGCGTCGACAGACGCCGGACGTCGACGCCGAGCAGCCCGGCGAACATCTCGGTCTCCGCCTCGCAGAACCGGGGGAACTCGGCGGCCAGCTCCTGCACGGGGCAGTGCCCCTGGCACAACTGCATGACGGTCATGGGGCCGGCGTTGACCGTGGTGGACGAGCCGGCGAAGCCCTCGTCGGCGAGGGCGGCGCCCAGCGCGCGCACGCGGTCGGCGATGTCGTCACCCGCCGCGTCGACGGCGGGGGCCAGCCGGCGGCCGAGGTCGTCGACGCGGTCGCCGATGAACCGGTCGACCGCCGCCTCGCCGCCGATCCGGTCGAGTTCGCGCATCGCGATGCGGGCGATGCCGAGATAGTCGTCCCCGAGGGTGGCCTGGCCGGCGCGGCTGAGCACGAACTGCCGGGCGGGCCGCCCGGCGCGGGTGCCGGGGCTGCGCACGAGCTTGACCTCGATGAGATCGTCGGAGAGCAGGCCGTCCAGGTGGCGCCGGACGGCGGTGGGGGTGTGGCCGAGTCGCTTGGCGAGGTCGGCGGCGCTGACGGGCCCGAGTTCGAGGACCATCTGCAGCACCCGGTCGCGGGTGCGGGACTCCGTCTCCGGGAGCGTGGTCCCCGTCGACGCGGTGCCGGTGCCGTGCGTCGAACCGGCCGGTCCGCGACGCCCGTGTGGCGAGCCGGCGAAGCCCTGCGTCCCGGAGAACCCCCGGGTGGCGCTCGACGGCGTCGTGACGGGCGCGGCGGTGTCCGGACGCGCCGACGACGCCGGCCGGTCGGCCGGCAGCGAGGGAACGACGGTCTCGGACTGCACGTGTTGCACAACATGATCATTTCGTAATTTGTTCCGTGAAGCCAGTAAGGCAGTCCTCAGACCGGTCGGGCGGCCCCGTGCCGCCCCGGTAGACTGGGGCGGTGCCCGACCGCAGTACCGCCGCCCTCGTCGTCGACCACCTGGTCAAGGATGTCGGCCCGGTGCCTGCCCTGGAGGGCCGGATGCTCCGCGTGATCCACGACGTGAGCCTGCAGGCCGCGTTCGGGCAGGTCACCGTGCTCCTCGGCACCAACGGCGCCGGTAAGACCACCACCCTCGCGTGCGCACAGGGCCTCGCCACCCGTCAGGGCGGAGCCGTCACGCTGCTCGGCACCGACCCCGAGATCGCCGGTCCGGATCTGCGGGCCCGCGTCGGCGTCATGCTCCAGGACGGCGGCCTGCCCCCGTCCTGGCGACCGATCCCCCTGCTGCAGCACCTCGCCCGCCTCTACCGCGATCCCCTGCCGGTCGACGACCTCGTCGAACGGCTCGGCATCGACGCGTTCGACCGGACGAGCATCCGTCGCCTCTCCGGCGGGCAGAAGCAGCGGGTCGCGCTCGCGGCCGCGCTCGTCGGCCGGCCGGAGGTCGTCTTCCTCGACGAGCCGTCGGCCGGGCTGGACCCGCAGTCCCGCACCGTCGTCTTCGAACTCATCGACCAGCTCCGCCGGGACGGCATCGGCATCGTGCTCACCACCCATCTGCTCGACGACGCGCAGCGGCTGGCCGACTACGTCTACATCATCGACGCCGGGCGATCGGTCGCCGAGGGCACCGTCCCGCAGCTGCTGCAGGACCACTCGGCGCGCTCGGCCGGGACCGGCCGGCTGCGATTCGAGGCGCCGAGCGGTCTGGCCGGCACCTTCGCCGGGCGCGACGGTGTCGCCCTGGCCGAGGTCTCTCCCGGCAGTTACGTGCTCGACGGCGCCCTGACCCCGGCCGACCTGGCGGCGATCGGTGCCTGGTTCGCCGCCCGCGACGTGATGCCCGCCGGGCTGACCCTCTCCACGCCCACCCTCGAGGACGTGTTCCTCGAACTCGCCGGCGGCGCGGCCGCGGGAGCAGACCGATGAGCGCCCCCGCCGGCCTCGGCACCCGCGTCGCCGCGCAGGGCCGCTGGGAGACCGTGAGCATGCTCCGCAACGGGGAGCAGTTGCTGCTCGCCGTCGTGCTGCCGCTCCTCGCCCTGATCGGTCTGACGTTCGTCGACCTGCTGGACGGCTACGGATCCCGCCGGGTCGACCTCGCGACGCCGGGCGTGCTCGCCCTGTGCGTCGTCTCCACCGCGTTCACCGGGCAGGGCATCGCCACCGGTTTCGACCGCCGCTACGGGGTGCTGCGCTACCTGTCCACGACGCCGCTCGGCCGGGGCGGGCTGATCGCCGGCAAGGCCATCGCCGTCCTCGCCGTCCTCATCCTGCAGGCCGTCGTGATCGGGGCGGTCGCCCTGCTGCTCGGCTGGCGACCGGACCCGGCGGGGCTGCTGATCGCCGTCGTGCTGCTCGTGCTCGGCGCCGCCTGCTTCACCTCGCTCGGCCTGCTGGTCGCGGGTACCGTGCGACCCGAGGCGACCTTGGCCATCACCAACCTGCTGTGGGTGCTGCTCGCCGGCGCCGGCGGCCTGCTGCTGCCCACGGGGCGGCTGCCCGGCTGGCTGAACGGCGTCGTCGACGCGCTGCCCTCCGCCGCTCTCGGCAACGCGCTGCGGACGGCGCTGACCACGGGCGCGCTCGACGTCGGGCCGCTGCTCGTGCTGCTGGTCTGGACCGTCGCCGCGTCGCTCGCCGCCGTCCGCTGGTTCCGCTGGGACTGACCGCGTCCCGGCCCCTCGCCCTCCCTCCCGAACGACCCCGACCCGAAGGTTCCACCCGATGACCACCCAGCAGCCCGCCGTCGCCGATCACCCGGCCGAGGACGACCGTCCCGCGGTGACCCCCGCGGTCCGCGCCCTCGCGATCGCGTCCCTCGTCTCGGAGATCGGCATCGTCGTCACCGGTGGAGCCGTCCGGCTGACCGCCTCCGGTCTCGGGTGCCCCACATGGCCACGCTGCACCGCCGACTCGTTCATCAGCACGCCCGAGATGGGGGTGCACGGCGTGATCGAGTTCGGCAACCGCCTGCTGACGTTCGTGCTCACCGCGGTGGCGATCGCGACGCTCGTGGGGGTGTGGCGGCTGCGGCGGCGTCAGCCGATGATCTTCCGGCTCGCGGTCGGACTGCTGGCCGGCATCCCGGCGCAGGCGGTGATCGGCGGCATCAGCGTGTGGATGAACCTGAACCCCTGGATCGTCGGCCTGCACTTCATCGTCTCGGCCGTCATGGTCGCGACGGCCACGGTCCTGGTCAAGCGGACCGGGAGAGTGCGGGACGCCGAACGGGGCGTGGCCCGGCCCGCATCCGGAGCCGGCCGGACGCTGCGCCAGCTCGCGGTGGCGATCGCCGTCTTCACCGGCATCGCCGTCTACCTCGGCACCATCGTCACCGGCACGGGGCCGCACGCGGGCGACCACGGGGCCATCCGGCACCCCTTCGACCCCGACATCGTCACCCGGCTGCATGCGTTCCCGGTGTACCTGCTGGTCGCCTCGCTCGTGATCGCGACGGTCCTCGCTTTCCGCCGGCCCGAGGTGAGCCCGCGCCTTCGTCGTGCCCTGCTGATTGCCGACGCTGTCACCGTGCTGCAGGCGGCCATCGGCTTCACCCAGCACTTCACCGGCCTGCCCGTCCTGCTGGTCGCGCTGCACATGCTCGGCGCGTGCCTGGCCGTCGCGGCCGCCACGAACATCGTCGACGAGGTCAGGGCGCGGCCGGTGCGTTCGCCGGTGCAGCGCGACACGGCACTGTCGACGCGGTAGCGGCGGCCCGGCGGGCGGGAGCGGTTCCCGCCGTCGGCGCCGCTCCCCTCCCGTGAGTCAGCGGTTTCCGCTCGGAAGCGCCGTCACTGACCCGTGAGTTAGCGCCTAACGCCCGAAAGCGCCGCTCCCCTCCCGCGAGTTAGCGGTTACCGCACGAAAGCGCCCCGCCCATCTCATGAGTTAGCGCCTGACGCCCGAAAGCCACGCTCAAAGAGCCCTGTATTCGGGCGCGCACCGCTGACTCAGGCAGGATAGCGGCGCGCTCCCCTGGCTGACTTACGAGTACGTCGGTTTCGCGCCGTGTGCCTCGCGAGTCCGTCAGTTACGCCCGGCCGCCCCGGTCAAAGACCCGGGCTCACGGGCAAGAGTGACGGACTCACAGTGGGGGCAATGACGTCGGGCGGGCGCGCCCAGTCGGGACGATGACGGTCAGTCCTCGGAGCTGATCAGTCGGCGTCGCGCCTCGAGGAGTTCGAGTTCCGGGCGGTAGGCCACGAACTGCTCGACGCCGTCGAGCACACTGACCAGATGGGCCCGATCCGCCCCGACGAGCCCGACGCCGAGGCCGGCGCGGCGGTGCAGGTCCTGGTGGTCGACCTCGGCGACGGAGACGTCGAACCGGCGACGCACCTCGGCCACCAGCGGCCGGACGACGGAACGCTTCTCCTTGAGGGAGTGCACGTCGCCGAGCAGCAGGTCGAACTCGATCCACCCGATCCACATACCGGTCATGCTAGGCCGGGCAGCGGACGACGAGCGGAGCGTCGGCCACCGGCACTCACGACGTCCGGCGATGTCGCGCAAGATGACGACCAACCCCGACGATCAGGACGACACCGAGGACGGGCCGGACCCGTCCAGCTGACGCCCTGATACCACCCCATCGAGACCAGCAGCACAGCAGCGCCCCGAAAGGATCAGGCCGCCGCGTCCACGCAGGCGTGGCAGCGGCCGTCGTCCACGCCCTCGTCGCCGGTCAGCGCCGCCAGGCAGTCGGAGCAGGCGTCCGTGAGGCAGGCGCTGCACAGGCCGTCGAAGCCGTGGTCGTCGGTGATCTCCGCCCAGCACAGCGTGCAGGCGCCGTCCGGCGTCTCGGCGAACGAGGCGGACGGCATGGTCGGGTCGACGGATTCCAGCAGCATCGCACTCATGCACCCGGTCTACTCCGCGGCGGCCCGATCCACGGGCAGGGCGCGCGGCGTGTCCCTCGAACAGCGGGACGGGTCGGCCTCAGCCGAGGACGGCGCCGCCGATGAAGGGGTCGATCGCGACGGCGAGGAAGAGCAGCGTCAGGTAGCTGATGGAGCCGTGGAACACCTTCATGGTGCCCTTCGGGGTGGCGCGGCCGGCCATCGCGTCGGCGTGCAGCCGGTGGCTCTGCGCCAGGAACCAGGCACCGGCGAGGACGGCGGTGACGAGGTAGACCCAGCCGGCCCCGCCCACGGGGACGAGCAGCAGCGAGCAGACCACCATGGCCCAGGCGTAGAGGACGACCTGCACGGATACGGTCGCGGTCCCGGCGATCGCCCCGAGCATCGGCACGTTGGCGCGCCGGTAGTCCTCACCGTACTTCACGGACAGCGGCCAGTAGTGCGGCGGCGTCCAGAGGAAGATGACGGCGAACAGGATCCAGGCGGACCAGGACAGGGTGTTCGTGACGGCGGCCCAGGCGATCAGCACCGGCATGCAGCCGGCCGCTCCGCCCCACACGATGTTCTGCGGGGTGCGGCGCTTGAGCAGCAGCGAGTAGATGACGACGTAGAAGACGATGGCGACGACGCCGAGGAACGCCGTGAGCGCGTTGGCGCCGACGCCGAGCAGGACCACGGAGGCCACTGCGAGCACCCATGCGAAGACGAGCGCCTCCCGATCGGTGACCTCACCGGTCACCAGCGGACGCTTCTCGGTCCGCTTCATGACGCGGTCGATGTCCCGGTCGATGTAGCAGTTGAAGGCGCCCGCGGCACCGGCCGCCAGCGCGCCGCCGATCATCGTGGTCACGATCAAGCCGAGGGGTGGGAGGCCACCCTGCGCAAAGATCATCGTCGGCAGCGTGCAGACCAGCAGCAGCTCGATCACGCGGGGCTTGGTGAGCGCGACGTACGCGCGCAGCTTGCGCAGCACCGGATTCCGTGGCGTCGTGCCGGTGGACGAGGAGCGTCCCCCCGATTCCTCCGGCGCGAGAGCCGGCTCCGGCATCGACGACGGCGCGTCAGCGGTGTTCAACGAAGTCCTCACCCAGTCCCAGTACGTGCGGCGCCCGGGTCCAGGACCCGGGGCGGCGGTCGCGGAACGCGCCGTCACGAGGACGCGCGCGTTCCTCTCCAGTGTACCGGCGTCGAGGTCCCCACCGGGCCAGCGACCTCGGCATGGACCGGCCGGCAGCGATTCGTGACGAACGCTCGCCATCGTGACGCAGCAGCCTGACGATGAGGTTTCGTGCGGGCTAAGGTGGAAGACAGGTCCACCGCGGCGACGAAGCCTCTCCCAGGTGGCCGGATCGACCACCGGTGGTCGCCGCGGGCCAGGTCAAGCAAGCGTTCCGGTCGATGCCGTTCCCCGAGGGGACGGCGACGACCGGCATCCCCCGAACAGAAGGGCGGTCTTCGTGCCGACGTCAAGCTCTCAGCCCCTGCAGTGGAACGATCTCGACCGGCGGGCGGTGGACACGATCCGGGTGCTGGCCGCTGATGCGGTCCAGAAGGTGGGCAACGGTCACCCGGGCACGGCGATGAGCCTGGCACCGGCCGCCTACATGCTGTTCCAGAACGTGATGCGTCACGATCCCGCCGACCCGCAGTGGATCGGCCGCGACCGTTTCGTCCTCTCCGCCGGGCACACCTCCCTGACGCTCTACCTCGAGCTGTTCCTCAGCGGGTACGGCCTCGAGGTCGAGGACCTGCAGCAGCTGCGCACGTGGGGTTCGAAGACGCCGGGCCACCCCGAGTACCGGCACACCGCGGGTGTGGAGATCACCACCGGTCCCCTGGGCCAGGGTCTTGCCTCCGCCGTCGGTTTCGCCTACTCGCAGCGTCGCGTCCGCGGCATGCTCGACGCCGAGGCCGCTCCGGGTGAGAGCCCGTTCGACCACACCGTCTGGGTGATCGCCTCCGACGGCGACCTGCAGGAGGGCGTCACGGCCGAGGCGAGCTCGCTGGCCGGCACCCAGGAGCTCGGCAACCTCGTGGTCATCTACGACCAGAACCACATCTCCATCGAGGACGACACGAACGTCGCCTTCTCCGAGGACGTCCTCGGCCGCTACGAGGCGTACGGCTGGCACGTGCAGCGCGTCGACTGGACCGCCACGGGCGAGTACGTCGAGGACACGCAGGCGCTGCACGACGCCCTCGCCGCCGCGAAGGCCGAGACGGGCAAGCCCTCGATCATCGCGCTGCGGACCATCATCGGCTGGCCCGCCCCGACCCTGCAGAACACGGGCAAGGCCCACGGCGCGGCCCTCGGCGAGGATGAGATCAAGGCCGTCAAGGAGCTGCTCGGCTTCGATCCGGAGAAGACCTTCCAGGTCGAGCCGGAGGTCCTCGAGCACGCCCGGCAGGTCGCCCGGCGCGGCGCCGAGGAGCACGCCGCCTGGAACACGACGTACGACGCGTGGCGCTCGGCCCACCCCGAGCAGGCCGCACTCTTCGACCGGATCTCCGCCCGCGAGCTGCCCGACGGCGTCGACGACGCGCTGCCGTCCTTCGAGGCCGGCAAGGCCGTGTCCACCCGCAAGGCGTCGGGCAAGGTCCTCACCGCGCTCGGCGAGGTCATGCCCGAGCTGTGGGGCGGCTCGGCCGACCTGGCCGAGTCCAACAACACGACCATCGAGGGCGCGCCCTCGTTCGTGCCCGAGAGCCGGCAGACCAGGATGTGGCAGGGCAACCCGTACGGGCGGGTGCTGCACTTCGGCATCCGCGAGCACGCCGCGGCGGCCATCGTCAACGGCATCTCGCTGCACTTCCCCACCCGGCCGTTCGCCGGCACGTTCCTCATCTTCAGCGACTACCAGCGCCCCGCGCTGCGGCTGGCCGCGCTGATGGGCGCCCCGTCGATCTTCGTGTGGACCCACGACTCGATCGGCCTGGGCGAGGACGGCCCGACCCACCAGCCCGTCGAGCAGCTCACCTCGCTGCGCGCCATTCCCGGCCTGGACGTCGTCCGGCCCGCGGACGCCAACGAGGTGGCTCACGCCTGGCGTGCCATCGCCGGCCTGACCGATCACCCGGCCGGCATCGTGCTCTCCCGGCAGGATCTGCCGGTCTGGGAGCGCGGCGACGGCGACGCCAGCGGCGACACCTTCGGCTCGGCCGAGGGCACGGCCCGCGGGGCCTACGTCCTGGCCGAGGCCAGCAGGGACGGTGCCACGGTGACGCCGGACGTGCTGCTGCTGGCCACCGGTTCCGAGGTGCAGCTGGCCGTCGAGGCCCGCGAGAAGCTGCAGGCCGAGGGCGTCGCCGCTCGCGTCGTCTCGATGCCGTGCTTCGAGTGGTTCGACGCGCAGGACGAGGAGTACCGCGAGTCGGTGCTGCCGTCCTCCGTGCGAGCACGGGTCAGCGTCGAGGCCGGCGTCCAGCAGAGCTGGCGCGGCCTGATCGGCGACCACGGCCGGGCGATCTCGCTCGAGCACTTCGGCGCCTCTGCGGACTTCACGACGCTGTTCCGCGAATTCGGCATCACCGCGGACGCGGTCGTCTCGGCCGCCCACGACTCGCTGGACTCCGCGTCCTCCGACACCGCCACGACCCTGAACGTCGCCGCCGACACCGGCACCTCGGGCGAGCGGGCCCAGCCCGGTGACGTCGCCCAGGGCGACGCGCCCTCCGAGGGCTGAAACCACCACCGACTCACCCGGCCGAGCCGCCGGGTCTTCGACAAGGAGATGAAACGATGACTGCCCAGACCCAGGCACTGTCCGACGCCGGTGTATCCATCTGGTTGGACGACCTGTCCCGCGAACGACTCAACGACGGCTCGCTGCGCCAGCTGATCGAGAGCAAGAACGTCGTCGGGGTGACCACCAACCCCACGATCTTCGCCTCGGCACTGGCCAAGGGCGAGGCCTACGACCAGCAGGTCGAGGAGCTGGCCGCTGCCGGCGCCGACGTGGAGACCGCCGTCTTCGAGATCACGACGTCCGACGTCGCCGAGGCGTGCGACCTGTTCGCCCCGGTCGCCGCCGCGACCGGTGGCGTCGACGGTCGGGTCTCCCTCGAGGTGGACCCCCGGATGGCTCGCGACGGGGAGAAGACCGTCGCCGAGGCCGCCCGGCTGTCCGAGAAGGTCGGCCGCGACAACGTCCACATCAAGATCCCGGCCACGTTCGAGGGCCTGGACTCGATCACGAAGACGCTCGCCGCCGGCATCAGCGTCAACGTGACCCTGATCTTCTCCCTCGAGCGGTACCGCGCCGTCATCAACGCGTTCATGACCGGCCTGGAGCAGGCGAAGGAGAACGGCAAGGATCTGTCCACCATCCACTCGGTGGCCTCCTTCTTCGTCTCCCGCGTGGACACCGAGATCGACAAGCGACTCGACGCCGTCGGCACCGACGAGGCGAAGGCGCTCAAGGGCAAGGCCGGCCTGGCCAACGCCCGCCTGGCGTTCCAGATCTTCGAGCAGCAGTTCGCCACCGAGCGGTGGGCGACCCTCGCGGACGCGGGCGCGAAGCCGCAGCGGCCGCTGTGGGCCTCGACCGGCGTCAAGGACCCGAACCTGCCGGACACGCTGTACGTCACCGAGCTGGTCACCCAGGGCGTCGTGAACACGATGCCGGAGAAGACGCTCGACGCCGCCGCCGACCACGCCGAGGTCACCGGGGACACCATCCGCGGCACCTACGACGACGCGAACGCGACCCTGGACGCCATCGACAAGCTCGGCATCTCGTACGACGACGTCGTCAAGGTGCTCGAGGACGAGGGCGTCAGCAAGTTCGAGGTCAGCTGGGGCGAGCTGCTGGAGACCGTCAAGAATGCCCTCGACGGCGCAGCCGGCAAGACCAGCGCGAATGCCGAGGTCGGCTCGCGCTCGGAGGGAACGCGATGAGCTCCCTCGGCTTCCAGGCCTCCGGGGCCGCGGCCGACGCCGTCCAGGCGCACGTGCCGACCCTGGTGCAGGAGCAGATCGCGTCGAAGATCACCGCGAAGGACGCCACCCTGTGGGGCCCGGACGCGGAGTCCGAGGCGAGCAAGCGACTCGGCTGGGTGTCCCTCGGCGAGACCTCCCGCCCGCTCGTCCCCGAGATCCTCGCCCTGCGCGAGGAGCTCGCCGCGGACGGCGTGACCCACATCGTGCTCGCCGGCATGGGCGGTTCCTCGCTCGCGCCCGAGGTCATCACCCGCACCGCGGGCGTGGATCTGACGGTGCTCGACGCGACGGACCCGCAGCAGGTGGCGACCGCCCTGGGCGACCGGATCACCGAGACGGCCCTCGTGGTCTCCTCGAAGTCCGGCTCCACCGTGGAGACCGACTCGCAGCGCCGCGCCTTCGTCCAGGCGTTCACCGACGCCGGCATCGACGCGGCCAGCCGCATCGTCGTCGTCACCGACCCGGGCTCGCCCATGGACGAGGCGTCCCGCGCCGCCGGGTACCGGCACGTCTTCAACGCCGACCCCGCCGTGGGCGGCCGCTACTCCGCGCTGACCGCGTTCGGCCTCGTCCCCTCCGGCCTGGCCGGCGTCGACATCGAGGGTCTGCTCGACGAGGCCGAGGAGGCCGGTGAGCACCTGCGCGAGGACACCGACGACAACATCGGGCTCCAGCTCGGTGCCGCGCTCGGCGGCACCAGCCCGCTGCGCGACAAGATCGTGCTCGTCGACGAGGGCTCGGGCATCACCGGCTTCGCCGACTGGGCGGAGCAGCTGATCGCCGAGTCGACCGGCAAGCTGGGCCGCGGTGTGCTGCCCGTGGTCGCCGGCCCGGACTCCCCCGAGGTGACCTCCGGCGCGGACGACGTGCTCGTCGTCCGGCTCGTGAGCGACGACGAGACGGCCTCCGGCACCCCCGCGGGCGACCAGGTGGCGGTCTCCGGCTCGCTCGGCGCGCTCATGCTCACCTTCGAGTACGCGACCGCGGTCGCGGGCCGCCTGCTCGGCATCAACCCGTTCGACCAGCCCGACGTCGAGTCCGCCAAGGTGGCCGCACGCGGCATGCTGGACTCCCGGCCCGACGCGGGTGACCCGGCCTACACGGACGGCGCCATCGAGGTCCGCGGCGACGCCGCCCTCCTCGGCGACGCCACCACCGTGGCCGACGCGCTCGGTGCCCTGCTGACGGCGCTGCCCGCGCACGGCTACCTCGCCGTGATGGCCTACCTGGACCGGCTCGCCTACGGCGACCTCGCCGACGTCCGCGACACCCTGGCCGCGGTGACCGGCCGCCCCGTCACCTTCGGGTGGGGTCCCCGGTTCCTGCACTCGACCGGCCAGTACCACAAGGGCGGGCCCGCGCAGGGCGTGTACCTGCAGATCACCGCCACCACCGAGCCCGCCGACGACGTCGCGATCCCGGACCGTCCGTACACCTTCGGTCAGCTGATCACGGCGCAGGCCGCCGGCGACGCCCAGGTGCTCGGCGAGCACGATCGCCCGGTCCTGCGGCTGAACCTGACCGACCGCGCGGCCGGCGTCGCCCAGCTGCGCCAGGTCGTGGACGGACTGGGCTCGGGCACGGCGACCGATCCCTCGGAAGGACACGGAGCACGATGAGCATCAGGACGGACACGCCCGAGGACGTCGGTGTCGACCGGCGCTCCACCGGCGGGGAGAACGGCAACCCGCTGCGGGACAGCCGGGATCGCCGGATCAGCCGGATC
This sequence comes from Tersicoccus sp. Bi-70, assembly GCF_001968825.1. Taxonomy (GTDB): domain Bacteria; phylum Actinomycetota; class Actinomycetes; order Actinomycetales; family Micrococcaceae; genus Tersicoccus. Next base: position 111,794 of record NZ_MIEU01000012.1, read on the forward strand.
GCGGGTCCGTCCGCGCTCGTGCTGTTCGGCGTCACCGGTGACCTGGCGCAGAAGAAGCTGCTCCCGGCCATCTACGACCTGACCAACCGGGGGCTGCTGCCGCCGAGCTTCGCGCTCGTCGGCTTCGGCCGCCGGGACTGGGACGACGAGACGTTCGCCGGCCTGGTCAAGGAGTCGGTGCAGAAGCACTCGCGCACGAAGTTCGACGAGAACGTGTGGCAGCAACTGGCCGCCGGCATCCGCTTCGTCAAGGGCGCCTTCGACGACCCCGCCGGCTTCGACCGGCTCAAGGACACCCTGACCGACCTCGAGCGCAGTCGCGGCACCCGCGGCAACACGGCGTTCTACCTGTCGATCCCGCCGGGTTCCTTCGAGCAGGTGTGCCAGCAGCTCTCCGAACGCGGTCTCGCGGGCAAGGCCACTCTCGCCGACGACGACGGCGCCGACGGCGCGGTCACCGACGAGGAGACCGGCTGGCGGCGAGTGGTGATCGAGAAGCCGTTCGGGCACGACCTCGAGTCGGCCCGCGAGCTGAACGACGTCCTGGAGCGGGTGTTCCCGCCCGACGCGGTGTTCCGGATCGACCACTACCTGGGCAAGGAGACGGTCCAGAACATCCTGGCGCTGCGCTTCGCGAACCAGCTGTTCGAGCCGCTCTGGAACGCCCGGTACGTGGACCACGTGCAGATCACCATGGCGGAGGACATCGGCATCGGCGGCCGTGCCGGGTACTACGACGGCGTCGGCGCGGCCCGGGACGTGATCCAGAACCACCTGCTGCAGCTCCTCGCGCTCACCGCGATGGAGGAGCCCATCTCCTTCGACGCCGAGCACCTGCGGGCCGAGAAGGAGAAGATCCTCGCCGCGGTGCGGCTGCCGGAGGACCTGGGGGCGCATTCCGCGCTCGGCCAGTACACCGGCGGTTGGCAGGGCGGTGAGCAGGTCCGTGGCTTCCTCGAGGAGGACGGCATCGACCCGGACACCGTCACGGAGTCCTTCGCCGCGCTGCGCGTGGACATCCACACGCGCCGCTGGGAGGGCGTGCCGTTCTACCTGCGGACCGGCAAGCGCCTGGGCCGACGGGTCACGGAGGTCGCGGTCGTGTTCAAGCGCACCCCGAACGTGCTGTTCGCGGACAGCGCCGACGAGATCGGCCAGAACGCCGTCGTCGTCCGCATCCAGCCGGACGAGGGCGTGACCATCCGTTTCGGCTCGAAGGTCCCGGGTACCCAGATGGAGGTGCGCGACGTGACCATGGACTTCGGCTACGGGCACGCGTTCACCGAGTCCAGCCCGGAGGCGTACGAGCGTCTCATCCTCGACGTCCTGCTCGGTGAGCCCCCGCTGTTCCCCCGGCACGAGGAGGTCGAGCTGTCCTGGAAGGTGCTCGACCCGTTCGAGCAGTACTGGGCGGAGCATCACGTCAAGCCCGAACCCTACGAACCCGGTGGCTGGGGTCCGGCCAGCGCCGACGACCTGCTCGCCCGCGACGGGCGCACCTGGAGGCGGCCATGATCGTCGATCTGCCCGACACGACCACGGCAGAGGTCAACAGGAAACTGATGAGCCTGCGGGACGAGGGCGGCGTCGTCGCCCTCGGGCGGGTGCTCACCCTCGTCGTCCTCGCCAGCGAGGGCAGCGAGGAGGAGGCCATCGAGGCCGCCAACGCCGCGAGCCGGGAGCACCCGTGCCGCATCATCGTGCACGTGCCCGTGGACGCCGCCGAGGGCGTCGACGACGCCGACCGGATGGACGGGCAGATCCGGGTGGGCGGTGACGCCGGCGCTGCCGAGGTGGTCGTGCTGCGCTGCTCCGGTGTGCTCGCCGACCCCGACGAGCCGCTGCTCGCCGCGCTGCTGCTGCCCGACGCCCCGATCGTCGCCTGGTGGCCGCGCCGGGCGCCCGTCAATGCGGCCGCCAGTTCCATCGGCGCCATCGCGCACCGGCGGATCACCGACACCGGCAACGCCCCGGACCCGCTCGGTGCGCTCGGTCGGATCGGCCAGACGTACACGGCCGGCGACACCGACCTCGCGTGGACCCGGCTGACCAACTGGCGGCTGCAGCTGGCCGCCGCCGTCGACGAGTTCCTGGCCGACGGCGGGGACGTCACCAGCGTCGACGCCATCCGGGTCGAGGGCGCGGTCGACTCCCCCAGCACGATGCTGCTGGCCGCCTGGCTCTCGCTGCGGTTCGGCGTCGAGGCCACGGTCAGCGATCTGCCCGCGGGTCTCGGGATCGGCCTGGTGGAGATCAGCACCGGCAGCGGTTCCGTCATGCTCGCCCGCCCGGACACGGCGATCGCGACCCTGTCCATGCCCGGGCAGACCGACCAGCACATCGCCCTGCCGAAGCGCACGCTGCAGGAGTGCCTCGCCGAGGAACTGCGGCGGCTCGATCCCGACGAGGTGTTCGGCGAGGTCGTGACCGAGGGCCTGCCCCTGTGCCACCGGCAGTGAACGCGTGCTGACCGGGTCGACCCGGGTCCACCCCACTGTTCTCATCCCTACCTGAGGAAGTCCTGAACCACATGACCGAAGCCGACGTCGTCATCCTCGATGCCCCCGAACCCCTCGCCCACCACGTGGCCGAACGGCTGGTCGCCGAGATCACGGCGGCCCAGGCCGCCCGGGGCACCGCGTCCGTGGTGCTGACCGGCGGTGGCATGGGTGGTCGCACCCTGACGGCGGTCGGCGACCTCGACACCGGGGCGGTCGACTGGTCCCGCGTGGACCTGTGGTGGGGCGACGAACGCTTCGTGCCGGCCGGCGACGAGGAGCGCAACGACCGGCAGGCTCGGTCCGCGCTGCTCGACCGGCTCGGCCTCGACCCGTCGCGGGTGCACTCCGTGGCCGCCGCCGACGAGGTCGCGACCGCCGAGGAGGCCGCGGAGCGCTACGCGGCGGAGCTCGCCCGGGTGAGTGAGGCCGAGGGCAACCGCCCGGCGGACGGCACCGCCGTACCGGCCTTCGACGTGCTGATGCTCGGCGTCGGCCCGGACGCCCACGTCGCCTCCCTCTTCCCCGAGCTGAACGCCGTCACCGAGCAGCGGGCCACCGCCCTCGCCGTGCACGACGCGCCCAAGCCGCCCGCGGACCGGGTCACGCTCACGCTGCCCGCGATCAACGCCGCCCGGCAGGTGTGGCTGGTCGTCGCCGGCGCCGACAAGGCCGGAGCCGTGGCGCTGGCCGCGAACGGCGCCGCCGCCCAGCAGGTGCCCGCCGCGGGCGTGCGGGGCACCGACCGGACGGTCTGGTTCCTGGACTCGGCCGCCGCGTCCCGCCTGCCCGAGCGCGCCGGCGACGACGAGGGCTGACGCCCGGTTCCTGACCGTCGGTCCCTGACGCGACCCGACGCACCAACGACCGAGGGCGCCATCCGTGCGGATGGCGCCCTCGGTCGTCGTCGATCAGATCAACTCGGTGCCGGTCAGCTCTCGCCCGAGAACCGCAGGATCAGGCCGAGCGCCACGATCACCGCGGCCCAGCAGATGCCGAGCACGACCGTGAACCGGTTGAGGTTCTTCTGCGCGACGCCGGAGGAGTTCAGGCTCGACGTCATGCCGCCGCCGAACATGTCGGACAGCCCACCGCCCTTGCCCTTGTGCAGCAGGATGAGGAGGGTGAGCAGGAGGCTGGTGATACCCAGCAGCACCTGCAGCACGATCTTGAGGATGTCCACGGTGGCCTTTCGAAGTGTCGCGTCCGCCGGACCCGGATCATCGCACCCTGAGGAGGGACGCTGATCAGGAGGTCAGGTGGCTCTCGAACCTGACAATGTTAGCAAATTCGCCCGCGTCGAGGCTCGCACCGCCGACGAGCACGCCGTCCACGTCGGGCTGCCCGATGATCGCCGCCGCGTTGGCCGCCTTCACCGAACCGCCGTACAGGACGCGGACCGCGCCGGCCACGTCGTCGCCGTACCGGGCGGCCAGGTCGGCGCGGATCGCCGCGCTCATCTCCTGCGCGTCCTCCGGGCCGGCCACCTCGCCGGTGCCGATGGCCCAGACCGGCTCGTAGGCGACGACGAGCTGGCGCACCTGCTCCTCGGGCAGCCCCTCGAGGTCAGCGCGAAGCTGGCCGAGGGTGTGCTCGACGTGGGTGCCGGCCTGCCGGACCTCGAGCCCCTCCCCGACGCACAGGACGGGGACGAGTCCGTGCCGGAACGCGGCCTTGAGCTTGGCGGCCAGCAGCTCGTCGGTCTCACCGTGGATGGTGCGCCGCTCGCTGTGGCCGACGAGGACGTAGGTGCAGCCGAGCTTGGCGAGGAACTGGCCGGAGATGTCCCCGGTGTAGGCGCCGGCGTCCTGGTCGGAGAGGTCCTGGCCGCCGTAGCTGATGCTCAGGTCGTCGCCGTGGACGAGGGTCTGCACGCCGCGCAGGTCGGTGAACGGCGGGAACACCGTCACCTCGACGCGCCGGTAGTCGTGCTTCGCGTCGTCGAGGGTCCACGCGAGCTTCTGCAGCAGCGTGATGCCCTGGACGTGGTCCATGTTCATCTTCCAGTTGCCCGCGATCAGCGGCACGCGGGTGCCGGCGGGGCTGGAGGCCGAGGGAGAAGTGGGAGTGGTGCTCATTGCCGTCCGTCCTTCATCGTGAGTGGTCAGCACGGTGGCCCGGGGACCGTGCGGTCGCCGGGCCACCGGGTGAGGGGCATCGCGTGGCTCGAGGTGGAAAACGCGCGAGCTCAGCGCTCGAGTGCCGTGATGCCCGGCAGTTCCTTGCCCTCGAGGTACTCCAGGCTGGCGCCGCCACCGGTGGAGATGTGGCTGAACGCGTCGTCGGGGAAGCCGAGGGTACGCACGGCGGCCGCGGAGTCGCCGCCGCCGACGACCGTGAGGGCGCCGTCGGCCGTGACCGCGGCCAGCGCCGCGGCGATGGCCTTCGTGCCGCCGGCGAACGCCTCGAACTCGAACACGCCCGCGGGCCCGTTCCAGAACACGGTGCGCGCTTTCGCGATCTCGTCGGCGAACGCCCGACCCGAGTCGGGCCCGATGTCCAGGCCGATGCCGGAGGCACCGAACCGGGAGGACTCGATGCCGTCCGCGGGGACGGTCTCGTGGTCGGCGTCGCGGTCGAACTTCTCCGCCACGACGATGTCCGTGGGCAGCACGATCCGCACCCCGGTCTGCTCGGCCCGGTCCAGGTAACCGCGCACCGTGTCCAGCTGATCCTGCTCGAGCAGGCTCGCCCCGACCTTCGCGCCGCGGGCGGCGAGGAAGGTGAAGACCATGCCGCCGCCGATCAGCAGCACGTCGGCCTTGCCGAGCAGGGAGTCGATCACGGCGAGCTTGTCCGAGACCTTCGAGCCGCCGAGCACGACGACGTAGGGCCGCTCGGGGTCCTCCGTCAGCCGGCGCAGCACGTCGATCTCGGCCTTGACCAGGTCGCCCTGGTAGGCCGGGAGGACGGCGGCGATGTCGTACACGCTGGCGTGCCTGCGGTGCACCGCGCCGAACGCGTCGTCCACGTAGGCACCGGTGTTCTGCCCGTCGGGCCCTCCGGTCAGGGAGGCCAGGTCGGCGGCGAACGCGGCGCGCTCGTCGTCGTCCTTGCTGGTCTCCCGCGGGTCGAACCGGACGTTCTCGAGCACGAGCACCTGACCGTCGGTCAGGGCGTCCGCCTCGGCGTGCGCGTCCTCGCCGACGACGTCGGTGGCCACGCTCACGGGCACGTCGGCCAGTTCGGCCAGCCGCGCCGCCGCCGGGGCGATCGAGTACTTGGGGTCCGGGGCGCCCTTGGGGCGGCCCAGGTGGGCCATGACGATGACGCGGGCCCCGCCCTCGGCGAGGGCCGAGATCACCGGGAGGGACGCGCGCACGCGCCCGTCGTCGGTCACCCGGTCCCCGTCGAGCGGCACGTTCAGGTCCGAGCGGACCAGGACGTGCCGCCCGGCGACACCGTCGGCGAGCAGGTCCTGCAGGGTCTTCGCGCTCACCGGATGCCGCCTCAGAGCTTGCTGGCGACGAGCTCGGTCAGGTCCACGAGGCGGTTGGAGTAACCCCACTCGTTGTCGTACCAGGAGACGACCTTGACCTGGTTGCCGAGCACCTTGGTCAGACCGGAGTCGAAGATCGACGACGCCGGGTCGGTGACGATGTCCGAGGAGACGATGGGCTCCTCGGTGTAGGTCAGGTAGCCCTTCAGCGGGCCGTTCTCGGCGGCCTCGCGGTAGGCCGCGTTGACCTCCTCGACGGTGACCTCGCGGCTCACGGTGGCGGTCAGGTCCGTCGCCGAGCCGGTGGGGACCGGCACGCGGACGGCGTACCCGTCGAGCTTGCCCTTCAGTTCCGGCAGCACGAGGCCGATGGCCTTGGCGGCACCGGTGGAGGTCGGGACCAGGTTGATCGCCGCGGCGCGGGCCCGGCGGAGGTCCTTGTGGGGGCCGTCCTGCAGGTTCTGGTCCGCGGTGTAGGCGTGGATCGTGGTCATCAGGCCCTGCTGGATGCCGAACGCGTCGTTGAGCACCTTGGCGAGGGGGCCGAGGCAGTTGGTCGTGCAGGACGCGTTGGAGATGATGTGGTGCTGCGCCGAGTCGTAGTCGCCGTCGTTGACGCCGAGGACGATGGTGATGTCCTCGTCGGAGGCCGGGGCGGAGATGAGGACCTTCTTGGCGCCCGCGTCGATGTGCTTGCGCGCGTCGGCGGCCTTGGTGAAGAAGCCGGTGGACTCGACGACGATGTCGACGCCGAGGTCACCCCAGGGGAGGTTCGCGGGGTCGCGCTCGGACAGGACCTTGATGGTCTTGCCGTTGACGATGATGTTCTGGCCGTCCGTCTCGACCGTCTCGGCGAGCTTGCCCAGCACGCTGTCGTGCTTGAGCAGGTGGGCGAGGGTCTCGGGGCTGGTCAGGTCGTTGACGGCCACGACGTCCAGATCGGCGCCCTGGGACAGGGCCGCACGGAAGTAGTTGCGGCCGATGCGGCCGAATCCGTTGATGCCAATCTTCGTAGTCACTGCATTCCCTTTCGCTGGGGGGACGGGCTTGTCGGTGGAGCGGGCAGACCCCGGGCCACGTGGCCCGGGGTCCGACGTGGATCAGGCCGGGACGATCAGCTGGTGCGCGCCGGTGCGGGCCGCCGCCAGTCGGGCCGAGACGTCGTTCCAGTTCACGATGTTCCAGAACGCCTTGACGTAGTCGGCCTTGACGTTGACGTAGTCGAGGTAGAAGGCGTGCTCCCACATGTCCAGCTGCAGCAGCGGGATGGTGCCGACCGGGATGTTGCCCTGCTGGTCGAAGAGCTGCTCGATGACGAGGTTCTGCCCGAGCGGCTCGAACGCGAGCACGGCCCAGCCGGAGCCCTGCAGGCTCGTCGCGGCGTTGCTGAAGTGCGCGACGAATGCGTCGAAGGAGCCGAACGAGTCGTCGATGGCCGACGCGAGTTCGCCCTCGGGCTTGTCGCCGCCGTCCGGGGACAGGTTGTTCCAGAAGATCGTGTGGTTCAGGTGACCGCCGAGGTGGAACGCGAGGTCCTTGCTCAGCTTCGGCACGTTGGCGAAGTCACCGTTCGAGCGCGCCTCGGCCAGCTTCTCCAGCGCCGTGTTGGCGCCGTCCACATACGTCTTGTGGTGCTTGTCGTGGTGCAGCTCCATGATGCGCGCGGAGATGTGCGGCTCGAGCGCGGCGTAGTCGTAGGGAAGGTCGGGCAGGGTGTACTTCTCGCTCACGAATTCCTCCATCGGTCCTGTGTGTTTCCACGGTGCAGCCGTGCCGACGGCCGCGACGGAACTCAGCGGCGGAACCGCGTCCCGAGCTGGGCCGACGATGCCGCCGACGGGGGCCGGGCGGGTCGGCGCGACTGCCTTCCCATCCTATGCACTCCCCTACTCATCGAGCATCTCGGCGGTCACATTGGCGTCGGTGCCCGGGATGCCCTGATCGGAGGCCCGCTTGTCGGCCATCGCGAGCAGCCGGCGGATGCGCCCGGCGATCGCGTCCTTGGTCATCGGCGGTTCCGCGAGGCGGCCCAGTTCGTCCAGGCTGGCCTGCTTGTGGGCGACCCGCAGCTCGCCGGCGTACTTGAGGTGATCGGGCACGGCGTCGCCGAGGATGTGCAGGGCACGCTCCACCCGGGCGCCGGCGGCGACGGCGGCCTGCGCGGAGCGGCGCAGGTTGGCGTCGTCGAAGTTGGCCAGTCGGTTGGCGGACGCCCGGTTCTGCTTGTGCTCGCGGCGCTCCTCCCACACCCCGCAGGCGCGGGCGGCGCCCATCCGGGTCAGCAGGGAGCCGATGGCCTCGCCGTCGCGGATCACCACGCGGTCCACCCCGCGGGCCTCGCGGGCCTTGGCGAGGATGTGGAGGCGGCGGGCGGAGCCGACGAGGGCGAGGGCCGCCTCGGGGCCGGGGCAGGTGACCTCCAGGGCGGAGGAGCGGCCCGGTTCCGTCAGGGAACCGTGGGCGAGGAAGGCGCCGCGCCAGACGGCGGCCGCCTCGTCGTTGGAGCCGTTGACGATGGCCGGGGGCAGCCCACGCACGGGCCGGCCGCGGCTGTCCAGCAGGCCGGTCTGCCGGGCGAGGGACTCACCGTCGCGCACCACGCGGACCACGTACCGGTTGCCCTTGCGCAGACCGCCGCCGGAGACCACGACGACGTCGCTCGTGTGCCCGTAGACCTCCGCGATCGCGGACCGGAGCCGGCGGGCGGTGACCGCGAGATCGACCTCCGCCTCGATCACGATGCGTCCCGAGATGATGTGCAGACCGCCCGCGAAGCGCAGCAGGGCGGACACCTCCGCCTTCCGGACCGCGGACTTCGCTGTCTGCAGCTGCGACAGCTCTTCCTTGACCTGGGTGGTCAACGCCATGTTCTCGTCCTCACTGCCCCAACCGGGGCTGTCCCCATCCGGGCGCTGCTGCCGGCGCCCTCCGTCCGGCGCGCCGACCCCAGATCAGCTGCCACCGAAGATGTCATGGTAGGCCGTCGCGAGACGCACGTGATCGTGCACCGGGGCGCCACCAGAAGCCCCCACTCTACCGAAGAAGACCTCGGCCCCCAGACCCGCGGCCTCGGCCCGGAGGGCGTCCGCGTCGTCCACGCTGGTCGGGTCGACGAGCACGGCGTTTACCCGGAAGTCCGGCGCACAGTGCCGCAGCACGGCCAGGTGGTCCGCCGCCGTGAGTCCCCGGGTCTCCTTCGTGGAGGTGCCCAGGTTCATCGTGACGAGGCGTTTCGCCGTCGTCGCGCACAGCGCCTCGCGCAGCTCCGGCAGCAGCAGGTGGGGCAGCACGGAGGTGTACCAGGACCCGGGACCGAGGATCACCCAGTCCGCGAGGTCGATGGCCTCCAGCGCCTCCCGGCAGGCGGGGGCGTCCGGCGGATCGAGGCGGACGGCGTCCAGCGTGCCGGCGACGGCGAGCCGGGACTGACCGCGCACGACGTCGACGCCGCCGTCGGGCCGGCGCACGTCGCCCTCGATGGTCAACGGCACGCTCGCCATCGGCAGCACCTGCCCCCGCGCGCCGAGCAGGGCCCCGGCCCAGCGCAGGCCGTCGACCGGGTTGTCCAGCAGCTCCCACAGGGCCACGATCAGCAGGTTGCCCAGCGCGTGGTTGTCCAGGGTCGCGTCGCTGCCCGGACGCGAGCGGAACCGGTGCTGCATGACGTCGCGCCAGGTGCGGCCCCAGTCGGTGTCGTCGCACAGGGCGGCCAGCGCCATCCGCAGGTCCCCCGGCGGGAGCACGTCCAGCTCCTGCCGGACCTTCCCGGAGGAGCCGCCGTCGTCGGCGACGGTGACGACGGCGGTCAGGTCGCCGGTGAGCAGGCGCAGCGCCGACAGCGAGGCGTAGAGGCCGTGGCCGCCGCCGAGCGCGACGACGGCCGGTTCCTTGCGGCCGGGCTTGCGGGTTCCCCCGCTGCCGACCATCGGCATCGCGCCGGTCGGGAAGCCGGGCACTACTCGCGCCCCAGGTCGCGGTGGTGGATGGACACCTTCGTCTTGGGCAGCTGCGCGAGGCGGCGGGCGAGCTCTTCGGTCACCGCGACGGACCGGTGCTTGCCGCCGGTGCAGCCGATGGCGATGGTCGCGTAGTGCTTGTTCTCCCGCCGGTAGCCCTCCAGCACCGGCTCGAGCGCGTGCACGTACCGCCGGACGAACTCGTTGGCCCCGTTGTCCTCCAGCACGTACCGGGCGACGTCCGCGTCGAGCCCGGTGTGCGGGCGCAGCTGCGGCACCCAGTGGGGGTTGGGGATGAACCGGACGTCGGCGACGTAGTTGGCGTCCACGGGCAGCCCGTACTTGAAGCCGAAGCTCATCACGGTCAGGCGCAGGGTCACGGGGCCGGACTCGGAGAACAGGTCGGTGATCGTGGTGGCCAGGTCGTGCACGTTCTTCGTCGAGCTGTCCACGACGAGGGTCGCCATCGCCCGCAGGTCGGCGATCAGCGACCGCTCCGCCGCGATGCCGTCGAGGATCCGGCCGTCGCCCTGCAGCGGGTGCGGGCGCCGGCCCTGCTCGAAGCGGCGCACCAGCACGTCGTCGTCGGCGTCGAGGAACAGCACCCGGTAGTTCACCCCGGCGGCGGTCAGCGCGGCGAGGGCCTCCCGGACGGTGGCGAACAGCTCCTTGCTGCGCACGTCCATCACGACGGCGAGCTTGGCCATCGGCTGGGGCGTGCGGGCGACGATGTGCGAGAGCGGGACGAGCATCTCCGGCGGGAGGTTCTCCACGACGTACCAGCCGTGGTCCTCGAGCGCGTTGGCGGCGGTGCTGCGGCCGGCTCCGGACATGCCGGTCACGATGAGCATCTCGGGCTCGGGCGGCTTGACCGGTGTCAGTTCCTCGGGTGCGCTCATGGTCCCTTCCTCACGTGGCCGGTGGATCGCCCCGGCGCGTCCTCGTTCCACCCTAGTGGCCCCGCGAACCCCGGCTCGCGGCGGTCTCCGCGTCCGGCCCGGGACCGAGGCCGCTCAGTCGAGCAGTTCGCCCGTGCTCACGTTGACGGCGGCGCGCTCCGTCCCGCCGTCCGTCGCGCCGTCGCCCTCCGCGTCCTCCGCGCCGCTTCGCGCTGTGCTCTCCCCCTCGGTGAGGGAGGGCGAACCGAGGGTGCGCATCACGGAGATCGCGAGGGCCTGGCCGACCCCGGGTACGGCGGTCAGTTCGGCCAGGTCCGCGGCACGCAGCTTCTTGACCGAGCCGAAGGCCTTGAGCAGCGCCTTGCGCTTGACGGGGCCGAGACCGGGCACGTCGTCCAGCTCGGAGGCGGTCATCGCGGCGGAGCGGCGCTGCCGGTGGAAGGTGATGGCGAACCGGTGCGCCTCGTCGCGCACCCGCTGGAGCAGGAACAGGCCGTGCGAGGCGCGGGGCAGGATGACGGGGAACTCGCTGTCCGGCACCCACACCTCCTCGAGCCGCTTGGCCAGCCCGACGACGTCGATGTCGGTGATGCCGAGGTCCGCCAGCGCACGTCCCGCCGCCGCGACCTGCGGCGGTCCGCCGTCGACGACGACGAGGTTCGGCGGGTAGGCGAACTTCGGGCGGGCCCCGCCGTGGACGGGGTCAACCCCCGCTCCCCCGCGCGGCACCGGGCCGCTCGCGGCCCGCTCCGCCTGCTCGGTGAGGTAGTTGCGGAACCGGCGGTGGATGACGTCGTACATCGCGGCCGTGTCGTCGCGGGCGGCGTCGCCGTTGATGCCGAACTTGCGGTAGTCCGACTTCTTGGCCAGCCCGTCCTCGAACACGACCATGGAGGCCACCACGTTGGTGCCCTGCACGTGGGAGATGTCGTAGCACTCGATCCGCAGCGGGGAGTCGGTCAGTTCGAGCGCGTCCTGCAGTTCCTGCAGCGCCGCGGACCGGGTGGTCAGGTCCCCGGCGCGGCGGGACTTGTGCAGGCGCAGCGACTGGACGGCGTTCTCCCGCACGGTGTCGGCCAGGGCCGCCTTGTCGCCGCGCTTGGGCACGCTGACGGCCACGTGGGAGCCCCGCAGCCCGCTCAGCCAGCTGGTGACGTCCTCGAGGTCGGCGGGCAGCTCCGGGACGAGCACCTGCCGCGGGATCCGCTCGTTCTCCCGCGTCGCGTCGCCGTAGACCTGCTGGAGCAGCTGCTCGATCAGCTCGGCGTCGTCGCTGTCGTCGACCTTCTCGACGACCCAGCCGCGCTGGCCGCGGATCCGGCCACCGCGGACGTGAAACACCTGGACCGCGGCCTCGAGCTCGTCCTGCGCGATGCCGAACACGTCGGCGTCGACCGACTCCTTGAGCACGACGGCATTCTTGGTGAACGCCTTGGTCAGCGCGCCGATGTCGTCGCGCAGGGTGGCCGCCCGCTCGTAGTCGAGCTCGGCGACCGCGGCGTGCATCTTCTTCTCGAGCTCGGTGATGAAGGGCTGCTGCTTCCCGGCCATGAAGTCGCAGAATTCCTGGGCGATGTCGCGGTGCTCCTCGGGAGTGACCCGGCCGACGCACGGCGCCGAGCACTTGCCGATGTACCCGAGCAGGCAGGGCCGACCCGCCTGCTTCGCGCGCCGGAAGACGCCGCCGGAGCAGGAGCGCATGGGGAAGACCCGCAGCAGGGTGTCCACGGTGTCCCGGATGGCCCACGCCTGCGAGTAGGGCCCGAAGTACCGGGTGCCCTTCTGCTTGTCGCCGCGCATCACCTGGACGCGGGGGAACTCCTCCCCCATGGTGATCGCGAGGTACGGGTAGGACTTGTCGTCCTTGAACGCGATGTTGAACCGCGGGTCGTACTCCTTGATCCAGGTGTACTCCAGCTGCAGGGCCTCGAACTCGCTGCCCACCACCGTCCACTCGACGCTGGACGCGGAGAAGACCATGGTGCGAGTCTTGGGCAGCAGGGTGCGGGGCGAGGCGAAGTAGGAGTTGAGCCGTGACCGGAGGTTCTTCGCCTTGCCGACGTAGATGACGCGCCCGTGCTGGTCGCGGAACCGGTAGACGCCCGGGGTGGTGGGGATCTCGCCGGTCTTCGGGCGGTAGGTGCGGGGGTCCGCCACGCCGCCCCCTACTCGGCGCCGGGCCGCTGGTTGTAGCGGCCGACGCGTTCCTGGCCGGTCAGTCCCGCGATGGCCTCCATGATGCGGTCGGTCACCTCACGGCGCTGCGGCAGGGAGTGGCCCGGGCCCACGCGGTCGAAGTAGAGCGGCTCGCCGACCTTCATGGTGAAGCGGCGGGGCGTGACCATCATGCTGTCGGCCGGCTGCAGCTTCTCGGTACCGATCAGGCCGACCGGGACGACGGGCGCGCCCGTGGTGAGCGCGAGCCACCCGACACCGGTCTTGCCGCGGTAGAGCTTGCCGTCCCGGGAGCGGGTGCCCTCCGGGTAGATGCCGAACACGTCGCCCCGGTCGAGGACCTCCAGCGCGGTCTGCAGTGCGGCGACGCTCGCGGCCTGCTCGCCCCGCTCGACCGGGATGGAGCCGATGCCCTCGAAGAACGTGCGCATCGCGGCCCCCTTGAAGCCCGGGGAGGTGAAGTATTCCGCCTTCGCGAAGAAGCTGACCCGACGCGGCATGAACGAGGAGACGATGATGCTGTCCAGGAACGAGAGGTGGTTCGGCGCGACGATCACCGGGCCCGACGCCGGGAAGTTGGCCAGACCGGACAGGCGCGGGCGGCAGCTGAGCCGGAAGGCGGCACGGGACGCGGCCCGGGTGGACTCGTAGACGCTCACGCGACCGCACCTCCGGAGACGGAGGGTGCGTCGGCGGGCGGGGCGACCAGCCGGACGACGGCCGACTCCAGCTCGCGGGCACTGCCGACGACGACGGTGGCTCCCGCGTCCACCAGTTCCCGGTCCCCGGCGAAGCCCCAGGCCACGCCGATGCCGGGCAGGCCGTTCTCGGCGGCGCCGAGCATGTCGTGCTGCCGGTCGCCGATCATCACGGCCCGGTGGGCGGCAGTAGCGCTCGTCCCGGCGGCTCTCGTCCCGGCGAGGCCGAGGTCGGCGAGGGCGGCGGCCACGATCTGCGTCTTGGTCAGCGGCACCGGGTCCGCCTCGTCGTCGGAGGAGCCGTGCACGACGTCGAACGCGTCGAGCAGGCCGGTCGCGGCGAGCAGTTCGGTGGCCAGGCCGACCGGCTTCTGCGTCGCGACGGCGAGCCGGTAGCCGTGCTCCCGCAGGCGCACGAGCAGGTCCGCGACGCCCGGGTACACCCGGCTGGCCGCCATGCCTTCCGCGCGGTACCGCTCCCGGTAGGTCGCGATGACGGCCGCGAGCCGGTCCGCCGGCACGCCCGCGACCGCACCGAGGGACTGGGCCAGGGGCGGGCCGACCATGCTGCGCAGGGCGGCGTCGGGCGGGATCGGCAGCGCGTGCTGGGCGAGGGCCTGCGTGATGCCGCCGGTGATCGCACCGGCCGGGTCCACGAGCGTGCCGTCGAGGTCGAACAGCACGGCCGGGGCGGCGGAGTGGAAGGTGTCGACGGTCACCGGGGAAGTTTCCCACATCGTGACAGAGCCGCCCAACCACGCATTCCGCCCCCGGCATACAACGGTGCGGGCATGGTCACGCTCAGGACGCCGCCGGCACGAGCAGCTCGGTGAGGAACTGCCCGGTGTAGGAGGCCTCGACCGCGGCCACCTGTTCGGGGGTACCCGTGGCGAGCACCGTGCCGCCGCCGGAGCCGCCCTCGGGCCCGAGGTCGATCACCCAGTCGGCGCTCTTGATCATGTCGAGGTTGTGCTCGATGGTGATCACCGTGTTGCCCTTGTCCACGAGGGACTGGAGCACGAGCAGCAGCTTGCGGATGTCTTCGAAGTGCAGGCCGGTGGTCGGCTCGTCGAGCACGTAGACGCTGCGGCCGTTGGAGCGCTTCTGCAGCTCGCTGGCGAGCTTGACGCGCTGCGCCTCGCCGCCGGAGAGCGTCGTCGCCGGCTGGCCGAGCCGCACGTACCCGAGCCCGACGTCGACCAGGGTGTTCAGGTGCCGAGCGATCGGGGTGAACGCGGCGAAGAACTCCGCGGCCTCCTCGATCGGCATCTGCAGCACCTCGGCGATCGTCTTCCCTTTGTAGTGCACCTCGAGGGTCTCCCGGTTGTACCGGGCCCCGTGGCACACCTCGCACGGCACGTAGACGTCCGGCAGGAAGTTCATCTCGATCTTCAGCGTGCCGTCGCCGGAGCACGCCTCGCAGCGGCCGCCCTTGACGTTGAAGGAGAAGCGGCCCGGGAGGTAGCCGCGCAGCTTCGCCTCGTTGGTCTCGGCGAAGAGCTTGCGGATGTGGTCGAAGACGCCCGTGTAGGTGGCCGGGTTGGACCGCGGCGTCCGCCCGATCGGGCTCTGGTCCACGTGGATGACCTTGTCCAGCTGCTCGAGGCCCTCGACGCGGGTGTGCCGGCCGGGCACCTGCTTGGCGCCGTTGAGCCGGTTCGCCATCGTCTTGTAGAGGATGTCGTTGACCAGGGTGGACTTGCCGGAGCCGGAGACACCGGTGACGGCGGTGAAGACGCCGAGCGGGAACGAGACGTCCACGTGCTGCAGGTTGTTCTCCCGCGCGCCGACGACCTTGACCATCCGCTTGCGGTCCACCGGTCGCCGGGTGGCGGGCGGGTCGATCGAGCGGCGGCCGGCCAGGTAGTCACCGGTCAGGGACATGGTGTTCTGCAGCAGGTCGGCGTAGCTGCCGGAGTGCACGATGGCGCCGCCGTGCTCCCCCGCGCCGGGGCCGACGTCGACGATCCAGTCGGCCTCCTGGATGGTGTCCTCGTCGTGCTCGACGACGATCAGGGTGTTGCCGAGGTCCCGCAGCCGGGTCAGCGTCTGGATCAGCCGGCGGTTGTCCCGCTGGTGCAGCCCGATGGACGGCTCGTCGAGGACGTACAGGACGCCGACCAGCCCGGAGCCGATCTGGGTGGCCAGCCGGATGCGCTGCGCCTCCCCACCGGAGAGGGTCCCGGCGGGACGGGAGAGGTCGAGGTACTCGAGCCCGACGTCGAGCAGGAACGTCAGCCGCGCCTCGATCTCCTTGAGCACCTGCGCGGCGATCTGTCGCTCACGTTCGGTCAGCTGCAGGTCGCCCAGGAACGCGGCGCACTCGCGCAGCGGCAGCGCGGTGACCTCGGCGATGGACCGGCCGTCGATCAGCACGGACAGCGACGCCGGGTTCAGGCGGGCGCCGTTGCACTCGGGGCACGCGACCTCGCGCATGTACTCCTCGTAGCGGTCACGCGTGCTGTCCGATTCCGTCTCGGCGTGCTTGCGCTTGATGTACGCGATCACGCCCTCGAAGCCGGTGCTGTACGTGCGCTCGCGGCCGAACCGGTTGCGGTACTGGACGGTGACCTTGTGGTCCTTGCCCAGCAGGATGGCCTTCTTCGCCGCGGCCGGCAGCTGCGCGAACGGGGTGTCCAGGTCGAAGCCGAGCTCCTTGCCCAGGCCCTCGAGCAGGCGGTTCCAGTACTGGGTGGTGGACGTGCCGAGCGTCCACGGGGCGATCGCCCCCTCCTCGAGGGTCTTGCCCGGATCCGGGACGACGAGGTCCTCGTCGACCTCGAGCCGGGTCCCGATGCCGGTGCACACGGGGCACGCGCCGAACGGGTTGTTGAAGGAGAACGAGCGCGGCTCGATCTCATCGATCGCGAGCGGGTGCTCGTTGGGGCAGGCGAGGTTCTCGCTGAAGGCGCGGGTGCGGCCGGCGTCCTCCGCGTCCAGGTCGACGAAGTCGGCGAGCATGCGGCCCTCGGCCAGCAGCAGCGCCGTCTCGACGGAGTCGGTGAGCCGCTGGCGCATGCCCTCGCGCACGACGAGCCGGTCGACGACGACGTCGATGGTGTGCTTGTACTGCTTGCCGAGCTTCGGCGGCTCGGTCAGCTGGATCTGCTTGCCGTCGACGACGGCACGGGAGAAGCCCTTCGCGGACAGGTCGGCGAACAGGTCGACGAACTCGCCCTTGCGGCCGCGCACGACCGGCGCGAGCACCTGGAAGCGGGTGCCCTCCTCCATCTCGAGCAGCTGATCGACGATCTGCTGCGGCGTCTGCTTCGTGACCGGCTCCCCGCACACCGGGCAGTACGGCCGGCCGACGCGGGCCCACAGCAGACGCAGATAGTCGTAGATCTCGGTGATGGTGCCGACCGTCGACCGCGGGTTGCGGGAGGTGGACTTCTGGTCGATCGATACCGCCGGGGAGAGACCCTCGATGAAGTCGACGTCGGGCTTGTCCACCTGGCCGAGGAACATGCGCGCGTACGCGGACAGGGACTCGACGTAGCGTCGCTGGCCCTCGGCGAAGATGGTGTCGAACGCGAGCGACGACTTGCCCGAGCCGGAGAGGCCGGTGAAGACGATCATCGCGTCGCGCGGCAGGTCGACGTCGATGTTGCGCAGATTGTTCTCCCGCGCGCCCTTCACGGTCAGCCGGGAGGAGTCGTGCGTCATCAGTCGGGTCATCTCAGCGTTGGGCACGGCGTCCATCCTATCGAAGACCCGTTCGAACGGCAGGCCGTCGGCCGCCGGTTCAGCCGTCGGCGGACCTCGCCGCGGCCATCGCCGCCCGCATGCCGCCCGCCTCGGCGGCGGCCTCCCAGGCCGCCCGCAGCATCGTCCCGGCCTCGGTCTGGTCCAGACCCGCGGCCCGCGCGGCTCGCGCCAGGTCCCGGGCGGCCGCGGCCACCCGCTCCCGGGCCGCGTCGGTGGCGGCGACCGTGGTCCCGGCCCGGCCGGCGGTGACGACGATGCCCGCCTCCTCCAGCTCCCGGTAGGCGCGGGCCACGGTGTTCGCGGCGAGGTGCAGCTGCTGGGCCAGGGTCCGCACCGGGGGCAGCCGGGAGCCGGCGGGCAGCTGCCCGGTGGCGGCCGCGGCGGCGATGAACCGGCGCACCTGCTCGAACGGCGCGGTGGAGCTGGCGGGGTCGATGTGGAGCGCGTCGATCAGGGAGAACCCGGTCACCGGCTCACCTCCTCCTCGATGGCGGGCGCGGCGAACTGCGCGTTGTACAGGTCGTAGTAGTGGCCGCGGGCGGCGAGCAGGGACTCGTGGTCCCCCTGCTCGACGACGCGCCCGTCCTCGAGCACGACGATCACGTCGGCCTCCCGGATGGTGGAGAGGCGGTGCGCGATGACGAAGCTGGTGCGCCCCGCGCGGAGGCGGTTCATCGCCTGCTGGATCAGCACCTCGGTGCGGGTGTCCACCGAGCTGGTCGCCTCGTCGAGGATGAGGATCTCGGGGTCGGCGAGCTGGGCGCGGGCGATGGTGACGAGCTGCTTCTGCCCGGCGCTGAGCGCGGACCCCTCGTCGGAGAGCACCGTGTCGTACCCGTCGGGCAGTGAGCGGACCAGGTGGTCCACCGAGGTGGCCCGGGCGACGGCCACGATCTCGTCCTCCGTGGCGTCGGACCGCCCGTACGCCAGGTTCTCCCGGATGGTGCCGCCGAACAGCCACGGGTCCTGCAGGACCATGCCGAAGTGGCCGCGCAGCTCGTCCCGGGTCATCGCGGCGATGTCGACGCCGTCGATCGTGATCCGGCCGCCGTCCAGCTCGTAGAACCGCAGCAGGAGGTTGACCAGCGTCGTCTTCCCGGCGCCGGTGGGGCCGACGATCGCGACCGTCCGGCCGGGTTCGGCGCGCAGGTCGAGGTGGTCGATCAGCGGGGTGTCCGGCCGGTACCGGAAGGACACGTCCTCGAACGCGACGAGGCCGCGCGCGACGGGCAGCCGGGCCGGCTCGACCGGATCGGGGCTCTGCTCGGGCGCGTCGAGCAGCTCGAACACGCGCTCGGCGGAGGCGAGACCGGACTGGAGCAGGTTGAGCATGCCGCCGAGCTGGCCGAGCGGCTGGGAGAACTGCCGGGCGTACTGGACGAAGGCCTGGACGCTGCCGATGGTGATCAGGCCGGAGGCGACCTGGATGGCCCCGACCACGGCGACCGCGACGTAGACGAGGTTCGAGACGAACATCATCAGCGGCATGATCAGGCCGGAGATGAACTGGGCGCGGCGACTTGCCTCGTACAGCTCGGTGTTGGTCGCGTCGAACCGGGCCCGGGCCTCCGCCTGCCCGCCGAACGCGGTGACGACCTCGTGACCGGTGAACATCTCCTCGATGTGCGCGTTCAGGGCGCCGGTGCGGTTCCACTGCGCGACGAACTGGGGCTGCGAGCGGCGCGCCACCAGCACGGTGATGACCGCCGAGATGGGGATGCTCACGACGGCGACGACCGCGAGCGTCGGGGAGATCGAGATCATCATGACCAGCACCCCGACCACGGTCAGCACCGAGACGACGATCTGCGTGAGCGTCTGGTTGAGCGTCTGCGCGAGGTTGTCGATGTCGTTGGTGACGCGCGAGAGCACCTCGCCACGCGGGTGGTCGTGGAAGTGCGCCATCGGCAGCCGGGACAGTTTGTCCTGCACGGAGCGGCGCAGCGTGTACATGGCCCGCTGCACCGACGCGGCGATCAGCCTGGCCTGCAGCCAGTTGAGCACGAACGCCACCACGTAGAGGGCGAGCACCCCGAGCAGGATCGCGGAGAGCCGGCCCGTGTCGAGGCCCTGCCCCGGCACGAACGACATCCCGGAGAGCAGGTCCGCCTGCTGCTGCTGTCCGGAGGCCCGCAGCCCGGCGATCAGCTGGTCCCGGGACACGCCGGCGGGCGTCATCCGGCCGACCGCGCCGGCGAAGACGACGTCGGTGGCCGCTCCGAGGATCTTCGGGGCGGCGACGGTCAGGCCGACGGCGCCGACGGCCATCAGCACGACCAGGCCGAGACGCCCGGCGTCGGGGCGCATCACCCCGGCGAGCCGGGCGATGGTGGCCTTGACGTGGAGCGGCTTGCTCGGGGGCGCTCCCCGTCCGCGCATGCTCATGCCGCCTCCTCGGCGCTCAACTGGGACTCGACGATCTCGCGGTAGGTGTCGCAGCCGGCGAGCAGCTGCTCGTGCGTGCCGGTGCCGACGACGGCGCCCTCGTCCAGGACGATGATGCTGTCGGCGTACCGGATGGTGTTGACCCGCTGGGCGACCACCAGGACGACGGCGTCGCGGGTCCACGGGACGAGCGCGGACCGCACGCGGGCGTCCGTCGCGTAGTCGAGCGCGGAGAAGCTGTCGTCGAAGAGGTAGATGCCGGGCCGGCGGACCAGGGCGCGGGCGATGCACAGCCGCTGCCGCTGGCCGCCGGAGAAGTTGGTGCCGCCGGGTTCGACCGCGGACGCGAGGCCGTCGGGCAGGGCGGTGACGAAGTCGGCGGCGTGGGAGACCCGCAGCGCGGCCCACAGCTGCTCGTCGGTCGCGTCCGGGTCCGCGAGCCGCAGGTTGGACGCGACCGTGCCGGAGAACAAGTGCGCGCGCTGGGGCACGAGCCCGATGCCGGACCGCAGGCTGTCCAGGGTGAGCCCCGTGATGGCGTGCCCGCCGACGGTGATGGTGCCCTCCGTGGCGTCGAGCAGCCGCGGGATCAGGCTCAGCAGCGTGGTCTTGCCGGCCCCGGTCGAGCCGATGACGGCGGTCGTCCGGCCGGGCTCGGCGGTGAAGCTGATGTCCGACAGGACGTCGCGCTGGGCGCCGGGGTACCGGAAGCCGACGTGCTCGAACCGGAGAGCGCCGGTGAGCCGGGCGCGGGGCCGGCCGTCGGCGAGGCCGCCGTCCTGCCTGTCCGGCACGTGCCCGTTCGACCGCTCCCCCAGCAGCACCGCGGCGTCCACCGCGTCGGGGGTGGAGACGACGGAGGGCTCGGC
This sequence comes from Tersicoccus sp. Bi-70, assembly GCF_001968825.1. GTDB lineage: Bacteria > Actinomycetota > Actinomycetes > Actinomycetales > Micrococcaceae > Tersicoccus. The sequence continues at coordinate 132,421 of NZ_MIEU01000012.1, forward strand.
GTCGAGCACCTCCTGGATGCGCTCGGCCGAGACGGCCGCGCGCGGCAGCATCATGAACAGGAACATCGCGAGCATGACCGCCATCAGGATCTGCATGATGTAGGCGAGGAAGGCGGTCAGGGCGCCGATCTGCATCTGGCCGGCGTCGATGCGCATGGCTCCGAACCACAGCACGCCGACCGTGGCGACGTTGACCACGAGCATGATCGACGGGAACATCAGCGCCAGCAGGTAGCCCGACGCGAGCTGGGTGTCCGTCAGGTCGCGGTTGGCGGCGTCGAACCGGTCCGCCTCCTGCCGTTCGCGCACGAACGCGCGGATCACGCTCAGGCCCATGATCTGCTCGCGCAGCACCCCGTTGACCCGGTCCAGCTGGGTCTGGCCCCGGCGGAACAGCGGCACGAGGCGCCGGACGATCAGCCCGATCACGACGAGCAGCACGGGCAGCACGACGAGCAGCAGCCCCGAGAGCGCGACGTCCTGCTGGAGGGCGAGCACGACGCCGCCGATGCCCATGATCGGCGCCGTGACGAGCATCGTGAAGGACATCAGCACGATCATCTGGACCTGCTGGACATCGTTGGTGCTGCGGGTGATCAGGGACGGCGCACCGAAGTGGTTGACCTCGCGCGCGGAGAAGCGCTGGACGGAGCCGAACACCTCGGCGCGGGCCTGCCGGCCCACGCTCATCGCGACGCGGGCGGCCAGCAGGATGGCGCCGATGTTGCAGAGGATCTGCCCGACCGTCATGACGAGCATCAGGCCGCCGAGCGACCAGATCACCCCCAGGTCGGCCTTGACCACGCCGTCGTCGATGATGTCGGCGTTCAGCGTCGGCAGGTACAGCGTGGCGAGGGTCTGCAGCAGCTGCAGCACCACGATCGCGATCACCGCCGCCCGGTGCGGGGCCAGGTGGCGGCGGACCAGTCGGATCAGCATCCCGGTCTCCCTTCCGTGCTTCTCTCCGTCATTGTCGTGCTCTCGGCGGGCTGGGCGTCCAGCGGGCCGTTCGATCCGGTCCCCGGCGGCCGGACGAGCCGTCGGGGCGGCGTCCGGAGGCGCCGACGGGGCGGCACCCACCCGTCGGGTGGACACCGCCCCGAGGGACGTGCCGGGTCAGCGGCGCGCGGCCTCCAGTGCGTCGATGCGTTCGGCGTCGAGATCCTCGATGCCGGTGTGGTCGGCGTCGTTCTCCGTACGGTCGTCCGCACGGTGGTCGGCGCGGTGGGCCGCCGGGGCGGCGTGCCGGCCCCGGCGAACCGGAGCCTCGTCGGCGTCCGCGTTCCGCTCGTCGTCCGCCGTGGTGGCGGCGGCGTGGCGGCCGCGGGCCGGGGTGGCGTCGGCCGACCGCGCGTCGTCCGACGGCCTGCCGGCGACCGTGCCCGCGGCGGTGACCCCGGTGGCCGGGAGCCCGACGATCGGAATGGAACCCGACGGCGGGGTGGCCTTCGCGGCGTCCACCGGCTCGGTGCTCGGCTTGATGTCGATGGTCGAACGCAGCGTCCGCTCCTTGATCAGCAGCACCGCGATGAGGACCACGATCGCGACGATCGCCGCGTACCGGAAGATCAGGCCGGTCGCGTCGCCGTACGCGGCCTGGATGACCTCGCGGACCGGGCCCGGCAGGGCATTCAGGTCCAGGGAGGCGCCGGAGGTACCGCCGGAGGGCCGGATGCCGTGGGCAGCGAGGCCCTGCGTCGTCAGGTCGGTGACCCGGTTGCCGAGCACCGCGCCGAGGACGGCCACGCCGATGGCGCCGCCGAAGGAGCGGAAGAAGGCCACCGAGGCGCTGGCCGCGCCGATGTCCTGCGCCCGGACCGTGTTCTGGACGGCGAGCACGAGGTTCTGCATCAGCGCGCCGGTGCCGAGACCGACGAGGAAGATGTAGATGCTCACCTGCCACAGCGGGGTGGTGTGGTCCAGCGTGGACGCGAGGCCGAGGCCGGCGATCAGCAGCACGGACCCGATCACGAGGTAGCGCTTCCACTTGCCGAAGCGGGTGATCAGCTGACCGGCCACCGTGGTGGCGATCAGGTTGCCGAAGATCATCGGCAGCATCAGCAGGCCGGCCTCGGTCGGCGTGTAGCCGCGGGCGACCTGGAAGTACTGGCCGAGGTAGGTGTTGCCACCGAAGAGGCCGATGCCCACCGCCACCGAGGCGATGATGGCCAGCGCCGTCGTGCGCTCGGAGACGATCTTCAGCGGCACGATCGGCTCGGACACCTTCGACTCGACGAGGATGAAGAGCGCGATCAGCACGAGGCTGCCACCGACCATCCACACGGTCTGGGGCGACCACCAGTCGTAGTAGTCGGCCTTGCCGGCGAACGAGACCCAGATCAGCAGGATGCTGACGGCGGCGGCGAGGAGCACGGCGCCGACCCAGTCGATGGAGACGCGGCGCTTGACGTTGAGGTGACCCAGGTGGAGCTTGAGCTGGATGATGATCAGCGCGATCACGGCGAGCGGCACGCAGACGAAGAAGGTGCCCCGCCAGCCGAGCGGGCTGTCGACGATCAGACCGCCGAGGAGCGGGCCGCCGGACATCGCGACCGCCATGACGGCGCCCATGTAGCCGGCGTACCGGCCACGCTGACGCGGCGGGATGATGGTGCCGAGGATCGCCTGGGCGAGCGCGGTCAGACCACCCATGGCCAGGCCCTGGACGACACGGCCGACCATCATGACGGGGATCGTCTGCGCGATGCCGGCGCCGATGGAGCCGAGGACGAACATGACGATGGAGATCTGGACGAGCAGCTTCTTGTCGAACAGGTCGGCGAGCTTGCCCCAGATCGGGGTGGAGGCGGCGTTGGCCAGCAGCGCGGCGGTGATGATCCAGGCGAAGTCCGTCTGGGTGCCGTGCAGGTCGCCGACGATGCGCGGCAGCGCGTTGGCGACGATGGTCGAGGAGAGGATCGCGGTGAAGAACGCCGCGAGCAGCCCGGTCAGGGCGGCCATGATCTCCTTGTGGGACATGTGCGGTTCGTCGGGTGGCGTCGTCGACGCGACCGGTTCCGCTGCGGTGGTGCTGCTCATGAAGGTTTCCTCTACGCGGTCGTGATGGCTGCTTCGGGGGCGCTCGCGGGCGCCTCCCCCGGATCTCCGTCGTGACGGAGCCGGACGTTCTCGTGCTGGGCGATCTGGAAGACCTCACTCAGTCGGCCCAGGGTGCGGGTGGCGTGCTCGGCCTCGGCCTCGTCCCACCCCGTCAACAGGTCCTTCAGGCGCTGCGTGCGCTCCGCCGTGACCGCACCGACCAGGTCGCGACCCGAGGCGGTGACCGACAGCAGGCTCGCGCGGCCGTCGTCCGGATCGGGGCGGCGGCTGAGCAGCCCGCGGTCCTCGAGGGCGGAGATCTGGCGGCTCAGTGCGGACGTGCCGATCCCGAGGTCGTCGGCCAGATCCGTCGCGCGCCGTTCCGAGGAGGAACACAGCATGAAGAGGATGCCCACATGGGCCATCCCGACGCCGTCCGCGGCCGCCGTCGACCGCGCGGTCACGTGCTTGATGGTGCGCTGCAGTCGGGTGATCTGCTCCACCAGGGCGGCGGCGGTACTCTCGGTGACGGTCATGATCTCCTCCGTCGTTTTGTTGACCTAACCAACAATACGGTTCGATGCTTGCTTAGGTCAACTAACTACGTCGTTATGCTCATCACATGACCGACATCGCCGTGACCGCCCTGACCGACGTGGTGCTGCGCAGCATCAGTGTCGGCCCGATGGACAACAACGTCTACCTGCTGACCTCCCGCCGCTCCGGCGCCCAGGTGCTGATCGACGCCGCCGCCGACGCCCCGGCGATCGAGCAGCTGCTCGCCTCGTCCGGCGAGGACTCCCCCGCCGAGCCCCGGCTCGCCCTCATCATCACGACCCACCGGCACCACGACCACGTGGGCGCCCTCGCCGCGGTGGCCGAGCGGACCGGCGCGCGGACCGCCGCCGGCCGGGACGACGCCCCCGCGATCGACGTGCCGACCGCGGTGCTGCTCGACCACGGCGACGTCGGGCAGTTCGACGGGTTCGATCTGGAGGCGATCGCCCTGCGCGGGCACACTCCGGGCTCCGTCGCCCTGCTGCTCCGCGACCCGGAGGGCCCGGACCACCTGTTCAGCGGGGACTCGCTCTTCCCCGGCGGCGTGGGCAGGACCGCCGGCCCGGAGGACTTCGCGTCCCTGTACCGCGACGTCGTGGAGCGCGTGTTCGACGTGCTCGACGACGACACCGTCGTCCACCCGGGGCACGGGCTGCCGACGACGATCGGGGCGGAACGCCCGGCGCTGCCCGCCTGGGAGAAGCGCGGGTGGTGACAGCCGCCACACTTCTTTCGACGATCTGACCCATCCGGGAGGGCGACCCGCTCCGAACCCGGGGTGAACGATCAGAAACAGCGATCCGTCGTGCGTGCCGGCGACCGGATCGCTGACAGGGGGGGCCTGAGGTCGATTCGTGCTCGACGCGTGTGCGCCGACCATGGATCCGAACCCCCGAGGAGAGATCGTGTTGCCTTCCCTGTTCGTCACCGCACCCGCGACCGACGGCACCCCGGATCCCCTGTTGACCCCGCAGCCGAGCCCGGCTCCGGTCACCGGGGTGGTCCCCAACCGCGGGAGCGAGCTCCCGCCACCGGTCACCGGCGGCGCCGACGGCATCCTGCCGGACGTGGCCCACTGGACGGCGATGGAATGGCTGGGCTGCACCGCCCTGATCCTCGTCTCGGTCGCGCTGACCGCCGTGGCCCTGACCACCCTGTGGTGGATGCTGCACGCGTGGTGGTCTCGCGACAACCTGACCCGCAGTCAGTTCGCCGTGCGTCCGATCGCCCCCGCCCACCGGTTCTCCCTCCTCGTGCCCGCGCGCCACGAGGAGGAGGTGCTCGGCCAGACCCTGGACCGCCTCACGGAGCAGGACCACCCGGACGTCGAGATCATCGCCATCGTGGGCCACGACGACCCGGGCACCGAGCGGGTCGCCCGCGAGGCCGCGGCCCGCCACCCGGACCTCATCTCCGTCGTCGTCGACCACAGCGTGCCCAAGAACAAGCCGAAGGCCCTGAACACCGCGCTCGCCCACACCACCGGCGACATCGTCGGCGTGTTCGACGCCGAGGACGAGGTGCATCCGCACCTGCTGCGTCTCGTCGACTCCCGGTTCAGCGAGACCGGCGCTGCCGTCGTGCAGGGTGGCGTCCAGCTGATGAACTTCCGGAGCAGCTGGTGGGCCCTGCGCAACGTGCTGGAGTACTACTTCTGGTTCCGGTCCCGGCTCCACTTCCACGCCAACGCCAACTTCATCCCGCTCGGCGGCAACACGGTGTTCGTCCGGCGCGACTGGCTGGACTACTCGGACGGCTGGGACGCCGAGTGCCTCGCGGAGGACTGCGAGCTCGGCGTGCGTCTGTCCAGTGCCGGCGCAAAGGTCGCCGTCGCGTACTCGCCCGAGGTGGTCACCCGCGAGGAGACGCCCGGCAGCCTGCTCTCCCTGTTCAAGCAGCGGACCCGGTGGAACCAGGGCTTCCTGCAGGTGCTGCGGAAGGGCGAATGGCGCAAGCTGCCTCTCCGCTCCCAGCGGGCCTTCGCCCGGTACATGCTGGCGATGCCGTTCCTGCAGGCGTTCGCCGGGGTGCTCATCCCCGTCTCCCTCCTGTTGATGGCCGTGGCCAAGGTGCCCGCCTGGGTCGCGATGATCAGTTTCCTGCCGCTCGCGCCGACCCTGATCACCGTGGCCGTCGAGGTGGCCGCCCTGCACGAGTTCGGGCACCTCTACGGGAACCGGGCGCGCATCCGCGACTACGCGCGACTGCTCCTGGGCACCGTCCCGTTCCAGATCTTCCTCGCCGCCGCCGCCGTCCGATCCGTCGTGCGGCAGCTGCGCGGTGACCACTCCTGGGAGAAGACGGAGCACACCGGCGCCCACCGCACGGCCGAACCCGTGGCGACCGTGGCCACCGCCGAGCTGCAGACCTCCGGGGCGGGCCGATGAGGGCATTCACCGACTGGACGCCGGCTCCGCCCGCGTCCCCGCTGAACGCGCCGCCCGCCGTCGGGCGGGGAGCCCGGCCCGGTACCCCCGCCGCGCGGGCGGACCGGGCGAACCGCGCCACGGGATCGAGCCCCGCACCGGACCGGAGCGGCTCCTGGCCGACTCGGCACATCCGTTCGCTGGTGTGGTTGGCACCGCTGCTGCTGGTGGCCGGCGTGATCAACGTCGTCAACCTGGCGGGCACGCCGCAGCGGATCGACGACGAGGGCACGTACACGGCTCAGGCGTGGGCGGTGGACACCCTCGGCGAGCTGGCCCACTACACCTACTGGTACGACCACCCGCCGCTCGGCTGGATCCAGATCGCCGGGTATGCGCAGGTGACCGGCGCCTTCGAGCGGTACGACGTCTCGGTGATCGCCGCGCGCGAGGCGATGGTCGTCGCCGCGCTGATCAGCACCGGCCTGGTGTTCTGGCTCTGCCGGCGGCTGCGCCTGGGCCGCCCGGCCGCGGCGCTCGCTGCGGGCCTGTTCGCGCTCTCGCCGCTGGCGATCCAGTACCACCGCACCGTCTACCTGGACAACGTCGCGACCGTCTGGCTGCTCCTCGCCCTGATCCTGGCCACCGCGCGGCACCGGCAGCTCGCCGGCTTCGCCGCGTCCGCCGCCTGTCTCGGGGTCGCGGTGCTCTCGAAGGAGACCTACCTGCTCGCGATCGTCCCGGTCGCCTGGGTGATGATCCGCCAGTCGCACCCCTCGACCCGGCGCTACACGCTCGCCGTCGCCGGCAGCGTGCTCGGTCTGATCGGCATCAGCTACCTGCTGCTCGCCACGGTCAAGGGCGAGCTGTTCCCCGGCCCCGACCGGGTCAGCCTGATGGGTGGCGTCGCCTTCCAGCTGGGCGGACGCGCCTCGAGTGGACTCGCCACCGAGGCGGGCAGCCAGATCAGCCGGACCCTGTCCCAGTGGTGGCACCTCGACCCGGTGTTCATCACCCTCGGGCTGCTGTGCGCGGTGATCGGGATCGGCATCCGGCGCGTCCGGCCGTTCGCCGTGATCGTCGTCGCCCTGGTCCTGTTCATGTTCCGGCCGGGAGGCTACCTGCCGGTCCCCTACGTCATCATGCTGCTGCCGCTGGCCGCGGTGGCCGTGGCGGGTGTCGCCCACGCCGCCGTCGAGCGACTGCGCGCGGGAGCCGGGATCCGGCGCGCCCAGGGCGTCGCCGGCATCCTGGTGCTGCTCGCCGGTGGCGTCGTGGCCGTGCCCGTGTGGGGCTCGCTGTACGCGGGCCAGCTGACGGCGGACCTGGACCGGCCGTCCGTCGAGGCGCAGCAGTGGGTGGCCCGCAACGTCGGCAAGGATCAGCGCCTGCTGGTCGACGACGCGATGTGGGTGGACCTCGTCCGCTCCGGCTTCGCGCGGGAGAACGTCATCTGGTACTACAAGCTCGACACCGACTCCCAGGTGATCGCCCAGTCCCCGAACGGGTGGAAGGACTCGGACTGGATCATCACGACCGACTCGATGCGCACGTTCCCGGACCAGTTCCCGCAGGTCAAGGCCGCGATCGCGAACTCGACGGTGGTGGCCTCGTTCGGCTCCGGACAGCAGCGTGTCGACGTCCGGCAGATCCACGCGGAAGGCCTCGCCGCCGGCGAGCGCGCCGACCGGGCGCTGCGCACCGAGCGTGCCGCCGTCGGCGCCGAGCTGGCCGCCAACCCGCGGCTCACCCTGACGCCCAGCGCGCGCGCCCAGCTGCGTGCCGGCCAGGTCGACTCGCGGGTCATGCTCGCGCTCGCGCAGCAGGTGATGCAGACCACCCTGACCATCACCGACTTCCCGGCGGAGGACGGGACCGACGGCACCTACCGCCGCAGCGCACTCGTCACCGCCGTCGACGGGCGCCCCGCCGTCACCGGCACCGACGCGGCCCGCCGGATCACCGCGTGGACCAGCGGGCTCACCGGCCCGTTCGGCCACCCGGCCGTGACCGCGGCCGACAACGGCATGACCATCACCTACCCCCTGGGCGAGCCGGAGAACCTGCTCGACCCGTCACTGTCGAAGGGAACCCGATGATGAACAGCACCAGTCCCGCCCGCCCCCGTGTCCGCCTCCTCACCCGACTCGCCGCCGTGATCGGAGCCCTGCTGCTGGCGCTCGGTGCCGGCGGCGCGCCCGCCATCGCCGCGGACAAGCCCACGCCCAACCCCTCACCGGGCTCGGGCTGGATCCGCGTCATGCACCTCTCGCCCGACACCGCGGAGGCCGCCGTCACCCTGACCGCGGTGTCCGGCGGTGCCCAGAAGACGGTCAGCGGGGTGCACTTCGGCGACGCCTCGAAGTACCTCGCCGTCCCGCCCGGCAACTACGTCGTGGCGATCAAGCCGGCCCACAGCACCCGCGCCCTGCTGGAACGGTCCATCACGATCGCGAAGGATCAGCCGCTGACGATGGCCGTGACCGGAATGGGCGGGAAGCTCGCCACCCAGCTCTACACGGACCAGCTCGCCACGGTCCCCGCCGAGAAGGCGAAGGTCCGGATCATCCAGGCCTCGTCCGTGCACCCGACCGTCACCGTCCGCACCCGTGACGGCGACGACATCGCCCAGGACGCCGGCACCGGTGAGGCGACCGGGTACGCCACCGTCCCCGCCGGGGCGTGGCCGCTGACCCTCCGGTCCGGCAGCACCTCGGTCGACGCCACCGTCACCCTGCCGTCCGGCAGCACCACCACGGTGCTGGTGATGGACAACGCGAAGCGGACGCTCACCGCCAAGGCCGTCGTCGACTCCGAGGCGGTCAAGGCCATGCCGAAGGGCGGCATCAACACCGGTGCCGCTCCCGCGAGTGCGACCGGTGCGAGCCCGGCCCTGCCCGTGGGCGCGGCCGCGGTCGGTGGCGTCGTCCTGGCGGGCGCGCTGCTGGCCCGCCGGCGCCGGTCCGCCGGGCGCGGATGAGCCGCCGACGACGGATCCTGACCTTCTCGGCCGTGATCGGCGTGACGGTACTGCTGGCGGTGGCCCTCGGGGTGGTCGCCACGACCTCGGGCGGGCGTTCGACGCCCCAGGCGCACAGCACCGACCAGTCCCCCGCGCCGACGGTGCCGGCCACGGCGGCCGGATCCGCCCGGGCCTTCCTGGACCGGTGGGTGGATCCGGACGGCCGGGTCGTGCGCCGGGACCAGGGCGGTGACACGGTCAGCGAGGGGCAGGCGTACGGCCTGCTGATCGCGCTGGCCGCCCGCGACCGTGACGCGTTCGCCCGGATCCTCGGCTGGACGCAGGCCCACCTGCAGCGCGACGACCAGCTGCTCTCCTGGCGGTGGGCGGACGGCGCGGTGCAGGACTCCGCGCCGGCCGCCGACGCCGACCTCGACGCCGCACGGGCGCTCGTGCTGGCCGGCCGGGCGTTCGGCGAGCCCCGGTACACGACCGCCGGCACCCGCCTGGCGACCGCCGTGCTGGACCGGCTGACGACGACCACGAAGCACGGGCGCGTGCTGCTGCCCGGGCGCTGGGCCGCCGGACGGGCGGATGTGCCGTACAACCCGTCGTACGCCTCCCCCGCCGCCTTCGCGGTGCTGGGCCGGGCCACCGGCGACCGGCGCTTTGCGGAACTGGAGGCCGGTTCCCGGGCCGTGACGACGGCGATCCTGCAGGAGACGTCGCTGCCGCCGGACTGGGCGCAGCTGCGAGCCGACGGCGCGGTCAACCCGCTGCCCGGCCCGGACGGCGCCGGCGGCCCGGTGCGCTACGGGTACGACGCCGCCCGCGTGGCCCTGCGCTACGCCGAATCGTGCGACGCGGCCGACCGGACCCTGGCCTCCCGCCTGCGGCCGGTGCTGGAGCGGAACGACCCCCTGCCGATCTCCCTGGACCTGGGCGGCACCGCGACGGACCCGGCCGAACACCCCCTGGCCTACGCGGCGCGGGCGGCGACGCGGTCCGCCGCCGGGGACCCGGCCGACGCCCGCGGCGACCTGGAACGGGCCGCCGCGCTCGACGCGGAACGGCCCACCTACTACGGCGCTGCCTGGGCGGCGCTCGGGAGGATCATGCTCACCACCGACGATCTCGGCGGCTGCACCCCGGGAGCTGCCGCGTGAGTACGCGCACCGGCCCCCTCGCCGTCGTCACGGCTCTCGCCGTCGCCGCCGGGCTCACCCTGAGCGGGTGTGCCGGGGGCGGGGCGGCGACGGCGATCGGGACGGGGGCGGCCCCGTCGTCCGCCGCGTCGCCGGCACCGTCGTCCTCGGCGGCTTCCTCCACGCCGCCGTCGGCCGCGGCCTCCTCACTCGGTCCCGGCCGGCTGGATCGCCTGCAGGACCCCACGGGGGCGTCCCCCGCGGCGAGTGTCGGCGCACCGACCCGGGTACGGATTCCCGGCATCGGCGTGGACAGCACACTGGAGAACCTCCGACGGGACGCCGCGGGCGTGCTCGCCGCGCCGAAGGACTGGCAGCGCGCCGGCTGGTACACCGAGTCGCCCGTGCCCGGGCAGCGGGGTCCGTCCGTGATCGCCGGCCATCTGACGGCCCCGGACGGCCCGGGCGTCTTCTACCGGCTGCCCGAGCTCCGCCCCGGGGACCCGGTGACGGTCACCGGTGCCGACGGGCGGGACGTGCACTTCACCGTCACCCGCGTCCTCAGCGCGGACCGGGTCGGGATCTTCCCCACCGAGCAGATCTACGGGCCGACACCGGACGCGCAGCTGCGGTTGATCACGTGCGACGGGCACTGGGACCCGGCACTCGGCCACTGGACCCGCAACCTCGTCGTCTTCGCGACCGCCGACGGCTGAGAACACGGCCGGCGGGAGCGCGCTGCGCAGCCCGCCGATCCGGACGGGCTCAGCGGCCGGGGCGTCCACCGCCGTCGATCCACGCCGCGGGCCGGTCGATGACCCCCTCGAGCACGCTGATCGCGGCGCCGGTCGCGGCGGGCGCCCGGTCCTCGACGTGCTCGTCGACCGTCACCGTGGGGCCGCCGAAGCGCCCCGCCAGCACCCGGGAACCGAGCCGCCCGGCCAGATCCGGGGCGATCAGCGCCCCGAGGCGGCCGAGGTGGCCACCGAGCACGACGGCGGGGATGTCGAGCAGGTTGACGGCGCTGACCAGCGCCGTCTCCAGCGCCCCGAGCGCCGTCTCCAGCGCCCGCACCGCCGCCTCGTCGCCGGCCCGGCACGCCTCGGCGAACTGGTCGATGCCCGCGGTCGCCGGCAGGCCCGCGGCGGTCTGCAGGGCCCGCAGCCCGGCATAGCGCTCGAGGCAGCCGCGCGAGCCGCACGGGCAGGCCGGGCCGTCGGCGTCGACGCAGACGTGCCCGATCTCCCCGGCCCAGCCGTGCTGGCCGCGCATCACCCGGCCGCCGAGCACCGCGGCGCCGCCGATGCCGATCTCACCGGAGAGGTAGATGAAGTCCTGCGGCCCGTCCGGCCGTCCCGGTACCGGCTGGGCGACGGTCACGGCGGCGGAATCGGCCTCGTTGCTCAGCTGGACCGGACCGAGGTCCGGCGTCGCGAGCAGCGGGACGGGTTCGACGGCGGACCAGCCGAGGTTGGGTGCCCGCAGCAGGGTGCCCGTCCCCGGGCGCACGATGCCGGGCAGGGCGAGGCCGGTGCCGACGAGGATGCGGTCCGCCCCGGCCGTGGCGAGGACGCGGGCGCCACAGGCACCCATCAGCGGCAGCACCGCGGCGGGGTCGCTGCCGACGAAGTCCCCGTCGACGGCCTCCTCCGCGACGACCGTGCCGTCGAGCGCCACCAGCCGGGCAAGCAGGAACGTCGCGTTCACCTGGAGCCCGAGGGCGCAGAGCCGGTCGTCGGCCACCACGGGCGTCGCGGGCCGCCCGAGCCCCCCGCCCACCTTGGCCACCTCGCGCACGAGTCCGCCGGCGAGCAGGTCGTCGACCAGGCGGGAGACGGTGGACCGGGTCAGCGCCGTCGCTACCGCGACGTCGGCGCGGGACATCGCCGTGGGCGCGCCGAGCACGATGCGCGCGACGAGCGAGAGGTTGTGCTCCCGCAGGGTGGCCTGGGTGGCGGCCGCCGCCGGTCGGGGCCGCGCCGGGACGCCGATGACGGTGTTCACGGCATTGACTGTAGCGGACGTCACTATTATGTTGTGTGAAACAACAAATGGTCAGTGAAGACTCATGAAGGAGCAGACATGGTGCGCCAGCCCACGAAGGACGACCGGTTCTCATTCGGCCTCTGGACCGTCGGATGGACGGGTATCGACCCGTTCGGATCCGCGACCCGCCCGTCCCTGGACCCCTGGGAGTACAGCGAGAAGCTCGCGGAGCTGGGTGCCTGGGGCATCACCTTCCACGACAACGACGTCTTCCCGTTCGACGCGGACGAGCAGACCCGGCGCCGCATCACCGGCCAGCTCAAGGATGCCGCCGACAAGGCCGGCCTGGTCATCGAGATGGTCACCACCAACACCTTCACCCACCCGGTGTTCAAGGACGGCGGGCTCACCTCGAACGACCGGGGCGTGCGCCGCTTCGGCCTGCGCAAGGTGCTCTCCGCCGTCGACCTGGCCGCCGAGATGGGCGCGAGCACCTTCGTGATGTGGGGCGGCCGCGAGGGCGCCGAGTACGACTCCTCCAAGAACCTCTTCGCCGCGCTGCAGCGGTACAAGGAGGGTCTGGACACCGTGGCCGGCTACATCAAGAGCCAGGGCTACGACCTGCGGATCGGCCTCGAGCCGAAGCCCAACGAGCCGCGCGGCGACATCTTCCTGCCCACGGCCGGGCACGCGCTGGCGCTGATCGCCGAGCTCGAGCACGGCGACATCGTCGGGCTGAACCCCGAGACCGGGCACGAGCAGATGGCCAACCTCAACTACACGCACGCCCTGGCGCAGGCGCTGTTCAGCGGCAAGCTGTTCCACATCGACCTGAACGGGCAGAAGGGCCTGAAGTACGACCAGGATCTCGTGTTCGGCCACGGTGACCTGCTCTCGGCCTTCTTCACGGTCGACCTGCTGGAGAACGGCTTCCCGGGCTCCCCCGACGGCCCCCGCTACACCGGCCCGAAGCACTTCGACTACAAGCCGTCCCGCACCGAGTACTTCGAGGGCGTGTGGAAGTCCGCGGCCGCCAACATGGCGACCTACCTGCAGCTGGCCGAGAAGGCACGGGCGTTCCGCGCCGACGACCGCGTGCAGGAGGCCATGCGGTACTCCGGCGTCGCGGATCTCGCCCAGCCGACGCTCGCCCCGGGTGAGACGGTGGCGGACCTGCTCACCGCGACGGACGACTTCGACCTGGACGCCGCCGCCGAGCGCGACTACGGGTTCGTCCAGCTGCACCAGCTCGCCGTCGAGCACCTGATCGGCTGAGTCGTGTCCCTCGTCGCCGGCGTCGACAGCTCGACGCAGTCCTGCAAGGTCGTCATCCGGGACGCCGCGACCGGGGCGCTCGTGCGCTCCGGCTCGGCCCCGCACCCCGACGGCACGGAGGTGGACCCCGAGGCCTGGTGGCTCGCCCTGCAGGCGGCCGTCGAGGACGCCGGTGGCCTGGACGGCGTCACCGCGATGGCGGTGGGCGGTCAGCAGCACGGCATGGTGGTGCTCGACGCCGACGGGGCGGTGATCCGGCCGGCCCTGCTGTGGAACGACACCCGCTCGGCGGACGCGGCCACGGATCTGGCCCGCGAACTGGGCGACGGGCACCTGGAGCGCGGCCGCGCCGCCCTGCTGGCCGCGGGCGGCTCCGTGCCGCTCGCGTCGTTCACCGTGACCAAGCTGCGCTGGCTGGCCGACCACGAACCGGAGAACGCTGGCCGGGTGGCCGCGGTGGCACTGCCCCACGACTGGCTCACCTGGCGGCTCTCGGGCTCAACGGACGTACGCACGCTGACCACGGACCGGTCTGACGCGTCCGGCACCGGGTACTGGCATCCGGGCACCGGGCAGTACCGCTGGGAGTTGCTCTCGCGTGCCCTGCGCCGCGACGTCGGGCCGGGCGACCTGGCGCTGCCGCGCGTCGCCGGGCCGTTCGAGGCGGTCGGCGAGACGGCCGCGTCCGGCGCGATCCCGGCCGGCATCGTCCTCGCCCCCGGGTGCGGCGACAACGCCGGCGCGGCCCTCGGCCTCGGGCTGGCGCCCGGCCAGGTGTTCGTGTCCCTGGGCACGTCCGGCGTGGTCGCCGCGGTGGCGGACTCCCCCGCCGCCGACCTGAGCGGGATCGTCGCGGGCTTCGCCGACGCCACGGGGGCCTTCCTCCCCCTGGCCTGCACCCTCAACGGCACCCGGGTGCTCGAGGCGGGGCGGCGCCTGCTCGGCGTCGACCACGAGGGTTTGAGCGCGCTCGCGCTGGCGGCCGAGCCCGGCGCCGGCGGACTCGTGCACGTGCCGTACCTCGAGGGCGAGCGCACCCCGGACCTGCCCCGCGCCACGGGGTCCCTGCGCGGCATGACCCCGGCGTCGCTCACGCGGGAGAACCTCGCCCGGGCGGTCGTCGAGGGCCTGCTGTGCCACCTGGCCGCGGCCCTGGACGGCATCCGGGCGCTCGGCGTCGAGGCCGACGAGGTGACCCTCGTCGGCGGCGGCGCCCGCTCCGCGGCCGTGCGCCGCCTCGCCCCCGGCCTGCTCGGCGTGCCCGTGGTGGTGCCGGCAGCGGGCGAGTACGTGGCCGACGGCGCCGCCCGGCAGGCCGCGACCACCGTCGCCGGCGCCGACACACTCGTCGCGTGGGCCCGCACCGACGAGGAGCGCTTCACCGGCCCGGCGCAACCGGAGGTCCGGGCCGCCTGGGACCGGCAGGCCGCCCGGGTCGCGGAGGAGTTCACCGGGACCGCCGACCCCGGAGCGTGACCGCCGTGGTGAGTCCGTCGACGGATCCACCCCCAGAACTGCCTCCGGTCACCGACACCGGCAGGGCCTCCGCTCGGCGCGGCGCGCTCGCCCGTCCGTCGCGTTCAGTCCGTCGTGGTCAGGCCGTTGCGTTCAGTCCGCGGTGCGGAACTCCCACCGGATCCGGGCCCGCCACGTCCGCCCGGGCCGCAGGACCGCGGACGGGAGATCCGGCCGATTCGGTGCGTCGGGGCACTGCTGCGCCTCCAGCGCGATGCCGTCGCCGGGCCGGTACAGCTCCCCGCCGTGTCCCGGCACCATCGTGGCCAGCACGTTGCCGGAGTAGACCTGCACCGACGGCTGGTCGGCGAGCACCCGCACGCCGCGACCCGTGCCGGGCAGGCTGAGGTCCGCGATCTCGCGCAGGCCGGCTCCATCGGGCCGGGCACCGGTCGAATCGTCGGCCCGGTCGGGTGTCGCGCCGTCCGGGAGATAGGGGTGGTCGAGGCCGCCGACGGCGGTCACCTGCGGCACCGGGCGACGGCGTGCCCGGCCGAGCTCCACCCCGTCCCGCAGGTCCAGCCCGGCGGTGTCGACGTCGACGATGTCGCCGGGAATACCGGTGGCGTCCACCGCCAGCACCCGCCCGGCCGGCACCCGCAGCACGTGCTCGTCCACGCTGCCGCGCCCGGCGAGGTTGAGGTAGAGGTGGCTGGTGAGGCTGACGGGCGTGGGCGCGTCGGTGACCGCCTCGATCGTCAGGTCCAGCGTCGATCCCTCGACCGTGTACCGAGCGATCACGTCGAGCCGCCCGGGGAATCCGCCGTCTCCGTCGGGACTGGTCAGGGCGAGCTCGAGGCTGGTCGGCGTGTGCCCGGTGACCCGCCAGGGCCGCCGGTCCAGCCCGGCGCCGCCGCCGTGCAGGGTGTGCTCCCCGTTGTTGGCGACGAGGGGGTACCGCCGGCCGTCCAGCTCGAAGGCGGCACCGGCGATGCGGTTGGCGAACCGGCCGATCAGGCCGCCGAGGAAGGCATCCGGGTGGGCGAGGTACCCGGCCATGTCACCGAAGCCGAGGGCGACATCCGTCCAGGCGTCCCCGCCGCTGCCGGTCCGCAGGCGGATCCGATTGACGGTCGCGCCGCGATCCAGGATCGTCACCGCGAGCGCGTCGCCCCCGATGGCCAGGGCGGCGACCGGCCCGCCCTCCGCGTCGGCGCCGAACCGACGCGACGAGCCCGGCTCGTCCACCGGTGCGGTCCCGGGTGCCTCCACGGCGTCACTCACCCTTGCTCCTGTCCTCGCCCCTCACCTGCGATCCACGATCTCACGCGCCGCGATCGCCCACAGTCCTGCGCCGCCCGGACGACGCCGTCCGGCCGACGCCGGCGCGGTCACCGCTCGCGACGCGTCACCGGCGTTCCAGCGTCCACGGGGTGGTGAGCACGCGGCCCTCGCCCACCACGCGCCGCTCACCGGTGAGGGTGAACGGCAGGTCCGAGACGATGTCCCGGCTCGAGGTGCCGACCCGCAGGCTCATCGCGCCGGGCTCGACGATGCGCCGCAGGTCCGTCCCGGTGAAGGACGTGCGGTCGGCGTGCACGCGGAACCGGACGCACGCAGACTCCCCCGGCTCCAGAGTGACCCTGGCGTAGCCGATCAGCGCGATGATCGGCCGGGTCACCTCGGCGACGTCGTCGTGCAGGTACACCTGGACGACCTCGGTGGCCGTCCGCTCGCCCGTGTTGGTGACGGGGACCGAGACGGTCAGCTCGCCGTCGACCGGCACCTCGGTGCGGTCCAGTTCGGCCTCGCCGAGGCTCAGCTGCGCGTACCCGAGACCGAAGCCGAACGGGTACAGCGGCCGCGGGTCCAGGTTGGAGACGCCCTCGCTGAACCAGCCGAGCGGCGGCGCGAGGTAGGTGCCGGGCTGGCCGCCCACGGTGGCGGGGATGCCGACGGGCAGACGCCCCGAGGGGTCGACGACGCCGGTCAGCACGTCGGCGAGTGCGGCACCGCCCTCCTCCCCGGGCATGAACGCCTGGACGACGGCCGCACAGCGGTCGGCGTGGTCGCCGAGTGCGTACGGCCGGCCGGAGACGACCACGAGCACGACGGGCGTGCCGGTGGCGAGGACGGCCTCGACGAGCTCCCCCTGCACGCCGGGCAGGCGCAGGTCCTCCGCGTCGCAGCCCTCACCGGAGGTGCCCTGGCCGAAGAGGCCGGCGAGGTCGCCGACCGCGAGCACCGCGACGTCGGCCGCCGAGGCGAGCGCCACCGCGGCGTCGAAGCCGGACCGGTCCGCCTCCAGCACGGGGGCGCCGAGCGCGTGGGTCACCGCGTCGCCGAACCGCTCGGTCAGGGCGTCGCGCAGCGAGTCGACCCGGATGCCGAGGCCCAGGTCGGGGTAGCGGCCGAGGACGTGGTTGGGGAACGAGTAGCAGCCCATGAACGTGCGGGCCTCGTCGGCGCACGGGCCGATCAGGGCGACGGAGGTGCCGTCGGCCAGGGGCAGGACGCCGTCGTTGGCCAGCAGGACGATGCTGCGCTCCGCGACCTCCCGGGCCAGCTGCCGGTTGGCCGCGGAGTCCAGGTCCCGTTCGGTGCCGACGGTCGCCGGGTCGAAGCCGGGGTCGAGGAGCCCGAGGTCGATCTTCTGGCGCAGCACGCGGGCCACGGCGGTGTCGATCGTGGCCTCGTCGAGCAGCCCGGCCTCGACGGCCTCGGCCAGCCGCGCGTAGGTGCCCGTGTTCGGCAGCTCCACGTCCAGGCCGGCGCTCACCGCCAGGGCGGCGGCCTCGGCCGGCCCGCCCGCGACGCGGTGCATGGTCTCGAGGAAGGTGACCGCCCAGTAGTCGGAGACGACGACGCCGTCGAACCCCCACCGCTCGCGCAGCACCCCGGTCAGCAGGTCCCGGCTCGACGCCGCGGGCACCCCGTCGATGTCGGAGTAGGAGTTCATCACCGAGCGGGCACCGCCCTCCCGCACCGCGAGCTCGAAGGGGTACAGCATCACGTCCTCGAACTCGCGCGGCCCCATCGGCACGGGCGCGTGGTTGCGGCCGGCACGGGAGGCGGAGTAGCCGGCGAAGTGCTTGAGGGTCGCGTGCACACCCGCCTCCTGCAGGCCCCGCACGTAGGCGGCGCCGAGCGTGCCGACGAGGTACGGGTCCTCCCCCGTCGTCTCCTCCACCCGCCCCCACCGGTAGTCGCGCACGACGTCGAGCAGCGGGGAGAGGCCCTGGTGGACGCCGACGGCGGCGAGGTCGGCACCGATCGCGTGCGCCATCCGTTCGATCAGGTCCGGGTCGAAGGTCGCGCCCCACGCGATGGCGGCCGGGTAGACGGTCGCGCCGTAGGCGGTGAAACCGGTCAGGCACTCCTCGTGGGCGATCGCCGGGATCCCCAGCCGGGAGCGCTCGATCACCTGGCGCTGGTAGTCCCGCAGGTGCGCGAGGCCGTCGGCGACGCTCACCGGCTCCGTCCCCCAGTTGCGGGTCAGGTGCCCGAGGCCGTCCCGGGTCGCGTCGTCCCAGGTGACGCCCGCGCTCAGCCCGCTCTCCATGGGGGCGACGTCACCGGCGATCTGGCCGGCCTGCCGCGGGGTGGGCCAGAAGCTGCCGAGCTGGCCGATCTTCTCGGCGAGGGACAGCTCGGCGAGCAGAGCCTGGACCCGGGACTCGGTGGGCTGCTGCGGGTCGTTCCAGAGGTGCAGGTCGTTCTGGGGGTGCATGTCGTTCCGGATGTGCATGGTGCTCCAGGGGACGGGCACCGGAGACCGGTGCGGTGAAGAAGAGTCGGTGGCCAGGAAGGCAGACAGGATTACTTGGAGAAGCCGGCGGTCAGGCCCGAGACGAGCTGCCGGCGCCCGACGGCGTACGCGGCCAGCAGCGGCAGCACCGAGAGCACGACGGCGGCCAGGACGGCGGGCACGTTGACGGTGAAGGCGCCCTGGAAGGACCACAGCGACAGCGGCAGTACCCGCTGGCTCGCACTCTGCGTGAGGATCAGCGGGAACAGGAAGCCGTTCCACACGTTCAGGGCGTCGTAGATGGCGACGGTGATGATCGCCGGGCGGGCGAGCGGCACGGCGAGCGACCACAGCATCCGCCACGGGCTCGCGCCGTCGACCGTCATCGACTCGAACAGCTCGCTCGGCACGTCGCGGAGGAAGTTCACGAGGATGAGCACGGTGATCGGGATGGCGAAGGCGATCGACGGCAGGATCAGCGCCCACAGGGTGTCGTACAGGCCGAGCTGCACGATCAGGTAGTAGACGGGGATGATCACGCCCTGCAGCGGGATGGCGATGCCGAGGAGCAGCGCATCGAAGAACCGCCGGGAGAACCGGGACGGGTTGCGCACGATCACGTAGGCCGCCAGCAGGCAGACGAACACGGCGACGGCCACGCTCACCCCGGTGACGATCACCGAGTTGACGAAATAGGTGGCGAAGTCGGCCTTGAGCACCTGACCGTAGGCCGTCAGCGTCGGTGCGGACGGCACCGAGAGCGGGTTCGCCGAGAAGTACTCGGCCCGCGGGCGCAGGCTCGTCACCACGATGTAGTAGATCGGCAGGATGGTGATCGCGAGCCAGAGCCAGCCCAGCAGCCCGCCGATGAGGTTCGGTGCCTTCCGGCCGCCCAGGCCGAGGGAGAGACCGGAGGCCTTGCGTTCGCGCAGGGCGATGGCCATGTCAGGCTCCTTCCAGGCGGCTGGCCGCGTTGGCGCCGCCGCCGAGCCGGTTGAGCGCCAGGGAGACGGTCAGGCCGACGACGACGAGCAGGACGCCGACGACGCTCGCGCCGCCCATGTCGTAGGACCGGAAGCCGCGCAGGTACATGTCCAGCGGCAGGATCCGCGTCGCGTCGCCCGGTCCCCCGCCCGTCATGACGAAGATCAGGTCGAAGTAGGTCAGGGAGCCGACGATCATCAAGGTGGATGAGGTGATGATCGTGTTCCGCACCTGCGGCAGCGTGATGTGGAGGAACGACGCGACCCGTCCGGCCCCGTCGATCCGCGCCGCCTCGTACATCTGCACGGGGATCTGCCGGACGGCGCCCTGGTAGAGCAGCGAGTGGAACGGGATGAAGGACCAGGAGACGACGAAGAGCAGGGTCGGCATCGCCAGGGAGGGGTTGCCCAGCCAGTCCTGGTTCAGCCAGTCGGCGCCGAAGGCCCGGCCCAGCCCGAAGTTCGGGTCGAGCAGCGCCTTGTAAGCGATGCCGATCGCGGCCGCGGAGAAGAGCAGCGGCAGGAAGTACAGCACCGAGAGCACCGCCCGGTACCGCTGCTGGCCGGCCATGAAGACGCCGAGCAGCAGGCTCACCGGGAACTGGACGAGCCAGCTGGCCGCCGTCAGCACGAGCGTGAGGCCGAACGCGCGCTGCGTGGTCGGATCGGTGAGGATCCTGCCCCAGTTGTCGGGGCCGATCCAGGCCGGCGTGCCGAGGCCGTCCCACGACATGAAGGACAGGACCACCACCCCGACCAGCGGGATCAGCGCGAAGACGGCGAAGAACGCGAGCGCCGGCGCCGCCAGCCAGGCCGAGGGGCCGGTGCGCGCACGCTCACGCGCACCGGCTCGTCGTGCTGGACTCACTTGGCCGCCTTCATGGCGTCCGCGAACTGCTGCGGCGTCGCCTGGCCCAGGAACAGCTTGCCGAGGTTCGTCAGCAGCGTCTGGGACTGGCCCGACGTGAGTGCCTGGTCCCAGGAGAGCTCGAAGTTGGGCGCGTTCTTGACCATGCCGTAGGCGAAGGTCAGGAAGTCCTTCTGGTCCGAGGCGGCCAGCTTGCTCTCGGCGTCCTTCGTGACGGGCACGTTGCCGCCGTCGATCAGCGACTTGACGTAGGTGTCGTCGAACAGCCCCTCGTTCAGGTACTGCGTCGCCGCCTTCTTCTGGGCGTCGGACGCCGTCGCGGAGATCGACCAGAAGTTGGCCGGGTTGCCGACGATGTTCTTCGCGTCGCCCTTGCCGCCGGCCACGGACGGGAAGGTCGCGTAGCCGAGCTTGCCGTTCTTGACGAAGTCCGGGGCGTCGGTCAGGAAGCTGGCGTAGACCCACGCGCCCTGCAGCAGCATGCCCGCCTGGTTCTGGTGGATGAGGGCGACGTCGGCCCCCGAGTCGGCGGTGACCGAGCCGTAGCGGTCACCGAACGCGCCCGCCTTGACCAGCTGGGAGATCATGTCGAGCGCCTTGAGCATCGCCGGGTCGCTCCACGCGGACGAGTCGCCGGCCTTGATCTTCGCGAACAGCTCCGGGCCGCCCACGCGGTCCGCGAGGTACTCGATCCACATCAGTTCGGGCCACACGCTCTGACCGGCCAGGGCGATCGGCGTCTTCACGCCGGCCGCCTTGAGCTTGGCGACGGCGTCGAGCAGCTCGTCGAACGTGGCCGGCGCCTTGGTCACGCCGGCCTTGTCCATCAGGTCCTTGTTCGAGAACAGCACCACCGGCTGGGCGTTGTTGTTGGGGACCGCGTACACCTTGCCGTCGACCTTGCCGGACTCGAGCACCGAGGGCAGCAGCCGGGACTGGAGGTCCTTCGTCGAGTCGGTCAGATCGACGACCTTCTTGTTCTGCACGTACTCCTTGAGCGTGCCGCCGGTCCAGTTGTAGATCAGGGTCGGGGCGTTGCCGGAGCCGACCGCGGTGCGGATCTTCTCCTTGTACGCGTCGTTGGCGAAGAACTCCGAGGAGATCTTCGTGTCACCGTGGGCGCCGTTCCACTCGTCGAACGAGTCGTGGAACGCCTGCTCGGCTCCGCCGGTCAGCGCCCAGGCGGAGAATCCCGAGCCGCCGGCCGCGCCGTCCGCCCCACCGGGCTTCGCTCCCCCGCCGCAGGCGGTGAGCGTCAGCGCCGAGGCGACCGCGACCGCCACCATGCCCGTCCGTAGTGCTCGCATGGCCACCCTCTTTTCTGCGCAACGTTGCGCTGTTGTTTCCGTCACATCACACGCTAGAGCAGTCCACTGCCGCCCGACAAGAGGCTGCGGACCACTTTTTTCTGCGGAACAACAAATTGGGCAGGTGCGGCGGAATGGACGAAACGTTTCGCGGTGTCCTACCGTGTCCCCATGGAACGGGTGGGTCTCGGGGACGTGGCACGAGTCGCGGGGGTGTCGAAGGGCACGGCGTCGAAGGTGTTCAACAGCCGGCACGGCATCTCGACGCAGACCGCGGCGCGGGTCCGCGCCGCCGCGCAGGAGCTGGGGTACGTCGCCACGGAGCGGGTCCGGCCCGAGGGCCCGCCGACGGTGTGGGTCGCCTTCGACACGCTCGCCAACCACTACGCCGCGACGGTGCTCGACGGGCTGCTCGCCGAGGTGCACGCGCTCGGTGCCGTCGCCGTGATCGCCCGCTGGGGAGACGCCCGCGGTCCGGGGCCCCGGCCGGCCACCCCGGAGTGGATGGAGTACGGGCACGCTCACGGTGCCGATGCCTTCCTGCTGATCACGACCCCGGCCGACGACGCGCACGCCCGTGCCGCCCACCGCCTCGGCACTCCGCTGGTGGTCATGGATCCCTCCACGTCGATGCCCGCCGGCGTCCTGTCCGTCGGTGCCACCAACTGGCGCGGCGGCATGCAGGCGACCGAGCACCTGATCGGTCTCGGACACCGCCGGATCGCCTTCCTCGGCGCCCCGGTCTCCTCGACGCCCGGCGAGGAGCGCCGCGCCGGCTACATCGCCGCGCTCGCGGCGGCCGGCCTGCCGGTCGACGAGCGGCTCGTCGTGCCCGGCGCGTTCCGGTTCGAGGACGGGCTGGCGGCCACGGATCTGCTGGCCGCGCCCGAGCCGCCCACCGCGGTGTTCGCCGCGTCCGACGCCGTCGCCCTCGGCGTGCTCGAGGCGGCCCGCCGCACGGGTCGCCGCGTCCCCGAGGACCTCTCCGTGATCGGATTCGACGACTCCTACGCTGCGTCCAGCGCCTCTCCCCCGCTCACCACCGTCAACCAGCCCCTCGCCGAGATGGGCCACGTCGCCGTGCGCGCCGCGCTCGCGGGAGTGCGTGGGGAGGCGGCCACCTCGGCGCCCGTGCAGCTGGGCACCCGGCTCGTCGTGCGCGGCTCGACGGCCGCCCCCGCCGGCTGATTCCTTCACAGCCCGGCTGGGCCGGCCCGTCGGCCGGGGCCCGACGGCCCGGCCGATAGGCTGGCACCACCATGCTGTTGACCGAGTACGCCGCCGCCCACGGGCTCACCCCCGCCCCGCTCCGACCGATCGGTCAGGCCGACCAGCCGGCCGCCGACGTGCCGTCCCCCGAGCAGGTGTACGACGCGTTCACGGGCTGGTGCAGCGGCCGCGGCATCGAGCTGTACCCGGCGCAGGACGAAGCCGTCCTCGAGCTCGTCTCCGGCTCCCATGTCATCCTCGCCACCCCCACCGGCAGCGGGAAGTCCCTCGTCGCCGTCGCGGCCCACTTCGACGCCATGATGCGGGGCCGGCGCAGCTACTACACCGCGCCGATCAAGGCCCTCGTCTCGGA
The DNA here is from genome assembly GCF_001968825.1 of Tersicoccus sp. Bi-70. Taxonomy (GTDB): domain Bacteria; phylum Actinomycetota; class Actinomycetes; order Actinomycetales; family Micrococcaceae; genus Tersicoccus. Next base: position 155,695 of record NZ_MIEU01000012.1, read on the forward strand.
GAAGTTCTTCGACCTGTGCGCCGTGTTCGGCCCCCGCAACGTCGGCATGGTCACCGGCGACTCGGCCGTCAATCCCGACGCCCCGATCGTGTGCTGCACCGCGGAGATCCTCGCCAACCTCGTGCTGCGGGCGGGCCGGCACGCCGACGTCGAGACCGTGATCATGGACGAGTTCCACTTCTACGCGGACCCGCAGCGCGGCTGGGCGTGGCAGGTGCCGCTGCTCGAGGCGCCGCAGAGCCGGTTCCTGCTGATGTCCGCGACGCTCGGCGACGTCACCCGCTTCGCTGACGGACTGACGGAACTGAACGGCAAGCCCACCGCGGTGATCGCCAACGCCGAGCGGCCGGTCCCGCTGTCCTTCGAGTACGCGATGACGCCGGTGCACGAGACGGTCGAGGAACTGCTCACCACCCACCGGGCGCCCGTGTACATCGTGCACTTCAGCCAGGCCGACGCCGTCGAGCGCGCGCAGGCCCTGATCAGCCTCAACCCCGCGAACCGGGACGCCCGGGACGCGATCGCCGAGGCCATCGCCGGATTCCGCTTCGCCGCCGGGTTCGGCCGCACCCTGTCCCGGCTGCTGCGGCACGGAGTGGGCGTGCACCACGCGGGCATGCTGCCGAAGTACCGCCGCCTCGTCGAACAGCTCGCGCAGGCGGGGCTGCTGACGGTCATCTGCGGCACCGACACCCTCGGCGTCGGCATCAACGTGCCGATCCGCACGGTGCTGATCACGGCGCTGAGCAAGTACGACGGCACCCGCACCCGGGTGCTCACCGCCCGCGAGTTCCACCAGATCGCCGGGCGGGCCGGCCGCGCCGGGTACGACACCGCGGGCACCGTCATCGTGCAGGCCCCCGAGCACGTGATCGAGAACGAGAAGGCGCTGCAGAAGGCGCGGGACAAGTTCGGCGACGACGCGAAGAAGCTGCGGCAGATGAACCGGAGGAAGCCGCCCACCGGCTTCGTCTCGTGGGGCGAGCCGACGTTCCGCCGGCTGGTCGAGGCCCCGCCCGAGCCGCTCGTCTCCAGCTTCACCGTCTCCCACGCGATGGCCCTGAACGTGCTCGAGCGGGACGAGGACCAGGTCACCGCGATGCGCCGGCTGATCGAGGAGAGCCACGAGCCCCGGCAGCGCCAGCTCGTGCTGCTGCGCCGCGCGCTCGGCATCCTGCGGGAACTGCTCGCCGGCGGCGTCGTCGAACGGGTCCCCGACCCGTCACCCGGCGGGCGCGTGCTGGCCCTGCAGGTCGACCTGCAGCCGGACTTCGCGCTGAACCAGCCGCTGTCCGGGTTCGCCCTCGCGGCCCTGTCGATCCTCGACCCCGACGAACCGGCCTACGCGCTCGACGCCGTGTCCGTGATCGAGGCGACGCTGGAGCCGCCGCGGCAGGTGGTCGCCGCCCAGGCGAACCGGGCCCGCACCGAGGCGGTCGCGGCGATGAAGGCCGACGGGGTGGAGTACGAGGTGCGGATGGCCCGGCTGGAGACCATCGCCCACCCGCAGCCGCTCGCCGAGCTGCTCGAGGACGCCTTCGAGACGTACCGCCGTGGCGCCCCGTGGCTCAACGACTTCGCCCTCACCCCCAAGTCGATCGTCCGCGACATGTACGAGCGGGCGATGGGTTTCACCGAGTTCACGGCGTACTACGGCCTGGCCCGCAGTGAGGGCGTGCTGCTGCGCTACCTCGCCGACGCGTTCCGCGCCCTGCGCCAGACCATCCCCGCCGAGGCGCGGCGCGAGGATCTCGGCGACCTGGCGGCCTGGCTCGGCGAGCTCGTCCGGCAGGTCGATTCCTCCCTGCTCGACGAGTGGGAGCAGCTGCTCGACCCCGAGCACGTCGACGAGGCCGTGCGGGAGCACGAGCGGCCCGGCGTCGAGGTCGCGCAGCCGGCCACCCCGGTGACCGCGAACGCCCGCGCGTTCCGGGTGATGGTCCGCAACGCGCTGTTCCGCCGGGTGGAGCTGTTCGCCGCGGAGCGCGAGGAGGAGCTCGGTGAGCTGGACGGCGAGGCCGGCTGGGACGCGGACCGCTGGGGTGCCGTCATGGACGACTACTTCGACGAGCACGAGCAGCTGGGCACCGGGCCGCAGGCCCGCGGCCCCCAGCTGCTGCTCATCGACCAGGCCCCGGGCCGGTGGCGGGTCCGGCAGATCTTCGACGATCCCGCCGGCCACCACGACTGGGGCATCAGCGCCGACGTGGACCTGGCCGCCTCCGACGAGGCCGGGGCGGCTGTCGTCACGGTCACGGACGCGGGCCGCCTCGGCGGCTGACCCGCCGGCTCGTCGCCGTCCGCCGGCTCGTCGATGGGTGGTCCGTCGGGGCCGGATTCGGCCTGGATGGTCCACCCGTCGACGAACGGGCTGGGTCAGCCGTGCTCCGGCCTGCTCACCGCGTCGGCCTCGCCCGGCGCCGCCGCCTCCGGTGCCGGGGCGGTCCCGGTGCGCTGGAACTCGTGGTGCCTGCCGCGGGCGCGGTCGAGCAGGTCGTGGAAGTGCTCCTCGGACGTGACGAGCTCATCCCGGTACCGCGGCGAGATGGACGCCATCTTCTCCCGCAGCCGAGCCCCCTTCGCGGCCAGCTTCTCGCGCTCGGCGGCCGGGGTGTCCTGCGGCAGCTCGACGTACTGCTGGGCGGCCGTCTGCGCACCGCTGATGATGCGCAGAGCCCGGCCCTTCGGGCTGTACAGCGACGCGAGCACGGTGATGACCAGCACGCCGACGATGACCGTGAGGGAGAGCCCGGTGCTGACCTCGACGACCTTGACGTGCTCGCCGTCGTTGATGAACGGCAGGTTGTTCTCGTGCAGGGCGTGCAGCACGAGCTTGACGCCGATGAACGCGAGGATCAGTGCCAGGCCCCAGGAGAGGTAGATGAGCCGGTCCAGCAGCCCGTCGATGAGGAAGTACAGCTGGCGCAGGCCGAGCAGGGAGAACGCGACGGCGGTGAACACCAGGTAGGTCTGCTGGGTCAGGCCGAAGATCGCGGGGATCGAGTCGAGGGCGAAGAGGATGTCGGTGCCGCCGATGGCCACCATGACGAGCAGCATCGGCGTCATCATGCGCTTGCCGTTCGCCCACGTGAACAGCTTGTCGCCGTCGTAGTAGTCGGTGGTGTGCATGAAGCGCTTCGCCAGGCGGGTGACGACGTTGTCCCCCTCGTCCTTGTGCCCCCCGGACACCTCGCCCTTGATCAGCGAGCCGGCCGTCAGCAGCAGGATCAGGCCGAACAGGTAGAAGACCCAGGCGAACTGGTTGATCAGGCCGGCGCCGACGAAGATGAGGGCGGTGCGGGCGATCAGGGCGAACGTGATGCCGAACAGCAGCACCTTCTGCTGGTCCTCGCGCGGCACCTTGAACGAGCCGATGATGATCAGGAACACGAAGAGGTTGTCGACCGAGAGCGCCTTCTCGGTGATGTACCCGGCGTAGTACTCGCCGGCGTAGCCGCCGCCCCACTGGATCAGCACGAACAGGCCGAAGATCAGGGCGATGCCCACGTAGATCGACGACCAGATCGCCGCTTCGCGCAGGGTGGGTTCGTGGGCCTTGCGGACGTGGAACACATAGTCGAAGGCGAGCATGCCCAGGATGACGACGATGGTCACGATCCAGACGACGGGCGAGACTTCCATGACACTCCCTCTCGGGGAACGGGGACGGGACAACCCGCCCCGGAGCACACCGAGGTGCCACCGGAACGGTGCCGCAAGTCTCTCCACCGCCCACGGCACGGCCGGATCCGCGGATCCGGGGCTCTGTGGCTGGTCGCTGCGTCCGGCCGGTTGCCCGGCGTGCTGACGTCCGCAGCGCGAAAGGATACTCCCCTACGTCGATCTCGAGCCTAGCAGAGCCCGCCGGCCGTCCCTCTCAGCGGGCGGTGGCGGGCCGGTCTGCTCCGGTGCGGGCGAGCCGGAGCACGGCCACGATCGCGACACCGAGCAGCACCACGGCGGTCAGGTTCAGCCCGAGGTAACCCACGCCCGCGAGCAGGGCGCCGGCGACGGCGCTGCCGACCGCCCCGAAGGCGCCCATCAGGGTGTCCGAAACGCCCTGGGCGAGCACCCGGGAGCCCGGGTCCACGCTCTCGGCGAGCAGCGTCGAGCCTGCGACCGTGGACGCCGACCACCCCAGGCCCAGCAGCAGCAGGCCGACGGTCACGACCGGGACCTGGGCCTGGCCGAGGCCGGCGAGGACGACGGCCACGACGAGGACACCCTGCCCCGCGAGCAGGGTGGTGGTCCGGCCCCACCGGTCCGTGCACCAGCCCATCACCGGCGAGAACGCGTACATGCCGAGGATGTGCAGCGAGATGGTGAGGCCGATCAGGGCGAGCAGGTCCGGCTCGTGCAGGTGCGCCGCGGCGTCGGCCGGCGGGGCGGCGTTGAGGTGCTGCAGGTGCAGCGGGGTCATCGACATGACGGCGACCATGGCGCCGTGCGCCGCGAGCACCCCGAGCAGCGCGGCCAGGGCGCGCGGCTCCCGGCGGATCGCCGCCCACCCGTGCCGGAGGGCGGCGCGGCCGCGGGGTGCCGGGCCCGTGACCCGGTCGACCGCGGCGGCGCGGGCGGTCAGGAGCGGGTCGGGGCGCAGCGCGATCAGCAGGATGAGGGCGCCGACGGCCATGCCCGCCAGCGAGATGACGAACGGGCCGGCGATCTCCGGCAGGCCGAGAGCACGGCCGAGCACGGCGCCCGGCCGCACCAGGTTCGGGCCGGCCACGGCGCCCACGGTGATCGACCAGACGACGATCGACAGGTCACGGCCGCGGCGCGCGTCGCTCGCCAGGTCGACGGCGGCGAACCGGGACTGGAGGTTGACGGCGGTCGCGAGACCGACGAGCGCGGCGCCGGCCAGCAGGAGGGCGAAGAGCCCGGTCACGACGGCGAGGACGATGACGGCACAGCCCGCCATCGCCCCGGCCAGGCCGGTGACGAGGGCGATCCGCCGGCCGCGGCGCACGGCCAGCGCCGAGAGGGGCACGGCCACGACGGCGGCGGCGAGGGTGAGCGCCGTCGTCGTCGCTCCTGCCCATGCCTCCGAGCCGGAGAGCCGGACCGCGAGGATCGAGCCGAGCGCGAGCGTCGACCCGTTGCCAAGCCCGCTGAACACCTGGGCGACGGCGAGCACCCCGACGGTGCGCCGCTGCAGGGACGACCGTCCGCGATCCGCCGGGCCCGCTTCACCCGCGATCGTGCGGTCGCGGGCCGCGGGGTCCGAGCGCCCCTCGCGGTCGGTCGGGGCCGTCGGGCCCGTGCCGGCCGGGTCCGTGCCCGCCAGGTCTGCGGGGGTGCCGGCGACGGGGTCACCGGCGGGAGGCGTCGTACTCATGACGGCAGGGTAGCCCGCCGCGCCACCCCGCCCGCTCCCCCGCCGCCCGCCCGGGCGTCATCAGCACGTCGGGAGCACCGCGGGTGCGACGCCGGCAGGTCGCCGGCCGGTGGTCAGCGGCCGCCGTCGGAGAGACGCCGCTGGTGCAGGTCTTCCGCCTCGCGGAACTGCTGACGGACCTCCTCGTCCGGGTCGAGGTCGGCCGCGTCGGCCCGCGTGTTGTTCGCCGCCTCGACGGCACGATCGCGGGCGGTGACCACGCGGTGGTAGGCGTCCTGCCGGTGCTCGACGGCCGTGTCCTCGCCGAGCCCGCGGTAGGTCTCGATCGCCGTCTTCAGCTCCGCGACCGCCTGCAGGGCCTTCGCCTTGGGGCTGAGCAGACTCGCCACCGTGGCGACCACGATGACGCCGACGATCACGACGAGCGAGATCATGGTCGGGATCTCCGGGGCCCACTCCATCGGGTGGCCGCCGTTGATGAAGGCGACCTCGTTCTCGTGCATCGCGTGCAGGATCAGCTTCACGCCGATGAACGCGAGGATGATCGAGAGCGCGTGCTTGAGGTAGATCAGCCGCTCCATCAGGCCGCCGAGCAGGAAGTAGAGCTGCCGCAGGCCCATCAGCGCCAGGATGTTGGCGGTGAAGACGATGAACGGGCTCGTGGTCAGGCCGAAGATCGCCGGGATGGAGTCGACCGCGAACATCAGGTCGGTGACGCCGAGGGTGACGAAGACGAGGATCATCGGCGTCCACAGCCGCTTGCCGCCCTGAACGGTGCGCAGCTTGTTCCCGTCGAACTCCTCGGTCACGGGCACCACCTTGCGCAGCCGCGAGATCAGCGGGTTGTCCCCGCCCTCGGACTCCTGCTCACCGGAGTCGCGGGCCTGCTTCCACGCCGTGTACAGCAGGAACACCCCGAAGAGGTAGAAGACCCAGCTGAACGTGTCGATGATCGCCGCGCCGAGGGCGATGAAGATGCCGCGCAGCACGAGCGCGATGATGATGCCCACCATCAGCGTCTCCTGCTGATACTTCCGGGGCACCCGGAAGCGGGCCATGATGATGATGAAGACGAAGAGGTTGTCGATGCTCAGGCTGTACTCGGTGACCCAGCCGGCCACGAACTGGCCGGCGTGCTCGGCGTCGGCGACGAGGAGCATCACCACGGCGAAGACGAGCGCGAGCCCGACGTAGAAGCCGACCCACAGGCCGGCCTCCTTCATCGAAGGAATGTGTGGACGCCGGTAGACGTAGAGCAGATCGAAGAGCAGGACGGCGATCAGGACGACGAAGGTGCCGACCTCGAACGCCACGGGAAGCTGTGGCATGGAGGGCCTTTCGGGTACGAGTGAGTGCCGTAAGTCTCTCCATCACACCGGCGACCGTGGTCGCGGGCGTGCACACGCACCCGGCCGGACGACAGTGTCCGGCGTGCTGACGGGTGCGGATCGGACGGGATACTCCCCTACGCTGCGGATCAGTCTAGTCCGCCGGACCAGCCCTGCGGGAAACGGGCGATCCGCGCCGCCAGCACCGGATCGTCCCAGTAGCCACCGTGGCCCCTCACCGGGTCCGGCGGGGTCGGATCGGTGAGCTGGACGTTCTCGGCGCCGGGGATCGGGCCGGACACGGGATCGGTGGTCCGGAAGCCGTTCACCCAGCCGGCGGTGCGGGTCGCGGCCACGCTGGTCAGCCGGCCGTCCACGTGGGCGGGGAACAGGCCGCGGAAGACACTGTGCACCGGGCTGCCGGTCGTGACGAGACCGGGCCGGCGCGGCACCGCGTCCCCGTCCCCGTCCTGCGCACCGGGCGGGTCCGGTGGGGTGGTGGCGAGCAGCCAGAGGCAGAGCAGGCTGCCCTGGCTGTGACCGACGAGCACGACGGGACGGCCGCGGTGCGTCGCCAGCTCGGTCCGCAGCGCCGCCATCACCTCCGCCCGGTACGAGCTGCCGGCCAGCGGGTGGGCCCGCACCGGCCAGAAGCCGCTGACGTCCCCGACCCGGTTGACGAGCTCCCGGACCCCGCTGAACTGCGCGAGCAGCACCGCGACGGCCACGAGGGTGGCCAGCACGGAGATGAGCAGGTAGGGGACGGGGAACACCGGTTGGGCGCGCCGCGACTCGAGGAACGCGACTCCGGCCCAGCTCACCGCGGTGCCGACGATGCCGGCCACCGCCAGACTGCGCCACACGACGGCCCCGGCGTCGAGCACGGCCCGCCGCGCCAGTTCCCGCCACCGGTACGGGCTGCCCACCGGCACCGCGAGACGACGGCTGCGCCAGGCGGCGACGGCCAGCGCGGAGGCGACCAGGACGAGGAGCAGCAGGAGGGCGTGTGCCGGGAGGAAGTCCACCCGGTTGTCCTGGTAGGTGGTCGGATCGTCCGCGGAGAGCACGACGCCGACCCAGGTGCCGGTGGCCCGGCTGCCCGGCGCGAAGGCCTGGGCGACCAGGCTCGCGGCACTGTCGACCACCATCCGCAGCAGGGCGAACACGGCGTGCAGGACGACGACGGCGGTGGTCAGCAGCAGAGCCGCCCCGGAGAAGTTGAGGCCGGCCGGCCCGGACGGCCGGAGCGCCGATCGGGGTACCGCGCCGGAGTCCGTCGCCGGGTCGTCGTCGGGCTCCCCGGCGCCCTGGCGCGCCGCTGCCCGAGCCACCAGCCCGACGCCGACGAGGGCGGCGAGGATGACCGACAGGGCGGCGACCGTCGGGAGCGGGTCGAGGAGCCGGGTGACCACGGTGCCTATGCCTGCGCCTGTGCCGGTGCCTTCGGGCAGCCGGGTCGGGATGGACGGCCAGGGCCCGGAGACCGGCCACCGGGCGGGACGGGTGACCGCGAGGAGGACGCCACCGGCCAGGGCGAGCCCGGCGTGCACCACGGTCACCGTGCGTCCGGCCGCCTGCGGTCCCGGGTCCTCCCAGGAATCCTGCTGCTGCGACCCCGGCTCCGGCTGCGACCCCGGCTCCGGCGGACTCGGTACGTCGGTCCGGGCGTCCGAGCGCGCCGCACGCACGTGCCGGACGACGATCACCGCGGCGATCAGCACGGCGACCGGCAGACTCGCCCACCACGCCGCGACGGCGGGGTCCACGGTCACCGGCAGGCGGGCCAGGACGGTCTCGACCATGGCGACACCCCACAGCAGCGTGGCCAGGGTCAGGACCGCGGAGATGGTCGCGGTGGCCGCGGCGAGCCACCGCGACCGTCGACCGGCCGGATGGAGGAACGCGGTGACGTTGACCAGGGTGAACGGGAACGCCAGGTACCAGCCGGCCCGCTGGGCGCGGCGCGTGCCACGCACCCAGTTGACGATGCGCACCCGGTGCCGCGGCAGCCGGGGCGGATCGACGATCCGGACGCGGCGCTGCAGCACCCGGTTGCGGGGCCGGCCGAGAGCGTCCGTCCACGGCAGCGCACCGATGCCCTGGACCCGGATCTCGACGAGCGGACCGTCCTCGGACGCGGTCGGGGGTCCGCCGGGCGGCACAGCGGCGGTCACGTCAGGCGTGACCCGCGGCGCGCATCTGGCGCAGCTCCTTCTTCAGGTCCCCGACCTCGTCGCGCAGCCGCGCGGCGAGCTCGAACTGCAGGTCGGCGGCGGCGGCATGCATCTGCTCGGTCATCTGGGCGATCAGCTCGGTCAGATCCTCCGCCGGTGCGGCGGCCAGCCCGTCCTTGCGGATCGTCTCCTGCCCGAGCCCCGCGGCCTTCGCCGCCGAGTACCCGCGCTTGCCCTTGCCGTAGTCGAACTGCTTGAGCAGGTTCTGCGTGTCCGCATCCTCGCGAGCCAGGGTGTCGGTGATGTCAGCGATGCGCTTGCGCAGCGGCTGCGGGTCCACGCCGCGTTCGGCGTTGTACCGCTCCTGGATCTGCCGGCGCCGGTTGGTCTCGTCGATCGCGTTCGCCATGGAGTCGGTGATCCGGTCCGCGTACATGTGCACCTGACCGGAGACGTTGCGGGCGGCGCGGCCGATGGTCTGGATCAGCGACGTCGTCGACCGGAGGAAGCCCTCCTTGTCCGCGTCCAGGATGCTGACCAGGGACACCTCGGGCAGGTCGAGGCCCTCACGGAGCAGGTTGATGCCGACGAGGACGTCAAAGGTGCCCAGCCGCAGTTCGCGCAGCAGCTCGACGCGGCGCAGCGTGTCCACGTCCGAGTGCAGGTACTGGACCTTGACGCCGTGCTCGGTGAGGTACTCGGTGAGGTCCTCGGCCATCCGCTTCGTCAGCGTGGTCACCAGGACCCGCTCGTCCTTCTCGGTCCGGGTGCGGATCTCGGCGAGCAGGTCGTCGATCTGCCCCTTGGTCGGCTTGACCACGATCTCCGGGTCCACCAGGCCGGTCGGCCGGATGATCTGCTGGACCACCCCGTCGCTCTTGCCCAGCTCGTACTGCCCCGGCGTGGCCGAGAGGTAGACGGTCTGCCCGATCCGCTCGAGGAACTCGTCCCACTTCAGCGGCCGGTTGTCCATCGCGGAGGGCAGCCGGAAGCCGAAGTCGACGAGCGTGCGCTTGCGGGACATGTCGCCCTCGTACATGGCGCCGATCTGCGGCACGGTCACGTGCGACTCGTCGATGACCAGCAGGAAGTCGTCCGGGAAGTAGTCCAGCAGGCAGTGCGGGGCGGTACCGGACACGCGTCCGTCGATGTGCCGCGAGTAGTTCTCGATGCCGTTGCAGAAGCCCATCTGCTGCATCATCTCGAGGTCGTAGGTGGTGCGCATCCGCAGCCGCTGCGCCTCGACCAGCTTGTTCTGCGACTCCAGCTCTGCCAGCCGCTCCCGCAGCTCGTCCTCGATCGTGCGGATCGCCCGCGCCATCCGTTCCTCACCGGCCACGTAGTGGCTCGCGGGGAAGACGTACATCTCCTCCTCCTCGCGGACGATCTCGCCCGTCAGCGGGTGGAGGGTGTGGATCGACTCGACCTCGTCGCCGAAGAACTCGATCCGGACGGCGAGCTCCTCGTACATCGGGATGATCTCCACGGTGTCGCCGCGGACCCGGAACGTGCCCCGGTGGAAGTCGACGTCGTTGCGGGCGTACTGCATCGACACGAACTTGCGCAGCAGGTCGTCCCGGTCCATCCGGTCCCCCACCTTCAGGGTGACCATGCCGGCGACGTACTCCTCCGGGGTGCCCAGACCGTAGATGCAGGACACGGTGGCGACCACGATGACGTCGCGCCGGGTCAGCAGCGCGTTGGTGGCCGAGTGGCGCAGCCGCTCGACCTCCTCGTTGATCGAGGAGTCCTTCTCGATGAAGGTGTCCGTCTGCGGGACGTACGCCTCGGGCTGGTAGTAGTCGTAGTACGAGACGAAGTACTCGACGGCGTTGTTGGGCAGCAGCTCGCGGAACTCGTTGGCCAGCTGCGCGGCGAGCGTCTTGTTCTGCACCAGCACGAGGGTGGGCCGCTGGACCTGCTCCACCAGCCACGCGGTGGTGGCGCTCTTGCCGGTACCGGTGGCGCCGAGCAGGACGACGTCCTGCTCTCCTCCGTTGACCCGCTCCGCGAGCTCCTTGATGGCCTGGGGCTGATCGCCCGCCGGCTGGTACTCGCTGACCACCTCGAAGGGGGCCACCACCCGCTTGATGTCCTGCGCCAGACTCATGGTTCAAGGCTAGATCACCGCACCGACAGAACCGCCCGGGGTTCGCCCAGGGCAGGAGCACCCGGGCGCGTCCCTTCCCCGCCGGCGCGGTTCCGTGATGTGATTCGCCTTGTCAACGCGGTGTTCGTCACCGCACATCACGGAAATGAGGGGGATTCATGTCCGCACCCGATTCGCAGTACTCCACCACCCCGTACGCCGGCGGGAACCAGCCGGCTCCGGCCACCGGATCGACACCCGGCCGGGGGCTCGGGATCGCCGGCTTCGTCCTGGCGTTCTTCGGTCCGGCGGCCCTGATCGGCCTGATCCTCTCGATCGTCGGGCTCGTCCAGTCGCGCCGCGCCGGCCGCTCGAACGGCTTCGCCATCGCCGGCATCATCATCAGCGCCCTGGTGCTCCTGGCCGTCATCGGCCTGGTGATCATCGGCGCGATCGCGGCGAGCCAGGTCGCCGAGACCTGCCAGCAGCTCGGGCCGGGCTCGCACGTCAAGGACGGCATCACCTACACCTGCTCCTGAGCCGACCCGCCGGGCCGTTCCGGGGGAACGCCGGCACCGTCAGCACGGAACCCTGGGCGACCCGTCGCCCAGGGTTCCGCGCGTTCCGGCGTGCGTCACGGCGTACGGTCCCCGCGGCGGATCCGCACGACGACGGGCTGTGCCGGGTCCGCCGCCGCGTGCAGGCCGTCGCTGCCGGGCACCGGCGGATAGCCGGCCGCCGTCACGGCGCCGGCGAGAGCGTCACCGGTCGAGGCCTCGGCGGTCAGGGCGTCGTCGTCGTTTCCGGCGGCGCCTCCGGCCGTGGATCCGGGTGAGACCACCAGGTCGGGGACACCGTCTCCCGCGGTCACCTCCACGGCGCCCACTGCGTCGCCGCCGGAACGCCGGATCCGCGCGGCCGCCCGCGCGAGGACCCCGTCGTCCGGCGACCACCCGGCATCGGCGCCCCTCGCCCTCGCGTTGCCGCGCTCACCGGGCCGGCCGGCGAGCAGCGCGGCCTCGAACGGGCCGATTCGCTCGTCCCAGAACCGGTCCACGGCGTCGGTCAACGCGTCGACGCTCCCGTCGTTGGTCAGCAGGACGTCGGCCACCGCCGCGCGCTCCGCGTCGCTCGCCTGTGCGGCCATCCGGGCACGGGCGTCCTCGGCGCTCATCCCCCGCTGCTCGATCATCCGCCGCACCCGGGCCTCCGCGGGCGCCTGGACGACGATCACGAGCATGAACGCCTCGGCCTGGCCCGTCTCGACCAGCAGCGGGATGTCCTGGACGACGACGGCGTCGTGCGGAGCGGCCGCGATCCGGCGGGCGGCCTCGGCACGCACCCGCGGGTGGATGATGCCGTTCAGGGTCGCCCGGGCCCCGTCGTCACCGAACACGACGGCGCCGAGCGCCGGCCGGTCCAGGCTGCCGTCGCCGGCGAGGACGCCCGAGCCGAAGGCGTCGACCACCGCCGCGAGCCCGTCCGTGCCGGGGGCCACCACCTCCCGCGCGAGCCGGTCGGCGTCGATCAGCACCGCCCCCCGCTCCTGCAGCCGCGCCGCCACCAGCGACTTGCCCGCCGCGATCCCCCCGGTCAGTCCGATCCTCAGCATGTGCCCACCCTAGGCGGAAGCGGCCGGGCGCCGGACAGGCCGGGTGCCGGACAGGCGGGGCACCGGACTGGCAGGGCACCGGACAGGTCCCGGGATACGACGAACGCCCCCGCCGGAAGGCGGGGGCGTTCGTTCGGACGTCGCGGGCCGCGGACGGCCGCGCGGGTGTCAGTTGCCGGTGAGCTTCTCGCGCAGCGCGGCCAGGGCCTCGTCCGAGGCGAGGGTGCCGGAGTCACGCGGCGCCTCGTCGGAGGAGTAGCTGGTCGAGCCCGACTCGAAGCTGCCGCCGCCGGTGTTCTCGGCCTCGGCCTCGGCCTGCGAGGCGACCTGGCGCTTGTGCGCCTCCCAGCGCTCCTGGGCCAGCGCGTACTGCGCCTCCCAGGTGGCGCGCTGGGCGTCGTAGCCCTCGAGCCACTCGTTGGACTCCGGGTCGAAGCCCTCCGGGTACTTGTAGTTGCCCTCGTCGTCGTACTCGGCCGCCATGCCGTACAGCGCCGGGTCGAACTCGGTGGAGTCCGCGTCGACGCCCTCGTTGGCCTGCTTGAGCGACAGGGAGATCCGGCGGCGGTCCAGGTCGATGTCGATGACCTTGACGAACAGCTCCTCGCCCACGGACACGACCTGCTCGGCCAGGTCCACGTGGCGGGTCGCCAGCTCGGAGATGTGCACCAGACCCTCGATGCCGTCCTCCACGCGGACGAACGCACCGAACGGCACCAGCTTGGTGACCTTGCCGGGGACGATCTGGCCCAGGGCGTGGGTCCGGGCGAAGGTCTGCCACGGATCCTCCTGGGTCGCCTTCAGCGACAGGGAGACACGCTCGCGGTCCAGGTCGACGTCGAGCACCTCGACGGTGACCGGCTGACCGACCTCGACGACCTCGGACGGGTGATCGATGTGCTTCCAGGACAGCTCGGAGACGTGCACCAGGCCGTCGACGCCACCGAGGTCCACGAACGCACCGAAGTTGACGATCGAGGAGACCGTACCCGGGCGGACCTGGCCCTTCTGCAGCTTGTTGAGGAAGTCGGAGCGGACCTCGGACTGGGTCTGCTCGAGCCACGCACGGCGGGACAGGACCACGTTGTTGCGGTTCTTGTCCAGCTCGATGATCTTCGCCTCGAGCTCCTGACCGATGTACGGGGCCAGGTCGCGGACGCGGCGCATCTCCACCAGCGAGGCGGGGAGGAAGCCACGGAGCCCGATGTCGAGGATGAGGCCACCCTTGACGACCTCGATGACCGTACCGGTGACGACGCCGTCCTCGTCCTTGATCTTCTCGATGTCGCCCCACGCGCGCTCGTACTGAGCCCGCTTCTTGGAGAGGATCAGGCGGCCTTCCTTGTCCTCCTTGGTCAGGACGAGGGCTTCCACCTCATCACCGACGGAGACCACCTCACCGGGGTCGACATCGTGCTTGATGGACAGCTCGCGCGACGGGATGACGCCCTCGGTCTTGTAGCCGATGTCGAGGAGCACTTCGTCGCGGTCGACCTTGACCACGGTGCCTTCAACGAGGTCGCCGTCGTTGAAGTACTTGATGGTTGCATCGATCGCGGCGAGGAAGTCCTCGGCGGTGCCGATGTCGTTGACCGCAACCTGGGGGGCAGCGGTCTTGTCGGTGGCGGTGATGGTCATGTAGGAGGGACTCCGATTTGTGGTGGATTGTCGGTGCGGCCGGCCGGAGCCGGTCGCGATGCTGTACTGGGTTCAGCATCGAACGCCGAACCAGGTGCGTCGAGGAACGGCTGGGTTTCCCACCGGTCCCTCGCGCACGCAGAAATGCGCCATCTCAGTCTAGTTGCTGGTGGCAACCCGCGCAAAGACGGCCTCCGGGTCCCTCCGGCGGTGATGGATCTCGCGGAGCGGTCGGCTCAGAAGCCGGTGAGGCACTGGGGCACGCGGCCGGTCGCCAGCATGCCGGCGAGCCGCTGCACCGCGGCGTCGTCCCCCGCCACGGCGCCCGCCCGGGCGAGGGTGGTGACACTGATCCCGCCGAGGTACGCCGATCCGAGCGCCGCGACCGAGAGCGTCACCTCCGCGTCCGGCTCCGCGCCGTCCGCCGTGCGCCGCGCGGTCAGCCGGCCGTCCTCGGAGACGAGGTCGAAGGTGCCGGCGGCGATGCCGAGGTCGTCGGTGACGGCGATCCGGACGGCGCCGGGAGCCCCGCCGGGCCGCGCCTGCAGCGCGGCGACCGGGTCGAGGATGCGCAGCCACAGGCTGTCCTCGCGTTCGGTCACGGCGCAGGTGCGGGTGTCGGCGACGGCCCAGCGCAGCGGCTCGTCCACGCTGGCCCGGTCCCAGGTGACGACGTCGACGAGGTCGAGCGAGCCGATCAGGTCCCACAGCGCCCGGTAGGCCTCGTCGGTCACGGCCACGAGGTCGCGCACGCGCACGGTCGTCGGGTCGGCGTCCCAGCCGGCGAAGGACCAGGTGACGTACCCGTCCGGCTCGCCGTCGGCCCCCCAGTGCGCCGCCCCGCGGACGGCGGTGTCGGGCTCCAGGTCCGCGTCCCGCAGGGTGCCGTCGATGTTGCCGGGATAGGACGCCTGCCGGTCCAACGATCCCGGCGTCGCGGCGTGCCAGCGCGCGAACACCCGACGGGCGAGGTCGGCGATCGCCTCGCGGTCGACGAACTCGGTGGTGCCGGCGTGCTCGGAGGCTGCGGTCGCGTGCGGAAGCAGGGCCAGTCCGCGGCGGGTGTCGATGCGCAGGGATTCCCGTTCCACGGCGACCCCGAAACCGAACCGGCCGTAGATGGTGGCCTCGGACGCGGTCAGCGCCGCCATCGCGAGCCCGTCGGCGGCGGCGCGGCGCAGGTCCTCGGTCATCATCGCCCGTAGCAGTCCGCGGCGCCGGTGGGTGGCCCGCACCGTGACGGCGGTGATCTGGTGCGTGGGCAGCAGCGACGCCCCGGTGTTGAGGGTGTGCCGCATCGTGGCGAAGGTGGCCACCGGCGACGCGGTGTCGACGGCGCCGTCGGGGGTACCGCTCGCGTAGGCGCCGGTCAGCTCCCGGTCGTCCTCGAGGTAGAAGCGGACCATCCGCTCCGCCTGCCCGGGAACCGGTGGCTTCTGGTGGAAGCCGCGGTCGACGGCCTCGATCCAGGCGAGCGTGGTCGCGTCGGCGCGGGCGTCGGCGCCGGTGCCGTCCAGGGCGGCGCGGAATCGGCGGATCTCGTAGTCGGTGTGCGGCACGCGGGACCTCCGGGTGGGAGCGAACGGGACGGTGGACTCAGAAGTAGGTGATGCAGTACGGAGCGCGGTCGACGGCGAACATCCGGCCGAGCTGCCGGACGGCGTCGTCGTCCCCGCGCACGCGGCCGGCGTCGGCGAGGGCGCCGATGGTGGCCCCGCCGAGGAACGCCGAGCTGAGGGAGGCGACGTCGAGGGTCACGTCCGCGTCCGGGCGGGCCGTCGTGGCGGTCTGCTGGACGGAGGGGATGCCGCCGCTGACGCCGAGATCGAAGGTGCCCGCGGCGAACCCGAGGGCGTCCTCGACCGCGAGGCCCAGTTCGCCGTCGCCGGAGTACCGGCGGGACTGGAGGCACGCGATCGGGTCGAGGATGCGCAGCCACAGCAGGTCGTCCCGCCCGGTGACGCGGTAGCCGCGGGTGTCGGCCATGGCCCACGGCAGCGGGTCGTCGATCCGGGCCCGGCTGAAGCGCACCCGCTGGATGAGGTCGAGGTTGCCGACGAAGTTCCACAGGCCGAGGTACGAGTCCGGGCCGGTCGCCACGAGGTCGATGACCTTGACCTCGGCCACGGCGTCGCGCGACTCGACGTGCTGGTAGGTGACGTAGCCGTCCGGGACGCCGTCGACGTCGTAGTGCAGGGCGGCGCGGACGGTCAGGTCCGGCTCGTCGGCGTGGCCGTTGATGGTGCCGTCGATCCGCGCCGGGTAGGAGGCCTGCCGGCCCACCGAGCCGCGGGTGGCGGTGTGGAAGCGGGCGACGATGTCGTCGGCGACCTCGGCGATGGCCTCCCGGCGGGCCAGCTCGACCGTGCCGACGGCGCCGCGATCCAGCGACGGCAGCGCGAAGCGGGACGTCGTGTCCAGCTCGATGGTGCTGGTCTGGGTCGCCACCCCGAAGCCGAACCGGCCGTAGATCGTGGCCTCCGACGCGGTGAGGGCGGCGATCGGCAGGCTCGCGTCCCGCGCGGCCGTGAGGCTCTCCGTCATCATCCGGCGCAGCAGCCCGCGGCGCCGGTGGGTCGGCCGGACGGTGACGTCCGAGATGAGGTGGGCGGGCAGCAGGGTCTCCCCCGTGCTCAGCGTGCTCATGTACGTGGTGAAGGTGGCGACGGGGACCTCGGCGCCGACGGAGTGCGGCAGCTTCCGGTCCACGTAGACGCCGGTCATCAGCCGGTCGTCCGCGGCGATGAACTCGGCCTCCCGGCGCAGGGTCTTCGGAGTGAACGCCTGCTCGTGGAAGCCACGGTTCACGGCCTGCAGCCAGGCCTCCGTCTCGGCGGTCACCGTGCCGTCGTCGTTCAGTCCGGCCCGGAACCGGCGGATCTCGTACTCGTCGCTGCTGGTCACCCGACCAGCCTAGGTCACCGTCTCAGTGGGCGGCCTCGTGCCAGCTGCGGCCCAGGCCCACGGAGACGTCCAGCGGGACGGCCAGGTCCGCGGCCCCCGCCATCTGCTCGCGCACCAGCGCGGTCAGCTGCTCCTCCTCGCCGTCGGCCACCTCGAGCACGAGTTCGTCGTGCACCTGCAGCAGCATCCGGGAGGAGAGGCCCCCGGCCTCGATCGCCCGGTCCACCCCGAGCATCGCCTTCTTGATGATGTCCGCGGCCGAGCCCTGGATCGGGGCGTTCAGCGCGGCCCGTTCCGCCATCTCGCGCAGCTGCCGGTTGTCGCTGGACAGGTCCGGCAGGTAGCGGCGGCGGCCCTCGATGGTCGAGGTGTAGCCGTCCTTGCGGGCGGTCTCCACGATGCCGCGCAGGTAGTCCCGGACGGCGCCGAAGCGGGAGAAGTAGTCGCCCATCAGGTTGCGCGCCTCGTCGACGCCGATGGCCAGCTGCTTGGACAGGCCGAAGGAGCTCAGCCCGTAGGCCAGACCGTAGGACATCGCCTTGACCTTGGACCGCATGGCCGGGCTGACGTCCTCGGGCGCCACGTCGAACACGTGCGAGCCGACGAAGCGGTGCAGGTCCTCCCCGTCGCGGAACGCCTGGATCAGCGCCTCGTCGCCGGAGAGGTGCGCCATGATCCGCATCTCGATCTGCGAGTAGTCGGCGGTCAGCAGGGTGCGGTACCCGCCGCCGACGACGAACACCTCGCGAATCCGGCGGCCCTCGTCGGTGCGGATCGGGATGTTCTGCAGGTTCGGGTTCATCGAGGACAGCCGACCGGTGGCGGCGATGTTCTGCACGTACGTGGTGTGGATCCGCCCGTCGTCGGCCACCGACTTCACCAGGCCCTCGACGGTCTGGCGCAGCTTGCTGGCGTCCCGGTAGGCGAGCAGCGCGACGAGGAACGGGTGGCCGTCGGTGCGGGCGATCAGGTCCGTGATCGCGTCCGCGTCCGTGGTGTAGCCGGTCTTGATCTTCTTGGTCTTGGGCAGGCCGAGGTCGTCGAAGAGGACGGCCTGCAGCTGCTTGGGCGAGCCGAGGTTGATCTCCTTGCCGATGACGGCGAACGCCTCCTTCTGCGCGGCGTCGATCGACGTGCTGAAGTCGTCCGTGAGCGCGGCGAGGTGGGCCGAGTCGGCGGCGATGCCGGCGAGCTCCATGTCGCCGAGCACCTTGGCGAGCGGCAGTTCGAGCCGGGTCATCAGCTCCGCGGAACTGCGGGCGGCCAGCTCGTCGGTGAGGTAGCGGCTGAGCCGCAGCAGGACGACGCCGTTGCGCGCGGCCGTGGCGAGCCGGGTCTGCTCCTCGTCACCGGTCAGGTCCAGCTCGGTCTGGGAACCGGCGGCCTCGCCGGCGGCGATGCTGATCCGCAGGTGGTGCTGGGCCAGGTCGGCCAGTTCGTAGCTGCGGCGGTCCGGCTGCAGCAGGTAGCCGGAGAGCGAGGGGTCGTCGACGACGCCGTCGAGCACGAGCCCGCGGCCGCCGCGGAGCAGCTTGTAGACGGTCTTCAGGTCGTGCACGACCTTGCCCGCGTCCCGGTTCCCGAGCCACGTGGCCAGGGCCGCCTCGGTCTCGGCGTCCAGCGCGGTCAGGTCGAGCCGTGCGCCGACGGCAGGCCCGGTCACCCCATCCTGCCCGTCCTGCGGAGCGGGTTCGGCGACGAGGACCAGGCTCGTGCAGTCCCCGGCCTCGACGAGCGGGACCAGCGCGACCGGGCCCGGCGCCGCGGCGAACCACGCGGTCAGCTCGGCGGCGGTGGCCGGCGTCACCAGCTCGGGCCCGACGACGTCGTCGGCCGCGGGCGGTGCCTCCTGCTCGCCGAACAGCTCGAACAGGCGCGGCTGCAGCGTGCGGATCTCGAGGGCGTCGAACAGCTCGTCGATGGCCTCCCGGTCCGGGGCACTCATGCCGAGGTGGTCGAGGCCGACCGGCAGATCGACGTCGGTGATCAGCCGGTTGAGCCGGCGGTTGCGGCGCACGTCGTCCAGGCGCTCCCGCAGGGACTCGCCGGCCTTGCCCTTGATCTCGTCCGCGTGGGCGAGGACACCCTCCAGCCCGTCGTACTGGGTGATCCACTTGGCGGCCGTCTTGGGGCCGACGCCGGGCACGCCCGGCAGGTTGTCCGCGGTCTCCCCGACCAGCGCGGCGAGGTCCGGGTACCGGTTCGGCGGGACGAAGTACTTCTCCTCGACGGCGGCGGCGTCCATCCGCGGCAGGTCGGTGACGCCCTTGCGCGGGTAGAGCACGGTCACGGCGTCGTCGACCAGCTGGAAGGCGTCGCGGTCGCCGGTGACGACCAGGACGTCGAAGTCGGCGTCCTCCCCCTGGGTCGCGAGGGTGGCGATGACGTCGTCCGCCTCGAACCCCTCGGCCGTGACGGTGCGGATGTTCATCGCCGTCAGCACCCGCCCGATCAGGTCGATCTGCCCCTTGAACTCGTTCGGGGTGGCGCTGCGGCCGGCCTTGTAGGCGTCGTACTGCTCGTCGCGGAACGTCGGGGTCGACAGGTCGAACGCGACGGCGATGTGGGTGGGCCGCTCCTGCTTGAGCAGGTTGATCAGCATCGAGGTGAACCCGTAGACGGCGTTCGTGTGCTGGCCGGTGGTGGTGCTGAACTTCTCGACCGGGAGCGCGAAGAACGCCCGGAACGCCATCGAGTGGCCGTCGATGAGCAGCAGGATGGGCTTGTCCGGGGTCGTCGTCTCACTCACCCGTCCACCCTAGTTGCTGCCTCCGACACCGGAGGGCGCCGGGACGTCGCGCCGGCATCACTCCCCGGTGCACCCTCCCCGGGCCGGGCTGCGAGAATGAGCGCCGTGACCGACACGGATGGGCGTCCCGCCGCCCCGCCCCTGACCGAGACGACCCGGGCCCGCCTGCGTGCCCGCGGCATCCCCGACGAGCTGCACGAGCGTTTCCCGTTCCCGGGCAGCGGCCTGGCGGACCGGATGGGCATCGTCTTCACCGAGCTCTCCGCCGACCGGTGCGTGGCGACCATGCCCGTCGAGGGGAACACGCAACCGGCGGGCCTGCTGCACGGGGGTGCGCACGTCGTGCTCGCGGAGACGCTCGGTTCGACGGCCGCGTCGCTGTGGGCGGGACCGGGCGCGACCGTCGTCGGCACGGACGTCAACGCCACGCACCACCGCGGCGTGCGGGACGGCGTCGTGACCGGTACCGCCACTCCTCTGCACCGCGGGCGGACCCTGGCAACGTACGAGGTCGTGATGACCGACGAGGCGGGACGGCGGCTCTCCACCGCCCGGATCACCAACCTCATCCGCCGGGGCTGACGCGCGGGACGACCACGCCGCTCGCCGTCGACCGCAAGCCCGGACGTCGCCGGACCGTCCCCCGACTCCCTCGGCTGCGCCGAGGGGCGGGCCGTCAGTGGAACGCCGGGATGATCAAGTAGACGCCGTAGAGGACGGCGGCGCCGCAGCCGACGAAGCACAGGCGCGATGCCCACGTGAGGGTCTGCGCCTGACCGCCGACGCGGTCGTTGGCGATGGCGCCGAGGCGCACGCCGAGGGAGAACAGGAAGACGACGGTCAGCGCCGCGACCAGGGTGGCGACGGTGACGATGGCGAAGGCGGCCCAGTTGATCATCCGCGCCGCTCACGGGCCGCGCGCGCCAGTTCTCGCCGGCGGCTCTTGGACGGGATGTCCACGGCGGTGCCCGCGGCATGGACCTCGAGGGCGTTGTCGTGGCTGATCCGCTGCTGGTTGGCGCGGACGAACATGACGATGATGAGGCCGACGGCGAGGACGGTGACGACGACGAGGCCGACGGTGCCCAGCCCGGCTCCCCACGCGGCGATCGCGCCGACGATGCCGGCCGCGGGCAGGGTCAGCACCCAGCCGACGAGGATCCGTCCGGCGGTGCCCCACCGGACCCCCGCGCCACGGCGGCCCAGGCCGGAGCCGATCACCGAGCCGGACGCGACCTGGGTCGTCGAGAGGGCGAAGCCCAGGTGCGAGGAGGCGAGGATCGCGGCCGCGGTGCTGGTCTCCGCGCTGAAGCCCTGCGCGGGTTTGACCTCGGTCAGGCCAGCGCCGAGGGTGCGGATGATCCGCCAGCCGCCGGCGTAGGTGCCGAGCGCGATCGCCAGGGCGCACGCCGTGATCACCCAGGACTCCGGCCCGGTGCCGCGCGGTTGCAGGCCGGCCGCGATGAGCACGAGCGTGATGACGCCCATCGTCTTCTGCGCGTCGTTGGTGCCGTGGGAGAGGGCGACGAGGGACGAGGAGAAGATCTGCCCGTACTTGAAGCCGCGACGTCGCTGCGTCAGTTTCTCGCCCGACTCGGCGTCGTACCGGCGGGTCAGGGCGTAGGCGAGCCGGGTGCACAGGAAGGCGGAGAGGCCTGCGACGGCCGGGGCGAGCAGCGCCGGGAGGATCACCTTGGACACGACGACCGGGAAGTTCACGGCCCCCATCCCACTGCCCACGATCGCGGCACCGATCAGGCCGCCGAAGAGGGCGTGGGAGGAGCTGGACGGCAGACCGAGCAGCCACGTCAGCATGTTCCACACGATGGCGCCGAGCAGGCCCGCGAAGATCAGTTCGGGATGCACGGCCGCGCCGCCGTCGCCCTCCCGCAGGATGCCGCCGGAGACGGTCTTCGCCACCTCGGTCGACAGGAACGCCCCGACCAGGTTGAGCACGGCGGCGGTGGCCACGGCCACGCGGGGGGTGATGGCGCCGGTGGCGATGGGCGTGGCCATCGCGTTGGCCGTGTCATGGAAGCCGTTGGTGAAGTCGAAGAACAACGCCATCACAATGACGAGGACCACGACGACGGTGAGGTCCACGGTGATTCCCCTCTGCGCGGGTGCGGGATACGGAACGGGCGCCGGGTCAACGGCGGGACGGGGCCGCGTGAACGGCAGACGGCAGCGATCGCGGCCGACAGCCACCGTAGCAGGTGCGACGAGGCGGCTCGGCGCGGGCGGTGCGGACGAGGCAGGATGGACCCATGGATCCCGTCGACGCCCTGTCGGAGATCGCGTTCTGGCTCGAGCGCGAGCTCGCCCCGACGTTCAAGGTCAAGGCCTTCCGCAAGGCCGCGGACACCATCCGCGGCCTCGATCCGGACGAGCTGCGCGCCCGGAACGCCGATGGCCGGCTGGCCCGGACCAAGGGCATCGGTGGTCGCACGGGCGAGGTGATCTCCCAGGCCCTCGCCGGTGACGTGCCCGAGTACCTGGCGGCTGCGCGTGAGCGGGGCGCCCAGCCCCTGGCCGAGGGTGGCGAGACGCTGCGGGCGAAGCTGCGCGGCGACCTGCACAGTCACAGCGAGTTCTCCGACGGTGGCTCCCCGATCGAGGAGATGGTCGCGGCTGCGGCGCTGCTCGGCCGCGAGTACCTGGCCCTGACGGATCACTCCCCCAGCCTCACCATCGCCAACGGTCTGAGCACCGAGCGGCTGGAACAGGAGCTGGACATCGTCGCGGGCATCAACGCCGCCGGCTCGTCCGTCCGTGTCCTCACCGGCATCGAGGTCGACATCCTCGAGGACGGCTCCCTCGACCAGACGCCGGACGTCCTGGGCCGGCTCGACGTCGTGGTGGCGAGCGTCCACTCGAAGCTGCGCTCGGACCGGCGGACCATGACCCGGCGGATGCTCACCGCGATCGCGGACCCCCACATCAACGTCCTCGGCCACTGCACGGGGCGGCTGGTGACGGGCGGGCGCGGCACCCGGCCGCCGTCGGAGTTCGACGCGGAGGCGGTCTTCGCGGCGTGCGCCGAGCACGACGTCGCCGTCGAGATCAACTCCCGGCCCGAGCGCGTGGATCCCCCGGACGACCTCATCGGCCTCGCCCTGGAGGCCGGCTGCCGGTTCAGCATCGACACGGACGCCCACGCCCCCGGCCAGCTGGACTTCCTCCAGTACGGCGCCGAACGGGCTGAACGCCTGGGCGTCCCAGCGGAGCGCATCGTGACCACCTGGCCGGTCGAGGACCTCCTGGCCTGGAGCACGAGGTCGGCGGGACCCCGATAGCCACGAACCCGGGCTGGCGCAAGTATGTGCCGACCGGACCAGAGCAGACCGCACCGGCCGAAGCCCGACCTAGCGCAACCACGCACGAGGCCGGCGCGGTGCCGGGCGAAAGGGGACGTGTCGACCGGAGCGAGCTCTGCGAGCGACGAGAGATCCAGTCCCCGTGCCCGGTACCGTGACGGCCGGAGCCGACGAAAGAGAACGCACCGAGGACAAGGGTCGCTGACACGAGAAGAAGAAGAGAGAACGGTGCCCGAAGGGGGGCTCGAACCCCCACACCTCTCGGTACCGCATTTTGAGTGCGGCGCGTCTGCCAATTCCGCCATTCGGGCATACCGCCGAGCCGACGGCCCGGCCCGTGCGGGAATCCACTCTACCTGCCGATAGGCTGGAGCGGCGCACCCCGTCAGCCCGACCAGCGTGCTCATGCAGCGAGGAGCTACCGAAGTGTCTGAACCGAACCCGTCGCCGTCGGCGACCACCGCGACCGCCCAGCACGACACGGGCGCCGTCCATCCCGCACGGCGGGTTCTGGTGGCCGAGGACGAGACCCTGATCCGGTTGGACATCATCGAGATCCTGCGCGGCGAGGGCTACGACGTCGTGGGCGAGGCGGACAACGGGCAGAAGGCCGTGGACCTGGCCAGGGAGCTGAACCCGGACCTCGTGCTGATGGACGTGAAGATGCCCGTCATGGACGGCATCACCGCCGCCGAGCAGATCGTCGCCGATCGCATCGCGCCCGTCGTGCTGCTGACCGCGTTCAGCCAGAAGGAACTCGTCGAGCGGGCCCGCAGCGCCGGCGCCATGGCGTACGTGGTCAAGCCGTTCACCCCGGCGGACCTGATCCCCGCGATCGAGATCGCGTTCTCGCGGCACGAGGAGATCACGACGCTGGAGTCCGAGGTCGCGGACCTGCAGGAGCAGTTCGCCACCCGCAAGCTGGTGGAGCGCGCGAAGAGCCTGCTGATGACGAAGATGGGGCTGACGGAGCCGGAGTCGTTCCGCTGGATCCAGAAGACCTCGATGGACCGCCGGCTGAGCATGCGCCAGGTCGCCGAGACCATCATCAGCCAGATGGCCTGACACCCCCCCAGGATCACCGCACCGACGCCGAAGGGCCGCCCCCGTCAGGGAGGCGGCCCTTCGTGTGTCCGCAGCCGGTCCGGCTAAAACGAGCCCGACCCGGACTCGCGCGAGTCCGGGTCGGGCTCGAGCGGGATCAGCCGTGCTGACCGTCACCGGCGTCGGAGGTCGTGGGCCAGGGACCCACCGGCTCCTTCTTCCGCGCGCTGCCCTCGAGCACCGTGCCGGAGTCGCCGCGGTCGCCGACCTTGTGGACCTTCAGCGAGTTGGTCGTGCCGACCTGTCCGGGAGGGGAACCGGCCGCGATGACGACGAGGTCGTCGATGTCGACCAGCCGGTTCTCCTGCAGGAACGTGTCCACGAACTCGGTCATCTGGTCGGTGTGCTCGACGGTCTTGGAGTAGACCGGCTGCAGGCCCCAGGCCAGGCAGAGCTGGTTGCGCACGTGCTCGATCGGGGTGAACGCGAACACCAGCTTGCTCGGCCGCAGCCGGGACAGCCGGCGGGCGGAGTCGCCCGACTGGGTGAATGTGCACAGGTACTTCGCGTCGAGCATGTCGCCGATCTCCACGGCGGCGCGGGTGATGGCGCCACCCCGGGTCTTGGGCTTGGTGCCCAGCGGCGGGACGCGGTCCAGGCCGCCCTGCTCGGTGGTCTCGATGATCCGCGCCATGGTGCGGATCGTCTCGATCGGGTACTTGCCGACGCTGGTCTCACCCGAGAGCATGACCGCGTCCGCGCCGTCGAGGACGGCGTTCGCGCAGTCGGAGGCCTCGGCGCGGGTCGGGCGCGGGTTGTCGATCATCGACTCGAGCACCTGGGTGGCCACGATCACCGGCTTCGCCCAGCGGCGGGCCAGCTCGACGGCCTTCTTCTGGACGAGCGGCACCTCCTCGAGGGGCAGCTCGACGCCGAGGTCACCACGGGCGACCATGATGGCGTCGAACGCGTCGACGATGGCGTGCAGATTCTCGACGGCCTGCGGCTTCTCGATCTTGGCGACGACCGGGGCGCGCCGGCCCTCCTCGTCCATGATCTCGTGCACGCGGCGGACGTCCTCGGCATTGCGCACGAAGGACAGGGCGATGATGTCGACGCCCTGGCGGATGGCCCAGCGCAGGTCGTCCTCGTCCTTCTCGCTCAGCGCGGGGACGTTGACGGCGACGCCGGGCAGGTTGATGCCCTTGTTGTTGGACACGGCCCCGGGCACGACGACGACGGTCTGCACCTCGGTGGCGGACACGGACGTGGCCTGCAGGGCGACCTTGCCGTCGTCGATCAGCAGGCTGTCACCCGTGCGCACGTCCTGCGGCAGGCCCTTGAACGTCGTCGAGCAGATGTCCTTGGTGCCGACGATGTCCTCGGTGGTGATGGTGAAGGTGTCCCCCACCGCCAGCTGGTACGGGCCGCCCTCGAAGCGGCCGAGCCGGATCTTCGGGCCCTGCAGGTCGGCGAGGATGCCGACCGGGGTGCCGAGCTCCTCGGCGGCACGCCGGATGTTCTCGTAGTTGCTCGCGTGCACGGCGTGGTCACCGTGGCTCATGTTCAGGCGGGCGACGTTCATGCCCGCTTCCAGGGCCGCCTTCGCCTGCGCATAGTCCTCCAGCGCGGGCCCGAATGTGGCGACGATCTTTGCTCTTCTCATGTCTCCAGCCTAGTGAGGGGCCCGGTGATCCTGGCGCCGGTGGCGCCGGATCCCCGGTGGTGTCGGACGAACTCCCGGTGAACGGGGGATGCCCTGGGTCAGAACGGCAGCAGGTCGATCGGACGGTCCGACGGCGCCACCGGGGCGGGCAGCCGGGTGCTGCCCCGCAGGTAGGTGTCCACGGCGGCCGCGCACGCGCGGCCCTCCGCGATGGCCCAGACGATCAGGGACTGGCCGCGGCCGGCGTCCCCGGCGGCGAACACGCCGTCGACGTTGGTCATGTAGTAGCCGTCGCGGGCGATGGCGTTCCGGTCGTCCAGGGCGGTCTCCAGCTGGGCGGTCAGCGTCTCGGTCTCCGGGCCGGTGAAGCCCAGGGCGAGCAGCACGAGGTCCGCCGGGATCTCCCGCTCGGTGCCGGGCTTCGGCACGCGCCGGCCGTCCCGGAACTCCGTCTCGGCCACGCGCAGCGCCCGCACCCGGCCCTCGTCGTCGCCGACGAACTCGACGGTCGAGGCGAGGTAGCTGCGCTCCCCGCCCTCCTCGTGCGCCGAGGCGACCTCGAACAGGGTCGGGAACATGGGCCACGGCTGGTGCTCGGCGCGCTCCTCCGCGGGCCGCTTGCCGATCGCCAGGGTGGTCACGGAGGCGGCCTTCTGCCGGTGGGCGGTGCCGATGCAGTCCGCACCGGTGTCGCCGCCGCCCAGGATGACGACGTGCTTGCCCGTGGCGTCGATGGTCTCGTCCACCCGCTGGCCGGCGACCACGCGGTTCTGCGGCACCAGGTAGTCCATGGCGAAGTGCACGCCGTCGAGGTCCCGGCCCGGGATGGTCAGGTCCCGCGGGACGGTGGCGCCGGTGGCGAGCACGACGGCGTCGTACCGGCGGCGCAGGGCCCCGAAGGAGATGTCCTGGCCGATGGTCACGCCCGGCCGGAACCGGGTGCCCTCGGCCTCCATCTGCGCGATCCGGCGCTGCAGGTGGATCTTCTCCATCTTGAAGTCGGGGATGCCGTAGCGCAGCAGCCCGCCGATCTCGTCGTCGCGCTCGTACACGGCCACGGTGTGCCCGGCGCGGGTGAGCTGCTGGGCGGCGGCCAGGCCGGCGGGCCCGGAGCCGACGACGGCGACCGTCTGGTGCGTGACGCGGGTGGGGATCACCGGCTCGACCCAGTCGTTGTCGAACGCCTCGTCGATGATCGAGACCTCGATCTGCTTGATCGTCACGGCGGGCTGGTTGATGCCGAGCACGCAGGACGCCTCGCAGGGTGCCGGGCAGAGCCGCCCGGTGAACTCCGGGAAGTTGTTGGTCGCGTGGAGGCGCTCGATGGCCTCCCGCGGCCGGTCCCGCCAGGTCAGGTCGTTCCACTCGGGGATGAGGTTGCCGAGCGGGCAGCCCTGGTGGCAGAACGGCACGCCGCAGTCCATGCAGCGGCCGGCCTGCGCCTGCAGGACGCCCTTCTCCTGCCGCTCGTAGACCTCCTTGAAGTCCATGATGCGCACGGGCACGGGCCGCCGCGGCTGGGTCTGGCGGTCACGGTTCTTGAGGAATCCGCGGGGATCAGCCATGGGTCGTCGCCTCCAGGATGCGGGTCCACACCTCGTCGCCGTCGGGGTCCAGCCCCTCCTGCTCCGCCTGGTTCCGGGTCGCGAGGACCGCGGAGTAGTCGCGCGGGAGGATCTTGGTGAACCGGCCGACGGTCTGCTCGAAGTTCGCGAGCAGCCGTTCGGCCAGCGCGGACTCCGTCTCGGCGTGGTGGGTGATCATCAGGGACCGGACCAGCTCGACGTCGTTGGCGTCCAGGGGCAGCAGCTCCAGCTCGCCCGACGCGATGCTGTCGGTGTTCATCGCGGCCGGATCGAGATCCAGCACGTAGGCGGTGCCGCCGGACATGCCGGCACCGAGGTTGCGTCCGGTGGGGCCGAGGACGAGGGCGATGCCGCCGGTCATGTACTCGCAGCCGTGGTCGCCGATGCCCTCGACGACGGCGGTGGCCCCGGAGTTGCGCACCAGGAACCGCTCCCCCACCAGGCCGCGCAGGAACAGCTGCCCGCTGGTGGCGCCGTACCCGATGACGTTGCCGGCGATCACCTCGTGCTCGGCGGCGAAGGAGCTGGCCCGGTCCGGCCGGACGATGATCCGGCCGCCGGAGAGGCCCTTGCCGACGTAGTCGTTGGCGTCACCGAACAGACGCAGGGTGATCCCGGCCGGCACGAACGCACCGAGGGACTGCCCGGCCTGACCGGTCAGGGTGACGTCGATGGTGTTCTCGGCCAGCGGGGTCACCTGGTGCCGGCGGGTCACGGCGTTGCCGAGCATGGTGCCGACGGAACGGTCGGTGTTGACGATGTCCGCAGAGATCTTCACGGGCGTGCCGTGCTCGATCGCCTCGGCGCCCATCGCCATCAGGTGGTTGTCGAAGTGCTTGTCCAGGCTGTGGTCCTGGCTCACGCGGTTCCGTCGCGGCACGTCCGGCCCGAACCGCGGCCCGTGCAGGATCGGGTCCAGGTTCAGCCCGTCGGCCTTCCAGTGGTCGATGGCCGGCTGGGTGTTCAGCGCGTCGGTCTGTCCGACGGCCTCGGCGAGGGTCCGGAAGCCGAGCGAGGCGAGGATCTCCCGCACCTCCTCGGCGATGAACTCGAAGAAGTTGACGACGAACTCGGGCTTGCCGGTGAACCGGGAGCGCAGCTCGGGGTTCTGGGTGGCCACACCCACCGGGCAGGTGTCCAGGTGGCAGACGCGCATCATGATGCAGCCCGAGACCACCAGCGGGGCGGTCGCGAAGCCGAACTCCTCCGCGCCGAGCAGCGCGGCGATGACGACGTCGCGGCCCGTCTTGAGCTGGCCGTCCGCCTGCACGACGACGCGGTCGCGCAGCCCGTTGAGGATCAGCGTCTGCTGCGCCTCGGCCAGGCCGAGCTCCCACGGGGCGCCGGCGTGCTTGAGCGAGTTCAGCGGGGACGCGCCGGTGCCGCCGTCGTGACCGGAGACGAGCACGACGTCGGCCTTCGCCTTCGTCACGCCCGCCGCCACCGTGCCGATGCCGACCTCGGAGACCAGCTTGACGTGCACCCGGGCGGCCGGGTTGGACCGCTTCAGGTCGAAGATCAGCTGCGCGAGGTCCTCGATCGAGTAGATGTCGTGGTGCGGCGGCGGGGAGATCAGGGAGACGCCGGGGGTCGAGTGCCGGGTCTTGGCCACCCACGGGTACACCTTGCGGGCCATCAGCTGGCCGCCCTCGCCGGGCTTCGCGCCCTGCGCCATCTTGATCTGCAGGTCGTCCGCGTTCGTCAGGTACAGGCTCGTGACGCCGAAGCGCCCGGAGGCCACCTGCTTGATCGCGGAGCGCCGCTCGGGGTCGAGCAGCCGCTCGACGTCCTCGCCGCCCTCGCCGGTGTTGGACTTCGCGCCCAGCCGGTTCATGGCGATTGCGAGGGTCTCGTGTGCCTCCTGGGAGATGGAGCCGTAGCTCATCGCCCCGGTGGAGAACCGCTTGACGATGGACGAGACGGGCTCGACCTCCTCCAGCGGGATGGGCTCACGGAGGCCGTCCTTGAACGCGAACAGGCCGCGCAGGGTCATCAGCGCCTTCGACTGGTCGTCGACGCTGGAGGTGTACGCCTTGAACACGTCGTACCGGCGGGACCGGGTGGCGTGCTGGAGGCGGAACACGTTCTCGGGACTGAACAGGTGCGGCGGTCCCTCGCGCCGCCACTGGTACTCGCCGCCGATGTCGAGGCCACGGTGCGGGTCCTCGTCGCCGCCGTCCGGCGGGTAGGCGCCGCGGTGCCGGGCGGTGGTCTCCGCCGCGATCACCTCGAGGCCGACGCCGCCGAGCTGGGTGGTGGTGCCGGTGAAGTACTGGTCCACGAGCGCCTGCGACAGGCCGAGCGCCTCGAAGGTCTGCGCACCGCAGTACGAGGCGACCGTCGAGATGCCCATCTTCGACATGATCTTGAGCATGCCCTTGCCGAGGCCCTTGATCAGGTTGCTCACCGCCTGCTCGGGGGTGATGCCCTCGATGGTGCCGTTGCGCACCAGCTCCTCGGCGCTCTCCATCGCCAGGTACGGGTTGACGCCGGAGGCGCCGTAGCCGACCAGCAGGGCGACGTGGTGGACCTCGCGCACGTCACCGGTCTCGACGATCAGCGACACCCGGGTGCGGTTGGCGCTGCGGAGCAGGTGGTGGTGCACGGAGGAGAGCAGCAGCAGGGACGGGATGGGCGCCCACTGCGCGTTGGAGTCGCGGTCGGAGAGGATCACGTACTGCACGCCGCGGTTGATGGCGCCGGAGACCTTCTCGTTGATCTCGGTCAGCCGCGCCCGCAGGGACGCCGCACCGTCGCCGTCCGGCCGGTAGAGGCCGCGCACGCGCATGCTCAGCGCCTCGTCGTCGTCGCCGCGCAGCGCGGAGATCTTGGCGAGCTGGTCGTTGCTCATCACGGGGAAGGGCAGACGGATCTGCTTGGCCCGGACCTGACCGGTGTTGAGCAGATTGCCGTTGGGGCCGAGCGAGCACCGCATGGAGGTGACGAGCTCCTCGCGGATGGCGTCCAGCGGCGGGTTGGTCACCTGTGCGAAGGACTGCACGAAGTAGTCGAAGAGCAGCCGGGGGCGCTGCGAGAGCACCGCGATGGGCGTGTCCGAGCCCATCGCTCCGATCGGCTCGGCGCCGGTGCGCGCCATCGGGGCGAGCAGGATGCGCAGCTCCTCCTCGGTGTACCCGAAGGTGCGCTGCCGCTTGGTGATGGACGCCCGGGTGTGCGTGACGTGCTCGCGCTCGGGCAGGTCCTCGAGGCTGAGCAGGTTCTCCTTGACCCAGGCCGCCCACGGGTTCGAGGCGGCGACGGAGGCCTTGACCTCCTCGTCCTCGATCATCCGGCCGGTCTCGGTGTCGACGAGGAACATCTTGCCCGGGGCCACGCGGCCCTTGCGGACCACCTTCGCCGGGTCGATGTTCAGCACGCCCACCTCGGACGCGAAGACGACGAGCCCGTCGTCGGTGACCCAGTACCGGCCCGGGCGCAGCCCGTTGCGGTCCAGCGTGGCGCCGACCTTGACGCCGTCGGTGAAGGAGACGGCCGCGGGCCCGTCCCACGGCTCCATGAGCATCGAGTGGTACTCGTAGAACGCCCGGCGGTCCGGGTCCATGGTGGTGTGGTTCTCCCACGCCTCCGGGATCATCATCATGATCGCGTGCTCGATCGGCCGGCCCGAGAGCATGAGCAGCTCGGCGACCTCGTCGAACGACGCCGAGTCCGAGGCGCCGGGCGTGCAGATCGGGTAGAGCCGCTCCGGGCTGTCGCCGAGCAGGGGGTTGCTCAGCTGCGACTGCCGGGCCCGCATCCAGTTCCGGTTGCCCTTGACCGTGTTGATCTCACCGTTGTGCGCGATGGTGCGGAACGGCTGGGCCAGCGGCCAGGACGGGAACGTGTTGGTCGAGAACCGGGAGTGCACGATGCCCAGCCGCGTGGTGAACCGCGGGTCGGACAGGTCCGGGTAGAA
Organism: Tersicoccus sp. Bi-70; assembly: GCF_001968825.1. Classification (GTDB taxonomy): domain Bacteria; phylum Actinomycetota; class Actinomycetes; order Actinomycetales; family Micrococcaceae; genus Tersicoccus. The sequence continues at coordinate 187,056 of NZ_MIEU01000012.1, forward strand.
GGGCTCCAGCTGCGCGGTGGTCAGCATCCCCTTGTAGACCAGCGTGCGGGAGGACAGGGACGGGAAGTACACCCCGAACTTGTTCTGCGCGCGCTTGCGCAGCCGGAAGGCCCGCGCCTCCAGGGTGTTCTGGTCCACGGCCGCGGTGTCCCCGGCGGACTCCTCGGTGGTGAGGAACAGCTGCCGGAAGAACGGCATGGTCTGCCGCGCCATCGAGCCGACGAGGTCGGCCACGACGGGCACGTCGCGCCAGCCGAGGATGGTCAGCCGCTCCTCCTCGGCGAGGGCCTCGAGGCCCTCGACGGCGGTCTGCCGGTCCTTCTCCTCCGCGGGCAGGAACGCGGTGCCGACGACGTACTGGTTGCGCTCGGGCAGGTCGAAGTCGACGACGGCGCGCAGGAACTCGTCGGGGATCTGGGTGAGCAGGCCGGCGCCGTCGCCGGTGCCCTCGTCGGCGCCCACGGCGCCACGGTGCTCGAGGTTGCGCAGGGCGGTCAGGGCGGCGTCGACGATGTCGTGGCCGGGTTCGCGGCGCAGCGTGGCGATGACCGCCAGGCCGCACGCGTCCTTCTCGTTCTCGGGGTCGTAGAGGCCCTGCTTGCCGGGGGCGGCGGAGAACTCCTGGAACGGGTGCGCGACACCGGACGCCTGCGCGTCGGTGCTCTCGGCGTCCTGCTGGTCCGCCTGCGCGGCGTCCGACCCGTCGGCGGCGTCGGCGGCGTCCCGGATCCCGGCACGCTCGATCGCGGCGTCCTCGACGACGTCGTGGTTCCCGGCTGCTGTCTCTCCGGCTGCTGTCTCTCCGGCTGCTGTCTGTTCGGCTGCGCCGGGAGTGTTCTCGGGCAGCGTTGACGGATGCTGATCAGTCATGGCCTGTCCTTCCCAGGATGGTGCGAAAGGGGACGACACTGGCCCCGGAGCGCATCGAGTGCGCGAGGTGGACGGCGCGGTTGGCCCCGGTGTCCTCCGGGTCCTGGTGGCGTCACCGCTGTCGGAGACCGGGGGTGGCCCGGGACCGCGGACGTGGGCTGGTGCGCCACCGCCCTCGCAGAGAAACGGCGCCTCGTCAGGAACGGCGTCGTTCGTCGACCGCCGCAGGCTTCTCGCGTTCCGTGGCACCGAGCGTAGCACGGTGATCGGCGCCGTCAGCACCGCTCGGGACGGTCGATGCGTCCGGAGTGCGGTCGCTATTGTCCACATCCTGGACACTCGCGTCGTCGTCCGAGGACGCGTCGGTGAGCTCGCCGTCCGGGTGACCGGCGGGGGTGACGAGCGCCTGGTCCGGAGCCGGGTGCTGCCGCTGGCGGACGCCGAGGTGGACGAACATGGCGAGGGCGACGAGGAAGACGAGGATCGACGTCCACACGTTGAGCCGGACGCCGAGGATGAGCTCCGCGTCGTCGATGCGCAGGGCCTCGATCCACACGCGGCCGAGCGTGTAGATCACCGCGTACAGCCAGAACACGCGGCCACCGCGCAGGCGGAACCGGCGGTCCGCCCAGATCAGCACCGCCACCCCGGCGAGGTTCCACAGCAGTTCGTAGAGGAACGTCGGGTGGAAGAGCGTGCCGGGCGGATACTGCGCGGGGAACGTGGGACTGGACGGGTCGATCTGCAGGCCCCACGGCAGGGTGGTGGGCCCGCCGAACAGCTCCTGGTTGAACCAGTTGCCGAGGCGGCCGATGGCCTGGGCGAGCAGCAGACCGGGGGCGGCCGCGTCGGCGAACACGAGGATCCGCGCGCCGGCGCGACGGGCGCCGATCCAGGCGCCGATGAAGCCGAGCAGCACGGCGCCCCAGATGCCGAGGCCTCCCCGCCAGACCTGCGGGATCAGGGAGAGGTCACCCGTGCCGTCGAACCCGGGACCGAAGTAGGCGTCCGGGGAGGAGAACACGTGGTAGAGCCGGCCGCCGATGATGCCGGCGGGGATCGCCCAGACGGCGATCGACCACAGCGAGTCGTCGTCCCCGCCGCGGGCCGCCCAGCGGCGCCGCGTCAGGATCAGGGCCACGACGATGCCGGCGAGGATGCACAGCGCGTAGGCCTTCACGCTGAAGGGGCCGAGGGTGAACCCGGACCAGCCGGGGCTGGGGATGCTGGCCGTCAGGGTCGCGGGCAGGCCCGCGACCGTGTCGAGGAGGTTCACGCGCCGGTCCCCCTGCCGGCGCCGTCGGCCCGGCTCGTCCCGCTCCGCAGCGCGGCGGCGAGGTCACCGACGGCGCTCGGACCACCGTCGCGCAGGGCGGCGACGAGGGCACTGCCGACGATGACGCCGTCGGCGTAGGCACCGATCTCGCGGACCTGCTCGGGGGTGGAGACGCCCAGGCCGACGCAGACGCGCTCGGCGCCCGCGTCACGGGAGCCGGCGACGACGGCCTCGGCGGCGTCGCTCACGGCGGAGCGGGCACCGGTGACGCCCATGATCGAGACGCCGTAGACGAAGCCGCGGCTGGCCTGCGCGACCATCGCGAGCCGCTCGGCGCTGGAGGACGGGGCCGCGAGGAACACGCGGTCCAGTCCGTACCGGTCCGAGGCCGCGAACCACTCGTCCGCCTCGTCCGGGGTGAGGTCCGGTGTGATCAGGCCGGCGCCCCCGGCCTCGGCGAGCCGGCGGGCGAACTCGTCGACGCCCATCCGCTTGACCAGGTTCCAGTAGGTCATCACGAGCACGGCGACGCCGGTGCGCTCGGTGACGGCACGGACGACGTCGAAGACGCTGGCCACGCGGAAGCCGTTCGCCAGGGCCTCGGTGGTCGCGGCCTGGATCACGGGTCCGTCCATCACCGGGTCGGAGTACGGGACGCCGATCTCGATGATGTCGGCGCCGTTCTCGGCCAGCGCCACGGCGGCCTCGATGCTGCCGGCCACGTCCGGGTACCCGGCGGGCAGGTACCCGATCAGTGCGGTGCGGCCCTGTTCGCGGGCGGCGTCGATCGCGGCGGCCGCCTTCGACGTGGAGGAGGGGGCGGTCCCGGTCTCGGTGACGTGCGTGCTCACAGCTGTTCCCCTTCCTCGGCGATCTCCTGCTCCGCGCTGTCCGCGTCCAGCAGGTCGAACCACTCGGCGGCGGTCGCGACGTCCTTGTCGCCCCGGCCCGAGAGGGAGACGACGATGACCTTCTCGCGCGCGGCGGCCTCGTCCTCGGCGGCCCAGCGCTGCCCGACCTTGACGGTGCCGGCGAGGGCGTGCGCCGACTCGATCGCCGGGATGATGCCCTCGGTGCGGCACAGCAGCCGGAACGCGTCCATCGCCTCGGCGTCGGTGATCGGCTCGTACGTGACGCGGCCGATGTCGTGCAGGTAGGAGTGCTCCGGACCCACGCCCGGGTAGTCCAGGCCCGCGGAGATCGAGTGGGACTCGACGGTCTGGCCGTCCTCGTCCTGCATCAGGTAGGTGTTGGCGCCGTGCAGCACGCCGGGCCGGCCCAGCGTGATGGTCGCGGCGTGCCGGCCGGTCTCGACGCCGTCGCCACCGGCCTCGAAACCGTACAGCTGGACCGACGCGTCGTCGAGGAAAGCGTGGAAGATGCCGATGGCGTTCGAGCCGCCGCCGATGCAGGCGGTCACGGCGTCGGGCAGCCGGCCGGTCTGCTCCAGGATCTGCTCGCGGGCCTCGTCGCCGATCACCTCGTGGAAGTACCGGACGAGGGAGGGGAACGGGTGGGCGCCCGCGGCCGTGCCGAGCAAATAGTGCGTCGTGTCGACGTTGGCGACCCAGTCCCGCAGCGCCTCGTTGATGGCGTCCTTGAGGGTCTGCGAACCGTTGGTGACGGGGATGACGGTCGCGCCGAGCAGCTCCATCCGGGCGACGTTGAGCGCCTGGCGGCGGGTGTCCTCCGCGCCCATGTAGACGACGCACTCCATGCCCATCAGGGCGGCCGCGGTGGCGCTGGCGACGCCGTGCTGGCCGGCGCCGGTCTCGGCGATCAGCCGGGTCTTGCCCATCCGGGCGGCGAGCAGCGCCTGGCCGAGGACGTTGTTGATCTTGTGGCTGCCCGTGTGGTTCAGGTCCTCGCGCTTGAGGAAGACCCGCGCGCCGACATGGGCGGAGAACCGCTTCGCCTCGGTCAGCAGCGACGGCCGGCCCGAGTAGTTGCGGTTCAGATCCTTCACCTGGGCGATGAAGTCCGGGTCCGTCTTGGCCTTCTCGAACGTGTCGGTCAGCTCGTCGAGGGCGGCGATCAGCGACTCGGGCATCCAGCGTCCGCCGTAGTCCCCGAAGTAGGGCCCGGGCGCGTGGCGCAGGCCGCCGGCCAGGAAGTCGTCGGCGGCCGAGCGGGGCTCGTCCGTGGCGGGGGTGGGGGCTGGGGTCTGGGTCACGGGCTCACTCATCGTGTCGGCTCGGTGTCGGTCGGATCGGTGTACGTCGGCGCGGGTGCATGGGATCCGCGTTCGCGCTGCGCGGCGGTTCCGGCGGCGGCGAACCGGCGGACCGTCTGGGCCGGGTCGGCTCCCTCGCCGAGGCTGCTGCGCACGAGCGCCTCGCCGACGAGGACGGCGTCGGCCCCGGCGGCCGCGTAGCCGGCGACGTCGTCGGCATCCACGACGCCGGACTCGGCCACCGCGACGACGTCGCTCGGGATCATCCCGGCCAGCGGGGTGAAGACGCCGGGATCCACGTCGAGGGTCTTCAGGTTCCGGGTGTTGACGCCGACGATGCGGGCGCCGGCGTCGAGGGCGCGCTCCAGCTCGTCCGCGGTGTGGGACTCCACGAGTGCGTTCATGCCGAGCTCGTGCGTGAGCGCCAGGAAGTCGATCAGGGTCGGCTGGTCCAGGGCGGCCACGATCAGCAGGACGAGGTCGGCGCCGTGGGCCCGCGCCTCGTGGATCTGGTAGGCGTCGACCGTGAAGTCCTTGCGCAGCACCGGGATGGAGACGGCGGAGCGGACGGCGTCCAGATCGGCCAGCGACCCGCGGAACCGGCGCTGTTCGGTGAGCACGCTGATGGCGGCTGCTCCCCCGGCCTCGTAGGCGGCGGCCAGTGACGCGGGATCGGCGATCGCGGCCAGGTCCCCCTTCGAGGGGCTCGCCCGCTTGACCTCGGTGATCAGCCGGAGCCGGCGGTCGGCACCGACCACGCCGCCTCCGAGCGCGGCGAACGCGTCCCGCGCGGGCAGCACACCGGTCGCGGCCCGGGCGACCTCGGCGTCACCGATCTCCCGGCGGCGGACCTCCAGGTCCTCCCGGACGCCGGCGACGATGTCGTCGAGGACGCTCACGCGTGGTGGCTCTTGATCTTGTCGCCTCCCACGCCGTAGCCAGCGCGGCGGAGGAACCAGCCCGCGAACAGACCGGCGACGATGATCACGACGCCGACGACGAAGAAGGGGACGTTGGCGAAGACGAAGGCCAGGCACGCCACGACGACACCGAGGGCCATGACACCGACGCACGTCCACGCGGCGGGGCTGTTGCCGTGACCGACGGGAAGCAGGTCGACCTTGCGGTCGGGGGTGTTGGCGGCGTCGCCGCCCTGCTCGTGGTGACCCTGCTGCGTTCCGGTGCTCATCGGCGGTGTCCTCTCGTGTGGCTGCTCGGCTGCGGTGTGTCGCGTCCGGTGCGTCGGGTCCATTCTGCCACTGGACCCCTGCTGCCCCGGTGTCGGCGCCCGTCCGTGACCCGACTCACAGCGGGCCGCGCGGGTGTCAGTCGGTCGGGTCCTGGCCGCGGGTCAGCCGGTCCCAGCTGTCGATGTCGTCCACCGGTGCGGTCGACGGGCTTCCGGTCGGTGCGCCTTCGGGTGTCGACGTCGTCGTTCCGGTGGCTCCGGTCGCCGTCGTGGTTCCGGTCGGTGTCGGGGTTCCGGTCGGCTTCCCGGTCCGCGGCGTCGCGTCCTGCGGGATGGTCTCCGGCGCCGGCGCGTCCCGATCCCGGTCGGCGGCGTCACCGGCCGGGGCCTCCCCGGTCGTGGCGTCGGCCGTCGTGACGGCGGCCGCACCGGCCGCGGGTGTCTCGAAGCGGCGGGCGGAGTCCCAGCGGCGGCCGGCGATCAGGACGAGGACGCCGCACGCGGCCAGCAGGAGGGCGACGACGACGGCGGCGCCCACCCAGCCGGTCGCGCTCGCGACGATGTTGCCGCCGGTCACACCGGACTGGGTGGCGATCTCCCCGTTCGCCGCGGCTGCCGGGTCCGCGAGGAGGGAGACGGCCGCGACGGCGGAGCCGAGGCCTGCGAGGACGATGAGGATCGCGACGATCACGCGGGCGACCCGTCCGGCGATGCTGAGGGCGAGCGCGCCCGCCAGCGCCACGAGGGCGAGCGCGGTGACCGAGCGGGCGGCGTCGGACCCGTTGACCGCGGCCTCGATGCTGCGCACGGTGCCCGAGGTGAGGGTCGCGTGCACCCACGTCTGCGTGGTGGTCAGGAAGACGGCGCCGGCGGCGACCACGGTGATCAGGACGGTCCGCGCCCGGGTCAGGCGCGGACCGGTCCGCCGGGGACGACGCGTGGCGGCGTTCGTGGCGGTCATCGGCTCGTTCCGTCCCCCGCGGCATGCACGTCCGCGGTGGCGATCTCCGTCGCGTCGGCCTCCGCGTCGTCCGGTGTTCCGTCGGCCGCGTCGAAACGGGCCGCCATCCGGTGGTCCGCCCGGTGCCGCCCGGCGTGGTGGCCGCCCGGGCCACCGTCGAGCCGTTCCCGCGCGTCCAGCCAGGCGTGGTCCACCTCGCGCAGTCGGGAGGCGAGCAGCACGGCGCGCATCGGGGCGGCCGCCTTGTTGACGGACTCGGCGGCCTCCGTCGCCGGGTCCGAGTCGGCGACGATGCCGCCACCGGACTGGACCCAGGCCTTCCCGTCACGCAGCAGGGCGGTGCGGATGGTGATGGCCATGTCCATGTCGCCGGCGAAGTCGAGGTAGCCCGCGACGCCGCCGTAGGCGCCGCGCCGGTGGGGTTCGAGTTCGTCGAGCAGGCGCATCGCCCGGGGCTTCGGGGCACCGGAGAGGGTTCCCGCGGGGAACGTCGCTGCCAGCACGTCGTACGCGGAGGCGCCCGGCCGCAGCCGGCCCATCACCGTGGAGACGAGGTGCATGATGTGGCTGAACCGTTCGATCTGCATGAACTGGGTGACGTCCACGGTGCCGGGCACGCACACCTTCGAGATGTCGTTGCGCGAGAGGTCGACGAGCATGAGGTGCTCGGAGCGCTCCTTCTCGTCGGCCAGCAGCTCCTCGGCGAGCGCGTGGTCCTCCTCGGCGGTGGCGCCCCGGGGCCGGGAGCCGGCGATCGGGTGGGTGATCACCGTGTCGCCCTCGACCTTGACCAGGGACTCCGGCGACGACCCGACGATCGAGTAGTCCTTCCCGTCCGCGTCCTGCAAACGGAACAGGTACATGTACGGGCTCGGGTTGGTGCGGCGCAGCACCCGGTAGACGTCCAGCGGGGACGCGGCGCAGTCCGCCTCGAACCGGCGGGAGATGACGACCTGGAACACCTCGCCGTCGACGATGGCGCGCTTGCCGTGCTCGATCGCGGCGAGGTACTGCTGCTCGGCCCAGGACTCGCGGACGGGGCCGGCGGCCGACACCGTGACGTCCACGTCGTCGGTCCCGTCCGGCCCCGGCTCCATGACGCGCACCGGATCCACGGGGTGGGGCTCGGCGAGGGTGCGGAGCATGGCGTGGACGCGGTCGACGGCGTCGTGCCAGGCCTCGTCGACCCGCTCGCCGGTGTTGTCGACGTTGATCGCGTTGGCGATCACCCAGACGGTGCCCTCCTTGTTGTCGTGCACGACCAGGTCGGAGACCAGGCCCATGGCGAGCTCGGGCAGCTGCAGGTCGTCCTCGGGCGGGCTGGTCAGCTTCTCCCAGTGCCGCACGGACTCCCAGCCGATGAAGCCGACCATGCCGCTGGTGAGCGGGGGCAGCCCGTCGAACCGGTCCGTGCGCAGCGCGTCGACCGTGTCGCGCAGGGCGACGACGGGGTCCCCGTCGGTCGGGACTCCGAGCGGCGGGGTGCCCATCCAGTGCGCCTGCCCGTCCTTCGTCGTCAGGGTGGCGCGGGCGTTGACGCCGATGAAGGAGTAGCGCGACCACAGGCCGCCGACGGCGGCGGACTCGAGCAGGAAGGTGCCCGGCCGCTCCCCCGCGAGCCGCTGGTAGAGGCTCACCGGGGTGACCCCGTCGGCGATCACGCGGACGCGGACCGGGATCACCCGCCGGTGCGCGGCGAGTTCACGGAACTCCTCGAGGGTGGGGCTGACGACGCCGAACGCGGCCATGAGGCTGACGGGTCCTTCCTTCGGGCGGGAACGATCGTGCGGGCGGGTCCCGGTGCCGGGACCGCTGGTGGGCTGCCGCTACCGCGAGCCGGTGACGGCGGCGAGGTCGCGGCCGTCGAAGCAGGTGTGCGTGCCGGTGTGGCAGGCGGCGCCGACCTGGTCGACGGTCACGAGCAGGGCGTCGCCGTCGCAGTCCAGGGCCACGGACTTGACCCACTGGACGTGACCGGACGTGTCGCCCTTGCGCCAGTACTCCTGCCGGGAGCGGGACCAGTAGGTGACCCGGCCGCTGGTGAGGGTGCGACGCAGGGCCTCGTCGTCCATCCAGCCCACCATCAGCACCTCGCGGGTGTCGTGCTGCTGCACCACGGCGGCGACCAGCCCGGCGGCGTCGCGCTTGAGGCGCTCGGCGACGGTCGGGTCGAGGGCGGGGTGCTGGCCGGAGCCGTTGTCGGCAGCGCCGTTCTCGGGCACGCGGAAGGGATCAGCGGTGGTGGAGTCCATGGCCGTCCCAGTCTACGGCGCACGGGTCGAGCCGCCGGGACGGGTCCTCTCCCGTCCTGGTCGGTGAAGCACACCTCGACCCGTCGACAGTGGGGCCACCAAACCACACGACCCCTGCCGGCGGTCACGATTCCCCGTCGGGCGAAGGACGACGACACTGAGCACATGACCTCGCCCCAGGCTCCCCTGCCCACGCCGTTCACCGCCGCCAGCACCGCCGCCGACGTGCTGGCGGGCGTCGACCTCACCGGGCAGGAGGCGATCGTCACCGGCGGACACAGCCGGCTCGGCCGCGAGGTCACCCGCGCGCTCGCCGCGGCCGGGGCGTCCGTGACCGTCGCCTCCCGGGACACGGAGCGCGCCGCTGCCGTCGTCGGCGGCATCGACGGCGTCCGCGTCGAGCAGCTCGACCTCACCGACCCCGTCTCGATCGACGCCTTCGGCGACCGGTGGAACGGATCGGGACGGCCCCTGCCCATGCTCGTGAACAATGCCGCTGTGCTGTTCCAGCCGGAACTCCGACTCGACGCCCGCGGCCACGAGCTCGCGTTCTCCACCTCGCACCTCGGCCACTTCCGGCTCACGCGGGCGCTCCTGCCCTCCCTCCGGGCGGCCGGGGCCGCCGGCGGTGCCCGCGTCCTCACCGTGACCTCCGGTGCGGCGCGCTTCGGCCGGATCCGCTGGGATGACGTCGACTTCGCCTCCGGGTACGACCCCGGTGCGGCCTACGGACAGTCGAAGCGGGCGAACACCCTCTTCACCGTGGAACTCGATCGACGCCATGCCGACGAGGGCATCCGCGCCCTCGCCGCGCACCCCGGCGTCGTCATCGGGCCCGGTCCGCACCGCGCCGACCGCGTCGAGTCCTACCGGGCCCAGGGGCTCGTCGACGAGCAGGGCGCCACGGTCATCGACCCGGCCGCGGGCAAGAAGACGGTCGAGCAGGGCGCGTCGACCCTCGTCCTCGGGGCGGCCAGTCCCCTGCTCGACGGCATCGGCGGGGTCTATCTGAAGGACAACGACGTCGCGGTCCTGGATGATGCGGACCGCCCGCTCACCGCGGACAGCATCCCGGCCGACGCGAACTCCGCCATGCTCGACCCGGACGACGCGCGACGCCTCTGGGACCTCAGCGAGCGGCTCCTCGCGTGACGACGCCGGAGGAGCCGCGACGGTCCGGCCTGCTCGACGTCGGCGACGGCCAGCGGATCTGGTGGGAGGAGTGGGGCAACCCGGCCGGGACGCCGGCCCTCCATCTGCACGGCGGCCCTGGCGGCACCCTGGGCGAGAGCACCTATCGGCACCGTTTCGACCTGACGCGCACCCGCGTGATCGGCCTCGACCAGCGCGGGTGCGGTCGTTCGACTCCTCACACCTCCGATCCCGCGACGTCGCTGGACGCCAACACGACCGACCACCTCGTGCGCGACATCGAACGCCTCCGGGAGCACCTCGGCGTCGAGGCGTGGATCGTGAACGGCGCCTCCTGGGGCTGCACGCTCGCCCTGGCCTACGCCCATGCCCACCCCGACCGCGTCACCGCCCTGGTCCTCGTCGCGGTCACCACCACGAGCCGGCCGGAGGTCGACTGGATCAGCGAGGGAGTGGGGGCGGTCTTCCCGGAGGCCTGGGATCGGCTCGCCCGGCACGCCGAGGACGCCGGCGTCGGGTATGTGCGGGGGCAGGACCGGTTGGTCGAGGCGTACGCCCGCCTGATGGGCTCCCCCGATCCGGCCGTCCGGGACGCCGCGTCACGGGAATGGGCCCGGTGGGAGGACACCCACGTGTCGATCGATGCCGGAGGACTGCACCGCGACCCCCGATGGCAGGACCGGCGCTTCCGGCACGCCTTCGTCCGGCTGACCACCCACTACTGGTCCCACGACGGATTCCTGGATCCGCCGCTGCTGGCGCGCCCCGACCGGCCGGTCGGCATCCCGGCCGTCCTCATCCACGGCCGGCGCGACATCTCCGGACCCGTCGCGACGGCCTGGCAGCTCCACCGGCGCTGGCCGGCGTCCCAGCTGGTGATCGACGAGGACGGCGGCCACGGCGGCGGCACGATGGGCGCGGCCTGGCGCGCTGCGAACGACCGCTTCGTGGCGGGGTGACGATCCGTGGTCGAGCACACCGGGAGCCGACCATGGTCGCCTCTGCGCGGGTGGACGGGCTCGTCGGGATCCGGCTCGCGTCGTCGTCAGACGGGTTTCGCCAGTGCGGCGAACGGGTCGCGCAGCCCGGCGGACCGATCCGCGTCGTGCCGGGCGATCTCCGCCAGGAGCAGCCGCGTCAGGTGGATCCGGCTGCGGTCCAGCGACGCGGCCGTGACCTGTGTCGCCCGGCTTGTCTCGAGGTCCTGCCGCTCACGCGGCGGCAGCTGGTCGACTCCGCGGCCGTGCCAGGGGTCCAGTCCCGCGCGGATGCACTGCAGGGCGATCCGACTGTTCCGGAGTTCGTCGAGCATGGTGACGGCCTGCCAGAGCCGGCCGCGCGCCACCGCCGACCGGGCGTGGAGCGCGTACAGCCATCCCCGGCCGATCGTGTCGCCGGCGTCCGCCGGCCGCGGGTCCGCCGGCTCGTTGGCCGTCCCGAACAGCAGCCGGAAGCCCGTGTCGGTCGCCCGGAACTCGTCCCGGGGCCAGAAGGAGACATCGACCTGCAGACAGGATCGCAGGAGGAACACCCGGTAGCGCACCGACCCGGCGACCACGTCGTGGATGTCGGAGACGCCGACGATCCGGTCGAGGTAGCGCGTCCACGCGTCGACGACGGTCGGTTCCGCCACGCCCGTCCGCAGCTGGAGCACCAGATCGATGTCCGACCAGCGGTCCTCGGTCCCGCGTGCCGCCGATGCCACCAGGGCCGCTCCAGCGATGTCCGGGTCCGCGGCGGCGCGCTCCACGAGTCGGGATCGGATCTCGGAGCGTTCGGGGACGGAGAACATGTTCACGATCTCAGCCGTCGCGCGCATACGGCGCAAGCCGCCGGTAACCTCGCCGCATGATCACGTGGGAGGAGATCCTGGCCGCCGTCACCGTGTCCTTCGGCGGGCGCAGCGCCGAGGCGCGGGACGCGTTGACGGCGTGCTGGGCGGCGACCGCGCCCGAGCAGGGCGCCCAGCGGTGCGTCATCGCGCACTACCTCGCGGACCAGCAGGACGATCTCGCGGAGGAGACCGCCTGGGACGAGCGCGCCCTGGCCGCTCACGGGTCCGTGGCCGACGCGGACCTCGCCCCGATCGGCGTTCCCTCGGCCCACGGCTTCGCCCCCAGCCTGCATCTGAACCTGGGCGACGACTACCTGCGCCTGGGCCGGCTCGACGACGCCGCGCACCACCTCGACCGGGCGCGGGCGAGCGCCGACGGCCTGGCCGACGAGGGCTATGGCGCGATGATCCGCGCCGGCATCGCGGGACTGCAGACGCGGGTGGCCGCCCGTAGGGGCACCCGCGGGACCGCGGGCGACCGGTCGACCACCGCTCACCCCCCGCCCGTACAGTGAGGAGGATGACGGAGACGAACGTGACACGGGCCGAGACCGAGGTCGACGGGCACCGCACCAGCTACCTGACCGTCGACCGGGACGGGCCGGTCGTCCTGCTCCTGCACGGCACGTACTGGAGCCGGGTCTGGCAACCGGTGCTCGACGGTCTGGCCGACGCCGGGCTGCGGCCCGTCGCCGTCGACTTCCCCGGGATGGGCCGCTCGGACGGAGAGCTCGACCCGCAGACCGCCGCCGTGCCCGCCCTCGCCGACTGGGTGGGCCGTTTCGCCGCCGCGCTCGGGATCACCGGTCCCGTCGGCGTCGCCGGTCACGACATCGGCGGCGGTGTCGCCCAGCACCTGGCCGTCCGTGGCCCTCTCGACGTTCGCCGGCTGGCGCTGGTCAACGCGGTCATGTTCGACTCGTGGCCCGTGCCCGGCGTCGCCCGCTTCCGGGACCCGGCCGTGGTGGCCGCCACGACGCCGGAGGATCTGCTCGCCTCGCGGCGCGAGGCCGTGACGACCGCGCTGGGCCGCGCCGCCACCGAGCAGCTGATCGACGACTACCTCGAGCCGTGGCACGATGCGCGCGTGTGCCGGTCGTGGATGGCCATGGCAGCCGCGGCCGACGCCCGGTTCACGACGGATCTCGTGCCCGCACTCGAGCAGTCGTCCCTGCCGAAGGTGCTGGTATGGGGCGAGGACGACGGCTTCCAGAAGGTCGAGTACGCCGAACGGTTCGCCGCGCAGATCCCGCACACCGGCCTGGTCCGCATCCCCGGCGCCGGGCACCTGCCCATGGAGAACGAGCCCGGCCGCGTCGCCGGCGCACTCGCGGATCTGTTCACCACCCGCTGACCCGCACCCGCTGATCCCGGCCCGCTGACCCGCTGACCCGCGCCGGGTGATGCGCGCCTGCGACCAGCGCGAAGACCGGAAATGCCGATCAACAGGGTGCTGACGACATCGGTGTTATGTTACGTGCATCACATCGATGTGCGGTCCTGACACCGCGTCGCTCGGACCACCCGATCCGAGTGAGCGGGGGGACCGCCGCTTCGTTCGGAAGCAGGTACCCGTGTCCCTCCCCTCCCCCTTCACTGTGCCCCGGTCCCGTCGACGCCGCACCGGCGTCGCCGCCGCCGTGTGCGCGGTGACGCTCGGCGTCCTCGCCCCCACCAGCGCGGTGGCCGCACCCAGCCCGTCAAGCCCGAGCCAGGCCCCGGCCCAGGCCCCGACCCAGGCGAGCCAGGCCAGGAACCAGACTCCCCAGGAGCTCGGTCCCAACGTCGTCGTCTTCTCCCCCGACATGGCCCAGGCCGACATCCAGGCCCGGGTCGACGCGATCTACGCCCAGCAGGTCGACAACGAGATGGGCACGCAGCGGTACGCGCTGCTCTTCAAGCCCGGCACCTACGGCTCGGAGTCGAACCCGCTGGACGTCAAGGTCGGCTACTACACCGAGGTCGACGGCCTCGGGCAGGACCCCTCCGGCGTCACCATCAACGGCGGCGTCACCGCCACCGGCCGCAACGGCAGCGGCGCCCTGGACACCTTCTGGCGATCGGTGTCCAACCTGACGATCCACGTGGTCCCGACCGCCGACGGCTGCCACACCGGCAACGAGATGTGGGCGGTCTCCCAGGCCGCCCCGATGCGCCGGGTGGACGTGAAGGAATTCACCACCTTCATGCCCTACTGCGAGAGCCCGAACTACGCCAGCGGCGGTTTCGTGGCCGACTCGCGACTGCGGGGCGGCGCCTTGAACGGCTCGCAGCAGCAGTTCTACGTCCGCAACACCGATCTCGGCGCGGGCTGGTCCAACGGCGTCTGGAACCAGGTGTTCTCCGGGGACGTCAACGCCCCGGCGCAGTCCTTCCCGGACCCGCCCTACACCACCCTGACGGCCACGCCGGTCTCCCGCGAGAAGCCTTACCTGTACGTGGACGAGGCCGGCGCCTGGCGGGTGTTCGTCCCCAGTGCGCAGACCAACTCCACGGGCACCACGTGGGCGAACGGCCACACCGCAGGCCGGTCTCTGCCGCTGAGCGACTTCTACGTCGCCCGTCCCGGGGACTCCGTCGCGAAGATCAACTCCGCGCTGGCCCAGGGGAAGAATCTGCTCGTCACGCCCGGCGTGTACGACGTCGCGCAGAGCATCGCGGTCAAGCGGGCCGACACCGTCGTCCTCGGCCTGGGTCTGGCCACCTTCACCGCGCAGAACGGCGCGGTGCCGATGACGGTGGCCGATGTCCAGGGCGTCGACATCGCCGGTCTCACCTTCGACGCCGGGACGGTCAACTCCCCCACGCTGCTGCGCATCGGCAGCGGACGGCAGGAGGGCGGCAAGCACCAGGGCACCGCCGCCGATCCCACCGCGCTGCAGGACGTCTTCTTCCGCATCGGCGGCCCGCACGTCGGCAAGGCCACCACCAGCCTCGAGGTCAACAGCGACCACGCGATCCTCGACGACGTGTGGGCGTGGCGCGCCGACCACGGCGTGCCCGGCTCGGTCGGCTGGACGGTCAACACCGCGGACACCGGCGTCGTCGTGAACGGTGACGACGTCACCGCGACCGGCCTGTTCGTCGAGCACTACCAGAAGGACAACGTGATCTGGAACGGTGAGCGCGGCCGCACCGTGTTCTTCCAGAACGAGCTCCCCTACGACGCGCCCGACCAGGCGGCGTGGCAGCACGACGGCCTCAACGGCTGGGCGGCGTACAAGGTGGCGAACACGGTCAGGACCCACGAGGCGTGGGGACTGGGCAGCTACGTCTACACGAACGTCAACCCGTCCCTGCACGCGACGCAGTCGTTCGAGGTCCCGGACGCCCCGGGCGTGATCATGCATGACCTGACCACGGTCTCGCTGAACAAGGCGGGCACGATCGACCACGTCATCAACGGACAGGGCACGGCGGCCATCGGCGGCGTCAACGACGGCCAGCCGCAGACGATCACCACCTACACCAACGGCCGGGCCAACTAGGCGCGGCACCCGCCTCACGAGAGAACGGCGGCCCGGGGATCGCATCCCGGGGCCGCCGTTCTCGTGTGACGGGTCGGTGCCGTCGTGTGACGGTCGGTGCTAGACGGGCAGGGCGTCCGGCTCGCCGTCGGGCGCGACGGCAGCCGCGACGGCCACGACGGCGGCGGCGGCGACGGCAGCCGCGACGGTCCCGGTCGGCACCGGCGGCGCCTCGAGCTCCTGGGGACGGTCGCCCCGCAGCTCGAGCAGGCTGGTGACCGCGGCCGACTCGACCGGACGGGAGAAGAAGTATCCCTGCGCGAAGTCGCACCCCAGGGACTTGAGTTCCTCGACGTGCTGCGACGTCTCCGTGCCCTCCGCGATGACCCGGATGCCGAGGTCCCGCGCCAGGTTCATGATGGTCGCGATGATCTGCCGGCCGGTGTCCCCGCGGTCCAGCTGGGCGACGAAGGACCGGTCGATCTTCAGCGTGTCCATCGGGAAGCTGTGCAGGTAGGCCAGCGAGGAGTACCCGGTGCCGAAGTCGTCGATGCTGACGAACACGCCCAGGCGCTCGAGCTGGGTGAGCACCTCCTTGGTGTGCTCGGTGTTCGTCATCGACACGCTCTCGGTGATCTCCAGCTTCACAGTCTCCGGGCGGATCCCCGTCTCGGCCAGCACCCGGCCCACCTGCTCGGCGAAGTCGAACTGCGCGAACTGGCGGGCGGAGACGTTCACGGCGACGGTCAGCGGCGGCTCCTGCGGGAACTGCTGGTGCCAGCGCACCATCGTCTCGCAGGCCTCCCTGAGCACCCACATCCCGAGGAAGACGATCAGGCCGGTCTCCTCGGCCACCGGGATGAAGTCGTCCGGGTACACCAGTTCGGTCGGCGACTTCTGCCAGCGCACCAGCGCCTCCACGCCGACCATCGCGCCGTCGTGGAGGGAGACGATCGGCTGGTAGTGCACCACGAACTCCTCCTCCTGCAGCGCCTGGCGCATCCGTGACTCGAGGGAGAAGCGGCCGACGGCGTGCTCGTGCATCACCGGGTCGTAGATCTCGTACCGGCCCTTGCCGAGGACCTTCGCGCGGTACATCGCCAGGTCCGCCTGGCGCAGGATGTCGTCCGTCGACTCGCCGCCCGTGCTGCTGGTGGCGATGCCGATGCTCGCACTGGCGAACAGGTCCTGCCCGTCGACCACGATCGGGTCGGCGAGCGCGTCCATCATCCGCACCGCGGCGCGCACCGCGTCGTTGACGTCCACGATCCCGTCCAGCAGCACGGTGAACTCGTCGCCTCCGAGCCGGGCGAGCGTGTCCCCCGCGCGCAGGCAGGCAGCCCACCGGCGGGCCACCTCGATGATGACGGCGTCCCCGACGGGGTGGCCGAGGCTGTCGTTGAACAGCTTGAACCGGTCCAGATCGAGGAAGAGGACGGCGAACGACGTCCTCGCGTCCCGTTCGGTACGGGTGACGGCGTGCGCGAGCCGGTCGGAGAACAGGGCACGGTTCGGAAGCCCGGTCAGCGGATCGTGCAGGGCGTCGTGCAGCAGGCGATCCCGCGCCCGCTCCCGCTCGGCCACCCGGCCCAGCTGGGCACCGATCTTCGCCAGCAGGCGCAGCAGGGTCTCGTCGGGTTCGAGGACCTGGTCGGAGAAGAACTCGAGGACGGCCGTCACCTCGCTGCCCACCAGGACGGGGAACGCGACGGCCGACCGGAGACCGGCGAATCGGGCCTGCTCGGCACGCGTGAAGGTGGTGTCGACCGTAAGGTCGGTGACCCAGGCGGCGGTCGCACTGGCCAGCACGCGGCCCGGCAGGCCGTGTCCGACGGCGAAGCCGAAGTCCCCGGTCGACTCGTAGAACTCGCCGAACCGGCCCTCCTCGACGCCGTACCAGATGGAGGTGGGCCGCAGTCGCCGTCCGGTGGCGTCGGGCAGGAACGCGTGACCGATCTGCCAGTCCGTGTACTCGCACACGGTCCGGACCCCGGCCTGCAGCGCCGCCTCGACCGTGCTCGACTGGTTGGCCGCGTCGGCGACCGCCTCGAGCAGGCGCAGTTGCTGCTGCTTGTCGTACAGCTCCCGCACCCCCTGCTCGGCGATGGCCTCGGCGGCGAGCCGGCCCTGCCGCTCCCGCTCGACGCTGCGCTCGAGCTCCTCGATACGCGTCTGCTCAGGCGACCTCATGCCGCTCTCGTGCCCCCCTCGGATCGGTGCCGGTCGCACGGCCGGCGCACGGAACACCGGCGTGCCCGGACGGGGCGGAACTGATTCCCCACATGTTCTCCCCGGATGCGTGATGGTGTGACGTGGACAGACGTGACTGCTGTCCACTATCGGCACCGTCCGCCCCTCCGTGAGGCACCGGGCGTCACGAGTTGTTCGCGTCCTCCCGGCTCGGACCTCCCGGCACCCGCGGCGGGTGAGGACGGGGTGGATGACGCTGCCGCCGCCGTTGCCGCGCATGCGGACCGGTGCCGCCCGCGGCGTCGTGCTGTCGCCGATGTCCTATCGGGTGGGGTCGATGATCGTCATGCCGGCGGCGGTGGCCCGGTCGTAGGTCGGGAGCGAGGCGGCCGCCTCCTCGAGGCCGATCGTGCGCCCCACCAGCAGCTGCGGCTGAAGCCGGCCCTGCTCGATGAGCGCCATCATGCCCGGGTAATCCGCGGCGGCCATGCCGTGGCTGCCGAGCACGTCCAGCTCCCAGGCGATCACCCGGTCCATGGGCACCCGCGGCAGCCCGTCGACCGGGGGAAGAAGGCCGATCTGCACGTGCCGGCCGCGGCGGCGCAGGCTGTGGATCGCATCCGCGCAGGTCTGTTCGCTGCCCACCGCGTCCACCGCCACGTGGCTGCCACCGCCGGTCCGGTCGGCGACGGACGCGGGAACGTCGGAGCCGTCGGCGGTGAGCAGCGTGTGCTCCGCTCCCAGGCGGGCCGCGACGGCGAGCGCGTCCGGGTTCCGGTCGACCGCGATCACGCGGGCTCCGAGCGCCTGAGCGATCATCACCGCGCTCAGGCCCACCCCGCCGACGCCGACCACGGTGACCCACTCCCCGGCCCGCAGCCGGGCGCGGCCGACGAGGGCGCGGTACGCGGTGGCGAACCGGCAGCCGAGGCTCGCCGCGGTCGTGAAGTCGACGTCGTCCGGCACGGCGACCAGGTTGGTGTCGGCGGCGTGCAGGGCGACGTACTCGGCGTAGGAACCCCAGTGCGTGAAGCCGGGCTGCTGCTGGTCGGGGCACACCTGGGCGTCGCCGTCGCGGCACCACGCGCAGCGACCGCACCCGCACACGAACGGCACGGTGACCCGGTCCCCCACGGTCCAGCGGGTCACTCCGGTGCCGACCTCGGCGACCACGCCGGCCAGCTCGTGCCCGGGCACGTGCGGGAAGGCGATGTCGTCGTGACCGGCCCACGCGTGCCAGTCGCTGCGGCACATCCCGGTGGCCCGCACCTGGACGACGACGCCGCCGTCGGGCGCCGACGGCCGGTCGACCTCCCGCACCTCGGGCTGACCCTGGACCGCATCGATGACGACAGCACGCATCCGTGCACCGTATCGCGGTCGCCGCGAGTCCGACGCCGCCGTGACGGCGCGGACGACGGGCATCAGCCCGCGTAACCTTGCGGGACCATGACCGCACCGCCCCGCAGGCTCCGCAAGGACGCCGCCGAGAACGCCGAGCGCCTGCTCGCCGCGGCCGCGCGCGCGGGCCTGGCCCGCGGTGAGTTCGTCCCCCTCGAACAGATCGCCGCCGAGGCCGGCGTCGGGATCGGCACCCTGTACCGCCGGTATCCCAACCGCGAGGCGCTGCTGGAGGCGCTGGCCGTCCGCGCCTACCGGCTGATCCTGGCCGAGGCCGAGGACGCCCTGGCGTCGGGCGAGACCGGGCTCGACGCCGTCAGCCGCTTCCTGCACCAGACGTTCGCCCACCGCGAGGACCTGGTCCTGCCGCTCCACGGGGCGCCGATGACCGAGGGGACCGAGTCCGCGCAGTACCGGGCCCGCATGCAGCAGACCATGGGTGCCATCCTGCGGCGCGGCCACGAGGACGGGACGGTCCGGCCCGACGTCGACGCCGGCACCGTGGTCCGCTTCGGCGCCCTGCTCGCCCAGCCCCTGGCGAACGTGCCCGGCTGGGAGGCCGCCGCCGCCGAACAGCGCACCGTGTTCCTGCGCGGCATCGCCGCCGACCCCGACTGACGCCGTCGGCGTCACCCATCGAGCCGAGCGGCCGCCGATTCGGCGCCATCTCGTCTTGGCCGGAATAAACGGAGGAAAGCCTCCGCTATGGATGCGTGCCGGCGACGTGCCGGCGATGCAGTCCCTCCTCCCGAAGGCGAATGATCATGAAGGCAGTACGGTTCCACACCTACGGCGACGCCGACGTCCTGCGCTACGAGGACGTGGCGGTTCCCGAGCCCGGCGCCGGCGAGGTCCGCCTGCGCGTCACGTCCACCTCGTTCAACCCGGTCGACGCCGGCATCCGCGGCGGCGGCCTGCAGGAGCCGTTCCCGGTGCAGCTGCCCCACACGCCCGGCATCGACGTCGCCGGCACCGTCGAGCTGCTGGGCGACGGCGTGGACGGCGTCGCCGTCGGGGACCGGGTGATCGGCTTCCTGCCGATGGCCGCACCCGGCGCCTCGGCCGAGTACGTCGTCGCGCCGGCGGACGTCCTCACCGCCGCGCCGGCCGGCGTGGACCTCGTCGATGCGGCGGCCCTGCCCTCGGTGGCGCTCACCGCCCAGCAGGCGCTGTTCGAGCTCGGCGACCTGCGGGCGGGTCAGCGGGTCCTCATCACCGGGGCCGGGGGCGCCGTCGGCGCGTACGCCGTGCAGCTGGCCCACGGTGCCGGTGCGCACGTCATCGCCACGGCGAGCGCCCGCAGCGCCGAACGCGTCCGTGCTGCCGGGGCCGACGAGGTGATCGACCACACCGCCGGCGACGTCAGCGCCGCCGTGAGCGAGCCGGTCGACCTGCTGCTCAACCTCGCGCCGATCGAACCGGACGAGCTCGCTCGTCAGGCAGCGCTCGTGCGCGACGGCGGCGCGGTCGTCAACACGACCGTGTGGATGCAGGCGCCGAGCGACGAGGCACGCGGCGTCCGCGGGCTGAACGTCTTCGTGCGCAGCGACGCCGCCCAGCTCGCGCAGCTCGTCGCGGCGGTCGATCGCGGTGACCTGCACATCGACGTCAGCCGCCGGATCTCGCTCGAGGAGCTCCCGGCGCTGCACGCCGAGGCGGCGACCACGCCGGTGTCGGGCAAGGTCGTCGTCAGCGTGCCGGCGGCCGCCTGAGTCGAACCGGACACAGCAGGAGGGCCGGATCGCGATCCGGCCCTCCTGCTGTGTCGGCTCGGCCGGCAAGCCTGTCGGTCGAGCTCGCGCTCAGGCCTCCGGGATGGCGACGGCGAACCGCTCCTCGCGGGCGACGTCCGGGTCCGGGCCGCTGCGCAAGCCGGTGTCGAGGGCGTCGACGGCCGCGATCTCGTCGGCGCTCAACTCGAAGTCGAAGACCGCGACGTTCTCCGCGATGCGCCCCGGGTTGACCGACTTGGGGATGGCCGAGCGACCCTCCTGCAGGTGCCACCGCAGCATCACCTGGGCCGGGCTCCTGCCGTGCGCCCGGGCAATCTCGCCGATCGTGGCGTCCTCCATCACGTTCTTCCGGTCCTCGCCCCAGCCCGGGTAGAAGGTGATGCCGCCGATGGGCGACCACGCCTGGGTGAGGATGCCGTGCTCGGCGTCGGCGGCCTGCACGTCGTGCTGCGCGAAGTACGGGTGCAGCTCGATCTGGTTGACGGCGGGCACGACGTCGGTCTCGGCCAGCAGCCGCTCGAGGTGGCGCGGCGTGAAGTTGCTGACGCCGATGGAACGGACCTTCCCCTCGGCCAGCAGGGTCTGAAGCCCCTGGTAGGCGGCGATCGTCTTCTCGAAGCGGTCGGGGGCCGGCTGGTGCAGGATCAGCAGGTCGAGCTGGTCGACGCCGAGCTTGCCGACGGCCTTCTCCCACGCGTGCCGCGTCTCGTCGTGGCCGAAGTCGCTCACCCAGACCTTCGTCTCGATGAACACGTCCGCGCGGTCGACGCCGGAGCGGCGGATGCCCTCCCCCACCTCGCGCTCGTTGCCGTAGATGGCGGCGGTGTCGATGTGCCGGTATCCGGCGGCGAGCGCCGCCTCGACGGCCGCCGTCGTCTCCTCCGGCGGGCTCTGGAAGACGCCGAGCCCGAGGGCCGGCATGGTGACGCCGTTGTTCAAGGTGAGTTCCATGGTCATGCCTTCCACGGTAGGGAGGGGACGGGCGAGATGGGAGGGCGCGTCAGTACCCCTCTCGGGCGGCGACGCCGAGGGCGTCGCCGCGTCTCCTCGACCGGCCTCGGTGGTCCCGGAGGCCGGCGAGGTCCGCGGGGGCGATGAGCACCGCGACGACGGCCAGGCCGAGCACCAGCAGCACGCTGCCCGTCGTCAGCGCGGCGCCGACCTGCGCGGCCAGCCGAGCGGGGTGGCCGGCCCCGGCGGGCACCGCCGCGGCCGCGGCCACGCCGATGGCCAGACCGAGGGAGGTCCCGACCTGGTGGAACGTGTTCACCAGACCGGAGGCCGCTCCGGCGTCCGCGGTCGACGCGCCGACGATCCCGAAGGAGGTCAGCGGCGCGAACGCCAGCCCCTGACCTGCGCCGATGAGGATCATCGGCGCGGCGATGTCCATCCCGTAGTCCGCGGCGACGCCGGCGCGACCGAGCCAGACCATGCCGGCCAGGGTGAGCGCGATGCCGGCCAGCAGGGGCACCGAGTCCGGCAGTCGTCGGACGAGCCGGGGGACGACCATCGCGACGGCGAAGTTGACCGCCGTCATCGGAAGGAACCCAAGACCGGCCTGCAGGGGTCCGAAGCCGAGCACCTCCTGCAGGAACTGGGTGGTGAAGTAGAAGAACCCGATCATCGCGCCCAGGTAGAGCAGGCGGGCCACGTAGGCGCCGGTGCGACGACGGCTTCTGAACAGCCGCAACGGCATGATCGGCTGCGGAGCGGCCCGTTCGATCAGCACGAACAGCACCAGCAGCACCACCCCGGCGCCGACCGCGGCGATCGTCACCGGGGAGACCCAGCCGGCGTCGGCCGCGTGGATGATGCCGAACACGAGGGCACCGATGCCGAGCGTCGCCGTGAGCGCGCCGAGCAGGTCGAACCGACCGCGAGCCTGCTCGGTCTCGCCGAGGAACCGGGGAGCGAGGGCGATCATCGCCACACCGATGGGCACGTTGACGAAGAACCCGGCCCGCCAGGACACACCCTGGGCCAGGGCGCCACCGATGAGCAGACCGAGGCTGGCGCCGATCCCGGCCGTCGCGCCGTACCAGGCGACCGCGCGGGAACGCTCACGGCCCTCCGGGAAGCTGGCGGTCAGCAGCGACAGCGACGCCGGGGCCACGATCGCCGCGCCGACGCCCTGCACGGCCCGGCCGGTGATCGCCCACCACCCGGCCGGGGACAGTCCGATCAGCAGGGACGCGACGGAGAAGACGACGAGGCCGATCACGAACACGCGCCGGCGTCCGAGCAGGTCCCCCGCCCGGGCACCGAGCAGGAGCAGACCGCCGAAGACCAGCGTGTAGGCGTCCTGGACCCAGGACAGCTCCCCCGGCGTCAACGAGAGCTCCGCCTGCAGCGTCGGCAGCGCCGTGAAGATGACGGAGTTGTCCAGCAGGATCATGAAGTAGCTGACGAGGATGATCGCCAGGATCGCCGCCGGGTGGGCGGCCGTGGAGGGTGCGGATCTCATGCCGTCAACACCACCATCGCGTCGACGCCCCGGGGAGTCACGGCTCTTCCGGGTACCGGCAGTACCTCCCACCGGTGGGCGGTTCCCCCGTAGCGTGGAGGCATGACACACGCGGAGGACGTGCGGAAGTTCCTGACCTCGCGCCGGGCCCGGATCACGCCCGAGGAGGCCGGCCTGCCGGCGTGGGGAGGCAACCGCCGCGTCGCGGGCCTGCGCCGCGAGGAGGTCGCGATGCTCGCCGGGATGAGCATCGACTACTACATCCGCCTCGAGCGCGGCAATCTGACCGGTGCCTCGGACAGCGTGCTCGAGTCGCTCGGGCGGGCGCTGCAGCTCGACGAGGCGGAGACGGCCCACCTGTTCGACCTCGCCCGCGCGTCCGCCGCCCCGCCGCGCGTGCGACGACGGCGCAGCCCGTCGACGGTGCGCCCGGGTGTGCAGCGGGTCCTCGACGCGATCACGACGGCCCCGGCGTGGGTCCGCAACGACCGTGGTGACGTCCTCGCCGCCAACGAGCTCGGTCGTGCGCTCTACCTCGACCTGATGGCCGAGCCCACCAGCCCGCCGAACAACGCGCGGTTCACCTTCCTCAACCCGAAGGCCCGGGCCTTCTACACCGACTGGGAGCGGGCCGCGGACGACATCGTCGCCATCCTGCGCTCGACCGCCGGGAGGAACCCCTACGACAAGGACCTCACCGACCTGGTCGGCGAGCTCTCCACCCGCAGCGAGGAGTTCCGCACCCGGTGGGCCCGGCACGACGTCAAGTACCACCGCACCGGGCGCAAACGCCTGCACCACCCCATCGTCGGGGACCTCGACCTCAGCTTCGAGGCCCTCGAACTGGCCGCGGATCCGGGGCTGCGCATCAACGTCTACACCGCCGACCCCGGCACCCCCGCCGAGGACGGCCTGAAGGTGCTCGCCAGCTGGGTCGCGACCCAGAACGCCGGCGCGGACACCGGCCAGGACACCGGAGCACCAGACGCACCTGGATCGAACACCGCCGCGCAGATCGGCGACCCCTCGTGACCGAGCCCGGCATCGACGCCACCGGCCGGGTGCCGCGGGGCCAGCGGGCGCTGGTGCTGCACGGCGGCGGGTCGGCCGGCAACGCCTGGGAGATCGGCGTCATCGCCGGCCTGGCCGACGCCGGGCTGGACGTGCTGGACGCCGACCTGATCATCGGGACCTCGGCCGGGGCGACGGCGGCGGCGCAGGTGACCGGATCACCGGTCGCCGGGGCGGAACGGGCCGGGTCGACGCCCGCGGAGCTGCTCGCCGCCATCCTCGAGGCGGCACCGGGCCGGTCGGGTCGGCCCGCCGGACCAGCCGGGGCGGCCGGGAACGCAGGGTCACCCGGGAACGCGTCGTCGGCCGGTGGTCGCGGCGCGGCCGGCGCGGTCGCCGATCACCTCGAGCGGACGAACCGCATCATCGCCGCCGCCACGGACGCGGCCGACATGCGCCGTCGGATGGGGGCGGCCGCCCTCGAGTTGGACGCGACGTCGGACGGCGCGGCCGCCACCCGCTGGCGGGAGACCGTCGCCGCCCGCCTGCCCGGTCTGCACTGGCCGGAACGGGCGCTGCTGATCACCGCGGTGGACGCCCGCACCGGTGAGCCCGTCGTCTTCGACCGGCACAGCGGCGTCGACCTCGTCGATGCCGTCGCCGCGAGTACCTCCAGCGGTGCCCCGTACCGGATCGGGGCGGACCGCTACATCGACGGTGGCTATCGGCGCAACGAGAACGCCGACCTCGCGGCCGGGTACGCCCGCGTGCTCGTGCTCTCTCCCTTCGGCGGCCGGTCGCGGCACCCGTCGGCGTGGGGCATGCAGCTCGCCGCCCAGGTCGCGGAACTGCGCGGGGATGGCAGCGCCGTCGAGACGATCCTGCCCGACGAGGGAGCGCGCGACGCCTTCGGGACCGGCGGGATGATGGATCCCGCCTCGCGCCCGCCCGCCGCCCGCGCCGGCCACCGCCAGGGCCGCGCGCTCGCCGGCCCGCTCGCCGCCTTCTGGCACTGATCACCCCCGCCGACCGGGGCACGCCCGCGCCTGTGTCAGGCTGAGCGCATGACCCGACCCATGAGCGTGTCCGACAGCATCGAGATCGCCGCCCCCGCCTCGACCATCTACGGCGAGGTGGCCGATCCGGCCCAGATGGGCCGCTGGAGCCCGGAGAACCGGGGCACCCGGGAGCCGAGTCGCGGAGCCCTCGCGGTCGGGGACACGTTCGTCGGCCACAATCGGCGCGGGTTCGCCCGCTGGTCCACCGCCTGCACCGTCATCGCGGCGCAGCCCGGCGAACGGTTCGCCTTCCGGGTGCACCGGATCGGCGTCGGCCGGCCCCTGATCAGCGCGCCCATCGCCACGTGGGCGTACACCTTCGAGCCGACCGCCACCGGGACCCGCGTCACCGAGACCTGGCAGGACGACCGGACGACGTGGTCCGACGCCTGGGCCGCGCGGTTCGACCGGTTCGTGACGAAGGGCCGGCTCTTCCACGAGTTCCAGGCCGGCAACATCCGCCGCACGCTCGCCCGGCTCAAGGCCGACCTGGAGGGCTGAGACCGGCACCGGTCGCGCTCCGGCCCCGGCCGACGTCGCTCAGCCGCCGGCCGTCACCCGTCGTCCGTCAGCGGGCGGCCAGCACCCGGCCGAGGATGGCCGCCGCCTCGGGGAAGCGTTCGGGGTCCTCGCCGCCGTAGTTGGCGCGGACGTACGGCCCGGAGGGCTCGGCCGGGAACCACTCGGTGCCCGGGGCGATGATCAGGCCCCGGCTCTCGCAGTCCCGCACGATCTCGGGCACGTCGCTGCCGTCGGGCAGCCGCAGCCACAGGTTGAGCCCGCCGGCCGGGACCGTCTCCACGTGCACGGTGGGGGCGTGGTCGCGCAGGCTCGCCAGCAGCAGGTCCCGGCGGGCGCGCAGCTGCTCCCGCAGGCCGCGCAGGTGCGTGCGCCAGCCGGGCTGGGTGACGACGTCGAGCGCGGCGGCCTGCAGGATGCCGCTGACGTACATCGACTCCGCGGCACGGTCGGCGAGGATGCGGTCGCGCGCGGGCCCGCGGGCGATGACGGCGGCGACGCGCAGCGCCGGCGAGACGCTCTTGGTCAGCGAGCGCAGATAGATGACGTGCCCGTCCGTGTCGAGCGCCGCGAGCGGGTGCGGGTCCGCGTCGATGGCGAGGTCGTGCGCCCAGTCGTCCTCGATCAGGAACGCGCCGTGCCGGCGCACGCTCTCCAGCACGGCCAGGCCGGTCTCCGCCGGCCACCGGCCGCCGGTCGGGTTGGCGAAGGTGGGCTGGGCGTAGAACGCCCGCGCCCCGGTCCGGGCGAGGGCGCGGTCGACGTCCACCGGGTCCGGCCCGTCGGGTCCCGACGGCAGCGGCACGAGCGTCACCCCGGCCTGGTCCGCGGCGAGGATCGCCCCCCAGTAGCTCGGCGACTCGATGAGCAGCGGTTGGCCGGGGCCGACCACGGCGCGGAAGATCGAGCTCAACCCGCTCTGGCTGCCCGAGAGGACGAGCGTGTCCCGCGGCGCGGCCGGGGTGACGCCGGCGGGGGCGGCGCTCGCGAGCTCGGCGGCGAACCACGCCTGCAGCTCCGGCAGTCCCGCCGCGGGCGCCCGGCGCAGGGCGACGTCGCTGCGGGCGGCGCGGGCCAGCGCCTGCCGGACCAGCCGCTCCGGCAGCAGATCCCGCGACGGGTAGCCCATGTGCAGCCCGATGGCGTCGGGGGCGACCGACCGCTGCGTCGAGGACAGGGTGGAGCCGCGGACCTGCGCCGCGCCGAGCGCGGCGGTCTGCCAGCCGTGGTCGACGGGCGCCGCCGTGCGCACGGCGCGCACGAAGGTGCCGACCCCGGGACGGCTCTCCACCAGGCCGAGCCCGATCAGCTGCCGCATCGCCTTCTGCACCGTGACCGGACTCGCGCCGTACTCGGCGACGAGGGCGCGGTTGGACGGGAGCCGGGCGTCCGGCCGGGCGTCGCCGATCCACGCGCGCAGGCCGGTGACGATCCTGCTCGTGCTATCGTCGTTCATGACGATAGAGAGTAGCGCTACCCACTCGGTGATGCCACTGCTACCCGGCATGTCGTCCCGCACCACCGGCTGGTGGTGGGGACTGCTCGGCATCGTGGCCTTCTCCTTCACGGTCCCGTTCACCCGCGTGGCCGTCACCGCCTTCCCGCCGCTGTTCATCGGCTCGGCCCGCGGCGTGATCGCCGCCGCGCTCGCCGCCACCGTGCTCGCGGTGACCCGGCAGCGGCGTCCGACGGCCCGTCAGTGGCTGCGCCTCGGCGTCGTGGCCGGTGGGGTGGTCGCCGGTTTCCCCCTGCTGACCTCCTTCGCCCTCACCACGGCCCCCGCCGGCCACAGCGCCGTCGTCATCGGCCTGCTGCCCGCCGCCACCGCGGTGATGGCGGTGCTGCGCGGCCGGGAACGCCCGGCCCGCTCCTTCTGGTTCCTCGCCGCCCTCGGTGCGGTGGTCACCGTCGTCGTCGCGTCCCTGCAGAACGGCGGCCTCGGCGCCCTGCACTGGTCCGACCTGCTGCTGTTCGGCGCGGTCGTCGCCGCGGCGGTCGGCTACGCCGAGGGCGGGCTGCTCGCTCGCGAGCTCGGGTCGTGGCAGACGATCTCCTGGGCGCTCGTGGTCGCGGCCCCCGTGATGACGGTGTGCTGCCTGGCCTCCGTCGCCGGCCGGGACCTCTCCGGCACCCCGGCCGCGTGGCTGGCGCTCGCCTACCTCGGGGTGATCAGCATGTTCCTCGGCTTCTTCGCCTGGTACCGGGGTCTCGCGATCGGCCCCATGGCCCAGGTCAGCCAGGTCCAGCTCGTCCAGCCCGTCCTCAGCATCGCCTGGGCCGCGCTGATCCTGCACGAGCGGGTCGGCTGGCCCACCGTCGTCGGCGGCCTCGCGATCATCGCCTGCGCCGCCCTCGCCGTCCGTACCCGTCTGCACCGGAAGGTCCCCGCCTGATGCGCCACACCCCCCGATACCTGATGACCGACCCCGCCGAGGTCAAGCGGCTCGTCACCGCGCACCCGTGGGCCACCTTCGTCTCGGCCACGAGCCGCGGCCTCGTCGCCTCGCACTACCCGGTGCTGCTGATCGACGACGACGGCGGGGACGAGATCGTCCTCGCCAGCCACGTCGGCCGCCCCGACGACGAGCTGCACGAGCTCGGGCAGCACGAGATGCTCGTCATCGTGCAGGGCCCGCACGACTACGTGTCCCCGAGCTGGTACGCGGCGGGCGACCTGGTGCCGACGTGGAACCACGTCACCGCGCACCTCTACGGCACCCCGCAGGTGCTCACCGACGAGGAGAACTGGGCCATGCTCAACCGGCTCACCGACCACTTCGAGCAGCACCGGCCGGGCGGTCGCAGCCTCGGGGAGGACGAGCCGGCCACCCGCCGGGCCGCGCGCGGCACCGTCGGCCTGCGCCTGCGCGTGGACCGGTTCGAGGCCCGCGCCAAGCTCAGCCAGAACAAGAGTCCCGAGGTCCGCGCGCACATCACGGACCAGCTCGCCCGGCACAACGCCGCACTGGCCGCGGAGATGCGGCGACAGGGCTGACACGGTGCTGACACGAGGCGATGCCGGCAGGGGCCGTCACCCGGAAGGGTGGCGGCCCTTGCTGCGTGCACCGCGGTTCCTCTCGGATACCGTGCTACGTTCGCCCTGATGGACTTCGTGCAGCTCTCCCGGGAGGCGCTGGCCGAGACGCTGCTGGCGGCCGGCCCGGGCCGTGACACGCTGTGCGAGGGCTGGCGCACCCAGGAACTCGCCGCGCACCTCTACCTGCGCGAGCACCGGCCCGGCGCCGCCGCCGGCATCGCCCTGCCTCCGCTGGCCGAGCGGACCGAGCGCCGCACGCGCGAGCTGGCCGCCACGGCCTCCACGCGCACCGACTTCGCCACGCTCGTCGACCGCTTCCGTCGTGAGCCCAGTCTGCTCAGCCCCCGGCGCCTCCCGCAGCTCGCGGCCCGGGTCAACCTGCTCGAGTACTTCGTCCACACCGAGGACGTGCGCCGCGCCGTCGACGAGTGGGCGCCACGGATCCTGGACGCCGACTACGAGGCCGCGCTGTGGGAGCGGCTCGTCGCCTTCGCCGGCCTGGCCTACCGGTCGGCCGGCGTCGGCGTCGTCCTGGTGGACCCGGAGGGATACCGGCACGTGGCCCGCCGCGCCGCGGACTCCGTCGCCGTGGTCGGCGCACCCGGAGAACTGCTGATGCACGCCTCCGGCCGGCGCGCCAACGCGCTGGTCACCGTCGAGGGATCCCCCGAGGCCGTCGCGGCCCTGCGGGGCTGACCCGACCGGCGGGTTTCGGCCCGGGATCGCCTCAATCCGGCAACGCCGACGTGCGGGACATGCCTCAGCGGACGGGGTGACCCGCCGCGCGGATCGCGGCCTTGACCTGGGCGATCGCGTCGTCGGGGCCGAAGTGGAACACCGAGGCCGCCAGCACGGCGTCCGCCCCCGCGTCCACCGCCGGCGGGAAGTGCGCCGGCTCGCCCGCCCCGCCCGAGGCGATCAGCGGAACGCCCACGACGGCCCGCACCGCGGCGATCAGCTCCAGGTCGAAGCCGTCCTTGGTGCCGTCCGCGTCGATCGAGTTGAGCAGGATCTCCCCCACCCCGCGCTCGGCGGCCTGCCGCGCCCAGGTCAAGGCGTCGATGCCGGTGCCCCGGCGTCCCCCGTGGGTGGTGACCTCGAAGCCGGAGTCGGTGCGGTCGCCGTCGCGGACCCGCCGGGCGTCGAGGGAGAGCACGAGCACCTGGGAGCCGAAGCGGGTGACGATCTCGTCGATCACCTCGGGCCGGTCCACCGCGGCGGTGTTGATGGAGGCCTTGTCGGCGCCCTCGCGGAGCAGCCGGTCGACGTCCGCGGCGGAGCGCACGCCCCCGCCCACGGTCAGCGGGATGAAGACCTCCTCGGCGGCGCGGCGCACGACGTCGTACGTGGTCGCCCGGTTGCCGGAGGAGGCGGTGACGTCGAGGAAGGTCAGCTCGTCGGCGCCGGCCCGGTCGTACCGGTGGGCCAGCTCGACGGGGTCACCGGCGTCGCGCAGTCCCTCGAACCTCACGCCCTTGACCACCCGCCCGGCGTCGACGTCCAGGCACGGGATGACGCGGATCGCCACGCTCATGTCGGTCTCCTTCGATGCGGCGCGTCAGATCCGGGCGGCGTGGATGGCGCTGGTGAGGATGGCGCGGGCGCCGAGTTCGTACAGCTCGTCCATCATCCGGTTGGTCTGGCTGCGCAGCACCATGGCGCGGACCGCGACCCACTCGCCGTCCCGCAGCGGGGAGATGGTCGGCGACTCGAGGCCCGGCGTGATCGCGGAGGCGGCGTCGACCAGCTCGGCGCGGATGTCGTAGTCCATCATCACGTAGCGGCGGGCGACGAGGACGCCCTGGAGGCGCCGGATCAGCACGTCCAGGCCCTCGGGCTCGTGCCCGTCCCGGCCGATCAGCACGGCCTCGGAGCGCAGGATCGGGTCCCCGAAGGTCTCCATGCCGGCCGCGCGCAGCGTCGTCCCGGTCTCGACGACGTCGGCGATCGCGTCGGCGACGCCGAGCCGGACGGAGGACTCGACGGCGCCGTCGAGCCGGACCACCGACGCGTCGATGCCGCGCTCGGCGAGGTAGCGGCGCAGCAGCCCGTCGTAGCTGGTGGCCAGGCGACGGCCCGCGAGCTGCTCGATGGCGCTGTACCGGCCGACTGGGCCGGCGAAGCGGAAGGTCGACGCGGCGAAGCCGAGCTCCATCAGCTCGACCGCCTCGGCACCGGAGTCCAGCAGCAGGTCACGGCCGGTCAGCCCGACATCGAGCGTGCCGGAGCCGACGTACACGGCGATGTCGCGGGGCCGGAGGTAGAAGAACTCGATGTGGTTCTCCTGGTCCGTGAGGACCAGTTCCCGGCTGTCCCGGCGCTGCCGGTAGCCGGCCTCGCTGAGCATGGTGGTGGCGGCTTCGGACAGGGAACCCTTGTTGGGGACGGCGACGCGGAGCATGGTGGTCTCTTCCTGATCAGGTCTGACGGCGGAGGGGCGGCCTACAGATGTCGGTAGACGTCCTCGAGCATCAGGCCCTTCGCGATCATCATCACCTGCACGTGGTAGAGCAGCTGCGAGATCTCCTCGGCCGCCTCCTCGTCGGTCTCGTACTCGGCGGCCATCCACACCTCGGCGGCCTCCTCCACGATCTTCTTGCCGATGCCGTGCACGCCGGCGTCCAGCTCCGCGACGGTGCGGGAACCGTCGGGGCGGTCGGCGGCCTTGGCGCGCAGCTCGGCGAAGAGGGAGTCGAAGGATTTCACGGCGTCCACGTTACCGTCGTCCCGCTGCTGCCCCGGTATCGGCGGCGGCGGCGCCCGTCACACCGGCGAGAACGGCGGCCGTGTTCAGCGCCGCGGCGGCCGCCTCGAAGCCCTTGTCCTCGCTCGAATCCTCCAGGCCGGCGCGGTCGAGGGCCTGCTGCTCGGTGTCACACGTCAGGACACCGAAGCCGACCGGCACCCCGGTGGCGACCGAGACGTCGGTCAGGCCCGTCGTGGCGGCCGAGCAAACGTACTCGAAGTGCGGGGTGCCGCCGCGGATGACGACACCGAGGGCGACGACGGCGTCCACGGTCGGGGCCAGCCGCGCGGCGGCGACGGGCAGCTCGAAGGAGCCG
The DNA here is from genome assembly GCF_001968825.1 of Tersicoccus sp. Bi-70. Classification (GTDB taxonomy): domain Bacteria; phylum Actinomycetota; class Actinomycetes; order Actinomycetales; family Micrococcaceae; genus Tersicoccus. The sequence goes on from NZ_MIEU01000012.1 coordinate 218,705, forward strand.
GGCACGCGGACCTCGACGGCGGTCGCGCCGGCGGCGGCGACGGCGCGGCGGGCGCCGTCGAGCAGTCCGTCCATCACCTGCTCGTGCCAGGAGGCGGCGACGATCGCGACGCGCAGGTCCTTCGTGCCGGGGTCGAGGGTGGGCTGGGGGGCGCCGTGGCCGCTCATCGGGAATCCTCTCGGAGGGTGGAGTCGGTGCTGAAATCGGTGGTGCTGGGGTCGGTGGTGGTCCGGTCGGTACTGATCGGCTCGGTGCCGCCGCCGTCCTCCAGCGGGTGACGGCCGAGGTGGACGATCAGGTCGGCGATGCTGATCAGCCTCAGGTCGTGCTCGTCGGCGAACGCGCGCAGGGCCGGCAACCGCATCATCGACCCGTCGTCGTGCACCAGCTCGGCGATCACGCCGACGGGCCGGTGCCCCGTGGCCAGGCACAGGGCCACGGCGGCCTCGGTGTGGCCGGGCCGGACGTCGAGCAGGCCGTCCACGGCGATCAGGGGAAAGACGTGACCGGGCCGGGTGAGATCCCCGGCCGTCGCGGCGGGGTCGGCCAGCACCGTGGCGGTGCGTGCGCGGTCCGCCGCGCTGATGCCGGTGCTCACGCCGCTCGCCGCGTCCGTCGACACGGTGTAGGCGGTGCCCTTCGGGTCCTCGTTGACGGCCAGCATGGGCGGCAGCGCCAGCTGCGCGGCGCGCTCGGCGGTGAGCGGCACGCAAATCACCCCGGAGGTGTACCGGACGGTGAAGCCCATCAGCGCGGCGTCGGCCCGTTCGGCCGGGAAGATGATGTCGCCCTCGTTCTCGCGGTCCTCGTCGTCCACGACGACGACGGGACGGCCCGCGCGCAGGGCGGTCAGGGCCGCCTCGATCGGATCGAGCGTCACGGCGCCGGCGGCGGCCGTCGTCGCCGCGATCGTGGTCTCGCCGGTGGCGGCGCTGGCGTCGGCCGAGGCCGGGGTGGTCACACCGCTCATGCCTGCACTCCTGCGTCCGTCGTCGGGTTGGTCGCTGCGCTCGTCGTCGCGGCCGGCCGCGTGGCGACCGCGCCGAAGGCGGCGAGGCGGGCGGCGTACTTGGCCATCACATCGACCTCCAGGTTGACGGGGTTGCCCGGCGTCAGCGTCCCGAGGGTCGTGACGGCCAGGGTGGTGGGGATGAGGCCGACCTCGAACCAGTGCTCGGCGGCGTCGGCGTCGCTGACCGCGGTGACCGTCAGGGACACCCCGTCGACGGCGACGGAGCCCTTCTCCGCCAGGTAGGGCGCGAGGGTCGCGGGCACGGCGAAGCGCAGGCGCTCCCAGTCGCCCAGGTCCTCGCGTTCGGCCAACCGGGCGACGCCGTCGACGTGACCCTGCACGATGTGGCCGTCGAACCGGCCGGTGGGCTGCAGGCAGCGCTCGAGGTTGACGGTGTCACCGGCGCTCAGGGCGCCGATGGTCGTGCGCCGCAGGGTCTCCCCCATCACGTCGAGCCGGACGGTCCCGGCCGCGCCGCTCGCGGCGGTCGCGGGCAGCTCCCCGACGGCATCGACGCCGTCGGCGCCGGTGCCGGCGTTCAGCGCGGGGTCCGTCGTCGCGGTCAGGCAGACGCCGTTGACGGCCAGCGAGCCGCCGAACGGCAGGTCGGCCGCGGCCTCGTGCGCGGTCAGCGTGAGCACGGCGCTGTCGCGCGCCGGGTCGAGCACGATGTCCCGGACGGTGCCCTGGTCGGTGATGATGCCGGTGAACATGTCAGCCCTTCTTGCCGGTGGCGGAGTGATCGGAGGTCTGGGGTCGGTCGAGCGGGTCGAGGGTCTCGGGGTCGAGCTGGACGGCCGTCCCGTCCACCGGCCGGAAGCGCAGCCGGGTGTCCGGGCCGAAGCGCGTGGCGGCGCCGCCGCCGGCCTCGTCGGGCTCGAACCGGAGGGCGTCGTCGAGCGTGTCCAGACCGAGATCGGGGAACGCGGGCCGGCCCCCGATCAGCAGGGGCGCCTGGTAGACGATGAGTTCGTCGACCAGGCCGGCCCGCGCGAACGCCGCGCTGAGCCGGGGACTGCCGTCGATCAGGACGTGCCGGGTGCCGTCGGCGTAGAGCGCGGCCAGCGCCTCGTCCGGGTCGTGGGTGGGCAGGGCGCGGAAACGCCCGTCGTCGCCGCGGACCGCGGCCTCGGCCGGGACCGGGCGAAGGCCCATGACGACGCGACGCGGCTGCCGTCCGGCCGGGGTGCCGTCCGGGTGGCGGGCGGTCAGGGTCGGGTCGTCGGCGAGGACCGTGCCGGTGGAGACGAGGACGGCGTCGGCGAGCTCGCGCAGGCGGTGGCCGTCCTGCCGGGCGGCGGGGCCGGTGATCCACTGGCTCGTGCCGTCCGCCGCGGCCACCGCGCCGTCCAGGCTCTGGGCGATCTTGAGGGTCACGAACGGCCGGGTGCCGACGACGTCGAGCCACCGGCGGTTCAGGTCGAACGCCTGGTCGGCGAGCAGGCCGTCGCGCACGTCCACGCCCGCGGCCCGCAGCCGGTGGGCTCCCCCGGCGGCGGCCCGGTGCGGGTCGCCGATGGCGTGCACGACGGAGCGGATGCCGACGGCCAGGATGGCCTCGGTGCACGCACCGGTGCGGCCCGTGTGGTTGCACGGTTCCAGCGTCACGACCATGGTCGCGGCGGCGATCTGCTCGGGGCTCGCCCCGGCGGCTGCGGCCCGGTGCAGGACGTCGACCTCGGCGTGGTCCGTCCCGGCGCCGCGGTGGTGCCCGACGGCGATCAGCCGGCCGTCGACGTCGAGCAGGGCGGCGCCGACGAGGGGGTTCGCGCCGCGGACGCCGGTGGCGGCGGCCCGCAGCGCGGCGGCCATGGCGTGCTCCTCGGCCAGGGTGAACCCCGCGTCGGTGGTGTGGTGATGCGTCGTCGCGGTCATGACTCGACCCGCGGATCCGGGAACACGGTCTCGACGCGCGGCGCCTGGGCCTGGTTGCGGTAGCGCCACCAGACGAAGAAGCCGGTGAGCGTGAACCCGCCGTAGATGATGTACATGATGGCGGACGCCCAGTAGCCGGCCGAGATCAGCAGGGGCACGCCGACGATGTCGACGGCGACCCAGATCAGCCAGAACTCGACCCAGCCGCGGGCCATGCCGAGGGTGGCGAGCAGCGAGCCGACGAAGATCCAGGCGTCGGCCCACACCGGCTCGTAGCTGCCGAGGGCGCGGAACGCCGGGGTGAGCACACCGGTGCCGACCACGAGGGCGATGACGAGGCGGACGCGGGTGAGGTTGGAGGCCCAGCGGGGGGTCACGGCGGTGCCGCCGTCGCCTCGGGACTGGCGCCACCGGTACCAGCCGTAGATCGAGACGACGATGAACATCACCTGGCGGCCGGCCTGGCCGAGCAGGTTGACCGGGTTCGGGGAGCCGAAGACCGCCCCGAGGAAGACGGTGAAGAGCAGCACGTTGCCGACGATGCCGACCGGCCACGCCCACACCTTGCGGCGCATCCCACCGAAGGCGCTGACCAGGCCGAAGACGTTGCCGAGCACCTCGCGCCACAGGATGAAGCCACCACCGATGGTCAGCTTCGCCTCGAACAGCCATCGCAGGACGTCCACGGGCCCGTTCCCTTCCTCGCCGATCCGTTCACTGACGGTTCCGGGGCGAGGGTGCGCACGAGGGCCGGGACGGCGACGACCGCTGTCCCGGCGACGGGCCCGGCTGTCGCCGGACGTCGCGCGCGACGTGCTTCTCCCATCCAGACTGTGACTGTCGGTGCCGGAATTCCACCGGCTCAACCGATGCGCGTCCCGCGGTGGCTGAGCCACCGGGATCGACGCACCGGGTCGCGGACTTTGACCGCCGGTTCGGAATTTCACCGACCCCGGAGCACGTACCCGCTCATTATGGCACGGGGCACGCGGGCGACGCCGTTCGGTCCGTCACGGTGACGTCAGCGAGCGGGCCGGTGCGAGGGGTGACGCCCGGCGGACAGCCCGAGCGCGCGTCCGCCTCAGCAGCCGCCGGCGGCCCGGCGGAGATCCGCGATCACGGACGCGGCGTCGTCGGCCCCGTAGACCGAGGAGCCGGCGACGAACACGTCGGCCCCGGCGTCGGCGGCGGCTACGATGGTCTCCGCGGTCACGCCCCCGTCCACCTGCAGGGCAACTGCGGCCCCCGAGCCGTCGATCGCGGCCCGGGCCCGACGCAGTTTGGGCAGCATGACGTCGAGGAACGCCTGGCCACCGAAGCCGGGCTCGACCGTCATCACGAGCAGTAGGTCCATCTCGGCGAGCAGGTCCAGCCACGGCTCGACCGGGGTGGCCGGACGCAGGGCGACGCCGGCCCGCGCACCGAGGGACCGCAGTTCCCGCGCGAGGCGGACGGGCGCGCGCGCCGCCTCGGCGTGGAACGTGACCGATGCCGCCCCCGCCTCCGCGTAGCCCGGAGCCCAGCGATCGGGATCCGCGATCATCAGGTGCACGTCCAGCGGGATCGGGCTCACCTGCTGGAGGCGCTGAACGACCGGCAGCCCGAGCGTCAGGTTCGGCACGAAGTGGTTGTCCATGATGTCCACGTGCACGCTGTCCGCGTCGGCGATCCGGCCCAGCTCCGCCTCGAGGTTCGCGAAGTCGGCCGAGAGGATGCTCGGGTGGATCCTCACGGGCCGGTGCCCTGATGCGGGCGAGGTCGATGGCGCGGGTGCGGACTCGGTCACGGGGCCTCCGTCGTGCGGGTGTGCTGCGTGCTGGTGTTCTGCGTGCGGGTGTTCTGCGTACTGGTGGTCTGCGTCGTGGTGTTCTGCGTGCCGGCGCTCGGGGCGTCCGCGTTCGCGGGCACCCGCAGCAGCGCCAGGAACATGGCGTCCGTGCCGTGGACGTGCGGCCAGAGCTGGGCGGTGCGGGGACCGGGAGCGTCCCGGTCGGAGCCCTCGATGCCGCCCGCGTGCAGCGGGACGAGGGCGGCGTCGTCGAGCACGGCCGGGGTGTCGAGCAGTTCCACCCCGGGATACGCGCGCAGCACGTCGTCGACGACGGCGACCGTCTCCGCCGGGTGCGGCGAGCAGGTCGCGTAGGCGACGACGCCGCCGGGACGGGTCGCCGCGATCGCGGAGCGGAGCAGGTCACGCTGCAGGGCGCCGAGCTGGGCGACGTCCGCGGGGGTGCGCCGCCAGCGCGCCTCGGGACGGCGGCGCAGGGCGCCGAGACCGGAGCAGGGCACGTCCACGAGGACCCGGTCGTACCGGCCGGTCTCCTCGGCGCCGATGTCCCGTGCGTCTCGTTCGGTGATCCGCCACGCGGCCTCGGGCACGGCGCCGAGTGCCCGGCGGACCAGGTCCGCCCGGTGCGGGGCCGGCTCGTTGGCGGTCACCGTGGCGCCGCTCTCGAGGGCCAGCGCGGCGAGCAGCGCGGCCTTGCCGCCGGGCCCGGCGCATCCGTCGAGCCAGCGTTCGCCGTCGGTACCGTCGATGTCCGCGTCGCCGGTGCTCGCGGGCTGGACCGGCGCGGCGGCCAGGACGCGGGCGACGAGCTGGGAGCCGACGTCCTGGATGCGGACGGTGCCGTCCTGGACACCGGTGAAGCGGCTCAGGTCCCCTGCGGCGATGGAGGCGGATCCGGCGGCGAGCTCACCCTCGTGGGCCCCGGCGGCGAGCACCTCGTCGAGGTCGCCGAGGCCGGGCAGGGCCACCAGGTTGACCACCGGGGCGGCGTTGTCGGCCGTGAGCAGGTCGGTCAGTTCGCCGGCGTCGCGGCCGTGGGCGACGAGCGCCTGCCGCATGGCGCGCACGACCCACGTCGGATGGCTGTAGCGCAGCCCGGCGGCGGTGGTGTCGTCCACGCCGGCGGTCAACTCCTGCAGCCAGTCGTCGAGCGAGCGCTCGGAGACACGCCGCAGCACCGCGTTGATGAACCCACTGGGCCCGGCGCCGATCGCCTCCCGGGCCAGCGCCACGGTCTGGTCGAGGGCCGCGTGGGCGGGCACCCGCATCGCGAGCAGCTGGTGGACGCCCAGGCGCAGGGCGTCGCGCACGGGAGCGTCGACCGACTCGAGGGGACGGTCCACACAGCGGGCGAGGATCGCGTCCCAGGTGCCGAGCGAACGGAGCGATCCGTAGGCCAGTTCGGTGGCGAAACCGGCGTCGCGTCCACTCAGCCCGTGGCGGCGCAGCCGGGCCGGCAGGACCAGGTTGGCGTAGGCGTCGTCGGCGCTGACGGCACGCAGCGTCTCGAAGGCGGCCAGACGGGCCGGGTCGGACGTGCGTCCGCGGCGGGCCGGCGCGGACGCGCTGAAGCTGCGCTCACCACCGCGGTTGCGTTCACGGCCCTGCGCGTTCCGGCGGACCTCTCCGCCGCCGCGTGCCCCGCCGCCTCGGTTCTCGCCGGCGCCACGCGGCTGCCGGTCCCCGGCCTGACGCCGGTCGTCGCCTGCGCCTGAGGGACGGCCGGCGCGATCGCCGCGGTCGTCCCGCCGGTTCCCGCCGGCACGGCCACCAGCACCTGCCCGACCGCGATCGTCACGCCGGTCACGGTCGTGACCGTTCCTGTCGTTGTCAGCCAAAACGGATCTCCTGACCGTGCTGGGCGCCACGCCACCAGTCCGCGGCGGGCATCGGGGTACGTCCGGCGGGCTGCACGGTGCTCAGCACGACCGCGCCGTCACCGGCTCCGACCAGCACCGTCCTGCCGTGTCCGGCCACGAGGCCGGGCTCGAGCGCGGGCGGTTCGTCGACACGGGACGAGGCGTCCGCACGCGCGGCGTCCCGGACCGGACCGAGCTTGACGCGCTGCCCGTCCAGCATGGTCCAGGCTCCCGGTTCGGGGGTGACGCCGCGACTGCGGGCGTCCAGCGCCGCGGCGGAGGCGGACCAGTCGAGTCGCCCGTCCTCCAGGCTCAGCTTCGGGGCGAGCGTGACGTCACCGGTCTGCTCGGTGGCGTGCGCCGATCCGTCGGCGAGGCCGTCGAGCACGCCGGCCAGCAGGTCCGAGCCCGTGACGGTGAGGGTCTGCAGCAGCGACGTCGCCGTGTCGTCCGGCCCGATCGGCGCGGTGACCGTGGCGTACACGGGGCCGGTGTCCAGACCGGTGCGCAGGGCGAAGACGCTCGCGCCGGTCTCGGTGTGCCCGTCAATGATGGCCCGCTGGGCGGGGGCGGCCCCGCGGTAGGCGGGAAGCAGGGAGAAGTGCAGGTTGAGCCAGCCGTGGCGGGGAAGGTCCAGCGCGGCAGCGGGCACGAGCGCGCCGTAGGCGACGACGACGGCCACGTCGAGGTCGAGAGCAGCCAGCTGGGACCGGACGTCGTCGTCGACCCGGGCGGCCTTGATCACCGGCAACCCCGCCTCGACGGCGGCAGCGGCCACCGGCGACGGCGTGAGCACACGCTTGCGCCCGAGCGGCGCGTCGGGCCGGGTGAGCACGGCGACGATCTGCCGGTCGGTCCCATCGAGCCGCTCCTGCAGCCGGCGGAGCGAATCGGCCGCCGTCTCCGGGGTACCCGCGAACAGGATCCTCATCGGCCGCCGCCGAAGAAGCTCGCGCCGGGAGCGGCAGCCCTGCCCGGTGCACTCGTCGGCGCGGCCCCGGTCGTCCCGCGGTGCGGCGTCGTCACGCTGCCGGCGGCATCGAGGTCCCGCCGTTCGGCCTGCACCTGGTCGACGGCGGAGCGCCAGTCGTCCGTGCGCAGCGCCGCCATCACGGTGCGCCGCTCGTCGCCGATCAGCCGGTCGAGGTAGAGCATCCCGTCGAGGTGGTCGGTCTCGTGCTGGAGGCAGCGGGCGAGCAGCCCCTCGCCGGTGACGGTCACGGGAGCGCCCCCGACGTCCACGCCGGTGACGGTGGCCCGCTGCGCGCGAGTGGTGTGGCCGCCGATCGCCGGGACGGAGAGACAGCCCTCCATGCCGGCCTGCGTCTCCTCCTCGATCGTGAGGACGGGATTGACGACGTGCCCGGAGGAGCCGTCCACCTCCCAGGTGAAGACGCGCAGCCCGACGCCGACCTGCGGGCCGGCGAGCCCGACACCTCCGACGGCGATCATCGTCTCGTGCATGTCCTCGACCAGCCGGGCGAGGGCGTCGTCGAACCGGGTCACGGCCTCGGCCCGGGTCCGCAGGATCGGGTCACCCAGCACCCGGACGGGCAGTATCGCCATCGCTGTCGTCGCGCTCCTCGTGTCGTCGTCCGGGCCCCGTGTGGTCCGGTCCGGCGCTCCAGTCTAGTGGTCGGGACGCCGACGCCGACGAACCGCTCAGGCGCCCGACGAGGACCCGGCGAGCGCGGAGACGGCGGTCGATCCGGACGGGGTGCGGTGCGTGGTCCCGGCCTCGGCGTCGGTGATCGCCGACGACGCGGCGGCGTCCTGCGCACCGGAACCGGCGGTCGCGGCGCTCGATGCCGGCGGCGGCGCGATGGGCAGCAGCGCCCGGCCGGCTGCGGTGGCGTCCGTAGAGGTCTCCCACACGCGGCGCAGCGAGCAGAACTTGTACCAGTGGTGGGCGAGGACGTCGTCGCGGGCTCGCATCGGCCGCACCTCGGTCTGCCCGATGGCGACCGGCAGCAGCAGCGGGTTCGCGCCGTACGGGAAGGCCTCCCAGGTGCCGGCCACCGGGTCGACGAGGATCTCCTGCGCCTTCATGCCGGCCACCAGCTGCATGACGACCTTGTCGTCGAGGGCCTTGACGAAGCCGTCCCGGTCCGTGCCCTTGGTCTTGAAGTCGATCAGGCACACCCGGCCCCCGATGCGGGCGACCAGGTCGAGGGTGCCGGCGTAGCCGACCTCGTGGTTCCACACGGTCACCTCGGCGGCCAGGGGCTCCACCGCGTACGCGTCCCACCACTCGTCGAACCGGTCCGCGAAGGGGTGCTCGTCGTGCTGGGCGAGGTCCTCCCGGGCCTCCCGCACGCGGTGCTCCCGGTCCAGGTGCCGGAGGGCGACCTGCTCGGCGTAGTAGTGCACACGGTCCCCGCGCTCGGCGGCACGGTCGCGGTACCGCTCGGCGGCGGCCGCGGACTCCCGCACGAGAGCGCGCAGCTGCCCCGGATCGGCCGAGGCGCCGCGCAGCTCCGGGTGGGAAGCCAGGTGGTTCGCGGCCATGTAGCCGGACCAGCCGGTCAGGTCCATGGCCTGCTGGCCGATGACGGTGGTGATGGACGGCACCGTCGGCGGCGCACTCGTCGATCTCGAGTACATCCGTCCGTGTTCGGTCTGGTGCGCCAGCCTCGGTTGCGTCATGCCTTCACTCTCCCACCGGCCACCGACGTTTCTCCAACGCCCGCGCCGGGCTCGGCCCGGATGGGGTGCGCAGGGCCGCTCGGCCTTCGTGTGTCAGGCCCCGGACGCACGAAGGCCCCGGCGGTCACCCGCCGGGGCCTTCTGTCGTGCGCGATACTGGGATCGAACCAGTGACCTCTTCCGTGTCAGGGAAGCGCGCTACCGCTGCGCCAATCGCGCCCATGTCGCCGTCGGAGGGTCGGAACTCTCCGGGGCTGGAGGTGGGGACGGGATTCGAACCCGCGTATACGGCTTTGCAGGCCGCTGCCTCGCCTCTCGGCCACCCCACCGTGACCAGGTGGTCCACTCGGACCGCCGTCCGGAGGCCGGACTGGAGGTCCGGATCACCGACTGACTGAACAGTGACGTGCGAGCGGACGACGGGATTCGAACCCGCGACATCCACCTTGGCAAGGTGGTGCTCTACCAGCTGAGCTACGTCCGCATGAAGAAACCGGCCCGCCTCGGGGCGGTGCCGCCGTGTTCTTGCGAGAAATGACTCTACAGGCGTCCCGGCGCAGTTCCAAATCGGCCGGTGATCCCTGTGTTCGCGCGGATTTCACGGTCTCGTGACCGCACCGACATCCCGCCCTCCACCGAGCCGTCCAGGGCGGTCCACACCGATTTCGCGCCCGGTTCCGACTCCGCTACGATGGTGAATCGCTGCCCGGCCTGCGGGTGGCACGCGAGGGCGATTAGCGCAGTGGTAGCGCGCTTCGTTCACACCGAAGAGGTCACTGGTTCGAACCCAGTATCGCCCACCGCATCGAGGGTCCCGGAGTCGCTCCGGGGCCCTCTCTCGTCGTCAGGACCGATCTCGGCGGTCGAGCCCGTGCCGTTCACCGGGCATGGCATTCCGCTCGCCGTGAAACCGGCGAACTCGGCGCCGTCACCCGGGTCTCCCGCGAGCCGACTGCTCTAGCATGGTTCGCACACGGAGGCGACGGGCCTCCCGGCAGAGAGGAGGTGGCATGTCTGCTTTCGACAATCTGAAGGGCAAAGCCTCGGGCCTGTTCGACAAGGCCGCTGACGCCGTCCGCGGTCATGAGGATCAGGTGAAGCAGGGCATCGAGAAGGCCGGTGACTTCATCGACCAGAAGACCGGCGGGAAGTATGCCGACCGCATCGATTCCGTGCAGCAGAAGGCCGGCGACGCCGTGAACCGCCTCGGTTCACAGGACCGGCCCGGCGAGACGGGAACCACCACGGGCACCACGCCCGGCAGTGGCACCGGAACGCCGAGCACGGGAACGCCCGGTACCGAGACCCCCTCCGCGCCCACCGAGGACGCGACGCAGCCCGACCCGACGAAGGTGGACCCCGACCTGGGGCGCTGACGCCTAAGCGGGTGACCGCGGCCGCGTGAGGCCGACGGAGGACTGCCCAGACGAATGATCGAGCCGTGAGCCGGCGTCACCTGCGGGTGGCGTCGGTTCACGTGTGTCCGGGCCCGGACGACGCCGTCAGCCGGCGGTGCCGCCCTCGCGCGTCAGCGCGGTCAGGCGGGACACCGCCCGGAAGTACTTCTTCATGTAGCCGCCGGCCATCATCTCCTCGGAGAAGAGCCGGTCCAGCGGCTCGCCGCTGGAGATGATCGGCACGTCCTTGTCGTAGAGCCGGTCGGCGAGGACCACGAACCGCAGGGCCTGGTCCTGCCGGGTGATGGTCTGCACGCCTCGCCAGGCGACGACGTCGACGCCGTCGATCAACTGCCGATACCGGCTCGGGTGGACCTTCGAGAGGTGCTCGACCAGGGTCTGGACGTCGTCGAGCGCGACCGTCCTCCCGTCCTGCGCCGCGGCGTCGGCGGCGGCGGAGACCGCGTCGTCCGTCAGCGGCTCGGGGGCGGCGGGCAGCCCGCGGTGCCGGTAGTCCTCGCCGTCGATCCGCACGACGTCGAACTGGTCCGCCAGCACCTGGATCTCCCGCTTGAAGTCGACCGCCGCGAACCGACCCTCGCCGAGGGCCCCGGGCAGCGTGTTGGAGGTGGCGGCGAGCTTGACGCCCGCGTCGGCGAGCTCACGCATCAGCCGGGACATCATCACCGTGTCGCCCGGGTCGTCGAGCTCGAACTCGTCGATGCACACCAGCCGGTAGCGCTGCAGCTCGTCGACGGCGCGGCGGAAGGACATGGCCCCCACGAGGTTCGTGTACTCGACGAAGGTGCCGAACGCCTTGGGACCCTCCACCGCGTGCCACAGCGAGGCCAGCAGGTGGGTCTTGCCGACGCCGAAGCCGCCGTCGAGATAGATCCCGGCCTTGGTCTCGGGCGGCCGGGAACCGAAGAGCTTGCGCCACCCGGACGGAGCGGGCGCCTCGATGGCCGCGGCGAAGGACTTCAGCGCGTGCACCGCTTCCGTCTGCGTGGGCTGCGCGGGGTCCGGACGGTAGGTGTCGAACGAGACCTCCCCGAAGCGCGGTGACGGATGGAATCCGGCCAGCAGGTCGTCGGCGGAGACCGTCGGCTGTCGGTCGACCAGGTGCACGATCTCGCCCACGGCGTCAGTCCTCCCAGGGTGGTGCGTCGGTTCTCGATGCGTACCCACAGTACGGCAGCACCCCTCTCCCCCGACGGTCGCGTGCCCCTGCGCGCGGGGGTGACGGCGGATGACGCCGACGGCATCGGGGCCGGACACACCCCGGTGGCCACGGCTAGGGTGGGGGCTGGATCAGACCCCGACCGGAAGAAGGATGTCCGATGACCATCGCAGCGGATGCGAACGAGAAGTTCCGCGGCTACGCGCACCCCGACCGGCTCGTCTCGACCGACTGGGTGGCCGAACGCGTCGACTCCGCGCACCCCGAGCACGGTGACTTCGTCCTGGTCGAGTCCGACGAGGACGTGCTGCTGTACGAGACCGGGCACATCCCGGGTGCGGTGAAGGTCGACTGGCACACGGACCTGAACGACCCGGTGACCCGCGACTACGTCGACGGCGCGACCTTCGCCCAGCTGATGAACAGCAAGGGCATCTCCCGCGACACCACCGTCGTCATCTACGGCGACAAGTCGAACTGGTGGGCCGCGTACGCCCTGTGGGTCTTCACCCTCTTCGGCCACGAGGACGTCCGGCTGATGGACGGTGGCCGCGACAAGTGGGTCGCCGAGGGCCGCGACCTGACCACGGAGGCATCGGACCCGGCCGCGGGCGGCGACTACCCCGAGGTCGAGCGCTCCGACGCGCAGATCCGGGCCTTCAAGGAGGACGTGCTCGCCCACTTCGGCAAGCCGCTCATCGACGTCCGCTCCCCCGAGGAGTACTCCGGCGCGAAGACCCACATGCCGGCCTACCCGCAGGAGGGCGCCCTGCGCGGCGGTCACATCCCGTCCGCGGCGTCTGTGCCGTGGGCGAAGGCCGCCGCCGAGGACGGCTCCTTCAAGTCCCGCGAGGAACTGGAGAAGGTCTATCTCGACGGTGCCGGTCTGAAGGATGGCGACGACGTGATCGCCTACTGCCGCATCGGCGAGCGGTCCAGCCACACCTGGTTCGTGCTCTCCCACCTGCTCGGCTTCGAGTCCGTCCGCAACTACGACGGCTCCTGGACCGAGTGGGGCAACGCAGTGCGCGTGCCGATCGCCACCGGTGACGCACCGGGCGAGGCTCCCGCCGCGCGCTGACGCCGCTGCTCCCCAGCGACGGGCGTCGCGGACCACCCGGTCCGCGGCGCCCGTCGTCGTCCCGGCCGCCGATCGTGAGCCTCGTCCGGCTCGGCCGCACCGGCGGTGTGGTGTGCGCGACGGCGCGAGAACGCCCGCGCGCCTAGACTGAGTGATCGTGAGCACCACCCCCAACTCCCCCGCCCTGCCCGACAAGCTCGCCGAGATCGTCGACGACTTCCAGGCCGTCGACGAGCGCGAGCGCCTCCAGCTCCTGCTCGAGTTCTCCCGGGAGCTGGCGGACCTGCCCGCGGAGTACGGCAAGCATCCGGAACTGCTCGAGCAGGTCGTCGAGTGCCAGACGCCGCTGTTCGTCAAGGTCGACGTCGCCGACGGTGGCGACCGGGTCGACCTGCACTTCTCGGCGCCCGCCGAGGCGCCCACGACGCGCGGCTTCGCCAGCGTCCTGCAGCAGGGCCTCGCCGGATCGACCGCGGCCCAGGTGCTCGCCGTCCCCGAGGACACCCCCGACATGCTCGGCCTCACCCGTGCCGTCACCCCGCTGCGGATGCGCGGCATGGGCGCGATGCTGATGCGGATCAAGCGTCAGATCGCCCAGCAGCTCGCCGCGCAGGGCGCCGCCGCTTCCTGACCCGCCCCGGGCGGGCCCCGCATCGATTTCGTCCGCCGAGTGTGCGGATAACGCACCCATTCGGGCCGGATGACTGCAGTATCCGCACACTCGGCGAAGACCTCGTCGCCCAGTGGACGGACGACGTCACCCCCGGGCCTGTACGCCGCAGCAACCGTCCACTCGACACCCGGGCCCGTACGCCGCATCAACCGTCCACTCGCCGCCGACCCAGGACGCCGAGAGCCTCAGCTAGCGCGGGGCCGGCGCCGACCCGCGCAGCGCCGTGGGCAGCCAGTCGGCGACGACGGCCTCCCACCGCTCCGGGTCCACGTTCCACTCCTTGGTGTGCCGTGCGGCGTCGAAGGGCACGAACCGGACGAACTCCGGGTTGCGCCGGGCCAGCTCCTCGGACGGGCCCGCGGGCACGAAGTCGTCGTCCACCGAGTGGATGATCAGGGTCGGGGTGTGCAGGTGCTCGGCGCGGGAGACCCAGTCCATGCTCTTCAGGTCCACCGGGGCCACGAGCCCGGTCACGGCCCGGCCGGCGGAGTGGGAGATCATCAGCTGCGAGAACTGGCCGATCGAGTCCGGCACCCGGTTCAGCCTCGCCTGGTATCCGAGCACGTCCGTCCAGTTCACCACCGGGGCGTCGAGCACGAGGGCGGCGATCCGGTGCGCCCACGTCGACTGGTCGACCGTCTGCAGGGCCACCGCCCCGCCCATCGAGTACCCCAGCAGCACGATCCGCTCGGCCCCGTGGTCGAGGGCGTACGCGATGGCCGCGTCCACGTCCCGCCACTCGGTCCCGCCGAGGCCGTAGCGGCCGCCGTCCGCGCGGGGCGCCTCCCCGTCGTTGCGGTACGCGATCGCGAGCATGGTGTGCCCGAGCCGGTGCATGACGGCCGCGCCGCGCAGGGTCTCGCTGCGCCGGGCCCCGCGCCCGTGGATGCCGATCACCCAGGTCGACGCCTCGGGGGCGTGCGGGTCGTCGGGGTCGATCCGCCAGGCCGGAGCCAGGCCCGCCGGGGTGCCGATCTGCACGTCGACGTGAGCCAGGCCGAGCTCGCCGGGGTCGGCGATGATGTCGCCGGACCACCAGCCCCGGGTGGCGGCCGCGAGCGCGGCCTCGTCGCCCCCGGTCACGGCGCGGGTCACGGTCGACCCGTCGAGCGAGAGGATCTCCCCGATCAGCGCGCGACTGGCTCCGCCGCCGACGTAGAGCGCATACCGGCCGGGCACGGTCGTCTCCGCGGTGGCGGGCAGGACGACGCGGCGCTGTCCGGCCACGCCCGCAACGGCAAGGATCTCGAGGTCCTCGCGGCGGCGATTGGGGATGACGATCATGCGCGCGTAGTAGGCGGCCAGACCGGACGACGTGGCCGCGAGCACCGAGGCCACCGCGGCTCCTGCCGCCAGCCCGGTGCCACCCCAGCGCAGCCAGGGCAGCACCGCACCGGCCGCGCCGGTGCGCCCACGGGAGTCCATCGCCATGGCCCATTCGTACCACGCAGCCCTGAACGCCGGACGGCAGGCACAACCCAGCCGGACGGCAGGCACAACCCAGCCGGACGGCAGGCACAACCCAGCAGAGCAGAGCACCGCCACGGAGCGACACCGGCTCGGGACCCGGGACCCGCTCCCCCACTAGACTTCCCGCATGAGCGAGACCATCGTCGTGCTGACCGAGCAGCCGCTGCTGGACGCGGATGCCGCCAACCTGACCGCCCTGCACCCCGACGTCGACGTCGCCTTCCACGTCGTCCTCCCGGGCCGCACCGGCCGGTCCCTGCTGGTCGAGCTGATCGACCGGCTCAGCCTCTTCGAGCTGCCCGAGCGTGGCGGTGACGAGCACGGCCCGACGGATCGGCCCCGGCCGGAGGAGGCGCTGCGCACGTCGCTGGAGGTCCTCGAGCGCGCCGGTGCCGCTGTCACCGGGGAGGTCGCCGCGGAGAAGCCGGTCGACGCCCTGGTCGCCGCCGTCCGCGCTCACGACGCTCGCGAGGCCGTCGTGATCACCGTCCCGCACGCCGTCGAGGACACCTTCCACACCGACTGGGCGACCCGCGCGCAGGACAAGCTGGGCCTGCCCGTCCTGCACCTCTACTCGGGCTCCAGCTTCATCGGCGACTCCTGACCGGCACCTGACCTGCACCTGACCGGCACCGCCGAGCGGGCCCCGCACCGGAATACGGGTACCCGCGCGCCGCGTTGACACCAGTGGGCCGGGACCCGGCCCGACAGCATCCGGAACCCCAGCATCTCCACATCAGGGATCTCGACCGCGAACCGAGGAGCATCCGTGACCGATCAGCCGACCAGCACCGTG
Organism: Tersicoccus sp. Bi-70; assembly: GCF_001968825.1. Classification (GTDB taxonomy): domain Bacteria; phylum Actinomycetota; class Actinomycetes; order Actinomycetales; family Micrococcaceae; genus Tersicoccus. Next base: position 234,483 of record NZ_MIEU01000012.1, read on the forward strand.
ACCAAGTCCGAGGACGAGTGGCGCCAGGAGTTGACGCCCGAGGAGTTCGCCGTGCTGCGCCGCGCGGGAACCGAGCGCCCCTACACCGGCGAGTACTGGGACAGCCACGAGACCGGCGTCTACCAGTGCCGCGCCTGCGGCGCCGAGCTGTTCCGCAGCGACACCAAGTTCGACTCCCACTGCGGCTGGCCGTCCTTCTACGCCCCGCTGGCCGAGGAGCGCGTCCGCTACATCCACGACCGCACCATGGGTATGGACCGCGTCGAGGTGCGCTGCGCGACCTGCGACTCCCACCTCGGCCACGTGTTCGAGGGCGAGGGATACGGCACCCCGACCGATCTGCGCTACTGCATGAACTCCGTCTCGATGCGCCTCGTGCGCGACGACGGTGACGACGATGGGTCACCGGCCGCACAGGGCTGACCCGTCCGCCGGGCCGGGGCGCGCGCACGTGTGCGGCGCGCCTCGATCCCCGGCTCCACCCCGGCCACTAGTGTTCCGAGGGTGACCACGATCGGCGGCCTGGAGCACGCGCCGGCCGACTTCATCACGGCCCTGGGCGCCCTGCGGCGGGCGCGCGTGCGCCGGGAACTCGCGCTCCACGAGATTCCCGCTCCCAGCCGCCTCGCGCCCTTCGCCGTCGCGCTCGGCGCCGACGTGACCGCCAGCGGACCGACCCTCACTCCGGTGCACGGCCCGGCGCGGCTGGCCCTCGGCAGCGACGACACACCCGAGCTGGCCCACGGCCGCTTCATCCTTCTGCACGACCCGGACGGTTCCCCGGTGTGGGACGGGCACTTCCGTATCGTCACCTACATCCGGGCCGAGCTCGAGCCCGAGATGGGCAACGACCAGATGCTCGGCTCGGTCGCCTGGACGTGGCTGCAGGAAGCCCTCGCCGATCACGGCGCCGCCTTCCGGCAGGCCGGCGGCACCGCCACTCGCATCCTCTCGGAGAGCTACGGCTCGCTCGCGGACCGCCCGGACGCCGTGGACATCGAACTGCGCGCGTCCTGGACTCCGGCCGACGCGGACGTCACCGACCACCTCGAGGCGTGGGGCGACATGGTGTGCACCTTCGCGGGCCTGCCGCCGCTGCCCGAGGGCGTCACCTCACTGCCGGGCCGGCGCCTGACCTGAGCGACCGTCCGGTCGGGTCGGGTGCCGTGCCGTCGCGTTCCCGCCCGGCCGGTCTCGCCGTCTGACCTGTGCCGACGGGATATCCTTGACCCGACATGACAACAGGTCCCTCTTCCCGTCAGCCACGGCCCGACGACACCACGCCGGCCCCTGACGCCACCCCGTCCGAGACTGACGCCGCCGCCGCCGACAGCGCCGCCGTGGACACCGTCGCCGTCGTCGACCTGCTCGACCCGGCCGAGGGCATCCCGCCGGTGATCGACACCGCCGAGGGTCTGGAGCGAGCCGCCCGTGCCCTGGCCGCCGGCACCGGACCCGTCGCGGTCGACGCCGAACGCGCCTCCGGTTTCCGGTACGGGCAGCGCGCCTTCCTGGTCCAGCTGCGCCGCGAGGGTGCGGGCACCTGGCTGGTGGATCCCGAGGCCCTGGACGGCCTCGACCCGCTGCAGGAGGCGCTCACCGATGTCGAGTGGGTGCTGCACGCCGCGTCCCAGGACCTGCCGTGCCTGGCCGAGCAGGGCATGCGCCCGGACCGCCTCTTCGACACCGAGCTCGCCGCGAGGTTGCTCGGCATGCCCCGGGTGGGCCTCGGCGCCGTGATCGAGGCCGAGCTCGGGCTGCACCTGGCCAAGGAGCACTCGGCCGTCGACTGGTCCACCCGCCCGCTGCCCGAACCCTGGCTGAAGTACGCCGCCCTCGACGTCGAGGTGCTCGTCGCGCTGCGCGACCGGCTGGCCGACCGCCTCACCGAGACCGGCAAGGACGAGTTCGCCCGGCAGGAGTTCGAGCACGTCCGTCTCACCACCACCCCGATCGTGCGCACCGACCCGTGGCGCCGGACCTCGGGCCTGCACCAGATCCGTGACCGGCATCAGCTGGCCGCCGTGCGGGAACTCTGGCTCGAGCGCGACAACCTGGCCCGCCACCGCGACGTCGCACCGGGCCGCCTGATCCCCGACTCGGCGATCGTCGCCGCGGCCCAGGCCATGCCGCGCACCGTGCCGCAGTTGCTCGAGACGCGCGGGTTCCACGGGCGCGCCGCCCGCCGGGAGGCACCGCGCTGGCTGCGCGCCGTCGCCGCCGGCCGCGCCGCCGAGGACCTCCCGCCCCTGCACGTCGCCGGGGACTCCCCGCCGCCCGTGCGGCAGTGGTCGGACAAGGACCCGGTGGCCGCCGCCCGGCTGACCGCCGCCCGCGCCCGGATCGCCGAGCTGTCCGAGCAGTGGACCATCCCGATCGAGAACCTGCTCACCCCGGACCTGCTGCGCCGGGTGATCTGGCGTCCCCCCGCCGCGGGTGACGCCGTGGACGGCGACGCCGTCGAGCTTGCCCTGACCGCGTCAGGAGCCCGGCCCTGGCAGCGCGAGCTCGTGGGCGGCATCGTCCTCGACGCCCTGCGCATCACCGAGGCCGCACCACCGAAGCGGGCCGCCACCGCCTCGACGACCTCGACCACCCGCTGACCTGCACCGATCCATCCGCGCTGCCGAACAGCCGCGTCGCGGGTTGAGCGGGCTTGTTACCCACGGGTAACATCGAGGACGTGCGTGAACCAGCGCACACCGCGATCGGTGCGAGGAGTCATCCGTGAACCAGAGGCAGCTGCGAGAGGTCGTCTTCGTCGACGGCGTCCGCACCCCGTTCGGCAGGGCCGGCGAGAAGGGTTACTACGCGCAGACGCGGGCCGACGATCTGGTCGTGCACTGCATCCGCGACCTGCTGCGCCGCCATCCCGAACTGCCGCCCGAGCGCATCGACGACGTCGCCATCGCCGCCACGACGCAGTCCGGCGACCAGGGCCTGACCATCGGCCGCACCGCCGCCCTGCTGGCCGGCCTGCCGCGGTCCGTGCCCGGCTTCGCGATCGACCGCATGTGCGCCGGCGCGATGACCGCCGTGACCACCACCGCCTCCGGCATCGCCTTCGGCGCGTACGACGTCGTCATCGCCGGCGGTGTCGAGCACATGGGCCACCACCCGATGGGCGTCGGCGCGGACCCCAACCCGCGCTTCGTCAGCGAGAGGATCGTCGACCCCGCTGCCCTGAACATGGGCAACACCGCCGAGAACCTGCACGACCGCTTCCCGGCCATCACCAAGGAGCGCACCGACCGTTACGCGGCGGCCAGCCAGCGCAAGCTCGGTGCCGCGTACGAGGCGCAGCAGATCCAGCCCGATCTCGTGCCGGTCGCCACCCGCAAGGACGGCTCCGGTTGGGAGCTGCGCACCGTGGACGAGCCGCCGCGACCGGGCACCACCGTCGAGGACCTCGCCGAGCTGCGCACCCCGTTCCGCGCGCACGGCCGGGTCACCGCCGGCAACGCCGCCGGCCTGAACGACGGCGCGACCACGGCGCTGCTGGCCTCCGAGGAGACGGCCGTCGAGCTCGGCCTGCCCGTGAAGATGCGCCTGGTGTCCTTCGCGTTCGCCGGTGTCGAGCCCGAGGTGATGGGCGTCGGCCCGGTGCCCGCGACGGAGAAGGCACTGCGCAACGCGGGCCTGTCCATCGAGGACATCGGCCTGTTCGAGATCAACGAGGCGTTCGCCGTGCAGGTGCTCTCGTTCCTGGACCACTTCGGCATCGCCGACGACGACCCGCGGGTCAACCGGTACGGCGGCGCCATCGCCGTGGGCCACCCGCTCGCCTCCTCGGGCGTGCGGCTGATGTCCCAGCTGGCCCGCCAGTTCGAGGAGGACCCGTCCGTCCGGTACGGCATCACGACGATGTGCATCGGCCTGGGCATGGGCGCCACCGTCATCTGGGAGAACCCCCACCACGCCGACTACGGCAGCAGCAGCACCGGCACCGCGAGCACCGGCACCACCAGCACCGAAGGAGCCACGGCATGAGCGCCGACACCACCACCGCGCAGTTCCAGCCCCTCGCGGACGCCTTCGCCGACGAGGTCGTCACCCATTCCCTGACCACCGACGTCGCCCTACCCGCCGGCGCCGGCACGATGGCGCTGATCACCCTGGACAACGGCCAGGACCACCGGCGCCCCACCACGCTCGGCCCGAACACCCTGGTGGAGCTCGGCCGCACCCTGGAGGGGCTGGCCGCCCGCGCGGCGGCGGGCGAGATCGTCGCCGTCGGCATCACCGGCAAGCCGCACTACCTCGTCGCCGGCGCGGACCTGTCCGCCACGACGCGGTTGAGCGATCAGGAGCAGGGCCGGCAGATGGCGCGCCTCGGCCACCACGTGTACGGGCTGCTCACCTCCCTCGGGGTGCCGAGCTTCGTGTTCATCAACGGCGTCGCGCTCGGCGGCGGTCTCGAGATCGCCCTGAACGCGGACTACCGCACCGTCTCCACCGCCGCCGGTGCGCTGGCCCTGCCCGAGGTCTACCTCGGCCTGGTGCCCGGCTGGGGCGGCATCTACCTGCTCCCCCGGCTGATCGGGCCGGCGAAGGCAGAGAAGGTCATCTTCGAGAACGCGCTGGCCAACAACCGGACCCTGACCGGGCCGCAGGCGGCCGAGCTCGGCATCGCCGACGCCCTGTTCGAGGGCGCCGACTTCCTCGAGCAGTCGCTCACCTGGGCCGCGGGTGTGCTGACCGGCACGGTCACCGTGACCCGGCCCGACGCCCTCGACGACGACACCATCGACCACGCCGCCTGGGACGCCGCCGTCGCGAAGGCCCGCGCCGTGGTCACCGCCCGTACCTCGAACGCCACCCCGGCGCCGCAGCGGGCGCTGGAGCTGTTCGACCAGGGCCGGCACCGGACGAAGGCCGAGGCGTTCGCCGCGGAGGACGACGCTCTCGCCGAGCTGATCACCACCCCCGAGTTCCAGACCACGGTGTACGGCTTCCTCGAGCTCGTCCAGAAGCGGGCGAAGCGGCCCGCCGGCGCCCCCGATGCGAAGCTCGCGCGCCCGGTGACCAAGGTCGGCGTCGTCGGCGCCGGCCTGATGGCCAGCCAGCTCGCGCTGCTTTTCGCGCGCCGGCTGACCGTGCCCGTCGTCATGACCGACGTGGACCAGGCGCGCGTGGACAAGGGCGTCGCGTACGTGCACGCCGAGGTCGCCAAGCTCAAGGACAAGGGCCGGATCAGCACCGACGCCGCCAACCGGATCACCGCGCTGGTGACCGGGACGGTCGACAAGGGCCAGTTCGCGGACGCCGACTTCGTCATCGAGGCGGTGTTCGAGGAGCTCTCCGTCAAGAAGCAGGTCTTCGCCGAGGTCGAGGCCGTGGTGCGGGAGGACTGCATCCTCGCCACCAACACCTCCTCGCTCTCCGTCACCGCCATGGCGGAGGACCTGGCCCACCCCGAGCGCGTGGTCGGCTTCCACTTCTTCAACCCGGTGGCCGTGCTGCCGCTGCTGGAGATCGTGCGCGCCCCGAAGACCGACGACGCGGTGCTCGCCACCGCCTTCGCCGTCGCGAAGGGGCTGAAGAAGAACGCCGTGCTCGTCACGGACTCCGCCGCGTTCGTGGTCAACCGCGTCCTCGGCCGCATGTTCGGCGAGATCACGAAGGTGTTCGACGAGGGCACCGACGCGCACACCGCGGACACCGCGCTGGCTCCGATGGGACTGCCGATGACGCCGTTCGCCCTGCTCGCGCTCGTGGGTCTGCCGGTCGGCGCGCACGTGCAGGAGTCGCTGCAGGCCGCGTTCGGCGACCGCTTCCACGTCTCGGCGAACCAGCAGCGCCTGATCGACGCCGGGCGCACGAGCCTGTTCGAGAAGGACGCGGACGGGAACGACGTCGTCTCCGACGAGACGCTGGCCCTGCTCGAGGTCGGTGACACCCCGTCGACCGCCGAGCAGGTACTGACCCGCACGCAAGACGCGCTGGCCGACGAGATCCGGCGGATGCTCGACGAGGGCGTCGTCGCCGGGCCCGAGGACATCGACCTGTGCATGATCCTCGGTGCCGGCTGGCCGCTGCACCTGGGCGGTATCACGCCCTACCTGGACCGGGTGGGCGCCTCCGAGCGGGTCACGGGACGCCGGTTCCACGCGGACCAGGGCTGACAACGCGCTGACCTGCATTTCCTCCGGGGCGGCTGGGTGTTGACCCTGAATCGCCCCGGAGGAGTGCCGGTCGGCTGGGCGTCCGGATCGGCCGACCCTAGGCTGACCGACATGGAACAGCCTTCCGCCTCGTCCCCGTCCCGCCGCGTGGTCATCACGCTCTCGTCCTCGGCGGTGGCGGCCGCTGCCCTCGCCGCCTGTGCCCCCACCGGATCGGGCAGCTCCTCCGCCGGCGGGTCGTCCGCTCCCGGCTCGGCGACGGCGTCCTCGGCCGGAGGTTCCTCGGCGGCCGCCCGCGGACCCGAACTGGCGAAGGCCGCCGACGTGCCCGTGGGCGCCAGCAAACTGGTGGGCACCGGCAACGCGCAGGTGTTCCTCTCCCACCCGTCGGGCAACACCTTCCGCGCGTTCAGCCCGTCCTGCACCCACCAGGGCTGCACGGTCGACGTCGAGTCGGACAAGTTCGTGTGCCCGTGCCACGGCTCGGAGTTCGCGCTGGCCGACGGCGCCGTCCTGCAGGGCCCGGCGGACAAGCCGCTGATCGAGCGCAAGATCACCGTCGCGGACGGCACCGTCTACCTCGCCTGACCTGCCGCTATCCGCGCCAGCTCGTCAAGAGATGCTGCATCCGACACGGATTCGCGGAGTTTCGCGACATCTATCGACGAGCTGGCGCTCAGGGGTGTGTCAGCCGGCTCGCGTGTCCCGGTTCTTCCCGCCGACGCCGTAGCGTTCCTGGCGCTCGACCCAGGCCTGCAGGCGCAGGTTGAGGTCCTCCCACCCGCGGTCGTACCCGGCGGCACGCTCGGCCGGGAAGGCTCCCACCGCGTCGTGACTCAGGTTCACCCGCGTGCGCTCCCCGACCGGGACGAGCTCGTAGCGGACCTCGCCGGTGCACGGCGATCGCATGCCCATCGACCCGGTGAAGGCGAAGACACGATCCGGCTCCAGGCCGCTGACGACGCCCCACAGCTCGGCGCGCTCCCCCCGGCTCTCGGTCACCGATCCGCCGATGCGCAGCTCGGCGGTCATCCGGGTCGGCGCGTCGCCGTCCTCGGCGATCAGCAGGTAGGGGGCGCCCCACCAGGCCTCCAGGTCCTGGGTGATGGCCCGGTAGACGGTGGCGGGGTCGGCGTCGATCTCGAGGGACTGGCGGACGCTGAAGGTGTTGATCTCGGGCATGGCACTGGGCCTTTCCGTACCGGCGTCCGGGGACGCCGGCCTGCTGACGAAGGCGGCCAGACGATTCAGCCGCAGGGCGTCGTCGGCCTGCTCGGGCGAGAGCCAGCTCAGCGTGCTCTCGACCAGCCGGGCCGCATTCAGGTGGTTGAGGCGCTCCCGCCCGCGGGCCTCGGCGGTGACGAGCCCCGCCTCCCGCAGGACCTTCAGGTGATGCAGGGCGCCGTAGCCGGTCCTGCCGCCGCGGCCGGTGCGTCCGACCACCGCCTGCAGATCCGAGGTCGTGGCCGGCCCGTGGCGCAGCCGGTCCACGATCGCACGTCGCACGGGGTCGGCCAGGGCCGCCCACACCGGCGCCGGGTCGGCGGTCATCGCCGCAGTCCCCGTCGCCAATAGGTGCGAAATTTCACACCTCCAGCGTACGGCGCCGGTCCCGGCGTGACCAGACCCCCGTCAGAAGGGGGCGACCTTCTCGGCCGGCGGGAAGATCTCGTCCAGCTCGGCGAGGTCCTCGGCCGTCGGCTTCCACCGGACGGCGGACGCGTTCGTCGTCGCCTGCTCCGGGCGGGTCGCCCCGGCGATCACGCTGGCGACGGCGGGCCGGGACGCCAGCCAGGAGAACGCCACCTCCACCTCGGTGAGGTCCCGGGCGGCGGCGTACTCCGAGAACCGGGTCAGCTGCCGCCAGTCGGTCGTGTCCAGCAGGCCGCTGCGGGAGTGCGTCAGGCGGGAGCCCTCCGGGGCCTTGCCGCCCGCGTACTTGCCGGTGAGCAGGCCGTTGGCGAGCGGGAAGTACGGCAGCACGCCGATCCCGTACGCGGTCGCCGACGGGATCACCTCCTGCTCGGCCCGCCGGTCCAGCAGGTTGTAGGCGTTCTCGGCGGAGACGAAGCGCGCGGTCCCCCGCATCCGGGCGGTGAACTCGGCCTCGGCGATCTGCCAACCGGCGCGGTTGGAGTGCCCGATGTAGCGGACCTTGCCCGCGCGGACCAGGTCGTCGAGCGCCTCGAGGGTCTCCTCGATCGGGGTGACGCCGTCGGGCGTGTGGTAGTGGTACAGGTCGATCCACTCGGTGCCGAGGCGACGCAGGGAGTTCTCGACCGCGGTCATGATGTACCGGCGGGAGCCGCGGGCTCCCTGCCACGACCCGCTGGCGCCGCGGGTGTCCATGCCGAACTTGGTGGCGACGACGGCCTCGTCGCGTCTCCGGCCCAGGCTCTTGCCGAGCAGCTCCTCGCTCAGGCCGGCCGTCTTCCCGTAGTTGTCGGCGACGTCGAAGAGGGTGATGCCGGCATCGAGCGCCGCACCGATCACCGCCTGACTGCCCTTGAGGGTCTCGCTCGCGGTGTCGGCCCGGCCGAGGTTGTTGCAGCCGAGGCCGACCGCGGAGACGGTCAGGCCGGACGTGCCCAGTTGACGGAGTTCCATCGCTCCAGTCTAGGGAACCTCGAGGTCCGCCCTGGTCACCGGCGGTACCGGGGTCACCTGCGACGACGCGACGTCGGCAGTTGCGTGGTCAGCGCGCGTCCGACTCCCGGCTCTGCGCCGTCCGGTCCTCGTCCGCGTCGGCCGGCAGGGGCCGCGCGTAGGGCACCTTCGCGCCGAGCACCTGGGCGACGGTGTCCTGGGCGATCTGCTGCCCGGTCAGCCCCACCCGGGCGAGCACCTGCGAGCGGGACCCGTGGGCGAGGAACTCGACCGGCAGGCCCACCTCGTTCAGGGCGGTGTCCACGCCGGCCGCGCGCATGTGCTGCCGCAGCCGGGAGCCGACGCCGCCGGCCTTCACGCCGTCCTCGATCACGACGACGATGCGGTGCCGCGCCGCCATCGCGACCACGGACTCCGCGACGGGCAGCACCCAGCGCGGGTCGATCACGGTCGAGGAGATGCCCTGGTCGGCCAGGCGCCGGCTGACGTCCAGCGCCAGCTCGCTCATCGCGCCGACGCTGACCAGCAGCACGTCGGCGGCCCGGTCGGTCCCGCCGCCCGGCTCGTCGTCGTCGTCCGCGGTGTCCCCGTTCGGGGTAGTGCGGGCGAGGATGTCGACGCCGTCGCCGGTGCGGTCGATCGCCGCGACCGCCGGTCCGACCGAGCCCTTCGAGAACCGCACGACCGACGGCGCGTCGTCGATGGCGACCGCCTCCCGCAGCTCCTCCCGCAGGGTGTCCGCATCGCGGGGCGCGGCCAGGTGCAGGCCGGGCACGATCTGCAGCAGGGAGAGGTCCCACATGCCGTGGTGGGAGGGCCCGTCGGGGCCGGTGACGCCCGCGCGGTCCAGGACGAGGGTTATCCCGGCCCGGTGCAGGGCGACGTCCATCAGCAGCTGGTCGAAGGCCCGGTTGAGGAAGGTGGCGTACAGGCAGACGACGGGGTGCAGCCCACCGAAGGCCATGCCCGCGGCGGAGGCGACGGCGTGCTGCTCGGCGATGCCGACGTCGAAGACGCGGTCGGGGTGGCGAGCGGCCATGGTGTGCAGGCCGACCGGGATGGTCATGGCCCCGGTGATGCCGACGATGTCGTCCCGCTCGTCGGCGATCGCGGCGATCTCCTCGCTGAACACGGAGGTCCAGGAGCGGGCGCCGGGCTTCTCCAGCGGCATCCCCGTCTCGGGGTTGATGACGCCGACGGCGTGGAACTGGTCCGCCTCGTCGGCGCGGGCGGGCGCGTACCCGCGTCCCTTCTCGGTCAGCGCGTGCACGATGACCGGCCCCTGGTAGCGCCGGGCCTGACCCAGGGCGTCCTCGACGGCGCCGAGGTCGTGGCCGTCGATGGGCCCGATGTACTTCATGCCGAGATCCTCGAAGAGGCCCTGCGGCGCCCACCAGTCCTTGATGCCCTTCTTGGTGGCGTGCAGGCTCTTGTAGGCGAACTGCCCGACGACGCCGCCGTTCTGCAGCCGTTCCTTCCAGAAGTCGAGCGTGCCCTCGTACGCGGGGGCGGTGCGGACGCGGTCGATGCCGGCGCGCAGCGCGGCGAGCTGGTCGGCGAGGCCGCCGATGGTCGGGGCGTAGGAGCGGCCGTTGTCGTTGACGACGATGACGACGCGCCGGTCGCGGTCCGCGGCGATGTTGTTGATGGCCTCCCAGGCCATGCCGCCGGTGAGGGCGCCGTCGCCGACGACGACCACCGTCCACCGGTCGTCCTCGCCACGCAGCTTCCGCGCCTTGGAGATGCCGTCCGCCCAGGACAGGGAACTGGAGGCGTGGGAGCTCTGGACGATGTCGTGGACCGACTCGGCGCGCTCCGGGTAGCCGGAGAGGCCGCCCTCCTGGCGCAGGGTGCTGAAGTCCTGCCGCCCGGTGACCAGCTTGTGCACGTACGACTGGTGCCCGGTGTCGAAGACGATGCTGTCCCGCGGCGAGTCGAAGACGCGGTGCAGACCCAGCGTCAGCTCGACGACCCCGAGGTTGGGGCCCAGGTGCCCGCCGGTGCGGGAGACGTTGGCGACGAGGAAATCGCGGATCTCGGCGGCCAGCTTCTCCAGCTGGGCCGGGGTGAGACGGCTGAGGTCCTGGGGGTGGGCAATGGTCTCCAGCAGGCCCATGGTCCGGCTCCTTCCCGCACGGCGGCGTCTTCCGTGCGAACTCTCCACTGTACGCCGGGCGACCTCCTCCCCGCTGCAGGACGCCCGGTGTCCCGGGCCTCGTCAGATGCTCGCCACCGACGTCGTCACCGGCCTCGGACGCGCTGCTGGGCGCGGAGCTGGCCCGACGGCGGGCCGTCACCACTCAGGCCGCGATCGAGCCGGGACCGCGGTCGGTGCGGTCTCTGTGATCGTCGCGTGCCGTGGTGGCACTGCGTCGAGGTCCGCGAGTTCGCGTCGGGCGTGGTCGAGGGCTCGGTCGGCAGGGCAGACCGTGTCGGGGGTGACGCCGATCCCTTCCCAATTGCCTCCGGTGGCCTCGATGACGCTCCGGGCCACGGGTATCTGGCACGAGTGGTCCCCCGGGAGTGAGAAGTGCTCGACGGGGTGGGCTCCGCCGCACGTCTGCTCCCCGACGACACGGGCCCGACCGAGAGCCTGCTGGACGTAGGCGATGTCCTCGCCCCCGGAGAACGTGCCTGCTGAGGTGAGGACGCGTACCGGTGCGCCGTAATGGGCGCCGACATCAGGGTCGGACACGTAGTCGGTACTCGGGTGTCCACGGTGCTCGAACCGCCCGAGGTGGATCGGTGTGGGACCCAGGAGCCAGCCGTGGATGAGGGCGGCCGTGTCGGTGTCCCCGCCGAAACAGCGGCGCAGGTCGATCACCAGCCCGCGGGACCCGGCCGCGCGCCGTGCCGCTGCCCGCAGGGCGGGCAGCGCCCGATCGGGCGCGGGGAAGACGGGGTGGAACTCGACGAGGCAGAGGCCGCCGACGAGGCTCTCGACCTGGTGGATTCCGCCGGCTCGAGCGTCGTCCGGCGTGTCTGCGATGTCCTGGACAACGCTCGGGCGCGTCGGTCGCAGGCACAGGTGCCGGTCGGGCACGAGAGTGCGCAGGGCGGTGTTGGCGGCGTCGATGTCCGGCAGGTGCCCGGCCAGTTCGCCGGCATGACTGCGGATGGCGTCGGCGTGGGTGCGCGCACGATCGCTCAGGACGTAGTGCTGATCGACGAGGTCGGCCAGCGCGAGGAACACGTGAGCAGCCGGACCGGTCGACGGTGAGGCACAGGACATGCCTCTACCGTCCAGCCCTCTTGACGGCTGCCCCAACTGGCTTGACGCTTTCGTCATGGAGAATCCGGAGCTGCGTACCCTCGTCGAGACGATCGAGCAGCGTGAAGCGATGCGGCACTCGACGCGGCACCGGATCACCCTGGCTCTGCGTGAGCCGATGACCGTCAGCGCTCTGGCGCGAGAGTTGAGGATCAACAAGGGCAACATCGCCCATCACGTGGCCGTGCTGGAGCGCGTCGGCCTCGTCGATCGGGTCGGCTCGGTGACCGGCCGCGGCGGGACCGGGATCCTGTACCGCAGCGCTCCTCTGTGCCTGCGCGGGCGGGACGCCACCACCGGGATGCTGCAGACCGTGACCGAGGCCGTACTGGCCGATAGCGACGCCTTCGCCCTCCTGCGAACGGTGCGGCTCACTTCCGCTCAGGTGAGATCCGTGGCCGAACACCTCGAGAATGTCGTGCTGCACCTGCCCGCCCAGCGAGATGCCCCCCGTCACGGAATCTTCATCACGGTGTTCGACGCCTAGAAGCGGTCCCACCGTGCCACCCGGCGTACAGGGGAGGGCCCGGGGGATCACTCCCCCGGGCCCTCCCGGCGTCGTCGCCCGTCTAGGCGGCGATCACTTGGCGATCTGACGCAGCACGTACTGCAGGATGCCACCGTTGCGGTAGTAGTCGGCCTCACCCGGCGTGTCGATGCGCAGCACGGCGTCGAAGGAGATGTCCTCGGCCCCGTCCTTGCTCGCCACGACCGAGAGCGACTTCAGCGTGGTGCCCTCGTTCAGCGCGGTGACGCCGGTGATGGCGAAGGTCTCCGTCCCGTCCAGGCCCAGCGAGTCGGCGGACTGGCCGGCCGGGAACTGCAGGGGAAGGACGCCCATGCCGATCAGGTTGGACCGGTGGATCCGCTCGTAGGACTCGGCGATGACGGCCTTGATGCCGAGCAGCGCGGTGCCCTTGGCGGCCCAGTCGCGGGAGGACCCGGAGCCGTACTCCTTGCCGGCCAGGACGACCAGCGGGGTGCCGGCGGCCTGGTAGTTCACCGACGCGTCGTACACCGCGGCCTGCTCGCCACCGTTGGTGAAGTCCCGGGTGAACCCGCCCTCGACGCCGTCGAGCAGCTGGTTCTTGATCCGGATGTTCGCGAACGTGCCGCGGATCATCACCTCGTGGTTGCCACGGCGGGAGCCGTAGGAGTTGAAGTCCTTGCGCTCGACGCCGTGCTCGGTGAGGTACCGACCCGCGGGGGTGTCGGACTTGAAGGAGCCGGCCGGGGAGATGTGGTCGGTCGTGACGGAGTCGCCGAGCTTGAGCAGCACGCGCGCCCCGGTGATGTCCTCGACCGGCGTGGTCTCCATCGTCATGCCCTCGAAGTACGGGGGCTTGCGCACGTAGGTGGACTCGGTGTCCCACGCGAAGGTGTCGCCGGCGGGCGTCGGCAGCTGCTTCCAGCGGTCGTCACCGTCGAAGATCGTGCTGTACTCCTCGTCGAACATCGAGGTGTCGATCGAGCCGTCGATGATGTGCTGGACCTCGGCGGGGTCCGGCCAGATGTCGGAGAGGAACACGTCCGCCCCGCTCTCGTCCTGGCCGAGCGCGTCGTTCTCGAAGTCGAAGTCCATGGTGCCGGCCAGGGCATACGCGATGACCAGCGGCGGGGAGGCCAGGTAGTTCATCTTGACGTCCGGGTTGATCCGGCCCTCGAAGTTGCGGTTGCCGGAGAGGACGGCGCTGACGGCGAGGTCGTTGTCCTGGACCGCCTGGCTGATCTCGGACTCCAGCGGGCCGGAGTTGCCGATGCAGGTGGTGCAGCCGTAGCCGACGATGTAGAAGCCGAGCTTCTCCAGGTAGGGCACCAGGCCGGACTTCTCGTAGTAGTCCGTGACGACCTTCGAGCCGGGGGCGACGGAGGTCTTGACCCACGGCTTGGAGGCCAGGCCCTTCTCGACCGCGTTCCGGGCCAGCACCGCGGCGGCCATCATGACCGACGGGTTCGACGTGTTCGTGCAGGAGGTGATCGAGGCGATCGAGACGGCGCCGTGGTCCAGCGTGAACTGGCGGCCGTCCTCCATGGTCACCGACACCGGGTTGGAGGAGCGGCCGGTGGCACCGGAGGCCGCGGAGACGGTCTCGCGGGGCGCGGCGGCGGCGTCCTCGGCGTCGGTGTTGGCGTGGTAGGCCGGGGAGTCCGACGCGGGGAAGGACTCGTCCGAGGCCTCGTCCACGCCGTGCAGCTCGGTCTCGCCGTCCTCGACGTAGTTCTTCAGGTCCTCGCGGAACTGCGGCTTGGCGTTGGTCAGCTCGATCCGGTCCTGCGGCCGCTTCGGGCCGGAGATGGACGGGACGACCGTGGAGAGGTCCAGCTCGAGGTACTCGGAGAAGGAGATCTCCTTCGACGGGTCGTGCCAGAGGCCCTGTTCCTTGGTGTACGCCTCGACCAGGTCGACGTTCTCCGCCGAGCGGCCGGTCAGGCGCAGGTACTCGAGGGTGACGTCGTCGATCGGGAAGATCGCGGCGGTCGAGCCGAACTCGGGGCTCATGTTGCCGATCGTGGCGCGGTTGGCCAGCGGCACCGCGGCGACACCCTCGCCGTAGAACTCGACGAACTTGCCGACGACGCCGTGCTTGCGCAGCATCTCGGTGATGGTCAGCACGACGTCGGTCGCGGTGGCACCGGACGGGATGGAGCCGGTCAGCTTGAAGCCGACGACGCGCGGGATGAGCATCGAGATGGGCTGGCCGAGCATGGCCGCCTCCGCCTCGATGCCGCCGACGCCCCAGCCGAGCACGCCCAGGCCGTTCTCCATGGTGGTGTGCGAGTCGGTGCCGACGCAGGTGTCGGGGTACGCCCGCAGGGTGCCATCCACCTCCCGGGTCATGACCGTGCGCGCCAGGTGCTCGATGTTGACCTGGTGGACGATGCCCATGCCCGGGGGGACGACCTTGAAGTCGTCGAACGCGGTCTGGCCCCAGCGCAGGAACTGGTACCGCTCACCGTTGCGCTGGTACTCGATGTCCATGTTGCGCTCGATGGCGTTGCCGGTGCCGAACACGTCGATCTGCACCGAGTGGTCGATGACCAGCTCGGCCGGCGCGAGCGGGTTGACGCGCTTCGCATCGCCGCCGAGCTCCTTGACGGCCTCACGCATGGTGGCCAGGTCGACGACGCAGGGGACGCCGGTGAAGTCCTGCATGATGACGCGGGCCGGGGTGAACTGGATCTCCGTGTCCGGCTCGGCCTCGGGGTTCCAGGAGCCCAGGGCCCGGATGTGATCGGCGGTGATGTTCGCGCCGTCCTCGGTGCGGAGCAGGTTCTCCAGCAGCACCTTGAGGCTGTAGGGCAGCTTCTCGGACCCCTCGACGGCGTTCAGCCGGAAGATCTCGTACTGCTTTCCCTTGACGTCCAGGACGCCCTTGGAACCAAAACTGTCGACTGCGCTCACAGCGACGCTCCTCTCGCTACCGTCTGATGACTCACGACCCGTCGTCGTCTTCAGCGACGGGTGAAGCCTGATCGGGGTCTCCCCCCGGCCGGCCGCCGTCCAGCGGCGCCGGCACCACCACGCTGCCCGTCGTGCGTGCCCCGGGAGGTCCCCCCGGAGGTGATCCCCCGGCGTCTCGGTGCGCGTCGCGGCCGACGGGCAGATTCATCCTAGCCGTTCGGACGCACCCGTTCCGGCATGTTGCTCAGCGCCCGGACGGGGACAGCAGAGCGAAGGACTCGAGGTGATGGGTGTCCGGGTACAGGTCGAAGGCCCGCAGGGTGTGCAGCCGCCAACCGGCGGCGCGGAACCGGCCGAGGTCCCGGGCGAACGACGCCGGGTCGCAGGAGACGTAGGCGAGCCGGGCGGGCGGCGCGGCGATCAGCCGGTCGGTGACGCGGCGGTCCAGCCCCACGCGGGGCGGGTCGACGACGACGGCGTCGGCGGGTCCAGGACCGGCGGCCGCGGGTTCGGGCCTGCCGGTGCGGCGTCCGCTCCGGGAGGGTCGACCGCGGCCGCGGCCGGGGCCGCCGAGGTACCGGGCCACGTCTCCGCGGCGGACCGTGACCCCGGGCAGGTCCGCGAGATTGACGGCGGCGTCGGCGCTGGCGGCGTGGGCCGACTCGACGGAGGTGACGGCGGCACCGGCGGCGCCGAGCTGGCCGCTGAACAGGCCCGCCCCGGCGTAGAGGTCCTGCACGGTCAGCCCGTCGACTGCGCCGAGCGCCTCCCGCACGGCCGCGGACAGCACGTCCGGAGCGGACCGGTGGACCTGCCAGAAGCCGTCCCCGGTCACCCGGTAGGTGCGCTCCCCCACGCGCTCGGTCACCCAGGGGTCCCCGCGCAGGGCGTGGATCTCGTGGGTCACCGGGTCGTGCCAGCACACCGACGCGCCGGGCACGTCCGCCGCGATGCGGTGCAGGGCCGCCTCGTCGACGGCGCTGTCGGCACTGTCGGCCCTGTCGGCGCTCTCGCCGTCGTCGGCGCTGATCGTGGGGAACAGCGTGATCAGCGGCCGGCCGGAACCCGCACCGGCATCGCCCGAGGGCACCGCCACCTCGATCCGGGCGACGCCGGTCAGGTCCACGCCGGCGAGACCGAGGGCGTCGACCGCGCGGACACCGAGCGGCATGGTGGCGACGGGCAGCACGAGATCGCTGCGGTGCGGGTGCATCCCGACCCGGCCGTCGGCGGTGACGTCGAAGGTGACGCGGGTGCGCCAGTGCAGGCCGGCGGGGTCCTCGTCCGGCACGGCCTCGACCGCGAGAGCGGGCAGCTCGTCACCGTCCATCCCGGCCAGGCGACGCAACTGCTCGGCGAGGACCTCCCGCTTGAGGTCCCGCTGCCGGGACAGGACGATGTGGCCGAACTCGGCGCCGCCCACCGGGACCGATCCGGCGTCGGCGGCGGCGAGCGCGTCCGCCTCGGCCCACGGGTGCTCCCGCCGGTCCTCGGAGGCGTCGAGCACCGCGACGACGTCGGCCCGCCAGAAGGAGGCGGTGGGGGCGGCCTCGGTGACCCGCACCCGTACCCGCTCCCCCGGGATGCCGTGCCGGACGAAGACGACGCGGCCCTCGTGCCGGGCGACGGTGTGACCGCCGTGCGCGATGGGCCCGAGGGTCAGCTCCAGCTCGGCCGGGGCACCCGCCGCCGGATCCGTGTCCGGGCGGACGTCCCCCGCGGTCACAGCATCTCCTGGTAGCGGGCGGCCTCCTCCGAGGAGGCCAGCTGCCACGGGACGGAGGCGACGACGACGCCCGGTTCGAAGTGCAGCCGGGTCTTGATCCGCAGCGCCGTCTGGTTGTGCACGAGCTGCTCCCACCACTTGCCGACCACGTACTCGGGGATGTAGACGACGATCAGGTCCCGCGGGGAGTCCCGGCGCAGGCTCTTGATGTAGCGGAGCACGGGCGTGGTGGTGTCGCGGTACGGCGAGGCGAGGATGGTCAGGGGCACGGGGATCCGCAGCCGGTCCCAGTCCTCCATCGTCTGCTTCGTCTCCTCGCGGTCGACGTCGACGACGACGGCGCTGATGGTCGAGGGTCGGGTCGCACGGGCGAAGGCGAGGGCACGCAGCACGGGCTTGCGCACGTGGCCCACCGGGATGACGGCGTGCACGCGCGAGGGCAGCGCCCGGGCGGCCTTGTCGCCGCGGGACCCGTCGACGGACAGCTCCCGCGCCACGTTGACGTAGTGGGCGTGGATGCTCCACATGATCGCGTAGATGATGCCCATCGCCAGCAGCGCGATCCACGCCCCGTGGATGAACTTGGTGAGCAGCACGATCACGAGCACGGTGGCCGTCATGGTCAGGCCGATCGTGTTGATCACGCGCGAGCGCAGGATCCGCCGTCGTTCGGGGCCCTCCCGGGTCACCTTGAGCTGCCGGCCCCAGTGCCGGATCATGCCGAGCTGGCTGGCCGTGAAGGAGACGAACACACCGACGATGTAGAGCTGGATCAGCCGGGTGACGTCCGCGTTGAACGCGAGGATCAGCACGAGCGCGGCCGCACCGAGGGCGAGCACGCCGTTGGAGTAGGCGAGCCGGTCCCCGCGGGTGCGCAGCTGGCGGGGCAGGTAGCCGTCCTTGGCCAGGATCGAGGCCAGCACGGGGAAGCCGTTGAACGCCGTGTTGGAGGCGAGCACCAGGATGAGGCCGGTGGCGGCGACGACGATGTAGAAGGGGATGGTCCCGTCCGAGAACACCGCCTCGGCCAGCTGGCTGATCACCGGGTGCTGGATGTAGCCGTCCGGCAGCGGGGCGCCATTGAGGCGGAACTGCGTCGCCGGATCCTGCGCCATGTGCACGCGCGTCGCACTGGCCAGGAAGAGGATGCCGGCGATCATGCTCACGGCGATGACGCCGAGGAGCAGCAGGGTGGTGGCCGCGTTCTTCGACTTGGGCCGCTCGAAGTTCGGCACGCCGTTGCTGATGGCCTCGACGCCGGTCAGGGCCGCAGCGCCCGAGGAGAAGGCCCGCAGGATGAGGAACGCTCCCGCGAGCCCCACCAGGCCCTGGTCGAGTCCGGCCTCGGGGATGATCTGGAAGTCCGCGCTCTCGGCCGGCCGCAGCACGCCGAAGAAGGACTGGATGATGCCGACCGCGCACATGCCGAGGATCGAGACCATGAAGACGTAGGTGGGCACGGCGAACGCGGAGCCGGCCTCCTTGATGCCGCGCAGGTTCACCACCACGAGCAGGACGACGCCGAGCGCGGCCAGCCCGGCCTGCTGCCCGTGCAGCGCCGGCACCGCGGTGACGAGGTAGTTGGACGCCGAGGACATGGACACCGCGACGGTGAGCACGTAGTCCACGAGCAGCGCGGACGCCACGGTCAGACCCGCGGGCTTGCCCAGGTTCTCGTTGGCGATCTCGTAGTCGCCGCCACCCGAGGGGTAGGCGTGCACGTTCTGCCGGTACGAGGCGACCACGGTCAGCATCACGAGCGCGACGGCGAGACCCACCCACGGGGATATGGTCACCGCCCCGACGCCGGCCAGGGCGAGGGTGAGCAGGATCTCGTCGGGAGCGTAGGCCACCGAGGAGAGGGCATCGGAGGCGAAAACGGGAAGGGCGATCCGCTTCGGGAGCAGGGTGTGGCCCAGGCGGTCGTTGCGGAACGGCTTGCCGACCAGGATCCGCTTGATCGCGTTGAAGAACGTCAGCACAGAGCAAACCTAGACGTTTGTCCCACCCATCGCCACGCGCGCCCGGCCACCCACCCGTGCGGGTGACCGGACGCCCTCGTGCGCCTGCGTAGGATGTGCCGGGGGCATCGTCCACACCGGCTGCCGTCGAGACCAGAAGCGAGGGAGAAGCGTCCGTGGCGCACTTCGTCATCATGGGTTGTGGCCGGGTCGGCCTGTCCCTGGCCCACACCCTGGACAACAACGGTCACTCCGTGGCCATCATCGACCAGGACGACCGCGCGTTCCGGCGCCTGCGGTCCAGCTTCAGCGGCCGCAAGGTCAGCGGCATCGGGTTCGACCAGGACACCCTCCGGCGCGCCGACATCGAGAACGCGTACGCCTTCGCCGCGGTCTCCAGCGGCGACAACTCCAACATCCTCGCCACCCGCGTGGCCCGCGAGACCTTCCATGTCCGCCACGTGGTGGCCCGCATCTACGACTCCGGGCGCGCGGAGATCTACCAGCGCCTCGGCATCCCCACCGTTGCCACCGTGCGCTGGACCGCGGACCAGGTTCTCCGCCGGATCCTGCCCGAGCAGGCCATCGCCGGCGACTTCCGGGAGTCCTCCGGCCGGCTGATCCTCAGCCAGGTCAACCTGGACGAGGCCTGGTCCGGCCGCCCGGTCGCCGACGTCGAGCGGCTCACCGGCGTGCGCGTCGCCTACCTCACCCGGTTCGGGGAGGGCATGCTCCCCGCGGCGGACACCACCTACCAGCCGGGCGACACCGTGCACGTGATGATGCCCGTGGACCGCTCCGACGAGGTCACCAAGCTCCTGTCCGCCGCCCCCGCCACGGAGGTGAACTGATCATGGCGATGCGTGTCGTCATCGTCGGCTCGGGAGCGGTGGGATCGTCCATCGCCCGCGAGCTGCTGGCCCACGACCACGACGTCCTGCTGATCGACAGCAAGCCCGAGGTGATCGGCCGGTCCGGCCTGCGGGGCGCCCGCTGGCTGATCGGGGACGCGTGCGAACTGTCGACCCTGGCCGACGCCGACCTGCCCAACACCCACGTCGTCGTCTCCGCCACCGGTGACGACAAGGTCAACCTCGTCGTCTCGCTGCTCGCGAAGTCGGAGTTCGGCGTCGGCCGGACGGTCGCCCGCGTGAACAACCCGAAGAACGACTGGATGTTCGACGACGCCTGGGGTGTCGACGTCGCCGTCAGCACGCCACGGATGATGACGGCGATGGTCGAGGAGGCCGTCGAGGTCGGGGACATCGTCCGGCTGCTCACCCTGCGGGCCGGCGTCTCCTCGCTCGTCGAGTTCACCGTGCCGGACGAGTCGCCGCTGGTCGGCCGCACGATGGCGTTCGTCGCGTGGCCCGAGGACTCGACGGCCGTGGCCATCCTGCGGGACGAGATCCCGATCGCGCCGAGTCAGGACGACGTCATCGAGGGCGGGGACCAGCTGTTCTTCCTGACCACCATCCAGGCGGAGGACGAGCTGCGGACCATCCTGTCCGGCACCGGGACGTCGGCGACGGGTGAGACGACGGGCTCGACCGGGTCGACGGCAGCCACGGAGACGACGGGATCGACCGCCGCGGAGGTCAGCGGGTCGAGCGCGGGGCGCGGCGAGGACTGACTGCCGGCCGGGAGATCAGCCACGCCATCCAGAGGGTGAAGGCGTAGAGCGGCACTCCCATCAGCAGCCGGGTGGTGCCGAGCGCCACGAGGTTGCCGGCCAGGTAGAGCGGGAACTGCACGATCAGCCGCAGGGCGAACATGGCGATCAGCAACCACGTCGCACGGGTGTAGGCGCGGGCCCGGGCCGGCACGAGGCGCCAGTCGTTGCCCTCGTTGCGGAGCAGCCCGAACACGAGGCCGACCAGGGGCCAACGGGCGAACACCGAGGCGACGAGCACGACGATGCTCACCACGTTCGTCCAGAAGCCGGGCACGTAGTAGTTCAGCGGCTGGTCGCTGACGTCGGCGAACAGGGCGCAGATCACGACGCCGACCAGGCCGGAGAGCGCCTGCACGACGGGGCGCCGCTCGATCAGCCGCCACACCGTGAAGACGACGGCGACGGCGATCGCGCTGATCAGCGCCGGGGTCAGGGCGCGGGCGAACGTGAAGACGGTGAGGAACACCAGGCCCGGCAGCACGGCCTCGACGATGCCGCGCGGCCCGCCGATCGCCGCGAGCACGTCGATCCGTCCGGCGTCGTCGGTCTTCAGGCCGCTGCCGGTCATGCCTGCGGCCACCCGGGCGAAGCCGGTCGGTTCGGCACCCGGCTCACCCGAGGGTGAGCCGGCGCGCGACTCGGCGTCACGGGCCTCCCGACGGCTCTGCTCGACGCGGCTCTCTTCGTCGCGGCTGTGCTCGACACGCCCCGGCTCGGGGCCCTCGTCGGGCATGCCCGGCGTGCCGGGAAGGTGCTGGCCGCTCACGCCTCGCCTCCCTGCTGGATGATCTCGTAGTGCGGGTCGAAGATGACCGCACGGTGCGCCTGCTGGGAGAGCGTGCCCTCGACGCGCAGCGTGACGCCGGCGTCGACGCCGGGCACGAACCGCTGCCCGTGCCAGATCAAGTGCACCCGGTGGCCCGCCTCGTCGTCGAGCACCGCCTCGTAGTACGGGGGCGCGCCGATCGGCTGGATGGTCACCGATTCGAGGCTGCCGGTCAGCGTGACCCGGTGGGGGGTCTCGATGGCGGGCCACTCAGCCAATCTGGGTGACCTCGGGGCCCCGCTCCGGCGGGCCGTCCGGGGTGGGTCCCTCCGGGGTGTCGCCGGCGTCCTCGACGCCGGGGATGGAGAGGGTGAGCAGGTCGCGCGGGGCCATGGCCTCGGTGCCGCGGACCACGACGACGTCGCGGAACAGCGCCTCGATGGCGGCGGCCTGCTCGTCGTCCGTCGCGGCCGCGCCGGTGATGACGCCGCGCAGGAACCAGCGCGGTCCGTCGACGCCGACGAAGCGGGCGACGCGCAGACCCGCGTCCGCACCGGCGACGGTGGGCACGGCGGCCAGCAGCTCGGTGCCGAAGGAGGTGCGCACCTCGTGGGCCTGGCCGGACTGCGCGGTGACGCCCTCGGCGATCTGCGCGCGGATCTCGTCCCACAGACCGGCGGAGCGCGGAGCGGCGAACGCCTGCAGCTGCAGGCTGCTCTCGCCGAGGTCGAGGATCGCGGCGAGGACCCGGTTGGTCGCCTCCTGCACCTCGAGGCGCAGCATCACATTCTGCACCGGCTTGATCATGATGGCGCCGAGGTCGAGGTAGCCGTCGCGATCGGTGATCTCACCGACGTCGTGAGGACCGTGCTCGGCCCGATCCAGGACATCGACCGCGGGACCCGGGGCCGGTGCGGTGGCGGGCTCCTCGGGGCTCCCGTCGGTGCCGGCGTCGGCCGGGACCTCAGGCGTCTGGCTCGACGCGGGCGTGGCGTCCTCGGCGGCGGTGTCCGTCGCGGCGGTGTCCGTGCCGGTCGCCGAGCCGTCGGTCGAGGGCGTGCCCGTCGTCGGCGGAGTGCTGGCCGAGTCGGTACCGATCGAGCCGGTGCTGTCCGAGTCGGTGGTGTCGGTCGTGTCGGCGGGGGCCACCGGATCGGCCGAGGTCATCGGCAGGTCGGCGGAGCCGCGTCGCTTGGAGCGTCCGAAGATCATGCGTCCTTCAGTCCTTTCGTCCCGAACCCGCCGGTGGAGCCGAAGCCTCCGGCGCCGCGGACCGAGGTCGGTAGGTCGGTCACCACATCGAAGTCGGCGCGGTCGACGCGCTGGATGACCAGCTGGGCAATCCTATCGCCGCGCGCGACGGTGAACGCCTCGCGCGGATCCGTGTTCAACAGCGTCACCATGAGCTCGCCGCGGTAGCCGGCATCGACGGTGCCCGGCGCGTTGACGATGGTGATGCCGTGCTTCGTCGCCAGCCCCGAGCGGGGATGGACGAGGCCGACGTAGCCGAAGGGCAGCGCGAGGGCCACCCCGGTCGGCACCAGCGCCCGCTCCCCCGGTTCGAGGACGAGGTCGACCCGGCTGCGCAGGTCGGCTCCGGCGTCCCCGGGATGGGCGTAGGCGGGTGGTTCGATGCCCTCGTCCAGCAGCTGAACCGCTACCCGGACGGTGGTCGGCGCGTTCTCGTCGGTCACAGTCCCCCACTCTAACCAGCCGTGCCGGGCGTCCCGGCGATCAGCGGGGGCGGGCCGGTGATCGCCGGGGGGCGGGCCGGTGATCGCCGGGAGGCGAGGCGCGGATTGGTTGCGGACACGCGCGCGGTGGGATGCTGGAGCCATGCCCCGCTCCGCGCCCGATCCCGCCCAGCCGACCCCCGACCCGGCGTCGTCCTCGTCGACCGCGGCGGACGCGCCCGGAGCGGACGCCGTGCTCTACCGGGAACGGCTGTGGCCCTCGTTCTGGGTCTGGTTCGTGTGCATCGGCGTCGCCGCCGGCTCGATGGTGGTGTTCGCCCCGATCAACATGACGGCCGGCGTCGTCGTCTTCCTCATCCTCGCGGGGCTGCTCGTGTTCGCACTGATCCGCTCCGCCGCCACCATCGTCGTCACCCCGACGGTGCTGCAGGTCGGCCGCGCGCAGATCGAACGGCGCTACCTCGGCGACGTCGCCGGCTTCAGCCACGAGGAGGCCCGGGTGCAGCGCGGTATGGAGCTGAACGCGCGCGCCTACCAGTGCATCCGCGGCTGGGTCGATCCGGTCGTGACCATCGGCATCACCGATCCGGCGGATCCCACCCCGTACTGGATCACCTCGACGCGGCACCCGCGCCGGCTGGTCGGCGTCCTCACCGGCGCCTCCCGCGCCGCGGACTGAGCCGGGCTCAGCCACACTGAGCCGTTCGGGCGGTCATCCGGGCACAAAAAAACTGCCGTACCTGTCGGTACGGCAGTGGTGCGTCGTCCGGTCCGTGCCGCTGCTGGACACGGACCGGGGAAAGCGCTTCAGGCGTCGCACTCCTTGCAGATGAACATGCCGTCCTTCTGCCGGGAGATCTGCGAGCGGTGCCGCACCAGGAAACAGGAACCGCAGGTGAACTCGTCAGCCTGAGCGGGCAGCACCCGGATCAGGAGCTCTTCACCGGACAGATCGGCACCGGGGAGTTCGAACCCCTCGGCCGCCTCCGCCTCGTCCTCGTCCACGACCGCCGACTGCTTGTCGGTACGCCGGGACTTCAGTTCCTCGATGGAGTCTTCGTTCGTTTCGTCGTCGGTCTTGCGTGGCGCGTCGTAATCTGTCGCCATTGGTGTCTCTTCACGCTCCGGTCGTTCGTGCGGGTCCCTGGTCGGGAAGAAAGATACTATACGGCCTCGGTAGCCGCGTTCAGCACGCGAGGTGTACGCCGTTCTCCAACCGCGACGACCCCGATTTCATGCCCGCGACATCGCCGTTGCGCTGTGGGCGAAGCCGTCGCCGACCCGCGACCGGCGGGGCGCGCCGAGACGCGCCACCAAGTGGAGTCCGGGCCGATTCCGTGCCATTGTTCTAGTGCCATTGTCATTGGCGGGCGCGCGTGCGGGCGCCGTCCCAATCTCATGCCGTGGAGGGCGATCGATGCAGGAACTCCGGTTGATGGGCGTTCACGAGGACGGCGATCACCTGCTGTTCGGTGACGACGCCGGCGCCATGTACAAGGTGCGGATCGACGAGACCCTGCGTGTGGCCACCCAGCGGGTGCCGCGGCGTCAGGCCCGCCAGACCCCCGCCGTCAAGGTCCCCCTCTCCCCCCGCGAGATCCAGGCGCGGATCCGTGCCGGCGCGAGCGCCGAGCAGATCGCCGTCGAGAGCGGCTACGACCTGGACCACATCCGTCGGTACGAGGCCCCGGTGCGCGCAGAGCGCGACTGGCTGGCCGGCCAGGCCCGGCAGGTGGAGGTCGCCTCCCCGAGCCACCACGACGAGTACCGCGCCGCCTTCGGCGATCAGCCGGCGACGCTGGACGCCATGGTCGCCGTGCGCCTGCGCGCCATGTCCGTCGACCCGGCCACCGTGCAGTGGGACGCCTGGCGTCGCACGGACGGATCCTGGGACGTCGTCGCCCGATTCGATCTGCCCGAGGAGTCGGCGATCGACCTCGGCGAGCAGCCGCCCGCCCAGTGGGTGTTCGACCCGTCCCGCAAGCACCTGGCCAACGCGAACCGCTGGGCGCAGGTGCTCAGCGAGCTCGAGCCGCTCAGTGGGCCCATCCCGCCGCGCCGGCTGACCGCCGTGACCGACGCCGTCTTCGACGTCGAGTCCGAGCCCGAGGTCGAGGACGAGTCCGCCGACCTGCTGGACGTGCTGCGCTCCCGCCGCGGCCAGCGCCTCGGCAGCGACGAGGAGGCCGACGACGCGCTGGCCCTGCTGCTCAGCCGGGGGCCGGTGCCGGCGGCTCACCCGCGCCCGGGCCAGGACGCCTCCGGGTCGGCCGACGACGACCAGACCCGGCTGCCGATCGACGAGGACGGCCAGCAGGTGCCGGACCCGCGCGGCGGCGACACCGCCGAGACCGCGGAGGGCGACACCTCCATCGCGACCCCGTCGCGCGAGGGGCACCGCTGGGGTTCGGGTCTGCTGCGTGGACGCAACCGGCGCGGCGACACCCCCGAGGACGTCTCGGTCGACGACCTGCTCGGCTTCGACCGGGGCTCGGTTCCCGGCAACGAGGCCGGTGCCGACGCTACGGGCGGCGACGCCGAGCCGCACAGCGAGAACGCGTCCGGTGCCGGTCCGTCCGGTGACGCCGACTCCTCCGGATCCGACGGCGAGCCTGCCGACGTCATGACCGACGACGGGACCACGGAGTCCGAGGGCGTCGAGGCCGTCGCCGGTGAGGCGGGCGATCAGACCCGCACCCCGTCCGGTGGGGAGCAGACCGGTACCGGCGCCCGACCCGCGCTGGGCCGCCCGTCCTCGGGCCGAGCCAGCCAGGATCGGTCGGGCCAGGATCGGTCGGGCCAGGATCGACCCGGCCAGCAGAACCGGCCGGCCGGTTCCCCGTCCGCTGCCGCCCGGGGGACGAGTGCCGGCACCCCTGCCGAGGAGTCCGACGAGGCGGCGAAGAAGGGTCGCCCGCAGGACGGCGACCAGGGCAAGGGCAAGGCCCGCCGGTCGAGCGTGCCCAGCTGGGACGAGATCGTCTTCGGCAAGCGCGGCGACTGACCACCGGGGCACACGCGCCACGTCGACCGACGGCCCGCTGACGGATCCTTCCGTCGGCGGGCCGTCGTCGTTCTCGGGCGGTTCCGGAGGTCAGGCGTGTCGCGCGGTGATCCGCTGCCGGTGGTGCCGGCGGCACAGCGTCTCGTAGGCGACGGCGCCGCCGGCCTGGGCCGACGACGACGCCGGCTCCATCTCCGTCTCCGATGCGACGTTGCCGATCGCCACCTGCTCGCCCTCGACCACCATGACGCCGTCCACGGTCCGGGCGTTGTGGGTGGCCCGCCGACCGCACCAGCACAGCGGCTCGACCGGCAGCCTGCGGATCCGGTCGGCCAGCTCCACCAGGCGCGCCGAGCCCGGGAAGAGTCGGGTCCGGAAGTCCGTCGTGATGCCGAACGCGAAGACGTCCACGTCGCGTTCGTCCACGAGCCGGGCGAGCTGGTCGATCTGCTCCGGCCGGTAGAACTGCACCTCGTCGCAGATCACGTAGTCGACGGTGCGTTCGTCGGGCCCGTCCCCGGTCACCTCGCGCCAGAAGTCGGTCGCGTCGGTCACCTCGACCGCCGGCGCGGACAGCCCGAGCCGGCTGGAGATCGTCGCGGGCCCGCCCCGGTCCTGCCGCGTGAACAGGATGCCGGTGCGGCCACGGGAGCGGTGCGTCCAGTCCGTCTGGAGGGCGAGGGTGGACTTGCCGCAGTCCATGGTGCCGGTGAAGAAGACCAGCTCAGCCACGGCGGGGGTCCGCGCCCTTCCGCTTCTTCCCCTGCGGTCCCGGCGCGACGACGGTGATCAGCGGGACCTTCCGCTCGGCGGCCGTCCACGAGCCGTGCTGGCCCACCATCCGCATCGGGCCCTCCCCCACGCGGGCCCGGTCGTAGAACGCGACGGGCTCGCGAGCCGCCACCAGGACATCGCCGATGCGCCCCCGCACGGCCGGGTCGACCGGGCCCAGGTGCCCGGCCTCGATCAGATCCTCCCGGTCCAGCACCCACGCCACCCGGCCGAACCGCTCGCGCCAGCGGGCGATCACCGCGGCACGGTCGGCGCTGGGGTCGAGGTGGAGCTGCAGCAGGCGGGGCTCCCCCGCGGTGTGCCGGACGCCGGCCATCAGGTCCGGTTCGGCGGAGACGTCGATGCGGTGGGCCTCGTCCACGTCGATCATCCCGTGGTCGGCGGTGATCATCAGCAGCGTGCCCCGCGGCAGCCGGGCCAGCAGCCGCCCGACGGCGCCGTCGACCTCCTCGAGGGCGTGCTCCCAGGCCGGCGCGTCGACGCCGTACCGGTGCCCGGCCTTGTCCAGGTCGTTGGCGTAGAGGTAGAGCAGGTGCGGACCGGCGGGAGCGAGCGCCTCCGTGGCAACGGTGGTGGCGGCCTGCAGGGTGCTCGCCGGCAGGAATCGTGCTCCGCGCAGAGCCGCCCGCGTCATGCCCGAACGCTCGAATCGCGACTGGCTGACGGTGGAGACCGGGACGTGGGCGGCGGCGCGCTCGAACACGGTCGGGTGCGGCTGCCACCGTTCGGGGTCGATGGCGGCGTCCCAGCCGCCGAGCATGTTGACGACGACGTCGCGGTCCGGGTCGAGGACGTCGTACCCCACCAGGCCGTGCCGGCCGGGCGCCAGGCCGGTGCCCAGCGCGGCGAGGGAGGCCGCGGTGGTCGACGGGAACGCGGCATCGATCACCCGGGTCGTGGCCCCGTGATCCCCCGCCAGCAGGGACCGCAGCACCGGCGCGTGTCCGGATCGCCGCGTCAGCTGCTCGTGGCCCATCCCGTCGACCATGAAGACGCACACCCGGCTCGCGGCCGGCAGACCCAGGGTGTCGGTGAAACCGGGCACACCGACGGTCGCCGCCGCACTGGTGAAGACGGCGGAGACGGCACGGCGGTCGTAGTCCGGCGGCCCGGCGAGTCCGTCCAGACCGCGCTCGGACCCGGAGGTGGGACGCTCAGGCACCCGGACGGGGCTGGTGGGGCCGGCCGAGCCGGGCGGAGATCGTGCCGCCACGGGCGGGCGCGGGGTGCGGGTGCGTGTCCGGGACGGTGCTGGCCGAGCGGATCGCGCGGGCGAACCGCCGGGCCTGCTCGACGGCGTCCGGGCCGTCCGCGTCGGCGCTGATCCGCAGCACGAGGTCCTCCAGCGCCGAGGTCCCCGTGTACCCGTGGTCGGCGTCGCACTGCGGGTCGGTGCAGCCGGCCGGGACGAGGTCCAGCCGCTGGGCGCCGCTCCAGGAGATCGCGAGCGTCACCTCCCGCGGCTGGTCCCCGGGCTTGTAGTCCTGCGGGCGGGCCCACGCGGCCGAGAGCACCACGGAGCTGACCGCGGCCAGCGGGACCGACTCGGTGGAGACGTGCGCGAGCGGTTCGGGGCCGTCCTCGTCCAGGTGCTGGTCGTCGGCCTGGGCGACGACGAGCATGTCCTCCGTCAACACCAGCACGGTGATGTGGCGGTGCACCTCGGTGCGCTCGACGTGGGTCTCCAGGTGCACCAGCTCGCCGGACGGCTCCCGCCCGTCGAGGGCGTCGATGATGACGTCCGCCACGAGGGCCGGGTAGAAACCGGCATGGTCGAGGGTCTTCTTCAACTTCTTGGCGGCGGCCGCCGAGCCGATGGACTGTGGCATGGACCCAGTCTCTCAGAACCGCTCACGGCCGTGTGCCGGCGCGGGCGACCTGGGGATCACGGCCGGCTCGCCGACGACGGCGCCGTTCAGCTCCGCAGGGCGCGGCGCGCGCTGTCGGTGCGCTGCTCGGGGTTGCCGATCCGCACGAGCGCGCTCAGCACGGTCGGTCCGGAGGCGGAGGCGAGCACGGGGTTGAACTCGATCACGCCGACCTCGGGGTGCTCGTCCTTGAGCACCGCGAAGCGGGCCACGAGGTCCTCGAGCGCGGCGAGGTCGACGGCGGGCTGGCCCTCGTGGCCGATCAGCTTGCGGGCCGCCCGCGGCGCACGGATCAGATCGGCGACGTCGGTGGTGGTCAGCGGGGGCGACCGGTGCCCCCAGTCGTCGAGCAGGTTGACCGCGTCGCCGGCGAGCCCGAAGGAGACGACGGGGCCGAGCAGCGGATCCTCGAGACCTCGCAGCACGCAGCCCTGACCGGTGGGGGCCATGGCCTGGATCTCCATCCCGCTGGCGCCGTGGGCGGTCAGCACCGCCGTCATCTGGGCGATCTCGGAGCGCAGGGCGGCGGCGTCCGGGATGTTCAGCTGGACGGAGCCGAGATCGAGCCGGTGCCGGAGGTGTTCGTCGGTCGTCTTGAGCACCACGGGCCAGCCGATGGCGTCGGCGGCGGCGACTGCCTCGTCCGCCGTGGTGAAGGAGACCGAGGGCAGGACGGCGATGCCGTAGCAGTCGAGCAGCGCCGCGGTCCGGGCGGCGTCGAGGGTGAACAGCTCGGCCCCGCGCGTGGCGGCGCCGGCGTCCTGCAGCCAGCCCGCGATGAGCGCGGCGGCGTCCTTGCGCCGCAGGCCGGGCGGGTCGACGAGGTCCGCTTCCTCCCGGTCCAGCCAGGTGCGGTAGCCGACGGCGGCCGCAATGGCCCGGATGGCGGCGCCGGGGCCGATGAAGCAGGGCAGCCCGGCCTGGCGGGCCCGCTCGTCCTGCCCCGCGGTGCGGGCGGGGTCCGCGGGATCGGCGAGCTCGGCCGGATCGGCGAGCGCCGCGGCATCCGCCTCGCCCTCGACGTCGTCCGGCTCGCTCACATCCTCCCCGGCGGGGACGGCGACTCCCTCGGTCCACCCGCCGTCGTCCGCGCCGGTGAAGACCGCGACCACGGGTTTGCCGGCCGCGGCCCCGGCATCGAGCAGGATCCGGGCGCACGTCTGCACCGGGACGTCGCCGAGCGGGAGCAGGCTGACGAGCAGCAGGTGGACCGCCTCGTCCGCGAGCACCGCCCGGACCGCCTCGGCGAAGGACGCCGGGTCTCCACCGAGCTGCACGTCGGCCTGCATCCGGGCCAGGTGCAGCCCCGCTTCCCGGGCCGCGTCGGCGACCACCTCCCCGAGGGCGAGCGAGTTGGCGACCACCCCGAGCGATCCGCCCGCGGGCAGCGGCTGGCTGACCAGCAGCTGCGCCACCTCCATCAGCTTCTCGCTGGTCCGGACGCGGATGACGCCGGACTGGCGCATCATCGCGTCCAGCGCCCCGACCGGGGCCTGGCTCGTGCGTGCGGCGTGGCCGGGGGGCAGCTGCAGGCCCATCGCGTCGGACTTCGCGACGATCACGGGCTTGCTGCGAGCGAGCCGGCGGGCGATGCGGGAGAACTTGCGGGCGTTGCCGATCGACTCCAGGTAGAGGCCGACGACGGCGGTCGCGGCGTCGTCCTCCCAGAACTGCATCACGTCGTTGCCGGAGACGTCCGCCCGGTTGCCGGCCGAGACCACGTGGGAGACGCCGAGGCAGCGGCGCCGGGCCGCCGCGTCCATCAGCACGCCGAGCGCGGCGGACTGGGTGAAGACGCCGAGCACGCCCCGGTCGACGGGGGCGAGGCCGGACGCGTTGAGCCGGACGGCGGGATCGGTGTTGACGATGCCGAGCGAGGCCGGGCCGATCACCCGCATCCCGTGAGCACGGGCGACCCGGACGAGCTCGTGCTGGCGATCCTGGCCGTGCTCCGCGTCGTCGGCGTACCCGCCCGTGGCGACCAGCAGCCCGCGCACCCCGGCGGCCGCGCAGGCGTGCACGGTGGGCATCACCTCGTCGTAGGCGACCGCGATGACCGCCAGGTCCACCGGGGCCGGCACGTCGGCGAGGCTCGCCACGGTCGTGTCGACCTCGGTGGTGTCGGCCTGTTCGGTGTCGACGTCGGCTCCCCCGCCGGTGACCGTGTACACCGTGCCGGTGAAGCCGCCGTCGCGGATGTGGGCGAGCAGGCCCCCCGCCCGGCGCCGGTCCGCGTCCGAGCCGATCACGGCGATCGTGTGCGGGGAGAGCAGCGCGGCCACCGACTGGGCCTCCGCGCGGTGCTCGCGGGCCTCCATCACGGCACGGGAGCGGTCCGTGGGGTCGATGTCGAAGCTGACCTCGACCACACCGGAGTCGAAGTGGCGCTGCACCTCGTAGCCCGCGTCGGCGAAGACGGTGAGCATCTTCCGGTTCTCGGGCAGCACCTCGGCGACGAAGGTGCGGATGCCCTTCTCCCGGGCGGCGGCGGCCAGGTGCTCGAGCAGGATCGACCCGATGCCGCGACCCTGGTGGTGGTCGGAGATGTTGAACGCGACCTCGGCGTCGTCGGAGCCCTCCAGCCGGTCGTACCGGCCGACCCCGATGATCTCCTCGCCGATGGTGATGATGAACGCCACCCGGTTGACGTGGTCCACCTCGGTGAAGCGCACCAGCTCCCGGTCCGAGAGCTGGGACTTGTAGGTGAAGAACCGCAGGTAGATGGAGGCCTGGGACTGAGCCATGTGCATGGCCTGCAGGGCGGGGGCGTCCTCGGGCAGGATCGGCCGCAAGTGCGCCGTGCCGCCGTCGCGCAGCACGACGTCGGCCTCCCAGTGCTGGGGATATCCGCGGGTCGGGGCGCCGTTCGCCATAGACTCACAGTACGGTGAACGCCGTTGCGCTGTCTTTTCCCCGCGCTGTCACTCCGCCGTCACGGCCCCTTTCCGCGGGCCGACGCGGACGGCATCGCGCGCCGGACCGGCCGACACGTCACCGCCCGCACGACCGCACCACGACACATGCACCGACGGTCCCGCGCGCCGCCGGACACGGCGGTCGCCGGGGTCGCGGCAGGAGGATCACCGACCCATGGCACGCCGCAAGCCGACGTCGAACGACGGTCCGCACTCCGACGGTGGAGGCGCCTTCGTCGAGAACATCCAGGTCGAAGAAAGAATCGTTGACGTCGACGTCTCCTCCGAGATGGAGACCTCGTTCCTCGAGTACGCCTACTCGGTGATCTACTCCCGCGCGCTGCCGGACGCCCGGGACGGCCTCAAGCCGGTGCAGCGTCGCATCCTCTACATGATGAGCCAGATGGGTCTGCGGCCGGACCGCGGGCACGTCAAGAGCGCCCGCGTGGTCGGCGAGGTGATGGGCAAGCTGCACCCGCACGGGGACGCGGCGATCTACGACGCCATGGTCCGGATGGCCCAGGCCTTCACCCTGCGGTTGCCGCTGATCGACGGGCACGGCAACTTCGGCTCCCTCGACGACGGGCCCGCGGCCGCCCGGTACACCGAGGCGCGGATGGCCTCGGCGGCCCAGCCGATGACGGCGGACCTGGACGAGGACGTCGTCGAGTTCGTGCCCAACTACGACAACCAGCTGATGCAGCCGGAGGTGCTGCCCGCGGCCATCCCGAACCTGCTGGTCAACGGGTCCTCCGGCATCGCGGTGGGCATGGCGACGAACATGGCGCCGCACAACCTCGGCGAGGTGATCGAGGCGGCGCGGCACCTCATCGCGAACCCCGAGGCCGGGATCGACGAGCTGATGCGCTTCGTGCCGGGCCCGGACCTGCCGGCCGGTGGCCGGATCGTCGGGCTGGACGGGGTGCGGGACGCGTACCGGACGGGCCGCGGCTCGTTCAAGACGCGCGCCACCGTCACGATCGAGCAGGTCAGCGCCCGGAAGACCGGCATCGTCGTCACCGAGCTGCCCTACCTGGTCGGCCCGGAGAAGGTGATCGAGAAGGTCAAGGACGCCGTGCAGGCGAAGAAGCTGCAGGGCATCTCCGACATCGTCGACCTGACCGACCGCAAGAAGGGGCTGCGACTGGTCATCGAGATCAAGAACGGGTTCAACCCGCAGGCCGTCCTCGCCCAGCTGTACAAGCTGACGCCGATGGAGGACTCGTTCGGCATCAACAACGTCGCCCTCGTCGACGGCCAGCCGCGCACGCTGGGCCTCGTCGAACTGCTGCAGGTCTTCGTCGGCCACCGGCTGCAGGTGGTGCGACGGCGGACGGCGTACCGGCTGGCGAAGCGTCAGGACCGGCTGCACCTGGTCGAGGGCCTGCTGATCGCGCTGGTGGACATCGACGAGGTCATCGAGATCATCCGCTCCTCGGACGAGGTGGCCGACGCCCGGGCCCGGCTGATGGCCGTGTTCGACCTGTCCGAGGCGCAGGCCAGCTACATCCTCGAGCTGCGACTGCGCCAACTGACGAAGTTCTCCCGCATCGAGCTGGAGAAGGAGCAGGACGAGCTGCGGGCCGAGATCGCCGAGCTCGAGGCGATCCTCGGCTCCGACGCACGGCTGCGCGCCGTGGTCTCGGACGAGCTGGCCGAGGTCGCGGCGACCTACGGCACTCCGCGCCGCACCGTCCTGCTGGAGGCCGACGCCGCCCCGGCGCTGCCCGCCGCCGTGTCGGCCGGACCGGCCGGTCTCTCGGGAAAGGGCGCCCCGGCGTCGCTGCAGATCGCTGACGACCCGTGCTGGGTGCTGCTCTCGACGTCGGGCCAGGTGGCCCGGACCTCGGACGCCGCGGCCCTGCCGGTCCAGGCGCCCCGGCAGCGGCACGACGCGTGGCGGACGGTGCTGCGCACCACCGCGCGGGCCGAGATCGGCGCGGTCACCAACACCGGCCGGATGCTGCGGGTGCAGGTCGTGGACCTGCCGCAGCTGCCGCCCACCGCCGGCACCCCCAACCTGGCCGGCGGCGTGCCGGTCAAGGAGTTCCTCACGCTCGAGCGCGGCGAGTCGCTGATCGGCTTTGCCCCGCTGGGAGCGGTGATCGCGCTCGGCACCGCCGGCGGCGTGGTGAAGCGCGTCAGCCCCGACTACCCGCTGAACCGGGACGACTGGGAGATCATCACCCTCAAGCCGGGCGACCGTGTGCTCGCGGTGGCCCCGGCCACCGACACCGACGACCTCGTGCTCGTCACCCGGCGCGCGCAGCTGCTCCGCTTCTCGGCCGGGCTCGTGCGGGCCCAGGGGCGAACCGCCGGGGGAATGGCGGGCATCAAGCTGGGCGCCGGGGACGCGGTGATCGCGTTCAGCGTGGTCACGGCCGAGGACCCGGACGCCGTCGTCGTGACCCTGACGGCGGCTTCGTCATCCGAC
Organism: Tersicoccus sp. Bi-70; assembly: GCF_001968825.1. Classification (GTDB taxonomy): domain Bacteria; phylum Actinomycetota; class Actinomycetes; order Actinomycetales; family Micrococcaceae; genus Tersicoccus. Next base: position 268,724 of record NZ_MIEU01000012.1, read on the forward strand.
GTGGGGGCCTCCGTGAAGGTGACGCCGCTGGGCGAGTACCCGGCCAAGGGCCGCGGCACCGCGGGCGTGCGGGCCCACCGGTTCCTCAAGGGCGAGGAAGAGCTGGCGCTGGCGTGGGCCGGTCACGGCCCGGCGCGGGCAGCGGCGGCCAACGGCGCCTCCCGGGCGCTGCCGACCGAGCACGGCCGGCGGGACGGCTCCGGGGTGCCGGCGGGTCAGGCGATCGACGCGATCGGCCCGGCGCCGGTCCCGGTGGTCGAGGCAGCGGCGCACGACGCGGAGGCGGCGGCTCCCGCGAAGACCGCCTCCGACACGGGGACCGCCTCCGACGCGGGGGCTGCTTCCGACGCGGGGACCGTGGACGTGGACGCGGACACCCGTGTCAGCACGGACGAGGACACCGAGACGCTCTGGTGAATTGAGCCGAGCACCGACCGGTTCCGGAGGTCGCCCGCCGGCGTGATCAGCGCTCCCGCGTTGATGCCCTTCCGACCTGCTACGCCCCGGTTCGACGTGCGGCCCACTCGTCGCGCAGGAGGGCGAAGACCTCCTTGTCGTATCGCCGGCCCTCGAACACCCAGCTGCTCCGCAGGACTCCCTCCGAACGCATGCCCAACCGCCGAGCGGTCGCGATGCTGCGGTCGTTGTCCGTTCGGCACCTCCACTCCACCCGCGCCATCCCCCGCTCCTCGAACGCCCACTGCATGAGCATGTCGACGGAACGGGACATGAGTCCTCGGCCGACGGCTCCCGGTTCGAGCCAGCCGCCGATCTCGCAGATCCCCCAGACCGGGTCGAAGGCGACGAACATCACGCCGCCGACGATGGCGCCGCCGTCCCACAGCCCGTAGATCCGCGCGCCGTCCTCCGCGGTCGCCGTGGCATAGCGCCGGAGCGTCGATCTGGCATCGTCGACGGTATCCGTGACGAATCGCGGGCCAACCCAGGGACGGATGTGCTCCCGCGCCCGGTCAAGGTGATCGGCGAACTCCTGCGCGTGCCAGACCTCCAGGGGCGTGATCGTGACCCCGTCACCGACTGCTTTCTCGAACATGGCTCGCTCCTCGACGTGCGTGAACTCTCATCCTGGGACCGCGCACGCCCGGCCTCGGCGGCGCCGCTCCGTGCGGGAAGCGCTGCCGACGCCCGAGGGCGATTGACGATCCTCCGTCCCACCATGATACTTAGTCCCATGCCTAAGTATCGGGCGGAGCTCGACGTCGTCCTCCGCGCCCTCGCGGACCCGACGCGCCGAGCCGTCGTGGAACGGTTGGCGAAGTCTCCGGCCGTCGTCTCCGACCTCGCGGCACCGTTCTCGATGGCACTGCCCTCCCTCATGCAGCACCTGAGAGTGCTCGAGGAAGCCGGGCTGGTCACGTCCGAGAAGCACGGACGCGTCCGGACGGTGACGCTGCGGCCAGGAGGTCTCGACGTCCTGCACCTGTGGCTCTCCGAGCAACGCACCCCCGCGGAACACCAGGCCGATCGACTCGGCATGCACCTCACGCGAAGCACCACGAAAGGACACTCCCGATGACCCGCGTTCGCATGGACCTGTTCGTCTCGCTGGACGGCTGCACCTCGACGACCGGGCAGTCTCCGGACAACCCGATGGGTGACGACTGGGGTCGCCTGACGGCGTCCCACCTCGCCACGCGCACCTTCCGGGAACGCGTGTTCGGCGACACGAGCGGCGCCGGCACCACCGGCATCGACGATGCCCACGTCGCGGCGTCCTTCGAGAACATCGGCGCCGAGATCATGGGAGCGGCCATGTTCGGCCTGCACTCCTATCCCGACGACCCGGACTGGAAGGGCTGGTGGGGCGATCGACCCCCGTTCGGCACCCCGGTGTACGTCCTCACCAGCACCGCTCCCCGCCCGCCGATATCGATGGACGGCGGGACCACGTTCCACTTCCGCAGCGGTGCCATCGAGGAGGTGCTCGCCGAAGCGGTCGGCGCAGCCGACGGCAAGGACGTGCGCATCGGCGGCGGAATCGGTACCGCGCGCGAGTTCATCAGCGCCGGGCTGGTCGACGAGCTGCACCTCACCATGACTCCGATCGTCCTCGGCCGGGGCACCCGGCTGTGGGACGACCTGCCCGGACTCGACCTCACGCACAGGACGACGGCGGAGGTCGCCGAGAGCGGAACCATCCACGTCACCTTCGCACGGCAGGAGGAACGCCCGTGACGACCGAACGGCGGATCGCCCGCTCCGGGTTCAGCCTGACCCGCGACTACCCCACACCCGTCGACCGCGTCTGGGACGCTTTCGCGGACGAGAACCAGAAGCGGAGCTGGTGGGGCGCGGGCGACGCCGCGGAACCGGGCGCCTGGGCGTTCGACTTCCGCGTCGGAGGGCACGACGTCGACGAGGGACGCTTCCACGACGGCCCCGTCTCTCGATACGAAGCCACCTACACCGACATCGTGCAGCACTGCCGGATCGTCACCACCTACGACATGTGGATCGACGGGACCCACATGTCGACGTCCTTGGCGACCCTGGAATTCGAACCCATCGCCGACGGCACCCGCTTCACGCATACCGAACACGGGGTCTTCTTCGACCGGTTCTGGGACGACGGTCCGGGGCGAGAGGCGGGTACCCGTGGCCTGCTCGACGCTCTCGCCACCTACCTCGCTTGAGTGCTGTACCAGGACACGGAGCAGTGGCGTGGGCCGCCCGTGACGGGCGACCTCGATCGTTGGCCGGCCCCTCTTGCGCGCCACCCGACGTACCGCTACGTTGAGGAGGCTGTGCCGCCGGCACGGTGATCAGGCTGGTCGGAAGGACGACGCGATGACCCCGCAACGGGAACGTCGCCAGAACGCGGTGCTGGGGCTCTACGCCTCGCTCCGCTTCGAGTCGTGCCCTCCGGCGCCGGTCGTGCAGTAGCTTCACCTCTTCTCACGCCCCGCACCGCACAGGTCCGGGGCGTTCTCTCTGCCGGCAGCCTTCCTTCGGAAACGAGCCGGTCGGCACGTCAGCGGACCTGACGACCCGCCCACTGACCGCGCACCCGTCGTGCGCTCCACCGAAGGAATCTCCATGGAAAGGCTGTCGAAACACCTCGTCTCGTGGGCGAGCCTGCTCGACGAGAAGACGCTGGATCAGGCCCGCATATCGTCGACCATGCCGTTCATCCACCCGCACCTGGCGCTGATGCCCGATGCCCACCTCGGGCTCGGTGCCACTGTCGGCTCCGTCATCCCCACGCTGGGCGCGATCATGCCCGCGGCGGTCGGCGTCGACATCGGCTGCGGCATGATCGCCGTGCGCACACAGTTCACGCGCGGCGACCTCGCCGGTCGCGACCTGTCCGTGCTGCGGCAGCAGATCGAGCGGGCCGTTCCCCTGTCGGCCGGTCACGACAATCGGAAGGTCGTCGCCACCGCCGAGCCCAGGGTCGCCGAACTCGAGGAGGCGGCACGGCAGGCCGAGTTCGACCCGGCGACGTACACGGGTCACTGGCGGCTCCAGCTGGGGTCGCTCGGCAGCGGCAACCACTTCATCGAGGTGTCGGTCGACGAGTCGGACGCCGTGTGGATGTTCCTGCACTCGGGGTCACGCGGCGTCGGCAACAAGATCGCCCAGCACCACATCGCCGTCGCCCAGCGGCTCGCGACGCAGTGGTGGATCGATCTGCCCAACCGGGACCTCGCCTACCTGGTCGAGGGGACGCCCGAGTTCACTGAGTACATCCGTCAGCTGCGGTGGGCACAGCGGTTCGCTCTGCTCAACCGCGAGGAGATGATGGACCGCGTCGCCCGTCAGCTGAGCGAGTTCCTGGGCGCGCCGGTGCAGGAGCAGGAGCGGATCAACTGCCACCACAACTTCACCGAGTCCGAGAAGCACTTCGGCAAGCGCGTGTGGGTGTCCCGGAAGGGCGCCATCATGGCCGACGCGGGCCGTCCCGGGCTGATCCCCGGGTCGATGGGCACCGCGTCCTATGTCGTGGAGGGCAAGGGCAATCCGGTGTCGCTGAACTCCTCGCCCCACGGGGCGGGCCGTGAGTACTCTCGGTCGGCGGCGCGGAAGACCTTCACGCACGAGCAGCTGCGGGAGGCGATGGCCGGGATCGAGTACCGGGACACCGACGCCTTCATCGACGAGATCCCCCAGGCCTACAAGCCGATCGACCGGGTCATGGCGGACGCCGCGGACCTGGTGACCGTGCGGCACACATTGAGGCAGGTGGTGAACGTCAAGGGCGACTGACGCCCGGCAGCGGGTCCCCCGGGGCTCTCCCGGGGGACCCGCTGTGCGTTGTGGCGCGCGCTGCGAGGGCCCGCTCCCTCGCACTCGACGGGGCGGCGCGAAGACCCGCTGCGCCTCGTGGGTCGAGATGAAACCCCCGGTCTGGCAGGCCAGCGCGTGGTCTTCTCCCGACGATGTCGATGCGAGCTCAGCAACGGAGCCACGGTCCCCTTGCGCCCCGCGCCAGTGCAGACCAGGACGCCGGACGCATCCCCGCAGTTCCGTCGCGCGCAACGGTGCGAGCTCGAGTGCGAGGGTGCCGCTCCCTCGCACTCGACGGGGCGGCGCCGACATATCCACAGGCCGTCGGCAACCACGAGTTCTGTGGGTGGTGGGTGGTGTAGTGAGGTCATGGAAGGGCCTCGTGATCTGGCGCAGGGCGAGCTGATGCCTCGCTCGGCTGGCGGCGTGCTGACCTCCTCCCGGACGCCAAATCTGGCGTCACCCCTTGGCCCGGCACCCGCACGCCCAGGCCCGCTCCCGGCGACGGACATCCTCGCTCGGCTGACTGCCGCGGATTCCTTCGTCAGCGCTGCGTCCGGAGTCGCCACACTCGAGGACGTGCGGCGGCTGGAGTCCTGGCTTGCCTGGGCGAAGCACCGTGCGGTGCGGGCGACGATGGCGCTGGCCCAGGCTGAGCACGAGCGCTGGGTCGAGGCCCACCCCGAGCCGGACGGCGGCCGCGGTCTTCCGCGCGCGGAACGCCTCGCCGTCGGGCAGCGCAGCGCGGTGGCGGAGATCGCGGGTGCCCTGCAGATCGGGGAGAAGGCGGTGTATGCGCTGGTGCGCCGGGCCGATCTCCTGGCCGATCACCTGTCGGCCACGGACGCCGCACTGGGTGCGGCCCTGCTTACCGGCGCGACCGCAACGATCATCGCCGACGAGGTCCAGCAGTATGCCGACGGCCTCGCCTCGGCCACGGACGGGCAGGAAGCCGCGGTCTTCCGTCACGCGATGGAAGACACCGAGTCCTCTCTGCTCGACGTCGGTCTGGCCGGATGCCGACCCGACCAGCTGAAGGCTCGGGCACGGCGTCTGCGGGAGCGGTGTCATCCGATCAGCTTCTCCGCGCGGCACGCAGCCGCCCTCGCCGACCGGCACGTGCGCATCACGCCGGACGGCGACGGCATGGCCGTCCTCACCGCGGTGCTGCCCGCGGCCGTCGCCTTCCGTATCGACGGGCGGCTCGGCGAATTCGCCCGGGCCCTGCAGGCAGCCGAGACCATCACCGACCCCGGCCTCACTGCCGACCCGACTGTCGACTCGTTCGGTATACGCCGGCCGGCGGCGCCGTCACGCACCCTCACGCAGCTGCGCGCCGACGTCCTGGCCGACCTGCTCACCGGCGCTGCCGATCTGGCCGACTGCGCCGGCGACGGCACTCCCGACAGCACCGGCACAGGTCGACCGGGCCGGTTCGATGCCGGTCGACCGGGCCGGTTCGGAAGCGGCACGGTGGGGACGGCCGGCACCGTCATCGGTCGATCGGGCGGAGCCCCTACCGACGCGGGTGCGATGAACCGGGTTCGCACCGGCACGTCGACCGGCACGGCGAACGGCGCGACGACCGAGGCTCCGGCGCCCCGGGTACTGCTCACCATCCCGGCGTCCACCCTGCTGGGCGGCCACGAGCCGGGTGTGCTGGGCGAGTTCGGTCCCATCACCGCCGCCGAGGCCCGTGAGCTGGCTGCCACGGCCGCCTCGCTCATGCTGGGCTTGACCGTCGACGATCCTGGGGGCGCCGTTCTGCGCACCGACAGCCGGATCGTGCCGGTGATCGTCACCGACGGCCGGCAGTACCGGATACCCGACCGGCTGCGTCGCTCGCTGGCCGTGCGCGACGGGATCTGCCGATTCCCCGGGTGCCGACGGACGGCAACCAGCTGCGACGTCGACCACCTGGTCGCCTGGGCCGACGGTGGGTCGAGCGAGCCCGGCAACCTGACCCACCTGTGCCGGAAGCACCATGTGCTCAAACACCACTCCGGGTGGTCGGTGGCGTCCGCACCACCGGAAGCCGGGACGCCGGGCAGCCTGATCTGGCGCTCTCCGACCGGACGTCACTACCCCGCCGAACCCGAGGGACCGCCCTTCTGACGGACACCGACCCAGCTCGTGGCGCTCGACTCGGCTCAACTCGCTGCGGCCGCGACGCGCGCCGGGCCAGGCCGCCTCGGCTCAACTCGCTGCGGCCGCGACGCGCGCCGGGCCAGGCCGCCTCGATTCAACTCGCGGCGGCTGGGACCCCTGCCGGGTCGGGAAGGTCGATCACGGCATCGCCAGGCAGGATCTGCGTCGGGTCGTGCGTGACCAGGACGACCATCCGGTTGCGCAGGCCCCGGCGCAGGTCCGCCATCAGCGCCTCGGCGGTCGCGGTGTCCAGGTGGGCGGTCGGCTCGTCGAGCAGCACCAGCTCGCCCTCGGCGAGCAGGGTGCGGGCGATCGCCACCCGCATCCGTTGACCACCCGAGAGCGCACTGCCCGAGGCTCCGATGCGGGTATCGAGCCCGTCCGGCAGGTCGGCGAGCAGCTCTCCCAGCCCGACGGCGGACAGCGCCCGCCGCACCTGGTCCTCGGTGGGGGCGTCCTCGCGGGCTCGCGCCAGCAGCAGATTGGCGCGCAGGCTCGAGTCGAACAGGTGGGCATCCTGCGGGCACCACGCTATCCGGGTCAGGCGATGCCGGCCGGCGGTGCCGGCGGCAGCGCTCTCCACTGGGTCCCCGTCCAGCAGGTATCGTCCCTCGGCGGCCGGGAGGAAACCGAGCAGTCCGGACAGCAGGGTGCTCTTGCCCGACCCGGACGGCCCCGTGATGACGAGCCACCCACCGCCGCCTGGCACCGGCAGCTGCCCGCTCACGGGCCCGACGGCGAATGGCCGTGCCGCCGAGACGTCGGCAACCGACGGCCCGATGGCCGACGACAGGCCGGCTGCACCGGCTGCATCAGCGACAGTCGGACCAGCGCCCGACGACAGGCCTGCGCCCGGCCCCGGGCCGGCTGCACCGGCTGCACCAGTGACAGTCGGACCAGCGCCCGACGACAGGCCTGCGCCCGGCCCCGGGCCGGCTGCGGCCGACGACAAGCCGGCGCTCGAGCCCGCGCTGGGAGCGCCCGACGACAGGCCTGCGCCCATTGCCGCGTCGGCGTCCGGCCACGCGAACACCGCATCGGCAAGCTCGGCCCCGGCGAGTGGACCGGCATGCACGGCGCCGGCCTCCCGCTCGTCCTCCAGCACCGTGCGCGGGGTCGCCGGTTCGGGGCCGGTCAGGTCGGCGAACCGGTCGACGGCCGCTCGCAGGGCGGGCAGCTGCTGCACCGCGGTCACGGTGTCGATGAAGGGGTCCACGAGGGCCAGTTGGGTCAGGACGATCACGGCGATCGCCTCGGGGTCGAGTGTTCCGGCGAGCACCGGGGCCGCGCTGACCGCCGTCATCGTCACCGCCGAGAGCAGCATGGCCAGCACGATCACGGCTCCCCCGGCGCCCTGCGCCCCGGTGGCCCGGCGCGCGGCGTCCGTGGCACGCCGGTCGTCCGCGCCGAGCCGGGCGAGCAGCGGCGCGGCCATGCCGTTGGCCCGCAGGTCCGGCGCGGCGAGGATCAGCGTGGCGGTTCGCCGCAGGACGCCGCCACGGATTCGCTGCTCGGCGACGACCGCTCGACGGTCGGCCAGCAGAGCGACGACAGGGGCGACGAGCAGGACGACGGCAAGTGCGGCGATCTGCACGCCGAGCAGCGCGGGGGCCAGCATGCCGGTGGCGATCAGCACGGCGACGGAGGTGGCCACCGCCACGACCGGCGGCAGCATCACCCGGGGGGCGAGGTCGCGGAGCTGGTCGACGTCGCCGATCAGCCGGGAGACGGCCACCTCGCCGCGGGCGAGGACGCGCAAGGAGCCCGCGCGTCGGCCGAGAGCCCGCCATACTGTGGTGCGCAGATCCGTCAGGGAGGCGAAGATCGCGTCGTGCAGCCACAGCCGCTCCAGGTACCGCAGCACCGACCGGCCGATCCCGAAGAATCGCACCCCCACCATCGCTGCGAGCAGGTAGAGGATGGGCGGCTGCGTGCTGGCCCGCACGATCAACCAGCCCGACAGCGCGGTCAGCGACACGGCGAACAGCGTCGAGAGGGTGCCGACGAGGACGGCGCCGAGGAAGCGGGGGCGCAGCGGGTTCAGGGCCAGTCGCAGCGCCCGCCAGGTAGCCGATCGCGGACGGCGGCCGCGGTGGTCGGCCGTACCGGGGAGGTCGGGCTGCCCAGCGGCGACGCCGTCGGCGCCGTCGGCGCCGTCGGCGACGTCGGTGAGTTCCGTGAGTCGGTCGTCCGTCACGGTTCCGGACCGGATCGGCACGGCGGCGCTGCCCTCCGGCAGGGCGGGGGTGACGACGTCGACCGGCAGGGACGCGACCGATGCGTCGGTGAGCGCACGGGTTTCGTCGTGTCCTGCCGTCAGGAAGCCGGCCGTCGACGAGCCGGCCATGAGGGATCCGTCGGCAGGTCTGGCTGGCGAGTCGGCGGCTGCTCCGGCTGCCGAGCCAACGGCTGCTCCAACGTCCGACCCGGCGTCGGCGTCCGACGCGGCGTCGGCGTCCGACGCGGCGTCGGCGTCCGACGCGGCGTCGGTGAACAGTGCGGGGTCGGCAGACGGTGCGGGCAACGTGATCACGGTGTCGGCGAGCGCCAGGGTCGCGCGACTGTGCGCGACGAGCAGCACGGTGGCACGGCCGCACAACGAGTCGATGACGTCGCCCATCAGCCGCGCGGTGGCGGTGTCCAGGTGGGCCGTCGGTTCGTCGAGCAGCACGACGGTCGCACCGCACTCGACGCGCGCCAGTACGCGGGCGAGACCGAGGCGGCGCAGCTGGCCGGGACTGAGCCGGCCCGGTTCGGCGTCCGCCTGATCCGCCAGGCCGACCTGCGCCAGCAGCCGCCGGGTCAGAGCGTCGACGTCGGTCTCGCGGTCGACTCCGAGGACGACGGCCAGGTCGTCGTCGGCAGTGTCGTCACCCGGCCGGTCGGGACCACCGGGCCGCGTCGTGGAGGTCACGGGGGACGCAGGCGCGGTGGTCGCAGCGGCCGCAGGCGCGGCTGTCTCGGTCGCGGCAGCGGCGGTGGCGGCAGTGGCGGTGGTCCCGGTTCCGGTGTCGCGAGGGTCGGTCCGGCCGGCGTGGACCCCGGCCGCCCAGGCCCGCACCTCGGCCCTCACGGTCGGTTCCGTCGTGACGGGGTGCTGGGACAGCCAGGCGACCCGGTCGGGATCGATGCCGCGCACCCGACCGGTCACCGACGCGACCGCCGGGTGGTCCCCGAGGGTGCCGGCCAGGACGCCGAGCACCGACGACTTGCCGCAGCCGCTGGGGCCGGCCAGGGCCGTGATCGCCCCCGCCGGAGCCGTCAGGCTCACGTCGATGACCGCCGGCCGCGTCCGGCCCCGGTAGGTGACGCCCAGGTCCTCGATCACGACGTCGGCGAGCGAGGCGCCGGGCCGCGTGTGCGTCGCGTCCGTCGTGCCCGTCGCGTCGGTGGCGTCCATGGCGTCCGGCGCGTCCGTCGTGCCCGGCGCGTCCGCCGTGGCCCCCGCGTCCGTCGTGACAGCAGGCTCGGCGAGCCGGCGCATCGGTGGCGCGTCGATCAGCTCCTCGGCGCGGGTTCGGGCGGCCAGGCCGTCGTCGCTGGCGTGGTAGGCCGCACCGAGCTGCCGTAGCGGCAGGTAGCACTCGGGGGCGAGCACGAGGGCCAGCAGGCCGAGCTGCAGGTCCAGCTGCCCCGCGATCAGGCGGACCCCGATGAACACCGCGACGAGCGCCACGGAGATGGTGGCGATCAACTCGAGCGCCAGCGAGGAGAGGAAGGCGACCTTGAGGGTCTGCATCGTCCGGGACCGGTAGTCGTCGGAGAGCCGCCGGAGGGCGCGGAGCTGGGCGCCGGCCCGCCCGAGCCCGACCAGGACGGGAAGGCCACGGGCGAGTTCGACCAGGTGGTCCGAGAGGCGGGACAGGGAGCCGGCCGCGGCGTCGACGGCGTCGCGTGTCTCGAGCCCGATCAGGATCATGAACACCGGCACCAGCGGCACGGTGAGCACGACGATGAGGGCGCTCACCCAGTCCGCGGCGAGGATCTGCAGCCCGACCAGCAGCGGCACGACCGCGCAGCCGACCAGCGCGGGCAGGTACTGCGTGTAGTAGCTGTCCAGGTCGTCCAGGCCCCGGGTCGCGAGCACCGCCACCGAACCCGCGCCACCACCGGGCAGGTCCCGGCCGGCGCCGTCGACGGCACGGCGGGTCAGCCGGGCCCGCAGCCGCTCCTTCTCCCCCAGCGCGGCCCGGCGGGCGGCGACCTGGCCGCCCCAGTGCGCGGCGGCCTGCAGTATGGCACCGAGGACGCCGATCGCCAGGGTACCGCCCGCGGGTGCGCGGCCCGCGGCCAGGCCGGCGACGGCCGTCGCGATCGCCTGCGCGACGGCGACGAGACCGGCCGCCTTGAGCGCCGCGGTCAGGCCCAGCAGGTAGAGCGTCCGTGGTGCGACCCCCGCCCAGGGCGGGGTCGCGCCACGTCGGGCAGCATCACGACGAGCAGCACCCCGACGGCTCAGGCCCCGACGCGGTAACCGAGCGGACGCGTCCGCGTCGGCGCTCTTCCCCGTGCCCTTCTCCGTGCCGGCGGTCGCGGGCTCAGCGGCCGGCACGGTCGGCCGCGGCGACGGGCTCGAAGTCGTGGGCGTCGGGGATGTGGTCGCCGGTCACGCGCTTGCGGAACACCCAGTACGTCCACCCCTGGTAGGCCAGCACGAGGGGCACCCCGAAGGCGGCGACCACCGTCATGACGCCGAGCGTGTACGCCGACGACGAGGCGTTCGCGACGGTCAGGTCCCAGGCGGAGTTCAGCGACGACGGCAGGACCACGGGGTACGCGGCGGAGAAGATCGCGGCCATCCCGCCGAGCAGGAACACCGCGAGCCCGGCGAAGGCCCGGCCCTCCCGATCGCGGCGTGCCTGCACCCACGCGATGACGGCTCCGGCCACGGCGACGATGATCGGCAGCCACGTCAGCAGGGTCCCGCTGCGCACCTGCACCACGAGCACCCACGCGGTGATCGGCAGCAGCCCCACCGGCAGCACCCGCACCAGCAGGCGCCGCGCCCGGTGGCGCACCGGGCCGTCCGTCTTCAGGGCGATGAACGCGAGGGCGTGCACGAGGCAGAAGCCGACGCTCGCCACCGCCCCGAGCACCGCGTACCCGTTCAGCCAGGCGAACGGGCCCCCCACCCGGTCCCCGTCGGCGTTCAACGGGAGCCCCGTCGTCGTCAGCGCGAGCATGGCACCCACGCCGGCCGCGGCGATCAGCGAGCCTCCGGCGAGGGCCCAGTCCCAGCCGGTGCGCCACCGCAGCGAGGTCCGCTTGCCGCGGTACTCGATGGCGACGGCCCGGAAGATCAGGCCGAGCAGCACGACGACGAGCGGGACGTACAGGGCCGAGAACAGGGAGGCGTACCAGAACGGGAAGGCGGCGAACGTGGCGCCGGCGGCAGTGATGAGCCACACCTCGTTGCCGTCCCAGACAGGCCCGATGGTGTTCAGCAGCACCCGGCGCTCCCGCTCGTCGCGCGCGAACAGCTTCATCAGCAGGCCGACGCCCAGGTCGAAGCCCTCGAGGAACAGATAGCCGGTCCACAGGACGGCGATGAGCACGAACCAGACGGTGGGCAGGACGTCCATCAGAACTCTCCCGGATGGTGACGGAACGGGGTGGTCGCGGCGATGTCGCCGGGCCGCGGGTCAGTAGGCGAAGGCGAGGACATCGCTGTCCTTCCCGTCGTCGGGGCCGCGGTCCGGGCTGGGGCCCTCGTCGTCGTCGGACGCCGGGGATCCTGCGTGCGCGAGCTCGGGCATCGCGGACGCCACACCGCCGCGGATGAACCGCACCAGCAGGCCCACCTCCACGACCGCGAGCACCGCGTAGACCGACGTGAGCACGATGAGGGAGAACAGCACCTCCCCGAAGGAGACGCCGGGCGAGACGGCGGCCGCCGTGTACATGAACACCTGGTCGATGCCGCTCGGGTCCGGATTGGGGGCGACGACGAACGGCTGGCGGCCCATCTCGGTGAAGATCCAGCCCGCCGAATTGGCGCCGAACGGTGCGAGGATGCCGAGCACCGCGCTGATCATCAACGGCTTCGACAGGGGCACGGTGCCCTTGCGGGTGATGATCAGCCCGATGAAGCAGGCCAGCGCGGAGAGGCCGCCGAAGGTGATCATCAGGCGGAAGCCCCAGTAGGTGACCTCCATGACCGGCACGTACTGGATCGCCTGGCCGGCCCGCTCGCCGTACTTCGGGTCGTCGGGCAGGTTCGTGCCGTACTTCTGCTGGTACTCGGGAACCAGCTCGTTCACGCCCTTGACCGGGGTGGTGAAGTCACCGTTGGCGAGGAAGGACAGCACGCCCGGCACCTCGAACACGGCGACCATCTTCGAGCAGTCCCGGGAGCCGAGCTGGCCGATCGAGAGCACCGAGAACTGGGTGCCCGAGTGGCAGGCGGCCTCGGCGGCGGCCATCTTCATGGGCTGCTGCTGGAACATGAGCTTGCCCTGGGCGTCGCCGGTGATCGCGGTGCCGGCGAAGGCGACGACGGCGATCCAGCCACCGATCACGAGGGACCGGAACCACACCTTGTGCTCGACGACGTCACGGCCGATGCCCTTGCCGGCGCCCGGGATGACGTATCCCTTCGCGTCGACGGTGTCCACGCCGTCCTTGCGCCGGCGCCACAGGTGGTACCAGCCGACGCCGAACAGCATCGCCCCGCCGACGGCGAAGGCCCCCGTGACGGCGTGGGTGAAGGCGACGATCGCGGTGTTGTTGGTCAGGACGGCGACGACGTCGGTCATGTGCGGGCGGCCGTCGATCATCTGCACGCCCACGGGATGCTGCATCCAGGAGTTGGCCACGATGATGAAGTAGGCGGAGCCGATGGTGGCCAGGGAGGCCAGCCAGATCGTCGCCAGGTGGATGCGCGGGGGCAGGCGCTTCCAGCCGAAGATCCACAGACCGAGGAAGGTGGACTCGACGAAGAAGGCGAGCAGCGCCTCCATCGCCAGCGGGGCGCCGAACACGTCGCCGACGAAGCGGCTGTACTCGCTCCACGCGAGGCCGAACTGGAACTCCTGCACGAGGCCCGTGGCCACGCCCATGATGAAGTTGATCAGGAAGATCTTGCCCCAGAACTTCGTCATCCGCAGGTAGTGCTCGGCGCCGGTGCGGTGCCACAGCGTCTGCATGACGGCCACGCTGAGGCCGAGGCCGATGGTCAGCGGGACCATGAGGAAGTGGTAGACCGTGGTGATCCCGAACTGCCACCGGGCGATGTCGAGGGGGTCCATACCGTGCGCTCCTAGACCGGGGGAATCGTGAGCAGCGGTGCGGCTGGCGGCCGCAACCGTGTATTTCTACGCTTCGTAGAAACCTCAGCTTCTACCGAGTGTAGAACAACCCGTCGTCGCACGGTAATCTGGTCTCCGACACGACATCCATCGGCGCCTCTCGGGGCGCCCGCCATCAGTGTAAGGGGGACGGTATGGCGTCACTGGGGGATCTCGAGCGGTCCATCATGGACCAGCTCTGGTCCAGCGCGGACCCGATGACCGCGACCACCCTGCGGGATCGGCTCGCCGAGAGCCCGGATTCCGCGGAGGGCCGCGAGCTCGCCGTGACCACGGTGCTCACGGTGCTCTCCCGCCTGGAGAAGAAGGGGCTGGTGGCCCGCAGCCGGACCAGCCGGCCGCACCAGTACCGGGCGATCTCCACCCGCGAGGCGCACACCGTGTCCCTGATGAACGAGGTGCTCGGCCAGGCCCCGGACCGGGACGCCGTGCTCAGCCGGTTCGTCGGCTCGATGTCCGAGGAGGACGCCTCCCTGCTGCGGCAGATCCTTCGCGGCCGCGACTGATCCTGGCATGGTCCGCACGGGAGTGATCCTCGGCCTGCTGGCCGTGGTGCTCGCCTGGCCGGTGCCGATGCTCCTGGTCCGGGCGCGCTGGACGGCGCGCGGACCGGCCCTCGCCCTCGTGCTGTGGCAGGCGATCGCCCTCTCCGGCGGCATGTGCATGATCGGCGCCCTGCTCGCGTTCGGGCTCGCCCCCGCCGGGCACGACCTGCTCTCCGCGTCATCGACCGTCCTGGCGGACGTGCGCGGCGGCACCGATCCGAGCATGACGCTGGGCATCGTGCCGGTCTTCGCGCTCTGCGCGGCCGTGCTGCTCGGCGGTCACCTCCTGCTGACCCTCGGCCTGACCTGGCGGCGGATCAGCCAGCGCCGTCGCGCGCACCGGGACGCCCTCCGGCTGCTCAGCCGTCCGGCGACGCCTGACGACTCCGGGGGTGACGGCGCCGTGCGGGACGGGGCGGCGCGGGACAACACGCTCGTCGTCGACCACCCCACTCCCCTGGCCTACTGCCTGCCCGGCGGCACCAAGTCGGTCACCGTGCTCTCCGACGGGCTGCTGCAGGCCCTCGCTCCCGCGGAGCTGGACGCCGTCCTCGCCCACGAGCGGGCCCACCTGAGCCAGCACCACCACCTGCTGCTGCTCGCCTTCGCCGCCTGGCGCTCCTCCCTGCCGTGGCTGCCCACGTCGCGGCTGGCCCTCGGCGCGGTCACCGACCTGGTGGAGATGCTGGCGGACGACGACGCCCTGCACACGGTGGACCGGACCACCCTGGTGCGGGCCATCGCGATCGTCGGTGGGGCGTCCGCGCCTGTCGAGCCGGCTCAGTCCGGCGGGGCCGCGGACGGCAACGAGCCGGCCGGCGGATCGGGGTCGGCCCGGCCGGACGCGGTCGGTCACCGCCCGCTGACCGCGGGCGCGGATCCGGTGGTCCGGGTGGACGGTGTCGAGGCGGATGCGATGGCGACGCCACGCCGCGTCACCCCGGCCCGGGTCACCCGGCTGCTGCGGCCCCCGGCACCCCTTGGTGCCGTGCCGCGCATCGTCGTCGGGCTGCTCGCCCTGCTGCTCGTGCTGGCACCGGCCACCCTGCTCGCCTGACCGCGCTCCTGTCGGGACGGCTCTCCTGTCCGGACGTCGTCCGGCGAGCCGCTCAGGCGTCGATGCGGTCCCGGTCCAGCGAGGCGGCGCCGGCGACGATGAAGTCCTTGCGCGGGGCGACCTCCGAGCCCATCAGCAACTCGAACACCGTCTCGGCCGACGCGGCCTCCTGGTAGCGCACCCGGCGCAGCGTGCGGTGGCGCGGGTCCATCGTGGTCTCGGCCAGCTGGTCCGCGTCCATCTCCCCCAGCCCCTTGTAGCGCTGGATGGGCTCCTTGTACCGGCGACCGGTCTTCTCCAGTTCCGCGAGCACGCGGTGCAGCTCGGCGTCCGAGTACGTGTAGACCGTCTCGTTGGCCTTCGCCCCGGGGTTGACGATCTCCACCCGGTGCAGCGGCGGGACGGCGGCGTAGACCCGGCCGTCCTCGACCATCGGTCGCATGTAGCGGAAGAACAGGGTCAGCAGCAGGGTGCGGATGTGGGCACCGTCGACGTCGGCATCGGTCATCAGGATGACCTTGCCGTAGCGGGCGGCGGTCAGGTCGAAGGTGCGGCCCGAGCCGGCACCGACCACCTGGATCAGCGCCGCGCACTCGGCGTTGGAGAGCATGTCCCCGATCGACGCCTTCTGGACGTTGAGGATCTTGCCGCGGATGGGCAGCAGCGCCTGGTAGTCCGAGGAGCGGGCGAGCTTGGCGGTGCCGAGCGCGGAGTCGCCCTCGACGATGAACAGCTCGGACTTCTCGACGTCGTTGATCCGGCAGTCCGCGAGCTTGGCCGGCATCGTGGAGGTCTCCAGCGCGTTCTTGCGCCGCTGCGTCTCCTTGTGCTGCCGGGCCGAGACGCGGGACTTCATCTCGTTGACGATCTTCTCGAGCAGCGCGTTGGCCTGGGTCTTCTCGGCCCGCGCGGTGGAGGTCAGCTTCGCGGTCAGCGCCTTCTCGACGACCCGGGCGACGATGCCGCGCACGGCGGACGTGCCGAGGACCTCCTTGGTCTGGCCCTCGAACTGCGGCTCGGCGAGGCGGACGGTGAGCACGGCGGTCAGGCCGGCGAACACGTCGTCGCGCTCGACCTTGTCGTTGCCTGCCTTCAGGCGCCGCGCGTTCGTCTCGACGGCCTTGCGGAAGGTCTTCAGCAGCGCCTGCTCGAAGCCGGACTGGTGGGTGCCGCCCTTGGGGGTGGCGATGATGTTGACGAAGCTGCGGATCGTCGTCTCGTACCCGATCCCCCAGCGCAGCGCGACGTCGACCTCGCAGTCCCGGGTGACCTCGGTGATGCGGGAGTGGCCGGTCTCGTCGAGCACGGGCACCGTCTCGGTGAAGGAGCCGCTGCCGTGGATGCGCCACGTGTCGGTGACGGACGCGTCGACGGCGAGGTAGTCGGCGAACTCGGCGATGCCGCCGTCGTGCTGGAAGACCTCCTCGGCGACGCCGAGCTCCCCGGGCGTGCCGGGCAGGCGCCGTTCGTCGCGGATGACGATCCGCAGACCGGGGACGAGGAAGGAGGTCTGCCGGGCGCGGGTGATCAGCTCGTCGTAGTTGAAGCGCGCGTCCGGGGTGAAGATCTGCCGGTCGGCCCAGTAGCGGATGCGGGTGCCGGTGACGCCGCGCTTGGTCTTGCCGACGACGTCGAGCGTGGTCGCCTCGTCGAAGGGGGCGAAGACGGCGTCGGCGGTCGGCCGGGACCCGCGGTCGGTGAAGCGGCCCGGCTCACCCCGGCGGAACGACATCTGATAGGTCTTGCTGCCGCGGTCCACCTGGACGTCCAGGCGCGAGGAGAGGGCGTTGACGACGGAGGCGCCGACGCCGTGCAGGCCGCCCGAGGCGGTGTAGGAGCCGCCGCCGAACTTGCCGCCGGCGTGCAACTTGGTGAAGACGACCTCGACGCCGGTCAGGCCGGTGCGCGGCTCGATGTCGACGGGAACGCCACGGCCCTCGTCGTGGATCTCGACGGAGTTGTCGGCGTGCAGGATGACCACGATGTTCTGCCCGTAGCCGGCCAGGGCCTCGTCGACGGAGTTGTCGATGATCTCCCAGAGGCAGTGCATCAGCCCCCGCGAATCGGTCGAGCCGATGTACATGCCGGGACGCTTGCGCACGGCCTCCAGCCCCTCGAGCACCGAGAGGTGCCGTGCGGTGTACTCGGAGCGCTGCGCAGTCACGTGATCCAGATCCGTTTCGTGATGGGGTGCCGGTCAGGCCGGCTTCTCGATCCTAGGCCAGCACGAGCGCCGCTCCGGGCAGGCTCACCCGGTACGCGGTCAGCGAAAGAGAGGCCGGGTTGAGATGACTCGGGGCCTGCGGGTGGTTGTATGGAGTACAGCATCCAGCGAGGAGGTAGCGATGAGTACAGCAGTGGCAGATCGAGAACTGACCGCCATGGACCGGTGCGACAGTTGCGGGGCGCAGGCGTACGTCCGGGTCGTGCTCGAATCCTCCGGGGGCGAGCTGGCGTTCTGCGCGCACCACGCGCGCAAGGTGGAGGCCCGTCTGCGGCCCCTGGCCGCGTCGTGGCAGGACGAGACGGACCGCCTCCGCGAGACCCCGGCGGCCGCGTCCGAGGACTGAGCACGCCGGCGCCGTTCCGGCGACCGAGACGACAGACGAGAGGCCCGTTCCCCTGGAGGGAACGGGCCTCTTGCGTGTCCTGAGGTTCTCCGGGAGATCCCGGGGACCGGTCAGTCCAGGTAGTCGCGCAGCACCTGGGACCGCGACGGGTGCCGCAGCTTCGACATCGTCTTGGACTCGATCTGGCGGATCCGCTCGCGGGTGACGCCGTAGACCTTGCCGATCTCGTCGAGGGTCTTGGGCTGGCCGTCGGTCAGGCCGAACCGCATCGCGACGACGCCGGCCTCCCGCTCGGAGAGCGTGTCGAGCACCGAGTGCAGCTGCTCCTGCAGGAGCGTGAAGCTCACGGCATCCGCGGGAACGACCGCCTCGGAGTCCTCGATCAGGTCGCCGAACTCGGAGTCGCCGTCCTCACCCAGGGGAGTGTGCAGCGAGATCGGTTCGCGGCCGTACTTCTGGACCTCGACCACCTTCTCGGGGGTCATGTCCAGCTCGAGGGCCAGCTCCTCCGGGGTGGGCTCGCGGCCGAGATCCTGCAGCATCTGACGCTGGACGCGGGCGAGCTTGTTGATGACCTCGACCATGTGCACCGGGATGCGGATGGTGCGCGCCTGGTCGGCCATGGCCCGGGTGATCGCCTGCCGGATCCACCAGGTGGCGTAGGTGGAGAACTTGAAGCCCTTGGTGTAGTCGAACTTCTCCACGGCGCGGATCAGACCGAGGTTGCCCTCCTGGATGAGGTCCAGGAACAGCATGCCGCGGCCGGTGTAGCGCTTGGCGAGGGAGACGACGAGGCGGAGGTTCGCCTCGAGCAGGTGGTTCTTGGCGCGCTTGCCGTCGTGGATGATCCACTTCAGCTCGCGCTCGAACTTCTTATCCAGGGCCTTGCCGGCGCCGTTCGGGTCCGCCTGCAGGTCCACCAGCTTGTGCTCGGCGTACAGGCCGGCCTCGATCCGCAGCGCGAGCTCGACCTCCTGCTCGGCGTTCAGCAGCGCGACCTTGCCGATCTGCTTGAGGTAGTCCTTGACCGGGTCCGCGGTGGCCCCGGCGGAGACGACCTGGACGGCGGGCGCGTCGTCGTCGTCGGCGTCGGAGTAGACGAAACCGGTGCCGGTCGTCTCCTGCTTGGCCGCGGTGGTGCCGGTGGCGGCGGTGCTGCGGCCGTTCTCGTCGTCCGAGGTGGTCGCGTCGTTGTCGTTGGTGCTGGACTCGTCCTCGTCGTCCTCGGGCACCGTGGCCTCGGCCTCGGCGTCCAGATCGGTCTCGACGGGCTCCGAGTCCTCCATGGTGTCCTCGCCCGTGGTCGCGAGGTTCTGGTCCTCGCCCTCGGCCGTGGTCTTCTTCCGGGTGGTGGCGCGCTTGGTGGTCGCCGTCTTCGCGGCCGCGGGCTTCCGGGTGGTCGTCTTCTTCGCGGCGCCGGCCGCGGCGGGCTTGGCCGGGGCGGCTGCGGTGGACTTCGCGGCCGGCTTGGCGGCGGTCCTGCTCGCGGTGCCGCTCTTCCGGGCAGGGGTACGAGCGGCGCGCTCCTCGGTGAGGGTGGCCGTCGTCTCGTCGGATGCGGTACTGGACTTCTTCGCCGGTGACACTGAAAACCTTTCGCAGACTGTCCGCGGCGCCCCGAGACTGGGTAACACCACTATGACCCTGTCAAGTCCGTCGCACGGGCACTTGAAGGGTCTTGCTCCTTCAAACACCGACACCACCCGGAATGTTCCCCCGGTCACCGGGGAACGGTGGTCGGGGAGATCGGCGGGGGGCGACGTGCTGAATGCCGCGGATGCGGCTGAACGGACTCGAAGGGTCGTCCTCCCATTGTGACACGACAGCCCCGCCGACGGCGCATCCGGTGCCCGGACCGCCCTGTTCACGCGGCGTCCGGATGACCGCCCCGCCAGGCCGTCGTCCGGTGGCGGGCCCATTCGTGCACCTGTCCGAGGTCGAGGAACCGGTCGAACAGACGCGCCAGTTCGTACCCGCCGTCCACCTGCAGGGCGGCGTCCAGGCACCGGTGGGCGCGCGACCCCCGGCCTCGCGCGAACTCGATCCACCCCAGCAGCGTCAGCGTCGCGCACCGCGCCTCTCCCTGCGCGTGCGGGGCGAGCGCCTCGAGCATCCGGTGCGCCGCGTCCAGCCGGCTCCAGTCCGGGGTGAGCGCCACCGTCCCGGTGATGACGGACGCCAGCAGCGGCATGCCGCCGGTCCGCAGACAGGCGTCCCGGTCCGTCGCCTCCCGCGCACACGCCTCGGCGGTCCGCTCCGCACCCGCGGGAGGGCGAGCGTGGGTCCGGACACGACCGTCACCGAGGAGCAGCTCCGGAATGACCGGCGAGGGACCGACCGCGCTCTGGAACAGCAGCAGGTCCCGGACGGTCCGGCTGCGCAGTCCTGCGAGCAGCAGACCGGCGGTCTCGGCCGACACCGGGAACGGAGCCGGCGCCCCGGCCCCGGCCGGCGGCATCGTCGCGCGCCCCACACCCGGACTCGGTCGCCCCGCTCCCCCGGCGCATCCCCCGGCGGACCGTACGCCGGCCCCGCCGGCACCGACGGCTGCCAGCACCTCGTCCCACACCTCCCCGATCCGGCGGACCCAGTCCGCGTCCGGCGGATCGGGCCGTGCCCCGGGGTCGTGGACGGTGGCCCAGCGGCGGATCTCGTCAGCGTCCGGCCCGGTGGCGGCCGGGACCACGTCGTCCACCGGAGCGGACCCCCACGAGAGACCGGCGAACACGAACTCGGTGTGGAGCACGCTGGCGGCGATGTCCTCGAGGGGACGGCGGCGGCCCCACGGCACGTCGGAACCGGACCGATCGATGTGCCCCCACCCGCCGTCGGTGACGTACAGGCAGTCCCGCACCGTCAGCTCCAGCCGTTCGAGGGTGCGGACGAGGCGGTGGACGAGCACCGGGAGGCCCGCCCCGGGGCGTGGCCGCTGCGCGGTGTAGACGACGACGAACACCCCGCTGGGTGTACCCGGGGCCAGCACGGTACCCACGTACCGGGCGATCTCCGCCCCGAGAGTCGCGGTGCAGCGGTGCGGCAGGTCGAGGCGGAGCAGGCCCCCGGCCTCGCCCCCGGAATCGGCGAGGATCACGAGGCTCTCCCGCGGCCAGTGCCCGAGCCCGTGCGGGACGTAGGCGAGCAGGTCCTCGGCGGAACGGATGGCGGTGGCGGGCGATCGAGTCATGGGCCCCACCGTCCTCCGTGGGGGCCCGGTCGGGGACGGCCGGTGTCGCGCCTGTGGACAACCACCGCCGGGGCAGCACCTGGGGAGGGAGACCGGGTGGCCGCGGCCTCAGGACGAGGCGGCGCGACCCCGGACGAGCCGACGGACCCGCATCAGCGCCAGCCCACCGAGCACCATCAGCACGCCCTGGACGCACAGCGCGATGCGGAACGAATCGAGGGCATAGAGATTCCCGCCGGAGAAGCCGGTCGCCTTGAGCACGTCCAGCACGAGGCCGATCAGGTACATGCTCACCAGGGCCGCCGTGAAACCGCCGATGTTGACGATGCCGTTGGCGGTACCGAGCCGGTGCGGCGGGTTGAACTCGCGGGCGAAGTCGAAGCCGATCATCGACCCGGGACCGCCGGCGGAGAGCACGACGACGAGCACCGTCAGCAGCCAGAAGGGGGCACGGCCGGGATACACGAGCACGGCCGTCCACGCGACGAGGATCGCCAGCGCGATCCCGAGCACGAGCCGCGAGCGCACGAGCGGCCGCAGGGCGACGATGCGGCCGAGGAACGGACCGCCGACCGCGCCGGCCACCACGAACACCGTCATCAGCACGGCGACACGCTCGGGCGGGATGCCCTGCGCGGACACGAGGAAGGGGTAGCCCCAGGCCAGGATGAACACCTGACCGGGGAACTGGACGGTGAAGTGGCTCCACATGCCGAGCCGGGTGCCGGGTTCGGCGAAGGCGTCGGCGATCACCCGTCCCGTCTGCCGCACGGTGGGCGTGTGCCGGGGAACGCCGGAGCCGGGCGGCTCGCTGCGCACCACCGCCGCCGCGAGCACGGCCGCGAGGACGCCGAGGCCGGCGAGTGAGAGGAAGGCCGTGGACCAGCCCTGTCCGTCGAGCAGGGCGGCGAACGGGATGGAGGAGATCAGCTGGCCGCCCATCCCGACGATGCCGGTGACCTGGCTCAGCAGCGGCACCTGGGCGGGCGTGAACCAGAGCGGGACCAGCCGCAGCACGGAGATGAACGTCATGGCGTCCCCGGCGCCCACGAGCACGCGGCCGAACACCCCGGCGGGGATGGTGGTGGCGACGGCGAGCTGGAGCTGGCCGACGGCCATCAGTGCCGCTCCCCCGGCGATCATGGCCCGGGAACCGAACCGGTCGGCGAGCACCCCCACGGGGATCTGAAGGCCGGCGTAGACGACCAGCTGGATGACGGCGAACGCCGACAGCGCCGACGCAGTCGCGTTGAACCGGTCGGTCGCGGCGACCCCGGCCACCCCGAACGAGGTGCGCTGGGTGATGGCGATCACGTAGGCGGCGAGCCCGGCGATCCACACCACCCAGGCTCGACGCGTTCCCACCTCGTCATCATCGCAGCCCGGCGCCCGGGGGCCCGCACCGTGACGTCGGGACCCGGGTCGACGGGTCACTCAGTGCTGCGGGTCGCCGCCGTCCGTGCCGGTGCCGTCGGTGTGGGTGGTGTCGGTGCCGTCGGCGCCCGTGGCGTCGGGGCGGTCGTCCGTCTCGGCGGGCGGGGTGTCCAGGGTCAGCTGATCGGGATCGTCGGCGTCCATGGTGGCCAGGTAGGCCTCGACGGCCGCGCCGAGCTCGTCGGCGTCCGGCAGCTCACCGTCGGGGCCGGCCAGCAGGGACCGGCGCGGTTCCTGACCCTGGCGGTACTCGTCGTACTGGCGCTGCAACCCGTGCACCAGCTCGCGGACCTCCTCCGAGGAGGCGACCTGCTCGTCGATGGACTTCTCCAGCTCCCGTCCGGCCTCACGCAACCGGTCCGACGGGAGCATCAGGGAGGCGGCGGCGGCCAGGTGCTCGAGCCCGGTCACGGCCGCCTGCGGGAAACGCGCCTCGGCCAGGTAGTGGGGTACGTGCACGGCGAAGCCGACGACGTCCTTCCCGGCCTCGGCGAGCCGCATCTCGAGCAGCTGGCCGACGGTCGCGGACATCCGCGCGGTCGGCTTCCACGCCGAGATGCCCTCGATCAGGTCCGGGCGGTTGCCGTGGGCCGTCACCGCGAGCGGCCGGGTGTGCGGCACCGGCAGCGGCAGCGAGTGCACCCAGCTGACCAGCCGCACGTCCAGTTGCTGGACGAGCCCGACGACGGCGCGCGCGAATCGCTCCCACTGGTAGTCGGGCTCGAAGCCGCTGAGCATGAGGAACGGCTGACCGGTCTCGTCCTTGAGGACGTGCACCTGCAGTCGGGGCTGCTCGTAGTCCGCGAAGTGGTCCCCGTCGAAGGCGATGATCGGTCGACGGTCGCGGTAGTCGTAGAGGGCGTCGGCGTCGAACTCGATGACCAGTTCGTGCTCGAGCCGGTCGAGCAGCTCGGTGCGGATCTGGTCCGCCGCCTGCCCGGCCTCGGCGGCACCGGTGAGCCCCATGATCAGGTTCAGGCCCCGGATCTGCGGGGTGTGGACCAGGTCGGAGACCACCTCGTAGAGGGTGGACGGCTCCTGCACGGTGACTCCTCGATGGTCGGGCGATGACGGGATCCCGTCATCGCTGTTCTCGGCGCTGTTCTCGGTGCTTCTCTCGGCGGCCGTGGCCGGTGTTACCGACCCGTACGCCTGTCTCTGCTGCAACGTTCGCACGGGCGTGCCGCATTCCCGCACCAGGCCGCCGCCGCGTGTTCGGTCGGTGCCCCGTGATTGGATCGGACGAGCACCGGTCACCGACACGTCGAGGAGGAGCGCCATGGCGCCCAAGAAGAAGTCCACCGAGATCCCCGCCGGGCTCATCGTCGAGCCCGTCCGCATCGACGCCTGCCGGGAGGACCTGGCCCGGGTGCGCGCGGACGTGCTCGTCCTCGGCGTCGCCCAGGGCGCCGACGGCCCGGTCCTGCTCGACGGCCCCTTCCCGGCGGCCGAGCGCACGAGGATCACCGACGCCCTGTCCGTGCTCGCCGCCTCGGGCGCGCCGGACGAGCTGCTCCGGCTGCCGGCCGGCGACGGCCTCCCGTCTGTGCCCGTCCTCGCCCTGACCGGCGTCGGTCGTCTCGCCGACACCGGTCCCGCCCGGGCGGAGTCGCTGCGCCGCGCCGTCGGTTCGGCCGTGCGGCAGCTCACCGGTTCGGCGACCGTCGTGCTCGGCCTGCCCGCCGCCACCGTCGAGGACGTCGCCGCGATCGCCGAGGGTGCCGCCCTGGGCGCCTACGCGTACACCCCCTACCGGCACGCGACCGCCGCCGGGCTGCGCGCCCCCGTCGAACGGGTGCTGATCCCCACCGGGCTGCCGGGCCGCACGATCCGCCCGGCCTTCGACCGGGCGCGCGCGATCGGCGGCGCCGTCGGGCTGACCCGCTCGCTCGTCAACCAGCCGCCGCTGGACCTCTACCCGGAGACGTTCGCCGACGCGGCGGTCTCCGCCGCCGCGGGCCGGCCGGTCACGGTGACCGTGCTGGACGACGAGCAGCTGGCCGCGCAGGGCTTCGGCGGCCTGACCGGCGTCGGCCAGGGTTCGACCCGTGGGCCGCGCCTGGTGCGCGTCGACTACGCGCCCTCCGGGGCCCGCGCCCACCTGGCCGTGGTCGGCAAGGGCATCACGTTCGACTCGGGCGGCCTGAGCCTGAAGCCGCCGACGGGCATGACGACGATGAAGTCGGACATGGCCGGGGCGGCCGCCGTGCTCGGCGCCGTCCTCGCCGCCGCGGACCTCGGCCTGAAGGTGCGCATGACCGGCTGGCTGTGCCTGGCGGAGAACCTCCCGTCCGCGTCCGCGCAGCGCCCCTCCGACGTGATCCGGATCAAGGGCGGCCGCACCGTGGAGGTGCTCAACACCGACGCGGAGGGTCGCCTCGTGCTCGCCGACGGCCTCGTCGCCGCGGGTGAGGAGAAGCCCGACCTGCTCGTGGACATCGCGACCCTGACCGGGGCGCAGATGATCGCCCTGGGCACCCGCGTCAGCGCCGTCATGGGCAGCGACGGCGCCCGGCAGGCCGTCGTCGACGCCGCCACCGCGGTCGGCGAGGAGTTCTGGCCCATGCCGCTGCCCGCCGACCTGCGCCGCGGACTGGACTCGACCGTCGCCGACATCGCCAACATCGGGGGCAAGTTCGGCGGCATGCTGACCGCCGGTCTGTTCCTGCACGAGTTCGTCCCCGAGGTCGACGGACGGCGCGTGCCCTGGGCGCACCTCGACATCGCCGGACCGGCGTTCAACGAGGGCGGCGCCTGGGGCTACACCCCCAAGGAGGGCACCGGTGTGGGGGTGCGCACACTGGTCTCCCTGGCGGAGTCCGTGGCACGTCACGGCGTCGTGCGCGAGTAGAGTCGAGAGGCGCGTCCACAGTAGGGTGAAGCGCGAAACGACAGCCCGGGCAGGGGATGGTCCCTGCTCGGCGGACGAACAGGCGAGGGAGCATCCACGTGGCCGAACCGGCAGCTTCGCAGGCATTCGACATCCTGATTCTCGGCGGAGGCAGCGCCGGCTACGCGGCAGCACTGCGCTCCGCGGAGCTCGGCTTCTCGGTCGCGCTGGTGGAGAAGGGCAAGCTGGGCGGTACCTGCCTGCACAACGGCTGTATCCCCACCAAGGCGCTGCTGCACTCGGCGGAGATCGCCGAGAACGCGAAGACCGCGGCGAAGTACGGGGTCAAGGCCTCGTTCGAGTCGATCGACATGCCCGCCGTCAACGCGTACAAGGACGGCATCATCGCGGGCAAGTTCCGCGGCCTGACCGGGCTGATCAAGTCCAAGGGCATCACCGTCATCGAGGGTGAGGGCAAGCTCACCGGGCAGGACACCGTCACGGTCGACGGCACCGCCTACACCGGCAAGAACATCATCCTCGCCACCGGCTCGTACTCCCGCAGCCTGCCGGGCCTGGAGATCACCGGCAACAAGGTGATCACCTCCGATCACGCCCTGACCATGGACACCCTGCCGAAGAAGGCCCTGGTGCTCGGCGGCGGCGTCATCGGCTGCGAGTTCGCCTCCGTGTGGAACTCGTTCGGTGTCGACGTGACCATCATCGAGGCCCTGCCGTCGCTCGTCCCGAACGAGGACGCGGCCATCGTCAAGCAGCTCGAGCGGGCGTTCAAGAAGCGCAAGATCGACTTCAACACCGGCACCCGGTTCGCCGGCGTCGAGGAGAACGAGAACGGCGTCAAGGCCACCCTCGAGGACGGCAAGACGTTCGAGGCGGATCTGCTCCTCGTGGCCGTCGGCCGTGGCCCCGTCACCGCGAACCTCGGCTTCGAGGACGCGGGCCTGACCATGGACCGCGGGTACGTCATCACCAACGAGCGCCTGCACACCGGCGTCGGCAACATCTACGCGGTCGGCGACATCGTCCCCGGCCTGCAGCTGGCGCACCGCGGCTTCCAGCAGGGCATCTTCGTCGCCGAGGAGATCGCCGGGAAGAAGCCGGTCGTCGTCGAGGACGTCAACATCCCGAAGGTCACCTACTGCGAGCCGGAGATCGCCTCGGTCGGTCTCACGGAAGCAAAGGCCAAGGAGAAGTTCGGCGACGACGCCGTGACCATCCAGGAGTACAACCTCGCCGGCAACGGCAAGACCTCGATCCTGGGCAGCGCCGGGTTGATCAAGCTCGTGCGCCAGGCGGACGGCCCCATCGTGGGCGTCCACATGATCGGCGCTCGCATGGGCGAGCAGGTCGGCGAGGCGCAGCTCATCGTCAACTGGGAGGCGTTCCCGGAGGACGTCGCGTCCCTCGTGCACGCGCACCCGACCCAGAACGAGGCGCTCGGCGAGGCCGCGATGGCCCTGGCCGGCAAGCCGCTGCACGGCTGACACCCCCACCCACCACGCGAACATCACTCGTACACAGAAGAAACGGGGACGACATGTCTGAAACCGTCAGCCTTCCCGCCCTCGGTGAGAGCGTCACCGAGGGCACCGTCACGCGGTGGCTGAAGTCCGTCGGCGACGAGGTCGCCGTCGACGAGCCGCTGCTGGAGGTCTCCACCGACAAGGTCGACACCGAGATCCCCTCCCCCGTCGCCGGGGTGATCGAGGAGATCCTCGTCCAGGAGGACGAGACCGTCGAGGTCGGTGCCGCGCTGGTGCGGATCGGCTCCGGCGAGGGCGGCTCCGCCTCGGGCGGCGACGACGCCGCGCAGAGCGAGCCGGCCGCACAGGAGACCGAGCCGGCGCCCGAGCAGGAGGCCGCCCAGGAATCCGAGCAGCCCAGTGAGCCGGCCGCTTCCGAACCGGCGTCCGCGCCCTCGGGCCAGAGCGACTCCGGTCAGCAGGGCGGTGGATCCGGCGGCGAGAGCAGCCAGGTGACGCTGCCGGCGCTCGGCGAGAGCGTCACCGAGGGCACCGTCACCCGCTGGCTGAAGTCGGTCGGTGACGACGTCGCCGTCGACGAGCCGCTGCTGGAGGTCTCCACCGACAAGGTCGACACCGAGATCCCGTCGCCGGTGGCGGGCACACTGCAGGAGATCAAGGTCGCCGAGGACGAGACCGTCGAGGTCGGCGCCGTCCTCGCCGTGATCGGCTCCGGTTCCGGTGCGCCGGCCACGGCGGAGGCCCCCACCCCGGAGCCGGTCGTCGCCGCCCCGTCGGAGGACCGCGAGGAGGCTGCTCCGGCACCGAAGGAGCAGGAGAAGCCCGCGCCGGCCGAGCCGCAGCAGGCCGTCCAGCCCCCCGCGACCCAGGAGCCCGCCCAGCAGGAGGCGCCCCAGCAGGAAGCCCCCAAGCAGGAAGCTCCGAAGCAGGAGGCGCCCAAGCAGGAAGTTGCGGCCACCGGTGGCGACGCCGGCGGTTACGTGACCCCGCTGGTGCGCAAGCTGGCGCAGCAGCACGACGTCGATCTCTCGTCCCTCACCGGCACCGGTGTAGGCGGTCGCATCCGCAAGCAGGACGTCATCGAGGCGGCCGAGGCCAAGAAGGCCGCGGCAGCCCAGCAGGCCGCTCCGGCCGCCGCTGCCTCCGCCCCGGCGGCTGCGCAGGGCGCGGTGTCGGAGGAGAACGCCCGCCTGCGGGGGACGACGCAGAAGGCGCCGCGGATCCGTCAGGTCATCGCGCAGCGGATGAAGGAGTCCCTGGACGTGTCGGCGCAGCTGACGCAGGTCCAGGAGGTCGACATGACCCGCATCGCGAAGCTGCGCGGACGGGCGAAGGACCAGTTCTTCGCGCAGGAGGGCGTCAAGCTCACCTTCCTGCCTTTCTTCGCCAAGGCCGTGGCCGAGGCGCTGAAGCAGCACCCGAAGGTGAACGCGTCCTACCACGCCGAGGCCAAGGAGATCGAGTACCACGACTCCGAGCACCTCGCGATCGCCGTCGACACCGAGAAGGGCCTGTTGGTCCCGGTGATCCACGACGCCGGCAACCTCAACCTCGCGGGCATCTCGCGGGCGATCGCCGATCTGGCCGAGCGCACGCGGACCAACAAGATCGCCCCGAACGAGCTGTCCGGTGGCACGTTCACGATCACCAACATCGGCAGCGTCGGCGCCCTGTTCGACACCCCGATCATCAACCAGCCCCAGGTGGGCATCCTCGGCACGGGCGCGATCGTCAAGCGTCCCGTCGTGGTGACCGACCGTGACGGCAACGACACGATCGCGATCCGGTCGATGTGCTACCTGTCGCTGACCTACGACCACCGTCTGGTCGACGGTGCGGACGCCGGCCGCTTCCTGCAGTCGCTCAAGCAGCGGCTCGAGGAAGGTGCGTTCGAGTCCGACCTCGGGCTCTGACCGACAGCATCTGAGGAACGGGGCGGGAGCGCACGGCGCTCCCGCCCCGTTCCTGTCTGTCCGGGCACGTCCCGGCGCGATCGACCCGTCGGTGCCGTCGGTGCCGCCGGCGCGGTCGGCCTCCGGGCGCCGCCTCAGTCGGCCGTCCCGCTCACCCTGCCGTCCCGCTCACCCGGTCGATCCGCCAGCGGCCGTCCCCCGCGCGGACCAGCTGCAGCCGGACGTCCTGAACCGGCGACGCCGCGACCGTGCGGACGACCGTGCCCGTCCTGTCGACCTGGCGGTACCCGGTGAAGCGGGCGCACAGGCGGACGACGACCGGGCCGCCGGATCCGTTCCGCGCCCAGATGCGCTGAGCGCACGTGACCTCGACGCGCAGATCGGCGAGACGCCCCGACGCAGCGACGAGGGCGGCTGCCGCGGCGCGGTCAGCCAACGCGGCCGGCGATCCGGGGACGGAGACGTCGGCCAGCAGATCCCAGCGCCCCTCCCGGAACGCGCGCGTCCGCTGTTCCGTCAGGGCGCGCGCGGCCGCCACAGGATCGGCCGAAGCCGAAGCCGATCCCGGGTGCCGCTCGGCCGGCGCAGCCGGGGCCGCCGGTGAGGCGGTCGCGGGAACCGGGGTGGCCGCCGCCGGGCGAGGTGACCGGGACGCATCCACTCCTGGTGGAGCGACGGTCGAGGTGGCGCCCGCCGCGGCCGTCGCCTCCGGCCGCACCGCAGCGAGGGACGAGGCGCTGCCCGGTCCTGAGTCGGAAGCAGCGTCCGACGCGGACACAGGGCCGGACGTCGCCGCGACCGGCCCGGTCGGTGTCCGTCCGGCGACCGCGGCACCGCCCGGCGGGGGCACCGGGGCCAGCAGCGCGGCCACTCCCCCGACGGTGACCGCCAGCAGCAGGGCGATCCCCCATCCACGCCACCGCGGAGCGACCGTCGTGGTGGTCGGCTCCGCCCTCGTCGCCCCCACGCGGGTGCGGCGTCGACCGGATGCCACGACGGGTCCTGCGGCCCAGCCCCCGCCCCGCAGCGGCCCTGCTCGCACTGATCCACGCCCGGTCGAACGTCGCGCCCGTCGTCGGCGTCCCACCTCCGTGGCGGTCCGGCGCGTCACCAGGTCCGGCCGCACGCTGGGATGGACGCTGGCGTGCAGGTCGACCGGTTCCGCCACGGCGACCGCGAACACCCCGCGCGCCAGTTCGGCCGCGTTGGGCCGCGCCTGCGGGTCCGGGTCCATCCCTCGGTCCAGCAGCAGCGCGAGCGGACGCGAGACCGCCGGCACGAGGACGGGAAGCGGTGGCCGATGTTCCGTCGGCCCCGGTACCCGCCCGGTCAGGCAGAACCACGCGACGGCGGCGAGTGCGTAGACGTCCGCCGCCGGCCCCGACCGGCCGGCAGGCGTCGCGACGGGATCGCGGAAGCCGTCCGTGCCGGTCCCCGGCGGTCCCGGTCGGCCCGGCAGGCCGGCCAGCTCCCAGTCCGCCAGAACGGGCCGGCCGTCCACCGCGAACAGCACGTTCCCCGGACTGACGTCACCGTGGGTGAGCCCGGCGGCGTGCGCGGCGGCGAGCAGTTGCGCCAGCGGGGTGATGACGGTGACCGTCTCGCCGATGGACAGCGGCCCCCGCGCCGCGACCACCTGGGCGAGACTGCCGCCGGGCAGATGGTCCATCAGCATCACCCGGTGCCGATGGCCGGCGATCCGGCAGCCGGCCACGGCTTCACCTCGTGGGTGCACCAGGTGGTCCGCGGCGAGCGGACCGAGCGCAGCCGCGGCCGACCCGAGCGTCGGCGGCCGGCCAGCCACACCGGGAGCGTTGCGGGAGGGCAGCGGATCCGTTTCGACCCGGCCGGCCAGCAGCGCGCCGTCCTGCCCGCGGCGGACGAGCCATACCACCGACGAGGCCCCTTCGCCGATCAGGCGCAGCGTCTCGTGGCCCGGCACCTGCGGCGTCGTGTCACGCACACACCCGGCCGTCCCGGTCTGCCCGTCCTCCCGCATGTCCATGCTTCAGTGTGCGCCGGAGACGGTCACGCCCGCCGGAGTTGTCCACAGGTCACGGGAGGCCTCAGGGAGGGTCCTGTCGGTCACCGGGACTAGGCTGAGACGCATGACGTTGAGGTTCCCTCCTGCACGACTAGCCCCGGACTTCGTCGACTACCGCGAGGCCTGGAACGAACAGCAACGGCTGCACCGCGCGGTCGCGGCCGGCACCGAGCCGAACACCGTGCTGCTGCTGGAGCACCCGCCGGTCTACACCGCGGGCAAGCGCACCGAGCCGCAGGACTACCCGTACGACGGCACCGAGGTCGTGAAGGTCGACCGCGGTGGCCGCCTGACCTGGCACGGACCGGGTCAGCTCATCGGGTACCCGATCCTGCGGCTGCCCCAGCCCCTCGACGTCGTCGCGTACGTCCGGGCGCTGGAGACCATCCTCATCGCCACCCTGCGGGAGGTCGGCGTCGAGGGCGTGACCGTCGAGGGCCGCTCCGGCGTGTGGCTTCCCGGCGACTCCCGCGGCCCGGATCGCAAGATCGCCGCGATCGGCATCCGCGTCGCCGACGGCGTCACCATGCACGGGGTGGCCATCAACGCCACCTGCGACCTGCGCCCCTACGGCAAGATCGTGCCCTGTGGGATCTCCGACGCCTCCGTCACCTCCGTCCTGGAGGAGACCGGTCGCGAGGTGACCCCGGCCGACCTCGCCCCCATCGTCCAGGCTCAGCTGCTCGCCCACGAAGCGCTGCTGACCGGCGCGGCCCCGGCCGCCACCTCCCCCACCGAAGGAGTCCTGCTGTGACCATCGCCCCCGAGGGCCGTCGCCTGCTGCGGGTCGAGGCCCGCAACGCGGAGACGCCGATCGAGAACAAGCCCGCATGGATCCGCACCACCGCGAAGATGGGCCCGGAGTACACCGAGCTGAAGTCGCTCGTCCACTCCGAGGGCCTGCACACGGTCTGCGAGGAAGCCGGCTGTCCCAACATCTTCGAGTGCTGGGAGGACCGTGAGGCCACCTTCCTCATCGGCGGCGCCCAGTGCACCCGTCGGTGCGACTTCTGCCAGATCGACACCGGCAAGCCCGCGCGCCTGGACGTGCAGGAGCCCCGCAAGGTGGCCGAGTCGGTCGCGCAGATGGGGCTGCGGTACGCGACGGTGACCGGCGTCGCGCGGGACGATCTCGCCGACGAGGGGTCCTGGCTCTATGCGGAGACCATCCGCGCGATCCACGCGATGAATCCCGGCACCGGCGTCGAGATCCTGATCCCGGACTTCACCGGCCACGTCGAGCACCTGGACGCCGTGATCGACGCCGCGCCCGAGGTGTTCGCCCACAACGTCGAGACGGTTCCGCGCATCTTCAAGCGGATCCGCCCGGCGTTCCGCTACGACCGGTCCCTCGGCGTCCTGACCCGCGGTCGCGAGCGGGGAATGGTGACCAAGTCCAACCTCATCCTCGGCATGGGCGAGACCCGCGAGGAGATCTCGCAGGCCCTGCGCGACCTGCACGACGCCGGGTGCGACCTCATCACCATCACGCAGTACCTGCGGCCGTCCCCGCGGCACCACCCGGTGGAGCGCTGGGTCAAGCCCCAGGAGTTCGTCGAGCTGCGGGACGAGGCCGAGGAGATCGGCTTCCTCGGCGTCATGAGCGGTCCCCTGGTGCGCTCCAGCTACCGTGCCGGCCGGCTCTGGGCCACCGCCATGCGCAAGAAGGGCATGACGATCCCGCCGGAGCTCGCCCACATCGGTGAGTCCGGGTCCACCCTGCAGGAGGCCACGAGCGTCCTCTCCCGCGTCGGCTGAGCACGCCGACACACGATCCGCGAAGCGGCCGGTCCCTCGGGGCCGGCCGCTTCGTCGTTCCCGGCTCGACGGCCGGCCGCGTGGACGCGGATCATCTCGGGCTCCTTCCCATGTGACGTGGCTCATGTCTACCCATTGACTTGGCCCTGTACCGGGGAAAGGATCGGGAGTGGGCTCAGCTCGGGCTGGACATCCTCGGTCCGGGAGCAGGCCGAACGGACGTGGCTGAGAGCCAGCCGCCGGTACAGGAAGGAAGCATCTCCATGAGCAGCAATCTCTCGATCGAACAGCTTCAGAGTGCGACCGTCATCGACCAGGACGGGGACAAGATCGGCGACGTCGGTCAGGTCTACGTCGACGACGCCACGGGTGACCCCAGCTGGGTCACCGTCCGGACCGGCCTCTTCGGTACGAAGGAGACCTTCATCCCGCTGGATCGCGCCGAGAACGACGCGAACGGCCTCCGCGTCCCCTACGAGAAGAAGTTCGTCAAGGACGCGCCCAACATGGACGAGGACGAACACCTCTCCCCCGAGCAGGAGGCGGAGCTCTACCGCTACTACGGCCTCGACACCGGGACCACGACCGGCACGGACGCCGGCCGCGAAGCGGCGTCGGGCACGGGGACCACGGACCGGGACACCACTGCAGGCACCGGCACCGCCGCCGGGACCGCAGCGGGCGTCGCGGCCGGCACCGCGGCCGGGGACACCTCCCGGACGCGCGGGGTGGACGAGGGCGAGTACACGGACGTCGACGGCGACCGCTCCCGCAGCGGCCTGGCCGGCGAGGGCGAGTACACGGACGTCGACGGCGACCGCTCCCGCAGCGGCCTGACCGGCGAGGGCGAGTACACCGACGTCGACGGCGACCGCTCCCGCAGCGGCCTGACCGGCGAAGGCGAGTACACCGACGTCGACCGCGACGGCACGCGCGCCGGCCTGACCGACACGGGCGACACCGCGGGCACGGCCGGGTACGCGACGCCGGGTTCCACGGGTCGCCACGACGACACGACCGGGGGCGCCGACCGCGGCACCACCGGGGTCGACGAGGACGTCGTCGGCACCTCGTCCGGGTACTCCGCGGACCTGCGGGACCCGGAGACCGCCACGACCGGCACCTCCACGACCGACGCCTCGACGACCGACACCACGTCGGGCGCCGCCGGGACGGGAACCGCGGCCGGCCTGGCCGGCACGGGTACCGCATCCGGGACGCGCGACACGGGTGTGGGCGGTGACGAGGAGATCGTCCGGCACGAGGAGCGTCTCCGCGTCGGCACCGAGACGCGCGAGACCGGTCGCCTGCGGCTGCGCAAGCACGTCGTCACCGAGAACCAGACGGTGACCGTCCCCGTCGAGCGCGAGGAGGTCTCCATCGAGCGGGAGCCCATCGCGGACGGCGAGGCCCACACCGGCGGCACCATCGGTGAGGACGAGGAACGCACCATCACGGTGACCGGCCAGGTGCCGGTCGTCGAGAAGGAGGTCGTCGACGCCGAGCGCATCCGGGTGCACCGTGACACGGTCCACGACGAGGAGGCGGTCTCCGGTGAGGTCCGCCGGGAGGAGATCGACGTCGACGAGGACACGGACACCACCGGCACCGGCCGCACCGGAACGGGAACCGGGACCGGGACGACCGACACGGATCGTCCGGGCACCGACCGGTACTGACCTCCACCGTCGGTGACCTGCGTCATCGACACCGTCAGACCCACCCGGGTGCCGTCCGCACCCACGACGCGGGGCCGTGCTCACCGAGCACGGCCCCGCTTCCGTGCCCGGCGACGACGGCGCCGACTCCGCCGGACGGCGCGACGCGGTCCGCGGCACCGGTGAACTAGGATGGACTCGCTCCCGACCGCGATCGAGGTAATCCACCGTGTCCACAACACCGCAGCCGAAGAAGCGCCGATTCGGCCGCAAGCCCGCTGACGCCCAGAAGAAGCCGGGCCGCTTCGCTCAGATGAAGCAGGTCTTCACCATGACCCGCCGGCAGGACCCCACGGTCGTGTGGGTCATGCTCGCCGTGTTCCTCGGCGTGGTGGCGCTCAGCCTCGTCATCGGCCTGCTGATCAACAACATCATCACCCTGCTCATCATCGGCATCGCTCTCGGTGTCCTCGGCGCGCTGGTCGTCCTCTCGCGCAAGGCGGAGCGTGCGGCGTTCGGGCAGATCGAGGGACAGCCCGGCGCGGCCGGCGCCGCCCTCAGCACGCTCAAGCGCGGCTGGATCGTCGAGGAGCAGCCGGTCGCCGTCGATCCGCGGACCAAGGACACCGTCTTCCGCGTCGTCGGCCGACCGGGCATCATCCTGATCACGGAAGGGCCGTCCCACCGGGCGCGTCGGCTGGCGGGAACCGAGCAGAAGCGGCTCACGCGTCTGCTGCCCAACGTGGCCGTGCACGTGATCGAGTCGGGCCGCGAGGAGGGTCAGGTGCCGCTGCCGAAGCTCTCCCGCGCCATCACCAAGCTCAAGCCGCAGCTGACGCGGCAGGAGGTCGGCGCCGTCGGGAAGCGGCTCTCCTCGCTCGCGCCGCGGCTGCCGATCCCCAAGGGGATCGACCCGACGCGGGCCCGGCCGGACCGTCGCGCCCTGCGCGGGCGCTGAGCCGGACCGGTCAGCAGCGGGGACGGCCTCCCCGCACCGCACCGTCGGAACCGATCCGTCAGAACCGCACGAGCACCG
This sequence comes from Tersicoccus sp. Bi-70, assembly GCF_001968825.1. Taxonomy (GTDB): domain Bacteria; phylum Actinomycetota; class Actinomycetes; order Actinomycetales; family Micrococcaceae; genus Tersicoccus. The sequence goes on from NZ_MIEU01000012.1 coordinate 303,961, forward strand.
TGCCGGCTGCCCGGTCGTGCAGACCCCGCTGGTTCTGGTCGTTGATCAGCGCCGGTACCACGAGCACCAGCAGCATCGTGCGCAGCGCCGCGCGGCCGAGGCCCGGGGCGGAGCCGTCGAGGCGCTGCAGACGCAGGCGGAGCAGCCGGTGACCGAACGCGAACCCGGCGGTGCCGAGCAGGACGACCTGTTCGAGGGCGAAGATGCCGAGCAGGGCGAGGTTGTTGCTGTCGAGGAAGGCCGCGGCGATCAGATAGCTCAGGCCCCAGTCGATCACCAGGGCGACGACCCGCCGGCCGAGGCGGGCGACCGATCCGGGTCCCCGCTCGGGAGCGCCGAGGTTCTGCCCGGGATACGCGGATGGGCGGGGTGGGCCCTGCAGCCAGGACCCGATGTCACGACGATCGACCACGCCACCAGCCTAGTCGCGCGCGCTCGCCGCGGACGCCGCGGCCGGTCCTGGCACCCGGGGACGACACGCCCGTGGATCCGCGTCCTGGTGGGCCCCGTTACGTGCGTGAAACATCGGTGACACGTCCGGGCAAATCGAAGCCCGTAGGGTTGAGGCAACAGCAGGGCCGGACGACGGCATCGTCGCCGACGGTCCGGCGCAGGCGCGTCCCCGTTCACGCGCCGCCCCCGCCAGTCCCAGCAGAGGAGCACGGTAGATGTTCAACAGTGCCAGTGAAGTGCTGAGCTTCATCAAGGAAGAGGACGTCAAGTTCGTCGACGTCCGGTTCACCGACATGCCCGGCGTGCAGCAGCACTTCAACGTGCCCGCCGAGACCGTCGACGAGGACTTCTTCGTCAACGGCCAGCTGTTCGACGGTTCGTCGATCCGCGGCTTCCAGGGCATCGCCGAGTCCGACATGCAGCTCATCCCCGACCCGGCGACGGCGTTCATCGACCCGTTCCGCGTCGAGAAGACGCTGGCGCTGAACTTCTCCATCGTCAACCCGCGCACCGGTGAGCCCTACCACCGCGACCCGCGCGGCGTCGCCCAGCGTGCCGAGGCCTACCTGGCCTCGACGGGCATCGCCGACACCGCGTTCTTCGCCCCCGAGGCCGAGTTCTACGTCTTCGACGACGTGCGCTTCGAGAGCACCCCGGGATCCTCCTCCTACCGGATCGACTCCGAGGAGGCGCCCTGGAACAGCGCGCGCAAGGAGGAGGGCGGCAACCTCGGGTACAAGACGCCGTTCAAGGGCGGCTACTTCCCCGTGGCCCCGACCGACCACCAGGCGGACCTGCGCGATGCCATGTGCATCGAGCTCGGCAAGGCCGGCCTGAAGGTCGAGCGCTCCCACCACGAGGTCGGCGCGGCCGGCCAGGCGGAGATCAACTACACCTTCACGACGCTGCTGCACGCCGCCGACGACCTGCAGAAGTTCAAGTACATCATCAAGAACACCGGCTGGGCCTACGGCAAGTCCGTGACGTTCATGCCCAAGCCGATCTTCGGTGACAACGGCTCGGGCATGCACTGCCACCAGTCGCTGTGGAACGGCGGCGAGCCGCTGTTCTACGACGAGACCGGGTACGCCGGCCTCTCCGACCTGGCCCGCTGGTACATCGGCGGCCTGCTCGCGCACTCCTCTGCGGTTCTCGCCTTCACCAACCCGACGGTCAACAGCTACCGCCGCCTGGTCAAGGGCTTCGAGGCGCCGGTCAACATGGTGTACTCGCAGGGCAACCGGTCCGCCGGTATCCGCATCCCGATCACGGGGTCGAACCCGAAGGCCAAGCGCATCGAGTTCCGCGCACCGGACCCCTCGGGCAACCCGTACCTGGGCTTCGCGGCGCAGCTGATGGCGGGCCTCGACGGCATCAAGAACCGGATCGAGCCCCCCGCCCCGATCGACAAGGACCTCTACGAGCTGCCGCCCGAGGAGGCCAAGGACATCCCGAAGGCGCCGGGGTCGCTCGAGGAGGCGCTCGACGCCCTCGAGGCGGACAACGAGTTCCTGCAGGCCGGTGAGGTGTTCACGCAGGACCTCATCGACAGCTGGATCGCGTACAAGCGCGAGGCCGAGATCCTCCCGCTGGCGGCCCGCCCGAACCCGTACGAGTTCGAGCTCTACTACGGGGTCTGAGCACCGGGTCCGACGACCACCGCTCCACGCACGGCGACGGCCGCGCACCCGCCCGGGTGCGCGGCCGTCGCCGTTGCTCGTCCTGACGCTAGACCTTCCCGTACCTCTTGTGCACGGCCTGCTTGCTGACGCCGAGTGAGACGGCGATCATCTCCCACGTCATGCCCTGCAGGCGCGCGCGGCGCACCAGGGCGGCCTCGGTGCGATCCAGTTCCTTCCGGGCCTCCGCCGCGGCGAACAGCGCAGTCGTCGGATCGCCGTCGTCGCTCATCGAATCCACCAACGTTCTCAATCGATCCACCTCCATGCCGTCAACGCTAGTTGACGAGCCGAACGGAAGTCAACCATCGTTGACGAGCGATCGACGTACGCTCGTGACGTGGATCCTCGTCTCACCGCCTATCTGGCGGACCTGCACGGCGCCGTGACCGCCCACGACGCCGGCCTGGACGATCGACTGATGCGCTACCGGTGCCTCGAGCCGGACTCGGCTGCGGTCCTCTCCGCCCTGGTCCGCAGCGCCCGCGCGCGGCGCGTGCTCGAGATCGGGACGTCCGTGGGGTACTCGACCCTGTGGCTGGCCGACGCCGTGCGCGCCACCGGCGGACGCGTGACCAGCCTCGACGTCGACGTCGCCCGCACCGAGGCCGCCCGTGAGCACCTGCACCGCACCGGCCTGGCGGATCGGGTGGACCTCGTCACCGCCGACGCGGGCGGCTGGCTGCGGCGCGAGTCCGGGCCGTGGGACGTCGTGCTGCTCGACGCCGAACGACCCGCCTACGTCGACTACTGGCCACGGCTGTTCGCCGGCCTCCGCCCCGACGGGGGCACGCTCGTCGTCGACAACGTGCTCTCCCACGCCGAGCAGGTCCAGGAGTTCCGTGAGCTCGTCGACGCGACCCCCGGCGTCACGCAGGCGGTGGTGCCGACCGGCGCCGGCCTGCTCGTGATCGTGCGGGGACCCGCGGACCCCCACACCGATCCGCCGGGAGCCGCTCAGGTCTCGTAGAAGTGGCGTTCGAAGATCGCCCGCGCGCGCCGGGTCAGCCGGAGGTAGTCCTCCTCCAGCCGGGCGGCGGAGCCGGCGGGATATCCGCACCAGCGGGCGACCGCCTCGAGGGCGCGCCGGTCGGACGGCAGGACGTCCGAGGCTCGCCCGGACCAGATGATGGTCCCGCACCGCACCCGGCTGGCCAGGAGCCAGCTCTCCTCGAGCACCTCGGCGTCCTCGGCGGGCAGGAGGTCGGCGTCGACCGCCGCGTGCAGGGCGTCCAGCGTCGACGTCGTCCGCAGGGCGGGGACGGCGCCGGCGTGCTGGAGTTGGAGCAGCTGGACGAGCCACTCGACGTCGCTCAGTCCCCCGCGCCCGAGCTTGACGTGCCGGGACGGGTCGGCGCCGCGCGGCAGTCGCTCCGCCTCGACGCGCGCCTTGATCCGCCGCACCTCGCGCACCGCGGCCGGGTCGAGCCTGGCCGGGTAGCGGACCGGGTCGATCAGCTCGATGAAGCGGTCGGCCAGGCCGTCATCCCCGGCGAGCGGACGGGCGCGGAGCAGGGCCTGCGCCTCCCACGTGTCGGCCCACCGCTGGTAGTACTCGCGGTAGGAGGAGAGCGTGCGCACCAGGGGCCCCTGCCGCCCCTCGGGCCGCAGGGCGGCGTCCAGGGTGAGGGGCCGTTCGGCCAGCACCGGCGGGGTGCACCGCTGCTGCAGCAGGACCCCGAGCCGGGCGACGATGGTCTCGGCGGCCTTCCTGGCCTCCGCCGGATCCGCGCCCGGGCGGGGGTCGTGCACGTAGAGCACGTCCATGTCCGAGCCGTAGCCGATCTCGCGCCCGCCCTGTCGGCCCATGCCGACAATGAGGACGTCGGTCGGCGGCTCCGGCCGGTCCCGCGGGTCGCCGAACACCTCGCGCTCGGCGATGTGCAGCGCACCGAGCACCGCGGCCCGGTCCGCGTCGGCCAGGGCACGACCGACCGCCGCCTGGTCCAGCAGGCCGCCGGCGTCGCAGATCGCGGTGCGAAGGATCTCCCGGCGCCGGGTCAGGCGCACCAGCCGGATCTGCGCGTCGGCACTGGCATGCCGGGACATCTTCGACCGGATCTCGGCCCACTGCGCGGCGAACGGCACCGGCCGCAGCTCGTCCTCGTTGCCGAACCAGGCGACCGCCTCGGGCTCGACCTCGAGCAGGTCGGTGATCAGCCGAGAGCTGGAGAGCACGTGGCAGAGTCGTTCGGCGGCGGAACTGGAGTCACGCAGCAGGCCGAGGTACCACGGGCTGGTCCCGAGCGCCTCGGAGACGCGGCGGAAACCGAGCAGGCCCGCGTCCGGATCGACGCCGTCGGCCAGCCAGCCGAGCAGCACCGGCAGCAGTTGCCGCTGCAGCGCCGCGCGCCGGCTGACACCCGCCGTGAGGGCCTCGATGTGCCGCATCGCCCCGCGCGGATCCCCGTACCCCAGCGCCGCCAGGCGTGCCTGCGCCGCCTCGGGGCTGAGCCGGACGTCGTCGGCGCTCAGATGGGCGGCGGTGTTGAGCAGCGGCCGGTAGAAGATGCGCTCGTGCAGAGCCCGCACGTCCCGCTTCACGCGCGCCCACTCGGCCATCAGGGCCTCCGGAGCGGGCCGGACCGGCTCGTCGGGCGCGAGCACCGCCTTCGCCAGCGCGCGCCGGGCGTGGCTGCTCTCGGGCATCAGGTGCGTGCGCCGTAACCGGACGAGCTGGATGCGGTGCTCGAGCAGACGCAGGAACCGGTAGTGATGGCCCATCTCCCGCGCGTCCGCCCGGCCGATGTAGCCGGCCGCGGCCAGCGCGTCGATCGCCGCCGTCGTGGTGGACACCCGCACCGACTCGTCGACCTTGCCGTGCACCAGCTGGAGCAGCTGGACGCTGAACTCGACGTCCCGCAGTCCCCCGGCACCAAGCTTGATCTGCCGCTCCCGGTCCCGGGCCGGGATGTTCTCACTGACCCGCCGGCGCATCGCCTGGACGGACTCGACGAACCCCGCCCGCTCGCTGCTGGCCCACACCAGCGGCGCCAGTGCCGCCCGGTACCGCTCACCGAGCTCCAGGTCCCCCGCGGCGGGCCGGGCCTTGAGCAGGGCCTGGAACTCCCAGTTCTGCGCCCACCGCTGGTAGTAGGCCACGTGCGAGGCGAGCGTGCGCACGAGCGGCCCCTCGCGCCCCTCCGGCCGCAGGTTCGCGTCGACCTCCCACAGGGCCGGCTCGGGCGCGGACGCCGAGATCACGCGGGCGACGCCGGCGGCCAGGGCGGTGCCGATGGTCACGGCGGTCTCGTCGGACAGCCCGGCGCCCGCGGGCTGCTGGACGGTGTCGGGCTGCTGGACGGTGTCGATGACGTGGATGACGTCGACGTCGGAGACGTAGTTCAGCTCTCGGGCCCCGCACTTGCCCATCGCGATGATGCAGAGCCGGACAGCGGCGATGTCGTCCGGGTCGTGGGTCGTGGCCGCCTCCGCGCGGGAGACCGCGAGCGCCGCGTCGAGGGCGGCCGCGGCCAGGTCCGCCAGTTCCGCACCGACGGCGGGCAGCCACGCGAGCGGGTCGAGCGCGCACACGTCGCGGATCACCAGATCGGTCAGCAACCGCCGGTAGGCCACGCGCAGGGCCACCCACGCGTCCGGGCCGGTGCGGCCGGCCACGGGTGTCGGGGCCTCCGGATCGGCGTCGACGGCGGCCATCAGGGCGGCGCGCAGGCGAGCGGCGGGCACCGCCTCGGGTTCGGGGGCGAGCCGGGTGCTGAGCACGTCCAGGTGCTCGGGCCGGCGCATCAGGAACTCCGCCAGGGCCTCGGACGCCCCGAGCAGCCGGAACAGCGGGAAGGTGGCCGACGGCGGTCCGTCGAGCAGGGTGCGGAGCTGGGGCTGCAGCGCCAGCAGACGGACCAGCGACTGCAGCGCCAGGTCCGGGTCGGCGGCCTGGGCGAGGTCGGAGAGCAGCCGCTCCCGGTCGACGGTGGCCAGTTCGGGGGCGTCGAGGAACCGCGCGGACTTCTCCAGGTCGGCGAAGCCGCCGCTGATCAGCTGCCGGGTCAGGCTCATCGTCGTCCTCAGAGCACGCTCAGATGCCGTTCCAGCTCCCAGTCCGTCACCTGGCGGCGGTACTCGTTCCACTCCTCGCGCTTGTTCCGCAGGAAGTGCTCGAACACCTGCTCGCCGAGGATCTCGGCGACCAGCTCGGATTCCTCCATGGAGCGGATCGCGTCGTGCAGACTGGACGGCAGCGGGTCGTGACCCATCACCCGGCGCTCGGCCGTGCTCAGGGCGGAGATGTCCTCCTCGGCGGCCGGCGGCAGGTCGTAGCCCTCCTCGATGCCCTTCAGCCCCGCGCCGAGGATGCACGCGTACGCGAGGTACGGGTTGGCCGCCGAGTCCATGCCGCGATACTCGAGGCGCGCGGCCTGGCCCTTCTCCGGCTTGTAGAGCGGGATGCGGATCAGGGCGGAGCGGTTGTTGTGGCCCCAGGAGAGGTAGCTGGGCGCCTCGCCGCCGCCCCACAGCCGCTTGTAGGAGTTGACGTACTGGTTGGTGACCGCGGTGAACTCCGGAGCGTGCTTGAGCACCCCGGCCATGAACTGACGGCCCGTGCGGGAGAGCTGGAACTGGGCGCCGGCCTCGTAGAAGGCGTTGGAGTCGCCCTCGAACAGGGAGAAGTGCGTGTGCATGCCCGAGCCCGGGTGCGCCGAGAACGGCTTGGGCATGAAGGTCGCATAGGTGCCGCTCATCAGGGCGACCTCCTTCACGACGGTGCGGAAGGTCATGATGTTGTCCGCCGTCTGCAGCGCGTCGGCGTACCGCAGGTCGATCTCGTTCTGGCCCGGGCCGGCCTCGTGGTGGCTGAACTCCACCGAGATGCCGACCGACTCGAGCATGGTCACCGCGGTGCGGCGGAAGTCCTGGGCCACGCCACCGGGGACGTGGTCGAAGTACCCGGCGCGGTCCACGGGCACCGGCTCGCCGTCCGGGCCGACCTGGTCGGACTCGAGCAGGTAGAACTCGGCCTCGGGGTGCGTGTAGCAGGTGAAGCCGAGGTCGGCGGCCTTCGCGAGGGTCCGCTTGAGCACGTGCCGCGGATCCGCGGCGGAGGGCTCGCGGTCGGAGGTGCGGATGTCGCAGAACATCCGGGACGTCTTCTCCGTCTCACCACGCCACGGCAGGATCTGGAACGTCGACGGGTCCGGGACGAGCAGCATGTCCGACTCGTAGATCCGGGCCAGGCCCTCGATCGAGGAGCCGTCGAACCCGAGGCCCTCCTCGAAGGCGCCCTCCACCTCGGCGGGGGCGAGCGCGACCGACTTCAGGGTGCCGACGACGTCGGTGAACCACAGTCGAACGAAGCGCACGTCGCGCTCCTCGATGGTGCGGAGGACGAATTCCTGCTGGCGGTCCATCGGGCCCTTCCTGACGACGACGGGGCGATCGTTGCCACTCTACTGGTCGCCCGCGCCGGTCCGTTCGCCGCGCTCCCGGAGGCGGCGGACGTCCGTGTCAGTCGTCCTCGCCGGCGTCCCAGGCGTCGTTGTTGGCCTTGACCTTCGCGGGCGCCTGCTGGGCCTCCGCCTCCGTCTCGTAGGGGCCGAGGAGCTGCGTGTAGTCGGACTGCGCGCCCTTCTCGACCTGGTGGGTGTTGACGTTGTACCAGTAGTCGGCCATGACCGGACTCCTCCGTAGTCGCAGGTGGCGGGCCGCGGTCGTGGCCCGGGACTCCATGCTAGGCGGCGCCGGGAATAGAGCCGGGAATAGATCGGCCGCGGGTGCGTTGACACAAGTGATTCAAATTTGAACTAATCGCACGACGAGACCTCAGGAGTGGTCATGCAGTTCGGCATCTTCACCATCGGCGACATCACCACGGACCCCACCACCGGGAAGACCCCCACCGAGAACCAGCGCATCAAGGACACCGTCACGATCGCGAAGCACGCCGAGCAGGCCGGCTTCGAGGTCTTCGCCACGGGCCAGCACCACAATCCGCCGTTCGTCGCGCCGGGCAACCCGCCCACCCTGCTGGCCTACCTGGCGGCGCAGACGGACACGCTGACCCTCTCGACGGCGACGACCCTGATCACGACCATGGACCCCGTCCGCCTGGCCGAGGACTACTCCTACCTGCAGCACCTGGCCGACGGCCGCGTGGACCTGACCATGGGCCGCGGCAACACCGGCCCGGTCTACCCGTGGTTCGGCAAGGACATCCGGCAGGGCATCAACCTCGCGGTCGAGAACTACAACCTGCTGTACCGGCTCTGGCACGAGCAGCACGTCGACTGGACGGGCCGGTTCCGCACCCCGCTGCAGGACTTCACCCTGACGCCCCAGCCGCTCGACGGCGTCGCCCCGTTCGTCTGGCACGGCTCGATCCGCTCGCCCGAGATCGCCGAGCAGGCCGCCTACTACGGCGACGGGTTCTTCCACAACAACATCTTCTGGAACAAGGAGCACATCATCGCGATGGTGCAGCTCTACCGGCAGCGCTACGAGTACTACGGCCACGGCAAGGCGCACCAGGCCTACGTCGGCCTGGGCGGCCAGGCGTTCATGGCGAAGAACTCGCAGGACGCGGTCACACGGTTCCGCCCCTACTTCGACAACGCCCCGGTCTACGGCCACGGCCCGTCCCTGGAGGACTTCTCGACGATGACGCCGCTGACCGTCGGGTCCCCGCAGCAGGTCATCGAGCGGACCCTGGGCTTCCGGGACTGGGTCGGCGACTACCAGCGGCAGATGTTCCTCATCGACCACGCCGGCCTGCCGACCGACACCGTGCTCGAGCAGATCGACATCTTCGGCGAGGAGGTGCTGCCCGTGCTGCGGAAGGAGTTCGACGCCCTCAAGCCCGCCGATGTGCCCGACGCTCCGACCCACGCGTTCCTGGTCGAGCGCCACGAGCGCGGCGAGGATCCGATTCCCGGCGGCGCCGAGGGGTCGCAGGCCTTCGCCGACGCCCGCGAGCGCGCGGCGAAGGCCACCGCGACCGCCGCGGCGGGAGCCTGAGCCATGACCGGGATCCCCGACATCACCGGCGGGCCGGCGTCGTTCGGCGGCGAGGCCACCGACCCCTTCACCCCGCAGGCGCGCCACCTCGTCGTGGTCTCCGGCGGTCTGGGCGACCCGTCGTCGTCCCGGCAGCTGGCCGACCGGCTGACCACCGCAGCGACGGACGCGCTGTCCGCCGACGGGATCGTGCCCGAGGTGCACGTCGTCGAGCTGCGGCTGATCGCCGTCGACATCGCCGAGGCGATGGTCAATCCGTCCCGCTCGGCGGCGCTGCAGTCCGCCCTGGACGAGGTTGAGCAGGCGGACGCCGTCATTACCGTCTCCCCCACCTTCAAGGCCGGCTACTCGGGCCTGTTCAAGTCCTTCTGGGATCTGGTGGACGACGACGCGCTGCGCGGCGTCCCGGTCCTGCTCGGCGCCACGGGTGGCACCCCCCGTCACTCCCTCATGGTCGACAGCGCGATGCGGCCGCTGTTCTCCTACCTGCGCACCCGCATCATGCCGTCGGCGGTGTACGCCGCCTCGGACGACTGGGGCGAGGTCGAGGGAGGCCAGGCGTCCGCCCGCACCGCACCCCTGCAGTCGCGGATCGAGGCGGCCGGGACGGAACTGGCCTCCGTGGTCGGCCGGCTGCCGGCGCGGGCACGGCGTAGCTCCGGCGAGGCGAAGCCGCTGGAGGTGATCCCGTTTGACCAGCTCCTCGGTGGCGGCCGCTGACGACGCGCGGTCGGACGCGTCTCCGGACGCACCGCCGCCGAGCGCCGTCCCCGGCGGCGGCCGGTCGAACCGGAAGGGGCAGGCCTGGCGGGCCTACTTCGAGACGACGGCCGTCCTGCAGGACCGGCTGGAGCGGTCGCTGCGCGCGGACACGGGCCTGCACCTGGCCGACTACAACCTGCTGCTCGTCCTCACGGAGGCGCCGGACCACCGGATGCGGATGGGCGAGCTGGCGGGCCGGATGGTCTTCTCCCCCTCCCGGCTCAGCTACCAGGTGCGCACCCTGGAACAGCGCGGTCTCGTCGAGCGCTGCGCCGCTCCGGGCGACCGGCGTGGCGCCGAGGCGGTGCTGACCGAGGAGGGCCGGCACCTGTTCCGCCGGGCGGCCGCCCTGCACTTCCGCGACGTCACCGACCTGGTCCTCGACCGGATCGACGACGAGGAGGCCGGCGTGCTGCTGCGGGTCTTCTCTCGGCTGGCGGGCGCGCTGCACGAGGAGCCGTGACGGTCTCGCCCGCGTGGTGACCGTCGCCGGGACGGCCGTTCTCCGGCCCGGCGGCGGCCACGGCGTGGGCGGCGTGCGTCCGGGCCGGCTGATGACGGGCCATCGCGGTGGACACGGCCGGGGGCCCTTGGCATGATGGAACGGCTTCGGTGCCGGCTCCAGCCGGACGCCGCGGCACCGCCGGATCGCCGTGCGACACCGGCGATCGAAGGATTCTTCTCGAGGAGACGTGGATGCGACCGGGTCACGAGCCCACCGCTCCGGGATGCGGGGTGGCCGTCATGGCCTGCTGCCCGCACCCGCTCTCGTCTGCCCTCTCCCGCTGACCCGACCCGGTCCACCCGCGGCGGTCCCAGCTCCCTCGCCCGTGAGCGGTGCCCGGCACGTCGTTGCCCGCACCGGCCTCACCGGCCACGGCAGACGCACCTTCCCGTCCCCGTTCCCCGTCGTCGCGCCCGGCCACCGTGCTGCCGCGCGCCCGGCGGGGCTCCGCCGTCACCCCGGAAGAGACCGCCATGCGTCCCGTCACCCCTGCCCAGATCCGATCGTCCTTCATCAACGCCAGCCGCTCCGAGGCGGCACGACTCACCCTTCCGCCCGGCTTCGACCAGCTGGCCTGGGACACCCTCGACGTCCTCGGCTGGCGCGACCCGAAGATGCCGCTGCGCGGCTACCTGACGCTGCGCACCACCGGGGACCGGCTCGTCTCGGTGCTCCTGCGCGCACCGGCCGGCGGCGCACGGAAGAACCGCGCCGTGCTGTGCGAGCTGTGCCGCTCGGTGGAGGCCACCAACGACGTCCTGCTGTGGGTCGCCCGCCGGGCCGGTGCCGCAGGGCGGAACGGCAACACGGTCGGCACCCTGATCTGCGCCGACTTCGCCTGCAGCGCCAACGTGCGGGTGGCCCCGCCGGAGGGAGACATGCACCCCGATCCGGCCGCCGTCGTCGCGCGTCAGATCGACGGGCTGATCGCCCGCGCCGACCAGTTCGCCGAGCGCGTGCGAGAACGCTGAGCGCAGGCTGCGGGCGCGGTTGTCGATAGGATCAGCAGATGCTCTCCACCCCGTCCACCGCGCCCGTCGGCTCCCTCGTTCCGGGCACGCTCAGCCCCATCCGCACCGTGCCCGCTTCGATCCCGCGGCCGGAGTACGTCGGCCGCACCGGGCCCGAGCGGGTCACCGCCTCGGACGTGAAGACGCCCGAGGTGGTCGAGCGGATCCGCGCGGCCGGGCGCATCGCCTCGCAGGCGATCGACGCGGTCGCGGAGGCCATCGCGCCCGGCGTGACGACGGACGAGCTGGACCGGATCGGCCACGAGTTCATGGTCGCGCACGGCGCGTACCCGTCGACGCTGCACTACCAGGGCTTCACCAAGTCGATCTGCACCTCGGTCAACGAGGTGATCTGCCACGGCATCCCGGACAGCACGGTGCTGGCCGACGGCGACATCATCAACATCGACATCACCGCCTACAAGGACGGGGTGCACGGGGACCTGAACCGGACGTTCCTCGTGGGCGACGTCGACGAGGAGTCCCGGCTGCTGGTCGAGCGCACCGAGGAGTGCCTGCGGCGGGCCATCACGGTCGTCAAGCCGGGCCGCCAGATCAACGTGATCGGCCGGGCCATCGAGTCCTATGCCCGTCGCTTCGGCTACGGCGTGGTGCGCGACTTCACCGGTCACGGCGTGGGCGAGGCCTTCCACAGCGGGCTCATCATCCCCCACTACGACGCGGCGCCGTCCTACTCGCAGGTGATGGAGCCGGGCCTGACCTTCACGATCGAGCCGATGCTCACCCTCGGCACCATCGCGTGGGACATGTGGGACGACGGCTGGACCGTGGTCACGAAGGACCACCGCCGCACCGCCCAGTTCGAGCACACCCTCGTCGTCACCGAGACCGGCGCGGACATCCTCACCCTCTCCTGACCCGGACACCGCCCCGGCCGGGGTGTCGATCGCCCACCGCGGCCCCCGGATCGCCTCCGGCCCGCTGAGCAGGCATGATAGGGAAAGCACGCCGGCCGGTGGTCGGCACCACGGCCGCACCCGATCCGATGGAGCATCACGTGTCGCATGACGACGACGCCGAGAAGGCGATCAAGCAGGCCCGCAAGCGGGCGGAGAAGACCGAGAAGGATGCCGCGCGCGCTGCGGCCGCCCCGAGCCATCACCGGTTCAGTGGACCGGTCATCGGCATCGACATCGGCGGCACCGGTATCAAGGGCGGCATCGTCGACCTGGCCAAGGGCACGCTGATCGGGGAACGCTTCCGCATCCCGACGCCCAGCCCGTCCACGCCCGAGGCCGTCGCCGACGTCGTCACCGAGGTCGTCGCCGAACTGACCGGCCGCCCCGAGGGCCCCGAGCCCGACGCGCCGGTCGGCATCACCTTCCCGGCCATCATCAAGAACGGCGTCGCCCGGTCCGCCGCGAACGTCGACCAGAGCTGGATCGGCACCGACGTGGACAAGCTGATGACCGAGAAGCTCAAGCGGCCCGTCGAGGTGCTCAACGACGCGGACGGCGCGGGCCTGGCCGAGGCGCAGTACGGCGCCGGCAAGGGCCAGCTCGGGGTCGTCCTCGTCATCACCCTGGGCACCGGCATCGGCTCGGCGTACATCATGGACGGCAAGCTCGTGCCGAACGCGGAGCTGGGTCACCTGGAGATCGACGGGTACGACGCCGAGAGCCGGGCCTCCGCGACCGCGCGGGAGCGTGACGGCCTGAGCTGGGAGGAGTACGTGCCCCGCCTGCAGCGGTACTTCTCGCACGTCGAGTTCCTCTTCTCCCCCGAGCTGTTCATCGTCGGCGGCGGCATCTCCAAGCGCAGCGAGGACTTCCTGCCCCAGCTGGACCTGCAGACGAAGATCGTGCCGGCCACGCTGAAGAACAACGCCGGCATCGTCGGTGCGGCCCTGCACGCCGCCCTCCGGTTCGACTACACGAAGAAGCGGGCGAAGTCCTGACCTTCCCTGAGGAGAGGCCCCCGGCGCATACGCCGGGGGCCTCTCCTGTCTCGGGGTGTCACCCGATCGGGTGGAGTCCGGTGGTGGCCGTGGCTTCCCCTCCGCGGCCACCACCGGCGTGTGGTGAGGGCTAGAACAATCCGCCCTGGTCGGCGGTACCCGCCGACGTGCGCCGCTTCCGCGGCTTCTTCGCCGGCGATGCCGGCTCCTCGCGCTCCGGCAGCACGCTCGCGAGCGCCTCGTCGAAGTGGGTCTGTCCGGCGGCGACGTCCGCCTCGTGCCGCAGCAGCGAGATGGCCTGCTCGAAGTCCTCCAGGCTCTCGAAGCTCTGGTAGACGCTCGCGAACCGCAGATACGCGATCACGTCGAGCCGCTGCAGCGGGCGCAGGATCGCCAGGCCGACGTCGTGCGCGTCGATCTCGGCGGCACCCGCGGCGCGGATGGACTCCTCGACCTCCTGCGCGAGCATCGCCAGGTCGTCCTCGGTGACGGGCCGGCCCTGGCAGGCCTTGCGGACGCCCGAGATCACCTTGTTGCGGCTGAACGGCTCCGCCACCCCGGACCGCTTGAGCACGGTCAGACTCGTGGTCTCCAGCGTCGAGAACCGCTTGCCGCAGTTCGAGCACAACCGGCGACGGCGGATCGAGGCGCCCTCGTCCACGATCCGCGAGTCCACGACGCGGGAATCGGCCGAGCGGCAGAACGGACAGTTCATCCCGGCACCTCCCCGTTCGCACCCGTCGGCATCCGGCCCCGGACGGCCGGTGGGAACCGGCTGAGACCGGGATCAGCATATCCCACATGTAGTGGTGAGACCAGCATTTCGTCCCACATGTAGTGGGTCGAGGATGCGGCCTCAGGCGAAGCGGATGTCGACCGCGTCCCCGTGCGCCGGCAGATCCTCGGCGTCGGCGAGGGCGCGCACGACGGGGGCCACCTCGGCGAGGCCCTCCCGGCCGTAGTCGATGTACTGGACCGCCTTGAGGAACGTGGTGGTGTTCAGCGCGGACGAGTACGCGGCGGTGCCCGCGGTGGGCAGCACGTGGTTGGAGCCGGCGCAGTAGTCGCCCAGGCTCACGGGGCTCCACGGGCCGACGAACACGGCACCGGCGTTGCGGATGCGGGCGGCGACACCGGCGGCGTCCCGCGTGTGGATCTCGAGGTGTTCGGCGGCGTACGCATCGCACACGGCGATTCCCTGGTCGAGGTCACGCACCAGCAGGGCGCCGGACTGGGGGCCGCCCAGCGCGGTCGCCACCCGCTGGGCGTGCCGGGTCGCCGGCACCAGCTCGTCCAGCGCCGTGCGGACCGCGTCGACCAGCGCCGCGGAGTCCGTGATCAGCACCGAGGCGGCGTTGGGGTCGTGCTCGGCCTGGCTGATCAGGTCCGCGGCGACGAACCGCGGGTCCGCGGTCTCGTCGGCGAGGATCGCGATCTCGGTGGTGCCGGCCTCGGAGTCGATGCCGACCCGGCCCCGCACGAGCCGCTTGGCCGTCGCCACGAAGACGTTGCCGGGCCCGGTGATGACGTCCACGGCCGGCAGCGGGGCCGCGGTCGAGCCGTCGGCGCGCTCGGCGCCGGGCAGGCCCCACGCGAAGGCGGCCACCGCCTGGGCCCCGCCCATCGCGTACACCTCGCGGATGCCGAGCATCGCGGCCGCCGCGAGGATCGTCGGGTGCGGCCGGCCGCCGAAGGCCTTCTGCGGCGGGGAGGCGAGGGCGATGGAGGTGACGCCGGCGGCCTGCGCGGGCACCACGTTCATGACCAGGGACGACGGATAGACGGCGAGGCCGCCGGGCACGTACAGCCCCACCCGGGAGACGGGCAGCCAGCGATTCGCGACCCGCGCACCGTCGGCCATCATGACCTCGGTGTCCGCCGGCCGGGTGGCCTCGGCGAAGCGGCGGACCCGGTCGATCGCCGTCCGGAGCGCCTGCTCGACCTGCGGGTCCAGCCGGGCGAGCGCCTCGTCCAGCTGCTCCTCCGGGACGCGCGGGTGGTCCAGCCACACACCGTCGAACTGCTCGGTCATCTCGAGCACGGTGGCCAGGGGCGCCGCCTGGAACCGCTCGAACAGGGCGGTGACGGTCGCGGTCGCGTCCTTCGCGATGGCACCGGCCCGGGGCATCACCGCCCGCAGGTCGGCACCGGTGGCCGCCGAGTCCCGCAGATCCTGCACCGCGAAGGCGACCGGGCCGCCCGTCGCCTCGTGGGCGTCATCCCGGACGACGTCGCCGGACGCGGCGTCGAGGGTGGTGCGGGCGGAGGCGGGAGCAGCGGCGTCGTTCACCCCACCATGGTAGGCGGGGCGGCCGGCCCGCCCGGTCAGCGCGCACCCGGTGACACGTCGCCGTCCGGGTTCACGGAGGGTCGCAAACGGGTTCCGGCCCTGGTCGTCCGGCGTATCGTGAAAAGCGCCGGACCCGGTCCGGCGCAGCGGAAAGACCATCCTGCACCCGACCCCGAGGTTGATCGATGACCACGTCCGGAACCAGCACGACCGGTATCGCGTCCGCCCGCGGCGACGCGGAGCTGCAGACCCTGTTCAAGGAGGGGTTCCGGCGCCATGCCGCCGGCGTCGCGATCATCACGGCGATGCGCGACGGCGTGCCCTACGGTTTCACCGCCACGTCGGTCGCCTCCCTCTCCGCCGAGCCGCCGCGGTTGACGTTCAACATGGCGCTCACGTCGTCGTCCTGGCCGGCCATCGAGGCCGCCACGCACCTGGGCGTCCACTTCCTCGGCGTCGCGAACCAGCCGCTGGCGGACCGCTTCGCCCGCACCCGGGACCGCTTCGACGAGCACAACTGGGACCTCGGCCCGCAGGGTGTCCCGGTGCTGCACGGCGTGCGCGGCTGGCTCGTGGGCCTGATCGAGGCGCGGATCCCGTTCGACAACAATGCCGTGATCGTCGCCCGGATCGTCGACGGCGGGGCCTCCGCCGCGGACGACGCCACGGACCCGCTGCTCTACCACTCGGGCCGGTACTACCTCGCCGGGGACCTCGAGTACGAGATCTGAGCGACCGGACGTTCCCCGGATCCCCGGTTCGCTGACGGGCAGTCCCGTCAGCGGACTCCGGCGAACGCCGGGGGTCGTGGCACGCTCGCCCCCATGGGCACCGTCTCGAAGCAGTTGGCGCCGAGGAGAACCTTCAGGTCCCCGAACAGCGCGTTGTCCGGGTTGACCCGCAGCCGCACCGGCAGGCGCAGCACCTCGACCGAGGACCGTCCCACCAGGTTGAGCCGCACCTCGGAGTTGCCCGGGTGGTTGCGCAGCACGTCGGCCATCTCGGTCAGGAGCATCTCGGTGGCCCGGTGGGAGGCAAGGGTGATCTCGACCGGCCCGTGCGCACCGTTGGAGAGGTCCGGTACGGACAGCTCCTGCGCGCTGATGGTCACGCTGCCGTCGTCGCGCCGCTGCAGGCGTCCCTTGACGACGACGATGAGGTCCTCGGCCAGCACGTTGGCGATCGGCGCGTAGGCCTTGCCGAAGAACATCACCTCCATGGACCCGGACATGTCCTCGATCTCCGCCCGCGCGTACGCGTTGCCGGACGTCTTGGCGATCCGGCGGGACAGGGAGGTGATCATGCCGGCGATGGTGACGCTGGAGCCGTCCGGGCGGGACTCGTCGGCCAGCAGGGCCTCGACCGAGGTGTCGGCGTGCTCGCTGAGCACCTTGTCGAGCCCCGCGAGCGGGTGGTCCGAGACGTAGAGCCCGAGCATCTCCCGCTCGAACGCCAGCTTGTCCTTCTTCTCCCACTCCGGCAGGTCCGGGATCGCCACGGCGAAACCGGGTTCGGGATCGTCGCCGCCGAGCGAGGAGAAGAGGTCGAACTGGTTGGCGTCCTCCTTGCGCTTCTGGTCGATGACGAGGTCCACCGCCTCCTCGTGCACCATCGCCAGGGCGCGCCGCGCCTCCCCGATGCCGTCGAACGCGCCGGCCTTGATCATCGACTCGATGGTGCGCTTGTTGCACACCGAGGCTGGGACCTTGGCGAGGAAGTCGTTGAAGGACGTGAAGGCGCCCTTCTCGGTGCGGGAGGCGACCATGGCCTCGACCACGTTGGTGCCGACGTTGCGGACGGCGGCCATGCCGAATCGGATGTCGGTGCCGACCGGGGTGAACGTGGCCAGCGACTCGTTGACATCCGGCGGCAGCACGGTTATCCCCATCCGGCGGCACTCGTTCAGGTAGAGGGCGAGCTTGTCCTTGTCGTCGCCGACGCTGGTGAGCAGGGCGGCCATGTACTCGGCCGGGAAGTGGGCCTTCAGGTACGCCGTCCAGTACGCGACCAGCCCGTAGGCGGCGGAGTGCGCCTTGTTGAACGCGTAGTCGGAGAAGGGCAGCAGGATGTCCCACAGCGTCTTCACCGCGGCCTCGGAGTATCCGTTGTCCAGCATGCCCTGGTGGAAGCCGGCGTACTGCTTGTCCAGCTCGGACTTCTTCTTCTTGCCCATCGCGCGGCGCAGGATGTCGGCGCGTCCCAGCGAGTAGCCGGCCACCTTCTGCGCGATCGCCATCACCTGCTCCTGGTACACGATCAGGCCGTAGGTGGTGTCGAGGATGTCGGCGAGCGACTCGGCCAGCTCCGGGTGGATCGGGGTGATGTCCTGCACCCCGGTCTTGCGCAGCGCGTAGTTGGTGTGCGAGTTCGCGCCCATCGGCCCGGGCCGGTAGAGGGCGATGACGGCGGAGATGTCCTCGAAGTTGTCGGGTCGCATCAGCTTGAGCAGGGCGCGCATCGGGCCGCCGTCGAGCTGGAACACCCCGAGGGTGTCGCCGCGGGCCAGCAGGTCGTAGGCGTCCGGGTCGTCGACGCCCAGGGTCTCCAGGTCGATGTCGACGTCCCGGTTCAGCTTCGCGTTCGCCAGGGCGTCGGAGATGATCGTCAGGTTCCGCAGCCCCAGGAAGTCCATCTTGATCAGCCCGAGACCCTCGCACGTGGGGTAGTCGAACTGCGTGATGACCTGGCCGTCCTGGGCGCGGCGCATGATCGGGACGACGTCGATGATCGGGTCCGAGGACATGATCACGCCCGCGGCGTGCACGCCCCACTGGCGCTTCAGGCCCTCGAGGCCGAGCGCGGTGTCGAACACCTGCTGCGCGGCGGCGTCGTTGGCCAGCATCTCGCGGAACTCGCCGGCCTCGCCGTACCGCTTGGCCTGCGGGTCGTGGATGTCGGCGAGCGGGATGTCCTTGGCCATCACCGCGGGCGGCAGCGCCTTGGAGAGCTGCTCCCCCATGCTGAAGGGATGGCCCAGCACGCGGGCGGAGTCCTTGAGCGCCTGCTTCGTCTTGATCGTGCCGTAGGTGACGATCATGGCGACCCGGTCGTCGCCGTACTTCTCGGTGACGTAGCGGATCACCTCGGAGCGGCGGCGATCGTCGAAGTCGACGTCGAAGTCGGGCATCGACACGCGCTCGGGATTGAGGAACCGCTCGAAGATCAGGCCGTGCCGCAGCGGGTCCAGGTCGGTGATGCGCAGGGCGTACGCGACCATGGAGCCGGCGCCCGAGCCACGGCCGGGGCCGACGCGGATGCCGTTGTTCTTGGCCCAGTTGATGAAGTCGGCGACGACGAGGAAGTAGCCGGGGAACCCCATCTGGGTGATGACGCCGAGCTCGTAGTCCGCCTGCTTGCGGACCGCCTCGGGGATGCCGCCCGGGAACCGGTACGCCAGGCCGCTGTCGACCTCCTTGACCAGCCAGGACGTCTCGTCCTCGCCGTCCGGGCAGGGGAACTTCGGCATGTAGTTCGCGTCGGTGTTGAACGAGACGTCGCACCGCTCGGCGATGAGCAGCGTGTTGTCGCACGCCTCGGGCATCTCCGCGAACAGGGACCGCATCTCGGCGGCGCTCTTGAGGTAGAACCCGGTGCCGCTGAATGCGAACCGGCTGCCGCCGTTGTCGTAGGTGGGCTCGAGCAGCGTCGAGCCGGACTGGAGGGCGAGCAGCGCCTCGTGCGCCTTCGCGTCCTCCTCGTGCGTGTAGTGCAGGTCGTTGGTGGCCACCAGCGGCAGACCGAGGTCCTTGGCCAGGCGCAGCAGGTCCGTGACGGTGCGTCGCTCGAACTCGAGGCCGTGGTCCATGACCTCGCAGTAGTAGTTCTCGGCGCCGAAGATGTCCCGGTAGTCCGAGGCGGCCTGGCGCGCGGCGTCGTACTGGCCGAGCCGCAGCTTCGTCAGCACCTCGCCCGAGGGGCAGCCGGTGGTGGCGATCAGGCCGGGGCTGTACGTCTCCAGCAGCTCGCGGTCCAGGCGCGGGTACTTGCCGTACGCGGCGTCCAGCGAGGCGATCGAGGACGCCCGGAAGAGGTTGCGCATGCCCTGGTTGTTGTAGCTGAGCAGGGTCATGTGGGTGTACGTGCCGGACGCGGAGACGTCGTCCTTCTTCTGGCTCTCGTCGCCCCAGCGCACGCGGGTGCGGTCCGAGCGGGCGGTGCCCGGGGTGACGTAGGCCTCGACGCCGATGATCGGTTTGACGCCGGCGTCGGTGGCCTTCTTCCAGAAGTCGAAGGCACCGAAGAGATAGCCGTGGTCGGTGGTCGCGATCGCCGGCATCTGCTGGCGATTGGCCTCGGCGAACAGGTCGTCGAGGCGGGCGGCGCCATCGAGCATCGAGTACTCGGTGTGGTTGTGGAGATGGACGAACGACGAGGAGGAACCGGTTGCCACCGAGTCAGTCTAGTGGCCCTCGCGGACCGCTTCGTGGTGCCGCGCTCGTCGCTCATATCGCCCGGGCATGTCAGTCGAGGAAGGTGATCCTCGGCAGGTTCGGGTGCGCCGCGACGGCGGTGGTCAGCACCTGGACGAACTGCCGGTAGTCCGCCTCCATCGTCTCGTCGGTCGCGGCCGCGCCGAGCCGGTAGACGACCCGGTGCTCGTCGAGCGGGGTGAGGACGAAGCGCCGTCGGGAGGGGCGGCCCCGGTCCGCGGGCGTGACGGCCACGGACTGCAGGTCGGTGAACGAGTAGTAGGTCTCCCCCATCCAGATGCCGCGACTGTCGACGGTGACGCGGGCGGGCGTGCTGCGCAGGTCGAACAGGCGGGTGGCCAGCACGACGAGCGTGATCGCGGAGAAGAACATGCCGGTCCCCAGCGCCATGATGAGGATCGAGCTGTGGTGCGGCCCCGCGAGTTCCTCGCCGAGGACGAGGGCGAGGACGATGCAGCCGGCGAGCACCGCGGCGCACACCAGCACCGCCGTCAGGTACTGGCGGCGGACCCGGCGTCGGTTGAGCCCGAAGCTCACCGACGCCACGGCGCTCCGTCGCAGCGAGTCAAAGACGGGCAGAAGCACGGGCAGCGAGACGGGCAACGCGACGGGCGGCGTTCCGGGTTCCGTCCCGGGAGGCGGGATCGGCCGGTGCGCGGCCCGGGACGGGATCGTCGGCTCAGCACCGCACGAGCCGGCTCACGGGTGGTCACGGAGGGCGTCCAGGGCGTACTGCAGGTCCGGCGCGTACGGACTCTCGAAGCTGACCGGCTGACCGGTGCCGGGATCCTCGAAGCCGAGCCGCCGGGCGTGCAGCCACTGCCGCGTGAGCCCGAGCTCGGCCGCGAGCCGCGGGTCGGCGCCGTACGTGAGGTCTCCGACGCAGGGGTGGCGCAGCGCGGAGACGTGCACCCGGATCTGGTGGGTGCGCCCGGTCTCCAGGTGCACCTCGAGCAGGGTGGCCCGGCCGAAGGCCTCGAGCATCTCGTAGTGGGTGACGGAGGGACGGCCGTCGGAGATCACCGCGAACTTCCAGTCGTGCCCGGGGTGCCGGCCGATCGGCGCGTCGATGGTGCCGGCCATCGGGTCGGGCAGGCCCTGCACGAGCGCGTGGTAGACCTTCTCGACCGTGCGCTCCTTGAAGGCCCGCTTGAGCCGGCTGTAGGCGTGCTCGGTCTTGGCGACGACCATGACGCCGGAGGTGCCGACGTCGAGGCGGTGCACGATGCCGGCCCGCTCGGGCGCCCCGGAGGTGGAGATGCGGTAACCGGCCGCGGCCAGCCCGCCGACCACGGTCGGCCCCACCCAGCCCGGTGAGGGGTGCGCGGCGACCCCGGGCGGTTTGTCCACCACCACGTAGTCCTCGGTGTCGGCGATGATGCCCATGGTGTCGATCGCCTCGGGCCGGATCGCCGCGGTGTCGTCACGCTCGGGAACGGTCACCTCGATGGTCTGCCCGCCGGTGAGCCGGTCCGACTTGGCCAACGGATGGCCGCCGCGGCGGATGTGGCCCCCCGCGAAGAGAGCCGCGGCCGCCGAACGGGAGATCCCGAGCAGACCGGAGACGACGGCGTCGGCGCGTTCGGCCTCGACGTCGGCGGGAACGCGGACCGGGGTGGGGGTCGTCTCGGCGCTCACCGGAGCCGTCCCGGCCCGTCCCCGGTGTCCGCGCCCTGCTCGGTGGTGCTCTCGTCGGTGGTGGTCCCGTCGGCGGTGGCCCCGTCGGACCTGGTCTCGTCGCCGGCCTCGTGGCCGCTCGCCGTCTCCCGCTGGCCGGAGATGCCGATGCCGAACAGGGTGAGCACGCACAGCGTGATGACGCCGCCCACGATGGCGGAGTCGGCGATGTTGAAGATCGCGAAGTTGGGCAGGGCGATGAAGTCGACGACGTGGCCGACGCCGAAGCCCGGGGGCCGGAACAACCGGTCGGTGAGGTTGCCGAGGGTGCCGCCGAGGAGCAGACCGAGCGCGATCGCCCACCACCAGGACGCGACCCGGCGCAGGAGGACGACCAGCACGAACAGCGCGACCGCGATCATGACGAGCGTGAACACCCACGTGTACCCCTCGCCTAACGAGAAGGCGGCGCCGGAGTTGCGGATGAAGTGCCAGCGCAGCAGCGGCGGCAGGACCGGGGTGATCTGCCCCTCGGTCATCGTGCCGAGCACCCAGAGCTTCGTCGACTGGTCGAACACCCAGGCGAAGGCCGCACAGGCGAGCAGCAGGACCACGTATCCAGTGCGGCGGCGGCGGGCGACCGCGCCCGCCGCCGTGCGCGGATCACCGCCGGCGGCGTCCGCGGACGTGTCCGCACCCGGCTGATCGGCGCTGGCCCGGTTGGCGCTGGGCTGGACCGGATGGTGCTCCGCGGGGCGCCGGGTGGGGGTGGTGTCCGGCGCGGCAGCGGTCGGGCGGGCGTCGTCGCCGTCGATCATGGTGGGGCTGTTCCTCGTGATGTTGATGGGACCCACACCGGTGATGCGCAGACGGCGCAGCCGGCGCCGGGGCGGGTGGACCGCCTCGACACCGGCCGCGCCGGGTGCACGCCGGCCGGGACGGCGGCTGACGGGACAGGACATCCCGGGCCGCCGGACCCGACCCGGTGGTGGATCAGGGAGAGCCGACTCAGACGTTGTCGGAGCGGTGCTCGACGGAGCCGGTGCTCTGCAGGTCGTGCAGCTGACCCTCGATGTACTCCTTCAGGCGCGAGCGGTAGTCCCGCTCGAACCCGCGCAGCTGCTCGACCTGACGCTCGAGATCCGACTTCTGGTGCTCGAGATCCGTCAGGGTCTTCGTGCGGTGCGCCTCGGCGTCGCTGACCATGGTCTCGGCCTTGGTCTGCGCCTCGGCGATGATGCTGTCGCGCTGCTCGATGCCCGAGTTGACGTACTCGTCGTGGATGCGCTGCGCCATGGCGAGCAGGCCGGCCGCGTTGTCGGCGGTCGGCGTGGTGCCGGCGGAGGTGGTGCCGGCGGAGGCGGTGACCGGAGCGGCGGACGTGGCCGGGACGGCGGTGTCGGCAGCGGCGTCCACGCCCGGAGCCGGCGTGCCGGTCGTCGGGGTGTCGGTCGCGTCGGTGCCCGTGGCGTCGACGCCCGTGGTGTCGGCGCTCGTGGTGTCGGAGCCGCCGCGGACGGCGTCAGCGGACGTGCCGGCCGCGTCCGCACCGGACGTCGTGGTACCGGCTGCGTCGGTGCCGGACGTCGTGGTACCGGCTGCGTCCGTGCCGGACGGCGTCGTGTCGGTCGCGTCCGAGCTGGACGGCGTGCTGGACACGGCGGGCGATGCGGTGGTGTCCGTGCCGGCGTCCCCGGTCGTCGGGGCCGCGGCGGCAGCAGTACCGGGGGCGGAGTCCCCGGCGGTCGCCGGACGGATGCTCGTGCCGCCGTCGCTCGCGCCGCTCTCGTGGCGGGCGAGGCGCTGGCGCAGCTCGTCGTTCTCCTGGGTCAGCCGGCGCAGCTCCACGACGACCTCGTCCAGGAAGTCGTCGACTTCGTCCTGGTCGTAGCCCTCGCGGAACTTGGTGGGCTGGAAACGCTTGTTGACAACGTCCTCGGGCGTCAGAGCCATCAGGTCACCTCACTTGTTCGATGTTCGATCTCGTGTCGACCCGACCCGCGACGCCCGGGGGCGCCGAAGCAGGACCCCGGTGGACACGGCGGCCATCCGACCACTGTACGCGAGCGACCGGAACCCCGGTGGCAGGCGCGACGGGCCCGTGCGGGCACCGATCGACACCGGTGGCGGCTCGCGCCGTCAGGCGAAGGAAGCGGCCAGGCCGGACGTGATGCTCATCAGGATCCCCGTGACGAGGAGCAGGATGAGGAACCCGAGATCGAGGGAGACGGACCCGAGCCGCAGCGGCGGGATCGTGCGCCGCAACCACTTCACCGGCGGGTCGGTGATCGTGTAGATGGCCGTGGCGAGCACCAGGGCCGGGCCGGTGGGACGCCAGCCGCGGGCGAACATCTGCACCCAGTCGTAGACGAGCCGGATGAACAGGCTCAGCACGAACAGCAGGAGGAGGACGTAGATCACTCCGAAGACGAGACTCACTACAGCCGCACTTCCCTCATCGCTCGCGTACCGGTCGCGTGGAGTCTACCGGGTCCGCCGGGGCGGAACCGGTGCACGGTCCGGGGGTTCAGCTCTGGTTGAAGAAGCCGGCCGCGGTGGTGTCCTGCGGCTTCTTCTCCTCGCCGAGCACCTCGACGTAGGACGGGGTGAGCAGGAAGACCTTGCTGGTGACGCGCTCGATGCTGCCGTGCAGACCGAAGACGAGGCCGGCGGAGAAGTCGACGAGCCGCTTGGCGTCGGACTCTCCCATGTCGGTGACGTTCATGATGACCGGGATGCCGTCGCGGAAGCTCTCCCCGATGACCTTCGCGTCGTTGTACGAGCGGGGGTGGACCGTGGTGATCTGGTGCAACTCGGTGCTCTCCTCGCGAGACGACGTGGCCCGCTTGATGGGCGTGACCGGCGCACGGTAGTCGTCGCTGCCGGGGACGGGGCGCGGGGCCTCCCGTCGCGTCTCGCGCTCGGGCTCCGCGTAGGCGGTCTCCTGACGCTGCACCGGGGCCGGCGCGTCGTAGTCCTCATCGCCGTCGGCAAGTCCGAGATAGACCATTGCCTTCCGCATCGTCCCGGCCATGAACATCTCCCTTGTGCGTCGTGCGTGTCGATCCGTGGACCCACCCGGTCCGAACCGTGCTCATTGTGAACCGTGCTCGTTGTGAACCGTGCTCGGCAGCTGGGGTGGGGTGCTGTCTAGGACGCTACCCCACGGCCGGACGCGGGCCGAGAACATCGGACCCGACACGCAGGTGTGTCGCCCCGTGGGCGATGGCGCTCTCCAGGTCGGCGCTCATGCCCGCCGAGATGCCGGTGGCGGAGGGGTGCGCGGCGCGCAGATCGGCGGCGATCCGGGCGAGCCGGGCGAAGGCGGGATCGGGGTCCACGCCGAGCGGCGCCACCGCCATCACGCCCGCCACGGTCAAGCCGTCGGTCGCGGCGATCGCGTCGGCGAGGGGCAGGACCTGCGACAGGTCGGCGCCGCCACGGCCACCGCCGTCACCCGCGGCACCCGCGACGGAGGACAGGTCCACCTGCACCCAGCAGGCGAGCGGACCGAGGTCGGCGGGGCGGTGTTCGGCGGCCGCCCGGCCGAGCGCGCGGACGAGGGAGGACCGGTCGACCGAGTGCACGCTGCGGGCGTACCGCACCACGGATCTGGCCTTGTTGCTCTGCAGCTGCCCGATGAAGTGCCAGCGCAGGTCGCCCGCGGTATTCGATGCCGCTGCGGCGGCCGCCGCAGCATCGGCCTTGGCGGAGGCCTCCTGGTCCCGGTTCTCCCCCACGTCACGGACGCCGAGCGCGGCGAGGCGCAGCACGTCCTCGACGGGAAAGAACTTGGTCACCACGATGAGCTCGGGCCGGTCGTCCCGGCCGGCATCCGCCGTCGCCCGGTCGATGCGCCCGTGGACGGCGGCGAGCCGGGACCGCAGGTCCTCCGTGCGGGCGTCGGCCTCCGGGACGTCCGTCACGAGGGCGTGTGCCAGACCAGGCCCGCGGTCCGCCCGGTGGCCGGATCGCGACGGTAGGAGAAGAGACCCTCGCTCTCCCGCGTGCAGCCGGGAACCACGGTGACCTCGACCCCGGCGGCGACCAGCTGCCGCTCGAGACCGGCGCGGAGGTCGAGCCCCGGGGTGCCGTCGCGCGTGGTCGAGGCGGAGCCGGGCAGAGCGGCGTCGACCTCGGTGCGCATGTCGGCGGGGACCTCGTAGCAGGCGCCGCAGATGGCCGGCCCGAGCCACGCACGGATCCGCTCGCCGCCGTCGGCCTGCAGCGCGCGAACGGTGGCGGTCGCGATGCCGCCGGCGGCGCCGCGGCGGCCCGCGTGCGCGACGGCGGTCGCGGTCGAGCCGTCGGGGCGCTCCGCGACCATGACGATGGGCACGCAGTCGGCGACGAGGACGGCCAGGGCACTGTCGCCCGCACCGTCGACAAGGGCGTCCGCGACGGGAACGCCGGGCGCCTCGGTGGGCGCGAGACGATGCACGGCCGTGCCGTGCACCTGATGCATGAAGCGCAGTGACCCGCGGGTCACGCCCATCTCCGCGAGCAGCGCGGCCCGGTTGCGGGCCACCCCCGCGGGGTCGCCCCCGAGGCGGCTGGCCAGGTTGCCGGCACCTGTGTCGGTGAAACCGACCCAGGTGCCGGCCGCGACCTGCTCGCGGTGATGGAACATGCGCGGACTACTTGAGGAAGTCCGGCACGTCCAGGTCGTCACCGCGGCGCCCGACCTGACCGGGGCCCGGCTCGACGACGGCCGGGAGCTCGTCGTATCCCGCGTCGTCCTGCGCGGAGGAACGGTTCCCACCGTACTGACCCGCCGCGGAGGACCCGACGCCGTCCGGCGCGTAGGCCGGGACCGGCTCCTGGCCACCGTCGCGGTAGCCGTTGCCGTTCTGGCCGTGACCGTTCTGGCCGTAGCTGTTCTGGCTGCTCGGCGCGGCGGCCGGGGCCGGACGCTCGGGCGCGGCCGGGCGACCCGAGGGGCGCGACGGGGCGGGGCGGTTGCCGGCGGCGGGCCGGGACTGGCCGTGCTGGCCACCCTGCGCTCCCTGGCCGGCGGAGCGGGACGGGCCCGACGGTGCGGCGCCGATCTGGCTCGCGGCGTAGGCGGCCGAGGCGGCCCGATCGTCGTCGTTGTCGGGGCTGTCGAAGCCCGCGGCGATGACGGTGACACGGGCTTCGTCGCCGAGCGCGTCGTCGATGACGGCACCGAAGATGATGTTGGCCTCGGGGTGTGCGACCTCCTGGACCAGGCGGGCGGCCTCGTTGATCTCGAACAGGCCGAGGTCGGAGCCACCCTGGATGGAGAGCAGCACGCCGTAGGCGCCGTCGATCGAGGCCTCGAGCAGCGGCGAGGCGATGGCCAGCTCGGCCGCCTTGACCGCGCGGTCCTCACCGCGGGCCGAGCCGATGCCCATCAGCGCCGAGCCGGCGCCCTGCATGACCGACTTGACGTCGGCGAAGTCGAGGTTGATCAGGCCCGGCGTGGTGATCAGGTCGGTGATGCCCTGGACACCGGAGAGCAGCACCTGGTCGGCGGAACGGAACGCGTCGAGCATGGAGACGTTGCGGTCGCTGATCGAGAGCAGCCGATCGTTCGGGATCACGATGAGGGTGTCGACCTCGTCGCGCAGCGTGTCGATGCCGGACTCGGCCTGGTTCGAGCGGCGACGGCCCTCGAACGTGAACGGGCGGGTCACGACGCCGATGGTCAGGGCGCCGAGGCCGCGGGCGATCCGCGCGACCACCGGGGCACCGCCCGTGCCGGTGCCGCCGCCCTCGCCGGCGGTCACGAAGACCATGTCGGCGCCCTTGAGGACTTCCTCGATCTCCTCGGCGTGGTCCTCGGCGGCCTTCCGGCCGACCTCGGGATCCGCGCCCGCACCGAGGCCGCGGGTCAGCTCCCGCCCGACGTCGAGCTTGACGTCGGCGTCGCTCATCAGCAGGGCCTGCGCGTCGGTGTTGATGGCGATGAACTCGACACCGCGCAATCCCACCTCGATCATCCGGTTCACGGCGTTGACTCCGCCGCCGCCGATCCCGACGACCTTGATGACGGCCAGGTAGTTCTGAGGTGCTGCCACGTTCTCGATCCCTTGTTCGTTCGTTCCTCGCCGTGCCGGACCCAGCGGTCCGGTGCCTGGCCTTGCGGTGGTCCCTCACCGGTGCGCGTGAGGTCCCTCGGTGCTCAGGGCCACGACTGCGCCTCCCATGCTCGCACGGGGTCCGAGTGCGACACGAAGCCGAAGTCCGTGACCTTAACCCTCAGGTTGAGGGTTAGAGTTATGTCAAGTACGACGTCGTGAAGAACGCTAGGCGGTGGGTCCGTCGGGAGCAAACAACGTCGTCGGCGTGTCCCCGATCGGTGCGGGAGACCGGTCGTGGACGACGACGGATGACGGGGCGTTCCCCCCCGCGTACGGTCAGCGGGTGACGGGGCGCGACGGGGTGCTCACGTCGTACGTCTGCACCGCCGGGGTGTCCGGGTTCTGCGGACGGGCGATCAGCGCGGCGAGCACCTTCGCCTTGAGCTCGCGCTGCGAGGAGTTGCCCCACACGACCTTCTTGCCGTCGAGCAGGGTCAGCTCGACGGAGTCGACGGACGTCGCGGACGCGTGCTCCATCTTGGCCAGCACGTCGGCGGGCAGCGCGGCGAGCACCGCGGTGATCGCCCGGAACACGTCCTTGCCGATGACGGCGGTGCCGCCGTCGATGATCGGCAGCGACACGGAGGACCGGTCGGTGGCGGTGGCCAGCTGGGTGCCGTTCTGGTCGATCAGCAGGTACTTGCCGTTCTCCTTGAGGATCGCGACCGGTGTGCGCTCGTGGATCGTGACGGCGAGGGTCGACGGCGGCCGGGCCTCGACCGAGACGTCCTCGACGGCGGCCATCGACGCGAGCCGGTTGCGCACCTCGTCCCGGGTGATCTGGGGTAACGGGGTTCCCTGCAGGGAGGACAGGGCGTCGGTGACGGCCCGCGCGGTGGTCAGCCGGTTGCCCACGACGCTCACGTGGCGCATCGCCAGGATCGGGGAGAACACGAGCACGGCGATCAGCGCGGCCACGACGACGGCGGTCGCGCCGATGCCGATCGCCCAGGCGCGGCGACGGTGGCGCCGGTGCGTGCCCGGGAAGTCGAGCACGGTCGAACCGTCCGCGCCGGGCTGGTCCGCCAGCAGGGCGGAACTGGGCCGCTCCGGCTCGAGCAGGCTCACCTTGCCGGTCGAGCCGAGCCGGATCTCCGAGCGGTACGGGCCGCCGGCCTCGCGGTCGCGGTCGCGCGGGGTGCGCTCACTCATGATCGGCCTCCGGTACGGGCGTGGTGGGATCGGACGCGGCGATCGCCGGCGGGCCTGCGAGAGCGTCCACCAGGCGAGGCCCGAGGGCGGTGACGTCGCCGGCACCGACGGTGAGCAGCAGGTCGCCCGGCCGGGCGGCGGCCGCCATGTCGTGGACGGCGCGCTCGGGGTCGGTCTCGAGGACGGCGGCCTCGCCCGGTGCGAAGCGGTCGGTGATCAGCGCGCTGGTGACCCCGGGTTCGGGTTCCTCGCGTGCCGGGTAGATGTCCAGCACCGTCACCCGGTCCGCGCCGGCCAGCGCGGCGGCGAACTCGGCGGCGAAGATGCGGGTGCGGGAGAAGAGGTGCGGCTGGAACAGCACGTGCACGGCGCCGGTTCCGGCAACGGCGCGGGCGGCCGACAGGGCGGCGGCCACCTCGGTGGGGTGGTGGGCGTAGTCGTCGTAGACCCGGACGGCCCCGTCGGGTGACGCGCCCTTGTACTCGAAGCGACGGCCGGCCCCGGTGAAGGTGCCGAGCGCGGCGCTCCCCTCCCCCGCGTCGACGCCGAGGACCGTGCCGGCGAGCAGTGCGGCGGCGGCGTTGCGGACGTTGTGCTCCCCCGGCACCTGCAGCGCCAGCTCGGTCCGCCGGCCACCGGGCAGGGTGATCCGGCTGAGGCTGCCCGCACCGGCGGGGACGATGTCCTCGATCAGCGCGTCACGGTCGGGATCGGTCACGGGACTCGTGCCGTAGGTGAGCACCGTCGGGCCGTCCGTGCGGGTCCGGACCGCGACGGCCAGGGCGGCGGAGCCGGCGTCGTCCCGGCACGCGACGAGGGTGTCGTCCGGGCCGAGCAGGGCGGCGAAGTCCGCGAACGCCGCGTGCACGGCCTCGGCGGTGCCGTAGTGGTCGAGGTGGTCCGGCTCGATGTTGGTGACGACGGCGATGCGCGGGTCGTAGTTCAGGAACGACCCGTCGGACTCGTCGGCCTCGGCGACGAAGATGCCGCCGGTGCCATGAGCGGCGTTGACGCCGAGAGCGGAGACGTCGCCGCCGATCGCGAACGAGGGGTCGCGCCCGGTCTCGCGCAGCAGCACGGTGGTCATCGCGGTGGTCGTCGTCTTGCCGTGGGTGCCGGCGACGGCGACGACGTCGGTGCCGGTCATGGCGGCGGCGAGGGCCTCGGAGCGGTGCAGGACCGTCAGCCCGGTGGCCCGCGCGGCGGCGAGCTCCGGGTTGGTGGTGCGGATCGCGGTGGAGACGACGACGGTATCGACGTCGGCGAGGTGGGCGGCGTCGTGTCCGACGTGCACGGTCGCACCGAGGTCCCGCAGCGCGGTCAGGACGGCGGACTCCCGCCCGTCGGACCCGCTCACGGGCACGCCGCGGGCGAGCAGGATCCGGGCGACGGCGGACATGCCGGCACCGCCGATGCCGATCAGGTGGACCCGGCCGAGCCGTGCCAGCGCGTCCGGCCGGGTCGTCACGGACTCGTTCACCGGGACACCTCCCCGCCGGAGCCGGAACCGTCGGCGTGCCGCTCGGCGGCGTCGAGGACGAGTGCAGCCATCGTGCGGTCGGCGTCGCGGATCCCGCGCTCGGCGGCGGCGGCGGCCATCCCGGCGAGCCGCGCATCGTCGTGCAGCAGCTCCGGGACATGGGCGCCGATCCAGTCGGCGGTGAACTCGTGGTCCCGCACGATCAGGGCGGCGCCGGCGTCGACGAGGAAGCGCGCGTTCAGGGCCTGTTCGCCGTTGCCGTGGGGCAGGGGCACGAAGACGGCGGGCAGCCCGACGGCGGCCACCTCGCTGACCGTGCCGGCCCCGGCGCGGGCGACGAGCAGGTCCGCGGCCGCGTAGAGGTCGGCCATGCCGTCGACGTACTCGACCTGCGTGTAGTGGTCCGCGGTGACGGGCACGCCGGGGGCGGACTCCATCTGCTTGCCGCGGCCGGTCACGTGCAGCACCCTGATCCCGGCCGCGGCCAGCGCCGGCAGGGCCGCGATCAGAGAGCGGTTCAGGGAGGCCGCACCGGAGGAGCCGCCGGTGACGGCGAGCAGCGTCGCGTCGGGAGCGATGCCGAACCGGGCGCGGGCGGCGCGCCGGGCGGCGGCCCGGTCCAGGTCCGCGATGGCCCGGCTCATCGGCATGCCGACCAGTCGCGCGTGCGGCAGCTTCGTCTGGCTGAACGCGGTGGCGACGGCGGTGGCGAACCGGGCACCGACCCGGTTCGCGAGACCGGCGGTGACGTTGGCCTCGTGGATGACGATCGGCACCCCCCGGCGGCGGGCGGCCAGGTAGAGCGGCGTGCAGACGTATCCGCCGACACCGACGACGGCGTCGGCGTGCGCGGCGTCGAGGAGGGCGCCGGCCTGCCGGATCGCCTTGACCAGGCGGACGGGCAGCCGCACCAGGTCGGCGGAGAGCGAGCGGGGCAGGGGCACCCGGTCGATCGTGGCCAGCCGATGCCCGGCGGCGGGCACCAGGCGCGTCTCCATCCCCGTGGGGGTGCCGACGGCCAGCAGGTCGGCCTCGGGGCGCGCGTCGCGGATCGCGTCGGCGATCGCCAGCAGGGGCGAGACGTGGCCGGCGGTGCCGCCGCCGCCCAGGACGATGCTCGGCCGGCCCATCAGCCGCGCCCCCGTCCGCTCGGGCCCGCGAGGTCCGGTTCGAACCGGCCGTCGCGCCCGGTGAGCAGGGACACCCGGCTCGCTCCCCCGGTGCCTCGCCGCGGCGTCGGACGGGCACGGGCGAACGAGAGGACGACGCCGATGCCGCACAGCACCACGAGCAGCGACGAGCCGCCGTAGGAGATGAAGGGCAGTGGGACGCCGATGACGGGCAGCAGGCCGGTGACCATGGCGATGTTGACGAACGCCTGACCGAGGATCCAGGTGAGGATGGCGCCCGAGGTGATCCGCACGAACGGGTCGGTGTGCCGCATGATCACGCGCAGGATCGCGATGGCGAGGATGCCGAAGAGGCACAGGACGACGATCGTGCCGACCAGCCCGAGCTCCTCGCCGATGATCGAGAAGATGAAGTCGTTGTGGGCCTCGGGGATGTAGAACCACTTCTGCCGGCTCTGGCCGAGTCCCAGGCCCCACCAGCCGCCGGAGGCGAGCGCGCCGAGGCCGGCGTTGGCCTGGTCGTTGATGCCGACGCACTGGCCGTCACCGAGCCAGCCGGTGATGCGGCACATGCGGTTGCCGCTGCCCAGCGCCATCACGACGGCGCCCGCCGCGGCGAGCACGCCGGCGACGAGGAAGAGCCGCTTCGGCACCCCCGCGAAGAACAGGGTGGCGATCACGATGAGGGTGAGCAGCAGCGAGGTGCCGAGGTCGTGCTGGAGCACGACGAGGACGATGATCATGCCGGCGACGGGCAGCACGGGGATGAGCGCGTGGCGCACCTGTCGCAGCAGCGGACCCTTGCGCGCCAGGATGAGCGGCATCCAGAGGCAGAGCGCGAACTTGGCGGCCTCGGAGGGCTGCGCCGTCAGTCCGCCGAGGCGGAGCCAGCTGCGGTTGCCGTTCACCTCGTAGCCGAGCGGGGTGAAGATCGCGATCAGCAGCAGCACGGCCACGCCCACGGCGGGCCACGCGAGCAGCTTGATGGTGCGCACCGGCAGCCGGCTGAGGATGAACATCAGGGCGAGGCCGGCGACGCCGAACATGCCCTGCTTGAGGAAGAGGGCGTACGAGGAGCCCTCCTCGGCGATCGCCTCGACCGCGGAGGACGAGAGCACCATGAGCAGCCCGACGGCGGTCAGGGCGATGGTGGAGCCGAGGATCAGGTAGTAGCTGGAGTTGCCCGACCGCTGGTCGCGGTCCTCGATCCTGGCCCAGACGCCGGCGATGAGCCGCAGCAGCGTCGACCGCGGCACGTGGGGTGCCGGAGGGGACGCGGGCCGGACGGCGGTCGCCGAACCGGCTCGGGGGGCCTGCGGACGCGGGGGCGTCATGACCACGGGGAACTCCTGTCTGCAGCGAAGGGGCCGGTGTCGTCGTCCCGGCCGGACGGGCGCAGCTGCACCGGGTGGGCGAGCGGCTCGGCCGCCATCGCCCGGATGCCGGTCGGGTGACCGGCGGGCGGCGTCAGCCGGCGTCCGTGCCGCCGTCGGTGGAGCCCGGCCCGGTGGAGCCGGGGCCGGCGGTGCGCTCCCCTGTGGTGAGATGCTGCACCGCCCGGATGAAGGCGTCGCCGCGGTCGGCGTAGGAGACGAACTGGTCCATCGAGGCGGCCGCCGGTGCCATCAGCACGGTGTCCCCGTCGGTCGCCACCGCGGCGGCGGCCGACACGGCCCAGGTCATGACGTCCGGTCCGGCGGACTGCCCGGATCCAGTCTCGCCCGCGCCGCCCTCGATGACGGGCACATCCGGAGCGTGTCGCCGCAGTGCGGCCCGCAGGTCGGCACTGTCCGCGCCGATCAGCACGACGGTCTTGAGCCGGTCGCGGTGACGGGTGACCAGGTCCTCGTACGCGACGCCCTTGGAGAGACCGCCGGCGATCCACACGACCGGCCGGAAGGCGGCCAGGGAGGCGTCGGCGGCGTGCGGGTTGGTGGCCTTGGAGTCGTTGACCCAGAGCACGCCGTCGCGGGTGGCGACGGGCTGGATGCGGTGGGTGCCGGGCTGGTAGGCGCGCAGCCCGTCGCGCACGGCGACGGGTTCGACGCCGGCGGCGCGGGCCAGGGCGGCGGCGGCAAGGGCGTTCGCCACCTGGTGCCGCGGCACGAGGTCCCCGATGTCGGAGACGTGGCCCAGCTCGGCGGCACTGTCGCGGCGTTCGGCGATGAACGCGCGGTCCACGAGCAGCCCGTCGACGATGCCGAGCATGCTCACCGCGGGCGCGCCGGTGGTGAAGCCGATCGCACGGGCCCCCTCCACGACGTCGGCGTCCTCGACCATCCGCTCGGTCTCGACCTGCTCGGCGTTGTAGACGCAGGCCACCTGCGTGCGTGCGTAGACCTTGGCCTTCGCGTCCCGGTACGCCTCGTAGGAGCCGTGCCAGTCGACGTGGTCCTCGGCGATGTTCAGGCACACGCTGGCCAGCGGCGAGACGCTGTGGCTGTAGTGCAGCTGGAAGCTGGAGAGCTCGACGGCGAGCACGTCGTACTCGACCGGGTCGCGCAGGGCGTCGAGAATGGGCGTCCCGACGTTGCCGACGGCGATCGCGCGCCGGCCCGAGGCCTGCAGGATCGCCTCGGTCATCCCGACGGTGGTGGTCTTGCCGTTGGTGCCGGTGATGGCGAGCCAGGCGGGCGTCTTCCGGCCGGCGCGCTCGGTGAGCCGCCACGCGAGTTCGGTGTCGCCCCAGACGGGAACGCCGGCGGCCGCGGCGGCGCGCAGCAGCGGCGCGGTGGGTCGCCAGCCCGGCGAGACGACGACCAGCTCCGGTGGCGCGTCGTCGATCACCGGGAGGGTGCCGGCGGTGTCGGGGCCGAGGAGGACGGCGCGCGCGCCGACGATGCGCAGCGTGTCGGCCGCCTGCCGGCTCGCGTCGGTGTCGGCGGCGTCGATCACGACGACGGCGGCGCCGAGTTCGATCAGGGTGTCCGCGGCGGCGAAACCGGCGGTGCCGATGCCCGCGACCACGACGCGCAGCCCGGCCCAGTCGGCGTCCCAGTTGCGCAGCTCACGCGTGCGCGCGGAGTCGAGGGGCGGGGTGACGGACGAATCAGCGGCCTCGGAGGGTTCCGGGCTCACGCCAGGGCCACCCATTCGGCGTAGAAGATGCCGACGGCCACGGCGACGCACAGACCGCAGACGATCCAGAACCGGACCACGACCGTCACCTCGGCCCAGCCCTTGAGCTCGAAGTGGTGCTGCAGGGGCGCCATCTTGAACAGCCGTCTGCCCCTGGTCAGTTTGAAGAACCCGACCTGCAGGATGACGGAGAGGGAGATGATGACGAACAGGCCGGCGAGGACGATCAGCAGCAGTTCGGTGCGCGAGAGGATCGCGAACGCGGCCACCGCGCCACCGAGCGCCAGCGAGCCGGTGTCGCCCATGAAGATCTTGGCCGGTGACGTGTTCCACCACAGGAAGCCGACGAGCGCGCCGATCAGGGCCGCCGCGAGCATCGCCAGGTCCTGGGGGTCGCGGACGGTGTAGCAGGCGCCGTGCGCGATGCGCGGCGACGCGCAGTTCTGGTTGTACTGCCAGAACCCCATGATCAGGTAGCCGCTGAACACCATGATGGAGGCGCCCGCCGCGAGCCCGTCCAGGCCGTCGGTCAGGTTCACGCCGTTCGTGGTGCCGGTGACGATCAGGTTGGCCCAGATCACGAACAGCACGACGCCGAGGGCCGGGCCGGCGAAGGCCAGGTTGACCGGGGTGTCCCGGACGAAGGAGACGGCGGTCGACGCCGGCGTGACGCCGTTGGCGTCCGGGAAGCCCAGCGCCATCACCGCGAACACGATGCCGATGAGGCCCTGCAGCACCAGTTTCGCCACGGCGGTCAGGCCGAGGCTGCGCTGCTTGGAGATCTTCAGGGCGTCGTCGAGGAACCCGACCCCGCCCATCGCGCACATCAGGAACAGCAGCAGGGCGCCGGAGATGGTCGGGCCCTCGGTGCGCGGGTTGAGCAGGAAGATGATGAGGTGGGTGAGCAGATAGCTGACCACCACGGCCGCGACGACGACGGTGCCGCCCATGGTGGGCGTGCCCCGCTTCGTGTGGTGCGAGGTCGGGCCGTCATCGCGGATGAACTGGCCGTAGCCGCGCCGCACGAGCAGGCGGATGAAGAGCGGCGTGCCGATCAGGGAGAAGAGCAGGGCCAGGCCACCGCCGAGGATGAGCGCGATCACGGCGCGGTGACCTCCGGGGCTGCGGGGCCCTCGTCCGTGTCCTGGCTGCTCATCGGCCCCCATGCTATCCGATCGCCCAGATGGCGCAGCCCGGCCCCGTTGGAGGACTTGACCAGCACGATGTCACCGGGCCGCAGGGTCTCGGCGAGCAGCGCCTCGGCGGCCTCGACGTCGGGCACCCAGCGGGATTCGTCCCCCCACGAGCCCTCCATCACGGCGCCGGTGTGGAGCGCGCGGGCATCCTCCCCCACGACGACGAGCTGGTTGATGTTCAGGCGCACCGCGGCACGGCCGATCGCGTCGTGCTCGGCGACGGAGTCCGCCCCGAGCTCGAGCATGGTGCCGAGCACCGCCCAGGTGCGGCGGCCGGAGTCGGCCCCGAGCGCCGCGAGGGTGCGCAGGGCGGCGCGCATGGAGTCGGGGTTGGCGTTGTAGGCGTCGTTGATGACGGTCACGCCGTCGGCCCGGTCGGTCCGTTCCATCCGCCAGCGGCTGACGGCGCCGCTGGTGGTCAGCACCTCGGCGATGGTGGCCCCGGGCACCCCCGCGGCGTGGGCGAGGGCGGCGGAGGCGAGCAGATTGCCGACGTGGTGGACACCGATCAGGCGGCTGTGCACGGGGTGCTCCTGTGCGGCGCCGGCCGGGCCGGCGGGCAGGTGCAGCGTGAAGACGGGGTGCCCGTCCGCGTCGGTGCGCAGGTCCGAGGCGCGCACGGCGTTCGCGAGTTCGGGGGTGGCGCCGGCGTCCGGGTCGGCGGTGAACCAGAGGACGGTGGCGCCCGTGCGGTCGGCCATCGACCGGACCCGGTCGTCGTCGTGATTCAGGACGGCGATCCCGGAGGCGGGCAGCGCCTCGACGAGCTCGCCCTTGGTGGCGACGATGTTCTCGACGGAGCCGAACTCGCCCAGGTGCGCGGTGCCGACCATGAGCACGGCGCCGAGGTCGGGGCGCACCATGTCGGCGAGGTAGGCGATGTTGCCGCGCTGGGTGGCGCCCATCTCGATGACGAGGAAGCGGGTCTGCGGCCCGGCGGTGAAGACGGTCAGGGGGACGCCGACCTCGCCGTTGTACGAGCCGATCGGGCCGACGGTCGGACCCTGCGTGGCGAGCAGCGCGGTGGTCAGGTCCTTGGTGGTGGTCTTGCCGGCGGATCCGGTGATGCCGACGACCGTCAGCGGGCCGGCCGCGCGCAGCCGGGCGACGTGGTCGGCGGCCAGGGTGCCCATCGCGAGCACGGCGTCGGGGACGACGACGGCGGGGTGGGGGCGGCCGGCGTCGTCGGTGGTCTCGCGCTCGGCGAGGATCAGGCTCGCCCCGGCGGCCAGGGCCGCGGGGATGAAGTCGTGCCCGTCGGCCACCTCGCCCGGCTTGGCGACGAACAGTGTGCCGGCGGTGACCTCGCGGGAGTCGGTGGCGACGGTCGTGACGACCGCCTCCGGATCGGCGCCGGCGGTGAGCGTCCCGCCGGTGATCTCGGCGATCTGCGTCGCCGTGAGGTCCATCATGCTGGTGTGTTGCCTTCCTCGTGGTGACGGCCGTCCCGGGGGTCGGGATCGGCCGCGGCGTCGGGCGCCTGCCCGTGCTGACCGGCCGTCCGCAGCGCCTCGGCGAGCTCCTGCCGGTCGTCCAGCGGCAGGTTCACGCCCTTGACCTCCTGCCACACCTCGTGTCCGCGGCCGGCCACGAGGATGCTGTCCTGCGGCCGGGCCAGCTCCACCGCGCGGCGGATCGCCTCGGCCCGCGGGTGGACCTCCTCGACGACGGTGGCCAGGCCCTCGGCGTCGACGGCCCGGTGCACCCCGTCCAGGACGGCGCTGCGGATCGGGGCGGGATCCTCGTCGTGCGGGTCGTCGTCGGTGACGATGACGACGTCCGCGAGCCGCGCCGCGATCTCCCCCATCAGGGGTCGTTTGGTGGCGTCCCGGTCGCCGGTGGCGCCGAAGACGATCAGCAGCCGCCCGTCACCGTCCGGCCGCGTCGCCTCGAGGGCGCGGACCAGGGCGTCGGGATTGTGGGCGAAGTCCACGATAGCGTGCGGCGCGGTGCCGATGACCTGCATCCGGCCGGGGACCTGCGGGGTCAGCGCGTCGGTGGTGTCCAGCAGGCGCTGCAGCGTGGGCAGGTCCATGCCGCCGGCGTGCACCATCAGCACGGCCAGCGCGGCGTTGGCCACGTTGAAGCCGCCGGGCAGCCCCGTGCGGGCGTTCAGCCGGGCGCCGTCCGGGCCGGAGAGGGTGAACCGGTGCCCGAGCCCGTCCCGGGTCAGGTCGGTGACGCGCCAGACGGCGCCGGGCAGGTCGGTGGTGCCGTCGGTGCCGTCGGTGCCAGCGGTACTGGGGGCGGCGGCGTCGTCCACCAGCAGCGTCGTGACGGCGTCCGCGCCGAGCTGCTCCGCGGCGTGGGCGGCCATCGCCCGGCCCCACTCGCCGTCCGCGAGGATCACCGCGCGCCGGGCGTGCTCGGGGGTGAACAGCTGCGCCTTGGCGGCGAAGTACTCCCCCATGCTGCCGTGCAGGTCCAGGTGGTCCTGCGTGAGGTTGGTGAAGCCGGCGACGTCGAAGCGGATGCCGTCGACCCGGTGGTAGGACAGCGCGTGCGAGGAGACCTCCATCGCGGCCGCGTCCACCCCGTGCTCGCGCATCAGCGCCAGCACCGAGTGCACCTGCGGCGCCTCGGGGGTCGTCAGGACGGAGGGGATCGGGGTGCGCCCGGCGAGGATCTCGATCGTCCCGATCAGCCCGGTCCGCGACCCGGCCGCGCCGAGCAGCGCGTTGACCAGGTACGTCGTCGTCGTCTTGCCGTTGGT
Source organism: Tersicoccus sp. Bi-70 (assembly GCF_001968825.1). Classification (GTDB taxonomy): domain Bacteria; phylum Actinomycetota; class Actinomycetes; order Actinomycetales; family Micrococcaceae; genus Tersicoccus. The sequence goes on from NZ_MIEU01000012.1 coordinate 342,447, forward strand.
GCCGGTGACGGCATACAGCGCGAGCGGCGGCTCCTCCGGCGCCGGGCCGAACACCCGCGCGGACAGGGCGCCGACGACGGAGCGCGGCTGCGAGTGGACCAGGACGGGGACGGTCACGCCGCTGCGGGCGGCGAAGGCCGCTCCGGCGGCGTCGGTCAGGACGGCGACGGCACCGGCGTCCACCGCCGCGGCGACGAACTCCGCGCCGTGCCGGTGGGCGCCGGGCAGCGCGGCGTAGAGGTCGCCCGGGAGGGCCTGCGACGTGTTCAGGCTCACGCCGGTCACGGCCGGGTCGAGTTCGTCGCCGGCGGCGGCGCCCGAGGCGACCGACGGCACGGACGTCGTCGCGGGCGTCGCGGGCGGGGCCGTCTCGGCACCGATCAGCGTGCGCAGCTCCGACAGCGGCACGGCCCGGGGACGGGCCGGTCGCAGCGCCGCGGGACCGGCCGGGGGCTGGTCGGCGGCAGCGGTCTCGTGACCCGCGACCGGGCCGCGGGCAGCGTCAGGGGAGGCGAAATGATCAGCAGGCATCCTGTTCACCGTAGCGCGTCCTTCGCTCAGTAGTTGAGCGGGAGGTGCGGCGGCGTACCCGTCGACGGCGGGACCTTGTAGGTGTTCAACACCTGACTCATGATCGTCTTGAACGCCGGGGCGGTCGAGATGCCGTAGATGTTGCCCTGCGGCTTCTGCAGCACGATGCCGACCACGTACTTGGGGTTCTCCATCGGGGCCATGCCCACGAAGGACGCGGTGTAGCCGTCGAAGCGGCCGTTGGGGCCGGGGTTCTCCGAGGTGCCGGTCTTGCCGCCGACGCGGTAGCCCTCGAGCTGCGCGTCCTTGGCGCCACCGTCGGTGATCACGCCCTCGATGATCTGCTGCACCTGGTGGGCGGTGTCGTCGGAGACGACGCGCGTGCCGGCGGCGATCGGCACCTTGTGCTCGGTGCCGTCCGGGTCGACGTAGGCGTCGATCAGACGCGGCTGCAGGCGGACGCCGTTGTTGGCGATCGTCTGGAAGGCCATCGCGGTGTGCACCGGCGTCTGGGAGACGCCCTGGCCGAACAGCACCGTGTACTGCTGGCGGCCGTCCCACTGGTCCGGCGGGGCGAGGATGCCCTGGCTGGTGCCGGGCAGCGGGAGGTTCAGCGGCTGCCCGATGCCGAAGCGGCGCAGGTAGTCGTAGCGCTGCTCGCGGGAGAGCTGGGAGCCCGCCATCACGGTGCCGGTGTTCATGGACCAGCCGAGGATGCCGGCGAGGGTGCGCCGCTCGTAGCCGTGGTCGAACGAGTCGGAGAACGTCTGACCGTCGATCGTGTAGGTCGGCGGCAGCAGGAACTGCGAGAGCGGGGTGGCCTTCTTCTCCTCGATCAGCCCCGAGGCGGTGATCATCTTGGTGGTCGAGCCCGGCTCGTAGGCGGCGCTCACGGCGAGGGAGCCGCGCCGGTCGGCGGGCGTGGCCCCCGGATCGTTGGGGTCCACGGTCGTCGAGTCCGCGACGGCGATCAGGTTGCCGGTGGCGACCTCGACGACGACGGCGGTGCCCCACTCGGCCTTGTTCGCGGCCACCTGGTTCGCGATGGCCTGCTGCGCGACCCACTGGATGTCCTGGTTGATGGTCAGTTTGACGGTCTCGCCGTCCCTGGCCGGCACGTCCTCGGCGGTCGCGTTGGGAATGCGCACGCCGTTCGCGCCGATCTCGAACTTGCGTTCGCCGTCGGTGCCCGTGAGCTGCTTGTCCTGGGTCAGTTCGAGGCCGGCGAGGGCACGGTTGTCCGAGCTCATGAAGCCGACGAGGCCACCGGCGACGGCGCCGGACGGGTACACGCGCTGGGAGTTGGACTCGGAGTAGATGGCCGGGTTGTCCAGGTCGATGACCTTGGTGCGCACCTCGGGGCTGATGTTGCGGGCGACGTAGTTGAAGCGCTTCTCCCCCGTGACCGCCGCGCGGACCTTCTTCGGGTCAAGCTTCAGCACGCCGGCGAGCTGGCTGATCGCCTGGTCCCGGGTGACGTGCTCCATCGTGCCGCTGTCCTGTGCGCGGTCGTAGTCCTGGAACAGCGTCTGGTCCACGGTGATGTTGAAGCTCTGCACGCTCTTGGCGAGCACGTTGCCGTTGGCGTCGACGATCTCCCCGCGCCTGGACGGCATCTCGATCACGCGGGTGCGGTTCGCCGTGACGGCTTGCGCCAGTCCGGACGGGTCGAGGCCCTGTACCCAGAAGAGCCGGCCGCCGAGGATCACGAGCAGCGCCAGCAGCATGACCAGCCCCGTGCGCAGCCTCCGGCCGATCACCGCCTGGGTCGCTCCGTCGCGGGTCCGTCCCGGTGTCGTCGTCCTGCCTGCTGCCACGCTCGTCCCATCGCTTCAGGAGAGACGCCCGCGGGTCGGTGCCCGCCGCGTCCTCCCCGGTCGTTCCTGTGTTCCGTCGATCGTGCTGCCGGTCCCGGCGGCGGTCGACGCGTCCGCGTCGTCCCGTCCGTCAGGGGCCCGTGGTTCCGCGGATGCCGCGGGTCACTGGCCCTTCTGCCGCGGTGCCTCGATGGTGCCGCCGTGCAGGTCGACCGGCTGGGGCTGCGCCGCGTCCTTCTTCGACGCGGCCGACCCCTTCCTGCCATCATCGGCCTTGTCCCCCGTCTTCACCGGGGAGGGCGCGCCGGGAACCGCCGGAGCGGGGATGAGGACCTTGGGCGCATCCTTCTTGACGGCGGCGGTCGGGTTGCCGGAGACGCTGAGCCGGTCCAGGTTGATGTAGCCGGGCGCCGGCGCGGGGACCATGCCCGCCTTGGCAGCCTTCGCCGCGAGGTTCTGGGGCGCCACGTTGTTCTCCACCTGCGCCGTGAGCGCCTCGTTGCCCTCGGTCAGCGCCGTCTGCGCGTTGCGCAGCTTGATCAGTTCGTACTGGCCGCCCGAGACGTTGATGTTCAGGACGAGCACCGCGACCAGGGCGGAGGCGAGGACGAGGAAGCAGAACACCACGAACGGGGTGCGCCGGCGGCTGGGCCCGGCCGGGACGACGGAGAGGGGGGTCCGGCGGCGGGGCTCGGTGCGGACGCGGCCGGCGGCCTCGTGGACGGCGGGCGCATCGGGCTGGGTGGTGACGGCACTCATGCGCCTCCCCTTTCTTTCTGGCGGGACGTGTGGCGGGCAGTGGGATCGCGTTCGACGATGCGTTCGGCGGCGCGCAGGCGAGCCGAGGCCGCTCGCGGATTGGCGGCGATCTCCTGCTCGGTCGGGGTCACGGTGCCCCGGGTGAGCAGGCGGAAACGGGCCCGGTGTTCGGGCAGCTCCACCGGGAAACCCTTCGGGGCGCTCGACCGGGACGCGGCCCCGAGTTCGCGCTTGACGATCGCGTCCTCGAGCGAGTGGTACGAGAGGAAGACGATCCGGCCGTGCATCGCGAGGGCGTCGAGGGCGGCCGGGACGGCCCGCTCGAGCACGTCGAGTTCCTCGTTCACGGCGATCCGCAGCGCCTGGAACGTCCGCTTGGCGGGGTGTCCCCCGGTACGGGCGGCGGCCGCGGGCACGGCCGAGCGGATCACGTCGACGAGGGCCCCGGTCGTCGCGAGGTCGCCGGTGGCCCGGGCGGCCACGATGGCCCGGGCGATCCGGCCGGCGAACTTCTCCTCGCCGTAACGGCGGATGATCCGCACCAGCTCGGCCTCGTCGGCGGTGTTGACGAGCTCCCGGGCGGTGATCCCCGTGGTGGTGTCCATGCGCATGTCCAGCGGTGCGTCCTGCGCGTAGGCGAAACCGCGATCGGCCTCGTCGAGCTGGAGGGAGGAGACGCCCAGGTCGTAGAGGGCGCCGTCGAGGTGGTCCACACCCGCGTCGGCGAGGGCGTCGGGCACCTCGTCGTAGACGGCCTTGACCAGGGTGATGCGCGATCTGAAGGGGGCGAGCCGTTCGCCGGCCAGCGCAAGCGCCTGGGGGTCGCGGTCGACGCCGATGAGGTGGACGTCCGGGAAGCGGGTGAGCACGGCCTCGCTGTGACCGCCCATGCCGAGCGTGGCGTCCAGCACCACGGCGCCGGGACGGGTCAGCGCAGGCTCCAGCAGGTCGAGCGTGCGGGTGAGCAGGACGGGGGTGTGGCGCATCGACGTCGGCCTCTGCCCGGTCATCACACCTCGCCCCACCTCGTGCCGCGCACCGTCCCGGGGGCCGGGAAGTCGTGCCACGGCCGTGCCGGGCCGCCTCCCTGAGCGGGGGTGGTCCGGCGTCGTCATGTCGTGATCCAGAATCGCATCATCGGGGCTCGAGAGCCGGGACGGACGCGCGCGACGCGCCGTGATGGCGGTGCAGTCGGATCCCCATCCGCGCCTGTGCCGCTCAGCCTGACACCGGGGAAGGTGAGTCAGGTCGAGAGGACGGGCGGCTGGAGATCCCACCACAGCGCATCCGGCGCGTCGGGTGGGGCTCGTCGTCATCGCGGCCTCAGAAGACACCCGGCAGGGCGTCCTCGTCGGTCTCGGAGAAGGCGTTCTCCTTCTCCGTCAGGTACTCGTTCCAGGCCTGGGCGTCCCAGATCTCGGCTCGGGTCCCTGCGCCGATCACAGCCAGTTCCCGGTCCAGCCCTGCGTAGTCCCGCAGCGCCCCAGGGATGGTGACCCGTCCCTGCTTGTCCGGCACCTCGTCCGAGGCGCCGGAGAGAAAGACCCGAATGTAGTCCCGGACCTGACGCGACGAGATGGGGGCTTGTCGCATCTGTTCGTGGACCCGCTCGAACTCCTTCTGGCTGAACACGTAGAGGCAACGTTCTTGTCCTCGGGTGAGCACAAGACCGTCCGACAGTTCCTCGCGGAACTTCGCCGGAAGGATGAGACGCCCTTTCTCGTCGAGACGGGGCGAGTACGTTCCCAGGAACATCTCGCACCCCCAAGCGCGTCTCTCATTTCCTCTACTGTCCTCCACTTTACTCCACTACGCACCACTGTCAAGGAAATCACCCTGCCACAGGGCCGTGTCGACGCGGATCGGCGGGCTTCGTCAGCCGGACTGGGCGCCACCCCCGCGTACCGCTCGTCGGTGTCGGGAGACGGGGTCGTCGGTGTCGGGAGACGGCGCTCTGATCCGGTGGCGGCCGGAGCGGTTCGCCGGTGGATCGGCGTCAGCACGGGGATCTGCCGTCCTCGACGCGACGCTCGCACCCCTGTGCTCGACGGCCGCGGAGTGCAGCGGGTGGCCGTGGCACGTCGCGGTGGAGGGTGGTGGAGGACCCCGGTGGAGGGACGTGGAGGACGCGTGAGGACAGGACCTGCCGGAGACGACGAAAGGGCCCGCCGGAGCGGGCCCTTCGTGGAGGTGAATCAGTTGGGTGGTGGAACAGCTGCGTCGTGCATCAGCCGTGTCGAGGTGCTCGTGCGCCTCTCACCGGCGGATGCGGGAGACCGGTGTCAGGAATCGTCCCGCCGGCGCTCGTCCCAGCGCTCCTCGAGGGAGGTCATGAACGCGCTGCGGTGAGCACGGGTGGCGCCGTTGCCGCCGCGGGCACCGCCGTCGGGCTGGGGCCGACGACGCCGGGATGATGCCCAGTAGATGCCGGCTCCCATGATCAGGAACCCGAGGACGCCGAGCACGATGATCTGCGAGGAGATGCCGAACAGCAGCACCAGGATGCCGACCACGGCCACGAGCGACCCGAGCACGATGTGGCGGGCGGCCAGTGATCGGGTGGTCCCGGAGCCGAGCGTGCTCGCCAGCTTCGGGTCCTCGTTGTGCAACTGCTGTTCCAGCTGTTCGAGCAGGCGCTGCTCGTGCTCCGACAGTGGCATCACTGCCTCCTTGCCCTCGGTCCGACCTGAAGGATCCCCGCGCCCGCTGTTGGCCCGTGAGGAAAACCCCGACTCCTGGTCTGGAGAACGATTCTCGCACGGATTGTGTTCCCGTTTCACTCGATGATCGAGGGAACTCCGGGGTCGTTCCGACGGGTCGCTCCCACCTCGCCGCCGACGTCCGGCAGCCCGGTCAGAACAGTGTGTCTGCGACCAGAATAGAGGCCTCCCGAACGCGAAGGAAAGCCGTCTTACGGACGGCGGGGAGAACCCTGTCGCGGCGCGTCATGACGAGCCGCGGACGGCCCCGCACGAGCGACGCCGGAACCCCGTCCGCGAACCGCCGCGGGAGCATCGGCGGACCCGTCGGCGCCACCCGTCCACGTCGCGTCGTCCCGGTCCGGACGGCGGATCGGCGGCGCTCCGTCCGGCCGCTCCCCCGCACGCTCCCCCGCACGTTCTCCCGCCTCGGGCGCACTCTCGGCGGCCCCGTGGGCGGGCCGGGGCACCGGCCCCGGCAGGAGCCGGGCGGGGCCGACGGCCGTGGAGCCGAAGCGCCGGTGGACGTCGTCCAGGGTGCGTTCGGCGCTGCGCCAGTTGTTCTCGCGCCGGTCGATGCTCAACTGCACCGCTGCACCCGTCGCATCCGTCAGGGACTCGGCGCGCAGTCCGATCAGGCGTACCGACATGGGCCGCGGCCCGAGGGCCCGGAGCAGGGCCACGGCGACGGCATGCACGCGGGCCGCGCTGTCGATGCCCTCCGCCAGCGAGTGGGAGCGGGTCAGGGTGGTGAAGTCGGTGTAGCGGACCTTGATGGAGATCGTGCGCGACTCGAGGCCCCCGGCGCGCAGCCGTGCCGCCGTCCGGTGGGCCAGCCGCAGCAACTCGGACTCGAGCCGCACGTCGTCGGACACGTCCACGGCGAACGTCTCCTCGGCCCCGATGCTCTTCTCCATGCGCACCGGCGTGACGGCGCGCGGGTCGATCCCCCAGGAGAGACGGTGGACGTGCTCGCCGCTCGCGCCGAGCATCCGCCGCATCGTCCCGACCGGCGTCGCGGCCAGGCCGGCCACCGTGGAGATGCCCGCCCGCGCCAGCACCTGCCGGGTCTTCTCCCCCACGCCCCACAGCGCCGTCACCGGCAGGGAGTGCAGGAAGTCGACGGTGTGCTCGGCGGGGATGAGCAGCAGGCCGTCCGGTTTGGCCTGGGTCGAGGCGATCTTGGCGACGAACTTCGACTCGGCGATGCCGACCGTCGCGGGCAGGCCGAGCTCGGTGCGGATCCGCTCGCGCAGCAGCCGCCCGATCTGCAGTGGTTCACCGAGCCGCCGCACGGCGCTGCCCACGTCGAGGAACGCCTCGTCCACGCTGACCTGCTCCACCAGGTCGGTGATCCGGGCGAACTCGGCCATCACGCGCGCCGACATGCGCCGGTACTTCTCCATGGACGGCTCGACGATGCGCACCTGCGGGCACAGCCGCTGCGCCGCCCCCACCGGCATGGCGGACCGGACCCCGTAGGCGCGTGCCTCGTACGAGGCCGAGAGCACCACCGAGCGCGGCGACGCGTGGCCCACCAGCACCTCGCGCCCCTTCAGCGACGGATCGTCGAGTTCCTCGACCGAGACGTAGAAGGCGTCCATGTCGACGTGCAGGATGACGCTGCCGCGCCCGCTGCGCGCCGACGGTGTCCCCGCCGCTCCCCGTTCCTGCCCGCCCATGGTCTCCATGCTAGAAGTCGCCACCGACGTTTCCCGACGGCCGTCCTGGCGGACCGTTCAGGCCCACCTGGACCATCCGTGCGTGCCTGATCGACAGGTCACGGACGGCGGGGGACGCGACCCTAGACTGACAGGACCGCAGTCCCCAGCCGGAGGAGCCCGCATGTCCGCACCGGTACGCCCGGTCCACGACGTTCCCGCCGACGACCGCGCCTTCGTGTCCGCCGTCGACACCTCCCTGACGGCCTTCCTCCGCGGCGAGGGCGAGAACCTGGCCGCCATCTCCCCCGACGGCCGTCATCTCGCGGACGCCATCGGGAGCCTGAGCAGCGGCGGCAAGCGGATGCGGGCGGCCCTGTGCTACTGGGGCTACAGCACGGTCGCGGATCCGGTCCCGGTCGACGTCGTCGCCGCCGGCGTCGCGCTCGAGCTGTTCCAGACCGCGGCCTTGATCCACGACGACATCATCGACCGGTCCGACACCCGCCGGTCAGTGCCGAGCGTCCACCGCCGCTTCGAGACGATGCACGCGGAGCAGGGCTGGGCCCTGGACGGTCCCCACTTCGGGACCTCCGCGGCCGTGCTCGCCGGCGACCTGTGCCTGAGCTGGAGCGAACAGGTGTTCGGCTCGCTCGGCCCCGCGGCCGCGAGCGGCAGCCGCGCGCGCCTCGTCTTCGACCAGATGCGGATGGAGGTGCTGACCGGCCAGTACCTCGACGTGCTCGAGGAGGTCGCCGGGCCGCAGCGGGATCCGGCCGAGGCCGTGGCCCGCGCCCGCACCGTCTCCTCCTACAAGTCGGCGCGTTATTCGGTGGAGCGCCCCCTGGTCCTCGGGGCCGCCCTGGCCGGCGCCGACAGCGACCTGATCCACGCCCTGAGCGCGGCCGGCCTGCCGCTGGGCGAGGCGTTCCAGCTGCGCGACGACGTCCTCGGGGTTTTCGGCGATCCGGCCGTGACCGGCAAGCCCGCCGGGGACGACCTGCGCGAGGGCAAGCGCACCGTGTTGATCGGCTACGCGCTTCAGCACGCGGACGCCGATACCGCCGCGGATCTGAGCGCCTGCCTGGGCCGGCCGGACCTCGACCCGGCGACGATCGAGCGACTCCGCGCGGTCCTGACCGACTCGGGCGCACTGCGCCGCACCGAGGACCTGATCGACGAGCTCCACCAGCGAGCGCTGGAGGAGATCGGTCGGCTCCCGGTGCCGGAAGCGGTCCGCGCCGCGCTCGTCGGCCTGGCCGGCCGCGCGGTCACGCGCCAGGCCTGACCGCCTCCCTGCCCGTTCCGCGGGTGGGGGCGGTCGGGAAGGTCACCAGGCGAGTGCCTGCGCCCGCCGGCGGATCTCGGTCTTGCGTCCCGTGCGCAGGGCATCGATGGGGCGGCCCGGCAGCGACTCGTCCGGTGTGAAGAGCCACCGCAGCGCCTCGTCGTCCCCGAACCCGGCGTCCCGCAGCACGCTGATCGTACCGCGCAGGCTGTCGACGGGCCCGTCCTCGGTGATGAAGTCGGCCGGGATGCTGCGCACGGGCGGACGCCCCACGCGCATCGCGAGCAGCGTGCCGTCGTCGATGAGTCGATGCACCTTCGTGACCTGCAGGCCGAGGCGCTCGGCGACGTCGGGCAGCGGAAGCCAGTCGTTCACGAGCTCGGCGAGGCCGATCGATCCGGAGTCCGCCGCGGTCTCGGCGGGAGGGGTCGTGTCATGCGTATCCACCCGCTCAGGGTGCCACGGACCGGGCCCGGTCGCCACGTCGGCCGCGGTTCGGCCGAGCCCACTCGATCCGCGTCAGGACGCCGATCCGGATCGCGACACGCCCGTCGCGACACGACCGACATCACATCGAGCCAATCCGGTTTCGTGAGACCTGTTTGTGATATGGGAATTCTCCGGTAGATTCACAGCTGTCTCATACGCCACACCTTCAACACCGGAACCATCCTCACCATGCCGACTGGGGACGCAGGAGGATGGTTCCGGTGGGGGTGCCCCCGATCCTCGAGGACAACCATGTCTGCTGCTCACTCTCCCGCCGTGCCCGCTGGCGCTTCCGACGCGCCCACCCCGGGCCGTCGTGGTCTCGGAGCCGCCGTCACCGCCGCCACCGTGCCGGCCGTGATGCTCTCGTCGCTCGCCTTCGCCGAGCCCGCCGCCGCTGCCCAGGTGCCGGCACAGACCGTCTCCCACGTGCCGCTCGTCGGCGCCCCCGCCGTCCAGGCGCCCACCCGCCTGGCCCCGATGCGGACCGTTCCGTCCCGCTACACCGTCCAGCGCGGCGACAGTGTCTGGGGCATCGCCTCCCGGTACGGCCTCAACCCCACCTCGGTGCTCGCGCTCAACCGGCTGACCGGCGCCAGTGTCATCCACCCGGGTCAGGTGCTCCGCCTCACCGGCACGGTCAGCGCCCCGGCTCCTGCCCGCGCCGCCGCGCCCCGTCCGGCCGCCGCACCGGCGAGCCGGTCCACCGCCTACACCGTGCGGTCGGGCGACACCCTCTCGGCCATCGCGGCCCGCCACGGCATGGGTCTGTCCGCACTGCTCGCGGCCAACGGCCTGAAGATGTCCTCGATCATCTACCCGGGCCAGCGGCTGCGTCTGTCCGGTTCCGCGGCTCCGGTCCGCGCCGCCGCCCCGCGGGCGACCGTCAGCGCGCCGAAGCCGACCGCGACCGGTGGCCGCTACACGATCCGCAGCGGTGACACCCTCGGCGGCATCGCCAACCGCCACGGGGTCTCCCTGCAGTCCCTGCTCAACGCGAACCGGATGACGGTCAAGACCGTGATCTACGCCGGCCGCACCCTGGTGATCCCGGGCCGGGGCACCACCGTGGCGCCGCAGTCGAGCGCGAACCTCGTGCCGAGCACCTTCCTGCACTACACGTACCCGACGGCCGTGGTCGCCGACGCGAACCGCAACAAGGCCGCGCTGCTCGCCGCCCGGCTGCCCAGCCCGGCCCAGATGCAGCAGATCGTCGCCAGCACCGCGCGGTCCATGGGCGTGAACCCGGCCCTGGCGATGGCGTTCGCCTACCAGGAGTCCGGCTTCTCGGCCTCCGCGGTCTCGCCCGCGAACGCCATCGGCGTCATGCAGGTGATCCCCTCGTCCGGTCAGTGGGCCTCCCAGCTCGTCGGCCGGCCGCTGAACCTGCTCAACCCGTACGACAACGCGACGGCCGGTGTGGCGATCATTCGGGCGCTCGTGCGCAGCAGCAAGGATCTGGACCACGCGATCGGCGCGTACTACCAGGGCCAGGGCTCGCTGCAGCAGCACGGGTTCTTCTCCGACACCCGCGCCTACGTCAACAGCGTCAAGGCGCACATGAAGCGTTTCAGCTGAGCAGAATCCGCCGCGGCATCGATCCGCGTGGAACGGGCCCCGGTGCGAGTGTTGCACCGGGGCCCGACCCGTCTGCGCCGTACGATCGACGGGTGCACCGCATACCCGACCGGCTGGTGGGCCGGGTGATCGACCAGCGCTACGAGATCGCCGAGCGGCTGGCGCGCGGAGGCATGTCCACCGTCTATCTCGCCATCGACACGCGCCTGGATCGCGAGGTGGCCGTCAAGGTGATGGCCGATCACCTGACGGCCGATCCCGACTTCCTCGACCGGTTCATCCGCGAGGCACGCGGCGCGGCGCGGCTGAACCACCCGCACGTCGTCCAGGTCCTGGACCGCGGGGCGGACGACGAGGTCGTCTACCTCGTGATGGAGTACGTGCCCGGCCGGACCCTCCGGCAGGTGCTCGACCAGCGCGGACGGCTGACCCCGCGGCACGCGCTCGCCCTGATCGACCCGGTGATCGAGGGCCTCGCCGCAGCTCACGAGGCCGGCCTGATCCACCGGGACGTCAAACCGGAGAACGTGCTGATCGGGCACGACGGGCGCGTCAAGGTCGCCGACTTCGGGCTGGTCCGCGCGGTCACGGCGCCGAGCCGGTCGACCACGCTGCTCGGCACGGTCGCGTACATCGCCCCCGAGGTGGTCCTGGGTGACCCGACCGACGCGCGCAGCGACCTCTACTCCGTGGGCGTCCTGCTCCACGAGCTGCTGACCGGCCGCCAGCCGTTCACCGGCGAGAGTGCCTACCAGGTGGCCCACGCGCACGTCAGCTCCTCCGTCCCGCCGCCGTCCCGGCTCGTGCCCGGCCTGTCCCCCGAGCTGGACGAGCTGGTGCAGTGGTGCGCCGCCGCGGACCCGGACAACCGGCCGGTCGACGCGCGTGCGCTGCTCGAGGAGCTGCGCCACATCCAGAGCACGCTCTCCGACGAGGACCTCGACGCCGCCGGTCCGGGTGCCCCCGGCGCCGGCGTCCCGGCGGTGGGCGACTCCGGTGCACGATCCTCGACCACCGGCGACGATCCCTCCGACGACAGATCCTCCGACGACGAGCGCGACCCGGCCGGGCCGAGCCCCGCGATCGCCGCGGCCGCGTCCTGGGACACACAGCGGACCCCGCTGCCGGCCCGGCCGGACCGGTCGCCGCGCCTCGGTCACGAGGACCGTCGCGACGGTCGTCCCGCCGATGCCGACCGGGACGACGACACCGCCCACGAGGACGGGCGCACCGAGGTGATCGCTCCGCTCGCCGCGACGACGGCGGTCCCGGGTCACGGATGGTCGGAAGCACCCGGGCCGGTGGCATCCGGATCGGAAGGGAACTGGTCGGAATCATCCGGGTCGGCGGTCGCGGAGACGACGACGCTGCCGTGGGCGGACGTCGAGCGGGAGTCCGACGGTGGTGCGCGCGGCGCCTCCCCCGCCCGACCGGGTCACGGTCGCGGTCGTGGCGCCTCCCCCACCGTCTCCCTGCACCGAGGCCACCCGCGCCGGCGCGGCGCCCTGCTCGTCGTGCTCGCCGTCCTGGTCGTCCTCGTCGCGGGGCTGCTCGCCTGGTTCTTCGGGTACGGCCCCGGTGTTGCCGTGGCGGTACCCGACGTGCGTGCCCGCACGCTCGCGGCGGCCGAGCAGTCCCTGGCTGACCTCGGCCTGGCCGGCACCGTACGCCGCGTCAACGACGAGGCCGCCGCCACCGGCACCGTGATCGACACGGATCCGGCCGCCGACACGTCGATCCGCCGGTACCAGCCGGTCACGCTCTTCGTCTCGGCCGGCCCCACGCTCCACGCCGTTCCCGGCGTCGTCGGCCGCACCGTCGCCGAGGCACGGGAGGCCATCACCGGTGCCCGGCTCGGCGTCGGCACCGTCAGTGGCGCCTGGAGCGAGACGGTCGCCAGCGGCCGCGTGATCAGCCAGTCCCCCACCCCGGACACGCAGCGCCGAGCGGGATCGGGCGTCGACCTCGTCGTCTCGCGCGGCCGTCAGCCCGTCGACGTGCCGGACCTCACCGGCTCCACCGAGCAGCAGGCGCGCCAGCGGCTCACCGACGCGGGGCTCGTGGCCGCCGTCGCCCCGGCCCGCGTGTTCAGCAGCACGGTGCCCGACGGCGCGGTGGCCTCCCAGTCGCCGTCCGGCGGCCAGACCCCGCGCGGCTCGACCGTGAACCTGACCCTGTCGAAGGGTCCCCGGATGGTCGCGGTGCCGGATCTGATCGGCACCCAGGTGAACGAGGCGCGGAGGCGGCTCGAGTCCGCCGGCTTCCAGGTCGAGGTGCGCAACGTGCTCGGCGGGTTCTTCGGCACCGTCCGGGCCCAGGACCCCCGCGGCGGGACCGCCCCGGAGGGCTCGACCGTGGTGCTCACCGTCGTCTGAGTCGACCGTCGTCCCATCGGGTCGATCGGCCCGGGCACGACGACGGCGGCGCAGCGTGGTGCCGCGCCGCCGTCGTCGTGCGGGATCGGGTCCGGAACGTCGCCGGGCCCGGCAGGGAGATCAGTGCCCTGCGAGGGACTCCGCGGCCAGGAAGGCCAGTTCCAGGGACTGCTGGTGGTTCAGCCGAGGGTCGCACACGGACTCGTACCGGGTGAGGAAGGCCTCCTCGTCGATCCGGTCGGATCCGCCGAGGCACTCGGCCACGTCGTCGCCGGTCATCTCGACGTGCAGACCGCCAGGCACCGTGCCGAGACCCCGGTGAACCTCGAAGAAGCCGCGGACCTCGTCCACGACGTCGTCGAAGTTGCGGGTCTTGTACCCGTTCGGGGAGGTCACCGTGTTCCCGTGCATCGGGTCGGTGATCCACAGCACGGTCGCGCCGCTGCGCTTGACGGTCTCCACCAGCTCGGGCAGCTTGTCGCGGATGACGCCCGCACCCATCCGCGTGATGAAGGTCAGCCGGCCGGGCTCCCGTTCCGGGTCCAGTCGGTCGATCAGGCCGAGCACGTCGTCGCCCCGGGTGTTGGGACCGAGCTTGACGCCGATCGGGTTGCGCACCCGGGACAGGAAGTCCACGTGCGCTCCGTCGAGGTCGCGGGTCCGCTCGCCGATCCACAGGAAGTGGGCGGAGGTGTCGTAGGGCAGTCGGCTGCGGGAGTCGATGCGGGTCAGCACCCGCTCGTACTCGAGCACGAGCGCCTCGTGGCTGGCGAAGAACTCGACGCCCCGCAGCGCGTCGAAGTCCGCCCCGCACGCGGCCATGAACTTCAGGGCCCGGTCGATCTGGGCCACCGTGGACTCGTACCGCACGTGCGCGGGGTGCGCCGCGAAGCCGCGGTTCCAGTCGTGCACGGCACGCAGGTCCGCGAAACCGCCCTGCGTGAACGCGCGGATCAGGTTCAGCGTCGAGGCGGCGTTGTGGTAGGCGCGCACCATCCGGGCCGGGTCGTGGCGGCGGGACTCCGGGGTGAAGTCGTAGCCGTTGACCATGTCGCCGCGGTACGCGGGCAGGGTGACGCCGTTGCGGGTCTCGTCGTTGGACGAGCGCGGCTTCGCGAACTGGCCCGCCATCCGGCCCATCTTGATCACCGGCAGCGACGCGCCGTACGTCAGGACCACCGCCATCTGCAGGATGGTGCGCACGCGAGCGCTGATCCGGTCGGCGGTCATGCCCTCGAAGGTCTCGGCGCAGTCCCCGCCCTGCAGGACGAAGGCGTTGCCCTGCGCGGCGGCGGCCAGCCGAGCGCGCAGCTGGTCCACCTCACCGGCGAACACGAGCGGCGGGGCGGAGGAGAGTTCGGTCAGGGCCACGTCGAGCTGCGGGTCGTCGTTCCAGCCCGGCTGCTGCGCGATCGGCAGCGAGCGCCAGGTGTCCAGGCCCGGATACACCGCGGCCCCCTCCTGGGTGCCGGTCGCGGGGATCATACGGGAACCAGGGGCGGCTGCGTCTAGACTCACGCGACCAGCGTACCGGCGGCGTGAGCGCGGGCCGAAACCGCGTCGTCCCACCCGGCTCGATCCGGTCGGCTCGGTCCGGTCGGCCCGAGTCCGGTCGGCCCGGTCCGGTCTGTTCAGTCGCGCGCCGCGTCGTCGTCCGTGTGCCCGGCCTTCTTCTGCGCGAGCTGCGCCTTGACCGTCGCCGCGTACACGTCGGGAACGTAGTCCTGCCCGGACAGACGGGAGAGGGTCTCCATGATCTCGTCGGTGACCGTGCGCAGCACCGCACGGTCCTCGTGCTGACCGTGGAAGCGGCTGAAGTCCAGCGGCGGCCCGATGATGATGCCCACCCGCCGCACGTGCGGGATGATCCGGCCGATCGGCTGCACCTTGTCGGTGCCGATCATGGCGACCGGGACGACGGGCACGCCGGCCTGCAGCGCGAGGGTGGCGACGCCGACCTTGCCGCGGTACATGCGGCCGTCGGGGCTGCGGGTGCCCTCGGGGTAGATGCCGAGCAGCTTGCCGTCGCGCAGCACCTCCGCGCCGGCGGTCAGGGACAGGGCGCTGGCGGCGCCGCCGGAACGGTCCATCGGCAGCTGGTTGATGAGACGGAAGAACAGGGCGGTGAGCCGGCCCTTCGGCCCCCTGCCGGTGAAGTACTCCCGCTTGGCCAGGAAGGCGACCGGACGGGGCACCACGACCGGGAGGAAGACCGAGTCGGAGAACGAGAGGTGATTGCTCGCCAGGATCGCCCCGCCGGCGGCGGGGACGTGGCGCAGACCGCTGACCCACGGTCGGAAGACCATGACGAGGAGCGGACCCACCACGAGGTGCTTGACGAACCAGTAGAACAAGGACAGCCCTTCCCGCTCCGGTGACGCCCCAACCCTACCGGCGCACGACCGTCCGACCGGGATGTTGCGGCAGGAAATCACCGGTCCACGAGGGGGCGCGGGGTGGCACGATAGGACCATGCAGGCCAGTGACCACTTCCTCGCGTTCTCCCGAGCCGGATCCGGCGAGCGCGAACGCACGGGCGTCGTCGTCTGCCACGGATTCACCGGCTCTCCCGTCTCGGTGCTGCCGTGGGCACGCCATCTCGCCGACGCTGGTCTCGCCGTGCGGGTGCCGCTGCTCGAGGGGCACGGGACGAGCTGGCAGCAGCTGAACCGGACGAGCTGGCAGCAGTGGTACGGGAGCCTGGTGACCGCCTACCTCGATCTGGCCGACCAGGTGGACCGGGTGGCCGTCGCGGGCCTGTCGATGGGTGGCACGCTCGCGCTGCGGCTGGCCGCCCAGTACCCCGTGGCCGGTGCGACCCTGGTCAATCCGGCGATGACCTTCGCCTCCCCGGCGGCACGGTGGGTGGGCGCGCTGAAGTACGTGCGCCGCTCCCTTCCCGCGATCGGCAGCGACATCAAGGCCACCGGAGTGGACGAGCAGGCCTATCCCCGCACCCCGCTGGCCGCCACCCACGAGCTCGCCCGGCTGTTCGCGGCGACCGTGCCGCTGCTGCCCGCGGTCGACTGTCCCGTGCAGATCTTCCGGTCCACGGTCGACGCGGTCGTGCCGGACAGCAGTCTGACGGCCATCACCGAGGGCCTGCCCTCGGCCCCGGAGGTCGTCCGGCTGCACGACAGCTATCACGTGGCGACGCTGGACAACGATGCCCCGGAGATCTTCCACTCCTCGCTCCGCTTCCTCGACGCGTGCCTCCGTCCGGGTGCCCGCGTCGGGTCGGATGCCGGTGTCGATGAGACGCCCGCCCGATGAGCGACCCGCGGCCGGTGGACCCGTCCCGCTCCGACGACGAGGCCGCCTGGGAGGACCTGGTGCGCCGCTTCCACGAGTCGGATCCGGTCACGCCCGCCCCGTCGGACCCCCGGACGGCCGGATCGACGCCGCCCGCCCCGTCGGACCCCCGGACGGCCGGATCGACGCCGCCCGCCCCGTCGGCGTCCGCTCCTCCGCGGTCCGCGCCAGGCGGGTCATCCGGGCCCCGGGACCACGTCGTGGAGGAGCCGGAGGAGAACTTCGAACCTCCCGAGCCGGCACCGTTGAGCACCGCCGAACCCGCGCTGGCGGCGGCCTGGGCCGGGGTCGGGCTCTCCCTCGGGGTGCTGCTGATCATCACCATCTTCGTCCGCACCGCGCCGAGCGTCCTGACGTGGACCCTCGCCGGGGTGTTCCTCGTCAGCGCCGGCTACCTCGGTTACCGGCTGCCCCGGGAGCGGCACGACGACGACGACGGCGCCCAGGTCTGAGCGCCGGCCGGTTCCCGGTCAGCGACGGCTGCGGGCGCTGACCCGGGCGAGGTCCGCCGCTCCCACCAGCCCCGCGTCGGCGCCGAGGGCCGCCGTCACGATCGGCGCGACGGGACGGAACCCGCGGCCGGTCAGATGACGGGCGAAGGCGCGGCGGGCGGGTTCGAGCAGCAGGTCGCCGGCGGCGCTGAGCCCACCGCCGATCACGAAGCGTCCGGGGTCGAGGGCGGCCGCGAGGTTGGCCAGCCCGATCCCGAGCCACTGCCCCATGTCCTCCAGCAGTTCCCGGCTGGCCGGGTCCCCCTCGATGGCGAGCTCGGTCACCAGGGCACCCGAGATGGTCTCCGGCTCGCCCCCGGCCGCCGCGAGCAGGCGGTGGGCGACGGGCGACGCCGCCCGGGCGAGACCCCGCGCCTCACGACCGAGCGCGTTGCCGGACGCGTACTGCTCCCAGCACCCGCGGTTGCCGCACTCGCAGCGGTGACCCTCGGGCACGACGATCTGGTGCCCGAACTCCCCCGCGAGGCCGAACTCACCCCGTTCCAGTTGCCCGTCGCGGACGAGGGATCCGCCGATGCCGGTGCCGAGCGTGATGCAGGCGAGCCGGGAGACGTGCCGCCCCGCACCGAAGCGGTACTCGCCCCAGCCGGCGGCGTCGGCGTCGTTGACGACGAGGATGCGCCTGCCGAGCCGGGCCTCGAGCGTGGCCCGCAGCGGCTCGTTGCGCCAGGCCAGGTGGGGGCTGAACAGCACCGTCGAGCCGCTCGTGTCCATCCAGCCGGCGGCGCCGATGCCGACGGTGAGGATGCGGTGCTCGGCGGAGAACTCCCGGACGAGGCCGACGATGGTCTCCTCGACGGCCGCGGCGTCGGTGGCCGGGGTGGAGCGCTGCGCCCGGGCGATCACGACGCCGTCGGCGTTGACCACCCCGGCCGCGACCTTCGTGCCCCCGATGTCCACGCCCAGGGACAGCGAGCGCCGGGCCAGCCGGGTCGGGAGTCGGCGCGGTGCCCGGGGCGCGAGGGGATCACGACGGGGATGCCGCGCGACCGGCCACGCCCGGGCGCGGGCCGACTCGTTCGACCGGTCCCGGTCGCCGGGGGTGCGCGACGAGCCGAGGGAGGGCAGCGACCGGTCGTCCATGGCCGCCAGTGTAGGTCGGACGGGTGGGTGCTCCCCGCCGGTCGACGGCTCGTGGTGTCGCCGTCCCGTCCGTCGCTTATAGTTACCCGTTAGTAACTTCGGTCCGATGCCCGGCATCCGGCCGATAAGCTGATCCGACAAGCAGACGGCGGCACCGGTGCTCCACGGCAGGACCGGCCGGCCGCGCGTGTGCTGCACACGATGTCGAAGGAGCTCTCGTGCGCGAAGCCGTCGTCCCGGCCCTGGTCGAGGTGGACCCGGACCTGAACACCACCGATCTGCTGCTGCGGCAGGCCGCCAAGCCGCACGACCCGGCCCTCTTCGCTCGCCGCGGCGCCGGCGACGTGTGGGAGGACGTACCCGCCTCGCGGTTCCTGGCAGAGGTCTCGGCGATCGCCCGCGGCCTGATCGCCCGGGGCGTCCAACCCGGCGACCGGGTCGGCATCATGTCCTCGACCAGCTACCAGTGGTCGCTCGTCGACTTCGCGATCTGGTTCGCCGGGGCCGTCTCCGTCCCGGTGTACGAGACGTCCGCCCCCAGCCAGGTCGCCTGGAACCTGAGCGACTCGGAGGCGATCGCCGTCTTCGTCGAGTCCGCCCGGCACCGCGCGACCGTCGAACGGGCCCGCGAGCACGAGGATCTCGCCGCCGTGCGCGAGGTCTGGACCATGGACGACGCCGGCTTCGCTCCCCTGATCGAGGCCGGCCGCGACGTGACGCCCGAGACGCTGGAGGAGCGCCGCAGCGCCGCCGGTCTCGACGACACCGCGACCATCATCTACACCTCCGGAACCACGGGCCGGCCGAAGGGCGTCACCCTGACCCACGGCAATTTCGTGCGGCTCTCCGACAACGCGGCCGCGGCGATCAGCTCGGTCGTCCGCGAGGGCGCCCGCACCATCATGTTCCTGCCGCTGGCCCACGTGTTCGCCCGGTTCATCG
Organism: Tersicoccus sp. Bi-70; assembly: GCF_001968825.1. Classification (GTDB taxonomy): domain Bacteria; phylum Actinomycetota; class Actinomycetes; order Actinomycetales; family Micrococcaceae; genus Tersicoccus. The sequence goes on from NZ_MIEU01000012.1 coordinate 361,493, forward strand.
CGGTGCTGGCCGTCTCCGGGGGCTGCGTGGTCGCGCACACCCCGGACGTGAAGAATCTGCTCGGCGATCTGCAGGGGTTCCGGCCCGACTTCATCCTCGTCGTGCCACGCGTGTTCGAGAAGGTCTACAACGGCGCGAAGCTGAAAGCGGAGGACGGCGGCCGCGGGAAGGTGTTCGGCGCGGCCGAGCAGGTCGCGATCGACTGGTCCCGCGCGCGGCAGGCCGGCTCCGTGCCGCTCGGCCTGCGGGTCAAGCACGCGGTCTTCGACCGGCTCGTCTACGGGAAGCTGCGGACGGCGATGGGCGGCCGCGTCCGCTTCGCCGTCTCCGGCGGGGGTCCACTCGGGGAGCGTCTCGGCCACTTCTTCGACGGGGTCGGGGTGACCGTGCTCGAGGGCTACGGCCTGACCGAGACGACGGCGCCGCTGAGCGTCAACACGCCCGAGAAGATCAAGATCGGCACCGTCGGCCCCGCGCTCCCGGGCAACGGCATCCGGATCGCCGAGGACGGCGAGGTGCTCGCGCGCGGCGTGTGCGTGACCCCGGGCTACTGGCGCCGGGACGACCTGAACGCCGAGGCGTTCTCCGACGGCTGGTTCCACACCGGTGACCTCGGCGAGCTCGACGCGGACGGGTACCTGCGGATCACGGGCCGGAAGAAGGAGATCATCGTGACCTCCGGCGGCAAGAACGTCGCGCCGAGCGGCCTCGAGGACGCGATCCGCGCCGACACCCTGATCTCCCAGTGCATCGTCGTCGGTGACCACCGGCCCTTCATCAGCGCCCTGGTCACGCTCGACGAAGAGGCGCTGCCGGGCTGGCTGCATCGGAACCAGCTGCCGACGATGTCGGTGGCGGAGGCGGCCGGGAACGACGCCGTCGTCGCCCGCGTGCAGGAACTCGTCGACGCCGCCAACGAGCGGGTGTCGCGGGCCGAGTCGATCCGCGCCTTCCGGATCGTGCCGACCGACTTCACCGAGGCCACCGGCCACCTGACGCCGTCGCTGAAGCTGCGCCGGGCGCGGGTGATCACGGACTTCGAGGACGTCATCGAGGACATCTACGCTGCGAAGCAGCGTTGAGCACTGCTGCGAAGCAGCGGTAGGGCACTGCTGCGAAGCAGCGTTGAGCACCGCCGCGAAGCAGCGGTAGGCCGGGAGGGGCCTGCTAGCCGCCCGTCCCCAGGCTGAGCAGGGCGTTCTCGACGACCTCGGTCAGCGCCGGGTGGATCCAGTACTGGCCGCGGGCCATCCGGTGCGCGGGCAGGTCGGTGTGCATGGCCTGGATCAGGGGCTGGATCAGCATCGAGGCCTCGTGGCCCATCAGGTGCGCGCCGAGCAGGCGGCCGCTGCCGCGCTCGGCGAGCAGCTTGACGATGCCCGTCTGATCCTCCATCGCCCACCCGTAGGCGGTGCTGCCGTAGTCCTGGACGGCGACGGCGAGCTCCTCCCCCACGGCGGCGCAGTGGTCCCGCGCCTCGTCCTCCGTCATCCCCACCTGGGCCAGCTGCGGGTGCGTGAACACGGCCGAGGGGACGAACCGGTGGTCGCTGGCCAGCAGCGGTCCGGTGGCGGTGAGGTTGTGGGCGACGACGCGGGCCTCGTGGTTGGCCACGTGCTTGAGCTGGTGCTCCGAGCTGACGTCACCGAGTGCCCAGAGCCCGGGCACGGGACGGCCGTCCGTGAGGACGCGCTGGAACTCGTCGACGTGCAGCCGCCCGTCGTGGTGCAGATCCAGACCGGCCGCGGCGGCGACGAGCAGGTCCGTGTTGGGGATGCGCCCGGTGGCGATCAGGACGAGGTCGGCGTCGGTGTGGCCGGCGTCGTTCCCGTCGACGTCCATCAGGGTCACCCGCACCGGCCCGGTGCCGGGCTGGTCCTCGTCGAGCGGGGTGATGGCGGTGATCTCGGTGCCCAGCCGGACGTCCCACTGCTTGGCGGCGAGCTCGGTGAACCGGTCCGTGATCGTCCCGTCGAGGTGCGTGAGCAGGCCCGTGCCGCGCACCACCTGGATCACCTCCACGCCGATCTGCTGGAAGATCGAGGCGAACTCCGCCGCGATGTACCCGCCGCCGACGATCACCAGGCGGCGTGGCGCCTCGGGGATCCGCATGATGCTGTCCGAGGTGTGCACCTGGGGCAGCGCCGCCCCGGTCACGGCCAGTTCGCGGGGCCGGGAGCCGGCGGCGATGACCACCTGGTCGCCGGTGATGGTGCGCCCGGAGTCGGTGACGAGCTCGCGGGGACCGGTCAGCCGGGCGTGCTCGGCGTAGAGGGTGACGTTGTCCTGCTCGGCGTCCCGGTAGGCCCGGCCGTTGGCGGAGATCGCGTCGATGCGCCCGAAGATGCGGTCCCGGATCTGCCGCCAGTGCACGGCGTCGCGGGTCAGGTCGACGCCGAGCCGGCCGGCCTCCGCCGGCGCACCGGCCAGGCCCGCCGGGTAGACGAACATCTTGGTGGGGATGCAGCCGACGTTCAGGCAGGTCCCGCCGAACGTGCCGCCCTCGACGATGGCGACCGACCGATCGTCCCACTCCGGCCCGAGGAGGCTGTTCCCCGAGCCGGAGCCGACGATCACCAGGTCGTGATGGGCGGTCATCGGCGGTCGATCATCCGAGCACCACGATCAGGTCCCCGCCCTGGACCTGGGCGACGCCCGCCAGCGCGACGCGGGAGACGGTCCCGCCAGCCGGGCTGGTGATCGCGGCCTCCATCTTCATCGCCTCGATGGTGGCGACCGTGCCGCCGGGGGCGACGGTGTCGCCCTCGTTGACGGTGACGGTGACCGCGCCGGCGAACGGCGCGGCGACGTGACCCGGGTTGGACTGGTCCGCCTTCTCCGCCTCCTTGACGTCCGACTCGACGGTCCGGTCGCGCACCGTCACCGGGCGGCCCTGACCGTTGAGCGTGCACATGACGGTCCGCATGCCCCGCTCGTCGGGCTCACCGACGGCGTCGAGCGTGGCGATCAGTCGCACGCCGCGCTCGAGCGGGATGACGTGCTCGGTGCCGCTGCGCAGGCCGTACAGGTAGTCCTGGGTGTCCAGCACCGAGACGTCGCCGTAGAGCTCGCGGGTTCGCCCGAACTCCTCGGTGGGGCCGGGGAACAGCAGCCGGTTCAGGGTGTGCCGGCGGGACGCCGAGTCACCGTCCAGTGCGGCGCGGTCCTCGTCGCTGATGTCCTCGGTCCGGGTCTTGACGGTCCGCCCCTGCAGCGCCTTGGTACGGAAGGGCTCGGGCCAGCCGCCCGGCGGGTCGCCGAGTTCGCCGGAGAGGAACTGGATGACCGAGTCCGGGATGTCGAACTTCTGCGGGTCCGCCTCGAACTCCTTGGGATCCACGCCCTGGCCCACGAGCTGCAGGGCGAGATCGCCGACCACCTTGGAGGACGGCGTGACCTTGACCAGGCGGCCGAGGATCCGGTTGGCCTCCGTGTACATGTCCTCGATGGCCTCGAACTTCTCGCCCAGGCCCAGCGCGATGGCCTGCTGGCGGAGGTTGGAGAGCTGGCCGCCGGGGATCTCGTGCCGGTAGACGCGGCCGGTGGGCCCCGGCAGGCCGGACTCGAACGGCGCGTACACGCGGCGCACGGCCTCCCAGTAGGGTTCCAGCGCGCTGACGTTCTCCAGGTTCAGCCCGGTGTCCCGCTCGGTGTGCGCGAGCGCGGCGACGAGGGCGGACGCGGACACCTGGCTGGTGGTCCCGGCCATCGAGGCGGCGGCGACGTCGACGGCGTCGACACCCGCGTCGACCGCGGCCATCAGGGTGGCCAGCTGCCCGCCGGCGGTGTCGTGCGTGTGCAGGTGCACCGGCAGGTCGAACCGCTCCCGCAGGGCGGTGACCAGCTTCGCGGCGGCGGCCGGCCGGAGCAGGCCGGCCATGTCCTTGATGGCGAGGATGTGGGCACCGGCGTCGACGATCCGCTGCGCCAGGTCCAGGTAGTAGTCCAGCGTGTACAGCGTCTCGTTCGGGTCGAGCAGGTCCGCCGTGTAGCACAGGGCGACCTCGGCGACCGCGGTGCCGGTCTTGCGGACCGCGGCGATCGCCGGCTCCATCTGGCTGACGTCGTTGAGCGCGTCGAAGATCCGGAAGATGTCGATCCCGGTCGCGGCGGCCTCGGCGACGAACGCGTCGGTCACCTCGGTGGGGTACGGCGTGTACCCGACGGTGTTGCGGCCGCGCAGCAGCATCTGCAGACAGATGTTCGGGATCGCCTGCCGCAGCTTCGCGAGCCGCTCCCACGGGTCCTCCCCGAGGAAGCGGAGCGCGACGTCGTAGGTCGCCCCGCCCCACGCCTCGATCGAGAGCAGGGTGGGGGTGAGCACGGAGACGGCCGGGGCGGCCGCCACCAGGTCCCGGGTGCGCACGCGGGTGGCCAGCAGCGACTGGTGGGCGTCGCGGAACGTCGTGTCCGTGACGGCGACGGCGCGCTGAGCGCGCAGGTCCGCGGCGAAGCCCTCCGGGCCGAGCTCCGCCAGGCGCTGCCGGGAGCCCGACGTCGGGACGGCCGGCAGGGTGGTGGTGGTCAGCGCGCCGTCGGGCGGGCCCACCGGCAGCTTGAGCGCCGGATCGGCGTGCACGGGGTTCTCGCCGTTGGGCTTGTTCACCGTCACGTCCGCCAGCCACGTCAGCAGGCGGGTGCCACGGTCGGCGGAGCCACGGGCCTGCAGCAGCTCGGGTCGCTCGTCGATGAACGACGTCGCGACGTTGCCGGCGACGAACTCGGGGTCGTCGAGCACCGCCTGCAGGAAGGGGATGTTGGTGGAGACGCCGCGGATCCGGAACTCGGCGAGCGCGCGGCGGGCCCGGGCGATCGCGATCGGGTAGGTACGGCCGCGGCAGGTCAGCTTGACCAGCATCGAGTCGAAGTGCGGGCTGATCTCGGCGCCGGAGTAGATGGTGCCGCCGTCGAGCCGGACGCCGGCGCCGCCGGCGGACCGGTACCCGGTGATCCGCCCGACGTCGGGCCGGAAGCCGTTGGCCGGGTCCTCGGTGGTGATGCGGCTCTGCAGGGCGGCCCCGTTGATCCGCACGGTGTCCTGGCTCAGGCCGAGGTCCTCGAGGGACTCGCCTGCCGCGATGCGCAGCTGCGACTGGACCAGGTCCACGTCGGTGATCTCCTCGGTCACCGTGTGCTCGACCTGGATGCGCGGGTTCATCTCGATGAACACGTGCTGCCCGGCGCGCTCCCCGACGGTGTCGACGAGGAACTCGACGGTGCCCGCGTTCTGGTAGTTCAAAGCCTTGGCGAAGGCGACGGCGTCCCGGTAGAGGGCCTGCCGGATGTTCTCGTCCAGGTTGGGTGCCGGGGCGATCTCGATGACCTTCTGGTGGCGCCGCTGCAGCGAGCAGTCCCGCTCGAACAGGTGCATGACGTTGCCGTGGCTGTCCGCGAGGATCTGCACCTCGATGTGGCGGGGCCGCAGCACCGCCTGCTCCAGGAAGACGGTCGGGTCGCCGAAGGCGCTGTCCGCCTCCCGCATGGCCGCGTTCAGCGACTCGGGCAGGGCGTCCCGGGTGTCGACCCGGCGCATGCCGCGCCCACCGCCACCGGCGACGGCCTTGACGAAGATCGGGAAGCCGATCTCGTCGGCGGCGGCGATCAGCTCGTCGGGGTCGGCGCTCGGCTCGCTCGAGGCCAGGGTCGGGATGCCCGCCGCCTTGGCCGCCTTCAGGGCGGCGACCTTGTTGCCGGCCAGCTCGAGCACCTCGGCGGGCGGGCCAACGAAGGTGATGCCCGCGTCGGCGGCGGCCCGGGCCAGGTCCGGGTTCTCGGAGAGGAAGCCGTAACCGGGATAGATGGCGTCCGCGCCGGCCTCACGGGCCACCCGGATGATCTCGGCCACGTCCAGGTACGCCCGGACCGGGTGCCCCTCCTCACCGATGAGATAGGCCTCGTCCGCCTTCTGCCGGTGGATCGAGTTGCGGTCCTCGTAGGGGAAGACGGCGACGGTCTTGGCGCCCGACTCATAACCGGCGCGGAACGCGCGGATGGCGATCTCCCCGCGGTTGGCCACCAGGATCTTCGAGAACATGAGGGTGTACTCCTCTGCGTCGTCGCGCGCGTCATTGCGCGCCCGGGGTCAGGTGTGTTCATACCTTAGCCGCCGGGGGCGGGCGCCGGGCGTGCGCCTCGTCACACCGATTCGCGGGGGCCGTCCTCCCCTATGATGAGACGCGGTGCGCACCGCCTGCGCGCCGCCGGCAAGAAGAGGAAGCGGAGTTCGTCGTGCACGTCGTCAGCATCACCAGTCTCAAGGGCGGCGTGGGGAAGACGACCGTCACCCTCGGCCTGGCCTCCGCGGCACTGCACGCCGGACTGCGGGTGCTGGTGGTGGACCTGGACCCGCACGCGGACGCGACGACGGCGCTGGCCGTGCGCCGCGGCCGGGGCATCGACGCCGGCCACCTGCTGCGCAACGCCCGCCGGTACCGGCTCGCGGATGCGGTCGCCGCCAGTGCGTGGAGCCGCGAGGAACGCAACCGGGTGCCCGGCACCACCGGCCGGCTCGACGTCGTGCCCGGTTCCGCGTACAGCGGCATCTTCGACCGGCCCGACCTCGGCCGTCGTGATCTGAACCGGCTGCACCGCCTGCTCACGCGCGACGAGGAGACCGCGGCGGCCTACGACATCGCCCTGATCGACTGCCCGCCGTCCCTGAACGGGCTCACCCGGATCGCCTGGACCGCCAGCTCCGGCGTGCTCCTGGTCGCCGAACCGGCCCTGTTCTCCGTGGCCGGAACCGAGCGGACCCTGCGGGCGATGGACCTGTTCCGGCGCGAGTACGCCCCGGGGCTGCGCACCGCCGGCGTCGTCGCCAACCGCGTCCGGCAGGACGTCCCCGAGCAGGCGTTCCGGCTGCGGGAGATGGAGCGGATGTTCGCCTCGCTGCTGCTGCGCCCCGCGCTCATCGACCGGCCCGTGCTGCAGCAGGTCCAGGGTGCCGCTCACGCGGTGCACCACTGGCCGGGTGCGGACGCGGCCCACGCGGCGCGCGACTTCGACGCGGTGCTGGCCGGTCTCGGCCACCTGGTCGAGGACGAGCCCGAGCACGCCCTGCAGCCCTCCGCCTGAGGCCGGGGACACCACCCGCTCCTGCCCGTCCCGGACACGAGAACGGCCGGTCCTTCGGGGACCGGCCGTGACGGTGGAGAGAAGATGCCCGGGCGGAAACCCCGGGCGCGGAATCAGGAGATGCGGCGGGTGGCGCGACGCCGGCTGAGTTCGTCGTCGGGGAAGTCCTGCTGGTCCGCGTGCTCGGACGGGAGCTCGGCCAGGCTGCCCTCGACCTCGCGCCACACCCGGCCGACGGCGATGCCGAACACGCCCTGACCGCCCTGGACCAGGTCGATGACCTCGTCGGCCGACGTGCACTCGTAGACGCTCGCCCCGTCACTCATCAGCGTGATCTGGGCGAGGTCCTCCACGCCGCGCAGGCGCAGGTGCTCGACGGCGGTACGGATCTGCTGCAGCGAGACCCCGGTGTCGAGCAGGCGCTTGACGACCTTCAAGACGAGGATGTCGCGGAAACTGTAGAGGCGCTGCGAGCCGGAGCCCGACGCGGAGCGGACGGCCGGTTCGACGAGGCCGGTGCGGGCCCAGTAGTCCAGCTGGCGATACGTGATGCCGGCAGCCTTGCAGGCGGTCGGGCCGCGGTAGCCGGCGTCCTCGTCCAGCACGGGCAGGTCCTCCGTGAACAACAACCCCTGAGCACCTTCGGGTTGCGCATCGTGAGCAGCGGCGCGGCGGAGTTCGCCGGTTTCACCTTTCGGACTCACGTGGACCTCCTTGATCGGTAGCTCCACTGGGGGGAAGCGGGAACCGGCCAAGTCTACCAGCGGGGTCCTCGGCACATCAGGGGTGACCACGAGATGGTGGTGGACCCGATGCTGCCGGGAACCGCGTCAGGGGAAGCTGGACGGGACCCGAAGGAGCTGTCTAGGAATGACGTTAGAGGCACGGGTGCGGCGGGTCAAAGACCCCGGCCCGTCCGGTGCGTCGTGTCGCCCCTCCGATCGAGGGCGACGGACAGCCTGCTGTCAGTTCTCGAAGTCCTCGGGCTCGACGTCGTCGAGGAACTGGCGGAACCGGCGCAGCTCGCTCTCGGCGTTCTCGTCGGACGGACGGGCACCGCCGGCCTCGTCGTCGTCCTCGGTGACCTCGCCGGCCTCGGTGATCTGCACCCCGGCGTCGTCGAGCACCTCGGGGGTGCACAGGATGGGGCAGTCCACCCGGATCGCCAGGGCGATGGCGTCGGAGGCGCGGGACGAGACGGTCACGCCGCTGCCGAAGACCAGCTGCGCGTAGAACACGGCGTCGCGCACGGCGATGATGTGCACCTGGGTCAGTTCGGCGCCGAGCTGACCGATCACCGAGACCATCAGGTCGTGCGTCATGGGCCGCGGCGGGACGATGCCCTGCTGGGCGAGCGCGATGGCGCTGGCCTCGGGGGCGCCGATCCAGATCGGCAGGTGCCGCTCCCCGTGGCTCTCCTTCAGGAGCACCAGCGGCTGGTTGGCCGGCAGCTCGATCCGGACCCCCAGGACCTCCATGGCGATCATCGCGCGGCCCGCCCCGTCATCGACTCACTCGTCCAGTCGGTCGATGCGCCCGTCGACCAGGGCGCGGTGCAGCGTCAGGCACGCCTCGCTCAGTTCCCGGGCCGCCTCGGCCGCCCGGGCCCGCGAGGCGGTGTCCCGACGGGAGGCCAGCGGGGAGATGGCCTGTTCGACGAGGCTGAGTTCCCGGTCCGCGGCGACGCGGAACGCCCGCAGGTGACGCGGCTCGATGCCGTGGGCCTGCAGCTGGACGCAGGACCGCACCGCGGCGAGGTCGTGCTCGTTGTAGTAGCCGTCCACGGGGCTGATCAACCCGAAGCTGACCAGCTTCTGCAGCAGTTCGCTCGGCGCCTGCGCCTGCCGGCGCAGTTCGAGGGCCGAGAGCCGGCGGCTGCGGGCCGACAGGTCCTCGGCCAGCTGCGGAGAGACCATCCGGGGGCTGACCGCCCCGGCGGGCAGGTTCTCCGGCCGCTCCCCCCGGTCGATGGCCTCGCAGTACTCCTTGATCACCTTCAGCGGCAGGTAGCGGTCCCGCTGCAGGGCGAGGATGAACCGCAGCCGCTCGATGTCCGCGTGCGTGTACTTGCGGTACCCGGCGGGGGTCCGCTGCGGGGTGATCAGGCCCTTCTCCTCGAGGAAGCGGACCTTGGAGGCGGTCACCGAGTCGAAGTCGTGACGCAACCGGGACAGCACCTCGCCGATGGTGAAGACGCGCCCGGACGTCCCCGTCGCCGCGGAGACCGGTGCGCGCCGCGACCCCGGGTCGGAACCGGGCACCCTCAGGACCCGCCCTGGCCCGGTTCGACGGCGGAGGGGCCGGAACCGGCCCCGCGGACACCCGCGGCCGCAGCGGCCCGCGACGGGTAGAAGGTGAGCCGGAACTTGCCGATCCGCACCTCGTCACCCGACGTCAGGGTCACCTGGTCGACCCGGTCGCCGTTGACGTAGGTACCGTTCAGGCTACGGCTGTCGACGAGGTCGAAGCCCTCGTCCGTGCGCCGGAACTCGACGTGACGCCGCGAGACGGTCACGTCATCGAGGAAGATGTCGGCGTTGGGGTGCCTCCCGGCCGTGGTGACCGGCTGGTCCAGCAGGAACCGGGCACCCGCATTGGGGCCCTGGTGTGCGATGAGCAGCGCGGAGCCCACCGGCAGCGCGTCGATGGAGGTCTGCTCCTCGGGGCTGACCCGGGGTACCACATGGTGCGCTCCGGTGATCGGAGCGACGTTGATCGACGTCGTGTCCAACGACGACTCCCGTGATGTGTTCACGATGCTGCGTTTCCCATCCCTCCGGGGTGTCCCCGTGGTCATCCGTCTGGTCGATCGGGCCGCCCGCTCCCCTGCGGCGACCGCAACGCCGAGGCACGCACCGGCTGCCGGCGCGTCGTCCCTCCGCGGTGTTCTCAGCCTACCTGTTGTTGGTAGCCCGTCGCATCGAGCAGCTGGTCAACGGCCTGCGGGTCGTCCAACCGCAGATCGAAGAGCCACCCCTCGCCGTACGGATCCGAGTTCACGAGCGCCGGATCGTCCTCGAGCGCCTCGTTGCGGGCCACGATCTCCCCGTCCAGCGGGGCGAACACCTCGCTGACGCTCTTCGTCGACTCGATCTCCCCCACGGCCTCGCCCTGGCTGATGGCGGTGCCCACCTCGGGCAGCTGCACGAAGACCACGTCACCGAGTTCCTGCTGGGCGAAATCGGTGACGCCGATGCGCACCACGGTCTGCTCGTCCACCGCGGAGATCCACTCGTGCTCCTCGGTGTAGCTGAGTTCTTCGGGGATGGTGGACATGAGACGCCTTCCTCGACCCGACCTGCCGTGATCGACCGGTCGATCCGTCGAGTATAGGCACATCCCCGAGCCCGTTCCGACGCGCGTCCACAGCCGTCCCACCAGCGCCTTCGTCGGTCGCCGGGGCCGGCCGGAGCCCCCCGTCCGGCTCGATTGACACATTCGAACATGTGTTCGAACATGGGGTCATGTCTCTTCCCGCTCCTTCGCCCGCGATGGGCGATGCGCTCTTCGCCCTGGCGGAGCCGGAAGCGGAGGACGCCCCGGGAACGGCTCCGGGCGGGCCGTCCGGCGTGGGCGTGCCCGGTGTGGGCGTGCCCGGTGTGGGCGTCTCCGGTGTGGGCGTCTCCGGGGCCGGAGAGCCGGAGACGTCGCGGTCCCCCGCGGCCACCTCGGCGATCACGGCGTCACTGAGGTCGAGGATCCGCCAGCTCGAGGCCGCCCATCTGGCCGCGCAGCGGTTCCCGGTCTCCGAGGCGCTGACGTCCCTGTTGCCGCAGGGCCTGCTCGCCGGGTCGAGCTACGCCGTCATCGGGTCCACCACCCTGGCGCTGAGCATGATCGCACGGGCCTCCGGGGACGGAGCCTGGTGCGGGGTGCTGGGGATGCCGGACCTCGGGACGGAGTCCGCCGCCGGGCTGGGGATCGACCTGCAGCGGCTCATCCTGGTGCCCTCGGCCGGCCAGCAGTGGGCCGCCGTCGCGGCCGCCATGATCGACGTGCTCTCCGTGGTGGTCGTCGTCCCGCCCGCCTCCATCGCCGGGGGCGACGTCGCCCGGCTTAACGCCCGCCTCCGTCAGCGCCGCGCCAGCATGATCACGCTCGGCCCCTGGCCGCAGACCGAGACGACGCTGCGGGTCACCGGCAGCCGGTGGTCCGGACTGGGCGCGGGCCACGGATACCTGACCGGCCGGAACCTGCTCGTGGAGGTGCTCGACCGGCGCGCCGGAGGACGCCGGCGCACGGGCGAGGTGGATCTGGGGGGACCGGCCCGGCCGGGGCTCGCCCTGGTCCCGGGCACCGGTATCGGGGAACCGGCGATCCCGACCGCGGGCGCCGTGGCGGCCGGGTCCCCCGCATCGACGAGCCGGGCCTCGTGGGAGCGCCGCGCCAGCCGGGCGGGATGACATGGGTTCGTCGTCAGGGCCCCCACGGGGCAGGACCACCACGAACCGGACCACGACGAGCAGGACCGGCACGGGCACGGGTGGCACGGGCACGGGTGGCACGGGTACCGAGCGCGTGGTCGTGGTGCTCAGCCCGCGATGGCCGGTCACCTCCGCCCGCGCCACCGGACGGCTGCCCGCCGCCGGGCCGGCCGCCGTCGTCGACCGCGGCCGGGTGGCCGAGGCCTCCGCGGAGGCCGAGCAGGAAGGGGTGCAGCCCGGGCAGCGGGTGCGGGACGCCCAGTCCCGCTGCCCCGAGCTGGCGGTGACCGGCTGGGACCCCGGTGCCGACGCGCAGACGTTCGAACCGGTGGTCAAGGCGCTCGAGGAGGTCAGCCCGGCGGTGCAGATCCTCGAACCCGGGCGCTGTGCGCTGCGGGCTCGCGGCGTGCGCCGCTACCACGGCACCGAGGAGGAGGCGGCCCGATCCCTGCTGCAGGTGCTGGCCGAGCAGCACGTGCCGGGACGGATCGGCGTCGCGGACACCCTGTTCGCGGCCCAGCAGGCGGCCGACCGGGCCACGGACGAGGCGCCCCTGGTCGCCGTCCCGCCCGGGGGATCCGCCGCATTCCTGGCTCCCCTGCCCATGGCGGTGCTGCCGGACCCCGTCCTGGTGTCCCTGCTGCACCGGCTGGGCCGGCACACCCTCGGCGACTTCGCCGCCATGGACGCCGGTGCCGTCCGGGCCCGGTTCGGAGCGGCCGGGGTGGACCTGCACCGGTGGGCCGCCGGGACGGACCCCCGGACCGTCGTCGCCCGCACCCCGCCCCAGGACTTCGACCGCGTCGCCGAGTTCGAACCGCCGCTGGTGCGCGCGGACCAGGTGGCCTTCGCGTTCCGGGTGGCGGCCGAGGACGTCGTCACCACCCTGGCGGACGCGGGGCTGGCGTGCACCCGGATCCATCTGACGCTGACCGGGGAGGACGGGATCGCCTCGGAGCGGTCCTGGACGCACCCCCGGCACTTCACCGCCGCCGAGATCACGGACCGGATCCGCTGGCAGCTCGAGGGGGAGGTCACCTCGGGATCGGCTCCGGGGGCCGGCCGGCTCGAGCAGCCCGTCGCCCGGGTGCGGCTGACCCCGGAGCGCACCGAGCCGATCGGTCAGGGCGGCGACGGGCTGTGGGGCGCCGGGGTGGACGAGCACGTGGACCACGGGCTGACCCGGATCCAGTCGATGCTCGGGCACCGGGGCGTGCTCACCGCGGTCACCGGTGGCGGCCGTCTGCTGGGCGAGCGCCGGGTCCTGGTGCCGTGGGGGGACGCGGTTCCCGCCCCGGTGCGGGCCGAGGCGGCGCGGCCCTGGCCGGGCGCGCTGCCCGGCCCTCCGCCGGCGACGGTGTTCGACCGGCTGCACCCGGTGCTGCTGCTCGACGGCGGCGGCGCACCGGTGGTCCTGGCGGGGCGCGGTGAGCTCTCCGCTCCCCCGGACCGGCTGGACCCCGACGGCAGCGGGTCGACGCGGGCGGTGCTGAGCTGGGCCGGCCCGTGGCCGGTCCGCCAACGCTGGTGGGACGCCGAACGGAACCGGCGGATCGACCGGGTGCAGGTGATCGACGAGACGTCGGCGGCCTGGCTGCTGGTCACCACCGGCTCCCTGTGGTGGGCCGAGGCCCGCTACGACTGACCCCGGCCGAGCCTGAACGGCGCGGCCCACGCACGATGAGGAAGAAGGACTCCATGGGGTGGCGCAATCCCCCGATCCCGTGGCGGGATCTCGAGCGCGCGCTCTCCGACCGGCCCGGGACCACCCCACGACCCGGCTCCACGCAACGCCCCGATGGCGGGGACGGGCCGGCCTTCTCCCGCAAGCGCGGCCCCTACACACCGCCGGCCCCACCGGACGGTCACGGCCAGGACCGGGCTCCGGCCGAGGCGCCCGCCGTCGGGTACGCGGAGCTGCACGCCCACTCGAGCTACAGCTTCCTCGACGGGGCGTCCTCCCCCGAGCAGCTGGTCGAGGAGGCCGTGCGGCTCGGGCTGAACGCCCTGGCGCTGACGGACCACGACGGGCTGTACGGGATCGTGCGGATGGCCGAGGCCGCCGAGGCGCACGGGCTGCGCACCGTCTTCGGTGCCGAACTCTCCCTCGGGCTGCCCGGCCCGCAGAACGGGGAGCCCGACCCCCACGGGGAGCACCTGCTGGTCCTGGCCCGCGGGGAGGAGGGCTATCACCGACTGGCAGGGGCCCTGACGTCGGCCCATCTGGCCGCGGACGCGCAGAAGGGCCGGCCGGTCTACGACCTGGCCTCCCTGGCCGAGGCGGCCGACGGGCACTGGGTGATCCTGACCGGCTGCCGCAAGGGTGCGGTCCGGCGCGCGCTGGCCGAGGGTGGAGCGGACGCGGCCGAGACGGCGCTGCGCCGGTTGACGGGCCTGTTCGGCGAGGGCAACGTCGTCGTCGAACTCCTCGACCACGGCGGTCCCGCCGACAGCACCCACAACGACGTGCTCGCGGAGCTGGCTGCCCGGCTCGGCCTGCGCTGCGTGGCCACCAACGGGGTGCACTACGCGACCGAGGAACAGTTCCCGCTCGCCACCGCGGTGGCCGCGGTGCGGGCCCGCCGCAGCCTGGACGAGCTGGACGGCTGGCTGCCCGGTTCCGACGGGGCGCACCTGCGCAGCGGCGCGGAGATGGCGCGACGGTTCGCCCGTTACCCCGGCGCCGTCGCCGCGACCGTCGAGCTGGCCGAGGACCTGGCGTTCGAGCTGCGCGCCGCCCGGCCACGACTGCCGCACCAGGACGTCCCGGACGGGCACACCCCCATGTCGTGGCTGCGCGACCTGGTCCACACGGGGGCCCAGAGGGTCTACCCGGACGCCGACGCCGCCGTCACCGAACGGCTGGAGGCCGAACTGGCGGTGATCGAGGCCAAGGACTTCCCGGGATACTTCCTCATCGTCCACGACATCGTCCGGTTCGCCCGGTCCCGCGGCATCCTCTGCCAGGGCCGGGGCAGCGCGGCGAACTCGGCGGTCTGCTACGTCCTGGGCATCACCGCCGTCGACTCGATCTTCTACGACCTGCCCTTCCAGCGGTTCCTCTCCAGCCTGCGCGAGGAGGAGCCGGACATCGACGTCGACTTCGACTCGGACCGGCGGGAGGAGGTGATCCAGTACGTCTACGGCAAGTACGGCCGGCGCAACGCCGCGCAGGTGGCCAACGTCATCACCTACCGGCCCAAGAACGCCGTCCGCGACATGGCGAAGGCACTCGGTTACAGCACCGGCCAGCAGGACGCCTGGTCGAAGCAGGTGGAACGGTGGGGGTCCCTGCGGGAGGCCGCCGACGTCGAGATCCCCGAGCAGGTCCTCGACCTGGCCGAGTCGGTACTGAGCTTCCCCCGGCACCTGGGCATCCACTCCGGCGGCATGGTGCTGACCGACCGGCCCGTCGGCGAGGTGGTGCCGATCGAGCACGCCCGGATGGCGGACCGGACCGTCCTGCAGTGGGACAAGGACGACTGCGAGTGGATGGGACTGGTCAAGTTCGACCTGCTCGGCCTGGGCATGCTCGCCGCCCTGCAGTATGCGTTCGACCTGATCGGCGAGCACCTGGGTGAGCCATGGACCATCGAGACGATCCCCCGCGAGGAGGCCGCCGTCTACGACATGCTGTGCCGCGCCGACTCCATCGGGGTGTTCCAGGTGGAGAGCCGCGCCCAGATGGGGACGCTGCCGCGGCTGCGCCCGCGCCGGTTCTACGACCTGGTGATCGAGATCGCCCTGATCCGGCCCGGGCCCATCCAGGGCGGGGCGGTGCACCCCTACATCCGCCGGCGATCCGGCGACGAGCCGGTCACCTATCCCCACGAGCGGACGATCCCGGTGCTGGAACGCACCCTGGGCGTGCCCCTGTTCCAGGAACAGGTGATGCAGATGGCGATGGCGATCGGCGACTGCACGGCCGAGGACGCGGACCTGCTGCGCCGGGCGATGGGCTCCAAGCGCGGCCGGGAGAAGATCGAGACGCTGCGGGAGAAGCTCTACGCGGGCATGGACCGCAACGGGATCACCGGCGAGCAGGCCGACATCCTCTACGACAAGATCCAGGCGTTCGCCAACTTCGGGTTCGCCGAGAGCCACAGCCTCTCCTTCGGCGTCCTGGTCTACGCCAGCTCCTGGATCAAGCTGCACTATCCCGGCGTGTTCGCCGCGTCACTGCTGCGGGCGCAGCCGATGGGCTTCTACTCCCCCCACACCCTGGTGGCCGACGCCCGCCGGCACGGGGTGACGTTCCTCCGCCCGGACATCGCCCGTTCGGGGGTCGAGGCGGGGATGGAGCCGATCGACGACGCTGCCTCCCCCGGCACCGGGCGGAGAGCGGGCAGCGCGAGAGCCGGGGTTTCCAGTACCGGGGGCCGGGACGCGTGTCTGGCGTTCACCCAGCCGCCGGTGGGCCCGTTCGACCCGCACGCTCCCGACGTCTCGGCCGATCACCGGCGCGACGGGACGCTCGCGGTCCGGCTCGGCCTCGCGGAGGTCAGCGGCATCGGCCGGGATCTGGCCGCACGGATCGTCACCGAGCGCGACGGCGCGGGCCCCTACCGGGACATGACGGACCTCGCCCGGCGGGTGACGATGACCACCGAGCAGCTGGAGGCGCTGGCCACCGCGGGGGCGTTCGCCGTCTGGGGTCTGAACCGGCGGGAGGCACTCTGGCAGGCCGGGCACGCCGCCGGCGAACGGGAGGGCCAGCTTCCGGGCACGGCGGTCCCGCTGCAGCTGCCCCTGTTCGACGCACCGTCGGCGGTCGAGACGGTGGCGGACGATCTGTGGGCGACGGGTTTCAGCCCCGACGACCATCCGATCGCCCACCTGCGGGCTCGCCTGGACCAGCGGAGGGTGCTCCGCGTGGGCCGGTTGCTGCGGACGGAGCCGGGCCGACGGGTCGAGGTGTGCGGAGTCGTCACCCACCGGCAGCGGCCCCAGACCGCCCAGGGGATCACGTTCCTGAACCTGGAGGACGAGACGGGCATCCTCAACGTCATCTGCAGCGTCGGGGTGTGGGCGCGCTACCGGCGGACCGCGCGCGATGCGAAGGCGATGATCGTGCGCGGCGTGCTGGAGCGCTCCGCGGAGGGCGTCACCAACCTGGTGGCCGACCGGCTCGAGGAGCTGCCGCTGTCCCTGCGCCTCTCGTCCCGGGACTTCCGCTGACGTCCGTCCACGGGCGAGGCTGCCGGTGAGCTCGCCCGTGGACCGCAGGGATCAGTAGTCCATGTCCTCGTCGGTCGGCGGATCCCACCGCTGGAAGTCGAGGGTCAGGTACAGGGCCAGCGCTGCCGCGTTGTTCTCGCTGATCCGCAGGGCCACCTGCTCGTACCCCGCCTCGCTCAGCTTCGCCAGCGCCTGGCGCACCAGTTCCTCGGCGTAGCCCTTGCGCCGGTGGTCGGGGTGGGTGAAGAGCTCGAGGACGAACGGCGCATCCGGCAGCGCGGCGTCGGGGAATCCGTCGACGACGAGCAGGGCGGCCAGCGGGTTGCCCTCCCCGTCCGGGACCACCAGGGAGGCGTCGGGCAGGAAGCGCCCGAACTCGTCCGCGTACACCTTGCGGACGTCGGCGGTCGCCTCCTCCTGCGTCCACGGCCGGCTGTCCGCGTAGGAGGAGTAGTACAGCTCCCCCAGCACGGGGATGTCGCCGTCGGAGGCCGCCCGGGTGGACACTGCGGGCTCACGTTCCAGCGGTGCGGTCTGCGCGGTCAGCGTGATGGTTCCTGCCATGGTCGTCCTCCTCAGCCAGCCTGTCTCGTGACGGACGCCCACGTCCGCCCTGTGATCAGGAGTGTAGGGAACACCGCTGACAGAAGTCATCCAGCAGTATGCTGCCCATCCTTCCCGCGCGTCACAGAACGACGGAGGGTCACGGTCCGGCAACGTCATGGACGGTGGTCGAGCACTCGGATCCTGCCTGTTGCATGCGGGAGGGGTGTTGAATGGGGAACGAGTGTTAAATGCGGGAAGCCTCGGACCGTTTCCCCCACGTGGTGGGGTGGTCCGAGGCTTCTCGCTTCTTAATGGTTGTCCGGCGGTGTCCTACTCTCCCACACCCTCACGAGTGCAGTACCATCGGCGCTGTGGGTCTTAGCTTCCGGGTTCGGGATGGGTCCGGGCGTTTCCCCCACGCTATGGCCGCCGTAACACTATTCCCCCGTTACTGGGGTGA
>NZ_MIEU01000013.1 GCF_001968825.1 Tersicoccus sp. Bi-70
CACCCGTCGGGCCGAGTGGACGGAGCTCGCCGCCGAGGTCGACCTGTACCGGGCGACCTACCACGTGCCGGCCACCGAACCGGCCGCGATCCCGGTAGATCACCGCGACCACCCGGTCGCCGCCGATCTGGCCGCCCGGGTCACAGCCGCCCACAAGTACAGCGCCCAGACGACGAAGGACCCACTGACCGGCGAGGAAGTGCAGGGGGCATACGTGCGGCAGGTCGGACTCATCGAGTCCCGTGAGACTCCGTCCGAGGCGGAGCAGGTCATCGACCGGCTCGCCGCCGAGCGGGGACCGGGCACAAGTGCGACCGCGAGGGAACGCATCGCTGAGCGGCTGCGTGCGGTGCGAGACGCTGGAGGCTCCACGGGACCCGAAGGTGAACAGGGTGATGACGCGACTTCCGTCGCGAGAGCCCTCAGCGAGATCCGACGTCGTCGACGGGAAGAGCAGGAACAGCGGCCGGAGCCTGAGGGGAACGCGCCGACGCGGGAGAACGACCGGGGACACCGGCGCTAGCCTGTGAGGGCATCACGGTGAGGGGGACGCACGTATGGGCATGTCGGGATTCGGTCTGGGCGATCCGGCGCTCGCGCAGCTGTACGCCCGCAGCACGGGTCCCGTGGTGTTCATCGACGAGTCGTTCCGGGAGCCGTTGCGCAACGACGAGCACCCGTTCTACGCGATGAGCGGGGTGATCGTGGACCGGGATCAGGGCTCCGTCGTCAGGGACGCGCTGATGGACATCGCCGGCGGCCGATACTGGCACACCACGGAGTCGTACCGGTCGGCGGCCGGACAGAACGCGATCCACGAGCTCGTCGAGTACCTGGCCACCGCCGCCGACTGGAACATCGTCACCGTCCAGACCAGCATCCGCCGTGACGACCGTGACATGGCGATCGCCCGAGCCGAGACGCTGACGGCACTGACGGCGGAGGTCACCCGAGGGACCGGCCCCTCGGCCGCGCGCCTGCTGGTCATGGAGAGCAGGAACAAGCGTGCCTACCCCAGTGGCGACCGCGACGACAAGGAGACGATCGGCCGGCTGCGCAGCGCCGGCATGATCGACCGGCAAACCACCGTCCACCACACGTCACCGGGCCGGGAACCCCTACTGTGGGCGCCGGACCTGAGCGCCTGGGCATTCCGCCGGCACGTGGCTCTCGACGACGACCGGTGGTTCAAACCACTGGAACCGATCGCCACCGTCGTCCACGTCAACGGCGCCGACGTGACACAAAAAAGAAGCAACCCCCATCTGCCGCAGCCAAGTCCGGGGGTCCAGTCACCTGGCGAACGTCGCTGGGACGTCGGCGGGACGACTGTTGCTTCGTCTCCCAGTCTAGTGTTCGGTGGACAGCGGGGCAACGCCTTGACCCGGATCGAGCAGGCCGCGCGGGCCGAGCCGATGACGGTCGAGCGGGAGGCCCTGTTGGCCGTGGGCACCGAGGATCAAGCGCGGCTCGTTCGTGCCGCAGTCGCACGATTGCGTCAATCGCCCAGGTCGGGCGACATGAGCACGGACCAGCGGCTCGTCGACGGCGCCCGCCAGGTCATGCCCGAATCTGGCGCCGAGGAGCTGTTGCGCGCGCTGAACGAACGGAAGCGCCGCGCCATCGAGGGCGACGCCGCACCCGAGCATGACCGTGGCCCCGATCCGGACAGGGACCGGGGCCACGGCCGGACCCGGTAAGGGTCCCCGTCCCCGGGAACGGTCGACGGGTCAGGAGGTTACCGTCGCTTCCCCGGAGGCTCTGCCACCAGCGACGTCGCGTCCCCTAGTGCTGGCCCAGGGGCGGAACGATGCTGGTGGCTAACCACGGGGAATGCTGCGACGAGCGCAGCATCGTGACGGTGTAGGCGCCCTCGTTGGTGGGCACGGTCACGACCGCCTGGTACGTGTTCGTCTTCTGAATCGTGGTCCGCGGCGCTCCGGTGACCTTCGAGACGGTCAGGTAGCTCGGGTCGAACGAGGTCAGCTCGGCCGCGAAGCCGGCGGTGACCCGCGGTCGCATCTGTGCGAGCCACGGGGAGTGCGCCATCCCGGGCTGCGCGTAGGCCTTCATCGCTCCCAGGGCCGCGCTCTCGGCCGCCTTCTGGTCACCTGGCCCCCAGGTGGGCGGTGCCTCGGGGGTGGGCCCCACGTATTGCGGTGCGCTGTCGCAGGAGACCTGGCAGGCGGTGCCGGTCGGAGCCGGCTTCATCGCCGACGACGGCGAGGACGTCGACGAGGACGGTGACGGCCTCGACATCGACGTGGCCGGAGCTGAGCTGGCGGGTGTGGCGGCGGGGGCGGCGTTGGTGGACTCGTTGCCACACCCGGTCGCCGCCAGTGCGACGGCGAGGACGGCGGCGGCCGCGGTGAGCGATCGGACAGGTGCGCTCATCAGGGGATCCTTCCTTCGGGGACGTAGAGGTAGGCGGACGGGAAGTTCGCGCTGATCTCCCGCGTGTAGTAGTGCCCGTCCGGCGGGTTGCCGTAGTTGTAGCCCTCCTCGAGGACCTTCCCGCCCGCCAGGATCTTCTTGACGACGGCGACGTGGCCGAACTGCTGTGTGCCGCCGGCGAAGGCGGCGTACCAGATCACCGCGCCGACCTTCGGGGTCTTGGACACGGTCCAGCCTTGCCGCTGCCAGGCCGCTTCCCAGGTGGCCGCGTTGCCAGGAGCGAGCCGCAGTGCGCTCCACTTGGACCGGTCGGTGATGCCCTTCTGCTGCATGACCCGGAACCAGGCGAAGTCGGTGCAGTTGCGGTAGGCGAACCCGGTCAACGGGTTGCCGGCGTTGTATTCGGCGTTGGGGAACGGATAGTCGTCCCCGGCGCCGCCGACCGTGGCGTTCGAGACGGACGTGCCGCTGCACGAGGTGGCGGGCTCGGTGGTGGCGGCTTTGCCGTCACCACCTTGGGCGTACTTCTCGGCCAGCGCGAGGATCTTCGGCACGTACTGCTTGGTTTCGTCGAACGGTGGGATGCCCCCGTACTGGAGCACCGCTCCCTCGCCGGCGTTGTAGCCGGCCAGGGCGAGGGATACCTGTGGTTTGCCGGTCCGCTGCGCGACCGGCCGGACCACCTGCATGAGCTTCTTCATGTAGGCGCCCTGCGCCGCGATCGCGTTGGCCGGGTCGAACGGATCGCCCTTGCCGTACAGCCGCCAGGTGGACGGGATGAACTGGGACAGGCCATCGGCGCCTGCTGGGGACACCGCTTTCGGGTTCCATCCCGACTCGGTGTCCAGCTGCGCGGCGATCACCGAGGCGGGGACGCCCGAGTCCTTCGCTGCGCGGTCGACCAGCGGCCCCCACCCGTTCGGGACCGTGCCGGCCTTGACGGGGCTGGACCCGCTGGTCGCCTCGCAGGCCAGCGCCGACTGGGCCCCGGGCAGGACGAACAGGCTCAGCACCAGCAGGCCGATGAAGATCAACACCGGAGTGGCGGCGAGGGCGATCCCTGCCCGTTTAGCCCTCATCGAGGACCTCGCCGTCCGCAGTCACGCCCGCGGCGGCCGCGGCGTCGGCATCGACGAACTGGGCGAACGCGTCGCCGCCGGCGGTCAGCTGAACGCCCATGGTGTGGGTCTGAGAGTGCTCTCTCGCGTCCAGGCAGCCGATGAACGTGGACTCGCGCTTGAAAACTTCGATCGTCGGCCACAGGGCGCGGGTGAACCATTCGACCGGCTGGAAGGAGGCCTTCTTCGACTTGGGGTGATAGGCAGCCTTGTGGGCGACCATCAGCGCGGTCAACAGCTCGACCGCTTCTTCGTGTTGGTACCAGCACGGCGCGATCCACATCGTGCGTTCCTGCAAGTGATTGAGTATGCGGTTCTGCAGCCAGGTGACGAACGTGTCGAGCTCCACCCACAACGCCCGGCGCTGGTCGGCGTCCAGCCCGGTCCAGTGCCACGGCCCGCCGGCGGGGTAGTTGGTGAGTTCCTCGTCCAGGTGAAGCGCGAGCTCCTCCACACCGGACAGCCGCTCGAACAGCTCGGCGATCGCCTCGACGCCCGCCGCGCGCTCGACCGCGCCCGGCTCACTCACGCCGACTCCGCGGAGTCGACGGTGCCGACACCGGCACGACCGATGCCCTCCATCTCGAGCGCCCACTGCTGGGAGGCACGGAACTTATCTGCCTGCGGCAGGTCCCACCACGGCACCAGGTCGACGACCGCTTCCAGCTCCCGGTAAAGCAGCAGCGCCTTCCCGGAGGGCAGTTTCCGGATCTTCTCCAGCGGCATCTTCTGGTCCAACTGCATCGACCGGCTGGTGTTCACGGTCGGCTCGTCGTGCCGGCCGGTCCCCACCGAGGAACTGAGGTGTTCGACCCATTCGCGGCCGATCAGGGTAGAGACCCGCTCGAGGAACTCTTGATCGGCCATCCCACCGAGGATCACCTTCGCGGCGGCGCCGTTGAAGATTGTCTCGGCGCCGTCCTTGCCCCAGCGGGTCACCAGCTGGGAGGGCGCCTGGGCGAGGAGCCAGGTGTGCACGCCGCTGCCGCCGCCGGCCGTCATCAAGGAAGGGATCGACGGCAGCGCGCACGTGTTCGGGGCCTCGTCCAGGATCAGTGACAGGTACGTGTCGAGCCGGCCCGACGCCGTGCGCCCGGCCGCCCGGATCGCGGATTGGACGATCGAGTCGACCAGCGCGGTCACGATCGGGGCCGTCGACGCGCTGGTGGAGGGCTGGCACAGGGCGTAGAGGGTGTTGGAGGACTGGGCGAACGTGGTGATGTCGATGCCCGACTCTTCCTCCGTCGGGCACAGCAACGACATGATCCGTTCGTTCTTCATCGGACCGGTCACCTTGCTCAGCGTGGTCTTGGTGTTGCCGATCGTGTCCGGGTTGTTCTCCCGGCACCACTCATCCAGGCTGCCCGCCCACGACTTCACCTCCGGGGAACGTTCCCGCAGGATGTTCGCCGGCTCCTGGTCCTTGAAGGATTCAGACCAGCGCAGCACGTCTCGCATCGTGCCCTCTACCAAGGCTGCGGCGTGCAGCAACGCCTGGAGGATCACGATGCAGCCGTGGTCGAAGTAGTCATCGGCCGAGGACCGCTCGGAGCTGCGCGGGATCGCGTTGACCATGGCCGCGGCCCGCTCGGCGGCCACGGTCGCGTCCTCGCACCCGCGGACCATGTCCCACCGCACCTTGTCCGGCCACGCGCTCAGTGAGTCGAAGTCGGCAACGTACACGGTGCCGGTCTGCCTCCGGATGCCAGCGGTCAGGCGCAGCACGTCGGGCCGTGTACTCGTGGTGATCACCGCGCCCTCGGCCAACGCCACCTTCGCGGCGACGATCATCGTCGACTTGCCCCCGCGCGGCGGGCCGTAGACGACGCCGGTGTCCTCGGCCCGCTCTGCGACCGGTTTGCCTTCGAGCCAGAACGTCGCCGGCACCGTGCGCGCCTTCTGCGGGCCCCGGATCAGCTGCGTCAGCTGACGATGGCTGCTCAGCCCGTACTGACCGGACCCGCCCTGGCGGCGGGTCCGCCGTCGTTTCAGCGCGAACAGGGAGGCGATCCAGGCGGCGATGACCAACACGGTCAGGGTCGCCCACACGGCCACGGGCGGACCCCAGTTGCCGGCGGGGTTCCCGCCGACGGCCACGGCGGACGCCGATTGCGTGGGCAGCACGACGCCGATCGCCCAGTGCAGCAGGGCGCGCACGGTCGCGACCAGATCGGTCACCGGCAGCGCCGTCGTGATCACCAGCGCCAGATGCCACAGCAGACCGACCAGCACCGCCAGGACGGTCAGCTCGACCTTCGTGCGGGTCATCGTCGACCCGGCCCGGTGCGGGGCGTTCACACTGACGTTCGGGCTCATCCCGCTCTTCCCTTCGTGTCCGACTCTCTGCCGCACGGCCTGGTTGCTCCGTGAGACCTCCTGGTCAGCTGGCTTCCATCAGTTCGTCGTCTTCACGCAGCGCCTCGTCGGTGTCGGTCAACGCCACCTCGTAGGTCGAGCGCACGTGTTCAATCTCGATCTCCGGCTCCCCGGTCCCGGACTTGAGGAAGTGATGCCCATTGGGCAGCCGCGTGATGGCGTCGGCCGTGTCCGGGTTCAACCCGAACGTGCGCACGCACCACTGGGCCGCCTCCGGGCGGGTGTGCCGAAAGATGTGCACTGTCTGGGCCTCCTC
Source organism: Tersicoccus sp. Bi-70 (assembly GCF_001968825.1). Taxonomy (GTDB): domain Bacteria; phylum Actinomycetota; class Actinomycetes; order Actinomycetales; family Micrococcaceae; genus Tersicoccus. The sequence goes on from NZ_MIEU01000013.1 coordinate 6,145, forward strand.
GATCACGGCCATCCCCGGGGTGCCGGCCGGCACGTCGGTCTCTCCCTTGTGGATGTTGTAGATGTTCGAGATCCCCAGGCCGCGGGAGAGCTTGATGTTCGACCTCTGCTGCACCGCAAGCGGGCCGCCGAGGATGTGCCCGGCCTCCTCGATGAGCACATTTGTGCGCCAGCCCCGGTCGCGCTTCACCCGGCCCAGCAGCCACAGGTTCGCCAGGCCCATCACCATCGGGATGGCCGGGCCCGCGTCAGGCAGCTGGGAGATGTCGAAGGAGGTGAGCTTCTGGTTCAGTGACACCTGCTCGGAGGTATCCCCGTCGAACATCTCCCCGTAGGTGGTCAGCAGCTCGTCGAAGACGAACCGCATCTCCATCCCCGCCTCGTGCAACCGCTCCAGCTCGAATGAGCTCGCACCCTCCAGGGACGGTTCGGTCGCGTCGACGGTCCCGAGCCGGTCGTGCAGATCGGCGATCGTCGGGGTCCGTCGGCCCTCGAAGTCCCGCATCATCGCCCGGTAGGCCAGACGCAGGGCCTTGCGTTCGCGCACGCTTGTCCCCTGGCCCGTCCGCAGCAGGTCCGGGATGGTCTCCAGATACACCAGCTGGTTGTTCAGCCCGTCGTCGTTGACCGCCGAGATCATCGGATCGAGGATGTTCAGACGCACCCCGGAGCCGTTCAGGGCGAACCGGATCGGGCGGTTCTCCCGGCCGAGCCTCGCGTCGGCCGGGTCGGTCAGGGCACGGACGATCTCCGCGTACTCGCCCTCGCCGCCACGGTCCTTCTTGTCGAAGACCACAGCCCGTCGTTTCCGCAGGATCAGGGGGCGGAGCACGTAGACGGTCTTGGTGTAGCCGGACTTGCTCGAGCCGACGTCCCCGAGCGCGACGACGTTCGTCGACGTCACGCGGCGGGGTGTGGCGTTGTAGTCGGTGATCGGGTCTTTGCTGATCGCCGTCTGCGACAGGACGTCGCGGCCGGCGGCCACGCCCTCGACTCCCGTCGGCGCCGCGATCAGGGCGGTGTTGAGGATCTCGGCCTGCCGGGTCGTGGACGGGGCGCCCGTTACCGCCGGCGCGTAGAGCCCGCTGCGCGCCTTCCGGTTGTTCAACCGCAGCCGTGCGCCCTGCTCCGCGAACGGCGCCCACTCCTCGACCTCCCCGCCAGCCTCGCCCAACGCTTCGGTCTCCGCCAGGTCGGGGGCGGCGAACACCCGCAGGACCGGGATGCGCTGGATCAATCGCGGCTTCGGCCGGGCGGCCGTCGCTCCCGCCGGATCCTCGGCGGGTTCTTGTACTGCCGGCCGGTCCCCGGCCAGCAGCATGTCGATACTCACGTCCGGGTTCTCGTCGATGTCCTGGGTGGTTCTCATGCCGGGACCTTCGCTTCCTCTTCCTTCTCGCCGCGCCCGGCGAGGGTGTCCATCATCCGTGCCCCGAACGTGGTGCGTGCCGGCTTCAACCCGCGCGCGATCGGCCACGTCGTGCCCATCGCCGCGGCCTGGTACGAGTTGAGCCATTCGAGCTTCTGAATGCCGGCCAACGTGCGGGCTGACTGCTCCAGGCGGCGAGCGGCCTTCAACAGCGCTGTCTCGTCCTGTTCGGAGATGGTGATGAAGCCGACCCAGTTGGACCCGTGGTGACCGGTGCCCGGTTGCAGATCCGCTCCGCGGGCCGTCGCTCCCCGCAGGTTGGCGTCGGTCTGGGGGTCGGCGATCTCGCCCTTCTTCTGCCGGGCGATCAGCGCCGCCTGATCGCGGACGATGTCCTTCGACGTCGCCGCCCGGGCGACGTCGGCCGGCACGAGCTCCTGGTGGAAACTCAGGGTGCGGATGCCTGCTCCTGCGTGCAGCAGGGACAGCAACCAGTACGGTGACCGGGCACCTGTCTCGACCTGGTCGGCGCTGATCATCGCCGTCCGGTGTCCCCAGCGGACGGCCTGTTCGGTGATCGGGTTTACCCCGTCGACCCACGTCGCGGACCACGTGTCGTGCGACGCCAGTCCCAGCTGCCGGGGATCGACGTCCTTGACCATCAGATGGGGTCGCGACGGATTCTGCTGATGCAGCATCATGGCAACCGTGGCGCGCGCGGTCAGGGGCCGCGGGGAGCCCATTCCCGCAGCGTCCAGCGCACGCACCATCGCCTCGATCTCGTCTTTCATGAGGGCCCGCCACCCGTCCCGACCCGGGCCGTAGGTGGCCGCGGCCGCGTAGAAGTCCGCGGTGAGTGGCCACCGCGCCACAACCAGGTGACGTTGGACGTAGGAGCCGGTGCCCGTGCGCTCGAGCACCTCCTGGTAGGACCGAACCGCGTCGGGATGCGCATCCGCGGCCAGATGCTCAGCGACCCACAGTTCGTTCAAGGCAAGGTCCGGCGGGAGGACGCGCGTCAGTGACTGGATTCCGCGCACCAACGAGTCGTGCGGGGCGTGATCGGCCAACAGGGACCCGAAACCGTCCTGAGCGGCCGCCTCCCGGGCGATCGACTCGGCTCCACTGAGCTGACCACGGACCTCGAACGCCACGGACAGGTACGGCTCTTCGCCATTGGGGGCGTGCCAGGCGATGCCGGGGTTCTGCCGGCGGGCGTCGAGCCACCCCATCCCGTCCGCGCCATCGGGGCGGGACCGGACCACAGCGACCGCCCGCGCCCGCGCCTTGCTGCCCTTCGCGGTCTGCGCGTCCTGCTGAGCCTGTGCCCACGCCGCGTCCGAATACGGCACATACCGGTCCGTTCCCAGCGCTCGTCGCGCTTTCCACCGCGACCGGCGACCTCGGCGCTCCCAGTAGGACCCGCGATGCGTCGTCGCCGTCGCCAACCAGACCACGGTGGCCAGCACCACGCCGACGACCAGACCGGGCCAACCCGTGAACATGACGCCGAAGAAGGCGATGAGCACGCTGATGATCAGCCCTGCGACCTGCGTTTTCGACCGGGTGCCGCCGAAGAAGCCCCGGTGCCCGGTCTCCCCGCCGATGTAGCGTGTCGCCACCGGACTCCTCCTACCGTTCCGTCTCGTCCTGCATGTTGTCGACCGCCGTCTGCCCGGCGGCCTCACTCGCCCTCGTCGCAGCCTTAGCCGCGTCAGTGCCCATCTCCGCAGCCTTCGCTCCGGCCGCGGCCGCCAACGTCGGGATGCCGATCACAGCCCCGACACCCGTCCCGGTCTCGGCCGCGCCAGCCGCGGCAACACTCTCCGCGCCCGCGCCCGCTTCGGCCGTCCCGGCCGCACCTGCCCCGGCACCCCCAGCACCGCCCGCCGGCGAGCCGACAGCACCGGCCGGCGCCTTCCCGCGCCCGGCCGAAGGAGCCGACCCTCCCGCCGACTTAGCACCGGCCGGCTGGCTCGCCTCGCCTCCGGCCGACTCACCACTGGCGGGCTGGCTGCCGTGGTCAGCACCGGCCGCTGCGCCGGCGGGCTTAGTCCTGCCCGATCCGCCGCCGGAACCGGCCGAGCCGCCCGAGCCGCCCGAGCCGCCCGAGCCGGCAGCGGTACCGGCCGACTCGGCCGCCGCGTCGGCGCTCGAGGCATCACCCGAGGACCCCAACTGGCGCAACCGCCGCATCAACGTCCCATCCGATCCGCCGCCGCCCTCACTTCCGGACCCGTCGCCCGTTTCGCCGGCGCCGCCGTCCGTGGCCGCGTCCCCCGCTTCGCTGGAGGAGCTTCGCGCCTGGCGGACCTCCGACAGGCTGGATTCGCCATACGACTTCTGCGGTGCGTTGATCGACGGGCCCTGCTGACCTGCCGCACCGCTGGGCATGATCGGCGCGAATTTCAGCAGCAACAGGGGCGCCAGCGAGGCGATCGCCATCGCTATCACCGCCGTCATCAGGTTCATCAACGTCTTCAAACCGTCGGACCAGAGCATCCAGTTCGACGACGCGGCGATGATGTTCCAGCTGATCCCCAGCATGAAGAACAGCAGAGGGTGCGCCGCGAGGATCCCCAGCCACAGCACCGGAATCTTCTTGCCGAAGTCCGAGTGCCGATGCGAGGCGATCCATACCAGCCCGATCGGCATCACCGCCCCCGACAGGTACAGCGTCACCAGCATGATGGCCAACGTGACCAGTACCAGGAACAGGCCGACGATCATGACGACCATCAGCAAGATGCCCACGATCACGCCGCCGGGGATCGCACCCGGGTCTTTCCCGAGCATCGTCTGCAACGAGGCCAGCATCTTGTCCGACGACGAGGAGACTCCCCACGAGATCAGACTGTCGGTCAGAGCGCCGAGCATCGACACCAGGGCGGTACCGATCATCGGACCGAACAGGGCCCCGCCGAAGAACAGGAACGTCCTCCCGACCAGGGCCTCCAGGAACGCCTCGCCGGACATCTGTCCACGCGCGACGGCGATGAACTGGCCCAGCAGCAGCACCCCCCAGATCAGGATGCCGACGGCGAAACTGATCGCGTAGGCCTTCAAGAACCAGTCCACGCTCAGATCCGGCTGCGTCGCGTGCGCCAACGCAGGCAGCACGTTCTTCGCCAAGCCGACCGCCCCGTCCCGGGTCGCCTTGAAGATCGAGCCCAACGGGTCCGCAGCGAACGTCACGGCATTGCCGACTGCCCCGGTGGCGCCGTTCCACAGATCCTTCACCCCGCCGATCGCGTCGCCGACGCCCTGGCCGAGCTTGTTCAGCGGGTTACCGTCATCCTCCATCGGCAACCGTCCGAGCACCGCGGAAATCATCAGCAGCCTCCTGCGAACCGCGCGCCGTTGGTAAAGAGGTCCTCAGTCGACCGGGTCGGGTGCGCCGAGACCAGCATCCACCTGCCGGATTTCCACGTGAGCGTGAAGGTGTTTGTTTGAGCACGGTCAGGGACCGGTTGCCCGTTCTGAATCACGGTCCCTGCAGTGGAGACCACGACATCGTCGCGAGCCGCGCTCTCGACGATGTAGCGACCGTCGCTGAGCGTCAGGCGCGCATCCCCGATCGAGCCTTCCGCATTGAGTGTCGCCATCCGCTTCGGCAGGCCGGTGATGCTGGCATCCGCTTCCGGCGCCGCCAGCGCCTTCACTACCTGCTCGCTCTCGGCCACCGTCGGCCACGGCGACCGCGCACCCCACCTCTGATACGCTCCGGCCACCTCCACCGCCCCGGTGGTGGTGTGGGGTGCCTTCGCCGCCGCCTCGAGGAACGACTTGGCACCTACGCTGCCGGTGCCGGCGATGCACCCGCCGGGCGTCTGCGCCAAGGCCCCAGGCGGCGGCGGTGAAGCGGGCATGGCGGTCGCGTCGTCCGTGGATGGGTCACCGGTCGCGGACGACGGCGGGAACTTCTGGAACCACACCGACACGCCTGTAACGAGCGCCGCGATCGCCACCAAGACCACGACCACAATCGGCCAGCGTCGCCGCCGGCGCTGTGGTTCGTTCCCCGTGGAGGCCATCAGCCGGCGACCGCCAGGATCGCTCCGACGAGCACGCCGAAACCGGCGAGAGCGGCCAGGCCGATCCCGGCACCGGTCGCCTTCTTGCGGCCTTCGGCGTGAGCGTGCGGGTTGTTCGCGTCGGAACGCGCCATGGCCACCAGCCCCATGATCAGGTATACCGCCGCGACGATGATCGCCAGGCCCCACACGACGGCGAAGAGCCGCTGCCACCACTCGGTGAACCGGCCGCCGAGGCTCGTGAAGTCCGGCACGCCCGGGAACGGGTTGGCGATCCCGAGGGTCGTCAGGCCTGCTGCGTTATCGGCGGCGCGCGTGGTCACAACGTGGGAGAGCACGCTCACGTGAGCGGCCGCGGTGTCGAGGATGGGCATGTCAGTTCTCCTTCTGGTGGACGTTCCGGTTCGCCTGACGAATAGCCGCTGCGGCCACCGCCGTGAACGCCGCCCGCGTCGCGGGGGCGAGATTCTCGAGCGTGATCGGACCACGCTCCGCGATGTGCGCATCGAACGGCACCGAGTAGATGTGCTCCGTCGGGACGCCGGCCTGGTTGAAGCTGCCCAGCACACGCGAGTCCTTGACCGATTCAGGGCGACCGTCACTGAGACGGACCACAATCGCCGACTCCGCGAGCATCCGCCCGTGCGCGCCGCGCGCCCGAAGGAAATCGAGCAGCTCCAGCCCGTCGAGAATGGAGTCCGCCGAATTCATGGTGGGGATCACCAGGACGTCGGCCGTCTCCACGGCGGCGACGAACGCCCCCGACGAATACTGATTGCCGGTGTCCCAGACCCGCAGCGTGAAGTGCTCGTCGATGATCTTCGCGACGCCGCGAACGCCGTCACCGTCCAGGGGTGCTCGCCAGTGTGCCGTCGAACCGATGACCGAGGCGAAACTGCGCTGAGTGACGCTGTAGCCGCGCAGCTGAGACTGGGTGGCCACGCCCGACAGGGCCGACACCAACTCACCGATCCCCAGAGCAGGGTCTCCCTCAGACCGGTACGCCAGCTGCCCGCGGTCGTCCGAGGCTTCCACGATCGCGACCGAGCCACCGCGGATCGACGCCAGAACGCCGCCCAGGCAGATCGCCGTCGGGGTCTTACCGGCCGTGCCCTTCTTGTTCGCCACCAGGATCCCGACGCCGCGAGTCCAGCTCGACTGGCGGATCACCGACTCGTCACGATCCAAGGCGACCGAGCTCTCCAACGCAGCCCGCTCTGACGGCCCCGCGCTAAGTCGGAACGTTCCTCCGAAAGACCGATTCAGCCAACCCCGCCATCCCTGGCGTGCTCGGTCAGTCGTCCCATGCTCTTCGTCCGGTTGCTCTGTCAAATTGAACGAGCGCGGGCGCTCCGCTTTCGTCGACGTCGCCGCACCTTCCGCCCTGACGCCCGCGCCGTCCAGGGCGCTGTCCGACGTCTGGCCTGCCGCGACATCGTCACCCGCATCGACGTCCGGCAGCTGGGCTGATCGGCCGGCGGCGGCCGCGGGTGCCGGCGTCACTTGCTCGGACTCGTCATACAACCCCGATCGGCCTGCGCCCGGGAACCGCTGATCGCCCGCCATACCGTTCTCCCCTTACCGCTCAGCACGTGGGAAAACCCTTCCCCCACGAATCTTGAATCGACCGTCATCGCCGCTACGGAGTCTGAGAACCCCACTGTAGCGAATACTTAAGGTATGCACTACAGTGCAAGTTGACCACCGTGCAGACGCAGTTGTCGCCAGTTCCGGCAAGATAGGCAGCATGCCCAGTCCCGTCTGCGCCGCCGGATACGAGTCCTTGGAGGACGTCATGCAGGCGTACGGGAACGCCTTGCGCGTCGCGGTCCTGAGCGAGGTGTCCAAGACAGGACCGATCACGGCGGGCAATCTGGCGTCCGCGCTGAACGTCAAACCCGTCACGATCAAGAAGCACCTGTACGCCCTGGTTGCTCAGAATCTGGTCATCGCAGATCCCCCAGCGAACGAGGAGCGGGCAGGGATCCGCGTCCGATATACGGCAAATCGGGCTGAGATGTGGCGGCGCTATCGCTCGCTCGGGCGGGCATTGGGTTTCGAGGATCGCCTCGACTGACTGGCAGGAACGCAGAATGATCCGCCGATTGACCGGATACGTCGGGCTGATTATCAGTGCGGCCGCAACGATCGTCTTTGCCGCAGCGGGTGTGGTCACGCTCTCGGTGGCGCTAACGAGTGCCACCGCTTCCGTTACCCAGGGGTCGCTGTGTCTCGTGTGCGCAGCGGTGTGTCTTCTCGTCGCACTGCGGTTCTCCACGACGGTGCGGCGTCGGCGTCGAGGAGTGGTGAGGGGATGAGTCGCATCGAGACGGTCTATCGAACGAGTAATCCATGCACGACCGTCGCTGCGGCTCTTGCTGAGGCGGCACGCGGCATCGACCATGATCTGCGCCTGCTCGGCACGGAGTTCGATCGCCAAGGCGGGCAACTGTGGGCGGCAGAAACGGCCTCGCACACGGTGACTCCTGTTAGTGACCGCGGTGAGACCCTGTTTGTCGCATCCGTCATCGTGATGGTCACCTTCCAACGAGACCTCGCCATCGATGACGACCGTGGGTGATTGCACGAGGGCGGGCGCGGTCCGCCGAAAGCTCGGCCGCAAGCAGGCCGCCGACCCACCGCGGTGCGTCGAGGCAGTCTTACGACGGAACGGGTCCATCGGAACCATGGCTCAACTGTACAGTTCAACCCATGAGTTGGACGTTTGCGCCGTCACATTGAACCGATCGTGGATGACTCATGCCGATTCTTGTTGATCGCTTCGAGTCCTGGCTAGCCACGAAGGGCCTCCCTCTCAGCTCTACGGACCTGGCACGGATGACCGGCATACCTCGCCGCACCATCGCCAGTCAGCGCGCCCGGGGACGCGTCGACCCCGCCGTCGTCGTGGCCATCGCCAGAGCTCAACCGTTGCCGGTCTACGACAGCCTTGCCGCTGTCGCCGGGCTCCCCGCCATGGCTGCCCGACGTCCGGTTCGGCACGTCGAGGTGCTCAGCCAGACAACCCCCGACGACGTCTTCGCCGAGCTCCTACGCCGCACGAGACAGTCCTACGCCGACGCCCTCACCGTGGTCGCCCTGTCGAAGACACCTGTCCCCGACGGCGTGCGCCAATGGATCAACGCCATCGACCCTGGAAACATCCGCAGCAACGCCTCTGAACGCATCGGTATCGACACCTCGACGCTGTCTGCAGCCATCACCAGTGGCAAGCTCACTGTTGACGTCGCCACCCTAATCGCCGAGCTCAGTGACACAGATCCCGCCACCGGTCTCGTGGCGACCGGGCTGATCACCATGGAGGAGGCCGGATGGGAGCCACACGCGCGACAGCGGGCGCTCAGTGAACTCGACGACATCGAACTCCTTGACCTGAGCTCAACTCGTCTCACCGACCTCCAGCGCCGCACCGCCCGCCACCTGAACACCCAGGCGGACGACCGCCGGTACTGGGACGTTCTCGGCTGAAGGAGAACCATGCAAGTCGCATTCTGGATCGTCCTCATCGTCGCGGTCGCGCTCACGCTGACCCGCGTGTCCTCGATCACCCACCGGATGAACGCCGCGATCGCCGTCTCTGGGACCAGCTTGGCGATCGCCTTCGCCCTGATGCTTCCGCCGGTGTACCACGCGGTCGACGGGATCTTCATCCGCACCAACTTCACCGACCTGCTGGCCAAACTCGCCATCTTCGTGGCCACCAACGTGCTCTGCGACCAGGTGGCCAGGGTGCTCAACGACCACCGGGCACTCGTCCTGGTCTCAGGCCTAGGCGGACGGCTGGTCTTCGCCGTCGCCCTGGCCGCCGCGCTCATCAGCTTCGCGTTCACGGACACCCCGACGGCATCCCCAGGGCTCGAGCTCTACCTCCACGAGCCGGCCGCGTTCATCTACAACCTGATCGCCGTGGCCTACCTCGCGTACCTCGCCGCCGTGCTGCTACCCGGGCTCACGCACGACCTCAACACCACCCGGAACCGGTGGAGGCGCACCGCGTCCGGTCTGCTCGCAGCAGGCTTCGGCCTCGCCGTGCTCCGCGCCTTCCTCATGCTGCTCGCCCTGCTACCCGGTTGGTACGAGGCCGGTCAGATCGTCAGCGCACTCTCCGCCCTCTGCGTGATCGCCGGACTCGCCGCAGCGTGGGCGGCACTCCGCGTCCAGGGCAGCGCACCTCTGCGCACGTCCCTCCTCCGCACCGACGAACCGTAACGGCCGACACGCCGACGCCAATACTCCCCACATGAAACTGTTACCCGTCTAATGGACCGCATGGCAGCACGAGGAAACAACGGAGGCGGCCGCCGCTCGAAGGGGCCGCGGAGGCTGGTCGGGTCACGCTTGCCCATCCCCCAAGCTGACAAGCTCGCCGACGTCGCCGCTCACCACGGCACCACCGTCAGCGACTACGTCGCGGACCTGCTCTGCAGGCACCTCGACACCATCGACCTCGGCATGATCGACCACCAGGAGACCCTCCCCCTCAACAGAGCCTCGTAGAACAAATGAAGAAGGCCCGCACGAGGCGGGCCTTCCACAAGATCTAAGCCAACACCCCAAGTTCTTGGCCGGACACCGGGTAGCTGGCTTGATAACTCACACCCTCAAAGGAGGAGCTGTGGTCTCATCGTAGCCGCCGACCCCACCGACGCACCACACTCGCGCCAACCACCCGGCGTGTCGTCTTCGGTTTCCCCCCACTCCCCCTGGCCACTCACCGCCACGATCAGCCCCCGGGCCAGCGTCCGTATGGCCGCCGTCGACGCCGACGGCCAGATCCTCAACGCCTACACCGGACACCGGCGCACCGCCGGCGACGAGCCGGATCGGCCCTGGGCCGTCTACCTCGCTGGCCCCGACAGCCGCTACCGGCTGCTCTGCTTCGACCTGGACGCCAAGACGCCCGACGCCCGACACGCAGCTGCGCGTGACGCCGACGTCCTCGCCGGCCTGCTGCACGACGCCGGCCTACCCGCGGTCGTGTGCGAATCCGGTCCCTCCGGCGGCCGCCACGTCTGGGCGGCCCTGGCCGAGAGCGTCGACGCCGACACCACCGCCACGCTCGCCCGCCTCGCCCGGCACCTGTGCCCCACTCTCGACCTCGCCCCCCTGACCAACCCGGCCACCGGGTGTGCGCGGCCCCCAGGAGCCCCGCACCGCGCCGGCGGCCACTCGGTCGTCCTCACCGGCAACGTCACCACGCTCACGGCTCCCACGGGCACCCGCGCCCAGGTCATCCGCCTCGTTGAGAACGTCGCCCAGCTCGTCGACGACGCCGAACCGGCCCGGGCCGAGCTGACGCCTCACGCTCCCCTGCCCGTCGACGAGCACGCCCGCCTGTACCTGCCCGGGCCGCGCCGACCGCTGCCCGCCTTCGCCCAGACCGCCCTCGAGGAGGACGCCGCCGCCGGCGACGCCTCCGCCGTCCTCTGGCGGATCCTCATCGGCGCCGCAGCCGCCCGCTGGCGGCACGCCGACATCGCCGCCCTGGCCGACACCTCCCCCGGCCTCGAGCACGTCCGCTCCACCCGCGACCGCGGTAACCGCCACCCACGCGGCCGCTACGAGGCCGCCGGCCTGCTCCGCCGCCAGTGGGACAAGGCCGTCCGCCACGTCGCCACCCGAGCCGGGCGCACCGGCGAGGACCCGACCTTCGATCCCCGGGCCGACGCGATCGCCACCACCGTCCGGTCCCTGCAGGCCCGCGCGGCCGCCGCCGGGGGCCGCTGGACCACCGGCGGCGGCCCCGCTGATCGGCGGATCCTCGACGCACTCTCCGTCCTCACCCTGCAGGCCCTCAGCGCCGCCGTGGAGGCCGACACCCGCCGCCTGGCCCTGATGGCCGGTATCGGCCGCGAAACGGCCAGGACGGCACTGCTGCGCCTCTCCCAGGACGGGTGGATCGCCCAGGCCAAACCCGCCGAAGGACCCCACGGGGCTATCTGGACCATCGACCCCACCCAGGACATCCACAAGTTTCCAATTCAAGCCCGGTCACAAGCGGACCCGCGCCCCGCAGGGGCGGGGTCCGCTGAACGATCCCTCCTGCTCACAACGCTCACCACGCGCCTCACCGCGGCCGCCCACGACCTGTTCACCCCCAGCCCCGGACTCGGCCACCTGGCCGGCAACCTCTACGCCCACACCAGCCAATCGCCCCTCCCCCTGCTGGAGCTCGCAGACTTGACCGGAGCAACACCGCCCCAGGTCTCACGCGCTGTCGACGCCCTACAGGCCGCCGGAGTGCTGCTCGCCAGCGACGCCGGCTACCGCAGGCCCGCCAGCGACACCCGACGCGCCGCCGCCACCCGTGCCGGCATCACCGGCCGCCTCGCCGCCCGCACACGCCGCTACACCTCCGAACGCGCCCAGTGGGCCTGGTGGCAAGCCGAACACGCCTGGATGACCGCTCCACGACGGCTCGCACCCCACCGTCGGCCAGGACCCGGACAACTCACCCTGCTCCCCGACCCTGGGACCAACGCCTACGGCGCCTACCCACGCCGCAGCGACGGACGGGCCGACCACCACGCCGCTCGCCAACTACTCAACGAACGAGCCCAACCCAACCCCAATCGACGGCGCTCCGCGCCGCTGAGCGCCTGACCGGAAGGACCTCGTTCCTGAACGCTCCATCATCAGCCGTCCCTCGCTCCGCGCAAGCCCCTCCGCTGACGCTCCGGGGCCGTCTCCCCCAGGACTTCCCGCACGCGGTCGCTACGCTCCCTCACATCGCACGGAAACTCCCTCCCCCACCGCCCTACGGGTTGCACTGCGCTCACTCCCGGCCGCTGTCTCCGACTATCAGGAACGAGGCCACCAACCGAACGATGAGGGAGGACATCATGATCACCGTCTACAGCAAGCCCGCCTGCATGCAATGCACCATGACCCAACGAGCCCTCGACCGCGCCGGCCTCACCTACGAAGTCATCGACCTCACCCAGAACCCCGACGCCCTCACCTGGGTCACCGAAGACCTCGGCTACTCCCAAGCCCCCATCGTCGTCATCAACGACGACGACCACTGGTCCGGATTCCAGCCCGACCACATCGCCCGCATCACCGCCAACGCTTGACCTGCGGTGACCTTAATAGTACTATTAGAAGTAACACTACTACATGTGAGGCCGGCATGACCCACCAATGCACCGCTGAATGCTGGGGCCACCCGCTGCGCGACGGCACCAAGAACAGCCCCGAACGCGAGCCGCTCGTCGCACGCGCCGCCGCCGACGCCCGACGCAACAGCCACCACTAAATACCACTATTAGAACCGTTAGAAGGGTTAGAGACATGAGCACCTACGCCTGGACCATCGACACCGACCACCTCGCCGCCGAGGGCATCGACCCCATGACCGGCGACGCAACCGGCACCACCGGACCGAGCACCGCCCCCGACAACCTCCTTGACGCACTGAGAGCCGGTGCCGGCCACCACTTCACCCTCTACGACGACGACGCAATCCCTTACTACAGCGGCCGCGCGATCTACGCTCCCGACCAGGAAGGCACCGAAGACTTCCGTGTCGGCCCGCTGCGCGACTACGGCGCACCCAACGCCGGCTGCACCCTCATCAGCTGGACCGGCCACCCCGAGTGGGACAGCGAGTACTAACCCAATGCTTCTATTGGGCCTAACGCCACTGCTAGGCCCAATAGAAGCAAAACCACCATTACCGTCAACACCACTAAAGGAGCCCTTATGAGCATCATCGTCACCACCAGCCTGGCCGACCTGCCCGCCGGGCGATCGACTGATCCGCGTGGGGGAGCAGCACTACTGCGAACCCCGCGAAGTCATCGCGCCCCTGGCACCCCTCGAGCCCCGTCACCCTCGAAGGCGTCCGGCTTCGCAGCCCCGACTCGGACATCCCGACCGAGTGGGTCCTCTACCCCTCAGGTCGACGGTCAGCTCATCGAACTCGACCGACCCCGACCCCGACCCCGACACGCCGTAGGCATTCCCCCTAACAGTACTAATAGGGGGAATGCCTACAATGGCCCTAAGGCCATGAATGGAGGTAAGAATGTCCGCTCGCGTGATCGCTCTGTGTAATCAGAAGGGTGGAGTCGGTAAGACCGTCACCACCTACCACCTGGCCCGCGCGGCCGTCCGCCGGGGACTGCGCGTCCTGGTCATCGACGCCGACCCGCAGGGCAACCTGACGGCCAGCGCCGCCGGCGACGACGTCGCTGCAGACGACATCGGTCTGGCCGACGTGCTCAGCTCCCGAGCACCCGAGACGTTGAGCGACGTCATCGTCCCCGGCATCTGGGACGGGTTGAGCGTCGTGCCCACCACCGGCATCGAACTGGCCGCCGTGCGGGATGAACTGATCACCGCCGGCGCCGGCCGAGAGATGCGGCTCCGGGAGGCCCTCGCACCGCTCCTGGCTGACTACGACCTGGTGTTGATCGACTGCGCACCCAGCCTCGACCAGCTGACCGTCAACGCGCTCACCGCCGCCGACGCCGTCCTGATCATCAGCCAGGCCAAGCTGTACAGCCTCAACGGACTCGACGCCCTGCTGACCACCATCAGCAGCGTCCGCAGCTACTACAACGCCGACCTGCGCGTCGCCGGCATCATCGTCAACCTCTACAACCCGCGCACCATCAGCGCCCGCGGGTGGCTCGACGAGCTCACCACCGCTGCCCAAGGCCGGGGACTGAGCCTGTTCGAGCCGATCATGAACAACCGCGTCGTCATCGCCGACGCCAGCGAAGCCGCCCGCGGCCTGGACGAGTGGGGGAGCAGCGACGCCCGCGAGCTCGCCGACGTCTACGACGCCTACCTCACCGCGACCCTCGAAGGAGCGAACGCATGAGCACCGCCCGACCCGTCCACCGCAAGTCCAGCCTGCAGGGATCCAACCCCGTCGCCCCCAGCGTCCCTCCAACAACGGAACAGGCCCCGCCGGCCCTGGTCGCGGCGCCGCGGCTCACGGCCGCGACCTCAGCCGCGTCGACCACCGCCCCGGCGCAGCCGGTGGGGGAGGGGCGGAAGAAGCCCAAGCCGAAGGTCAGCTTCTACCAGGACCCCGAAGACACCGCGCGGATGCGCGGCGCACTCAAGCACACCCAGGTCGCCGAAGGGTCCCGGAGCCTCTCGGACTTCATCGACCGGGCCGTGATGGCCGAGGTCGAGCGCCTCGAGGCCCGCTACAACAACGGGGAACCCTTCGAGTCCGTCGCCGCCCGCGAGCTCCCGCAGGGCCGGCCGCTCGGATCCTGAGCCGAGCCAGAAATCACCCTAACGCTGGCATCAGTACTAATAGTATTCTGGAGAGCCCGATGAGTGAGACGCCCCTGATCGTCGAGCACGCCGACGCGGCCTACGAGGCGATCGGCGCCATCTGCCACGACGCGCCGGCGGCGGGCATGGTGCCCTATCGGTGCAGCAGCCCCGTTCGCCATCGCCGGCTTCCTCGTCGACACCCAGGGAGAGAAACCACCCGTCACCCAGCTGAGCTTTTCTACTCTGACCTCCAGCTTTAGAGCGTCAGGGCCGCGTGTACGTTGTGCCTGTGGAACAACTGGTAGACCGCGGCACGATCCGCACAGCCCTGGAAGAGTTCGGTCACGCCTGGGGCCAGCGCATCGACGGCTGGCGCGCCGACGGACAGGCCCACACCGAGAAGTCCTTCGCCCAACAGTTCTGGTCCGACCTGCTGCGCACCTTCGGCGTCATCCCTGAACGCATCGACCTGTTCGAACGCAGCGCAGCGCGGGCCTCCACCGGCGGGGCCGGGTACATCGACTTCTTCTGGTCCGGCGTCGCCCTAGGAGAAGCCAAGTCCCTCGGCGCCGACCTCGACGCCGCTCACGACCAGGCCCTGGACTACCTTGCCGGCGGCTCCATCGGTCAGCATGAATGGCCCAAGTACGTGCTCGTCACCGACTTCGCCCGCATCCGCGTTCAGCGCCTGGGCGATGCCGGATGGGTTTGCGAGTTCGCCGTGCAGAAGTCCGCGGACCATGTGGACCAGCTGATGTTCCTCGCAGGCCGGGACACCGTCACGAAGGCCGAGGAGCAAGAAGCTTCCATCGCCGCCGCGCAGCTGATGGCCTCGATGTTCACCGCCCTGCTCGGAGACGAGGTCGATGTCCCCGTCGGGGAGGAAGCCCCCGAGGACGCCGAAGAAGAGGACTACCTGACCCAGCAGGCCTCGATCCTGCTCACCCGGCTGCTGTTCCTTCTCTACGGCGACGACGCCGGCCTCTGGGAGGCTGACCTGTTCCAGCGCTGGGTCGAATGGGACACCACCGCCGACAACCTCGGCCCTCAGCTGGACGCACTTTCCCGTGTGCTCAACACCCCGGAGAACCGCCGCCGCGGGGTGCCCGAGGCCCTGGCCCGGTTCCCGTACGTCAACGGCGGCATCTTCGATGGGATGGCCACCGCCGGGTTCCTCACCGAGGGCTTCCGCGCCGCCCTCGTAGCCGCTTGCCGGTTCCGGTGGACGCAGATCTCCCCAGCCGTGTTCGGGTCCATGTTCCAGCTCGTGAAGTCCAAGCAAGCCCGCCGCGGCGACGGGGAGCACTACACCTCCGAGGAGAACATCCTCAAGACCATCGGCCCGCTCTTCCTCGACGACTACCGGGCCCGGGCTGACCGGCTGATCCGCAACAAGACCACCATCGGCCGGGAAATCATCGCCCTTATCGAAGAGATGGCTTCCAATATCTACGTCGACCCGGCCTGCGGGGCCGGCAACTTCCTGAACCTGGCCTACGCCAAGCTGCGCGAGATCGAGACGGACCTGCTGGCCGAACAGCGCCGCCGGTCCGGGTCCATCGATCTCTCCATGGACATCACCCTCGACCAGCGGATCCACATCGACCGGTTCTACGGAATTGAGATCAACTGGTGGCCGGCGAAAATCGCCGAGACTGCCATGTTCCTCGTGGATCACCAGGCCAACCGGCAGCTCGCCGCTGCCTTGGGCCAGGCCCCCGTGCGCCTGCCCATCACGATCACCGCCACGATCCACCATCACGACGCGCTCACCCTCAACTGGGCTGAGGCTCTACCCAAGCCGACCGGGCGCACATTCGTGTTCGGCAACCCACCCTTCCTGGGCGACCACACCCGCACTAAAGCCCAACTGGCCCTGATGCAGGCCGCCTGGGGCGGGGACAAGCAGCTCTCCCGCCTGGACTTCGTGACCGCCTGGCACGCCCTCACCCTGCGCCTACTGGCGGAGCGGGACGGGGAGTGGGCGTTCGTGACCACGAACTCCATCGTCCAGGGCGACCAGCCTGCCCGCCTGTTCGCCCCGATCTTCGAAGCCGGCTGGCGCATCAAGTTCGCCCACCGGACCTTCCAGTGGGACTCCGAAGCCCCCGGCAAGGCCGCCGTGCACTGCGTCATCATCGGCTTCACCCGCGACCTCGCCGCTAAGCCCCGCCTCTTCGAGTACGCCCACGTTCGCGCAGAAGTCCACGAGGTGGCCGGGGTGAAGACGATCAACGGCTACCTCGTGGACGGCCCCAACGTCCTCGTGGACAAGCGCAGGACCCCGCTGGCCCCCGACCTGCCGGAAGTCATCTACGGGTCCAAGCCCACGGACGCCGGCAACCTCGTCGTCACCGCCGAGCAGTACGAGGCCGTCATGGCCGATCCCGGAATGGCCGCGTACGTGCGTCCCTACGTCGGGGCGGTCGAACTGATCCGCGGCAAGAAACGCTGGTGCCTCTGGCTAGCCGACATGGACCCCGACGCACCTTCCCGCTCCCCCGAGCTCAAACGCCGACTCGAGGGCGTCGCCGACGAGCGAGCCAAGTCCAAGGCGGCCAGCACCCAGGACTGGGCACGCTTCCCCCATCTGTTCCGCCAGCGTGGCCTCGTCTCAGAAGTGCCGTTCGTCGGGATTCCCGAAGTCAGCAGCGAGGGGCGCGCCTACTTGCCCGTGGCCCACTTCGAACCCGACGTCATCATCTCTAACAAGGTCTACGGAGCCGTGGACCCCGACGGCCTGGTGTTCGCCGTCGCCTCGTCCTCCATGTTCATCACCTGGATGAAGACCGTCGGGGGGCGAATGAAGTCCGACCTCTCGTTCTCCAGCACGATCACCTGGAACGGCTTCCCCCTCCCAGCCCTGACCGAGAAAGACCGTGCCGCCCTAGCCAAGGCCGGCCACAAGATCCTCGAGGCCCGCGCCCTTCACCCCGGGCGTTCCCTTGCCCAGCACTACGCACCCCTGGGCATGGACCCAGCCCTGGTCAAGGCCCACGACGGACTGGACGCAGTGACGGACAAGATCATGGGCGCGCCACGACGATGCCGGACGGAACTCGACCGACAGGAACTACTCTTCGCGCGTTATGCCGACCTCACTAGGCAAGAAGAACCCAACGAAGATGAAGCAAGTGCGGACTGCACAGACACAAGGCGTGACCACTGAGTCTTGGCCCTTACCTGAGCTTCACACTCGCCAAAGGTCAAGCGCGTGCCAGTTCCGCGGCGCCCGGATCGATTCGATAGAGAGTGCATGCCAGGTGGGGAAGAAGCCGGGAACGGCGGCGTCGGCACGGGCGAGGACAGGCGAGAGTGGTTTGTCATCTGGAGTCCGGGAGAGCTGAAGCCTTGTCCCGGGCATCAAAGCCGGGCTGTGGATGGTGTAGGGCTCGAACCTACGTGGCAGTGACATGCACTCGGCCCTTGCGATCGCGCCGGCTCTTCAGTTGGGTGACCTCGTCTTCCGCGAGCACCCGAAAGACTCGAACGAGCTCCTCACGGCTCACGAGGGTTACGTGATCACGACACGACTTGTCGGTGGCCACGAGCAACCCGACGAACTCCGTCGGTTCGGCCTCGACTCGGGGGTCGTCTTCGGGAAGCGCCCAATATTCTTCCCACGCGAGGCCTTCAAGTGTCCAAGCCGTTCGGAAGATCACGCTGTGGACGAAGAGATTGCATAGCTCGTTCGCCGAGATCGTCGCCGTCCTTGGCCGGCCCATGTCGTACATTTCCAGGTCACCAAGCGCGTCCCAGAGGTCAGGGGGTTTCGCCCCCTGACGCAAGGAAAATCGGCCCACGACGGCGGTCGTTGCCCGCGCGCCCTTGGTCACCTTCGACGGCATCCCCAAGAGACGGCGCGCAGCGAATGAACCGGACATCACGTCGCGCTCCACCTCGTACAGCGCCTCGGTTACTTCCTCGTAGGACTCGTCGCTGTCACCGAGCTGGTCGAGTCGACGGCCCAGCCCCAGTCGAGCCCCCTCCAACCGCTCCGCGGTCCGCCCCAGATCCCTCTTCCACGGCCAGGACTCATTGAACATAGGGGGACAGTAGCGCCTACCGATGGTCCGGCACCTTCTTGAATTGCACCACCGCTCTACCGGGAGCCGCGCGCCGGCTGGGGTGCGAGATTCCTTCAGGACGGCGAGACCAGAGCGCGTCGGTGAGGACTGGGGGGTCGCCGCCCGGAACCACGATGTTCGTCCCCATGCCGCACTAAGACTTGCAATGAGCTCACCGAGAGCCGGAAAACTCTGTTCCAGCCTCATGACTCCGTGTCGTCGTCAGGGGCATGCTTCGACCCTCCTTGCGAGAGTGGGCTACTTTCCGACGCCCCGCATACGACGGTCCGAAAACGACCGATTTTGACCCTGTCGTCGTCGTGAGGGTGCGCCCTGCAGGGGAGTCGGTCAGGTCGTAGGAGCGTTCGTCGGCGACGCGAATCGACGCGGCCCTGGCGGGAGCATGCCGCCGGACGGATGTGCCGCCGCTAACGGCAACTTACCCCTCTCCTTCTTCCGGCTCCTCCTCCTCCTTCTGCTCCTCCGGGTAGTACCCAGACGGATCGTAGGCGGGGTCCGAGAAATGCCACAGAACGAAGGCGAAAATCAGCGATGTTGTACCAGCAAAGAGCGCCACTTGGAACACGAGGTGCACCTTCGTCACAGCGACGACGACAATGCCCGCAACCGGGAGGAAGACGCTGAGACTAGCGAGAGCGGCGGATTGCCGCCTTCGCCGACGGGAGTACCTTGAGGCGCGAGGTTCATCTGACGATCCGTCGGGGGCTGGGCGCGTGGCCACGGTCACGAACGATCAGCGGCTGTAGCAAGAGGATGATCGCCTGCTACCTGCCCCTCCTCCCTCCTTCGGATTTCCCGGTACACGGTGGCCCGGGAGACCTGGAAGAGCTCGGCGAGTTCGGTGTGGGTGTGGCCGCCGGCGTCGAGCAGGTTCAGCAGGTGCCGGCGACGGCTGGGGGAGAGGGACGGTGCCCGGCCCTTGAGCCGGCCGCGGGACTTGGCGATCGCCATGCCTTCGCGGGTGCGCATGCGGATGAGGTCGGCTTCGAACTCGGCGACCATACCGAGGACGTTGAACAGCAGCCGGCCGACGGGATCGTGTGGGTCGTAGACGCTGCCGCCGAGGCTGAGTGCCGCGCCGCGCTCGACGAGCTGGTCGGCGATCGCGCGGGCGTCGGGCACGGACCGGGCGAGCCGGTCGAGCTTCGTCACGACCAGGACGTCGCCGCTGCGGACGGCGGCGAGGGCGGTCTCGAGGCCGGGACGCGCCCGGTTGGTGCCGGTGAGGCCGTGGTCGACGTGGATGCGCTCGGCGTCGACCCCGAGGGCGGTGAGCTGCTCGCGTTGGGCGGTGAGGTCCTGGCCGGCGGTCGAGACGCGGGCGTATCCGATCTTCACGGAGTCAGTGTTGCAGAAAAGGCCCCCTCATCGGGCATATCATCGGGCGGGTCTATCGTGCACCTCCGATCCCAGCAGCTACGCGGCGAGGATGAGGAGTGGGGGAGTGTCCGTTAGACGTTCGTCTATCGGACACCAGCGCGGTCGGCATTCCAGGCGGGGCTCAGGGAAAGCGGCGGTTCCTCGGCCTCGGGTCCCGCAGCCCGCGTGCGGTTAGTGGTCCGATTCTCCAAGTACGTGGATCGGGTTGGCGTGGGTGACGTGGTCGAGGGCGAGTTGGAGTAGGGCGCGGACGTGGGCGTCGTGGAGTTCGTAGTGGGCCTCGCGACCCACGCGGTGCACCCTCACGACGTGGTGCGCCCGTAGAAGCCGGAGGGCGTGGGACACGGCAGATTCGCTGGATCCGACGGTAGCGGCCAGGTCGCGGACCCGCATCCGCTCGTTCAGCAGTGCGGTGAGGATTCGGACCCGCGCGGGGTCGCCGAGCAGCGAGAACACGTCAGCGACCTGCAGGACGCTCTCCTCGGCCGGTATCTCTACCCTGATGTGCTGCCCGTCGTCTCCGTCAGGTTCCTGTGGGGCTCCCATGGAGTGTCACTCTAGCTAGACCGGCAGCTGACGCTCGTCGGTGAAGGTGACCGGTTCGCACTGGATGGTGGCGTGGTGGATGCCGTGTTCGTCGAGCACGGCATGGGTTGCCTGGAGGACCGTGGCGAAGTCGGCGCCGGCGGCGATGCGGACGTGGCCGGTCGCGTTCTCGATGCCCGAGGTGAGTGTCCAGACGTGCAGATCATGCACGCTGTCCACGCCCGGTAGGGCTTCGATCTGGGAGGTCAGCTTCGGCACGTTCACGTGGGCGGGAGCCACCTCGAGCAGGATCCGCAGGGCCTGGCGGGTGAGGATGAAGGTGCGGGGGAGGATGAACAGGCCGATGCCGACGCCGATGATGGGATCGGCGTAGGGCCACCCGGTGGTCCACAGAATGATCGCGGCGACGATCACACCGACCGATCCGAGCATGTCGCCCATCACCTCGAGCATCGCCCCGCGTAGGTTCAGACTGTTGCGGGCTCCAGATCGCAGCAGCAGGAAGCTGACCACATTGACGGCCAGGCCGATGACCGCGGTGATGAGCAGCGGCGGCCCGGGTACCGACGGAGGGTCGCTGATCCGGCGCACGGCCTCGACGATCACGTAGCCGGCCACTCCGAACAACAGGATCCCGTTGGCCAGGGCTGCCAGCACCTCCAGCCGATACAAGCCGTAGGTGCGCTGGGCGGTTGCGGGGCGGCGAGCCAGCAGGATGGCGGCAGTCGCCATGCCCAGGCCGAGGACGTCGGTTCCCATGTGTCCGGCGTCGGAGATCAGGGCCAGAGAGTTGGTCGTGAAACCAACCACAAACTCCACGACCATGAACCCGCCGGTGAGGCACAGGGCCGCGATCAGAGCCCGCAGATGGCGTCCGCTCGCACTTCCACCCGTGCTCGGTCCGTGCTGATGCCCCGCGCCCATCTCCCACCTCGCTTATTCATATGAACAGGTATTCAGATGTTAGCCTAAGTGCAACACCGGGAACACACCGTCCTTGAGGGCGGCGAAGTGGGCCGTGACTGGTCGACGCTCGCGTCCCGCGTCGATGCAGGAAGCAGAGCGGCCCTGCCGGCGTGGAGGCCGCCCGTGTGCTTGTTGACCACTTCGACGGAACGGAATCATGACCGACAAGACCTCCCGATCCTTCCGCCGGTGCAACGATTCGATGGTGGGCCGGCGGTGAGCAGGCGCGGACGGGTACCCTCGCCGTACCAGCGGAACGCCTTCGCTCCCGGGGCCGTCGCAGCTGCGGCACTCTTCCTCGCCCCAGTTCTGACCGGAGCGGGCTGGGGTCCGGTCGTGTTGTTCCTGACCGCGATCCTGGCGGTGATTGTCGGCTGGTTCGCGGTGCAGGCCAAGCATTGGTGGTGGGTGCCGGTGTTCACGCTGATCGCCGTGGTGTGGAACCCGGTCCTCCCGCTTTCCTTCGCCGGTCCGGTCTGGGGTGCCGCTCAGCCCGCCGCGGCGGTCGTCTTCCTCGTTGCCGGTGTGACGATCAGGGTGCGGCGATCGTGACCGGCAATGCGACGATCCTTCCGCCGCCGACACCAGAAAATTTGGTGGCGTTCTGGCCCGTCGGTGTGTCCGTGGTCGCGCCGATCGCCGTGGTGCTCGCCGTGTTGTACCTGCTCGGTGCGGTGGCGCTCTGGCGGCGGGGACGTCGCTGGTCGGCATTGCGCACGATCTCGTTCCTGCTCGGCTGCGGGATCCTGTTTCTCACCGGAAGTCTGGGGCTGAACCAGTACGCAGAGTGGCTCGTCGGAGCGCTCGTGTTCCAGCAGATCACCCTGATGACCGTCGTGCCGCCCTTACTCATCGTCGGTTCGCCGGGCCGGCTCATCCTCCGGGCGACACCGCACCGGGGGATCGGTCGTGTGGCGTTGCGCGTCGCACACGGTGGGCTGCGCTCCCGCGTGGCCAGCGCGGTCCTGCACCCGGCCGTCGCCATCATGGTCGCGGCCGCGCTCTACCTCGGGCTCTATCTCACCGACCTCGTTAGCGTGGCGATCGCCCTGCCGGCGGGGCACGAGCTGCTGCTGATGACCTTCCTCGTCGGCGGAATCGTCGCCGCCGTGCCGCTCTGGTCCTCCGACCCGCTACCGAGGGCCCCGTCCTACGCGGCCCGGCTGGCCGACGTAGGCGTCGAACTCCAGATCCACGCCATCTTCGGCCTGGTCCTGCTACGCACGCCCTCACTACTTTTCTCAGCGTTCTCCAGCCCGCCCCCATCATGGTCGGTCGACCCCCTCTTCGACCAGGCAGTCGCAGGCACCCTGGCGTGGACCTACGCCGAACTGCCCTTGTTCGTCATCCTGATCGTGACCCTCGCCCGGTGGGGCAGGCGGGACGCGAAACTCGCCGCCCGCCACCAACCACGGCACGAAGCCGACCTGGAGGAGTACAACGCCTACCTCGCCTCCCTCGAGAGACGAGGCTCGTCGTCTGCCGGCGACGAGTAGGGCCAGCGCGGTCGATAGCGGTCCCGGCCGTGCCGAGGTACTTGCCGTGGTCGACATCCTGCCCGACGCGTCACACGGGTGGCCGAGGCGGCATGCATAACCTTGACGTGGTCTGGCAGCGGACGCCTCAGGTCGTTGCGGCCGCTGCCGGCACGTCGAGGACCGTGGAAGGGTCCGCTAAACGTTCGTTTAACGAGACATTGCGAGCGTCAATCGATAATGCGCGCCGCGGAGAGAACGCCATAGTCGAACCAATAAGGTGGCATGACCGTCGTCATGCAAGACGATAACCTCACCATGACGGGGCCTCAACCCCTGATCGGGCCAACAGCTTCTTCCGAAAGGCACCAGTCGTTATGAACGCCACTCGAACCGCCGATCGTAGAATCGGAAGTTCCTTGCTAGGGGCGACGGCGCTCGTCCTGGTCCTTACCGCATGTACCCCGACTCAGGACCAAGCTGCGCCGGACACAAGGACCGCCGCCGCCACCGGTGCTGGCCCCTCGTCATCACCGACCCGCAGCACCAACGCCGTCTGCGCCCCCTTAGCTGAGCAGTTGGAATACCTGAACTTTTTCCCTTCCCTGCTTTCTCCCACGGACACAACCGGTGCGAAATCTCTAGACACGGCCTTCCATGCATTGCAGGCCAAGGCACCTAACGACCTCAAGCCCCGCCTGAAAGGGCTGGATCAGGTTATGGACGCTGCCATCAAAGATCCGAGCAAGTACAATGAGTCCGCATACATCGATGCGAAAATCAAAGTTGAGGACTGGGGTCAGAAATACTGCTCTTGACTTCCCCTTCGAAAGGTGAAGGGGTGGTTGAAAACGCCGGCTTCTGACCATGAGGCCGGCGAGACGGTCGAGGAACGGGGCACCTACGTGATGGTGACCGACTGCGCCGAGTCGATATGAGTCCGCGCCGGTCGGTCGTCGGGGACGGCGACGGCCCCGGCGGCCGGTAGGGGCGCACTGCCCGACCTTCGCTAGTGAGGGTTTGACTGGCGGTTAGCGGGCGAGGACGGCGTCCAGGGCGGCCGTCAGGTCGGCGGGCCCGGTCAGCTCCAGCTTCTTGCCGTCCAGGAAGAACGTCGGGGTTCCGGTTGCGCCGAGGTACTTGCCGTCGTTGACGTCCTGCTCGACGCGTTCCCAGGTAGCCGGGGCGGCGACCGCCCGGTCGTAATCCTCCATGTTCAGGCCCAGATCCTCGGCGAAGGCGCGGAACTGGCCGGGGTCCGGGACCTGTTGTTCTCCCCACTGCTTCTGGGTCTTGAAGAGCTGGCGGTACATGGACTCGAACTGTCCCTGTTGGGCGGCGGCCTCGGCGGCGAGGGCAGCGTTCATCGCGTTGACGTGTCCGGGTAGCGGGAAATAGCGGACGACGTAGTTGACCTTGCCGGCGTATTTGCCGCGCAGCTGTTCGACGAGCGGGTAGAACGCGCCACAGGCCTCGCACTCGAAGTCTAGGAACTCGACCAGAGTCGGAGCGTCAGGACCGGCGTCATCGAGGACATGAGAGTTGGAGCGCGCGGCGGGCAGGGCGCCGACGGTCTGACTGGGATCAGGTGCGGTGGGCCGATCCGGTCGAAAGGCGACGGTGAGGGCTGCTATCACCAGCACGATGACGACGGCACCGGTGATGTAGGTCGCGCGGGCAAAGGTCTTCACGGGGCGGGCTCCTGGTCGGGCGAGGGGTCGGTCAGACGGGTGTGAGTTGCGGCTGGGGTGCCGGCGTCGCGGCCAGGTGGCGCAGAGCGGTTGGGCGGCGGGCGGCGCGGAGGCCGTTGAGGATGACGACGACTTCGGCGACTTCGTGCACGAGGACCACGCCGGCGAGTCCGAGCACGCCGAACAGGGCGAGGGGGAACAAGACGATCACGATCGCCAGGGCGAGGCCGATGTTCGTCGTCATGATGCGCCGCCCGCGTCGCGCGTGGGCGAGGGTGCCGGGCAGGAGGCGGAGGTCGTGGCCGGTGAAGGTGACGTCGGCGGACTCGATCGCGGCGGCGGAGCCCTTCAATCCCATGGCGATTCCGACCGTCGCGGTGGCGAGGGCTGGTGCGTCGTTGATGCCGTCGCCGACCATCGCGGTGGGCCCTCCCTCGACGAGCGAGGCGACGGCGCGGGCTTTGTCCGCCGGAAGATGCTCCGCCCGCACGTCAGTGATACCCGCGTCCCGAGCGAGAGCCTGGGCAGTGCGGGTGTTGTCACCGGTCAGCATCGTCGTGTCGATTCCCTGGGCGTGAAGCAGGTGCACCGCTTCTGCTGACTCGGGGCGTAGTTCATCGCGGACGCCGATCAGACCCACGAGCTGACCGTCGGACTCGACGACGACCACGGTCATGCCCTGGGCCGCCATCTCCTCCGCGGCGGGTCGCAGGTGCCCGGGCGCGAGCCACCGGGTGTTGCCGATACGGATCTGGTGCTCACCCACCCGGCCGGTGATGCCGAGGCCCGCCTCCTCGACCACCTCGGTTGCGGGCTCGGCCCCCGGCGCGGCCGCAATCAGAGCAGCGGCCATCGGATGGGTGCTAGTGGCCTCCACGGCGCCGGCCCAGCTGAGCAGTTCGTCGCGGGAGACCCCGGGGACGGTCTTCACGTCGACCACGGCTGGTTCGTTGCGGGTCAGGGTGCCGGTCTTGTCCAGGGCGACGGTACGGATGGTGCCGAGTCGCTCGAACGCCTCTCCGGACTTGATCACCACCCCGAACTTCGATGCCGAGCCGATCGCGCTGATCACCGTCACCGGCACCGCGATCGCCATCGCACAGGGGGACGCGGCGACGAGGACGACGAGGGCGCGTTCCGCCCAGGTCCACGGATCGCCGACCAGGACGCCAAACAGGGCCACCAGCGCCGCGGCGACGAGCACGGCCGGGACGAGGGGTCGGGCGATGCGGTCGGCCAGGCGCGCCCGCTCACCCTTCTGGGCGTGGGCCTGCTCGACCAGGGCGACGATCTGCGTCAGCGAGTTGTCGCGACCGTCCGCGGTCGCCTCGATCCGCACCGTCGCCGATCCGTTCACGGATCCTGCGGCGACGTGGTCCCCGGGGCCGACGTGGACCGGGATCGACTCGCCGGTTATCGCGGACGTGTCCAGGTTCGTCCGGCCACCGATGACCAGGCCGTCCGTGGCGACCCGTTCCCCGGCGCCGACCACGAGAACGTCCCGTTCGCGCACATCAGGGGCGGGGATCGTGGCGTCGCCGTCGGGACGGGACACGCGCACCGTGCCGGGGATCAGGGCGAGCAGGGCCCGTAACCCTTCCTTCGCCCGATCCATCGCCCGGTCCTCGAGCTCCTCGGCGAGCGAGAACAAGAACGCCAGGGCCGCGGCCTCACCGACATGGCCAAGCAGCACCGCGCCGATCGCGGCAATCGTCATCAGCAGGCCGACGCCCAAGCGCCCCCGCCGCAGGCGGCGAATCGCCCCCGGTACGAAGGTGGAAGCGCCGGCCACCAGTGCCACCCCCTGCAGCACCACGGCAGGAACTGGGAGCCCTGCCCACGTGATGCCGTACCCGGAGAGCAGGAAGACACCGGAAGCCAGCGAGCGGACCAACGCACGATCGCACCACCACGAGGGGCGGTCCTCGCTGCGCTCGGACTTGGTCGCCGATCGAGCCGGGTCGGCGCCGCAGCAGGCGTCGCCTTCGTCACGATGCCGCACGGACGCCGCGGATCCGGGTGCCGACTCGGGGTCACCGGACGTGCAGCAGGCAGCACCGCCTGCCGGACGTCCGAGCAGAGTCGGACGGGGGATGGACGTAGTCGCGCGCTGTTCGTCGGGATCGCAGCACTCGTCGCTCACAGCGTTCCGCCCGGCTCGGCCCCGGTGCCGCAGCACAGCGGAATGTCGCAGTGTTCATCGGGGCAAGGACCGCCGTCGTCGTAGGCCAGCACCGTGTCCAGGAGGAGGGAGATCGCCCGGGTCAGATGGGGGTCGGCGATCTCGTACCGGGTCTGCCTGCCTTCCGGTGTCGCCACCACGATTCCGCATCCCCGCAGACACGACAGATGGTTCGAGACATTCGTGCGCGTCAGATGCAGTGCCTCGGACAACCGTGCCGGGTAGCCCGGGCCGGACAGCAGTTCCAGAAGAATCCGGGAACGGGTGGGATCGGCCATCGCCCGGCCGAGACGGTTCATGACACCGAGGCGAGACGCCATGGTCAGCATGGCCCTAACTATACAGCGGACACTGACTTGTTCGGGGTCCGGGCGCTGATTCTGCGGCGTGAGGCCGGGAACGCGGCGAGTTCATGGCGTCGAGAGCGATGACGCAACGGCAACTTCCGTATTCACCCGATCTGATGGCTTGCCTTCACGTAGACACACACGAATGTCGCTTGTGATCATCGATGGCGAAGGGGAGTAGTTCCGTCCTGGTGCAGCACCGGACGCGGCGTGTCGACATAGTGGCGATCAGGACGATCCGCCCGGTACGTCACCTCAGGTGATGAGGCGAGCGAGACCTTCGGCCCAAGGGCCGGAGTGTGTCGCGCTCTGGCGTCGTGCTGATCATTGGAGTGAACTCATGCCCGCTGCACTGTTGCGCCGTGTCGGTTTGTGCCTGGCCATCGCGGCCCCGGCCATCATCGTCCGATTCTCCGGCCTCGAGATCCCACCGCTTGCGGGCATGCTGGTCTTCGGTGCGGCGATCGTCGCCTCCGCCTTCCTGCTGGCGTGGGCCGCGGAAGCGGCGCAGAAGGACATCGCCGGGGCCCTGGCCATCGCGATCCTGGCGGTGATCACCGTGCTGCCCGAATACGCCGTCGACCTCTACTACGCCTTCCGGTCCGGCACGGACCCGGCGTACGAGCAGTATGCGGCGGCGAACATGACCGGATCGAACCGGCTGCTGTTGGGCTTCGGTTGGCCGCTCGTGGTGATCGTGGCCCTGCTGGTGGCCAGGAAGACCGCCAAGGCGGAGGGCCGCCCCAGCCTAGGGTACCTGCCATTGCCGCGCGGCAGCCGCCTGGAGATCGGGTTCCTGGCCCTCCTGGGCCTGCTGGCCTTCGTGATCCCCGTGCTCGGGCAGATTCCCTTCTCGTTCGGCGTCCTGTTGGTGCTGGTGTTCGTCTGGTATCTCTGGCGTTCGGGTCAGGTCGAGAGCGAGACCGAGGAAGAACTCGTGGGGCCGGCCAAGCTGATCGGTGATCTTCCGCGCAAGACGCGCCGGGCGACAGTCATCGGGCTCTTCGTCGTCTCCGCATCCCTGATCCTGGCATCGGCCGAACCGTTCGCGGACGCGCTCGTCGAGTCCGGGTCATCGCTCGGCATCGACAGCTTCTTCCTGGTCCAGTGGCTCGCGCCCCTGGCTTCGGAGGCGCCCGAGTTCATCATCGCGGTGATGTTCGCCCTGCGGGGCATGGGCGCAGCCGCCATCGGGACCCTAATCGCCGCGAAAGTCAACCAGTGGAGCCTGCTGGTCGGTTCCCTCCCCATCGCGCACCTGGCCGGCGGCGGCGGTTGGGACCTGGCCCTGGACGCCCGGCAGACCGAGGAATTCGTCTTGACGGCGACGCAGACGCTGATGGGACTCGCGATCATTCTTGCGCTCCGTTTCCACTGGCAGTCCGCGATCGGCCTGGCGGCGATCTTCGCCGTGCAGTTCGCGGTGACGGACACCACCGGCCGCTACGTCCTGAGCGCGCTGCAGGCAGCGATCGCAGTAGTGTGGCTGATTGTCCATCGCCGGGAGATCGGGCCCACCCTGCGAGTCCCATTCCGGCGCCCACAGAGGTCAGCGGACGCTGAGCCGGCCATGCTGGAGGCGAAGTAACGGGCTATGGTTGCCGTCGATGGTGTCACCAAGGTGGTCGAGGACTACCTGACGCTGATCTGGAAGGCCCGGGAATGGCCCACGGACGGGCGACTGCCCACCACCTCCGACCTGGCCGCGTCCCTCAGCGTCACCCCACCGTCGGTGACGGCGAATCTGAAGAAGCTCGCTCGGCAGGGGCTGATCGAGTACGAGCCGTACGGGGAGATCCTGCTGACGGAAGCGGGACAAGAGATCGCCGTGCAGGTCGTCCGCCGACACCGCATCATCGAGACCTACCTGATGCGCTTCCTCGGCCTGACCTGGGACCAAGTCCACGCTGAGGCGGACGAACTCGAACATGCCATCTCGCCGTTCGTGCTCGAACGGATGGACGCCGCTCTCGGCTACCCGGCAGTCGACCCACACGGCCACCCGATCCCCGGTAGGGCAGAAGATGAACGACCGCCCGGCAGTCCGTTGAGCACGGTCGAGGTCGGGCAACTCGTCGTTGTCGTCAGGGTCTCCGACCTCAATCCGGGCATCCTGCGGTACTTGGCCGACGCCGGTATCACTATCGGCACCGAGTTGACCATCGACGAGGCGTTGGATGACACCGGGCTCCTGACTGCTCGGGTCGAAGGTGGGCGCTCCTTCCAGTGCAGTGCGCAGATAGCGGGCGCCGTCTTCACGGTGCCCACTGCTGTGCCTACGACGACCGAAGACCGGTCGTCGTAGACGCAGCAGGTATAGGCCGAAATCGACCGGTTCTGACACTCGACCACCACAGCCCTCAAAGACCCATAATCGGTAGGTCAAAATGCATGTCCAATGCGATACTGGTTCAGAAGTTCGGAGAGTTGGATTCTGAGACGTTTGGGGGAGTGGGATGCCGCCACGGTTGACGGTGGTCGACGGGGCCGGCCGCGAGGTCGAGGTTGAGGAGCCGAGGATCACGCCCAATGGCGTCAGCCTCGGCTACGCCCGAACGTCGACGAAGGATCAGTCGATAGAGCTGCAACGCCGCGCCCTGGAGGCTGCCGGCTGCTTCGACGTCTACGCCGACCAAGGCGTGTCCGGTAAGACGATGGCGCGGCCGCAACTCGACATGTGCCTACGCGCTTTGCAGCCGGGCAACACGCTGGTGGTGTGGAAGCTGGACAGGCTCGGCCGAACCGTCAAGGGCCTCGCGGCGCTGCTCGACGAACTCGCCGACCGCGGCGTCGGGTTCCGGTCACTGACCGAAGGCATCGACACGGCGACGCCCACGGGCCGGCTCATGTTCCACGTCATCGCGTCCGTCGCCGAAATGGAGCGCGAGCTGATCCGGGAGAGAACGAAGGCCGGGCTCGCGGCCGCGGCCGGCAAGGCCGGACGGCCGCGAGCCCTCGAGCCGCACGACGTCGACCTGGTACGCCGGCGGCGCGCCGAGGGGTGGACGCTGAATGCGATCGCCGCGGACCGGAAGGTCAGTCGGTCCACTATCATCCGGGCCCTCGATGTCGACGGCGACGTGGAGATCTGACCGGTGGTGGCCGCGGTCGATCCGGACTGCGTCGAATACGGGTGCACGCATCCGCACGTGAGTCTGGACGAGTGGGCTCTGATGTGGATGCGCGGCCTCGAGCCGCGTGAGATCGCGCGGCTGTGCGGTGTGAATTCGTGGCGGGTGGATCAGGCGATCGCTGTCCGTGTGCGCCGGGATCCGACGATGCCGGGCCGGCGCCTCAAACGGCACCTGCAGCCAGCGCCGGCAACGCTGGCCCAGCGGCAGGAGTTCAAGCAGAAGCTGGCCGAGTACCGCGACTGGCTGCAGCGGCATGGCCGCGAACCGCGCGAGCACGGTGAAAACCGGCACGAACGTGCGCTGTACGGGTGGTTGTCCCGCCAGCGGGCCGCTGACCGCGACGCCACCCTCGAGCTCGCAAACGCCGCCGCGCTCGACGCGATCGGCCGGTGGCGGCGGCCGGCTCTCGGGCACCTCAAGGCCGATCACTTCGACACTCGGCTCGAGCAGTTCCGGCGCTACGTGGCGGCTGCTGGACGACTGCCGACCCGGCGCCCGGGTGCGTCAGAGGACGAGCGGGCCTTGGCGGTCTGGCTCCAGGGCCTGCGGGCCGGGGACCGGGCGATCTGGTTGACTCCCGAGCGGGAGGCGGCACTGACGACGGTGCACCCGGGGTGGCGCGGATCCAGCCGCCCCTAGCGAGGCATGACGGTTGTCAGCCGCGGGGCGGGTTGGGGTCGTTCCCGTAGCTGTTCTTCTCGCCGGTGGTGCCGTCCATCTTATTGATGATGTGTTCGACTCCATCCCGCTGAGCTGCGGCGCGACCCTGAGCGGTCTGCTCGGCCTTCGTGCCACCGACCTGGAATGCACGTTCGCTGCCTTCGCGGCGGCTCTTCCACTGACCGTCTTCGTGGTACGTCTCGATCGGCTTACCCGCCATCACGCACTCGCTCGATCTCAATGATGGTCGACGGATTCAGCCAAGGTCGTCTGTCGGCAGACGGCCTTGACGCGGGCCACGAGGGGTGAGCCGGCGGCCTCGTCGGATGCGATCATGCTCAGGCGGGAGACGGCATTCGGGTCGCGGATGTCCAGGTAGACCAGACCGGGGATGACGAAAGCACGCAGGGACGCCGGCACGATCGCGATGCCCAGATGGGCGGCCACCAGGCCCAGGATGGTGGGGAACTGGATGGCCTGCTGCGCGAGCACAAATTCCACGCCGGATGCGTGTAGGAGGCCGGCGATGTGGTCGAACAGCCGCGAGATCCGCGTTCGGGGGAAAGCAATGAACCGTTCCCCCTGCAGCTCGTTCAACGAAACCGACGCGTGCGCGGACAGGCGATGATCGGTCGCCACGGCCACGATGAGACGTTCGTCCAGCAACTTATCGGCGGTCAGGCCCGGGACGGACTTGACCTCCCGGACGATGCCGACGTCCAGCCGTCCGGACTCGATCAGCTCGATTTGCGCGTCCGTCGTCTCCTCCCGCAGCTCCAGATCGATTCCCGGCCAGCGAGAACGCAACTGCCGCACGACGAGCGGCAGGACCGAGATCGCTGCGGAGGAGACGAAACCGAGCCGGAGCTGACCGATGTCGCCGTCCCTCGCCTGCCGTAGTGCCTCGACCATGGCGGCGTGCTGGGCCAGTACCTTCCTGGCGTGGAGCAGGAGGAGCTCACCGTCGCCGGTGAGCTGAACATTGCGGGAATCGCGGACGAACAGCGTGGTCCGACACTCGCCCTCGAGCTTGCGGATCTGCTGGCTCAGGGGTGGCTGCGCCATGTGCAGCCGGTCAGCGGCGCGGCTGAAATGCAACTCCTCGGCGACGGCGACGAACAGTTCGAGACGGCGAAGGTTCACTCGAACAAGACTAGATGGATATCAATTAAAGCCAAATGGATACTTCCTAGGTGAAAACCTGGACCCTACCGTGGACCGTGAGAGCCATCACACCCAACAAGTCACGAGGTCCCACGATGCCTGTCATCACCACCCCCGCCAGCAGCTTCATCGACGGCAGCTGGGTCGAGGGAACCGGAGAGACGACCAGCCGGGTCAACCCGGCCGCGCCGGACGAGGTGGTCACCACCTACCGCCAGGCCGGCCCGCAGGAGTTGAACCAGGCGATCAACGCGGCGTCCGCGGCCTCCCGCGCCTGGGACCGGCTCGGCGTCGTCGCTCGCGGGCGGATCCTCTCCACTGCGGCCGCGCTGATCCGCGACCGTGCCGACGAGATCGCCAGGGTCATGACGGCGGAGCACGGCAAGCCGCTGGCCGAGTCCCGCCTGGAGGTCGATGCGTCGGCCGACACGTTCGACTACCACGCGGGATCGGCCCGCAACCCGGTGGGCACCGAGTACCCGTCGAGCCACCCGGAGGAGCGGATCCTCACCGTGAGGCGCCCCCTCGGCATCGTGGGGGTGATCACGCCCTGGAACTTCCCGCTGCAGATACCGGCCTGGAAGATCGCACCGGCGCTGCTTCAGGGCAACACGGTGGTCTGGAAGTCCGCCAGCCACACGCCCGGGGTCTCGACCCTGCTAATGGACGTCCTCGCCACCGCCGGCGTGCCCGCCGGCGTCGCCAACCTCCTGCTCGGGCCCGGTTCGCTCGGTTCCGAACTGGTCTCCCACCCGGCCGTGGCCGGCGTGACCTTCACCGGGT
The DNA here is from genome assembly GCF_001968825.1 of Tersicoccus sp. Bi-70. Taxonomy (GTDB): domain Bacteria; phylum Actinomycetota; class Actinomycetes; order Actinomycetales; family Micrococcaceae; genus Tersicoccus. Next base: position 39,224 of record NZ_MIEU01000013.1, read on the forward strand.
CCGTCCCTGTGGGTCACCACATCCGCGGCATCGTGTGCGGCAGAGGAGCCAAGCTGCAGATGGAGCTCGGCGGCCACAACGCCTCGATCGTCCTGCCCGACGCCGACGTCGACCTCGCCGCCTCCAGCATCGTCAACGCAGCAATGGGCTCCACGGGCCAGAAGTGCACGGCGACTCGCCGGGTCATCCTGGTCGGTGACGGGCACGACGCCTTCCTGGACCAGCTGCGCGACCGGGTCGCCGCTCTCACCCTCGGGCCGGGTACCGACCCGGCCACGCAGATCGGGCCCATTATCTCCGCGTCGGCGCGAGACGAGGTCGACGCGGCCATCGATCAGGCCGTCCACGAGGGCGGACAGGTCCTGGCCCAGGCCACGCTCCCGGCCTCCGACGGGTACTTCGTCGCCCCCACCCTGCTGACCGGGCCGACATCCATGACGATCTGCCGGGAGGAGGTCTTCGGGCCTGTGGCCACGGTCCTGCACGCCGACACCGTCGACGAGGCCATCGAACTGGCCAACGCCACCGAGTTCGGGCTGACCGCCGCCGTGTTCACCAGCGACGAGCGCACCGCCCGGCGCTGCGTGACCGACCTCGACGCGGGCATCGTCAAGGTCAACGCGCCGTCCACCGGGTCCGAGCTTCATGCCCCCTTCGGCGGCATGAAGAACTCCACCTTCTCGGGACCACGCGAACAGAACAGTGCCGCCGCCGCGGCCTTCTTCACCCACGAGAAGACGGCCTACCTTCGGCTCGCCCCCGAGGAGGCGTGACCATGATCCTGCAGGACGAGCGGACCACACCGCAAACCGAAGGAACGACCGCCCCGCTCCGGTCTCCAGAGACCGTCCTTTCCAGCGAGGACATGAACGGTGCCTGGGCCACCCGGCACAGCTTCGCGCGCAGCTTCCTTCGCCGGGCCGCTGCCAAGAGGTGGAGCGTCGACCGGGTCCGCCTGGACCTCGACACGGGCGCCCGGGGCACCGCGATCTACACCGTCCACGCCGAGGGTCGACGGCTGACTTTCATCGCCTTCTGCCAGACCCTGGCGGAGAGCGAGCGAACGGATCGCGTGATCGCCGAGGCGTGGGACGTGACCGCCGCCCTGATCGAGGGGCAGCTGACCCCCGAACGCGAGGAGAACCTGCGGCGCAACGTTCCCCTCCAGGAACGCGGCCGCGTCGACGCGGACACGCTCGTCCTGACCCGGGCCAATCGCAGCGAACGCTTCTTCGATTACGTCAGCCAGTGCCTGGCGTCCGGCGCCCAGCCGGAGGCTGAGCGGCTCGGCCCCAGCCCGTACTTGATCCGCAGCACCGCCTTCTACGGCAACGGCAAGTTCGGTCTGAAGGAGTTCGCCGGCCTGGCCGCCGACCACCCCCTGGCGGTGCCATACCGGTCCCAGATGCTCACGGCCTGGTTGCTGCGCGAACTGAGCATCGACATGGTCGAGCACGTCGCCCGCGCGACGGCGACGAGGACCGGGACGACGGCGGTGCCGCTGGACCCCCGGTGGAGCCGATACCTCGGGCTGGGCAACGCCACCGGCCTCGGCATGGTGCCGTTCGTCGTCAACCACCCCGCCTACCTGGACGCCTGGTGTCGGCTCCGAGAGATCCCGCTCGCCACCGGACTGGGCCGCGACTACGCACCAGATGACCCCGATCTGGGGCACGTCGCTGCGCTCCTCGAACGGGCGGACCATTACCTGGAGGAGAAGCAGGGGTTGCAGACCGCGCCGTTCCTTCCACCCGAGCAGATCCGGCCCCAGCTGCGGCAGCTGGCAGATGAGCTGCATGCATACCGGGACTCGGCGTCGGTGCCGACACCGGTCCTGGCCGTGCTGCACGATCGGGCGGCCGGCCTGAGCCCGGAGGCGCGCGGAATCTTCGCGTCGATCGTCATCGAGTTGCGTACCGATTTCGACGAGGAGGCCGAGCACTTGCTCCGCGTCGAGGCCGGTACGCCGTTCGACCCGGCCATGCCCTGCTCCGACCTGCTGCGCGCAGTGAAGGCCCGCTACGGCTGGACCGGCAGCCTGGACTTCACCGACCCCGACCGGACCCGCTACTTCTGGTTTTCGTCCGCGGCCAACGAAGAGCCCAGGCGCGCCCACCGGGAGACCCGGCTGCAGGGAGATGCCGAGCATTGCACGGACGTCGCCCGTCGCGTGAACGCACTCGCGGTCGATCTGGAACGCGTCGCCGGCGAGCGGACCGTCGCAGAGTTCCTTCTGGCCCATCCCGAGCACCGTTTCGCCGCCGTCCGCGTGCAGCAGACGCGCGATTACCGCTACGGCGAGCTTCAGGACAACCTGGTCGACGGCCGGTTCCTGCCCCTGAGCACGCAACGCTTCCAGCTCGCCACGTACGGCATGAACAACTTCAGCCCCAAGTCCACCGACTGGCTCCGCGTCACGCTGTTCAGCGGCGCACCGCTCGCAGCGGATGTTCATGACGGCGTCGACGAGGATGACTGGCTGTTCCCCCTGGCCCCGCGAGAGGTGAAGTGATGGACCGGCGCGAGCACCTGACCGTCGTGGACGGCCTGCAGATCAGCAACTGGAGTCGGCCGGTGCTCGAGGAGCTCCGGGTCGGAGGGGTCAGCGCGGTGAACGCAACCTGCGCCGTGTGGGAGAACGCCGCGGACACGCTCCGATCGATCGGCACCTGGCTCGACCTCGTCAACCGCAACCCCGACCTGGTCTTCCTCGCCAGCTCGGGAGCGGACATCGAGACGGCAAAGGAACAGGGGCGCATCGCGGTGTTCCTGGGCTTTCAGAACGCGAGCCCGTTCGAGGACGACTACCGCTACGTCGAACTGTTCCACCGCCTCGGTGTCCGGATCGCCCAGCTGACCTACAACAACCAGAACCTGCTCGGCAGCGGGTGCTTCGAGGCGAACGATGCTGGGTTGACCCGCTACGGCCGGGTCATCGTGCAGGAGATGAACCGGGTCGGCATGCTCATCGATCTTTCCCACGTCGGCTACCGGACGAGCCGGGACGCCATCGAGGCGTCCTCCGTCCCGGTCTCGATCACCCACTCGAACCCGCTCTGGTTCTACGACACGCCCCGGAACAAGCCGCACGACGTCATCGCACCCCTGGTGGATCGCGGCGGTGTCATCGGCTGCTGCCTCTACCCCACGGTCAGCGGGGGCCAGAGCCTTACGATGGACCGCTTCTGCTCCATGGTCGCGCGCATGACCGACCAGTACGGGCCCACGAGCGTGGGCATCGGCAGTGACTGCACACGCGGCTGGACCCAGGAGTTCGTCGGCTGGCTCCGCAACGGGCGGTGGAATCCGGTCGACCCACAGGACGCGCCGACCTGGCCCGCGTGGCCCGACTGGTTCACCGGCCCAACGGACTTCCCCCGCCTCGCCGAGGGTCTGTCCGTCGCCGGGCTGAACGACCAGACCGTTGCAGCGGTGATGGGGGGCAACTGGGGGCGCCTGTTCGCCGAAATCATGGACGAGACGAAGGAGCCCGCACATGTGTGAGGCTATGACCCGCCCCGACACGGACGACCGGGTCCATACCCGGACCATCGCCGTCCAGCCCCGGGAGATCACCGAAGCGGCGTTCCGCGCCCTCTACGCCGCGGGGGCCGACCCGATCGAGGCGCAGGAGGGTGCCCTCGCCGTACTGCGGGCGGAGCACGATGACCACGGCGGCTTCCGGCTCCTGGAGCAGCTGCTGGATGCCGACTGGATCAGTCCGGGCCGGCCCGGTCTCATCACGGACACCTCCCGTACCGGAGTCACCGTCCGCGAGCTCGAGCCCGTCGGACAACCTGCCCTGCGCACCGCGCTCCAGCTTTTCGACCTGGCCGTCGCTGTCCCCGCCGGCGAGGTCGGTGTCGCCCGGGCTCCGCTCACGCGCGTGCCCCGGACGCTCCTGAACGACCTGGTCCTCCGACACACGGCCCGCCTGCAGCGCCGGATCGTCGTGGCCACCACCGGCACCGACGCTGCAGAGTTCCTGGTCGTGCGGCACGGCGCGCTGGAGGTGACGGGAACGATGCCCGGAGACCCGGGTACGCTGCCGCCACCGTCGATTGCGCCGGACGGCGTCAGCGTTATCGCGGTGTCTGGTCCGGCGGGCGCCGCGGCCGGGACGACCGACCTCGCCCCCCGGCCGCTGGACGTGGACGAGAACCACTGGCGGGCCATGCATCAGGTGGCCAAGACGTATTTGGTGGTGGACGCGTGAGCGACGTCGTCCGCACCCAGTTCGCCGACGGCAGGACCCGGCCGTACTCGGCCTCCGCAGCGGCCGGCGGCACCATCTTTCTCTGCGGCCAAGTACCGACACGTGCCGACGGCACCACACCCGCCGACATCGCCGGCCAGGTCCGGCAGGCGTTCGACAACCTCGAAGCCGTCCTCGCGGAGGCCGGGTCCACGTTGTCGCACCTGCTCAAGCTCACGGTCTATCTCGCAGATCTGGACGAGTTCGACGCCTACAACGCTGCCTATCTCGCCAGGCTCGAGGGTCATCCCCTGCCACCCCGCACCACCGTCCAGGTCGCAGGCTTCCGCGGTGATAAACGCATCGAGATCGATGCCGTCGCCGCCTCCACCACCTGATCGGTCCGTCACCCGGCCCCCACCGGTCCTCCTTCAAACTCGTTCTCTCCGCAGATCGGATACTCCCATGCCCACTCCCGCGCCCGCGCCTGCCGCCGCGTTGACCATCGATGATGCGCCGCTGAACTCCTTCCACAAGCGACTCACCGTCTTCAGTTCCGGTGGACCGTTCCTTGACGGGTACATCCTGGCGATCATCGGCATCGCTCTGGTCCAGATCATTCCCGCCTGGCAGATGAACGACTGGTGGAACGGCCTGATCGGCGCCTCTGCCCTCATCGGGGTGTTCCTCGGTGGCCTGATCTTCGGCAACCTGACCGACAAGATCGGCCGGAAGCTGATGTACACGATCGACCTGATGGCCATCATCGTGTTCTCGATCGCCCAGTTCTTCGTCACCGAGCCGTGGCAGCTGTTCACCCTGCGCCTGTTGATCGGCATCGCCGTGGGCGCAGACTATCCCATCGCCACCGCGCTGGTCGCCGAGTTCGTACCCAGGAACTGGCGGGCCCGGCTCCTCGGCGGGCTGAACGCCATGTGGTTTGTCGGCGCCACGGTCGCCGCCTTCATCGGCTACTGGCTGCTCGCGGTGCCCGATGGCTGGCGCTGGATGCTGCTCTCCTCGGCGGTGCCCGCCGTCGTCATCCTCATCGCCCGCGCGACGATCCCGGAATCACCCCACTGGCTGGTCGGGAAGGGCCGGCACGAGGAAGCGCTGGAGGTGCTGAAGAAGACGATCGGCGAGGGCACGACCCTGGAGGGGATCACCGCCCACGATCCCGCCGCGGAGCTGAGCACTGCGAAGGCCTTCAAACTGGTGCTGACCGGCGGCTACCTTCACCGGGTCATCTTTATCTCGGTGTTCTGGACCTGCACGGTCGTGACCCTCTTCTCGATCTACGCCTTCGGCCCGCAAATCCTGGCCCTGTTCAACCTCGAATCTGGCGACGCGGCGAACCTCGGTTACGGCCTGATCAACCTATTCTTCCTCGTCGGCAACGTCGTCGCCCTGCTGTGCGTGGACAGGCTCGGACGCCGGCCCGTGCTCATCTGGGGGTTCCTGCTCTCCGGTGTCGGCCTGCTGTTCCTCGCGATCTACCCGCACGCACCCCTAGGCCTGATCGCCCTGGCCTTCGCCTTCTACGCCATCTTCAACGGGGGTCCGTCGATCCTCGAGTGGATCTACCCCAACGAGCTCTTCCCCACGAAAGTCCGGGCCACCGCGGTGGGACTGTGTACGGGCACCAGCAGGATCGGTGCCGCCATCGGGACCTTCGCCACACCCCTGGCGCTCACCCATCTCGGGCTGTCCGGCACCATGTGGATCGCCGCCGGCATCGCCATCGTCGGCGCCGTGGTCAGCTTCTTCATGGCCCCCGAGACCAAGGGCCAGGGCCTCGAGCAGGCGGCGGCCCTCCGGACCCGGGGCGCGGGAGCGGCCACGATCACCCTGTCATAGCATGGTCGCCGCAGGCTGGTCGGGGTGGGAGGACCTGTACCTTCCGCCCCGGCCGGGTTCGTCTAGCCGAGGGTGGCTGAGCGTGAGGGCGCCGGCTTCGAGCGCCCGCGAGACCCGGGACTCCGCCTTCGTTGCAGTCCCGACGCGGCCTATGGATCCGATCAGCATCGTCGTCGATCCATGGTGCCCCTCGGCGACGGGAGCCGGTCGCCGAGGGAGTAGTGCAAGAACGATCCGCTGGCGAGGACGCGGACGAGAACGGTTCGGGCTCAGGTCGAGGCGTCGGCGGCGAGTATCACTTCCACTGGGATCAAGTGGCCCGGACGACTACGTCGACAACGGCGTCATCCGGAATCAGGTGGCCTACGCAGTGGGTCACCTGCGAGTCGGTCGTCTGATCTGGGCGGAGGGTCATGGGTGACATTCTCTCGGAGAGTTCCGCCACCGGGTGACGGTGAGCCGCCTACCCACTGCCGGTGTGCCGCGAGACCGATGCTGGGCCGCCGTCGGCCCTCGCCAGTCGAGCAGAGACGATGGGGACCGTGGCGCGGGCGACGTCGAGGTCAGCGCCGGCGTCGACGCACAACCGCATCGCCGCGACAGCCCACCAGCACCCCGACGTCGGGTCGGCCATCGCGGCCTTGTAGGTGCCGGCGGCCGATCCGAGGAGGTCGACGCGGCCGACGGCGGCCGCCCGGATCGTCTCGATCGCTGCCGCCCGGTCTTCGCCCTGGCGGTTGGCGTGCCGGGCGATCACGCCCATCAGGGCCGCCATGACCAGGTCCTCGTGCGTTGCCATCGACCGATCCTTCCTCGCGCTTCTGTCGGGCCTCGGTGTTAGCCTGATGCCTCGTTAGTCGAACATACTTTCGAAGCGGGAGCGTGGGTCGTGAGCGTGGCGGTGGTGGTGGAGGTCGGCGCCCTCACCGACGAGCACTTCGGGGCCGGTATCCAGGTCGCCCCGATCGCGGTCCCGGCAGGGTTCCCCTCGCCGGCGCAGGACTACTACGACGGGTCCGTCGACCTGAACGAACACCTGATCCAGGACCGGACGTCCACATTCGTGGTCCGGGTGTCGGGGGACTCGATGACCGGGGCCGGTATCAGCGACGGTGACGAGCTCGTCGTCGACCGGGCCCGCCGGCCCACCGACGGGTCCGTGGTCGTGGCGATCCTGGACGGTGAACTGACCGTCAAACGGCTCCGTCTCACCCGGGCCGGTGTCGTCCTGGCCGCGGAGAACCCGGCCTACCCCGATGTGCGGGTCCCCGAGCTGGCGGACCTGTCGATCTGGGGTGTCGCCACATGCTGCCTGCACCACCTCTGACCGACCACCCGCCGGCGGCGCCGGCAGGCCACCCGCCGATCGGGCCGGAGCACCGCACCGCCCTGGTCGACGTCAACAGCTTCTACGTCTCCTGCGAGCGGGCCTTCGACCCGAAACTGGCCGGGATCCCCGTCGTGGTCCTGTCCAACAACGACGGGTGTGTCGTCGCCCGCTCCGATGAGGTCAAGCGCCTCGGCGTCGACAACGGCACCCCCTGGTTCCAGCTCGCCGCCCGGGCCAAGGGCTGGGGGATGGTCGCCAAGTCCTCCAACTACGAGCTGTACGGGGACCTGTCCTCGAGGGTGATGGAGCTGCTGGGCCGGCACGCGGCCTGGCAGGAGGTCTACTCCATCGACGAGTCCTTCCTCGGGCTCGACGCCCGCCGCGGCGCCTACGTCGAGCAGGGTCGGGTGATCCGCGCCGCGGTCGCCCGGCACACCGGCCTCCCGGTCTGCGTCGGTGTCGCCCGCACCAAGACGCTGGCAAAGTTCGCGAACCGGATCGCCAAGCAGAACCCGCACCTGGGCGGGGTGTGCGACCTGGACGCGATGCCGGCCGAACACGTCGACGCGATCATGACCCGCGTCCCCGTCACCGGGCTGTGGGGCATCGCCTCCCGGCTGGGGAAGCGATTGAACCTGATGGGCATCGAGACGGTCGCGCAGCTGCGCGACGCGGACCCCGTCCTCATCCGGGACCGGTTCAACGTCGTTGTGATGCGGACCGTGCTCGAACTGCGGGGGATCCCGTGCATCGAGCTCGAGCCCGTTCGACCCGACAAGCAGCAGATGATCTTCTCCCGCTCGTTCTCCACCCCGGTGGTCGGAGCGGAGCGGATGGCCCAGGTGATGGGCCTCTACGCGCAGCAGGCCGCCGCCCGGCTGGCGAAGGAGCACCAGGTCGCGAAGATCATGACCGTCTTCGCCTCCACCAGCAGGTTCCGGGACGACGTCGTCTCCTCCATCGTCTCCGCGACGGTCCGGATGCCGAACCCGACCGCCGACCCCGTCCTGATGTCCAAGGCCGCGATCGAGACGATCCGGGCCCGCGTCGTCGACGGTGCGCCCTACGCGAAGGCCGGCGTGATGCTCACCGGCCTGGAACCGGCCGGCGCCGCCCCCGTCTTCGACGAATTCCTCAGCGTCCACGAACACCGCAACATCGGCGCCCTCATCGGCGACGTCACCACCAGGTTCGGCACCCACGCCATCGGGCTCGGCCGCGCCGGCCTCATCCGAGTCCCGGAATGGACCATGAAGCGACAGCGGATGTCCCCCCGGTACACCACCGACTGGGACGAACTCGCCACCGTGCACGCCCGCTGATCGCCGCCACGGGTCACTCGATCAAGCCCGCGGGCGCGCCGACTTCAGCTACTTCAGTCGCTCGTCAATCGACACGAATCGCACCACTTTCCGGTTGAGCAGTACGGAAGTCTTCCTCTGTTGGCTAGCGGTCATCGTGGTTCGCTTGTTGAACATGGCCAGCAGGAAGTCGTAATCCTCTCGGGGGTCATAGTGGTTGAACTTGTCGGGCGTGAATGCGCCGCGGACATGGAGATCCTTGAGGACGGCGCGGGTGAAGTACTCCCTGGTCAGAGTGATCTTCTCTCGGGATTGCGCTGCCCTCTTGATCTTCACCAGCCGCTCAAGGACAGTAACCTTCTGATTGAGGTCAGGCCGCTCGAAGAGCTGAATGCAGGAGCTCCCGATGGGGAACAGCTCACTGCCGGTCTGGAGATTCGCGATCGTGTACAGCCAACGCAGGTTCGTCTGGCCGCACACACACTCAGCGTTGGCGGTGGGGTCCTCATCGACCGAGGCGAGGTCCCATTCGCGATGGGCGGTTGCCCATCGATCACCGATTGATGCATTGATCACCGCGCTGCTCAGTGCAGCGAAATTCGATGTTCTAGCCATGCTGCCCCCCGGTTTCATGTGTGGACCGCGCCCCACGTGTCTAGCAGTGAGGGGTGGCCGCAGCCACTCCCCGCGTGCTTCGCGTACGGCAGTATCCCACCAGTTCATCGGGGTATACCCATTGTGCTGGGTCCCCTTCGTGCCGGCATAAAGCGTTTCGGCGCAGGGGGACCAGGTCTCGCGAGCTCGACCCGGAGACTGACCTCGCTGCGCTCGGACTGGGAGCCAGTCGTCCGGGTCTCCGCAAGCTCCGCCCCGGCCGCCTGGCTCTTCTTGTTGTGTGCCTGCTGTCCTTCGGATTTTCGCGGCCGCTCCACCCCGGTCAAGCCCCTCCGCTGGCGCTCCGGGGCCGGCTCCTGCCGAGATTCTGCCGACGCGCTCCTTCGTCGCTCACATCGCCGGTAGATTCTCTCCTCCCGCCGCCCTTCGGGTGGACCGGGGCTCCGTCGGCCGCCGCTCGGCAAGCTCGCCAGCAGGCACACAACGACGGGGGAGAGGGACGCCGCTGGTCCAGTCCCAGCCCCCACTCGCCAAGGAGCACGACATGTCCGAGAACCCCACCCAGAGCACCACGACGCCCGCGCTCGTCGAGCTGGACCCGTCCACGCTGACTGTGGACACCAACGTCCGCGCCGACGCGGGGCTGACGCCCGCGTTCGTCGCCTCCGTCAGGGAGCACGGCGTGCTCGTGCCCGTGGTCGCCCACCGGGGCGAGGACGGGACGGTGAAGGTGCTGATGGGCCAGCGGCGCACCCTCGCCGCCGTCGAGGCCGGACAGGCCACCATCCCGGTGCATCTGGTCGCCACCCCGGAAGAGGCGGATCGGCTGGCCAGGCAGGTTGTGGAGAACGACCAGCGGACCGGGCTGACCGAGACGGATCGTGCGGAGGCGATCCACCAGCTGAGCCTGCTCGGGGTGTCCCCGACCCGGATCGCCAAGCGCGTCGGCGTCGCCAAGACCACCGTCGAGACGACGCTGGCTGTGAAGGCCAACGCGACCGCCACGGAGGCGCTGGCCACGGGACTGACCATCGATCAGGCCCTCGTCCTCGCGCAGTTCGACGGCGACGACGAGGCGCAGGAGCAGTTGACCGCTGTTGCCCTCCGGTCCCCGGAGTCGCTGGCGCACGAGGCGTCCCGGTTGAAGGCGTCCCGTGAGCGTGCCGCGCTCGTGGCGACCGCGCAGGCCACGGCGACGGAGCGGGGTCTGACGATTCTGGACCGCAACCCCGCCGCGTGGGGCTACGACGGGGACGCGGTTGCGGTGGCCGAGCTGGCGAAGCCGTCCCCGACCGGGCCGGTCGCCCTGACGGAGGAGGACGCGAACGCCGTCTACGTCGGCACCGACTGGTCCGGGGAGGTCGTGCACTCCTACGCGGTGCTGGACTGGAAGTCCTGCGGGTACAGCCGCCGCCGCACCAGCGGCGACTACGGGGCTGCCGGGGGCGGGATGACCGAGGAGCAGAAGGCCGAACGCCGGGCCGTGGTGGAGAACAACCGGGCGATGGAAGCGGCCCAGGTGGTCCGCCGCGAGTTCGTGGCCACCTTGCTCTCCCGCAAGACCCCGCCCAAGGACGCGGCCCGGTTCATCGCCGCCCGCATCACCGGGCACGCCTACCAGGTCGGCCACAACATCGTCGAGTCGATCCGGATGGCCAAGGGCGAGGACGGCCCCGCGTGGGCCGCGAAGCGAACCACTGACCCGACGATGGTGGCCCTCGCCGCGGTGATCGGGTGCATCGAGGCCGACATGGATCGCGGCTCGTGGCGGAACCGGCCCTCCGGGGCGGGGGAGTACCTGACGGCCCTGATCGGCTGGGGATACACGCCCGCCGATGTCGAACGACTCATGGCCGACACCAAGTAGCCGCAGCGGGTGGTGGGTCCGGTCGAGCGGCCGGGTCCACCACCAGGGCGTGCCTGCCCCGGCGTGAAGCGTGCCGGGGCCGGGGCCCGGTCCTCGCGGGCTCGAACCGGGAAGCGGTCCTCGCTGCGCTCGGGCGGATGAGTCACCGCCGCCGGCCTCCGCAAGCTCCGGCACGTCGTCGGTGCCCCCTTGTTTTTCCGGCTGTCCTTCGGATTATCGCGGCCGCTCCAAGCGGTTCAAGCCCCTCCTTCGTCGGGGCCGGCTCCTCCGAGATTCTGTCGACGCGCTCCTGCGTCGCTTATCTCGCCGGCAGATTCTCTCCTCCGCCGCCCTGCGGGTTGACCCGCTTTCCGTCGGCCGCAGCTCGCATGCTCGCCAGCCGGAAAAACAAATGGGGGAGAGGGACGCGGCTGGTTCCGTCCCAGCCCCGACTCGCCAAAGGAGCACGACATGACCAAGCGCATCACCGTCCGCACTCACGCCGACCTGCTCGCCCTGATGGAGCTGGCCTCCGGGCGTCGCCCGACCGACTCGCTGCTGGTCCAGGGGATGACCGGGCACGGGACCGAGCTGGGTCCGAGTCTGCGGCTGGATCTGCCTCAGCACGTCGAGGACGAGAACACCGTCCGAGCGTTCGCCCTGTTCGTGGTGGACACGATCACCACCGGCGGCCCGCTGGACCGGCTGATGGTCGCCCTCTACAGCGGGGACGTGGACCGGTATGGCGTCCTGACCGACGCGGTCACCGAGGCCGCCAACGCCGAAGGGATCGACCTGTTCCGCCTGTTCCACTGCGCCCCCGCCGCGTGGCGGACCGTCGTCCCCGAGCTGGACGTGTGGGCGATGTGGTCCGAGGTCACCCACAGCGCCGCCGGGATCGCCGCCCGCGCCGAGCACGGCATGGCCGAACGGCCCGCCGTCACCGCCCCCGCCTACACCGGCAGCGCCCTGCAGGGAGCGAAGATCGACCGGGCAGCCCGGGCCTACACGGTCACCGCGACCGACGGTCGGCGCCACCGCGACACGCTCGCCGCCCGACGGCTGATCACCGCGCTGATGGAGGCGGAGACGATCGAGCCCGACGACGCGGCAACCGTCGCGGCGATGGTCGGACACCGGCCCCTGCGGGACTGGATCATGTTCGACGCCTACGGGTTGGGCGACGACCTGACCGCCGGGTGGCCGCTGCTGGCCTCCGGCAGGGTCGTGCCGGACTGGAAGCGGGTCGACGCGGTCGAGGGCGTCATCTGGACCGTGCTGACGATGACCCCGCCCAGCCACCGGGCCGACTTGTTCGCGGTTCTGGCCATGTTCGCGTGGACCAAGGGCATGGGCACGGACGCCGACACGTGGGCGGACCTCGCCGAGCAGGCCGACCCCGGCCACGTGCTCGCCGGACTGATCCGCCAGGGCATCCGTGCCGGAGTTCACCCGCTGGCCACGAACCGGCGTACCGCCTATCGGCGCAGCTGACCGAGCCGCAGGTGGTGGGTCCGGTCGAAAGGCCGGGCCCACCACCGCAGGCGGCTGGCCCCGGCCGAACCCACGCCGGGGCCAGGGCGCCGGTCCTCGCTCGCTCGGACCGGGTAGCGGGCCTCGCTGCGCTCGGACTGTCCCGTCCCCGCCGCCGGCCTCCGCTAGCGCTCCACCCGTCGGCGGGAACCCCGTTTTGTCCGGCTGTCCTGGCGGATTATCGCGGCCGCTCCAAGCCGGTCAAGCCCCTCCGGGGCCGGCTCCGCCACGATCCGGCACGACGCGCTCCTGCGTCGCTCCCATCGCCGCACCGGATCGTTCCCCCGCCGCCCTTGCGGGTTGACCGGCTTTCCGTCGGCCGCAGCTCGCAAGCTCGCCAGCCGGAAAAACGATGGGGAAGAGCAAGGGCCGGGCGGCTGGTACCGGACCGTTCCCCACCTCGCCAAGGAGAGAAGACCATGACCGACAACCCATTCGAGAACGCCGAGATCATCCACTCCTACACCCGGGCCCAGGCCCTCGCCGACGGTGTCCTGATCGACATCACCGAGTACGCCCAGCGGTTCGGTTTCGCCTACCCCGTGGCCGTCACCCGCGCGGTGTGGATCGGGGTGATCCGTGAGACCAGCGGCGCCGCCCAGGAGCTGAACATCCGGATGCTGCTCAACGAAGCCGTCGAGCAGGCCCGCACCGGCCCGCGTGGTGACCGCCGCGCCTTCACCTACACCAAGCCCGCCACCGGGGAGACGTTCCTCATCGTGATGCGCTGCGGACCCGGCGACACCCCCGCCCCGGTCATCACCCTGATGGATCCCCTCGACGACTAGACCACCGCTGGGCCGCCCGAGAGGGCGGCCCAGCCCCACCGGCGGACCCGCGACGAAGAAGGTTCATGATGTGCGCGCACCAGCTCACCATCGAACACACCCCCGGCACGGGAACGACCATCACCGGGGACGACGTCACCGACCAGGACGTCGTCGACGTCCTCACCGCCGCCGGCTGGTCTCACACCGCCCCCACGACCTGGTCCGCCGGCACCAGCGCGCCCGGCGGTGCTCCCGTGTTCCTGATCGAGACCACCGCGGCGCGGATCCGCGCGACCGGGCACGCGATCATCGTGCACATCGAAGACGACGACCAGGCCGGCCTCATCCACCACCCCGCTCGAGCCCAGGCGGCTGTCTGACCCGGGCGCTACAGTGGGCGCATGAGCGCCGACCTGATCCACCCCACGACCCCGGTCGCCATCATCGAACACACCCCGCTCGAGGCCGCTGTCGATCACCACGAGCCCGGCCCGGTCATCGACTCGATCGTCGACCTGGTCTACCCCCCGGCGAACCTCGACTGAGAGCACCACCCCTGGATTTCCTTTGGCGAGGAAAACAGAGAGGGCCGGCGCAGCTGAAGCTGTGCCGGCCCTCTCGCATTACCGGGGCGGTGGCGACAACGGGACGAACGAAATGGAGCGCCGGATGATGACCGCTCGTCGCATCGCCGTTGTGGCCGGGTCCGCCGTGCTCATGTACCTGATGGCCGGATGCCAGGTGGCCACTAATAGCACCGGCCCGCAGCAGAACGGACAGACGGGGACCGTGACCCGCGTGATAGACGGCGACACCGTCGACGTCTCGATCAGCGGCCGCGCTGAGCGCGTCCGTCTCGTCGGCCTCAACGCACCGGAGATCTCCCACGACGGCCATCGTGCCGACTGCCACGGCGACGCGTCCGCGGCCCACGCTCGCGCCCAGCTTGCCGGGCACGTCGTCACCGTCGAGGCCGACCCCGGCCAACCCGAGATGGACGCGTACGGGCGCAGGCTCGCCTACCTCCAGCTCGACGGTCGCGACGTCGGCGCCGAGCTGATCCATGAGGGTGCCGCCGTCGTCTACACCTACGACCGGGCCCATCCGTTCAACCGGCGCGACGCCTACCAGCGTGCCCAAGACGACGCGCGCACCCATGGGCGCGGGGTCTGGTCGGCGTCGACATGCGCGGGGGACTTCGACCGATGAACCTCACCGCAGCGGACGTCACCCGCTTCTGGGAGCGCATCGTGAAGGGCCCGGCCGCGGATGACTGCTGGCTCTGGTCCGGTGCGATCGGCGACGACGGCTACGGCCGGTTCTGGATGTGGACCGAGCACGGTCAACGGGTGTTGCGGCCGCACCGCCTCGCCTGGCACCTGGCCACGGGGGCGGAGGTCGACGAGTCACTGTTCATGCGTCATCTGTGCGACCGGCCGCTGTGCGTGCGCGCCACCACCGACGCCCAGACACACCTGGTCACCGGCACGCACGCGCTGAACATGGCCGACCGGGCGCGCGCTCTGCGCGACACCAACGCCGCCCCGTGGGGCATCGCCGGCCTGGGACGGTCACGGATCGCGCAGACCTCCCGCGCGATCCGTGACGTGCTGCGCGACCGTGGCTACGACGCCGCAGCGATCGCCGCCATCGCCGCCGGCTACAACCTCGACGAACCGACACTGTTCTAGGGAGTGTCTCCCATTGGGCGGATGGGTCATTCGGATCTGGTGGTGAGTCTCATTCGACGCTGGCGGCGAGGATCTCGAGTGCAACGTTTGCGACCGACTTGTCGGTCGTGTCGACCCGTAGATCGTTGGTGAAGCCCGCTCGATCGAGGATGTCCGCCAGCTCGGGGTGACGTTGTGCGTGCCAGCGCAGCGCCGCCTCGTCGTCGTTGTGCCGTCTCGTCAGCCGCGAGAGGACCGCGTCTGGCGACGCTGTCAGGCGAACGTGCAGCATCCTTCTCACGGCCAGCGCGGCAGCAGTTCGTTCAAGTTCGTCAATGGTTTCGACGACCGTAGCGACGACGAGCAGCCGAGCGCCGGCGCGGCGAAAGTTCGCGGCAATCGCCTGCATGTTCTCCAGCGCCAGCGCGGTCCGGAACGGGTCGCTGGGTGGCGAGGGCCACGATCGGCGTAGCCAGTCGACGTCGATCACCGCTCCGGGGATGCCGCGCTGCATAACCTCGTCGCCGAGCACCTCAGCGGTTGTCGTCTTGCCTGTGCCGACGCTCCCGTTGATCAGCACGGTGTCGAACTTCGCGTTGGGCATTACCCCACGGTATCGATCGTCAGCGTGCACCCTTCTAGGGCGAGCCTCACTGTGAATATAGGAGACACGCCCTAGTCGGTCACCACGCGAACCGAAGGAGGGCCCGGCCCCGCAGCGTGGACCGGGACCCTCCTTCGTTGTGTCGGTGTTACGCGGCCGGAACCGCATCGTTGGCGTCGCCGGCGGCCGCCTCACCATCGCCAGCATCCGCGGGCTTGCCTGCCTCGCCCCCGCGCTCATCCCGCTGGTCGTCGACGGGCCGTTCGCCCGCCTTACCGAGGCGGCGCACCGCCGCAGCGCTCAACCCGAGCAGTTCAGCAACCCCGGCGACCGGCTCACCGGTGGCGAGCATGTCGCGTGCGACGTCGTCGGCTTTCGCGAGCGAGCCGGCCGCCTGCTTCTCGCCCTTATCGATCTCGCGTTGCGCTGCAATCTCGGCCCTGGCGCGCGCGTCGTCCGCGCCGTCCAGATGTGAGAAGTAGGTCGCCGCCAGCTTCTCGAGATTCTCGGCCCTGGCGACCCTTTCGGCCGCTCGGGCCCGTGCCGACTGACGCGCCTCCAGCGCCTTGCCACTCTTCCGTTGTGCTGCCATGACTGCCTCCCACCAGTTCGACAATGCCGTCACCAGCAGGCTACCGCCCCCTGTACTTTCCAACCGGAGGACCTAACGGTCAGCGAGGCGGTGACAGACCAAACTCAGGTCTGGACCCACCTCGGGCTCTCAGGACTCCGAGCGCATCCTGAGCGCTGCGATGATCCGCCGTGGACAGCTCCGAGATCTTCCTCCGGTCTCGTACCTGCCCACCACCGATCAACCCACCACCGCTCACGGTTCTACACAATCGAACGAGCGGTGGAAAACGAAGAGCATGTTTCCCACCGCATCATTCTCATGTGCAGAACCGCATCACCATCGTGATGGCCCATCCTTCCGTGATCATCGCGGCTGATTCCTCATTCTTCGGACACGCTGAACACTCCTTGATCGTCACACCTCTTGCATCATGATGACGGTCGGCCTCCCGGCGGGTATTCTCGGGCTGTGATGACCGTCCACAAGCTCAGCGCTGGGGACGGCTACGCCTACTACACCAACGAGGTCGCCACCGGCGACCAGATCCGCGACAAGACCCGCGAGCTGGGGGACTACTACACCGTCGACGGAATGCCGCCGGGTCAATGGGGCGGCCTCGGGGCGGCCCACCTCGGCGTCTCGGGTGAGGTGAGCGAGGCGCAGATGGCCGCCCTGTTCGGGGAGGGTATCCACCCGGACGCAGCCGCCATGATCGCCGGCGGGGCAGACGAGAAGGACGTTCGGCTGGGTCAGCGGTTCCGCCGCCCCACCGTGGCGGACGAAACGCTGAACACCCGCACGGCGACCGCCCTGGCCGACCACGAGCGCCGGTTCGGGGCCGAACCGGACGCGGACACGCGCAGGCAGATCCGGGCGAAAGTCGCCGGGCAGCTGTTCCGGGAAACCCACGGACGGAACCCGGCCAGCGCCGAGGAACTAGGCCGGTTCCAGACCATTCAGGCCAAGCCCACGTCGCAGACTGTGGCCGGATACGACCTGGTGTTCGCGCCGGCGAAGTCGGTGTCGGTGCTGTGGGGCGTCGGCGGCCAGGACGCCCGCCACCAGATCGAGGCGGCCCACTACGAGGCCATCGAAGAGACGATGCGCTGGCTGGAGAAGGAAGCGACCTACACCCGGCGCGGGCGCAACGGGGTGCGGGTCGAGGACGTCGACGGGGGCCTGGTCTACACCCGGTTCCGGCACTACGACTCCCGGAGCGGGGACCCGCAGCTGCACGACCACGTCGTGGTCTCGAACAAGGTCCGCGGAGCCGACGGGAAGTGGTCCGCCCTGGACGGACGACCCCTCTACCAGTTCGGCGTAGCTGCCTCGGAGCGGTACAACCGGCTGGTCACCCAGAAGGTGTGCGAACGCCTCGGGGTGGGCACCGTCCGCCGGTACACCGCCGGCGGGGACCGGCCCGTGTACGAGATCGCCGGGGTGCCCGTCGACGCGATCGAGGCCGCCTCCACCCGGCGAGGAAGCATCGACGCCGAGCTGGCCCGGTTGCGTGACGAGTTCGTCGAACGCAACGGGTACGAGCCGTCCAAGAAGCAGCAGATCGCCCTCGCGCAGCAGGCGACGTTGGCGACCCGACCCCACAAGCCGGAGACCCGTCGGCTGGCTGACCTGGTCGAGGGATGGACCGAGACGTACGGGCAGCTGCCCGGGGTGCAGGTCGGCGCGGCCGCGGTCGAGACGGCACGGGAGCACCGATTCGATGGGCTGTCCCAGATGGTCCGGGCCGGGGAACCCGAGCCCGTGGCGCACGCGGCGATGCTCGACCCGATGACCGAAGCCCGGGAGGTCATCGCCCGCCTCGAGCTGGACCGCGGGGTGTGGGGCGAGCAGCACGTGATCGCCGAGACCACCCGCCGGCTGACCGCCCGTCTGGGTGGGCAGGCCGCCCCGGACGACCTGCACGCGGCGATCGTCGAGGCCGCCCTGAACCACCACTCCCTCTCGGTCACCCCGCAAGAGGCGCGCCCCACCCTCGAGGCCCTGTCCCGCGCCGACGGGGTCTCCAAGTACACGCGCCCGCACCGGAGGATGTGGACCTCCGCCGCGGTGATCGCCAGCGAGGACCGGCTCTTGACGGCCGCCGGCACCACCGTCATCCCCGCCGCCGTGGAGGCGAACTTTCAGGCGGCCCTGGCCCGGCAGGACGTCGTTTTCAACGCCGGTCAGCTGGCCATGGCCCGCGAGTTCGCGACCAGCGGCAAGCTCCTGTCATTGGGGATCGGCCCGGCCGGCGCGGGCAAGACCACCGCGCTGCGCCTGACCGCCGACACGGTCCGGCAGGCCGGCGGAAACGTCATCGGCCTCGCACCGACCGCCGCGGCCGCGAAGGTGATGAGCGACGAACTCGGCGCGACGGCGACGACCATCGACGCGTTCGTCCTCGCACACCAACCCGGCGCCCGCACAGCGGCCGCCGGCGGTGCTGGGCCGGTGGTGCAGCCCGGAGACGTCATCATTCTCGATGAGGCTGGCATGGTCTCCACCCGCCTGTTCGCCGAGGCCGTGACCATCGCCGAAGCCCACGGGGCGGTCGTGCGGGCACTAGGGGACGATCAGCAGCTCTCCGCCGTCGGCGCCGGCGGGGCGCTGCGCCTGCTCGACCGCCAGACACCCGCGGTCCACCTTGAGGACCTGCACCGGTTCCGCACCCGGGGCGAGGACACCGCGACCCTCGCGCTGCGCGAACCCCCCGCCGTCGGCACCGACGACCCATGGGGCTTCTATCGCGAGCACGGCCGGCTGCAGGCCGGGGACAAAGAGACCATGACGTCAGCGGTGTATGAGGCATGGCAGGCCGACACGATTGCCGGGAAGAACGCGATCATGGCCGCCTCCGATAACGCCACCGTCACCGAGCTGAACGCTCGCGCCCAGGCGTTCCGCCTCTCCACCGGCGAACTCGACCCCACCACGTCGGCACCGCTGCGAGACGGGCTGGCCGCGCACGTGGGCGACCTGGTCGTCACCCGCCGCAACGACCGGCGGATGGGCCTGCACGAGGGCAAGGACTTCGTCAAGAACGGCGACGTGTGGACCGTCGAAGCGATCCGCCCCGATGGGTCCCTGGCCGTCACCCACACCGGCCACCACGGCGCCATCGACCTGCCGGCCGAGTACGTCGCGCAGAACACGATGCTCGGGTACGCCCACACCATCCACCGCACCCAGGGCACCACGTGCGACACCACGCACGCCCTCGTCGACTCCCGGCTGTCCCGGTCGCTCGCCTACGTCGCCGGGTCCCGTGGCCGGGAGTCCAACCGGTTCTACGTCGCCCTGGGGGACGGGGAGACGATGACCGAGGCCCTGGCCTCCATCGCCGGGAACCACGACACCAACCTGACCGCGCACGAAGTCACCGCCGCGGCCCGGGTCCAGGCCCGCGCGACCGCACCGGCCCGGGCCGCCCTGGTGGATGTGGAGGTCCAGGCCAACGAGGCGCGCGCCGCGGTGATTGTGCGGACCAGCCTCGCGGCGCCGGCCGCCGGCGCCGTCCTCGCCGACGCCGACGGGCTGGCTCACCTGGCCGAGACGATCCGCGAGGCGCACGAGGCCGGGTACGACGTCGAGGCCCTGACCCGTGACGCGTGGGACACCCGCGCCGGGGATCCGAGCCTGTTCGAACGCCACCACCCCGCCGACGCGTTGGCCTGGCGGATCCACCAGCGCGTCGAGACCGGCACCGAGATCCGGGCCGCGGCGACTGAGCGACCCCTGGCCGGGGTGTCCGACGAGCACCTAAACCGTCTGGCCGGGCGGGCGCGGGCCAACCTGACCGCCGTCGAGCGGGAAGCCGGGGACACAGTCAGCGCCCCGGCCGGGACCACCGCGCCCTGGCACCGGCGCCTGTACGGGCACCTCTCCGACGAGTCGCTGGCTGCCCGCCTCCAGGAGAACACCGACGCCTGCGACCGGCTCGTCCCGTCCGCCGCCGACCGCGACGACGACGCGCGGCGTCTGGCCTGGGTGGGGCGGCAGCTGGCCGACGAGCAGGCCACCCGGGCGGCCATGGCCCCGGACCGGGCCGCTGAGGAGACCTACCAGCGGGGCCCGGCCGGTCAGGCCCGCGGCACGGGACCGGCCGACGCGGCGCAAGCCCGTGTCTGGCAGCACCGGGCCGTGCTGTCCCGCCTCGAGCGGGAACAACGCCTCCGGTCCCTCGTGCCGGCAGCCCGCCCCGATCACACGACCAGCCAGGGGCGGCCCGTGCTTCCGGCGTGGGTCGCGGACAGGACCGTGCTGGCGGACATCCGCACCCCCGCGGCTTGGCGCGTCGAGCTCAGTCGCCGGCACACAGAGCTGGCCGCCGCGATGACCCGCCGCGGCGGGGAGCTGGCTCTGACCCCGCCGACCTGGGCGAACGAGCTCGGGCCCATCCCCCGGGACAC
>NZ_MIEU01000014.1 GCF_001968825.1 Tersicoccus sp. Bi-70
GGGCCTACGCCCGCTTCTACCCCACCGAAACCGAACGACGAGAAGCCCTACCGGGCTGGCTCCACTTCTACAATCACCATCGACCCCACACCGCAACCGGAGGCCAACCACCCATCACCCGACTGACCAACCTCCCTGAACACCACATCTATTGACGAGCTGGCAGGGTCTCGGGATGGCGGGGCCGCGTTCATCCCGCCGAAACACCCGGTCGAGTATCCTGATGTGACGCAGGACGCCCCGCCGCCAACGGGTGTCGTCCGGCAGGCTGTGATCCGCGGCGGGAGAGTCCCGCATCCGTGGGCGCCGAAGGAGCAATTTCCTCCCCGGGAATCTCTCAGGCACCTGTACCGCCGTGGCGAGCCACCTCTGGAAAGCAGCCCCCACGGGCTCACCGACGGTGCAAGCCGGCCCAGGTCGATCATCCTGGGCCCGGCGGAATCTCTCAGGTCCGATACAGAGCGGGGAGGGACCCGTCCGTACCGGCACGCGCCGGCTGACCGACCTCCGGAGTTCCTCATGATCTCGTCCACCCCCACGGCCTTCGTCGACCGCCACATCGGCGCCCGTCGCGACGAGCACGTCAAGCACATGCTCAACGCCATCGATCTCGACTCGGTCGAGGCGCTGGCCGCGATCGCCGTCCCCGACAGCATCAAGCAGGACCAGCCGCTCGAGCTCGGTGCCGCCCTGAGCGAGTCCGACGCCCTCGCCGCCCTCCGCGCGCTGGCGAGCAAGAACGTCCAGCGGGTGCAGATGATCGGGCAGGGCTACTACGACACCGTCACCCCGCCGGTGATCCGCCGCACCATCGTCGAGAACCCCGCCTGGTACACCGCCTACACGCCGTACCAGCCCGAGATCTCCCAGGGCCGGCTCGAGGCGCTGCTGAACTTCCAGACCGCGGTCGCCGATCTGACCGGGCTGCCCATCGCCAACGCCTCCCTCCTCGACGAGGCCACCGCCGTCGCCGAGGCCGTGCTGCTGATGCGCCGGGCGAACAAGAACAAGGACGCGAAGAACGGCATCACGGTCCTCGACGCCGACCTGTTCCCGCAGACCATCGCCGTCGTCACCGGCCGCGCGAAGGCGCTCGGCTTCGACGCCGTCGTCGCCGACCTCTCCGCCGGCCTGCCCGAGGGCCCGATCAACGGCATCGTGCTGCAGCAGCCCGGCGCCTCCGGCCGCGTCGAGATCGCCACCGAGCTGATCGCCGCCGCGAAGGAGCGGGGCGCGATGGTCACCGTCGCCGCGGACCTGCTCGCCCTGACCCTGATCACCTCCCCCGGGGAGCAGGGCGCCGACATCGCCGTCGGGTCCGCCCAGCGCTTCGGCGTCCCGCTGTTCTACGGCGGCCCGCACGCCGCGTTCATCGCCGTCCACCGGGGCCTGGAGCGGCAGCTGCCCGGCCGGCTGGTGGGCGTCTCGAAGGACGACGCCGGCACGCCCGCCTACCGCCTCGCCCTGCAGACCCGCGAGCAGCACATCCGCCGCGAGAAGGCGACGTCGAACATCTGCACCGCACAGGCGCTGCTCGCCATCGTCGCCGGCATGTACGCGGTCTACCACGGCCCCGAGGGGCTCAAGGCGATCGCCGAGCGCGTGCACGGCCACGCCCGCGAGATGGCCACCGCGCTCCGGCAGGCCGGAGTGACGGTCGCCCACACGAGCTTCTTCGACACCATCACCGCGTCCGTGCCGGGTCAGGCCGACGAGGTCATCGCCGCGGCCGAGCGCGAGGGTGTCAACCTGCGCCGCGTCGACGCGGACACCGTCGGCATCTCCTGCGACGAGCTGACCATCGGCAAGCACGTCGTCGTCGTCGCCCGCGCGTTCGGCGCGGAGCTGGACGCCGCCCCCGCGCCCGACGCAGCGTTCGCGCTGCCGGCCGCGGCGCGCCGGTCCAGCGACTACCTGACGCACCCGGTGTTCCACACCTACCGCTCCGAGACGCAGATGATGCGCTACCTGCGCCGCCTCTCCGACCGGGACCTGGCGCTGGACCGCACCATGATCCCGCTCGGCTCCTGCACCATGAAGCTGAACGCGACCGTCGAGATGGAGGCCATCACGTGGCCCGAATTCGCCGGCATCCACCCGTTCGCCCCGGACAGCCAGACCGCCGGCTGGCGCGAGCTGATCGGCGAGCTGGAGGCGGATCTCGCGACCATCACCGGGTACGACCGGGTGTCCATCCAGCCCAATGCCGGCTCGCAGGGCGAGCTCGCCGGGCTGCTGGCGATCCGCGGGTACCACGTCAGCCGCGGTGACGACCAGCGCACCGTGTGCCTGATCCCCGCCTCGGCGCACGGCACCAACGCCGCCTCCGCGGTCCTCGCCGGCCTGAAGGTCGTCGTCGTCGCCACCGCCGAGAACGGCGAGATCGAGCACGACGACCTGGCCGCGAAGATCGAGGCGAACCGGGACACGCTCGCCGCGATCATGATCACCTACCCCTCCACGCACGGCGTCTACGACGCCGACGTCCGCGAGGTGTGCGACGCCGTGCACGAGGCCGGCGGGCAGGTGTACATCGACGGCGCGAACATGAACGCCCTCGTCGGCCTCGCCCGGCCGGGCCGGTTCGGCGGCGACGTCTCCCACCTGAACCTGCACAAGACGTTCTGCATCCCCCACGGCGGCGGCGGCCCCGGCGTCGGCCCGGTGGCGGTGCGCGAACACCTCGCGCCGTTCCTGCCCGGGGACGCGGCGACGTGGAACGTCGGCGACGACGGCGTCGGCATCCCGGTGTCCGCCTCGCTCTACGGCTCGGCCGGCGTGCTGCCGATCTCCTGGGCGTACATCAAGCTCATGGGCGGCGACGGACTGACCGAGGCGACGACGTCGGCGCTGCTCGCGGCCAACTACGTGGCCCGGCGCCTGAACGAGCACTTCCCCGTGCTCTACACGGGCGAGGCCGGCCTGGTGGCCCACGAGTGCATCCTCGACCTGCGGGAGCTGACCGCGCGCACCGGCGTCACCGCCGAGGACGTGGCAAAGCGGCTGATCGACTTCGGCTTCCACGCGCCGACGCTCTCGTTCCCGGTGGCCGGCACCCTGATGGTGGAGCCGACCGAGTCGGAGGACCTGGCCGAGCTGGACCGGTTCGTCGACGCGATGGTCGCCATCCGCGCCGAGATCGACGCGGTGGCCGAGGGCACCGTGGCCGTCGCCGAGTCCCCGCTGCGCCGCGCCCCGCACACCGCGGCCGCCGTCGTCACCAGCGACTGGGATCGTCCCTACACCCGCGAGCAGGCCGCCTTCCCCGGCGCGACCCGCACGCAGGACAAGTACTTCGCTCCGGTCGGCCGCATCGACGGCGCCGGCGGGGACCGCAACCTGGTCTGCGCCTGCCCGCCGCTGAGCGCGTTCGAGAACTGACGTTCTCGAACCGCTGCCTCGACCCCTCACGCCGACCCTTCTCCGACGGAGTACTCCCATGACCGAGACCACCACCGTTCCCACCCAGCGCTTCACCGCGCTGTACGGCATCCACGCCGAGCTCGGCGCCTCCTTCACCGACTTCGGCGGCTGGCAGATGCCGCTGAAGTACGGCTCGGAGCTCGCCGAGCACCGGGCGGTCCGCTCCACCGCGGGCCTGTTCGATCTCTCCCACATGGGCGAGATCCAGGTGCACGGGCCGCGCGCCGGCGCGTTCCTCGACCACGCGCTGGTGGGGAAGCTGTCCGCGGTCGCCGTCGGCAGGGCGAAGTACTCGCTGATCTGCGCCGAGGACGGCGGCATCATCGACGACCTGATCGTCTACCGGCTCGGCGAGGACGAGTACCTCGTCGTGCCGAACGCGGGCAACGCGGCCACCGTCGCGTCGGAATTGTCGACCCGGCTGGCCGGGTTCACGGGCATCGAGGCCGACGGTGTGACGCTGACCGACGTCTCGGCGCAGACCTCGCTGATCGCCGTCCAGGGCCCGAACGCGGAGGCCATCGTCCGCGCCGTCGTCCCGGCGGAGCAGGCGCAGGCCGTCACGGACCTGCGGTACTACGCGGCCGTGCGGGTCACCGCCGCGGGGGTGCCCGTGCTGCTGGCCCGCACCGGGTACACGGGTGAGGACGGGTTCGAGCTGTTCCTCGCGAACGACGACGCGGCCGGGCTGTGGGCCGCGCTCCGGACCGCCGGCGAGGACCAGGGACTCGTGCCGTGCGGCCTGGCGGCGCGGGACTCCCTGCGTTTGGAGGCCGGGATGCCGCTCTTCGGCAACGAGCTCTCCCGCGAGCGCACCCCGTTCGCGGCCGGCCTCGGCGGTATCGTCGCCCTGACGTCCAAGGAGGACGAGTTCGTCGGCCGCACCGCGCTGCAGGCGGCGAAGGACGCCGGCGAGGGCGTCACCTCCGGCCGGCGGCTGGTCGGGCTGAAGGGCCTCGGCCGCCGGTCCGCCCGCTCCCACTACGCGGTGCTGCAGGACGGCGCGCAGGTCGGCGAGGTCACCTCCGGCCAGCCCAGCCCCACCCTCGGGTATCCGGTCGCGATGGCCTACGTCGACGTCGCCCTGGCCGAACCGGGCACCCGCCTGGACGTGGACCTGCGCGGCAAGGCCGAACCGTTCGAGGTCGTCGCCCTGCCGTTCTACCGGCGCGCACAGTAGTCCTCCCCCGCCTTCCCCGCCCGCACGAACAGAGGAACCCCATGAGCACTGCTGTGCAGACCGGCCTGCGCTATTCCGAGGAACACGAGTGGATCGACACCGACGCGGCCCCCGCGAAGGTGGGCGTCTCGAAGGTCGCCGCCGACGCGCTCGGTGACGTCGTCTACGTCGACCTGCCCGAGGTGGGCGCCACCGTGACCGCGGGCGAGACCTGCGGCGAGATCGAGTCCACCAAGAGCGTCTCCGACCTCTACTCCCCCGTCACCGGCACGGTCACGACCGTCAACGACGACGTCGCCGACAACCCCGCCCTGGTCAACGAGGACCCGTACGGCGCCGGCTGGCTCTTCACCGTCGAGGTGGAGACGGAGGGCCCGCTGCTGTCGGCCGAGGAGTACGCGCAGAAGAACGACGTGACGCTGTAGTCCGTCTGTTCCGGCGCGCCCAAGCCGGTGACGCCGTCGCCTTTCGGGCGGCCCGTCACCGGCCTGTCTCGTTCCCGGGGCCGCTCCTCCGGCCGTCAGGGCTTTGCGCCCTCCTCGGGTTCCGGCGGGGTCTCCTTGCCGGCGGCCTCGTCGCGGTCCGCCCACTCCAGCAGCGGGGCGATGTCGAAGACGGCGTCGTCGATGCCCTCGTGCAGATCGCCGAGCTCGGCGAACCGGGCCGGCATCGTCGCGATGGTGAAGTCGCCCGGCTCGGCGTCGTCGATCTCGTCCCAGCGCAGCGGCGCCGAGACCGTGCCGACGTCGTTGCCGCGCACCGAGTAGGCGCACGCGATCGTGTGGTCGCGGGCGTTCTGGTTGAAGTCGACGAAGACCGCGGACGGGTCGCGGTCCTTGCGCCACCAGGTCGTCGTCACGTCCTCGGGCAACCGCCGCTCGACCTCCCGGGCGAACGCGAGGGCACCGCGGCGGACGTCGCCGAACCCGTGCTCGGGCGCGATCCGGACGTAGACGTGCAGGCCGTCCCCGCCGCTGGTCTTGGGCCAGCCGGTGGCGCCGAGCTCGTCGAGGATCTCGTGCGCGACGTGCGCGGTCTTCCGCACGTCCGCCCAGGTCGCGTCCGGCATCGGGTCGATGTCGATGCGCCATTCGTCGGGCTTCTCGGTGTCCGCGCGGCGGCTGTTCCACGGGTGGAACTCGACGGTGCTCATCTGCACGGCCCAGACGACGTCGGCCAGCTTCGTCACGCACAGCTCGTCGGCGTGCAGGTTCCAGCGCGGGAAGTGCAGGCGCACGGTCTCCACCCACGGCGGGGCACCCCGCGGCAGCCGCTTCTGGTGCACCTTCTTCCCGGCCGCGCCGTCGGGGAACCGGTGCAGCATGCACGGGCGGTCCCGCAGCGCACGCACGATGCCGGGCCCGACGCTGCGGTAGTACGCCGCCAGGTCCCGCTTGGTCTCCCCGCGCGCGGCGAAGTAGATCCGGTCGGGGCTGGAGAGCCGGACGTCGAACCCGTCCACGTCGAGCACCACCGGATCGCCGAAATCGCCTCTGCTGGACATGTCCCCACGCTCCGTCACCGCAGGCCAGCTCGTCAATAGGTGTCCCATCCGGGCCGGCGCAACCGCTTGCGTCGACATCTATCGACGAGCTGGCCCCAGGTGGGGCGGGTGCTACTCCCGGAGCAGGGATCGCAGCGTGCCGATGGTGTCGGCGTCCCCCGGCTGCTTGTCCTCGCGGTACCGCTTCACCCGGGCGAAGCGCAGCGCGACTCCGCCGGTGTAGCGGGTCGAGGACTGCACGCCGTCGATGGCGATCTCGACGACCGTGACGGGCTCGACGTACACGGTCTGCGCCGTGCGGCGGGTCTCGATCGCCTGGAACCGTTCGGTCTGCCAGCGCAGCAACTCGTCGGTCAGCCCCTTGAACGTCTTGCCGACCATCACGTACCCGCCCGGCTCGCCGAACTCCCCGTCCGGGTCCAGCGCTCCCAGGTGCAGGTTGGACAGCCACCCCTCCCGCCGGCCGGATCCCCATTCGCAGGCCAGGACGACGAGGTCGTAGGTGTGCACCGGTTTGACCTTGATCCAGCTCGACCCGCGCCGGCCGGCGGCGTAGGGCGAATCGATCGCCTTGACCACGACGCCTTCCTGTCCGGCGGCGAGCGCGTCGGCAGCGACCTGCTCGGCGGTCGCGGCGTCGTCCGTGACGGTCCCGGGCACCCGGAGCTCCGGGGCGATGCGCTGCAGTTCGGCGATCCGGACGGACAGCGGTTCGTCGAGCAGATCGCGCCCGTCCACGTGCAGGACGTCGAAGAACCACGGCGTCAGCACCGTCTCGCGCGCCGTCGCGGAGTCGGCCATCGTGCCGAAGCGCGACATCGTCTGCTGGAACGGTCGGGGCGCACCGGCCTCGTCGAGGGCCAGGGTCTCGCCGTCGAGGATGACGTCGCGCACGGGCAGCGCCCGGACGGCGTCGACCACGTCGGGCAGCCGGTCCGTCACCTCGGCCAGACTCCGGGTGAAGACGTGCACGTCGTCGCCGGCGCGGTGCACCTGGATGCGGGCGCCGTCGAGCTTGTACTCCACGGACGCCTCCGCCGTCGTGGTCAGCGCGTCGGTCGGGGTGGCCGCGGTCGCGGCGAGCATGGGCAGCACCGGGCGGCCGACGACGAGCCCGACGGCGGCGAGCGCCTCCTCGCCGTCGGTGAGCGCGAGGCGGGCGGTGCCGCCGAGGTCGCCGGAGAGCATCACGGCGCGCCGCACGAGGGCCGCCGGGTGGCCGGAGGCGGCGACGATCGCATCGGTGAGCACGCCCTCCAGCGCTCCGGTACGGACCTCGCCGAGCAGGACGCGGGCGATGAAGTCCTGCTCGCCGGCCGTCGCCCGCGTCATCAGGCCGGCCAGGTCGCGGGCGCGGACCGCGTCGGAGCCGGAGCCCGTCGTCGTCAGCAACCGGTCGAGGAAGGCGTCGAGGTCGGCGACCGTCAACGTCGATGCGGCGGCGGGATCGCCCGTGATCGCGCCGATGCTGCGGTAGCCGACCCCGACCCGGCCCTGCCGTGGCCGGCCGATCAGGAAGCCGACGGCGGGCGCGACGTCGTCGGGCTCCAGACGGCGGAGCAGGTCCGCGAGCGCGTCGACCTTGGCCAGGCGGGAGCGGGTGGCGGTGACGGTCGCGGCGGTGGTGACGAGGTCATCGAGGAGCACGCGCTCAGTCTGTCACCGGCCCCCGACGGAACCACCGGCGGCGGCGCCCAACCCACGCCAGCTCGTCAATAGATGTCGACGCAAGCGGTTGCGAGCGCCTCGATGGAGCATCTATTGACGAGCTGGCGAAGAGGGAACGGGGAGGGACGTGTCAGTCGACGACGCCGTAGAGGCGGTCGCCGGCGTCCCCGAGGCCCGGCACGATGTAGCCGTTCTCGTCGAGCTTCTCGTCGATCGAGGCGAGCACGATGGTGACCCGGTCGTTGTCGCCGAGCTTCTCCTCGAGCGCGGCCAGACCCTCGGGCGCGGCCAGGAGGCAGATGCAGGTGACGTCCTCCGCGCCGCGGGCGAAGAGGAAGTTGATCGCCTCGCGCAGGGTGCCGCCGGTGGCGAGCATCGGGTCGAGGACGAACACCTGGCGGCCGGTCAGGTCGTCGGGCAGGCGCTCGGCGTAGGTCACGGCCTCGAGGGTCTGCTCGTTGCGGGCCATGCCGAGGAAGCCGACCTCGGCGGTGGGCACCAGCCGCGTCATGCCCTCGAGCATGCCGAGGCCCGCGCGCAGGATCGGCACGACGAGCGGGGTCGGCTTGTCCAGCCCGGTGCCCGTGGTGGTCGCGACGGGCGTGGTCACCTCAACGTCGTGCACCCGGACGTTGCGCGTGGCCTCGTAGGCCAGCAGCGTCACCAGTTCCTCGGTCAGCTGCCGGAAGACCGGCGAGTTGGTGCTCTGGTCGCGGAGCACCGAGAGTTTGTGGGCGACGAGGGGGTGGTCGACGAGGCTGACGCGCATGGTGCCCAAACTATCAGCGGGCACAATGGCCTCATGCCGCTGCCCGCCCCCTCTCACGTCGCACGTGAGCGCCATGACGCGTGGATGGGGTTGGCCCTGACGGAGGCGGCCGCGGCCCTGGCGCACGACGACGTGCCGATCGGCGCCGTCGTCGTCGGTCCGGACGGCACCGTACTCGGCGCGGGCCACAACCGGCGGGAGGCCGACGCCGACCCGACCGCCCACGCCGAGGTGCTCGCGATCCGTGCGGCGGCGGCGCGGCTCGGCCGCTGGCGGCTGGAGGACTGCACCCTCGTCGTCACCCTGGAGCCGTGCGCGATGTGCGCCGGGGCCACCGTGCTCGCGCGCATCCCCCGCGTCGTCTTCGGGGCCTGGGACGATAAGGCGGGCGCCGCCGGATCCGTGTTCGAGGTGCTGCGCGAGCGCCGATTGAACCACTGGGTGGAGGTCTACCCCCGGGTCCGGGAGCAGGAGTGCGCCGCCCTGCTGCGGGACTTCTTCGCCGCGCACCGGTGAGACCCGCGCCGATTCGTCTCCGGAGCCGCCCAGCCGGTACAGTGTCCGGGTTGGTGACGTGTCCGAGCGGCCGAAGGTGCAACACTCGAAATGTTGTTTGGTGTCAAAGCCAACGTGGGTTCAAATCCCACCGTCACCGCCATCTGATGCGACGCATCTGCGAAGGGCTCCGACCACACGGTCGGGGCCCTTCGTGCGTTCCCGAGGAGGTGCCTCTCCGGCGACGGAGCCCCCCGCCCCGTTGTGACCCAGATGACACGGTATAGCGTGGGAGGAGTGTCGTGACCTGAGGAAGGCCGGGTGCGGCCACCATCGATCGGACCCTCGAAGGGACATCTCATGGAATACCGCACACTCGGGAGCAGCGGCGCCGTCGTCTCCTCCTACGCCCTCGGCACCATGACCTTCGGGGCGGAGGCCGACGTCGAGACGTCGCACGCCCTTCTCGACGTCTTCGTCGACGGCGGCGGCACCTTCATCGACACCGCCGACGTCTACACCCGCGGCACCTCCGAGGAGATCATCGGCGCCTGGTTCGCCGCCGACCACGCCCGCCGGGACCGCGTCGTCCTCGCCACCAAGGGCCGCTTCCCGATGGGCGAGGGCCCGAACGACCTCGGCACCTCCCGACGGCACCTGCGCCGGGCGCTCGAGGACTCGCTGCGCCGGCTCCAGGTCGACCACATCGACCTGTACCAGATGCACGCCTGGGACCCGATCACCCCGCTCGAGGAGACCCTGCAGTTCCTCGACGACGCCGTCACCGCCGGGCACATCGGCTACTACGGCTTCTCCAACTACACCGGCTGGCAGCTGACGAAGGCCGTCCACGTGGCGAAGGCGCACGGCTGGCACCCGCCGGTCACCCTGCAGCCGCAGTACAACCTGCTCGTGCGCGGCATCGAGGCGGAGATCGTGCCCGCGGCGCTCGACGCCGGCATCGGCCTGCTGCCCTGGTCGCCGCTGGCCGGCGGCTGGCTGACCGGCAAGTACCAGCGGGACACCGCGCCGACCGGTACCAGCCGCCTGGGCGAGAACCCGAAGCGCGGCATGGAGGCGTACGAGGCGCGCAACGCGGACGAGCGCACGTGGCGGGTCATCGACGCCGTCACCGGCATCGCGAAGGACCACGACGTCAGCCCCGCCCAGGTGGCGCTCGCCTGGCTCGCCGCCGCCCCGGCGGTCACCTCCGTCATCCTCGGCGCCCGCTCCCTCGAGCAGCTGCACGACAACCTCGGGGCCGCGGACCTGGTGCTGACCGAGGACGACCTGGGCGTGCTGACCGCCGCGAGCGATCCCACGTGGCCCGACTACCCGTACGGCGTCCCCGGCCAGGAGCAGCGCGCCCGGAAGATCGAGGGCGGGCGGTGACCGTGCCGTCCCGGGTGCGGCGGCTGATCCTGGCGCGGCACGGCGAGAGCGAGGCGAACCGGGCGGTCGCCGAGGCCGACGCCGCCGGCGCCGACCGGATCGCCGTGCCGGCCCGGGACGCCGACGTCGAGCTCTCCCCGACCGGCCGGGAGCAGGCCGAGGCGCTGGGACACCACCTCGCGTCCGGAGATCAGGCAACGGACGACGCGGCCTTCACGCCCGACGCGATCTGGGTCTCGCCCTACGTGCGGGCGCGGCAGACCACCGCGATCGCGCTGGACACCGCGGGCCTGGACCTGACGCCGCGGGTCGACGAGCGGCTCCGGGACCGGGAGCTGGGCATCCTCGACGCCCTGACCGGCCGGGGCGTGCGCTCCCTGTACCCGGACGAGGCGGACCGCCGGCAGTACCTCGGCAAGTTCTACTACCGGGCGCCCGGCGGGGAGTCCTGGGCGGACGTCGCCCTGAGGATCCGGTCCGTGCTGGCCGACGTCGAGGCGACGGACGCCGAGACCGTGATGATCGTGTGCCACGACGCCGTGATCTCGCTCATCCGCTACGTGTGCGAGCGGATCGAGGAGGCGGACCTGCTCGAGGACGCCCGCGTGAACCCGATGCCGAACGCGGCCGTGACCGTGCTGGAGCGCGTCGACGACGGCTCCGGCACCGGCCCGGACTGGCGGGCCGTCCTCGTCAACGACGTCGCCCACCTCGAGCGGCACGACGCCGCCGTCACCCGGCACAGCGGAGAGTCCGATGACACGACGCCCTGACCCCGTCACCCCGCGTCTGCTGCGACGCCACCCGCTGCCGACGGCGAGCGGAGGCAAGCGCCAGCGCGGGTCCGTCCTCGTGGTCGGCGGTTCCCGCCGGACCCCGGGCGCCGCCGCGCTCACCGGCCTCGCCGCCCTGCGCGTCGGCGCCGGACGGCTGACCCTGGCGATGGCCGCGTCGGTCTCCCCCGTCGTCGCCGTCTCCTTCCCCGAGGCCGGCGTCGTGGGACTGCCCGAGGACGACGACGGCTCGGTCCTGGGCGACTGCGCCGACACCCTGCTCGAGGAGGACGCCGACGCGATCGTCATCGGCCCCGGCCTGACCGACATCGACCAGACGACGATCATGCTGCAGGGGCTGCTGCCCCGGCTCTCATCGGACACCGCCGTCGCCCTCGACGCCTTTGCGCTCGGTGCCCTCGCGAACCACCCCGAGCTCGCCGAACCCGTCGCCGGCCGCCTGCTGCTCACCCCGAACTCGACGGAGGTCGAGCTGCTGCTCGGCCGGGAGCCGAAGGACGACGCGACCGGCGCCCGGGAGACGGCGGAGAAGTTCGGTGCGGTCGTGTGCGCCGGCGGCATCGTCGCCGGTCCCGACGGCCTGGTCGAGGTGCGCGCCGGCGGTCCGGGCCTGGGCACCTCCGGCAGCGGCGACGTGCTCGTCGGCGCGGCCGCCGGCCTGCTCGCCCGGGGCGCCTCACCGCAGACCGCCGGGATGTGGGCCACCTGGCTGCACAATTCCGCCGGCGAGCGGATCGCCCGTGAGGTCGGCCCGATCGGCTTCCTCGCCCGTGAGCTGGCCGACGGCCTCCAGCACCAGCTGTCCGCGATCTGACCCGGGTCCGGGTCCCGGCGGCGGACCCGGACGGTTCAGACCATCGGCGCATCGTCGGCGGACACGACCGAGACGGAGGAGAGGCATGGCCGACGGACCGCACATCTACCACCCGGAGTCCCGGCACATCCCCGAGCTGGCGGACCTGATGGCCGGCTGGAAGCCGGGCAAGACGGCGTCGCTGGGTCCGCAGACCCCGAACCTGCCGGTCACGGTCGCGGAACTGGACGGCCGACTGGTCGGCTTCCTCACCGGCCACCACCGGTTCCGTGACTGGAACGCCCTCGTCGACCTGCGGCACCTCGCCGGCACGGACGGATCCTGGCTCGCCGAACTGTTCGTGCACCGCGAGCGCCGTCGCACCGGGATCGGCGCGGCCCTGGTGCGTCACTTCGTCGGCGAGTCCATCGCGGCGGGATGCAGCGCCGTCGTGGTCCGCCCCGATGCGAGCGACACCGTCGAGGAGCAGGAGGTACGGAAGGCCTTCTTCCTCGAGCTGGGATTCCGGCCGCTGCACCTCGACCCCACGATCCGCTTCCTCCCCGACTGGCTGATGGGCCGGCCCAACGATCTCGGCTGACGGCCCTCCGACCTGCATGAACATCCGATAACGACACGCGCCGGTCGTTGACCCGGGTATGCCGGACCAGAACACTGGACCCATGACATCGAAGAAGTCGACGTCCGCGGTGGTTCTGGGGATCACCGCGGTCGCCCTGGCTCTGAGCGCGTGCGCCCCCAGCTCCACCACCGGCACCGCCGCCTCCTCCGACAGCGCGGGAGCCTCCGTCAGCGCATCCTCGGCGTCCGCGGCACCGGTCTCCGTCAGCGGGTCCTCGTCCGCGGCACCGGCGTCCACGACCGCGCCGAGCTCACCGTCGGCGTCCGCGTCCGCGTCGCCCTCCCCCTCGGCCTCCGCCTCGTCCGCCCCGGCGAGCAGCGGGTCCACCGCCGCCCCGTCGACCCCGTCCGCCGGCGACCTGCCGCTGTGCACGGCGTCCCGGCTCTCCGGCTCCGCTGCGGCCCTGCCCGGCGGCGGTGCCGCCGGCAGCATCTACGCCGGCGTGACGGTGAAGAACACCTCGGACGCCGCCTGCAAGCTCGCCGGCTACCCGGGGGTCTCGTTCGTCGGCGGCGGTACCGGTGAGCAGGTCGGCGTGCCCGCCCAGCGGGACACGTCCCAGGCGCCCGTGGCGATCACGCTGAAGCCCGGTCAGAGTGCGCAGGCCCGCCTGCAGATCACCCGCGCGGAGAACTACGGGCAGGTGTGCAACCTCCAGCCGGCCGACGGTTTCCGCGTCTTCCCGCCGAGCGCCACCGACGCCCTGTTCCTGCCGTACACCGCCAACGCCTGCGGCAACCCGAAGATCGTCCTGCTGCACGTCGGCGCGTTCCAGCCCGTCCGCTGATCCGTCCCCCGTCCACCCCGCCGGCGAGTTCTGTCGGTGGCGGGGTGGATGATGGATCCGTGGACGTCCTCGACCGGTTCAGCCCCGCGACCAGCACCTGGTTCCGCGGTGCCTTCCCGGCGCCCACGGCCGCCCAGGAGGGCGCCTGGGACGCGATCTCCGGCGGCCAGCACGCGCTCGTCGTCGCTCCCACCGGCTCCGGCAAGACGCTCGCCGCCTTCCTCTGGGCCCTCGACTCGTTCCTCGGCCGCACCGGCGACGCCCCGCGGAGCACGCCTGCGGCCGGCGGGTCCGGCGGGTCCGACGACGACGGTCGCACCGGCACCCGCGTCCTGTACATCTCCCCGCTGAAGGCCCTCGGCGTCGACGTCGAGCGGAACCTGCGGGCGCCCCTGATCGGCATCACGCAGACGGCGCGCGGCCGCGGTGAGACCCCGCCGGAGATCAGCGTGGGGGTGCGCAGCGGCGACACGACGGCCGCGGACCGCCGGCAGCTGCTCTCCCACCCGCCGGACATCCTCATCACCACCCCCGAGTCGCTGTACCTGATGCTCACCTCCCGGGCGAAGGACACGCTGACCGACGTGCACACGGTGATCATCGACGAGGTGCACGCCGTCGCGGGCACCAAGCGCGGCGCCCACCTCGCACTGACCCTCGAACGCCTCGACGCGCTGCTCGACCGGCCCGCGCAGCGGATCGGCCTGTCCGCGACCGTGCAACCGCGCGAGACCGTCGCCCGGTTCCTCGGAGGCAACGCCCCCGTCACGATCGTCGCGCCACCGTCCGGCAAGTCCTGGGACCTCACGGTCACCGTTCCCGTCGAGGACATGACGGAACTCGGGCCCGCCCCGGTGATGGAGGGATCCTCCGCCGGCACGACGCCGCAGGCCTCCATCTGGCCGCACGTGGAGGAGAAGGTCGTCGACCTGATCGAGGCGAACCGGTCGACCATCGTCTTCGCCAACTCCCGGCGCCTCGCCGAACGGCTCACCGCCCGGCTGAACGAGATCCACGCGGACCGCCAGCTCGCCGCGCAGGCCGAGGAGGAGGTGTGGGCCACCGGCACGGACGGCGAGCCCCTGCCCGAACGGGCCGCCGGACGCACGCAGGAGCGCGCGCAGGGCGGCACCCGCACCGCCACGGCGCCGCCGGCCCAGGTGATGGCCCAGGCCGGGTCGACGTCCGGCGCCGAACCCGTGCTCGCCCGGGCGCACCACGGCTCGGTCAGCAAGGACCAGCGGGCACTGATCGAGGACGACCTGAAGTCCGGCCGGCTGCGCTGCGTCGTCGCCACCAGCTCCCTGGAACTGGGCATCGACATGGGCGCCGTGGACCTGGTCGTCCAGGTCGAGTCACCGCCGTCGGTGGCCAGCGGTCTGCAGCGCGTCGGCCGCGCCGGGCACCAGGTCGGTGAGATCTCCCGCGGCGTGCTGTTCCCCAAGCACCGGGGCGATCTCGTCAACAGCGCCGTCACGGTGGAGCGGATGGTCGCGGGTGCGATCGAGTCCCTGACCATCCCGGCCAACCCGCTGGACATCCTCGCGCAGCAGACGGTGGCGGCCTCCGCGCTCGGCACCATCGACGTCGAGGAGTGGTTCGACACCGTCCGCCGCAGCGCCCCCTTCGCCACGCTGCCGCGCTCCGCGTTCGACGCGACCCTGGACCTGCTCGCCGGCCGCTACCCGTCGGACGAGTTCGCCGAGCTGCGGCCGCGCATCGTCTGGGATCGCACCGAGGGCACCATCACGGGCCGGCCCGGCGCGCAGCGGCTCGCCGTCACGAGCGGTGGCACCATCCCCGACCGGGGGCTCTTCGGCGTCTTCATCGTCGGCGAGGAGGCGGGGAAGAACCCGCGCCGCGTCGGCGAACTGGACGAGGAGATGGTGTACGAGTCCCGCGTCGGCGACGTGTTCGCCCTCGGGGCCACCAGCTGGCGGATCGAGGACATCACCTACGACCGGGTGCTCGTCTCCCCTGCATTCGGCCAGCCCGGCAAGGTGCCCTTCTGGAAGGGCGACTCACTCGGACGCCCGGTGGAGCTCGGCCGCGCCCTCGGCGCGTTCGTCCGGGAGCTGTCCGCGGCCCCCGAGGAGGAGGCGCGCGCCCGGCTGACGGCCAACGGCCTGGACACGTGGGCGTGCGACAACCTGCTGGCCTACCTCGGGGAGCAGAAGGAGGCCACCGGCCAGGTCCCCGACGACCGCACCCTCGTCGTCGAACGGTTCCACGACGAGCTCGGCGACTGGCGGATCGTGCTGCACTCCCCCTTCGGGATGCCCGTGCATGCGCCGTGGGCCCTCGCCGTGGGCGCCCGGCTGCAGGAGCGGTACGGCCTCGACGGCGCCGCGATGGCCAGCGACGACGGGATCGTCCTCCGGGTGCCGATGATGGAGGACGACCCGCCCGGGGCCGAGCTGTTCCTCTTCGAGGAGGACGAGCTCGACGGGCTGATCACCGCCGAGGTGGGCGGCTCCGCCCTGTTCGCGTCCCGCTTCCGGGAGTGCGCCGCCCGCGCGCTGCTGCTGCCCCGCCGCAACCCCGGCAAACGCTCCCCGCTGTGGCAGCAGCGGCAGCGCTCCGCCCAGCTGCTCGACGTCGCCCGCAAGTACCCGACGTTCCCGATCATCCTCGAGACCGTGCGCGAGGTGCTGCAGGACGTGTACGACGTCCCGGCCCTGAAGGCGCTCAGCGCGCAGGTCGCCCGCCGGGAGCTGCGGATGATGGAGGTGACCTCCCAGCAGCCGTCCCCGTTCGCGCGGTCGCTGCTGTTCGGTTACATCGCCGGGTTCCTGTACGAGGGCGACAGCCCGCTGGCCGAGCGCCGCGCCGCCGCCCTGTCGCTGGACCCGACCCTGCTGAACGAGCTGCTGGGCCGGGCCGAACTGCGCGAGCTGCTCGATCCGGGGGTGATCGAGCAGACCGAGGCGCAGCTGCAGCACGTCGCCCCCGGGTGGCGCATGCGCGGCGCGGAAGGGGTCGCGGACCTGCTGCGGCTGCTCGGTCCGCTGACCGCCGAGGAGCTCGCCGCTCGCACCGAGGACCCCGCCGCGACGGCCGGGAGCGCTCCCGCCGGCAGCGCCGCATCGGACGTCGCCGCCCTGGCGAACTCCGCCCCGGCGTCCGGTGCCGACCCGTCCGAGGACGCCGAGCCGGAATCCGCCCCGACGCCGACCGCGCCGGTCGCCACCGTCACGGCGTGGGCGGACGAGCTGGTCCGCGCCAACCGCGCCCTCGCGGTGACCATCGCCGGGGTCGCCCGCTACGCGGCCGTCGAGGACGCCGCCCGGCTCCGGGACGCCGCGGGCGTGCCGCTGCCGATGGGCGTGCCCACCGCCTTCATCGAACCGGTGCCGGATCCGCTCGGCGACCTGGTCGGGCGCTTCGCGCGCACCCACGGCCCGTTCCTCGCCGCGGAGGCCGCGCAGCGCCTCGGCCTCGGCGTCGCCGTCGTCGCCACCGCCCTCGCCCGGCTTGCCACCGAGGGCCGGGTGGCCGAGGGCGAGTTCCGGCCGTCCTCCCTGCAGCCCACCGGCTCGGCCGGAGTCACCGAGTGGTGCGACGTCGAGGTGCTCCGACGCATCCGCC
Source organism: Tersicoccus sp. Bi-70 (assembly GCF_001968825.1). Classification (GTDB taxonomy): domain Bacteria; phylum Actinomycetota; class Actinomycetes; order Actinomycetales; family Micrococcaceae; genus Tersicoccus. The sequence continues at coordinate 17,037 of NZ_MIEU01000014.1, forward strand.
GCCGCTCGCTCGCGGCACTGCGGCACGACATCGAACCGGTCACCCCCGCGGTGTACGCCCGGTTCCTGCCCGCCTGGCAGCACATCGGCCCGGACCGCGGGAGCCTGCGCGGCCTGGACGGGGTGCTCACCGTGGTGGACCAGCTCGCCGGGGTGCCCGTGCCCGCGAGCGCGTGGGAGCCGCTGGTGCTCGCCGGCCGGGTCTCCGACTACGCCCCCGCGATGCTCGACGAGCTGATGGCCACCGGCGACGTGCTGGTCAGCGGTGCCGGGGAACTGGCCGGCAACGACGGGTGGCTGAGCCTGCACCTGGCGGAGTCGGCCGACCTCACCCTCACCCGGCAGCCCCTGTTCGTCCCCACCGGGCTGCAGCAGGCCATCATCGACTTCCTCACCCGGGGCGGCGCCTGGTTCTTCCGGCAGCTCGCCGACGCCGTGCGCGGAGCCGCGGGCGCCGTCGTCGCCCCGGACGCGTCCGACGGCGCGTCCCCGGAGACGGGCGCCGGCCGTCCCGCGACCGACGACGAGGTCGCCGCCGCGCTGTGGGGGCTCGTGTGGGCCGGGGTCGTCGGCAACGACACCTACGCCCCCGTCCGGTCCCTGCTGGCCGGCGGTCACACCGCGCACACCGCCAAACGCACTCCGGCGCGTGCCCGCACGAGCGGCGGTCGCTTCGGGCGAGCCCGGCTCTCGGGCCACCGACCGGGCCGCGACGGCCTGGCTGCCGTCGGACGGGACTCGTCGCTGGGCCGGGGCCCGGACCTGCGCTCCTCGGCGATCCGCAACCAGACGTCCCGCCCCTCGGCCCTGCCGACGACCGCCGGCCGGTGGTCGCTGCTGCCCGAGTCGTCGCTGGACGCGACGGTGCAGGCCCACGCCATGGCCGAGCTGCTGATGGACCGCTACGGCGTGCTCACACGCGGCTCGGTGGCGGTCGAGGGCACGCCCGGCGGCTTCGGCACCGTCTACAAGGTGCTCAGCCGGCTGGAGGAGATGGGCCAGGCCCGGCGCGGCTACTTCATCGACGGCCTCGGCGCGGCCCAGTTCTCGGTGCCCGCCACGGTCGACCGGCTCCGCTCCTTCTCCGAGGAGACCGAGGTGTCGCGGCGCGACCCGGTGGCCCTCTGCCTGGCGGCCACCGACCCGGCCAACCCCTACGGCTCGGCCCTGGCCTGGCCGTCCCTGGAGGGCACCGGCCACCGGCCCGGGCGGAAGGCCGGGGCGCTCGTCGCGCTCGTCGACGGCGTGCTCGTGCTGTACGTCGAACGCGGCGGCAAGACCCTGCTGGTGTTCGACGAGGACCCTGACGTCCTGGCGCTGGCCGCGCAGGCGCTGGTCGGCGTCGTCCGCCGCGGGGCGGTGGACAAGCTCGCCATCGAGAAGGTCAACAGCCGGTCCGTGCTGGACACCCCGACCGGGTCCGCCCTGGCCGGCGCCGGCTTCTACTCCACACCGAGAGGGTTGAGGATCCGTGCCTGAGGGGGACACCGTGTGGCGCAGTGCCCGCAACCTGAACCGGGCGCTGGCCGGTCAGGTGATCACGCGCTGCGACCTGCGGGTGCCGTCCGTCGCGACCGTCGACCTGACCGGGCAGACCGTGCACGAGATCGTCTCCCGCGGCAAGCACCTGCTGATGCGGATCGGCGAGAGCACCGTCCATTCCCACCTGAAGATGGAGGGCTCCTGGCACCTCTACCCCGTCGACGGGCGGTGGCGGCGGCCGGCGTACTCGGCCCGCGCGGTGCTCGGGACGGAGTCGGCCACGATCGTCGGCTTCTCCCTCGGCAAGCTCGAGGTCTTCCCCACCGCGGAGGAGGAGGACCACGTCGGCTATCTCGGTCCGGACCTGCTCGGGGCCGACTGGGACGCCGACGAGGCGCTCGCGCGGCTCCGGTCCCGGCCCGAGCGCACGATCGGGCAGGCCCTGCTGGACCAGCGCAACCTCGCCGGCATCGGCAACATCTACCGCTGCGAGGTGTGCTTCCTCACCGGCGTTCACCCGCTCACCGCCGTGGCCGACGTCAAGGACCTGCCCCGAGTGGTCGACCGCGCGTACCGGCTGCTGCAGCTGAACCGGGAGAGCGCGGTGGCCATCGTCACCACCGGCAACACCCGGCGCGGTGAGGAGAACTGGGTGTACGGGCGGGCGGGGCGGCCCTGCCGGCGCTGCCGGACGCCCATCGTCCGCGCCGAGGTGGGCAACACGGAGCTGGACGTGCGGGAGTACTACTTCTGCCCGCGGTGCCAGCCGGTCCCGGAGCACCCCGGCGACGCCGTGGTGCCGGCCACCGACTGAACCACCGACCGAACCACCGACCGGGCGGCGGCCGGGTTACACGACCCACGCCGGGCCCGCGCCGAGCGCCGGCACCCGCCGGCTCGACCGCCGGGCCCACCTAGACTGGATCGGTGATGTCCTCGCCGCTGCCCGTGCGCAACGGCGTCAACGCCACCCGGGTGCGACTGCCGGACGACGGCCCCTGGGCGACGGCCCTGGACTACCTGCTGGACCGGTGGGGGCACGTGGACCCGGACGGCATCCGCGCCCGCTTCGACGCCGGGGAGGTCGCGGCCCTCGACGGGACCCGCCTCACCGCCGCGACACCGCTGAGCGAGCACACCTTCATCTGGTACTACCGGGACCTGCCCACCGAGACCCCGATCCCGTTCGACGTCGACATCCTCCACGAGGACGACCACCTCCTCGTCGCCGACAAGCCCCACTTCCTGCCCACCACTCCCGGCGGCGGCTACGTCAGCGAATCGGCGCTGGTCCGGCTGCGGGTCCGCACCGGCATCGACGACCTCACCCCGGTGCACCGGCTGGACCGGATGACCGCGGGCGTCGTGCTGTTCGCCAAGGACCCCGCCACCCGCGGCCGCTACCAGGTGCTGTTCGAGCGGCGGCAGGTGCGCAAGGAGTACGAGGCCCTCGCCCGGGTGCGGGACGACCTCGAGCTGCCGGTCACCGTGCGCAGCCGCCTCGAGAAGTCCCGCAGCTACCTGCTCGCCCGCGAGGTGCCCGGCGAGCCCAACGCGGAGACCGTCGTCGAGCTGGCCGAGGTGCTCGACCGCAACACCCTCGCCGGTAGTGCCCTCGAGAGCGAAGCGGTCGGTCGCTACCGCCTGCTGCCCCACACGGGCAAGACCCACCAGCTGCGCGTGCACATGGCGTCGCTCGGTCTGGGCATCCTCGGGGACCGGTACTACCCGGTGCTGCAGGACGAGGCACCGGACGACCACGAACGGCCGCTGCGCCTGCTCGCCCGGTCGATCGCGTTCACCGATCCGATCACCGGCCGCGACGTCACCTGGACCAGCCGACGCACCCTGATCTGACGACCGGCACCCAGCGAACGGCCCTATAGTCGTCACCGTGGATCCGGGTGTGCTGGCGTCGTTCCTGCCGGTGCTGTACCCGGCGATCCTCGTGGCGGTCGCCCTGGATGCGTTCATCCCGCCGCTGCCCGCCGAGATCCTCACCATCACCGCCGGGGCGATGAGCGCGCACGGCGATGCGAACCTCCCGCTGGCGTGGCTGGCGGCCTTCCTCGGCTGCTGGGCCGGGGATCTCGCCGTCTACCTGCTGTTCCGCCGCGAACTGACCGGGCTGCTCGTGCGGTGGCGCTGGGGTCGGGCCGTGCAGCGGCAACTGGACGCGGCGATCGTCCGCGCGGGCCGGTCCGCGACCGACGCCGCCCTGATCGCCGTCCGCTTCCTGCCCGGCGGCCGTACCGCGTCGATGGCCGCCGCCGGCCTCAGCGGCGTCCCCCCGCGCCGGGTCGTGCTGCTCGACGGCGTCGGCTCCGCCCTGTGGGCACTCTGGACGGTCGGGCTCGGCTTCGTCACCGGCAGCACCGCGGACCTGCCCACCTGGGCCGGGGCGGCGCTCGGCAGCGTCATCGGCCTGACCAGCGGCGCCCTGATCGCGGGCGTCCTCGCCTGGCGGGCCCGGCACCGCCGGCACGACGGCGTGCGGCCCGACGCCGACGAGCGGGACGCCGAACAGCGCTGAGACGAGGCCGGCGGCGCCGAACAGACCCGCCGATACCGGTCCGCCCGACGAGACGCGGGATGCCGCCCGCCGATACGCTCGTCCCATGAGCTCGACGCCGGACCGGTACGCCTCCACCCAGGTCGACCCGGGCCGCCGCCCGGGCCGCACCGGACGCCGGTCGGACTTGACCCGCCAGATGGTGGTGCTCGTCTGTCTCGTCCTCGCGCTGGTCGGCTCGGCCTTCGGATCCGGGGCCTTCGGCGGGACCGGCATCCAGAACGCCGCCAGCGGCGCGCTCGGCCCGGACGCCACCCTGCTCGCTCCCGCACGCCCCGCCTTCGCCATCTGGAGTGTCATCTACCTGGGTCTGCTGCTGTACGCCGTCTGGCAGGCGCTCCCCCGGCACCGCAGGGATCCCCGGCAGCGCGACACCGGGTACGCGGCCGCGGTGTCGATGCTGCTCAACGCCGCATGGATCCTCGTCGCCCAGGCCGGCTGGCTGCCCCTGACCGTCCCGGTGATCGTGGCCCTGCTGGTGACGCTGATCGTCCTCTACCGGCGGCTGGTGACCGGGCCGGACCCCCGGGCCGTCGAGGCCGTCCTCGTCGACGGCACCTTCGGGCTGTACCTCGGCTGGGTCAGCGTCGCGACGACCGCGAACATCACGGCCGCCCTCGCCGGCCCGCTCGCGCCCGTGGGCGTGGACCTCGACGGGGGCGCCGTCTGGTGGGCGATCCTCGTCCTCGCGGTGGTCGCCGTCGTCGGCGCCGGCCTCGCCCTGGCCGGTGACGGCCGCGTCGCCCCAGCCCTCGCCCTCGGCTGGGGCCTGGCCTGGATCGCCGTCTCGCGGCTGGACGGCGCGCTGCGGTCGACGCCGACGGCCGTCACCGCGATCGCGGCAGTGGTGCTCATCGTCGGCTGGACGGCGATCGTCCGGACGCTGATCTCCCGGCGCCGTCGGCCCGGCTCGACCGGCCCCGTCAACCCGACAGCAGCTGACTCTCGTACCGGGCGTTGAGCCGCTCCCAGAGCGGGTACCAGTCGTCCCACCAGGTCTCCCACCGCACCGGGTGACCGTCCAGGGCGTCGTGCAGGTGCTCCAGGTGCAGGTGCCAGCCGGCCATCACCGTCGCCACCTCCAGCGGCGCGAGCGCCACCTCGTCCGTGAAGCGCAGCCGGGCTCCGCCGTCGTTCGCGGCGGCGAGGTCGAACGTCAGCCGCCCGTGCTCGCTGTTGGTGATCGCGAACACCGCGTCCTCATGGGCGGTGAGCACGGTGCCCTCCCACCAGGGCAGCGGGTCGGGCCGGCCGTTGAGCCAGTGCAGGTCGAAGGTCGCCCCCTCGCGAGCCTCCCCGCGCGCCTGCGCCCACCACCGGGCGGTGTAGGCGGGGTCGGAGACCATCCGCCACACCTCGTGCACGTCGTGCAGGTAGTCCCGCTCGAACTCGAGGCTGACCATGCCGCCCGGCCGCTCGGTCACCGTGCCGAGCGGGTGGCGGTTGACCAGGGGCTGCAGGCGCGAGACTCCTCCGTCGCCGGCACTCACCGCGGCGCCATCCGGATGGCACCGTCGAGGCGGATCGTCTCGCCGTTGAGCATCGCGTTGGCCACGATGTGCTCGACGAGCGCGGCGTACTCGGCCGGCTTGCCCAGCCGCGACGGGTGCGGCACCTGCGCGCCGAGGGAGTCCTGGGCGGCCTGCGGGAGGCCGGCCACCATCGGGGTCTCGAACACGCCGGGGGCGATGGTCATGACGCGCACGAGCGAGCGCGCGAATTCGCGGGCCAGCGGCAGGGTCATCGCGGCGACGCCGCCCTTGGACGCGGCGTAGGCCGGCTGTCCGATCTGTCCGTCGAACGCCGCGACGGAGGCGGTGTTGACGATGACGCCGCGTTCCGGGCCGAAGGGACCGTCGACGGGCTCGACCGCGGTCATCGCCTCGGCGGCGAGCCGGATCACGTTGAAGGTGCCGATCAGGTTGACCTGGATGACCCGGGTGAACCGCTCCAGCGGCAGCACGCCCTCCTTGCCGAGGACCTTGCCGGGGGTGCCGATGCCGGCGCAGTTGACGACGATGCGCAGCGGACCGAGTTCTCCGGCGGCGGCGACCGCGGCGGCGACCTGCGCCTCGTCGGTCACATCGGCGGCCACGAAGCGCGCCCGCTCCCCGAGCGCGGCGGCGGCCTCCTCCCCGCGCGAGGTCGGCAGGTCGACGAGGACGACGGAGGCGCCCGCGTCGTACAGGGTCTGCGCGGTCGCGGCGCCCAGGCCGGATGCACCACCCGTGATCAGCGCGACGGAACCCTCGATCTGCATGCCATCCCCTTCGATGTCGTTGATCCGGGCGCCGTCGGGCGGCCGGTCGCGGGCGCCCCTGGGCCACCCGCCGCTGTCAGCCTAACGCCGGTCGGTGCGGCGTCCCGTCGACGCGTGGGGCCATCCGGGGCGCGCGACGGTCCGGCCGGCGGCCCGTCCGTAGGCTGGGCCCCATGAGCGCCTCCACGAGCAGTCCCGCACCGGTGCGGGCCGCCGTCGCCGCGGGATCCGTCACCACCCTGTTCGGGCACCGCCTGCTGCACCTGCCCGGCACGCACCTGGCCGCCGTGCGCTGGCCGCGGCACCGGGCGTCCGACCTGCGCGGGCCCTGGCACTACTGGTGGCAGGCCCACTACCTCGACTGTCTCGTCGACGCGGGCTGGCGGGAGCACCGGGCGGGACTGCCGTCGACGTCGCTGCACCGGGGCCAGCAGCTGCTGCTCGGCATCCGGCTGCGCAACCTGTTCCGCTACCCGAACCACTACTACGACGACATGGCCTGGCTCGCCCTCGCCGCGGAACGGCTGGACGAGCTGACCCGGGCGGTCACCGGCTCCGCGGGCGGCCGGTGCCGGGCCGTGGTCACCGCGCTCGGGCCGCGGCTGATCAGTGCGAGCACCGACGACGCCGGCGGTGGCGTCTACTGGAACACGAAGCGCACCTTCAAGAACACGCCCGCGACGGCGCCGGCCGCGCTGTTCTTCGCCCGCGCCGGTCAGCCCGACCGCACCCGGGCGCTCACCGACTGGCTGCGCGACCGCCTGCTCGATGCCGAGTCCGGCCTCTACCTCGACGGGCTCCAGCTCGGTGGCGCGCGGGTCGAGACCGTCCGCGACCGCTACACCTACAACCAGGGCCCGGTGCTGGGCGCGCTGCTGGCCCTCGGCCGGCCGGACGACCTGACCGCCGCGGCGCAGCTGATCCACGCCGTCGACGCCGGGTTGACGCGCCCGTCGAACGGTGCCCTCCGGGTGCTGATCACGCACGGCGACGGGGACGGCGGGCTGTTCACCGGCATCCTGACCCGGTATCTCGCCACCGCCGCCACCGACGCCCGGCTGGACCCCGCGGCCCGGGCGACGGCGGCGCGGCTGGTCACGGACACGGCCGACGCGCTCTGGGCCGGCCGACGGCGGGTCGGGGCGGAGGAGTCGCCGTCGTGGGCGGCCGGGGGGCCGGACACGGGTGCGCTGGTCTTCTCGGCCGACCCGCTGGTGGATGCCGCAGCGGCGTATCCGGTGGGCACTCCCGTCGAGCTGTCCACCCAGCTGCAGGCGTGGATGGCTCTGGAGGCCGCCGCGGTGTGCGCCGACGGGACGGATCCCGCCGCCTGACGCTCGCCCGCGTCAGGGCCGTGTCCGGTTGAAAAAGTGAGCGCGTCAGGCCGGATCGGGACGACCCGGATCGGGACGGCTCGGATCGGGACGGCTCGGGTCGGATCGGCTCGCGTCGGAGCGGCTCGGGTCCCCGGCCGGCTCCCCGCCGCGCCGCCCCGTCGGACGCCAGGTGTCGATCCCGACGACGACGCCGAGGATGGCGACGGCGAGCAGGGCGGACGCCGTGACGTCGGTGAGCCAGTGGTAGCCGAGGTAGAGCCGGCTGAACGCGACGACGAACACCGCGACGAGCGCCCCGGCCAGTGCCACCCACCGGCCGGCACCCCGGCGTCGGCCCGCCGTCGTCGCCCCGTGACGGAAGAACAGCAGGTAGACGAGCACGAAGGTGAAGGTCGCGGTGCCCAGGGTGTGCCCGGACGGGAACGAGTAGGAGGCGTCGGCGCCCATCAGCATGTCCGCCACGGGCGGCCGCCCGCGACCGGCGATCGACTTGATGCCGACGATGCAGGCCACGGCCACGGCCATCGCGCCGGCGAGCAGCACGGGCCGCCACCAGTGCCGGCTGCGCGCCAGCCACACCACCACGGTGACGAGACTGATGATGATCATCCCGGTCGGGGCGGTGATCGTGGTGATCACCTCGAGCGTGGTGGTCAGCGGCGGAATGCGGTGCTGCAGCAGCCAGGCCAGCAGGGGGATGTCCCAGCGCGAGAGGTCCTCCTTGTGCGTCCACCAGTCCCAGATGCGGGTGAACATGAGCAGGCCGCCGACCACCAGGATCGCGGCGACGACGAGGCGGGTGCGCCGGGGACCGGCCATCGGAGGCTCGGCGAAGCGGTCGGCGAGGGAGATCGGCTGCCGGCGCAGCGGCGCGGAGGAGGACACAGGGGAAGCGTAGGCCACCCGGCTCGGAGGCCCCCGTGTGCGGCCGGTCGGCTGCGTGGCGGTGGGGCGCCCGGCCCCCGATCGGATAGAACAGAGGACATGAGCAACGTGCGCACGCCCGACCCGTACCCCGGATGGCTCTCTCCGGAGGACCTCCACGAGGCACGCCAGCGGCTACCCATGGTGTACGTGGAGGCCCTGCCGGTCCGCGTCGACACCCTCGGTTATGTGACCGAGATCGGGTTGCTGCTGACCGCGAGCGACGAGGGCGAGATGGTCCGCACCTTCGTCTCCGGCCGCGTCCTGTACCGGGAGTCGATCCGCGCGGCGCTGCTGCGCCACCTCGAGAAGGACCTCGGCCCGTTCGCGCTGCCGCAGATCCCGCCGTCGCCCGTGCCGTTCACGGTCGCCGAGTACTTCCCGTCGCCGTCGCCCTCGCCCTACACGGACGACCGGCAGCACGCCGTCGCGCTCGCCTATGTCGTACCGGTGACCGGGGAGTGCACTCCGCGCCAGGACGCCCTGCAGCTGTCATGGCTGACGCCGGACGAGTGCCTGAGCGACGGCGTGCAGGCGGAGTTCGTGGGCGGCCGCGGGAACCTCGTCCGGCAGGCGCTGGCCCACGTCGGCTGGGGTCGCTGACCTCAGCCCTGCGGTGCCCGCTGCCGGCGGATCCGTTCCACCACCGGGCTGAGCACCACGACGACGGCCACCGCCACGGCGGCACCGATCACCGTCTCGATCGCCCGGCTGAACACCAGCTGCTCGACCGGCATCGGGTTGCCCAACTGCACCATGCACAGGGCCAGGGGCGTGATGAAGATCAGGGCCGTGGCGTAGTGCCGGATGACGAACAGCTCGCCGAGGAACTGCAGGACGATGACGACGATCGCCAGCGGCCACGGGCTCGGGTGGAAGCCGAGGATGACGGCGGTCAGCGCGACACCGGCGAGGGTGCCGACCACGCGGTGGATCGCCCGGCTGACGCGGGCGGGCGCGTCCGGGGCGGCGATCGCGGCGATGCCGGCGACCATCGCCCAGTTGCTGTGCCCGGCGCCGGAGAGCTGACCGAGCAGGCCCGCGACCAGCGCGACGACGAGGAACTGACTGCCGTGCCACGCGAGCTGGGCGGGGCTGAAGGAGCCGCCGGGCAGGGCGGCGCCGTCGCCCATGCCGGGGAGGACACGCGAGAGCACCCCCAGCAGCACGCAGAAGACGACGGTCGCGACGGCGACGCCAAGGCCCGACAGGAACGACGGGGGCGTCGGCAGCGCCGCGATCGACGTGAACGCGAAGACGAAGAACACCGAGCCGCTGGGCTTGAAGCCGACGGCGGCGGCCACGACCGCGCCCAGGGCGGCGACGACCGCGCCGATCAGCACGATGCTCAGCCCGCTGACCTGCGCGTGCGCACTCGACAGGCCGAGGGCCAGGCAGATGAGGATGATGACGCCGGCGAGGGACTGGTGGACGACCCGGCGGCGCAGCGTCTCCCGCTTGGCGTAGATGCCGGTGAACGAGCCGAAGGCCGCGAACACGGCCAGGTCGGCCCGTCCCAGGATCATCACGAGCAGCAGCGGCACCGCGATACCGACGGCGATCCGCGCTGCCGAGAGGTGATCGGCCTGCGCGGGACCGAACCTGAAGAAGTCGCGAACACCCGTCACGTCATCCAGCACATCACACCGGCGGGACGGAAGACCTGGATCGGGGCGGTTCCGTCGCGGATCTCACGCCCGCCGGGATCAGCCGGGAGGCGCCTCAGCGTCCGGCGCCCCGCGCCGCGGTCAGTGGCCGGTGCCCGTGCCCGACGGGCGACCGCGCCGGGTGACGACGGCGTGCGTGACACCCGCCGCGGCCAGCCCGACGACGATGCTGATGATGGCCCGCACCACCACGGGCAGCTCGGTGCCGACCGCGAGCAGAACGGCGACGGCGGTGATGGCCAGGATCAGGGCAGCGGTGGCGGCACGGTCGGCGGTCTTGTTCTTCACGGTGGTGGTCCTGTTCGTCACGGTGATCGGTCCTTCGCGGTGGTCGCTGCTGTGCGGTGGTCGATGCTGCGGGTTCGTCACGAGCGGGCTCACGCGTCCTGGCGACGGAAGCGGACGAGCGCCAGCAGGGCCACACCGAGCCCCCAGACCGCCAGGCCCGCCTGACCGGTGAGCATCGATCCCACCCCGGTGGACGGGAGCGCGGTGACCCCGATGGCTCGGAACATCAAGGGCGTCGGCGTCGCCTCGACGGTACCGCCGACGATGTCCTGCAGCTGCGGTGGCAGCGCCGCGCCGAGCGCCCCGAGCGCGAGAGGCAGGATGACCAGCACGCCGAGCAGGATCAGCACGGCGCCCGAGGACCGTCCCACGAGCGAGGCGGCACCGAAGGCGAGCAGCGTCAGGCTCGAGGACGCGACCACCACGAGCAGCACGCCGAGCGCGACCCACGGCGCGGCCTCCAGCGTTCCCACGAGGCAGCCGATCCCGCCGACCAGCGCCGCCGGGACCGCGGCCGCGACGGCGCCGAGGACGACGTGGGCGAGGGCGCGGGCCAGGAAGAGGCGTCGCCGGTCCGGCACGAGCGTCAGGGCGACGCGCACGTGGCCGCCGGTGTCCCGGCCGACGCCGAGCGCCGTGCCGATGGCGACGGAGAGTGCCGCGAGGAACCCGGACACCTCGAGCGGCAGCGTCGCCACCTGCCGCGGCACCGTCTCGGTGATGAACAGGATGACGGCGAGCGTGCCGAACCCTCCCAGGACGGCCAGCGCCGTCGCGGTGATCAGGGTCCCCCGCAGGCCTCCCCGGCGGGTGAGCCGGCGCAGTTCGGCCCGGGCGACCAGGAGCAGGTCCTGCGGGGCCGGCCTCCCGGACGCGGCCTCGATCGCCGCGGCGGTCTGACTCATCGGAGCCGCTCCCCTTCCGGTTCGGTCAGCAGGTCGAAGTAGGTCTCCTCCAGGGAGCGGGACACCGCGGCGAGGTGGCTCAGGCCGGCACCGCACGCGAACGCGATCCGGCCGACCTCGGTGGCGGCCAGTCCCTGGACGAGGACGCCCGCCCCGTCGGGACGGTGCTCCACTCCGCGCTGCCGTAGCTGGTCGAGCACGCGGGGCAGGTCGGGCGACTCCAGATAGACGCTCGAGACCGTCGCCCCCGTGGACACGAACTCGTCGAGCGTTCCCTGCGCCGCCACCCGCCCCTCACGCAGCATCACCACGCGGTCGGCGACCATCGACAGTTCGCTCATGTGGTGCGAGGAGAGCAGGACGGTGGCGCCGTCCCGGGCCATCTGGGCGATGAACGAGCGGAACCACTGGATGCCGTCGGGGTCCAGCCCGTTGACCGGCTCGTCGAGCACGAGGATCCGGGGGTGGCACACCGTGGCCGCGGCGATCCCGAGCCGCTGCCGCATCCCGAGGGAGAAGGTGCGGACGGGTGCGGATCCGACGTGGTCCAGCCCGCTGAGCGTCAGCGCCCCCCGGGCTCGGGCCCGCGTCACCGCCTGGGTGTCGCAGACGTACTCGAGGAAGCCGAGCGCGCTCACCTGCGGCGGGATCCACTCGGCCGACAGGAACACGCCCATCAGCAGCCCCGGGTGGGACGCGGAGCCGGGCTCGCCGCCGTCGATCATGACCCGGCCCGCATCGGGCCGGGCCAGGCCCGTCACCATCCGCAGCACCGTCGTCTTGCCCGCCCCGTTCGGTCCCACGAAGCCCGTCACGGCGCCCGCGGGTGCCGTGAAGGAGACGTCCGTGACGGCGGCACGGGTGCCGAAGGACTTGCTGACCCCCCTCACCTCGATCATGATGCTGCGCTCGCTCTCTCGCGTCGTTCCCGAGCCAGGGGCAGGGATGTGCGGCTGATGGAGGCGCCGAGGGCACTGCTCACGGCGGGACGGGCGGTGACGGCGGTGAGCGCGCGGGAGCGGGCCGCCCAGTAGTGGGCGCGGACCAGCCGCACCCCGTGCTCGCCCGGGCCGAACGCGGTCACCAGATGCACCGATCGTGCGGAGACGATCAGCTCGGTCTCCACCAGGTGGCGGACCGTCCACACCGCGGAGGCGTCCCGGAGGGCGAGCCGCGCGGTGATCAGCCGGCCGGCGAGGAGCAGCAGGGCGACCACCAGCAGCCCGGCGGCCAGCGACACCGCGAGCGGGAAGCCCCGGTCCCGGACGGCCAGCACCACCGGCACCGGGATCGCGGCGACGGCGAGCAGGACGACGGCAGCACGCGGGAAGGACCGGCGGCCGGAGGCGGCCAGCAGGTCGATGGGCGCCTGCCCCGGGAAGAGCGCGTGCACGATGGCGGTCACCGTGGGGCGAGGCAGCGAGGGCAGCACCAGGTTGGTCCCCAGCTGGGCGGTGGAGTCGGCGGTGATCAGCGAGACGCGGACCCGGTCCGCCAGCATCTCGACGGCATTCCGGTGCGCCCGCACCCCCACCACGGTCGAGGCGCGGATCTCCCGCTCGTGGCGCTCGATCAGTCCGTAGCGGATGGTGATCAGGTCCCGTCCCGCGTACACCTCGAACCCGTGGAACCGCACGAGGGTCATCAGGAATCCGAGGCCGAGGGCGACGACGACCAGGGCCACCGCCAGCAGCGGGCCCGAGGCCACCATCGTCAGGGTCTGGTCCAGCAGTCCGGCCTGGTCCACCAGGTCCATCATCGCGGCCGCAGCGGTGGTGCCCAGCACGACGAACTGTCCGTAGGCGAGGCTGGCGACCAGCAGTTCCCCGGAGCTCGCCCGGTAGACCAGCCGCCCGGCGGCGGGACCCAGCGCCTCGCCCGCGCCGGACCCGGGTTCGGGCGCCACGGCGGTCTGCTCGTCGGGCCCGGGCCCGGCGTCGGGAACCAGCGGTCCGGCGTCGGCTCCGACGTCAGCTCCGGCGTCGGCATCGACCCCGGCGACGGGACCGCGATGCGCCTGCACGGCGGCGGACCACGCGCGGATCGTGGCGTCGGGCAGTCCGTTGAGCGTGAGCACGGTGTCGTCGTCCCCGCCCACGCGCAGCGACACGATGCCGAGCCGGAGCAGTCGGTGGGACCAGGGCGCCTCGATGTCCAGGACGACGACGCTGTGCCAGCCGATGGTCCGGGAGGTGCGCACCACCAGGCCGGTGCGCAACCGCAGCTGGTCCGCCGTGCTCGACCAGGTGGTGGTCAGCCAGGAGTACAGGGGATGGATCAGGCGCGCCGCCAGCAGCAGCCCGATGATCACCCAGGCCCATCGGCCCGGCCACAGGTCCGGCTCGAGGCCGTAGATCACCGCGGCGGACACCAGGCCCGCGATGCTGGGCAGGTAGTGCAGATACGCCGCGAGCAGGGCGGAGGCGGGCAGTCGCGTCATCGGGTCACGCCTCGGCCGACGGCTCGTCGTCCGCGTCCAGGTACGCGGAGAGGGCGCGGGAACGCACGGACTCCGCCTCGGCCACGGTCAGAGGCCCGAGGGGTTCGACCTCGCTGATGCAGGTGAAGGTGACGCGCGCCAGTCCCCAGTGGCGCAGCAGCGGACCCTCGTTCACGGTGACGTTCAACAGTTGTGCCGTGGCGATCGTCGTTTCCCGCACGAGAAGACGGCCGTGCCGGATACGCACACTCGAGGCGTCGACGGAATACCGGGTATTGCGGACGGACCACCGATTGAACAGACACAGATCGGCGACCGTTCCCACCACCACGACGACAAGAAGAATACCGAGCACGAGGAATCGCCACGATTCCGGCAGGAAGAGAAGAATGCCCGCGGAGAGTACCGCCGTCACCGGCAGGACGGTGAGGAGCGACCGGATGGTGGTGTAGCGCAGGGCCACCGGTGGCAGCGTCGACCCGGGCAGCGCCTGACGGCGGGACGGCCCCTCCGTCACCGCTGTGCTCTGCTGTGTCTGCATGAGACCTTCCTCGTCGAATGCCGACGAGCGGCCGGGCGCCGTGAGGCACCCGACCGCTCACCGTGCGTCGCTGGCGTCAGGCCAGGCCGAGGTGCTGCAGGATCCAGTGCAGGATCGTGCCGTAGGCGATCCCCCGGTCCAGCCACTTCAGCACGGTACGCCAGTTGTTCTTCGCCCAGCTGGCGGCCTTCGCGACCTTCGAAGCCCCGTACTTCCATGCCTGCTTCAGCACCCAGGCGACGAATTTCAAGACTCTCCACATTGGCTTTTCCCCTTGCTTGAACGACTGCTCGAGACCCGATTCCTTGAACCCCTCGGGCTGTGTTCAACGCTAGGTTTGCCGCCCATTCCTGCCTATTGGTCGTTCGTCTCGACCTGGTGGCCATTCGTCGCGATCCGCTGGCCTTTCGTCGGGTCCGGTCAGCCGTTCGTCTCGACGCCGTCGACGCGAGTAGGTCCGACATAGCCGGAAGTCGACACCGAGCACCGCCGTGAGGCCGGGACCGGTCAGCTCCGCACGGCGTCATGCTCCACGACCCCCGCCCCGATCGCCCGGATGACCACCTGCACCCGGTCCCGGGCGTTCCACTTCGACATCACGCGACTGAGGTGTGCCTTGACCGTGGCCTCGGCGATGTGGAGTGACTGGGCGATCTCGGTGTTCGTCGACCCCTTCATCAGCTGCGTCACGACGGCGTGCTCCCGTTCCGAGAGCGTCTCGTGCTGCCGCAGGGGCGAGCGGCTCCCGGAGCTGAGGTACTGGCTGACCATCTCGAGCGTCAACCGCATGATGGTCCGGGACGCGTACACGTGGCCCGCGGAGACCTCCCGGACCGCTGCGACCAGCTCCTCCGCGGTGGCGTCGGCGCCGACGACCCCGCGGGCGCCGGCGGCGAACATCCGCGCCGTCGCATCCGCGCACCGCACGGTGACCACGGCGATCACCTGGACGTCCGGGCTGCCGCGCAGCAGGTCCACCACGTCCAGGGCGCTGGCCAGCGCGTCCGCGCGGGCGTCGAGGAGGACGAGCGGGGCTGCCCGGGACCGGCACGCCGTGGCGAGGTCCAGTCCGTCGGCGAGGTGGACCTCGGCGGCATCGATGTCGTCCTGATGGGCGAGCAGCCCGGACAGGGCACAGCACATCAAACTCTCCGAGGACGCGACCAGGACCCGAGTCGACGACATCGTCTATCCCCCCATAGATGGTGTGGTCCGCACGGCCGACAGGATCCGACGGCGCGAACCCGATCAACATAGCCTCCTCCTGCACCACCCCGCACCTGTCGCTGCAGAAAGTTGCAGAGGTGCAACGCGGGCCGTCCCGCGGCAGCGCGGGCGCCGAGCTGCCCGCTGGCAGAATGGACCGATGCCTCACGACGACTTCTCCTTCCGCGTCACCGCCCGCCTGAACGAGACGACGTCGTCGGCCGGGGCGGGGCGCGCGGGCGTCATCGACACCCCGCACGGGCCGATCCGCACCCCCGCCTTCATCCCCGTCGGGACGCAGGCCGCGGTCAAGGCCGTGCTGCCCGAGGCGATCGCCGAGCTCGGCGGCCAGGCCGTCCTCGCCAACGCCTACCACCTCTACCTGCAGCCCGGCGCGGACATCGTCGACGAGGCGGGTGGGCTCGGCCGGTTCATGAACTGGCCCGGTCCCACGTTCACCGACTCCGGCGGCTTCCAGGTGATGAGCCTGGGCAGCGGCTTCAAGAAGGTCATCTCGATGGACCTGCCGGCCGGCGACCAGGGCGTCGACGACGCCGTCGCTCCCGGCAAGGAGCGGCTGGCGGACGTCGACGAGGACGGCGTCTGGTTCCGCTCCCACCTCAACGGCGACCGCCACCGGTTCACGCCCGAGGTGTCGATGGGCATCCAGCACCAGCTCGGCGCGGACATCATGTTCGCCTTCGACGAGCTGACCACCCTGATGAACTCGCGCGGCTACCAGGAGGAGTCCCTCGAACGGACCCGCCGCTGGGCACAGCGCTGCCTCGACGAGCACGCCCGGCTCACCACGGAGCGGACCGGCAGGCCCTACCAGGCCCTGTTCGGCGTCATCCAGGGCGCCCAGTACGAGGACCTGCGCCGCAAGGCCTGTACCGACCTGGCGGAGATGCGCGCGGCGACAGCCGGCGGGGACGGCCACGGCTTCGACGGCTACGGCATCGGCGGCGCGCTGGAGAAGGAGAACCTCGGCACGATCGTCGGCTGGTGCGCCCAGGAGCTGCCCGAGGACCGGCCGCGCCACCTGCTCGGCATCTCCGAGCCGGACGACGTGTTCACCGCGATCGAGAACGGCGCCGACACCTTCGACTGCGTCTCCCCCACCCGCGTCGCCCGCACGTCCGCGGTCTACACCCGGGACGGCCGGATCAACCTGGCCGGTGCAAGGTACAAGCGCCAGTTCACGCCCATCGACGAGACCTGCGACTGCTACACCTGCGCCCACTACACGGTCGCGTACCTGCGGCACCTGTTCAAGGCGAAGGAGATGAACGCCTCCACGCTGGCGTCGATCCACAACGAGCGGTTCGTGGTGCGGATGGTCGACGACGCGCGGCGGGCGCTGGAGGACGGCTCGTTCCTCGACCTGAAGACCGAGGTGCTGGGCCGCTATTACGGCACGCGGATGACGACGCCGGCCGGCTGAGGCGGGTCGCTCCCCCTCAGGACGTGATCGGCGGGGTGGTCGCGATGAGGACGACGACGAGCACCACGACGGCCTGCGCCACGATCAGCAGCGGCGCGGTCGCGCCGATCACCAGGGCGACGACGACGGGGACCAGCACGACGACGGCGAGGTCCGGCCCCTGTGACATCGTGGCGAGCGCGGAGGACGGCAGGTAGCCGAACGGGGTCGGGATCGGTGGTGCGGAGAAGTCCACGGGTGGCCGGTACGCCGATCGGACGGCGCAGGCTCCCAGCCCGAGGCCCGCGATCGCTCCGACGGCGATGAGACCGGGATCCGCGGCGCCGAGCAGGACCAGGCCGGCGCACAGCACCGTCATCATGCCCCCGAGCAGCAGGGCGGGGACCGCGGCGTGGAGCTGCCGGGTGCGCGCGGCCGAGAGCGGGAGCAGGCCGTCGAGCTCGGTCATCGCCGCGCCGGCACGCACCGTCCGGGCGGCCGTGGCCATCCCAGCGAGCGCCGTGAGCACGAGTACCAGCGCGACCGGCACCAGGCCGTTCGCCCCGACGATGAACGCCGGCGACCAGGCCGCCGCCGGCAGCACCGCGAGGGTCCACGAGCCGCGCTGCCGCACGGCGCTGATCGCGTCCGCGGCCAGCAGCGCGCCGACGGCGGTACGGACGCGGGCGATCCACCGGTGTGCCCGCGTGGTCGAGGCGACGGCAGACGGTCCCGTCCGCACCAGCTCGTCGGCGCCACCCGTGATGGCCCAGAGCTGCAGCATCTGGACGGCGCCACCACCGCGGGCGAGTTCGGACGTCGTGATGGTGCCGAGCCGACGACGTACCGCGAGCCACCCGACGGCGACGACGGCCGCGAGCGCCACCGGGGGCCACACCGCGCCGCCGGCGGCGATGACGAACCACCCGGTCGGCGCCGCGGTGAGGACGCCCGCGATCATCGGGACCCCGGTGGGCAGCAACCACCCGGACAGCACCAGGGCGAGACCGGCCGCGGCGGCGGCCACCCCCAGCCCGGCCGTCACCCGGCGCATCAGCGGGACGCGCCCGGCGGCCTGAGCGGCGACGGCGACCTCGGCGGCGAGCGCGGCCAGCAGCCCACCGGTGATCGCCCCGAGCACCAGTCCGGGACCGAGGGTGAGGACCGCGAGCACCGGCAGGAGGCACAGCGCGCCCACGGCCGCGGCCGCCAGCACCCGGCTCGCGCCCTGACGCGCCAGCAGGCCCGCGCGGGGAACGGGGGCCCACAGCCACCACGCCAGCTGGGCACGGTCCGGTCCGACGGGCCCGAGCCGCAGGGCGGCACCGAGCGCCGCGGTCGTGAGGATCAGCCCCAGCAGGGGCAGACACGTCGCGGCGGGCAGCACCGCCGCGGCCGGGTCGGTCACCGGGCGCACGACGGTCACGGCACCGAGCTGGTGGTTCAACGCCGTCAGCAGGCCGTAGCCGAACAGCCCGGCGACGCCCACCGAGAGCACCGCGGTGTAGCCGTCGAGGAGCGCCGACGCGGCCGATCGGGTCCGGTGCCGCCGCGAGGCACGTCGGGTGAACGCGGCGGGATCGAATCCGGTGACCGCACCGGCGTCCAGGGTCGCGCTCACGTGCGGGTGCCGGAGATGAGCGCCGCGCCGTCGGCGACCGGGACGAGGCGGACCTCGTCGTCGATCACCAGGCACGTGGTCGCCGTCGCGAGCAGGAGGTCGGGAGCGTGGGTGACGACGACGACGGCACCTCCGTCGCCCGCCCGGTCACGGATCCGGCCGCCCAGGAGTTCGCGCATCACCGGATCGAGCCGCTGCTCCGGTTCGTCCAGCACCAGCAGGTCGGCGGGACGGATGAACCCGGCGGCCAGGAGCAGGCGCCGCCGCTGGCCGGAGGACAATTCCGTGGGCAGGGCGTCGGCGACGGCGGTGATGCCGAAGGCGTCGAGTTCGCGGGCGACCGCCTCGACGGGCTCGCGCATCCCGTGGCCGCGGGCCACCAGTTCGAGGTGCTCCGCGGCGGTCAGGGAGGGGAAGAACGCGTCCTCGTCGAACACGCAGGAGACGGCCGCCCGGAACGCGGCGGCACGGTCGTCGACGAGGAGTCCGCGGAACCGGCACTCGCCGTCGAGGGGAGGCTGGCGGCCGATCATGGTGCGCACCACGGTCGACTTGCCCGCTCCGTTGAAGCCGACGATGCCGAGGACCTCGCCGGGTGACACCGAGGCCGTCACCGGCCCGCACACCGGCGTCGTCCCGTACCCGCAGCTCAGGTCACGGACGCTCAGGATCGCGGTTCCGCTCATGAGCGGCACGCTATCAACCCGGGAGGTCCGGACGGGGGCGAGACGATCCCCGGCAGGCGCGCGACCGCTCAGGCCGCCGACCGCGCCCGTCGCCGCCGACGGAAGTCCCGGTACAGCAGGGCGAGCCCGACCGCGGCGACGATCAGGATCACCACGACGAGCACCGGCAGCAGGACCGCGGCGATCGAGAGGGCCAGGGCGGAGGCGTCCTCGGCGGTGCTGAGGACGGGGGCAGCGGTGCCGACGGATGCGGCGTTCGCGACGGGCCGGGCGGTCGCCTTGACGACGTGGACCGCGAGCGCGGTCACCACCCCCACGACGATCGGCACCCACTGCTGGGACGTGAAGAACGACGCCGGGTCCGTGACCGTCGCGGTCTGGGAGGCCGAACCGGCGCCGAAGACGATGCCACCGGACGTCGGCCGCACGACGGTCTGGATCCAGTCGTTCACCGAGTCCACCGCGGGGATCTTGTCCGCGACCACCTCGAGCACCAGCAGCACCCCGAGGATCCCGAGCACCCAGCCGTTGGAGAGCCAGCCGAACCCGGACGGCAGCGTGACCAGGCCGGTGAACCGGTCGAGCAGCCCGAGCACGAGCAGCGGGATGTAGGCGTTGAGGCCGGAGGACGCGGCCAGCCCGGCCCCGGTCAGGATCTCCATGCCGCGCTCCCCTCGCCGGCCCCGGCGGACTCGTCCGGCCCCGTCGGGGCGTGCCGTCTGGGCTCAGGGTAACCTCAGGCGGCCGGCGGCGTGGCGTAGTCGGGCTCGCGGCGCTTGATCGCCCGGATGACGACCATGGTCAGCGGGCTGACGACGATCTCCACGAGGCACTTGTACAGGTAGCCGGCGATCACGTAGTTGATGAACTGGCCGGTGTCGGCGATGCCGATGACGGGGGCGGCGATCGAGCAGAAGATGAGGGTGTCCGCGAACTCGCCGACCCCGGTGGAGCCGATCAGCCGGCCCCACAGCGCCGACTCCCCGGTGCGCTCCTTCAGCCGCACCAGCACCCACGAGTTGAGCAGCTGCCCGACGACGTAGCCGGCCATGCTGGCGAGCACGATCTGCGGCACCTGGCCCAGGGCGCCTTCGAGCGCACTCTGCTTGGCAACGCCGTAGTCGTCGGTGAACCCGGGCAGGGCGATGATGATGACGAAGGCGAGGGAGGCGAGCAGCGAGAGGGCGAAGCCCGTGATGACGGTCCGCCGGGCGGCCGCAAAGCCGTAGACCTCGCTGAGCACGTCGCCGAGGATGTAGGCGAGCGGGAACAGGAAGAAGCCGCCGTCGGTGACGATGGTGAAGTCGCCGAACACCGGCCCGATCAGCACGCCCTTGGACGCCCCGATGTTCGAGAGGATCAGGATGACGCAGAACAGCGCCACGATGATGTCGAAGAACCGGCGGTTGCGGGTGGCGAACGCGGCGCGGTGGGGCGTGACGGCGACGCTCATGGCAGGGTGACCTCTCGGGTTCGGTGACGGCACCCGTGCGACGGCGCCGCTGCGGTGCGGACGCCGCGGGGTGCGGTGAGGGCCGGCCGCGGGGGACCGCCGACCGGGTGCGAGGGTGCGCCGGACCGCCTGCCACCCGGCCGGTGCGCGCCCGTGGAACGGGCAGAGTCATTCTGTCACGCGACGGCTGCTGCCGCTCCTTTCCCGGGTGGCTGCCCCGGGGTGAAGAATGGACGCATGGCTCAGCTCACCACCGCACCCGACGCGTCCACCCCCGATTCCTCCGAACCCGGGCGGCCGCCCGTCGTCCTGACCAT
Source organism: Tersicoccus sp. Bi-70 (assembly GCF_001968825.1). Classification (GTDB taxonomy): domain Bacteria; phylum Actinomycetota; class Actinomycetes; order Actinomycetales; family Micrococcaceae; genus Tersicoccus. The sequence continues at coordinate 38,158 of NZ_MIEU01000014.1, forward strand.
CGCCGGATCGGAGGCCACCGGTGGCGCCGGCGCCCAGACCGACCTGAAGACCTTCCAGCAGTCACGCGTGTTCGGCATCGCGGCCCTGACCTGCATCGTCTCGTTCGATCCGAAGGACAACTGGAACCACCGGTTCGTGCCGGTGGACCCGCAGGTGATCGCCGACCAGCTGGAGGCCATCGCGGCGGCCTACACGATCGACACGGTCAAGATCGGCATGCTGGGCACGCCCGCGACCATCGAGGTCGTCGCCGGCTGGCTGGCGGACCGGAAGCCGAGGACCGTGGTGCTGGATCCGGTGCTGATCTGCAAGGGCCAGGAGCCCGGCGCCGCCCTGGACACCGACCAGGCGCTCCGGCGGCAGATCCTCCCCCACGCGACGTTCGTGACGCCCAACCACTTCGAGTCCGAGCAGCTCTCCGGCGTGGACGACATCGGCTCGGTCGAGGACCTGACCGAGGCCGCCCGCCGGATCCACGAGGCGAGCGGGGCGGTGGTCCTGGCCAAGGGCGGCGTGCGCCTGGCCGGCTCGCAGGCCCAGGACGTGTTCTACGACGGCAGCCGGGTGGACGTGCTGACCGCCCCGAAGATCGGCGAGGTGGCCGTCAGCGGCGCGGGATGCACGCTCGCCGCGGCCGTCGCGGCCGAACTGGCCAAGGGCGCCGATCCGCTGACGGCGGCCCGCTCGGCCAAGTCGCTGGTGACGGCGTCGATCCAGGGCAGGATCACGTCGAACGCGCCGTTCGACGCCGTGTGGCAGGGCGCCGCAGGCTGAAGGCAGCGCCGCAGGCTGGAAAGCAGCGCCGCTGGAAGCCCCGTGACGCACATCGGCGCGGGAACCGTGACGGTTCCCGCGCCGATGTCGCGCCTGCATGGGGGCGCCCCCCGGTGTCAGCGACCGAGGAAGTCCAGCACGACGCGGTTCCACTCGTCGGCATGGCTGACGTTGACGCCGTGCGGGGCGCCGGCGACGACGTACAGCTCGCTGCCGGTGATGGCGGCGTGCGTGCGAGCGCCGGAGCCCTCGAAGGGGACGGTGGCGTCACCGTCGCCGTGGATGACGAGCGTCGGTACGGTCACGGCGGTGAGGTCGTCGCGGAAGTCGGTGGTGCCGAACGCCGTCATGCAGGCCAGAGCGGCCTTCTTGTCCGACTGCAGCGCCAGCGCCAGCGCCTTCTGACGCTCCTCCTCCGAGACCTTCAACTGACCGTCCACGGAGAAGAACTCGGTGGTGAACTGATCGTAGAACTTCTCCTGGTCCGCCGTCAGCGAGGCCGTCATCTCGGCCGCCTGCTTCTTGGTCAGCGGACCGTCCGGGTTGTCGGAGCCCTGCATCATGTACGGCGTGACGGCGGAGGCGAGGACGACGCTGCGCACCCGCTCCGCACCATGGCGCGCGAGATGACGGACGACCTCGCCGCCACCCATCGAGAAGCCGACGATCGTGGCGTCGCGGACGTCGAGCGCCTCGAGCAGAGTGTTCAGGTCCTCGGCGAGGGTGTCGTAGGTGTATCCCGTCAGCGGCTTGTCGCTGCGGCCGAAGCCACGCCGGTCGTAGGTGATGACGCGGTAGCCGGCGTCGGCGAAGGCGCCGACCTGGTGCTCCCAGGACTCGCCGGAGAGCGGCCAGCCGTGGATGAGCACGACCGGGCGGCCGGAGCCCCCAGTGTCGTCGACGTGCAGGTTCGTGTCCTTGAACAGACCGTGGTGAGCAGTGATCTCGGCCAATGGTGCTCCTTCCGTCGTCGCCGGCCCGGTCGGGCCCGCGTGGGCGTCCCGGCACTTGCCGGCGCACGTGTGAATGATTCGGAACCGGCCCCGCCGACGGATGGGAGAATTCGACAGCAGGCTTGTTTTCAGCATCACGGCAGGTCACGGCATGGTCAAGATCTGGTCACGCCTCGTTGACATGTGACCGATTCGACACGAGGGTGGTCTCAACCACTGTCGTTCCCTCGGCGGTGGCCACCGGATCTTCTTCCGGGTCATCACCGCATGCGAGCAGAACTTCCCCGTCGCGCCGCTGCGTCCCGATCGGACGAACGGCGCGATGTTCTGCCCGCCCTCTTCGAGGAGAACCATGAAAAGAGCGCGCAATCGGGCCCTGGGACGGGCCCTGCTGGCAGGCTTGACCGGTGCCGCACTCGTCACGAGTTTCGCGACACCCGCCATGGCCGACCAGAAGCCCGACCCGACCAACCCGGCGCAGGGGCTGAAGTCCCAGCCCGTCAAAGCCTCCAAGATCTCGCCCCGGCTCGCCAGCGCGTCGGGGCAGATTTCTGTCTTCGTCCAGTTCACCGGGCAGGGCGCGTTCGACCGCACCCAGCCCGCCGCCGTCAAACAGGGCACCCAGAAGCCCCTCGCGAAGGCGGCCGAGGTGCGGGCCATCCGCGCGTCCATCACGGCAGCGGCGCAGGCCGCGGCCGGTGCGGCCCGGGCGACCACGCTCTACACCACGACGAACACCATCCCCGGTGTCGCCCTGCGCGGTGACGCCGCGGCCCTGCGAGCGCTCGCCCAGCAGGCCAACGTCGTCAAGATCACCCCGCTGGTCACCAAGCGGATCGACAACAAGGGAACGGACATCGACACCCGCGCCCTCGACTCGTGGGTGCAGACCAAGGCCACCGGTGAGGGCACGACGATCGCGGTGATCGACACCGGTCTTGACTACACCCACACCGACTTCGGTGGCCAGGGCACCGCGGCGGCGTTCGCGGCGGCCAAGGCGTCCCCGACCATCCCGGCCGGTTCCTTCGACGCCGCCAAGTTCGCCGGGGGCTACGACCTGGTAGGCGACGACTACGACGCCGACCCGAGCTCGTCGACCTACCAGCCGGTCCCGAAGCCGGATGCTAACCCGCTCGACTGCAACGGGCACGGCTCCCACGTGGCCGGCACCGCGGCCGGCTACGGCGTCAACAGCGACGGGTCGACCTTCACCGGCGACTACAGCGCGCTGAACGCCGCCACGGTCAACGGCATGCGGATCGGCCCCGGCTCGGCCCCGAAGGCCAAGCTGGTCTCGCTGCGCGTGTTCGGCTGCAACGGTTCCTCCGACGTCGTGGGCGAGGCCCTCGACCGCGTCCTGGACCCCAACGGCGACGGCGACTTCAGCGACCGCGCCCAGATCGTCAACATGTCCCTCGGCAGCGACTGGTCCCCGACCGATGATCCCGAGAACGCCATCGTCGACAACCTGACGGACCAGAACATCCTCTCGGTGGTCGCCTCCGGCAACGCCGGCGACAGCTACGACATCGGCGGTTCCCCGGGCAACGCGAAGTCCTCGCTGACCGTCGCGAACAGCGTCGGCTCCCAGGTCACGCTCGACCGGGTCGACGTGCTCGCCCCGTCCGACGTGGCCGGCCAGGCGCAGGGCCAGTACTCGGCGAACTTCGACTACAACGCCTCGACCGTCACCCCGGAGCAGCTGACCGGCACCGTGGTGCTGCCGGCCAACGTGGCGACCAACAAGTTCGGCTGCCAGCCGTTCCCCGCCGGTTCGCTGACCGGCAAGTGGGTGTGGCTGCAGTGGGAGGAGAACGGTGCCTTCCCGTGCGGCTCGGGCGTGCGGTTCAACAACGCGAAGGCGGCCGGCGCCACGGGCGTCGTGCTCGACTCGCCTCGTGACGTGTTCGACGCCGGCATCGCGGGCAACACCACGATCCCCGGTGTCCAGCTGAACCGGACCTCCTCGGACAAGCTGCGGGCGGCGGCCACCGCCGGCACGCTGCAGGTGCGGCTGAGCCCGGACTACATCGGCACCGCGGACGGTCCGTCGGGTCAGAAGGACCAGCTCAACTCCAGCTCCTCGCGGGGTGTGCACGGCTCCAACGGCATCATCAAGCCCGACATCGCCGCCCCCGGCACCCTGATCGGATCCGCCGCGGTCGGCAGTGGCAACAAGCCGAACGTCAAGACCGGCACCTCGATGGCGACCCCGCACGTGGCCGGCATCGCGGCGCTGGTACGCGGCAAGTACCCGTTCCTCACCGCGACGCAGACCAAGGCGCTCGTGATGAACACGGCCAACCACGACGTGGTGACCGCGAACGGTGCCGTGTACGGCCCGAACCGGGTCGGCTCCGGCCGGGTCGACGCCCTCGACGCGCTGAACACGCCGACCTACGCGTTCGCCGCGCAGGACCCGACGCTGACCAGCGTCAGCTTCGGCGTTCTCGAGGTGGGCACCCAGCCGGTGACCGTGACCAAGAACGTCACCGTCCGGAACAACACGACGTCCCCGATCACCTACGCCGCCGCCTACAAGGCGTCCAGCGAGGTCCCGGGCGTCGCGTACTCGGTGCCGGCCACCGTGGCCGTCCCGGCCGCCGGTTCGGCGACCGTTCCGGTCACCCTGACGATCGCGAACCCGGCCGCCCTGGCCAAGTCGGAGGACCCGTCCCTGGAGGCCACGCAGAGCGACATCGCGCGGCAGTTCATGGCCGAGGCCGCCGGCCGGCTCACCCTGACCGCCGCCGGCAAGCCGAACCTGCGGGTTCCGGTGTACGCGTCGGTCAAGCCGGTGTCGGCGATGTCGGCCGGTACGGTCGCGTTCGGCGCCAACCCGACCAGCACCCTGGTGCCGCTGTCGGGCCGGGGCAACTCGCAGACCGGCTTCGGCGCGATCGTCGGTGGTTTCCAGCTCGGTGCCTCGAGCACCAAGCTGCCGGCGTCGGCCCAGCCGCAGCGTGACGTCCTCGACCTGCAGTACGTCGGGGCGAACAGCTCCGTCCCGGCGGTCTCCGCCGCGGGCGGGAACAGCGACAACGCGCTGGTGAACTTCGGCATCTCCACCTGGGCCAACACCCCGGTGATCTCCGGAGGCACCGAGTACGACGTCGAGGTGGACACCAACGGGGACGGCAAGGCCGACTTCGTCACCTTCACGACCCGCATCCCCGACGTCGACCTGCCCGTGGCGGCCACCTACCCGATCGTCAACGGCGCCCTGGGCGACCAGGTCGACCTGCAGGCCGTCAACGGCCAGACCGGCGCCGTGGACACCAACACCTTCGACACCAACGCCTTCACCATCCCGGTGCAGGCGAAGGCGTACGGCCTGGATCTGACGAAGTCCGCCCCGATCCAGTACCGGGTGTCCAGCTACAACAGCTACAGCAGCGCCGCGGTCGACTCGACCAGCTGGATCGCGTACAACGTGAGCCAGCCGAACGTCGCCTTCGGCAACTCGGACGGCAACGTCCTGTTCAACGACGTGCCGGGAACCGGTCTGCCGGCCCAGCGCGCGGCCTCCGGTGGTGCGGCGCAGGCGCTGTTCCTGCACCTGCACAACGCGACCGGCGACCTGTCGGGCAAGGCGACCACGGGTGACGCGGACGGCGGCCGGGCGCAGGTGGTGCCGGTGACGGTGGCCACCGCTCCGGCGGCGAAGCCGTCCATCCCGTCCGTCTCGACGGTCACCACCGTCGACCCGGCCGGCAACCTGTGGGCCTACCCGGCCGACGGGAACGGCAAGCTCGGCGCCCGCACGAAGATCGGCTCCGGTTGGCAGAACACGAAGTCGACCTCCGTCGTCGACTGGAACGGCGACAAGGTGCTCGACGTCGTCGCCCAGTGGAAGGACGGCCACGTGTCGGTCTACCCGGGCCGCAGCAGCGGTGGGTTCGCTCCCGCCGTGACCCTGGCCTCCTCGGGCTGGGCCGGCAAGACGGTGCTCGCCACCCAGTGGACCCGCACCGGCACGCCGGGCATCCTCGCCATCGAGAGCAACGGCGAACTCCGCTACTACCCGAACACCAGTGGTCGGCTCGGCACGAGCGCGGTGATCGGACGCAGCGGCTGGACCGGGTACGAGCTCAGCGACGCGGACTGGGACAAGGACGGCTCGACCGACCTGGTGGCCCGCAACCGCGCCGGTGACCTGATCCTCTACCGGGGCAACGGTGCCGGCAGCTTCGTCTCCGAGACCCGTCCGGTGATCGGGCGGGGCTGGAACGGTCTGTCCTCGATCGTGGCGCGCGCCGACTTCTCCGGCGCCGGGTCGCTCAGCGTGCTCGCGATCGACGCGAACGGTCAGCTGCGCAACTACCCGGTGGTCAGCAAGTCGATCCGCCCCGCGATCATCGTGGGCGGCGGCTGGGCCGGGTACCGCCTGAGCGAGTGAGTCGGCCGGCGGCCCCTCCCCGGAGGGGCCGCCGAACCGGATGATCGAACGACCCGAGGGCCGGTGGCATCACGCCACCGGCCCTCGGTGCGTCCGGGGACTGCGGCGGTCAGCTCCCGCAGCGCAACCGGCCGGCGTGCGTCGTGTCGACGGCACGGGCGTCGGCCATGTGCCGGAAGCCGGTGCCGATCACCAGGTCGACGGCGCTGCCGGCGCGCGGATCCTCCCGGTAGAGGGAACCGGGGAGCTGGCGCTGCACGGCGAGCGCCGCGGACCGCCCGGCCCGGCCCGCGACGACCGTGGTGGTCGCCGGCTCCGCGACGGTGCGGTTGCCGATGCCCGTCACGACCATGCCGCGTTCGCGCAGCCGGGCGGCGACGGTGCCGGCGAGCCCCGGCGTCGACGTCGCGTTGAACACGCCCACCTGGACCCGGTTCGCGGCCGCGGGGACGACCGGCACGGTGGGGCACCCCGCCGCGTTGACCGTCGGCGTCGGCTTCGCCGTCGCGGCCGCGGTGCGGACGGGCTCGGGGAAGGGCCGGTAGCCCTGCAGCATCGCGAGCACGAGGACGAGCGCCGAGGCGAGGACCACGAGCGCGAGGATCAGCACCAGCCCGTGCAGCAGGCGGCGGCGGTGCCGGGCCCGCTCACGGTCGGCCTCGTCGGCGTCCAGGGTCCTGGCCAGCTCCTCGTTGGTGACGATGTGGAGGCCGTGCAGGTCGAGGGGGTCGATCGGGCGTCGTGCCACAGGATCCGCCTTTCAGCTGTCGGTCCGGCTCAGTCGTCGATCTCGAGCACCCGGGCGTGCATCACCGCACGCCGGTGCAGCGCGGAACGGACCGCCCGGTGCAGCCCGTCCTCGAGGTACAGCCGACCCTGCCACTTCACCACGTGCGGGAACAGGTCGCCGTAGAAGGTGCTGTCCTCGGCGAGCAGCGCCTCCAGGTCCAGCGTCCGCCGGGTGGTGACCAGCTGGTCGAGGCGCACCTGCCGCGGCGGGACCGCGGCCCAGTCCTTCGGTGTGGCCAGGCCGTGGTCAGGATAGGGCCGGCCCTCACCGACCGCCGCGAAGATCATGGGGACCATGCTAGGCAATGCCGCAGGCGGGACGGACAGGCGGGACGGACAGGCGGGACGGACAGGCGGCTGCCAGACTGGGGGCCATGAGCCCCGTCCCGAGCACTCCCCTGCCGTTCGCGTCCTCACCTCCCCCGTTCGGCCTGCTCCTCGACGTCGACGGGCCGATCGCGAACACCGTCACCCGCACCATCGCGGTCCCGAGCATCGTGACCGACCTCGTCGCCCTCGGCGGGGCGGGCGTGCCCGTGGTGTTCAACACCGGCCGCTCGGCCGACTTCCTGTGGCGGGAGGTCCTGCCCCCGCTGCGGGACGCGGGCCTGGACCCGCGGGCACGCGTGCACGCCGTCGGCGAGAAGGGCGGCACCTGGTTCAGCTTCACCGAGCCCGCCGGTGCGGTGCACGTGGACCCCTCCGTGCAGCTGCCGGCCGTGGTGGCCGAGCTGGTCCGGCCGCTGCTGGCGGGCCGGTACGGCGCGCACATGTTCCTCGACGAGACGAAACTGGCGATGGTCTCCCTCGAGCAGTCCACCGCGGTGTCCAACGACGCCTACCTGCGGGTGCAGCCGGACTTCGAGGCCGAGCTGCTGGCGGCGCTGACCCGTGAGGGTCTCGGCTGGATCCACGAGGTGTACGACCGGCGCTTCCACCCGGACGAACACGGTGCGACCCCGGTCCGCGTCGAGCCGACCATCATCTCCACCGACATCCAGCACGAGCGGTCCGGCAAGGCGCTCGGGGCCGAGCGCGCGCTGACGCTGCTCGGCGCGGACGGGGCGATGCCGCGGCGGTGGTACACCGTCGGCGACACCCCGTCGGACTACGCGATGGCCGACTGGCTGCACGAGCACGGGCACGACGTCGTGCACGTGGACGTGCGGCCGGTGCCCCGCCGGGAGGACCCGCCCTACGCGGTGGACCTGGTGGACGACGTCGAGCCGGACCTCGCCACCGCGCGGTTCCTGGCCGCCCGCGTGGCCGAGGTGGGCGCCACGCGCTGAGGGCCGGCCCTCAGTACTTGCGCAGGTCGACGCCGGCCTGACCGGTCCAGGCGGCGCGCAGGTCGTCGACGACGGCGAGGAGTGCCGCGCTCACCGTCTCGGTGGAGTCCCCGAGCACGCGCAGGACCATCCCGGGCACGGCCAGCGCCGTCGCGCCGCCGATGAGCCCGAGGCGCGCGGCCAGCTGGGCGCGGGCGGCGTCGACCTGCTCGGCGCCCACCCGGGGGTCGACGACGAGCAGGGTGCCGACGTGGGTGCGCCCCTCGAGCAGCCCGGGTCCGGCCGTGCCGGCGTCCCCGTCCCCGTCGCCGCTGCCCAGCTGCAGGTTGTCCACGACGACGGGCCTGCCGCCCATCGTCACGGCCGTGCGCAGCCGCAGCGCGTCGTACCGGAAGGGGATGCCGTTCGGGGACCAGCCCGGGGTGATGACGTCCGCCAGGACGAGGGAGGCCTGCGGGTCCATCGCGATGCGGGTGTCCTGCCGGTACCGGGCACCGCGGTAGGCGATCAGCTGGTCGGGCAGGTACTCCAGCCGGCTGCCCGCAGCGAGCCGGGCGGTGAACGTCTGCGTCGCGCCCGTGTGCGGCGTCCGGTACACCTTCGTGGCGGACTGGGTGGTGAGCAGCAGCTCCGCCCCCGGCGCCAGCGTGAGCCCGAGCCGGTACCGGTCCCCGTCCAGGTAGGCCCCGCCCGGGTTGACGACCACGTAGGTCACCTGCCCCGAGGCGTCCAGGTACAGGGGGCGCAGCACACGCAGCGCGCCCCGGTGGTACTGGTGGACCGCCACCGACCGGCCGTGCCGCGGCTCGACCGTCAGGTCCAGCTCGCCGCGGAAGCGCTCGGGCTCGCGGGCGACGCCGGCGGCCGTGCGAGGGGCGGCGGGGATCGCCGGGACGCTCACGCCAGGTCGAGCATCAGGACGTCGTGCCGCAGCCAGTGGATGACCCGGTCCAGCCCGTCGTCGGTCTTCAGATTGGTGAAGCAGAACGCCTTCTCGCCGCGGAAGTCCTTCGAGTCGGCCTCCATCACCGCCAGGTCGGCACCCACGTGGGGTGCGAGGTCGGTCTTGTTGATGATGAACAGGTCGGACTTGATCATGCCCTGCCCGGCCTTGCGCGGGATCTTCTCCCCCTGGGCCACGTCGATGATGTAGATCGAGAAGTCCACCAGCTCGGGGCTGAACGTCGCGGAGAGGTTGTCGCCACCGGACTCCACGAAGATCACCTGCAGGTCGGGGTGAGTGGCGATCAGCTCGTCGATCGCCGCCTGATTCATCGACGTGTCCTCGCGGATCGCGGTGTGCGGGCAGCCGCCGGTCTCGATGCCGACGATCCGGTCCAGCGGCAGCACACTGGTGCGGGCCAGGATCCTCGCGTCCTCGATCGTGTAGATGTCGTTCGTGATCGCGGCCATCGAGATGTCCTCGCTCAACGCCCGGCTGAGCCGTTCGATCAGCGCGGTCTTGCCCGCGCCGACCGGCCCGCCGATGCCGATCTTCACCGGTGTCATGGTGTGTCCTCTCCGTCGTGGTCGTCGTGTCCTGGGCAGGGCAGCCCGCTCGGAATGAAGCAACTCAGCTCATGAACATGCGCGCCCGCTGCGTCTCGTGTTGCATCTGGGCGATCTCCAGGCCCGGCGGCACCGCCCCGAGGTCCTCGACCGTCAGCTCCGCGACCCGCCGCGTCGCGGCCAGGACGGCGGGACGCATCCGGGCCAGTACCCGCTGGCCGGCGTTCTGCCCGAGCGGGATGCCGCGCACCGCGTTCTGCGTCAGCGTGCCCACGGTCGAGAAGAGGTAGGCGGGGACGAGGACCGACGCCGACGCCCCCTGGTCGACGCCGATCAGGGCGAAGGCGATCGACGGGTGGGCGTGGCACCGGCCGGATTCCACGAGTGCCGCGTAGGCCGCGAGCCGCGGACCGCGCAGCGCCTCGCGTCCGATCTCGACGAGCCGCCGTCCCATGGTCACGCCGGCCTGGCGGACCTGGGCCGGCAGCGCCTGAGCGTGCATGAGGGCGTCCAGCTCCACGATCCGGTCGACGAACCCGTCCGGCAGGTCGTCGGCCACCGCGGTCGGCGGCGCATCCGCCGGTTCGGCCGTCCGCTCGGCCGTCGGTTCGGCCGTCGGATCCGGCGCGGACGCCCGGCACGCCTCGACCGTCAGGCGCACGGCGAGCCCGTCCGCGGGCACGAGCTGGAGGTCGAGGAACCGCTCGAGCCAGCGCGCGAACGACGCCTCGTCCGTGACGGTGCCCCGGTGCAGATACGTCTCGAGGCCGAAGGTGTGGGCGAAGGCGCCGGTGGGCAGCGCGGAGTCGCTCAGCTGCTGCAGAGCCAGCAGGGCGCCGACGGGCAGGAGCTCCCCCTCGTCGTCGCGCGGGAGCACCGGGTCGCGCTGAGTCACCGGGTCGTTCAGGGTCATCGGGTCGTTCATGGGCACTAGTGCGTGTGCTCCGCGTGCCGGAACGGCACCGGCATCACCCGCTGCTGCCGCTCGAACGGCACCCCGTGGTGCTCGAGCCAGTCCTGCACGGTGTGGTCGTACTGGACGACCATCACGTCGGCGCCGTACGCGGAGTCGGCGTCGAAGAACTGGGACTGCAGGTGCCGGTTGCCCAGGGAGTGCGCCGTCACACCCATCTGCAGGACGGAGGTCGGGGCGATGACGAGCACGTCGGTGGGAAGCACCGCGACCGCGACCAGTCCGGCGTCCTCGCGCAGCAGGATGTCGCCGTCCTTCAGGTCGCCGTCCCGGCCCGGCGCCGCCTTCAGCCGCAGCCCGAGTTCGCGGCCGTGGTCGGTGGTCACCCGCTGGATCCGCTTGACGAGGTCGGCGCTGGGCAGCATTACCCGCTCGACGTGCACGCGGGCGCGCTCCTCGTCCGTCAGCTCGGCCAGGTTGCCGGCGATCTCCTCCACGATCATGCGGTGTTCTCCTCCGTCGTCGTCGTGCTGCTGTCATCCGACCCGCTCGGGACCGGCCGGCTCAGAACAGGAAGTACCGCTGGGCCATCGGCAGGACGTCGACGGGGTCGCAGGTGACCCGCTCCCCGTCCACCCGCACCTCGTACGTCTCCGGATCGACCTCGATGTCGGGGGTGGCGCCGTTGTGCACCAGATCGGACTTGCGCAGCGTCCGGATGCCGTGCACGGCGCGGATCTGCTTGCGCAGACCGAGCTGCTCGGGCACCCCGGCGTCGACCGCGGCCTGCGAGAGGAACGTGATGGACGAGGCGTGCACGGCCGTGCCCATCGCGCCGAAGGACTCGCGCATCAGCTGCGGCTGGGGCGTGGGGATCGACGCGTTGGGATCGCCCATCAGGGATGAGACCGCCTGACCACCCTTGAACACGAGGTACGGCTTGACGCCGAAGAACGCCGGCTCCCACAGCACCAGGTCGGCGAACTTGCCGACCTCGACGCTGCCCACCTCGTCGGCGATGCCGTGAGCGAGGGCGGGGTTGATCGTGTACTTGGCGATGTAGCGCTTCAGCCGCATGTTGTCGCCCCGCTCCGTGTCGCCGCCGAGCTTGCCGCGCTGCTGCTTCATCTTGTCCGCGACCTGCCAGGTGCGCAGCACCACCTCGCCGACCCGGCCCATGGCCTGCGAGTCGGACGACGTGATGGAGAAGACGCCCAGGTCCTGCAGCACGTCCTCGGCCGCGATGGTCTCCGGCCGGATCCGCGAATCGGCGAACGCGACGTCCTCGGGGATGTCCGGGTTGAGGTGGTGGCACACCATGAGCATGTCCAGATGCTCTTCCTCGGTGTTGCGCGTGTAGGGCAGCGTGGGGTTGGTCGACGCGGGCAGCACGTTGGGCAGGCCGGCGATTCGGATGATGTCCGGCGCATGCCCGCCCCCGGCGCCCTCCGTGTGGTACGTGTGGATCACGCGGCCGTCGATGGCCCGGATCGTGTCCTCGACGAAGCCGCCCTCGTTCAGGGTGTCCGTGTGGATGGCGACCTGCACGTCGTACTCGTCGGCCACCCGCAGGGCGTTGTCGATCGACGACGCCGTCGAGCCCCAGTCCTCGTGGATCTTCAGGCCGATCGCCCCGGCCTCGACCTGCTCGGCGAGCGGTGCGGTCGTCGCCGCGTGACCCTTGCCGAGGAACCCGACGTTCATGGGCACGTTCTCGACGGCGCGGAGCATGTTCGCGAGGTTCCAGCGCCCGGGGGTGACGGTGGTCGCCTTCGTCCCCTCCGCGGGCCCGGTGCCGCCGCCGATCATCGTGGTGATGCCGGAGTTCAGGGCGGTGGCGAACTGGTCCGGGCTGATGAAGTGGATGTGGGAGTCGATGCCGCCGGCGGTGAGGATCCGCCCCTCCCCCGCCACGGCCTCCGTGGCCGGACCGATGACGATGTCGACGCCGTCCATGATGTTCGGGTTGCCGGCCTTGCCGATGCCGAGGATGCGGCCGTCGCGCAGCCCGACGTCCGCCCGGTAGATGCCCGAGTGGTCCAGCACGATGACGTTGGTGATCACGGTGTCCGCCACGGGCGCCTCGCCCGGGCCGCCGTCGCGCACCGCGGTACCGTCCTGGCCCATCCCGTCACGGATCACCTTGCCGCCGCCGAAGACCACCTCGTCGCCGTGGGTGGTCAGGTCCCGCTCGACCTCGAGGAACAGGTCGGTGTCCGCCAGGCGCACGGCGTCGCCGGTCGTCGGGCCGTACAGGTCGGCGTACTGGCGCCGGCTCATCGAGAAGCTCATGGTGTCCTTCCGCGGTGACGGATCAGTCGAGGGGGCCGTCGACGGCACCGGTGAAGCCGTGGACGGAGCGCGCCCCCGCCATCGCCACGAGGCGGACGGACTTCCGGTCGCCGGGCTCGAACCGCACGGCGGTACCGGCGGGGATGTCGAGGTGGAACCCGCGGGTGGGTGCCCGGTCGAACGCCAGCGCCGGGTTGACCTCGAAGAAGTGGAAGTGGGAGCCGACCTGGACGGGACGGTCCCCCGTGTTGGTCACCTCGGTCTCGAGGGTCTCGCGGCCCTCGTTGCCGACGATCGGTTCGTCGCGCAGCACGTACTCGCCGGGGATCATCGCGTCCTCCGTCAGCGGATGGGGTGGTGGACGGTGACGAGCTTGGTGCCGTCGGGGAAGGTCGCCTCGATCTGCACGTCGGCGACCATCTCGGGCACGCCCTCCATCACGTCGTCCCGGGTGAGGATCGTCGTGCCCCAGCTCATCAGGTCGGCCACCGTGCGGCCGTCCCGGGCCCCCTCCATCAGTTCGTAGCTGATGATGGCCACCGCCTCGGGGAAGTTCAGCTTCAGGCCACGGCCCTGCCGGCGGCGTGCCAGGTCCGCGGCGACGACGATCTGCAGCTTCTCCTGCTCGCGGGGTAACAGATGCATGGAAGTCCTTCGGGACGCGGGGTCGAGGTGATCCAACCCTAGGCCCGCGCACCGACACGGCGCGATGCTGTCCACCGACGCGAAGAGCCCCTTCCTGGCGAGGAAGGGGCTCTTCGGGTGTCGGTATCGACACCGGCCGCGGAGGATGGGGGATTTGAACCCCCGAGGGCGTTAACCCAACACGCGTTCCAGGCGTGCGCCATAGGCCGCTAGGCGAATCCTCCTGGTGGCACTCGCGAACGAGCACGCCTCAGGCTACCCGATGGCCACGCCGCCGGACCAATCGACGCGCGATCGCCGCCGGCCACCGGCCGGGGCAGCGTCCTGGCGACGGTGAGGACGAGGGTGAGGCCGGCAGGGAGGGGGCGCCGGATCCGCTAGACTCGTCTGCAGCCCCTCGTGCGGCGTCATCCTGTTGAACTCCCCCAGGACCGGAAGGTAGCAAGGGTAAACGGGCTCTGGCGGGTGTACGAGGGGTCTCTACGTTCTCCGCCCGTGCCGGCCCCTCGCGGGCGTCCACACCGGCCGGCCAGTTCCGTCAGTGCCAGTCGATAGGGTTTCATCCGTGAGCACCGCCCTGTACCGCCGCTACCGTCCCGAGACGTTCGCCGACGTCATCGGGCAGGAACACGTCACCGAACCGCTGATGACGGCGCTGCGCAAGAACAGGGTCAACCACGCCTATCTCTTCTCCGGCCCGCGCGGCTGCGGCAAGACGACGTCGGCCCGGATCCTCGCCCGCTGCCTGAACTGTGCCCAGGGCCCCACGGATGTTCCGTGCGGCGTGTGCGACAGCTGCGTCGAGCTGGCCCGTGACGGGTCCGGCAGCCTCGACGTCATCGAGATCGACGCGGCGAGTCACGGCGGTGTGGACGACGCACGGGATCTGCGCGAGCGGGCGACCTTCGCTCCCGTGCGCGACCGCTACAAGGTGTTCATCATCGACGAGGCCCACATGGTCACCTCGGCGGGCTTCAACGCCCTGCTGAAGATCGTCGAGGAGCCGCCCGAGCACATCCTCTTCATCTTCGCGACCACGGAGCCGGACAAGGTGATCGGCACCATCCGGTCGCGCACGCACCACTATCCGTTCCGCCTCGTCCCCCCGGAGCCGTTGCTGGCCTACCTCGAGCGGCTGTGCGCCGAGGAGAACGTCCCGGTGGCGCCCGGCGTCCTCTCCCTGGTCATCCGCGCGGGCGGCGGCTCGGTGCGCGACACCCTCTCCGTCCTGGACCAGCTGATGGCCGGCGCCGGCGACGAGGGCCTGAGCTACGAGATGGCGATCGACCTGCTCGGCTACACCCACGCCTCGCTGCTCGACGACGTCGTCGATTCCCTCTCCGCCGGGGACGCGTCCACGGTATTCGGGGCGGTGGACCGCGTCATCCAGACCGGGCACGACCCGCGCCGCTTCGTCGAGGACCTGCTCGAACGGTTCCGCGACCTGATCATCGTCGGCGCCATGGAGGAGTCCGCCCGGCACGTGCTCCGCGCGGTGCCCGAGGACGCGATCGCCCGGATGCAGAACCAGGCGCGACAGCTCGGGCGCGGCGAGCTCTCCCGCGCCGCCGACATCACCAACGCCGCCCTCACCGAGATGACCGGGGCCACCTCGCCCCGCCTGCACCTGGAGCTGCTGTGCGCCCGCCTGCTGCTGCCCGGCGCGGACGCCGGCGAGCGGGGCGTCGCCGCCCGGGTGGACCGGATCGAACGGCGGCTGAACTACGCCGCACCCGAGGCCGGACGCGGACCGGCCAGCGCGATCGCCGGCGTCGAGCACGGCACCGAACACGTCGGCCTCACTCCCGCCGCCGGTGCTCCTCCGGCCGCCGCGACGGACGGTGCGCGCGTCGGTGCTGCCCGCGAGGACGGTGTTCGAGGTGACGGTGCCCGGGGCGACGGTGCTCGAGGCGACATCCGATCGGGCGGCGCCGACGCGGAGACCCGTGCAACGGCGGCACGGCCCGCCCCCACAACGTCAGGAGCCGCTCGACCGGCACCCGCCCGACCCGCACCGGCGACACCCGATTCGTCGACCTCCACGTCCGGTCCGGGCGGCCGGTCCACCGACGGACCGCCCGCCGGGTCGGCACCCGCACGGCCGGCACCCGCTCGTGCGAGGGAGACGACGCCGGACTCGCTGGCGACGCCCGCGTCGTCGGAGGAACGGACGGCGCCGGAGGAGCGCACCGCTCCCGAGCAGAACGCGGCCGTCGAGGACGAGTCGGTCGAGCTGACCGCGCCGGTCGATGACCGGGACGTGCCCACCGACCACGACGAGTCCCCGGTCGCGGCGGCGCCGGTCGACCCGGCGGACCTGCCCGAGCCCCCGCCCTCCCGGCAGCCCGGCGGCAACGCCGCCGCCGAGGACGACGAGCTCGTGGAAGCGGCCCAACCCGGCGATGCCGGCGCCGACGCGCCTCCGGCCCCTGCGCCCGCCCCTGCACCCGCGGCCACCGACGGCGGCTCGTCCGACGTCGACATGGTGCGCCGCGCGTGGCCCGAGGTGCTCGAGGCGCTCGGCCGCAGCAAGAAGGTCGCGTGGATCCTGGTCTCCCAGAACGGCACCGTGCGCGCCCTGCGGGAGAACACCCTCTACCTCGAGTTCCCGACGCCGGGCATCGCCGAGCAGTTCGGCCGGCACGAGGAACACCTGCGCGAGGCGCTCGGCTCGGTCCTCGGCCTGCAGGTGCGCGTCGTCGCCGTCCACCCCGGGTCGGCACCCACCGCCGGCGGTCAGGAAGCACCCCGGCCCACCGGTGACCCCGCGAACGGTGGCGGCCGCCCAAAAGCACCCTCTGAATCCGCCGGCCGCCCCGGGCGTCCGGCCGATCGCGAGCGTGCCGCCTCCGCCGACGGCGCGGTGACGGACGGCGCGGTGACGGACGGCGCCGTGACGGACGGCGCGGTGACGAACGGCGCCCCCCGCCAGGGACGCCCGACCGCAGACCGCGATGCACGCCGCGCGGAACAGCCTGCCTCACCGCGCGACGCCGACCCCCGCGGTGACCGGACTCGCGGCACCGGCCCGGGAGGCATGCGATCGCCCGGTTCCGGGCCGAGTGCGTCCGGCGCGTCCAGTGCGCCGTCGTCGGCCGAGCCGGTGGCGAATCCGCGGGAGCGGGTGTGGTCACCCTCCGGGCCGACCACCGCGCCCGCACCCGGGTCCGCCCGCAGCGAGGCGCCCTCGTCCGCGCGGCCCACGCCGACGCGTCCCCCGCGCGACACCGACGAATTGACCACCGGCGATTCGAGCACCGGCCGATCGCGCGATGATCAGGCCCGTGCCGGTCGATCGGCCACCGATCGGCCGGATTCCGACCAGCCGAACGAGATTCAGGCGAGTGCCGACCGGCCGAGCCACCGGCCGTCGTCCGCCGCTCCGGCTCCGGCGGCGACCCGGGAACGAGCAGCCGCTGAACGAGTGACCTCGGATCCGGCGACCACCGCGCCATCGGGCGCGGATCGGGAGAGTACCGCTCCGTCGGGAGCGGATGAGTCGACCAGCGAATCGCCGGACCGGGAGCGGTCGGACGCGGGTCCATCGACTCCGCATCGGTCGACAGATGGATCCCAGGACCGAGATCGGTCGGACACGGCTGCCTCGACGCCGGCGTCGCCTGCGGCGGGCACCGATCGGGCCACGACCCGGCCGTCTACAGCGGCAATCCCGGGGCCGGGCGCCCGAGCGGATGCGGTCACCCCCACGGCTCCGTGGGACGACGAACCGCCCCTACCGGACGAGCCCGACCTGGACGAGCCTCCGTTCCCCGACGACGAGTACGCCGGGGGCGGACGCGGGCCCTCGCGTTCCCGCTTCTCGAGTCCGGGTCCGTCGGGTCGCGATGCGGGCGGCCGACAGCAGACCGCCCCGGCTCGCGGCGAGGGGCCGGCGCGCTCCGCTGCGGACACGTCCCCGCCCGGCACCCCGGGACGTCCGGTTCCAGCCGCCGCCTCGGCCGACACGTCCGGCAGCGCCGGCGTCCCCGCGCGCCCGGCACCGGGAACATCCGCCGGCGCTCCCGCACGTCCCGCTCCCGGCTCGACCGACGCACCCGCACGTCCCGCACCCGCCGGCGCTCCCGCACGTCCCGCTCCCGGCTCGACCGACGCACCCGCACGTCCCGCACCCGCCGGCGCTCCCGCACGTCCCGCTCCCGGCTCGACCGACGCACCCGCACGCCCCGCACCCGGCACCACCGGCTCGACCGAGGCACCCGCACGCCCCGCACCGGGTTCGTCGTCGGCCGCGGCTCGCCCGGCACCGGCCGCCTCGGTCGAGACGTCGGCGCGCCCGGCGCCCGGCACGCGCAGCGACGGCGCCCGTCCCGACACGAGTACGCCCGACTCCCCGAGCCCGTCCAGGACCCCGGCACCGGAATCCACGGAGCCGGGCCGCCAGCGACACGGCGCGCCGGTCGGCATCCCGAACGGCGCCGAACCGAGTGCAGCCTCGCCGGACGGCACTCCGTCCCGTGGCGCTGCGTCCCACAGCACTGCGTCCGACGGCGTCGCGGCCAGCGGTACCGCGCCCGCGCCCGTGCCCACGCCGATGGAGGACGTCCCCAGCGAGGACGACCAGGTGCTCGAGGACTCCGGGCGTGCCGGTCGTGCCGCCGCCGAGCGGGTGCTCGGCGCCCAGCTCATCGACGAACGCGAATTGCTGCGGGACTGACTCGCCGCACCTGGTACCCCCGACTGCTGCTCACGCGCGCCGCATCAGCCCGACCCGACCCGACCCGACCCGACCCGACCCGACCCGAAGGATAAGGTGACCCCGTGTACGAAGGAGCCGTCCAGGAGCTGATCGACGAGCTCGGTCGCCTTCCCGGCATCGGCCCCAAGTCGGCCCAGCGCATCGCCTTCCACATCCTCGAGGCGGACACCGCGGACATGCGCCGGCTCGCCACCGCCATCACCGACGTCAAGGATCGCGTCAAGTTCTGCTCGATCTGCGGCAACGTCTCCGAGTCGGACACGTGCTCGATCTGCCGCGACTCCCGCCGCGACCCGAGCGCCATCTGCGTCGTCGAGGAGTCCAAGGACGTGATGGCCATCGAGCGCACCCGTGCCTTCCGCGGCCGATACCACGTGCTCGGCGGCGCGATCAATCCGATCGGCGGTGTCGGTCCCGAGCAGCTGCGCATCCGCGAACTGCTCAACCGGCTCTCCGACGACACCATCACCGAGGTCATCATCGCCACCGATCCCAATCTCGAGGGCGAGGCCACCGCCACGTACCTCGGGCGCATGCTCGCCACCCTGGGCATCCGCGTCACCCGCCTCGCCTCGGGACTGCCCGTGGGCGGCGATCTCGAGTACGCCGACGAGGTCACCCTCGGCCGCGCCTTCGAGGGCCGCCGCACCCTCTGACCCGGCCGTCGCGCACCGAGAACGACGGGCGACCCCCGGCGGCCACACTGCGGACGCAATTGAAGGCCGATCCGGGCCGCGGACTACACTTTCCGTGGCGTCCGCGCGCCTCCGCGCGTGACCCGTCCCGTGTCCGTGAACCCGGCAGGAGCGCACCACCCGTGAGCCTGATCGTCCAGAAGTACGGCGGTTCGTCCGTCGCCGACGCCGAGGGCGTCAAGCGCGTCGCCCGCCGCGTCGTGGACACGCAGCGCGCCGGGCACGACGTCGTCGTGGTCGTCTCCGCGATGGGTGACACCACCGACGAGCTGCTGGATCTGGCCGACCAGATCACCACCGCGCCGCCGGCTCGCGAGATGGACATGCTCCTCACCGCGGGCGAACGGATCTCGATGGCCCTGCTCGCCATGGCCGTCTCCGATCTCGGGGCGAAGGCGCAGTCCTTCACCGGCAGCCAGGCCGGCCTGATCACCGACAGCCTGCACGGCCGGGCCCGCCTCGTCGAGGTCGACCCCCACCGGATCCGCACGTCCGTCGACAAGGGGAACATCGCCATCGTCGCCGGCTTCCAGGGCATGAGCCGGAGCACCAACGACATCACGACGCTCGGCCGCGGCGGGTCGGACACCACCGCCGTGGCCCTCGCCGCCGCCCTGCACGCCGACGTGTGCGAGATCTACACCGACGTCGACGGCATCTACACCGCGGACCCGCGGATCGTGCCCAACGCCCAGAAGATCGCCCGGATCAGCAGCGAGGAGATGCTCGAGATGGCCGCGTCCGGCGCCAAGGTGCTGCACCTGCGCTCCGTCGAGTACGCCCGCCGCTTCGGCCTGCCGCTGCACGTCCGCTCCTCGTTCAGCCACCACGAGGGCACCTGGGTCATCCCCGACCCCTCCACGGCGCACGACATCAGCGAAGGAATCACCTTGGAACAGCCAATCATTTCCGGCGTCGCCCACGACCGGTCCGAAGCCAAGCTGACCGTCGTCGGCGTCCCCGACGTCCCCGGCAAGGCCGCCCGCATCTTCGAGGTGATCGCCGTCGCCGCGGTGAACATCGACATGATCGTCCAGAACGTCTCCACCACCCGCGGCCGCACCGACATCTCCTTCACCCTGGGCATGAGTCAGGGCACGACGGCGGTCGAGGCGCTGGAGGCGGCGCAGGAGGAGATCGGTTTCGAGTCGCTCTCCTACGACGACTCGATCGGCAAGCTCTCGCTGATCGGCGCGGCGATGCGCTCGAACCCGGGCGTCTCCAGCCAGTTCTTCTCGGCGCTCTCGAAGGCCGGCGTGAACATCGGGATGATCTCCACCTCCGAGATCCGCATCTCCGTCACGACCCGCGCCGACTCGCTCGACGACGCCGTCCGCGCCGTACACCAGGCCTTCGGCCTCGACAGCGAGACGGAAGCGACCGTCTACGGTGGCACCGGCCGCTGAGGCGCCGCGCCGACCGGACCCCCTCATGCGCGTGACCGGCCCGGTCCAGGAACCGGGCCTCGCCGGCGTCCCGCTCGTCGTCGTGCCCGCCGACGACGCGAGCGACCGCGCCGGCCGTCATCTCGCGCACGCTGCTCGGTTCACCGAGCCGTTCCGGGCGCGGCGATCGGCCGGGATCGAACACCCCGTCGAGGACTTTCTCTTCACCTACTACGCGCTCAGCCCGGGCAAGCTCGCGCGGTGGCATCCCGGCGCCGGCGCCGTGCTCACCGGGGCGGCCGCGGAGGAACGCGCCGGCTGGAAGGACTACCGGGCGCTCGACGCCACCGAGCGGGCCGCGCTCGGGCTCGCGACGGACGACCCGGCGGTGACCGCCGACGCGGGCGGTTTCCTCGCCCGGCGTTCGGCGACGGTCGCCTTCGTCCGGCGGCTGCTCGGTGCGACGGCGTCGCGTCCGGGTCAGTTCGGCTGCTTCGGCCTGCACGAGTGGGCCATGGTCTACCGGCAGGGCGCCGACGAGCGACGGCACGAGGCGCTACCGCTGCGGCTGAGCGCCGAGCAGACCGACGCCGTCGTCGAGGGCCACCGGATCCGCTGCTCCCACATCGACGCCTTCCGGTTCTTCACGCCCGAGGCGACGGGACGCAACGAACTGCAGCCCACCCGCCACACGCAGCCCGACCTCGAACAGCCCGGCTGTCTGCACGCCACGATGGACCTCTACAAGTGGGCGTTCACGCTGCTGCCGCTCGTGCCGAGCGAGCTGGTGCTGACGGCGCTCGACCTGGCCGCGGACGTCCGCGAGGTCGACATGCGGGCCTCGCCCTACGACCTCGCCGGCCACGGCCTGACGCCGATCCGGATCGAGACACCCGCCGGCAAGGCCGAGTACGTCGCCGCGCAGCGGAGCTTCGCCGAGCGTGGCGCGGACCTGCGCCGGCGCCTGCTCGCCGAACTCGAACGGGTCGACGCCCGCGCGAGGTGACGCGACGGGTCGGTCAGGCCGGCCGGTCGGTAGCGGACGGGGTAGCGGGGTCCGGACGGCGCAGCGGGTGGTCCCCGTGCCGCTCCTGGGCCGCCCGCAGCGTCTCCTGCACCCGGCGGCGACGCTCCTCCTCGCGCTGGCGCCGCGCCTGGGAGAACAGGATCCCGCCGAGCCCCACCGCGACGGCGCCGGCCATGATGAACGGCAACGCTGACTTCGATTCCTCACCCATGACTTCAGCGTAGTCGCGCACACCGACGGTGATCCCGGCAGGATGGGGGGTGAGACCGACGGCACCACCGGCGAAAGGCATCATGAGCGCGACCCTCTACACCGCGGCGACCATCCACACCCTGACCGCCTCCGACGGCGGCACCGGCGGGGACGCGCCACCCGTGCGCGGCATCCTGGTGGATGACGAACGGGTGGTCGCCACCGGCGACCCGGCGGAACTGGCGGCCCATGCCCCGGCCGGCACCCGCACCGTCGACCTGGGCGACGCCGTCGTCGTGCCCGGACTGACCGACGCGCACGTGCACCTGACGCACCTGGCGGACGAGCTCGCCGGCGTCGACCTGCGCTCGGCAACCTCCGAGGACGAGTGCGTGCGCCGGGTGGCCGCCCACGTCAGCACGCTGCGCCCCGGGACGTGGGTGTTCGGCGGGTTCTGGAACATCAACCGGTGGAGCACGCCCGAGTCGCCGAGCCGCCGCAGCCTCGACGCCGTCACCGGGGACCACCCGGTGGCGCTGGTCAGCTCCGACGCGCACACCATCTGGGCGAACAGCGCCGCCCTCGCCGCGCTCGGCATCACCCGGGACACCCCGGACCCGGCGGGCGGGGCGATCGCGCGCGACGCCGACGGCGAGGCGACCGGGGTGCTGCGCGAGTCCGCGGTGTTCCCCGTGCGCGCACTGCAGGACGGCCCTGCCGGCGGAAACCCGGACGACCGGTTCACGCGCGTGCAGCGGCACCTGCTCGCCCAGGGCCTGACCGGCGTCCACGACGTCGACGGCATGACCGTGCTGACCTCCGCCCAGCGACTGCGGGACCGCGGCGAGCTGGACCTGCGCCTGGTCAAGCTGCTGCCGGTCGCCGCGCTCGACGAGCACATCGCCGCCGGCCGGCGCACCGGCGACGGTGACGCCTGGATCCGGATCGGCCCGGTCAAGATCTTCGCCGACGGGGCGCTCGGGTCGCACACGTGCCTGATGAGCCACCCGTTCCCGGCCGGGGACCCGCGCGTCACCGTCGAGCCGAGCGCCGCCCACGGCGTCGAGGTCACCGGTCCCGCGGCGCTGGACGCCCTGCTCTCCCGACTGGTCGGCAACGGCCTGGCCGCCGCCGTGCACGCCATCGGCGACCGCGCCAACGCCCAGGTGCTCGACGCCTTCACCCGCGCCGAGCCGGCCACCCGCGCCGCCGGGCTGCGGCACCGGATCGAGCACGTCCAGTTCCTCCGCCGCGACGACCTGCCCCGGCTGGCCGAGCTCGGCGTCATCGCCTCGATGCAGCCGCAGCACTACGTCGCGGACCTGATGCTGCAGGACCTCGTGCCGGACCCGGCGATCGCCGCCTACGCCTGGCGGTCCGTGCACGACGCCGGCGCCACCCTCGCGTTCGGCTCGGACGCCCCCGTCGAACCGCCCCGGCCGCTGCACGGCATCGCCGCGGCCATCGCGCGCTGGGACCCCGAGGGCGTCCCCGGTGCATGGCAGCCGGACGAGGGGCTGACCGCCCGGCAGGCCCTCGCCGCCTACACGACCGGTGCCGCGGCCGCCTCCGGGGAGAGCGCGATCAAGGGCACCCTCGCTCCCGGCATGCTCGCCGATCTGACCGTGCTCGACGTCGACCCGTTGACCGCCCACCCCGAGGCGATCCGGGACGCGACCGTGCTCGCCACCGTGGTCGGCGGCCGGGTCCGCCACGAGGCGTGAGGACGCGGGGTTGGCGCCCGTCACACCCGGCCGGACGCCCGCCGGCCGGACGATAGACTGACCCGGCAAGCTCGCGGAGCGCCGACTCGGCGTGAGACGGCACCGCCAGCGAGCGTTCCCGGATTCCCCCCAGCCGCAGGAGTCGCCCGCATGCAGCGGATCGTCGTCGAAGTCATGCCCAAGCCCGAGATCCTGGACCCCCAGGGCAAGGCCATCGTGAACGCCCTCCCCCGGATCGGCATCGAGGCGTTCAGCGGCGTCCGTCAGGGGAAGCGGTTCGAGCTGACGGTCGACGGCGAGGTGACCGACGCGGACCTGGCCGCCGCTCGGGAGGCCGCCGAGACCCTGCTCTCCAACCCGGTGATCGAGGACGTCGTCTCCGTGTACGCGGTCGACGCCGCCGCGGACGCCACGCGATGAGCACCCCCACCGACCTGCCCCTGATCGGGAACTACGCCACCGGCGGCCCCGAGCTGACGGACGCACGCATCGGCGTCGTCACCTTCCCGGGCACGCTCGACGACCGGGACGCGGCCCGCGCCGTGCGCCTGGCCGGTGCCACCCCGGTGTCCCTGTTCCACGCCGACGCGGACCTGCAGGGGGTCGACGCCGTGGTGCTGCCCGGCGGCTTCTCCTACGGCGACTACCTGCGCGCCGGCGCCATCGCCCGGTTCGCGCCGCTGATGGAACGCCTCGTCGACGCCGCGAGCGGCTCCGGCTCCTCCGCCGGCGGCCCGCTGCCGGTGCTCGGCATCTGCAACGGTTTCCAGATGCTCACCGAGGCGCACCTGCTGCCCGGGTCGATGATCAAGAACGACCACCTGCACTTCGTCTGCCGCGACCAGGCCCTGCGCGTCGAGAACACCGACACCGCCTGGACCGGTGCCTTCGAACGCGGCCAGCGCATCGTCGTGCCCCTGAAGAACCAGGACGGCCAGTACGTCGCCGACGACGCCACCGTCGAGATGCTCGAGGGCGAGGGGCGGGTCGTGTTCCGCTACCTCGACGTCAACCCCAACGGCTCGCGCCGCGACATCGCCGGCATCACCAACGCCGCCGGCAACGTCGTCGGACTCATGCCCCACCCCGAGCACGCCGTGGAGGACGGGTACGGCCCGTCCCTGGACGGGCTCGGCCTGTTCACCTCCGTGCTCACCACGCTCGTCCACGCCTGAGGAGAACCCGCTCCCCCATGTCCGAAGACACTGCCGAGAACGTCACCGAGACCATCGCCGCGGCGCCCGAGACCAGCGCGCCGGACACGTCCCGCGCCTTCAACCTGGACACCGTCGAGCACGCCGCCACCACCCCGGACACCGAGCTGCCCTGGGCCGAGCTGGGCCTGAAGGAGGACGAGTTCGCGCGCATCGGGCAGATCCTCGGCCGCCGGCCCACCGCCGCCGAGCTGGCCATGTACTCGGTGATGTGGTCCGAGCACTGCTCCTACAAGTCCTCCAAGATCCACCTGCGCCAGTTCGGCGACAAGGTCACCGACGCCATGAAGGAGCACCTGCTCGTCGGCATCGGCGAGAACGCCGGCGTCGTCGACATCGGGGACGGCTGGGCGGTGACCTTCAAGGTCGAGTCGCACAACCACCCGTCGTTCGTCGAGCCCTACCAGGGCGCCGCGACCGGCGTCGGCGGGATCGTCCGCGACATCATCTCGATGGGTGCCCGCCCGGTCGCCGTGATGGACCCGCTGCGCTTCGGCGCCATCGACCACCCGGACACCGCCCGGCTGGTGCACGGCATCGTCGCCGGCATCGGCGGGTACGGCAACTCCCTCGGCCTGCCCAACATCGGCGGCGAGCTCGTGTTCGACCCGGTCTACCAGGGCAACCCGCTGGTCAACGCCCTCGCGGTCGGCGTGCTGCGGCACGAGGACATCCGCCTGGCCAACGCCTCGGGCAAGGGAAACAAAGTCGTCCTCTTCGGGGCACGGACGGGAGGCGACGGCATCGGCGGCGCCTCCGTGCTCGCCTCCGAGTCCTTCGAGGGCTCCGGCAAGCCGGCCAAGCGGCCCGCGGTGCAGGTCGGCGACCCGTTCGCCGAGAAGGTGCTCATCGAGTGCTGCCTCGAGCTGTTCGCCGGCGGCGTCGTCGAGGGCATCCAGGACCTCGGCGCGGCCGGGATCTCCTGCGCCACCAGCGAGCTGGCGTCCAACGGCGACGGCGGCATGCACGTCGAGCTGACCGACGTGCTGCTGCGCGACCCGTCCCTGACGCCCGGCGAGATCCTCATGAGCGAGTCGCAGGAACGCATGATGGCGGTCGTCGCGCCCGAGAACGTCGCCGCGTTCGAGGCGATCATGGGCCGCTGGGCCGTCGAGTACTCCTGGCTCGGCGAGGTGACCGACACCGGCCGGCTCGTGATCGAGTGGGACGGCGAGGTGATCGTCGACGTCGACCCGCGCACCGTCGCGCACGAGGGGCCCGTCTACGACCGGCCGCAGGCCCGTCCGGACTGGCAGGACGCGACCCAGGCCGACCGGTTCGCCGGCTCAGCCGCGGACACCGACCGGCCCACCGGTGCCGCGCTGGGTGACGCCGTCGTCGCGCTGATGTCCTCCCCGAACCTGTGCTCGCCCGACTGGGTCACCGACCAGTTCGACCGGTACGTGCAGGGCAACACGGCGCTGGCGATGCCCGACGACGCCGGCGTGGTCCGCGTCGACGAGGGCACCGGCCTCGGCGTCGCCATCGCGACCGACGCCAATGGCCGCTACGCGTACCTCGACCCGTACGAGGGGGCGCGGCTGGCGCTGGCCGAGTCGTACCGCAACGTCGCCACCACCGGTGCGAGGCCGCTCGCGGTCACCGACTGCCTGAACTTCGGCTCGCCCGAGGACCCCGCCGTCATGTGGCAGTTCGTCCAGACCGTCACGGGCCTCTCCGACGCGTGCCGCGACCTCGGTGTGCCCGTGACCGGCGGCAACGTCTCCCTCTACAACCAGACCGGCGGCGTGCCGATCCACCCGACGCCCGTCGTCGGCGTCCTCGGCGTGTTCGACGACGTCGCCCGGCGCACCCCGTCCGGCTGGCGCGAGGACGGGCAGGCGATCTACCTGCTCGGCTCGACCCGCGACGAGCTCGACGGCTCGGCCTGGGCGGGTCTGCGCGGCCACCTCGGCGGCCGTCCCCCGGCCGTGGACCTGGCCACGGAGAAGACCCTCGGCGAGATCCTCATCAACGCCTCCCGCGACGGCATGGTCGACGCGGCGCACGACCTGTCCACCGGCGGGCTCGCGGCGGCGCTGTCCGAGTCGTGCCTGCGGTACGACGTCGGGGCGCGGATCGGGCTGGACGAGGCGGCCGAGCGCGACGGGGTCGACGTCTTCACCCTGCTGTTCTCGGAGTCGCAGGGCCGGGCGCTCGTCGCCGTCCCGCGGTCCGAGGAGGTGCGGTTCACCGACATGTGCACGGCCCGGGGTTACCCGGCGATCCGGATCGGCGTCGTCGACGCGGTCGGCGCCGGCACGGACGACGCCCCGGCGCCCGCGCTGGACGTGCAGGGCCACTTCGCCCTGCCGCTGGCGCAGTTGCGGGAGGCGTGGTCCGCCACGCTCCCGTCGCACTTCGCCTGAGCCCGTCCCCTTCCCCTTCCGCCAGCTCGTCAATAGATGTTCCATCCGGGCCTGAATCCGGGCCTCGGTGAGCATCTGTTGACGAGCTGACGTGGAAGGGCGAAGGATCGAACGATGGATGCACGCGATGTCTACCGCACACTCTTCGACGCGATCGCCGAGTCGGTCGAGCGCACCGTGGGCGGCCTGAGCGCCGACCAGCTCAATGCGCGGCCGTTCGACGAGGCGAACTCGATCTCCTGGCTCGTCTGGCACCTGACCCGGGTCCAGGACGACCACCTGGCGGATGCCTTCGACCACCGGCAGGTGTGGCCCCAGCGATGGAGCGCGGAGCTGGCCCTCGGGCTGCCGGAGGGCGACACCGGGTACGGGCACTCGTCCGAGCAGGTCGCCCAGGTGCAGGTGACCTCGGCGGACCTTCTCATCGGCTACCACCGGGACGTCCACCAGCAGACCCTCGTCGACCTGGAGAGCCTCACTGCGGACTCCCTCGACGAGGTGATCGACGAGCGGTGGGATCCGCCCGTCACCCGCGGGGTGCGGCTCGCCAGCGTCGTCGGCGACTGCTACCAGCACCTCGGTCAGGCCGGCTACGTCCGGGGCCTCCTGCCCCACCTCTGAGCCACCCCCTCTCTTTTCCTCTCGCCAGCTCGTCAATAGATGTCTCATCCGGCCCCAGACAGGGCTCCGGTGAGCATCTTTTGACGAGCTGGCGACGGGTCAGGGGCGCCAGCCGTGGGCGATCAACGCCCGACGCACGACGGCGACGGCCGAGCGCCCGCCGCCGAGGAGGTCGGTGCGGCTGATGCGCACCTCGATCCATCCGGCATCCGCCGCACGACGGGCGCGCCGGATGTCCCGATCGATCTGCAGCGGGTCGGCGTGATGGGCACCCTCGTACTCGACGGCCACGCGGTACCGGACCGACGACAAGTCAGGCTCGTGCAAGCGGCTTCCGTTCTCATCGTGAATGGGCACGTTCACCTCGAACGGTGGAAGGCCCGCACCCGCGAGCGCCAGCCGCAACCGGGTCTCCTGCGGAGAGTCGGCACCGACGCGGACGGCCTGCAGCGCCGTCCGGGCGAGGACGACACCCTTCCGACGCGGGTGGGCGTGCAACAGGTCCTGGAGATCGGCGACACTGGCCAGCGGATCGGACCGGTCATCCAGCCCGGACCGCGGTATCCGGACGAGATGATCCCCGAGCACCACCAGTCCGACGAAACCTGCCTCCGGCGCGAGGTCCAACCAGGTGCGCGCCGGCGTCGTCACCCGCACGCCGCCGTCGAGAACCACCTCGTCCGCCAGCAATCGGGACTGGTGCGCCGCCACCCCCGGCCGCCGGACGCGGACACTGCGCTCCGGGACCGTCAGATGGATGACGTCGGATTCGACGGGCGGCCAGCCACTCGGGAATCCCCACCAGCGAGCCGCGGTGACGTGGGACAGCGCTGCCCGCGGGTGCGTCCGCGCCATCACCGCCGCGAGCTCCACGGCGTCGAGCCCGGCGCCGGCGACTGATCGAAGTCCCCGCCCGTGCCGTTCATAGACGATGCCGCGCAGCTGTCCGCTGCTCAGTCCGGCGGCTCTTCCCTCGGTGACGCAGAAGCCTCGGGGCAGCTGTTCGGGCGGATGATGGCGCACTCCCATGCCGGCATCGTGCCCGACCAGCGCTCCATCCGCGTCCAGTTGTCCACAGACGCACGCCAGCTCGTCAATTGATGCTCACCGACGCCCGGTTTCGGGGCCTGATGGAACATCTATTGACGAGCTGGCGTGTGAGTCCGGGATGGGTCAGTTGTTGGAGATGATGTGGGTGGCGTGGTCGTACGTGAACGTCACCGACCGGGTCGCGGCCACGTGCAGCGCGATGTTGCCGCCGTTGGGGGCGCCCCCGTCACCGTAGTTCTCGTCCCACTTCTTGTTCAGCGCCGCCTTGTACTCGTAGTCGCCGGCCGGCAGCGTGACGGTCAGCTTCCACAGGCCCGTCGCCGGGTCCTTGGTCATCTGCGCCTGGTCGCACGCCGGATCCCAGTCCCCCGCGCAGCCGATCTCCGAGTCGAGAGACCCGGCGACGGCGACGTTCGTCGGCTCCGGCGTCTGCACCGGCCCGGTCGGCGCCGGCGTCACCGGCGTCGGGACGGTGCCCGCCGCCGGGGCGCTCGTCGACACGTGCCGCGCGTTGTCCAGCACCAGGGCCCGGTACTCGACCCCGGTGCCCGGCGTCAGGGCGCTGGTGTCGTGGAACACCTGGTACGGCGCCGTGTCGTCGGTGCCGATGTTCTGCCAGTCCTTGCCCGGGGTCCGCGCCTGGAAGGTCACCTCGTAGAAGGAGGAGCCGGCGACGTCGGCCCGCACGTTCAGCCGGGTGTGGTCCGCGCCGGCGGTCTCGACGGCGCTGATCTGCGCCGTCGGGGCGACGTGCGACGGGAGGATGCGCCCGTTCGACGCGTACACGGTGGCCGAGAGAGCCGGGGCCCCCAGCCGCACGCTGCCGCCGCCGTTGCTGAACGCGAGCTTCGGGCCGGATCCGTAGATGCGGGTGAAGGAGCTGCGCGGCAGGAACGTGGTGATCGGCGCCGTCTTCGCCGTGGTGCTGTTGTTCAGCACGACGACGTACTCCCGCTGGGTGGCGCGGTCGATCCGGGAGAACGCGTAGATGCCCGGGCCGGTGTCGGCGTAGCGGTTCTGGTGGGCACCGTTGCGCAGCGCCGGGTACTGTTTGGTGAGCGCCGACAGCTCCGCGATGGAGCGGTACAGCGGGTGCGTGGTGACGTAGTTGTCCTTCGCGTGCGTGGCCGTCGTGCCGATCAGGTCGTCCGTGAGGTACTCAGGCACCTTCGAGGCGAACATCGTCTGCCGCGCGGACTGGTCGCCGCCGGGGCCGGTGAAGCCCTGCTCGTCGCCGTAGTAGACCACCGGGTTGCCGCGCGAGAAGTACATCAGCTCGTGCGCCAGCCGGTCCTTCGCCAGCCACACGCCGTCGCCGGCGCCGGCGTTGTCCGCCTGGATGAAGGAACCGATGCGACCCATGTCGTGGTTCCCGAGGAACGTGGGCAGCTGGTAGACGTTCGAGTCCGCGTCCGTGTACCAGTCGTCACCGGCGAAGAACGTCTGCAGGTCCGCCGCCGAGGTGCCTTTCGAGGCGTAGTTGCGCGCGGCGTCCTGGAACGGGAAGTCCAGCACCGACTGCATCTTGTTGGTGGTCGTGTAGCGGCTGGTGAAGTCGCGGGAGGTGTCGAAGACCTCGCCGAACATGAAGAACTGGCTCTTGCCGGCCTCGTGCGCGAACTGCAGCACCTTCGGCCCGAACGTCTGCCAGAACTCGTCGTTGACGTGCTTCATCGTGTCGATGCGGAAGCCGTCGACGCCGAAGTCCTTGATCCACGTCTCGTAGATGTCCATCATCCCGTTGACGACCTGCGGCTTCTCCGTGAACAGGTCGTCGAGGCCGGAGAAGTCGCCGTACGTCGAGTTCTCACCCTGGTAGGTGGTGTCGCCGCGGTTGTGGTAGTTCGTGACGTCGTTCAGCCAGGCCGGCACCTTCAGGTTCGTCTCCGCCGGGTCCAGGATCGGCCGGTACGGGAACGAGACGGCCGGGTCGAGCGGCGGGAACGTGTTCGTGCCCGCGTAGGCCTTGTCGTCGAACGCGTTCCCGTTGGCGTCCTTGTACGGGAACAGCGCCTTGGTGATGTACGGCATCCGGGCCTTGGGCT
This sequence comes from Tersicoccus sp. Bi-70, assembly GCF_001968825.1. GTDB lineage: Bacteria > Actinomycetota > Actinomycetes > Actinomycetales > Micrococcaceae > Tersicoccus. Next base: position 68,764 of record NZ_MIEU01000014.1, read on the forward strand.
CGTAGCTGATCACGTCGGCCGTGTGGTTGGTGATGATGTCGAAGTACACCTTCATGCCCCGCTGGTGGGCGGCGCTGATCAGGCTCTTCAGGTCGGCGTTGGTGCCCAGGTGCGGGTCGATGCGCGTGAAGTCCGTGATCCAGTACCCGTGGTAGCCGGCCGAGGGGCCGTCCTCGAGCTGGACCGCCTTGTTCTTGAAGCTCGGGGTCAGCCAGATGGCCGTCGTCCCGAGCCCCTTGATGTAGTCGACCTTCGACGTCAGACCCTTGAGGTCACCGCCGTTGTAGAAGCCCTTGCTCGTGGGATCGAAGCCGGAGACCAGCCGGTTCGACCCGAGGCCGCCGGTGTCGTTGGCCGTCGTCCCGTTGGCGAACCGGTCCGCCATCACGAAGTAGAAGTTCTCGTTGGTGACGGGCGCCCGCAGTGAATGGTCGGCGACGTCGGACACCGGGGGCGACGGCGGCGCGACCGGTGCGGCCTGGGCGGGGGCGACGGCCCCTCCGATCAGCGCGGTCGTGGTCAGAGCCGTCGTGAGCGCGGCCGCGAGGGCAGCGCGAGACAGGCGGGGTGGGAGCACGGGGGACCTCCGTGAGAGTGATGCCTGAGTGATGATGCCCCAGCGTGACCTGTATCACAGGCGGTGTCAAACCGTGTCGGTCGCGACGCCGCCGATACACTGCGGCTGTGTCTCCGTCGATCGTCAACCTCAACGCTCTGCCGCTGGGATGGGCGATTGCGGTGGCCGCCCTGGAGTTCCTCATCCGGCTGGCCGTGCTCGGCATCGTCCCCCACAAGCGCCGCCCGTCCGTCGCTCTGGGGTGGCTGCTGGCGATCTACCTGATCCCCTTCGTCGGGCTGATCCTCTTCCTCGTCCTCGGCAACGACAAGTTGCCCAAGGCGCGGCGGGAGAAGCAGGTGCAGATGAACCGGTTGATCCGGCAGAACTCCCCCGCCGCGGCCGTCATCGGCGACGACCACCCGATGCCGGTGTGGGTGCGCTCCGCCGCCGTGCTGAACGACCGGCTCGGCGCCCTGCCCATGATCGCCGGCAACGACCTGACCCTGCTGGACGGCTACGACACCGCCTACACGGCGATGGCGGAGGACGTCCGCCGGGCGCAGCGGTACGTGCACGTCGAGTTCTACATCGCCGCGGACGACCCGACCACCGCCCCGCTGCTGGACGCGCTCGACGACGCCGTCGCCCGCGGGGTGCGGGTCCGCTTCCTCCTGGACCACCTGGGGTCGGCGGGCTACCCCGGCTACCCGGAACTGGTCCGCCGGCTCGACGCGTCCGGCGTGGAGTGGGCCCGCATGCTGCCGTTCCGGCCGTGGAAGCTCGAGTACACGCGCCCGGATCTGCGCAACCACCGCAAGATCGTCGTCATCGACGGCGAGGTCGCGTTCACCGGCTCCCAGAACTGCATCGACCGCTCCTACAACAAGCGGCGGAACCGGCGGCGGGGCCTGCAGTGGGAGGACCTGTGGATCCGGGGCACCGGCCCGGTGGTCGACGCCCTGAACGCCCTCTTCGTGACCGACTGGTACTCCGAGACGGAGGAGCTCGTCGTCGACGAGGCCCAGGACGCGCTGCCCGACGAGGCGTCGGGCGGGCTGATGTGCCAGGTGGTGCCGTCCGGGCCGGGGTTCGAGAACGAGAACAACCTGCGGATGATCAACACGGTGCTCTACCACGCCCTCGACCGGGTGGACATCGTCAGCCCCTACTTCGTACCGGACGAGTCGTCCCTGTCCGCCGTCACGAGTGCCGCCCAGCGCGGTGTGCGGATCAACCTGTACGTCAGCGAGATCAGCGACCAGTTCTTCGTCTACCACGCGCAGCGCTCGTACTACGAGGAGCTGCTGGAGGCGGGGGTGCGCATCTACCTGTACCGGTCCCCGACCGTCCTGCACACCAAGGCGATCGTGATCGACGACGCCGTCGCCGTCGTCGGCTCCTCCAACATGGACATGCGCTCGTTCGCCCTCAACCTGGAGGTCTCGACGCTTGTCCACGGCCAGGAGTTCGTGACGGCGCTCGACGACGTCGTCGCCCGCTACCGTGCCAACAGTTCGACGCTCGACCTCGAGGAGTGGCGGAACCGCCCGCTCGGCGTCAAGTTCCTCGACAACGTCTGCCGGCTCACCAGCGCCCTGATGTGAGGCCCGGGCGGGGCTACGAACCCTGCTGGTGCGCGACCGCCCGGGCGATCGCGTCGACCGACGACTCGTCCTGCAGGCTCGTCGTGTCCCCGAGCGTCGTGCCCTCCCACAGCTGGGTGAGCAGCCGCCGCATGATCTTGCCCGAGCGGGTCTTGGACAGGTCCGGGACGGCGACGACGACCTTCGGCTTGGCGATCGGCCCGATCACGGTGCCCACGTGGGCACGCAGCTCCTCGGCGTCGACCGCGGAACCGGGCCTCAGCACGACGAAGGCGGCGACGGCGTGGCCGGTGAGCGGATCCCCGACCGGGCAGCACCCCGCCTCGATCACGTCCGGGTGGGTGACGAGTGCGGACTCGATCTCGATGGTCGAGAGCCGGTGCCCGGAGATGTTGATGACGTCGTCCACGCGGCCGAGGATCCAGATGTCCCCGTCCTCGTCGTAGCGCCCGCCGTCGCCGGCGAAGAACCAGCCGCGGTCCGCGTACTGGCGCCAGTAGGAGTCGGCGTAGCGCTGCGGGTCCTTCCACACGGTCCGCGCGATGGACGGGCCGATCGCGTCGACGACGACGAAGCCCTGCTCCCCCGGCGCGGTGCGGTTGCCGTCCTCGTCGACCACCGACGCGTCGACGCCGGGCAGAGCGCGGGTCGCGCAACCGGGCTTCGGGCCGCCGGGCTCGCCGTCCTCCCGGTCGAACGCCGCGTCGTGCGGGCGGGGCGAGAGGATGGTCGACCCGGTCTCGGACTGCCACCAGGTGTCGATCACCGACGCCGCGCCGCCGCCGATGTTCTGCCGGAACCAGCGCCACGCCTCGGGGTTGGTCGCCTCCCCGACGGTGCCGATCAGCCGGACCGAGTCGAGGTTGTAGGTGGCCGGGACACCGTCCGGGAACGCGCCCATCAGGGAGCGGACCAGGGTGGGCGCCGTGTAGTAGGTGGTGACGCCGTAGCGCTCGATGATCTCCAGGTGCCGGCCGAAGTGCGGGGTGTTCGGCGTGCCCTCGTAGATCACCTCGGTGACGCCGTTGACCAGCGGCCCGTAGATCTCGTAGGTATGCGCCGTGACCCACGCCAGGTCCGCGGTGCACCAGTGCACGGTCGCGTCCCGCCGCGCCGGGTCGACCTCGGTGGAGAGCTCGTCGACCCGCCCGTCCACACCTGCGGGCAGCAGGTCGAACAGCAGGGCGTGCGTGTAGGCGGTCTGAACGAGGTACCCGCCCATGGTGTGCACGAGCCCCTTGGGCCGGCCGGTGGTACCGGAGGTGTACATGATGAACAGCGGCGACTCGGCGTCGAAGGCCACCGGCTCGTGGGTGTCCGGCACGGTGTCCAGCAGCTCGTGCCACCACACGTCCCGGCCCTCGGTCCACGGCACGGCGCTCTCGGCGCTGGACCGGGCGCCGCGCGCACCGATCGGGACGACGCCGGCGCGCCCGCGCGAGGCGCCGGGCTTGGACGTGCGGCGCACGACGACGACGTGCTCGATCGCGTTGGTCCCGCTCACCGCCTCGTCGGCGTTCTTCTTGACCGGGACGGCGGCACCCCGGCGGTACTGCCCGTCGGAGGTGACGAGCACCTTCGCCCCGGTGTCCTCGACCCGGAAGCGCAGGGCCTCGGCGGAGAACCCGCCGAACACGAGGGAGTGCACGGCGCCGATCCGGGCGCACGCCAGGGTGATGATCACGGTCTCGGGGATGACGGGCAGGTAGATGACCACCCGGTCCCCCGCGACGACGCCGAGCTTCTCGAGCGCGTTGGCGGCGCGGCTGACCTCCCGCTGCAGATCCGCGTACGTGTAGGTGCTCCGGTCGCCGGGCTCGCCCTCGAAGTGCAGGGCGACGTGGCTTCCGCGGCCGGCCTCGACGTGCCGGTCCACGCAGTTGTACGCGACGTTCAGCTTCCCGCCGGCAAACCACTCGATCACCGGCGGCGCGTACACGGGCTCGCCGTCATCGGTGGCCTGCCCGGGACGGGCCACGGCCGGCTCGAACCGGTGCGTCGTGTGCCAGGGCTGCGCCCAGTCCAGGCGCTGCGCCTGTCGCTCCCAGAACGCGACCCGCGCGTCGTCGCCCTCGTGGGCCGGGTTGACGACGTCGCCGCGCCGCTCGTCCGCGCTGGTCAGGGCGGCTCGCACCGCGTCGTCCATCTCGATCACTCCCCGCGTCATGCCCACTTCCGTTCCGCGGCCCGCTGGGCGAGACCCAGCACCGCGTCGGTCACCTTGCCGAGGATCGCGAGCAGCACGATCGCGAGCAGCAGCCGGTCCGTCCGTCCATTGTTCTGCGAATCGATGAGCAGGAACCCCAGTCCCATCGACGAGGCGAGCAGTTCGGCGGCGACGAGGAACAGCCATGCCTGTGCGAGCGCGAGCCGCAGACCGGAGACGACGGCGGGCAGGATGGCCGGCAGCTGCACGGTCAGCAGCAACCGCACGCCGCCGTAGCCGAAGGCACGGCCGGCCTCGACCAGGTGCGGGTCGACGTGCCGCAGGGCGAGCGCGACCGTCGTGTACACCGGGAAGAACGAGCCGATGGCGATCAGCAGCACCTTGGAGTTCTCGCCGATGCCGACCCACAGCAGCAGCAGCGGCACCCACGCCAGGGACGGCACCGCCCGGAACGCGCCGATGGTCGGCGCGAACAACAGGGCGGAGAGCCGGGACAGCCCGACGAGGGCGCCCGCGGCGAGGCCGACGACGGCCCCGAGCAGGAACCCGAGCAGCACGCGCTGGGTGGAGATCCACACATGGGTACCCAGCTGTCCGCGTCGGAGCAGGTCCACGCCGGCGGCGAGGACGTCCGCAGGCGGAGGCAGCTGCACGGGGGTGAAGACGCCGAGAGCGGTCGTCGCCTGCCACAGGGCGAGCAGCAGCAGCGGGACGACCAGGCCGGCGGCCCAGCGGACCGGTGCCGGGACGCGCCGGCGGCCGGGAGCCGCCGCACCGGGCGCCGCGTGAGAACGCGAGGCCGGAGGCGCGTCGACGCGGGTGTCCGGAGGGGACGCGCTCACTTGGTGGACACCGCCGAGGGATCGGCCTTGGTCACGAGGTCGGCGTCGAGCAGGCCGTTCAGCGCGGTGTCGACGGTGCCGGCGTCCTTCACGTCACCGGAGTCGACGATGATCGTGCCGACCTTCTCCAGCACGGCCCGCTGCTTCGCCCCGGGCGCCGGGTCGACGCCGAGGTTGGTCCGCGCGATCACCTTCGTGGCCACGGTCGTGTCGATGCTCGCGACGTCGGCGAGGATTGCGGCCGTCTCCGCGGTGTGCCCCTTCGCCCAGGCCCGGGCCGCCTCGTAGGTGTTCACCACAGTCTGGGCGATCTCCGGCTGGTTCTTCAGGAAGTCCTCGCGAGCGTTGAGGAAGCCGTAGGTGTTGAAGCCGACGTTGCGGTAGAAGAGCTTCGCGCCGTTCTTCTCGGCGGCGGCCATGATCGGGTCGAGGCCGGCCCAGGCCTGCACGGAGCCGTTCTCCAGCGCGGTACGGCCGTCGGCGTGCTGCAGGTTCTGCACGGTGACGTCGGACGCTTTTAGGCCGTTCGCGGCGAGGGACTGCAGCAGGAAGAAGTAGGGGTCGGTGCCCTTGGTCGCGGCCACCGACTTGCCCTTCAGGTCCGCCACCGAGGTGATGCCGGTCTTCGGGGTGGTGACAAGCGCGGACCACTCGGGCTGGGAGTAGATGTCGACGGTGCGGATGGGTGAGCCGTTGGCGCGTGCCAGCAGGGCGGCCGATCCGGCGGTGGATCCGACGTCGATGGCACCGGAACGCAGCGCCTCGTTCGCCTTGTTGGAGCCGGCGGACTGCACCCAGTTCACGGTCACGCCCTTCTCCTTCAGCGCCGCCTCGAGCCAGCCCTTCTTCTTGATCACCAGGGAGAGCGGGTTGTAGGTGGCGAAGTCGATGTTCAGCGTCTTCCCGTCGCCGCCGCCACCCGCGGCGGCGGCGGTCGAGGAGCCGGAGCCCTCCCCCGCGCAGCCGGTCAGGGTCAGGGTCGCGGCGGTGACGACGGCGACGGCGGTGAGGGCGGAGCGGACGAGGCGGGCGGGGCGGCGGGTCATGGTGATCCTCTGCGAGTGGTGACGACGGGTGACGGAACGGAAAGAACGAGGAAAGAACGGGGTGAACCGGCGGAGCAGGTCGAGCGGGCGCTGATCCGCGCGATCCGGCGGCCGGCGCTCCGGAAGCGCGGGACGCCGGCGCGGGCCGGCCGGGCGGTCAGTGGGCGTCGACGCCCAGCGCGGTGAACAGGTCGACGCGCATGCGGGCCAGGTCGGCCGAACCGCGGTGGCGAGGACGAGCGCCGGGAACCGTGTGCACGGAGCGCACCCCGGCGGGCGCGGCGCCGGAGCGGGCCGGACCCGGGGCACCCGCGCCATCGTCGTCAGGACCCAGGAGCACGATCCGGTCGGCGAGCTGGAGGGCCTCGTCGACGTCGTGGGTGACGAGCAGGATGGTGGCCGGGGAGGCGGCGTGCACGGAGAGCAGGAGGTCCTGCATCTTCAGCCGGGTCAGGGCGTCGAGGGCGCCGAAGGGCTCGTCGAGCAGTAGCACGTGCGGGTCGCGGGCCAGGGCCCGGGCGAGGGAGGTGCGCTGCGCCATGCCGCCGGAGACGGCGCGCGGCCGGTGCCCGGCGAACCCGGACAGGCCGACCAGCTCGAGCAGCTCGTCGATCCGGGCGTCCTGCGCCGCGGTGCGGCGGCGGCCGGTGCGGGGCAGCCCGAGGGCGACGTTCTCGCGCAGGGTCCGCCACGGCAGCAGCCGCGGCTCCTGGAAGGCGACCGCGCAGCGCGGGTCCCAGGCCCGGACCGGAGCGTCACCGATGACGAGGGAGCCGCCGGTCGGGGCGTCCAGCCCGGCGGCGAGGCGCAGCAGCGTCGACTTGCCGCACCCGCTCGGACCCAGGATCGCGATCACCTCGCCGGGTGCCACCGTCAGGTCGACCCCCGCGATGACGTCGTGCGCGCCGAAGCTGCGGCCCACGCCGGTGAAGGTGATCCCGGCGTCGCCGTCACTCCAGAAGTGCGGGGAATCCGCCGGGTCGGCGACACCGGAGGCGGCATGGCGCGCGGGCGAGAACAGAGACACGTGAGATCAACTCCATCGATCCTGGCGGTAGCACCCTTCCGACGGATCGGTGGGTTGCTGCGGCGTCGACGAGCCAGATCTCTCGGCCGCTCGGGATGGTATGCCGCCCACTGTAACGGCACGACGGGGCCGCTGGGCAACTCGGGGACGCCGCCGGCGCCACGCACCGTCATACTTCGCCGCCCCCTCTGCGCCGCCTCCTGCTCGTCGACACATGCTCCGGACGCGGCTCGTCGAGGCCGGATCGAGCATCGGGTGACGAGCCGGCGAGGGACCGGGGCGGAGAATGAGGGCATGAGCCACCGGAACGACCCGGACACGATCCGTCGCCTGCTGACCACCCCCGGCCGCTGGGCGGTGGTCGGGCTGAGCGAGAATCCGCGACGGGTCGCGCCCCGCATCGCGGCGTTGCTGCGGGACCACCTCGGCATGGCCATCGTGCCCGTCAATCCGCGCGGGGAGGCGGCGCTCGGCGAGCCCGGCTTCCGGACGCTGGCCGAGGCGGCGCAGGCCGGCGGCCATCTCGACGTCGTCGACTGCTTCGTCAACTCCGGCCGGGTGGGCGACGTCGTGGACCAGGCCATCGCCGCCGGCGCGGGTGCGGTGTGGTTGCAGCTCGGGGTGGTCGACGAGGCTGCCGCCGCCCGTGCCGCCGCGGCCGACCTCGACGTCGTGATGGACACCTGCCCGGCGATCGAGGCGCCGCGGTTCGGCCTGTAGACGCCGCTCGTCGACAGCGCGCGACGTGACGCCGGATGGCGGACGCGGGTTGCCCCGGGCCGCGCGGGCGTCGCAGAATGGCAGCGCCATCCCGAGCGGCCGAGAGATCTGGATCGATGACGCCGCAGCAACCGTGGTCGAAGAACCGCTGACCACACGGTGCTACCGCCAGAAGCGATGGAAGAGAGCGCACAGCAATCTTGAGCATCGGACAGGGCCGTTCCCTGCCCGGGCCGCACATTGCCGGGACCCGACAGCGGTATGTCTCCCCGAAGGAGATCCCGATGAGCAGCATCGACGCGCGAGTCAATCTCGCCGAGCCCCTGAAGTTCGCGTACTGGGTGCCCAACGTCTCCGGTGGCCTCGTCGTCTCGACGATCGAGCAGCGCACCAGCTGGGACTTCGACTACAACAAGAAGCTCGCCCGGATCGCCGAGGACGCCGGCTTCGAGTACGCCCTCTCCCAGACCCGGTACGCCGCCAGCTACGGCGCGGACAAGCAGCACGAGGCGACGTCGTTCTCCCTGGCCCTGCTCGCCGCGACGGAGAAGCTCAAGGTGATCGCCGCGGTCCACCCGGGCATGTGGCACCCCGGCGTGCTGGCGAAGTACATCATCACCGCCGACCACATCTCGAACGGCCGGGCCGCCGTGAACATCGTCTCCGGCTGGCTGCGCGCCGAGTTCGACGGCTTCGGCCTGCCGTGGCTCGATCACGACGACCGGTACGCCCGCACCGAGGAGTTCATCTCGATCCTGCGCGGCCTGTGGACCGAGCAGGACTTCTCCTTCCACGGGGCGTACTACGACATCAGCGACTTCACCCTCTCCCCCGCCCCCGTGGACGTGCCCGGCCGGGCGCACCCGGACATCTTCTTCGGCGGCAACTCGACCGCCGCGCGGATCGCCGCGGGGCACGTCGCCGACTGGTACTTCTCCAACGGCAAGGACTTCGACGGGTTCGACGAGCAGTTCAACGACGTGCACGCCTCCGCCGCCGCGATCGGCCGTACGGCCCCGCGGTTCGGGCTCAACGGGTTCGTCATCGCGAGGGACTCCGAGAAGGAGGCCCGGGACACCCTGCGGGAGATCGTGGAGAAGGCGCACCGGCCCGCCGTCGAGGGCTTCCGCGACGCCGTCCAGGAGGCCGGGCCGGCCACGAAGGACGGCAAGGGCATGTGGGCCGACTCCTCCTTCGAGGACCTGGTCCAGTACAACGACGGGTTCCGCACCCAGCTGATCGGCACGCCCGAGCAGATCGCCGAGCGGATCGTCGCCTACAAGCAGCGCGGGGTGAACCTGCTGCTGACCTGCTACCTGCACTTCCAGGAGGAGGTCGCCGCGTTCGGCCGGGACATCCTCCCGATCGTGCGCGAACTCGAGGCCGACCTGGCCCGCAAGCACGGCGTCGAGCTCGGAGATCCCGAGCTGGCCGCCACGACGACAGGACGCTGACCCATGGCAGACCACCGTTTCGGATTCCGCACCCGCGCGCTGCACGCGGGCGGCACCCCCGACGCCGAGCACGGCGCCCGGGCCGTGCCGATCTACCAGTCGACGTCGTTCGTGTTCAAGGACACCGCCGACGCCGCCAACCTCTTCGCGCTGCAGAAGTACGGCAACATCTACTCGCGGATCGGCAACCCGACGGTCGCCGCGTTCGAGGAGCGGATCGCGTCGCTGGAGGGCGGCATCGGCGCCGTCGCCACGTCCTCGGGCATGGCCGCCGAGTTCGTCACCTTTGCCGCCCTCACCGGGGCCGGGGACCACATCGTCGCCTCCTCCCAGCTCTACGGCGGCACCGTCACCCAGCTCGACGTGACGCTGCGCCGGTTCGGGGTCGACACGACGTTCGTCTCCGGTACCGACCCGGCCGACTACGCCGCGGCGATCCGCCCGGAGACGAAGGCCGTCTACACCGAGGTCGTCGCCAACCCGTCCGGCCAGGTGGCCGACCTGGCCGGCCTCGCCGCGGTGGCCCACGAGGCGGGCGTGCCGCTCGTCGTGGACGCGACGCTGTCCACCCCGTACCTGATCCGGCCACTGGAGCACGGTGCGGACATCGTCATCCACTCGGCGACCAAGTTCCTCGGCGGGCACGGCACCACCCTCGGCGGCGTCGTCGTCGAGAGCGGCCGGTTCGACTGGGGCAACGGGAAGTTTCCGACGATGACGGAGCCCGTGCCCTCGTACGGCAACGTCTCCTGGTGGGGCAACTTCGGCGAGTACGGGTTCCTGACCAAGCTGCGGTCCGAGCAGCTGCGCGACATCGGTCCGTCCCTGTCCGCGCAGTCCGCGTTCCAGCTCCTGCAGGGCGTCGAGACGCTGCCGCAGCGGATGGACGCGCACCTGGCCAACGCCCGTGCGGTCGCCGAGTGGCTCGACGCCGACGAGCGGGTCTCCTACGTCAACTGGGCCGGCCTGCCGTCCCACCCGCACCACGAGCGGGCCGAGCGCTACCTGCCGCTCGGCCCCGGCTCGGTGTTCAGCTTCGGCGTGCGCGGTGGCCGGGCGACCGGCGAGCGGTTCATCGAGGCGCTGCAGCTGGCCAGCCACCTGGCCAACGTCGGCGACTCCCGCACGCTCGTCCTGCACCCGGGCTCGACCACCCACCGGCAGCTGACCGCGGAGCAGCTGGCCGCCGGCGGGGTGAACGAGGACCTGATCCGCATCTCGGTGGGCCTGGAGGACCTCGAGGACATCCTGTGGGATCTGGACCAGGCGCTCACCGCCGCCCAGGAGGTCGCGGCGAAAACCGGTGAGCTGGAGGAGAACGACGACACGTTCGTCACGCCGGAGGCGGGCGCCGCCGACGGCGGGGCGGCCTGCGAGATCGGAGCCCGCGCATGAGTACCACCACGAACACCAACGCGACGCAGCAGCAGCAGCCCGGCCGTACCTGGGTCGGGCCCACCGCCCCGGAGCGGCTGTCCATCCTGCGCGACGCCAAGGTCATCGCCATCGTCGGTGCCTCCGACAAGCCGTCCCGCGCCTCCTACTTCGTGGCGACCTACCTGCTCTCCTCGTCGCCGTACCGGGTCTACTTCGTCAACCCGGTCGCGAAGGAGATCCTCGGCCAGCCGGTCTACGTGTCCCTGGCGGACCTGCCGGAGAAGCCGGACATCGTCGACGTGTTCCGCAAGCACGACGACCTGCCCGGGGTGCTGACCGAGGCCGTCGACGCCGGTGCGGGCACCATCTGGCTCCAGTTGGGCTCCTGGCACGAGGGCGTGGCCGCCGACGCGGAGGCCGCGGGGCTGAACGTGGTCATGGACCGGTGCGTGAAGATCGAGCACGCGCGCTTCCACGGTGGCCTGCACCTGGCCGGCTTCGACACCGGGGTGATCTCCTCCAAGCGGCAGGTCGTCGCCTGACGGACCCCGCTCGTCGTCGCCCCCGCGAGCAGTGTCAGGTGTCGTCGCGGGCGGCCATGAACGTGTAGTCCCAGACCCGGACGCCGGCGGCCTCGTCGGCGTCCGTGGACTCGTGGTGCAGCGAGCGGGCGCGGTCCAGGACCGCCTCGACGTCGTCGAACACCTGCCGGGCCTCCTGCGTCGTCAGGCGCAGGGATCCGATGCTGATCTCGCCGCGCGGCTCGCGATCGCGTCCGGCGGCGCGCTCCTGTGCCCAGGCGGCCAGCCGCGCCATCATGTCCTGCTGGTCGAGCGTCACCTGGTGCAGGTACGCCGCCAGGGTGCCCTCCTCCTCCGGGCGCAGCGGTCGCTGCGGACTGCCCGCCTGCCACGACTGGTTGACCGCCTTCCACACGCGGTCCCGGCGATCGCGGGCGAACTCCGGCGCCTCCTCCACGAACCCGGCGTCGGCGAGCGTGCGCAGGTGGAAGCTGACCGCGTTGGCGGGGATGTCGAGTTGCCGGGCGAGGTCCGCGGCCCTGGCGTGGTCGACGGCGCCGAGCACCGAGACGATCCGACGGCGCACGGGGTGCGCCATCGCCTTGAGCATCGGCGAGGTCATCACCGTGGGCACCAGGGCGGGAGCGGTGCGTGTCGGTTCGTAGGCGTCCATGCCACCACTCTAGGAACGCCGGAGTCGTCCCGACCCGCCGGACGCGCATCCGCAGTTGCGCAAATACTCTTGCGCACCATCTCTTGCGGATCTACGCTGACGGCCATGCCGCTCGTTCACCGGAAACCTCGCCCCTCCGCACCCGCCGGCCTGTGGCGCAGCACCGACTATCGCTGGTGGCTCGCCGCCGACACCGCGCCGGCACTGGGCCGCTCTCTGCTCACCCTCGCCGTGCCCCTGCTCGCCCTGTCCGTGACGGGCAGTCCCGCGCAGGCCGGTGTGGTGACGGCGATCGGCGCGGTGGGCCGCGTCCTGGCGGTACTCCCGGGCGGCGTCCTGACGGACCGGTACGACCGGCGCGTCCTCGTCCTCGCCGGAGCGGGCGCCGGCGTGGTCACCGCCGGCGTGCTCGCCGTCCTGCTGGCGGCCGACCTCATGGACTTCTGGCTCCTCACCGTCCTGAACCTCGTGCTCAATGTGCGCAGCGGTCTCGTCGACGCCACCACGAACGCCGCGCTGCCGTCCGTCGTCGACGCGTCCCGGCTGGGTTCCGCCGTGGCCGCGAACCAGGGTCGCGATGCGGTGGTCAGTCTGGCGGGCGGTCCGATCGGTGGTCTGCTGATGGCCGTCGGCCACGCGATCCCCTTCGTCGCGACGGCGGTGCTGCACGCGATCAGCGCGGTCGCCGTGCTGCGGATCCGCGCCGATCTGCGGCCCGGCGCCGGCGCGGCTACCGATGCCGATGCCGATGCCGACGAGTCGTCGCAGCCGGGGACCCCTGCTTCCGTTGCTCGGGCCGGCTGGGTCCGGGAGGCGTGGGAGGGGTTCGCCTGGCTCGCCCGGCGACCCGACCTGCGCGGGGTGATGGCCGTGTCCACGATCGTCAACCTCGGCATCGGAGCGGCGATGACCTCGGTCGTCATCGGGCTGCAGCAGCGCGGCGAGTCCCCGGCGACCATCGGGCTGACGTCGGCGTCCGTCGGCGTCGGCCTGCTGGTCGGGTCGCTGGCCGCGCCGAGGCTGGTGCAGCGGGTGCCCACCGGGGTGCTCAGCGGCGCCGGCCTGGTGATGATGGCGGCCGCGCTGGCGGTGCTGCCGTTCGTGCGGGCGCTACCGGCCGTCTGCGCCGCGCTGGCCGCCGGCATGGTGGCGGTCCCGGCGATCAACGCCGGCCTGCTCGGCTACTACCTGGTCGCCGTGCCCTCCCGGTTGCTGGGCCGGGCCAACAGCGCCCTGGACCTGCTCGCCCTGGGAGCCGTCCCGCTCGCTCCCCTGCTCGCCGGCTTCGGATACGCCGCATGGGGGTGGTCCGGCGTGCTGGCGTTGTGCGCAGGCATCGCGGGGTTCGCAGTCGTCCTCGCTCTCGGCAACCGCGGGATGCGGAGCCTGCCCGCCGCACCGTTCTGGCCGGAGCACGCCGCCCGTTCCGAGGCCGCCTGACCCGACCACGGGGTCACGGTCCGTCGCGCGACGCGCCGAAGCTTAACGTGTAAGGCCGCGGCTGGGGAACGACCGGTGGTGTCCCCCATAATGGGGCCATGCAGATCAGCCCCGGGGATCTCGATCCCGCCATCGGCGTGGGAACGGAGCGCCTCATCCTCCGTCCCATGACCGCAAGTGACGTCGCCGCCATCCTCGCGGGGGCGCACCCCGTCGAGTGGGCGGAGGATTTCCCCCAGCCCGGTGACGTGGACACCGCCCGCCTGCTCGAGGTCGGCGGGGGCGCGTTCGACGTCTCGACGTCCTTCGGGCACCTGGCCATCGTCGAACGCGGGTCCGGCTTCGTGGTCGGGCTGATCGGCTTCGAGGGGCCGCCGATCGACGGGGTGGGTGAGCTCATCTGCAGCATCAGCCCGTCCCGCCGCAACCAGGGGTACGCCACGGAGGCCACGACCGCCCTCGTCGACTTCGCCTTCTCCTTCCCGGAGATCGGCGCCGTGCAGGCGAGCACCCCATGGGAGGACGAGGCCGCCCAGCGGGTGCTGGTCAAGTGCGGCTTCACGGCCGAGGACGACGACGCCGAGGAGACGTTCGAGCGCGGCTACCGCCGGGAGCGCCCCGCCACCGTCTGAGCGGCGGCGCGGGCCGCGTCGACGTACCGGTCGGTGATCAGTCGCTGCACCCGCCGGCTGACCGGGGACCCGAGCGCGAGCAGCGTCGTCGCGGGCCGGCTGAAGGCCCGTATCTCGAACTCGACGTCGCCGTCCCTCTGCAGGTGGGCGAGGAACGCCTCCTCCCCGCGCTCGGGGTGGCCGGGCAGCGTGCCGTAGCCGAAGCCGGCGCTCGCCACCGGGATCCGGCCGGCCAGGGGGACGACCGGTGCGCTCCCCGCCACCCACACCACCCGGCAGGGTGCGGTGACGCCCGCCGTCAGCAGTCCGCCGAGCGGGCCAGGCAGGTGGTCGCGGACGGGAGCCAGCGCACGGACCAGGGTCTCCGCCCCGACGGTGCTGCGCACCTCGACGCCGGGCCGGGCGATGTCCTCGTCGGCATCCACGGTCAGCCCGGCACCGGCGAGGATGCCCCAGCGGGCGATGGCTCCCCCGAGCGCGGCGAACGCCTCGTCCCCGCGTCCGACGACATGCCGGCGGCGCACGGAGAACCAGCCCGGCGGCCACCAGCCGGTGGCCGTCCATCCCACCTGCCGGTAGGTCAGGCCACGGGCCAGCTCCTCCGGGACACGCGCCGCCTCGCTCATTCGGAATCCGCCGCCCGCTCCCGCCACGCCAGCAGCTCCCGGTCCCGCCGCGGCAGTCCGGCGACGACGAGATCCCACGAGTCCTCGATCAGGTCGGCCACCATCGCCTCCTCCAGCTCGCCGTCGAGCGCGACGCCGTTCCAGTGGGTCTTGTTCAGGTGCCAGGCCCCGGTGATCTCCGGGTGGGCGGCGCGCAGCGCGACGGCGAGCGCGGGCTCGCACTTCAGGCTGATGCTCAGCGGGGTCGCGGCCAGGGTGGTCAGCGCGAACATCCGGGCCACGCCGCCACCGGCGCGGACCTTGAACACGCTGGTCTCCGGACCGAACGGGAAGTCCTCCCAGGTCCCCGGCAGTCGCAGGCACAGCTCCCGGACGCGTTCCGGTCGCAGCGCCGGCACGGTCAGTCCCCGTTCGGGGCGGGCACGAGCGTGCGGGAGGACAGCAGCCGGCGGTTGCGCAGCACCGGGAGGAACTCGCGCACCTCGTCGATCCGCCGCCGGGTGACGTCGACGGTCACCAGTCCCTGCGTCTCCCCCTCGAGGAAGTCCTGCGGCACACCCATCGGGTCGATGATCGCCGAGTGTCCGATGGTGTGCGCGCTCGCGGTGCCCGCGGCGGCCACCCAGCAGGTGTTCTCGATGGCCCGCGCCTTGAGCAGCGTCTCCCAGTGGTCGACCTTGTGGTCGCCCGTGAACCAGGCGGACGGCACCGCGATGAGGTCGGCGCCCTCCTCGGCGAGTACGCGCGCCATCTCGGGGAACCGCAGGTCGTAGCAGGTCATCACGCCGACGTTCAGGCCGCCGAGGTTGACGTTCTTCGGGCCCTCGTCCCCCGCGGCGATGCGGTTGGACTCGCGGTAGGAGAACGCGTCGTACAGGTGGAGCTTCCGGTAGGTCTCGACCACGCGGCCCTCGGCGTCGATGACGACGAGCGTGTTGTACGGCCGGTGATCGCTCGACGGCTCGTACCCGCCGGCGATGACGGCGATCTGCAGGTCCTGGGCGACGGCGGTGAGATCACGGACGAAAGAGGACCAGTGCGCCGCGACGGTCGCGGCGAACTCGCCCGCGACCTTGCCGATGCTGCACATCGACTCCTCGGGGAAGATGACGAGCTGGGCGCCCGCGGCACGGGCCTGCCCGGCCAGGGTGCGCATCACCGTGACGTTGGCCTCCGGCGATCCCGCCGGGTCGAACTGACCGACACTGACCAGCATGTGCCCTCCTCCTCCTCGAGCTCGGGGACTGCTCCCACAGTAGAGGATGGTCGCGGGCTCCGAGCTCGTTCGTTCCCCGCCCTGTGCGTCCGGGCGACCAGCCCGCTCTCGTCGAGTCGCGTGAGCAGCGAAGCGACGGTGAAAGGTTCGAGAACGAGCGTCGCGCTGATGTCCTTGACGGTGCGGGGCTCGCTCGCTCCCCCAGGGCCAGCATGACGCGGTACTGCGGGTGCGTCAGTCCCATCGGCTCGAGCACGGGTCGGTAGGCAGCGACGATCCTCCGTACGATAGGAGTTCACGCCGAGAGGAAGGCTCCGGGCCATGGCCGACCAGGGTTTCGTCCATCGATTCATGCGTGCCACTGGCAGGCTGCGGACCGTCTTCGGCCCGGCCGACCGTGGGACGACCGAGGGTGAGTTGACGGCCCAGAGCAGGGCTCAACTCGCCCGGCTCGAGGCAGAGGCGCGACAGTGGACGCGAGTGCAGCGCCCCGATGGCAGCACGTACCTCGTGCGAGAGACGCCGGTCCCCGGCCCCAATCAGCCCGACTCCACCCCCTGATCCCGCCCGTCGTCACGTACGCCGGTGGCGGTCAGGCGAGGAGCGGTGCGGTGGCAGCGCGGACGCTCAGCGCCTCCGGCTCGCCCACGAACTCCTGACCCACGGGGTGCTGCGGCCGGCCGGGGCTCAGCCGATCAGGTCGTGGACCACGATCGTCTGCTCTCGGTCCGGGCCGACGCCGACGGCCGAGAACCGAGTGCCGCTCATGGACTCGAGCGCCGCGACGTAGGCCCGGGCGTTGGCCGGCAGGTCCTCCAGCGAACGGGCGCCCGAGATGTCCTCGGTCCACCCGTCGAAGTACTCGAACACGGGCTTGGCGTGGTGGAACTCGGTCTGGGTCACGGGCATCTCGTCGTGCCGGACGCCGTCGACGTCGTACGCGACGCACACCGGGATCCGCTCGATGCCGGTCAGGACGTCGAGCTTGGTGAGGAAGTAGTCGGTGAAGCCGTTGATGCGGGAGGCCTGCCGGGCCAGCACGGCGTCGTACCAGCCGCAGCGGCGCGGCCGGCCGGTGTTGACGCCGAACTCGCCGCCGGTCTTCTGCAGGTAGGTGCCCCACTCGTCGAACAGCTCGGTGGGGAACGGGCCGGCGCCGACGCGCGTCGTGTAGGCCTTGATGATGCCGACCACCCGGCTGATCCGGGTGGGCCCGATGCCCGAGCCGACGGACGCGCCGCCCGCCGTCGGGTTCGAGGAGGTGACGAACGGGTAGGTGCCGTGGTCGACGTCGAGGAACGTGGCCTGACCGCCCTCCATCAGCACCACCTTGCCGGCGTCGAGCGCGTTGTTCAGCACGTGGGTGGTGTCGACCATCATCGGTTCGAGCCGGTCGGCGAACCCGCGGAAGTACGCGACGACCTCCTCGACGTCGATGCTGCGCCGGTTGTACAGCTTGACCAGCAGCTCGTTCTTCTGCCGCAGCGACCCCTCGACCTTCTGCCGCAGGATCGACTCGTCGAACACGTCCTGCACGCGGATGCCGAGCCGGCCGATCTTGTCCATGTACGCCGGGCCGATGCCGCGGCCGGTCGTGCCGATCGCCCGCTTGCCGAGGAAGCGCTCGGTGACCTTGTCCATCGTCTGGTGGAACGGCGCCACGAGGTGCGCGTTGGCGGAGACCAGCAGTCGCGAGGTGTCGGCGCCGCGCCTGGTCAGCCCGTCGATCTCCTCGAACAGGGCCTCGAGGTTGATCACGACGCCGTTGCCGATCACGGGGACGACGTTCGGGGAGAGGATGCCGGCGGGAAGGAGTTTCAGCTCGTACTTCTCGCCACCGACGACGACGGTGTGCCCGGCGTTGTTGCCGCCGTTGGGCTTGACCACGTAGTCGACCCGTCCGCCGAGCAGGTCGACGGCCTTGCCCTTGCCCTCGTCGCCCCACTGGGCCCCGACCACGACGATCGCTGGCATCGGATCACTCCTTCGTTGCGATGCGGGTGACGCCGATGCCGCTCGGCGGCCACACATGAGAAAGCCCCTCGTGCACTGCGGGAACCGCAGACCAGGGGGCGCTTCGGGCCCGAGTCTACCGGACCGGGCCTTCCCCGCCGCCGGGAGGGTCAACTCAGCCGTCCTCCGGACTCGGTCAGATAGCAGTTCGCGCAGAGCGACTCGTAGGTGACCGCGACACCGTCGATGGCCACCTGGTCCCCCTCGAAGACGAACCGGTCGCCGATGCGGCGGGCGTTGAACATCGCCTTCCGGCCGCACCGGCAGATGGTCTTGAGCTCCTCGAGGGCGTGCGCCAGTTCCAGCAGCCGAGCCGATCCGGGGAAGGACCGGGTGCGGAAGTCGGTGCGGATGCCGTAGGCCATCACGGGCACGTTCTGCTCGACGGCGATGCGGAGCAGGTCGTCGACCTGGGCCGGTTCGAGGAACTGCGCCTCGTCGACGAGCAGGCACGCGACCGGTTTGATCACCGTGTCCACGTGCTGCAGCAGGGCCGACGGGTCGTCACCGACGGCGTGCCGGTGGAAGAGCTCCCCGACGTCGGCGCCGGCGGGGACGAGGAAGTCCACGGACCGAGCGACACCGAGCCGGGAGAGGATCTGGTCCTCGCCCTTGACGTCGATCTGCGGCTTGGCGAGCAGCACCCGCTGCCCGCGCTCCTCGTAGTTGAACGCCGCCTGCAGCAGACCGGTCGACTTGCCGGAGTTCATCGCCCCGTAGCGGAAATACAGCTTGGCCACGATGGATCATCGTATCCGCGGCCACCGGTCTTCGACTGACGGGCGGGCCGGACGGCCGGTAGCGTTCGAGCATGCGAGACGGGTCGGCGGCAGCGGGAGCGGGAACCGGGACGGCGCGCGTCGGCATCTCCGGCTGGCGGTACGCCCCCTGGCGCGGCTCGTTCTACCCGAAGGGACTGCCCCAGCGCCGGGAACTGGAGTACGCCGCCGCGCACCTGCGCACCATCGAGATCAACGGCTCCTTCTACTCACTGCAGCGGCCCTCCAGCTACCGGCAGTGGTACGCGGACACCCCGGAGGACTTCGTCTTCTCGGTCAAGGGCGGCCGCTACATCACCCACCTGCTCCGGCTGCGCAACGTGCACCGTGCGCTGGCCAACTTCTTCGCCTCCGGCGTGCTGGCCCTCGAGGAGAAGCTGGGACCGGTGCTGTGGCAGCTGCCCGAGCGGGTGGAGTACGACGCCGGGACGCTGGAGCAGTTCCTCGCGCAGTTGCCGCGCACGACGGCCGAGGCCGCCCGGCTCGGCGCGGACCACGACGAGAAGCTGACGACGGAGCGTACCTGGCTCGACGTCGATGTCGACCGTCCGCTGCGCCACGCCCTCGAGATCCGCCACCCCGGTCACGACACCCCGGCGTTCGTGGAGCAGGTGCGCCGGCACGGCGTCGCCCTCGTCGTCGCGGACACCGCGGGACGCTGGCCGGACCTGCGGCACGTGACCGCGGGCGTCGGTCCCGACCCCGCGCACGTCGTCGGCGTCACCGGTCCCGGCACTCGCCGCTCCTGCGCACCCCGACGACGAGTAGCGTGCAGAGGGAGAGCACGCTTCCGATGAAAGGGCGAGACCATGGCGGACACCGCGATCTTCGACGTCGACGGGACCCTGGTCGACACCAACTACCAGCACGCGCTGGCCTGGTACCAGGCGTTCCGGCGGTTCGACATCACCCTGCCCGTGTGGCGCCTGCACCGCGCGATCGGCATGGGCGGTGATCAACTCGTGCCCCACGTCGCCGGCGACGCCGTCGAGAAGGAGCACGGTGACGCGCTGCGGGACACCTGGGTGGAGGAGTTCGACGGCATGATCGACTCCGTCGCCGCGTTCGAGGGTGCCCGCGAGCTGCTCGCCGAGGTCAAGGACCGCGGCTTCCGGCTGGTTCTCGCCAGTTCGGGCAAGAAGAAGCACGTCGAGCATTTCCTCGACCTCGTCGGCGGCAGGGACATCACGGACGCCTGGACGACCTCCGAGGACGCCGAGCAGTCCAAACCCGCGCCCGACCTCGTGCAGGTGGCACTGGAGAAGGTCGGCGGGAACGACGCCGTCATGATCGGCGACTCGACGTGGGACGCGATCGCCGCCGGCAAGGCCGACATCCCGACCATCGCCGTGCGCACCGGGGGTTTCTCCGTCGAGGAGCTGACCGAGGCGGGCGCCATCACGGTGGTCGACTCCCTGACCGACCTGCGGGACGGCCTCGACGACACGCCGCTGGGTCGGCCCGGCCGATGAGCGACAGCGGAGCGATTCAGCCCGGCACACCGGACGACGGCGTGGCGACCCGGTCGGCCGAGGCGGCCGCCGCGGACGAGCAGCGCGCCCTGACGGCGCTGAACGCGGACACCGGGCCGGCCGGCTCGACGTGGTCCTACGGATCGGAGCCGGACCAGCTGGCCGAGCTGTTCGGGCCCGACGACGGGCCGCTCGTCGTCGTCGTGCACGGCGGCTACTTCCGACCGGGTACGGACCGCGCCCACGCCCGTCCCCAGGCACGAGCCCTCGCGGCGGAGGGGTATCACGTGGCGCTCGCCGAGTACCGGCGGGTTCCAGGTACGCCCGATGTCACGGTCGAGGACCTGCGGGCGCTCGACGTCGCCCTCACCGGAGACCACGGGCCCGCTGCCGCCTGGGTGGGTCACTCCGCCGGTGGCGCCCTCGTCCTGCTGCGCGCGCTCGCCGACGACGCCGCCCCGGTACCGGTCCTGGCGCTGGCGCCGGTCGCGGATCTCGCGGTCGCGTACCGCGACCATCTCGGGTCGGACGCCGTGCCGGACTGGATCGGCGGGTCCCCCACCGCCCACCCGGACCGCTATGCGCGCCTGGATCCGCAGGCGCTGCTGGAGTCCGGCGCCGAGCCGACCGCCCCCGTGACCGTCCTGCACGGGGACCTCGACACGCTGGTGCCGGTCGGTCTGACCACGGGACTGCCCGCGAACCCGCGGCTGCACACGCGGATCCTGTCGGGAGCGCACCACCTCGACTTGATCGACCCGGACAGCCCGTACTGGCCGACCGTGCTCGAGGAGTTGCGGCAGCTCACCGGCCGCTGAGGTTCTCGGGCGTTTCTCCGAATCCGTCAGCTCCGCGCCGTTCGTCAGGCTGTGCCCTGACGCGTCGCTGAGTCCGCCGGTTGCAGCCGCGCGGATCGCTGAGTCCGCCGGTTCCGCCCTTCCGCCCCGGTCATTGACCACCCGCTGAGGGTGGAAGTGGCGGACTCAGCGGAGTCTCGGCCGGGCGCAGGACAGCTCAGCCGTCCGTCTGCCCCGTCGCTCCTGTCCGGGTCACCAGGGCAGAATGCCGTACCCGCCGTCGCCGTCGCCCTCGGTGGTCCACAGGTGTCCGTAGAGCACACCGGAGGGCCCGTCGTCGGGCAGCGTCGCCAGGTACACGCTGGGCTCGGCGCCCTGCTCGACCGGCCGGATGCCCCGGTGGCCGTTGAACTCGGTGTCGGTGAAGCCCGGGTTCGCGGCGTTGACCTTGATCGGGGTGCCGGCCAGTTCCTTGGCGTACTGGGCGGTGAGCATGTTGACCGCGGCCTTCGACGACGGGTACTGCGCCGACGCCGGCATCGTGCTCAGGGGCGAACCCGGATTGGACGTCGCGTCGATCGACCCGACCTCACTCGACACCTGCACGATCCGCGCGGCGGGAGCCTTGCGCAGCAGCGGCAGCATCGCGTTGGTCACGCGCACCAGACCGAACACATTCACCTCGAAGACGGCGCGCATGTCCTCGATCGACGTCTCGCCGGGGGTGGCGCGGCGGCCGCTCGCGCTGGGGATGCCCGCGTTGTTGACCAGCACGTCGAGGTGGCCGAAGTCCTTCTCGATCTGCTCCGCGGCGGCGGTCACTGACGCGTCGTCGGTGACGTCGAGGCTGATGAACCGCGCGTCGATGCCCTCCTGCGTCAGTGTCCGCTCGGCCTCGGCGCCCCGGTCGGCGTCCCGCGCACCCACGAGCACGGTCATGCCGCGCTTCCCGAGCTGCCGGGCGGTCTCCAGTCCGATTCCCTTGTTCGCTCCGGTGATCAGAGCCACGGTGTCCGTCATCGTCCCAGTATGCGCGGGGTGAGGGACGACCGCGCCCGACGCAGACACCGTGCTCACGGCACACCAGGCTGCCGCGCAGGACGACGCGACGAGGTCCGAACCCGCTGACTCGGGTGCCAACGCGACACCCGGCAGGTGTCAGCCGAGCAGCTCGTCGATCCGCAGGAGCGCGGCGGCGACCTCGGCGAACGACGTCGAGAGCGGGGCCAGTCCGAGCCGGATTCCGTCGGGCTCCCGGAAGTCCGGCACGATGCCCTCGCCCCACAGCTGCCGGTAGAGCTCCCGGCACCGGGGGTGGGCGATCGTCACGTGTGCGCCGCGCTGCGCCGGGTCCCGCGGGCTGACCACCCGGACGCCGTGCCGGGACAGCAGACCGTCGACCACGGCGATGACGAACGCACCGAGGTCCACCGCCTTGTCCCGGACGGCGGTCAGCCCGACCTCGTCGATCAGGTCGACGGTGTCCTCGATGCCGACCATGCCGAGGACGGCGGGCGTGCCCGAGACGAATCGCCGCATCCCGTTCCCCGCGGCGTAGTCCGGTCCCATGGTGAACGGCTCGGCGTGCCCCATCCAGCCGGTGATCGGCGAGGCGAGATCCGCCTGCAGCCGCGCGGCCACGTAGCCGAACGCGGGCGCGCCGGGCCCGCCGTTGAGGAACTTGTAGGAGCAGCCGACGGCGAGGTCGACGTCGTGCTCGTCCAGTCCCTCCTCGACGACGCCGGCGGAGTGGCAGAGGTCCCACAGCACGAGGGCCCCGGCGTCGTGCACGGCCGCGGTGATCGCCGGCAGGTCCGCGAGCCAGGCCGACTTGTACGCCACATGGGAGAGCAGGACGACGGCGGTCCGCTCACCGACGGCGTCACGCACCTGCTCGACGGTCACGCCCGCGGCCGGGTCCGGCTCGATCCAGACGAGCTCCACGTCCAGCGCGTCGGCGAGCGTCGCGGCGACATACCGGTCGGTCGGGAAGTTCTCCGAGTCGAGGACCAGTTCGGTGCGGCGACCGTCGCTGGCCGCCCGCTGGTGGACCAGCGCGGCGTGCAGCAACTTGTAGAGCATGACGGTGGTCGAGTCCCCGACCACGGTCTGCCCGGCGGCGGCACCGAGGCACACGGCGCCGAGCCGGTCCCCCAGCCGGTACGGCAGCGCCATCCACTGCTCGTCCCAGGAGCGGATCAGTCCGGTTCCCCAGGCGCCGCGCACGAGATCGTGCAGCCGGGCCTCGGTCGCGCGGAGCGGGCGCCCGAGCGAGTTCCCGTCCAGGTACGCGGTCACGGGGACACCGGCGCCCGGCGCGTCGGCGGGCGCGAAGAGGTCCCGGCAGGCGGCGAGCGCGTCGGCGGCATCGAGCGCGGCCGCGGCGTCACGGACGGCGGCGGCCGAGGTCAACCCGGCCGCGCCGGGCGTGGGGGCGGTCGACGCGAGGCCGGCGGGGTGGGTATCGCTCGGGGTGTCCTGGATGGCAGGCTCGGGGATGCGGGAGGTCACACGGACCATCCTGCGGCAGTCGGGGCCGCTCGTGCCACCGACACCCGAGGGAGGAACCGTGCCGGAACCCGTCCGCGACCGCTTCGACGGACACATCGCCGGTTTCGGCACGGGCAGCGGCCTGCGCGTCGTCGTCGGCCACTGGCACGCCTCGCCGTTCGGCGCCTTCACCGACGTCATGCTCCAGGCGGCGGACGGCACCCGCACGCTGCTGGCCCCCGACCGCGCGATCGCCGACTACGTCGGTGCCACCTACCGGTTCGACGAGGTGCGCATCGAGGCCGTCTCCTGCGCGATCGCCCCCGTGATCCGGACCCGTGGCGAACCGCGCGACGGGGTTCTGACCGCGACGCTCGACCTCGCGGCCGCCGGCCTGACGGTGACCGTGGGCATCGGTGGCCGCACCGGGTGGGGCCGTCTGCTCCGCCTGGTGCCGGGGCCGCTCGCGGCCGCTCCCCCGTGGCTGCAGCTGATCGACCCGGTCGCGGGGCGGCTGGTGCGCGGGGTCCACACCGCGGGGACCGCGGGCGCGGGCCGTCGCGAGTACTACGGCGTCCGCGACCTGCACCACGTCGTGTCGGTCGACGGAGACGACGCCGGCACGGACCTCGGGGGCCTGCGCCCGCTCGATCCGCCCGTGACGTTCGGCTTCTCCTCGGCCCCGGCCGCGCCGTCCCTCGCTCGCGTCACCACGACCATCGTGCGCTGACGCGTCCCGGTGGCGGAGCCGCGGTCAGGACTGCTGCTGCTCGGCCGCCCACACGTCGACGCGTCGGGCGCTCTCCTGCTCGGAGAGGTCCTCGACCCGGCTGAGGATCGACCAGCGCACGCCGAACGGATCGCGGATGCTGGCGAACCGGTCGCCGGAGACGAACGTGGTGAGCGGTTCGCGGATCGTGGCCCCGGCCGCCTCGGCGCGGCGGGTCACCTCGTCGGCGTCCTCGACGTAGAGGCCCAGGGAGTAGCAGTCGTCCTCCCCCTCGGGTGAGGGAACGAGGTGGTAGTCGGGCATCGGCTCGCCGAGCTGCAGGTGGCCCTGCCCGAAGTCGAGTTCGGCGTGCGCGACGACGCCGCCCATCTCGGTGACGCCGACGACGCGGGCGCCGAAGACATCGCGGTAGAAGTCGATCGCCTCGCCCGCCCGCGGCACCGAGAGGAACGGGGTGAGGCTGGTGACGCCGTGCGGGACGCCGGCGGTCGTGTGCTGGCCGGTGACGCCCTTCGCGGCCGCCGATTCCTGGGTGCTCGTGTTCTCGCTCATGGCACGACGGTAGGGGCAGATGGATGCCCGGCGCTTGCAGATTCCCGCCACCGGAGCAGCGGATCGCGGCGCTAGGGTGTGGCCATGACGGCGACCACGCGCGGGGTGCTCTACCCGGCCCGCCTGCCGCGGTTCACGCGGATCCCGGCGCCCTCACCGGTGGCGGATCTGGTGCGCTGGTTCTGGATCCCCGAATGGGACATCGCCCCCGGCCGATCCTCCCGGCAGCACGTGGTGGCGTTCCCGGCGTCCAACCTCGTGGTCGAGCACGACGGTGTGGGCCTGGCCGGCCCGACGACGCGCCGTTCCCACCGGGACCTGCACGGCCGCGGCTGGGCGGTCGGGGCGATGCTGCGGCCGGCGGCCGTCCCCGCGTTCACGGACCATCCGACCGACCTGCGCGACACCTACCGTCCCGTCGACGCCGAGGACCTGCACACCGCGGTGGCGGCGGCGATGGACCTGGTCACCACGGATCCGGGCTCCCGGCACGACGCGGCCGTCGCCACCTTCACGTCCTGGTTGTGCGCCCGGGTTCCGGTCGTCACGGACACGGGGCGGACGGCCAACGCCCTCGCCGAGCTGATCGAGGCCGATGCGTCGATCAGCCGGGTCGAGGACGCCGCGGATCGGCTCGGCATCTCGGTGCGGACGGTCCAGCGCCTGTGCGCCGTGTACGTGGGGCTGACGCCGGCGGCGATGATCCGTCGTCGCCGGCTGCAGGAGGCCGCCGAGCGGCTGCGGACCGTTCCCTCCACCTCCCTCGCCGATCTCGCCGCGGATCTGGGCTACGCCGATCATGCGCACCTGACCAACGAGTTCCGTCGCGTGCTCGGCGTCACCCCGAGCGGTTACCGGCGCGAAGTAGCGCAGCCGGCACCGGCCGGACCCGGGCAGGAAGGCACGGACCGGGAGGGATCGGACGGCAGGGCGTGAAGCCCAACCCGAACGACGGGACGTCGATCGGGTGAGGGCCGCTCGGGACGGACCTGAGTCCTCCGGGCCAGGGCGGACGACTCAGGCGGAGACGGGACGTTCCGCGTGCTCGCAGGAGTTCACGGCGACGGTGAGCGGCACAGCGGTGCTCACCGACGCGCTCTCGGCCGCCGCGATCCCGGTCACGCCGTGCCGGTGCAGCAGGTCGGCGATCTCGCTCTCCTCGATGCCGGCGTCGCGAGCCAGGTCGGCCCCGGGCACCCGGTTGCCCAGCGCCAGCAGCAGTTCGGCCTCCAACGCGCGGGTGGCGTCGTCGAACTCGGCCACGAGCGCGTCGTCGACGGGTCCCTGACCGCTCGCACCGCCGTCACGGCTCTGGTCCAGACTCCATTCCAGGGACTCGGCGTGCCCGGCGGCGGCCAGCACGCGGCGGCCGAAGAAGCCGACGAACAGGCGCGGGTCGACGTCGTCCGGCACGAGGACGGCCTCGCCGCTCACCGGCTGTTCGTGGAGGAAGCCGCACTCGCAGGCGAGCACCCGACGACCCTCGAGAGCAGCCTGGGCGATGACGTGGTTGGCCCGGTCGTGCATGGCGCCGAACTCGAGGCGCCGCTGCCGCATGGGGCGACCGCAGTGTGACGGGACGGAACTCTCCGCCGCCGCGGTGGGAAGGACGAGCAGGTCACCGAGTTCCTCGTGCTGGGGTTCCATCAGTCCGCTCTCCATCGTCTGCCGTCCTTCTGTTCATGCTGGGCGGCTGGACGTTCCCGTCGATCCGCTGTGTCTGGCTTCACTCAACACGACTGACTATTAGTTTGTCTAGTTATTCGGATGACGTGATGCATGAGAGACGTATGATTGCTTCATGCAGCACGACGATCGCGCCTCTTCCGGCTACTGGTACGGCTCCACGCAGCCCGCCGCAGCCCCGGCATCGTCGACTCCCGCCCCGCTCGCACCGGTCGACACCAGCACTCGGCCCGACGCCGCCGAACCGGGCCGCCCCCGACCGGAGCATGCCGAGCCGGCGGTCCGCGTGTTGAACGCGCTCCGGGACTACCGGACCGCCGAGTCCGCCATGCGCCGCCGCTCGCGGGAGGCCATGGGCATGGGCGAGAAGGACATGCTCGCGCTGCGCTATCTGCTGGAGGCCAACCGCGCCGGCACGCCGCTGACGCCCGGCGACCTCGCGCGCCGGCTCAGCATCTCGACCGCCTCGACGACGACGCTGCTCGACCGGCTGACGCGCAGCGGCCACGTCCGCCGGGCACCCCACCCGACGGACCGGCGCGCCCTGGTGGTGCTGCCGACGGCGGACACCGACGGCGAGGTGCGCAGCACGCTCGGCAGCATGCACGAACGGATGCTGGGCGTCGCCCGCTCCCTCGACCCGGCGCAGGCCGAGATCGTCACCGACTTCCTCACCGCGATGGCCGACCAGGTCGCCGCGCCGCTGGATCCGCCGCACCCCGCCGGTCACGACCAGCACGATCACGCCGCACCGCGAGCCTCCCGGCGCGGCTGAACGCCGGCAGACCGGGACCTCACCGAACCTGATCGGTTGCGCAGAGCCGATCCACCTGTTCCGTCCCGCCTCCCCGCCGCCGGCTCGAGCGAGCAGCACAGCGGCAGGGTCGGCGTGGCGACCGCGCCGACGGTCAGCGGCCGGGCGTCGTCACCGGATCAGCCGGCCGCGGAGAGCTGACGCAGGGACGCCGGCAGGTCCCGGAACGCCGCCGCGACG
The DNA here is from genome assembly GCF_001968825.1 of Tersicoccus sp. Bi-70. Taxonomy (GTDB): domain Bacteria; phylum Actinomycetota; class Actinomycetes; order Actinomycetales; family Micrococcaceae; genus Tersicoccus. The sequence goes on from NZ_MIEU01000014.1 coordinate 96,181, forward strand.
CCGGGGTGGGCGATGCGCCCGTCGGCCACGTTGAGTCCGCGCGCCAGCGCCGGATCGGCCCGCAGCGCCTCCTCGGTGCCGAGGCGCGCGAGCCGCTGCACGTACGGCAGGGTCGCGTTGATCAGCGCCTTCGTCGAGGTCCACGGCACGGCGCCGGGCATGTTCGCGACGCAGTAGTGCTGGATGCCGTCCACCTCGAACACGGGGTCGTCGTAGGTCGTCGGGTGGGACGTCTCGAAGCAGCCGCCCTGGTCGATGGCGACGTCGACGAGCAGCGAGTGCGGCTTGAGCAGGCGCAGGTGCTCGCGGCGGATGACCTTCGGCGCCGCGGAGCCGGGCACGAGCACGGCGCCGATGACGGCGTCCGCGTCGGCCAGTTCGGCCTCCAGGGTGTGCGGGTCGTTCATCAGCACGCGCACCCGGCCGCCGAAGAACTCCTCGAGCTGGCGGATCCGGGTGGGGCTGGTGTCCAGCACGGTGACCTCGGCCCGCAGCCCCAGCGACATCAGCGCTGCCTGGGTGCCGACCACCCCACCGCCGATGACGACGACGCGCGCGGGCCGCACGCCGGGGACGCCGCCCATCAGGATGCCGGCACCGCCGAACGGGGCCTGGAGATACATGGCGGCGGCCTGCCCGGCGAGCCGCCCGGCGACCTCGCTCATGGGGGCGAGCAGCGGCAGGCCGGTGTGGTCCTGCACCGTCTCGTAGGCGATGGCGGTGGCGCCGGAGCGCAGCAGCGCCTCGGTGAGCGGCCGGTCGGCGGCCAGGTGCAGGTAGGTGAAGAGGGTCTGGCCGGCGTGCAGGTGCGGGTACTCCGCCTCGACCGGCTCCTTGACCTTGACCAGCAGGTCCGACTCGGCCCAGACGCGCTCGACGTCGGCGATGCTCGCGCCGGCGGCCTCGTAGTCCGCGTCGGTGTGGCCGGCACCGGTGCCGGAACCGGGTTCGACGAACACGCGGTGGCCCTCGTCGGTCAGGGCTCGGGCACCCGAGGGGTCCAGCCCCACGCGCCGCTCCGCTGGTTTGATCTCCTTGACGACTCCGACGCGCATGACGCTCCGTTCTGACGGTGCCGCGCCGAACGGATCTCGCCGGCGCGAAGACCGGCTCCGCGGGGTTGGCGCGCCGGCCCCTCCAGCGTGGAGGGACCGGGTCGGAAAGTCCAGAGGTCGCGGCGCCCGGTCAGCTCCGGACGGCGGCCAGCGCGGCCTCGGCGAGCCGGTTCCACTCGGAGACCTGCTCGACGGGGACGGCGACCCAGCCGGGCTCGACCGTCCCGTCACCGGCCGGCGAGAAGTCGCCCGCGCCGTCGATGCGCAGGGCGTCCTGCGCCGCCGGGGTGTCCTCGCCGAGCCGGAACGCCATGGTGTCCCGCTTCAGGCAGGCGAAGGGGACGCCGCCCACGAACAGACCGGATCCGCCGAACAGCTCGCCGGTGATCGCTCCCTCACTCTCCAGGTCGACCGCCAACTGGGTGAACAGGGCTTCGACGTCCATCGCTCAGCCCGCCGTGCCGTGGTGGCCGGCGTCGCGGATGGCGTCCGTGGCGGTCGGATCCGAGTCGCGCAGGAACACGGTGACGCGCTCCGCCTCGTCGATCTCCCCGATCTGCGCGGCGGCCGAACCGAGCGCCGCCAGGGAACGCAGGAAGCCGCGGTTGGGCTCGTGCCGGTACGGGACGGGCCCGGCGCCACGCCAGCCGGCCCGGCGCAGGGCGTCGAGCCCCCGGTGGTAGCCAACCCGGGCGTAGGCGTAGCCCTCGATCACCCGTCCGTCGGCGAGGGCGTCCTCGGCGAGCAGGGCCCAGGGCAGTGAGGTGGCGGGGAACTGGCGGGCCAGGTCGTCGGCCTCGTCACCGGCCTCGATCCGTGCGTCGAGCTCGGGCTGCTCGGGCAGGAGCGTCGGCTCGGGTTCGAGCAGGTTGCGGTGCGGGTTCTCGCTCATGTGTTCCTCTCGGGACGGGCAGACGCCGGGCCCGCGCCGCGGATATCGCGGTGCGGGCCCGGCGTCCTGGCGTTGCTGCTGACGGTGACCTCGGGTGAGCGGCTCAGAAGGTGTGGCCGGCGGACCCGAGGTGCCGGGCCGCCTCGGTGACGCGGGCGGCCATGCCGACCTCCGCAGCGGCGCCCCAGACGCGGGGGTCGTACTGCTTCTTGTTGCCGACCTCGCCGTCGACCTTCAGCACGCCCTCGTAGTGGGAGAGCATGTGCCCGGCCACCGGCCGGGTGAAGGCGTACTGGGTGTCGGTGTCGATGTTCATCTTGATCACGCCGTAGGAGACGGCGTCGGCGATCTCCTGCTCGGAGGAACCGGAGCCACCGTGGAACACGAGGTCGAAGGGGCGCTCCTTGCCGAGCTTCGCGCCGACCTCGTCCTGGATCTGCTTGAGGATCTCCGGGCGGAGCTTGACGTTGCCCGGCTTGTAGACGCCGTGCACGTTGCCGAACGTCAGGGCCGTGATGTAGCGGCCCTTCTCGCCGGCGCCCAGGGCCTCCACGGTCTTCAGGCCGTCGGCCGCGGTGGTGTAGAGCTTGTCGTTGATCTCGTTGGCGACGCCGTCCTCCTCGCCACCGACGGTGCCGATCTCGACCTCGAGGATCATCTTCGCGGCCGACGTGCGGGCGAGCAGCTCCTCGGCAATCCGCAGGTTCTCCTCGAGGGTCTCGGCGGAGCCGTCCCACATGTGCGAGTTGAAGATCGGGCCGTCGCCGCGCTTGACGGCGGCCTCGGACTCGGCGAGCAGCGGCAGCACGAAGCTGTCGAGCTTGTCCTTCGGGCAGTGGTCGGTGTGCAGGGCGATGTTGACCGGGTACTTCTTCGCGACCTCGCGGGCGAAGGCGGCGAACCCGAGGGAGCCGGCGACCATGTCCTTGACGGAGGAGCCGGACCAGTAGGCGGCGCCACCGGTGGAGACCTGCACGATGCCGTCCGAGCCGGCGTCGGCGAAGCCCTGCAGCGCGGCGTTGAGCGTCTGCGAGGACGTGACGTTGACCGCGGGGTAGGCGAAGCCGCCGTCCTTGGCGCGATCGATCATCTCGACGTACTTCTCGGGCGATACAACGGGCATGACCGTCTCCTTGATCCGTCGGGGCGACGGCCGTCGTGCCGTCGCGGCTGTGCTGGCGGGCCGGTGGCACCGGCCTCCGCCCAGGACTTCCGCCCCCATCCTAGTCAGCAGGCGAGGTCCGCCGCCGGGCGTGACGGCACCGGCCGGGCGTGGTCCTGACGTGCCCCGGCCCCGAGGCACCCCGGGCGTGGAAGCGCCCCGGCACGCCCGTCCCGTCGAGGACGTCGTGCCGGGGCGCCGAGGAGCGACCACCGCGTCACCCGGCTCCGTCGGGAGCCTGGTGACGCGCCGTCATCATCGCCGCAGCAGGGTGGCCGCCACGTTCAGCGAGAGGCTCCCGACCCCGGTCACGTCGTCGTACCCGCGCTTCGTGGTCAGGGAGGTGTCGGTGTCCAGGCTGATCAGGTAGCTGGACCCCGTGGTCTCGCTGGTGAAGGCGAGCGCCTGCCGCGGGTTCTGCGGCAGCACATCACGGAACAGGCTCGGCGCGTACCGGTCGGTCAGGTAGATGGTCGGGTTCGCGAAACCGAGCGTGCGGTGGGTCAGCTGCTGGGCGATCGCCATCTGGGCCGCCACGACCGGGGAGGCCAGCGAGGTGCCGCCGTACGTCTCGTTGATGTAGTCGCCCGTCTGCAGGGTGGCGTCGTCGACAATCGGCCGGTACCCGATCTGGTAGCCGGTGTAGGGGTCGGCGACGGCGGCGAGGTCCGGGGAGACGCGGTGGCCGTTCGCCAGGGACGACGGCACCACCCCGCGCTGGTACGCGGGTTCGGGGAACAGCAGGCTGGGCCCGCCACCGGCACCGAACCGGAACGTGCCCGGCAGCGCTCCGGCGTAGGCCAGCCCACCGGTCGAGGTCGTGACGATCTGCTGGCGCGACGAACCCCAGCCCGTCTCGAACAGGTAGTTCCCGTTCCGGCCGACGGCGAGACTCGTGCCGCCGATCGACGTCACCCACGGGGAGCTGGCGGGGAAGTCCGGGTCCGGGTAGCCCAGGGCGGCCGCCTCGTCACCGGAGTCACCGCTCGAGAAGTACAGGCCGATGCCCTCGGCGGCGGCCTGCATCTGCTCGTTCACCTCGCCGGCGATCGCGTCGGCGGGCAGGTTCTCGCCCTGGTTGCCGTAGCTGTTGCTGACGATGGTCGCGAGCTTGCGGTCGAGGATCTTCGCCATCGCGACGTCGAGCCCGCCACCGCAGTTCGTGCCGCCGACGTAGAGGATCGACGCGCCGGGAGCGACGCCGTGCACGGACTCGACGTCCAGCGTCTCCTCACCCTGCCAACCGCTCGGCTGCGCGCAGAGGGCCTGATCGGTGAACTGGGAGGGCGACGGGACGATCTCCCGGTAGGTGGAGGCCGTCAGCTGCGGCAGTCCCGCCGCGGCCGAGAACCTGTTGGCGTCCTGCCGCATGGTCGGGGACGCGTAGGCGTCGATGATGGCGACCGTCTGGCCGTGCCCGTCGACGCCGTGCTTCGTGTAGGTGGTCAGGCCGTACGCGGACTGCAGCTGGCTGGGCTGGTACCCGCAGATGTAGGTCCCGTACCGGGTGTTGCCGCCGTACGCGGGCGGCACCGTGACCTGGTGCTCGTTCCAGTAGGTGCTGCAGGGCGTCTGCACGGCCGGGGTGGCGGCCGCCGCCTTGCGGGGCGCGGGCGACGGCGCGTCCGGCTTGACCAGGTCGGGGTGGGTGAGCAGACGGCCCTGGTCGAGGCTGACGCCCGCGACCTTGCCGGCGAGCGCGGCCGGTACGGACGCGGCGGTCGAGGGCGCCACGACGGACCTGCCGCCGTGGACGTACCGGTGCAGCTGGGTGCCGAAGGCCGTCCCCGCCTGCGCGGCGGTGGTGCGGAAGACGACGAACTGCCGGCTCTCCGGGACGGCGGTGATGGTGGCGTGGTGCGCCTTCAGGTAGGCCAGCACGCTGTTCAGGTCCGCCTGCGTCGGCGAGAACCGCTGGATCCACTGCTGCGGGCTGAGCCAGTGACGGTAGTTCGGGGACGTCGGCGTGGAGACCGACGTCGCGAGCGCCCGGGCCTGATCCGCGTTCCGCAGGGGCAGGTAGATCTCCCCCTCGACCGTCGTGTCGGTCGCCGCGGCACCCTGATCGTTGGCCGCGGTGGCCCAGGAGGGGACGGACCCGGCGAGGGTGTGAGGGCCGGGTGGTGCGGCCACCGCGCCGGTCGCGCCGATGGTCAACAGGCAGGTGATGCCTGCGGCGAGTGCAGCGGCTCGCCCGGATCCTGTGGAGCGTCGTAGGGCTCTCATGGGATACCTCTTCGCTTGGCGGGCGCCCTGTGCGCCCACATGGGCGGGAGCCTAGAGCGATAGTGAGGTTTCCGAAAGATCTCGACAGACCGTCGGTGGTGTGCTTGGGAAGGCGAGCGTCGGTGGCGCCCGATCGACGCGCCGAATCTCTCTCGTTTTTCGAGATTCAGCGCTATGCTGATGCCATCTCCCGGGCGGCGACACGTCCCCCATTCCCTGCTCGGTCGAGATGAATGAGTGGCTGGTATCGACCTCGTCCCCCCGGGTGCCGGTGCCAGCCGCTTCACGTGCGGGGCGGTCCCGGCCGCACCGCCGATCCCGTCACCGCGGACGTTGCTGGAAGCGGTGCCGGCGCACCCACGCGTGCATGGTGATCGCCGCCGCCGCGGAGGCGTTGATGGATCGCGTCGACCCGTACTGGGCGATCGAGAGGGTCGCCGCCGCGGCGTCGTGCGCGGCGTCGGTCAGGCCCGGGCCCTCCTGGCCGAACACGAGCACGCAGGCCCGGGGCAGGTCGGCGGTCTCGAGCGGAACGGAACCGGGACCGTTGTCGATCGCGAGCACCGTGAGGCCGGCATCCTGCGCCCAGGCGAGGAAGTCGGCGAGCGTCTCGTGATGGCGGACGTGCTGGTAGCGGTCGGTGACCATGGCGCCGCGACGGTTCCAGCGACGCCGGCCGATGATGTGCACCTCAGCGGCGAGGAACGCGTTGGCGGTCCGGACGATCGAGCCGATGTTGGCGTCGTGCTGCCAGTTCTCGATCGCGACGTGGAACGGGTTCCGCTGCTCGTCGAGGTCCGCGACGATGGCCTCGTGCCGCCAGTACCGGTAGGCGTCGACCACGTTGCGGGCGTCACCGTGTCGCAGCAGCTCCGGGTCCCAGTGCTCTCCCTCCGGCCACGGCCCCTCCCACGGGCCGACCCCCACCGGCAGCACCGGCTCCGCGTCGTCGGCCGCGCCGGACGCAGCGCCGGACGGGTCGGCGGGCGGGTCGGCGTCAGGCGGGAGGGTCACCGTCTCACCGTAGTGGGCCACCGGCGGCTCTCCGCGCCGTCCGCGACCCGTCGCCGTCATCGGCATCACACCGCCGAAGCCTCGCGTGGGGGCGGCAACGGTGGCAGGATCGGGGCATCCGCCCTTGCCACCGCGCTGAGGAGGCCACCATCAGAAACCCCCAGGACATCGAGTGCTGGCTCACCGACATGGACGGGGTCCTGGTGCACGAGAACCAGGCCATCCCCGGTGCCGCCGAACTGATCGAGCGCTGGGTCGACACGTCGCGGCGCTTCCTCGTGCTGACCAACAACTCGATCTACACGCCGCGGGACCTCGCGGCCCGGCTCTCCTGGTCCGGCCTGGCCGTGCCGGAGGAGAACATCTGGACGTCGGCGCTGGCCACGGCCCAGTTCCTGGCGAATCAGGCGCCCGGCGGTCGCGCCTTCGTGATCGGCGAGGCGGGCCTGACGACGGCCCTGCACGAGGCGGGCTTCATCCTCACGGACAGCGAGCCGGACTACGTGGTCCTCGGGGAGACCCGGACCTACTCGTTCGAGGCGATCACGTCCGCGATCCGGCTCATCATGGACGGCGCCAAGTTCATCGCGACCAACCCGGACGTCACCGGTCCCTCCCCGCAGGGCGTGCTGCCCGCGACGGGGGCGGTGGCCGCGTTGATCTCGCAGGCCACCGGCCTGCAGCCGTACATCGTCGGCAAGCCCAACCCGATGATGTTCCGATCCGCGATGAACCGGATCGAGGCGCACTCGGAGACGACGGCGATGATCGGCGACCGGATGGACACCGACATCATCGCCGGCATGGAGGCGGGCCTGCTGACCGTCCTCGTCCTCAGCGGCATCACCACCCGGGAGGACCTGGGCACCTTCCCGTTCCGGCCGAACCGCATCTACGACCACGTCGGGGCCCTGCTCAAGGACCTGTGACGGCGGGCAGACGCGCGACGGCGTCAGGGCCCGGGGCTCGCGGTTCCCGACGTCGTGCCGATCGCGCGGGGCACCGGCAGGCACTGCCAGCACAGCCGGTCCAGCGCCTGCTGGTACAGCTGCGGGTTCCACTGGGGGCTGGCGTGCGCCGGCCGGGCACCGGCGGTCGAGATCAGCGGCGGCACGAGGTTGCGGGGCAGGGTGTCCGCCCAGCCGGCGGCGGCGTTGACCGCATCGACGGTGTCGTCGCCGGCGTTGCCGAGGTAACCGACGGCGGTCGAGCCGAGGTCGTTCGCGAACACGCCGGCGTCGTAGTTGTAGATGTACGCGGACTCGGACTGGATCAGCGTGTTCGACGGCGCGAGCGGGCTCAGCTGGGCCGCGGTCTGATCGGCGATCTGCTGCCAGGTCCGCTCGTTCTTGTTCGCCACCCGTTCCCCGAACTCCATCGCCGCGCGCACGGTGGACGGGATCGCGTAACCGAGCTCGTACGAGTAGGCCAGGCCGTCGAACCACCGGGAGTTGAGCACGTCCAGCCGGCTGTGCGGGGTGGAGTCGAGGACGATCAGGGGCACCGCGAGACCCGCCCGACGCAACCGCACCGCGAGCTGGACGGCGACCATGCCGCCGAAGCTGTGCCCGTAGAGCAGCATCGACGTGATGCCGCGTTCGGTCGCGTACGCGAGCGCCGCCCGGGTCAGCGCGGCGATCTCGAGGCCCTCGTTGGAGTAGCCCGCCCACGCCAGCCGGCCGCGGGTGACCATCGCCGGCGCGAGGGAGGCGAGCACCCACTGGCTCTCCTCCCAGCTGAGCTTGAAGCCGGGCAGCACCAGCCAGCTGGTGGTCGGGTGCAGGGCGTCCGCCTCGGCCGAGCCGACCCCCTGGACGGTGTGGGTCGACCGCTCGTGGGCGATGCGGCCGGTGATCCCCAGGTCGGTGGCGAGCACGGCGCCGACGGCCGCCGTGCGCAGGAAGGCCCGCCGCGACATCGCCCGCGTCCGGGCGATGAACCGCAGCTGTTCCGCGGTCCCCGTCAGATCCGGCAGACCGTCCACGGCGCTACAACCCGAGATCGTCCTTGCTGAAGGCCGCCAGGCACGGGACGCCGGCGGTCTGCTCGATGCGCTCGCGCGCCCCGGTGTTGCGGTCAACGATGACGAGCACCGCGACCACCTCGGCGCCCGCGGCGACCAGCGCCTCGACCGCGGTCAGGGCCGATCCGCCGGTGGTCGACGTGTCCTCGACGACCACGACGCGACGCCCGGCGACGTCGGGCCCCTCCACCTGCCGGCTCATCCCGTAGGACTTCTGCGCCTTGCGGACGACGAAGGCGTCGATCTGCCGGTCGGAGGCGGCGGCGACGTGCATGATCGACGTGGCCACCGGATCTGCGCCCATGGTCAGGCCGCCGACGGCGTCGACGTCGCCCAGGTCGTTGCGGTCCATCAGGTCCAGCAGCACCCGGCCCACCAGCGGGGAGGCCTCGTGGTGCAGCGTGACGCGGCGCAGGTCGATGTAGTAGTCGGCCTCCATCCCGCTGGCCAGCGTGACCCGGCCGCGCACGACGGCCAGCGCGCTGATCAGTTCCTGCAGGCGCGCGCGGGCGTCGTCGAGGGAAGGGGGTGTGCTCATGCACGCCAGTCTATCCAGCGCGGTCGCGGCCCCCGTCAGCACGGGTGCGGCGCCCGCGGGTACCGCGAGGACCTATCATGGCCGCGAGACCGTCCAGGAAAGGATGCTGTGAATCCCACCGTCACGCCCACCGACGTCTATCACGCGACCGCGGAGGACGAGACCTATCTGACCACGGTCCAGGAGGTCACCTCCGCGGCGGCCGGGCGGCGGCTCGCGGACCGGCCCGACGTCGTGCACAGTGCCCGCGGGTACGCGCTGGTGAACGAGGGGCTGACGCCGCACGAGGCGATGGTCGAGGATCTCCTGTTCGTCCGGGACGCGCTGGACCGGGCCGGGATCTCCCTGCTGCTGGTGCGCGGCAACGACGCGCGGCCGGTGATCGCGGTGCCGTGGACGGAGCGGAAGAAGCTGCGGGAGGCGCTCGTCGCCGCGTGCCAGGACGAGCCGTTCTACTCGGTGACCGTCGACGCGCGGAAGAACCGCGCGCTGCTGGTGGCGGACGGCAAGCTGGCCGAGAGCACCAAGGCGCGCATGTTCCGTCTCTACCGGCCACGGGTGGTCACGCACGGCGGGCTGCTGTACGGGCACGAGACCGGCGTGCAGATCGAATTGTGGAAGTGGGAGGGCGCGACCCTCCAGCTGCCGATCGAGAACTCGATCACGCGGCGCACCCTGCCGTCCGACGAGGCGGTGCGCGGCACCGTCGATCGGTTCGGCCGGACCTGGCCGACCATCGAGAACATGTTCGCCGACCACGCGACGGACATCGCCTTCCCCATCGACATCGTCTTCTCGTGGGTGAACGGTTCGGACGCCGAGCTGCTGGCCCGCCGCGCGTCCTACCTGCCGGGTGCCGTGCTCGGCGAGGGCGACGACGCCGAGGCCCGGTACCGGCAGATCGACGAATTGCGGTACGCGCTGCGGTCCGTGCACATGTTCGCGCCCTGGATCCGCCGCATCTTCCTGTGCACCGACTCGGCCCTGCCGGAGTGGCTCGACGCCGAGAACCCGGCGATCACCGTCGTGCGCGCCGAGGACCACTTCGCCGACCCGTCCGTGCTGCCGGTGTTCAACTCGCAGGCCATCGAGGCGCAGCTGCAGAACATCGAGGGACTGAGCGAGTACTTCCTCTACTCCAACGACGACATGTTCTTCGGCCGCCCGATCAGCCCGGACCTCTTCTTCTCCCCCGGCGGGATCACGAAGTTCATCGAGGCGAGCACCCGCATCGGGCTCGGCGACAACCACCTGGACCGCTCCGGCTTCGAGAACGCCGCCCGGGTGAACCGCCGCCTGCTGTACGAGAAGTTCGGCCGGATCACCACCCGCCACCTCGAGCACACGGCCGCGCCGATGCGCAAGAGCGTGCTGCGGGAGATGGAGCACGAGTTCAGCACGGACTTCGCCGAGACCGCGGCCAGCCGGTTCCGGGCGAAGGACAACATCTCGGTGACCAATTCGCTGTATCACTACTACGCGCTGCTGACCGGGCGCGCGGTGACCAAGGTGGGCGCGAAGGTGAAGTACGTGGACACCACGGTGCCGAGCGGCCTGAACCAGCTGGACAAGCTGCTGCGCAAGCGCAATCAGGACTTCTTCTGCCTCAACGACGGGTCCTTCCCCGAGGTGAGCGCCGCCGAGCGGCAGCAGCGGGTGACCGACTTCCTCACCCGGTACTTCCCGATCCCGGCCCCCTGGGAGAAGCCCTCCGCCGACGACGCCGTCAGCGGCGTCGTGCCCGCTCCGGAGGCCCCCGCAGCGTCGAATTGACGCGCCGAACGCCGGCATCCCCGTGAGGCCGGCGGTGCGCCGGCGCGGGGTGTGCCGACGCTGCGAGTCGCCCTACGCCCGCAGTCCGGAGGAGGCGAGGGTGTGGGTCGCGGGGGCGGTGCGCACGTCGTGCCCGGCGGCGGCGAGGCGGCGCGCCACCTCCTCGGCGTCCACGCGCTCCCCGACCAGGTCGCCACCGGCGGCGGGGACCACGGTGTGCAGCACGGTGTCCGGGTAGACGTGCACCATGTTGTAGGTCTGCGCCGCGTCGCGGCCCATGGTCGGCCGGATGCCGCTCTCGGCGTCCACGGCGCGGGTGAGGTCCTGCGTGTAGCAGGTGGCGGAGGCCACCGAGACGGGGATGCCCGCGAAGGTCGCCGTCGTCGAGTAGTGCAGGTGCCCGGCGATGATCGAGACGATGTCGGTGCCGCGGACCACGTCGGCGAGCCGGGACTGGCCGCGCAGCTCGACGAGGGCGGCGAGGTCCTGCACGCACGGCACGGGCGGGTGGTGCATGGCGAGCAGGGTGCCGTCGGGTGCGGGCACGGCCAGCTCGTCGGCGAGCCAGCGCAGCTGCTCGTCGGAGAGCTCGCCGTGGTGGTAGCCCGGCACCGTGGTGTCCAGGACGATGATCCGCAGGCCTCCGACCCAGTGCACCTCGTCCATCGGCTCGGTGGTGCGGGCGTCGCCGCGCAGGTGCTCCCGCAGGTTCGCGCGGTCGTCGTGGTTGCCCATCACCCAGATCATCCGCGTGCCGAGGCTCTCGGCGACCGGGTCGACCATCGCGCGCAGGGCCGCGTACGCGTCGGCCTCGCCGTGGTCGGCGAGGTCGCCGGTGACGACGATCGCGTCGGGAGATCCCCCGGCCGTCCGGATCTGCTCGAACACCCCCCGGGTGCGCTCCTCGGCGTCGAGGACGCCGCCCACGCGGCCCTCGGCTCGCAGGTGGGTATCGCTGAGGTGGAGCAGGAAATAGGAAGGATCGGGGTGTTCGGACCGGATCGTGGTCATCGGTCGGCTCTCTCGTGAGACGTGTCTGCGTGGCGTTCCCGGGTGTCGATTCACCCGGCCCGACGGAACGATCGTCACATGATCGAGACCGACCCGTCGGTAACGACACCAGTCAACAAGTCTGAAACCGACGCCGCGTGAATGTCCAGTGAACGCCTCGTGATGTGAGGTATTCGACGGCGTGACGGCATCCGGATGGGTCCGTCCGGCAGCAGGGGCAGCGGTCTCACCACCGCCGCTCAGACGAACGCCGAGAGGCCCGTGGCGGCACGGCCGACGATGAGGGTGTTGATCTCGAAGGTGCCCTCGTAGGTGTGCAGCACCTCGACGTCGGCGAGCAGCTTGGCCATCTCGTGGTCGACGAGGATGCCGTTGCCGCCGAGCAGGTTGCGCCCCAGCGACACGGTCTCCCGAGCGAGCCGGGTGAGCGTGGACTTGGCCAGGGCGGCCTGCGGCATCGTCAGCCGGCCCTCCTCCTGGGTGCGGGCGATCTGCGTCATCAGCCCGAGGCTGAGGGTGACGTTGCCGAACATCTCGACCAGGGAGGCCTGCACGAGCTGGAACGCCCCGAGGGGCCGCCCGAACTGCTCGCGCTCCAGGACGTACCGGCGCGCGATGTCGACGGCCGCCAGTTGGGCGCCCACGGCCTGCCAGCCGACCCAGGCGCGCGAGTCGCACAGCAGCCGGTTGGCCGCGGCGAAGCCGTGGGCCCCGGGCAGACGGTTGGCGTCGGGCACGCGCACCGCGTCGAACGTCAGGTCCGCGTTCTGCATGATCCGCAGGCCGAGCTTGTGCTCGATCTTCGTGGCGGCGAAGCCGGGCCGGTCGGTCTCGACGATGAAGGCCTTGATCACGCCGTCGGCCTCGTCGCGGGCCCACGTGAGGATGATGTCGGCGACGGTGCCGGCCCCGATCCACCGCTTGGCGCCCGAGATGATCCACTCGTCGCCGTCACGCCGGGCCGTCGTGGCCAGGCCCCCGGCGATGTCCGAACCGTGGTCGGGTTCGGTGAGGGCGAAGGAGCCGAGCGTGGTGAAGCGGGAGAGGCCGGGGATCAGCCGCGCGCGCTGCTCCGCGGAGCCGAGGGCGTCGATCATGCCGACGACCAGCTCGTTGTGGATGCCGACGAACGAGGAGAGGGAGACGTCCGCCCGGGCGATCTGGGCGTGCAGCAGCCCCGTGAACAGCCGGCTGCCGGGCTGCAGACCCAGGTTCCCGTAACCGCGCTCACCGAGGTCGGCGACCAGGTCCCGCGGGAACGCCTCGTCGCGCCACGGCGCGATGCTGGCCGGCCGGAGATGGTCCTGCAGCCACACGGTGGCCTCGGCCAGGCGGCGCTGCTCGTCCGCGGGCAGGGACCCGGCGACGTCGAGCGCGTCGAGGGGAAGCAGCCCCGCGAGCAGGTCGGACGGGGCGCTGCCCTCGACGGAGGACGACGCGGTGGAGGACGACGCGGTGGCGGGGACGACGGGGGTGGCGATGGGGCGCACGGGGCGGGCTCCTCGGTGTGGAGACGGGTACGGCCACGTCAGCGGAGTCTGATCGAGACTTCCACATGGTTGGATGTCCAAGTATAGTCCGATGTGACCTGAATCACGAACAGCCCGTACCGACGGAGGTTCTCATGACCACAGCGCCCGACGCTCCCGGCACGGTCACCGAGCGCTTCCGCGCCGCGCGGGACCACCTCGTGGAGCTGCGCGAGGACGCCGCGACCGCGGTCGCCTCCTTCACCTGGCCCCGCTTCGAGCACTTCAACTTCGCGCTCGACTGGTTCGACGCCGTCGCCGCCGGGCCGCGCGGGGACACGGACGCGCTCGTCCTCGTCGAGGAGGACGGGGAGGCGACCCACCACACGTGGACCGACCTGTCGCGCCGGTCCGCGCAGGTGGCGACCTGGCTGCGGGAGCAGGGGGTGCAACGCGGCGACCGGATGATCCTCATGCTCGGCAACCGCGTCGAGCTGTGGGAGCTGATGCTCGCGGGCATCAAGCTCGGCGTCGTCCTGATCCCCACGACGACGCAGATGGGTCCGGCCGACCTGCGAGACCGGGTGGCCCGCGGCGAGGCCCGGTGGGCGGTCGCCGCCGGGGACGCGACGACGACGCCGGGCACGGCCGGTGGCGGGCGCCAGGACGCGGACAAGTTCGACGACGTGCCCGGGGACTACCGCATCATCCAGGTCGGTGGGACGGTAGCGGCCGGTCGGCTCGACTACGCCGACTCCCGTACCGCGCCCGAGACCTTCGCCCCCGACGGCCCGACGGACGCCGACGAGCTGCTGCTGCTCTACTTCACCACCGGGACGACGACGAAGGCCAAGCTCGTCGAGCACACCCACACGTCCTACCCGGTGGGCCATCTGTCGACGATGTACTGGATCGGCCTGGAGCCGGGCGACGTGCACCTGAACGTCGCCTCGCCGGGTTGGGCGAAACACGCGTGGTCCAACGTCTTCGCGCCGTGGATCGCCGAGGCCACCGTGTTCATCCACAACTACTCGCGGTTCGACCCGGTCGCTCTGATGGCGAGCATGGACCGCCACGGCGTGACGAGCTTCTGCGCGCCGCCGACCGTGTGGCGCTATCTGATCCAGGCCGACCTGACCCAGCTGCGCACGCCGCCGCGCAAGCTGGTCTCCGCGGGTGAACCGCTCAACGCCGAGGTGATCGACCGGGTGGCCGCCGCCTGGGGGACGACCATCCGCGACGGGTTCGGGCAGACCGAGACGACGGTGCAGGTGGGCAACGCGCCCGCCCAGCGGGTGACGCTCGGCGCGATGGGACGCCCGCTGCCCGGCTACGACGTCGTCCTGCTCGACCCGGCGACCGGCGCGGAGGCCGACGAGGGCGAGCTGGCCCTCCGACTCGACCCGCGCCCGGTGGGGCTGATGCGCGGGTACCACGGCGACCCCGAGCGCACCGCCGACGTGTTCCGGGACGGCTACTACCGCACCGGGGACATCGCCTCCCGCGACGAGCGGGGGGTGCTGACCTATGTCGGCCGCAGCGACGACGTGTTCAAGTCCAGCGACTACCGGCTCAGCCCGTTCGAGCTGGAGAGCGTGCTGATCGAGCACCCGGCGGTCGCCGAGGCGGCGGTCGTGCCGTCCCCGGACGAGCTGCGTCTCTCGGTGCCGAAGGCGTTCGTGGTGCTCGTGGGCGGACACGAGCCGTCCGCGACGCTCGCCGAGGACATCCTGCGGTACTGCCGGGAGCACCTGCCCGCGTACAAGCGGATCCGGCGGCTGGAGTTCGCCGAGCTGCCGAAGACCATCTCCGGCAAGATCCGCCGGGTCGAACTGCGCGCGGCTGAGGTGGCGCGGCACGGATCGGGCGCGTCGACGCCTCAGGACACGACGTCGCTGGAGGGCCTCGGCGTCGAGTACGCCGACACGGACTTCCCGTCCCTGCGCGGAGCCTCCGCCGACGATGCCGGTTCCGGCGGCGATGCAGGCGGCACCGTCGCCGATGCCGGCGCCGGCTCGGGGACCGGTGAGGGAGGCGAGGATGGATCAGCCGCTGCCGCGGGATCCGATCGCTGAGGCTCAGCGGAACTGGGTGCGTCGGGGCTGGGAGGCTCAGGCGGCGCCGATGGCGGCGATCACCGCCATCATGCGCACGCAGCAGCTGCTCATGTTGCGCATCGAGGGGGTGCTCAAGCCGTTCGCCCTGACGTTCTCCCGGTACGAACTGCTGACGCTGCTCGCGTTCACGCGCCGCGGGGAGCTGCCGATGAGCCGGGCGAGCTCGCTGCTGCAGGTGCACCCGACGTCGGTCACGAACGCCGTCGACCGGCTGCAGGCCGCCGGGCTGGTGGACCGGGCGCCGCACCCGCTGGACCGGAGGACGACCCTGGTGCGCCTGACCACCGACGGCCGGGACCTCGCCCGCCGGGCCACCGACGCGTTGAACCGCGAGGTGTTCACCGACACCGGTTTCGAGGCCGACGACGTCGACGCACTGATCGGCATCCTCGCCCGGTTCCGCCAGCAGGCGGGCGACTTCGACCCCGCCTGAACCCGATCTCAGCGCCAGCTCGTCAATAGATGCTCACCGTGACCCCGGATCGGGCCCGGATGGGACATCTGGTGACGAGCTGGCGGGAAGAGGCGGAATTCAGCGGTGGTGGAAGTCGGGCGTCCGCTTCTCGACGAAGGCGGCCATGCCCTCCTTCTGGTCCTCCGTGGCGAAGGCGGAGTGGAACAGACGGCGCTCGATCTGCACCCCGTGCGTCACGCCGGTCTCGAACGCCGTGCTGACGGCCTCCTTGGCGAGCATCGCGACGGGCTTGGACTTGCTCGCGATCGTCCCGGCTGCCTCGAGGGCCTCGTCGAGCAGCCGGTCGGCGGGCACGACGCGCGAGACGAGGCCGGCGCGCAGGGCCTCCTCGGCGTCGATCTGCCGCCCCGTGAGGATCATGTCCATCGCGAGCGCCTTGCCGACGGCGTGGGTGAGCCGCTGGGTGCCGCCCATCCCGGGGAGCACCCCGAGGGAGATCTCGGGCTGACCGAAGCGGGCGGTGTCCGCGGCGATGATCAGGTCGCACATCATCGCCAGTTCGCAGCCGCCGCCGAGCGCGTAGCCGGACACAGCGGCGACGAGCGGGATCCGCAGCCGGGTCAGGTCCTCCCAGTGCCGGAACCAGTCCACGGCGTACATGTCCATGTAGGACTGCCCGGCCATCTCCTTGATGTCCGCGCCGGCGGCGAACGCCTTCGCCGAGCCGGTGATGACGACGGCGCCGACGTCGGGGTCGGCGTCGAAGGCGGTCACGGCGGCCACCAGCTCGTCCATCGTGGCCTTGTTCAGGGCGTTGAGCGCCTTCGGCCGGTTCAGGGTGATGAGGCCGGTCCGGCCGCGGGTCTCGATCAGCACGTTCGCGTCGTCGCTCATGTCCTCACCCTCCCACGGTGGCGTCGCCGGCTGCGGCATCATCCCCGGCGGAGTCACCGGCAGCAGTACCGGCATCGGCCGGGGCGCCCGCCGAGGCGTCCCGGATGTCCGTGATGATGCCCGAGAAGTCCCGGGTGGCGCCCTCGCCCGCGGCGTACCGCTGGTAGATGGCGGCCGCGGCGGGACCGATCTCCGCGGCGACACCCGTGCTCTGCAGGGCGGCGAGCGCGAGCCCGAGGTCCTTGGCCATCAGCGCCCCGGCGAAGCCCGGCCGGTAGTCCCGATTGGCGGGGCTCGTCGGCACGGGACCGGGCACGGGGCAGTTCGTCGTCACGGACCAGCACTGCCCGGAGGCGGTCGAGACGACGTCGAAGAGCGCCTGGTGGGACAGGCCGAGCTTCTCCCCGAGCACGAACGCCTCGGCGGAGACGATCATGCTGGCGCCGAGGATCATGTTGTTGCAGATCTTGGCCGCCTGGCCGGCGCCGTGACCACCGCAGTGCACGATCTTTCGGCCCATCACCTCGAGCAGCGGCACCAGCTGCGGCAGATCGGCCTCGTCCGCGCCGACCATGAAGGTCAGGGTGCCGGCCTCGGCGCCGACGACGCCGCCGGAGACGGGCGCGTCCGCACTGCGGTGCCCGGCGGCGAGCGCGGCGTCGGCGGCCTCCCGGGACTCCTCGACGGTGATGGTCGAGCAGTCCAGGAACAGCGTGTCGGACTCGGCCGCGGCGAGCAGCCCGGACCCGTCCGCCCCGCCACGGTAGGCCTGCAGCAGGTGGGCGCCGCTCGGGAACATGGTGAGGACGATGCGGGCGCCGGCGGCGGCGTCGAGGGCACTGTCCGCGACCGGGATGCCGGCGGTGCGGGCGGCGTCGATCGCGGCGGGCACGACGTCGAACCCGGCGACGTCGTAGCCCGCGGCCACGAGGTTCGCGGCCATCGGCAGGCCCATGTGGCCCAGCCCGAGGAAGGCGATCCGGCCCGCCGAGCTCGGATCGGTCGGGGCTGGATCGCCGGGGGCCGGGTCGCCGGAGGGGGTGGGGGTGTCGGTCATGATGCGTCCTTCGTTGCCGTCTCGTCGACCGCGGTCAGGTCCAGCTCGTCCTCGCCGAGACCCGCGAAGCAGGCCTCGACGGTGGCCGGTTCCACCTCCGCCAGCGTCGGCGGTTCCCAGTGCGGGGTGCGGTCCTTGTCGATCACCTGGGCGCGGACGCCCTCCGGGAAGTCGTGACCCTGGAGCAGGCGCAGCCCCACCCGGTACTCGCTCGCCAGCGCGTCCTCGAGCCGAGGCAGGTCCCGGGCCCGGCGGATGCCCTCGAACGTCACGGTCACCGAGGTCGGCGACTTCTCCCGGATGGTCGCCGCGGTGCCGGCGGCCTCCTCGTGCCCGGTCCGGCCGAGCTCGTCCAGCCGGTCCAGGACGGCGGCCGGGGAGTCCTGGCCGTACGCGTCGTCGATCCATGTCCTGCCGTCGGCGAGCGCCGAGGCCGGGACCGCCTCGGCCGCGAAGCGCGCGACGACGTCGTCGGCCGGCTCGGTCTCCAGCGCCGTCGCGATCGCGTCCAGGTCCTCGGCGGCCACCAGATGATCCGCGAGGCCGAGGTGCAGCGCATCGGCGGCGTCCAGGTGGGCGCCGGTCAGCGCGGCGTGCAGGCCCGCGCCGCCGTCGGGCCGGGAGAGCAACCAGGTGCCGCCGACGTCGGGCGCGAACCCGATGGTCGTCTCCGGCATCCCGCTGCGGGTGCGCTCGGTGACCAGCCGGTGGCTGCCGTGCGCGGAGATGCCGATGCCGCCGCCGAGCACGAGCCCGTCCATGAACGCCACGTACGGCTTGGGGTACTCCGCGATGATGGCGTTCAGCAGGTACTCCCGCGCCCAGAACCGCTCGCTCGCGGAGGTGTCCCGTCGGCCGTCCTGCCGGATCGCACCGGCGTCGCCGGCCGTCATGTCCCGGTAGATGGCGACGATGTCGCCGCCCGCGCACAGCCCGCGCTCCCCCGCGCCGCGCACCAGCACCTGCGCGACGGTGTCGTCGTCACGCCACCGCGCCAGCGCGTCCAGCATCAGCTCGACCATCGGCTCCGTCAGGGCGTTGACGGCACGCGGCCGGTTGAGCGTGATGACGCCCAGGTGACCGCGGACCTCGGTGAGGACGGGAGCCTCCTCCGCGCCGGGAGCCTGCTCCGGCGTCATCAGCTGCCCTCAGGCATCACGAAGCTGGCACCGGAGCGGATGCCGGAGGGCCAGCGGGTGGTGACCGTCTTGGTGCGCGTGTAGAAGCGGAACGCGTCCGCCCCGTGCTGGTTGAGGTC
Organism: Tersicoccus sp. Bi-70; assembly: GCF_001968825.1. Lineage (GTDB taxonomy): Bacteria > Actinomycetota > Actinomycetes > Actinomycetales > Micrococcaceae > Tersicoccus. The sequence continues at coordinate 115,085 of NZ_MIEU01000014.1, forward strand.
GCCGAAACCGGAGGCCTTCCAGCCACCGAACGTGTAGTAGGCGATCGGGACGGGGATCGGCACGTTGACGCCGACCATGCCGACCTCGACGCGGGAGGCGAAGTCCCGGGCGGCGTCCCCGTCGCGGGTGAAGATCGCCACGCCGTTGCCGTACTGGTGCTCGCTGGGCAGGCGGAGAGCCTCCTCGTAGTCCGCGGCGCGGATCACGGAGAGCACCGGACCGAAGATCTCCTCGCGGTAGAGCTCCATCTCGGGCCGGACCCGGTCGAACAGGGTCGGGCCGACCCAGAAGCCGTCCGGGTACCCCTCGACGGTGCGCCCCCGGCCGTCGGCCACCAGCTCGGCACCCTCCTCGACGCCGGTGGCGATGGCCGCCTCGATGCGTTCCTTCGCCGCGGCGCTGACCACGGGGCCGAAGTCGGCGTCCGGGTCAGTGGCCTCGCCGAGGCGCAGCCCGTCGATCCGCTCCTTCAGTCGGGCGACGAGCGCGTCCGCCGTCTGCTCCCCCACGGGCACGGCGACCGAGATCGCCATGCAGCGCTCCCCGGCCGATCCGTAGCCGGCGCCGATCAGCGCATCCGCGGCCATGTCCAGGTCCGCGTCCGGGAGGATGATCATGTGGTTCTTCGCCCCGCCGAAGCACTGGGCGCGTTTGCCGTTCGCGGCGGCGTGGGCGTAGATGCTCTGCGCGATCGGCGTGGACCCGACGAAGCCGACGGCCTTGATCCGCGGGTCGTCGAGCAGGGCATCGACCGCGACCTTGTCGCCGTTGACGACGCTGAAGACGCCGTCCGGCAGTCCCGCCTCGGTCAGCAGCTCGGCCAGGCGCAGCGGCACGGAGGGGTCCCGCTCCGACGGCTTGAGCACGAAGGCGTTGCCGGCGGCCAGCGCGGGGCCGGCCTTCCACAGCGGGATCATCGCGGGGAAGTTGAACGGGGTGATGCCGGCGACGACGCCGAGCGGCTGCCGCAGCGAGTGCACGTCGATGCCGGTGCCCACACTGTCGGAGAACTCGCCCTTGAGCAGGTGCGGCGCGGCCGCGCAGAACTCGACCACCTCGATGCCGCGGGCGATGTCGCCCTTCGCGTCGGCCAGGGTCTTGCCGTGCTCGGAGGAGAGCAGAGCGGCCAGCTCGTCGACGTGCTCGTTGACCAGGTCGACGAAGCGCAGCAGGACCCGTGCCCGCCGCTGCGGGTTGGTCGCGGCCCAGCCGGGCTGGGCCGCGGCAGCGACGCCGATGATGTCGGCGACCTCGTCCGCGTCGGCCAGCGGCACGCGGGACGTCACCTGCCCGGTGGCCGGGTCGTGGACGTCGCTGAAGCGGCCGGACGTTCCGTCCCGGTGGGCACCGCCGCTGTAGTGGGTGAGATCGCGCGTCACCGGAGCTCCTTCGCATCGAATACCGAGGGACCGCGGACCGCCGCTCGGATCCGAGCCGGGTGTGATCCACGTCTCCTCAGAGATTACTCGGACATCCTAGTAAATGACCAGCCGGGCCGCCGCGGGCCGCCGGTGCCCTCGGCCCTCTTGGTACGTTGGAGCGGTGAGGATCGCGACGTGGAATGTGAACTCCCTGCGTGCCCGTGCCGACCGCGTGGAGGCCTGGCTGGACCGCTCCGACGTGGACGTGCTGGCCATCCAGGAGACCAAGTGCAAGGACGAGAACTTCCCCTGGGACCTGTTCGAACGGATGGGCTACGATGTCGCCCACTTCGGCGTGAGCCAGTGGAACGGGGTGGCCATCGCCTCCCGCGTCGGACTGGCGGACGTCCAGCGCACCTTCGACGGCCAGCCCACCTTCGGCAAGGACGGGCAGGACGCCGTCCAGGAGTCCCGGGCGATCGCGGCCACCTGCGGCGGCGTGCGGGTGTGGAGCCTCTACGTGCCCAACGGCCGTGACCGGAACGACCCGCACATGCAGTACAAGATCGACTGGCTCGGCGTGCTGAAGGACCAGGCCGCCGGCTGGATCGCCGCGGACCCGGACGCCCAGGTGGCCCTCGTCGGGGACTGGAACGTGGCCCCGCGCGACGAGGACGTGTGGGACATCGAGCTGTTCGAGCGGGAGGAGTCCACCCACGTCAGCGCGCCCGAGCGGGCCGCCTTCCACGCCTTCGAGGAGGCCGGGTTCACCGACGTCGTCCGCCCGTACACGCCCGGACCCGGCGTCTACACGTACTGGGACTACAAGCAGCTGCGCTTCCCGCGCCGGGAGGGCATGCGCATCGACTTCGTGCTCGGCTCCCCTGCCCTGGCGGCACGGGTCACGGGCGCCTCGATCGACCGGCAGGAACGCAAGGGCAAGGGCGCGTCGGACCACGCCCCCGTGGTGGTGGAGCTGGCGTGACCGCGGGTCTACGCTGACCCCATGGTCGGCATCGTGGCGGTCGGAGGGACGTACGACGTCGCCGCCGGCCTTCCCTTCCAGTCGCACCTGCGGGTGTACGAGCCGCTGCGCGCCTTCGAGCCGCACGGGTTGATCGGTGACGCCGAGGACCCCGCCGCGGCGGACCGGCAGGAGATGCTGGCCTCCCTCGCGCGGGCCTGCGAACCGCGGTACCAGCCGTTCCCGGTCGGCCCCGAGCACGTCCGCGCGCTCGACGTGACCGACGAGGCGGGCACCACCCGCACCCTGTTCAACCCGGGCCAGCTCGGCGTGCGCGCCCTGCTCGCCGCGGAGAAGCTCAGCAACGCCGTCTCCACCGACCTCGCCGAACTCGTGGTGCCGGGCGAGGCGCTCGAACGCCACCTCGACGACCTGCGGACCTCGGACGGGACGGATCGGTTGCACACCCGCACCGCCACCTGGGGCGTTCCACTCGCCTGGTTCGCCCTGTTCAGCGACGAGGACCCCGTGCAGGTGTTCCGCTCCGGCGGCCGGATCCGCAACTGCCGCCTGTGCGCGGGCATCGGGGAGGCCCGCGAGCGGCTGCAGTTCGCGGCGACCAGCCTCGCCGCCGTCGTCCCGGAGATGGATCTGCTCACCGAGCTCGCCGACCTGTCCGAGTGGCTGGACGGGTTCGACGACGGCGCCGCGATCGCCCTCGACTACGGCCAGGTCGCGGAGTCCGTGTACCCGGACGACTCGCCCTCCGACCTGCGGCTGGGCATCGAGTGCCTGGCCGAGGCGGACATGACCGGTGCGGCGGCCGCCTACCGGCGCCTGGCCGGCCGGTGGCTGCCGATCAAGCAGCTCGCCCGCGCCTCCTGAAGGGGCACCCGCGCCGGCGGGGAGATCGCTACGCCCGCGACCGGGTCCGGCTGAGTCCGGCGCCGACGGGCCGGGACGGGATCCGGCTGCCCGTCCGGTCGATCGGACCACGGGCGGCCCGTTCGCCGGACCCGGAGCCGGAACCGGCTCCCTGAGCGGCGCCGGCCAGCACGGGTGCCCGTCCGGTGCTGCGGCGGACGACGAGTTCGTGCGGCTCCGTCGCGGGCTGGTCGATCGGGACGGCCGCGTCCTTCTCGAGCGCGGCGAGCAGCAGGCCGGCGGCCCGCTCCCCCGCCGCGATCGGATCCTGCCGGATGGTGGTCAACCCGAACACCTCGGAGAAATCGTGATCGTCGACCCCGATCACCGAGACGTCCTCGGGTACGCGCAGACCGGCCTCTGCGGCCGCCAGCAGCGCACCGAACGCCATCTCGTCCGAGGACGCGACCACCCCGGTGGGCCGCTGCGCGGGATCGCCGGCGAGAGCCCGGGCGACGACGTCCTTCGACGTCCTCGCCTCGTAGTCGCCGAACAGCGTGGAGGCCGGACCCACCGGCAGGCCGGCCGCCGTCATCGCATCCTCGAAACCGGCGGCCCGGAGCCGCGGCACGGAGAAGTCGATGCCGAAGGAGCCGCCGCCGGCCAGGTGCACGATCCGCTCGTGACCGAGGCCGATCAGGTGCTCGGTCGCGTCCCGCAGCGCCGCCCGGTCGTCGATGCTGATGTGCCGGCAGCCCTCGACGGGTCCGCCGACGACGATCACCGGCTGCTCCAGCGCGTGCAGCGCCGCGAGCTCGTCGTCGGTCAGCGCCATGCACAGGACGACCAGGCCGTCGATGCGTTTGCGCAGCATCGACCGGTGGAAGACCCGCTCCCGGTTGGTGCCGTGGCCGCCGAGGCTGTAGAGGTCGAGGTCGTAGCCGCGAGCGCGCAACTGCCGGTCCACGCCCTCGATGGCGCTGGCGAAGAACCAGCGGTGCACCACCGGCACGAGCACGCCGATGGCCATGTTCCGGCCGGTGGCCAGGCCCGCCGCCGAGGAGGACGCGACGTAGCCCATGTCATCGGCGATCGCCAGGACCCGGTCCCGGGTCTCGGGCGAGACCCCGGACCGGCCACGCAGGGCACGGGACACGGTCGCGGTGGAGACACCCGCGCGCGCCGCGACCTCGTCGATGCTGGGCATGAGGGAGTGACCTTCTGGAGAGACCGGTGGAGGGGGATGGAGGGCGGCGTCGTCGTCAGGACGGGCGACGCCGCACCTCGACCCGGGGGAGCCGCCGTCGGAACCGCCACAGGGCGACCACGACGGCGGCGAGGACGACGGCGCCGACGAACCACGTCCACGCCTGCTGGCCGGTCACCGCCGTGTAGACGCCGATGCCGGCGACGGCGAGGACGGCGAAGGCGAGGAACCCGATCACCGCTTCCAGGTGCTCGGCGATCCGGACCCGACGCAGGTGATCCTCTGCGTCGAGATCGTCCTCGTCGTCGTCGTCCTCGTACCGCACGTCGTTCGAAACCCGCCGGCTACTTCACGCCACCGGCCGTGAGGCCGTCGACGATCCGCCGCTGGAAGATGAGCACGAGGATGACCAGCGGAATGGTCACGATCGTGCCCGCCGCCATCACCGTGGTGTAGGGCTCCTGCCGCGGGATGGCGCCGGCGAAGTACGCGATCGCCACCGTCACCGTCCGGGTGGACTCGTTGGAGAGCTGGCTCGCGATGAGGAACTCGTTCCACGCCGAGATGAACGCCAGGATCGCCGTGGTGAACACCGCCGGCGCCGCCAGCGGCATGATCACCTTCCGGAACGCCTCGCCCGGGGTGCACCCGTCCATCCGCGCCGCCTCCTCGAGCTCCCACGGCATCTCGCGGAAGAAGGAGGTGAGGGTGTAGACAGTCAGCGGGAGCACGAACGAGATGCTCGGGATGATCAGCGCCTGGTAGGTGCCGATCCACTCGATACGCGTGAACAGCTGGAACAGCGGCGTCACCAGGGCCACACCGGGGAACATCGAGGCCCCCAGGATGAAGCCGAGGATGAGGAACTTGCCGCGGAAGTTCAGCCGCGCCAGCGCGTACGCCGCGAAGACACCGACGATCAGTGAGATCACCGTGGTCACGGTCGAGACGAGCAGGCTGTTGCCGAGCGCGAGCAGGAAGTGGTTGCCGGTGCTCTCGTCGAACGCGGCCCGGAAGTTGTCCATGGTCACGTGCGTCGGCCAGGGCGTGTTGTCGAACGTGTAGTTCACGTCCCGGAACGCGGTGACCACCATCCAGTAGAACGGGGCCAGGCACCACAGCAGGATGATCACCGCACTGATGTACGTGCGGATGTTCGCCCACCGGTCGCGCCGGCTCGCCGAGTTGTTCGGGATCTGTTCCTGCGCGGCCTCGCCGGCCGCCGGGCCTGCGACGACGGTCATGCCGCTGCCACCTTCTTCCGCTTCCGGCGCTTCGGGCCTGCGCCCTCGACGACGTTGGCTCCCAGGAACTTCACGAAGATGAAGGCCACCAGGAAGATGATGATGAAGGTGATCGTCGACAGGGCGGCGGCACTGTTGACACCGGCCCGCATCTGCTGGATCACCAGGATGGACAGCGTCGTCGTGCCGTTGGCGCCGCCGGTGAGGATGGCCGGCAGGTCGTACATGCGCAGCGCGTCCAGCACGCGGAACAGGATCGCGACCATCAGCGCCGGCTTGACCAGCGGCAGCGTGATCTGCATGAACCGCTGCCAGGCGGTGGTGCCGTCGACCTTGGCGGCCTCGTACACCTCGGCGGGGATGAGCTGCAGGCCCGCGAGGATGAGCAGCGCCATGAACGGCGTCGTCTTCCACGTGTCCGCGATGATGATCGCCCAGCGGGCCGGCCACTCACTGCCGGTCCAGAGGATCGTCTGTCCGATCAGATGATTGAGGATGCCGTCGGAGGCGAAGATGAAGTACCACAGCTTCGCGGTGACCGCGGTGGGAATGGCCCACGGCACGAGGACGGCCGCCCGCAGGAGGCCACGGCCCTTGAACTTGCGGGCCATGATGGTTGCCATCCAGAAGCCGAGGACGGTCTCCAGGGCCACGGTGACGATGGTGAAGAGGAAGGTGACGCCCGTCGCCGACCAGAACTGGCCGCCGATGCTGCCGTCCGGGCACGTGAACGCGCCGGCACCGGCGGGGCACTGCTGGAGCAGCCACGCCGTGTAGTTGCTGAAGCCCGCCGGGCCGCCCTCGACGAAGAGGCCGGTCGCGGGGTCGAGTCCCTGGTCCTTCTGGAAGGACAGGGTGATGGCGCTGATCACCGGATACAGGATCACGATGGCCAGCAGGATCAGGGTCGGGGCCAGCAGCAGGACTGCCTGCCGCCCCTGGGTCTTCTCCGCTCGTTCTTCGAGCGGAGCGGGCGCCGTGCCGCCGCCGTTGAGGTCGGTCTCGTCCACAGCCGTCGACATGGTCCCTCCTTTCGTGCGCGCCCGGTCGGAACCGGGACACCGAGTGATGATGAGAGAAAAAGGGACCGGGGGCGGGACCGGCTATCCGTGCCCGCCCCCGGCGTCGATCACTGGGAGCCGGCGGTGGCGGCCGTCAGTGCCTTGTTCATGTCGTCGACCGCGGTGCTGACATCCTTCTCACCCTTGATCGCGGCGTAGGCGTTGTCCTGGATCGCCTTGGTCACCGCGGGGTAGAACGGCGTCACCGGACGCGGCACGGCGTTGTCGATCGAGGTCTTCAGCACCGGCAGGTACGGAAGCTCCTTGACCACGGCGGCGTCGGTGTAGAGGGAGCCGAGCACCGGGGCGAGCGAGCCGTTGACGGCGAAGGCCTTCTGCTGCTCCTCGCTCGTCACGAAGGCCAGGAAGTCCTTGGCCGTGGCCTTGTTCTTCGAGTAGACGCTGATGGCCGAGCTGTGACCGCCGAGCGAGGACGCGCCGGGGCCGTCCTTGCCGGGCAGCGGCGCCATGCCGAACTTGTCCGCGACCTTCGAGCCCTCACCCTTGAGCAGGTTGTAGACGTAGGGCCAGTTGCGCAGGAACAGCAGGTTGCCGTTCTGGAACGCGGCCCGCGACTGCTCCTCCTGGAAGGTGATGCCCTCCTTGGGGATGTCCCCGTTCTTGTAGGCGTCGACCAGGTTCTGCAGGCCCTTCTTCGCCTCGTCCGAGTTGACGGCGGGCTTGCCGCTGTCGTCGAGGATCTTGCCGCCGGCCGAGTTGATCGCCTCGGACGCGTTCACGGTCAGGCCCTCGTACTTGGCGAACTGACCGGCGTAGCAACCGATGTTGTTCTTCTTCGCGACGTCGCAGTCCTTGATCATCTCGTCCCACGTCTTCGGCGGGGTCGGGACGAGATCCTTGCGGTACCAGAGGATGCCGCCGTCCGAGGACTGCGGAGCCGCGTACAGCGTGTTGTTGTAGGTCGCCGCCTTGACGGTCGACGGGATCATCTTGGACGTGTCGAGCGCCATCGAGTCCTTGAGCGGCTGCAGCCAGCCCTTGGCCGCGAACTCGGCGGTCCACACCACGTCGACGCTGACGACGTCGTAGTTGGGGTTCTTCACCTGGAAGTTCTTCACCAGGTCGTCGTGCTGCTGGTCGGCGTTGTCCGACTGCTCCTTGAAGGTGACCTTCTCGTTCGGGTGCGCCGCGTTCCACTTGGCGACCATCGGCGCCACCACATTGGAGTTGTCCTTGCCCTGGACGTAGGTGATGGGGCCGCGCCCTTCCATGTTGGCGGCCGCGTCGCTGTTCTGCTGCCCGCCCCCGCCGGAGCTGGACCCCCCGCCCCCGCAGGCCGCCAGCGAGAGCGCCAGCGCGCTCGCCATTGCCAGGGGGACGATCTTCTTCCGCATTCCCATGCCGGTTCTCCTCGTTGAGACGGTGCCACGAACGGACAGGCCCGACGCCTCCCGTGACCTGCGTCATAGTAGTTATGCGGCGACGCCCTTCGCAAGCGCTTACGCCCGTGAGAGAGTGGGTGGCGCCGAATCGTTATCGGCCGTCCCGCGACCGGGCCCCGGACGGAGAGACCTCCGATGGGCCCGGCCGCCCACCCTGGAGAGGAACCCGTGACCCTCGAACCCGCCCAGGCCGACACCCGGACCACCCCCTGGTGGGCCGACGCCGTCATCTATCAGGTGTACCCCCGGTCCTTCGCGGACGCGGACGGAGACGGCATGGGCGATCTGCCCGGCATCACGGCCCGCCTGGACCACCTGGCCTCGCTCGGCGTCGACGCGCTGTGGCTCTCCCCGTTCTACCTGTCACCCCAGCACGACGCGGGCTACGACGTCGCCGACTACCGGCAGGTCGACCCCCGGTTCGGCACGCTGGCGGACTTCGACGCGCTGCGGGAGAAGGCGGACGGCCTGGGCATCCGCACGATCGTCGACCTGGTGCCCAACCACACCTCCAACGAGCACGCCTGGTTCCAGGCGGCGCTGACCGCGGCGCCGGGCTCTCCCGAGCGGGACCGCTACCTGTTCCGCGACGGCCGCGGCCCGGACGGCAGCGAACCCCCGAACAACTGGACGTCCGTGTTCGGCGGCCCCGGCTGGACCCGGGTATCGGACGGGCAGTGGTATCTGCACCTGTTCGACGTCACCCAGCCGGACCTGAACTGGCACAACCCCGAGGTCGTCGCGGAGTTCGACGACGTCCTGCGGTTCTGGCTGGACCGCGGCGTGGCCGGGTTCCGCGTCGACGTCGCCCATGGCCTGGTCAAGCACCCCGACCTGCCGGACTGGGACGGGCACACGGCGATGGTCGAGGGCACGAAGCGGGCCGAGGGCGCGGACCCGATCGAGGAGCACGTGCCCGCGCCCATGTTCGACCAGGAGGGCGTGCACGAGATCTACCGCCACTGGAACGAGGTGCTCGGGGAGTACGACGGCGACCGCATGATGGTCGCCGAGGCCTGGGTCGAGCCCGCGCCCCGGCTGGCCAAGTACGTCCGCCCGGACGAGATGCAGCAGGCCTTCAACTTCGAGTTCCTGATCGAGGGCTGGGACGCGGCCGGGATGGCCCGCGCCGTCGACAGCGTGATGAGCGCGAACGGCGCGGTCGGCGCCCCCACCACGTGGGTGCTGTCCAACCACGACGTGGTGCGGCACACGAGCCGCTTCGGCCTGGCCGACCCGACCGGTCGTTCCGCCGGCATCGGCGCCGAGGACGAGCAGCCCGACGCCGGGATCGGCCTGCGGCGGGCTCGCGCGGCGACGCTCGCCATGCTGGCGCTGCCCGGATCCGCGTACCTGTATCAGGGCGAGGAGCTCGGGCTGCCGGAGGCCACGCAGTTGCCGGCCGACGTGCGGGAGGACCCGACGTTCGTGCGCAGCGGCGGAGCCGACGTCGGCCGTGACGGCTGCCGGGTGCCGCTGCCGTGGCAGGCCGGGGCTCCGGCCTACGGATTCTCCCCCACCGGCGCCAGCTGGCTGCCGCAACCGGCGTCCTTCGCCGACCACGCCGCCGACGTGCAGGAGGGTGTGCCCGGCTCGACGCTGGAGCTGTACCGGCAGATGATCGCCCTGCGGCGGGAACTGCGCCTCGGCACCGGGACGATGGCCTGGGCCGACGTGCACGCGCCGGCCGAGGGCATCCTCGCCTTCACCACCGGGGACATGCTCGTGGTGCTCAACACCTCGGACCGCGCCTTCGAGCTGCCCGCCGGCGCCGAGCTGCTGCTGGGGAGCGTTCCGGACGCGATCGACGGCGGCGCCCTGGTGCCGGACGCGGCCGTGTGGGTGCGCCTGCCCTGACCTCGGTCGTCACCGCGCGTGGCCGGCACCCTTCCGGGTGCCGGCCATGCGCGTCTCGGGGCTCAGTCGCCCTCGGGGCGCTCCGCCCGCTCCAGGCGACCGTCCGGCACGTGCACGTCGGCGACCTCGACGTTGACCTCGGTCACCTGCAGGCCCACGAGCCGCTCGACGTCGTGATGCACCGCGGCGCGGACCCGTTCGGCGGTCTCGCGCAGGTGCTCACCGAACTCGGCGATCAACACGACGTCGACGGCGATCTGCCGGCTGCCGACCTCGACGCGGACACCGCTGCGGGTGTCGTCGGCGCCCACGGCCTCCCGGATCGCTCCGATCGCCCGCGGCGTCCCGGCTCCGAGGGCGTGGACGCCGGGCACCCGGCGGGCGGCGAGCGCGGCAACGCGCGCGGCGGCGATGTCGGCGATGTGCGTGGCGCCGGCCATGTCCTCGTCGCGGCGGTCCCGGTGCGGGACGGCCGGTGCGGTCGCGCGGCTCTCGAGCGAGGTCACGAATGCTCCTCCGGGTCGGTGCGGATGACGGCTCGCCCCAGCGTATCGATCAGGCGGTGCAGACGGGCCCAACGCCCGCACCGTCGTCGCTCCCGTCAGTCGGCCGCCGGGGTGCGCAGGCCCGCGAGCAGCAACAGCACCATGCGCACCTCCCTACCGGAACCCGGACCCGTCGGCCCGGTGCCGTGGCATGGAGTCGCGACCGCCCCGAGGAACTCAGCCACGTCGACCCGGTGGAAGACCAGCCCGCTGCTGCACCTGGGCGGGCCGCCACCCCCGCCGTGCGATCGGGCCGGGGACGACAGAAGCCCCCAGAGATTCCGGGGGCTTCTTCGATGGTGGCTCCGACCGGCGTCGATCCGGTGACCTTTCGATTTTCAGTCGAACGCTCTACCAACTGAGCTACAGAGCCCGGCACCGCTCCGGCGAACCGAGGGCGATATGCCGCGACGACCCCGAACGAACGATTCTCATCGTTGACCGGAGCCGCCTGAGCGACCCTGACGGGACTTGAACCCGCGACCTCCGCCGTGACAGGGCGGCGCGCTAACCAACTGCGCTACAGGGCCTTGGTGTACCCACCGAGGCAGAACCATCATCCTACCCCAGCGAGTGAGTCCGGAGATCCGCAGACCTCCGTGGTACCCCCAACGGGATTCGAACCCGTGTCGCCGCCGTGAAAGGGCGGTGTCCTAGGCCACTAGACGATGGGGGCCCGGGCACGTCACGGATCCTGCGCGAGGAAAGACTCCCCGTCGGCGAGGCATCCCGTTGTGGACCTCCATCAGCATAGGGGACGGTACCGGTTCCGCCAAAACGGCAGGTCCCGGTGCCGACGGAGACAATGGCAGGGTGGTGGACCTGTCCGAGGACGATTTCGACCTGGCGGTGCGGGTGGCCCTGCGGGCGATCCCGGAGGACCTGCGCGACGCGATGTCCAACGTCGCCGTCTTCGTGGCCGAGGAGCCCGAGGAACCGGGCCTGCTCGGGCTCTACGAGGGCACGCCCCTGACCGAGCGGGACAGCTGGTGGGACGCCGGGTCACTGCCCGATCGCATCACCATCTACCGTGGCCCCATCCTGGCGATGGCCGCGACGCCGGACGACGTGGTCGACGAGATCCGCACCACCGTGGTGCACGAGGTCGCGCATCATTTCGGCATCGACGACGATCGCCTGGACGAGCTCGGCTGGGGCTGACCCCTCCCACCCTGACGCGATTCCACGACACGCCGTGTGACGTGCGCGCCGAATGACACGGATGTTGTTTATGTTATTGGTGGGAAAACTGTTGCCAAAGTGATAACTGCGTTTCTATTGTCAGTCCTGGTGTCAGCTTCCAGGACGTTCCCCGGCGCGCGGTCGAGTCTCTCGACCCGATGAGCCGGGCCCGTGCACACGGGGCGTCGGCGGGCCGGCACCGTCGATGTCACCGGCACCGAGGAACCCATGATCCTGGCAGCATCCCGACCCACCGTCGCCCTGACGCGCGCCGTCGCCGGTGTCTGCGTCGGCCTCCTGCTGGTCACCGCCGGCATGGCGCCGGCCACCGCCGAGGAGACGCCGCGGCTCCCCGCCTCCCCCACAGCTGACGCGAACGGCGCCCTGCCGACCGCCGACGACATCGCGCGGGCGAAGGGGAACGAGGCCGCCACCGCGGCCGAGGTGCGCCGGATCGAGGTGCGGCTGGACGTCGCGCAGGCGGACGCCGCCCGCGCCATGGTCACGGCACTGCAGGCCGCGGACCAGTACACGACAGCACTGCAGGTCAGTCAGGAGCGTCAGCGGGCCGCGGATGCCGCCACCGCCGCCGCGGATGCGGCCGACGTCTCGCTCCGGTCCGCCCGCGACGACGCCGGACGCCTCGCGAGCACGATGTACCGCACCGCGGGCATCAGCCCCGCCGCCGCGGGGCTGTTCTCCGGCCGTGGCTCCGAAGCCGACCTGGAGCGCGCCGCGACCGCCGCGGTGCTGGCCGAACGCCGCACCCGCACCATCGAGACCGCCACGCGTGCCGCTCGGTCGGCCTCGTCGCTGCGTGCCGGCGCGGACGAGGCCCGTCGCGCCGCCTCCGATGCCGCGTCCGCTGCCGACGCGGCCCGGACCGGCGCGGCTTCGGCAGCCTCGTCGCAGCAGGCGCAGGCGGCCGACCAGGCCCGGGACCGCACCGTCATGATCGGCCAGCTGGCCCAGCTGCGGAACACGACGGTCGCCCTGGAACGGACCCGGGTGGCCGGGCTCGAGCGCGCACGTCAGCAGGCCGCCCTCGCGGTGGCCGTCGCCGCCTCGCGCGCCCAGGCCGCACCGGCGCGTCCGGCCTCGGTCGCCGCGCCGACGGCGCCGGCCACCCCGGCACCCGCGGTCACCTCGGCACCGCAGTCCCCCGCGTCACCGGCTCCCGCACCAGCCCCGGCACCGTCGACGGCGGCCCCGGCCCCCGTGGCGACCGCCACCGCGGTCACTCCCTCGGCCGCGCCGACGGTTCCCGCCGTGCGCCCGGCGGCCGTGACACCGGCCCGTCCGCGACCGGTCATCCCCCCTGCTCCCCGACCGGTCGCCCCAGCCCCCGCACCGTCGCCCGTCGCGCCGGCGCCGGCTCCGGTGGCCACCCCGGCACCGGCGCCCGCTCCGGCCCCGGCACCCGAGCCCGCCCCGGCACCCGCACCTGCGCCGGCACCTGATCCCGCACCCGCCCCGGTGCCTGCCCCGGCGCCGGCGCCGGCACCCGGGGCGTCCTCGGACGCGATCCGCATCATGGTCGCGTACGCGCTCTCCAAGGTCGGCGGCACCTACGTCTGGGGCGGCAACGGACCGGTCGGCTTCGACTGCTCCGGGCTGGTGCAGCAGGCTTTCCGGGCCGCCGGCATCGACGTACCGCGTGGCGGCACCGACCAGTTCTGGGCCGCGCCCACCCGCGTCCCACTCGCCCAGGCCCGCTACGGCGACCTGCTGGTGTTCGGCGACGGTCCCGGTTTCTACCACATCGCGATCTACCTGGGGAACAACAAGGTGGTCCACGCGCTCAACCCGACCCAGGGCATCATGGTCAACGACCTGAGCGAGCTGGTCGGCATGGTTCCCTACGGGTACGCCGCCCGCTACTGATTCCTCACCGGGTCTTCCCCGGTACTGAACAAGCGTTTAGCATGCTGAACATGCGTTCAGTAGGGGGTTCGACCGCTTCCGGCGAGGACGACCTCACCACCCGGGCACGGATCCGCGATGCGGCCGTCGCCCGGTTCGCCCATGACGGCTTCCACCCCACCACGGTGCGGGCGATCGCCGCAGACGCCGGCGTGAGCCCGGCCCTGCTGATCCACCACTTCGGCAGCAAGGACGGGCTGCGGCGGGCCTGCGACGAGCACGTCCTCGCCTGGTTCGTCGGCCGGGCCCGCGAGGAAGCCAGCGAGGAGGGCATGCGGCGGGTGATCCGCTCGTTCCTCTCCGACCCGGACGCGGAGCGGGTGCCCATGGACTACATGGCCCGCGCGGTGACCGAGGGAACGGAGACCGGGACGCGGTTCGTCGCGACGATGATCGCCGAGACCGAGCGGTACGTGGTGCACGGCGTCGCCGACGGCACCCTGCGCCCGATGAGCGACCCGCGCGCGACCGCGGTCGTGATGGCCATGGGCAGCCTCGCCATGCTGCTGCTGCCGGACCAGCTCGCCGTGGCCCTCGGTGAGCAGTCCTTCGGCCCTGCCGCGCTGCGGCGTCTCTCCGGTCCCCTGCTCCAGCTCTACACCGAGGGTTTCTACACCGACGACTCGATCCGCCGGATCACCGAGGAGTCCCTCGCGACGGCGGACACCGGGAGGACGGAGGTCGGGCCGTGAGCGGACGTCACACGGCGGATGCCGCGGCGGCTGACGGGATGATGCCCGACGGCGGGCTCGCGACCTCGGCTGCCGCCACCCTTCGCCGGCCGCTGCCGATCGAACCCGCCACCGGGCCGAACGCCGTCGAGGTCGTCGGCCTCACCAAGCGGTTCGGCCGGCACGAGGCGCTGCGCCAGGTGGACTTCGCGGTCCCGGCGGGCAGCGTGTACGGGTTGATCGGCCCGAACGGTGCGGGTAAGACGACGACGATGCGGATCCTCCTGGACATCATCCGGCCCACCTCGGGCCGGACCACGCTCGCGGGCACGGACAGTCGCACCGGCGGACCCGCGCTGCGCCGCCGCGTCGGCTATCTGCCCGGCGAGCTGATCCTCCAGGGGCGGATCAGCGGCCGCCGCCTGCTCGCCCACTGGGCCGCCATCTCCGGCCCGGTGCCGCACGGCCGGGTGGAGGACCTGGCCGACCGGCTCCGCCTCGACCTGGACCGGCCCGTCCGCACGCTGTCGAAGGGCAACAAGCAGAAGCTCGGCCTGATCCAGGCGTTCATGCACGACCCCGAGGTGCTCGTCCTCGACGAGCCGACCAGTGGGCTGGACCCGCTGATCCAGCAGGAGTTCCTCGCCCTGGTGCGGCAGGCCCGCGACGACGGCCGTACCGTGCTGCTCTCCTCCCACGTGATCAGCGAGATCCAGGAGGCGGCCGACGCCGTGGTGATCCTGCGCGACGGGGCCGTGGTGGAGGTGGCCGGCGTCGAGGACCTGCGCCGCTCCGCCGTCCGCCGCGTGCGGCTGCAGGTGGACGCCGGGGCCTCACCGGGCGCCGCCCTGGACACCGCCCTCGCGACGGCCGTGGACGCTGCCGGCCTGACCGCGGTCCGCGTACAGGCGCACGACGGCGTCGTGGACGTGCACGCGGAGGCCGGCGGTTCCGTCCAGGCCCTGCTGCGGGCGATCGCCGGGCTGCCGGTGACCGACCTGGTGCTGGAGGAGCCCGACCTGCAGGACGCGGTCCTGCGCCTGTACGGGCCCGAGCCGGTGGCGGAGGGGTCCACCACCGCGATCACCGGCGCGACGGAGGCGGCACGATGAGTGCGACCGTGCGGAGCGCCGGCCGGCCGGAATCCGCGGACCGCCACGGCGGGCGTGCGGTGGTGCCGCTCTTCGTGGTCGCCCTGGAGAGCAGCTGGCGGTCGCTCGTGGGCTGGTGCGTCGGGCTCACCGCCGCGCTGTGCCTGTACCTGCCGCTCTTCCCGTCGATCGGCGGCAGCCAGCAGATGCAGCAGCTGATCGCCGCGCTGCCGCGCGAGCTGGTCCGCACCCTGAACTACGACCAGATCGGCACCGGCACCGGCTACACCCAGTCCACCTTCTTCGGGCTGATGGGCTTCGTGCTCACGACGATCGCGGTCATCGGCTGGGGTGCCGCCGCGGTGGGCGGTGACGAGGAGTCGGGCCAGCTCGAGCTCACGCTCGCCCACGGCGTCACGCGCACCCAGGTGGTGCTCGAACGCTTCGCGGCCCTGGCGGTGCGGGTCGCCGTGATGGTGGTCGTGGTGTTCGTCGTCGTCCTCGTCCTGAACGGGCCCTCACAGCTCGGGCTGGACGCCGGTCATCTCGCCGGGACGTGCCTGCAGTTCGGCCTGCTCGCCCTGCTGACCGGCACGGTGGCCCTGGCTGCCGGAGCGGTGACGGGACGGCGCGTGGCCGGCGTCGGCGCCGGGACCGCCGTCGCCGTCCTCGGCTACGTGTTCAACGCCCTGGGCAACCAGTCCGCGGACCTGCAGTGGCTCCACGCCTTCTCTCCGTACCACGCGGTGTTCGGGACGGATCCGGTGGCCCACGGCGCCGACGGCGGTGTGGTGCTCGCGTTCGCCGTGGCGATCGCGGCGCTCGTCGCCGTCGCCGTCGCGCTGTTCAGCCGCCGCGACGTCGGGCGGTAGGTGCCGGAAGACGCCTCCTGGACGGCCGGCGGCGTCCGTGCCGTCAGGCTGTCTGGCCCTCCGCCATCGGACCGAACGACGAGCGGTCGGCCAGGCGCGGGTCGTCCCGGTCCGGCACGACCATCACCGGGCCCCGGGCGTGCGCCTGCACCCCGCGGCTGGTCGAGCCGAGCAGCATGCCGGCGAAGCCCCCGCGGCCGCGGGTGCCGAGGACCACGAGCCGTGCGGACGCGGACGCCTCGACGACGACGTCCACCGGGACGCCGTCGATGATGTCGTAGGTGATGTCCAGGTCGGGGAAGTGGTGCTGCAGCCAGCGGGTGCCGGCCACCATCTGCTCGTCGATGTCGTGCCGCATGCCGTCCCGGTCCAGGGGGGCGGGCACCCACGCCATCGAGGCGGTGATCGGCGGCAGCGCGCACAGCAGGCGCAGCGGCAGGCCGGCCCGTCGCGCTTCCTCGGCCGCGGCGATCACGGCCATCCGGGCGTGCTCGGAGCCGTCGACGGCGGAGACGATGACGTCCTCGACCCGGTCGGCCCGCTTGGCCGCGGGCGGGACGGTGACGATCGGGCAGTGGGCGTGCGCGGGCAAGGCGCCGCTGACGGAGCCGAGCAGCCGGCCCACGAAGCCGCCGCGCCCGCGGGAGCCCACCACGACCACCTGTGCCCGTTCGGACCATCCGAGCAGCACCCCGGCGGCGTCGCCGGACTCGACCGACGTCTGCAGGGCGAGTCCTTCGGTGTCGACACCCTGCACGGCCGCGTCGACCACCGCCTGCGCGCCGTCGCGGATGATGCTGTCGTCGATCGTGGCGTAGCCGCCGTCCATCCCGGACGCGGCGAAGATCGGCACGCTGTAGGCGGTCAGGGCGACGAGCGGCGCCCGCCGGCTGCGGGCCTCCGCGATCGCCCACCGGAGGGCGGCGAGGCTGTGGTCGGAACCGTCGACGCCGACCACCACGGGCAGCGGATCGGACGGACTCGATCCGGTCGTGGGATCGGGGGTTCCGGTTCGGGGCTGGTCGGTCATGGCATCCTCGCTCTCGGCTGTCGATCGACGGTGGTTGCAGCGGTGGTGTTCGTGGTCCGAGGGTACCGCTGCAAGCATCACCGCTGAGGTGTTCGTCACGGCGGGTGCCCGAGACCGTTCACGGGCGTGATCGAACGGTTACGATTCATGGTGCACTCGGCACGGGCGGAGGACTTCATCCATGAGCGGACATTCACCGGCACCGGCCGGTACCGGCGCGAACGCGGCGACGCGACCCCACGGTCGCCTCGACCGTTTCTTCCAGATCAGCGAACGGGGATCGACGCTCTCGCGTGAGATCCGCGGCGGTCTGGCCACCTTCTTCGCGATGAGCTACATCGTCGTGCTCAACCCCCTGATCCTCGCCGGGCCCGACTCGGCCGGGAACCTGCTGGGCATCCCCCGGGTCGCCGCCGTCACCGCCCTGGTGGCCGGCATCATGACCCTGGCGATGGGCCTGTGGGCCCGCTACCCGTTCGCCATCGCCACGGGCCTCGGCGTCAACGCCCTGGTGTCCATCACCGTCGCCACCCACCCGGGGATGACCTGGCCGGACATGATGGGCCTCGTCGTCCTCGCCGGCCTGGCCATGCTGGTCCTCGTCGCCACCGGCTTCCGGGAGGCGGTCTTCCGGGCCGTGCCCGAGGGCCTGAAGACGGCGATCGTCGTCGGCATCGGGCTGTTCATCGCCCTCATCGGACTGGTCAACGCCGGGTTCGTGCGCCGCGTGCCGGACGCCGCCGGCACCACCGTGCCGGTCGGTCTCGGCTTCGACGGGAAGCTGGTCGGCTGGCCGACCCTGGTGTTCCTCATCGGCCTCGGCCTGACCATCGCCCTCGTCGTCCGCAAGGTGCGGGGCGCGATCCTGATCGGCATCATCGCCTCCACGATCCTCGCCAACATCCTCGAGGCGATCTTCCACATCGGGCCCACCTTCCTCGGGCCGGACACCCCGCCGAACCAGCAGGGCTGGTCGCTCGTCGTCCCGTCGATGCCCGCCTGGTCCGCACCGGACCTGAGCCTGATCGGCAACGTCAGCCTGTTCGGCTCGTTCGCCCACCTCGGCGCGGTCTCGGCGCTGCTGCTCGCCTTCGTCATCCTGCTCAGCATCTTCTTCGACGCGATGGGCACGATGGTGGGCCTCGGCAACGAGGCCGGACTGACGGACGAGAAGGGCAACCTCCCCCGGGTCAACCGGGTGCTCATGGTGGACGCGCTCGGCGCCGTCGCCGGCGGTGGCGCCTCGGTCTCGTCCAACCAGATCTTCGTCGAGTCCGGCGCCGGCATCGGTGAGGGCGCCCGCACCGGGTTCGCCAACGTCGTCACCGGCGTGCTGTTTCTGATCGCCATGTTCCTGACGCCCCTGATCTACCTGGTGCCGTTCGAGGCGGTGGCCCCGGCCCTCGTCGTCGTCGGCTTCATGATGGCCTCGCAGGTGGGTCGGATCGACTGGACCGACATCGGCATCGCGCTGCCGGCGTTCCTGACCTTCGCGCTGATGCCGTTCACCTACTCGATCGCCAACGGCCTCGGCGCCGGGTTCGTCACCTACACGCTGATCCGCCTGGTGCAGCGCCGGGGTCGCGACGTCCACCCGCTGATGTACGTGGTGGCCGGGGCGTTCGTCCTGTTCTTCGCCGTCGGCGCGATCCAGCAGGTCCTCGGCGTCCACTGATCGGCCGCGCGAACACCCCGCACGACAAGCAGGTCCCGGCTCCCCCAGAGGAGCCGGGACCTGTTCACGTTGTGGAGCCGGATCAGACGGCGACGGGCGCGCCCGTCTTCGCCTGGATCTGCTCCGCGGTGACACCCGGGGCCAGTTCGACGAGGGCCAGTCCGTCGTCGGTGACGTCGAGGACCCCGAGGTCGGTGATGATCCGGTTGACGACCTTGGCGCCCGTCAGGGGCAGGTCGCACTGCTCGAGGATCTTCGGGGAGCCGTCCCTGGCGCAGTGGTCCATCAGCACGATGCGGTGCTTGGCGCCGTGGACGAGGTCCATCGCGCCGCCCATGCCCTTGACCATCTTCCCGGGGATCATCCAGTTGGCCAGGTCCCCGCCGGCGGAGACCTGCATGCCGCCGAGAATGGCGACGTCGATCTTCCCGCCGCGGATCATGCCGAAGCTGGTGGCGGAGTCGAAGAACGAGGCGCCCGGCAAGGTCGTCACGGTCTCCTTGCCCGCGTTGATCAGGTCCGGGTCGACGGCGTCCTCGGTGGGGTACGGCCCGACGCCGAGGATCCCGTTCTCGGACTGGAACATGATGAACCGGCCCTCCGGAATGTAGTTCGGCACCAGTGTCGGCAGCCCGATGCCGAGGTTGACGAACGCGCCGTCGGGCAGCTCCTCCGCCGCCCGGGCGGCCATCTGCTCGCGGGTCCAGGCCATGTCAGTTCCCTCCGTCGCGCGCGGCAGTGCCAGCGGCCGTCACTGTGCGCTTCTCGATCGGCTTGGCGATGTCGGTGCCGACCGGCAGGATCCGGTGCACGTAGACACCCGACAGGTGGATCTCGTCGGGGTCCAGCTCGCCGGGCTCGACGACCTCCTCGGCCTGGACGATGCACACCGTGCCGGACATCGCCGCGAGCGGGTTGAAGTTCCGCGCCGCCTTGTTGAAGACCAGGTTCCCGTAGACGTCCGCCTTGAGGGCGTGCACGAGGGCGAAGTCGGCGACGATGGCCTCCTCGAGCACGAACGCGGTGGTGTTGCCGCCGTGGTCGAACTCGCGCACCTCCTTCGCCGGGGAGGCGAGCGCGATCCCGCCGTCGGCGTCGTACTTCCGGGGCAGGCCGCCGTCGGCGATCTGCGTGCCGACACCGGCCTGGGTGAAGAACGCGGCGATGCCGGAACCGCCGGCCCGCAGCTTCTCCGCCAGCGTGCCCTGCGGCATCAGCTCGACCTCGAGCTCGCCGGAGAGGAACTGGCGGGCGAACTCCTTGTTCTCCCCCACGTAGGAGGAGAACATCTTCCGGATCCGGTGCGCCATCAGCAGCACCCCGAGGCCGGACTCGTCGACGCCACAGTTGTTCGAGGCGATCGCCAGGTCCGTGGCGCCCGAGGCGAGGACCCCGTCGATCAGCACCTGCGGCACCCCGCACAGGCCGAACCCGCCGACGGCCAGCAGAGCGCCGTCGCCGATGCCGGCCACGGCCTCCTCGACCGTGCCCACCACCTTGCTGCCGGGCCGCTGGGTGAGCGGCCCGCTCCGTCCATTCGAGGTCGGTGTCACCGTGCGCTCCATCCGCCGTCCATCGTGTACGAGGCTCCCGTGACCATCCCCGCATGCGCGGAGACCAGCCACAGGGCCAACGATGCCACCTCGTCCGGTTCCACGAGCCGCTTGATGCTGCTCTCGGTGAGCATGATCTTCTCGACCACCTCGTCCTCGGCCAGCCCGTGCAGCTTCGCCTGGTCGGCGATCTGGTGCTGCACGAGCGGGGTGTTGACGTAGGCCGGGTTGATGCAGTTGCTCGTCACCCCGTGCGGGCCGCCCTCCAGGGCGGTGGTCTTCGAGAGCCCCTCGAGCCCGTGCTTGGCGGTCACGTAGGCGCTCTTGTACGCCGACGCACGCAACCCGTGCACCGAGGAGATGTTCACGATCCGGCCCCAGCCCTGCGCGTACATGTGCGGCAGCGCGGCGCGGATCAGCATGAACGGGGACTCCAGCATCAGGGTGATGATGCGGCGGAAGTCCGCCGGGTCGAACTCCTCGATCGGGCTGACCCGCTGGATGCCGGCGTTGTTGACCAGGATGTCGATCTCGTCCACGGGCGGCGCGGCGACCGCGTCGAGGTCGGACAGGTCGACGGTCCACGGCGTGCCGCCCGTCGCCTCGGCGATCGCCTGCGCGCCGGCGTCGTCCCGGTCGGCGGCGACCACGTGGGCGCCCTGGCCGGCCAGGGCGCGGGCGATGGCAGCCCCGATCCCGCTCGCGGCGCCGGTGACCAGGGCGGTCCGCCCGGTCAGGTCGGCGGCCGCGGCGGGCGCGGGGGTGGTGCTGGTGTGCGGTGAGGTGCTCACACGGTTCCCTTCTCGGTCAGCAGGCGCTGCCGGTCCTCGTCGTCGACGTCGTGCAGGGAGATGCCCGTCGTCTCCTTGATCCACGCTACGGCGGCGAGCGTGATGACGCAGGCGATCGCGAGGTAGATGGCGACCGGGACCGAGGAGTGGAAGTCCTTCAGCAGCGAGGCGCCGATGGTCGGGGCCAGCGAACCGGCGATCACCGAGGTCACCTGGTAGCCGAGCGAGACGCCGGAGTAGCGCATCCGGGTCGGGAACATCTCCGCCATGATGGCCGGCTGGCCGGCGTACATCATGCCGTGGAAGAGCAGGCCGATCACGATGGCGGCGAGGATGACGACGGTGCTGCGCGTGTCGAACATCGGGAAGGCGAAGAAGCCCCACGTGGCCGACAGGACGGCGCCCACGGCGTAGACCGGGCGGCGACCCACGCGGTCGGTCAGCCCACCCCACACCGGCACGGTGAGGAAGTGGATGGCGTGGGCGATGAACATCAGGCCGAGGATCTCGGCGGTGTTGACCTTCAGCTGCGTCAGGTAGAAGAGCGAGAACGTGACCACCAGGTAGTACATGATGTTCTCGGCCAGCCGCAGGCCCATGGCGCCGAAGACGCCCTTGGGGTAGCGGCGGAAGACCTCGGCGACGCCGTAGGACTGGGCCTGCGACTCCTCGACCTCGTTCTGGACCTCCTGGAAGATCGGGGCGTCGGTGATCCGGGTGCGGATGTAGTAGCCGATGACCACGATGACGGCCGACAGCCAGAACGCGATCCGCCAACCCCAGCCGAGGAACTGGGCGCTGGTCAGGGTGGTGGAGAGGATCCACAGCACGAGGGTGGCGACCAGGTTTCCGCCGGGGACGGCGGCCTGCGGCCACGCGGCCCAGAAGCCGCGACGGGCGTTCGGGGCGTGCTCGGCCACGAGCAGGACGGCGCCGCCCCACTCACCGCCGACCGCGAAGCCCTGCAGGAAGCGCAGCACCACGAGCAGGATCGGCGCGGCGTAGCCGATGGTGGCGAAGTCGGGCAGGCAACCCATCAGGAAGGTCGCGATGCCCACCAGGATGATCGAGACCTGGAGCAGGTGCTTGCGGCCGAACCGGTCCCCGAAGTGGCCGAAGACGATGCCGCCGAGCGGGCGGGCGACGAAGCCCACCGCGTAGGTCAGCATGATCTGGATGAAGCCGTCGATCTCGCTCGTGCCCGGGGGGAAGAACGTCTTGTTGAAGACGAGGGCGGCGGCCGAGGCGTAGAGGAAGAACTCGTACCACTCCACGACGGTGCCCGCCATCGATGCGGCGACGACGCGGCGCAGGTCGCGCCGGTCCGGGTTCGGGTCCCGCCGGGCTGCGCCGCCGGGGGTCTCCGCCACGTTGTTCTGGGTGCTCATCTGTTCTCCTGACGGCATCGTCATGGACGCGGCGTCGTCGGCGACGCCGGTGCGAAGGTGGCCCGGCCGGATGGATCGAGCCGGGGACGCCGGTGTGTGATCCACGCCACCAGCTGCCCGAGCAGTGTAGGGAGAGACAGGGGTCTCCCGGCAATGACCAGCCCGGCAGAGAGCATCTGCAAGAATGCAGATCATGGTGTCGTCGACCTCCCCCGCAGGTTCTGCGATTGCAGACGATCTGCTCGTGTTCCTGGCCGTCGCCCGCTCCGGGACGTACGTCACCGCCGCCGACGACCTCGGGCTGAACCACACGACCGTCTCCCGCCGGATGACCGCCCTGGAGCGGCAGCTCGGCGGCCGGCTGCTCGCCCGCTCGCCCTCGGGCTGGGAGTTGACCGAGCTCGGCCGGTCCGCACTGGCGGAGGCGGAACACGTCGAGGCCGCGATCGCGCGCCTGCGCGGGGACCACGAGGCGCCCGCGCTCAACGGCGTGATCCGGATCAGCGCGACCGACGGATTCAGCGCGCTGGTCGTGCCGCCCGCGGTCGCCCGGCTCCGCCGGCGCCATCCCGGCATCTCCCTGGAGGTCGTCACCACCACCCGGCGAGCGCTGCAGCACCGCACCGGGCTGGACCTGGAGGTGGTGGTGGGCAAGCCGGAGGTCCGCCGGGCCGAGGCGATCTGGCTGGCGGACTACCGGCTGGGGCTTTACGCGTCGCGCGCCTGGCTGGCCGAGCACGGTACGCCGGGCTCGGTGGCGGAGCTGAGCGGCGCCCCGCTGATCTACTTCATCGACTCGATGCTCAGCGTGGACCCGCTCGACGCGGCGCCCCGCATCCTGCCGGCGATGCGGGACGCCCTGACATCGACCAACGTGTTCGTGCACGTGGAGGCCACTCGCGGCGGGGCCGGGCTCGGCCTGCTGCCGTGCTTCATCGCCGACCGCCACGACGACCTCGTCCGGCTGTTCCCGGCCGAGGCCTCCGAGACGCTCGGGTACTGGCTGGTCAGCCGGCGGGAGGCGCTGCGCCAGCCGGCTGTCGCGGCGTTCGTCGCCGAGCTCCGCGCGCAGGTGGACCGGATGCGGGGCGCATTGCTACCGGAGTGAGGCGGTCGCAACGGTGGCTCGTTCATCCCTCCGCACGATCTACGGTCGGCCGTGGGTGCATCCTGCACCCACTCGGGTCTAGGATGCGCAGATGCCGAAGGTCATGCACATCCGCGACGTTCCCGACGACGTCCACGACGCCATCGCTCGGGCCGCCCGGGCGGAAGGCCTGTCGCTGACCAGGTACATGCAGCGCGAGTTGGAGCATCTCGCCAGGCGTGCGCAGATCGTGCGCGACAACGTCGAGGTCATCCACCGCACCCAGGAACGCGTGCGAGGTCGGACGGAGCGCGACACCATCCTGGCCGTGCTGCACGAGGGACGCGGCGATTGAAGATCGTCGATGCCGGCGTCGTCGTCGAACTGCTCGCCGGACGGCTCGACCCGGGGAAGCTGGGCGACGAGGAACTGGCGTGTCCGCACCTGATCGACAGTGAGGTGACCCATGTGCTGCGTGGCCTGGTGAGCCGCGGCGCGCTCAGCGAGGAGCAAGGGGCTCTCGCGCTGGAGGGTTTCATCGAGCTGATGCTGACCAGGTTTCCGGCCGACTGGCTCCGCCCGCGGATCTGGGAGTTGAGGCACAATCTCAGCGGCTACGACGCCACCTACGTCGCCCTGGCGGAGTCGACCGGTGCCAGCGCCTTGCTGACCACCGACACGCGACTGGCACGGGCTCCCGGGACTCGGTGCCGGATCGACCTGGTGTGAACCGGCCGCGACACGCGCAGACCGGCGACGGGACGATCCTGGTCAGTCCACCCGGGGCCGCGAGCCGGCCGCGAAGCGGCGGACCTGCGCGTCGTCCCACACCTGCGCGGGCACCGCGTCGGTGAGCAGCGTCCGCCGCAGCGCCGGCGACGGCTCGAGCGGGGTGTGCGAGCCGGCGAGGATGATGTTGCCCCAGCGGCGGCCCTTGAACATCGGCGGGTCCGCGATCGCGACGGTGTGCTCGAAGACGGCGGCGATGGTCGCGGCCTCCCCGCGGGCGAGAGTGAGATCCGGCCGGTCGCCGCAGTTGGCGACGTAGACGCCACGGGTGTCGAGCAGCCGATCGACCGCTCGGGTGAACTCGAGCGTCGTCAGCGGCTCGGGCGTCACGGCCCCGGCGAACACGTCCCGGATCACGACGTCGCGCGTGCCCGGCGTCAGGGACTCGGTGACGCCGCGGGCCTCCCCCACGCGCAGCCGCAGCATCGGGGCGCGCGGCAGGTCGAACCGGTCGCGGACCAGGGCGGCGAGCGCCGCATCGATCTCGACGGCCACCTGCCGGCTGGCGGGGTAGACGGCGTGAGCCCACCGCGCCAGGGAACACCCGGCTCCGCCGAGATGGAGAACACGCAGGGCGGCGTCGTCGTCGAACCGGTCCCGCAGCAGCGCGGCGATCCACCGCATGTACTCGAAGTCGAGCGCGGCCGGGTCGTCCGGCACCCAGTGGGAGGAGAGGACACCGTTGACGAGCAGCTGCC
The DNA here is from genome assembly GCF_001968825.1 of Tersicoccus sp. Bi-70. Taxonomy (GTDB): domain Bacteria; phylum Actinomycetota; class Actinomycetes; order Actinomycetales; family Micrococcaceae; genus Tersicoccus. The sequence goes on from NZ_MIEU01000014.1 coordinate 140,342, forward strand.
AGGCGCCGTCGCGGTAGGGGTCCGGCGCGAGCTCGGCGGTGCCGGTGTCGATCGGGTAGACGCCCGCGACCGGGCCGGCGGCGTCGGTCGCATCCGTCGTCGAGCGCTCGGCGTCCGCGTCGCGACGCGGTCGGCGGCGCGCCATCAGCAGCCGCCCGTCATCGCGCGCAGATGGAGCGGATCGGCGCGGCGATCACGCTCCGGCACCGTCCGCGAGCAGGCCCTCGACCCGGTCCACCTTGCCGGTGATCTCCCCGCTGTGGCCCGGCCGGATGTCGGCCTTGAGCACGAGGGAGACGCGGCTGCCGTAGCGGCCGACGGCCTCGGTGGCCCGCTTGACGACGTCCATCACCTCGTCCCACTCCCCCTCGATCTCGGTGAACATCGAGCTGGTGTGATTGGGCAGGCCGGACTCGCGGACGATCCGGACGGCCTCGGCGACGGCGGTGTGCACGGACGCATCACCCTCCCCGGCGCGCAGGGCAGGATCGGACGGGGCACCGGCGGGGGACACGGAGAAGGCGACGATCATGGGTCCAGTCTGGCACCGGTGCCTGCCCCTCGCCCGCGCAGCCTCAACGCATCCTCGTCCGGCGCATCGGCTGCAACAATGGGGGCAACCGAGCGAAGGAGCACCATGGCACGCGGGATCTACGTCAGCGCCATGACGCAGGGCGCCGGCCTCAACCTCGTCTCCCTGGGGCTGGCGGACTCGCTGTACAAGCGAGCGGACCGGATCGGGTTCTTCCGGCCCATCACCCCGGCGTCGAGCCCGGACGAGGACTCGATGGTGGCGCTGATGCGCTCCTCCTTCGGGCTCACGGAGGCCACCGCCCGCGCCGGCATGACCGCGAAGGACGCGCGCGCCCTGCTGATCTCCGGGGAACGCGACGAGATCGACTCCCGCTCCGTCGCCCTGTTCGGGGAGATCGCCCGCGAGTGCGACATCGTCCTGGTCGAGGGCACCAACCTCTCGGGGCAGGACGCCGCCGTCGAGTTCGACCTGAACAGCCGGCTCGCCAACAACCTCGGCTGCCACGTCGTCGGCGTCGTCTCCGGCCGCAACCGGACGGTCGAGGAGGCCGTGGACGCCGTCGACGTCGCCCGCCGCAGCCTGCACGCGGAGAACGTGTCCATCCTCGCGATGCTGGTCAACCGGGTGAAGGCGGCCGACGTGGACGCCGTGACGACCACCGTGCGCCCCGGCAGCACCCGGCGGCCCGTGTACGTCATCCCGGAGATCCCCTCGCTCGGGCTGCCTTCCGTGGTCGAGATGGAGCGGGCCCTGGGGCTGGAGCGCGTCACCGGGCCGGAGGGGCCGGCGCGGGACATCAGCGACGTCAAGGTCGCCTCCATGGAGGGCGGCAACCTGCTCAGCGTGCTCGACGACGGCACCCTCGTCATCGTGTCCGGGGACCGGTCCGACGCGATCCTCGCCGCCACCGCCTCGGCGATGACCCCGCAGTTCCCGGTCCCCTCGGCCATGATCCTGACGAACGGGCTGACGCCGAATCCGCTGGTCACCCGGCTCCTCACCCACGCGGCGTTCCCCGTGTTCCTCTCCAGCGCGGACACGTTCACGACGACGCGGCAGGTGGTGGAGGTGCAGGGCGACCTCGCGACCGGGCAGCCGCGCAAGATCGCCGCCGCGCTCGGGGCGTGGCACCGGCAGGTCGACGGCTCCGAGCTGCTCGCCCGCCTCGACCTGCCCCGGCCGGAGAAGATGACGCCGCTGCGGTTCCTGCACGGTCTGATCGAACGGGCCCGGTCGCAGCGCCGGCACATCGTGCTGCCCGAGGGCACCGACCCCCGCATCCTGCACGCGGCGGAGATCCTGCACCGCCGCGACGTGTGCGACCTGACGCTGCTCGGCCCCGAGCAGGACGTGCGCGACGTCGCCGCCCGCGAGGGCGTCGACCTGACCGGGCTGACCATCATCGACCCCGCCACGAGCGAGCTGCGGGAGCGGTTCGCGGCGGAGTACGCGCGGCTGCGCGCCCACAAGGGCGTCGACGTCGCCCGGGCGCGGGAGGTGATGCTCGACGGCTCCTACTTCGGCACCATGATGGTCCAGCTCGGCGAGGTGGACGGCATGGTCTCCGGCGCCGCGCACACGACGGCGAACACCATCCGGCCGGCCCTCGAGTTCGTCAAGACGCGGCCGGACGTGCGGATCGTCTCCAGCGTGTTCTTCATGCTGCTCGCGGACCGCGTGCTCGTGTACGGGGACTGCGCCGTCAACCCGGAGCCGGACGAGGAGCAGCTCGCCGACATCGCCCTGGCCTCGGCGCAGACCGCCGCCCAGTTCGGCGTCGACCCGAAGGTCGCGATGCTCTCCTATTCGACCGGCGTCTCCGGTTCCGGCGGCGCGGTCGACGAGGTGCGGCGGGCGACGGAGCTGGTCCGCGAGCGCCGTCCTGAGCTGGCCGTCGAGGGGCCGATCCAGTACGACGCGGCGGTCAACGCCTCCGTCGCGGCGTCGAAGCTGCCGGAATCGACCGTCGCGGGCCAGGCGACGGTGTTCATCTTCCCGGACCTGAACACCGGCAACAACACGTACAAGGCGGTGCAGCAGTCCTCCGGGGCGGTCGCCGTCGGGCCCGTGCTGCAGGGGCTGCGCAAGCCGGTCAACGACCTCTCCCGCGGCTGCACGGTCGAGGACATCGTGAACACGGTCGCGATCACCGCGATCCAGGGCCAGACCGACTCAGTCCCGACCGACGCCACCACCACCACCGACTGATCTCCCCCGACCCGATCGAGAGGCCAACCCGTGCTCGTGCTCGTCCTGAACTCCGGTTCGTCCTCCGTCAAGTACCAGGTGCGGGAGGTACCGGACGCCGGCAGTGATCCCGCCGTCGGCACCGCCACCGGGGAGGTCGTGACCTCGGGCTTGATCGAGCGGATCGGTGAGGCGGAGGTGCCGGACCACCAGCACGCCCTCGACCTGCTCACGCACCGGCTCGACGACGAGCTGGGCGGGCGCACGCTCGACGCCGTCGGACACCGCGTGGTGCACGGCGGTGAGCGGTTCTCGGGGCCGGTGGTGATCACCAACGAGATCACCCGGGCGATCGAGCGGCTGGCCCCGCTCGCGCCGCTGCACAACCCGGCCGCGGTGCTCGGCATCCGCGCCATCACGCACTCCCTGCCGGACCTGCCGCAGGTCGCCGTCTTCGACACCGCGTTCCACCGCACGCTGCCCGAGCACGCGTGGCGGTATGCGCTGCCGGACTCGCTCTACTCGGAGCACGGGGTGCGCCGGTACGGCTTCCACGGCACCAGCCACGACCTGGTCACCGGGGCCGCCGCGGCGTTCCTCGGCATCGAGCGCTCCTCCTTCGCCGCCGTCATCGCGCACCTGGGCAACGGCGCGTCCGTCACCGCGATCAAGGGCGGCGTCAGCGTCGACACGTCCATGGGCTACACCCCGCTGGAGGGGCTGGTGATGGGCACCCGGTCCGGCGACGTCGACCCCTCCGTCATCACGCAGCTGATCGAGCGGGACATCCACACGGCCGAGGAGATGGACCGGCTGCTGAACAAGGAATCCGGGCTCAAGGGGCTGGCCGGACGGTCGGACATGCGGGCCGTCACCGAGGCGGCCGAGGGCGGTGACCGGTACGCGGAACTCGCGCTCGACGTGGCGAGCTACCGGCTGGCCAAGTACGTCGGCGCCTACCACGTGGCGGTCGGCGGCACGCAGGTCGTCGTCTTCACCGCGGGCATCGGGGAGAACGCGGCCGGCTTCCGCGCCCGCGTCGTCGGGCGGCTCGGCGCGCTGGGCATCACGCTCGACGACGCCGCCAACGCGGAGCGCTCGACGGTCGCCCGGCGGATCAGCGGTGAGGACTCGGCCATTCCCGTCCTCGTCGTCCCGACCGACGAGGAACGGGCGATCGCAGAGGCGACGGCGGCCCTGGTCACGGGCTGAGGGCCGGCGCTCAGGGCGCGGCGGGCAGCGTGTGCCGGTGCCCGCGACCCCGGTTCGGGTCGTAGCCGCCGAGCGCGTCGGAGGCCCGGATCAGCGTCAGGTGTGAGAAGGCCTGCGGGAAGTTGCCGACCATCCGCTCGGTGTCCGGGTCGTACTCCTCGGAGAACAGCTGCAGGTCGTTGCCGCAGGCGATGACGGTGTCCATCAGGGCGACGGCGTCGTCGTGCCGGCCCGTCATCGCGTACTGCTCCACCAGCCAGAACGAGCAGGCCAGGAACGGGTGCTCGCCCGGGGTCAGCCCGTCGTCGGAGTGCTCGGTGCGGTAGCGCAGCACCAGCCCCTCCTTGCCGCGCAGCTCCTGCTCGATCCGGGCCACCGTGCCGAGCATCCGCGGGTCGTGGTAGCCGATGAACCCCACCTGCGGCAGCTGGAGCAGCGAGGCGTCCACCTCGGTGCCGTCGTACGTCTGGACGAAGGAGTTGCTCGCCTCGTCGAAGCCCTTCGCCATGATCTCGTCGTGCAGCTGGTCGCGCAGCTTCGCCCAGCGGGCGGCCGGGCCGGTCATGCCGTGCTCGTGGACGGCGCGGACGCCCTGGTCGAACGCGGCCCACATCATCACCCGCGAGTGGGTGAAGTAGTGCTCGTCGCCGCGCATCTCCCACAGTCCCTGGTCCTTGCGGTCCAGATGGTGTTCGGCGTAGCGGAGCAGCTCGCGCTGCAGGGACCAGGAGAACTCGTCCTCGGCGACCCCGACACCACGCAGCTTGCCGAGCGCGACCATCACCTCGCCCACGACGTCGGCCTGGTACTGGTCGACCGCGCCGTTGCCGATGCGCACCGGCGGCGACCCGGCGTAGCCCTCCAGGTGCGGCAGCTCCCGCTCCCCGAGCTCCCGCTCCCCCGCGACGCCGTAGACGATCTGCAGGTCGGCGATGTCGCCGGCGACGGCGCGCAGCAGCCAGTTGCGCCAGTGCAGCGCCTCCTCCGCGTACCCGTGGTCGAGCATCGACTCGAGCGTCAGGGCGGCATCCCGCAGCCAGCAGAACCGGTAGTCCCAGTTGCGGGCCCCGCCGAGCTGTTCGGGCAGCGACGTCGTCGCGGCGGCCACGATCCCGCCGGTGGCCTCGTGGGTCAGGGCGCGCAGCACGAGCAGGGAGCGGCGCACCCAGGTGTCGTGGGCGCCCGTATTCGTGCAGCTCTCCGTCCACCGCTCCCAGTAGCCGATGGTGCGGGCCAGCGCGGCGTCGACGTCGATCCGGTCGGGCACGGGCCGGTGGGAGTGGAACCAGCTGAGCACGAGGTCCGCCTGGCGCCTGCCGTGGGCGCCGTCGGCGGACGCACCGGCTGAGGTGCTGGTCGATCCCTCGGCCGATCCGTCCGCGGTGACTCGCACGGTGCCGCGGTGGTGGTGATCGGACCCGGTGGGCAGGTCCGGTTGGCGCAGCACGAGCGCCTCCGGACCGCCGATCGCCACCAGCGTCGGCGTCCCGTCCGGGTCGGCCACCCGGCGCACCCACGGCACGGTGCGGCCGTAGCCGAAACGGATGACGAGGTCCTCGGTGAATTCGACGGTGCCGCTGAGCGCCTCGATCCGGCGCACGACGTCCGCGCGCGGCAGCTCGTCCGGGTGGTCGATGGGCATGAACTCGGTGACCCGGGCGGTGCCGGTGGCCGTCTCCCAGACGGTCTCGAGCACGAAGGTGCCCGGCAGGTAGCGCCGCTCGCGGACCGTCCCGCCGACGGCGTGCAGCGACCACCGGCTGCGGTGGGGGTCGCCGAGCAGGGCGGAGAAGAACGACGGCGCGTCGAAGCGCGGGAAGCTGAGCCAGTCGATGCTGCCGTGCCGGGAGACCAGCAGCCCGGCGTGCAGGTCGGAGAGGAAGGCGTAGTCGCGGATCGGCGTGGACAAGAGCTCAGACTCCCGGGGTGGTGGCGGGAGCGGGCCGGCCGGCTCGCTCGGTCGGCAGCACCCGCTCGGTCTGCAGCCACGCTCGCAGCTCTCCCGGACGGTTGCTGGTCAGTTGCTGCACGCCCCGGTCCAGGCAGAACCGGGCGTCCTCGACGTCGTCGACCGTCCACACCCGCAGCAGGGCGCCGGCGGCGATCCAGCGTTCGATGCGGCGCGGGTGCCGGCGCACGTAGGCGACGCCCGGCCCCACCATCCCCACCCGCTGGTTGTTGATCACGACGTTCGCCTCGGAGAAGATCCGGCGCAGGTAGCGGGTGACGATGGTCCGCATCACCGGGCCGAGCAGTTCCTTGGTGCGCAGGTCGTGGATGGAGACCTCGTCGATGAGCTGGCAGACGTGATCGCTGTCGACCGTGGCGATCAGATAGTTGACCGCCTCCGCGGAGAAGCTCATGAACGAGACGCTGATGGTGCCGAGGCGACAGGTCTCCGGGTCCAGCCCGCGCCGCATCAGCACGGTGAGCACGGTCTCCTCCAGCCGGCGTCCGGCGGGGCTGGGGTGCTTGAGCTCGATGGCGAGGCCGACGGGCCGGCCGTGCGCCAGGAGCAGGTCGAGCAGGTCGTCGAGGGTGAGCAGCTGCTGCGAGCGGGCGCCGAACCGGGTGGGGATGGCGGCGCCCTTCCACGAACTGACGTCGAGACGGCGCATGGCCGCCAGGGTCAGATTGGCGACGTCGCCGGTGCCGTCGGAGGTGCGGTCCAGGGTGTCGTCGTGCCAGAGCACCGGGTGACCGTCACGCGTCAGGTGGATATCGCACTCGACGCCGTCGGCGCCGTCCTCGAGGGCCTGCAGGTACGCGGCCCGAGTGTGCTCCGCCCAGCGGGCACTGGCACCGCGGTGGGCGTAGACGGCCGGGGTCTGCGCGGACGACCCGGGCGGTGACTTGCTCAGCGCATCGCTCACAGCGCCGACTCTAGTGGCCGGGCCTGCACGGCCGCTGGAGGCAGCGGCCGTGCAGGCCCACGCACACGCGTGTCAGCCGACGATCTCGCGGCTGACGGTACGGCGCCGGCCCACGATCAGGCCGAGCAGCACCATGACGACGCCGAGGCCGAGGTGCAGCCAGTTGTCGGCGTCGTTGACGGGCACGACGTTCAGCGTGTCGACGTGGCCGAACAGCAGGCCGAGGACCCACAGCACCAGGTAGATGATGCCGCCGCCGATCAGGAACGTGCGGGCGGCCCCGGCCGTGCGGGACATCAGCAGGCCGACGACGCCGAACGCGAGGTGGACGATGTTGTGCAGCACCGAGACCTGGAAGATACCGAGCAGCAGGGCGCCGGAGCTGTGGCCGGCGAAGGTCAGCTGGTCCACGTTGCTGGTGATGCCGGGGATGAACCCGAGCACGCCGACGACGAGGAAGACGACGGCGATGATGGCCGCCACCGTGCGGGCGATGCCGCGGCTGGCCCGGGTGCGCTCCTTGACGATCCGCTCCGTGGTGCCTGCACGCCGGGTGGCGACGTCCTCGGCCCGGCTGTCGCGGGCGTCGGTGTCACGGGCGTCGGCGTTGCGGGTGTCGGCGTTGCGGGTGTCGGCGTTGCGGGTGTCGGCGTTCCGAGCGGCGGCGGGAGCGCCGGCCGCGGCCGCACCGGCGCCACGGGTGTCCCGGCCGTCGTCATACCGGTTGTCGCCGACGTTGTCGCCGACGTTCTCGTACGTGCCATCACGGGTGGTGCGTCCGCGGTCGTCGTACCCGCCGTCGCCGCTGTTCCGTACCCGGCTCTCGTCGTACCCGCCGTTGTGGGTGTTCGGGCCACGGTCGTCGTCGTAGCCGCCGTCGCGGGTGTTGCGGCCGCGGTCATCGGCGTACCGGCCGTCGTCGTACCCGCCGTCGCGGATGTCCCGCAGCCCGTCGGCCTCCCCCGCACCACGCTGATCGGGAGAGCCCTGGTCCGGGTAGCGCTGGCCCTCGGGGCCGGTGTCCGCCGCGTGGCGGGGCCCGTCGGTGTCCGCCGGATCGAGGCGGCGAGGATCGTCGGGGTGGTCACCGAACTCGTTCGGGCGATTGACGTTGCTGCTCATGGTCGTCTCCTCCGTCGGACCGCGCCTCCATGGCGCGGTCGGTGATCGATGCTTCAGTCGATGGCGCACGGAACGGGGTGCCGATGCCTCCGCAGCGGTGTGGGCCTGATGCTACTCGTCGGGTCGCCGACGTCACAGGCCCCCGCCGTCCCGACCGGTCCGCCGGGACGGCGGGGGCGTACAGACGCCGACGGCCGGGTGACGTGGTGCGTCACCCGGCCGTCGGTCGGTGTTGCGCTGGTGTCAGACGGTGCGGCGGGTGGTGACCTGCCGGCCGAGGACGATGCCGAGGCCCAGCATGGCCACGCCGAGCACGAAGTGCAGCCAGTTGTCCGCGGTGTTCAGCGGGACGAAGTTGGCGGCCGACTCCTGGCCGATGAACAGGCCGTACAGCCACAGCACGAGGTAGATCACGCCGCCGCCGATGAGGAAGTTCTTCGCGCCCGCGAAGGAGCGGGACAGCGAGATGCCGACGACGCCGAACAGCAGGTGCACGATGTTGTGCAGGATGGACACCTGGAAGAGGCCGAGCAGCATGGCCTCCGAGTGGTGGCCGCCGAACATCAGCGCGCCGTAGTTGCTGGTGATGCCGGGAACGAACCCGAGCACACCGACGAGCAGGAAGACAGCGCCGACGAGCAGGGCGACGGTCTGCACGGGTGCCCGGCCGGTGCGAGTGTGAGTGGTGGTCATGGCCCCTCCTGGATGACAGATGGACAGCGGTTGCCGTCCGTTCACCGATGTGTTCGGTGCACCTCACCGTAATGGATTGTCAGCAGGCTGCTGGTCTCATTTTCGTGTCTTCTTGCACGTCAGGAGGGTGATAGCCGTCACAGCTCCGCCACGCGGGAAGATAGAGCCATGACGACCACCATCGGCACCCCGACCGCGACCGACCCGGTGGCGACACCGGGAGGAGGCGATGCCGCCCGGGCGGCAGGCCTGCGCCGGATGAAGACCCTCGCGCTCTCCCTGCTCATCGCGCTCGCCGTCGTCTTCCTCGTCGCCTTCGCCCTCCAGGGCCGCTACCCGTGGCTGCAGTACGTACGGGCGGCGGCCGAGGGCGGGATGGTGGGCGCCCTCGCGGACTGGTTCGCCGTCACCGCCCTGTTCAAGCGGCCGATGGGACTGCCCATCCCGCACACGGCGATCATCCCGCGACGCAAGGACGCCATCGGCGCCTCCCTGGGCGAATTCGTCGAGTCGAACTTCCTCTCGGAGCCGGTGGTGCGGGAGAAACTCGCCGCGGCGCACGTCTCCCGACGGGCCGGGGGGTGGCTCGTCACGGCCGGGGAGGACGGCCGCACCGGTGCGCAGACCGTCACGGCCGAGGGTGCCGTCATCATCCGCGGCGCCCTGACACTCCTGAAGGACGAGGACGTCGCCGGCATGATCGAGAGCATGGTCCGGCGCCACGTCATCGACCCGCCGTGGGGCCCGCCGCTCGGCCGCGTCGCGCACGAACTGTTCGTCGACGGGCACCACCGTCCCGTGGTCGACATGCTGGTGGACCGCGCCGAGGAGTGGCTCGACACCCATCAGGGCACCGTCATCGACCTCGTCACCGAGCGCTCGCCCTCGTGGGTGCCGTCCATGATCGACGGCGTCGTCGGCTACAAGGTGCACAGCGAGGTGCTCAAGTTCGTGCGCGCCGTGCAGGCGGACCCGCAGCACCAGGTGCGCCGCTCGATCGACGACTACCTGCTGCGCCTCGCCGACGACATGCAGCACGACCCGGCGATGATGGCCCGCGTCGACCGGATCAAGGAGAACACGTTCGACGACCCCCGGGTCCGCGGCTTCGCGGCGACCGCCTGGGAGCAGACGAAGGCGGCGCTGCTGGCCGCGGTGTCCGATCCCGACAGCGACCTCTCCCGGCGGTTCACCGGCCTGGTGACGGAGTTCGGTCAGCGCCTGTGCGACGACGACGAGCTCGCGGGCAAGGTGGACGGCTGGCTCGGCGACACGGCGGCCTACCTGGTGCGCCGCTACCGGCACGAGGCAGCGTCCATCATCACCGACACCGTCGAGCGGTGGGACGGCGAGGAGACCTCCGCCAAGATCGAGCTCGCGGTCGGCAAGGATCTGCAGTTCATCCGGATCAACGGCACGGTGGTCGGCTCCCTGGCCGGCCTCGCCATCTTCGCCGTCGCGCACGCCGTCTTCGGGTAGGGCTGGAGCGGCCCGGTCACCTCGTCGGGCGCCGTGTCGACGGGTTGGCGCTGCGTCAGGTCGGGTGGTGACCGGCTCCGGCCCGGTCGGCGGGTCACGTCGGGGGCGTTGCGGCCCAATCGGTGCGAGTCCGTCAGTATCGCCCGCAGGCCGTGATCTTTGACCGGGGCTCTCGGACGGAACTGACGGACTGAGCGGAGATGCAGGGCGCAACTGACGGACTCAGCTCAGACGGACTCGGCGCAGCCTCGACGGTCGTCGTTCACCGGTGAGTCAGCCAGTTTCGCCCGAAACCAGGGCTCTTTGAGTACCCGTTTCGGGCGGCACCCGCTAACTCACCGCAACGACCGGGCGGAACCCGCTAACTCACTGCGACAATCGGGCGGAACCCGCTGACTCAGTGCGACGGTCGGGCGGAAAGCGCCACGTCAATGGCCGAGACGGCCGGCGGCGGCCATCAGCCGGTCCGGGAGCGCCTTGCTGAGCGCGACGACGGTCCGGTAGCGCTTCGACGGGACGACGACGGCGCGGCCTGCGAACGCCGCGGCCAGGCCTTCCCGCACCACGAGCGGCGCATCCAGCCAGGCGAAGCCGGGCACGTTCCGGGTGTCCACCTTCATCCGGCCGTGGAACTCGGTGCGCACCAGTCCTGGGCAGACCGCGGTGACGACGACGCCACGCGACCGATACCGGGTGTTGGCCCAGCGGCTGAAGCTGGTCAGCCACGCCTTCGCCGCTCCGTACGTGCCCCGCGGGATGAACCCGGCCACCGAGGAGACGTTGACGATGTGGCCGCCGCCGCGTCCGGCGAACACCGGGATCGCGACGTGGCTCAGCGCCATCGGCACCTCGACGAGCAGCTGGAGCATGCGCTGTTCGTCGGCCAGGGCGGTGTCGACGAAGTCGGTCGGGATCCCGTAGCCGGCGTTGTTGACGAGCACCGTCACGGGATCCGCGGCCTGCTCGATCCGGGCCCGCACGGCAGCGAGACCCTCGTCGGTGACGAGATCCGCGGGAAGCACCTCGGCACGCACGCCGTGGTCCCGCTGCAGGTCGGCGGCGAGCGCGGTCAGGCGGGCCTCGTCGCGCGCCACGAGCACGAGGTCGTGCCCGGCCGCGGCCAGCTGACGGGCGAACTCGGCGCCGAGACCGGCGGAGGCGCCGGTGACGAGCGCCGTGCTCACCGGACCGTGTCCGACGCAGAACCCGTGTCCGAGGCAGAACCCGTGCCGGAGGAACCCGCGTCCGAGGAATCAGTGCTCGAGGCGGTGCCCGAACCCGACGTCGTGCCCGACGAGGCGGGAAGCTGCACCCGCTGCAGATCGGCGACCAGCTCACCGGGGAGCGTCTCGGGGACCTCGCCGAAGGCGTCGGTGGTCGCCTTGATCACCGCTCGACCCATCGCGAGGTTCGCGCCACCGCCGACCACGGCACCGATGCCGAACGGCAGGGCCCGGCCGAGGACGGCTCCGCCGCTGCGCAGCAGGTACCGCTTGATGAAGCGGCGGCGGATGCTCGCCACGATCGTCTTCGTGATGGTGTCGGAGCCGCCACGCCCGAGGACGAGCCCCCAGCGGGCCGTCGGCCCGGCGCCACGTCCGGCGGCCTGGGCAGCGAAGGACTGCATCAGCTGGCTGCCCTCCTCGCCGAGCATGATCGCCATGACCATGGTCTTCGTCTTCTCGGGGTCCTTCGCGTGCACCCCGTGCAGCTCGGCGATGGACTGCGCGTAGAAGGCGCTCGCCTCGAGGAAGGCGCCGGTCGCGACGGCGGAGAGGCCGAGCGAGGCGACGGTGCCGATGCCGGGCACGACGGCGGTCGCGCCGATCCCGCCGCCGCCGACGGTCACGGCCGCCAGGTAGTCGCGCTGGAGCAGTCTGGCCAGCTTCTTCGCGCTCGCGTCGGGGTGCTTCCGCCGCAGTCGCTTGAGGTTGGCCAGGACCAGCGGGCGGTTGACGTCGAGGGTCCGGTTCAGGACGCGGGTCAGGCCCGGCTTCGGGTTGCCGTCGTCGTCGAAGGCCGCTCGGGTCACGAATTTCATGGCCGGGTTGACCGGGCGCTCGGATGACATGGTTCCTCCTGATCGCGGGCGTGGCTCTGCCCTTACTGTACTCAGGGCACTGAGCGTCGTCCGGCCCGGCGAGGAAGCCGGTGCAGGTGGAGACCACAACGAGACCGACCAGCCGATGGCGTGGATCGACGGGCTGGACATCCCGCTCGTGCACGGCATGGACGCCGGCTTCTTCGAGTTCGGCACCGAGCGCGTGACCGACGAGGCCACCCCGGACATCTCCCGCTCCGAGCGGCTGTGGGCCAACCCGGGCCTGCGCCCCCTCTCGGGCCTGCAGAACACCGTCAACTCCCCCATCGGCGCGTACCGGTGGGAGCACACCGACCGGGCGCTGACCGAGCAGCTCGCCCTCGAGGACGAGGGCTACCCGGCCACTGTCGGCCAGGGCCACGCCGCCGTCCGCTTCACCAACCCGACCACCGGCGGGGACGTGATGCCGACGATCCGCGCCGAGTTCCACCGGCTACGCGCCGGGGCGCAGACCCGCACCGTCCGCGAGGTCGGCTCGTCGGTGTACCAGGTGTTCGAGGGCACCGGCGCGTTCGTGCTCGACGGGCAGACGCACATGGTGACCAAGGGCGACATGATCGTCGTCCCGTCCTGGGCCGCCTGGTCCATCGAGGCCGAGACCGACTTCGACCTGTTCCGATTCGGCGACGCGCCCATCTACGAGCGCCTCGCCTTCAACCGCACCTACATCGAAGGAGAGACCAAGTGAAGCTTGCGACCCTGCGCACTTCATCCGGGACCGTCGCCGTCCGGCAGGACGGCGACGCGTTCGTCGAGATCGACGGGTACGCCGACCTCGGCCGGCTGTTCGCCCGGGAGGGCTGGGAGCAGATCGCCGCGGCCGCGCACGGCGCGCAGCACGCCGTCGAGGGCGCCGACCTCGCCGCCGTCGTGCCGTCGCCGTCCAAGGTGCTGTGCGTCGGGCTGAACTACGCCTCCCACATCACCGAGATGGGCCGTGACCTGCCCGAGTACCCGACGCTCTTCGCCAAGTTCGCCGAGACGCTGACCGGCCCGTACGACGACGTCGAGCTGCCCGAGGCGGACCCGGCGATCGACTGGGAGGCCGAGCTGGCCGTCGTCATCGGCAGGACCGCGCGCCGCGTGTCCGAGGCGGAGGCCGGCGAGTACATCGCCGGGTACACCGTCGCCAACGACATCTCGATGCGGTCCTACCAGTTCCGCACCAAGGAGTGGCTGCAGGGCAAGATGTGGGAGGCGTCCACGCCGATCGGCCCCGTCGTCGTCACCCCCGACGAGCTGGCGAAGGACGCGGCGATCACCACCGAGGTCGACGGTCAGCGGATGCAGCTCGGCTCCATCGGCGACCTGGTCCACGGCCCCGAGTTCCTCGTCTCGTACATCTCCGAGATCATCACGCTGAACCCCGGCGACCTGATCCTCACCGGCACCACCGGGGGCGTCGGCCGCGCCCGCACGCCCGAGGTGTACATCACCGACGGCCAGACCGTGACGACGCGCATCGAGGGCATCGGCGAGCTGGTCAACGTCGCCCGCGCCCAGGTGTCCGCCACCGCGGGAGCCTGAGCGTGGTCGCCCGGCACGACCTGGTCACGGACGAGGAGGTCCGCGCCGGCCTGCTGACCGCGCGGCGGGGCACGGCGTTCTTCGCCCGCAAGCTCGGCAAACTCTCCTACGCGGACATGGACGAGCCGTCCTTGCTGCCCGGCTGGAACCGGCGCCAGCTGATCGCGCACGTCGGGTGCAACGCTCGTGCGGTGGCCCGGCTCGTCGAGTGGGCGGCGACCGGCGTGGAGACCCCGATGTACCCGGACATGGAGTACCGCAACCGGGAGATCGAGTTCGGCGCCACGCTGCCGCCGATCGCGCTGCTCAACCTGTTCGACCACTCGGCGGTGCACCTCTCCGTCGAGTGGCGCGACCTGCCGGACGAGAAGTGGGCCGCCGAGGTCCGTACCGCCCAGGGCCGGACTGTGCCGGTGTCCGAGACCGTGTGGATGCGCACCCGTGAGGTGTGGCCGCACGCGATCGACCTGGACAACGGCGCCCGGTTCACCGACGTGCCGACCGACGTCCTGCGCCGGCTGCTCACGGACATCACCGGGGTGTGGGCCACGCGCGGGAACGCCGTCGCGCTGACCGTCACCGGGGGGCCGCACGACGGCGAACGGGTGGGGGCCTCCGAGGACGACGCCACCGAGGTCAGCGGTTCCCTGCCTGACCTGGTGCGCTGGGCGTCCGGTCGCGTGCCGGCCGGCGAGGCTTCCGGCGTCGTGTTCGCGGACGGCTCGGCCGCCCCGGCGGCTCCCGCCTGGATCTAGGCGCGTCTCGCTCGCCGTTCTCGTGTGAAGGCCGCTCGGGCCCCGGGCGGCCTTCGGCGTCTGCGGCGGAGCAAGGGCTACACCGAGGGGGACGCGAGGGGCCGGTGTGGCGACGGCGTGCGCACGTCCGTCACAGCAGCACCACTCGCTGGGGCCGTTGCACCGGTGGGCTCAGCGAATCCGACTGATCCGAGGCTGCGCTCAGCCGGCCTCGAGGACGTGCTCCCGCAGGAAGAGGTCGGTCTCGATCATCATGGCCGGAGTGATGACGTGCCGGCCGCCGTCGAACTCCCGCCGGGTCAGGGCGGTGTTCCCCTCCAGCCACTCCGCGGTGTAGCCGAGCGCACCGGGATGGATCACCAGGTCCGCGGTACCGCGCTGCCACAGGTACGGGACCCGCGTCGGCAGCGGCTCGGTGACCGCGAGCAGTTCGACCTCGGGGACGAAGCCGCCGATGCCGATCACGCACCGGAACTTCTCGGGCCTCAGCCGCAGCAGCATCGTCGCCATCGCCATCCCCTGGGAGAAGCCGAAGAGGCTGACGCTGGCGAACGGCCCGGTCGCGAGCACGCCGTCCAGCCACGCGAGGACGCCGGAGGCGGCGGTGATGACCTGCCCCTGGTCGGTACGAAGACCGGGGTCCAGCAGGTACCAGCCGACGTCGCCGCCCACGTCCAGGCTCCCGCGCGGGGCCGCGGCGGTGAAGCCGGCGGGCAGCGTGGCGAACAGGGACTCCATCCGCTCCTCGCCGGTGCCGTACCCGTGCAGCATGACGAGCAGGTGGGTGCCTGCCCGCTCGCCCTCCGGCCGGGAGAAGGCGCCCGGCATCGTCGACGTCATCCCGTCAGTATCGCCGGACCCGCTGGACGTTCCCGCCGGAACCAGTGCTGCCGCGGCTCACGGGATCAGCCGCTCCGCGCGGTAGCGGTCGAAGAGGTCCGCGAAGGCCTGCTCGGTGCGGCGGTAGCCGGTGAAACCGGCGGCGCGGCTCTTGCCCATGTCGGTCACCACCTCCAGGTCCCGCCCGAGGTCGGCGTCGGTGTGCCACCAGGACGCCAGCCGGGTGATGTCCGCCTCCACGAGCCCGTGCCGCTGCGCGATGGCCGGCCACGCCGCCTCGTGCTCGGCCATCTGCTGCTCGAGCGGCCGGGGCTCGCCCTCGAAGCCGACGACGCGCTCCGCGGGCACCCCGAGGTGCGCGGCCAGCCGCGGCCACATCCAGCGCCACCGGAACACGTCCCCGTTGACGATGTTGAAGGGCTCGTTCGCGCCGGCCGGGTCCGTCGACGCCCAGATCATCTGCTCGGCCAGGACCCCGGCGTCCGTCATGTCCGTCAGGCCGTTCCACTGGGTCGCGCTGCCGGGGAACACGAACGGCAGGTCGAGCTCCTTCGCCAGGGTCGCCTGCACCGCGAGCGTCAGCCCGATGTTCATGGCGTTGCCGACGGCGTGGCCGATCACGGTGTGCGAGCGGTGCACGGACCAGGAGAAGTCCTGCCGGGCGGCCGCGGCGAACAGCTCGTCCTCCTGCGCGTAGTAGAAGTTCGGGGTCTCGTGCCGGGGCTCCTCCTCGTGGAAGGGCGTCTCCGGCATCGTCCCCTGCCCGTACGCCTCGAACGGCCCGAGGTAGTGCTTGAGCCCGGTGACGAGCGCCGCATGCTGCAGCGAGGCGTGGGCGAGGGCGGCGAGCAGGTCCCGCACCATGGCGCTGTTGACCGCGATGTTCTCGGCCTCGGTGGGCATCCGCTGCCAGGCAGTGAAGAAGACGTGGGTGGGCGCCTCGGACGCGAGCGCGGCGCGCAGGCTGTCCGGGTCGCGCAGGTCGGCGGCGATGCCGCGCACACCTGTCCCCGCAGCCGATGGAGCGGTCGGCCGCCGCGAGAGGGCCAGGACCTCCCAGCCGCTCGCGGTGAGCTGCTCGACGAGGGCGGAGCCGGTGATGCCGCTGGCTCCGACGACCAGCGCGGTCCGCTTCCCGCGGCCGCTGCTCTCGTCGCTGGTCTCGCTGGTGGTCTCGCTGGTGGAGGTGTCGGGGTTCGCGTTCGTCTCGGTCACCCCTCGTACAGGCCGCGGGCCGGACAGGAAATTCCTGCCCGGCCCGCGCCGCGTGTCGATCGGGGTCGGCTCAGACCACGAGGAACAGTAGGCTCGCCACCGCGAAGCCCACCACGGAGAGCACCGTCTCCAGTACCGTCCACGTCTTCAGCGTGTCCTTGACCGACATGTTGAAGTACTTGGAGATGATCCAGAACCCGCCGTCGTTGACGTGGCTGGCGATGATCGAGCCGGACGAGATGGCGATGACGATCAGGGCCAGTTCGGGCTGCGAGTAGCCGGCGGAGGTCAGCGTCGGCGCGAGGATGCCGCCCGTGGTCACGATCGCCACCGTCGCCGAGCCCTGCGCGATGCGTAGCCCGCAGGAGATGACGTAGGCGGAGAGAATCACCGGCAGGCCCGCCGTCGCGAGGCTCTTGGCGACGGCGGCACCGACGCCGGTCGCGGCGAGCACGGCGCCGAAGAACGCACCGGCGCCGACGACGAGGATGATCATGCCGATCGGCCGCAGCGCATTGGAGCTGAGCGTGGCGAGGTCCGACGCCGCCATGCCGCGCCGGGTGCCGAGCAGCCACATCGCCAGCAGCACCGCGACGGTCAGGGCGATCGCCGGGTTGCCGAAGAAGATGAGGATGTCGCGGCCCAGGCCCGGGGGCAGGAACACGTTGCCGAACGTGCCGCCGAGGATGAGCACCATCGGCAGCCCGATCGCCAGCAGCACGGTCCCGAGCCCCGGCTCGCGGCCCACGGCCGCGTCGCTCTCGTCCGCGACCATGTCCTCGGGCACCGTCGTGTGCACCCGCTTGCCGATCCAGGTGCCCCACAGGATGCCGGAGACGAACCAGGCGGGGATGCCGCAGGCCAGGCCCATGATGATCAGCCAGCCGAGCTCGACGCCGAACAGGCCGGCGGCGGCCACGGGGCCGGGGTGGGGCGGCAGGAACGCGTGGGTGACGGACAGGCCGGCGAGCAGCGGCAGCGCGTACAGCGCGAGCGAGCGGCCACCGCGGCGGGCGGCGACGTAGACCAGCGGCGCGAGCACGAAGATGCCGATGTCGAAGAACACCGGGATGCCGAGCACGAAGCCGGTGATGCCCATCGCCAGCGGGGTGCCCTTCTCGCCGAAGATGCGCACCAGCCGGTCCAGCAGCACCTTGGCGCCGCCGGAACGTTCGAGGATCGCGCCGAGCACGGTGCCGAGACCGATGATCAGCGTGATGTGCCCGAGGATGCTCGCGAAGCCCTTCTCGATCAGGGCGTCGCTGCTCTTGGTGGGCGTCCCGACCAGTTGCTCGATGCTGACCCCGCCGACGAGGGCGACGACGACGCCGGTCCCGACGAGAGCGATGAATGGTTCGACCTTGACCTTGATGATGAGGAACAGCAGCAGGGCGATGCCGGCGGCGGCGAGCAGCAGCAGGCCGGCCGTGTCGTGGTGGAGCCAGGTGAAGAACGCGTCCATCAGTTCTCCTCGGAGGTGGAGGGGGTGGTCAGGGCGGTGGTGAAGTCCCGGGCGCGGGCGGTGATGTCGTCCCAGGCGGCGGCCTCGACCGCGGCCGGGGGTACGACGGAGGTCCCGCTGCACACGGCGAAGGCGCCGGCATCGAGCCAGCCGCGGGCGTTGCGCGCGTCGACGCCGCCCGAGGGCAGCAGCCGGGCGTCCGGGAACGGCCCGTGGAGATCCTTGAGATGGCCGGGTCCGAGAGTGCGCGCGGGGAAGATCTTGACGATCTCGGAGCCCAGGTCCAGCGACTGGGCGACCTCGGTGGGCGTCATCGCTCCGAGGCTGACGGGGATGCCGGCCTCGACGGCCACGGCGGCCACCTCGGGCCGGATGCCCGGCGTGACCAGGAACCGGGCACCCGCGTCGACGGCGGCCCGGGCCTGGTCGGCGGTCAGCACGGTGCCGGCGCCGACGAGCGCCCCGAGCGCGTCCGCGGCCGCGGCCGCCGCCCGCAGGTGGGTGAGCACGTCCGGCGTCGTGAAGGTCAGTTCGAGGATCCGGATGCCGCCGGCGGTGAGCGAGCCGAGCAGGTCGGCCGCGTCGGGGATGCGGTTCGCACGCACGACGGCGAGGGTCCGGTCGGCGGCGAGCCGACCGGTCAGACCGGTCGGCTCGGGTGGGGCGATGCCGGGCGCGGTGGCCGGGCCGGCGTCGGGAGGCACGGTGGCCGGGCCGGAGCGGGGGTCGTCAGTCATCGGGGGATGCGGTTCCTCTCGGGGTGCGGCGCAGCGCGCGTCCCGCGCGGGCGCCGGTGGGCCGTCCGTCGTCGACGGCGGCGACGCCGTTGACGAGGACGTGGTGGATGCCCGCCGCCGGGCGGCGCGGGTCGTCGAAGGTGGCGCGGTCGGCCACCGTGTCGGGGTCGAGGAGCACGAGGTCGGCCGCCCAGCCGGCCCGGACGAGGCCACGCCGGTCCAGCCGCAGCCGCGCGGCGGGGCGACCGGTCAGGCGGTGGACGGTCTCCTCGAGGCTCATCAGCTGCAACTCGCGGCTGTAGTGGCCGAGGTAGCGGGGGAAGGTCCCCCAGGCCCGCGGGTGCGGCTTGACCCCGACGAGGATGCCGTCGCTGCCGCCGGTGTGGGCCCGGTGGACCATGATGGCGCGCACGTTCTCCTCGTGGCCCACGTGCTGGAGGATCCCGGTACCGCACCGGTCGCGAGTGAGGATGTCGGCGAAGACATCGAACGCCTCGCGGCCCTCGTCGGCGGCGATCGCGGCGACGGTGCGGCCGACGTACCCCTCGAGCTCCGGGTGGCGGACGCCGCTGATCTCGATCGTGTCCCAGTCGGCGGTGACGCCGTGGCAGCCGTCCGACCCGTGCACCTCGAGGTCCTCCCGGATCCGGGCCCGCGCGGTCGGCTCGGCGAGCCGGGCGAGGGTCCCGTCGACGCCGCCCGCGGAGGCCCAGCTCGGCAGCACCGCCGAGAGCGTCGTCGCGCCCGGCAGGTAGGGGTAGGAGTCCAGCGTGATGTCGGCGCCGGCGTCGAGCGCGCCGTCGATCAGGGCGAGCAGGTCGGGGGCGCGCCCGGCGTTCTCGGCGAAGTTCATGGTCGCGTGGGCCAGGTGCAGGGCGCACCCGGTGTCCCGACTCAGGCCGATCATCTCGGCGTAGGCCTCGAGCGCACCCTTCCCGTAGGAGCGGTGGTGCGGGGCGTAGAAGCCGCCGAGCTCGGCCACGGTGCGGCACAGGGCCGCGAGCTCGGCGGTGTCCGCGTACATGCCCGGCGTGTAGGTCAGCCCGGAGGAGAGGCCGAGTGCGCCGTCGAGCATCCCGGTCCGCACGACGTCCTGCATCCGGGACACCTGCTCGGGGGTGGGGCTGCCCTCGTCGAAGCCCGTGACGAGCGCGCGGACGGTGCCCTGCGGCACGAGGTAGGCGGCGTTGGTGGCGATCCGGCCGCCGTCGGGCTGCACCCGGTCCAGCCGGTCGAGATACTCGCGGACGCTGCGCCAGGACCAGTCGAAACCGTCCGGGTCGTCGTTCCAGCCGGCGATCTTCTCGCGGATCCCGGCGAGGGAGGCGTCGTCGACGGGCGCGTAGGAGAGGCCGTCCTGGCCGAGCAGCTCGGTCGTGACGCCCTGGCTCAGCTTCGCCACGTGGTCCGGGGTGACGAGCAGCTGCAGGTCCGAGTGGGCGTGCATGTCGATGAAGCCGGGGGTGAGGACGAGCCCGTCGGCGTCGATCGTGCGGTCCGCGGCGGTGCCGCGCAGTTCCCCGGGAGCGGTCACGGCCGCGATGCGGGTCCCCTCGACGGCCACGTCGGCACGACGGCGGGGTGCGCCCGTCCCGTCGACGACGGTGGCACCGGTGATCAGGGTGGTCTGAGCAGTCGTGGGTGTGTCGGTGGCCGCCATCAGAAGAACGTGCGCACCGTGTCGACGACGACGGCGTCCTCGGGCCGGGACGCGTCGTCGATCACGGGGATCAGCGTCCACTTGTCCATCGCGGTGCACGGGTGCGAGAGGCCGAGCCGGACGACGTCGCCGGGCCGTGGCGCGGTGTCGTCGTCGGGGTCGGTCACCAGGTAGCAGTGCTGGTCGTTGACCGCGGTGATCCGGGCGCCGGTCAGGGGGCGCATGGGGGCGCCGAGGCCGGGGCCGATCAGCTGCGGCACGGGCATCCCCTCGTCGACGGGCAGGTCGCGCTTGCCGGCGTCGAGGATGGCGAGCCCGGGTTCCGGAGCTGAGACGACCCGCGCCCACGCGTGCATCGCGGAGTGGAAGGCGGCGGCGCCCTCGGGCCGGTCGGGACCCTGCCGGGAGAACGGCGAGATGCCGCGGTAGAAGCCGTCGTCGTGGATCAGGTACGCCCCGGAACGGAGCACGACGTCGACCCGGGGTCCGCCGCTGCGTCCGGTCCCGGCGGGGGCGCCGGTCGCGCAGGGGCCGAGGATCTCGACGACGTCGTCGAAGTAGGCGCTGCCGCCGGCGGTGATCAGGGCGTCGCCCGGGTACGCGCCGTCGGCGAGCAGCCGCTCGTGCAGCGCCCGGACGGCGGTCAGGTAGTCGCGCACGGCGGTCAGGCCGGTCTCGTCGGCGGTGTGCGCGAGGGATCCCTCGTAGCCGCCGACCCCGGCGAGGCTCAGGTGCCGGCTGGCCCCGACGGCACGGGCGACGTCGAGCGCGGACGCGACGCTGCGGGCCCCGGTGCGCCCGCCCGCTCCCCCGAGCTCGACGACCACCTCGAGCCGCACGCCGGCCGCATCCGTCGCCGCGTCGCCGGTGGCGTCGAGGACCTCGTCGATCAACTCAACGGTGCGGACGTCGTCCACCCAGGAGACGATCCGCGCGCCGCCGGCCACCTCGTCGGCCACCCAGCGGACCGCCTGCGGATCGGTGAGGCTGTTGGCCAGCATCAGCGTGTGCACGCCGAAGCGCCGGGCGACCCGCAGCTGCGCGGGGGTGGCCAGGGTGATCCCCCACGCGCCGTACTCGAGCTGGTCCGCCCAGAGGGAGGGCGCCATGGTCGTCTTGCCGTGCGGGGCGAGCAGCACGCCGTGCTCCCGGCACCACGCGGCCATCCGGTCCCGGTTGTGGGTCAGGGCCGCGGACTCGAGCGTCAGCACGGGGGTCTGCAGGTCCGCGAGCGCGGTGCTGCCCGAGGCGAGGTCGCGCGCGGTCCCCCCGTGTCGCAACGCCGGGACCGCCTTGTGCCGCCAGTCCAGCACCTCGTCGGCCAGGGCGCCGACGAGGGCCGCGTCGATGGCCGGTGCGGTACCGGGAGCGTCAACCATGGGGTCCTCTCATTCGTATGCGCAGTCACCGACCGAGCGCGTCCGTTGCACATGGCGCAACGGTCGTTGCGCGTGGAGTGTGACTTGTCTAGCATTGAGGCGTGATGGGCGTCAACACCGCGCCCGATCCGTCCCCACTCTGTCAGGAGCACCTCCCCGATGCCGACCGCCGTGTGCCTGGGCGAGACCATGGCCGTGCTGACACCCCCGGGCGGGCAGTCGCTCGCCGATGCCGAGGCGCTGCGGGTCGGCGCCGGCGGGGCGGAGTCGAACGTCGCCCTGGGCCTCGCCGCGACGGGTGTGGACGCCCACTGGGTGAGCCGCGTGGGTGACGACGGATTCGGTGAGCGCATCCGGCGCGAACTGGACGCCCACGGGGTCGGCACCGCCGCCGTCCAGATCGACGACGCCCGCCCGACCGGTCTCTACGTCAAGGTGCCGAGCCCCACTCCGGACGAGGCGCCGGGCAGCGTCCTCTACTACCGCAGCGCGTCGGCAGCCGCGGCCATGACCCCGGAGCTGCTGGACGATCCCGCCGTCGTCGCCCTGCTGGACCGGGCGGACCTCGTGCACCTGAGCGGCATCACGGCCGCCCTCTCCGACGGCTGCCTGGCACTCGTCCGGCGCCTGCTCGCCGAGCGTCGACCGCACCAGCGGATCAGCTTCGACGTCAACTGGCGGCCCGCCCTGTGGGCC
Organism: Tersicoccus sp. Bi-70; assembly: GCF_001968825.1. GTDB lineage: Bacteria > Actinomycetota > Actinomycetes > Actinomycetales > Micrococcaceae > Tersicoccus. The sequence goes on from NZ_MIEU01000014.1 coordinate 162,815, forward strand.
GGCCGCGACCCGTCCGTGCTGGCCGGCCTGGCCGACCGGGCCGACGTCGTCCTCGTCGGCGCCGACGAGGCCGAGGCCGCCTTCGGCACCACCACCGCGAGCGAGTTGCGCCGGCTGCTGCCCACCCCGGAGGTCGTCGTCGTCAAGGACGGCGCGGTGCACGCCACGGCGCTCGCCCACGACGGCTCGTCCACCCGCGTCCCGGCGCTGACCGTGGACACGGTCGAACCCGTCGGCGCGGGTGACGCCTTCGCCTCCGGGTATCTCAGCGGCCTGCTCCACGGCCTCGACGAGCGGGCTCGCCTGCGGCGCGGTCACGTCGCCGCCGCGGCCACCCTCACGGTCCGCTCCGACCGCGGCGTGCTGCCCGAGCCGGCGGTCCGCGACCGACTGCTCGCCTGCACGGACGAGGAGTGGGCGACCACCGTCGTGACCCACGCGGGCTTCCTGCCCGGCCCGGCCGCCGAGAACGCCCGCACCACGGGAACGCGGCGATGAGCCAGAGCCTGCTGCGCGCGCTCGACCTGCTGGAGCGGCTCGCGAACGGACCCGCCGGCCTCGACGAGCTGGCCGCCGCGGCGTCGGTGCACAAGACCACGGTGATGCGGCTGCTGCACGCCCTGGAGGAGCGGCGCTTCGTGGTCCGCGACGAGACGCAGCGCTACCGCCTGGGTTCCCAGCTGTTCGCGCTCGCCGCCGTCGCCCTGGACCAGCGGGAGGTGATCGGCATCGCCCGTCCGCACCTGGCCCGTTTCAACCAGAGCACCGGCCACACGGTGCACCTGGCGGCCCTGGAGGGCGACGACGTCGTCTACATCGACAAGCTCGAGTCCCGCCACCCGGTGCGCATGTACTCCCGGGTGGGCCTGACCGCGGCCCTGCACGCGGCCGCCGTCGCCAAGGTGCTGCTCGCGGACCTGCCGCCCGCCCGGCAGCGGGCCATCGCCGACGGCATCGATTACGTCCCCCTCACCGAGCACACCATCACGACGCCGGAGGGCCTGCTCGCCGAGCTGGCGACCGTCGCCCGCCAGGGCTGGGCGCTCGACGGCTCCGAGCACGAGGCGTTCGTGCACTGCGTGGCCGCGCCCATCCACGACGCCCGGGGCCGCGTGATTGCCGCGGCCTCCTGCTCGGTGCCCGTCGTCCTGCTCGACCGGCCCGGCCTGCTCGACCTCGTGCCCGAGCTGGTCGCCTGCACCGACGCCGTCTCGGCCGACCTCGGCTGGACCCGACCTCCCACCACCCCGACCCAGAACGAGAGGACCCCCTCATGAGCGCATCGACCAAGACCGTCGTGACCACCGACGAGGCGCCCGCCCCCGCGCACACCTTCTCGCAGGGGGCGGCGAAGGGCGGCCTGCTCCAGGTCTCCGGGCAGGGCCCCATGGACCCGGCGACCAACGAGTACATCGCCGCGGGCGACGTGAAGGCCCAGACGCTGCGCACGCTCGAGAACGTCAAGGCGATCCTGACCGCCGGCGGCGCGTCGGTGGAGGATGTGCTGATGTTCCGCGTCTACCTGACCAAGCGGGAGGACTTCGGCGCGATGAACGAGGCCTACGGCGAGTTCGTCGCGGCGAACGTGTCCAGTGGAGACCTCCCCGCCCGCACCACGGTGTTCGTCGACCTGCCGCACGAGGTCATGCTGGTGGAGATCGACGCGCTCGCCGTCACGAGCTGACCGCGTTCGACCCTGCCTGACCCTGCCCGCTGCCCGGCCCTCCCGCTGGGCCTGCGGACTGGTTAGAGTGATCCCATCCTTCCCAGGTCCCCGCACTCTGGATAGGAGGAAGGATGACCGAGATCATGTCCTCGGAGTCGATCAGGTGCACCGTCGACGACGACTTTCCCGAGGAACTCGATGGGTTGTCCACGGCCGAGCTCCATGTCCTGCACAGTCGTGTGGTCATGCAGCTCGACCACGAATACCTGGAGCTGGAGGATCCGCACCCGGTCACCATGGACCGGCACGCCTGCGTGGCGCGGCTCCTCCGGATGCGGGAGGCACATCCGATCCGGCTGCAGGCCGGCTGAATCCGGGTGTGTCCCGGCCGCCTCGCGGCCATCGTCACCACGACCTCGCCCCTCCCCCGGTCCGCCGGCGGAGGGGCGACGTCGTCGTCGGAGCACGTGCGGGGCGGGCGCCGGCCGTCAGCAGTGATATGAAAGACCGATGGCGCGATGCGCGGCGGTCCCCTTCCGCCGGACCCGTCGTCGTCCGCGGAACCGCCGAAGAACGCCGAACGATCTCGAGTGTGATCGACCCCGATGGACCCGATGGAGGAGCCACGCATGACCGTTGCCGAGCCCGCCCCGGAGACGACCTCTCTGCCGCTGGTCGACGTCCCGCCGCCCACGGCGGAGGACGCCGAGCCGACCGACGTCAACTACGACGAGGCGTTCTATCCCGCGCGTCCGCGGCAGGCGCGCCCGCGGGCTCGCCGCAACCAGCAGTTCGGCGACGCGCTGCCGCCGTTCGAACCGGTCGGCACCAACCCCGCGTACGTCGAGTGGCTGCGTGCCCAGTCCATGCTGGGCGACGCCAAGACGCTCTCCCGGCAGCTGTCCGGCCAGGCCAGCATGTGGCAGAACCCGTACGCCCGGCCCAACCCGCGCAAGGCCGTGAGCACCGCGTCGGTGTGGTTCACCGCCTACCCGCTCTCGCTCATCACGCGGCCGGGCCAGTCGTTCCTCGCCACCCTCGGTGACCCGCGGCTCTGGGAGGCGTTCGAGCAGATCGGCATCGACGCCATCCACACCGGCCCGGTCAAGCGCGCCGGGGGACTCGACGGCTGGGAGTACACGCCGAGTGTGGACGGTCACTTCGACCGGGTCAGCATGGCGATCGATCCGCTGTTCGGGACCGAGGACGAGTTCCGGGCGATGTGCATCACCGCCAAGGACCACAACGGCACGATCATCGACGACATCGTGCCCGGCCACACCGGCAAGGGCGCCGACTTCCGGCTCGCCGAGATGAACCACCGGGACTACCCGGGGCTGTACCACATGATCGACGTCCCCGAGTCGGACTGGCACCTGCTGCCGGACGTGCCCGGGGGCAAGGACTCGGTCAACATCGACCCGGCGACCGAGCGCGCCCTGCAGGAGGCCGGGTACATCATCGGCGAGCTGCAGCGCGTCATCTTCTACGAGCCGGGCGTCAAGGAGACCAACTGGAGCGTCACCCGCCCGGTGGTCGACACGACCGGCAAGGTGCGCCGCTGGGTCTATCTGCACTACTTCAAGGACGGCCAGCCGTCGCTGAACTGGCTGGACCCCACCTTCTCCGGGATGCGCCTGGTGATGGGCGACGCGCTGCACTCCCTGCTCGACCTCGGCACCGGGGCGCTCCGCCTGGACGCCAACGGGTTCCTCGGCGTCGAGAAGGGCGTCGAGGAGGCCGCGGGCTGGTCCGAGGGTCACCCGCTCTCCGAGGCGGCCAACCAGCTCATCGGTTCCATGGTCCGCAAGGTCGGGGGGTTCACGTTCCAGGAGCTGAACCTCAGCATCGACGACATCCGGTCCACCTCGGCCGTCGGGCCGGACCTGTCGTACGACTTCGTCACCCGGCCCGGGTACCACCACGCCCTGGTCACCGGCGACACGGAGTTCCTCCGGTTGACCCTGCACCAGGCGATGGAGGTGGGCGTCGACCAGGCGAGCCTCGTGCACGCCCTGCAGAACCACGACGAGCTGACGTACGAGCTGGTCCACTTCGTCACCCGTCACCGGGACGAGGTCTTCGAGCTCGGTGGCCGGTCGCTGACGGGCGCGGAGCTGGCCGAGCAGGTCCAGTCCACCCTGCGCGAGAAGATCACCGGCGAGGCCGCCCCGTACAACCTCGTGTTCACCACGAACGGCATCGCCTGCACCACCGCGAGCGTCATCACCGCGGCGCTGGGGATCCGGGACCTGGACACCATCAGCGAGGACGACATCGAGCGGATCCGGGACGCACACCTGCTGCTGGCGATGTACAACGCGCTGCAGCCGGGCGTGTTCGCGCTGTCCGGCTGGGACCTGCGCGGGGTGCTGCCGCTCGAGCGTGACCAGGTGAAGTCCCTGATCGCCCACGGCGACACCCGCTGGGTCAACCGGGGTGCGCACGACCTGGCGGGCTCGATGTCGGAGACCCGCATGTCCGGCTCGGGCCTGCCCCGGGCGCGCAGCCTCTACGCCTCACTGCCGGACCAGCTCGCCGACGACGGCTCGTTCGCCATGCGGCTCGCCCGGGTCCTGGAGATCCGCGAGCGGCACGGCATCGCGGCGGGCACGCTGCTCGACGTGCCGGCGGTCCCGCAGGGCGGCCTGCTGGCGATGGTGCAGCGCACCGCCACGGATGCCCTCGCCGTCACGGTGCTCAACTTCTCGACCGAGGACATCGACGACGCGTTCGGCTCGCAGCACCTGCCCGAGGGCGCCCGCGTCATCGACGCCTTCACGGGTCAGACGGTCGGTCGGGTCGACGGCGGGAAGCTGGCCGTCCGCCTCGGCGCGCACCGCGGCACGACGCTGCTCGTACGGGAGCCCGCCGACTCCTGAGCGCCCCGACGACCTGACGCCAGCTCGTCAATAGGTGTCGCATCCGGGCCCTCGGAGGGCCCGGATGGAGCATCTGTTGACGAGCTGGCGCTCGTTTCGACAGAAGTGCGCGTCAGCCGATCGCGGCGAAGGCGGCCTCGAGGTCGGCGACCAGGTCGTCGGCGTCCTCGATGCCGACCGAGAGCCGCAGCAGATCCTCCGGGACGGCCAGCTCGGTGCCCTTGACGGACGCGTGCGTCATCTCGGACGGGTAGCAGACCAGGCTCTCCACCCCGCCGAGGGACTCGGCGAGGGCGAACAGCTCGGTGTGCCGGACCAGGTCCAGCGCCGCCTGCGCGCCGCCGGCCAGCCGCATCGAGACCATGCCCCCGAAGCGGGACATCTGCCGGGCGGCGAGCTCGTGCCCGGGGTGGTCCGGCAGGCCCGGGTAGAACACCTGCGAGACGGCCGGGTTGCCGGTGAGCGCCTCGGCGACCCGCTGTGCGTTCGCGGAGTGCCGCTCCATCCGCACGTCGAGCGTCTTCAGCGACCGCGAGGTGAGCCACGCGTCCATCGGCGAGTTGATCGCCCCGACCGCGAACTGCAGGAAGCCGATCCCCTCGGCCAGCTCGGCGTCGTCGCCGACGATCAGCGCGCCGCCGACCACGTCGGAGTGCCCGCCGATGTACTTCGTGGTCGAGTGCACGACGACGTCCGCGCCGAGGCTGAGCGGCTGCTGCAGGGCCGGGGTGGCGAAGGTGTTGTCCGCGACGACGACGGCACCGGCGTCGTGGCCGATCTGCGCCAGGGCCGCGATGTCCGAGATCGTCATCAGCGGGTTCGACGGGGTCTCGACCCAGAGCATCCTCGTGTTCGGGCGGATCGCCGCGCGGACGGCGTCGAGATCGGCGACGTCGACGGTGGAGAGCTCGATGCCCCACGGCGCCCAGATGCGGTTCATCAGCCGGTGGGAGCCGCCGTACACGTCGTTGCCCATCAGCAGGTGATCGCCCGGCTTCAGCACCGCACGGACCAGGGCGTCCTCCGCGGCGAGCCCGGAGCCGAACGTGAACGCCCGGGTGCCGCCCTCGAGGCTGGCGAGCTGGGTCTGCAGCGCGTCGCGGCTCGGGTTGCCGGAGCGGGAGTACTCATAGCCCTCGCGCATGTTGCCGACGCCGTCCTGGACGAACGTGGACGTCATGAAGATCGGGGGGATCACCGCGCCGGTGCGCGAGTCGGGAACCTGGCCGTCGTGGATGGCGCGGGTGGAGAAACCGGGCATGTCATGCCTCCTTCGCGTAGAACGCCAGCAGGTCGCTGCGGGTGACGACGCCGGCGGGCTTCGCCTCCTCGAGCACCAGCAGGGCGTCCGTGTCCCGCAGGCGCTGCTGCAGGCTGTCGATGTCCTCGTGGATGCCGATGTGCGGCAGGCCGGTGCGCTGGTGCCGGCTGACCGGGTCGGCGAGCCGGGCGGCGCCGGTGAAGACGGCGTCGAGCAGGGACCGCTCGTCGAGCGATCCGACGACCTCGCCGAGCACGACGGGCGGCTCGGTGGAGAGCACGGGCAACTGGCTGACACCGAACTCGTGCATGATCTCGATCGCGTCGTGCACGGTGTCGGACGGGTGCGCGTGCACCAGGGCCGGCAGGCCGCCGTTCTTCCCGGCGAGCACCTCGCGCACGGTCGTGCCGCCGTCCGGCTCGGCGAAGCCGAGGGAGCGCATCCACGCGTCCGAGTAGACCTTCTGCAGGTAGCCGCGACCGGAGTCCGGCAGCAGCACGACGACGACGGCGTCGGCCGGCAGGTCCTTCGCCGCCTTCAGGGCCGCCGCGACCGCCATCCCGGAGGAACCGCCGACGAGCAGGCCCTCCTCGCGCGCCAGGCGCCGGGTCATGGCGAAGGACGCGGCGTCGTCGATCGCGATGACCTCGTCGACCAGGTCCGGGGTGTAGGCGTCCGGCCACATGTCCTCGCCGACGCCCTCGACCAGGTAGGGCCGCCCGGTGCCGCCGGAGTAGATGGAGCCGAGCGGGTCCGCGCCGATCACGCGGACGCGGCGATCCGAGGCCTCCTTGAGGAACCGCGAGGTACCAGAGATGGTGCCGCCGGTGCCGATACCGGCGACGAAGTGGGTGATCTGCCCCTCGGTGTCCCGCCAGATCTCCGGGCCGGTGCTCGCGTAGTGGGCGGCCGGGCCGGCCGGGTTGAAGAACTGGTTGGGCTTGAACGCGCCCGGGGTCTCGGCGACGATCCGGTCGGAGACGCCGTAGTAGGACTCGGGGCTGTCGGGGGCTACCGCGGTCGGGGTGACGACCACCTCGGCGCCGTACGCCCGCAGCGTCGCCCGCTTGTCCTCGGCCACCTTGTCGGGGCACACGAAGATGCAGCGGTACCCGCGCTGCTGGGCGACCAGGGCGAGCCCGACGCCGGTGTTGCCGCTGGTCGGTTCGACGATGGTGCCGCCGGGCTTGAGCCTGCCGGACTTCTCCGCCTCGTCGATCATCGCCGTCGCGATGCGGTCCTTGACCGAACCGCCCGGGTTGAAGAACTCGACCTTCGCCAGCACCGTGGCGGCGATGCCCTCGGTGACGCTGGTGAGCTTGACGAGCGGGGTGTTGCCGATGGTGTCCAGGACGGACTCGGCGTAGCGCATGGGTGCCTCCTGAGGTAACACTCCAGCGTACCGAGCGCGCCGGGACGGTGCCGGACCGCGGACGCCCGGCGTCATCCGTGGGCGGACGCCGTCAGCAGCGCGCGGACGCGCCCGTCAACGACGTCGGCAGAGGGCTCAGCGCTCCCCGTCGGGGTAGATGCTGCGGGTCTCCGCGCGCAGCCGCCGGCCGTTGCGGCGCCGCGGCAGGTGGATCGGGGGCAGCAGCTTGGCGATGGTCAGCGCCGCGTACATCACGGTGTTGATGGCGACGAAGGTGGACAGGACCGCGAACGCGTGCCCGTAGAGCACCGACTCCGGCAGCAGGATGCCCCGGGGCGCGGCGACGGCGGCGAGGATGACGATGTTCACGAGCGGCCTGCCGTTTCCGGTGTCTCGGTGCGGGCGAGGTGGGTCCAGGTGGCCCGGCGCCCTCGCGTGATGTCCAGGATGCCCTTGACGAAGACGACGTCGAGGACGAGGTCGAAGAACAGTTCCGGGAAGACGGTGAGTGCGAGCAGCCGGGCCCGCCAGCCACCCTTCCAGACGGTGACCACGCGTTCGACCGCGAAGATGACGCCGACCCCGAGCCAGAACGGGAACCAGACCCAGCTGTCCATCGACACCAGCATGACGATGATGAGCAACAGGTAGGTGCTCAGCCCGATCACGCTGTAGCCGATGCCGAGCTGCTGCGCCCAGTAGCGGATGGTCTGCGGCGTCACGCCGTACGCGCCGAGGTTCTCCAGGGCGCCCCGCTGCCACCGCAGCCGCTGCTGCCACAGGGTGCGCCAGGACGGCATCAGCTCGGTGACGACGGTGCACCCGGGCGGGGAGATCATCAGGCCGCCGAGGGACTTCAGGGCGATGGTCAGCTCGTTGTCCTCGGTCAGCGCGGCGGTGTCGTACACGTCGCCGGTGCGGCCGGGGATCTGACGTCCGCGGGCGGCGGCGATGGCGCGCAGGGCCACCGGCCGGAAGATCGACGCGGTGCCGGTGAGGACGAAGACGCGGCCGCGCCGGCGGGCGATCTCGCGGCTGTACCGAACGTACTCGTTGCGCTGGAACTGGCCGATCAGGCCGTGTCCCTCCTCGCCGTAGAACAGGCCGCCGACGGCCATCAGCGCGCGGTCCCACTCGAAGGAATTCTCCGCGGCGTCGAGGAAGCCCTGGTCCAGCGTCGTGTCGGCGTCCATCACCATGACGACGTCGTTGTCCTTCTGGCCCGGCAGCAGGACGCGCAGCACCTGGTTGAGCGCGCCGCCCTTCTTCTCCGTGTTGCCGACCGTCTCGTGCACCTCGACGCCGGCGGCGTGGGCGAACTCCACCGTGCGGTCGGTGCAGTTGTCGGCGACGACGATGATCCGGTCGGGCCGGCGGCTCTGCTGCATCAGCGACGCGAGGGTACCCGGCAGGGTGGCCTGCTCGTTGTGCGCCGGGATCAGCACCGTGATGGTCACGGGGCCGGCGAAGACGCCGCGGGTGGCCTCCATGATGACGCGCGGGGCGAGCGGCCGGGTGCGCACGTGCGGTGGCGAGCGGCGGTAGATCGTGGCGACCCGCCGTTCCACCAGGGCGATGCCAGCCCCGAGGAACAGGGCGAGTGCGCCCGCGATCGCGAGCACCCGCAGGTCGGGCAGGTTCGCGTCGTAGAAGACGCTCCACACCCCCGCGACGCTCAGCTGCACCGGCTCCCAGAGCCGAGCAGGCACGTTGGATGCAACCCCCCACCACAGGAGTGCGGCAGCGAGACCGACCGCACCCAGGATGAGGAGCCCGACAAATCTCTGAAACCAGCGCCCTCCCACGTCAGCGAGGGTACCGGGAACATCTCCGCAGGTCACTCAGTGGGGTGATGATCGCCGGGCGTGTCTCTCGTCCATCGAGACGTCGCCGGGGCGGTGCTCCGCGAGCCTCACGCTCGCCGCCCCGGTCGACGACGACGCGAGGAGCCATGTCCTCGAGCCGCCGTCAGTGCCACAGGGCGCGGCGCAGCAGCGCCCGCAGGGTGGCCTCCTCCTCGTCGTCGAGGGCGGCCAGCTGGTCCCGCTCGCTCGCCCGCACGGCGGCCAGGGCCTGCGCGTGGATGCGCTCACCCTCGGGCGTGCCGAGGACGATCTTCTGCCGCCGGTCGGTGCGCCCCTGCTCCCGCACCACCAGGCCGCGCCGCTCCAGCTCGTCGACCAGCGCCACGATCTGGCTCGGGTCGAGGCTGAGGAACTCGGCCAGCTCCCGCTGCGTCGGCTCGAGCCCGCTGCAGGCCAGGCGCAGCACCGAGTAGGACCGCTCCCGCAGCTGGACGTCGGCGAGGGCGCGGTTGTTGCGCACCGAACCGACGGCGTGCAGCTTGGCCAGCAGCAGGCCGATGTCGTCGGCGATCGATGCCTGCGCGAGCCGGGGCTGCGTCGTCCCCACGGCGTCTCCGATGGTCACAGGGCCTCCACGAAATCGTCGATCATCAATCGTTGACATTTTCAATGATCCATATTCTCATGGACCATGACAAGGATCTCACCGCATCGGCGAGAACCGTTCACGCAGACGCACAGGAGGATCGGATGAGCCTGCAGGGCAAGACCGCCATCGTCACCGGCTCGGGTCAGGGACTGGGGCTCGCCTACGCCGTCGAGCTCGCTCGCCAGGGCGCCGCCGTCGTGATCAACGACGTCCGCCAGGACGTGGCCGACGCCGCCGTCGCCGCCATCACCGACGCGGGCGGCAAGGCCGTCGCCGTCGTCGCCCCGGTCGGCTCCACCGAGACCGCGCAACAGCTCGTGCGCACCGCCGTCGAGACCTTCGGGGGCCTCGACATCCTCGTCACCAACGCCGGCGTGCTGCGGGACAAGTCCCTGCTGAAGATGACCGATGAGGACTTCGACGTCGTCATCGGCGTCCACCTGCGCGGCACCTTCACCTGCGTCCGGGAGGCGTACGCGTACTTCAAGGAGCACGGCGTCGCCGGCCGGATCATCACGATCGGCTCCCCCACCGGACAGTACGGCAACTTCGGGCAGACCAACTACGCCGCCGCGAAGGCCGGCATCGTTGGCATGGTGCGCACCTGGGCGCTGGAGATGACAAAGGCCGGGGTCACCGTCAACGCCGTCATCCCCGTCGCCGCCACCGCGATGACGAAGACGGTCCCCTACTTCGCCGCCGCGGTCGAGGCCGACGAGCGGGGCGAGGCCATGCCGCCCTTCTTCCGGCACGACCTCGGCTTCGGGACCGCCGCCGACGTCGCCGGGCTGGTCGCCTGGCTCGCCTCCGACGACGCCGCGTCCATCACCGGGCAGGCCATCGGGGCGGGCGGGGACCGGCTGCAGATCTTCTCCCACCCGACCGCCGTCGTGACCGAGTACCGCGAGGGCGGCTGGACGTACGACGCGCTGCGGGAGCAGTTCCCGACCGTCGCCGAGGGCCACCTGGCCACCGTCGGCGAGACGCTGCCGCCCCTGCCGGACGAGCTGAAGCCGCAGGAGGACGCGACGTGAGCACCCGCTACGAGCTCGGCGTCGACCCCGACGCCGTGACTGCCATCGACATGCACGTGCACGTCGAGGTGGACGGTCACGGCCACGCGTCACTGCCGGAGACCCTCACCGAGGCGTCCAGCGCCTACTTCAAGGCCGAGGACCGCAGCCCGGACATCGACACCATCGCCGAGCGCTACCGCGCGTGGGGCATGGCCGCCGTCGTCTTCACCGTCGACGCCCGGACGGCGTTGAAACACGAGCCGAACAGCATCGAGGACCTCGTCGCCGGCGCGGCCCGGAACAACGACGTGCTCATCCCGTTCGGCAGCGTCGATCCCCGCACCGGCGCCGAGGCGATCGCCCGCGCGGAGTACCTGGCCGGGGAGCTGGGCGTGCGCGGCTTCAAGTTCCACCCGAGCCTGCAGGGCTTCGACCCGTCGGACCCGCAGTTCCACGCGCTGTGGGCGGCGCTGGAGCGGATCGGGCTGCCGTGCATCTTCCACACCGGCCAGAACGGGATGGGCGCCGGCCTGCCCGGCGGCGGCGGTATCAAGCTCGCCTTCTCGAATCCGCTGCTGATCGACGACGTGGCGGCCGACTTCCCGGGCCTGCCGGTGATCATGGCGCACCCGTCGGTGCCCTGGCAGGAGGAGGCGAACTCGATCGCCACCCACAAGGCCAACGTGTACATCGACCTCTCCGGCTGGTCCCCGAAGTACTTCCCGGAGTCCCTGGTCGAGGCGTCCAACCGGATGCTGCAGGACAAGGTGCTGTTCGGGACGGACTACCCGCTGATCACCCCGCAGAAGTGGCTCGGTGCGTTCGAGCAGCAGTCGTTCTCCGACGAGGTGCGGCCGAAGATCCTCAAGGACAACGCCGTCCGGCTGCTGGGGCTGACGTCCCGTGCATCGTCCGCGGCCGGGGCGTGAGGCGACCATGACGGACCGTCTCTACGCGGCGTGCGACCCGTACGACCACGAGTCGCTGCTGACCGACGCCGAGCGCGAGGTGCTGGGGAGCCTGCGCCGGGTGCTGGACGAGCAGGCGCATCCGCTCCTCGCCGAGCACTGGGACCGGGCCGAGTTCCCCACGGCGCTCATCGAGCCGCTGCAGGCGCTGGACCTGATGACGCCGCCGACGCTCACCGCGGACGGCGCGGAGCCGCGCGGCCTCTACCACGCGTTCCGCACCTTCGAGCTGGCGCGCACCGACGCCTCCCTCGCCACCTACTACACGGGCCAGTCCGGGTTGTTCCGCACCGCGGTGCGGGAGGGCGGCACCGCCGAGCAGGTGGCCCGCTGGGATCCCGAGATCACCTCGTGGCGGATGCGCGGCGTGTTCGCGCTGACCGAGCCGGATCACGGCTCCGACGTCGCCGGTGGCCTGGCGACGACGGCGACGCGGACCGGGGACACGTGGGTGCTCGACGGCGCCAAGCGCTGGATCGGCACCGCGACGCTCGCGGAGTACCTCGCCGTCTTCGCCCGGGACACCGCGGACGGGCAGGTCAAGGGCTTCCTCGTGCGCACGGACGCCCCGGGCGTGCAGATGGACGTGATCCCGAACAAGATCGCGCTGCGGATGGTGCAGAACGCCCACATCACGCTCACCGGGGTCGAGGTGGCCGAGGAGTTCCGGCTGGGCAACTGCGCCTCGTTCAAGGACGTGGGCCGGATGCTGCGGCGGATGCGTTCGGACGTCGCGTGGATCGCCGCCGGCGTCCAGGCCGGCGCCTACGAGGCGGCCCTGCGGTACACGACCGAGCGCACCCAGTTCGGCCGGCCGGTCGCCGGGTTCCAGCTCGTCCAGGAGAAGCTCGCCCGGATCCTCGGCAACGTCACCGGCTGCCTCGGCCTGCTCACGCGGCTGTCCGTGCAGCAGGACGCCGGCGTCTACCGGGACGAGGACTCCGCCCTGGCCAAGTCGTGGTGCGCGGCCCGGATGCGCGAGTCCGTGGCGCTGGCCCGGGAGGTCTGCGGCGGCAACGGCATCACCCTGGACACCGACGTCGCCCGCTTCTTCGCCGACGCCGAGGCCATCTACTCCTACGAGGGCACCCACGAGATCAACGCGCTCATCGTCGGCCGCGCCATCACCGGGCTGAGCGCCTTCACCCACTGATCGTCTCCACCCCTGACCCGTTCCGTCTCGAGAGGACACCCCATGACGACGATGTACACATTCGACGAGCTGCCGGGCCTGGTCGGCACCACGGTCGGCCCCGGCCCCTGGCGCACCATCACGCAGGAGCAGGTCAACACGTTCGCCGACGCGGCGGACGATCACCAGTGGATCCACGTCGACCCGGAGCGGGCCAAGGACGGCCCGTTCGGCGGTCCGATCGCCCACGGCTTCCTGACCCTCGCCCTGCTCATCCCGCTGTGGGGCGAGCTGATGGACGTCTCGGACGTGCGGACGAAGGTCAACTACGGCCTCGACCGGGTCCGTTTCACCGCACCCGTGCCGGTCGGTGCCCAGGTCCGCATGTCCTCGACCATCGCCGCGGTCGAGGAGGTCAAGGGCGACGGGGTGCAGCTGACCGTCGAGCAGGTGATCGAGCTCGAGGACAGCGACCGGCCCGCCGTCGTCGCCACCTTCCTGGCCCGCTTCTACCGCTGATGCGCACGCCGACGCTGACGCCGTTCTGCACCCTGAGTGTGCGGGTGGCCGCCCCGGCCACGATCGGCCAGACCACCGACGGGGCGCGGCGGATCGTTCCCATCACCGGGGGCACCGTCACCGGCACCGACCCGGACGGCCGGCCCTTCACCGGCACGGTGCTGCCGGCCGGGGCGGACGTGCAGCGCGGCATCAGTGCGACCGTCAGCGAGCTGGACGCCCGCTACGGCATCGCGCTGGACGACGGCGAGCACCTGTTCGTGCACAACGCCGCGATCCGGTCGGGCTCGGCGGAGGACCTGGCCGCGATCGCCCGGTCCGAACCGGTCGACCCCGCTCGGCTCTACTTCAGGTCCTGGCCCCGCCTGCACGGCACCGGCGAGCGCTGGGCCTGGCTCGTCGGCCGCCTGTTCGTCGGCACCGGCGAGCGCCGGCCCGACGCCGTGGACCTCGCGTTCTTCCTCCTCGACTGATTCATCCCGCACCTCCCCTCCACCCGGCGACCCTCACCTCTCTCGTCCGCTCACCGCGCCGCTCACCCCTGCTGTTCCCGATGACGACCGGCAACGACGCCCGTCGTCCTGAACCCTGGAGTCCCCCATGAGCAACGCCGCTCCCGAGACCCCGTCCGTGGCGACCGTGGCCACCGACCGCCGCGAGGTGCGCCGGGTCCTGCTGTCCAGCTATCTGGGCAGCACCATCGAGTTCTACGACTTCCTGCTCTACGCGACCGCGTCGTCTCTCGTCTTCGGCGCCGTGTTCTTCGCGAACCTGGACCCGCTGACCGCCACCATCGCCTCGTTCGGCACGTTCGCCGCCGGCTACGTGGCCCGGCCGCTCGGCGGGTTCATCTTCGGCCACTTCGGGGACCGACTCGGCCGCAAGAAGATGCTCGTGCTGACCATGAGCCTGATGGGCATCGGGTCCACCCTGATCGGGCTCATCCCGACGCCGGCAGTGATCGGCGCGCTCGCCCCGATCCTGCTGATCCTGCTGCGCGTGTGCCAGGGCATCGCCGTCGGCGGCGAGTGGGGCGGTGCCGCCCTGATGGCGCTCGAGCACGCCGCCTCCGGCCGGCGCGGTTTCGCGGCGTCGTTCGCGAACGCCGGTGCCCCGTCCGGCGCGGTGCTCGGCACCCTGATCCTCGGGCTGTTCGCGGCCCTGCCGACCGACCAGTTCCTCGCCTGGGGCTGGCGGGTGCCGTTCCTGCTCTCCGTCGTGCTGCTCGCCGTCGGCCTGTACGTCCGCTCCCGGATCTCCGAGAGCCCGGTGTTCAAGGCCGCGATGGCGCAGGCCGAGCGGAACGAGGCTGAACGCCCCGCCGTCCCGCTCTTCTCCGTGCTGCGCCGCCCGAAGGCGCTGATCCTCACGGCGCTGGGCGCCGCGGCGGGCTTCGCGTTCCAGGTGACGATGGCGACCTTCGCGGTCACCTACGCGGTGGCCGCCGGCGCCGAACGCCAAGGCACGCTGTTCGCCTTCTCCGCCGCCTCGTTCATCAGCATCTTCGTCGTGATCGGCGCCGGGCGGCTCTCGGACCGGGTGGGCCGCAAGCCCATGATCGTCGGCGGCCTCGTGCTGTTCATCCTGTACCTGTTCCCGTTCTTCGCCCTGGTCGGCTCGGCGAATCCGGTGCTGATCTTCCTCGGCTTCACGATCGGCCTGTTCCTGCACTCGTGCCTGTACGGTCCGCTCGCCGCCTTCGTCTCCGAGCAGTTCGGCACCGCCTCCCGCTACACCGGCGCCTCCGGCGGCTACCAGCTCGCGACGCTGCTCGGCGGCGGTTTCACCCCGGGCATCCTCGCCTCGCTGTACGCGTCCAGCCAGCGCTCGATCGTGCCCGTGGTCGTCTTCCTCGCCGTCGTCGGCGTCGTCAGTCTGGTCGCGGTGCTGTTCACCCGGGAGAGCCGCGACCTGGACCTGACCACCGTCGAGCACTGACCGCCTTTCCCGCCGTCCTCTCGTCCTCTCGCCCGAAGGAGATCCCATGCTGAACACCGGTCTCGGATCCTGGCCGCACCGTCGGCTGCCCAAGTCCGCCGGGCGCACCGCGCTGGTGTGCCGGGGTCGGACGACGACGTACGACGAGCTCGCCGACCGCGTCGACCGGCTCGCCGCGGCGCTGCGCGAGCGCGGGATCCGGCCCGGGGACCGGGTGGCCTACCTGGGCGAGAACCACCCGGCCTTCCTGGAGACGCTGTTCGCCGCCGGGGTCTGCGGGGCGGTGTTCGTACCGCTGAACACGCGCCTCGCCGCCCCCGAGCTGCAGTTCGCCCTCACCGACAGCGGGGCGACCGTCCTCGTCCACGCCTCCTCGCTCACCGGCCTCGCCCTGCCCGGCAGCGCGGACACCCCGGTGGCGCTCCGGCTGCGCGTGGACGACGGGCCCGATCCGCGGTTCTCCGGCACCGTCCCGGCGCAGGACATCGACTACGAGGAGGCGCTGGCCGCGGCGGACCCGGAGCGGATCGACCTGCCGGTCGGGGCCGAGGACCCCGCACTGATCCTCTACACCTCCGGCACCACCGGGCGGCCCAAGGGGGCGGTGCTCACGCACGGCAACGTGACGTGGAACTGCCTGAACGTGCTGGTGGACTTCGATCTCGCCTCGACCGACGTGTCGCTGATGATCTCGCCGTTGTTCCACGTCGCGGCCCTGGACATGGGGGCGCTGCCGACCCTGCTCAAGGGCGCGACGCTCGTCCTCGAGCCCCGGTTCGACCCCGGCGAGGCGCTGCGGCTGATCGAGGAACACCGGGCGACGGCGATCTCCGGGGTGCCCACCACCTACCAGATGCTCGCCGAGCACCCGGACTGGGCGACGCGGGACATATCGTCGCTGAGCAAGCTCACGTGCGGCGGGTCGGCGGTCCCGCTCCGGGTGCTCCAGGCGTACGAGGAGCGCGGGCTGGCCTTCACGATGGGCTACGGCATGACGGAGACGGCGCCGGGCGCGACCACCCTGCCGGTCCGCTACTCGGCATCGAAGGCCGGCTCCGGCGGCCTCCCGCACTTCTTCACGGACGTGCGGATCGCCGGGCCGGACGGCTCGCCGGTTCCCGCCGGGGAGACCGGGGAGATCCAGATCTGCGGCCCCAACGTGATCGGCGCGTACTGGCAGCGGCCCGATGCCACGGAGCAGTCCTTCGACGAGGGCGGCTGGTTCCGCTCGGGGGACATGGGCCATCTCGACGAGGACGGCTTCCTGTTCATCTCGGACCGGCTCAAGGACATGATCATCTCCGGCGGCGAGAACATCTACCCGGCCGAGATCGAGCAGGTGGTGGCCGAGCTGGACGCCGTGGCCGCCGTCGCCGTCATCGGCGTGCCCGACCCGACGTGGGGCGAGGTCGGCCGCGCCGTGATCAGCGTCCGGGAGGGGACGACGCTCAGCGCCGAGGAGGTCCTCGCCCACCTGGACGGGCGGCTGGCGCGGTACAAGCTGCCGAAGTCCGTGGTGTTCACCGACCAGATGCCGCGGACGGCGAGCGGGAAGATCCGCAAGGCCGACTTGCGGAAGCAGTTCGGCTGAGAGTCGCTGGCGTCGGCCGGCGGCGTCGTCCTGCGCCGTCCTGCGTCGAGTGGACGGATACCGCACCCATTCGCGCCGTTTGAGTGCATCATCCGTCCACTCGATGGCCGTCCTTCGTGGAGTGGACCGATAACGCACCCATTCACCTGGTTTGAGCGCATCAACCGTCCACTCGGCGAAATTCTTGACGCCGGAACCGGGCCGACGTCGCGAGCGGACGGACGGCAGAGCCACCGACCTCGGACGGCGTGTCACACTCGATCCATGGCCGCCGCGAACAATCCGCCGTCGATCCGACTGCCCCTTTCCGGGACGGTCGCGACCATCGAGCCGGACGGTTGGGGCGGTGACGGGCACGTGCTGTTCATCGATGGTGCGGAGCAGTCGCACGTCGACCTGACCGACCAGACGCGGATCGTCTACGAGTACCTGTACCGGATCAGCAACGTCGTCGACGCCCTGCCGGCCGGCCCCATCCGAGCCGTCCACCTGGGCGCGGGCGCGATGACTCTTCCCCGCTACATCGCCGTCACCCGGCCGGGCTCCCCGCAGGTGGTCGTGGACATCGAATGGGGGCTGCTCTCCTTCGTCGAGGAGCACCTGCCGCTGCCGGAGAACATCGACCTGCAGCGCATCGGCGACGACGCCCGGGTCGCCGCCGGGTTCGCCGCCCACCTCCTGGGCGGTGCGACCGACCTCGTCGTCCTCGACGTCTTCGCCGGCGCCGACGCCCCGGAGCACCTGACCACCACCGGCTTCTACCGCGAGCTCGCGGCCCTGCTCCCCGACGACGGCGTGCTGGTCGTCAACGTCGGCGACGACCCGCCGCTGACGTTCTTCCGGTCGCAGGCCGCTGCGCTCCTCGAGGTGTTCGACGGCGTTGCCGCCCTGGCGGAGACCCCGATGTTCACGGGCGAGCACCCGGGCAACCTCGTCCTCGTCGCCGCCCGCAGGCCACTGACGCGGCGATGGCTCGACGGCCTCGTCGCGCAGGGCCCGCACCCGGCCGCCGGCCTGGACCGGGACGAGCTCGCCGACTTCGCCGCCGGGGTACCGGCGCCCGAGGACGACCCCGAGCAGCGGTGGCGGGTGGCGGACGCGGAACGGCGTCGCCGGCTCCGGCGTCTGACGCACGGCCGCGATCCCGACCTCCCGGCACCGGAACTCGACGAGGAGGACCCGGGACCGTCACCGGAAACCACGGCCGGCCAGTAGCTCGAGCGGCCGGACGGCGCCGGTTCAGTAGATCGTCTCGCCGCGGGCGAGCATCGCCACGAACTGCTCGATCCGGCGTGCCCGCGTCTCTTCGCGCTTGACGTTCTGGATGCGGAAGTACAGGGCGTACCGGTTCTGGCTGGACAGGGTCGCGTAGAACGCCGCGGCCTCCGGACTGGCGGCGAGCGCAGCGAGGAAGTCGGGATGGGGTTGGGCGTCCTTCGGCCCGGCGTACGCGGCGTCCCAGCGCCCGTCCGCCCGGGCTCGCTCCACCTCCGCCAGACCGCGCGGCGTCATCGTTCCGGCCGCGATCATCGCCTCGACCGCCGTCCGGTTGCGCACGGACCACACGCTGCGGGGTCGGCGCGGGGTGAACCGCTGCAGGTAGCTCACCTCGTCGAGGCTGCGCGCCTGACCGTCGATCCAGCCGTGCTGCAGGGCCACCTCGAGCGCCTCCGCGTAGGTGACGGTGAGGGCCGCAGGGTCGCGCTTCACCGCGTCCTTCTTGGCGAACACCAGCCAGACGCCGTCGGGCTCGTCCTGGTGCTCGGCCAGCCAGTCGCGCCACTGCGTTTGATCGGTGCAGCGCAGACGCGGGGCATCGGTGGCAGCCATGACGGTGCTCCTCACGACGAGCCGGACCGGACCGGCGCGGTGCCGGTCGAGCCCACGGCACGGAGCTGTGGGCGGACACCACTGTGCCCCGCCTGCCCACCCCGTGCAAGGAGCACGGGAGCGAGCGGACGGGGCACCAGGATGATGGGGTTCCGCGCGGACGGTCGGTCAGCGGTGGCTGCCGATC
The DNA here is from genome assembly GCF_001968825.1 of Tersicoccus sp. Bi-70. Classification (GTDB taxonomy): domain Bacteria; phylum Actinomycetota; class Actinomycetes; order Actinomycetales; family Micrococcaceae; genus Tersicoccus. The sequence goes on from NZ_MIEU01000014.1 coordinate 181,631, forward strand.
AGATGCGCGTAGACGATGGTGTTCTCCTCGAACCGGTCCGAGGAGGCCTGGTAGTCACCGCAGGTGATCAGCCGGATCTCGGAGCGGGCGGTGTTCCCGTACACCTCGAGGGTGGGGAACTGGTCCTTCCGCACGGTGCGCAGCTTGTCCACCTGGAACACGGCCACACGGCCGTCGGCCCGGGTGACGGTGAACTGCTGGCCGGGCTGCATCTCGTGCAGCCGGAAGAACACGCCCTCGGGGATGGTCGTCGTGTTGACGTGGCCGAGGATGATGGCGGGCCCCTGCTGGCCCGGCGACGGCGAGTACTGGTACCAGCCGGCGGGTGAGCCGGCCTCGCCGGGCGGGACCGCGGTGGTGCCGTCGTCCTGACGCCCGAGGTCGATGAGGTCGGTCCCCACACCGATCGAGGGGATGTCCAGTCGGGTCGGGCGGGACGCCGGCAGGACCGGACCCGAGACCTTGGTCTTCGCGGGTGGGGCCGCCGGTGCGGCCGCTGCCGCGACGCTGGGCTTGGAGGCGGGTGCGGTCGACTTCGTCGGTGACGGAGTCGCCGTGGCGGTGGTGGTCGGGCTGCTGGCGCCGATGCTCGTGCTCGGTCCGGCGGCAGATCCTGTCGCGGCCGGTGCGGCGCACCCCGCGAGAACCCCACTCGCCAGTCCGAGAGTGAGCACGGCGGCCGCCGCGGACCGGGAGACCGATCCGCGGCGGCTGCGTGGGTCACTCATGGTGATGTGACTCTTTCCTGCTCAGTGTTTCCTGGTGACTGCTGGACCGGTCAGTCCTGCGCCTTGCGGGCAGTCCGGCGACGGTTCAGACCGAACGCGGCGGCACCGGCCACGAGAACCCCACCGGCAGCGGCGAGGACACCCGGGGTGGCGTCCGTGGACGTGGTCTGGGCGGCCGACTTCACACCGGTCTCCGGGGCACCGTTGGGCATGGCGCCCATCTGGGAGGCCCGCAGCTCACCGCAGAGAGCCGGCGAGGTGGCGGCCAGCGGCAGGGACGGAACGATGTCGCTCTTTGCCTTCTGCGCAGCCGGGGACAGGGTGGCCGGGTCCAGACCGTGGACCACGATGGAGGCGGTGTTCGCCTTCAGCGCCGCGAGGGTCTCGTCGCTGAGGGTGATGGTCCGCTTGTAGTTGATGGTGCCGCCGGAGGGCGCCAGCTTCAGATCGGTCGCGCTGGCCGGCGAGAAGTCCCCGCTGGTGGTCAGGGTCTGAGCGATCTTGCCGTAGTGCGGGGCACCCTCGGTGACGCTGACGACGCCGTCACCGTTCTTGTCCGCGGAGGCGTCCGGGCACATGCCCATGGCACCGATGTGGATGTGCTGGACGTGCGGGTAGGCCTGGCCGTTGAACGAGGCCGGCAGACCGGTCACGTTCTCGGTGACGGTGGCCTGGTTGCCATTGACCGTGATCCACACGCTGCCGCTGGCGGTGCTGTTGTTGAGCTGCTTCAGCTGCGTCTGGTAGGTCCAGCTGCCGGTGTCCGAGCTGGTGCCCTGCGCCTGGGCCGGGCCGGCGGCGAGGGCGAGAGCGCCCAGCGCGAGGGCCGGGGCCGCGAGGAGTGCAGAAGTCCGCTTCATGGTGGTGCTCCCTTGAGTGTGGGGCTACCGGCTCGCGTCGGCGCCTCGTGATCCATCTGACACCGGGTATTCGGAGCATGCTGAGGATCGGATTGGAGGAATCTTTTCCAGCCTCTCCCTGACGTGCGCAAACGAGCCCGGACATGACGACGGGGCGGACGCCGTTGCGTCCGCCCCGCTCGGGTGGTGCCGGTGATCCGCTGGGGATCGAATCATCAGAACGAGTCGTGCCGCCAGCAGGCGATGACGACACTGGCGAGCGCGTATGCGTCGTCGGAACGCTGGCTCGCCGCGTGATCGGTCATCTGTCGCGCGTCGATGGTCAGCGTCATGCCGTCGTTGAGGAAGAGCACGACGCCGTCCCCGGTGCTGGCCCCGGGCAGCCCGAAGTTGGTGAGCCCGTCGATGGTGGCGATGCCGGGATACCGCGAACGCTGCTGGTCGAACCAGGCGCGCTCGGTACCCGCCGCGGGCTGCTTGACGCTGACCACGAGGGCCCCGCCCTTCACCGGGTAGCGGCAGGTGTAGAGGCCGTCCTCCCAGGTCGAGGTGCGGCCGGCTACGGCACTCGCGCCGGCGAGGGCGGTGATCCGGGCGAGCACCTCCTTGTCGGAGCAGATCATGCTGATCTTCGCCGGGGGCGTCGTGCCCGTGGCGGTGTGACCGGTGTCCGCAGTCGACGGGGCCGCGGCGGCGGAGGATGCGGCTGCGCTCGACGGGGCTGCGCGCGAAGGCGAGGCGCTCGGTGACGGGGCGGCACTGGAGGCCGCCGGCGCCGGCGACTCCCCGGTGGCGGCGACCGGGCCCGCGCATCCGGCGAGCGCGATCACCCCGGCGGCGAGGACGAGTCCGGCACGACGCATGATGACTCCTGGATCGGATGTGGCTCGGGGACGAAAGTATTGCTGGGTGTTCGGTACCGGAGCGCCGGTGGATTGGCCCCGATTGCGCTCGTGGCGAGGCAGGATGCGGCACCCGGCGGACCGTGCCTAGGGTGAAGGCATGACTTCCTACACCACCGTTAATCCGGCCACCGGCGAGACCCTGAAGGAATTCGACGAACTGACCACCGAAGGCGTGGAGGAGGTGCTGGACCGCTCGCACCGCGCGTTCCTCTCCTGGCGGGAGACGCCGGTCGAGGAGCGCAGCCGAGTGCTCGCCCGCGTCGCCGAGCTCTACGCCGAGCGCAAGCAGGAGCTGTCCGAGCTGACCACCCTGGAGATGGGCAAGCCCGTCCGCCAGAGCGGGTTCGAGATGGACATCTGCAAGGACATCTTCGCCTACTACGCGGACAAGGGCCCGTCCTTCCTCGCGGACGAGGAGCTCGACGTCGCGCAGGGCGGCCGCGCCGTCGTCCGCAAGGAGGCCATCGGCTCGCTCGTCGGCATCATGCCGTGGAACTTCCCGCACTACCAGGTGGCCCGGTTCGCCGCGCCGAACCTGATGCTGGGCAACACGATCATCCTCAAGCACGCCCCGAACTGTCCGCAGAACGCCCTCGCGATGGAGCAGCTGTTCCGTGACGCCGGGCTGCCCGCGGACGCGTACATCAACGTCTTCGCCACGAACGACCAGATCGCCGACATGATCGCCGATCCGCGCGTGCAGGGCGTCTCACTGACCGGTTCCGAGCGCGCCGGCTCGGCGGTCGCGGAGATCGCCGGCCGCAACCTGAAGAAGGTTGTCCTCGAACTCGGCGGCTCGGACCCGTTCATCGTCCTGGACGCCCCGGACCTGGACGCCACCGTCAAGCAGGCCGCCGGTGCCCGCCTGGTCAACGGCGGCCAGGCCTGCAACGCCGCCAAGCGGTTCATCGTGGTGGAGGACGTGTACGACGACTTCGTCGAGAAGCTCTCCGCCTCGCTCGGCGCCGTCACTCCGGGTGACCCGACCAACCCGAAGACCTTCGTCGGGCCCCTCTCCTCCACCTCCGCGGTGGACACCCTGATGGAGCAGATCGACGACGCCGTCGCCAAGGGCGCCACCGTGCGTGCCGGCGGCAAGCGCATCGACGGGGCGGGCGCCTGGGTGCAGCCGACCGTGCTGACCGACGTCACCCCGCAGATGCGCGCCTACAGCGAGGAGCTCTTCGGCCCCGCGGCCGTCGTCTACAAGGTCGCGTCCGCCGACGAGGCCGTCGAGCTGGCGAACAGCTCGCCGTACGGCCTCTCCGGCTCCGTGTGGAGCGGTGACGCGGACCGCGCCGCCGAGGTGGCCGACCGGCTCGACGTCGGCATGGCCTTCGTCAACGAGCACGGCGCCACCGCCGCGGATCTGCCGTTCGGTGGCGTGAAGCGCTCCGGCGTCGGCCGGGAGCTCGCGCAGTTCGGCATGGACGAGTTCGTCAACAAGAAGCTGGTCCGCGTCACGCGCTGATCAGCGGTTCCCGTTCGTCGCCCCGGGTCCGGCTCCGGCCGCCCGGGGCGACGTGCGTCCGGGAGATCTCAGCCCGCCGTCAACCGGCGGGCTCGACCGTCCGGTGGAGGCGTTCATTGCCCGAGCGCGCGCCGCTCCGCCTCGGCGAAGGTCTGCTCGAGCCGGGTGACCGCGTCGGCGTACCCGGCCTCGTCGGCGGCGTCGCGTGCGTCCCGCGCCTGCCGCATCGCGCGCACGACGGCGGCCGCGGACGGCTGGCTCACGTCGGTCATCTGCGGGTACTCGATCTGCTTGCCCGGGTCCAGTTCGTAGGCCAGCCAGCGTTCGACGACGGCGTCGTGCCGGGCGCGCAGTGCCGTCATCCGGCCGGCAGCCGCGTCGAGCACCCGCTGGCGGACCCGCTGCCGGGTGGTGCGCAGCAGGTGGGTACCGGCGAGCAGGATGGCGACGAAGGCCGCCACCGCGAGCAGCAGGCCGGCGCGCCCGACGATGGCCGCCCCGAGGGCCGCGACCGCGATCACCCCGGCGATGCCGGCGAACCCGGTCCAGAACGCGGCGTCCGGTTCGATCACGTCGGCGTCGGCCGGCCTCCCGGCCGCATCCGCGGCCCGGTCGGCGCTGCCCCGGACCAGGGACGCGGAGCTGTACGTGGCGATCCCGGCGATCAGCAGCACGCCGATCACGATGACGAGCAACGTGAGGACCATCGGGCTCTCCTCTCGATCGGTTCGGGTGCGGGTCAGCTGACCGTGAAGCCCTGGAACTGCCCGGTGGCGTCGGAGAACTCGCTGCGGACGTGCTCCACCGTGCCGGGCGTGCGCCCGGAGGTGAGCCGCGTCAGCAGGTCCTCGCAGTCGTGACGGCTGCCCTCGACGACGACGCGCACGGTACCGTCGGCACGATTGCTCGCCGATCCGCTCAGCCGCAGCCGGTCGGCCTGTTCCCTGACCCAGAACCGGAATCCGACACCCTGGACCATGCCGCTGATGACGGCGGTCAACCGGGACGGTTCGCTGGTGACGCCCATGTGACCAGCGTAGTCACCGCGCCGGTCCAGCGGCAGGGTCCACGGCCAGCCCAGCCGGGGCAGGGAGAATCGAGGCCAGCCCGGGCACCGGGACCGGCGGACGGGAGGAGGACGGGTGATGACGGACCTGTCCGCCGAGCTGACGTCGCCGGGGCCGTGGATCGCGACCCTCGTCGCCGTCGCCCTGCTGACCACGCTGGCCGCCCTGCTGCTGCGCGCCGGCCGGGTGCCCTCGCCCGCCCAGATCCCGCTCGCGATCGTGCGAGCGGTCGTCCAGCTCGCGGCGCTCAGCCTCGTCCTCAGCGGCGTGATCACCGACGGCCGGCTGGTGGCACTCGCCCTGACGCTCATGCTGGGCTTCGCCGTGCTCACGGCCGCCCGGCGCGTCCGGGCACCGCGCGCCGCCGTCCCCGTGCTGGCGGCGGCCATCGTCGCCGGGCCGGTGATCGCCATGGCCGTGGTGTTCCTGACCGGCGCCATCACCTTCTCCCCGCGCTACGTGCTCGCCGTCGGCGGCATCGTGATCGGCAACGCGATGACGATCGCCACGCTGACGTCGCGCCTGTTCACCGCGTCCGTCGTCGACCACTGGGACGAGGTGGAGGCGTGGCTCTCCCTGGGCGCCACCGGCCGGCAGTCGGTGGCGCGGCTGGCCCGCGACGCGGTGCACACCGCCCTGGTGCCGAGCATCGACCAGACCCGCACCACCGGCATCGTCGTGCTCCCGGGCGCCTTTGTGGGCGCCGTGTTCGGCGGGGCATCACCCTGGAGGCGGGCCGGTTCCAGCTCGTGGTGCTCGCCTCGATCCTGGCCGCCGGTGCCGTGACCGGCTCGATCATCGCGTTCCGCGGTCGCCTCGGTCGCACCAGGCCCGCCGACCCCCGCGGCTGACGCAACTGGGTCGCCTCTGTCCCGCCTCTTGCCCGCCCGGTGCCGCGGTGCGAGACTGAGCCCGCGCACCCGCTGGTGCGCAGGGGTCCCCCGAGGGGTACCCGCCCCGGATTCGCAGGAGAGGAGGACGTGATGACCCGCATCGACGACGGCCGCACCGCCGGTCCCGTGGCCCCGCATCCCTCCTCCCCCTGGAGTCCCCCGCATGTCCTGGTCCTCTGACCCGCACGCAGATTCTCACCACAGCAACGACCAGCTCCCTCCCGAGCTGCGCCCCTCCCTCGAGCTGCGCCCCTCTCTCGAGCTGCGCCACCCTCACGAACTGCAGCACTTCGCCGGCCTGACGCTGTCCTTCGACGACGAGACCGGCTCCGCTCTCGCGCCCGGCCGGCGCTGGTCCACCTTCAACGACGTCGAGCGCGGCTGCCGCGGCCCCGATCCCCGGCCGGACTGGGTGATCGAGGACGCCGCCGCCGTCGACACCGAACTCGGTGTCCTGAAGACCGGCAAGGAGGCCGACGTCTTCCTCCTCGAGCGCGCCACCACCGAGGCGTCGTGCCTGCTGGCCGCCAAGCGCTACCGGTCCAGCGAGCACCGCCAGTTCCACCGCAGCTCCGTCTACACCGAGGGACGGACCACCCGCCGGTCCCGCGACGCGCGTGCCCTCGAGACGGGGTCCACCTTCGGCCGCACGGTGGCCGCCGCGCAGTGGGCGGGCGCCGAGTGGGCCGCCCTCCGGCTGCTGTACGCCGAGGGACTGCCCGTGCCCTATCCCGTGCAGATCGACGGGACGGAACTGCTGCTCGAGTTCATCCCCGACGCCGACGACCCGGCCGGCGTCACCGCGGCGCCCCGGCTGCAGCAGGCGTCCGTCCCCACCGGCGCGGCCGGAAGCGAGTTGCTGTGGGACTGGTGGCACCAGACCCGCGACGTGCTGGTCTCATTCGCCCGGCTCGGCCTCGCCCACGGGGACCTCTCCCCCTACAACGTGCTCGCGGCCGGGCGCCGGCTCGTCGTCATCGACGTCCCGCAGATCGTGGACACCGTCTCGAACCCGCGCGGAGCCGAGTTGCTGGCGCGGGACTGCACGACGATGGCGCGCTGGTTCGTCGGGCGCGGGCTACCCGTCGAGCCGGACGACCTGGTCGCGACGGTGCTCGCCGAGCTGCGCTGAGACGGCGAGGCGTGCGGCGACGGCACGCTCTCGTCAAGTGGACGGGTCCTGCACTCATCCGGCATGAATAGCGACGTCATCCGTCCACTCGGCGAACACCCGACGTCGCGAAGAGCACCCCCAGACACGCAGCAGGGGCGGCGCCGTCCGGCACCGCCCCTGCTGCGTGATCGTGCGTGGATCAGGCGTGCTGACCCTCGTGCTGGCCCTCCGCGGCCTCCTCGACGACCTTGGCGCTGAACGCCTCCAGGTCATCGGGGTTGCGGCTGGTGGTCAGGCCCTGGTCGACGACGACCGTCTCGTCCACCCACGTCGCCCCGGCGTTCTTCAGGTCGGTCTGCAGCGAGGGGTAGGAGGTGAGCTTGCGCCCCTCCACCACGCCGGCCTCGATGAGCAGCCACGGACCGTGGCAGATCGAGGCGACCGGCTTCTTCGCGTCGAAGAAGGCCTTGGCGAACGCCACGGCCGCCTGCTCGGTGCGCAGGGTGTCGGCGTTGACGACGCCGCCGGGAATCACCAGCGAGGCGTAGTCCTCCGGCTTGGCGTCGGCGAGCTTGACGTCCACCGGGAAGGTGTCGCCCTCCTCGGTGTCCCCGTTCATGCCCTGGACGGTGTCGTCCTTCGGGGAGATCAGCACCGGGGTGCCACCGGCGTCCTTCACCGCCTGCCACGGGTGCGTCAGTTCCACCTGCTCCACACCATCGGTGAGCAGGAACGCGATCTTCTTGCCGTCGAGCGTCTGTGCCATCTGGGGGTCCTCCCGTCGATCGGTACTGTCGTCGGCGCGCCGCTGTGCCGGTTGTCCGGCACCGCACGCGTCTTTCGTCAGCCTACTGAGGATCCCGCGTACCGGCCAGCGCTGTTCTCTCCTCGCGAAGAACCCGGACAGACCGAAAGGATCCCGGGTCGGGAGGCTTCGACCCGGGATCCTCGTTCGGTGGTCGTGGCGACGTGTCCGGGGACAGGCGGCCACGAGGCGGCGTGTGCGGTTACTTCACCGCGCCCGCCGTCAGGCCGGCGACGAAGCTGCGCTGCAGGAGCAGGAAGCCGACGACGACGGGGATCGAGACGACGAGGGACGCCGCCATGATCTGATTCCAGTAGACGTTGGTCTGCGTCGAGTACAGCTGCAGACCGACGGCGAGCGTGCGGTTCGCGTCCGTCGTCATCACCGACGCGAACAGGACCTCGCCCCACGACGTCATGAAGCTGTAGATCGCCACCGCCACCAGGCCGGGGCGGGCCGCCGGCAGCACCACGCTCAGCAGCGCCTTCATCGGCCCGCAGCCGTCCACGAGGGCGGCCTCGTCGAGATCCCGCGGGATGCCGTCGAAGTAGCCGGCCAGCATCCAGATGGAGAACGGCAGCGAGAAGGTCAGGTACGTGATGATCAGGCCACCGCGCGTGCCCACCAGCTGGATGCCGGTCAGGGTGTTGACGTTGACGAAGATGAGGAACAGCGGCAGCAGGAACAGCACGCCGGGGAACATCTGGGTCGAGAGCACCGTCGTCGAGAAGATGGTGCGGCCGCGGAACCGGTACCGCGAGACCGCGTAGGCGGCGAAGATCGCGATGATCACGCTGAGGATCGTGGCGATGCCGGCGACGACGACGCTGTTGAGGAAGTAGCTGGCCAGCGGCACGGTCTTCCACATGTCCACGAAGGGGGCGAAGGTCACCGAGGTCGGCAGCCAGGTGAAGTCGCCCTGCACGTCGGAGAGCGGCTTCATCGCCGAGGTGATCATGACGTACACCGGGACCGCCGTGAAGATGCTCAGCACGGCGATGACGACGATCCGGAAGGCCCGGGCGCCCGTGGTCTCACGCATCGGTCTTCGACCTCCGGTTCAGCACCAGCAGGTAGAGGCCGGTGACGACGAGCAGGAACAGGAGCAGCAGCACGGACATCGCGGCTCCGGAGCCGAAGTTCCAGGTCAGGAACGAGGCGTTGTAGATGTGGAACGAGATCAGGTCGCCGGCGGGCGGCTGGGCGTTGCCGAACAGCACGAACGGGGTGTTGAAGTCGTTGAACGTCCACAGGAACATGACGAGCACGAGGACCATGTTGACGGGCCGCAGCATCGGCAGGGTGATGGAGCTCCACTGCCGGAAGGGGCGCGCGCCGTCGACGGCGGAGGCCTCGTAGACGTCGTCGGGGATGGACTGCAGACCGGCCATCAGCATCAGGAAGGCGAAGGGCCACAGCCGCCACACGGCGACGACGACGATGGCGACGAAGGCGTTGTCGCCGATCAGCCAGAACGGCTTGTCCCCGCCGAGGCCCAGGTTGTCGTAGAGGAAGTGGTTCACGGCACCGGTGTCCTTCTGCAGCATGAACTTCCAGGCGATGATGCCGGCGTACATGGGCAGGGCGTAGGGCACGAGGAACAGGGTGCGGAAGATCGCGCGGCCGCGGAAGGGGCGCTGCAGGGCGACGGCGGCGGCCATGCCGAGCACCCAGGCGATCCCGACGACGAGGATCGTGAAGGCGACGGTGATGCCGAAGGAGCGGAGCAGCCCGGCGCCGATGGCGCTGTTGAAGTCCAGGGCCACGGAGTAGTTGGTGCCGCCGACGAACGGGGCGCGGCCCCAGTTGGCGATGAAGGCCTTCGTCAGCCGCAGCAGGCTCATCCAGATGCCGGTGACCATGGGGATCACGTGGATCACGAGCTCGAAGACGACGGCCGGGGCCAGCAGGGCGTAGGGAAGCCACCAGCCGGAACGGCGGCTGCGGCGACCCGAGGGGACGACGGGCGGGGTGGTGGGGCTGGGGGTACTGGGGCGCAGCGCGGTCGTGGACACGCGGGCTCCCCCTTTCTCGCTGGGGCGGACGCCGCCTTCAGGACGGCGGTCGACGGAGGAAGGGGCGGGCCCGGCTGGTGCCGGACCCGCCCGACGCGTCATCCGGCCGAGGACACCTGGTCCTGAGCGGTCTGCAGGGCGCTCTTGATGTCGTCCGTGCTCACCGTGCCGCCGGAGGCGATCTTGGCGAACATGTCGTTCATGGCCTTGCCGACCGTGCTCTCGAACTGGTCCTCAGCGGCCACCAGCGGCAGGGGCTTCGACTTCGTCTCGTAGATGTCGGCGAAGATCTTGGCCTCCTCCGGGTTGTCCGTGAAGTTCGGCGTCTTGCCCTTGAGCACCGGCAGGGCGGTGAACTTCTTGTCCAGGGCGGACTGGGTCTCGTCGCTCGTCATGTACTTGACGAACTTCAGGGCCGCGTCCTTGTTCTTCGTGTTGTTGAAGACGGACATGTTGATGCCGGCCACGTGGCTGGCGGTCTTGGTGGTGCTGTCGGCCGGGGCGGGGAACGGGATCACGCCGTACTCGGACGACTTCATCCCGTTGGCCTGGATGCTGTTGTCCGCGTTGTTCTGGTTGATGATCATCGCGACCTTCTTGGTCGCGAAGTCGTTGACCGCCTTGACGCCGTTGTCGTACTGGGCGTTGGAGACGTTGACGACCTTGTCGGCCTGCATCAGGTCCAGGTACCGCTTGATGCCGTTGACGACGCCGTCGGAGGTGAAGGTCGGCTTGCCGTCCTTGTCGAACAGATCCGCACCGTTCTGCGCGGCGTTGATGAACGCGAAGTGAGCGTTCTCGGTGTAGCTGCCGGCCGCGAGGGAGAAGCCGTACTGCTTGCCGTCGGTCAGCTTCTTCGCCGCCGCGACGAGCTCGTCCCAGTTGGTCGGCGGCTTCACGCCGGCCTTGTCGAGCATCGCCTTGTTGTAGTACAGGCCGTAGGCGAGGCCGTACAGCGGCACCGAGGTCGGGTCCTGACCCGCCATGCCTCCGGTGTCCAGCGCGGTCTTGACGAACTTGTCCTTGCCGCCGATGGCGTCCATGGCCGACTGGTCGAACGGCATGAAGGCGCCGGTGGACTGCAGCGAGGCGGCCCACGTGTTGCCGATGTTGACGACGTCGGGCGCCTGGCCCGAGGTGACCGCCTCTGGATGCGGGTCTGCAGGTCGTTCCAGCCGATGACCTCGAGGTTGACCTTGATGCCGGTCTGCTCGGTGAACTTCTGCAGCTGCGGGGTCAGCACCTCCTTGTCGTTGTCCAGGCTGGTGCCCTGGTTGGAGGCCCAGTAGGTGAGGGTGCCGCCGCTGCTCGCGCCGCCACTGCTGCTGCCACTGGCGGAGGAGTTGCTGCCGCTACCACCACAGGCGGTGGTGGACAGAGCGAGCGCGGTGATCACGGCGCTCGCAGCGAGAATTCGAAGTTTCACTGCGGGACTTCCTTGTCTGTGTCGCATGTGTCGGCGTCATCGCGGACGGAGCCAGGAATGTGGCCTGCGCAACAACGTAGACGTACTAACGACGAGCGTCAATCAAAAGTTCGCACCTTCTTGGTGAATCTGGGAGAGGGCTCGACGACGCCGGGACGGGTACCGGAATGGCCGGTGGGCATGCTGACGCGAGCCCGTCGACCGGAGGGCCCCGAGGGGCCGATCGGGCCCGGGGCAACGGCTGTCGAGGAGCCGGGGTCGCGCGGGAATGCGTCCGGGGAAGCCGGGTCAGGCCTCGGAGACGAGGGCGCCGATGCGGTCCGGGGAGAGGACGTGGTCGATGATCATGCGGCTGGCGCCGAGCACGCCGGCCCGGTCGCCGGCCATCGACTGGACGATGCGCAGTCGGGCGGTGGCCAGCGGCAGGGAGCGCTGGTAGACCATCTCGCGCACGCCGGCGAGCAGGTACTCCCCGGCCGCGGAGAGGCCGCCACCGATCACGATCACCGACGGGTTGAGCAGGTTGACGCAGGTCGCGAGGACCTCGCCGATGTCCCGGCCGGCCTGGCGGACGGCCTGGACCGCCTGGACGCTGCCGTGGCGGACGAGGTCGAGGACGTCCTCGCCGCTCTCAGCGGGCACCCCGGCTACGGCCAGGGCGGAGGCGACCGCCGGCCCGGAGGCCAGCGCCTCGAGGCAACCGACGTTGCCGCAGCGGCACAGCACGCCGTCACCGCGGGAGAGGCGGACGTGGCCGATGTCCCCGGCGGTGCCGTCGGCTCCGCGCTGCAGCAGGCCGCGCCCCACGATGCCGGCACCGATGCCGGTGGCCACCTTGACGAAGAGCAGGTTCTCCTCGATCGGCCAGTAGCCGGCCCGTTCGCCGAGGGCCATGATGTTGACGTCGTTGTCGACGAGGACGTCGAGCTCCCGCCCCAGGCCGAACGACTGCTGGACGTACGCGGGCACGTCGAAGCCGTCCCAGCCCGGCATGATGGGCGGGTTCGCGGGACGGCCGGTGGAGTGCTCGACCGGCCCGGGCAGCCCGATGCCGATACCGGCCAGTTCCCGCACGTCACGGCCGGAACGCTCGAGCAGCAGGCGCGCCTGGTCGACGACGAGGTCGAGGACAGCCACCGGACCGACGGACACCGCGATCGCGGCGCGGGACTCGTCCAGCACCCGGCCGCCGAGGTCGGTCAGGGCGATCAGCACGTGCGTCGCGCCGACATCGACGGCGAGCACGACTCGTGAGGAGGCGGAGAAGGCGAAGCGCGACGGCGGCCGGCCGCCGGAGGAGACGGCCTCCCCGGCCGGGCCGATCAGGCCGCAGGACATCAGGGCGTCGATCCGGGTGGCGATGGTCGACCGGGCCAGGCCGGTGATCTCGGCGAGTTCGGCCCGCGTGCGAGCGTGACCGTCGCGCAGCACCTGGAAGAGTTCTCCCGCCCTCAGGGCCGTGCTGGCGGGGGCCGGGAGCACGACGGTGCTCGCGGACAGGATGAGGCCGCCGGGCGCGGGCGTCCTCGTGCTTGCGAGCGGCGACGACATTCCCCAGTGATAGCACGCGGCACTTCTGCGTGTCACATGGTTGCGGACGTCGACTTTGTCACATCTTTTGCTTGACCACTGTCAGAAGCTGCCCTAGGTTCGGTGGTGAGTTCGCTCAGCCGGGTACGCGGTCCCGCCTACCCGTCCATCGCCAGGAGGCCCCTCGTGCGCTATGCCCTGCAGCTGTACACCGTCCGCGACGCCCTGACCGCGGATCTCCCGGGCACCATCGCCCGCGTCGCCGAGATCGGCTACACCGCCGTCGAGCCCTACAACTTCGTCGCCACCGCCGACGAGCTCGAGGCCGCGTTCAAGGAGCACGGCCTGACCGCCCCGTCCGGGCACGCGCCCCTGCTCAGCGCCGACCAGGAGGAGATCTTCGCGGCGGCGAAGCAGCTGGGCATCGAGACCGTCATCGACCCGCACGTGGATCGCGCCCGCTGGCAGAGCGCCGAGGACATCGCCGCCACCGCCCAGGCGCTCAACGCCGCGGCCGAGGCCGGGGCGAAGCACGGCATCCGCGTCGGCTACCACAACCACGAGTTCGAGCTGCAGTCCCGGATCGACGGGCGCTCGGGCCTCGAGGTGCTCGCGGAGCACCTCGACGACGCCGTCGTGCTCGAGGTCGACACCTACTGGGCGGCCGTGGGCGGCGAGGACCCGGTCGAGCTGCTGCGCCGGCTCGGCGACCGCGTCCGCTTCGTCCACATCAAGGACGGCCCGCTGACCACCGAGGACAAGGATCAGGTGGCCGTGGGGAGCGGCAAGATGCCCATCCGCGACGTCCTCGCCGCCGGCTCGTCCGTCGAGACCGCCGTCGTCGAGCTCGACGACTTCACCGGCGACATCTTCACCGCCGTCGCCGACAGCCTGACCTACCTCAACGGCTCCACCGCCGCGACCACGGAGGGATCCACCCGATGAGCGAGCAGACCACCACCTCCACCGCCCAGCGTTCCGGGCCTGTCGGTCTTGCCATCATCGGCGCCGGCGTCATCAGCAAGGAGTATCTGAGCAACCTCACCCGGTTCCCGGACGTGCAGGTGCTCATGGTCGCCGACCTGTTCCCCGAGGTCGCTGCCACGCGGGCCGCGGAGTACGGCATCCCGGCGTCCGGCAGCGTCGAGGACGCCCTGGCGCACCCGGACGTCGAGATCGTCATCAACCTGACCATCCCCGCTGCCCACGTCGAGGTGGCGACCGCCGCCGTCGAGGCGGGCAAGCACGTGTGGAGCGAGAAGCCGTTCTCCCTCGATCGTGAGAGCGGCCTCGGCCTGCTCAAGGCCGCCGACGCGGCGGGCGTGCGGCTCGGCTGCGCTCCCGACACGTTCCTCGGCGCCGGCCTGCAGACCGCGCTGCGCACCGTCGCCCGCGGCGACATCGGCACCCCGCTGACGGCGCTGACGCTCATGCAGTCCCCCGGCCCCGAGTCCTGGCACCCGAACCCCGCCTTCCTGTTCCAGGCCGGCGCGGGTCCGCTGTTCGACATCGGCCCGTACTACCTGACCACCCTGGTGCAGACCTTCGGCCCCATCGCGAAGGTGGGCGCCTTCGGCTCGCAGTCCCGGCCGTCCCGCACCATCGGCTCGGGCCCGAAGGCCGGTGAGGCGTTCGACGTCACCGTCCCCACCCACGTCAGCGCCATCGCCCAGTTCGAGGGCGGCGAGTCCTCGCAGAGCATCTTCAGCTTCGACTCGCCCAAGCAGAACGTCGGCGTCGTGGAGATCACCGGCAGCGAGGCGACGATCGCTTTCCCGGACCCGAACATGTTCGACGGCGACATCGTCCTCACGCGTGCCGGGGCCGATCCGGAGATCATCCCGGCCGTCGGGTCGACCGCCTCGCGCGGCACCGGCGTGCTCGAGATGGCCCGCGCCATCCGGGCCGGCGTGCCGCACCGGGCGCAGGGCGAGGCCGCGTACCACGTGCTGGACGCGATGGTCTCGATCGCCGAGTCGATCGAGACCGGCTCCTTCATCTCGCTGGAGAGCACCGCCGTCGCCGCCGAGCCGCTGCCGGAGGACTTCGACCCGACCGAGAAGACGCTCTGACCATGTCCGGCCAGCAGCGCCCGGGTTCTCGCCTGGATTCTCGCCCGTTGGGTGTAGCCACCATCGGCTACGCCTTCATGGGCAAGGCCCACTCCCAGGCGTGGCGGAACGTGGCCAGCTACTTCGACGTGCCGGCGTTCGAACGGAAGGTGCTCGTCGGCCGGGACGCCGACGCCGTCGGCGAGGCGGCCGCCCGGTACGGCTGGGCGGAGTCCGCGACCGACTGGCGCACCCTGCTGGACCGGGACGACATCGACATCGTCGACATCTGCACACCGGGCTGGCTGCACGCGGAGATGGCGTGTGCGTTCCTCGAGGCCGGCAAGCACGTGCTCGTCGAGAAGCCGCTGGCCAACTCCATGACCGAGTCCGCCGCCATGGTCGCCGCCGCCGAGGAGGCGGCGACCCGGGGCGTGCGGTCCATGGTCGGGTTCAACTACCGGCGTGTGCCGGCCCTCGCCCTGGCCCGCGACCTGATCGCCGAGGGGCGGCTGGGCACGGTGCGCCAGGTGCGGGTGAGCTACCTGCAGGACTGGCTGGCGGACGAGACCGCCCCGATGACCTGGCGGCTGCGCAAGGAGACCGCCGGTTCCGGGGCGCTGGGGGACATCGCCTCCCACGCCGTGGACCAGGTGCAGTTCCTGCTCGGGGACACCGTCACCGACGTCTCGGGCCGGCTGCACACCTTCGTGCCGACCCGGAACGGGCCCGACGGCCCGGAGCCGGTCACGGTGGACGACGCCGCGTGGGCGACGCTGAGCCTCGCCGGCGGCGCGGTCGCCAGCGTCGAGGTGTCCCGGGTGGCGCTCGGCCGGAAGAACGCGCTGACCATCGAGGTCTACGGCAGCGCGGGCAGCCTCGGGTTCGACCTGGAGCGGCTGAACGAACTGACGGTCTTCGACGGCGCCGGCTCTCCCCTGACCCAGGGGTCCGCCCGGATCCTCGTCACGGAGCCGGGGCACCCGTACCTGGACGCGTGGTGGCCGCCGGGCCACACCATCGGGTGGGAGCACACCTTCACCCACCAGATCCGGGACTTCCTGACCGCGATCGACACCGGAGTCGCGCCGAGCCCCTCGTTCGCCGAGGGGCTGGCCGTCCAGCGGGTCCTCGCCGCCGTGCAGGAGTCGGCGGCGGCGAAGAGCTCCGTCGTCACCGTCGGCAGCGCCTGACCCTCCTCCCCCTCCCCTTTCCTACTCCCCGCCCGTCCCGTCGTCGCAGGAGGCCCCGATGCCCCGCCCGTACACCCTGTTCACCGGCCAGTGGGCCGACCTGCCCTTCGAGGAGGTGGCCCGACTCGCGGCCTCGTGGGGCTACGACGGCCTCGAGATCGCCGTCTCCGGTGACCACCTGGACGCGTGGCGCTGGGACGACGAGGAGTACATCGCGTCGAAGAAGGCGGTGCTCGACAAGCATGGCCTGAAGGTCTGGGCGATCTCCAACCACCTCAAGGGTCAGGCCGTGTGCGACGACCCGATCGACTTCCGCCACCAGGCGATCGTCGGGCCGACGGTGTGGGGCGACGGCGACCCCGAGGGCGTCCGTCAGCGGGCGGCGGAGGAGCTGAAGCACACCGCGCGGCTGGCGAAGGCGCTCGGCGTCACGACCGTCGTCGGGTTCACCGGCTCGTCCATCTGGCCCTACGTGGCCATGTTCCCGCCCGTCCCGGAGTCCGTGATCGACGCCGGGTACCAGGACTTCGCGGACCGGTGGAACCCGATCCTCGACGTGTTCGACGAGTGCGGCGTCCGGTTCGCGCACGAGGTGCACCCCTCCGAGATCGCCTACGACTACTGGACGACGGTGCGCACGCTCGAGGCCATCGGGCACCGTGAGGCATTCGGGCTGAACTGGGACCCGAGCCACTTCATGTGGCAGGGCATCGACCCGGTGAGCTTCATCTGGGACTTCAAGGACCGGATCTACCACGTGGACTGCAAGGACACGAAGGTGCGGATGACCGGGCGGAACACCGTGATGGGTTCGCACCTGCCGTGGGGCGACCCGCGACGCGGCTGGGACTTCGTCTCCGCCGGCCGGGGCGACGTGCCCTGGGAGTCCGCGTTCCGCGCGCTGACGGCGATCGGCTACGACGGCCCGATCTCGATCGAGTGGGAGGACGCCGGCATGGACCGCCTGGAGGGCGCTCCCGAGGCGCTGGCCGCGCTGAAGAAGTACGACTTCGCGCCCTCGACGCAGTCGTTCGACGCCGCGTTCAGCAACCAGAGCTGAGAGCATCAACCTGGACAACCTGGCCGCCGTGCTGGCCAACACCCGCCACGGCACCCTGCACGACCGGCTCGACGGCATCGAGGACCGCGGCCGGATCCTGCTCAAGGGCGGTCACGTGGTCGACCCCGCCAACGACGTCGACCGGGTCACCGACATCGCCGTCGACGGCGGTCACGTCGTGGAGACCGGAGACGATCTGGCACCGGAGCCCGGGGACCGGATCCTCGACTGCGAGGGCCTGCTGGTGGTGCCCGGGCTGATCGACATCCACCTGCACCTGGGCGACCTGTTCGAGGTCAGCACGCAGCCGATCTTCGAGGCGACCCAGGACGGCGTGACGTTCGCGCTCTCCCCGGGAGCGGGCAACACCCTGATGGCCCCGGCGCTGCTCGGCGCCGAGGTCGACCGTGGCCTGCCGATCAACCTGGGCGTGTTCATCGGCGCCGCCAACCTGCTGGGCACCATGCTCTCCGTGGACGAGATCATCACCATGCTCAAGGGAGAACTCGACCCCGAGATCGCCACCACGCGCATGACCCGCAATCCGATCACCGCGCTCACGGCTCCCCTGTGCATCGGCATCAAGGACCACATGGGGCACTTCATCCAGGCGGACGACCGGATCGACGCCATCTACCGGATCACCTCCGAGGCCGGCCTGCTGTACATGTCGCACACGCAGGATCCGACGCACGCGGAGCGCGTCGTCAGTCTGTCGAACGGGCGCCCTGTCCACCTCGGCCATGCGACGGCGGCGGGCTCCGGGTCCCACGGCGATCCGGTGGAGAGCATGGCGCGGGTCCTCGCCCTGGTCGAGGAGCCGCACGTGAGCGCCGAGTTCGTGACCTCGATGCTCCGGCCGAGCCTCGGCAGCCGTGAGGGCCTGAAGATGACGAAGGCCTCCCAGCAGCTGGCGATGGACGCGCTGCACCGCGGAGACGTCGACATCCTCATCTCCGACGGACAGCTCGAGGCCACCATGAAGGGGTTCGGTGACACCCGCGACAACATCCCGGCCATTCTCGAGGTGGCCGAGTCCGGGGTGCTCACCCTCTCCCGGGCGGTGGCGACGATGACGGCGAATCCCGCGCGGTTGTTGAGCGAGCGGACCCGCAACCCCTGGTGGACCGAGAAGACCGGCCATCTGGGCGCCGGGGCGCTGGGCAACGTGACGGTGATCAACCAGCACGAGAAGCGCGCCATCTGGACGCTGGTCAACGGCGAGATCGTGGCCTTCGAGAGCCGCTCGGTGCGCCGCGGCGCCGGAGCCGGTGGCTGGGTCAGCCGCTGGGGGATGGTCCGGCGTACCGGCGTCGGCGACCTGGTGGCCTTCGACTACCGCCGGTAGATCGGGCGGTGGGTTGACCGGCTCATCGCCGGCCTGACCGGGAACGATGCCGGCCGGATCGTCATCGAATCGTGACGCGGCATCGAACTATCAGCGGGCTGATGATGCCATGCTGAGCGGATGGGGAGTTCGGATGATGCCGTCGTCTCCCGCGACGACCACCTCGCCGATCTCCTGGCCGCGGTGGCGCGTGGAGATCGTGATGCTTTCGGCGCGCTCTACGACGCGACGTGCGGTCCCGTCTTCGCGGTGGTCCGGGCCGCCGTCGCGGGCGAGCGGCACAGCGAAGAGGTCCTGCACGAGACGTATCTGCGCATCTGGCAGCACGCCGCGGCCTGGAACGCCGATCACGGCACCGCGACGACCTGGTGTCTGGCGCTCGCCCGCCGGTGCGCGTCCGAGGGGCGGGGCCGGCCCGAGCACCCCGCGGCGTGACCGCGGGATGACGAACGGCCGGCCGACCGGCGCGCCGTCACCGCACGAACCCGTCCGCGACGCGGTCAGAGCACGGTGCGGTCAGAGCACGGTGCGGTCAGAGCACGGTGCGGTCAGAGCACGGTGCGGTCAGAGCGCCCGGGTGATGCTCTGCACGACCTCCCGGGAGGCCTCGCGACCGATGCGGGTGGGCAGCAGCGGATAGACGTGCACCTGCCCCGGCTTCTCGAAGACGGTGATCTCGACGCCGGCGTCCCGCGCCTTCTTCTCCAGCAGGTGGACGTCGGGGTTGAGCACGTCGCGCGATCCGATGAAGACGGTCAACGGACCGAGCCCGGCGAGGTCGCCGAAGAGCGGGCTCACGGCCGGGTCGGTCATCGGCAGGTCACCCCGCCAGGCCTCCGCGAAGACGGTGGCGCCCTCGGTGCCGAGCCACGGGTCGGTCGGCTGCACGTCAGGGATGCGCGGGTTGCTGAACGTCAGGTCCAGTGCGGGGGAGATGAGGGTGGTCATGGGCAACCGGATGCCCTCGTCCCGCAGCTTGAGGGCGGCGGAGAGGGCGATCTGGCCACCGGCGGAGTCGCCGGCGAGGAACGTCGGCCCGTACGTCTCGAGGTTGGAGCGCACGAGTTCGACGACCCGGTCCCGGGTCTCCCCCGCCGTCCCGTACGGCACCAGCGGATAGATCGGGACGGTGACGGCGACGCCCGCTTCCGCGGCGATGTCCGCGATCAGGCGCCAGTGGAAGCCCACGATCTGGTTGACCCAGCCACCCCCGTGCGCATAGACGACGCTGCCCGCGGGACGCTCCGTGGCGGTGGGTGTGACCGTGTACACCGGCCAGTGCCGATCCTGGACGACGTCGACGCGGACGTCGCTGCGCAGACGCTTCGGCGGTCCGTACGCGGCCGGGCGCAGGACGTTGTCCTCCAGCCGCCTCCGGGCACCGTCGGCGGTGACGAACGGCTTGTTCGCCCCCGCCAGGCGCAGCAGCGGGGAGACGAGGGCATCGGGCAGCGTGACCATGGACGAAAGCGCTCCTGACTCGGGAGGACCGGACTCGAGGGAACCGACGGATCGGCGGGTCGACCGGCACCGACATGCGCCGGGACCGCGTGTTGACCAGCACCGATGCGCTCACGCTACCCCGCGCAGCTGTCCGTTCCCGCGGAGCGGCCCGTGCTGGCCCGCCGAGGCGAGCGTGCTAGCCCGCGGAGGCGAGCGTGAACGGCAGCACCGCGCCCGCACCGGCCCGGCGCAGGTCCCGGGCGGCCACGGTGAGCGTCCACCGGGAGTCGACGAGGTCATCCACGAGCAGCACGGGTTCCCCGTCCAGCTCCGCGAGCGCCGCGGCCAGCTCGGGGGTCACGACGTGGCCACCCCACACGCCCGCGAGCCGGAACGCGCTGTTCCCGCCCGGGCGGGACGCCGGGTGGCCGTCCCGCACCGGCATCTCGCCGAGGTACTGCAGCCGCCCCACCTCGGCCAGGCCGCGGGCCAGCGACGTGATCAGCCGTGGATGGGTGCGGGAGCCCAGCGCGACGACACCGGCGGGGCGACGCGCCCAGCTCCACTCCCGGAGCACCCGGACGCAGGCCTTGCCCAGATCCGGCGGCAGGTCCCCGTCGTGCGCACCGCCGACCCCGCTCTCGCCGCTGCCGTTCTCCTCGCCACCGGTCGCGTCGAGACGAGGCTCGAGCAGCTCGCGGAGCCGGCCCCCGAAACCCAGATCGGAGAGCCGGGCGAGGGCACGGCCCGGCTCGGCGCGGTCCCCCTCGGGAATCTTGCCCTTGACCGGGGAGCCGTCGCCGTCGGTGACGCCGAGCCGGTCCATGCCGGAGGGCCACGTACTGCGCGGCTCGATCTCCACGCCGGCCGCGGCCAGGGCCCCGGCGGCGCGCTCGGTGCTGCCGGCGTCGACGGCGGCCGGGTACCAGGGCGCGGTGCAACGGTCGCAGCGGCCGCACGGTGCGGCGTCCTCGTCGTCGAGCTGCCGGGTGAGGAACTCCATCCGGCACCCGGTGGTCCGCTCGTACTCGAGCATCGCCTGCTGCTCGGCCTTCCGGGCGGCGGCGATCGCGGCGTACCGCTGCTCGTCGTACTCCCAGGGCACCCCGGTGGCCTGCCAGCCGCCGGACACCTTCTCGATCGCCCCGTCGACCGCGAGCACCTTGAGCAGCAGCTCCAGAGGCGTGCGGCGCAGGTCGACCCGGGCCTCCAGGG
The DNA here is from genome assembly GCF_001968825.1 of Tersicoccus sp. Bi-70. Classification (GTDB taxonomy): domain Bacteria; phylum Actinomycetota; class Actinomycetes; order Actinomycetales; family Micrococcaceae; genus Tersicoccus. Next base: position 202,755 of record NZ_MIEU01000014.1, read on the forward strand.
CCGGGACGCTGAGCGACCCGCCCGCACCGGTCAGCTCGCCGATGACGGCCTCGGCCTTCTCCCGGCGCGGCATCGAGGCGGTGGCGAAGTACTGCCAGATGTTCTCGTCCTCGATGCCGGGCAGCAGCAGCACGTCGGCGTCCGCCCCGGACCGGCCGGCACGGCCCACCTGCTGGTAGTACGCGACCGGTGAGGACGGCGCCCCGAGGTGGATGACGAAGCCGAGGTCGGGCTTGTCGAAGCCCATGCCCAGCGCGCTGGTGGCGACCAGGGCCTTGACCCGGTTGCCCTTGAGCGCGTCCTCGAGCTCCTGCCGGTCGGCCGGGTCCGTGCGCCCGGTGTAGGCACGCACGTCGTGGCCGGCGGCCGCGAGCGCGCGGGCGGTGTCCTCGGCGGCCGCGACGGTGAGGGCGTAGATGATGCCGGACCCGTGCAGGTCCCCGAGGTGTTGCAGCAGCCAGCCGAGCCGGTCGGTGTTGTTGCCCAGCCGCAGCACGCCCAGGCGCAGGGAGCTGCGCGCGAGCGGGCCGCGCAGGGTGAAGACGCCGTCGTGCTCACCCGTTCCAGCTCCTGCACCGGAATCCTCCTCGGCCGGGGCGCCGTCCATCAGGCGTACGTCCAGCTGCTCCGCGACGTCGGCGACCACCCGTGCGTTCGCCGTCGCCGTCGTCGCGAGCACGGGCACCCCGTCGGGCAGCTCGGCGAGCAGGTCGCGGATGCGGCGGTAGTCCGGCCGGAAGTCGTGCCCCCAGTCGGAGATGCAGTGCGCCTCGTCGATGACCACGAGCGCGCACCGGCGGATCAGATCCGGCAGCTGCTCGGCGCGGAACCGCGGGTTGGTGAGCCGCTCGGGCGAGATGAGCAGGACGTCGACGTCGTCCGCGGCCAGCCGGGCGGAGATGTCGGTCCACTCGGTGGCGTTCGCGGAGTTGATCGCCACGGCACGCACGCCGGCGCGCTCGGCGGCGCCGATCTGGTCCCGCATCAGCGCCAGCAGCGGAGAGACGATCAGCGCCGGTCCCGCACCGCGACGGCGCAGCAGCAGGGACGCGAGGAAGTAGACCGCGGACTTGCCCCACCCGGTGCGCTGGACGACGAGGGCGCGGCGGTGGTCGGCGACCAGCGCCTCGATCGCCTCGTACTGGCCCGGGTGGAATCGCGCGTCCGTGCTGCCGGTCAGCGCGTGCAGCACCTCGAGCGCCTCGGCGTACAGGGCGTCGTCGCGGACGGCCGGCTCCTGATGAGGGCTCGGCTGCGCACTCGTCTCGGTGCTCGTCTCGGTGCTCATCTCGGTGCTCGCGTCAGAGGGCTGCGCGGTCTGCTGATCGGTCGGGCTCATGGTCCCAGCCTCTCAGGTTCCTCCGACAGTTCGCCGGGCGGCTGCGGACGACCACGTCAGTCGCGCGGCACCAGCTCGCTGACCAGCGCATCCACCCGGCGGGCGATGTCGTCCCGGACCAGCCGCATCCGTTCGATGCCCTCGATCCCGCGGGTGGACGGTTCGTCGGTGTCCCACGTGACGATCGTGCCGCGCATGCCCTCGACCGGCTCGACCACGGCCTCCCGGCCGAGCACGACGACGCGATCGGCCCGGCGCAGCAGGGCGGCGTCGAGCGGCTTGGGGTACTCCCCCGCCACCGAGGCACCGGCCTCCTCGAGGGACCGCCGCGAGAGGTCGTTCAGCTCCGAGCCGGGCCGGACTCCGGCCGAGTGGATCTCGAGCGCCTCACCCGCGTCACGGCGGGCGAGGGCGGCGGCCATCTGGGACTTGCCCGCGTTCTTCACGCACACGAACACGACGCAGGGGCGTTCCTCGTTCACGGTGTCCTCCGCAGCGACTTGATCACCTTCATGGGGAAGCGCGAGGTGACCTTCTGGATGCCGGCGATCGTCATGATCCGGTTGCGGACGAACACCCTCGCAGGCCACATGATTGCACGGTCGAGGCCTTCGTCAACCAGATCGGCAACCGGATGGCGCGCCGATCCTGAGATCATGGTGGGGTGACGGAGACGATCGTGGCGGCGCCACCGCAGTCGCGGCGCCGGCAGGTGGCCGCGGGCGTGCAGGACTCCCTCGCCGCGGGACTGGGCATGTACCCGATCGGCATCGCCTTCGGGGTGCTCGTCATCCAGGCCGGGCTGCCGTGGTGGATCGCCCCGGCCCTCTCGACCTTCGGTTTCGCCGGGTCCCTCGAACTGCTGATGATCACTATGATCACGGCCGTCACCCCGCTCGCGACGATCGCGCTGACCACCTTCCTCGTCAACTTCCGGCACGTGTTCTACGCCTTCACGTTCCCCCTGCACGTGGTGCGGAACCCGGTGGCACGGACCTACTCGATGTACGCCCTCATCGACGAGGCGTTCGCCGTCACCGCGGGCCGGCCGCGCGCCTGGACCTCCTGGCGGCTGGTCTCGATGCAGGTCGCCTTCCAGACGTACTGGGTGGGCGGCGGGCTGACCGGCGTCGCCCTGGCACAGCTGATCCCGTTCCGGATCGCCGGCCTCGAGTTCGCACTGTGCGCCCTCTTCATCACCCTTACCCTGGACGCCTGCCGCAGCCGGAAGGAGTTGCCGTCGCTGCTGCTGGCCGGCCTCAGCTTCTCGCTCGCGGTCGTCCTGATGCCGGACTCGGCCCTGTTCGCCGGGCTGATCGGCTTCGTCGTGCTGCTCGTGATCCGCTTCGCGGTGAGCCGGGACCGGTCCGGACGGGATGCGCCGGGCCGCGAGCCGGGGGCGGCGTCATGATCGCGGGCGGCCTGAACGGCTGGTACGTGGCCGGGGTGCTGGCGATCATGTTCGCGATCACCTTCACGCTGCGGGCGCTGCCCTTCGCGCTGCTGAAGCCGCTGCGGGCGTCCCGCTTCGTGCAGACCATGTCGGTGTGGATGCCCGTCGGGATCCTCGGCATCCTGGCCGCGGTCACCTTCCGTTCCTCGGCCGGCCACGACACGGGGTCGCTGCTCTCCGGGCTGATCGCCGTCGTCGTCACCGTCGTGGTGCACCTGACGCTCGGCCGGCGAACCCTCCTCAGCGTCGGCCTCGGCACGGCGACGTTCGTCGTGCTGGTCAACGTCGCCGGGATGGCCTGACCGCGTCAGGCGTCAGCCGACGGTGAGTGCGGCGTGCTCCCGGGCCTCCATCGCATCCCACGCGAACGAGGCGAGCCAGTGCGTCGAGTAGTACTCCTCGCCGACGCTCGCGGCGAGGCCGGCGGCGAGCAGCGGCTCGACCGCGGGCTCGAGCGTCTCGACCAGACCCCCGGTCGCGCCGGCATCCCGCAGTGCGTCGACGACGCGGCGCGCGGAGCCGGCCCGCGAGAGATCCAGCCCGAAGAGGTGCACCTGCTGCGGGTCGTTCTCGTCCCGGACGACGGCCGGGGCGAGCACCTCGTCGCCCGGCTCCAGCGCCGAGAAGAACCCGTCCGCCCAGCCGGCGAACTCGGCCGCGGGCAGCACGGCCCGCATCAGGTCCGCCTCGGCGAAACCGGCCGAGAGGAAGTCGTGCCCGCTACGCTCCCACGCGAACGGCCAGCCCGCGTCCGATCCGAACCATGCGCGCGCCGTGCGGGACACCGTCTCGGCGAGCTCGGCCCGGCCGAGCACCCGTGCGGCGTCGAGCGCGAGCAGCAGCCCGAAGGCGGAGTTGGAGTGCACGTCGTGCCGCACGGGGTAGGCCGCGTTCTGGACCCACCGGGTCGTCAGGTCCTCCAGGACGTCGATGAAGGGCGTGAACCCCGGCGCGAGGGCGCGGATCGCCGGCGCCTCGGACGTCGATACCTCGGCCGCGAGCCGGAAGCCCCACGCCCAGCCGTACGGCCGTTCGTAGTGCGGGGTCGCGGCGAGGTACTCGGCCTCCCGGGCCAGGTTGTGGGCCGTCAGGTGGGCCTCGAGGATGCCGGTCACCTGCGCCTCGAGCCCGCCGAGGGTGTCCGAGGTCGTCGAGGCGTACGCGGCCAGGCGCGCCGCCAGCCAGTGCATGTGCACCGAGGAGTGCCAGTCGTACGACGTCGCGAACGCCGGATGCAGCTCGACCGGCAGCGCCCGGTCCTCGGGGCCGACGGTGGTGTGCTGGGCGGCGTACGGGTACTCCCGTTCGAGGTTGCCGATCACCACCCGCGCGAAGGCGGAGGCCCAGGCAGAACGGTCGAGGGACACGTCAGAACGCGACAAAGTACATCACTCCCATGTTGACGACGAGCAGGATCCCGGCGGTCGGGAGCTGCGCCTTGATCGGCCCGTACTTGTCCCGCATCTCGAGCAGGGCGGCGGGCACGAGGTTGAAGTTGGCGGCCATCGGGGTCACGAGCGTCCCGCAGAACCCGGCGAGCATACCGATCGCGAAGACGGCCGCGGGGTTGCCGCCGAAGCCCTGCACGAGGACCGGCCACCCGATCGCCGCCGTCATGATCGGGAACGCCGCGAAGGCGTTGCCCATGACGATCGTGAAGATGGCCATGCCGGCGCAGTAGACCACGACCGCGGCGAGCAGGGAGCCCTCCGGCAGCACGGCCTTGGCGATGGTGCCGACGGCGGTGCCGACGCCGGCCTGGGTGAAGACGATGCCCAGCGTCGAGAGCATCTGCGGCAGCAGCGCGGCCCAGCCGATCGCCTGCAGCAGCCGGCCACCCTCCCGCAGCGGCGTCGTCACGGGCCGCGGCGGCCGCAGGATGAGGACGGCGACGACGACCGCGAGGACCGCGCCGATCCCCAGCCCGGTCAGCGTGGCACTGCCCTCGGCGAGCAGCGGCTTCCCGCCGATGCGGATGAGCGGGCCGAGCGTCGCGACGAGCACAGCGACGAGCGGCACCACGAGGGCGGGGACGAACAGGCGGTTGCCGAACCGCGTCGCGAAGTCCTCCCGCTCCTCGGGCGAGGACGTCGCCAGCACCGACGGAGCGGCCTCCCGTCCCGGACCGGCCACCCGCGGGATGGCCGACGTGGGCGTCGCCGGACCGGTGGGCTGCCCGGCCCCGGCGCCGGCGACCGCGGACGTGCGCGTCCGGCTCGTCGTGCCGGTGAACCCGAAGCCGGCCAGGGCCACCATGACGAGGACCGCGATGCCGAGCACCCACGCGGGCGCCGATTTGGCCGCGACGAAGGTGCCGTAGAAGAAGCTCAGCCCGAGGACGCCCCAGAACGCGGCGTTGCCGAGGCGCTTCGCGTGGCCGGCGTCGAGCAGGATGAGGACGGAGACGGCCACGAAGAACGCGCCGATGAGCCAGTAGAGCCATTCGTTGGTGATCATGCCGCGCCTCCCGTCGTGGCGCGCTCCCCGGAGCCGGCGGACGTCGCCAGGTCGGCGGCCATCCGGTCGAGCCGGCGGTCGAGCAGCAGCAGGCGCGTGCCGTGGATCAGCAGGGCCGCGACACCGGTCGGGATGGCCCACAGCGCCAGGTTGATCGGCTCGAGCGTCAGGTGGTACGTGCTGTCGACGAACGTCGTGATGAGCAGGATGGACCCGACCGCGACGAAGACGTCCTCGCCGAAGAACACCCCGACCGTGTCGGACGAGGCCGAGAACCCCTTGACCTTCTCGCGCATCCGCTCGCTGAGGGTGCCGTACCGCTTCGTCGCGGCGCCCTCGGCCATCGGGTAGACGAGCGGCCTGACGGTCTGCGCCGGCCCGCCGATGCTCATCAACCCCACCGCGGCGGTGACCTGGCGGACCGCGAGGTACGCGGCGAGCAGGCGCCCCGTGGTGAGGCGATCCAGCTTCGCGATGAGGCGTTTGGCCTGGACCTGCAGGCCGTAGCGCTCGATCAGTCCGATCACGGGCAGCACGAGCGCGAAGGTCGTCACCGACCGGCTCGAGGCGAAACCGTTGCCGAAGGCGTCGAGGATGCCGACCGGCCCGATCCCGCCGATGAGGGCGGTGACGATGCCGGCGACGGTGACGACGAGCAGGGCGTTGACGCGGAGGGCGAAACCGACGATGACGACGGCGACGCCGATGAGGACGAACATGCGATTCCCTCCGAGCGGCGGACAGAGCAGGCCAACTAGCCAGCATCGTCCGATTGTCGGCCCAGCTCAACCCCCTGTCGTGGGCAGACTCTTCCTCTAATACCCCCTAGGGGTATACCGTAGGGTCATGGCACACGACCGACACGCCAGTTCCACCATCGACGAATCCCGCACCCCCACCGCCGGGTCCAGGCCTGCTCACGAGCACCACCACGGCGGCCACGAGAGCCACGGCGCCGGCCATGAAGGTCATGCCGGTCACGGCGACCACGTCGCCCAGTTCCGCCGGCTGTTCTGGATCATGCTCGTCCTCGCCGTGCCGGTGGTGGCGTTCAACGAGATGTTCGCCCACCTGCTCGGCTACCACCTGCCCGACGCCGCCTGGGTGCCGTGGCTCTCCCCGGTGCTCGGCACCGTGCTCTACGTCTGGGGCGGCCGCCCGTTCCTCACCGGCGGCGTCGCGGAACTGCGCTCGCGCAGGCCCGGCATGATGCTGCTGATCGCCCTCGCCATCACCGTCGCGTTCCTCGCCTCCTGGGGCGCGAGCCTCGGCCTGCTCGATGCGCAACTGCACTTCTGGTGGGAGCTCGCGCTGCTGGTCGTCATCATGCTGCTCGGGCACTGGATCGAGATGCGCTCGCTCGCGATGACGACGTCCGCCCTGGACTCCCTCGCCGCGCTGCTGCCCGACGCCGCCGAGCGGATCGACGGCGACGACGTCGTGCCCGTGGACCCCTCCGACCTGATGGTGGGCGACCTCGTGCTCGTCCGCCCCGGTGCGGCCGTGCCCGCGGACGGGCGGATCGTCGACGGGTCGGCCAGCATGGACGAGTCGATGGTGACCGGCGAGTCCACCCCGGTGGAACGCTCGACCGGTGACCGCGTCGTCGCCGGCACCGTCGCCACCGACTCCGGGCTGCGGGTCGAGGTGACCGCGATCGGGGAGGACACCGCCCTGGCCGGCATCCGCCGGCTCGTCGCGGAGGCGCAGGGCTCCAGCTCCCGCGCGCAGCGGATCGCCGACACCGCCGCCGCCTGGCTGTTCTGGTTCGCGCTCGGCTCCGCCGTGATCACCGCGCTGGTCTGGACCGCGATCGGGATGCCCGATGACGCCGTCGTGCGCACCATCACCGTCCTCGTCATTGCCTGCCCGCACGCCCTCGGCCTGGCCATCCCCCTCGTCGTCGCGATCGCGACCGAGCGGGCGGCCCGCGGTGGCGTGCTGGTCACCGACCGGCTCGCCCTGGAGTCGATGCGGACCGTGGACACCGTGCTGATGGACAAGACGGGGACGCTGACCCGGGGCGAGCCGACCGTCACCGCCGTCGCGACCGCGGCCGGCGAGGCCGGAGCCCGCTCCGAGGACGATGTGCTCGCTCGTGCCGCGGCCGCCGAACGGGCCAGCGAGCACCCCCTGGCGACGGCGATCGTCCGCGCGGCCGGCGACCGCGGGCTCGAGTTGCCCGCGGCGGACGGCTTCACCTCCTCCCCCGCGGTCGGCGTGCGCGCCACGGTCGACGGCACCGTCGTCGAGGTCGGCGGCCCCCGCCTGCTCGAGCAGCGCGGCCTCGACGAACTGCCCGAGGCCGGCCCGTGGCACGACGAGGGCGCGATCGTCCTGCACGTCGTCGTCGACGGCCGCGTCGCCGGGGCGCTCCGGCTGGCCGACGAGGTGCGGCCCGAGTCCCGTGACGCCGTCGACGCCCTGCACGCCGCCGGGGTGCAGGTGGTGATGGTGACCGGTGACGCCCGGCCCGTGGCCGAGACCGTCGCCCGCGAGCTCGGCATCGACCGCGTGTACGCGGGGGTGCGGCCGGAGGACAAGGCCGCGACCGTCACCGAGCTGCAGCGGGAGGGCCGGAGAGTGGCGATGGTCGGTGACGGCGTGAACGACGCGCCCGCCCTGGCGGCGGCCGACGTCGGCATCGCGATCGGCGCCGGCACGGACGTGGCGATCGCCTCCGCCGGCGTCATCCTCGCCTCCTCGGACCCGCGCTCGGTGCTCTCCGTCATCGCCCTCTCCCGGGCCGCGTACCGGAAGATGCAGCAGAACCTGTGGTGGGCCGCCGGATACAATCTGATCTCCGTGCCGCTGGCCGCCGGTGTCCTGGCCCCGATCGGGTTCGTCCTGCCGATGAGCGTGGGAGCGATCCTGATGTCGATCTCCACCGTCGTCGTGGCGCTGAACGCGCAGTTGCTGCGCCGCCTCGACCTGACGCCGGCCCGCAGCGTCGCCGCGTTCCTCGAATCCCACTCGTCCGACGACCGCTCGTCCGAATCCCGCTCCCCCGACCGCCGACCCGCGACTCGCAGCTGAGAAGTAAGGAAGCCACCACCATGGCCACCACGTCCGAGACTCCGTCGACCGCATCGGCGTCGACAGCGCCGTCGAGCCCCGTCCACGGCTACATCAGTGACAAGGACCGGTACCTCGCGCGCCTCAAGCGCATCGAGGGCCAGGCGCGCGGCATCCACCGGATGATCGACGAGGACACCTACTGCATCGACATCCTCACCCAGATCAGCGCCCTGACCAGTGCCCTGGAGAATGTCGCCCTGGGCCTGCTCGACGACCACCTCAAGCACTGCGTCGTGGACGCGGCGAAGGCCGGCGGTCCGGACGCCGAGCAGAAGATCAAGGAAGCGTCCGACGCCATCGCGCGGCTCGTGAAGTCATGACCGAGCAGGACGTCCTCCCTGAGCTGGCCGACGGGCCGCACGACGGCATCGCCCTCGTCACCGGGGCGAACAGCGGCATCGGCTATCAGATCGCCGACCAGCTGCTCGACCGCGGCCTGACCGTGTGGGTCGCCGCCCGAGACGAGGTGCGCGGCGTCGACGCCGCCGAGCGGCTCGGCCGCGGCGCCCGCGCGGTGCAGCTCGACGTCGTCGATCCGGAGTCCGTCGCGCGGGCGGCCGCGACCGTCGGCGACCTGGACGTGCTCGTGAACAACGCGGGCGTCAACCCCGGCGGCGATGACCTCGCGTCGACGTCGCTCGACCAGCTCCGGCTCGCCTACGAGACCAACGTCTTCGGCCTGATCACCGTCACGCAGGCGTTCCTGCCCGCCCTGGAACGCTCGGCCCACCCGCGCATCGTCAACATCTCCAGCGGCACCGGCTCCCTGACCTGGAACAGCGGGCCCAACCCGCAGTTCGACTGGGAGCGCGTGCGTGGCGGCGGCCTCGCCTACCGGTCCTCGAAGACCGCGGTCAACGCGGTGACGCTGCTGACGTCGCAGTCCCTCGGCGAGCGTTTCAAGGTCAACGCGCTCGCGCCCGGCCTGCGCACCACGAACCTGATCCCGGGGATGACGGCGGGCGGCGACCCGGCGGAGGCCGCGACCGGAGCCGTCCGGCTCGCGCTGCTGCCGGACTCGGGCCCGACCGGCGCCCTGTGGTCCTGGGACGGGACGCGCGCCCCCTGGTGACGCCGGCCGCTCAGGCCGACGACGACGGTGTGGACGGGGTCGGTGTGGACGGGATCGGCGTGGACGTCCCGGCCCGGCCCGGGAGCGGGAAGCGAAGCCGCATGAGTCCGGCCGCGACGGCGGCGGCGAGGACGATGCCGGCGCCCACGAGCAGCGCCGTCCGGTAACCGCTGCCGAGCAGCGGCGCGACGATCAACGGGCCCGCCACCTGGCCGACGCCGTAGCCGGCGGTGAGGATCGCCACCGCGCTGGACACCCCGAGCTGCCGGCCCGTCGCGAGGGACAGCGTCGTGACGCCGATGAAGGTGGCGCCGAACAGCACCGCGGACGCGATCGCGGCGGCCGGGCTCTCCGAGAGGGCCGGCAGCGCGATGCCGATCGCCTGGAGCAGCAGTGCGCCCGCGATCAGCGTGGGCCGGGAGGCGCGGGAGCTCAGCCGGGACCAGAGGGCGCTCGAGGGCAGCGACGCGAGCCCGACGATGATCCACACGCCGGCGCTGAGCCAGCCCGGCGCGGTGGCGTGCACGGCGGCGACGAGGAAGGTGCCGGCGATGATGTACCCCGCCCCCTCGAGGACGTAGGACGCGCTGAGCAGACCGAACAGCCCGAGATGGCGCTCCTGCCGGCCTGCCTGTGCCGCCGGGACGGCCCGACGCCGGCCGACCTCACCGACGGGCCAGCCGATGGCGAGCAGAACGACGGTCAGGGCCGCCGCCGACCACCAGGCCGTCTGCCAGTCCCCCACCTGCTGCACGATCGCGACGAGGATCCCGGACAGGGCGATCCCGGCGCCCACGCCGCCGTAGGCCCACCCGACCAGGTGCGCCGCCGAGCGGGCGAGCTGCGTGAGGATCGTGTTGCCGGCCACCATGAACACCACCGCGCTCGCGACGCCGGCGATCCCACGCAACGCCACCCAGGTGGCGACATCGTGCACGAGGGGCATGACGGCCAGGGTGACCACCAGGACGACGCCGCTGATCTGGAGGGCCGGGCGGGAGCGGCTGACGGTCGGCACGAGGATCCCGAGGACCGCCCCGACGAGGTAGCCGAGGTAATTGCCCGTCGCCAGCAGGCTCGCCTGCTGCGGGGACAACCCGGCCTGCGCCTCCATGAGCGGCAGGATCGGCGTGAAGACGAAGCGGCCCACCCCCATCGCCGCGGCCAGCACGGCGGCCGTCCGGAGGGCGACCGACCAGCCGGGCTGCGTGCTGCGTTCTTCCACCGGGATGGCCATCGCCTCTTTCTCCGTGAACCCGATCATCCGGGCACGGCAACGGTTCGACAGGGAGAGGTCACGCCGCCGGCCACGTCGGCACCTGCCGACCGTGAGCGGTTCGGCTCGGGACGTCGACCGGCCGTCACGGTGATGGGGTGTTCGGTTCGACCGTCGAGGTGGTGGGCCCCGTGGGGCTCGAACCCACGACCCGCGGATTAAAAGTCCGATGCTCTGCCAACTGAGCTAGAGGCCCCTGCCCGCGAGCGGGCTGCCTCCACGGTAGCGCATGACGACGGCATCATCGGCAGGTGCAGCGACCGTCAGTCCGGCGGTGCGACCGCCAGCAGGAGCAGCGCGAGCAGCGCTTCCCCGTAGGCCTCGGAGGCGGTGGCACCGGTGAAGGCGCGGTCCTCGCCACGCAACCGGGCGCGGACGGTGAACCGCCCGTCCTCGTCGGCCGTCAACGACCGGAATCCGTCCCGCAGCAGGTCCCGCAGCTGGCCCTCGGCCGGGAGCCACAGTGCGTCCTGCAGGTCCACCGAGTCCAGCGCCCACTCGGTGGTGCCGTTGAAGCCGAGGATGGTGCCGGTCGGGTACTCGTGCGCCTCGATGGTCATGTCGCTGACCGTGTAGACGTCCTTGCGGTCCTCGTCCGGCACCAGCCGGGACTGCTCCGGGTCCAGGACGAACCGGTCCCCCGGCTCCGGGGTCCAGCGCAGTCCCGCGGTGCGCAGCGCCCGGGCCAGCTCGGTGGGAATCATCGCGGTGGGCCTCCGTCAGCGGCGGAACAGCGAGCCGACGGCCCGCTCGATCCGGTTGACCGAACCCTGCAGCCCGGCCCCGACCCGCAGCGCGCCGTCGGTGAACCGCAGCCCCTGGCCGGGCCGCAGCTGGGCCAGGACGTCGAGGTCCGCGTCGACGACGACGGCGATGACGGGGTAGCCGCCGGTGACGGGGTGGTCGGCCAGGAAGATCGTCGGCAGCCCGGATGGAGGCACCTGGAGCGACCCGGTGACCATGCCCTCGCTCGGCAGCTCGTCCTCGCGCACCCGGGTCAGGGCCGGTCCGTCGAGCCGGGTCCCGACCCGGTTCGAGTCGCCGGTCACCGTCCAGCGTTCGTCCATCAGTGCCTGCCACGCCGCGTCGTCGAACCAGTCCCGCCGGGGACCGGGCCGCACGCGGACGACGGCGTCGCCCTCCTCCGCCGGCCGCGGCCGGAGCGGGCGCCTCGGCCGGGCGAGCGTGAGCCGGGTCCGGCCGACGGCCAGTTCGTCGCCGGTGGCCAGCGGCCTCGGCCCGAGACCGGAGAGCAGATCGGCGCTGGCCGAGCCGAGCACGGGCGTCGCCTCGATGCCGCCCTGGAAGGCCAGGTAGTAGCGCATGCCGGTGACCGCGGGGCCGATGTCGAGCAGCCCGCCCGCGGGGATCGTCAGCGACCGGTTGGCCGAGACCGGCTCGGCGTTGACGCGCACCGGGCCGTCCGCTCCGGTGACCGCGCACAGCAGTTCCGCGTGGGCGCGCAGCTGCAGGCCGCCCTGGAGCACCTCGAGCAGCGGGGTGCCGGGGTCGTTGCCGACCAGGGCGGTGGCCACGGCGGCGGCGTGCCGGTCCAGCGCGCCGGCCGGGCTGACACCGAGGTCGGCCTGCCCCGCGCGTCCGGCGTCCTGGATGAGCGTCTGCGGGCCGGCCTGCAGCACGGTGAGCTTCCGCACCGCGGCGCCGGCCCGTCCTGCGGCGGTGGCACGCGTGACCGGCGAGGCGCCGGCAAGCGGTCCGATCGGTGCCTCGGTGGCGGTCGCGGTATCAGTGCTGGTGGCGGCGGCGGCCACCACGAAGCGCACCGTGTCGCCGGGCCCGACGGCGGCGGGCGGCTGCGCACCGGCGTCCCACATCGGGTGGTCCGTGCTGCCGATCAGCCGCCATCCGCCGGGCGAGGCCGCCGGGTAGACGGCGCTGAAGCCGTCGGCGAGCGCGACGGAGCCCGGCCGCACGCGCGTCCGCGGGGTGGGCAGCCGCCGGACGGTCAGACCGTGACCCCCGGAGGCGGACTCGGCATCGGGGGACCCGGCGGCATCCGCCGGCAGCAGGTATCCGAAGCCGGGTGCGAAGCCCATGAACCCCACGCGCCACACGGTGCCGGTGTGCCGGGCGATCACCTCGTCGACGTCGACGCCGAGCTCGGCGGCGACGTCGGCCAGGTCGGGCCCGTCGTAACGCACGGGAACGCTGATCTCGCGGCCCGCGTCGGTGGTCGCGGACACGTCCACCTCAGGACCCGCCGATCCGAGGACGCCGGCGAGCCACGTGCGGGCCCCGGGCAGGTCGGCCGGGGTCGCGACGATGACGAGCAGGGTCCGGGCGGCCGGAACGAGGTCCACGACGGCGTCGGGTCGGCGCGCCTGCAAGCGGGCGCGCAGGCGGAGTACGGCGGCATTGTCGGCGAGCTCGACCAGCAGGGCCCGGTCGCCGTCGGGCAGTACCCGCACGGAGGGATCCGACGAGGGTGCTGCCGAGGCCGGAGCCGACGACGGGGTGGACGAGAGCGCCGACGGACGGGTCCCACTCATGCGAACGCCCCCAGTTCGATGCCGGCACCGGTCAGCGCCTTCCGGACGGCGTCGGCCATCGCGACCGCGCCCGGGGTGTCGCCGTGCACGCACAGGGAACGGGGCCGGACCTCGGTGACGGTGCCGTCCACGGCGGTCACGTGCCCGTCGCGCGCCATCACGACGGCGCGCTCGGCGATCTCCTCGACGTCGTGCAGCACGGCGCCCTCCTCCCGGCGGGAGACCAGAGCACCGCCGGGCGTGTACGCGCGGTCCACGAAGGCCTCGCGCACGAACGGGTGCCTCTCCTCGGCGCAGACCGCCTCGATCACCGAGGCCGGCAGCCCGAGGATCGGCAGGGCGGGGTCGGCCAGACGGACGCCGGCCACCACCGCGCGGGCCTGGGACTCGTCAACGGCGATCGTGTTGTAGAGCGCGCCGTGCGGCTTGACGTAGCGGACGGCGGTCCCGGTCGCGCGGGCGATCCCGTCCAGGGCGGCCAGCTGGTAGAGCACGTCCGCGGTCAGCTCGTCGGGGGCGACGTCCATCCGGCGCCGCCCGAAACCGGCCAGGTCCCGGTAGGCGACGTGCGCCCCCACCGTGACGCCGTGCTCGCCGGCGAGGCGGCAGGACCGCAGCATGGTCATCGGGTCCCCGGCATGGAAGCCGCAGGCGACGTTGACGCTGGTGACGAGCGAGAACATCGCCTCGTCGTCCCCCATCGTCCACGCGCCGAAGGACTCGCCGAGATCGCAGTTCAGGTCCATCGCACCTCCTGACGAGGGTGGCCGGTCGTCCCTCATTATGAGCACACGACCGGCGCGCGTCAGCCGATCGGCTCGGGCAGCGGCTCGACGGCGTAGGCGAGGCCGATGGTGGCCCCGGTGGTCGGATCGCCGATCTCGACCTCCCAGCGGTCGGCGAACTGGTCGACGCCCTGCTTCATCGTGATGGTGCCGGAGATCAGCACGGTGCCCGGCGTGTCCAGGCCCCGCTCGGCGAGCACACCGAGCCAGTGGTCCGGGTCGAGCAGCGCGCCGAGCGTGCCGTCCTGGATGAGCGCCCGGTCCTCCCCCACCCACGCCTTGAGGGTTAGCGCGTCGAGGTGGTCGCGGACGTCGTCCAGCCGCCACGCGTCGGTGGCGATGACGTCCGGGGAGGCGTTCTTGCTCCACGCGACGCCGTGCACCTCGAGGTTGCGGTCGGTGTGGTCGCAGGCCGCGGTGAGCAGGACGCCGGACTCGGTGATGATCAGCGCCCACTCGGCCTCGCCGGAGGTCTTCGCGTGCTGGACCTGGACGACGTCGGTCTGCTGGGCGAGGTAGGGAGCGATGGGGTACATGGTCGGGATGGTGTCCGGCCCGGGCACGCCGAGCTCGGCCAGCTCCTCGATGTGAGCCCGCACCTCGGCCTGGTCGCGGCCGGCGTACCCGGCGTTGAGCAGGCGGGTCACGGCAACGGTCTCGGTGGTGCCGTCGGGAAGGGCGAAGGTCAGGGTGGTCATCGGGGCTCCTCATGTGTCGGCGGTGTGTCGGTGTGCAACAGGGAGGTCAAGTCTCGCGACGACGCCGCCGCAGGTCTGGTCAGCACGTCGCTGTATGCCTAATGTATACAACACGTCATTCCCCGCGCACCGTTACCGAGGAGAATCCATGACCCCCGACCGCCCGGTCTCCCCCGACGAGGCCATCGACCGCCGAGGCCTGTACAAGGCGTTCGTCGCCAGCCTCACCGGCACATCGCTGGAGTGGTACGACTTCGCCGTCTACTCCGCCGCCTCCGCCCTGGTCTTCCCCATCCTGTTCTTCCCGTCGACGGACCAGTTCACGTCGACGCTGCTGGCCTTCAGCACGTACGCCGTCGGCTACGTCTCCCGGCCCGTCGGCGGGGTGGTGTTCGGCCGGCTCGGTGACATCATCGGCCGCAAGCGCGTCCTCGTCATCACCCTCCTGCTGATCGGCATCTCGACCTTCCTGATCGGCGTGCTGCCGACCTATGTCGACATCGGCGGCACCGCCGCCCTGCTGCTCGTGGTGCTGCGCTTCGCGCAGGGCGTGGGCGTGGGCGGCGAGTGGGGCGGCGCCGTCCTGCTCTCCAGCGAGTTCGGCGACCCGAAGCGGCGCGGCTTCTGGGCGTCCGCCGCGCAGATCGGCCCCCCGGCCGGCAACCTGCTCGCCAACGGCGCGCTGGCCGTGCTCACGGCGTCCCTCCCGTCCGACGCGTTCCTCGAGTGGGGCTGGCGCGTGGCGTTCCTGCTCTCCGCCCTGCTGGTCGCGTTCGGTCTGTGGATCCGGCTCAAGCTCGAGGACACCCCCGTGTTCAAGGCGCTCGAGTCCCGCGGCGACCGCTCCGAGTCGCCCGTGCGGGAGGTCTTCGCCACCCAGCTGCGGCCGCTGATCTCCGGCATCCTCTCCCGGCTCGGGCCCGACGTGCTCTACGCGCTGCTGACGGTGTTCAGCCTGACGTACGCGGTGCAGCACCTGAACCTGTCCCGCAACGCGGCCCTCGTGGCCGTGCTGGTCGGCTCGGCGTTCCAGCTGGTGACGATCCCGCTGGCCGGCTGGCTCTCGGACCGGGTCTCGCGGCGGGCGCTGTACGCCGTGGCCGCCGCCGGCACCGCCGTCTTCAGCTTCCTGTTCTTCGTCATCCTCCAACCCGGCGCCCAGGGGCTGCTCATCGTCGCTCTCATCATCGGGCTGACGTTCCACTCGTTCATGTACGGCCCGCAGGCCGCGTACGTGATCGAGCAGTTCCACCCGCGGCTGCGCTACACCGGCGCCTCGCTCGCCTACACGATCGCCGGCGTGTTCGGCGGGGCGGTGGCGCCCCTGATGTTCACGCTCGTCTCGTCGAACGGCGCCGTGTGGTGGCCGGTCGCGCTCTACGTGGCAGTGGCGTGCGTGCTCACCCTGATCGGCCTGGCGATGGGTCGGCCGGCGAATCACGACGAGGACGACCAGTACCTGCGCCAGTACGCGGCCGATCACCAGAACTCCCCCAGCCTGTGAGTCCCGCCGCGACCCCGGCCCTGGCGAGTGGCCGACGCCGTCGCTCGTGATCCGCGCGTGTTGCTCGGCGGCTGGTCCTCAGCCGCCGAGCAACACGCGTTCGGTGACCCGCAGGTGCTCGGTGATCGCGGCGGTCGCCGCCTCGTCGTCGCCCGCCGCGAGAGCCGCCAGGATCGCCCGGTGCTCGGCGACCACCTGGCGCTGCCGCTCCGGGGACCGGAAGAGGGCCTCCACGCCGATCACGATCTGACGGGAGCGCAGTCGGGCGTAGGTGGCCGAGAGCAGCCCGTTGCCGACGGCGTCGATCAGCGACTGGTGGAAGGCGCGGTCCAGGTCGATGAACGCCCGCTCGTCCCCGCCGTCGGCCAGGGACTCCTGCGCGGCGAGCACCTCGTCCATGGCGGCGACCGGCGCGGTGTCGGCGTGCATGGTGCTCAGCGCGGACTGGCACTCGAGCATGGCGCGCACCTGCATGAGGTCGTGGATCTGCTGCCGGCCGATCACCGGCACGCGGGCGCCGCGCTGCGGGATCATCTCGACCAGCCCGTCCGCGACGAGCAGCAGGAGCGCCTCACGCACGGGCGTGCGGGAGACGCCGATGGACGCGGCCAGTTCGGTCTCGTTCAGGAAGGTGCCCTGCCGGGCGGGGTCGGAGAGGACCTCGTCGCGCAGGTACGCGTAGGCACGTTCCCGACCGGACGTGGCCGCAGGGGCACCATCTCGCATACCTTATGTATACAACACGAGGAGGACACGTCTCGATGCGTACAGCACTGGCCCAGATCACCAGCGGACCCGATCTCGAGGAGAACCTCGCGCTGGTCCGCGAGTACACCGCCCGGGCGGCGGCCGAGGGAGCACGCCTCGTCGTCTTCCCCGAGGCGACGATGCGCGCCTTCGGGCACCGCCTGACGGACATCGCCGAGCCGGTCGACGGGCCGTGGGCGACCGCGGTGCGGCAGATCGCCGCCGAGCACGACGTCACGGTCGTCGTCGGCATGTTCACCCCGGGCGCGGACGGGAAGGTGCGCAACACCCTGCTCGCCACCGGCCCCGGCGTGGACGCGCACTACGACAAGATCCACCTCTTCGACGCGTTCGGGTTCGCGGAGTCGGACACCGTCGACGCCGGGGACGCGCCGGTGACGTTCACGGTCGACGGCGTGACCGTGGGCCTGGCCACCTGCTACGACGTGCGCTTCCCGGCGCTGTTCACCCGGCTCGCGAACGAGGGCGCCCAGGTGATCGCCGTCTGCGCGTCCTGGGGCGCCGGCCCGTCCAAGACCGAGCAGTGGGACCTGCTGGTGCGGGCCCGCGCCCTGGACGCGACCGCGTACGTCGCGGCGGCGGGCCAGGCCGACCCGCAGGTCACGGGCGTCCCGGTCAAGGACGGCGCCCCGACCGGCGTCGGCCACAGCGCACTGATCGATCCGCTGGGCTTCCCCGTCGCCGTCCTCGAGGGTCAGGCCGATCTGCTCGTCGTGGACGTCGATCCCGACGTCGTCGCGCAGACCCGCCGCACGCTGCCGGTCCTGGCCAACGCCCGGCTCTGACCGGGTGCTCCGGGCGTCGGGTTCGTCCGGCGGGCCGGGAGTATCCTGACGGGCATGAGCGAGAAGCCCAGCTCTTCAGCACCCCGACCGCACCGCCCCGTGCAGATGGATCCCGCGGGATTCGAGTCGTACGAGGGGGGCGCGGATCCCGTCCGGATCTCCGAGGCGGCGCACCTGGCCGCCCGCGCTCTCGTCCGCCACGGCCGCGCGTCCGAGGACCCCGAGGTGACCCGCCGGCTGGTCAAGCTCGCCGACAAGCAGGGGCTGGAGGCGATCGCCGAGATGTGGGCGGAGAGCCCCGCCCGCTCGCTGCCCGGTGCCCTCTGGCGGCTGTACGCGATCCGGGCCTCCGCGCAGCGTGACCCGCAGCGGATCGCCGAGTTCTTCAAGTCCGGTCAGGCGAAGGCGCAGGTCGCCAACGTGGTCGCCGGGGTGGCCGAGCCGCCCGGGGCGGTCGAGATGCGGGAGATGGCGGACGCGATCCTCTCCGGCGCCTTCGACGGGGAGTTCGACGTCGCCCTCGAGCGCAGCGCCGCCTTCTGCCGGGTGGTCGCCCTCGGGCAGGCGAACTTCGCCGACGACGCGGAGACCAGCAAGCCCGACTACGCCACCGAGCTCACCCGGCGCTCGCACCGGCTGATCAAGACGGCGGAGGACCTGGAGGCATCGGCGGAGGCCTGGCGCCGCGGCCACCTGGACTGATCTCGTCCGGGCCGACCCACCCGGACGGTGGTCGCCGGCGGGTCGCCGGACCGGCGTCGTCCACCCCACGCCGATAGGCTGGAACGCATGCAGATCCGGCCAGAGGACCAGCCCGACGAGACCACCGGCGCCCGCAGGACGCGCGGATCGTCCACGTCGCCGACCGAGCCGATCGCCACGTCGTCGTGGGACCGGACGCAGGCCATCGACCGGCCCGACCTCGACGGCGGAGCCCCCACCCAGGTGAACCCGACCACGCCGCTGAACCGCTCCGGCAAGAGCCGCAGAAGCGACGGCCCGGACTACAGCAACTGGTACGAATCCGACCTGTACGTCTCCGAGGACGACGGCGGCGACGAGGGCGTGGACGAGACGCCCACCCGGCCGATCGCGTCCACCGGTCGCGGATCCGCGGGCACCCGCGAGCCGGTCGGCGACCGCACCGAGGCGTTCGACCGGGCCGAGGCGCCGTCACGCCGGGACGAGCGGGAGACGACGGCCCCGCAGCCGATCAGCAGCGAGCGAGCCGCCTGGGGCGAGGACGACCAGGACGCGGATCCGGACGACCGGTATCCCGATGACCAGGACGACCAGAACGGCCGGGGCCGGCGCGGTCGCGCGGCTGCCCTGCGATCCGACCGCCTCGACCGGGACGACCGCGTCGACGACCGGGCATTCGTCAGCGCACGCGACCCGTACCGGGCGAGCATCGGCGCGAAGCTGGGCCTGCTGGTGCTGGGTCTGCTGCTCGCCGTGATCGCCGCCCTGCTGCTCGGCATGAACGGGACCGCCGCCGCGCCCTCGGTCCGCGCCGGCGCCCCGCTGGGCGGGGGCCTGCTCGCGGTGCTGGGCTTCGGCGCCGGCGTGCTGTGTGTGGCGGTCGTGCTCATCGCCGGTCGCACCAGTTCCACGGCACCCCTGATGGGCTCGCTGATCGGCCTGCCGGCTCTGGTCGCCCTGTTCAGCGGCGACGCCGCCGCGCTGGTCCGCGGCCAGCTGACGTCGTGGTCGGTGCCGGGCCCGATGGCGGAGGCGTTCGTGCGCCCGGAGACGGCGCTGGCCGGCGTCCTGCTGTTCCTGATCGGTGTCGCCTTCTCCACCCGTCGCCGCGCCGAGGACCTGGCCGGCCCCGTCAGCTCGTTCTTCCTCGGCCTGTTCTCGACCATCTGCTTCCTCCCCGGGCTGGCGCTGTTCTGCCTCGGGACCCAGGAGAACCTGCTCCGCTCGTTCGCCCAGGCGGGCTGGCCCTCGGCCGAGGTCACCCGGCCGCTCTCCCTCGTCCTCGGCATCGTGCTGATGGCCATCGGGGTGGCGTGCACGTCGCGGGCGCCCGGCGGCATGGTGGTCGCCGGCGTGCTGGTCCTCGTCGTCGCCCTCGCGGCCGGCTTCCTCTTCCTCGCCGGTTCGACCGTGCTGCCCGCGGGCGTGTTCGGCGTCGTGCAGCGCGACGTCACCGCGACAGCGCCGCTCGCGGCGCTGCTGGCGGGCCTCAGCCTGCTCGTGGCGTCCTTCGCCGGCCTGTCGCTGGGCCGGGAACCCGAGCGGTCCGCCGATTGGTATTGAGCCGCTGACCTGCGGTTTCGCGAGCCCCGGCCAAGGCGCTCCCGGTGGTGTTTGACAGGGCCCGACGTCGAGGAGTTGACTGAGGCACGGCGTCGAACCGTGGCAGCCCCGGGCTCCAACATATAGCCGCTTCGAGCGGCCTTACGCCGAGAGGCGCTCCCGGTTCGGCGCCACCTCTCTGCCCGGAGCACGGCCGGGACCTCCGCGACCGGACCACGTGAAGAGGACCGGCGACGGCGTCGCCGCCGGTGTTCACGCAGGCCGGTTACAGTGAGCCCGTGCGCTTCACGTTGTTCCCCCAGCAGAACGAGGGGATCGAGCTGCTCACCGAGATGGCGCAGCAGCTGGGCGAAGCGGTCCGCATCCTCGGTGAACTGCTCGGGGCGTCCGTGCAGGACGCCGGCCGGCTCTCCGCCTCCCTCCACGAGCTCGACGCGACCACGGCCAACCTGCAGTTCGCGCTGCTCACCCGGATGCGGACGAGCCTGATCTCGCCGCTGCCCCGCGAGGACCTCTACGCGCTCGCCGTCCACATCACCGGCGTGATGACGAGCCTGGACGCCGCGGGCCACCTGATCGAGCTGCACCGGTTGACCGGCCTGTCCCGGCGCCCCGCGGAGCAGCTCGAGGTGATCAGCCAGCAGGTCGACAGCACCACCCGGGCGATGCGCCGGCTCACCACCCTGGACGAGCTGGAGGACTACTGGATCGAGGTGCACCGGCTCTCGCGCCGGGCGGAGAGCACCCACCGCAAGCACCTGGCCGAGCTGCTCGCCGAGCACACGCAGACCGGCTTCGAACGGCACCGCTTCCTCGCCGACCAGCTGGTCGAGACCACCCGGCGGCTGCGGGACATGGCCAGCGACGTCGGGCAGATCATCGTGCGGGAAACCTAGAGGTGTCGCTGCTGCTCGTCATCACCCTCGTGGTGAGTGGGGCCCTCGTGTTCATCGCCGGCTTCCACGACGTCTCCAACTCGATCGCGACGGCCGTCCGCACGCACGCGCTCAGCCCCTCGATCGCCGTCCTGGTGGCGGCCGTCTTCAACGCCTTCGGCTGCGTGGCCGGCACCGCCCTCGGCTCGACCGTCGCCGACTGGCTGATCCTGCCGGACGGCCCGTTCAATCTGGGCGTGCTGTTGTGCGGCGTGCTCGCCGCGTGCTGCTGGGGCCTGCTGACGTACTGGTGGTCGCTGCCCTCATCCACGACGCACGCGCTCGTCTCGGGGCTGGTGGGGGCGTCCGTGGCCACCGTGCTGCTCGGCCACGAGGCGCTCGACGGGGTGGACGGTCAGTTCTGGCTCGCGGTCGCCCTGCCGCTGCTCGCGACCCCGGTCGTGGCCTTCGTGCTCAGCTTCGCCGCCGTCGCCCTGTTCGGCTATCTCGACCGCAACGCGGAGGTCCACTTCCTCTCCGCCCGCAACCGCGCGGCCCTGGCCGTCGGATCCGCCGTCGTCGCCCTCGGTCACGGCATGCAGACCGGGCTGCGCTCGATCACGGTGATGACCGCCGCCCTGATCACCGCCGGCGTGGCGGACCGGGACGGCGGCCCGGTCGGCGCCGTCGTCGCGGCGGTGGCCCTGATCGGGGCGGCGGGCTGCCTCACCGGGGGCTGGCGCATCACCCACACCCTCGGGTACCGCCTGGTGCGCATCGACCCGCTGCGGGCCATGGTCACGCAGTGGATCAGCGCCGCGCTCATGTTCGGTGGGACGACCGTCCTGGACGTGCCCGTCTCGAGCAGTCAGACCGTGGCGGCCGGGCTGCTCGGTACCGCGGCCAACCACCGGTTCGTGGCGATCAACCGGCCACTGGCCACCCGCATCGTCGGCATCTGGGTGCTCACCGTGCCGGCGTGCCTGCTGCTCGGCGGCGTGCTGTGCCTGGCGATCGACCCGCTCGTGGGCCTGGCGCGCTGACCAGCCCTGCCCACTGACCAGCCGGCGCGGATCACCCGAAGCGGCCGGAGACGTAGTCCTCGGTGGCCTTCACGGACGGGTTGTTGAAGATCGTCCTGGTGTCCGCGTACTCGATCAGCTTGCCGGGCTTGCCGGTGCCGGCGATGTTGAAGAACGCCGTCTTGTCCGACACGCGCGCCGCCTGCTGCATGTTGTGCGTGACGATGACGACCGTGTACTTCTCCTTGAGCTCGTTGATCAGGTCCTCGACCGCGAGCGTGGAGATGGGGTCCAGGGCCGAGCAGGGCTCGTCCATGAGGATGACGTCCGGCTGCACCGCGATGGTGCGGGCGATGCACAGGCGCTGCTGCTGGCCGCCGGAGAGGCCGGAGCCCGGCTTGTCGAGGCGGTCCTTGACCTCGTTCCACAGGTTGGCGCCGCGCAGGGAGGTCTCGACGATCTCCTCCTCGGCCCTCTTGCCGAGCCGCTTGCCGTTCAGCTTCACGCCGGCGAGCACGTTGTCCCGGATGGACATGGTCGGGAAGGGGTTGGGGCGCTGGAACACCATCCCGACCTGGCTGCGCACGGTCACCGGGTCGACGCCGGGCGCGTAGATGTCGTCACCGTCGAGCAGCATCTTGCCTTCGACGTGGGCGCCCGGCAGCACCTCGTGCATCCGGTTGATGGTGCGCAGGAACGTCGTCTTGCCGCAGCCGGAGGGTCCGATGAACGCCGTCACGGAGCGCGGCTCGATGCTGATCGAGACGCCCTCCACGGCGAGGAACTTCGAGTAGTAGACGTTCAGATCGTCCACGTCGATGCGCTTGGACACGGTACTTCCTTCAGGTTCGGAGGCTGCTGACCGGTGCGGTCATCGGCCGGAGGTCTTGGGGGCGAAGAGGCGGGCGATCAGGCGGGCGACGAGGTTGAGCAGCATCACCAGCACGATCAGGATCAGCGCGGCCGCCCAGGCCCGCTGTTCGCTGGGGCCCGGGTTCGTCGGCGACGTCGGCGTCAGGATCTGCGTGTAGATGTACGCGGGCAGGGACTGCATCCATCCTGAGAACACGTTGCCGTTGATGCCGGTGGCGAAGCCCGCCGTGACGATCAGCGGCGCCGTCTCCCCGATCACGCGGGAGATCGCCAGGGTCACGCCGGACGCGATGCCCGAGATCGCCGTCGGGATCACCACCTTGAGGATGGTGCGCCACTTGCGCACGCCGAGGGCATAGGCCGCCTCCCGCAGCTCGTTCGGGACGATCCGCAGCATCTCCTCCGCCGAGCGGACGACGGTGGGGATCATCAGCACCGACAGGGCGATGGCGCCGACGATGCCGGCCTTGAAGCCCGGCCCGAGGATCAGCCCGAAGAGGGCGGCGGCGAACAGGCCGGCCACGATCGACGGAATGCCGGTCATCACGTCGACGAAGAACGTGATGGCGCGCGACAGGGTCCGGCCCTGGCCGTACTCGACGAGGTAGACGGCGGTCAGCAGGCCGATCGGGACCGAGATCACCGTTGCCCACACGGTGATCAGGATGCTGCCGAGGATGGCGTGGTAGGCGCCGCCGAGGACCGCGGTGCCCTCCCGCACGGCGCGGTTGTCCTGCGCGCCGGTCATCCCGTTCATCGAGGTGCCCAGGAAGTTGGCGGTCAGCCCGGGAATGCCCTTGCCCAGCACCGTCCAGATCACCGAGAGCAGCGGGAGCAGCGCGACGATGAACGCCGCGACGATGAGCGCCGAGACGAGGGCGTCGACGCCCTTGCGCCGTCCCTCCACGAGCCCGACCGTCACCGGCCAGCCGATGACGAACAGGACGGCGGCGAAGAGGATCCAGCCGACCAGGGAGAAGCCGATCAGGGAGGACAGGGCGGCCCCGAGGACGAGGGCGGCGGCGAGCACCGCCCACCGGGACCAGCCGGGCAGCTTGCCCCGGGTGAGGGCCGAACGGCCGCGGATCTGTGTGGTGGCGGTCATCCGTTCGCTCCTGAGAACTCCTGGTGGCGGCTGATGATCCAGCGGGCGATCATGTTCACCGCGAGGGTGATGACGAACAGCACGAGGCCGGCGGCGATCAACTCGGAGAGCCGCAGCCCGAACGCCTCGGGGAAGTTCAGGGCGATCTCGGCGGCGATGGTCTGGTTGCCGGACTGGACCAGGCTGGCCTTCAGGCCGCCGGAGGAGAGGACCATGGCGACGGCCATGGTCTCGCCCAGCGCCCGGCCGAGGGCGAGCATGATCGAGCTGATGATGCCGGCGCGTGCGAACGGCAGCACCGACATGCGGATCATCTCCCAGCGCGTGGCGCCGAGCGCGAGCGCGGCCTCCTCGTGCAGCTTGGGGGTCTGCAGGAAGATCTCCCGCGACAGCGAGGTGATGATCGGCAGGATCATGACGGCGAGCACGATGCCCGCGGTCAGCATGGTCTTGCCCGTGCCCGAGGCGGGACCGGCGAAGAGCGGGATCCAGCCGGCGTAGGTGGCCAGCCAGTCGTAGACCGGCACCAGCGCGGGCGCCAGGAAGGCGATGCCCCACGCGCCGTAGACCACGGAGGGGATCGCCGCCAGCAGGTCGATCAGGTAGCCCAGGCCGTTGGCGATCCGCCGGGCGGCGTAGTGCGAGATGAACAGGGCCACGCCGATCCCGATCGGGGTGGCGATCACCAGGGCGATGGCCGAGGCGATCAGGGTGCCGATCACCAGCGGGAAGATGTACGTGCCGAAGCCCGCGCCCCCACTGATGTCGGCCGGGTTCGCGCCGAAGGTCGGCAGCGCCTGGACGAGCAGGAAGAGGGCGACGGCGAACAGCACGACGAGGATGAGGATCCCCGCCGCGAGCGCGGCGCCCGAGAAGACCTTGTCCCCGGCCCGGCCGGAGCCGTCCCGTTCGGGAGCGGAGCTGGCCCCCACCAGCTGATTCCTCGTCAGTGACACTCGTCATTCGCCTTTCACGACGTCGGTCGCATCGGTTGCCGGTCAACCACACAGGTGCCCTGCCCGAGGTTCCGGGCAGGGCACCTGAAGAAGTGGAGACCGATCAGGAAGCGACCTTGATGGAGGCGACCGCGGCCTTGGCCTGCTCGCTCAGCTTGGAGGACAGCGGGGCGTTGCCGGCCGAGTCGGCGGCATCCTTCTGGCCCTGCTCGCTGACCACATAGTTCTCGAACGCCTTGACCAGGTCAACCGTCTTCTGGTCCTTGTAGGTGCTGCACACGACGTGGTAGGAGACCAGGACCACCGGGTAGGCGGAGGAGTCCTTGGGGACGCGGTCCAGCTTCAGCGCGATGTCGTGCTCGGCGCGGCCGTCCTCGACCGAGGAGAGCTCGACGGCCTTGGCCGCGGCCTCGGGGGAGATGCCGACCCAGGCGTCGCCGACCTTGACCTTCGCCTTGCCCAGCGTGCCGGCGATCGCGGACTCGTCAGCGTAGGTGATGGCGCCCTTGGTGTCCGTCACGGTCTTGACGACGCCCTGGGTGCCCTTGGCGTTCTCGCCGCCGAGCGAGGACGGCCACACACCGTCGGACTTGTCGGTCCAGACCTTCTCCGACGCCTTGTTCAGGTAGTCGGTGAAGTTCTTGGTGGTGCCCGAGTCGTCGGAGCGGTGCACGGCGGTGATGGCCAGGTCCGGCAGCTGCGCGTTCGGGTTGTCCGCCTTGATGGCCGCGTCGTTCCAGTTCTTGATCTGGCCGCGGAAGATCTTGGCGATGGTGTCGGGAGCCAGGTTCAGGTCCTGCACGCCCGGGACGTTGAAGGCGACCGCGATCGGGGAGATGTAGGCCGGGATGTCGAGAGCACCGGTGGTGCACTGCTTCTTCGCCGACTCGAGCTCGTCGGTCTTCATCGCGGCGTCGGTGCCGGCGAACTGCACGGCGCCGGCGATGAACGCCTTGCGACCCGCGCCGGAGCCGTCCGGGGAGTACTGCACGGTCGCGCCGGAGTTGGCGCTGGAGAAGCCGGCCTTCCACGCGTCCATGGCCGCGTTCTGCGCGGAGGAGCCGGAGCCGGTCAGGGTGCCGGACACCGAGGCGCCCGCGGAGCTCGACCCGGAGGCAGCGGCGGAGGACCCGCCGGCCTGGCCGGTGGCGTTGTCCGAGCCGCACGCGGTGAGAGCGAGGGCGCCGACTGCGAGAACGGCCGCAGCCTGACTGACGCGAACAAACTTCACGATGTAGTCCTTTTCCTAGGATCGATCCGCCCCCGGCCCAATCCGGGGCGACGGTCACGAAGCACAACATGAGTGACGGTAGGCAGGACAGGTGAAGGGACCGGGCCGGTCACCTTAACGGGAGGTTAACGGCGACCAGCGGTTCGCTCCGGAGCAGGTGATCTCCGTCTCTCCGTCCGCGCCCGCGGGTCCGCGTCGGACGGCCGGATCCCACTCTAGACTGGCGAGCGTGCACGTGAGCGAGGTGTGGAGGCGGAGCAGCCGCTTCCTCCGTGTGCGCTCGCGCGTCGGGCTGGCGCGGACCCGCAAGTCCGTGGTCCCCGCCGTGCAGATGACCATCTGCGGTGTCGGCGGGTACGCCTTCGCCGAGCTGGTGCTGGGCCACCAGGGCCCGATCTTCGCCGCCACCGCCGGGCTGGTCTCCCTCGGCTTCTCCCGGGAGCCGCGGGTGCGGCGCGTGCTCGAGGTCGGCGTCGGCTGCACCCTGGGCATCCTGGTCGGCGAGCTGCTGATCCTCGTCCTCGGGCACGGATTGTGGCAGGCCGCGATCATCCTCTTCGTCTCGATCATGCTGGCCCGCTTCCTCGACCGGGGCGTCGTCTTCACCACCCAGCTCGGGCTGCAGTCCCTGCTCGTGGTGCTGCTGCCGGTGCCGCAGTCCGGCCCGTTCACCCGCAGCATCGACGCAGTCGTCGGCGGCGTCATCGCCCTGCTGATCACCATGGTCGTCCCCCGCGACCCCCGCACCGAGCCGCGCGCCGAGCTGAGCGCGCTGCTGCGCGAGCAGGCGCAGATCCTGCGCGAGTCCGCGTCCGCCGTCGAGGACACGGACGCCACGGGCGCCTGGCACGCCCTGGTGCGCGCCCGCGGGACCCAGTCCACGATCGACGCGATGCGGGTGACGCTGAGCGGGTCCACCGAGATCGCCTCGCTCGCCCCCGCGTACCGGCGGCACCGGGACGAGTTGGCCGGCCTCGGCGACGCGCTCTCCGCGGTGGACCTCGCCCTGCGCAACAGCCGGGTCTTCGTCCGCCGCCTGGCGTCCGTCCTCAACAATGCGGCGCTGAGCGAGTCCGGCGCCGAGAGCATCGTCGCCGTCCTGCGCGACCTGGGCGACGCGGTGGACTCCCTCGCCGCCGCGGTCGGCGAACGGCGGTCGGACGGGCGGGACCGGCTGATCCGGCGGGCCCGGTACGAGCTCGGCGACGTCGCCACCCGCATGCACCCCCGGCTGCTGCACATCCAGCACCTCGAGGGCGAGACGCTCGTCGTCCTGCTGCGGCCGCTGATCGTGGACCTGCTCGAGTCGACGGGCCTCTCCCACGAGGACGCCCGGGACTTCCTGCCCGACCTCGACTGAGCCGTTCCTTCCCGCAGCTCGCCCCGGGACCTGCCGTGCGCGGGTTCTGTCGGTGCTCCTGCCTAGGGTGGAGACATGAGCACGCGCACCACCACGAGCCGGAAGTCCGGCGCCCCCCGCACAGCCAACTACCGGTGCGCCGAGTGCGGCTGGACCACCGCGAAGTGGATGGGCCGGTGCACCCAGTGCCAGGCGTGGGGCAGCATCGAGGAGGTCGGCGGGCCGACCGTCGGGCGCACGACGGCGGCGTCCCGCGTCGCGTCCCCCGCCCGGCCGATCACCGAGGTCGACGCGACCGCGGCCGCCTACCTGCGGACCGGTGTCGACGAGCTGGACCGGGTGCTCGGCGGCGGCCTGGTCGCCGGTGCCGTGGTGCTGATGGCCGGGGAGCCCGGCGTCGGCAAGTCCACCCTGCTGCTGGACGTCTCGGCCAAGCTGGCCGGGCGCGGCAGCGACGTGCTCTACGTGACCGGGGAGGAGTCCGCGGCGCAGGTGAAGCTGCGGGCGGAACGGATCGACGCGGTCGCGGACCGCCTGTATCTGACCGCGGAGACGGACCTCGGCACCGCGCTGGCGCACGTCGAGGCGCTGGACCCCCGGCTGCTCGTGATCGACTCCGTGCAGACGCTCTCCAGCGCCGAGGTCGACGGCGTCGCCGGCGGCGTGACCCAGGTCCGGGAGGTCGCCGCCTCCCTGATCGCGGCAGCGAAGAAGCGGAACATGACGACGCTGCTCGTGGGTCACGTGACCAAGGACGGGTCGATCGCGGGGCCGCGGCTGCTCGAGCACCTCGTCGACGTGGTGTGCCAGTTCGACGGTGAGCGTCACTCCCGGCTGCGGCTGCTGCGGGCGACGAAGAACCGGTTCGGGCCCACCGACGAGGTCGGCTGCTTCGACCTGACCGAGGACGGCATCGAAGGCCTCGCCGACCCGAGCGGCCTGTTCATCTCCCGCACCCGGGAGCCCGTGCCCGGCACCTGCGTGACCGTGACCCTCGAGGGGCGCCGTCCTCTGGTCGCCGAGGTGCAGGCGCTGCTGGCACCGTCCACCCCCGGCGGCACCCGCCGGGCCACCAGCGGGCTGGACGCCTCGCGCGTGTCCATGCTGCTGGCCGTGCTGCAGCAGCGCGCCGGATACGCCGTCGGCGGCGACGAGAGCTACGTGGCCACGGTGGGCGGGGTGCGGCTCACCGAACCGGCCGCCGACCTCGCCGTCGCCCTCGCGCTCGCCTCGGCCAAACGCGGGGAGGCGGTGCGCCGCAACATGATCGCATTCGGCGAGGTCGGGCTCGCCGGCGAGGTGCGCCCCGTGCCGGAGATCGTGCGCCGCATCCAGGAAGCCGCCCGCCTCGGGTACACGCACGCCATCGTGCCCGCCGCCCCGAACGGCCCCATCGCCGCACCCCCGGGCGTGACCGTTCGGGAGGTCTCCTCCCTCAACGAGGCCCTGGCCGTCCTCTATCCGGGCACCGCGGAGGGGCGGACGACCGAGCCCGCCGAGCTGCACTAGGCTCGACCGGAGAACGCCGGGCCGACCGGCCCACCAGCAGGAGCGAGACCGACCATGAGCAGCATGCCGCGTGAGACGCTGGCCCGGCTCGCTCCCGGCACCGCACTGCGGGACGGCATCGAACGCATCCTCCACGGTCGCACCGGGGCGCTGATCGTCCTCGGCTGGGACCGGACGATCGAGCGCCTGTGCACCGGCGGCTTCGACATCGGCATCGAGTTCTCCGCCACCCGACTGCGGGAGCTGGCCAAGATGGACGGCGCGATCGTCGTCGACCGGGATCTGACCCGCATCATCCGCGCCGGCGTCCACCTGATGCCGGACCCGGCGATCGAGACCTCCGAGACCGGCACCCGGCACCGCACCGCCGAACGGATGGCCCGGCAGACCGGATTCCCCGTCGTCTCCGTCAGCCAGTCGATGGGCATCATCGGCCTGTACATGGGCGACATCAAGCACGTGCTCGAGGGCTCCGCGTCGATCCTGGCCCGGGCCAACCAGGCACTGCAGACCCTCGAGCGGTACCGCAACCGGCTCGACCAGGTGACCACTGCCCTCTCCGCCTCGGAGATCGAGGCCGTCGCAAGCGTCCGCGAGGTGGCCGTCACCCTGCAGCGACAGGAGATGGTGCGCCGCATCTCCGACGAGATCCGCCAGTACGTCGCCGAACTGGGCACCGACGGCCGGCTCGTCGACCTGCAGCTGGAGGAACTGGTCACCGGCCTCGGCCCGGACAGCCACATGCTGCTCGGCGACTATCTCGGCACCGACCTGACCCCCGACCAGGTGGACGCCGCCGTCACCACGCTGCGCTCGCTCACCTCGACCGAGATGATCGACCTGGCCGTCATCGCGCAGGCGGTGGGACTGATCGGCGCCGGGGAGAACCTGGACGTCCCGGTCCAGCCCAGCGGCTACCGGCTGCTGGCCGGCATACAGGCCCTGCCGCGTCCGGTGATCGAACGCCTGATCGGCCGGTTCGGGGACCTGCAGACGCTGATGGCCGCGAACGTCGAGGATCTGATGACCGTCGACGGGGTCGGCGAGCAGCGGGCACGGTTGGTCCGCGAGACCCTGTCCCGGATCGCCGAGACCAGCCTGCTGGACCGCTTCGGCTGACCGACGCCGCGTCAGCGCGGCGCCGGCACCACGTCAGGCATCCACCTCGGACGGTGGCGCTCGCGCGACGGTCCGCTCAGGCGGGCGTCACTGCAGCTGGAAGATCGTCTGCCCGCTGGCTCGGTCGCCGAGCTTGGCCTCCAGCCGGTAGTACCCCGGGCGCGGTTCGGTCTTGACGGTCCCGCAGCCGGCGACCGAGCGGTTCCGGTTCCACGGGAAGTTCGCCGAGTCGGTGGCTCCCGCGGCCAGACGCTTCTTGTTGTCCGACGGGTCCACCTGGCAGTCCTTGGAGGAGAACACCCGGTCGTTGCCGCTCGTGATGACGAACTCCATCTGGTTCGTGCCCACGTTGACCTCGCACGGCACCGGGTTGCCGTTGATCACCCGCAGCGTGAGCAGCGGCTTCTCACCCGGCGCGTAGACCGCCTTGTCCGTCGCGGCCTCCACGGTCACCTTCGCGGGATCGCACGTGGCGGTGGGCGTCGGCGACGCGGTCGAGGGCTTCGGCGAGGCCGTCGTCCGGCTCGCCGTCGCGCTCGGGACGGCGGAACCGCCGGCGGTGGACCCGGCAGCCTGCGCGTGGTCGGTCGGTCCGCCGCTGACGGACGTGACAAGGGCGATGATCCCGCCCAGCAGGGCGACGACGAGGACGAGCACGACGAGCGCAGCGACCATACGACGGCGGCGGAAGGTGGCCGCACTGGTCCCGCGGCTGCTTCCGTTCGATGGCATGCTCACCAGCGTAGTGGCCGGGGTGGCGACGCCCGCCGATGACGCGCCGCCGCGGCCGGAGCCGGGCTGATCTAGCATCGAGAGCATGACGCAGACGGGATCCGGGAGCACGGCCGCCACCGTTCCCGCGACCTCCGGAGGCACCCTCGCACCCGTGCCGGACGACGTCGCCGTCCTGCACGAGACGGTCATCGGCTGGTACCGCCGGCACGCCCGCGTGCTGCCCTGGCGGTCGGCGGACCGGACGGCGTGGGCCGTCATGGTCAGCGAGTTCATGCTGCAGCAGACGCCGGTCGTCCGGGTGCTGCCCGTGTGGGAGCAGTGGCTGCGCCGCTGGCCGACACCGGCCGACCTGGCGGCCGAACCGAGCGGCGAGGCCGTGCGCGCCTGGGGGCGGCTCGGCTACCCGCGTCGCGCCCTGCGGCTGCACGCGGCGGCCGTCGCCGTCACCGAGCGGCACGGTGGTCACGTGCCCGACGACGAGGACGCCCTGCTGGCCCTGCCCGGCGTGGGTGCCTACACCGCCGCCGCGATCGCCGCCTTCGCGCACGGCCGGCGCACGGTGGTCCTGGACACCAACATCCGTCGCGTGTTCACCCGGGTGCTGCACGGCACGGCGCTGCCGCGACCGTCGCTGACCGTCGCCGAGACCCGGCTCGCCCGCGAGCTGCTGCCCACGGACGACGCGGAGGCGGCCACCTGGAACGTCGCGGTGATGGAGCTCGGCGCCCTCGTGTGCACGGCTCGCTCCCCGCGGTGCACCGAGTGTCCCCTCGCGAACCGATGCGCCTGGCTCGCTGCCGGCCGCCCGGATCCGGAGCACCAGCCGACCGGTCAGGCGTGGGCAGGCACCACCCGGCAGCTGCGCGGGGCGATCCTCGCCGTCGTGCGCGAGGCCACCGGACCGGTCGACGTCGGGGCGCTGGTGCGCACGGCGACCGGGACGGCCGTCCTGCTGGACGTGACGGATACCGACAGCGGCACTCGTGGTCCGCTGCGCACGCTGGCCGCGCTGGGCCACGACGAGGCCCGCGTCCGCGCCGCGCTGGACGGACTCGCGGCAGACGGGCTGGTGAAGCTGGACGGCGACGGCCCCACCGTCCGCCTCCCCGACTGACCCGACCCGGATCGAGTCCCCACCGGCCCGAGCACCACGGAGCGCCAGCTCGTCAATAGATGTCCCATCGGGGTGCTCGGAGGCACCGGATGGAACATCTATTGACGAGCTGGCGGAAGGAGGAGTCGGTCAGTCCTCGTCGAAGCCGCGGCCGACGAGGTCGGCGACGGTCTCGATCGCCCGCTCCGCCTCCGGACCGGTGGACTCGACCGTCAGGGTCGCTCCCTGACCGGCGGCCAGAGTCATCAGCATCATCACCGACGCGCCGTCCACCCCGTTGACACGGGTGTCCGCGTCCAGGCCGCCGAGCGCCTGCGCGAGCATGGCCGCGGGCCGTGCGTGCAGACCGACCTTGTTGGTCAGCGTGAAGGTGCCCTCCGCGGTCGGCTGTGCCGCGGCACCCGTCGGGCCGGACACCGATGCCGTCGCGTCGGACGCGGATGCCGTCGCCGGCCGATCCGGCCCATCCCCGGGATCACCGGAGGTGCCCACACCACCGGCGGCTGCCGCGTCGGCGGCGACCCGGTCCAGGTCGGCGCCTCCCTGGGCGGCGACCGCCGCCGCCACGGCGCCCTCGACCAGGGGCGCGTCGGGAACCCGCACGAGGGCGCGGGCGTCGTCGTCGAGGAACTCGAGCACCGACTCGGCGGTCATCACCGCGGACCCCAGGTCGGTGAGGACGACGACGCCGTCACCGCTCTGCGCCGACTCGACGGCCGCCATCACCACCTCCAGGCTGGTGCCGATGCCGCCCTCGTCGGTGCCACCGGCCGGGACGATGCGCACGTCGGCCGCCATCTGGGCGGCGAGATCGCGCACCCCCTCGGCGATCTTCGGGCTGTGGGAGACGATGACGAGCCCGACGCTCACGCGTCGGGCCCCTCGTCGGATCCGTCTGCGGTCGTGGCGGCGTCCACGGCGGCGCGCAGCAGCAGCACGGTCGAGACGGCGCCCGGGTCGCGGTGGCCCACACTGCGTTCGCCGAGGTAACTGGCCCGGCCCTTCCGCGCCTGCAGTGCGTCCGTGGACTCGGCCCCGGTCTGCGCGGCGTCGGCTGCTGCGGCGAGCACCTCGGCGGGCGTGGCTCCGCCGGCCGCCGCCTGGGCGGCCGCGTCCACCGCGGGGGTCCATGCGTCCACCATGGTCGCGTCGCCCACCTCGGCCTTGCCACGGCTGACCACGCCGTCGCGCGCGGCAGCCAGGGCCGCGGCGACGTCCTCGGCGGATGCGTCACCGTCGCCGAGGCTGGTGGCGGCCCGCAGGAACGCGGTGCCGTACAGCGGCCCCGCCGCCCCGCCCACCTTGGACATCAGGGTCATCGCGACCATCTTCAACACCGCCCCCGGTGCCGCGTACTCGTCGTCGAGCTTCTCCCGCGCGGCGGTGAAGCCCCGGTCCAGGTTCTCGCCGTGGTCCCCGTCGCCGATGGCGCGGTCCAGGTTCACCAACTCGGCGCGGTGCTCCGCCACGGTGTCCGCGGCCGCGCGGATCCACCGCACCGCCCACGCGGTGTCCAGGGCATCGCCCGCCACGCTCACACCCCCCACCGCAGGGCGGCGGTGTTCACCGGCTCGTCCCACAGGGTCAGCATCTCGCCGTCGAGGCGCAGGACGGTCACGGACGCGCCCTGCATCTCGAGCGACGTGGTGTAGTTGCCGACCAGCGACCGCTCGATGCTCACCCCGGTGCGGTCCAGCAGCGCGGCGGCCGCGCGGTAGACGATGTACAGCTCGGACAGCGGGGTGCCGCCCATCCCGTTGACGAACAGGAGCACCTGCTCCCCCGAGGCGAGGCCGAGGTCGTCGATCACCGGCTGCAGCAGGTGCTCGGTGATGGCGTCCGCGGGTTCGAGCTTGCCGCGCCGGCGTCCCGGTTCGCCGTGGATGCCGATGCCGATCTCGATCTCGTCCTCGCGCAGGTCGAAGCTCGGGTCCCCGGCATGCGGGACGATGCAGGGCGTCAGCGCGACGCCCATGGACCGGACGTTGGCGACCACGCGTTCGGCGACGGCGACGACGGCGTCCAGGTCGTCGCCGCGCTCGGCGGAGGCACCGGCGATCTTCTCCACCAGCACCGTGCCGGCGACACCGCGGCGGCCCGCGGTGTAGAGCGAGTCCTCGACGGCCACGTCGTCGTTGACGAGGACCTGCCGGACGGTGCTGCCCTCGGCCTCCGCCATCTCGGCGGCCGCCTCGAAGTTGAGCACGTCGCCGGTGTAGTTCTTCACGATGTGCACGACGCCGGCCCCGCCGTCGACGGCGGCGGTCGCGGGGATGATGGCGTCGGGGGTGGGCGACGTGAAGACCGGGCCGGGCACGGCCGCGTCGAGCATCCCCCGCCCCACGAACCCGGCGTGCAGCGGCTCGTGTCCGCTGCCTCCCCCGGAGACCAGCCCCACCTTGCCGCTGCGGGGCGCGTCCTTGCGCACCACGTACAGGGGGTCGGGGTTGACGGTCACGAGGTCGGCGTGGGCGCGGCCGAAACCCTCGACCGATTCCGTGACGACGTTCTTCGGGTCGTTCATGAGCTTCTTCATCGAATCTCCTGGTCAGGTCCGTCCGCGTCGTCGCACGTCGTCGCGGTGAGACGACAGTACCGCCGCCCCCGGACAGGGGAAAGGGGCGGGAACCCGCAGGTCCCCGCCCCTTCTCCGGTCGCCGCCCGCTGTGTGGACGGCCGTCGGATGACTAGTGCTTGAACGCATCCTTCACGTTCTCGCCGGCCTTCTTGACGTCGGCACCGGCCTGATCGGTCCGGCCCTCCGCCTCGAGGCTCTCGTTGTCGGTGCCCTTGCCCGCGGCTTCCTTGACCTTGCCGCTGACGTCCTGGGCAGCATTGCTGATCTTGTCTCCGAGTCCCATGGACACTCCTTTCGTTGGGTACAGCGCCCTGATGGCGCCGGACGTGTGTGGGGGCGGCGGTGAAGCCGCCCGGCGGGTTCGGGTTACTGACCCTCGCCCGCGTCTCCGCCGCCGCCGAACTTCTCCTGCGCCGCGTCGATGCCCTGGTTGACCTGGTCGCCGTGGTCGCCGAGCTTGTCGCCGTGCTGCTCCTGCAGGTCGTCGATCTTGTCACCGACCTGGTCGTTGCCCAGAGCGTCCTTGCCCTTGTTGATCGCGTCGTCGAATCCCATGATCTTTCCCTCTCGGGTCGGGGATGGAGCCTTCTGCCGCAGAAGCGGCGGACGACAGAGGAAGACCTCCGTACGGTCCCCACAGTAGGCAGACCCTCGTCGGAGTGTCCAGTGGCCCCAGCTCCTTGCCAGGGGACCCCCAGAAACCGCCGACGTCGCGTCCAGGCCAGCGCCGGGCGAGGCGGGGACGGGTCAGTCGAGCCGGCGGATCATCCGGGTGTTGCCGAGGGTGTTCGGCTTGACCCGGGCGAGGTCGAGGAACTCGGCGACGCCCTCGTCGTGCGAGCGGAGCAGCTCCGAGTAGACCACCGGATCGATGCTGTCCTGGTTGGCCATCACCGCGAAGCCGTGCCGGACGAAGAAGTCGACCTCGAACGTCAGGCAGAACACGCGCGCGACGCCCAGGTCCCGTCCGCGCTCCAGCAGCGCCTCCAGCAGTGCGCGCCCCACCCCGCGGCCGCGCCAGTCCGTCGACGCGGCCAGCGTGCGCACCTCGCCGAGGTCCTCCCACATCACGTGGAGGGCACCGCAGCCGATCACCGTTCCGTCGTCGCTCTCCGCGACGAGGAACTCCTGGATGTCCTCGTAGTACGCGACCGCCTCCTTGGAGATCAGCACGCGCTCGTCGGCCAGCGGAGCGACCAGCGCCCGGATCGGCGCGACGTCGGACGTCCGGGCGCGGCGCAGCGTGTAGCCGGGGTGCGAGGACCCGGGCTCAGCGCTCATCGTGCTGCCCGGCCGGCTCCTGGGTCGGTTCCTCGGCTACCGCGCGAGTCAGGCCGAGCTCGGACGGCAGCGCCTGCTCGGTCCCCAGGACGTGCTCGGCCAGGAACGCCTCGACCACGCCGTACCAGACCTTCGCGTTCTGCGGCTTGAGCACCCAGTGGTTCTCGTCCGGGAAGTACAGGAACCGGTGCGGGCTCTGCCCGTCGTCGTCGGCCGGCAGACCGGAGCGGGAGAGCAGCTCGTACCAGAGCCGCAGTCCCTCGTTGATGGGCACCCGGTAGTCCTTGTCGCCGTGGATCACCAGCACCGGGGTGCGGATGTCCTCGACCGCGTGGTGCGGGGAGTTGGCGTCGGTCATCGCCGGGGAGAGCTCCTTCTCCCAGTACAGCGACATGTCCGTGGTGCGCGCGAAGTTGTCCAGCGCCCACAGGGAGGCGTGGGTGACGATCGCGTCGAACCGGTCGGTGTGCCCGGCCACCCAGTTGGCCATGTAGCCGCCGAAGGAGCCGCCCATCGCGGCGGTGCGGCTCTCGTCAATGTCGTCGCGGGCGACGACGGCATCCGTGACGTCCATCAGGTCGGTGTACGGCTTGTCCCCCCACGCGCCCCAGCCGCGCTGGATGAAGTCCTGGCCGTAACCGGTGGACAGGGCGGGGTCCGGCAGCAGCACGGCGTAGCCCTGGGCGACGAGCAGCCACGGGCACCAGCGCCAGCTCCAGCTGTTCCAGGACCCCAGCGGGCCGCCGTGGATCCACAGCAGCAGCGGTGCCGGGGCATCGGGACCGGCACCGTCCGGCAGCGCGAGCCAGGCGCGCAGCGGGGTGCCGTCGGACGCCTCGGTGCGGACCTCCTCGAGCCGGCCGGGCAGCTCCGGCCGGGCGACCGGGCCGCGAAGGGCGGTGACCGCGCCGGTCTCCAGGTCGATCTGCACCGGCTCGGCCGGGTGGGCGTAACTGGCCTGCAGGGCGTAGGCGGTGCCGTCCCTGCCGACGACGACGTCGGTGTAGGTGGCGTCGTCGGTCGTCACCTGGCGCACGTCCGAGGTGGCGACGTCGATGACGAACACGGGGGCGCGGCCGTCCTGGTCCGCGGTCACGACCACGCCGGAGCCGTCCGGCAGCCACGCGTACGGGTGGCCCCACCGGTCCCACTCGTGGGCGAGGGGGGAGGTCTGCCCGGTACGCAGGTCCAGCAGCATCAGCTGGAGCTGAGCGGCCCGCTCGGGCGTCGTCTGGCGTTCGCGCACGACGACGGCCCGCGAGCTGTCCGGGCTGATCGGGCCGACCGCGTAGTCCCAGTCCGGGTCCTCGACGAGCCGGGTCCGCTCGCCGGTGGCGACGTCGACGCGGATCAGGACGTTGCGCAGGTCGGCGCGGGCGACGGCGAGGGTCTCCCCGGCGAGCACGATGGTCCCGTCGGGGCTGAGGACCTGCTCGGCGTGCATCAGCCCGTTGCCGATGCCGACCGTGATGGGCCGCAGCGCGGTGGGCCCGGTGGCGTCCGTCGTGCCCGGCATCGGGGTCGGCTGGGCGCCGTCCGTGGCCGTGCCCGGGGTGCCCTCCTCGAGGGCGAACAGGCGCGGCTCGTCGGGACCGAGGTCGGCGTCCCAGAACCGCACCGGGTAGCCGGCGTGCAGGATCGCGGAGACGGCGGCCTTCTTCCGGGCGGCGCGCAGGTCCGCGTCCTCGGCCTCGTCGTGGGCGCCGGGCAGGACGCTCGCCCGCACGACCGTGACGTCGGCGTCCGCGGCGGTCAGGACCGGGCCGAGCCCGCCCGGACGGCTGTGCAGGACGCGGGCCTCTCCCCCGGCGGCGGGAATCGTCCACAGCGCGGTCACGGGCTCCTCGCCCTCGTCGGCACCGGGATCCGGGCGGGCGGAGGTGAAGAGCAGGTCGCCGGCGGCGGTGAAGGCGGCACCGGCCTCGCCCGCCGCGCTGCGGGTCAGCCGCACAGCCGGGCCCTCGCCCCGGGTGTCGATACCCCACAGGGCCGTGCTGTAGCCGGTGCCCTTGCCGTTCAGGGTGGCGACGCCGGTGACGAGCCGGCTGCCGTCCGGGCTGAGCGCCAGCCCGGAGACGCGGGGCAGGTGGAGGAAGCGGTCGAGGTCACCGAAGTCGGTGGTGGGTGCCGACGCGGTGGTGGACGCGTTGTCGGCGGAGGGAGTCGCGGGAGTGGTCGCGGTCACGTCGGTCATGTCTCATCTCTATCACTGCTGGTGGGCGTCATGAGGTCTCCCGGACACGAGGAGAGCGCATCCGGACGCACGACGGCGGACCCATCCGTGCCGGATGGATCCGCCGTGCGTGGTGCGTCGGTTCGGGTCAGTGCTGGTCGCCCTGATCGACGACGTGCGGCTCGTAGTCGCTGCTGGTGCCGCCGGTCGCCGGGTCGGTGCCGTCGTCGTGCGCGGCCTTGTCCTTGACCGTGCCGACCGCCTGGTCCGCCTTGGCGGAGGCGGTACCGGCGGCGTCGGAGGCCTTCGCGGAGACGGAATCAGCGGCGTCGGAGGCCTTGCCCGAGACACTGCTCGCGGCGTCGGACGCGGCGCCCTTGACCTTCTCGGCACCCTCCTGGACCTTGTCGGCCACCACGGGGGCCTTCTCCTTGGCCCACTCGGTGCCCTGGTTGACCTTCTCCTGCACCTTCGGGTCGTTGACGAAGCCCGTCACCTGGGCGCGCAGCTTGTCGTAGGTCTCCCGGCCCGCACGGGTTCCGAGCACGAACCCCACGCCCGCTCCGACCAGGAAGATCGCTTTCTTGAGCATTCGACACGTCCTTTCCTCGTGGCGGGACGTCCCCGCGTCACCCTCAGCCTACTGATGATGCTCCGCCGTGCCCACCTGCGTCCACGAGAAGACCACCGGCCGGCCCGGGACCGACGGCCCGTTCGCGGCCGGCCGGGAACGACGACGGGCCCGGGACCGACCGCACGAGGCGGTGGTCCCGGGCCCGTCGAACAACCGGGTGGGCGGGTCAGACCGAGGGAACCGTGTCCGGCACCGACGGCTTCGAGGTGCCCTCGAACGTGAACTTCTGCAGGTCGCCCTCGCCCTCCACGTCGACCAGGACGACCTGGCCGGCGGAGAGCTCCCCGAACAGGATCTTCTCGGACAGCTGGTCCTCGATCTCCCGCTGGATGGTGCGGCGCAGCGGACGGGCACCCATCGAGGGGTCGTAGCCGCGGGTGGCCAGCAGGCGCTTGGCCTCCGTGGTCAGCT
This sequence comes from Tersicoccus sp. Bi-70, assembly GCF_001968825.1. Lineage (GTDB taxonomy): Bacteria > Actinomycetota > Actinomycetes > Actinomycetales > Micrococcaceae > Tersicoccus. Next base: position 241,721 of record NZ_MIEU01000014.1, read on the forward strand.
CGATGCCCATGTCCTTGTCCTTGAGCCGGGTCTCCAGCCGGGCCACGAACATGTCGACGATCTCGACGATCTCGTCCTGCGTCAGCTGCGGGAACACGACGATGTCGTCGACACGGTTGAGGAACTCGGGCCGGAAGTGCTGACGCAGCTCCTCCTGCACCTTGGCGCGCATCCGCTCGTACGAGGTCTGCGTGTCGGTGCCGGACTGGAAGCCGGTGAGCACACCCTTGGCGATGTCCCGGGTGCCCAGGTTGGTCGTCATGATGATGACCGTGTTCTTGAAGTCGACGACGCGGCCCTGGCTGTCGGTCAGGCGGCCGTCCTCGAGGATCTGCAGCAGCGAGTTGAAGATGTCGGCGTGCGCCTTCTCCACCTCGTCGAACAGGACCACCGAGAACGGGCGGCGGCGGACCTTCTCGGTCAGCTGCCCGCCCTCCTCGTAGCCGACGTAGCCCGGAGGCGAACCGAACAGCCGCGAGACGGTGTGCTTCTCGGAGAACTCGCTCATGTCCAGCTGGATGAGGGCATCCTCCTCGCCGAACAGGAACTCGGCGAGGGCCTTGGCCAGCTCGGTCTTCCCGACGCCGGTGGGACCGGCGAAGATGAACGAACCGCCCGGGCGCTTCGGATCCTTCAGACCCGCACGCGTGCGGCGGATGGACTGACTGATGGCCTTGATGGCCTCGTTCTGGCCGACGACCCGCTTGTGCAGCTCGCCCTCCATGTTCTTCAGGCGCGAGGACTCCTCCTCGGTCAGCTTGAACACGGGGATGCCGGTGGAGTTGGCGAGCACTTCGGCGATGAGTTCCTCATCGACCTCGGCGACGTCGTCCATGCCACCGTTGCGCCAGGCCTGCTCCTTCTCGGAGCGCTCGGCGATGAGCCGCTGCTCCTTGTCGCGCAGCGACGCGGCGCCCTCGAAGTCCTGCGCGTCGATCGCGGACTCCTTCTCCTTCTTCAGGTCGGCGATCCGGTCGTCGATCTCCTTCAGCTCCGGCGGCGCCGTCATCCGGCGGATGCGCAGGCGCGCCCCGGCCTCGTCGATCAGGTCGATCGCCTTGTCCGGGAGGAACCGGTCGGAGATGTACCGCTCGGACAGGCTCGCGGCCGAGGCCAGCGCGCCGTCGGTGATGGACACGCGGTGGTGCGCCTCGTACCGGTCACGCAGACCCTTGAGGATCTCGATCGCGTGGGCGACGGAGGGCTCGGAGACCTGGATCGGCTGGAAGCGGCGCTCGAGCGCGGCGTCCTTCTCGATGTGCTTGCGGTACTCGTCCAGCGTGGTGGCGCCGATGGTCTGCAGCTCGCCGCGGGCGAGCATCGGCTTGAGGATGCTCGCGGCGTCGATCGCGCCCTCGGCGGCACCGGCCCCGACGAGGGTGTGGATCTCGTCGATGAACAGGATGATGTCGCCGCGGGTGCGGATCTCCTTGAGCACCTTCTTCAGGCGCTCCTCGAAGTCACCGCGGTACCGCGAACCGGCGACCAGGGAACCGAGGTCGAGCGTGTAGAGCTGCTTGTCCTTGATGGTCTCCGGCACGTCACCGCGGACGATCGCCTGGGCGAGGCCCTCGACGACGGCGGTCTTGCCGACACCGGGCTCGCCGATGAGGACCGGGTTGTTCTTGGTGCGGCGGGAGAGGACCTGCATGACGCGTTCCATCTCCTGCTCGCGCCCGATCACGGGGTCGAGCTTGCTCTCGCGAGCGGCCTGCGTCAGGTTGCGGCCGAACTGGTCGAGCACCACCGAACCGGCGGGCTGACCCTCGTTCTGGCCGGCGCCGACGCCGGCGGAGGCGTTCTCCTTGCCGCCCTGGTAACCCGAGAGGAGCTGGATCACCTGGTTGCGGACGCGGGAGAGGTCGGCGCCGAGCTTGACCAGCACCTGGGCGGCGACACCCTCACCCTCGCGGATCAGGCCGAGCAGGATGTGCTCGGTGCCGATGTAGCTGTGGCCGAGCTGCAGGGCCTCGCGCAGGGAGAGCTCGAGGACCTTCTTGGCGCGCGGGGTGAACGGGATGTGACCCGACGGCGCCTGCTGGCCTTGGCCGATGATCTCCTGCACCTGCTCCCGGACCGCGCCGAGCGAGATGTTCAGCGACTCGAGCGCCTTGGCGGCGACCCCTTCGCCTTCGTGGATGAGGCCCAGGAGGATGTGCTCGGTACCGATGTAGTTGTGGTTGAGCATGCGCGCCTCTTCCTGGGCGAGCACGACGACCCTGCGGGCTCTGTCGGTGAAACGTTCGAACATTGGGCACACTCCCTAGCTGATGCGTACTGATGATGCTACGTGCGCGGTCGTGCCCCGTGGCCAGTTGTTCGCCACAGGCGAGATGGGTGTCTCACCCGCTGTTCGTCGCCCGCGGGGCCGCCGGATCGCCGCACCGGCGGACGGGACGACGAATGCGGACCGGCCGGGGCCGATCCGCATTCGGAGTCCACCGGTTTACGGTCCGGTGGAGGGTGTTCTGGAGGTGTCACGCCGTGGGCACGGGTGACACCGGATCACTGGTCGTGTGCCTTGCGGTACGCGTCCTGGATGTCGGAGTGCACGCGGCCGCGGTCGCTGACCGTGTAGCCGTTCTCCCGCGCCCATTCGCGGATCCGCGCGGTGTCCTGGTTCCGGCCGGAACCGGAGGCCGACTTGCTGCTGCTGCGGGTCGAGGAGGAACGGCTGCCCGACCGCCGCGCCTTCGACACGAACGGCTTCAGGGCGTCCCGGAGCTGATCCGCATTGTCGGTGGAGAGGTCCATTTCGTAGTTCGCGCCGTCGAGCCCGAACCGGACGGTTTCATCGGCAGTGCCGCCGTCCAGATCATCCACCAGGATGATCTTCACCTTCTGAGCCAAGTCAACTCCTCTGAGGAAATGTGCTTGCGAGAATTCCCGGGGTCCCTGGAATTCCTCTCAAGTATGAATATCCTCGTGCGCGGAGTCAAAGACATCACGCGTCGGTCGAATGACTCTTCCGGTATTTCTCCTCCGCCTCGGCGAATGCGCGCCGTTCGGTGCGATCCGCATTCAACAACGCACGCATGGCGATGAAGAAGAGCACGCCGACGCCGAGGGAGGGAAGCAGCACCGCAACCGCTGCCAGGAAATCGTTCACGATCTCAGGGTAGACCGGCAGGCTGGGCGAATGCTCACAGCTCTCACCGCGACCATGACGGGCCGGCTCATTCCGGCTTCATCAGGGGGAAGAGAATGCTCTCGCGGATCCCGACGCCGGTGAACAGCATCACGAGCCGGTCCATGCCGAGGCCGATGCCGCCCATCGGGGGCGCCGCGTACTCGAGGGCGCGCAGGAAGTCCTCGTCCAGCTGCATCGCCTCCTCGTCGCCCGCCGCGGCCTGGCGGGACTGCGCCGTCAGCCGCTCCCGCTGGATGACCGGGTCGATCAGCTCGGAGAACGCCGTGCCCGTCTCGGTCCCGGCGATGATGAGGTCCCAGGCCTCGATCACGCCGGGGATGCTGCGGTGCGGGCGGGCGAGCGGCTGGGCGATGGGCGGGTAGTCGCACACGAAGGTCGGCTGCAGGAGGGTGTGTTCGACGAGGTCCTCGAACAGCTTCATGACGATCTTCTGGTCGATCGCGTCGGCCGGCAGTTCGACGTCGTGCGCGGCGGCGATCCGGCGCAGGTCCTCGATTACGGTCTGCGGGGTGACCTCCTCGCCGACGGCCTCGGAGACGGCCGGGTAGACGGAGAGCCAGCGCCACTCGCCCTCGAGGTCGACGGTGCCGGCGGCCGTCTCGATCCGGGTGCGGCCCAGGGCGTGGGCGCAGGCCAGGATCATCTCCCGCATCCGGTCCGCCATCACGAACTGGTCCGCGTACGCCTCGTAGCACTCGAGCATCGTGAACTCGGGGCTGTGGGTGGAGTCGACGCCCTCGTTGCGGAACACCCGGCCGATCTCGTACACCCGGTCCAGGCCACCGACGACGGCGCGCTTGAGGTAGAGCTCGGTGGCGATGCGCAGCGACATGCCCTGGTCGAAGGCGTTCATGTGGGTGTTGAAGGGCCGCGCGGTCGCGCCGCCGTGCACCAGCTGCAGGATCGGGGTCTCGACCTCGATGTAGCCGTGGGCGTCCAGGGTCTGCCGCACGGTGCGGGTGATGGTGGCGCGGTCCAGGACCGTCTGGCGGGCCTCGTCGCGCACGATGAGGTCGACGTACCGCTGCCGGACGCGGGTCTCCTCGTTCAGGTCGTGGTGCAGGGTCGGGAGGGGCCGCAGCGCCTTGGACGCCATCTGCCACCGGTCGGCCATCACGGAGAGCTCACCACGGCGGGAGCTGATCACCTCGCCGTGCACGAAGACGTGATCGCCGAGGTCGACGACAGCCTTCCACTCCCCCAGGGATTCCTCGCCCACGCCGGCCAGGCTGATCATCGCCTGCAGCCGGGTGCCGTCACCGGCCTGCAGCGTCGCGAAGCACAGCTTGCCGGTGTTGCGCAGGAACACGACACGGCCGGCGACGCCCACGTGCTCGCCGGACGCCTCGTCGGCGGCGAGGTGCTCGTACTTCCCGCGCACCTCGGCCAGGGTGTGGGTGCGCTCGACGCCCACCGGGTACGCCTCGACACCGGCGTCGAGCAGACGGCGGCGCTTGGCGGTGCGCACCTCGATCTGCTCGGAGGTCTGCTGGCGCAGCTGCGCCTCGGCGGAGCCGTCGGCCGGCTCCGGGGACTGCGGGCTGGACGCGGGAGTCGGTGTGGTCACGGTATCCAAGGGTATCGGCCCGCGGCGGTGGCCTACGATTCCCCGCATGCAGGCCATGGTCCGCTTCGGCGCAGCAGCCATCGCGTTCACCGACGTCGTCGCCCGGATCGGCCCGGACGACTGGGATCGGCCCGGGCTCGGCGCGTGGTCCGTGCGCTCCCTGACGGGCCACGCGGCACGGGCGCTGACCACGGTGATCGACTATCTGCAGCGGCCCGCCCCGGTCCGCGAGGTCCCCGACACCGCGGCCTACTTCCTGGCCGCCCACGGTCACGACGACGAGGTCGCGGCCCGCGGCGTGCAGGCGGGGGCGGCGCTCGGGGCGGATCCGGCGACGGCGGTGGCGCGGCTGGCCGCCGAGGCGAGGGCCGCCGTCGACGCCGCCACGGCCGACGACGCGGACCCGGTGATCCCTACCGCCGGCGGGGGCATGCTGCTCAGCGACTACCTGCCGACCCGGTGCTTCGAGCTCACCGTGCACAGCCTCGACATCGCCCGGGCCTGCGGAATCCCCTCCGGCCTCGACCCGCACCTGATCGCCGACGCGGCGGAACTGGCCGTGGCGGTCGGGATCCGCACCGGGTCCGCGGAATCCCTGTTGCTGGCGCTGACCGGCCGGGCCGGTCTTCCCGCCGGATTCACCGTGCTGTGAAATGCGGGCGGCAGGGAAATCGAGCGTCCCCTCGCCGCAGCGTCGGAGAATCCGTTGCTCGGGGCACGGCGCTGCTCGGTGATCGGCTGGCGTGGACAGCCGACTCAGCGGAAATCGATGGATCTCCGGATCGCATTCCCGTGGTGAAATTCCGGGACCGCCGCCGTCCCTCTTCCGGATTCCTGAACGGTGTCGACCGCCACCATTTCCGCGCGAGGGAAGAATAAGCGGACTGATCATTCTCGGGCGGTCAGGACGCGATGTCGGCGTGCGGTGGTGAATGCCGACCGGTGGTACGGGACGACCCGACGGGAATTCAGTCCGGATCGGATTCCTGGTCGGTGAGATCCGTGGGCGGCCGTTCCGGTCCGGCCGCGAGCGCGTTCTCCAGCACGGCTCGCACCAGGGGACCGGCGAAACGCGCCGGATCCTCGACGTGCTGATCGGCCAGCCGGCGCAGGGCCCGGCGCGTGGTGCGGTCGGTGTCCTCCCGCACCCGGGCGAGGATCTCGCCGACCACGGGGAACTCGTCCTCGGTCAGCACGACGGGCTCGGCACCCATCTCGACGACGAGCGCGTGCGCGATCGGCAGGAACGCGGCCGGCGCGGTCACGGCCACCATCGCCCCGGTCAGTCGCGTCAGGTCCAGGCTCATCCCGGTGAACGCCAGCACCGGGTGCACGGCGAGGCAGACGGCGCCGCGGGCGGCGGCCGGTGCGAGTGCCGCGATGCCGTGGCGACCGCTCGTGTGCAGCACGATCTGACCCGTCTGCCAGTGGTCGAGATCCGCCAGCCCCTGCACGAGCGGCACGAGGTCGTCGTCGGGCACGGCCAGCAGGACGAGTTCGCACCGTTCGACGATCTCCGCGGGTTCGAGCAGCGGCACCCCGGGCAGCAGGGCCGCGGCTCGGTCCCGGCTCTGCTCGGAGATGGCGCTCACCCCGACGACGGAATGGCCCACCGCCCGCAGGGCGGCACCGAGGACGGCCCCGACCCGGCCGGCGCCGATCACCCCGACCCCGAGCCGCCCGGGCCTCATCGCCCGTCCTCGCCGGGGTGGGAAGACGGCGTGACGTCGGGGGCCTGAGCGGGTGCCGCGGCGATCGCGTCAGGTGCGGCGGCCTCGCCGGGAACGCCGTCGCCCTCGCGAGCCCGCGACGTCGGCGGCGTCCGCAGCATCCACTGCTCCGGACCGGCGAGCCGCCGGGCGCGGGCGGCACGCTCGGCCTGGTCGGTGAAGAGGCGGCGGGCCGTGTCGACGGCCAGGTGCGGCACCACGGGCTTGACCGGGCCGGACGTGGAGTGCAGCAGCACGTGCGCCAGGCCGAGCCGACGCTGCAGCGGCCCCTGCTGCAGCGCGAGGGACTGCGTGCGCTCGTGCGGGACGACGCCGAGGCGGTGGGTGAGCCGGCCGCTGCGGACGAGCAGGGCGGTCTCGGTGTGCCGGTACCCGTTGCGTCGGAAGGCGAGCGGGTCGAGCCAGCGCGAGCGGGACGGCGAGGCGACGAAGCCCTCCGCGGTCCCGGCGCCGCGCACTCCGGCGCGGAAGACGGCCACCGGGTCCTCGACGCCCGGGTGCGGCAGCACGAGGGCGAGCACCGCGAGGACCTCGTCGAACGTGCCGACCGGCAGCAGCACGGTGCGGGCGTTCTGCTCGCGGCCGGCCGTGCCGTACCCGGCGACGTTCATCTCGACGCGGTGCCAGCCGAACGGCCGCCAGAACAGCGGTGCGTGCACGGACACGGCCTGGACCCGGCCGGGCGGCACCGTCTGGGCGTGCGTCTCCAGCAGCCCGTAGTGCAGCCGGACCCCGTCGGCCGAGTGGGCGACACGGAAGTTGAAGCTGCGGGTGAAGAAGGCCCAGTAGGCGGTGGCCGCGCCGAAGACCACGGGGATCACGGCGGCCACGGCGAACGGCTCGCCGCTGATGACGGCCGGCAGCAGGGCGACGACGGCCGCGCCGAGCAGCCACACCGTGACACCGGAGAGCACGGCCGCGCCGAGCACCCGTTGCGGCGGGACGGTGAGCACCGGCCGTTCGGGCGCCGAGGCGATGACGCCGGGGTGCTCCGTCGACCCGCGGACGCCCGCGGCCCGGCCGAGGATCGTGGCCCGCAGCTGCTCCGCCTCGTCGAGCCGGAGGAACGACAGGCGCATGGCGGCGTGGCCGGCGTCCGCCACCTCGAACTTCAACTCGGCCAGCCGCAGCAGCCGGGCCACGAGCGGTTGGTTGATGTCGATGGCCTGCACCCGGTCCAGCCGCGCCTGCCGGTTCTGCCGCACCAGGACGCCGGAGTTGATCCGCACGTGGTCCTCGGTCACCTGGTAGCGGGTGAACCACCAGCTGGCGAAGAAGACCGCGAGGATGACGACGAGCGGCACGACGGCGAAGAGCACGATGACCCAGATCGGCAGCCCCTCCGCGCCCCGCCGGTGCGACGAGGACGGATCCGCCATCGAGCCGATCGCGTTCTGCAGCCAGTCGCGGCCGAACACGACGTAGAACGCGACGAGGGCGAGCCAGCCACGCACGAGAGGGGACGCCGGGTGCACCCGGTGCCACGTCTGCGGGGCGTCGATGCCCCCACGCACCGGCTCAGCCGAGAGCGGCGGCCCCGGTTGGGCTCCTCCCGGCACCGGTGCCCCCGACCCGGAACCGGCATCCCGCCGGCCGACGGGGGTGGCGGACGCGACCGGACCCCGGGCGGGGGCATCCCCGCGGACGGCGCCCGGCTCGTTCGCGGTCACAGGCCCGCCAGCCTCGCCTCACCGCGGGCGGACAGCGCCTCACGCAGCCGGGCGGCCTCGTCGGCCGGCAGCCCCGGGATCGCGGCGTCCGTCCCGGCCGACGCGGTGTGCAGCTTGATGCCGGCCATGCCGAGCATCCGGTCGATCGGGCCGGCCTGCACGTCCACGTACTGCATCCGGCCGTAGGGCACCACGACGAGACGGCGGAAGAACAGGCCGCTGCGGATCAGCAGGTCCTCGTCCCGTTCGGCGTACCCGACGGCGCGCACCTGGCGCGGGATGAGCACGAGGCGCCACAGCTGGACGAGGAGGGCGACCACGGCGACGGTCCACGCGAGCCAGCCCGGCAGCCAGGTCCACGCGCCGAGCAGGACGAGCAGGAGAGGGACGGAGCAGACGACGACGGTGATGACGGCCCCCGGCAGCCAGCCGAGAGCCCGGGCCCACACCAGCCGCGGCGAGACGCCGGTGAAGGTCAGCCCCTCGGGATCGATCGGTTCGCTACGCATACTCCCCCTCGTTCGGCTGCGGGCCGCCACCACTGTCCTGGCCGTCCTCGGGCGGGATCCGGCAGAAGTGCTCGACGAGGACGCCGACGCCGACCATGACGGCACCGCCCGCGACCTGCGCGACCGCGAACCAGAGCACCGACTGGTCCGAGCGCAGGGCGAGCAGGCCGAGCTGTTCGACCAGCACCCCCACGTGCCAACCGCCGAGGACCGCGCCGGTGTAGGCGGTCGCCTGCGCGAGCACGAGGGTCCGGGCCGCGAGCAGCGGGTTGATCATCCGCTTCGCCCTGCCCTGCCGCCAGCGCAGCACCTGCAGGCCGAGGCCGACGGTGATCGCGACCAGCAGCAGCACCGTCAGCAGCGAGCTGAGCGGGAGCACCGGGGTGGGACCGCCCGCCCGGGTGATCAGAACGTCGGCCAGCCAGCCGAGGACGGCGGCGACGACGGCCACCACGAGCAGGGTGCGGACCCGCAGGCCGTTCACGACGCGACCTCGGCGCGGCGGACCCCGTCGTGGTCGGCGGCGCGCGCGAGCAGGTCCGCCACGGGAACGCCGTCGAGCCGGGCGTCCGGCTCCAGCCAGGACCAGGGGGCCAGCACGAAGGCGCGGCCGGCGGCGGAGGCGTGCGGCAGGGTCAGGTCCGGGTCGGTGCGGTGCACCTCGCCGGCGGGCGTGGTCACGGTGATGATGTCGACGTCGAGCGTGCGGGGTCCCCAGCGCACCAGCCGCTCGCGGCCGAAGCGCGCCTCGATCCGGTGGCATGTGGCGAGCAGCTCGTCCGGGTCCAGCTCGGTGGCCACCCGCACCACCATGTTCCGGTAGTCCGGCTGGCCCGCGGGCCCACCGACGGGCGCCGTGACGGCGACGGGAGAGGCGGCCAGCAGCGTGAGGCCGGCGTCGTCCGCGATCGCGTCCACGGCCGCGGCCAGCGTCGCGCCGGGATCGCCCAGGTTGGCACCGAGCGCGAGGATCGCCTCGGCCCGGTGCGCGTCCGGCCCGGCCGCCCCCGGTTTCCCCATCCCCGGTTCCCTCATGCTCGGTTCCCTCGACCCCGGCTCGCTCATGCCCGCTCAGTCCCGGGTTCGCCGGACGGTCACGGCGACGTCGTCGAACGGCACCGGGATGGGGGCGGCGGGCTTGTGCACGGTGACGGTGGCCGCGTCCAGGGGAAAGGCGGCCAGCAGCTCGTCCGCGATGGCCGCGGCGAGCGTCTCGATCAGGGCGACGGGCGCCCCGGTCAGGCGCGCGTGCACCCGTTCGGCGGCCTCGGCGTAGTTGACGGTGCGGGTCAGGTCGTCGTCGCGGGCGGCGGCGGTCAGATCGAGTTCGAGGACGACGTCGGCGATGAAGACCTGGCCGAGGTCCCGTTCGGCGTCGAGCACGCCGTGCGTGCCGCGCCCGCGGATCCCGGTGAGGGTGATGGTGTCCACCGCACTCACCGCCCGGCCCAGGCGGCGGCCACCTTCACCGCGTCGAGATTCGGCTTCACGTCGTGCACCCGCACCGCCCAGGCCCCGGCGGCGGCCGCGAGGGCGGTGGTGGCGATCGTCGCGTCGTCGCGGTCCTTCGGCGGGGCGGACTTGCCGGAGCTGGCGAGGAGCTCGCCGAGGAACGTCTTCCGGGAGGTGCCGACGAGGACCTTGCGGCCGAGCGCGGTGAACCGGTCGAGCGAGCGCAGCAGCTGCCAGTTCTGCTCGCCGGCCTTCGCGAACCCGATGCCGGGGTCGAGGATCAGCTTCTCGGGCGCGACGCCCGCGTCGACGAAGCGGGCGGCGAGCGGCGCGAGCTCGGCGATGACCTCCTCGACGACGTCCTCGTACTGGGCACGGGAGACCATCGTGCGGGAGTCGCCCCGGCTGTGCTGCAGGACGTAGTGCACGCCGCGCTCGGCGATCAGCGCGGGCATGTCCGGGTGCAGCGCGGTGCCGGAGACGTCGTTGACGATGGCCGCGCCGGCGTCGATCGCGGCAGCCGCGACCGCGGGCCGACGGGTGTCAACGCTGACCAGGGCGCCTGCCCGCACGAGCGCGGTGATCACGGGGATCACCCGGTCCAGCTCCGTGCCGACGGGGACCTCGACCGCACCCGGCCGCGTGGACTCCCCGCCGACGTCGACGATGTCGGCCCCCGCGAAGTGCAGGCGCAGGCCGTGGTCGATCGCGGCGCCGCGGGTGCTGTGGTCACCGCCGTCGCTGAAGGAGTCCGGCGTGACGTTGACGATGCCCATCACCAGGGTGCGGTCCGTGGGCAGGTCCGCGACGGTGCGGGGACGGGTGGACCGGCGGATGACCGGCAGGGGCAGGGTGTTGGGGCCCGTGCCCGGCGCGACACCGAGTGTGTCCATGACGTTCTTACCTTCCGAGGATGAGACCCATGGCTTCGGCGCGGGTGGCCGGGTCGTGCAGTTGGCCGCGGACCGCCGAGGTGACGGTGCGGGTGCCCGGCTTGCGGACCCCGCGCATCGACATGCACAGGTGTTCGCACTCGATGACCACGATGGCACCGCGCGGCGCGAGGTGCGCGACCAGCGCTTCCACGATCTGGGTGGTGAGCCGCTCCTGCACCTGGGGACGCCGCGCGTAGATCTCCACGAGCCGGGCCAGCTTGCTCAGGCCGGTGACCTTCCCGTCGTGGGACGGGATGTAGCCGACGTGCGCCGTGCCGTGGAAGGGCACGAGGTGGTGCTCGCAGGTCGAGTAGAAGGGGATGTCCTTCACCAGGACCAGTTCCTCGTGGTCCAGGTCGAAGGTCGTGCCCAGCACGTCCCCGGCGTCCTGGTGCAGGCCGGAGAACATCTCGGCGTAGGCCCGGGCCACGCGATCCGGGGTGTCCTTCAGCCCGGATCGCTCGGGGTCCTCCCCGATGGCCAGCAGGATCTCCCGCACGGCGGCGGCGATCCGGGGCTCGTCGACCCCGGCCACCGCGCCGGGCATGCCCGGTTCGTCGGGCCGCTCCGCGTGCGTCATCACTCGTGCGGCGGGAGCTCGCCGGCGCTCGACTCGTGGGGAGCCTGCACCGGGTGTTCGGGCTTGGCGGCGACGGCCTGGTCCTGCGGGGCCTGCCGCGCCGGGTTCGGCCGACCGTCGCGCACGGCCTGCTCCTGCTCGGCGCGCGTGGTCACCGGCGGGATGTCCGAGACCGGACGGTCGTCGCTGGAGAGCCACACCGGGCGCAGGTCCCGCTGCCGGATGTCGCGGAAGATGTCCGCGATCTGCTGCTGGTTCAGCGTCTCCCGCTCGAGCAGCTCGAGGGCGAGCCGGTCCAGGACGTCGCGGTTCTCCATCAGGATGGCCCAGGCCTCGTCGTGGGCGCTGTCCATGAGGATGCGCACCTCCTCGTCGACGACGGCGGCCACCTCCTCGGAGTAGTCCCGCTCGTTGCCCATGTCGCGGCCGAGGAACGGCTCACCGTTGCCGGAGCCGAGTTTGACCGCGCCGATCCGGGCGCTCATGCCGTACTGGGTGACCATCTTGCGGGCCGTGGCGGTGGCCTTCTCGATGTCGTTCGACGCGCCCGTGGACGGGTCGTGGAAGATGATCTCCTCCGCGACGCGGCCACCCATCGCGTACGCCAGCTGGTCGAGCAGCTCGTTGCGGGTGGTCGAGTACTTGTCGTCGGCCGGCAGCACCATCGTGTAGCCGAGTGCGCGGCCGCGGGGCAGGATCGTCACCTTGGTGACCGGGTCCGTGTTCCGCAGGGCCGCGGCGACGAGCGCGTGACCGCCCTCGTGGTAGGCGGTGATCTTGCGCTCCAGCTCCTTCATCAGCCGGGACCGCTTCTGCGGGCCGGCGATGACACGGTCGATGGCCTCGTCCAGCGCGCGGTCGTCGATCAGCTGGGCGTTGGAGCGGGCGGTCAGCAGCGCCGCCTCGTTGAGCACGTTGGCCAGGTCCGCACCGGTGAAGCCGGGCGTGCGCTTGGCGACGGAGTAGAGGTCCACGCCGGGCGCCATCGGCTTGCCCTGGGCGTGCACCTGCAGGATGCGGAAGCGGCCGCCCATGTCGGGGGCCTCGACGCCGATCTGGCGGTCGAACCGGCCGGGCCGCAGCAGGGCCGGGTCCAGCACGTCGGGCCGGTTGGTGGCGGCGATGAGGATGACGTTGGTCTTGACGTCGAACCCGTCCATCTCCACGAGGAGCTGGTTCAGGGTCTGCTCGCGCTCGTCGTTGCCACCACCGACGCCGGCGCCGCGGTGCCGGCCGACGGCGTCGATCTCGTCGACGAAGATGATCGCCGGGGCGTTGTTCTTCGCCTGCTCGAACAGGTCGCGGACGCGGGAGGCGCCGACACCGACGAACATCTCGACGAAGTCCGAGCCGGAGATCGAGTAGAACGGGACGCCGGCCTCACCGGCGACGGCGCGGGCCAACAGCGTCTTGCCGGTACCCGGAGGGCCGTAGAGCAGCACGCCCTTGGGGATCTTGGCGCCGACGGCCTGGAACTTGGCCGGCTCGGAGAGGAACTCCTTGATCTCGTGCAGTTCCTCGACGGCCTCGTCCGCACCGGCGACGTCGGCGAAGGTGACCTTCGGGTGGTCCTTGGAGATCAGCTTCGCGCGGGACTTGCCGAACTGCATGACCTTGGACCCGCCGCCCTGGGCGCGGGAGAGGATGAACCAGAAGATGACGCCGATGATGAGGAACGGCACCATCAGCTGGACGAGACCGAGCAGCCAGTTGTTCTCCGGCGGCTGGTCCGTGTAGCTGTCCAGCTTGGAGGCGGAGACGGCCTTGACGACGTCGGCGCCGCGCGGGGCCACGTAGTAGAACTGGACGTTCTTGCCGAGGTCCTTGCCGTCCTGGACGTAGTCGTCACGCAGGGTCAGGTCGACGCGCTGCTCGCCGTCGGAGACGCGGGCCTGGCTCGCCTTGCCGTCCGCGAGCAGCTGCAGGCCGACGTTGGTGTCGACGCGGTTGGACGACCCGGATGTCATCAGCGGGAACGCGATGGCCAGCACGATCAGGCCGATCACGATGTAGACCAGCGGTCCCTTGAAGATCTTCTTGAGGTTCATGCGTGGTTGGGCCCGGTCCGGCCACTACCTCCCGTTCGACTGTGCTCGCAGCGACGCCGCCGACGGGTGCCGACGTGTCGTGTCTGTGCCAAATATCGCACCGCTACGGCTGTAGGACGTAGTCGACGGGCGTCGAGTTCCCTCAGAGCGGAGAGCGGTGGCCGATCTCACAGCCGGTACGGGTGCCGCGGCTCGGCCCGTGCCTGCTGGGGAGACGTCACTGGTAGACGTGCGGGGCGAGCGTGCCGATGAAGTCGAGGTTCCGGTACTTCTCGGCGAAGTCGAGGCCGTAGCCGATGACGAACTCGTTGGGGATGTCGAAGCCGACGTACTTGACCGGCAGTTCGACCTTCGCCGCGTCCGGCTTGCGCAGCAGGGTGCAGATCTCGATCGACGCGGGGCCGCGGGAGGCCAGGTTCGACTTCAGCCAGGACAGGGTGAGCCCGGAGTCGATGATGTCCTCGACGATCAGGACGTGCTTGTCGGTCAGGTCGGTGTCGAGGTCCTTGAGGATCCGCACGACGCCGGAGGACTGCGTGCCCGACCCGTAGGAGGAGACCGCCATCCAGTCCATCGCGACGTGGCTGTGCAGGGCGCGGGCGATGTCGGCGACGACCATGACGGCGCCCTTGAGGACACCGACGAGGAGGATGTCCCGCCCCGCGTAGTCGCGGTCGATCTCGGCGGCCAGATCAGTGATCTTCTGCTGGATCTGTTCCTTGGTGTAGAGCACGTGCTCCAGATCGGCCTGGACGTCGCTCGAATCCACGCGGGGCTCCTTCAGGAGGGAACGGGCCGTCGTGCGGGCGGCGGCGGAAGAGGGTGCCGGGCTCGCCCCGGCGCATCGCCTCTAGCGTGCCACAGTCGCGCCGCCGCCGGTCAATTCCGGCCCGGCTCACGCCCGGTCCGGCTCGCCGCTCGCTTCAAGCCCGGCCCGGTTCGCCGCACCCCGCAGCTCCAGCACGGCCCGGCCCGCGCCGGCGCCGGCGCCGGCGCCGTCCCGGCCCCGGGCATCCGCCCCGTCGTCGATCTGGTCCCCGCGGTCGCGGAGACGGCGCGCGATGACCCCGCCCGGCAGGGGAACCGGCCCCGCACCGCCCGGGCCGGTGGCCGATCGGGGCGCCACGAGGTTCTCGAGGGCGCCGATGCGCTCCCGGGTGAGCGGATCCGCCCCCACGGCGGCGGCCGCGGCGGCGAGCACGCGGGGCAGCAGGGCGGGCGGCGTCACGCGCAGCTCGGCGAGCGGCAGCACGCAGCGCCCGGGGCTCCGCTCGGCGATCCGCGCGAACAGGGCGGCGGCCTCGGCGTCGAGGTGGTCCGCGTCCCGGGCGGCGATGGCCGCGGTGCGAGCGAGGCCGGCGGCCACGCCGGGGCCGAGCTCGTCGGTCAGCAGCGGTAGCACGGTCCGGCGGATGCGCGACCGCGTGAACGCCGGGTCCTCGTTGGCGGGATCGTTCCACCAGTCCAGGCCCTCGGCGGTGCAGACGCGCTCGGTGGCGGCCCGGTCCAGGCCGAGGTCGGGGTGGAGGAACGGCCGGTGGTAGGGGCCGCGCCGCGGCGGCATGCCGGCCAGGGAACGGGTGCCGGAGCCGCGCAGCAGCCCGAGCAGCACCTGCTCGGCCTGGTCGTCGAGCGTGTGGGCGAGCAGCACGGCGCGCGCGCCGGTCCGCCGGGCGGCGGCGTCGAGCGCGGCGTACCGGGCATCGCGGGCGGCGGCCTCCGGGCCCTCCCCCGCCGGCTCCACACGGACCCGGTCGACCACGACGGGGTCGAGCCCGAGATCCGTGCACTGCGCCGCGGCCCGGGCGGCGACGTCCGCGCTGTCCGGGTGCAGGCCGTGGTCGACGACGACGGCGCCGATCCGCGCGTCTCCGCGCCGGGCGAGGTGGGCGGCGGCTGCGGCGAGCGCGAGGGAGTCCGCTCCCCCACTGCAGGCCACGAGCGCGTCGACGGTGCCGTCGACATCGCCGGGCGGGGGCGGGTCGAGGGCGGCCAGCGCGGTCGCGATCGCGCGGCGGGCACGGGCGACGACGGGGTCGAGAGGGCCACGTCGCCCGTGCTGCCGGGTCACGGGGCCGGGCACGGGATCATCGGCTGGTCGGAGGGACGGTCGCGACGGTGTGCGTGTCCGGCTCAGCGCCGGGGGTCGCCCAGACCCATCCGGGCGACCCAGTCGCCGGGATGGTGGATCTCGTGCTCGGTGGGCAGGTGCGCCGGGGCGTCCCAGATGCGGTTGAACCCGTCGAGGCCCACCTGGTCGACGACGCCGCGCACGAAGCGGGAGCCGTCGCTGTACTGGCGCATCTTGGCGTCCAGGCCGAGCAGCTGGCGGATCAGCTTCTCGAAGCCGGAGCGCTGGGAGCCGCGGGCGTTGAACCGCTGCCGGATGGTCCGCACGGTCGGCACGACGGTGGCGTCGACGCCGTCCATGACGACGTTGGCGTGGCCTTCGAGCAGGCTCATCACGGCGGTCAGGTGGGAGAAGATCTCCCGCTCCTGCACGTCCTGGAAGATGCCGAGGATCCCGGCCTCGGAACCGGGTCCGACCTCGCCGCCGGACCGGCCGGCGGCACCGGTCAGCCGCCCGAAGCCGACGGACCGCGCCGCCTCGGCGATGCGGGCGGCGAACGTGTCGGCCTTGTCGACCATGGACTCCGAGAGCCGGCCGACCTGCTCGATCATGTGGCCGCGCAGCCACGGCGCGGCGGCGAACTGCACCCGGTGGGTCTGCTCGTGCAGGCACACCCAGAGCCGGAAGTCGGCGGGCTCGACGTGCAGCTCGCGCTCGATCTCGAGCACGTTGGGGGCCACGAGCAGCAGCCGGCCGGCCGGCGGCGCGGTGGTGTTCGCGGCGAGGGCGGCGAACGGGTCGTACTGGCCGAGGACCTTGCTGGAGAGGAACGAGAGGATCGTGCCCAGCTGCACGCCGGTGAGCCGGCCGCCCAGCGCCGTGGTGGCGGCCGTCAGCGACTGACCGCGGGTCTCCACCAGCCGCTCGAGCGCGGGCTGCATCAGCACGGAGAAGCTCTGCGTGTTCGCCCGGGACCACGTGGCCCGGTCGACGACGAGCACCGACGAGTCGCGCAGGTCCGCGGCGGCGTCGAGCCGGCTGATCTCGTGCACGTGGGCGACGGACGCGTCCGCGGCCTCCCGCAGGCTCTCGACGGTGTCGCGCATGCGGGCGGCGCTGACGCGTGGGCCCGCAGGGGCGAGCTTCGCGGCGGTGCCGGCGGCGAGGTCCCAATCGACGAGACCGGGCAGGCGGGACGGGGTGAGACTCATGGGGCCATTCGACCACATGCCCCTGACGCCGTGCTGGGCGCGGTGGCCCTTTCGCTCAGGGCGTGCGCACCGGTCGCGCCTCGATCCCGCCCTCGCGAAGAGCCGGCGAGACAGCACCTCCCGAGGAACGAGCGCGAGGGTCAGCGGGATCCGGGCCGGGCCGCGTCCCGGAGCAGGTCGGCCAGGGCGCCGGGACCGGCGGCGTCGGCCGCCGCGTTCAGGGCGGACCGGTCCCCCGCGTTGCGCAGGTGGGCGACGACGGCGGCGCGGTCGACGGCGCCGCCCATCGCCGAGGATCGGGGGGCACCGGCGTCGCTCGCCGTCGTCATCGCGACCGGCTGGGAGGCGGCGACGCGCTCCAGGATCAGGGCCGGGTCCATGGTCGAGTCCATGTCGCGTTCGAGCATGAGCAGCCGCTCCTGCACCACGGGGTTGCCGATCTTGATCCGCTGGCCGGAGCCGAGCTGGGAGAGCATCGGCGCGGAGAGGCCGAGGACGGCGGCCAGCCGCCGGCTGGAGATGCCGTAGTGGCTCATCACGGCGCCGAAACGGTCGGCGAGACTCTGGCCGTAGAGCCTCTCCTGCTCGGCGATCTTCTCTTCCGTGCTGCGGTGCTCCGACATGGTGTCAGCTTGGCACACCGGCGGCCGGTCGGACCCGGGCATGCCGGCCCGGTGGTGGCGCTCCGCGCCGCGCGCCCCGTCGCGCTGGGTCGGCTCAGCGGCACCCGCACCCGGCGAGCGCGGCAGCCGCGCGGTCCAGCGCTCCCCGCGCCGCTGCGGTCGCGCCGGGCGGGTTGGACGCCATGAGCGCGAACACCAGCAGCCGGCCGTCGCGGTCCAGCACGTAGCCGGTGAGCGTCGACGCGGCGTTCAGCGTGCCCGTCTTGGCGCGGACGACGCCGGCGCCGGCCGCGTCCGCGGCGTCGTCGAAGCGGTCGTCGAGCGTGCCGGTGAGCCCGGCGACGGGCAGCCCCGCCACGCCATCGTCGAACCGGCCGTCGGTGACGATCCGGCGCATGGCCCCGGCCAGCGTCGACGCGCTGACGCGGTTGCCGTCCGCCAGCCCGCACGCGTCGGTGACGACGAGGCCGCGGGTGTCCAGTCCGAGCCGGGTGGCGGTGTCCTTCACGAAGGCCGCGGTCCCGACGGGGTCCGTGGGCCGGCCGGCCGCGCGGGCGGCCACCCGGGTGAGGGCCTCGGCGACGTCGTTGTCCGAGTGCTCGAGCAGCCACCGGACCTGCTCTCCGACGGTCGCGGAATCGACGGCGCCGAGCCGGGCCGCGGTGCTGGGGACCGGGGCAGGGGTGCGGGTGACGACCGGGGCGACGTCGGCGGCCGGGCCGAGGGCGGTGCGCAGGGCCGCGGCGAAAACCTGGCCGGCCGCCAGCGCCGGGTCGGCGGGCCGTTCGCCCGGGGCGGCGTCGGCCCGGCTGTGGCCTGACCAGAGGGCGAGCGGGCCAACCGCGCCGATCTGCCCGTCCGCGACGTCGTCGGCGTACCAGGCGGGGTTGAGGGCGGGGCCGGCGAACCGGGTCGTGTCCACGCTCACGCGCACGGGGCCGGTCACGCCGGCGGCCCGCAGCGAGGTGGCGGTCCGCTCGGCCAGGGTCCGCAGGCCGGCGTGGCCCTGGGTCGCGGACGGATCGGACCGGCCGCTGCCGAGCATGACGTCGCCGGCGCCGACCAGCACCACCTCGCCCCGGCCGGTGCCGCGCACCGCGGTCGTGGTGAGGCGCGACTGCGGGTCCAGCGTGCTCAGGATCGCCAGGGACGAGAGGAGTTTGAGGTTGGACGCGGGCAGGCGGGGCTCGGCCGCGGCGTCCTGGTGCACGGCGCGGCCGGTCGCCGCGTCCAGCACGGCGGCGGAGACGTCGACGCCCGGCGCGACGGACCGGGCGGCCGCGAGCGCCGCCGCGACCCCCGCCGAGGTGGGCAGTGGCGCCGTCCCCGCCGGTGATCCGGCCGAGGTGGCGAGCGCCGTCGGCGGGCGTTGCGCCGGGATCGCGGCTGCGTCGTCGGCCGTCCAGGAGTCCCCCGTCGGCCCGCCGGGCAGCGCGAACAGTCCCACGGGCACGGCGACGGCGATGATCGCCAGGACGAGCAGCACCCCGATCAGCGTGCGGCGGCCCCGGGACCGCCGGCGGGGGCGTGACGGGACGGCGGATGCGGGCACCGGTCACCCCCTCGTCGTCGGTCGATGCTGAACTATCGTGGGTACCAGTCTCGCCGACCCGGGCCCCGCCCGTCGGCACCACCGGGCCTCACCGCCGATCGCCAGCAAGGAGAACCATGAACTTCGATGTCACCGTCGAGATCCCGAAGGGGTCCCGCGTGAAGTACGAGATCGACCACGAGACGCACCGGCTGCGCCTGGACCGCGTGCTCTTCACCTCGATGCAGTACCCCGCGCACTACGGGTACATCGAGAACTCCCTCGGTGAGGACGGCGACCCGCTGGACGCGCTCGTGATCCTCGACGTCGACGTCGTGCCCGGCGTGCTGATCGAGTCCCGCCCGGTGGCCGTGTTCAACATGGTCGACGACGGCGGCGGGGACGCCAAGGTGCTGTGCGTGCCCGAGGACCCGCGGTTCGACCACATCCAGGACATCGGCGACGTCTCCCCCTTCCTGCTGGACGAGATCAAGCACTTCTTCACCAAGTACAAGGACCTCGAGCCGGGCAAGTGGGTCGAGGCCGCGGACTGGGAGGACCGCGCGGCCGCCGAGAAGGAGGTCGTCGCCTCCCTCGAGCGCTTCAAGGCCGAGGGGTCCCCGTCCGAGGAGGACGAGCCGCAGGGCCGCGACGTCGACGCGGACCCGGTCAACAACTGACACCGACTCCACGATGCCCCCGGTCGCCTCGCGGCCGGGGGCATCGTCGTCTCCGGGAGTATGGCCGCGGGGCCCGGTCCCCGGACACTCCCGAGCGCCGAGGGACATGGCGCCCGGTCCCGGTCGACGACGGCGTGTCGTGGGACCGGGCCTCGGCGTCGTGCCGCCCGCCGCCCGGCATACTGGATCCGTGTTCGCCCTCACCTTCGACCAGCGTGCTGGACGTGAGGCAGGTGACCTCGTCCCGGACCTGATGACGCGGCTGCGGTTCCACCCCGTGCTCGTGCCGTTCCAACGATCGGTGGCCGACGAGGTGCAGGGCATCGTCGACGACCCCGCCGTCGCCGTCGACGCCGCCCTGGTCGGTCTGCGGGGCGGCCACTGGTCGGTCGGCATCGGCGTCGGCCGGGTCGACGATCTGACCTCGGACCACGTCCTCGACGCCGCCGGCCCCGCCATGGTTCACTCGCGCAACGCGGCCGAACGGTCCCTGGCCGTCACGGACCGGGTCGCCCTCTCGGTCGAGGGTCTCGACGAGAAGCTGGCGGCGGAGGCGGAGGGCGTGCTGCGCCTGATCGGCCGCATCGTGGCGGTCCGCACGACGGCCGAGTGGCGCGTCGTGGACCTGATGACGCCCGGCGTGCGCGGGCAGCAGAAGGTGATCGCGGCCGAGCTCGGCATCACCGTGCAGGCGGTCTCCCAGGCCGTACAGCGCTCCCTGCTGCCGCAGGAGTGGGCCGCCCGGCCCGCCGCCGCCCGCCTGCTCGGCCTCCTCGATCGACAGCGCGTGCTCTCCGCCTGAGACGGCGTGGGCTCGGCCGCTGCCGTCGTGATCCGGCTTGGCGTCAGGGGATCACGACACCGGCGACTCCAGGGTCAGCGACGGTTCGGCCCGGGTGGCCAGGGTCAGCACGGCCTCCGTGATCCGGTCGTGCTGTTCCACCCGGGCCTCGACGGCGCGCAGGCGCTCCGCGACCTCCGACTCCGTGCGGTCCCCGGCCAGGTCCACGGCGGCCACGAGGAAGATCCGGCCCGGGCCGACGAACTCGAGGTGCAGGTAGGTGACGCGCTCGACCTCGTCGTCGTCCAGCAGGGCGCGCAGCACGGCATCGCGCTGCGGACCGGCCAGCGTCTGGCCCACCAGGAACTCGCGATTGCGGGCGATCAGGAAGATCGCCATCACCGCGAGGACGATGCCGACGGCGATCGAGCCGAGCGCGTCGTAGACCGCGGATCCGGTGACCTGGTGCAGTCCGATCCCGGCGACGGCGATGACGATGCCGATCAGGGCACCTCCGTCCTCGATGAACACCGCCCGCAGCGTGGGATCCGAGGTGCGGGTGATGAACCGCAGCGGGTGCAGCCCGAGGCTGGCCGCCTGGCCGCGGGTCTGGCGCGTCGCCTGGAAGAACGAGGTTCCCTCGAGCACGAACGCGATGGCGAGGACGATGTAGGCGACCAGCGGATCGGTCTGGTCGCCCTCCTCGCTCAGGGACTGGATGCCGTGCCAGATGGAGACGACCGCGCCGGCGCTGAACAGGCCGAACGCCGCGAACATCGACCACACGTAGGCGTCGCGCCCGTAGCCGAGCGGGTGGGAGTCGTCGGGCTTCCGACCGGCCTTGCGCTCGGCGATCAGGAGGAACACCTCGTTGCCGGAGTCCGCCCAGGAGTGCGCGGCCTCGGCGACCATGGCCGCCGAGCCGGTCATCACGGCAGCGACCGACTTCGCGACGGCGATGAGGACGTTCGCGGCGAAGGCGACGAGCACGGTGAACATCGAGCCGCCGTGCTTCTCGTGGCCGCGATCGCCGTCGCCCGGGGATCGTCCGTCCGGACGCTCCGTCGACGCCGCCGGCGGTGCTGGTCGTCCTGCGCGAGTATCCGACATGCTGGCAGTCTAGGCCGGATCACCGGGACCGGAAGCATGCTGATGATCTCGCTCGCGTGGTCAGCCGAGCGTGATGCCGGCCGCAGCGAACCGGGCGCGCAGCCGGTCCCGGTGCCCACCCGGCCAGTACGAGCGTCCGCAGTGCGGGCAATGATGCAGTGGCAGCCCCCGGGCGACCACGTCCGCCGGCACGTCGCCCGCCCGACCGGCCCCGGCGCCGTCCAGCAACGCGCTGTTGCACACCCGGCACCGGGTCAGCGGACGGGCGTGCCCGTCGAGCCCGAACCGGTCGTGGATCTCTCGGAGCTGGGCGAGCGGGTCGGTCGCGTACACGAAGGCCCCGTGCCGGACGGCGGAGCGCTTGAGCAGACCGACGTCGCGGCTGAGCAGGACGCGGGTTCCGGCGGCGGCCACGGCGGCGAGATCGCCGTCCTCGGCGTTCGTGGCGTGCTCGACGTCGAAGCCGAGCAGCCGCAGGTAGCCGGCCAGCCGGCCGAGGTGGCCGTCGAGCACGAAGCCGGGCGCGTCCTCGGCCGCCTCCGGCCACGCCTGGGGAACGGCCACCGGATGCACGTCGACCGCCTCACCGTCGGCGAGACGATGATCCGGCGACACCGCCACTGCCGTCCGGCCCGCAGCGGCGACCTCGATCCGGCCGACCTCCGTGTGCGGAACGCCGAGCGCCTGGATGCGGTCCATGACGGGCACGAGACCATCGAGCGGAACGGTCACCGGTTCGCCGCGCAGCGCGGGGCGGAGGAAGCCGCGCAGCGCCGGGTCGAGGCGGACGAGGCAACTGGCCATGTCCCAGTATGGCCACCGGCACGGGACGGCCCGGCTGCTGCGCCGAGTGTGCGGACGATGTCGCCATTCGCGTCCGATGAGAGCATCAGCCGCACACTCGACGCGAGAAAGCCCGGCAAGAAGACCCGGCGCCCGGAACGGCAGCGACGCCGAGCCGGTGCCTCCTCAGCCGAGCAGGGTGCGCAGCGCGACGGCGGCGCCGTCCTCGTGGACGCTGCCGGTGATCGCGTCCGCCGCGGCGGCGACCTCCGCGGGCGCCTGCCCCATGGCGACGCCGTGCCCGGCCCAGCCGAGCATCTCGATGTCGTTGCGGCCGTCGCCCATCGCCATGGTCAGGGACGGGTCCACGTCGAGCCGGCGGCGCACCTGCTCGAGCGCACTGGCCTTCGTGGTGCCCTGCGCGGCGATGTCCAACCACGCCGTCCAGCCCACGGAGTAGGCGACGCCGTGCAGGCCGGCCCGCTCGATGGCGGCGGAGAAGTCGTCGGAGGTCGAGTCCGCGCTGTAGACGACGAGGCGGACGGCCGTCGCGTCGAGCAGCCGGCCGAAATCCACCCCCTCGGCCTCGACGCCGAAGCTGGCGTCCTGGAATCGCTCGGTGGAGAGGAAGCGGCCGATGTCGTCCTCGAGGGCGTAGGTGGCGTTCGGCAGGATGGCCCGCAGTGCGTTCAGCGCCGGCGCCGGGTCGAAGGTGACCCGCTCGACGACCTCGTGGCCCTCGGGCAGGTCCGGGTCGATGCGCACGGTGACGCCGCCGTTGCTGCAGACGGCGTAGCCGCGTTCCAGGCCGATCCGGGCGATCACCGGCAGCGTCGCGTGCAGCGAGCGCCCGGTGGCGATGACGACGTGGTGGCCGGCCGCGACGGTGGCACCGGCCGCCTCGCGCACGGCGTCGCTCATGTGCCCGTCGTGGTCGAGCAGGGTGCCGTCGACGTCGAGCGCGACGAGGCGCCGCTGCGCGGCAGCCCGCTCGGGACGACGTGCCCCAGCCGGCTCAGGGACAGCCAGAACGGAGGTGGTGGTCAGATTCTGGGAGGACCGGTCCTCGGTGCCGGTCGTGATGCTCGTGGTCATGATCCGATCCTGCCACGCACCCCTGACCGTCCGCCGGACGCGACGGCCTCACCCGGATGAAGGCCGGGTGAACACTCGCGCGGCCAGCGGCCGGACAGCGGCCGGACAGCGGCCGGGAACGGCCGCCGGGAAGCGCCGCCGGACGGCGACGCGCGAGCCTACGGGCGCAGCTCGGCCACACCGCCGACGTACGGCCGCAGCGCCTCGGGCACCCGGATCGAGCCGTCGGCCTGCTGGTGCTGCTCGAGGATCGCCACCATCCACCGGGTGGTGGCCAGCGTGCCGTTCAGGGTCGCGACCATCCGGGTGCCGGCCTTGCTGCCGTCGGCGGCGGTGACCCGCTCCCGGATGTTCAGGCGGCGGGCCTGGAAGGTCGTGCAGTTGGACGTCGAGGTGAGCTCGCGGTACCGGTTCTGGCTCGGCACCCACGCCTCGCAGTCGAACTTGCGGGCGGCGGACGTGCCGAGGTCTCCGGCGGCAATGTCGATGACGCGGTAGGCGAGCTCGCACTTGCCGAGCATCTCCTCCTCCCACGCCAGCAGCCGCTCGTGCTCGGCGTAGGACTCCTCCACCGTCGTGTAGGTGAACATCTCCACCTTGTTGAACTGGTGGACGCGGATGATGCCGCGAGTGTCCTTGCCGTGCGAGCCGGCCTCACGCCGGTAGCAGGAGGACCAGCCGGCGTACCGGATCGGGCCGTCGCTCAGGTCGACGATCTCGTCGGCGTGGTAACCGGCGATCGCCACCTCGGAGGTGCCCACCAGGTAGAGATCGTCCTTGGGCAGCTGGTAGATCTCGTCGTCGTGCTGGACGTCGAAGCCGGTGCCGGCCATCGTCTCGCGGCGCACCAGCGTCGGCGTGATCATCGGGATGAAGCCCGCCGCGGCGGCCTGGTCCATGGCCATGGACAGCAGGCCGAGCTCGAGGCGCGCCATGGCGCCCTTGAGGAAGAAGAACCGGGAACCGGAGACCTTCGCGCCCCGCTCCATGTCGATCCCGAGCGGCTCGCCGAGGGCGAGGTGGTCCTGCGGCTCGAAGCCCTCGGCCGCGAAGTCGCGCTTGTCACCGACCTCGCGCAGCACGGTGAAGTCGTCCTCGCCGCCCGCGGGCACGCCGTCGATGACGACGTTCGGCATGGTGCGGGCGAGGCCGTCCAGCTCGGCCTGCGCGGCGTCCGCGTCGGCCTGCGCGGTCTTGACCCGGCCCGCGAGCTCCTTGACCTGCGTGAGCAGCTGCGCCTTCTCGTCGCCGGAGGCCTTGGCCACCTTCTTGCCGTAGGCGTTCTGCTCGGCCCGCAGGGACTCGTACGAGGTGATCGCCGTCCGGCGGGAACTGTCGGCCTCGAGCATGCGTGCCACGAGAGACGCGTCGGCCCCCCGAGCGCGCTGCGACGTGACGAAACGGTCTGGGTCCTCGCGGAGTTCGTTCAGATCGATCACGGGCCAATCCTACGGGTCACGTCTGCGCCGGACGGACCCGGCGGCGGGCCCGCACCCTACGATGGTGTCGATGGCCGACCATGACGCTGCCCCCGCCCCCTCCTCCGCCGACCACGAGGACCTGTGGTCGCTCCCGCTGGCCGAGTTCCGGCGCCGTACCGCCGGTGCCGGCCCGACACCGGGCGGTGGATCCGTCTCCTCCGTGACGGCCACGCTCGGCGCGAGTCTGATCCAGATGGCCGTGGCCATCACCGCCCGCAAGGCCGCCCGCGAGAGCGGGGACGACGCCGCCGCGGCGAAGCACGCCTGGGACGACGACGCCCGGCGCGGGGACGACCTCGCCGACACCCTGGCCGAGGCGGCCGCCGCCGACGTCGTCGCCTTCGAGAACCTGATGCGCGCCTACCGGCTCCCCCGCGAGGACGCGGCCGGCCAGGACGCCGGCGGTCAGGACCGCGATCGCGCGGTGGCCGACGCGAGCGGCGCCGCGACCGAGGTGCCGCTGGCGCTGGCCGAGGCGATCACCGAGGCCGTCGAGTTCGCCGGGACGGTCGTGGACCGGGTCGACGACCACGTCCGCAGCGACGTCCTCGCCGGCGCGGACATCCTGGCCGGGTCGTTCCACGCCGCCCTGCACACCGTCGAGATCAACTTCCCCTCCCTGGACGCCGAGCCCCGCGCGGCGTTCACGTCCCGGCGCGACGCGGCGCTGGAGCGACTCGAGACCGCCCACCGCCGGCTGCGGCCCGCGCTCTCCCACCCGCAGGAGGACTGACGTGACCGCGACGCTCATCGACCCGACCGAACTGGCAGCGGACTACCGGGCACGGATCCGCGCCGAGCTGGACGAGCTGGACCACCCACTGCGGATCGTGGGGCTGCTGGCGCAGGAGTCCGGCCCCGCCGCCACCTACGCGCGCTACACGCAGCTCGGCTGCGAGTCCGTGGGCATCGAGTTCGACCTGCGGCACGTGGAGTCGGCCGACGCCGAGCGGGCGATCGGTGAGGCGAACGCCGACCCGGACGTGCACGGCATCTTCCTCTACTACCCCCTGCACGGGCCCGAGGGGGACCGTTGGCTGCGCGAGCTCGTCGACCCGCGCAAGGACGTCGAGGGCATGCACTCCTTCTGGAGCCGGTATCTCTACGAGAACCGCCGCTACCTCGACGAGGGCCGCACGACGCCGGCGATCCTGCCGTGCACGCCGCTGGCCCTGCTCAAGCTCCTGTTGCGGGCCGGGCTGACCGGGAACGGCACCGACGCGCCGCTGCAGGGCCTGACCGCGTGCGTGATCAACCGCTCCGAGATCGTCGGCCGCCCGCTCTCGGCGATGCTCGCCAACGACGGGGCCGAGGTCATCTCCATCGACATCGACGGAGCCCTCCTCTTCGCGCCGGCCATCGGCCGGCAGTCCCACGTCATCCAGCCGACGTCGATCACCCGGCAGGAGGCCCTCGCCCGGGCCGACGTCGTCGTCACCGGCGTGCCGTCCCGCAGCTTCGACCTGATCGGTCCGGACGAGATCAAGCCCGGGGCGATCTGCGCCAACTTCGCCGAGTTCCGCAACTTCACCGAGGACATCACCGACACCGCCGGCGCGTTCATCCCCCGCGTCGGGCCGATGACGGTCGCGATGGCCATGCGCAACGCCCTCCGGCTGCACCGCAGCGTCCAGTAGTCAGCGGCCCCGTCAGCGCCCGGTCTCGGCGCTCCGTCCGGCAGCTCCCACGGCGACGTCGTCGGGCGCCCTTCCTCGTCTCGTCCGACGCGGTGTCCCGCGCCGGGCGGGATCGGCCGGCGCCGATAGCATGGGGCGCATGACCGAGACCCGAGTGCCGTTCATCGCCCGCGCCGTCGCGACCCTGACCGGCAGCTCCCGGGTGACGAACCTGCCCACCGTCCAGGCGATGCGATCGCGCCACTCCCGCTCCGCCGTGGGCGGCGAGACGAGCCCCGCCCACGAGGGTCCGCAGCGGATCACCGTCGTCATCAACCCGATCAAGGGCAACGCCGACGAGGCTCGCACGCGCATCTCCGCGCTCTGCCGCGAGCAGGGCTGGGAGGAGCCCCGGTTCTTCGAGACGAGCGAGGACGACGCGGGCGTGCAGATGACCCGCGACGCGCTCGAGCACGACCCCGACGTCGTGCTCGCCGGCGGCGGGGACGGCACCATCCGGATGGTCGCTCACGTGCTCGCCGGTACCGACGTGCCCATGGGCATCGTGCCGCTCGGCACCGGCAACCTGCTCGCCCGCAACCTGGACATCGACCCCGACGACCTCGTCGGCAACATCGAGGCGGCGATCTTCGGGGTGCACCGGGCAATCGACACGTCGACGGTGCGGTTCGAGCGCCAGGACGGTTCGGTCGACGAGCACACCGGCCTCGTGATGGCCGGCATCGGGTTCGACGCCGAGGTGATCGCCGAGACCCGTGACGACCTGAAGTCCAAGATCAGCTGGCTCGCCTACGGCGAGGCGGGGGTGCGCAAGCTCGTGGGCCACCGCCACCCCGTGGAGATGGACCTGGACGAGCGCGGCCGCAAGCGGTTCCGGATGCGCAGCGTCCTGGTCGCCAACTGCGGCCTGCTGCCCGGGGGTATCGACTTCATCCCCGACGCCGTGATCGACGACGGCACGCTCAACGTCGTCATCATGGCGCCGCGGAACATGATCGAGTGGGTCGCCGTGCTCGGCAAGGTGGTGTTCAAGCACCGCCGCTCACTGCCGGCGATCCGGTACTACGACACCCGGGAGGCGCAGATCAGCACGGAACACGCGCTGATGACGCAGGTGGACGGCGACGAGACCGGGGACGCCGTGGCCATGCGGGTCACCGTCAATCCGGGGGCGCTGACCGTGCGGGTGCTGGCGCCGAAGATGGACAAGCAGCTCAGCAATCCCGCCTGACGGCGAGCGCGGCAGGACCGTGCGGGTGCGGCGGCGACCGGTGACGGCCGCCGCCGGTCGCGTCAGGACTGGTTGAAGTCCTTCTCGACGTCCTTCTCACCCTGCGAGATCTGGAGCTCGTCGTCGCCGCGGGACTGGCGCGCGATGGCCTCGGTCTCCTCGGCGAAACGCATGTCGTTCGCCTCGTCGGCCTCGTCACGGGCGATGTCGTCGTCCGTGCCGGAGGCGTTGGGCTCGTACTGGAGCTCGGGGTTGACGATCTCGCCGTCGTCGGACCGGTCGGGAATCTCGTTCACGATGATGCGCTCCTTCTCGCGGCCTCGCGCCGCTGTCGGTGTCACGGTGGCGCCGTCCCCCGACGGAGCCGGGTGCGGCGCAGATCGTTCAGCCTAAGCGGTGACCACCCGGCCGCTCAATCCGGCGCGGATCACCGGCCGGGATCGCCGGCCGACGCGTCGTCCCCCGGCCGGCCCGTGAGGGACCGGATCCAGCGGTCGGCGTCCTCGAACGCCTGGTCGCGATGGTGCCGCGGCACGGTGGGGATCCCGTCGTCGGCCCGCGGGTAGGAGCCGAGGAACCGGGTCGCGGGGCTGATCCGGTGCAGACCGGCGAGCGCGTCGGCCACGCGCGCGTCCTCGAGGTGGCCCTCGGCGTCGATGCTGAAGAAGTAGTCGCCGAGGTAGGCGCCCGTGGGCCGCGACTCGATGCGGGAGAGGTTGACGCCGCGCGCAGAGAACTGGCCGAGGATCTCCATCAGGGCGCCGGGGTGATCGTCCGGCAGCGGGACGACGATCGTGGTCTTGTCCGAGCCGGTGCGCGGCGGCAGGGGCCGCGGGCGGCTGACGAGGACGAACCGGGTGACGGCGCCGGACCGGTCGCCGATGTCCTCGGCGAGGACGGCCAGGTCGTGCCGCTCCCCGACGACGGGTGCGCAGATCGCGGCGTCCCACGGCCAGGGCCCCGGACCGGTGAGGGCGACGCCGGCGGCCGCCGTCGAACTCGAGGGCAGGTACTCGGCGTCCGGCAGGTGCCCGTCCACCCAGCCGCGGCACTGGGCCATCGCGTGGCTGTGGGTCGCGACCACGTGCACGTCCTCGAGCCGGGTGCCGGGCCGGGCCAGGAGGTTGAACCGGACAGGGACGACGACCTCGCGGAGGATGCGCAGGTCGTCGCTCACGGCGATGGCGTCCAGGGTGGCCGTGACACCGCCCTCGACGGAGTTCTCGATCGGCACCATGGCCGCCCCGACCTCGCCGTCGAGCACGAGCTGCAGGGCCGCGTTGACGCTGGTGGCGGGCACCCGGCGGGCCGCGGCGGCGCCGGGAACGGTGAGCAGGGCCGACTCGGTGAACGTCAGCTCGGGGCCGAGGTAGGCGTAGCTCTCCCCGCTCGATCCGTCGGGGCTCACGCGGCGTCGCTCACTTGACGTAGGGAGCGGCGCCGGTCTCGGAGACCATGTCGCGCTCGGCGTCCATCCAGGCACCCATGCCGCCGGAGACGTTGACGGCGTCGTACCCGTTCTGGTTCAGCCAGGCGGTGACCCGGGCCGACCGGCCGCCGGTGCGGCAGATCACGTGGATCTCCTCGTCGGCGGGCAGCTCCCCGTAGCGGGACATGACGTCGCCGAGGGGGATGTGCTGGGCGTTCGCGATGTGCCCGGCCTCCCACTCGTCGTCCTCCCGCACGTCCAGGACGGTGGTGGTGTCGGTGATCGCGTCGACCGTGACGCTCGGCAGGGAATCCACGATTTCAGCCTAGTCCACCCCGGTGATCGCCCGGCGGGGCGCCGGCATCATGACGGGCGCACGCTTGCGAGAATGGGGGCGTCGTCCTCGTCCAACTCCCAGGAGCACCCGTGTCCCACCTGCCCGGCAGTGAGCCCACGACCGCGGGTGACCCGGGACGTGAGGAGACCCCCGAGCAGCGGGCGGACCGGAACTGGAACGAGCTGCTCCAGGAGATCCGGGTGATGCAGATCGGCGTCCAGATCATCACCGGCTTCCTGCTGACCCTGCCGTTCCAGCAGCGCTTCACCCAGCTGGACGACGCGGGGCTCGCCCTCTACCTCGGTCTCGTGGTGCTCGCGTGCCTGACCACGGCGGTGATGCTGGCGCCCGTGAGCCTGCACCGGATGCTGTTCCGCCACCACCACAAGCCGCTGCTGGTGAGCAACGGCGACACCCTGATCAAGATCATGGTCGGCGCGATCGCGTTGATGCTGACCGGCTGCCTGACGTTCATCGTGCACGTGGTGATCGGCCCCGGAGCCGGCTGGGCCGCGGGCAGTGTGCTCGCCGTCCTGCTGGTACTGATCCTGCTGGTCTACCCGCTGCTGGTCGGCCGCTGGGCGCGCCGCGACGGTGGCACGGGGTCCGGCGGGCCGGTCGATGACGACCTCAGCGGGTCATCGCCCACCAGATGAGGAGCATCGTGACGAGGAAGCCGGTCACGTAGTTCAGCCACAGGAACGTGTGCCAGCCGGCGTTGGTGCGCTCCGCCGTCGTGTCCGTGACCGACCGGAACCGCAGCACGTTGGCGATGTACGGCACGGCCAGCAGCGCCGCGAGGGGCCCGGGAGGCGCCGTGAACAGCAGCAGGACGCCGGCGAGCGCGTAGACGGCCGCGGCGAACCACACCGTCGGCCGCGCCCCGATCACCGTGGCGACGGAGCCCAGACCCGCTTCGCGGTCCGGCCCGATGTCCTGCACCGCGCCGAACGCCTGGCTGGCCACGCCCCAGCAGAAGAACGCCGCCACCAGGGCCACCAGCGCCGGCGTCCAGGTCGCGTGCGCGACGGTCAGACCGAACACCGCCGGCGAGACGAAGTGCGTGCTGGAGGTCAGGGAGTCGACGAACGCCCGTTCCTTGAACCGGAGACCGGGCGCGCTGTAGGCGACGACCGCGAACAGGCTCACCGTCAGCACCAGCGCCGCCACCGGGCCGCACACCGCGTACAGATAGATCACGAACGGCAGGCACAGCAGCACGGCCGCCCACAGGGTGGCGCGGTGCACGGACGGGTCCAGCACCGCGCCCTCGACGCCGCCCTTGCGCGGGTTGCGCAGGTCGCTCTCGTAGTCGAAGACGTCGTTGATCCCGTACATCGCCAGGT
The DNA here is from genome assembly GCF_001968825.1 of Tersicoccus sp. Bi-70. Taxonomy (GTDB): domain Bacteria; phylum Actinomycetota; class Actinomycetes; order Actinomycetales; family Micrococcaceae; genus Tersicoccus. The sequence goes on from NZ_MIEU01000014.1 coordinate 272,709, forward strand.
TGTAGGGGATCAGGAAGAACAGGGTGCCGACCACGGCGGTGACGTCGATCCGCCCGGCCGTCAGCACGTACGCGGCCGCGAACGGGTAGGCGGTGTTGACCCAGGAGACCGGCCGGGACGAGGCGAACAGCCGGCGGGGCAGCGTGGCGACGGCGCTCACCGGTCCCGCCCCGGCGTCCGTCCGCGGCGTCCCGACCGCGTGCCGAGCAGCCGCCAAAGGGCCGGCAGCACGAGCACGGCCCCGACGGTGTAGGCCAGGTCCTCCACGGGGGCGCGGCCGACGTACACCCCGCTGATCCGTGCCGGGTCGTAGGCCACGAGACCGACGCCGACGATCACCGAATCGAACACGACGGTCAGCACCAGCATCACGGCGAGTGTCGCGAGACCGGCCACCAACCGCGGTCGGCGGACGCGACCGGACCGGGCGCCGTCGCCGTCGTGCTCGTGCTGGTTCTCGTGCCGGCGCCGGCTCGCGATCCGGTGCGCGACCAGCGCGAACGCGCCCGCGACCAGCAGGAACACGATGTTCAGTGCGGTGTAGGTCATCGGTCCCCCACCACCCGGTCCCCGGCCACCGTGTCCTCGGCCCCCTTCGTCTGGACCACCCGGCGGCGCGGGCCGGGCCGTCCCGTGGCGAGGAGCCGGGTGCCGAGCACCCAGAGGTCCATCGTCAGCCAGCACAGGAAGGTCAGGAACAGCAGCTCCTCGACGGGGAACTCGGGCCCGAGCAGGAGCCCGCTCAGGTACGGACCGCCGCCGCGGAAGAACACGCCGAGCCCGATGCCGGCGACGTCCCACAGGATGAAGAAGGCGACCCCCACGGCCAGGGTGAGCACGGCCCGGACCGGCTGCCCGGAGAAGACGAAAAGCCGCCAGCGGGCGTCCACCGCGGCCATGGCGGCCAGGCCGGCCACCAGGCAACCGGCGTACACCAGTCCCATCACCGGCGCCGGACCCGGAACGACTCGGGCCCCAGCGGCTCCCGCAGCGGCGCCGTCGACACGTCACCGTGCAGCCGCTTGACCAGGTTCTCGGCGCTGATCAGGCACATCGGCAGGCCGACGCCGGGCTGGGTGCTCGAGCCGCAGTAGGACAGGCCGGCCACCTTCGAGCTGACGACCGGGCCCCGCAGGAACGCGCTCTGCCGCAGCGTGTGGGCCGGACCCAGTGACGTGCCGCTCCAGGCGTTCAGGTCCGCGGCGAAGTCACCGGGCCCGATCACGCGCCGCGCGACGATCCGGTCCGCGAGGTCGGGCACGTCCAGGTCGGCGGCCAGCTGGGCGATGAGCCGGTCCGCCGCGGCCTCGAGGCCGGGATCGCCGGCCCCGTCGACGCCGCCGCGGCCGAGACCCGGATCCGCCGGCACGGGAACGAGGACGAACAGGTTCTCGTGCCCGGGCGGGGCCGCGTCGGGGTCCGTCGCGGAGGTCCGCGAGACGTACATCGACGCGGGTTCGGGGACGTGCCTGTCGCGGCCGAAGATGGCACTGAAGTTCGCGTCCCAGTCCTCGGTGAACACGAGCGTGTGATGGGCCAGCTGCGGCAGCTCCCCGCGCACCCCGAGCAGCAGCAGGATGGCGCCGGGCCCGGGCAGCCGGCGCCGCCAGAACCGGTCGGGCAGGGTCTGCAGCTCGCGGGGCAGCAGCTCGGTCTCGGTGTGGTGCAGGTCCGCGGCGCTGATCACCGCGTCGGCCGCGAGGTGGTGCTCCGCGCCGTCCGCCGTCCGGTACTGCACGCCCGTGGCCCGGGTCTGCCCCCGGACACCCGCGCGTCCGGGCACGCGCTCGGTGGTGATGGCGGTGACGGCGGCCCCGGTGAGGATCCGGGCGCCCGCCTGTCGGGTCAACCGGTCGACGGCGTCGATCAGCGCACCGAACCCGCCGCGCGGGTAGAAGACCCCGTCCTGCATGTCGAGGTGGGAGAGCAGGTGGTACAGGCTCGGCGTCCGGTCCGGCGCCGAGGCGAGGAAGACCGCCGGGTAACCGAGCAGCTGGCGCAGCCGCCGGTCCTTCACGGTGCGGGCGGCCCGGTGCTGCAGCGACTCGGTGAGCAGGCGGGCCAGCCGCGGCAGCCCGGTGATCACCTCGCGGGTCAGCAGGGGCGCGAAGCTCTGGTACGAGGTGTAGAGGAAGTGGGCCAGGGCCAGTCGGTAGGCATCGGCGGCGGAGTCCAGGTAACGGGCCAGCCGCGCTCCTGCGCCGGGTTCGTAGGACTCGAACAGCGCCATCGCCTTCTCCCGGCCGGCGGGCACGTCCGCGGGCGGACCGCCGTCCCGGAAGTACACCCGGTAGCCGGGGTCGAGCCGTTCGAGCTCCAGCTCGGCCGCGGCGGAGGAGCCCATCAGCGCGAACCAGTGGTCGAACACCTCGGGCATCAGGTACCAGGACGGTCCCGTGTCGAACCGGAAGCCGTCCGCGGACCAGCGACCGGCGCGCCCTCCGACGGTCTCCTGCTGTTCGAGCACGGTGACCTCGTGCCCGAGCCGGGCGAGCATGCCGGCGGTGGCGAGGCCACTGATGCCGCCACCGATGACGGCGACGCGGCGCGGCGTGCCGGCGTCGGGCCCGGCGCTCGCGGCGGTCGTGGAGTCGGCCCGCACGCGCGGATCCGTGACCGTCATGCGGGACCCCGGCGGGCACTGACCACGGCGCTGGCGACGATGAGCGCCTTCCGGCGGGACGGCACGCTGATGCGCGTCGTGAGCAGGTCCGCGGCGGGGGTGCGGCGCAGCCGCGCATTCAGCTCGGCGAAGAGGTCGTGCGCCGCGAGCACCGCCGCCCGGCTGCCGGCCGGGAGCCGTCCGATCACCGCGCGGGCCGCGGCGAGGTCCGCGTCGATGTCGTCGACCAGGCGCCGCTTCTCCGTCTCGCTGAGCAGGGCGGGGTCGACGCCCGGGAAGTAGCGGCGGCCGAGGGTCTGCACGTCCGCGCCGACGTCGCGCAGGAAGTTGACCTTCTGGAAGGCGGCACCGAGCCGGCGGGCCCCGTCGTCGAGCGACGCGAGTTCGGCGGCGTCCACCGGCGCACCGTCGAAGAAGGCCCGCAGGCACATCTGGCCGACCACCTCGGCCGACCCGTACACGTAGGCGTCGAAGCTGCCCGCGTCGTGCTCGGAGCGCTGCGCGTCGGTGCGCATCGAGGTGAAGAAGGGCCGGGTCAGTTCCGGCCCGATACCGGTGCGGCGGGCGGTCAGGGCGAAGGCATGGACGACGACGTTGGCGCTGTACCCGGTGCGCAGCGCCTCCTCCGTCTGCGCCTGCAGCTCGTCCAGGGCCGCGAGGACGGCGGCGTCGTCGAGCCCGTGCTCGGCGCCCACCCCGTCCACCGCTTCGTCGGCCACCCGGACCAGCGCGTAGATGTTGCGGACGTGCCGCCGCAGGGGCGGGGTCAGCAGGCGGCTCGCGGCGCCGAAGGAGGTGGAGTAGCGGCCGATGACGACGGCGGCCGCCCGCTGCGCGACGTCGTCGTAGCGGGCGGAGCTCTCCCGGCGCAGGGCGGCGTCGGACGCGGACACCGGTGTACCGGCGTAGGGCGCGGGTGGGGCCGGTTGCCGGTCGCCGGTGGGGCGGGCGGTCATCGGACCCGGTCCACGGCGGCGTCGATCAGCACCTCGAGGTCCGCGCGCAGAGCGGCCGGCAGGGCGGACCCGGTCAGGGCGGCGCGTGCCCGCTCGGCGTAGTCGCGGGCCACCGCCTCGACGTAGGCGCGGGACCCACTGCCGTCCAGGTGCGCGCGCAGGGCCGCCACGTCGGCGAGCCCGTCGGGGCTGAGCAGCAGGGGCGAGACGGCCGGCCAGTCGGGCTGCCGGGACGCGTGGGAGAGCAGCAGCGTGTGCTTGAGGGCGGTCAGGTCCCCGGTGATGGTCTTGCCGGTGGCGGACTCGACGCCGAAGACCCCCAGCAGGTCGTCGACCAGCTGGTAGGCGGTGCCGATGTCCTGGCCCACCCGGCACAGCAGGTCGCGGTCCGCGATCGGCGCCCCCGCGAGGACCGCACCGGCCTGCAGGGGGACGTCGAAGGAGTAGATGGCCGTCTTCAGCAGCGCCGTCTGCAGCACCACCTCCGCGGCCGGGATGCGCAGGTGGCCGGAGTGCTCGACGTCGAGCAGCTCGCCCGCGGCGGCGGAGTGCACGGCCGCGTCCATCAGGTCCAGCAGCGCCGGGGTGCCCGGGGAGCCGCTGGAGGCGACGAGCCGGTAGGCGGCGGCGAGGGCCACGTCCCCGGCGATGATGGCGGCCGCCTGCCCACGCTGGGCCGCGGCGTCGTCGTCGAAGCCCTCGTCGGCGGCCCGGTGCCGGTAGATGCCGGCGACGTTGGGCTTTCCGCGCCGGACGAAGTCGTGGTCGATGACGTCATCGTGCGTCACCAGGGCCGTGTGCAGCAGCTCGAGCGCCGCCGCGGTGACCACCGACGGGTCCTCCGGCGACCAGCGCGCCGCCGTGGGAACGTCGCCCGCGGGGTCGCGGGCGTAGCGGTCGCCGGTGTAGCCCTCGACGACCGAGAGCAGCAGCCGGGGCCGGATCCGCTTGCCGCCGGACGCCGAGGAGGCGAGCGCGTCCCAGAGGTCGCCCACCGTGGCCGGGAGTCCGGCCGTACCGGCGCGGCCGCGAGCGAAGAACCCGGTCAGGGCGGAGTCGACCGCGTCGAGGAACTGCGTCTCACCCGATTCCGTGAGCACCGTCATGACCCCATTCAACCTCACGTCTCTCGAATATCGAGAAGGCGATCTAGGATCGGTCATCATGGACATCCCCACCGACGCGTCCGCCCCTCCCCGCGAGGCTCCGGAGGAGCTGGTGGTGCTGCTGGACGAGGACCACCGGCCCTCGGGCGTGGCCCGCAAGGCCGAGGTGCACACCCGCGACACCCCGCTGCACCTGGCGTTCTCCTGCTGGCTGTTCGACGCGGACGGCCGCGTGCTGCTGACCCGGCGAGCGCTGGGCAAGGCGGCGTGGCCGGGCGTGTGGACGAACGCCTTCTGCGGGCATCCCTTCCCCGGGGAGGAGATGACCGACGCCGTTCGACGCCGGGCCGAGCGAGAACTGGGCGTCGGCGTGACGGGGCTGGCGATGGCGCTGCCGGACTTCGCGTACCGCGCCGTGGACGCGAGCGGCATCGTCGAGCACGAGGTGTGCCCGGTGTTCACGGGCCTGATCGACGGCACGCTGGAACCGCGCCCGGACGAGGTGATGGACGTCGCGTGGTCGGATCCGGCGGGGGTTCTCGACGCCGTCGCGGGCGTGCCGTTCGCCTTCAGCCCCTGGTTCGTGGAGCAGGCGCCGCTGCTCGCTGCCGCCGTCCCGGAGCGGTTCACCGCCCCGGCCGTCCGCTGAGTCCTCAGGAGTCGGCGGCACCGCGAGCGCGGTCCCGGTCGACACCCGCACCGTTCGATGCAGCACCGTTCGACGACGACTCCGGCGATCGCGTGCCTGTGACGCCCGTCGCGGCACGCTCGGCGTTCCCCGCCTGCGCGGTGGCGGAGATGAGATCCCGGATCATCCGGCTGAACAGCTCGAGCTCGGACGGGCTGTACTGGTCGAATACCTCCATCAGGGCGTGATCGAGGGGGTCGAACAGCTCCATGGCCACCTGCCGGCCGGTGTCGTTCGCGTGCAGGGCGACCCGGCGGGCGTCCGCCCGGGCCGTGCCGCGATCCAGGTGACCGGCCTCGCACAGGCGGTCGACCAGGGCGGTGACCGAGGACGAGGACAGGCCGAGCATCGTGCCGAGACGGCCCGGCGTCATCTCCTGCTCCTCGCGCTCGGCGTCGACGACCGCGGAGACGGCGTGCATGTCGGTACGCCGCACCCCGGCCCGGCGGCGCATCCGGGCGCCGTAGTACTCGATCTCGGAGGTCATCCGCTGCAGCAGCAGGAGGATGGGGTATCCCGGTCGCTGGGCGATGGACCGCTGCCGGCGGTCGTGGCGCTCGACAGCGGACTGCTGCCCACGGGGCGGGTCCTGTCGATCTGCGCGCATAGGGGACATGATAGAGACTTCGGCGCGTTCCGGCCCTCCGTTAGCCTCGGGAGCGATGACCGACTCCCTCACCACTCTGTCCGCGCTCGACCTCCGCGATGCTCTCGTCGCAGGTCAGCTCAGTGCCCGCGAGGTCACCGCCCATCATCTGGCGGTGATCGAGGCCCGCAATCCCGCGCTCGGGGCGTTCGTCACGGTGACGGCGGACCAGGCGATGCGCGACGCCGCCGACCTGGACGAACGTTTCGCCCACAGCGGCCCGGTCGGCCCCCTGCACGGGCTGCCGATGGGCATCAAGGACCTGGCCGACGTCGCGGGCGTGCCCACGGGCCACGGGTCGGCCGCCCTGACCCCGATCACCCCGGCCGAGGACGCCCCGCTGGTGGAGACGCTGCGCCGTGCCGGCGTCGTCCTCCTCGGCAAGACGGCGGTGCCCGAGTTCGGGTTGAGCTGCCACAGCGAGAGCCTCACCCACCCCCCGGCCCGGCTGCCCCAGGACCCGCGCCTGAGCCCCGGCGGTTCGTCCGGCGGCAGTGCCGCGGCGGTCGCATCCGGGATGCTGCCGTTCGCGGTCGGCACGGACGGCGGCGGCTCGGTGCGGATCCCCGCGGCCGCGTGCGGGCTGATCGGGCTGAAACCGAATCGTGGACGGGTCGCGACAGGATCGGGCCAGGTGGACCTGGGTCGGCTCGCCGTCGCCGGTCCGCTCGCCCGGACCGCCGCCGACGCCGCCCTGCTGCTCGACGTGCTCGCCGGGGACGTCAACCACCGGGCGCTCAGCGCGGTGCCCGAATCCTTCAGGCCGGGCGCCGCCGGTGAGGCACGCGGCGCCGCTCGCCCCTTGCGGGTCGGCGTCACCACGGCCTCGCCGTTCGCCTCGACCTACGACCTGCCGATCGCCCCTGCGGCCCACGCCGCGCTCGACGCGGCCGTCGCGGAGCTCGAGGCGGCCGGCCACCGGGTCGAACCCGTGGACCCGCGCTGGGACCCCCGCTACCCCGAGGCGTTCTCCGCCGTCTGGACCACCGCCGTCGGGCTGCCCGACCTGGACGCCGAGGCCGAGCGGCGGCTGACCCCGCTGGCCCGCGAGTTCCGTGCCCGCGCGCAGTCCCGGTCCGCCGTCGACCTCGCCCGCGCCCTCGACGTCCTGCGGCGCGTCGAGTGGGACACGGTGGCCGCGTTCACCCCCTTCGACGCCGTGCTGACCCCCGCGATGGCGGACACCCCGCGGCCCGTCGGCTGGTACACGGGCGTGCACTGGGACCTCGACGCGGACACGGACTACCGGCGGCAGTGCCAGTACACGCCGTGGACGTCGGTGCTCAACGTCGTCGGCCTGCCGGCCGTCGCGACGACCACGCACTGGACGGCGCCCGCGCCCGACGCCCCGGCGCTGCCGATGGGGGTGCAGCTGATCGGCCGGCCGAGCGGGGAGGCGACGCTGCTGGCCCTCGCCGACCTGCTCCACCGGCCCGCGCCGGAGGAGCCGCGCCGTCCGTGACCTCGGTCACTCCCGCCGCGGGCTGGATGGGCCTTGCGGTGCGATCGGTGTCACGATAGGAGGATGAGTTCAGTCACCACGCCCTCCGCGCCGGGGTCGCCGGCGCCCACGGGCGGCCCGACCTTCCTCGGCCAGCCACGCATGCTGGCCAACATCTTCAGCGTCGAACTGTGGGAGCGCTTCTCCTTCTACGGCATGCAGGCCGTCGTCGTCCTGTACATGTACTTCACCGCGGCCCAGGGCGGCCTCGGCGGCGACAAGGCGACCGCGGTCAGCATCATCGGTGCCTACGGCGGCGGCGTCTACCTGTCGACGATCCTCGGCGCGTGGGTCGCCGACCGGCTCCTCGGCTCCGAGCGAGTGCTGTTCATCAGCGCCCTCATGATCATGCTCGGCCACATCAGCCTGGCGGTACTGCCGGGGTGGGCCGGCGTCGGCGTGGGCCTGCTCCTCGTGGCGATCGGCTCCGGCGGCCTGAAGGCGAACGCCACCTCGATCGTCGGCACGCTGTACGCCGCGGGTGACGAGCGGCGCGACGCCGGCTTCTCGATCTTCTACATGGGCATCAACATCGGCGCCCTGTTCGGGCCGCTGCTGACCGGCCTGGTCCGCGACACCGTCGGCTTCCACTGGGCGTTCGCCCTCGCCGCCGTCGGCATGGCGATCGGCCTCGTCCAGTACGCCCTCACGCGGAAGAACCTGCCCGAGGCGGCCCACCACATCCCCAACCGGCTGCCGCGGAACCGGTACGGCCTGGCGGTGGGCATCGCCGTGGCGGCCGTCGTCGTCATCGTGATCGTGATGCTGACCGGTCTGATCAACCCCGGCAACCTCGCGAACCTCGTCGTGATCGCGACCATCATCGCGGCCATCGCTTACTTCGCCGTCATCCTCTCGTCGAATCTGACGCCGACCGAGCGCCGCCGCGTCTTCGCGTTCATCCCGATCTTCATCGCCAGCGCGGTGTTCTGGTCCTTGTACCAGCAGCAGTTCTCGATGCTGACCATCTACTCGGACACCCGGCTGGACCGGAACCTGTTCGGCTGGGAGATGCCGATCGAGTGGGTGCAGTCCATCAACCCGGTGTTCATCATCGTCCTGTTCGGCGTCTTCGCCGCCCTGTGGACGAAGCTCGGCCCGCGGCAGCCGTCGACGCCGCTGAAGTTCACGCTCTCGCTCGTGATCATGGGCATCGCGTTCCTGGCGTTCCTGCCCTTCGTCGGCACCGGCGCCAACGGGACCCCGCTGCTCGTGATCGCCGGCATCCTGCTGCTCTTCACCTTCGCGGAGCTGCTGCTGTCCCCGGTGGGGCTGTCCGTGACGACCAAGCTGGCGCCGGAGCGCTTCCGCACGCAGATGGTGGCGCTGTTCTTCCTGTCCGTGGCGCTCGGCAGTTCCATGGCGGGCGTGCTGGCCGGGTACTACGACCCGACGAACGAGGCGCCGTACTTCGCCATCATCGGAGGCGTCTGCATCGTCGCCGGCGTCCTGCTCGGCCTGGCCGTCAAGCCGATCCGCAGGCTGATGAGCGGCGTGCACTAGGTCGACTCCGGCGAGCGCTGACGCGCCGTCCTGACATGCGGGCCTGACCCGCGGTACACCGGAGGGCGGTCGGAATAGCCCGGCCGCCCTCCGGCGTTTCCGTGCACATGAATGCAGGTCATCCCACGCGTATCGGCTTCCTCTCCTTCGGTCACTGGCATCCGTCCGGACCGCACACGCGCAGTGCCGCGGACGCGTTGACCCAGTCGATCGAGCTGGCGGTCGCCGCGGAGGAGCTCGGGATCGACGGCGCGTACTTCCGGGTGCACCACTTCGAGCGGCAGCTCGCCGCCCCCTACCCGCTGCTGGCCGCGATCGGCGCCCGGACGTCGCGCATCGAGATCGGCACCGGCGTGATCGACATGCGCTACGAGAACCCGCTCTACGCCGCGGAGGAGGCCTCCGCGGCGGACCTGATCGCCGGCGGTCGGCTGCAGCTGGGCATCAGCCGGGGCACGCCGTCGTCCGCGCTGAACGGCTACGAGGCGTTCGGCTACGTGCCCGCCGAGGGCACCAGTGACGCCGACCTGGCCCGCCAGCACACCGCCGTGTTCCGTGCCGCGATCGCGGGAGCCGGCGTCGCCCACGCGGACCCGCGCACCACCGGCCGCTCCGACGCCGTCGTCGGTCTGCAGCCCCTCTCCCCCGGCCTCGGCGACCGGATCTGGTGGGGCTCCGGCACCCGCTCCTCCGCGGTGTGGGCGGCGAACCAGGGCATGAACCTGATGTCCTCGACCCTGCTGACCGAGGACACCGGTGTGCCCTTCGACCAGGCGCAGGCCGAGCAGATCGCCCAGTTCCGGGCCGCGTGGGCCGAGGCCGGCTGGGACCGGGAGCCCCGCGTCTCCGTCAGCCGCAGCGTCATCCCGCTCGTCACCGACGAGGACCGGAGGTACTTCGGCGACCGTGACGGGGCCGAGGGTGACCAGGTCGGCTACGTCGATGCCCAGACCCTCGCCCGCTTCGGCCCGTCCTTCACGGGCGAGCCGGACGTGATCGCGGCGCAGCTCGCCAACGACGCCGCCGTGCAGGCCGCGGACACCGTGCTGCTGACCGTGCCGAACCAGCTCGGCGTCGACTACAACACCCGGATGCTGGCCACCATCGCCGATCACATCGCCCCGGCCATCGGCTGGCGGCCGGCGGGAGCGGTCACGGCGGGCTGAGGCGCACCGCTCGACCCTCCTCGACGCCCTCGTCGACGAGGGAGGGCCATGACTCCGGCGCCCGGCCCCCTGTTGACGGCGTCGCCCGCTCTGACATGCTTGGACGCATGGCAAACCGTGCGGGCACCGTGGCCCTCCCCAGCGACCTCATCGACGTGTCCGCCCTGCTGGACGCGTACTACGACCGCAAGCCCGATCTCTCCGATCCGGCGCAGCGCGTCGCCTTCGGCACGTCCGGTCACCGCGGCTCGAGCCTGAAGGGCGCCTTCAACGAGGCGCACATCGCCGCCATCACGCAGGCGATCGTCGAGTACCGCGCCGGGCAGAACATCACCGGCCCGCTGTTCCTCGCCAAGGACACGCACGCCCTCTCCGACCCCGCGCAGAACACGGCGCTCGAGGTGCTCGCCGCGAACGGCGTGACCACGCTGATCGACGCCCGGGACGGCTACACCCCCACCCCGGCGCTCAGCCACGCGATCCTGACCTGGAACCGGAGTGGGAAGAACGCCGAGACGGCCGACGGCATCGTCGTCACCCCGAGCCACAACCCGCCCGCCGACGGCGGCTTCAAGTACAACCCGCCGAACGGCGGCCCGGCGGACACCGACGCCACCGGCTGGATCGCCAACCGCGCCAACGAGCTGCTCGGCGAGGACAACCGCGGCGTCAAACGGATCCCGATCGAGCAGGCCCGCACCGCCGACGTCGTCGGCACCCACGACTTCCTCGCCAACTACGTCGACGACCTGCCGCAGGTGCTCGACCTGGACGCCATCAGGAACTCCGGGCTGCGCATCGGCGCCGACCCGCTCGGCGGTGCGTCCGTGGACTACTGGGGTGCCATCGGGGAACGGCACGGGCTGAACCTGACCGTCGTCAACCCGACCGTCGACCCGCAGTGGGCGTTCATGACGCTGGACTGGGACGAGAAGATCCGGATGGACTGCTCCTCCCCCTACGCCATGGCCTCGCTGATCGAGAAGGCCGGGGACTACGACATCGCCACCGGCAACGACGCTGACGCGGACCGGCACGGCATCGTGTGCGCCGGCCCGGACGGCACCCGGGCGCTGATGAACCCGAACCACTACCTCGCCGTCGCCATCGACTACCTGTTCCGGCACCGCGACGGCTGGCCGGCCACGTCCGCGATCGGCAAGACGCTCGTCTCCTCCTCGATCATCGACAAGGTCGCGGCCAGCACCGGCCGGAAGCTGATCGAGGTGCCGGTCGGCTTCAAGTGGTTCGTCTCCGGCCTGCTCGACGGCGGCATCGCGTTCGGCGGCGAGGAGTCCGCGGGCGCCTCGTTCCTGACCCGCGACGGGCAGCCGTGGTCGACGGACAAGGACGGCATCCTGTTGTGCCTGCTCGCCTCGGAGATCACCGCCGTCACCGGCAAGACCCCGGCCGTGCGGTACGGCGAGCTGACCGCCGAGTTCGGCGACCCCGTGTACGCGCGGATCGACGCGGCCGCCGACCGGGACCAGAAGGCCAAGCTCGGCAAGCTCAGCCCCGAGCAGGTCACCGCGGATTCCCTGGCCGGGGATCCGATCACCGCGAAGCTGACCGAGGCGCCCGGCAACGGTGCCGCGATCGGCGGGCTGAAGGTCACCACCGACAAGGCGTGGTTCGCGGCGCGGCCCTCCGGCACGGAGGACGTCTACAAGATCTACGCGGAATCATTCGTCGGAGCGGACCACCTGACCGAGGTGCAGGCCGAGGCGAAGAAGCTGGTGGATTCCGTCATCTCCTGAGCGAGGGAGGGCCGCCCGCCGGATCCGCGCCGATCGTTCCATCCGCGCGGATCCGGGGTTACTCTCGATGTCGTCAACCCCGTGACGCAATCGTGACCAACTCCCCCAAGGGTTTCCCATGTCTCTCAGGTCTCTCAGATCCACCCTGTCCTGGTCGGCCGCGGCCGCTGTGACGATGGTCGGCCTCGGTGCGCCGACGGTCGCCCATGCCGCACCCGCTCCGACCGCCCCGGCGCCCACGGTCCTGTCCGCCGCGTCCTGCCGGGCCCTCGACGACCTCGCGTACCAGATCCACAACCAGAAGAACAACGCCTCCCTCGTGACCACGTCGGCCGCCGAGGCCGCCCGGGCCACCGGCTTCGCCAACAAGTGGGGACCGCAGTTCAAGGTCTCCGTGACGCCGGCGAGCGGTCTGGTCCCGGTCTACCGCCTCTTCAACCCCCGCACCAACGACTTCGTCCTGACCTTCTCCGCCACGGAGATCGCCACGCGCGTCGCCCACGGGGGCTACGTGAAGCAGGGAGTCTCCTTCTACGCCGCCCCGGCGCCGTCGGCCTGCACCGTGCCGGTCAAGCGATTCGTCAAGGGCAACATGCACCTGCTCGGTGTCGCCGGCGGGACGCTCGACAAGCGGGCCGCCGCGACCGGGTGGCGCTCGGAGGGCAAGGCCTTCCACGTCGCCCCGCTCCGCGCGGTCGCCGCTCCCCCGGTTGCCGCGCCCCCGGTGGCCGCTCCTCCGCCACCGCCGGTGACGGCCCCGGCGCCGACCGCTGACACCACGTTCAGCATCGCGGTGTACCCGGACACGCAGCAGGAGGTCGGCTCCAGCGGCCGGTTCCTCGAACGCACCAACTGGCTGCTCGCCAACCGGACCAAGCTCGACCTGCGGTACGTGCTGCACACCGGTGACGTCGTGAACTGGGGCGACAAGGACCCCGCGCAGTTCACCGTCGCCAGCGCCGCCATGGCCCCGCTGGACCGGGCCGGCGTCCCCTACCAGATGACCATCGGCAACCACGACACCGCGGCCGTCTGCCCCGGAGGCGGGGGCTGCCCCGGCAAGAGCGCTCGCGTGGGCGTCCGGGACACCACCACGTTCAACCGGTTCTTCCCGACGTCGCGCTTCCCCGGCGAGACGTTCTACGAGGCCGGCAAGGTGGACAACGGGTACCGCACCTTCACCGCGGGCGGCGTCAAGTGGCTCTCCCTGAACCTCGAGCTGTGGCCGCGCCCCGCGGTCGTGGACTGGGCCAGGAGCGTCGTCGCCTCCCACCCGTCGTACAACGTGATCGTCGAGACCCACTCGTACCTCACGCCCACGGGCGCCATCTCGACCAGCTCCGAGTACGGCTCGACGACGCCGCAGTACCTGTACGACCGGCTGATCAGCCAGTACGCGAACATCCGCTTCGTGTTCTCGGGTCACGTGGGTCAGTCGGCGTACCGCACCGACACCGGCGTGCACGGCAACAAGATCACCTCGATGCTGGGCACGTTCCACTCGAACACGACCAACCCGGTGCGGATCGTCGAGATCAACACCGCCACCGGCACGGCCAGCACCCGCGTCTACGGTTCGCACGGGAACGTCACGTTCCCCTACAACGCGTCCTTCAGCGGCCTGACGTTCATCAAGTAGGCCGCTCCACCACGCCGCACACGACAAACGCCGGCCCGTCGAGATGATTCTCGGCGGGCCGGCGTGTGTCGGCGGTGCGGTGACTCAGAGGGTCGAGGTCGCGTCCTCGAAGGAGTAGCGCGGCTTGGCGTCGCCCCAGGCGGCCTCACCGGCGTGACCGATGTTGACGACGGCGAAGGACTTCTGCGAGCCGTCGGGGAAGAAGTCCGCGTCCAGGCCGGGAGCGTCGAACCCGCTCATCGGGCCGGCGTCGAGGCCCATCGCCCGGACGGCGAGGATGAAGTACCCGGCCTGCATGTTCGCGTTGTTGTTCGCGATCTGGTGGCTCAGAGCCTCGTTCGCGGCGAAGTTCTCCGCCATCGGCGCGGTGCGCTCGGGCATCCCCGGCATGAAGTCGTCGAACCGGCGGTGCCAGTGGGCGTCGAAGGAGAGGACGGCGACGACGGGCGCGGCCACGGTCTTGGCCTGGTTGCCCTTGGCCATGTGGGTCAGCAGCCGCTCACGGGCGGCGCCGTCGCGGACCCAGGTCACGCGCAGCGGCTGACTGTTGAAGGCGGTCGGGCCCATCTTGGCGAGGTCCCAGACGGCGCGCAGCTGCTCGTCGGAGACGGGCTCGTCGGTGAACGTGTTGGCGGTGCGTCCCTCACGGAACAGCAGGTCGGCGGCGTGCTCGTCCAGCACGGTCTCGGCGATCTCGGTGGTCATCGTTGTCCTCCTGGCATGTCATGACTGATCCACGGGCGTCAACCGGAGCGGCGGCCGACCGGATTCCCGGGCCCGCTGTCGTGTTGATCACAGCACCGCGGCGGCCGGGGGCGGCGCCGGTCGCATAGTCTGTCCTGCGGCTCTCGAACACCCGCCCGGAAGGGGACGTCATGGCACTGCCCGGATTCTCGTGGACGCTGCACGGCGACGGACGCACCGTCCGGCCGGGCGAGGTCGTCGCCCCGGACGAGCGGCTGAGCTGGCCGCGGACCATCGGCATCGGCATGCAGCACGTCGTCGCCATGTTCGGCGCCACGTTCCTCGTCCCGCTGCTCACCGGCTTCCCGCCGGCCACCACGCTGTTCTTCTCCGGCATCGGCACCCTGCTGTTCCTGGTCATCACGGCCGGCCGGGTGCCCAGCTACCTCGGCTCGAGCTTCGCGTTCATCGCCCCGATCGGCGCCGCGACCAACCAGCACGGCATGGGCGGCGCGCTCGGCGGCGTGCTGCTGGCGGGCGTCGTGCTGTTCCTCGTGGGCCTGATCGTCCAGGTGGCCGGCAGCCGGTGGTTGCAGGTGCTGATGCCGCCGGTCGTCACGGGCGCCATCGTCGCCCTGATCGGCCTGAACCTCGCACCGAGCGCCCGCGCCAACCTGGAGAAGGGGCCGGTGACGGCGGTCGTCACGCTGCTCGCGATCGTGCTGGCCACGGTCCTGTTCCGCGGCATCCTCGGCCGCCTGGCGATCCTCGTCGGCGTCGCGCTCGGCTACGTCGTCGCCGTCCTCCGCGGCGAGGTCGACTTCGCGGCCGTCGAGAAGGCCGCCTGGGTGGGCCTGCCCCCGTTCACCGCGCCCGAGCTGCACCTCTCCGTCGTCGGCCTGTTCGTGCCCGTCGTGCTCGTGCTGATCGCGGAGAACATCGGACACGTGAAGTCCGTGGCCCTGATGACCGGGCGCAACCTCGACGACCTGACCGGCCGCGCCCTGATGTCGGACGGGCTGGCCACCGTGCTCGCGGGGGCCGGCGGCGGTTCGGGCACGACCACCTACGCGGAGAACATCGGCGTCATGGCCGCCACGAAGGTCTACTCGACCGCGGCGTACTGGGTCGCGGCGATCACCGCCCTGGTACTGAGCTTCTCCCCCAAGTTCGGCGCCGCGATCGCCACGGTGCCCCCGGGCGTGCTCGGCGGCGCCGCCATCCTGCTCTACGGCATGATCGGCATGCTCGGCGTGCGGATCTGGGTGCAGAACCGGGTCAACTTCGCCAACCCGATCAACCTGACGACGGCCGCCGTGGCCCTCGTGATCGGCATCGCCGACGTCACCTGGGTGGTCGGCGACCTGACCTTCGCCGGCATCGCGCTCGGCACCGCCGCGGCCCTCGTGCTCTTCCACGGCATGACGGCGATCAACCGGTTCACGAAGGCCGTGCAGGATCCCGAGCACCTCGAGGACGTCGGCGCGGAGCCCAGCCAGCTCGGCTGAGCCCGACGCCGGGCCGGCGGCGTCCGATCACGGGAGTTCCGGCGGTGAGGCAGCGTGTTCTGCCCGAATGCGGGGCTCTCTGAGCAGGGCACTCGGGCGGGAACCGCTGACTCACGCTCTGCTCATGACGGCGATGCCGGCCTCGCCGGCCCCGAGTTGACGTCCCCGGTACGCTGACGCCATGCCGGAGATGCCGCAGGTCCAGGCCCTCGTCGACTTCCTCGATGCCCGCCTCGTGCACCGGGTGACGCCCGACGGGGAGACGCTCGACGGCGGCGCTCACGTCACCGGCGTCTCCCTCGGCTCCTTCGCGGTGCTCAAGACGGCCGTCCCGCCGCTGGACGCGATCGCCGGGGCCGAGATCACCGGCGTCGCCCGCTTCGGCAAGTACATCGACCTGGACTGCGACGGCGTCCACCTCGTCTTCCATCTCGCCCGCGCCGGCTGGCTGCGCTGGCTGACCAACCCGCCCGCGCGGCCCCTGCGGCCCGGGAAGAGCCCGGTGGCGCTGCGGCTCGAGGTGGACGGCGCGTCCGACGGCGGCGTCGGATTCGAGCTGACCGAGGCGGGCACGAAGAAGGCCCTCGCCGTCTACGTCGTCGACGATCCGATGGACGTGCACGGCCTCGCCACCCTCGGCCCCGAGGCCCTGACGCTGAGCGCGTCGGACTTCGCCGGCATGCTCGCGGGGCACCGCGGCCAGATCAAGGGCCTCCTGCGGGACCAGTCGATCATCGCCGGGATCGGCAACGCCTACAGCGACGAGATCCTGCACGCGGCGAAACTCTCCCCCTTCGCGATCGCCGCCAAGCTTCCCGACGAGGAGGTCGGCCGGCTCTACACGGCGATGCACACGACGCTGGACGCGGCGATCGCGGCGTCGGCGGGCAAGCCGGCCGCCGAGTTGAAGGACTCCAAGCGCTCGTCGATGGCGGTGCACGGCCGCACCGGCGAGACGTGCCCGGTGTGCGGCGATACCGTCCGGGAGGTCTCGTTCGCCGACTCGTCGCTGCAGTACTGCCCGACGTGCCAGACCGGCGGCAAGCCGCTCGCGGACCGCCGGACGTCGAAATTCCTGAAGTAGCCCGTTCCTGACCCCTTGACGCGGCACTTGTTTTTTACAAGTATGGCGGTCATCACCTCACCACTCCTGAGGAGCCTCCGATGACTGCCATGTTCGTCAACCTGCCGGTGACCGACCTGGAGCGCGCCAAGGCGTTCTACACGGCGATCGGTTTCACCATCAATCCGCAGTTCAGCGACCACAACGCGGCCTGCGTCGTGGTCGAGGACGGCCACAGTTACTTCATGATCCTGGTGCGCGACTACTTCCAGACCTTCACCGACCTGCCGATCGGCGACCCGGCGGTCAACCCGTCGGTCTCCACCGCGATCTTCCACGACAGCAAGGACGCGGTCGACAAGGCCGTCGCCGACGGCCTCGCCGCGGGCGGCTCCGAGCCGCGCCCCGCCTCCGACTACGGCTTCATGTACCAGCGCCAGCTCACGGATCCGGACGGCAACGTCCTCGAGTTCGGCTGGATGGACCCGGTGGCCGCCGAGCAGGGCCCCGAGGCGTACACCGACCAGCGGGCCTGATGGCGGCACGCGAGTACGGACAGTACTCCGGCGTGACGCGTGCCCTGGAACTGGTCGGCGAGCGCTGGGCGATGCTGATCGTCCGTGACCTGCTCGTCGGGCCACGCCGCTACGGCGAACTCGCCGCGGGTCTGCCCCGGATCCCGACGAACATCCTGGCGGCACGGCTGAAGGAGCTGCAGGCGGCCGGCGTGCTGCGCCGGGCACCGCGCTCCCGCGTCATCGTCTACGAGCTGACGGCGTTCGGACGCGAGCTCGAGCCGGTGGTGCTGGCGCTCGGGGCGTGGGGGTTCAAGGCGATGGGTGAGGCGCGGGAGGAGCAGATCATCACGCCGGATTCGATGACCATCGATCTGCGTACCGCCTTCCGGCCGCAGGTGGCCCTCGCGCTGCCCCCCACCGCCTATGCCGCGCACGTCGGCGAGGCCGAGTTGCTCATCCGGGTGGACGGCACCGCCCTCGACGTCGCGCGGGGGGACGGTCCGGCCGACCTCGCCTTCGCCGCGGGCCCTGCCATCCACCGGCTGATCTCCGGCGAACTCGCGCCGGATCGCGCGATCGACACCGGCGCCGTCGAGGTGCTGCACGGCCGCGGGGACCTCCTCGGCCGGTTCGCGCACACATTCCACCTGGCGGCCTGACCCCGCGCCAGCTCGCCATTGGATGTTCCATCCGCCCACGTATGGCACCTCGACGGGACGAGCTGGCCATGGGGAGGGCCGCCTCAGCTCTGCGGCCAGGCGCCCCGCTCCGCCAGGACCTGCGCCAGCACGTCCGCCCGGTCGCTGACGATGCCGTCGACGCCCGCGTCGAGCAGCCGGCGCATGTCCGCGGCGTGGTCGATCGTCCACACGTGCACCTCCAGGCCCCACCGGTGGGCGAGCGCGATGCTGCGGTCGGTCACGACGGGCAGGGCCGCACCGAGGATCCGCTGCCGCTCGGGTACCTGGAACGCGTCGACGTCGCGCAGCAGCCGCTTGGCGACCGGCGCCAGCACAGGCAGGGCCGACGCGAGCACCCACACGGCCGTGAGCGCGGTGCCCGCGGACGTGGCGACCGGCCGGGTCATCCGGCGCAGCACCGCACGGCGGCGCCGATCGGAGAAGGACGCGACGAGCACCCGGTCGTGGACGCCGAATCGCTCGATGACGTCGGCGAGGGGCGCGACGCCGGCGGCGGTCTTGACGTCGATGTTCAGGCGCAGGCGCGGGAACCGGCCGAGCACCTCGGCCAGGGTCGGGATCGGATCCGTGCCGTCGACGTGCACGGCCCGCACCTGCTCCGCCGTCATCGCCGAGATGCGGCCGGCGGACCCCGTCACCCGGTCCAGGGTGTCGTCGTGGAAGACGAAGAGCTCGCCGTCGGCGCTGGCCTGCACGTCGGTCTCGACCCACCCGCAGCCGAGCTGCACGGCCGCGCCCACGGCGGCCAGGGAGTTCTCCCCGCCGCCCGGTGCGAACCCGCGGTGGGCGAGCCCCTTCGGCCGCGCGATCCCGTCGACGTCGTTGACCAGGTACGACGGCCGCCGGCCGGGCAGGCGGGGCATCAGGCGCGCGCGGGGTCCGGCGTCCCCGAGGCCGGGGCGCCGGGATCGGCGGCATCGGGATCGGTGTCACCATCGGCGGCCAGCACCCGCTCGATCACCTGGGCGACCCCGTCCTCGGCGAAGGGCGGGGCGAGGTTCGCGGTGGCCTCCCGGGCCTCCGGGTGCCCACTGGCCATGGCGTACCCGTGACCGGCCCAGCGCAGCATCTGCCGGTCGTTGGGCATGTCGCCGAACGCGTACACCTCGCTGGCCTCGATGTCGTGGTGCTCGGCGTACCGGGCGAGGGTGACCGCCTTGTTGATGCCGTGCGGCGCCATCTCGACGAGGGCGACGCCGGGGCTCGAGTGGGTGACGGCGACGACGTCGCTGACCAGCTCCCGCACCTGCGCGAGGAACTCGTCCGGCGTCAGCGTCGGGTGCTTGGCGAGGAACTTGACCACCGACTCGTCGTCGGGGATCTCCTCCTCGACGTCGGCGGCGACGCGCGCCCGGCGGGGCAGCACGTCGCTGATCCACTGCGGCTCCAGCTCGGTCAGCTCGATGCTCTCGATGTCGAGGAACCCCGGCTCGACGACGAAACCGGCGATCGACTCGAGGGCGAAGCGGGCATCCGGGAACGCCTGCTCGATCCGCTGCCGCACCTCGAACACGTCGTCCGCGGCGATCGTTGTGCGGGAGAGCACGCGGTGCTGCCCGAGGTCGTACAGGATCGCCCCGTTGGAGCAGATCACCAGGCCCTCGTGTCCGATCTGGTCCACCAGCGGGTCCAGCCAGCGCGGGGGCCGGCCGGTGACGAAGACGATGCCGACACCGGCGGCCCGCGCCGCGTCGAAGGCGGCCACCGTGCGGGCCGTGATCTTCCCGTCGTGGCCGACGATGGTGCCGTCCAGGTCGCTGGCGATCAGCCGCACGGGCGTTACTTCTCCTCGTGGGTGCCGGTGATCCGGGCGCGGCCGATGCTGTGGCTGAACAGGTTGAAGCCGAGGTAGGCGGGGCTGGCGTCGGCGGGGATGTCCAGGTGGTCCACGTCGAGCGCGTGCACGACGACCATGTACCGGTGCGGTCCGTGCCCGGCGGGCGGGGCGGCGCCGACGAAGCCCGGGTAGCCGGCGTCGTTGCGCAGCGCGACGGCGCCCTCGGGCAGCTCGGGCAGCTTGCCCTCCCCGGGGCCGGCGGGCAGCGACGTCGTCGAGACCGGCAGGTTGAACACGGCCAGGTGCCAGAAACCGCTCGCGGTGGGCGCGTCCGGGTCGAACACGGTCACGGCGAAGCTCTCCGTCTCGGACGGGAAGTCGCTCCAGGTCAGCTGCGGGGACTGGTCCTGGCCGCCGGCGATGCCCATGGCACCGCTGCGCTGCGGCGCGTTCAGCGGGGCGCCGTCGGTGATGCTCTCGGACGTCACCGTGAAGGCGGGAACGAAGGGCAGCTCGTCGTACGGGTCGATGGAGGTCATCGTGGTCCTCTCGCGGGATGGGTGTGCTGCGTCCAGCCTACCGACGACGCCGAGCACACCCGGCCCGCCTCGTCCCGCGCGGTCAGTGCCCGCGGGGTACCTCGTGCCGGGTCGGCGGGTTCGCACCGGCCCGGGAGACGGTGACGCCGGCGGCCGCGGTGCAGAACCGGAGGATCTCCCCCAGCTCCTCGACGGTGACGGCGGCGAGCCGGTCCCGCTGCGCGGAGCCGTCCCAGCCGCGGTCCACGACGGAGGAGAGCAGCGCCGCCATGAAGGAGTCGCCCGCCCCCACGGTGTCCACCACGTCCACGCGGGCACCGGGCACCGCCGTCGACCCGGCCCGGCACACCGCCCAGGGTCCGTCCGCGCCACGGGTGACGACGACGATCCCCGGCCCGAGGTCGAGCCACGCGGCGGCCGCCTCCTCGAGCGTGCGGTCCGGGTAGAGCCACGCCAGGTCCTCGTCGGAGGCCTTGACCACGTCGGCCAGGGCGGCGAAGCGCTCGGCCCGCTCCCGCGCGTGGTCCACGTCGGTGATGATGGAGGGCCGGCAGTTCGGGTCGAAGCCGATGGTCGCGGCGGGCCGGGCGTGCTCGACGGCGGCCAGGACCTGCCGGGCCCCGGGGTCGAGCATCGTGGCGATCGAGCCGGTGTGCACCAGCGTGGTGCCGGCCAGCAGCCGCGGCAGCGCGCCGAGGAGCCCGGGCAGCTCCCAGTGCAGGTCGAAGTCGTAGTCCGCGCTGCCGTCGGGCCGGAGCCGGGCGGCCGCGACGCTGGTGCGCCCGGTGTCGGCCGGCCACGGGGTGAGCACCGCGTTGGAGCGCAGGTGCCCCTCGATCAGGTCGCCATAGGGGTCCTGGCCGTAGCGGCCGATGAACTGGGTCGGGTGCCCGAGCCGGGCCAGCCCGACGGCGACGTTCAGTGGGCTGCCGCCGACGTGGGCCCGTTGCGGCTCCCCGGCGCGCTGCACCACGTCGACGAGCGCTTCCCCGATGACTGTCAGCATGCAGCGAACCTACACTGCACGCCAGCTCGTCAATAGATGTCGCATCGGGGCCCTCCGGGAGGGCGGATGCGACATCTGATGACGAGCTGGCGGAAGGAAGGAAGGAGGGCGGGGCTCAGCCGTAGCGCTCGACGAAGCGGCGCAGGATGGCGTGGGAGGCCTCGACGTCGGCCGCGGCGATCTCCGCCTTGAGCTCCTCGGCGGTCTCGGGAGGGAAGTAGCCCTCGTACTTGTAGACCTCGATCCGCTGCGCGAGGGCCGCAGCGTCCAGCTCGGGGTGGAACTGGGTGGCGTAGAGATTCTGCTTGAGCCGGAACATCTGCACCGGGCAGGTGGCCGAGGAGGCGAGCAGGACGGCACCGGGCGGCAGGTCGCGCACCGCCTCCTTGTGCCCGACATAGGCGTCGAAGGCGTCCGGCAGGTCCGCGCAGATCGGGTCGCCGGCCGCCTCCGGCGTCAGCGTCACCCGCACCGCGCTGATCGGCTCCGCCCAGGTCCGGTCGACGACGCCGCCGGTGAACACCCCGAGGGTCCCGACGCCGTAGCAGGCGCCGAGGAAGGGCACATCCTGGGCGACGATCGTGTCGAGCAGCTGCCGCAACCGCGCCTCGACCGCCACCTGGACGGCGGACTTCTCGTCCAGCGGGTCCGAGGAGTTGAAGGGGCTGCCGCCGAGCAGGACACCGGCGTACCGGCCGAGCTCGATGTCGGCGTCGGGGTCGAGCACCAGCCGGATGCGGTCCAGCCGCTCGGGCGGCAGACCCGTGAAGGCGAGGAAGGAGTCCAGCTCCCCGGCCGCAGCCCCGTCGTGGTCGCGGGTGGACAGGAGGAGGAACGGCTTCACCCTGCGATCCTAGTCAGCCGAACACACCGCGGGCCCCGGCCGAGATGGCCGGGGCCCGCGGAGGGAACGCAGGACGTGCTGTCAGCTCTTGACGACCGCTCCGGCCAGCAGGCCGAGGGAGTGCTCCAGCTGGTCCTTGCTCACCAGCGGGAACGAGACCTTCTTCAGCAGTTCCTTGTCGGTGACCTTGCCCCAGTCGTAGGTCAGGGTGACCTCGGTGGCGTCGGCGCCCTGCGCCGCCAGCTCCCACAGCCACTCCCATCCCGGGGGCTCGGTGCCGGCCGGCGCGGTCTTCCAGCCGACCATCTTGTTCTCGTCGTAGGCGGTGACGTGGTTGTCCGTCTGGTACTCCCCGCCCATGTGGTCGCCCTCCATGTTCATGGTGAACACGTCGCCGACCTTGCTGATGCGGAAGCTGCGGTCCTCGGACCGGAGGAACCCGGAGCCGTCGAACTCGCGGTGCTTCGCCGGGTTGGTGAGGAGGTTGAAGATGTCACCGGCGGGGGCGTCGATGACGCGGGAGACGACGACGCGGGAGTCGTGGTGACCCGGGTCGTGAGCGTGCTCGCTCGTGTGGTTCGCCATGGCGTGATCCTTTCTCGAGGGACTGCTGCCGTACGTGGCCAGCCTAGCCACCGGGGCGGCGACGAGGCGGTTCGGGGGTCCGGGGGTTCACCCGGGGTGAACGCCGGGGTGGGCGTCCGGCGTCATGCCGGGGTGGGTCCGGAGGACGGCAGGCGCGAGGCCAGGGAGCGGACGTACCCCGCGAATCCGGCCGGCGCTCGTCCGGTGCCGCGGCCCGACGTCGTCACGCGGATCCGGTCGGTCGCGACGACGACGCCGCCGCCCGCCCGCACCCGCCGGGCGAGGCGCACGTCCTCGTGCGCGGCGCCGGCGCCGAAGCCACCGGCCGCCCGGTAGGCCGAGAGCCGGATGCCCAGGTTGGCGCCGTGCACGTACGGGTGGTCCTCGGCGAGGTCGTGCCGGCGGTGCCACGCGGCGAGCTGGGCGGGCGGGGTGTCCGCGGGGTCGGGCTGGACGGTGCCGAGGACGAGGTCGGCGCCGTCGTCGGCGAGCTCGACCAGCACGCTGAGCCAGTCGACCGGCACGCGGCTGTCCGCGTCGGTGCTGGCGACCCAGACCGCCCCGCCGCCGCCGGGATCCGGTCGACCGGGACCGATCCCGTCCACCCCGGCCGTCTCCACCGCGGCGGTCTCCACGCCGGCGGAGCGGGCCGCCCCGACCGTGCCGGAGTCGACAGCGTGCGAGCGCACCCACGGGGCCGCCGCGACCACGTCGGCCGTCGCGTCCGTGCACGCGTCGAGCACCACGGTGACGTCGGCCCGCACGTCCGGGTGGGTGTGGGCGAGATGGTCGAGCGCGAGACGCAGGGCGCTCAGGGCGCCGGGCAGCAACAGCTCCTCGTTGCGGGCGGGGACGACGACGTGCACGGTGTGCAGCGGAGCCGGGCGGCCGACGGCGGGAGCGGCGTCACTCACAGCAGCCCCGACTCCTGCGCCACCGAGCCGACGCCGGGCCGCGCGAGGACCTCGAGGAGCAGGTCCTCCTCGACGTGCCGGACGGCGACGGGCAGGCCGAGGCGGCTGCGCAGTCGTTCGTGGACCGGGTCGCCGTCGAGCGCCCAGCCGGTCATCGGGTGCCGCCAGTGGCACAGCAGCACGACGCCGTCCTCGGTCAGGCTCGCCAGGATCCGTTCGGCGAGCAGGTCCAGCCCGCCGGCGGTCAGGTAGTAGCCGACCTCGGAGATCACCACGAGGTCGAACGCGCCGTCGGGCCACTGGGCGGGCACGCGGAGCCGGCGCAGCTCGACCGTGCCACCGTCGTCTGCGGCTTCGGCGGTCTGGCCGGCCTGGACGACGCCGATGCCGGCCTCGGCCAGGGTGGACGCCGCGGCGGTCAGCGCGGCGGGACTGACGTCGGTGGCGACCAGCGTCTCGCAGCGGGGCGCGAGCTCGGCGGTCAGCACCCCGATCGAGCACCCGATCTCGAGGCCCCGGCGGAACCGCTCACGTGGCAGGGCGGCGACGGTGAGCGCCCGCTTGCGCCGCTCGTACCAGCGGTCCCGGAAGCCCCACGGGTCGGCGCCGTCGGCGTGCAGCCGCTCGAAGATGCCGGCGAAGCGCTCGGCGTCGAGGAACGTCTCGAACGATCGCTCGAACCGCGCCACCATGCCCGGCAGCAGGATCGGCTCGTCGCCCGGAGCCGGGGACAGCGGACCCACCTGGGTGGTGTGCTCGGCGAGCGCCGCGGTCTTCGCGTCCCGTTCGGCGTCGGTCAGGTCCAGGCGGACGGCGCCGTCCCACGGGAGGTCGGCGTCCTGCGCCCACACCCAGGCCCAGACCGGGTACTCGAGCAGCCGGGCGGCCGTACCGGTGACGGCGGCGGCCGCAGCCCGGCCGGCGGCGTCGTGGTCGGTGTGCCCGTCCAGGTGCCAGGGCGCGACCAGCACGGTGCCGGCGTCCCCGAGCCGGGCGTGCAGATCCGCGGTGACGGCGTCCTCGTGGGCGGCGAGCCGGCCGTCGGGAAGACCGAGCAGGACGACGTCGGCGTCGGGGTGCAGGCGGGCGACGGCGGCCCGGATCTCGTGCTCGCGCAGGGCCGCCAGCCGCTCCGGGGTGTGCGTCGGCGAGTCCGGGTGGGACGCCTCGCCCTGGGTCGCGACGACGACGGTCACGGCCGCGCCCGTCGCACCCGCACGGGCGATCAGGCCGCCGGCGCCGAGCGTCTCGTCGTCCGGGTGGGCGGCGAGGACGATCAGGTGACGCAGGGCCACCCCGTCCCGGTCGGCCAGCTCGGCGGCGGGCAGACTCGCCAGCGGGGAGGCGGCCCAGGACTGCTCGCTGCGGCCCTCGTCGGTGTGCGTGAAACGGGCGGTCACCAGGCCAGCTCCTCGGTGTCGATGCCGGTTGCGGTGTCGTCGGTCAGCAGCGCGCCGCCGAGCGCGGCACGGTCCCGTTCGGCGTGCTCCTGGCGCAGATAGAGCTGCAGGTCGGCGACCCGCTGCGCGTGGGCGGTGTCGAAGGCGAGGGGCGCCGGGCCGGTGCCGTGACCGACGGCCCGCAGGACGGTCTCGGCGGCGTCGGCGACGACGGCCCGCACCCGCAGCGCGAGGATCCCACCGGCCGCCCCGGTGGCCCGGCCGTCGTCGACCCGGGCCGCCGCGTCCGCGAGCGCGATCCGGGCGGTGTGCAGGGCGACGTCGACCTCGCCGAGCAGCATCCGGCCGATCTGGTCCAGTCCGTCGCCGCGCTGCCGGGCCTGCTGCCCGAGCAGCCGGGCGACGCCGACCGCACCGCCGTACCAGCAGGCGGCGACGCCGATGCCGCCCCACGCGAAGCCGGGCCGGCGCAGATACCAGGCGGGGCCACCGACGGGCACGGCGGGCACCCCGTCCAGGTGCACCGGCCCGCTCGGGACGCCCGGCAGTCCGAGGCCGGACCACACGGCGTCCGGGACGGTCACCCCGGGGTGGCGCAGGTCGACGGCGAAGGCCTGTCGGGTCTGCGCACCATCGGAATCACTCTCGGGCAGGTGGGCGGTGATGACCGCGTGGCTGAGGCTGCCCGCCAGCGAGCACCACGGCTTGCCGCCGCTCAGCAGGAAGGTCGGCCGGCCGGCGTCACCGGTGCCCGCCGACCGCGCCTCGAGCAGCAGGCCCTGGCCCTCGGCGGCGAAGACGCCCCACGTGCTGTCCGGCCCGGCACCGACGTCCGCGGTGCGCTCACGCTCCTCCGGCGGCAGCTGGGCGAGGATGCCCAGCGCGTCCAGGTGCGGTTCGACGGTGCGGGCGACGCCCAGATCCCGGGCGGCGACGTCGGCCAGGGTGTCCCACAGCAGCGCGGTGCGTCCCGACCCGGGAGTGGGCAGCACCGCGCCGAGGCGGAGCGCCAGGCGCAGTGCCGCCGTGGTCGAGGTCCCGGCACCGGCCGCGAACGCCTCGTCGACCAGGGCCGACGGCGAGACCTCCGGCTGCGGGTCCGAGGCCCGGTCCGAGCCGGAAATCGTCCCCCCGGCGGTGTTCCCGGCCCGCTGACCAGCGCGTTCACTCGACATTCGGTCAGTCTACTGATATTCCGGGACACGGACGGATGCCTTTGCATCCATCTGTGAGCTGCGACACAATGTCGAATCGGCCCCTCCGGCGCACGGATCGGCGGGCCCGTCGCACCGACCCCCGTTCGCGCCCATCCCGCGAGCGGCAGAAACGGAGTCCCCTTGAGTGTCCTGAGCGTGCTCGACCGCTCCCGCACCATCGCCGGAGCCGGTTTCAACCGCTGGTTGATCCCGCCGGCCGCCCTCGCCGTCCACCTCTGCATCGGGCAGGTGTACGCGACGAGCGTCTACAAGACCGCCCTCGTGCAGCACTTCGGCACCAGCCAGACGGCGATCGGCGGCATCTTCTCCGTCGCGATCGTCATGCTCGGCCTGTCCGCGGCGATCTTCGGCACCTGGGTCGACACCAACGGGCCCCGCAAGGCCATGGTCGCCTCCGCCACCTGCTGGGTGACCGGCTTCATCGTCGGTTCCCTCGGCATCTTCACCGGCCAGCTGTGGCTGCTGTACCTGGGCTACGGCGTGATCGGCGGCGTCGGCCTGGGCATCGGGTACATCTCCCCCGTCTCCACCCTGATCAAGTGGTTCCCCGACCGGCCCGGCCTCGCGACCGGCATGGCGATCATGGGCTTCGGCGGCGGCGCGCTGATCGCCAGCCCGCTCTCGACGGCCCTGCTCAAGCTCTACGACCCGGCCGCCGGTTCCGGCACGCCGAGCGGCGACGCCGTGGGCAAGCTGTTCCTCACCTTCGCCGTCCTGCACCTGGCGTACATGCTGTTCGGCGCGTTCACCATCCGCGTCCCCGCGGACGGCTGGCGGCCCGACGGCTTCGACCCGTCCACCGTGAAGGCCAAGGCGCTCGTGACCGACGCCAACGTCTCCGCGAACAACGCCATCCGCACCCGCCCGTTCTGGCTGCTGTGGATCGTGCTCTTCTGCAACGTGACCGCCGGCATCGGCATCCTCGAGCAGGCCGCGCCGATGATCCAGGACTTCTTCCGCCAGTCCGACGGGCACTCGCTGGTCTCCGCGGCCGTCGCGGGCGGCTTCGTCGGCCTGCTCTCGATCGGCAACATGGCCGGGCGTTTCGTGTGGTCCACGACGTCGGACTACATCGGCCGCAAGCGGATCTACCTGGTCTACCTGGGCGTGGGCGCCGTGCTCTACCTGGTGCTGGCGACGGTGGGCTCGGCCGCGACCCTGCTGTTCGTGCTGCTCGCCTTCCTGATCCTCTCGTTCTACGGCGGCGGTTTCGCGACCGCTCCGGCATACCTGCGGGACCTGTTCGGCACGTACCAGGTGGGCGCCATCCACGGCCGGCTGCTGACCGCCTGGTCCGCGGCGGGTGTCGCGGGACCGCTGATCGTCAACGGTGTCCTGGACGCCCGCGGCAAGCCCGGCACGCTCGACGCCGGCGCCTACCACCCGGCCCTGTTCACCATGGTGGCGCTGCTCGTCGTCGGCCTGATCGCCAACCTGCTGATCCGCCCGGTCGATTCCCGGTACCACGAGCCCCGCAAGGACGGCGGCCGCACGGCCGGGACCGCGGGCACCGGCGGTCGGTCCGCCGTCTCCGGGACGACCCGGGGCCGTGACCAGGCCGCCCCCACCACCCGCACCGCCACCGAGGAGGCCTGACATGCGCGCACGCGTCGCGATCGGCTGGACCATCGTCGCCGTTCCCCTGATCTACGGCATCGTCAACACCCTCGCCCGGGCCGGGGACCTCTTCCGCTGAGGTCACCCGACCCGGCACGATCGATCGACCGGGTGGTCCGGATCAGTCCGTGACCACCCGGTCGATCCGTGTGTAGAGGTTGACGGAGCGGCCCCGGCTGAACCCGGCGAGGGTGATCCCGGCCTCCTCGGCCAGCTCGACGGCCAGCGACGACGGCGCCGAGACGGCCGCGAGCGCCGGGATGCCGGCCAGGTGCGCCTTCTGCACCAGCTCGAACGACGCGCGGCCGGAGACCTGCAGCACGGTGCCGCGGGCCGGTAGGAGGCCCTGGCGCAGCGCCCAGCCGACCACCTTGTCCACGGCGTTGTGCCGGCCCACGTCCTCCCGCAGGCACAGCAGCTCCGGGCCGTCCGGTCCGAGCGTGAAGAGGCCGGCCGCGTGCACGCCCCCGGTGCTGGAGAACAGGGACTGCTCCGCCCGCAGCGCGTCCGGCAGGGCAAGCAACTGCGCCGCGGTGATCCGCAGCCGGTCGCCCGAGACGTCGAACGAACTCGCCTTCGTCACCGCGTCGATGGACGCCGTCCCGCAGATGCCGCACGAGGACGACGTGTACACGTGCCGCTCGGCGCTGGTGTCCGGCAGGGCGACGCCGGGCGCGAGGCCCACCTCGACGATGTTGTAGCTCGCGTGACCGTCCGCGTCGACGCCGGGACCGTAGCGCAGCGTCTCGATCTGATCCATCCGGCTGATCACGCCCTCGGAGACGAGGAAGCCGGCGGCCAGGTCGAAGTCGTCGCCGGGCGTGCGCATGGTGACGGTGAAGGGGCGGCCGTTCAGGCGCAGCTCCAGGGGCTCCTCACCGGCGATGGTGTCCGCGCGGGCATCCACGTCCACCGCGCCGTCGTCCTGGACCCGCAGGCGTGTGACCCGCCGTCGCCGGCTCGCTCGCACCATGTCCCCGCCTCCCACACCGCCGTCCCGGTGACGCCGCCCACGCCCACCCTAGTCAGCACACCGGTCCGGTCGGCACCGCCGCCTAGAGTGGTCTCGAGGCCGTGCTGCCACCGGAAGGCGGTCCGCGCCGAACAGTCATCGACACCACGGATTCCGCCGCG
This sequence comes from Tersicoccus sp. Bi-70, assembly GCF_001968825.1. GTDB lineage: Bacteria > Actinomycetota > Actinomycetes > Actinomycetales > Micrococcaceae > Tersicoccus. The sequence goes on from NZ_MIEU01000014.1 coordinate 301,801, forward strand.
GTGACCGGCTCGACGAGTCGACGGTTCGAGGAAGGGGGACGGCGTGACCTCCACCCAGCTGCGCCTGCCCCGGGCCGCCGCGGTCATCACCGCGATGATGGTCCTCGCCGTCGGTGCCCACGCCCTCGGCGGCGGTGTGCTGCCGCCGGTCCCGATCCTCGTCGCCGTCACCGTCGTCGCCCTGATCCCCGCGACGCTGCTGGCCGGCCGGCAACTCACGCTCACGGTCCTCGGCAGCCTGCTGGTGGCGGGTCAGTTCGTCCTGCACCTCGTGTTCACGCGGCTCGCCGTTCCCGGCGCCGCCGTCCCCACGAACTTCCTGGTCGGGCACGACCACCACGGCGGGCACGACGCCGCCGCATCGGTCGATCTCGCCGGTGCCGGGGACGTCGTGACCGTCTCCCCGTCGGTGCCCATGATGCTGCTGCACCTCGCCGCGACGCTGGCCACCGCCGCGATCCTCGCGCGCGGTGAGGCCGCCCTGATCGCCCTGCTCGGCTGGCTCCGCCCGCTGCTGCAGGTGCCGGCACCCGCTCGCCTGCCCGTGGCCCCGCCCTCGACGGCGCCGCCGGCAGCCCCCGCGCTCCCGCGGCGGGTCGCCCTGCGCCTGCCCGGACGACGCGGGCCGCCGCGCTCCCCCGCTCGCTAGGCCCCCTTCTTCCTCGCCGCCGTCGACCGTGCCCGCGGGTGCCGTCGACCGTTCGTCCGCCGAGCCCGCCTCCGTGGCTCGTCCTTTCCCCACCGCGCAGTCTGCTGACGGCATCCTGCGGTGTGGCACCGGAACGGACACATTGCGGCCCCCTGAGCGCGCGCTGCCGCGCGCCTGCCCGAAAGGTTCTCCCATGCATTCCTCCCTCCGGCGTGCCCTGACCGCCACGACGGTCACCGCCGCGACCACCGGCCTGCTCCTGCTGGGCGCCGGCACCGCCAGCGCCCACGTCCGCGTCGTTCCCGACACGACGTCGGCGGGCGGCTACGCCAAGCTCACCTTCAATGTCCCGAACGAGGAGGCGAAAGCCGAGACGTCGAAGATCGAGGTCGCCCTGCCCACCGCCACCCCGTTCACCTCCGTCTCCGTCCGGCCGATCGAGGGCTGGACGGCGAAGCTGACGACGACGACGCTGCCCCGGTCCGTGGTCGTGGACGGCACCACCGTCACGAAGGCGGTGACCTCCGTGACGTGGACCGCCGACGACGCGGCCCACCGCATCGGCGCCGACGAGTACCAGTCGTTCGCCCTCTCCGTCGGCAAGCTGCCGGCCGAGGGCACGGCGGTCACCCTGCCGACGACGCAGACCTACACGAACGGCCACGTCGTGACGTGGAACCAGCAGGCCCAGGGCGACACCGAGCCGGACAAGCCCGCCCCGGCCTTCACCACCACCGCGACGGCGGACGACCACCACGGCGCGGCCGCGGCGACCAGCGCCGCAGGCGGGGCGGCCGACGCCGAGGCCGCCTCGGTGACCACCGCCACGTCGCCCGCGGCCGGCTGGGGGCTCGGGCTGGGCGCCGCCGGCTTCGTGCTCGGCGCGGCGGCGCTGGCCGTCGCGCTGCTGACCCGGCGTCACGCCCGTCCCGCCGCCGTGCGGGCATCCGCGGGGAAGGAGGCCGGGCGATGAGCCGGCGACCCACCCGACGGTCCTCCGACGGGTCCGGCCGGGTGCCGGTGCGCCGGCTCCGCTCCGCCGGCGTGATCCTGCTGCTGGTGCTCGCCGTTCTCGGGCTGGGCGTGCCGGCCGCGCAGGCGCACGACGAGATCACCGGCACCACCCCGTCGAACGGCGCCACGCTGGCCACCGTGCCGCCGTCGATCACGCTGACGTTCAACGAGACGCCCGAGGCCATCGGCGCCCAGGTGCAGATCGTCGACCCGGCGGGGACCGACCAGGCCGACGGTTCCGTGAGCATCACCGACGCGACGGCCACGCAGAAGATCAAGGTCGGGGCACCGGCGGGTGCCTACACGGTGCACTGGCGCGTCGTCTCGTCCGACTCCCACCCGATCGAGGGGACGTTCACGTTCACCGCGAAGGGCGGCGGCACCGCGTCCACCGGCGCGACGGGCACGTCCGGCGCCTCCTCGGCCGGTGCGGCGCCCGCGCCGTCGGCGGCGGCGTCCTCCTCGGCCGCGACCGCTCCGGCGTCCACCTCGGGCGCCAGCCCGCTGCCGATCATCGTCATCGTCGTCGGCGTGGTGCTCCTGGCCGGCTTCGGGATCTGGATGGTGCTGTCCGGCCGGCGGCGACGTGAGGACAACGCCGAGCAGTAGGCCTCACCCCGACATCGTCGGGACCACTGCACCGGGATCGGGCGGTCGCGCAGCACGCGCGGCCGCCCGGTCTCGTTTCCGCCTGTGTCGAGCCCCTCGACCGGCCGGGGCGGCGGTGCCATGCTGGCTGTGACGCCCGTCCCCGCCGCTCAGGAGCATCGATGGCCTTCCTCGCCGTCCCCGTCGGGTCCGAAGCCGACGCCCTCGCCACCTTCATCGAGCAACAGCTGCACCAGCTGCGCCTGACCGCGCGCGGCCTTCCCGACGAGCTCGCCCGCCGCACCGTGCCGCCGAGCACCCTCTCGATCGCCGGGCTCGTCGCCCACGTTGCGCTGACGACGCACACCTGGCTGGTGCGGGTCCGGGTCGCCCCGGAGCAGGCGTCGACCGTCCGGATGGCGCAGGGGCGCCCGTCCGTGCTCGACGGCGGCTGGTACGCCGGCTCGGAGGTGCCCGACGGTGCGTCGCTGGCGGATCTTCTCGAGGCGTACGACGACATCGCCGCCTGCGTGCGGCCGGTCGTCGAGTCGGTGCCCCTGGACGCCGCCGTGCCGGTCCCGGACGCACCGTGGTTTCCCCGGGATGTCGGTTCCTGGACGGTGCGGTGGGTCTTCATGCACCTGGCCACCGAGGTCGCCCGGCACGCCGGTCACGCGGACCTGATCCGAGAGGCGCTCGACGGGAGGGTCGCGTACGAACTGAACGCCGAGGCCGACGGTCAGCCGTGGGACCCGACGTACGGCGGCCGCGCCGGGTCCTCGGACGGGTCCACCGGCCCGGAGCCGGAGGACAGCACGGCGTGACCGGCGCGGTCCGGCGCGCGGTCAGACCGCGGGGCCAGGCCGGATCCGGTCAGCTGACCGGACGGGCTGAATGCCGGGAGCCGGCGTCAGCGGTCCTCGCCCGGCACGACGTCATCGCCCGGGCCCTCGTCGGAGGCGGGGTCCACATCCGTGTCGGCGGCGGTCCCCTCGCCCGAGGCGGCGGCCACCGTCGCGGTGGCGTCGCCCTCCACCGGGGTCCCGGTGGAAGCATCCGTCTCGGGATCGGCGCCGTCCGCGCCGTCACCCGAACCGTCACCCGACGTGGCGCCGTCGGGTGCATCGGGGTCCAGCGCATCCGCCGGGGCGGGCACGAGCGGCCCCTCGGGACCGCCCGGCGTGGGCTTCTCGTGGTAGTCCTCCGCGGCCAGGTCGGACTCGGACAGGACCGGCTTCTGCTCCGTCATGTCTCCAGTGTGGTGCCCGGCGACCGCCCTGTCAGCCCCCGGAGGGAATGCCCGGCGGCACCGTCCCGTTGCCGCCGGTATGACCGACACCATTGACCTGAAGGATCTCGGCACCGTCCACCGTCTCGGCTTCGGTGCCATGCGCATCGTCGGCGACGGCGTGTGGGGCGAGCCCGCGGACCGCGAGACCGCCCGCACCGTCGTCCGCCGCGCCGTCGAGCTCGGCGTCGACTTCATCGACACGGCCGACTCGTACGGCCCGAACATCAGCGAGGAGATCATCGCCGAGGCGATCCACCCGTACCCGGCGGGCGTAAAGGTGGCCACCAAGGCCGGCTTCGTGCGCACCGGCCCGAACGTGTGGGTCGAAGTGGGCCGCCCCGAGTACCTGCGCCAGCAGGTGGAGCTGAGCCTGCGGAAGCTGCGCGTCGAGAAGCTCGACCTGCTCCAGCTGCACCGCATCGACCCGAAGGTCGAACCCGAGGAGCAGTTCCGCGTCCTCGCCGACCTGCAGCAGGAGGGAAAGATCGGCGCCCTCGGCCTCTCGCAGGTGGGCGTCGACGAGCTGAAGGCCGCCGGGAAGTTCTTCACCGTCTCCACCGTGCAGAACCGCTACAACCTCACCGACCGCAGCTCCGAGGACGTGCTCGAGTACGCGCAGGAGCAGGGCATCGGCTTCATCCCGTGGGCCCCGGTCTCGGCCGGCGACCTCGCGAAGCCGGGCGGACCGGTCGACGAGGCCGCGAAGCGCCTGGACGCCACCCCGTCGCAGGTGGCGCTGGCCTGGCTGCTGCGCCGCTCCCCCGTCATGATGCCGATCCCGGGCACCGGCTCGGTCGAGCACCTCGAGGAGAACATGCGCGCCGCCGACGTCGAGCTCGACGACGACACCTTCGCCGAACTGGACCGCGCCGGCAAGTAACCCCAGCCCCTCCGCCAGCTCGTCAATAGATGCTCCATCGGAGCCCTCGAGGAGCCCAGATGCGACATCTATCTGTGATGTCCAGGGACGTTGTCCCGTTCTAGGGCGGTGAGTGGGGGCTGACAGATGAAGGCCTCCGGATGTGAAGTGGAGCTGTCAAGGAACCACTCTCACGACCCGGAGGCCTTCATGTCCCACGCTAACGCTGTCCTGACCCCGATCACCCGGTTACGGCTCGCCAAACTCGTCGTCGATGAGGGGTGGACGCTGGCCGCGGCGGCGAAGATGTATCTGACCACGCCCGGGACCGCGAAGAAATGGGCGAAGCGGTACCGGGCCGAGGGGCCCGCCGGGATGGCCGACCGCAGCTCCCGGCCCCACCGGTCCCCGACCCGCACCCCGTCCCATCTCGTACGCCGGATCGTCTCCC
>NZ_MIEU01000015.1 GCF_001968825.1 Tersicoccus sp. Bi-70
AGATTCCCACGTCCTTCATCAGCTCCTGATGCCAAGGCATCCACCGTGTGCCCTTAGAAACTTACACACAGAACAATCAGAATTAAGATGCTCGCGTCCACTATGCAGTTCTCAAACAACAACCCCCGTACCCCGCCCACACCACCAACCGGGGAGTGCAGCACGCCAGACACAGGGAACACCAGAAACAACCAGTACCCAACCCCACCCCCCGCACACCCGGTCCAGAAGACCAACCATGCGAAGGATCGAAGCCGGGGCCTGTTGTCCCAGGACCCAACAGTGTGTTGCCTAGGCCCCCCACC
>NZ_MIEU01000016.1 GCF_001968825.1 Tersicoccus sp. Bi-70
GAGTCAAGGGCAGGTTACTCACGTCTTACTCACCCGTTCGCCACTAATCCCCGATGCAAGCACCGGATCATCGTTCGACTTGCATGTGTTAAGCACGCCGCCAGCGTTCGTCCTGAGCCAGGATCAAACTCTCCGTCAAAAAAACGAAAAAACATGAACCCGGCAATGACACCCGACCACCACGGGGGTGGCAGCCAGACATCACAACCAGTAAATAACTGGCATCAACAAACAAAACAACACACTATTGAGTTCTCAAACAACAGGCACGTATCGAATCTGTGCGATCCTTTCGAACCGCTTTCCTCGTCGTTTCCAACTATTTCAATCTAGTTCATCGTTTCTTCATCTGTCAAATCCGCTCTTTCGCGGATCCGAGCCGATGAACGACCCCTAGAAAACCAATTCGGTACGCTGGAGAATGATTCTTCCGAACCGTTCTTCCGCCGTTTCCGACTTGTCGAATCTAATTCATTTGTTTTTCATCTGTCAAATCCGCTCATCCGCGGATCCGAGCCGATGATCAACTCCTGATCCCACGCCGATGTCCCGGTCACTGCGGGTCCGCACTCGTGAGCGCAGCCCGATCGACCGTTGATCGTGGTGTGGGTGGTGCCTGCTCCAGCTGGTCCGTTCCGGGGATCTGAACCTCAGGTTCTTCCCCGTCTCGACCGCGCTGCCCGGCAGGCGACTCGAAGAACACTACGCGGATCCGGGCACCCGTGCAAATCCACCGTGACGCCCGGGCGTGTCCGCCCCTTTCCTCCGGAATCGCGGGGATCGCCGGGCGATCGAAACGGTCGGGCCGTCCCGGGAGGTCAGTGCGCCGACCGGTCCTCGCGCGTGACCTCGGCCACGGCCTGGTTCCGCTTCCCGCGCCGGAGCAGCAGGTACCGCTCGTGCAGCAACCGGGCCGGGTCGACGACGTGGTCGACATCGGTGACCTTGACGTTGTTGACGTAGGCCCCGCCGTCGTTGACGGTGCGCCGGGCCTCCGAGTTGGACGCCACCAGACCGGTGGCGACGAGGAGGTCGACGATGCCGAGCCGGCCGTCGTCCACGGTGGCACGCGGCAGTTCCGCGGTGGCCGCCTGCCAGGTCGGTTCGTCGATGGCACCGAGATCACCCTGGCCGAACACAGCGGCGGAAGCCGCGATGGCCGCTTCGGTCGCGGCGACACCGTGCACGAGGGCGGTGACCTCCCACGCCAGGACCTTCTGGGCCTCGCGCCGGTGCGGGCGCTCGGTCACCTCGCGCGCGAGCTCCTCGATCCGGGCGCGGTCCAGGAACGTGAACACCTTGAGCATGGTGACCACGTCGGCGTCGAGCCGATTCAGCCAGAACTGGTAGAAGGTGTAGGGGCTGCACATCGCGGCGTCGAGCCAGATGGCGTTGCCCTCGCTCTTGCCGAACTTGGTGCCGTCCGCGTTGGTGATCAGCGGGGTGCCGATCGCGTGCACGCCCCGCCCCTCGACCTTGCGCACCAGCTCGGTACCGCTGGTCAGGTTGCCCCACTGGTCCGACCCCCCGGTCTGCAGCGTGCACCCGTACTGCCGGTGCAGCTCGAGGAAGTCCATGCCCTGGAGGATCTGGTAGCTGAACTCGGCGTAGCTGATGCCCTCGTCGGAGTTCAGCCGCGAGGCGACGATCTCCTTCTTGATCATCGTGCCCACCCGGTAGTGCTTGCCCACGTCCCGCAGGAAGTCGATGACGCTCATGGGTCCGGTCCAGTCCAGGTTGTTCACCATGCGCGCCGGGTTCTCACCCTCGAAGTCGAGGAAGCGGCGCACCTGGGACTGCAGGTACCCGACCCATTCCGCCACCGTCTCCTTGGTGTTCATGGTCCGCTCGGCGGACGGGCGCGGATCCCCGACCAGCCCGGTCGAGCCGCCGACCAGGGCCAGCGGGTGGTGGCCGGCCAGCTGCAGCCGGCGCATCGTCAGCAGCTGGACCAGGTTGCCCAGGTGCAGGGACGGGGCCGTCGGGTCGAACCCGCAGTAGTAGGTGATCGGCTCGCCGTCGAGCGCCCGTTCGAGTTCCGTCTCGTCGGTGCTGACCTGCACCAGGCCCCGCCAACGCAGTTCCTCCCAGATGCCGGAGAAGCTCGCGTCGTTGCGCTGCGGCGTGGGAGAGGAGGACGGATCGGGGGTCGACGTCGTCGACGGATCTGGCAGGGCACCGGAGGATGAGGCGGCGGTCACGGACACGCCGTCCACGCTATCAGCCGGCGTCACGCTCATCGATGCCCGCGTCCTCCGCCTCCCGCACCGCCTCCTCGAGTCCGGCCGGCCACCCGGAACTGCTGATCAGCCGTAGCCGCTGGGTGGGACGGGTCATCGCCACGTACAGGTCTCCGGGCCGTCCCCCGGCGTCGGCCATGATCTGCCGCGGCTCGACCACGATGACGCCGTCGAACTCCAGGCCCTTGGCGTCCACCGGGTCGAGCACGACGATGCTCTGGTCCACGGATCCGGCACCGCCGCCGATGCGGGCGCCCCAGCGATCCTGCAGCGCGGCCCGCAGCCGAGGGACGAGTCCGGACGGCGCGATCACGGCGACCAGTCCGCCGTCGACCAGGTCGACGTCCTCGGCCACCGCCGCGACGACGGCCGCGGGAAGCTCCCCGCTGCGCCGGGCCGGCTGGAGCAGGGGCGGCCAGTCGCCGACGCGGACCGCTTCCGGCTCGGAGACCGGTGCCCCCGTGGCCCGGGCCACCGCCACCGCCGCCTCGGCGATCTGCGCGGGCGTGCGGTAGTTGACCGTGAGTTCCTGCAGCGTGAACCGGTCCCCGACGAACGGGGCGAGCGCCTCCGCCCACGAGGTGGCGCCGGCCGCCGACGACGTCTGGGCGATGTCCCCGACGATGGTGAAGGACTTCAACGGGCAGCGGCGCATCAGCAGTCGCCACTGCATGGGCGAGAGCTCCTGCGCCTCGTCCACGATCACGTGGCCGAAGGCCCAGGTGCGGTCCGCCAGCGCCCGCTCGGACGTGGTCACCGTCGCCTCGGCGGCCGCGTTGTGGGCGACGACGTCCTCCGCCGAGAGCATGCCGTCCACCCCCGCGTCGGCGAGGGTCTGGTTCATGTTCTCCAGGGCCTTCTCGGCATTGGCCAGATCCCGGGTGCGGGCGGCGTCGCGCGCCGCGGAGTCGCGTCCGGCCGAGGCGTCCAGGTCGCCCACCAGTTCCGCCGCCTCGTCGAGCAGGGGCACGTCGGCCTCGGTGAAGGGGGCGCCGGGCTCCCGGAGCAGCACACGCCAGTCCTCCTCCGCCAGCAGCCCGGCGGCCGCGGCCGCCAGCTGCTCGGGCCGGCTGAGCAGGTCGTCCACCAGCTTCTTCGCCGTCAGGGGCATCCACGACAGGTTCAGGGCGACACGGACGTCGCGGGAGGTGCGGACGTCCTCGGCGAGCCACGAGCGCTCCCCCGTGTACTCCTTCCCCGACGACGCCTCGACCTTCTGCGTCAGCTGGTCGGTCAGCTCCCGCAGCAGGATCTTGACGAACGTCAGGCGTGCCTCGTTGTGCGCCTTGCCGGTGGCCTGCGCCCGGTCCCGGGCGCGCGCCACCTGGCGCGGGGTGAGCGAGAGGGTGAACCCGTTGACGTCGAGCCGGCGCGGCTCGGCGGGCACCCGCTGCCGGTTGCGCACGGCGGCGGCGACCACGTCCGCCATCACGAGGCCGCCCTTGATGCGGGCGACCCGGGCATCCGGCTCCGGCCCGGCGTGCAGGTCCGGGATCAGGGAGGCCGGGCTGGTCATGATGACGCCGGTCTCGCCGAGGGAGGGCAGCACCCGCTCGATGTAGGTGAGGAACGAGTCCGACGGCCCCACGAGCAGCACACCGGACTTGGCCAGCCGGTCGCGGTGGCTGTAGAGCAGGTAGGCGGCACGGTGCAGGGCGACGGCGGTCTTGCCGGTGCCCGGGCCGCCCTGGACGACGAGCACACCGGGCAGCGGCGAGCGGATGACGGCGTCCTGCTCGGCCTGGATGGTGCTGACGATGTCGCCCATCCGGCCGGTGCGGCGCTCGTTGAGGGCCGCGAGCAGCGCTCCCTCACCGGGGACGACGCCGTCCTCCCCCAGCATCGCGGCGTCCAGCACGTCGTCCTCGAGCGCACGGACGGTGCGTCCGCGCAGCATCAGGTGACGACGGCGGCGCACGCCCTGCCGGTCGAAGGCCGTGGCCTGGTAGAACGTGCCGGCCTCCGGGGCCCGCCAGTCGACCATGAGCCGTTGCAGGTCGTCGGTCGACATGCCGATGCGGCCGATGTAGCGGGTCTCCCCCGAGTCCATGTCCAGCCGGCCGAACACCAGCCTGTCCTCGACGGCGTACAGCTGCGCGAGGCGGTCCTCGTAGAGCGTCGCGAACGCGTCGCGCTCGGAGACGTTCTGCGCCGAGCCGACGGCCCCGGCGCGCCGCACCTGGGCCAGCTGCTCGGTCTTCTGCACCCGCATCTCGTCCAGCCGTGCGTACAGCTGCCCCACGTAGTCGCGCTCGTGTCCGAGCTGGCGCTCCAGGGTGTCGTGCCGGTCTTGCACGCGATCAGTCACGCGTCGATCCTCCCGAATACGGACCGCACGGCGTCGTTCACGCCGACCAGCGCGAACGGAGCACCGGCCACGGTCGCCCCCAACGGACTGTCCATTCTACAACCGGTCGATCGGCGGTAGCCGGACGGTCCCGGCGTGCCGCGCTCGTCCGTGCTGTCGGCAGGCCGGTCGGCAGGGGTGAGCGGGGGACGGCGCACCGGGCACGACCGCAGCCGCGCACTCGGGTGCGCGGCGCGGTGGTTCAGCGCTGTGGTACGCCGCTGTGGCTCGAGCGCGGTCGGGCGCGGCTGCTCAGCCGATGCTCAGGCGCGGATGAGGGAGCGGACGCGGTGGCCGCCCAGGCGGCGGCGTCCGCGCAGTTCGGAGAGTTCGAGCACGACGCCGAAGCCGGCGACGGTGATCCCGGCGCGGCCGAAGAGTTCGGCCGCGGCGGCGAGGGTGCCGCCGGTGGCGAGCACGTCGTCGAGGACGAGCACGCGTGATCCGGCGGGCAGGTCGTCGGTGTGCAGCTCCAGGGTCGAGGTGCCGTACTCGCTGTGGCTCTCGGTGGAGTACGTCTCGCGCGGCAGCTTGCCCGCCTTGCGGACGGTGACGACGCCGGTGCCGGTGGCGTACGCGGCGGCCGCGGCCAGCAGGAACCCGCGCGCTTCGACACCGGCGACGGCGTCGAAGGTCCCGGCGAACGGCTCGACCAGGGCGTCCACGACGGCGCGCAGCGCGGGACCGTCGGCGAACACCGGGGTCAGATCCTTGAAGTGGATGCCGGGGTCGGGGAAGTCCTCGATCGTGACGAGCAGCCGATTGATCTGCGCGTCGACCGATTCCCTCGCGGGCGTGCCGGTGGGCGTGGTCGAAGGTGTGTTCACTCCCTCAACGATACGGGCGCCGGGCGTGGCACCCGTACTTCCGGACCGATGCCGGGCCTCCGCCGTCATCGTCCTGCCTCCACCGGCCGGCGGTCACGCGGTCGCCCGACGTCGCCGCGCGACCGCGGGCCGGTACGGGGAGACCGTGGGGTCGTCGGTCAGCCAGTACCGCCACGGGTAGTCCGCGCTGCCGCCGGGACCGCTGACGCCGACGCGCGGACCGGTGCTGATCGCGGCGTCCTCGGCGGCGGCCGCCGGCAGCTGCACGCGGACGGAGCGCACCGGGTCCGGCGCCTCGTCGGGCAGCGGGCGGGGATCCGCGACGCCGGGGATGATCGGCACGCCGTTGTCGCGCAGGTGCAGGCCCAGGGCCCGCGCCAGTCGTGCCGGCCCGCGAGCGAGGTCGCGGTCGGGGCGCGCGGGGGTGTTCCGGCCGGCGGTGTTCTGGCCGGTCGCGTTCTGGCCGGCGGTATCAGTGCCGGTGCCGTCGGCGTCGGTGCCGGTGCTGTTGCTGTTCGGGCCGGTGGCCTTGCGTCCGGTGGAGGTGTCGCGGCGTCGTCGCGCCAGGTCGTGACCGTCGACCACCTCGCCCGCGCGCAGCAGCACCCCGGTGGCCACCCCGTCGGTGCCGCAGACGACGTTGGCACAGTGATGCATGCCGTAGGTGAAGTAGACGTAGAGGTGTCCGGCCGGGCCGAAGAGGACGGCGTTGCGCGCGGTGCGGCCCCGGAACGAGTGGGCGCCCGGGTCCGGCGCGGCGGAATCCCGCTGCCCCAGGTACGCCTCTGTCTCGGTGATTCGGACGGTGACGCTGCCGGCGTCCGTCGTCGTCGTGATGGTGCCGCCGAGCAGCCGCGGTGCGACGCTCAACGCGTCGTGGGCGGCCAGGAAGCTCAGCAGGTCCTCGGGCATGGCGGCCACGTTACCGGCGGCGGCCCGGGCGGCCGGCTCGACGCGGGCGTCGACGCGGGCGGCCGCCTCGACGCGCGCCCGCGCCCGCGGCCGTGGAGCGGCGACGGAGCCGGCTCGGAGCGACGGCGATGGCAGGATGATCCGGTGCATCCCGACGTCGAGCCCGCCACCGTCGACACCGTCCTGCCCGTCGCCGGGCCGTTCGATCCGGCCGTGTTCGCGTTCCTCGCGCATCGGCGGATCACCGGTGTCGAGGTCGCGGACGGGACGTCCTACCAGCGCTCGATGGACTGCCCCCACGGTCACGCCCTGATGCGCGTGGCCTGGGACGGCGCCCGGATCCGGCTGTCGGCGACCCTGGAGGACGCCCGCGACGCCGCGACGGTGACGTCCGCCGCCCGGACCCTGCTCAGCCTCGACGCCGACCCGCGGCTGCCCGACGCCGCCCTGGCCGAGGACCCGGTGCTCGGCGCGTCGGTCCGACGCCGTCCCGGGCTGCGGGTGGGCGGCAGCGTGGAACCGCACGAGATGCTGATGCGCGCCATCATCGGCCAGCAGATTTCGGAGGCCGCCGCGCGGACCGCGCTGCACCGGCTGGCCGAGCATGCTCCGCCGACCCGGCTGCCCGCGCCCGGCATCGACCGGTTCTTCCCGGACGCCGCGGTGATCGCCGAACACGGTCGCGCGGTGCTGCGGGGGCCCGGTCGTCGCATCGACTCCGTGGTGGGCGTCGCCGAACGGATCACGGGCGGCCGGCTCGACCTGCGGCGGGCCCGCACGACGGCGGAGCTCGGCGCGATGCTGCTGCCGCTGCCCGGCATCGGACCGTGGACGGTGGGCTACGTGGCGCTGCGGTGGCTCGGCGACCCGGACGTGTTCCTCCCGGGCGACGTCGCCGTCCGCAACGGGCTGACCCGGCTCGCCGGTGCGCCCGCACGGCTCAGCCCTGCCGCCGTCACCGCGATGGCCCGGGCGTGGGCGCCGTGGCGTTCGTGGGCGGTGCTGCACGCGTGGCGGGCGCACCTGGCTCCGCCGGAAACACCGCCAGCTCGTCAATAGATGCACCATCGAGCCCTCTCCGGAGCCCGGATGGTGCATCTATTGACGAGCTGGCGTTCAAGAAGCTAACCGCGGACGGCGTCGACCTGGGCCTGCAGCGCCTCGAGCTGAGCCGCGACGGCCGCGGGTGCGGTGCCGCCCTGAGCGGACCGGCTGGTCAGCGACCCCTCCGTCGAGAGGACGCTGCGCACGTCCGGCGTGAAGCGGTCGGAGATGCCCGCGTAGTCCTCGTCGGACAGGTCCCACAGCTCCACGCCGCGGGACTCGGCGAGCTTGACCGCCTCACCGGAGAGCTCGTGCGCCTCCCGGAAGGGCACGCCGGCGCGCACCAGCCATTCGGCCACGTCGGTGGCCAGCGCGAACCCCTGCGGGGCGAGCTCGGCCATCCGGTCGGTGTGGAAGGTCAGCGTCGCGATCATCCCGGAGACGGCCGGCAGCAGCAGTTCGAGGGTGTCGACGGCGTCGAACACCGGTTCCTTGTCCTCCTGCAGGTCCCGGTTGTAGGCGAGCGGCAGGCCCTTCAGGGTCGCGAGCAGGCCGGTCAGATCGCCGATCAGGCGACCTGCCTTGCCGCGCGCGAGCTCGGCGACGTCCGGATTCTTCTTCTGCGGCATGATCGACGAGCCCGTCGAGAACGCGTCGTCGAGGGTGACGAAGCCGAACTCCTTGGTGGCCCAGAGGATGACCTCCTCGCTGATCCGCGACAGGTCGACGCCGATCATGGCGGTGACCCAGGCGAACTCGGCGTACACGTCGCGGGACGCGGTGCCGTCGATCGAGTTGTGCACCGCGGAGGCGAAGCCCAGCTCGGCGGCGACAGCGTTCGGGTCCAGGCCCAGCGACGAGCCGGCGAGCGCCCCGGAGCCGTACGGGCTGACGGCGGCGCGCGCGTCCCAGTCGGCGAGGCGCTGCACGTCCCGCAGCAGCGCCCAGGCGTGGGCGAGCAGGTGGTGGGCCAGCAGCACCGGTTGGGCGTGCTGCAGGTGCGTCCGGCCCGGCATCGCCGCGTCGGGGTGGGCCTTCGCCTGGTCGACGAGCGCGTCGATGGTAGCGAGCACGCCGGTCGCGATCGAGGTGGCCGCCTCCCGCAGGTACATCCGCCCCAGGGTGGCGATCTGGTCGTTCCGGGACCGGCCGGCGCGCAGCTTGCCGCCGAGCTCGGGACCGACTCGTTCGATCAGGCCTCGCTCGAGGGAGCCGTGCACGTCCTCGTCGGACTCCGCGGCGGCCCAGGCCCCGGAGGCGACGTCCGCGTCGAGCTGGTCCAGCCCCGCGAGCATCCGCGTCAGCTCGTCCTCGTCGAGCAGACCGGCGGTGTGCAGCACCCGGGCGTGGGCCCGCGAACCGGCGATGTCGTGGTGCGCGAGCCGCCAGTCGAAGTGCGTCGACTTGCTCAGGGCCGCGAGCGCGTCCGCGGGACCGCCGGAGAACCGGCCACCCCACAGCGCACCCGTGTTGGTCCCGTGCCGGGCCGGGCCCGACGCCGGATCAGGCATCGTCGCCCGCGTCCGTCGCGGTACCGGCGGCGTCCGTCTTGTTCAGCGTCGGCACCGCGGACAGGTCCGGGCTGCCACCCACCCGCTGCTCCCGCTCCGAGGCGACCTTCGCGGAGAGACCGTAGATGTCGATGAAGCCGCGAGCGCTGGACTGGTCGAACGCGTCGCCGGTGTCGTAGGTCGCGAGGGAGAAGTCGTACAGCGACGTCTCCGACCGGCGGCCCAGCACCGTCGCCCGGCCGCCGTGCAGCTCGAGCCGGATGTCGCCGTTGACGTACGTCTGCGTGTCGTCGATGAATGCGTCGAGCGAGTGCTTGAGCGGGGAGAACCACTGGCCGTCGTAGACCAGCTCGGTCCACCGCTGGCCGACGGTCTTCTTGAACCGGGCCTGCTCCCGCTCGATGGTGACGTTCTCGAGCTCGCGGTGCGCGGCGATCAGCGCCATCGCACCGGGGGCCTCGTAGATCTCGCGGCTCTTGATGCCGACCAGCCGGTCCTCGACGATGTCGATCCGGCCAACGCCCTGGGCGCCGGCCCGCCGGTTCAGTTCCTCGATGGCCTGCAGCGGGGTGACGGCGACGCCGTCGAGCGCCACCGGCACACCGGCGCGGAAGGAGATCTCCACGACGTCGGCGACCGGCGGGAAGGCCGGATCGTCGGTGTAGCTGTAGACGTCCTTCGTGGGCTGGTTCCAGATGTCCTCGAGGAACCCGGTCTCGACGGCCCGGCCCCACACGTTCTGGTCGATGGAGAACGGGTTCTTCTTCGTCGTCTCGATCGGCAGGTTGTTCCGCTCGGCGAAGTCGATGGCCTTGTCCCGGGTCAGGGCGAGGTCGCGGACGGGCGCGATGCAGGTCAGGTCGGGCCCGAGGGTCTGGATGCCCACCTCGAAGCGGACCTGGTCGTTGCCCTTGCCGGTGCAGCCGTGCGCCACGGTCGAGGCGCCGAACTGGCGGGCCGCGGCGACCAGGTGCTTGACGATGACCGGCCGGGACAGCGCCGAGACCAGCGGGTAGGAGTCCATGTAGAGGGAGTTCGCCTTCAGCGCCGGCATGCAGTAGTCCTGCGCGAACTCGTCGCGGGCGTCGGCGACGTACGCCTCCACGGCACCGCAGTCCAGCGCACGCTGGCGGACCGTCTCCAGGGACTCCCCGCCCTGCCCGACGTCGACCGCCACGGCGATGACCTCACTGCCCGTCGCCTCGGCGATCCACCCGATGGCCACCGATGTGTCGAGACCGCCCGAATAGGCCAGCACGATCCGCTCGCTCACTGAACTCTCCTCCTGGATGATGATGCACGTTCTTGCAAAACTATACAGTGGAATAAGAATTTATGCATTCCGGCGTCGGGCCCGCTGTCGGTGCCCTCTCCTAGGATGAGGCGATGGGCCCCGGACCGCACGTTCGACTGATCTATCCGCACCAGTTGTTCGCCGCGCACCTGGACGCGGACCCCGGCACCGTCATGCTGCTGGTCGAGGACGACCTGTACTTCCGGCAGCTGTTGTTCCACGCCCAGAAGCTGGTTCTGCACCGCGCCAGCATGGACCGGTTCGCCGACCGGCTGCGGGAGGCCGGCTTCGACGTCGAGACGCTGCGCACGGATGCCGCGGAGGCGACGGCGCCCCGGCTCACCGCGGCCGTCCGGGCGCGGAAGCCGTCCCGGGTGACCGTGTACGACGTCGTCGACGACTTCCTCTCCCGCTCCTGCGTGACGTCCCTCGCCGACGCCGGCTACACGCTCGAGGCGGACGACGTGCTCGAGACCCCCAACTTCCTCACCACGCGCCAGCAGATCGACGAGTGGTTCGCCGGGGGGCACCGCGCTCGCATGCAGGCGTTCTACACGTGGCAGCGGCGCCGCCTCGACGTCCTCGTCACCGGGCAGGACCCCGTGGGCGGGAAGTGGTCCTTCGACCCGGAGAACCGGAAGAAGCTCCCCCGCGGCCACCTCGTGCCCGGCGTCACCTGGCCCGACCGGCACCCGGCCGTGACGGCGGCGATCGCCTGGGTGGCCGAGGAGTTCCCGGACGCCCCGGGGAACGCCGAGTCGTTCGCGTGGCCCACCAGCCACGACGAGGCCGAGGCGATGCTGACCGAGTTCCTGGACGAGCGGCTGGCGCTGTTCGGACCCTACGAGGACGCCATCGCCCGCGCCCACCCGTTCATCTACCACGCGGCCATGAGTCCCGGCCTGAACACCGGACTGCTCGACCCCGCCGACGTGCTCGAGCGCGTCCTCGAGGCCGGCCACGACGACGCCGTGCCGCTCGCCTCCCTCGAGGGCTTCGTGCGGCAGCTGATCGGGTGGCGGGAGTACATGCGCGCCACCTACCGCCGCTGGGGCCGTCGGATGCGCACGTCGAACGCCCTCGGGCACACCCGTTCCCTGGATCCGGGCTGGTGGACGGGTGAGACCGGGCTCGACCCGGTCGACCATGTGATCGACGGGGTGCTGGAGCGGGCCTGGTCCCATCACATCGAGCGCCTGATGGTGGTGGGCAACGCGATGTGCCTGCTGCGGACCGACCCGGTGGACGTCTACGAGTGGTTCATGGTCATGTACATCGACGCGTACGACTGGGTGATGGTGCCCAACGTGCACGCGATGAGCCAGTACGCCGCGGGCGGCGCCATCACCACGAAGCCGTACGTCTCGGGCAGTCACTACCTGACCACGATGTCGGACTTCGGCACCGGCGAGTGGCGGGCGGACTGGGACGGGCTCTACTGGTCCTTCGTCGCCGACCACCGGGAGACGTTCGCGTCCAACCACCGCTCCCAGATGGTGCTGCGGCACCTGGAGGGGATGGACGAGGCCACCCTCGCCGGCCACCGCGAGCGCGCGGCGCCGTACCTGACGGACTGAACGGGAGACTCCAGCACGTGGTGATGCACTCGATCGAGTTCACGCTCGACCCCGACGCCGAGGATGCGATCCGGGCGGACTGGGACGACCTGCTCGCGGCCGGACTGCCGTCGGCGGGGGCGCACCGTTCGGCCAGCAACCGGCCCCATGTGACGGTGCTGGCCGCGACGTCGGTGCCGGAGCCGCTGCAGGAGGAGGCCGAGCACCTGCTCGCGCCGGTGCTGCCGGTGGCGGCGCGCTGGGGCGGACTCGTGCTGTTCGGCAACCGGCGGCTCGTCCTCGCCCGGCTGGTCGAGGTGGACCGGGCGGTCACCGACGTCGTGCACGGCCTGCAGGAGTCCGCCGTCGACGTCGCCGCCGACCCTCTCCGTGCGTGGGTCCCCCACGTGACCCTGTGCCGCCGGCTGGAGCCGGCCCAGGTCAGCACGGCGCTCGCCACGCTGCCGATCCTGCCGGCCGCGCCGCCGTCCCTGGTCGGTGTGCGCCGGTGGAACCCGGAGCAGCGGACGGTCACGACGCTGCTCGGCTGAGGGCGCCCGGCCCCCTCCGGCGTCGGGCGTGACGACGGCCGTCAGCGACGCTCGGCGGCCCTGACCATCCCGCGGAGCATCGCCGCGAAGACGACCCGGTGCGCGGGCAACTGCCCGTACCAGTAGGCCGGCCCGGCGACGCCGCGCGGCTCGAAGGTGATGACCTGCTCGAGCGCGGCACCGGCGCCCGCGGGCGTCACCGTCAGGGTCATGCGCGCCGTCCCCGGCATCCGCATCTCGGCCCGCAGGGTCAGGGACCGGCCCGGGACGATCGCCTCGACGACCCAGAAGTCGACGACGTCGCCGACCCGCAGCGGTCGGTTCGGTCGACCACGCATCCCGGGCCCGCCGACCACGCGATCCAGTGCCGCGCGCACGGACCACAGCCGCGTGAAGGCGTACCAGCCGGCCGGCCCGCCGACACCCTCGACCACGGACCAGACCCGGTCCACCGGGGCGCGGACCTCCCGCCTCCGGCGCTCTCCCAGCGTCACGACGCCGCGCTCACGACGCCCGGATGCCCCATCAGGCGTCCAGGCTGATCTCCCGCTTGAGGATCTTGCCCGTCGGGCCCTTCGGGAGGGCGTCGACGAACGCGATCCGCCGCGGGTACTTGTACGCGGCCAGCCGCTCCTTCGCCCACGCCGTCAACTCCTCGGTCAGCGCCTCCCGGTCGTCGCCCTGGTGCTCGGCCTTGAGCGCAACGACCGCGGCGATCTCCTGGCCGTTCAGGTCGTGCGGGATGCCGATGACCGCGGCCTCGGCGACGGCCGGGTGCTCGTACAGCACCTCCTCGACCTCGCGCGGGTACACGTTGTACCCACCGCGCAGGATCATGTCCTTCTTGCGGTCGACGATGAAGTACACACCGTCCGCGTCGCGCCGGGCCAGGTCCCCGGTGTGGAACCAGCCGTCGACGATCGCGGTGGCGGTCGCCTCCGGGTTCTTCCAGTAGCCCTTCATCACGAAGGGACCGGCCACGAGCAGCTCACCGACGGCGTCATCGGCCGCCTCCCCGCCGTCGCCGTCGTCCACCCTTAGCTGCGCGTCCGGCACCGGTGTGCCGATCGAGCCGGGCTTGCGCGGACCGTCGAGCTGGTTGAAGGAGACCGCCGGGGACGTCTCGGAGAGCCCGTAGCCCTCGAGAAGCGTGGCCTTGTAGGTCCGCTCGAACTCGTGCAGCACCTCGACCGGCAGCGGCGCCCCGCCCGAGACGGCCACCCGCAGGCTGGACGCGTCGACCGGGCTCGGGTCGCGCAGCAGCGCGATGTACATGGTCGGGACGCCGAGGAAGATCGTGACCTTGTCCCGCTCGATGATGCGCTTGGCCGCGGCCGGGTCGAACCGGGGCAGCAGGGTGATGGCGCCGCCCTGCGCGATCGCCGCGTTCAGGGCGCTGGTCTGGCCGAAGACGTGGAAGAACGGCAGGCCGCCGAAGAGGACGTCCTGGGGCCCCAGCGCGAACAGGCCCGTGGACATCAGCGCGTTCTTGCGGAGGTTGGCGTGCGTCAGCTCGGCGCCCTTGGGGCGCCCGGTGGTGCCGGACGTGTAGAGGATGACGGCGGTCTCCTGGTCGTCACGCTCGACCAGGCCCGGCGTCGGCTCGGTCTGGGCGAGGGACTGCAGGAACGGCCCGGAGTCGATCACGGTCACGCTCGCCCCCGTGGCCTGCGCGGCGGTCCGGGCGGCGTCGGCCATGCCCTCCCACACCCACACCCGCTCGGCACCGGAGTCGGTCAGGTGGTACTCGATCTCACGCGCGGTCAGCAGCGGGTTCAGGGGGACGACGACGGCGCCAGACCGCAGGATCCCGTAGTACACGACCGGCATCTGCGGCACGTTCGGGCTGATCAGGGCGACCCGGTCCCCCGGCTGCACGCCGTCCGCGGTCAGCTGGGCGGCGACGGCCCCGGAGAGCCGCTCCAGCGCCGCATACGTCAGCACCGTGTCGTCGAGCTTGAGCGCGGTCGCGTCGGCGTGCTCGCTCGCCGAGTCGAGGAGGATCGAGGCAAGGTTGGTCATCATCGTCCGTTCTCGTCGGCCGCGGCCGGCGGGCTGTCATGTCGTGCAGATCACAATACCGGCGGGTAACCATCGGCGACCACCGCCGTGCCGACGACGCACCGGGGCCGCTGTGCGATACCTGTGAACGCGCGCTGTTACTGTCGCAACGGGCCCTTCGACCAGGAGCCCGATCACACCGTTCACGCAGGGGGTTTGTCATGAACAGGAAGTTCTCGATCACGATCACCGGGTTGGCGCTCGCCGCCACGCTCGGGCTCGCCGGATGCGGCGGCTCGTCCAGCACGTCCACCAGCTCGGCAGCAGCCAGCGGCGGCGCGTCCTCCGCCCAGGCCGCGGAGGCCTCGTCGCCCAGCGCCACGCCGACCCCGGAGACGCCGACCGCGACCGTGCTCTACCCGAAGATGAAGGCCGCAGTGAAGGCGGCGACCAGCGCGCACGTGAAGGCCACGGACGTCAGTGGCTCGAAGGAGACCTACGAGGTCACCGGCAACCAGGCCGGCACCAACGCGACCCTGTCCATCGCCTCCCCGACCAAGGGCAAGGCGCAGGTCCTCATCGTCGGGACGAAGGGGTACCTGAAGGGTGACGCGACCTACTGGAAGGCCGTGGGCGCGCCGACGGCCGCCGCCAGCAAGCTGATCGGCAAGTGGGTGGCCGTTCCGGCGGCGAAAATGTCCTCGCTGGGCGAGGTCGGCATCAAGAACATCGCGGACAGTACCTTCAAGAACGACCCGACCTCGGCGCAGCTGGCGAAGGGCACCGTGACCGCCGCCGACCTGGACGGCGTCAAGGCGTGGAAGATCACCGGGTTCGACGGGACCAGCGCGAGCAGCCTCTGGGTGGCCGCCGACGGCGAGCCCTACCCGCTGCGCGTCGCCAACACGAAGGCGAGCACGGGGACGCGCACCACCGAGGACGTCCGCTTCGACCAGTGGAACTCGGCGCCGAAGGCCGTCGCACCGGCCGCCTCGGAGATCGTCGCGGCGCCCGGCCAGGGCTGACGATCCGCGGGGTCGGGCGCAACCCGCCTCCCGCACGCAGGACCTCACGGGCGGACCGGCACAGCCGGTCCGCCCGTCGTCGTCCCGGGACCGACGTCCACACCGTCGGTCCGCCCTCTCCCCCGGAGCCGGACCGCTTGATAGCGTCGCAGCAGGTCACCAGCGCCGGTGGCCGGCCGATCGATCACGCAGGGGGATGCGTCATGATCAGGATCCTGTCGACCACCATGACCGGGGTGGCCCTGGCCGCCGCCGTCGCCCTGTCGGGGTGCGGGGCCCCCGCGGACACGACCCCGGGCGCCGCCGCGTCGGGCCCGGCGTCGGAAACGGCAGCCGGAGCCGCGACGAACACGACCGGGGCCGCCGCCTCGCCGTCGAGCCCAGCGTCGAGCCCGGCGTCGGTATCGAGCGATCCCGCGGCCGCGGCACCCGCGACGACCGACGCGGCGACGTCGTCCGGCACTGCCTCCGGCGGGCAGCTGCCGAGCGCCTACGACCTCTACACCCGGATGCGGGTCGCGCTCACCCTCGCCGACAGCGTCACCTTCCGCACCACGCTGCCGGGCTCGAAGCAGAAGCAGCAGACGGTCGTGTTCACCGGCAACCGGGACGGGACCAACGTCTCCCTGCTGAGGGACACCGACGTCGAGACCGTCGAGGTGCGGGTGGTCGGGAAGACGGCCTACCTCAAGGGCGACCGCCGCTACTGGGAGCAGGACGGCGCCGGGGCCAAGGCGGCCACGCTGGCCGGACGGTGGGTCAGCGGCCCGACGAGCACGTTCGACACACAGCGGACCGACATGACGATGATCCTCGACTCGGCCTTCGCCCAGCAGCCGACCCTGGAGGACCTGAAGAAGGGCCGCGTCGCCCGCACGACGCTCGACGGGGTCCCGGCCTTCACGCTCACCGGCTTCGACGGCTCGGACCGGAACACCCTGTGGATCGCCGCGAGCGGCGACGCCTATCCGCTCCGGCTGACGGTCGAGGACGCGACCATCGCGGAGGCGAGACCGGTCATGCGCGGCCGTGGCGAGATGCGGTTCACCGCGTGGAACGCCGCCCCGAAGGTCAGCGCTCCCCCGGCGTCCCAGGTCACCCCGCTGCGCCGCTGACGCCGTCGAGACAGACGGCGGCGCGAACCGCGGCGCGAATAGTGCGCCCAGGACCGCGACGCCTGCCGCGGCGCTGGGACGGCGCGGCGGGACGACTCAGCGGGAATGGCTCAGCGGGGATGGTTCAGCGGATACCGCTGCGCGCGAAGCCCTGCACGAAGAACCGCTGGAACAGCAGGAAGACGACGACGATCGGCACCACGTTCACCAGGGCGAACGCCATGGTGGCCCCGTAGTCGGCGTTGAACTGACCCTGCAGGTAGAGCAAGCCGATGGGCAGGGTGAACAGCCGGTTCTCCCGCAGCGCGATCAGCGGCCAGGCGAACTCGTTCCAGGACTGCAGCAGGCTCATGAAGAACAGCACCGCCACGAGGGGCCAGGACATCGGCAGCACGACGCGGGTGAACACCCTCAGGTGGCTCGCCCCGTCGAGCCGGGCCGCCTCGATCAGTTCCCGCGGCACCCCGAGCAGGAACTGGCGGGCGAGGAACAGCCCGAAGGCGGACGCGGCGCTCGGCAGGATCACCGCCCAGTAGGTGCCGTACAGGTGCAGCCCGGTGACGATGCGGAACAGCGACACCATGATCACCTGCACCGGGATGGTCAGGGTCGCCAGCGCCACGAAGAACAGCACCGTCGAACCCCGGAACCGCAGGTGCGCGAAGGCGTAGCCGGCGAGCAGGTTGACCGCCGTGGTCAGGATCGCCACCGACAGGGAGATCGCCACCGAATTGCCGAACCACTCGACCACCGGGAACGAGGAGAACACCCGATCCACGTTGTCCCACGTCAGCTGTCGCGGCCACAGGCGGAGTTCGCTGCCGAGCAGTTCGGAGCGCGGTGAGAGCGCCACGACGAGCATCCAGTACAGCGGGGCGATGACGAGCAGGGAGACGACGACGGCGGCGAGGGTCCGCGCGAGCAGACCGGCGCGTCCACGCCGTCGCCGGGAGGGAGCCGGACGGCGCGGGGTGCGATCCGTCCTGGCGGCGTCGGCGGTGGCCGGGTCCGGCAGGGAATCGGTCGTGGTGCGGGCGGCAGTGCTCATTCGGTCAGCTCCCGGGTGCGGCTGCCGCGCCACTGCGCGGCGGTGAAGACGACGGCGAGCAGCAGCAGGACCATCCCGATGGCCGCGGCGTACCCCTGGTCGCGGGTGACGAATCCGTTGTCGTAGGCGTAGGTGACCAGCACCGATGTCGCATTGCGCGGCCCTCCTCCGGTGAGCACGAACACGATGTCGAACACCTGGAAGGAGTAGATGACGTTGAGGATGACCAGGAAGAAGGACGACGGGCCCAGCAGGGGCACGGTGACGTTGCGGAACCGCTGCCATGCGTTGGCACCGTCGATCTCCGCCGCCTCCGGCAGCGCCGTCCCGATCCCCTGCAGCCCGGCCAGGTAGATCAGCATGTTGAAGCCGACCCGCCACCAGATGGTCACGAGCACGACGGAGGCGAAGGCCGCCACGGGGCTGGACTGCCACTGCGCGGCGGGCAGACCCACCGCGCGGAGGATCTTGTCGAGGATGCCGGAGTTCTGGTCGAAGACGAGCACCCCGATGAGCGCCGTCGCCACCCCGGAGACGGCCATCGGGATGATGACCACCGACCGGAACAGTCCGCGCGCCGGCAGCACCGAGTTCAGCAGGACGGCCGCGAGCAGCCCGAGCGCCATCGAGACCGGGGTGACGATCACCGTGAACAGCACGGTGTTGCCCAGGGCCCGCCAGAACAGCGGGTCGCCGACCAGCCGGCCGTAGTTCTCCAGCCCGACCCAGTCGCCGGCGCCGAAGCCGTTGGTCCGCTGGAAGCTGAGCACGAATGCCCCGACGAGCGGGACGAGCACGAAGATCGCGAGCAGCACCATGTTGGGGGCGATCAGCGCGTAGGCCGCCCGCGCCTCGGAGCGGTGACGCGCCGGCTTCCGGTTCAGCCCGGAGACCGGGGCGCCGCCCGTCGTCGGGTCCGTCGTCAGGTCCTGGCTCATGCGTGCGCTCCCGTCGCTGCCGCGATGCCCTCGGCCAGGGCCCGGACCGTCGCGTCCGGGGATCGTCCGCCGACGAAGGCGTCCTCGAGACCGTCCTTCAGGACGGTGATGATCTTCGCCATGTCGGGGCTGGCCACCTGGGCGACGTCCTCCGGCTGGATCACGCCCGCCTGACCCACGAAGGTGGCGGTGAGCTCGGGCCGGACGGCGAACCGCAGGCCGCCGCCGGCGAGATCCCGGCGGGTGGGCAGCAGCGAGGCCCGCGAGCAGAAGTCCTGCATCTGGTCCTTCCGGGTGATGAAGTCGAGGAACGAGGCCGCCAGGTCCGGCTTGCTGGTCTGCGCCGTGGCGACCAGGGCGTTGCCGCCGAAGTCGCCGCCCCCGCGGGCGCGCCGGGGGGCGACGGCGGCCGTCCAGTCGAAGTCGAGGGTCTTCGCGGCGTCGGGGATCTGGAACGCTCCGGACCAGACCATCGCGACCGTCCCCGAGTACCAGGAGTCCACCGCGTAGGTCGAGGACTTGATCGAGTCGTTGGCCGGGACCCAGCGCTCGGTGAAGAACCGCTGGGCGAACGCGACCGCGTCCCGCCCGGCGGCGGAGTCGATGGCCGGGGTCCGCTGGTCCGTGCCGAGGAAGGCACCGTCGGCCTGGAAGAGCAGGCTGAGCCACCGCGTGACGCCGTTGCCCTGCCAGTTGTAGGCGAAGGGGTACCGATCCGCGGGCAGCGCCCGCCGCAGCTTTCCGGCCACGTCGGCCAGTTCGTCCCACGTCCACGCCTCGGCCGCGGTCCGCGGCACCGTGGTGATGCCCGCCTTCCGCAGCATCTCGGTGTTGACCAGCAGCGCCGAGGTGTCCGTGTGGTGCGGGACCCCGAACGGGCGTCCCTGCGCCTGCACGGCGGCCCACGCCGTCGCGGTGAATCGGTCCCCGACGCCGGCGTTGAGCGACCGGCTCAGGTCCAGCAGCTGTCCCCGGGCCGCGTAGGCGCCGAAGGAGTAGTACGGCACCCGGAACACGTCCGGCGGGTTGCCGGCCTGCAGCTGGGCGTCGATGTTCGTGAACATCTGCTCGTAGGGCACGGAGTTCAAGGCGACGTGCCGACCCGGGTACGCCTGCTCGAAGCCGGCGATCGCGGACCGGAAGCCGGCGAGCTCGGCGTCCGTGCCCCACGTGGTGAAGGTCAGGGTGTCGGCGTCGGCCTCGGACCCGCTGCTCTGCGGGACGAAGCCGCAGCCCGCGGCCATCAGCGGTACCGCCGCTGCACCGGCCGCTCGGAGGAAACGGCGTCGGGTCACCTGCATGGATGCTCCTGTCGAGTGCCGGCGGGACGTGGTCGACGCGGCCCGTGACCTGATGTCACGGAAATCGAGATATCAGGTCACGGTCAGTATGCCCGACGACGGCGCCGACGGCACGACCCGGATGACGACGAGGTCCGGACCGGGACCGCGGAGGCGCTCGCCGACCGGAGCCCGCACCCGGTGGAACTGCGCCCGGTGGAACAATGAACGGATGGACGAGACACGCGACGCGACGGACGAGCTGACCGATCACCCGACCGAGCAGCCGGCCGCTCCATCAGACACCCGGCCGGCCGGCCGCGAGACCGACCAGCTGACCGACGAGGACCTCGCGCTGCTGAACGAGATGTTCGACCTCGCCCGCGACGGCGACACCGAGCGGTTGAGCGCCTTCGTCGACGCCGGCCTGCCGGTCGACCTGACGAACGCCAAGGGCGACACCCTGCTGATCCTCGCGGCCTACCACCAGCAGACCGGGACGGTGGAGGCGCTGCTGGCGCGCGACGCCGAGACGGAGCGGGTCAACGACATGGGTCAGACGGCTCTGGCGGCGGCGGTGTTCCGGCAGAACGAGGCGATCGTGCGGGCGCTGCTCGCAGCCGGCGCCGACCCGCACGGGGGCCGGCAGACGCCCGTCTCCGTCGCCGACTACTTCCAGCTGCCCGCCATGGCGGAGCTGCTGCGCGCTCCGCGCGACTGAGTCCGAGCCGGCTGGGCTCGAGCCGGCTGGGCTTCAGGGGTCCAGGTCTCAGGCAGCTGGGCTCGAGGCGGCCGGGTCTCAGCCGTCCGAGGCCAGCGCGAGGAACCGCGCGGCCAGGTCCGGGCCGCCCTCCGGTTCCCGGCACACGAGCAGCACGGTGTCGTCCCCGGCGATGGTGCCGAGCACGCTGGGCAGCACCGAGTGGTCGATCGCGGACGCCAGGAACTGGGCGGCGCCCGGCGGGGTGCGCAGGACGACGAGGTTCGCCGACGCCTCCGCGGTGACCAGCAGCTCCTCGCACAGCCGGGCCAGGCGCGCGTCGAGCAGTTCCTGGTCCACGGCGCTACGGGGCGTGCGGTCCGCCCCCACGGCCGGGACCGCGTAGACGAGCCCGCCGTCGGCCCCCCGGACGCGTACCGCCCCCAGTTCCACCAGGTCGCGGGAGAGCGTCGCCTGCGTGACCGCGAGACCGTCGTCGGCCAGCCGCTGCGCGAGCTCCGCCTGCGAACGCACCGCCGACCCCTCGAGCAGCGCCGCGATGCGGGCCTGCCGGGCCGTCTTCGTCGTCGGCCGGGATCGGGCGCCCTCCGAGCCGGCGCTCACGAGGACGAGCCCGGCGCGTCGATCAGCCCCGAGGCGTCCATCAGCCAGTGCATGATCGCCTTCTGCGCGTGCAACCGGTTCTCCGCCTCGTCCCACACGACGGACTGGGGCCCGTCGATGACGCCGGCGCTGATCTCGTACCCGCGGTAGGCCGGCAGGCAGTGCAGGACGATCGCGCCGGGCGCCGCCGCCGCGAGGGCCGCCTCGTCGATCGCGTACGGCCGGAAGACCTCGGCCCGGTCGGCCTTCTCGTCCTCCTGCCCCATCGACACCCACGTGTCGGTCGCGAGCACGTCGGCGCCGTCGAGCGCCTCGGCGGCGGACGTCGTCACCAGCACGGATCCGCCGGTGGCCTGCGCACGTTCCCGGGCGGCCGCGACGATCGCCTCGTCCGGCAGGTAGCCCTCCGGCCCGGCAACCCGTACGTGCATGCCGGCGTTCACGCCCGCGAGCAGGTACGAGTTCGCCATGTTGTTCGCGGCGTCGCCGAGGTAGGCGAGCGTGAGCCCGGCGGTGCGGCCGCAGTGCTCCCGGACGGTCAGCAGGTCCGCGAGCAGCTGGCACGGGTGGTAGTCATCGCTCAGGGCGTTGATCACCGGCACCGAGCTGAACCGGGCCATCTCCTCGAGGCCGGCCTGCGCGTAGGTGCGCCACACGATCGTGTGCACCATCCGCTCGAGGACGCGGGCGGTGTCCGCGACGGACTCCTTGTGCCCGATCTGGGACTCCCCCGGATTGATGATCAGCGGGTTGCCGCCGAGGTCCGCGACGCCCGCGGCGAAGGAGACCCGGGTCCGGGTGGAGGTCTTGTCGAAGATCACCGCGACGGTCTTCGACGCGTGCCCCGACGCTGCGTACGTACGGTACCCGTACCGGTCCGCCTTCATGGCGGCGGCGAGATCGAGCACCTCGGCCTGCTCGGCCGGGCTGAGATCGAGGTCGGTGAGGAAGTGCCGGGTCATGGGAACTACTCCTGGGCGGGTTCGGGCCGGGCGGTCCCGGCGGAGGGTGCAGCCGACGTGCCGGCGGTCGCCGCGCGGGCCGCGTCGAGGATGCCCGGCAGGGCGGCGAGGAAGCCGTCGGCCTCCTCGGTGGTCAGCAGCAGCGCCGGGGCGAGCCGGATCGTGCGCGGCCCGGGGGCGTTGACGATGAAGCCGGCGTCGAGGGCCGCGAGGACGGCGGCAGGGGCCAGCCCGTCCGCGGGATCGGCGTCCAGGTCGAAGCCGATCAGCAGGCCCTCGCCGCGCACGGCGGTCACGCCCGGCGTCCGGGCGAGGCCCTCGCGCAGGTGCCGGCCGACGCGGTCGGCGTTGCCGAGCAGGTCGTCGGACTCGATCACGTGCAGGGTCGCCAGACCCGCCGCGGTCGCGACGGGGTTGCCGCCGAAGGTGCTGCCGTGCTGGCCGGGGCCGAGCAGGTCCGAGACGGCCGAGCCGAAGGTGATCAGGGCACCGATCGGGAAGCCGCCGCCGAGGCCCTTGGCCAGGGTCACGGCGTCGGGCATCAGGTCCGGTTCGTGCTGGAAGGCGAACCAGCGCCCGGTGCGGCCGACACCGGTCTGCACCTCGTCGAGGATGAGCAGGGCGCCCGCCTCGCGGGTCAGCCGGCGGGCCTCCCGCAGGTAGCCCGGGGGCAGCGGCAGCACGCCGGCCTCGCCCTGGATGGGTTCGAGCACCAGCGCGGCGGTCTCCTCCGTGATGGCGGCGCGCAGGGCGTCCAGGTCACCGGCGGGGATGTGCGTCACGCCGCCGGGCAGCGGGGCGAACGGCTCCCGGTAGGCGGCCTTGTGCGTGAGGCTGAGCGCCCCGATCGTCCGGCCGTGGAAACCCTGTTCGAGAGCGACGACAGTGGGCCGCACCGGGTCCGCGCTGTTGCCCGCGCGGCGGGCCAGCTTCAGCGCCGCCTCGACCGCCTCGGTGCCGGAATTGGCGAAGAACACGCGGGAGCCGGCGGGGGCGCCGGCCAGCGCCAGCAGCCGCTCGGCGAGCGCCACCTGCGTGGGGCTGGTGAAGAAGTTCGAGATGTGGCCGAGCGTGGCCTGCTGGCTCGCGACGACGCTGGTCAGCAGCGGGTGGGCGTGCCCGAGGACGTTGACGGCGATGCCGCCGAGCAGGTCCAGGTACTCCGCGCCATCGGCGTCCCACACCCGGCTGCCGGAGCCGCGCACGAGCACGCGCTGCGGGGTGCCGAACACGTCGAGCAGGGACCCGGAGTAGCGCTCGAGCCAGGCGGCGCCGGTCGACACGGTGCCGCCGGTCCCCCCGATCGTCGCGGTGGTCGCCGGTGAGGTGGCCGGGGTGCCGGCGAGCTCGGCGGACAGACCGGTCTCTCGCCGGTCCCCACCCGTCGCTGGGGTCGATGACGTGGTCACGGCTTCTCCTTCGCGGTCGGGGTGGTGGTGGTGGTGGTCGTGGTGCCCCGCTCGTCCGCCGTCACCAGCGTGCCGATGCCCTCGTCGGTAAAGATCTCGAGCAGCATGCTGTGCGGGTTGCGCCCGTCCACGACGTGCGCGGCCGGGACCCCGCCGTCGACGGCGGCCAGGGCGGCGGCCATCTTCGGGATCATGCCGGACTGCAGACCCGGCAGCATGGCGCGCAGGCGGTCGGCGGAGAGCCGGGAGATCAGCGAGGACCGGTCCGGCCAGTCCGCGTAGAGGCCCTCGACGTCGGTGAGCATGACGAGCTTCTGGGCGCCGAGCGCGACCGCGACGGCGGCCGCGGCGGTGTCGGCGTTGACGTTGAGCACCTGCCCGGTGGGGACACCGCCGGCGTCCACCTCGGGCGCCACCGAGGAGATGACGGGGATCCGGCCGGCGGCCAGCAGGCTCTCGATGTTGGCCGGGTGGACGGTGGTGACCTCCCCGACGAGGCCGAGGTCGACCTCCTCGCCGTCGACGACGGTGCCGGTGCGCGTCGCGGTGAGCGTGCCGGCGTCCTCCCCGGACATGCCGACCGCATACGGCCCGTGCTGGTTGATCAGCCCGACCAGTTCGCGGCCGACCTGCCCCGTGAGCACCATCCGGACGACGTCCATGGTCTCCTCGGTGGTCACCCGCAGGCCGCCCCGGAACTCGGACTCGATGCCGAGGGCGGAGAGCATGGCGTTGATCTGGGGGCCGCCGCCGTGGACGACGACGGGGTGCAGGCCGACGTGCGCCAGGAAGACGACATCGGCCGCGAACGCGCGTCGCAGCTCGTCGTCGACCATGGCGTTGCCGCCGTACTTGAGCACCACGCGCGCCCCGGCGAACCGCTGGATCCAGGGCAGCGCCTCGATCAGAGTCGCCGCCTTCGCGGCGGCGGTGTCGGGAGTGTCTGCGGTGTCAATCGGGTCCGTCACGGCGTCCTCAGCTGGAGTAGGCACTGTTCTCGTGCACGTAGTCGTGGGTGAGGTCGTTCGTCAGGATCGTCGCCGTCGCCGTGCCGGCGCCGAGGTCGATCTCGACGTCGACGTGCCGGCCGGACAGGTCGACGGCCTCCCGGGGCTCGCCGATCCCGCAGTTGCGGCACACCGCCACGCCGTTGATCGTGACGTTCAGGTCGCCCGGTTCGAAGGCGGCGCTCGTCGTGCCGACCGCGGAGAGCACCCGGCCCCAGTTGGGGTCCTGCCCGAAGATCGCGGTCTTGAACAGGTTGGAGCGGGCGACGGCGCGGCTGACCTCGACGGCGTCGTCCTCGGTGGCCGCGTTCACCGTCCGGACGGCGATCTCGTGGCTGGCCCCCTCGGCGTCGGCGATCAGGGCGCGGGCCAGGGTGTCGCACACCCCGGTCAGGGCGGCGGTGAACGCCGCGGCGTCGGGCGTGGTGCCGCTGGCCCCGGACGCGAGCAGGGTGACGGTGTCGTTGGTCGACATGCAGCCGTCCGAGTCGGCGCGGTCGAAGGTGACGCGGGTGGCGGACCGCAGCGCGGCGTCGAGGGCGTCCGCGGGCAGGTCGGCGTCGGTCGTCAGGACGACGAGCATGGTGGCCAGTCCGGGCGCGAGCATGCCGGCGCCCTTGGCCATCCCGCCGATCGACCAGCCGTCCTCGCTGAGGTGGGTGGCCTGCTTGGCCACGGTGTCCGTCGTCATGATCGCCTCGGCCGCCGCGGGACCGCCGTCCTCGGCCAGCGCCGCCACGGCGGTGGTGATGCCCGCGCCGAGCTGCGGCATCGGCAGCTGCTCCCCGATCAGGCCGGTGGAGCAGACGAGCACGTCGCCGGCGCCGATGCCCAGCGCGGTCGCGACCTGCTCGGCGCTGGTGTGGGTGTTGGCGAACCCCTCGGGCCCGGTGCACGCGTTGGCGCCGCCCGAGTTCAGCAGCACGGCGTCCGCCCGGCCGTCGGTGATCACCTGGCGGGACCACAGCACCGGTGCGGCGGCCACCCGGTTGGCGGTGAACACGGCCGCGGCCGCGTGGCTCGGGCCGTCGTTGACGACGAGCGCGACGTCGGGCTTGCCGGAGGCCTTCAGCCCGGCGGTGACGCCCGCGGCACGGAAGCCGGCCGGGGTGGTGACGCCGAGGGCATCCTCCGGCGTGCCGGTGCTGACGCTGGTCACGGGGCGACTCCCTGCAGGTCGAGGCCCAGGGTCTCGGGGAGGCCGAGGGCGAGATTCATGGACTGGATGGCGCCGCCGGCGGTGCCCTTGGTGAGGTTGTCGATCGCGCAGCAGACGACGACGCGACCGGCGTGCGGATCGACGGCGAGCTGGAGGACGGCGTGGTTGGAACCGAGCACCGATCCGGTGGTCGGCCACTGGCCCTCGGGCAGCAGGTGCACGAACGGCTCGTCGGCGTAGAAGGCGTCCCAGGTCTCGCGCACGGTGGCGGCGTCGACGCCGGCGGCGAGCCGGGCGGTCGCGGTGGCGAGGATGCCCCGCGGCATCGGCGCGAGCGTCGGGGTGAAGGACACCTGCACGGGCGAGCCGGCGGCCCGGGAGAGCCCCTGCTCGATCTCGGGCGTGTGCCGGTGACCGCCGCCGACGCCGTAGGGGCTCATCGAGCCCATCACCTCGGCGCCGATCAGGTGCGGCTTGGAGGACCGGCCGGCCCCCGACGTGCCGGACGCGGCGACGATGACGACGTCGTCGGGCTCGAGCAGGCCGGCGTCGAATCCGGGCACGAGCGCCAGTAGCGACGACGTCGGGTAGCAGCCGGGCACGGCGATCCGCTTCGTGCCGCGCAGCTGGTCGCGGGCGCCGGGCAGCTCGGGCAGCCCGTAGGGCCAGCTGCCGGCGTGCTCGCTGCCGTAGAACCGTTCCCACGCGGCGGCGTCGGTGAGCCGGTGATCGGCCCCCGCGTCGATGATCAGGGTCTCGGCGGGCAGCTGCGCGGCGACGGGCGCGCTGGCCCCGTGCGGCAGGGCGAGGACGACGACGTCGTGCCCGGTCAGGTTCTCGACCGTCGTCTCCTCGACGATGCGGTCGGCGAGGCCGTGCAGGTGGGGTGCGATCGAACCGAGGCGGACGCCGGCGCTGCTGTGCGCGGTGACCGCACCGATGCGAGCCTCGGGATGGCCCGCGAGCAGACGAAGGACCTCGCCACCGGCATAACCGGTGGCACCCGAGACGGCGACCGAGAAGCTCATGTCCCCACCATACAGGAAAGTTATGCAGTGGTCAGGATAGTTATGCAACAGTGGGCCGAGGCCGGGCAATGACGTCCGGCCCCGGTCGCGGCCTCAGGAGCCGGCGGCGTCGAGGGCCTGCTGGTGCTCGGAGTAGAACTCGGCCTCGGCGGGCTCGGGCCGGTCCTGGCCGTTGAGCAGCCGGTGCCACACCGGGTAATAGGCCGGCAGCTGGGACGCGGCGGTGATCCGGTCGCGGGCGTCGTCGGGCAGGGTCAGCTCCGCGGCCTCGACATCCTCGACCAGGTGCTCGTGGCGACGCGCCGCGATCACGGTGCCATTGACGCCCGGCCGCGTGAGGATCCAGGCGATGACGACCTGCGGGATGGACCAACCCAGTCCCTGCGCGATCTCGTCGAACAGGTCGATCAGGTCGTACGCGCGCTCCTGGTCGACGACGTGCGGCTCCGGCCAGTCGGTACCCTGCCGGGTGTCCGGCGAGGTCTGCCGGCCGCGCCTCACCTGACCACTGAGCAGCCCCTCCCCCAGCGGGCTCCAGCCGAAGGTCGCCAGCCCGAGATCCCGGGCCGCCGGAATGATCTCGTACTCGACCTCCCGCGCCTCGGGCGTGTAGTAGGTCTGGTGCGAGATCGGGCCCTCGAGCCCGGCGAGCTGGGCCTCGTACACCGTCTTGGCCAGCTGCCAGCCGTTGTAGTTGGAGACGCCCCAGTAGCGGATCTTGCCGACCCGGATCAGCTCGTTCGCCGTCGCGATCGTCTCGATGATCGGGGTCTGCCCGTCCCACTGGTGCAGATAGAGCAGGTCGAGGTGGTCGGTCTTCAGCCGCGTCAGGCTGTCCTCGACCGCACGCGTGAGGTGGTAGCGGCCGGCCCCGGAGTCGTTCGGCCCGTCCCCGGTCGCGGTGCGCGCCTTGGAGGTGAGGACGAACGCGTCGCGGCGCGCGCCGAGCACCTCCCCGAGCACCCGCTCGGCGTCCCCGCCCGAGTAGATGTTGGCGGTGTCGAGGAAGTTCACCCCGTGGTCCAGCGCGGTGTCGAGCTGCCGTTCGGCGTCCTTGCCGTCGATCCCGTCGATCTTCTCCATGCCGCCGCCCGAACCGAACGGGATGGTGCCCAGGGCCAGCCGGGAGACGTACAGGCCGGAACTGCCCAGTCGCGTGTACTCCATGTCGCACTCCTCATCATCAGGTGCCTCATGATCGCTCCTCCCCCATGCTGCCGCGCCGCGCACCCCGTCGTAAAGCCGGCACCGTCCCCCCACCGGCGTGTGCCTACGATGGCGTGAACCCTGTCCCCGTCACCGAGGAGCACCCGTGAGCGACCAACAGACCGCCAGCACCGCCATCCCCGAGACCGCCACCGCCATCGTCGCCGAGCAGGCCGGTGGACCCGAGGTGCTGACCACCGCGTCCATCGCCGTCCCGCAACCCGGGCCCGGTCAGGCGCTCGTGCGGATCGCCGCGACCGGTGTCAACTTCATCGAGACCTACCAGCGGTCCGGCATCTACGACGTGGGGTTCCCCTTCACGCCGGGCGCGGAATTCGCCGGCACGGTCGTCGCCGTCGGCGACGGGGTGACCGACGTGGCCGTCGGCGACCGGGTCGCCACCGCCCACGGGGCGCGGGGCTACGCGCAGTACGCGGCCGTCGACACCGACGCGCTGGTCCCGGTGCCGGACGGCATCGACGACGAGACGGCCGCGGCCCTGCCGCTGCAGGGCATGACCGCCCACCTGCTCACGCACGCCACGAAGGACGTCCAGCCCGGGGAGACCGCGCTGGTGCACGCCGGCGCCGGAGGGGTCGGCCTGCTGCTCATCCAGCTGCTCAAGGCCGCGGGGGCGACGGTCTACACCACGGTCTCCACGGACGAGAAGGCGGAGCTCGCTGCCGGTGCCGGCGCCGACGAGGTGCTGCGCTACGCCGGGTTCCGGGACCGGGTGCGCGAGCTGACCGACGGCCGGGGCGTGGACGTCGTCTACGACGGGGTCGGCAAGGACACCTTCGACGACTCGCTGGCCAGCCTGCGGGTGCGCGGCCTGATGGTGCTCTTCGGGGCGGCATCCGGGCCGGTGCCGCCGGTCGACCCGCAGCGGCTCAACACCGGCGGGTCCCTCTACCTGACCCGGCCGACGATGATGCACTACACGACGACGGCCGAGGACCGCCGCGCCCGGATGGCGGACCTGTTCGCCCTGGTCGAGGAGGGCAAGCTCGACGTACGGGTCGGCGCCCGCTACCCGCTGGCCGAGGCCGGCCAGGCGCACACGGACCTGCAGGCACGTCGCACGACCGGCAAGGTGCTGCTGGTCCCCTGAGCCGGCGTCCGGCCGGGGCGGCGCGTCGGGCTGTGGCCGTCGGCGCTGGCTCGGCTCAGGCCCAGCGGGCGTCGTCGGCGGCCGCGGCGAGCGGGCGCGCGCCGGAGAGGTACTCGCGCATGATCTCGGCGGGCACCGGCCGACTGAAGTAGTACCCCTGGGCGTACTCGCAGTTCAGGCTGCGCAGCACGTCCGCCTGGCCGCGCTCCTCCACGCCCTCCGCCACCGCCCCCATGCCGGCGGTGTGGATCAGGTCGAGGATCGCGCCGACGAACTGGCGCTGCTTGCCCTGGACGAGCAGACCGCTCGTGAGCGACTGGTCGATCTTGGCGTTCTCCGCCGGGAGGGACTGCAGGTAGCTGATGGACGAGTATCCGGTGCCGAAGTCGTCGATCTCCAGGGGGATGCCGATGTCGCGCAGGGCCGCCATGTTGCGGTCGACGACGTCGCCGCGGGTGACGAGCAGCGACTCGGTGATCTCGAGCGTCAGCCGCCGGCCCGCCACGCCCTCGTCCCGCAGGAGTCCGGTCGCGTACTCGGCGAGGTCGCCGTGCCGCAGTTCCGACGGGGAGATGTTCACGTGCACCCGGAAGCAGTCCGACAGGGTCAGTTCGCGCGTCCACCGGCCGATCTGCCCGATCACGCTGCTGAGCATCCACCGGCCGATCTCGACCATGAGGCCGCCCTCCTCGGCGGCATCGAGGAACGCGGCGGGCAACAGCAGCCCGCGCTCCGGGTGGCGCCAGCGCACGAGGGCCTCGGCGCCCGCCACGGAGTCCGTGCGCAGATCGACGATGGGCTGGTAGAAGGCCTCGAGCTGGTCCGTCTCGAGGGCGCGGCGCAGCTCGGAGATCAGCTGGACCCGGTCACGGGCATCCTGGTGCATCGCCGGAGTGAAGATCGACACCCGGCCCTTGCCGTCGGTCTTGGCCTGGTTCATCGCGGTGTCCGCGTCCCGCAGCAGGTCCTCGACCGGGGTGCCGTGCTCGCCGGCACGCACGCCGGCGGTCGCGTCCACGCCCACGTTCAGCGGACCGATCATGACCCGTTCACCGAGCACGTCCAGGGCCCGGTGGGCCACGGCGAGGGCGGCCTCGACACCGCCGGTCGGAACGAGGATCGCGAACTCGTCGCCACCGAGACGCGCGACGAGCTGATCGGGGCGCACGATGCCGCGCAGGCGGCTCGCGACGTGCAGCAGCACCGCGTCACCGACCGAGTGGCCGAGGCTGTCGTTGATCAGGCGGAAGTCGTCGAGGTCGAGCACGACGAGGGCGGTGCCGCCGTCACCGCGATCGGGCGAGTGCAGCGCCTCGCCCGCACGCTCGAGCAGCAGCCGTCGGCTGGCGAGTCCGGTCAGGTCGTCGGTGTCGACCAGGCGCTGCAGTTCCATGCGAGCACGCTGCAGTTCGATGGTGCGCTCCGCGACGCGGCTCTCCATGTCGGAGTAGAGGGATTCGATCTCCTCCGCGAGCAGGTTGATGCCCGCGGTCAGGGCGTCGATCTCGTCACGGGCCTCGGAGATGGGCAGACGCGCGGCGAAGTCGCCGGCCGAGATCCGCACGATCCCCTCGACCAGTTCGTCCAGTCTGCCGTTGCCCTCGTCCTCGGCCCGTCGGTCGTCGGCCACGGTCAGCGCCCCTCGTCGGCGGTCACCTGGAGCAGCCAGGCGCGCGCCTGGTCCTCCGACCGGAAATACTGGATGGGGCACGGCACGTTCGTGACGCTGATGACGAAGTTCGCGAGCACGCGTTCCACGGAGGAACCCCCCAGCACCGCCAGGGCGGCGGCCGCGCTCGGCTGCGTGAGGACGCGACGCACGTCACGGTCCACCGAGATCATGCCGGTGATGTCGACGAGGACGGCGATGCGCCGTCCGTCGGCCCACTCGTTGGTCAGGTCCACCGCGTTCTGGGCGCGGACGCCGTCGAGGCGGAGGTGGGGCTCCATCACGAAGTGCAGGATGCCGTCCGCATCGAAGGTCAGGCTGACGATGCCGCTGCCCGGTCCGGGAACCGTCCCTCCAGTTCCACCCGTCATCGTTCACCCCGCTTTCGTCCTGCACGCATGCGCGCATCGGCGCGCGAGTGGCTGAGCCCACTCCCGTGGAGCATATCGTGCCGTGGCCCCCGGTCAGCGTCACCGTACGTCTCGTTCGTGTCACCATTCGTGCCGTCGTCACGACGGCGTTTCGCGCTTGGTGTGTTGCACGTCATCTGACAGAATCTGTGACCGGCCGACAGTAACGGCCATACAATCGAACGGTTCTGGGCGGGCCGCGGTGGAGGTCTCATGCTGAAGTTGGACGTGACGACGATGATGGTCGTTCTGGCCGCCGTGTCGTTCGTGCAGCTGATCATCTTCTACCTCGACTCGTACCGCCGCACCCGGACCGACGTCGCCCGCTGGTGGGCCGCGTCCGTCGCCTGTTTCTCCGGCGCCTCGATCTGCTACACGATCGGCCAGGTCGAGAACATCAGCCCGATCATGTCGGTCGGCAGCGGCATCATGGCGATCGCGGCGGGCTGCATGTGGGTCGGTGCGCGTCGGATGCGCGGGCGTCCCGCCGTCATCTGGCCACTCCTCCTCCTGGGCGCGGCGACCACGACGGTCTCGATGGCCGGCCGCAGCGTCGGCGACACGGCCCCGGGCCAGGCCGCGTGGTTGGTCGCCATGGGGATCGGGATCGGCGCGGCCGCCGTCGAGCTGCGCATCCGGCACTCCTCGCAGTGGCGGGACGTGCGCTCCTTCGCGATCATGGCGACGGTCGCCGCCGTCTACTTCCTCGCCCGCGCCGCCGGCGTGCTCCTGATGGGCCCCACCAATCCGGTCTTCCTCTCCCTGTTCGGCACCGGCGTCACGTTCCTCGTCGCGATCCTGCTGCTGGTGTCCGCGACCTCGACGATGACGGCGCTGAACAACGCGCAGCGCACGGCGCAACTGCGCGAGCAGGCGACGCTGGACGGCCTGACCGGGCTGCTGAACCGGGTGCGGTTCCTCGAGGAGGCCGAGTCGCTGCTGCGCCGCTCCCGGGACAATTCCACGGTGTGCTCCGTCGTGATGGCGGACCTGGACCGCTTCAAGGCCATCAACGACGAGTTCGGTCACATCACCGGCGACGCCGTGCTGCAGGCCTTCGGCGACGCCTGCCGGATGACGGTCCGCACCTCCGACCTCGTGGGCCGGTACGGGGGCGAGGAGTTCATCATGCTGCTGCCGTCCTCGACGGCGCCGGAGGCGGTGCGCGTGGCCGATCGCATCAACGTCGTACTCGCCGAGACCGGCCCCCTGCGCGGTACCGGCCGGATGGCGACCGCCAGCTTCGGCATCGCGGACACCTCCACCGGCTTCTCGTCCCTCACCGAACTCATCGCTCGCGCGGATCGCGCCCTGTACGCGGCCAAGAACCAGGGCCGCAACCGGACGATGATCGGTGACGGCCAGGCCGCCTGACGGCCGACCACGTCCACCGACGGACAACCACAGACGAACGAAGACCCCGGTCTCCCGGGGTCTTCGTCGTTCCTGGTGACGACGGCGGCGTCGACGGCGGCGCCGCCGGAGGACCGATCAGCGCTGGGCGGCGCCGTACCGTTCCGCCGCGACGGCGACAGCCGCCGCGCGGGCCGCGGAGGCCTCGTCCGCGGTCAGCGTCCGGTCCGGGGCACGGAACCGCAGCGTGAACGCCAGCGACTTCCGGCCCTCCCCCAGCGCCTCTCCCGTGTAGACGTCGAACAGGTCGATCGACTCGAGCAGCTCCCCGGCACCCTCGATCAGGGCCTCCCGCAGCTGACCTGCGGTGACCGCGTCCGGCACGACGAGCGCGACGTCCTGGGTGGCCATCGGGTAGGTGGACAGCTCACCGGCCGTGACGATCTCCGGCGCGGCGGCGTACAGCGCGTCCAGGTCCAGTTCGGCGGCGACCGTGCGGGCCGGCAGGTCGGCGGCGGCGAGCAGCTGCGGGTGCAGTTCGCCCGCCCAGCCGACCGGGGTGCCGTCGGGCAGGCTCAGCGCGGCCGTCCGGCCCGGGTGGAACGCCTGGTGTCGGCCGGCGGCCACGGTCAGCTCGACGCCGAGCACCTGGGCGGCGAGCAGCGCCGCGTCGAGCGCGTCGGCCCAGTCGAGCAGGCGCGCGTTCTTGCCGGTCCCCGGCTCGTGGCCGGTGAGCACGACGCCGAGGTGCGCCGGCTGGGCGGGCAGGCCCGCCTGCAGGTCGGCGAGCACCGCCGGCTCCGGCAGCACGCCGATCGGCGGCACACTCGCGGACCCGTGCTGCCCCTCGGGCAGAAACACGGTGCCCGTCTCGAACAGAGCGAGGTCGCGGAAACCGCGGGAGACGTTGCGCCGGGCCGTGTCGAGCAGGCCGGGCAGCATCGAGGTGCGCAGCCACGCCTGCTCGGCGCTGATCGGGTTGGCCAGCTTGACGGTCGGGCGCGCCTGCCCGGCGACGGGCACGCCGAACGTGGCGTTGGCGTGCTCGGTGACGAACGGGTAGGCCAGCACCTCGGTCAGCCCGGCGGCGGCGAGGGAGGTCGCCAGCCGGCGTCGCTGCTGCTGCACCCGGGTGAAGCCGCGGCCCGGCGGGGCGACGGGCAGCCGCGAGGGGATGTTGTCGTACCCGTCGAGCCGCGCCACCTCCTCCGCGAGATCGGCCGGGATGGCCAGGTCGGGACGCCAGGTCGGCGGCAGGACGCGCCAGCCGGCCACGCCGTGGGCGTCGTCCTCGGTCACGATGGCGCCGAGCTCGGTGAGCCGGCCGGTGACGGTCGCATCGTCGTAGGCACGGCCGATCAGCCGGTCGATGAAGCCGCGCGGCAGGAAGATCTCCGTCGCCTCGACCGGGATCCGCTCGTCGGTCAGCTCGCTCGTGTCGGTGCCGCCGGCGAGGTCGACCAGCAGGTCGACGACGCGCTGGGCGGCCGCCGCGGCGACCTCGGGGTCGACACCGCGCTCGAACCGCTTGGCCGCCTCGGAGGGCAGCTTGTGCCGGCGCCGGGTGCGGGCGATGCTCACCGGGTCGAACGTCGCCGACTCGATCAGCACGTCGACCGTGGTGCCGGAGCACTCCGTGGACGCGCCGCCCATCACGCCGGCCAGGCCGATGGGCCCGGACTCGTCGGTGATGAGCAGGTCCTCGGGGTCCAGCGCGCGCTGCCTGTCGTCCAGGGTGCGCAGGGTCTCCCCCGCCCGCGCGCGGCGCACGGTGATGTCACCGGTCAGGGTCGCGGCGTCGTACGTGTGGATCGGCTGGCCGAGCTCGAACATCACGTAGTTGGCGATGTCGACGGTCAGCGAGATGGAGCGCACGCCGCACAGTCGCAGCCGGGAGGCCATCCACGGCGGGGTGGGCCGCGTCGGGTCGATGCCGGTGACCCGGCGGGTGAGGAACCGGCGGGCACCGGGCCTGCCGTGGATCGGCGCGTCGTCGGCCAGGTGCACGCCGATGCCGCCACCCACCCGCGTCGGCGGGACCGGCAGGGTCGCCGGGTCGGTGAAGGCGGTGCCGGTGGCGTGCGCGTACTCCCGGGCGACGCCGCGGATGGAGAAGCAGTAGCCGCGGTCCGGGGTCACGTTGATCTCGGCGGCCTCGTCGGTGACGCCGAGCAGCGTCAGGGCGTCGGTGCCCACCTCGGGGTCCAGGCCGATCGAGGAGAGCACGAGGATGCCGTCGTGATCCTCGCCGATGCCGAGCTCACGCACCGAGGCGATCATGCCGTCGGAGACGTGCCCGTAGGTCTTGCGGGCGGCGATCCGGAAGTCCCCGGGCAGCACCGCACCGGGCAGCGTGACGACGACCTTGTCGCCGGGCACGAAGTTGTGGGCGCCGCACACGATGCCGCGCACGTCCGCACCGCCGTCGGCGGCCTGCTGCCCCTCGGGGGCGACCCGCACCTGGCACCAGTTGATGGTCTTGCCGTTGGTCTGCGGTTCCTTCTCGGCGGTGAGCACCTGGCCGACGACGACGGGGCCGCTCAGCTCGTCGGAGGGGCGGTGGACGTCCTCCTCCTCGAGCCCGACGGTGACGAGGTCCGCCATCACGTCCTCGGCGGTGGCCCCGGCGGGGACGGCGGCGTACTCACGCAGCCATGACAGGGGAATGCGCATCAGATCTCCATCCCGAAGTGCTCGCTGAACCGGACGTCGCCCTCGATCATGTCGTGCATGTCGGGCACCTGGTTGCGGAACATCAGTGCCCGCTCGATGCCCATGCCGAAGGCGAAGCCGGAGTACTCCTCCGGGTCGATCCCCGCCGCGCGCAGCACGTTGGGGTTGACGACGCCGCAGCCGCCCCACTCGATCCAGCGGGGGCCGCCCTTGGCCCCGGGGTGCCAGACGTCCATCTCGGCGCTGGGCTCGGTGAAGGGGAAGAACGCCGGGCGCAGCCGGATCCGCGCCTCGGCGCCGAACATCTGCCGGGCGAAGTGCTCGAGGGTGCCCTTGAGGTCCGCCATGGACAGGCCCTTGTCGATGGCCAGGCCCTCGAACTGGTGGAAGACCGGGGTGTGCGTGGCGTCGAGCTCGTCCGTGCGGTACACGCGGCCCGGGCACAGCACGTAGAGCGGCAGGTCCCGCTCGAGCATGGAGCGGACCTGCACCGGGGACGTGTGGGTGCGCAGCACGAGGTTGGCCTCGGGCGGGTCGACGAAGAAGGTGTCCTGCATCTCGCGGGCCGGGTGGTCCGGCGCGAAGTTCAGGGCGTCGAAGTTGAACCAGGCCGACTCGACCTCGGGGCCCTCCGCGATCTCCCAGCCCATGCCGACGAAGATGTCGCACACCTGGTCGATCTGCGTGGAGATGGGGTGACGGCCGCCGGCGCTGCGCCGGCGCGGGGCGGCGGTGACGTCCACGGCCTCCTCGACGAGGATTCGCTCCTCCCGCTCGGCCTCCAGCACGGTGGTCCGCGCGGCGATGGCCTGGGACACCCGGCCGCGCGCGGGGCCGATGATCTTGCCCGCGGCGGCCTTGTCGGCCTTCGGCAGGGACCCGATGCTCCGGTTGGCGAGCGCCAGCGGGGACCGCTCCCCCGTGTGGGCGATACGGACCGCCTTGAGGGCGTCCAGATCCGCGGCACCGGCGACGGCGGTGAGCGCGGCCTCGACGACGGCGTCGACCGCGTCCGGATCCGTGGGATCGGGAGCGGCGATGGCGGGAGCGTCGGGGACGGCGGACTCGGCGTCGTCGTCCCTCGCGGTCGTCTCAGGCATGGTCCAGTGTCCTCGCGCGTCCTCGGCAGTGGTGGTCAACGGTGATGCTCGGCCGGGCTCGCGGCTCGCGGCACGGCGGTGCTCTTCGGCCTCCGGACGCGGTGGGCGTGCCGTCGGTTCCGGCACCCGTCACACCGCGATGAAGGCCCTGATCAGTCTAGGCCAGCGTTGCCGGACCCCCGGGACCGTGATCTCACCGGGCCGGTTCCGAGCCGGTTCCGAACCGATTCCGGATCTAGGATGACCGGCATGACGCAGGGCGGCGCGAGGGACCTGACGCGCGGGCAACGGATCCGGCGGAGCGTGAACTGGGTGAACCTGTCGACGCCGCTCGGCCTCGGCATCGCCGCGCTCACCGGCACCCCGGTCCGCCGTGGGCCGCACGGCCTGTACGTCGGCACCGGCTACCGGCCGCGCCTGCCGGTCGCGAGCGCCTTCACGGTCGGCAACGTCGTGCTCGTGCGCGGTCACGCACCGGAGGGGCAGCCGATCGGTGCGGCACTCTCGCCCGACCTCGTGGCCCACGAGGCCGCGCACGCGACCCAGTACGCGGCGTTGCTCGGGC
Organism: Tersicoccus sp. Bi-70; assembly: GCF_001968825.1. Taxonomy (GTDB): domain Bacteria; phylum Actinomycetota; class Actinomycetes; order Actinomycetales; family Micrococcaceae; genus Tersicoccus. The sequence goes on from NZ_MIEU01000016.1 coordinate 36,666, forward strand.
TGCCGTTCCTGCCGGCATACGGTGTCGCGGCGGTCTGGTCGCTGCTGCGTACCGGGGACCCCGCGTCGCGCAACGTGTTCGAACGCCGCGCGGGCCTGCGGATCGGCGGCTACCGCGAGCGACCGGTCCGCCCGCTGCGAGGACGGCGTCGTCCCGGTCGGTGAATCGGCCTCACCGCGCCGACGCCGCATTCCGGACGTCTCCTCGCGACGCGCACCGACCAGGGGCCCTGCGCCGGCCGCCCGTGGCACCCTGAGCACATGACGGCTCCCGCGCGTGTCCCGACCGCCCCCGCCTCCCCGCGCCGCCTGCCCACCGGATCCGCACGCCGGATGATCCACGCGGTGCTGGCCCTGCTCGCCTTCGCTCTCGTCGCCGGGCCCGTCGCGCCGGGCGTGCCGTCCGCTCGGGCCCTGGCCTCGGGCGACGTCGTCGTCGAGGACACCGCCGGGGTGCTCTACCGGCCGCAGCTGACCCGGGAGCTGCAGGACATCGACTTCTACCAGCCCACCCGCGTGGCGATCTACACCGTGCGCGGACGCCGGAGCGACAACATCAACGAGCAGGTGCTCGCGTTTGCCCGGAAGAAGCACCCGGAGTGGCTCAGCGCCGACCGGCAGAAGTGGGCCGACGGCCTGTTCATCCTCGCCGTGGACCCGCAGGGCCGTCACGTCGGCACCTACAGCGGCGAGGACCGCAAACTGTCGCTCGACGACTACGGCACCGTGCAGGAGGCCACGAAGGACGCCTTCACCGAGGCGAGGTGGACGGACGGGACCGTGGCCGGTGTGAAGAAGGCGGCCGCGCTGATCGAGCGGCCCTGGTACCGCCACCCGGCCGTGTTCGTCTTCGGCACCTTCGGCGTCATCGTCGCCCTCGGCGCCCTCGCCTTCGGGGCCCTGGCGCGGGCGGTGGGCCGGCGCCGGTTCGCGAAGGCCTTCGACGCCGGCAACGCCTCCTACGCCTCCGTGACCCGCGACATCGAGGTCACCGAGCTGCACGCGAACACCATCCCCGCGTCCTCCAGTCACGGCGCGCGCATCCTGCAGCGTTGGAGTGCGTTCCTCACCGACTACCACGACCTCACGACGCTCCGGGCCCGGCTCGACGACCTCTCCCGCCGGGCCCGGGCGAAGAAGGACGCCCTCACCGACGCCCAGGACTTCGAGCGGCGGGCCGTCCGCCTCGACGGGCTCGACGACGCCATCGCGGATGCGAACGCGCTGCTGAACCACGACAGCGGGTGGGAGGAGGCGTGGCGCCGGCAGAGCGGCGAGCTACTGGGCCAGCTCGACGAGGCCAACGCGATGATCGAGAAGCCCGAGACGGCCGGGTCGGAGGAGTCGCGCGGGGCGCTGCGCTCGCTCGACCGCCGGCTGCGCGCCGACGTCGAGACGTGGGGCGCGGGACTGCGGGACGGGTCGCTGACCGGCGAGGCGGCCCTGGACCGGCTGGCGTCCGCGCAACGCGATCTGGGCGAGCGGATGGACCTGCACGCCGACGCCGTGATCAGCGACCGCGCCCGGAGCGAGAAGGAGGCCGGCCTGATGCGGGACGCGCTGGAGAACAGCCGCCGCGGTGCCGGCCGGCAGCGCCGCAGTTCCAGCATCGTCCGGTACACCGACCCGCAGCTGACCACGTTCCCCGTCTGGATGTACGTCGCGGGATTCTCGTCGGGGCAGAGCTCGATCGACCACGCCCGGTCCGGCTCCTCCGGCGGCACCACCGGCTACGGCTCGTCCGGCGGCAGCTTCTCCGGGTCGGGCAGTTCGTCGAGCTTCTGAGGCAGAAACCACCCGCGGGCCCGACGTGTGCGTCAGCTCACGCTGATCGCTCACCTGGTGGCGACCGGCGCGTGGATCGGCGTCGACGTCGCCCTCGTCGTCCTGGCGGTCACGTCGGTGGCGACCGGTGATCGCCGTGATTGCTGGCCATGGTCAAGCCGTGGGGACGCGTCCGGCGCTCCTGACGCGGTGAGCAGGACCGCCGTCCACCGGTGACGACCGGCGCTCCGCCGATCCGACGACGAGTGACGTGCTTGCTGCCCGTTCGAACATGTGTTCGAATGTCGTCATGCGCTGGGAAGGTCAGACGATCGCGGCGGAGACGGCCGCCGCCTCCGTGGAGGTCGACGAGCAGGTCCCCGCCACGGGTCCGGCCCCGGCGCTGCTGCCCCTCGCGGGGCTCCAGCGGTCGGTGCGCACCCCCGAGTTCGCGGGCATCACGTTCCACGAGGTGCACGCGAAGAGCCTGCTGAACCACGTGCCGGCGACGTCGGCGATGCCGTTCGCCTGGACGATCAACCCGTATCGCGGCTGCTCCCACGCCTGCGTGTACTGCTTCGCCCGCAAGACGCACACCTACCTGGATCTGGACGCCGGGCCGGACTTCGACAGCCAGCTCGTCGTCAAGGTCAACGCGGTCGAGGTGCTCCACGCCGAGGTGCGACGCCGCTCGTGGGCGCGCCCGCACGTCGCGCTCGGCACCAACACGGACCCCTACCAGCGGGCCGAGGGCCGGTACCGGCTGATGCCCGGCATCATCGGCGAGCTGGCCGGGTCGGGCACCCCGTTCTCGATCCTGACCAAGGGCACGCTGCTGGCGCGGGACCTGCCGCTGTTGACCGCCGCGGCGAAGGACGTGCCGGTGGGGGTGGGTATCTCCCTGGCGATGGTCGACCCCGCGCTGCAGCGCCGCGTCGAGCCGGGCACGCCGACCCCCGCGGCGCGGCTCGACCTGATCCGCCGGCTGGCGGACGCCGGGCTGCCGTGCGGGGTGATGGCGATGCCGATCCTGCCCTGGCTGACCGACTCGGACGAGGCCCTAGACGGCCTGTTCGGCGCGCTCGCCGCCGCGGGGGCCAGCGGGGTGACGGCCGGGGCTCTGCACCTGCGGCCGGGCGCCCGCGAGTGGTGGTTCACCTGGCTCGCCGCCGAGCACCCGCAGTTGGTCGGCCGGTACCGCCGGCTTTACGGGGGCGGCACGTACGCGACCAAGGAGTACACCACCTGGCTGGCCGGCCGGCTCCGCTACTTCCGGCGCCGGCACGGCCTGGGCTCGTCGGCCCGGTTCTTTCGGGACGAGCCCGAGTCGGCGGCCGTCGGCACTGCCCCCGGCGGCCGCCGACTCCTCGACTACGGCCCCCACGAGCTGGCACGGCGCGAGGCAGCGTCGTCATCCCGGACGGCGGCGTCGTCGGCTCCGGCAGCCGAGCAGCCGGCACTGTTCTAGCACGGCATCCTTCCGAGAGCAGTTCCTCCGAGCGGGAACCGATGACTCCGGGATGCGGCCTGGTTCAGCCGTCGCGGAGGGCGGCGAGCCGCTCCAGGAGTGCTTCGACGATCGGCAGATCGGCCGGGATCCACGGCAGGGCGGTGACGGCGGCCGGGTCGTCCAGGTCCACCCAGCGCAGCTCGTCGTGATCCTGCAGGGCGCGGGGCCGGTCACCGGTCGTGGCGACCCAGACGCGCATCGCGGCCGTGCCGGAGAGCGGCCAGCCCTCCGTCGACGGCCCGGGCAGTTCCTCGTGCAGTTCCGCGGTGATGCCGAGTTCCTCGTCCAGTTCGCGCACGAGCGCGTCCTCGCCGCTCTCCCCCGGTTCGACCTTCCCGCCCGGGAACTCCCACAACCCCGCTAGCGCCGCGGGCGCACTGCGCCGGGCCACCAGCAGGCGGCCCGGACGGCGTGCGTCGTCGACCACCGCCGCCCCGACCACCATCACCCGGTGAGGTCCCTCACGATCAGGGGTCACCGGGCCGGTTTCGGTCATGCCGTCAGTGTAGGGCGGCCTAGAATTCTCATGGTGACCCCGCCAGTTCCGCAGGACGCCGACCAGGCCGCCGCGACCCCCGCTCCCCGCACCGGCTCGCACCCCCGCGTGCCTGCCGTCGACTCCCGGGTGCTGCGCAACGCCATCATCGTCCTGGCCGTCGGTGGTTTCGGCATCGGCGTCACCGAGTTCGCCATGATGGGCCTGCTGCAGAACGTGGCGGACGACATGGCCGTGAGCATCTCCGAGGCCGGCCACGTCATCTCCGCCTACGCGCTCGGCGTCGTCGTCGGCGCCCCGGTGCTCGCGACGCTCGGCACCCGGATCCCCCGCAAGCACCTCGCGGTCCTGCTGATGGTGCTGTTCACCGTCGGCAACCTCAGCGCCTTCTTCGCGCCCTCCTACCCGTGGCTCGTCGTCACCCGGTTCATCGCCGGGCTGCCGCACGGCGCGTACTTCGGGGTCGCCGCGCTCATCGCCGCCTCCCTCGCCCCGGCCACCCGGCGCGCGCACGCGATCGCGATGGTGATGATGGGCCTCTCCGTGGCGAACGTGATCGGCGTGCCGATCGCCACCTGGCTCGGCCAGAGCGTCGGTTGGCGGTGGATGTTCGTGTTCGTCGCGGTCATCGGCGCCCTCGCCGTCGTGCTCATCAGCCGCGTCGTGCCCTTCCTCCCGCCGGACCCGAATGCCAGCCCGCTGCGGGAACTCGGCGCGCTGCGCCGGCCCCAGGTCTGGCTCGCGCTGCTCACCGGCATCGTCGGCTTCGGCGGCTTCTTCGCGATGTACTCCTACATCGGCCCGATCATGACCGGCGTCGCCGGGCTGGACGCCGCGTGGCTGCCCCTCGTCGTCGGGCTCTACGGGCTCGGGATGGTGCTCGGCAACCTGATCGGCGGGCGCCTGGCGGACCGGTCCGTCATCGGCGGCATCGTCATCGGCCTGGTGATCACGTGCGTGCTGCTCGCCGTCTTCGCCGTGGTGGTGCACTGGGCGATCCCGGCCATGCTCATGGTGCTGCTGATCGGCGCGAGCGGCTCGGTCCTCGTGCCGGGGCTGCAGGCACGGCTGATGGACGTCGCCGCGGACGCCCAGACGCTCGCCGCCGCGCTGAACCACTCCGCACTGAACATCGCCAACGCGCTCGGGGCCTTCCTCGGCGGCGTCGTGATCTCCGCGGGCCTCGGGCTCGTGGCACCGATCGTCATGGGGTCGGTGCTGGCCGCCGCGGGTCTGCCCATCGTCGCGCTGAGCGTGATGCGGCAGCGCCGCCGGGGCAGCGCGAGCGCCTGAGGACGGCGAGCCGGGGCGGCGCGCCCCGGCGGGCTTGGGGTCGGCCCCCCGACGGGACTACCGTGGACGCGATCACCCCGGCCCGACCGGCCGGACCGGCACGAGGAGGGCACCATGACCGACCGACCCGGGACCGACCGGCACCACGACGTCGGGGACGCGCTCGAGAACGACCGCGAACTGACCGGCGACGCGCTGATGTCCGTCCGCGACTTCAGCAGCGAGGAAGAGGGCTACCACAAGACGCTGAGCTCCCGGCAGATCCAGATGATCGCGATCGGCGGGGCGATCGGCACCGGCCTGTTCATGGGTGCCGGCGGGCGGCTGGCCAACTCCGGCCCGTCCCTCGTGCTCGTGTACCTGGTGTGCGGGTTCTTCGCCTTCCTGATCCTGCGGGCCCTCGGCGAGCTGGTGCTGCACCGCCCGTCGTCGGGTTCCTTCGTCTCGTACGCCCGCGAGTTCTACGGCGAGAAGATGGCGTACGCCGCCGGCTGGATGTACTGGCTGAACTGGGCGATGACGTCGGTCGTGGACACCACCGCGGTCGCCCTCTACGTCAAGTTCTGGGCCCACTACTGGGAACCGATCAACGCCATCCCGCAGTGGGCGATCGCGCTCATCGCCCTGGTCGTCGTCCTGTCGCTGAACCTCGTGTCCGTGCGGATCTTCGGGGAGATGGAGTTCTGGTTCGCCCTGATCAAGGTCGCCGCGCTGGTCATCTTCCTGATCGTCGGCATCATCTTCCTGGTCTCCGGCGCCCACACCGACGCCGGCCCCACCGGGCTGACCGTCTGGTCCCAGAACGACGGCTTCTTCCCCGCCGGCGGCATCGCGCCCATGCTGGCCATCAGCGGCGTCGTGTTCGCCTACGCGGCCATCGAGCTCGTCGGCATCGCGGCGGGTGAGACCGAGAAGCCGCGCGAGGTGATGCCGCGGGCGGTCAACACGGTGATCTTCCGGATCGCGGTGTTCTACGTCGGTTCGGTGCTGCTGCTCTCCCTGCTGCTGCCCTTCACCAGCTACCAGGCGGGCGTCTCGCCCTTCGTCACCTTCTTCTCCCACATCGGCAACCCCGACGCCGGGCTCCTCTCGGCATCGATCATGAACCTCGTGGTGATGACGGCGGCCCTGTCCAGCCTGAACGCCGGCCTGTACTCCACCGGCCGCATCCTGCGCTCGATGTCGGTGAACGGCTCCGCGCCGAAGTTCACCGGTCTGATGAGCTCGCACGGCGTGCCCTACGGCGGCATCCTGCTCACCGCCGCCGTCACCCTGCTCGGTGTCGTGCTGAACGCGGTGGTGCCCTCCCAGGCGTTCGAGATCGTGCTGGAGATCTCCGCACTCGGCATCATCGGCGGCTGGACGACGATCATGCTGTGCCAGATCAAGCTGCACCGCCTCGCCCGTGCCGGTGAACTGGAGCGGCCGTCCTTCCGGCTGTTCGGCGCCCCGTTCACCTCGTACCTCACGCTCGCGTTCCTGCTCTTCGTGCTGGTCACGATGGGCTTCTCCGAGACCGGGCGCTGGGTGCTCGCCTCCCTGATCCTGCTGATCCCACTGCTGATCCTCGGCTGGTTCCGAGCCCGCAACGGCATCTACGCCGCGGCCGCCGAGCGCCAGGGCATCACCGGGCTGCACCCGGTGCTGGCGAACCGGCCGGCCGTCGACCGGAACCGCCGGCCGGAGCGCTGATCAGCGTGCGCTGACAAAACAGTTGTCGAGGGAAGACCGGAGAGGGCGCGTCGCCGCGGGCGACGCGCCCTCTCCGTTCATCATCCCGCCGTGGGTGGTCAGGGAGCGGCTGGGTGACCGGCTCGGGTGACCGGTCGGTTCGTCGGGTCAGTGACCGTCCGCCGGCGCGTCCGCGCCGACCCGGTGTGCGCCGGCGTCATCGGCGTCGTCCGCGTGCCAGATGTCCGGTTCGAGGTAGATGACCCGGGCGATGGGCACCGCCTCGCGGATCCGCGCCTCGGCGGCGTCGATCTCGCGCGCCACCTCCGCTCCCGTCGCGGAGGCGGCGACGGCGATCTTGGCGGCCACGAGCAGCTCCTCGGGCCCGAGGTGCATGGTCTTGAGGTGGATGATCTGCGTGGCACCGTCGGCCTCGAGCGCTCGCTCGATCGCCGCGACGTCCTCCCGGCCGGCCGACTCGCCGAGCAGCAGCGACTTGGTCTCGATGGCGAGCACGACGGCGACCGCGACGAGCAGCAGGCCGATCAGGCCGGTGCCGGCCGCGTCCCACAGCCCGTTGCCGGTGAGCAGGGTCAGGCTCACCCCGGCGAGGGCGAACACCAGGCCCAGCAGCGCCGCCGTGTCCTCGAGCAGGATGACGGGCAGCTCGGGCGCCTTCGCCGTCCGGATGAACGCCCACCAGGAACGGTCCCCGCGCGTCTCGTTGGACTCGCGGATCGCGACGGAGAAGGACCGGCCCTCGGCGATGATGGCGCCGACGAGGACGACGAGCGGCACCCACCACCACTGCCCCTCGATCGGGTGCGGGTCGTGGGCCTTCTCGTACGCCTCGAACAGGGCGAACAGGCCGCCGACGCTGAAGAGGATGATCGAGACGATGAACGCGTACAGGTAGCGCTCGCGCCCGTAGCCGAACGGGTGCTGCGGACTGGCCTGCCGCGAGGCGCGCTTGCCGCCGATCAGCAGGAGCACCTGGTTACCCGAGTCGGCGAACGAGTGGATGGCCTCGGCCAGCATCGACGACGAGCGGGTGAGCAGCCAGGCGAGGAGCTTGAGCGCGGCGATGGTCAGGTTGGCGGCCAGCGCCGCGATGATCGCCGTGTTGCCACCCTTGGTGGACATGAGAGCTCCTTGCGCGCAGTACTGCCGACGTCACGACGGAGTCGGCCGACGCCGGACGGCGTCGTTCAGGAGCGTATCGGATTCCGTCGGCGTCCCGCCCGTAGCAGACGATCCGACGCGTCCGCAAGGGGCAGGTCACACGCAGATGGCCTCGTCAATGCCATACTGGCCTCGTCAGCACCCTGAGGTAAGGAGCAACAACATGGGCATCATTGCATGGATCGTCCTGGGTCTCATCGCAGGGGCGATCGCCAAGGCGATCCTCCCGGGTCGGCAGGGGGGCGGATGGATCGCCACCCTGATTCTCGGCATCATCGGAGCACTGCTGGGCGGCTGGATCGCGAGCGCAATCTTCGGGATCAACGTCAACCAGGAGTTCTTCAGCATCGGGACCTGGATCTTCGCCATCATCGGCGGCGTCATCGTCGCCGCGATCTGGCAGTTCATCCAGGGCCGGATGGGCAGCCGCACCCGCAGCTGATTCACCCAGCATCACCCCACACACAGAACGGCCCGGGCGGAAAAGCCCGGGCCGTTCTGTGTGTGCTGTGCGGAGTATGTTCGGCGTCCGCCGTGCGGCGTGGAGCGCGTCAGCGGCGCTGGGCGCGCGCCGAGGCATAGAGGCACACGGTCGCCGCCGTGCCCACGTTCAGGCTCTCTGCCGCCCCGTAGACGGGCACGCGGACCCGCGCGTCGGCGGCGTCCCGCTCCTCGGGCGACAGCCCGTGCGCCTCGTTGCCGAACAGCCACGCGGTCGACGCCTCGAGCCGGAGCTCCCCCGCTGCGCCGACGACGTCGTCGACCTGGCCGACGGACCGAGCCGCTCCGCCGCCGGTCAGCCGGCGGGACGCGGCGGCGTCCTGCAGCACATCCAGGTTCTCCGTGCCGTAGCCGTCGGCGGCGAGGACCGCGACGCCGGCCTCCCGCAGCCGGGCGGCGAGGTCGGCGAAGGGGACGCCGAGGACCACCGGCAGGTGGAAGAGGGAACCGACCGTCGAGCGGACGACCTTCGGGTTGTACAGGTCGACGCTGCCGTGCGTGAGGATCACCGCGTCCGCTCCGGCCGAGTCGGCCGCCCGCAGGATCGTGCCGGCATTGCCGGGATCGCGCACCTGGCACAGCACCGCGACCAGCCGGGGAGACCCGGCCAGCACGTCGTCGAGGTTCACGTCCACCATCGCGCAGACCGCCACGACGCCCTGCGGGGTCACGGTGTCGCTCATGGCCGCCAGCACCTCCGGCGTGACGCGGCGGAGGACGACGCCGTCGGCGGGCTCGGCCAGCTCCGGGTGCCGGTCCAGCGCGTCCTCGGTGGCGAACACCTGCCGGACGGTCGGCGTCCCGGCACGGTGCCGGCGCAGGGCCTCGCGCACGGCCTGCGGGCCCTCGGCGAGGAACGATCCCTGCTTCGAACGCGCGGAGCGCCCGGTCAGGCGTGCCACGTCCCTCACCCGGTCGGCTCCGGGGTGGGACATGACGACGCTGTCCGGGCGCTCCGTCGGCGGGGTCGAGGCGGGACCGACCGGCGTCGTGCCGGTGTCCCGATCGTCCCGCGAGATGGTGTGCCTCAGGCCGCGGTGGCGGGCGCCGACGTGTCGGCGGGCAGGGCATCCTTGGCGAGCACGACGAGCGCGGTGAACGCGGCCTCGTCGTTGACCGCGAGCTCGGCGAGCATGCGGCGATCGACCTCGATCTCGGCCAGGCGCAGGCCCTGGATGAACCGGTTGTAGGTGATGCCGTTCGCGCGGGCCGCGGCGTTGATGCGCTGGATCCACAGCCGGCGGAAGTCACCCTTCCGGGCACGACGGTCCCGGTAGCTGTAGGTGAACGACTTGGTGACCTGCTCCTTGGCCTTGCGGTACAGGCGCGACCGCTGACCGCGGTAGCCGCTCGCCCGGTCCAGGGTCTCCCGGCGCTTCTTGTGGGCGTTGACCGCCCGCTTCACACGTGCCACGTGCTTACTCCTTCAGATCTGTGGTGAGGTCGGGCCTCACCGGAATGGTCGTCTCGAGCGGGTCTCTGGTCAGAGACCCAGCATCCGCTTGATGGTCTTCCGATCCGCTGCCGACACGTCCTTGTCCATGGACAGGCGGCGGGTCAGGGTGCTGGGCTTGCGCTCGAAGTTGTGGCGCATGCTGGACTGCTGGCGGCGCAGCTTGCCGCTGCCGGTGACCTTGAATCGCTTCTTGGCCCCGCTGTGGGTCTTCTGCTTCGGCATCTGCCGTCTCCGTTCTTCCTGGGCCGCGACCGAGGTCGCGGCGCGTTGCTCGGGCCCGGTCAGGACCCGTTCGTGCGTGGCCCGGCGTGACCGCCGGGCGGGGTGGTGGCTACTTCCGCCCACCCGGCTTGGGACCGGGCTTCGGTGCCGAGGGCCGGGGAGCTCCCGGCTTCGGCGCCGCGGGCTTCGGCGTCGCGGTGCTGGCCGGTGCGGCCGGCCGCGGCGTGGCGGCAGGTCGCGGGGCCGCAGCCGGAGCGGCCGATGCGGGCTTCGGCGTCGCCGGACGCGGGGCCGAGGCCTTCGGGGCCGGCGCCTTCGGCGCTGCGGTGGCCTTCGGAGCCGCGGTCGCGGGCTTCGCAGCGGCCGCGGGCGTCTCCTGCTCGGGCGCCTCGGCGGGCTTCTCCTCGGTGACCGACGCCTCGACGGTGGACGTCTCGGTGGCGGGCGCCTCGACGACCGTCTCCTCGACCGCCGGCGTTTCAGCATCCGGAGTCTCGGCAGCCACAGTCTCCACCGGGCTCTCGACGGCGGCGGGCGTCGCCGTCGTCTCGGCCTGGACCGGAGCCTCGACCGTCTCGGTCTCGGCGGGCTGACCCGCACCGGCGTTCCGCAGCGCGTCACCGATGCTCTGCGTCATCGGCGCCTGCGTGGTCGTGTCGACGCGGTCGTCCGGACGCTTCTTCGAGTCGCGGCGCTCCTCGCGCTGCGCGGCCCGACGCTGGTCGGCCTTGTTCTTCAGCGGGCCGATGACCATGACCATGTTGCGTCCGTCGATGCGGGGCGTGGACTCGACGGAACCGACCTCGGCGACGTCCGTCGCGAGCCGGTCGAGCAGCCGGATGCCCATCTCGGGGCGCTGCTGCTCACGACCACGGAACTGGATCATGGCCTTGACCTTGTCGCCGGCGCCCAGGAAGCGCAGGGCGTGGCCGACCTTGGTCTCGTAGTCGTGCTTGTCGATCTTCAGCCGGAACCGGATCTCCTTGAGCACCGTGTTGGTCTGGTTCTTGCGCGCCTCGCGCGCCTTCACCGCCGCCTCGTACTTGTACTTGCCGAAATCCATCAGCTTGCACACCGGCGGCTTGGCCTGCGGCGCGACCTCGACCAGATCGAGGTCGGACTCTGCGGCCAGTCGAAGGGCGTCCTCGATACGGACGATGCCCACCTGCTCACCGGCAGGCCCGACGAGCCGCACCTCGGGGACGCGGATACGATCATTGATTCGGGGATCGCTAATGTGTTGCTCCTGTGGTCGGTTGGTTGTTCACGCCACGGGGACGTGAGGACCGCACACACACGAAAAGCCTCCGTCTGCGCGTGCACACGGAGGCTTCGTCGAACAACGGCGGAACCACCCCGGTGGATCGGCACCGGCACGGCTGAGCGCACGCCGAACAATGACGATGCACCGCCGACCGGAATCGCTTGATCCAGCAACGTGGTACCCGACCGAGACCCGGCGGCCGCACTCATGAAGACGGGCCGTCGCGGGTGGGAGAAGCCTCCGCTTGCAATCGGCCCGCACAGAGCGGGCCGGTGGTCTGTGTCAAGCTTACCATCATGAGCTTTCCGGACCCGAATTCCTCCGCCCCCGCCCCGCACGATCACACCGACAGCTATGTCTTCCCCGGCGCCGACGGTGCCGGTGCGACCGGTGATGCGACCGGCGGAGGCAGCGACACCGAGCAGGTGCAGCAGCAGATGCGGGACATCGCCGAGGTCCCCGCGGTCGAGGTGATCACGACGGCCGCCGTGCACCTGATGAGTGCCGCCGCCGTCAAGTGCGGTCTGGCGGACGGCCCGGACGCGGCGGAGCTGACGGACCTGGACGAGGCCCGCAAGCTCATCACGGCCCTGGCCGGGTTCGTCACCGCGGCAGCGCCGGAGATCGGCAGCCAGCACGCCGGTCCGCTGCGCGACGGTCTGCGATCGCTGCAGCTGGCCTTCCGCGAGGCCTCGGCCATCCCCGACAAGCCCGGTCAGGGACCCGGCGAGAAGTACACCGGCCCGGTCAACTGAGCATCCGTCAGCAGGCCCGACCGGCGCGTCCCTCCCGACCGATCGGGTCAGACGCGCCGGCTCGGCCCCGTGGATTCAGCACGCCCGGCGTCGGACGGGACTCCCCCAGCCGTCAGGTACGACGGCGCGCCGCGCGGGACCGGCCCGCGATCAGCGCGAGACCCACGAGGGCGAGCAGCAGGGCCAGCGAGCCGGCGCTGACGAAGCCGGCGCCCGGGCCGAACACGTCGATCGCGATGCCGATCGTCGGGGAGCCGAGGGCGCTGCCGGCGGTCAGGGCCGAGCCGTACCAGCCCATCGCCTGCCCGCGACGGGCCTCCCCCACCAGATCGGCGACCCGCTCGCTGCACGCGGTCAGCGTCGGCGCACACAGCAGGCCCGGCGGGATGGCCAGCAGCCCGAGGGTCAGCGGGTCGGTCGCGAACACCATCGGGATGGTCAGCAGGCTCATGCCAGCCAACAGCACCAGCGGCGGGATCGGCCGGTCCAGCACGCCGTAGATCAGCCCGCCGAGCACCGAGGCCAGGCACCAGAACGCGAAGACGAGACCGAGCGAGTCGACCTGATCGGTCTCCCGCAGCACGGCGACGAAGCTGACGTCGCTGCCCGAGAGCAGCAGCCCGACGGCGGCGGCGGCGCCGAGGACGGCGACCACCGCGGGAGTCATCCAACCCAGCCGTGCCCGGCGGCCCACCACGGACAGCGACGACGTGATCAGCGGCAGGGACGAGGTGACCGCGTCCGTGGCAGAGGCGATCTCGGCCGGAGCCAGCGTCTGCACCGCCTCGGCGTCCTGCCGGCGGTTCCGCTCCCCGGCGGCGTCGGCGCCCGCCCCGAGCTGGCTCGAACGCGTGGGCGGGTTGAACCACATCAGCAGCACGCCGGCCAGCGCCGAGCAGACACCGACGAGGACGAGGCCGACCTGGGTGTGCAGGGTCGTGGCCAGCACGACGCCCGAGGCGGGGCCGACGATGAAGACGAGCTCGGTCGCCATCGAGTCGACCGCGTAGGCGGTGCGGCGCTGGTCCTCGGCGACCAGCACCGCGAGCGACTGCCGCACGACGGAGAACACCGGCAGGGCGAACAGGCCTCCGAGCACGGCGGCGGGGATCAGCAGCTCGTACGGCAGGAATGGCGCGATCGACCAGATGACCGCCTCGGCCACCACCGACGGCAGCAGGGCGCGGCGCAGGCCGACGGTGTCGATGCGGTGCCCGCGCCAGGGAGCGCCGACGGCCAGACCGAGGGTGATCGCGGTGGCGACGATGCCGGCGGCGGTGTAACCGCGGGAGAGCGCGTCGACCACGTGCAGCGTCAGCAGCACGCCGGCCGCGGCGTGGGGGACGCGGGCGAGCATGCCGACGAGCAGCAGTCGGCGGATCGGGGGCTGCGACAGCAGGGTGCCGTACCGGGCGAACGTCGTCGTCCTCATGGCGGACTTCGTCCTGTCCTCTCCTCCCGGGCACGACGGCGCGGGTCAGCTGGGGGCGGCCACGATCCGCATCTCGATCGAATCGACGCCGTCGGCGAACACGGGGTCGGCGGCCAGGCGCTCCTGGATGCGACGCACGGTGGCGTCGAGCTCGTGGCGGTCGAGGCCGGTGCGCAGGGTGAGACCGATGCGCAGTTCCGGGCCCGGACCGCCCCCGGCGATCGGCGTGCCGTCGCGGTCGGCACTGGCCACGCCCCGGCCCGCTGCGCAGTCGACCTGCAGGACGGCGGGCTCGCTCACTGTAGCACCGCGAGCGGCGGCGGCGACGGCCTCGTCGGCGTACGACGGCGTCCAGAGTCGCTGCTGCGCGAGGGCCCACAGCGCGGGCCGGCGGACGACGAAACTAACGGTGCCGCCGGGGTCGAGGACCATCAGCTGCGCATCCTCCGCCGCGGCGGACAGCGCGGCGCGCGGCGCCCAGGTGGGGATGGGCCGCGCGTCGGGATGCCAGGCCCGCAGCGTGTCCACGGACGTGAAGACCGGCAGCGCGGTGCGGCCGTCCGGTGCGGCGATGGTGACGAGGGACAGGTCGGCCTCCTTGTCGGAGACCGGAACTCCCGCCGGCTCGTCAATGGATGTCGCATCAGGGCCGGAATCGACACCGGATGGAGCATCTGTTGACGAGCTGGCGTGCGGGTGGCCGGCGACGCTGGCGATCAGCGGGACGAAGACGCGGGCGTCGCGCAGGGCGTCGACGACGGCGCTCTCCCCCACCCGGCCGGACCGCAGCGCCGCCAGGGCCGCGACGACCCCGGCGTCGGCGGTGCCGTCGTCGCCGGCGTGCTCGGCCGTCGCCGGGACCGACCCGGCGAGATCACGGCCCGCCCACGGGATCCCGGCCGAGTCCGCGGGACCGCCGGCGGCGTCCAGCAGGGCCCGGATGTGCCCGGGCAGCTCGCGGCTCACGGGCGGCCGGCGACGTCCAGCGCCTCGGGCAGCGTGAACGCGCCTGCGTACAGCGCCTTGCCCACGATCGCGCCCTCCAGGCCCCGCGGCACGAGGGTGCGCAGCGCCACCAGGTCGTCGAGGGAGGAGATGCCGCCGGAGGCGACGACGGGCTTGCCGGTGCGGGTCATCATCTCGCCCAGCAGGTCCAGGTTCGGGCCGCGCATGGTGCCGTCCTTGGTGACGTCGGTGACGACGTAGCGGGCGCAGCCGGCGTCCTCGAGCCGGGCGAGCACCTCCCACAGGTCGCCGCCGTCACGGGTCCAGCCACGGGCGGCCAGGGTCGTGCCGCGCACGTCCAGACCGACGGCGATCGCGTCGCCGTACTTCTCGATCGCGGCGGCGGTCCACGCGGGGTTCTCCAGGGCGGCGGTCCCGAGGTTGACGCGGGTGGCTCCGAGCTCGAGGGCCTGGTCGAGCGAGGCGTCGTCGCGGATGCCGCCCGAGAGCTCGATCTTCACGTCCAGGCTCTCGACCACCCGGGCGAGCAGGTCCCGGTTGGAGCCCCGGCCGAAGGCGGCGTCGAGGTCCACCAGGTGCACCCACTCGGCACCGGCGTCCTGCCACTGACGCGCGGCATCCACCGGGTCCCCGTAGGCGGTCTCGCTGCCGGCCTCACCCTGGACGAGGCGCACGGCCTGGCCGTCGGCGACGTCGACGGCCGGCAGCAGGACCAGCCGGTCAGCGGGCGCACCGTCCCCGGTCGGGTCGGCCGGCTCGGTGGCGGGGGCCTCGGGCATCGGGTTCGTCATGCGTGTCCTCGTCTTCTCCGGCGCTGCGGGCCGGTGGTGGTGCGTGCCGGTGGGGCCGCTCGATCGAGCGGTCAGAGCGTGTCGAGCCAGTTGCGCAGCAGCTGCGCCCCGGCGTCGGCGGACTTCTCGGGATGGAACTGGGTGGCCGAGAGCGGGCCGTTCTCGACGGCGGCGATGAACGGGCCGCCGTGCCGGCTCCAGGTGACGCGGGGCGCGGTCATCGCGGGGATGGTCACGTCGAACGACCAGTCCTGCACCCCGTAGGAGTGCACGAAGTAGAAGCGCTCGTCGGCCAGCCCGGCGAACAGTGCGCTGTCGGCGGGAGGCTCGACGGTGTTCCAGCCCATGTGCGGGACGACGTCGGCGGCCAGCCGCTTGACCGTGCCCGGCCACTCCCCCAGGCCGGCGGTCGGTACCCCGTGTTCGACGCCACGGTCGAACATCACCTGCATGCCGACGCAGATGCCGAGCACGGGACGGTTGCCGGCGATGCGCCGGCCGATCAGGCGCGGGGCGTCGACGGCGCGCAGCCCGGTCATGACCGCCTCGAACGCGCCGACACCGGGAACCACGAGGCCGGCAGCCTCGGTCACCTCGGCCGGGTCGCGGCTGAGGGTGACATCGGCACCGACCCGCTCCAGCGCGCGCACGGCCGAGCGGATGTTCCCGGACCCGTAGTCCAGGACGGTGACGCGGGGTCTGCCGCTCACAGGGCGCCCTTGGTCGACGGGATGCCGGTCACCCGGGGGTCCGGCTCCACGGCCGCACGCAGCGCACGGGCGAGCGCCTTGAACTGGGCCTCGACGATGTGGTGGGGGTCGCGGCCGCCGAGCACCGTCACGTGCAGGCAGATGTGGGCGTGCAGGGCGAGCGCCTCGAACACGTGCCGGGTGAGGGAGCCGGTGAAGTGGCCGCCGATGAGGTGGTACTCCTGGCCGGCGGGCTCACCGGAGTGGACGAGGTAGGGGCGGCCGGAGATGTCGACGACCGCACGGGCGAGGGCCTCGTCCAGCGGCACGGTGGCCTCGCCGAATCGGCGGATGCCTGCCTTGTCGCCGAGCGCCTCGCGCAGCACGTCGCCCAGGGTGATGGCGACGTCCTCGACGGTGTGGTGGACGTCGATGTGCGTGTCACCGCTCGCCTGGACCGTCAGGTCGATCAGAGAGTGCTTGGCCAGCGCGGTCAGCATGTGGTCGTAGAAGGGCACGGACGTGTCGATCCGGGCCTCGCCGGTGCCGTCGAGGTCGATCTCGACCGTCACGGACGACTCGCTGGTCGTGCGTTGCCGGCGGGCGGTCCGGGATGGGGTGCTCATGGCAGTCCTTCGTGGTCACCGAACGGTGACGGGTCGGAGGGAACGGGATGATTCTAGCGAGCCGCGGCGGACGAGCCGTGGGCGTCCTCGGGGTCGGGCGCCGCCGCCGCGACTCCCACGATCGGTCCGCGCGGGGCTGGTCCGGCGACAGCCGCTCTCACGGGGCGGTCGAGCCGTCCACGTGGCTCGTCGGTGCCGGGCTCACGGGGCGGGCACCGCCACGCCGGCGTCGGCGAGGACCTGCATGCGGTCGAGGAAGGCGCTGGTCTCGGCCTCGGTGCCGGCGCTGACCCGCAGCCGGCCCTGCAGACCGACGTCGCGGATGATGATGCCGGCGTCGAGCAGCCCGTGCCACACGGCCTGGGGGTCGGCCAGCGGGCCGAAGAGGACGAAGTTGGAGTCCGACGGGGTCGGGGTCAGGCCGAGCCGGTCGAGGCCACCGACGATCCGGTCCCGCTGCGCCTTGATGTCCTCGACCGTCGCCAGCAGTTCGTCCGCATGGGTGAGCGCGGCCAGCGCGACGGCCTGCGTGACGGCGGAGAGGTGGTACGGCAGGCGGACCAGGCGCAGGGCGTCGGTCACCTCGGGGGCGGCGGCCATGTACCCGAGCCGGGTGCCGGCCATCCCGAAGGCCTTGCTCATGGTGCGGGAGACGATCAGCCGCTCGCGGCCGGGCAGCAGCTCGAGCGCACTCGGCGTGCCCGTGTGCGCGAACTCCGCGTACGCCTCGTCGACGATCACCATGGACCGTGTCGGCTCGGTGGCCGCATAGACGGCCTCGATCACGTCGAGCCCGGTGGAGGTGCCGGTCGGGTTGTTGGGGCTGCAGACGATGACGACGTCGGGGGCGTGCTCGCGGACCTGCGCCGCCGTGGCCCCGGCGGTGAGGGTGAAGTCCGCCTCCCGGGTGCCCGCGAGGTAGCGGGTGTCCGTGCCGGCGGCCAGCAGGGGGTACATCGAATACGTCGGCGGGAAGCTCATCAGCGTCCGGCCGGGCCCGGCGAACGCCTGGAGGATCTGCTGCAGCACCTCATTGGAGCCGTTGGCCGCCCACAACTGGTCCGCGTCGAGCCCGTGCCCGAGGTAGCGGGCCAGGCTCGTGCGCAAGGTCGTGAATTCCCGGTCCGGGTACCGGTTGAGCGTGCCGAGGGTCCCCTCGACACCGGTGAGGATCGCCTCCCGCACCGGGACCGGGAGCGGATGGGTGTTCTCATTGACGTTCAGCTGGATCGGCACGTCGATCTGCGGCGCTCCGTAGGGAACGGAACCGCGCAGGTTCTCACGCAGCGGCAGCGCCTCGAGGCGCTCCAGTCGGTCCTCGGCGCTGTTGGAAGTCACCGCCCCAGTCTAGGAAGGCGCCCCGGAGGCCGCGAATCGTCGTCGCCCGCGCCGGCAGGCGTCCTCGTCCCACAGCTGCGCAGTCCGTCACCGCCACACCGGCCCACGGTCAGGAGCCGAGGGGGATGTACAGCTTCCGGCCGGCGTCGATGCGGTCCCCACTGAGCCCGTTCAGCGAGACGATCTGGGCGACCACGTCGCGGGTGTCCCGGCCGTGCGCATGGGCCGCGGCGACCTGCCACAGCGACTGACCGGGCTGCACGGTGACCTGCACCGCGGGTGTCGACGGCACCTGACGGACACCCTGCTCCGCCGCGGCGGGCGCAGTCGTGAACACCCCGACCACGGTCAGCAGGACAGCCACGGCCAGCAGCACCGGCAGGCCGACGAAGACGAGCCGACCGCGCCGGGTCAGGTGCACCGGAGAGCGACGGGCGACGGCCGGGACCGCCTTCGCCGCCGGCCGGGCGACGACGGGTGCTGCGGTCACGGGTCGGACCGCGGTCGAGCGGACCGCGCCGCGCGCCGTCGGCCGCAGCGAGCGGGTGGCGCCGCGCGGGGCGCGGCGGAGGGACAGGGTGAAGTTCGGTGCGTGCAGGACGTGGATCGACATGCCAGCCTCCTCGGTCGGGGGACCCGGGACGTGTTCGACCCGGCGCCTGCCGGGTTCGAACACATCTTCGAATCTGTTCTGGTCCATTTCTAGCACTGATCATCGAACGATGTCGAGACTCGCTAGAACATGTGTTTGAAAACGCTCCCCTGCTCCCCTACCGTGAGGCGCAGGGAGCCGGTTCGGTTCCCAGTGCACCAACCGCCACCGACAGAACTGCCGAGAGCCGATTCCGCCGCCGCTCGTGGGCCGTGACGTCGGGACCGTGAGAGGACAGACCGACGTGCAGCGAAGCGCAGCGACCCGGGGCCTGACCGCCCGTCAGCAGAAGATCCTCGAGACCATCCAGCGCTCCGTCACGGCCAAGGGGTACCCGCCGTCCATGCGGGAGATCGGCGACACGGTCGGCCTGGCGAGCCTGTCGAGCGTCACCCATCAGCTCGGCCAGCTCGAGCGGCTCGGCTACCTGCGCCGCGATCCCAAACGGCCCCGGGCGATGGAGGTGCTGATCCCGCTGACGCTCGCGGAGGAGCCGGTGCCCGCCGCGGACGCGGATCCGTCCGTCACCGCGCCCACCCCGCTGGCGCCGTCGGCCACGGACACGGCGATGGTCCCGCTGGTGGGGCGGATCGCGGCCGGTGGCCCGATCCTGGCCGATCAGCAGGTGGAGGACGTCATGCCGCTGCCGCGCCGGCTGGTGGGCCACGGCGAACTGTTCATGCTGCAGGTCGCCGGTGACTCGATGATCGACGCGGCCATCTGCGACGGCGACTGGGTGGTGGTCCGGCGGCAGAACGCGGCCGAGAACGGCGACATCGTGGCCGCGCTCCTCGACGACGAGGCGACGGTCAAGACCTTCCGGCAGCGGGACGGCCACACGTGGCTGCTGCCTCAGAACACGCAGTACGAGCCCATCCTCGGCGACCACGCCACCGTGATGGGCAAGGTCGTCTCGGTGGTCCGCGCCCTCTAGGCCGAGGCGGCCTCGGTACGGTTAGCCGCGTCAGCCGCGTCGGCGGCCGCAAGTCGGCGCAGCGCCGCGAGGGCCACGTCCCGGTCCGTGGTGCTCCAGAACGGCGGCAGGGACGCCCGCAGGAACCCGCCGTACCCGGCGGTCGCGAGCCGCGAGTCGAGGACCGCCACGACGCCGCGATCTCCCCGGCTGCGGATCAGCCGTCCCGCTCCCTGCGCGAGCCGCACCGCGGCGTGGGACGCCGCCACCGCCATGAATCCGTTGCCGCCCGCCCCGGCGACCGCGCGCGTGCGCGCCGTCGAGAGCGCGTCGTCCGGCCGCGGGAAGGGGATCTTGTCGATCACCACGAGCCGGCACGAGGGCCCGGGTACGTCGACGCCCTGCCACAAAGACATGGTGCCGAACAGGCACGTGTCGGGGTCGGCGGCGAACTGGTCGATCAGAGCCGCGGTGCTGCCCTCGCCCTGGCACAGGATCGGCACGTCGAGCTTCTCCCGCAGCGCGTCGGCCGCCTGCTCGGCGGCGCGACGGGCGGAGAACAGACCCAGCGTCCCGCCGCCGGACGCGCGGATCAGCGCCTCCAGTTCCTCGAGGGCGCCCGCGGAGATGCCGGGCCCGGGACGCGGCAGGTGCTTCGCGACGTAGAGCACGCCCTGCCGCGGGTAGTCGAACGGGGAGCCGACGTCGACGCCGGTCCAGGCCGGAGCGCCGGTGCCCTGCAGCCCGAGCGCGCCGGCCACGGGTTCGAAGGCCGCGCCGACGGCCAGCGTCGCGGAGGTGAGCACGACCGTCCGATCGGCGAACAGACCCTCGCGCAGGCGCCCGGCGACCGAGAGCGGCGCGATGGTCAGGGTCGCGGGGTCGGTGGGATCCGCCTCGGCGTAGCCGGTCTGCGGTGACCAGTGGCCCGGCCGGGAGACCCAGACGGCGTCGGTGGCGGGAGCCGCGGCGAGGAGCCGCTCGGCGACGTCGTGCACCTGGGTGAGCCGCGAGCGGGCCATCTGCCGGCCTCCGTCGGCCGGCGCGCCCTGGCCCGACTTGGAGTCGGAGAGCGCGGCGCGGGTGGCCGCCAGCACGCGGTTGACGGCCGTGGACGCATCGTCGTCCAGCCCGCGCCCGAGCAGCCCGGTCGGGGTGGTGGCCAGGGCGGCGTCGAAGCCGTCAGCGGCCTCGTGCAGCGCGGTGACGTCGATCGCGGTGTGACGGCGGGCGGCGGTCGCCGCGGTGTGCACCATCGTGGACGACAGCTGCCCGGTGACGGCCCCGGTCACCCGGTCGGCCAGTTCGTGGGCCTCGTCGATGACGGCCACCTCGTAGTCGGGCAGCACCGCCAGGCCCTCGAAGGCGTCGATCGCGAGCATGGCGTGGTTGGTGACGACGAGGTCCGCCTCGGCGCCGCGCTGACGCGCCCGTTCGCTGAAGCACTCCGCGGCCACCGGGCACTTCTGGGCGCCGATGCACTCCATGGCGCTGACCGAGACCTGCCGCCACGCGCGCTCGGAGACGCCGGGGCGCAGGTCGTCGCGGTCCCCGGTTTCGGTCTCCTCCGCCCAGGCGCGCAGGCGGGTGATCTCGCGGCCCAGCGCGCTGATCGGACCGGAGTCGGCGCGGGTGGCGTCACCGCGCGGAGCACCCGGATGGGGCGTCGTGGTGTCCGCGGCGAGGCTGAACAGCGTGTCGGCGGCGTCCTCCTCCGCGGGGAAACCCCCGTCGAGCTTGTGCCGGCACACGTAGTTGCCGCGGCCCTTGACGAGCGCGACGTCGATCCGCCGGTCCAGTTCGGGGGCGAGGGCGTCGAGCAGGCGCGGCAGATCGCGGCCGACGATCTGGGACTGGAGGGCGAGCGTCGCGGTGGCGACGAGCACCGGCCGTTCGGCGTCGAGCGCGTGCCGGATCAGCGGCACGAGGTAGGCCAGCGACTTGCCGGTGCCCGTGCCGGCCTGGACGAGCAGGTGCCGCTTCTCGGTGATCGCCGCCTCGACGTGCTCGAGCATCGACCGCTGACCGTCGCGGCGTTCCCCACCCAGACCGGCGACGGCCGCGTCGAGCAGCGCCGTCGCGGGCGCGGCGGGGGTACTGCTCACCGCGGTATCGGCGTCCCTCTCGCGCTGGTCCTTCCCGCGCTGGTCCTTCCCGCTGCGCAGGGTGGGACCGGCGCTCACGCCGTCACGACGAACGGGTCGAGCAGGGGCCGGAGCCCGGCCCGGACCCGGACGGTCAGACGCGTCCCGTCGGGATCGTGGTGCAGGGTGACGATCTGCGCGTCCGGCCCGTGCAGGCGGGACAGCACGTCGCCGCGCTCGTAGGGGACGAGCAGATCGAGGGCCTGGTCCGGCCGCGGGATGGTCTGCGCGATGCGTTCCTTCAGCTCGGCGACGCCCTTCCCGGTCCGGGCGGAGACGACGATGCTCGACGGTTCGCGCCGGCGCAACCGCTCGAGCGTCAATTCGTCCGCGGCGTCGGCCTTGTTCAGGACGATGACCTCCGGGATGTCCCGGGCATCGACCTCGGCGAGGACCTCGCGGACGGCCGCGATCTGCCCCTCGGGGTCCGGGTGCGAGGCGTCGACGACGTGCAGGATCACGTCCGCGTCGGCGACCTCCTCGAGCGTGGACCGGAAGGCCTCGACGAGCTGGGTCGGCAGGGACCGGACGAACCCGACGGTGTCGGCGAGGGTGTAGCCGATGCCGTCGTCGGTCTCGGCCTTGCGCACGGTGGGGTCCAGGGTCGCGAACAGGGCGTTCTCGACCAGCACCCCGGCGTCGGTGAGCCGGTTGAGCAGGGAGGACTTGCCGGCGTTGGTGTACCCGGCGATGGCCACCGAGGGCACCTCGTTGCGCCGGCGGTTGCCGCGCTTGGTCACGCGCGCGGGCTCCATCGCGGCGATCTGGCGGCGCAGCTTGGCCATCCGGGTACGGATCCGGCGACGGTCCAGTTCGATCTTCGTCTCACCGGGACCACGGGAGCCGATACCGCCACCGGCGACGCCGACGCGGCCACCGGCCTGCCGGGACATCGACTCGCCCCAGCCACGCAGGCGCGGCAGCAGGTACTCCAGCTGCGCGAGTTCGACCTGGGCCTTGCCCTCACGGGACTTGGCATGCTGGGCGAAGATGTCGAGGATCAGCGCGGTCCGGTCGATGACCTTGACCTTGACGATGTCCTCCAGACCGCGTCGCTGCGACGGGGAGAGCTCCGAGTCGACGACGACGGTGTCCGCGCCGGACGCGGCGACGATCTCGCGCAGCTCCTCGGCCTTGCCGGAGCCGAGGAACGTGCCCGGGTCGGGGGTCAGGCGACGCTGGACGATGCCGTCGAGCACCTCGGACCCGGCCGTCTCGGCCAGGGCCGCGAGTTCCCGGAGGGAGTTCTCGGCGTCGGCGGCGGTGCCGTCGGTCCACAGGCCCGCCAGCACGACGCGCTCGAGGCGCAGCTGCCGGTACTCGACCTCGGTGACGTCCTCGAGCTCCGTGGACAGGCCGGCGACACGGCGCAGCGCGCGCCGGTCGGCGCGGTCGCCCTGGTCGCCGTCGTAGTCGTTGCGGTGGTCGTCGCCCTCCGCGAGCGCCTGGGCCCGGCGGTCCAGGATGCGGCCCAGGGCGGCCTGGCCGGCGCCGGTCCGTCCGGTACCGGTCCCGGCACCGTCGTTCTGAGCACCGTCGTGGTGGCTGCCGTTCTCGCGGGTGCCGCGGTCGGCGCTGCCGTTCTCGTGAGTCTGCGACGTCCGGGCGCGGGCACCGGCATCGGTGACGGCGTCCTCCCGGGCGAGGATGCGATCGATGACGCCCTGCATGTCCTCGGGGCCCAGCTCGCGGGCCGGGGAGAATTCAGTGGGCTGTCGGGGGTGGGTCATGGTCTCCTTGATGGAATGCTCTGCCGTCCGGCGCGTCGTGTGATCCGCCGACGCGACGGGGTGTGTCCATGGTAGTCGCCGCGCCCGTCGGACGCGCCGATCCGTCCACATGATCAACGCCGGCGGCGCCGTCTCTCTTCCCGTGCCACCCGGACACCCGAGCCCGGCGTGACGTGGTGCCGCGTCCGGCGTCCTCACCACCGGGCCGTGCTCGCTAGGCTGGGACGGATGTCCGAGCACTACTTCTCCGCGCAGCCCTCCGGCCCTCTCACGGTGCGTCCCCTGACGGTCACGCTGGCCGACCGGACGGTCACGGTCAGCACCGCCGGTGGCGTGTTCAGCCCCGACGCCGTCGACAAGGGCACCGCGGTGCTGCTGCGGCATGCACCGGAGCCACCGGCCACGGGACGCTTCCTGGACCTGGGCTGTGGCTGGGGGCCGATGGCGCTCACGCTCGCGCTGCGCTCCCCCGAGGCCGACGTCGTGGCCGTCGACGTCAACGCGCGGGCGCTGGAGCTGGTGCGCCGCAACGCCACCGCGCTCGGCCTGGACCGGATCCTCGCCGCCGAGCCGGACGAGGTCCCGGCGGAGCAGACGTACGACCTGATCTGGTCCAACCCGCCGATCCGCGTCGGCAAGGCCGTGCTGCACGACCTGCTCACGACGTGGCTGCCGCGACTGGCGCCGGGCGGGACCGCGCTGCTCGTGGTGCAGAAGAACCTCGGCGCCGACTCGCTGCAGCGCTGGATCACCGACTCCCTGGCCGAACAGCACGGCGACGGGACGTTCACCGTCGACCGGGCGACCACCGACAAGGGATTCCGGCTGCTGCGGGTCGTCCGCGCCCGCTGACCATGCCGGCTGAGCGAGTCGGCTGAGTCGGCCGGGCGAGGCTGCCGGGTGCACCGGGCCGGTGCGCTCGCCACGCCGGCCGCGCTCCGGTCAGAGCAGGTCGACCCGTCCGACCAGCAGCGCCGGGCCGCTCAGTTCGACGTGCTCGGTGCCGTCCGCCGCGGCCGTGAAGGTCACGCCGACGACGCCGCCCGGCACCGCGACCGTGTACCGGTCCGGAGCGCCCGTCCCGGCCCAGAAGCGGATGGCTGCGGCGGCGGCGCAGGCCCCCGTCCCGCAGGACTGGGTCTCCCCCACGCCGCGTTCGTGCACCCGCATCGCCAGCGCCGCGACGCCGTCGTCCCCCACGAGCGGGTCCGCGGGCACCACGAACTCCACGTTCGTCCCGGCCGGCGGGAGCGGGTCCACACTCGGTGCCCGGGTGAGAGCGAGCGCGTCCAGTTCGGCGACCGAGGCGAGGGCGACGACGGTATGCGGGTTGCCCATGCTGATGGAGACGGCCGGCCGGTCGACGTCGACGCCGTCCGTGCGGACGAGGGCGTCGGCGCCGCGCTCGCGGGCCGTCGCGGCGTCGATCAGTGTCCACGGCCCCATGTCCACGGCGTAGCCCCCGTCGACGGCCCGCACGTACTTGACGCCGCCGCGGGTGCCGATGGGCAGCACCGTGCCGGGCTCGACGGTGGCGAGGCCCTCGCGGCGCAGGAACTCGGCGAAGACGCGCACCCCGTTGCCGCACATCTCGGAGAGGGAGCCGTCGGCGTTGCGGTAGTCCATGAACCACTCGGCGGCCGGCTCGGCGTCGAGCAGGGCCCGTCCCTCGGGCAGCAGCCGGGACGGGACAGCGCGGATCATGCCGTCGGCCCCGATCCCCCGGTGCCGGTCGCACAGGGCGGCCGCGGTCGGCTCGTCGACGGGCCGGCTGCCGTCCGGATCGGCCAGCACCACGAAGTCGTTGCCGGTGCCGTGGCCCTTGGTCAGGGTGACGCCGGACCAGCGTTCGGCGGCCCGGGCCAGCGCGTCGTCGTGTACCGCGTTCGGCGACGGGACCGTGGTCGACGGAGCGGTCGACGACGAGACGGTGTGCCCGGGACGGGCGCCTGCGGGCGGACCCGTGGGGGCGACGCCGTCGGGCAGGGCAGTGGCCGAGGTCACGGGGGGCATGCCCCCAGCCTATCGCCCGCCCTTCAACGCCGACTCGTCACCCGACGTAGACCGATGCCCGGGATCGGGCCCGGACGCAGCCTCTAGCGACGAACCGGCGACAGGTGGGTGAGGGCGGCCTCGAGCAGACCGGGCCGGTCGGTGCGGTCGACGTCGAGCCAGTGGACGCGCGGGTCGGCCCCGAACCAGGTGCGCTGGCGCTTGGCGAACCGCTGGGTGGCCGTCACGGTGTCGGCGATCGCGTCCGCCTCGCTCAGCTCGCCGTCGGCGACGGCGAGGAACTGCGCGTAGCCGATGGCCCGGGACGCCGTCCGGCCGCGGCGCAGTCCGGCGGCATCCAGCCGCGCGACCTCCTCCGCCAGACCCTGCTCGACCATGGCGTGCACGCGCGCGTCCAGCCGCTCGCGCAGGGCCGGGGTGGGCATCCGCAGGCCGAGCTGGACGGTGGGACGGACGTACTGGCGGTCGGGCATGAAGGAACTGAACGGCCGGCCCGTGAGCTCGTGCACCTCGAGCGCCCGGATCACCCGGCGGGCGTCGTGCACGCGGCCCGCCGCGACGGGGTCGACCAGCGTGAGTCGGGCCCGCAACGCCTCCAGCCCCCCGGCCTCGGCCTCCGCCTCGAGGCGTGCGCGGATGGCCGGGTCGGTGCCGGGCAGCTCGAGGCGATCCAGCGCCGCGCGGACGTACAGTCCCGAGCCGCCGACCAGGACGGCGCGGCGGCCGCGTGCGGCGATGTCGTCGATCGTGTCGCGGGCCTGCTGCTGATACGTGGCGACGGAGGCCTCGTCGGTCACCTCGAGGACGTCGAGCAGGTGGTGTGGGACCCCCCGGCGCTCGGCCTCGGGCAGCTTGGCGGTGCCGATGTCCATGCCGCGGTAGAACTGCAGCGCGTCGGCGTTGACGATCTCCCCGTCGAGGGCGAGCGCGACGTCGACGGCGAGGTCGGACTTGCCGGTGCCGGTCGGACCCACGATCGCGACGACGGGGGCCGGCTGACCGGTCACCGGTTCACGACCGGCTCGGCATCGCCACCCGGACGATGCGGGCGATCCGGACGACGGGTGCGCTCACGTCTCAGGCGCGGCCGGGCAGGGCCGGCATCCCGAGTGCGACGGCACCGGGTCGCCCGGCGGCCCCGCCGGCGGACGCCGGGGCGGGCACACCGCACGACTCGGCCTGCGCCCGGTCCCACGCGTCGCCGGCGCGCGTGCGGCGCAGCGCGTACTGCTCCGGCGCGGGGTCGGCGATCAGGTGGTAGGGCGCGGCCGCGGTGATGGGGACGGTGACCATGTCACCGGGGCGCGGCACCCCGGCCCCGGCGGGAACGGCGACGTGGACGAGCCGGTTGTCCCGGGCGCGGCCGGAGATCCGGCCCGTGGTGTCGGCCTTCGACCCGGCGGCGGCGGTGATCATCACCTCGGCGGTGCGGCCGATCAGGGCCCGGTTCTCCTCACCGCTGATGCGCTCCTGCAGGGCGATGAGCCGCTCGTAGCGTTCCTGGACGACGGCCTTGGGCACCTGGTGCTCCATCGTGGCCGCGGGGGTGCCGGGACGGATGGAGTACTGGAACGTGAAGGCGGAGGAGAAGCGGGAGGCCTCGACGACGTCGAGCGTGGCCTGGAAGTCCTCCTCGGTCTCCCCCGGGAAGCCGACGATGATGTCCGTGGTGATGGCCGCGTGCGGGAGGCGGTCACGGACCCGGTCGAGGATGCCCAGGAACCGGCTGGAGCGGTAGGACCGGCGCATCGCCTTGAGCACGGCGTCGCTGCCGGACTGCAGGGGCATGTGCAGCTGGGGCATGACGTTGCCGGTCTCGGCCATCGCGTCGATGACGTCGTCGGTGAAGGCGGCCGGGTGGGGGCTCGTGAAGCGCACGCGTTCGAGCCCGTCAACCGTGCCGCACGCGCGCAGCAGGTCCGCGAATGCACCCCGTTCGCCGAACTCGACACCGTAGGAGTTGACGTTCTGGCCGAGCAGCGTGACCTCGACGGCCCCGTCGTCGACCAGCGCCTGCACCTCCGCGAGGATGTCGCCGGGCCGGCGGTCGCGCTCCTTGCCGCGCAGGGACGGCACGATGCAGAACGTGCACGTGTTGTTGCAGCCCACGGAGATCGACACCCAGCCGGAGTGCGCGGACTCGCGCCGGGTTGGCAGCGTCGAGGGGAACACGTCGAGGGATTCGAGGATCTCCAGCTCGGCCTGCTGGTTGTGCCGGGCCCGGTCCAGCAGCGTCGGCAGGGCGCCGATGTTGTGGGTGCCGAAGACGACGTCGACCACGGACGACTTCGCGAGGATCGTGTCCCGGTCCTTCTGGGCGAGACAGCCCCCGACGGCGACCTGCATCCGCGGGTTCGCCCGCTTCGCGCCGACGAGCTGGCCGAGGTGGCCGTACAGCTTGTTGTCCGCGTTCTCCCGCACCGCGCAGGTGTTGAACACGACGATGTCGGCCTCACCCTCACCCGCGGTGTCCGGCACCGGCACGTACCCGGCGGCGTCGAGCAGGCCGCTGATCCGCTCGGAGTCGTGGACGTTCATCTGGCAGCCGAAGGTGCGCACCTGGTAGGTGCGGGGAGCCTCGGCGTCGATGGTCGCGGGCAGTGCGGGCAGAAGCGTCGAACTCACCGCACCAGCCTACCGAGCGGGCCGGCCGCACGGTTCTCACGGCCACCGACAGTCAGCAGCGGCCGGTCAGTACCATCCGGCGGACTGCTCGTGGCCCCACGCGCCACAGGGTGAGCCGTACCGGTCGGCGATGTACCCGAGGCCCCAGTCCACCTGCGTCCGGTAGTTGGTGAGCCAGTCCGCGCCCGCGCTGGCGAGCTTCGACGCGGGCAGGGACTGCGGGATGCCGTAGGCGAGGCTCGACGGGTTCGTCGCCGTCGTCTGCCAGCCGGACTCCCGATCCCACAGGGGCACGAGGCAGCTCATCTGGTCCTGCCCCCAGCCGTGGGCGCCGAGCCGGGACGCGGCCCACGCCTGTGCACCGGCCGGATCGTTGACGGCCCCGGTGGGCGTCGTGGTCAGCAGCGCCGGTTCCGCCGAGGTGACCGGGGACGGGGCGGGCGCGGCAGGAGCGGGGGCCGGCACCGCCACGGGTGACACCTGCCGGGCTGCTTGTCGCTGCGCGGCCTGCTGCTGAGCTGCTTGTTGCTGCGCGGCTTGCTGTGCTGCCTGCTGCTGCGCCGCTTGCTGTGCTGCCTGCTGCTGCGCGGCCTGCTGTGCTGCCTGCTGCTGCGCGGCCTGCTGTGCGGCTTGTTGTTGAGCCGCGGCCTGTTGAGCCGCGGCCTGCTGCGCCGCCCGCTGGGCGGCCAACTCCGCCGCCTGCCGCGCTGCCTCCTCACGGGCCCGACGCGCCGCTTCGGCGCGGGCGGCGGCCTGCGCCGCTCGGTAGGCCTCCGCGCGCCGGACTCCGTCGCGGTAGGTGATCTCGGCGCGCGCCGTGGTGCCCTTGAGGAGGGCCAGCTGGGCGTAGAGCTCGGTGCGGTGGGTCTGTTGGGCGACGACGATCCGCTGCGCGTCCTGCTGTGCCGCGATGGCGGCAGCCAGCGCCTGTCGGGCCTTCTCGGCCGTCCGGTCCCGCACCTGCTGGGCCGCGGCGGCCTGGCTCTCCATCGCCGCGAGGGTGTTGCGCCGCGACCGGTAGTCCTCGACGGTCCTGCCGGTGCGGGAGAGCACGACGCGCAGGATGCCGAGTTCGCGCGCCTGTTCGAGGTTGGCGGGGACGAGCAGGAGGGATGCCGTTCCCGCGTTGCGCCAGGCGGCGGAGGCGAGGACTCCGACCATGCGGGAGGAGGAGGCCAGCTGCCGGACGGCCTCGTCGCGGCGTTGCCCGACCACCTCCGCGGTGAATCGAGCGGCGTCGGCGGCCTGCTGGGCCAGCGCCTGCTCGGCCAGGCGTTGCACGGCAATGTCGGCGGCGCGGGCCGCCTCGGTCTCCTGACGATCCAGCAGGGTGGAGACGACCCCGATCTCGTGGACCTTGTCCGCCTCGGTGTGCCGGGCGCGACGCACCTGGTCCCAGCTCGGGTAGTCCCCCGGCCCGGCCTGCGCAGCGGGCACGGGAACGAGCGCCCCGAGTCCCAGGGCGAGGCAGAGGACGACGCAGCTGAGGGGCCGGCGGACCGGACGTGCACGTCGATGAGCGGCGGTGGCCATCAGCACACAGGCTAGGACGCCGCCGGGGCCGACCCGGCCGGATCGCGCAGGACACGCCGGAACGACACGCCGGACGAATGCGCCCGCGGCCGGGAACGACTCCGGGACGGCGGTCAGTCGTCGTCGGGGATGACGCCGTCCTCGTCCTCGCCGAGCACCTCGTTGACGGCCCGGAACGCCGTCCCGGGCGGATAGCCCTTGCGGGCGAGCATGCTGACCAGGCGGCGGACGAGACGCTGCCGGTCCGCGTCCGGGGACGCGAGCTCCCGACGATCCGCTGCGGTGACCTTGCGGCGGACGAGGGCGAGCGCCCCCTCGTACTCCTGCTCGTCGCTGACGTTCGCGAGAGCGTCGGCGACGGTGTCCCGGTCGACGCCCTTGAGCGTGAGCTCACGGCGGAGCGCCGACCTGCCGAGGTGTCGGTACTCCACCCGGCTGCTGACCCACATCCGGGCGAACTCGACGTCGTCGACCAGGCCCAGATCCTCGTACCGGTCCAGGACCGCGGTCGCGGCGTCCTCGGGCACGTTCCGGTCGGCGAGCTTCTGCTCCAGCTGTGCCCGGCTCTTGGCCGACCCGGTCAGCTGCCGCAACACGATGCTGCGGGCCACCTCCTCCGGGTCGGCCTCCGCCTCCGGCCGGGACGCCCTGTCGGAAGCACAGTCGGAGGCGTCACCGGCGGAGTTGCTCGGACCGCGTCGGCGGCGGCCGCCTCCGCCGCGTCGATCAGAACCCGTCGTCGTCCCCGACCGCCTTCAGCTGCGGAGAGCCCTGCTCGACGTCCGCGGCGCGGACACCGATGCCGAGCTTCTCGCGGATGCGCCGCTCCAGCTCGTCGGCGAGTTCCGGGTTGTCCTTGAGGAACTGCCGGGCGTTCTCCTTGCCCTGCCCGAGCTGGTCCCCGTCGTAGGTGAACCAGGCGCCGGACTTCTTGACCAGCGCGTGCTCCACGCCCATGTCGATCAGGCCGCCCTCGCGGGAGATGCCGTGGCCGTAGAGGATGTCGAACTCGGCCTGCTTGAACGGCGGGGCCATCTTGTTCTTGACGATCTTCGCGCGCGTGCGGTTGCCGACCGGGTTCGCCCCGTCCTTCAGGGTCTCGATGCGGCGCACGTCGATGCGGACCGAGGCGTAGAACTTCAGCGCCTTTCCACCGGTGGTGGTCTCCGGGCTGCCGAAGAAGACCCCGATCTTCTCGCGCAGCTGGTTGATGAAGATGGCGGTGGTCTTCGTCTGGCTCAGGCGGCCGGTGATCTTCCGCAGGGCCTGGCTCATCAGCCGGGCCTGCAGACCGACGTGGCTGTCACCCATCTCGCCCTCGATCTCGGCGCGCGGCACGAGCGCCGCCACGGAGTCGATGACGACGATGTCGAGCGAGCCCGACCCGACCAGCATGTCCATGATCTCCAGCGCCTGCTCACCGGTGTCCGGCTGGGAGACGAGCAGGGCGTCGGTGTCGACGCCGAGCTTCTGCGCGTAGTCGGGGTCCAGGGCGTGCTCGGCGTCGATGAACGCCGCGATGCCGCCGTTGCGCTGGGCGTTGGCGACCGCGTGCAGGGCCACCGTGGTCTTGCCGGAGGACTCGGGGCCGTAGATCTCGACCACGCGGCCACGCGGCAGACCGCCGATGCCGAGGGCCACGTCCATGGCGATGGAACTGGTCGAGATGGTCTCGATGGGGGCGCGCGTCTCATCGCCCAGGCGCATCACGGAGCCCTTGCCGAACTGCTTGTCGATCTGGGCGAGGGCGGTCTCGAGGGCCTTCTGGCGGTCGGCTGGTGCCGGCATGTCTCCACCTCTTCGGTCGTGGCCGCGGTGGCCAGGGTGTTTCGGACTGGGGGAATCCGCGGGGGCGGATCCGATGTCGGCAACGCTAGGCGGCAGCACCGACAAAAGCAGCGGAGTCGCTCCGCCTGTGGACAACGTCCGCCGGAACTCGCCCGGAACCGTCGTCCCGGAGCCGTCGCGAGGACGGTCGTTCCTGCTGCCCGAGCTCTCGGGAACGATGTTCGGACGAGTGCCGATCCTGCTTGCTCGTTCTGTTCTCGAGCCTACTGCGATCCGAACAGATATTCGAAGGCCCGACGCGGCGTGTTGCCATCGCGACCAGGCGTGGGCTCAGCGCCGCGGCGGGATGTCCCGGCCGAGTCGGCGGGACTCGGGCACGTCCTGCGCGTCGCACACGGCCAGCCACACCTCACGCGGATCGGCGCCGGTGTCGAGGGCGTCGACGACGCTGTGCCCGCCGAGCCGGGTCAGGACCAGATCGCGGGCGAGGACGCGGGAGTAGGCGACGCCGAACTCGTCGTCCATGAGTCGCCAGAAGTGGCTGGTGCGCATCGGTGTTCCTGTCGAGTGGTCGGGCGCCGGCCGGGTCCCGGCGCGACGATGGGGCCCACCGGACCGGCCGGTGGGCCCCATCGAGAGGATCGTGGACGGCTCTCGCCGCCGAGGAGTGGATCCGGGTCCGCGTCAGACGCGACCGGAGTAGAGCGGACGCGAGAACTGCTCCGGGACCTCGTCGGGGATCTCGGTGACGAACTCGCGGGACAGATCCGTCGGCACGGTGTCCGGCACCGTCACCCCGTCGGCGACGGCAAGCCGATCGCTGACCTCGCGGAGAAGGAGGGAGAGCGGGACGGACAGGGCCGAGCAGATGGACGACAGCAGTTCGGACGAGGCTTCCTTTTGGCCACGCTCGACCTCGCTGAGGTAACCGAGCGAGACTCGCGCGTCGTGACTGACCTCCCGGAGCGTGCGGCCCTGGCGTTGACGGACATCACGCAGCACATCACCGATCTCGTGACGCAACAGCACCATCGTGCGCTCCTTCTGGTCGTGTTTCGTCTCTGCGGCCAGACCCACTTCGCGCCAACGGACGACGCCGTTCACGGATACGGGTTCCTTCACCATCTGTGTCGTCAACTCCTGTTCGGGTGGACCCCCGCGCTGCCGTGGCCTCGAGGTGATTCCATGCTACCGGGGCCGTCGGCGCCGGTTCACTGATGACAACCGTCTGACGTCACGTTTTGTTCCGACCGGTGTTCCGGTCGGAAGTCCGCGGCGTCGTGCGTGCCCGGCTGTCACCGGGGCTCTCCAGCCTAGGAGCGCGGGCTGGGGATCCACTGACGTGAAGCTGGGGGTCGACTGTACGACCCGGAAGGCCCGTGTCCGTCAGAAGGTGCCCACCCGGCGAACGCCCGTCGGCTGACCCACCGCGGCGGCCACGTCGGCGGGAAGCGCAGCCCCGGACGTCAGGGTCGTGGCCCGGGCCGCCATCTGGTCGGTGGTCAGACCCCAGGCGGCGAAGGCGTTGCTCCAGCTGGAGTGCAGCGCCGTCAGTTCCGCGTTGGACTGGTACCGCCGCAGCAGCGTGTCCAGCTCGCCCAGCGCGACGACCGTCGGCTGCACCCCTACCTTGCGGTCACCGACGAGGTTGCCGTTGATGGACGCGAAGATCCGGTCACCGGGCACGCCGGACTGGCCGCTGAGTGCGTAGACCTGGAACAGCCCGGTGGTGGTGAAGACGTTGTTGCTGGCCTGGATGTTGCGGGTCACCCAGGTGCAGGTCGGATCCGGGATGGGACGACGCGTGTCGTGCCCGGCCCAGCTGGCCACCGCCTGACGACGGGCGTCCTGGAAGACCTTCAGGCCCATGAACGTGTTGCCGCCGATGAGGTTGTTGAACACCTTCACGTTGCCGGTCGAGATGATCTGGATGCCGGTGGTGTTGTCGGTCGCCCGGTTGTCCGCGATGATGCCCGACTCGGAGATCTCGGCCTGGATGCCGGTGGTGGTGTTCGCCGACGCCGTGTTGTGGGTGATGGTGAAGTCCGTGTCGGACTCGTCCAGCCACACACCGGCACTGCGGTTGCGCAGGAAGTCGTTGTTGCGGATGGTCATGCCCCGCGTGCGGACGATCTTCGCCCCGGCCGCGGTCGGCGCGGGCTTGAAGTACTCCGTGTTGTTGTCGTTGATCGCGTTGTCGGCCAGCGTCAGGCCGTCGGCCTGGTACCCGCCGAGACCGACCATGCCGTTGCGCAGGAACGAGTTCCGCTGCAGCGTCTGGCCGGTCTTGGCCGCCGAGACGCCGGTGGTGGCGTTGTCCGAGACCTCGGTGTCGCGCATCGCCGCGCCGACACCGGCGAGGTAGACGACGCCGTTGCTGGAGAGGGGATTCGCGTAGCGGCGGATGCCGATCCCGCGCAGGACGGTGCCGTCCGAGGCGACCTCGAAGGCCTGCGAGAGGTTGCTGGCACGCACGGACGCACCGGCGGGGTTGGAGCCGATGGTCAGCGTGTGGTTGCCGTAGTCGACGGAGAAGGTCCCGGCCACGACCGCGGACGCCGAGCCCACCTGACGCAGCGGGGTGCCGTTGACGAAGACCATGTCCGGGTACGTGGACATCGGGTGGGCCGGATCGGTGAACCGGGCGAAATCGGTGTTCGTGGTGCGGTGGGCGGGACTGTCGAACGTCGCCGTCCAGCCCGAGCTCACCCAACGGGTGCCCGACTGGCTCCAGGCGGTGACGGGCACCGACCCGTCGAACCAGACGGCCTCCCGCGGATAGGGCTGGACGGTGAGTCGCTTGCCGCGCGGGATCGCGACCCGCTCGTGGTAGGTGCCGCCCCGCAGGACGACGGTCTGTCCGTTGGCGGCGCGGTCGACGGCGGCCTGGGCGGTGCGCATCGGGGCCGCGACGGTGCCGGCCGCACCGTCGTTGCCCGTCGGCGAAACCACCAGGGCGCCCGAGGGCACGCCGTAGTCCGCCGTGCCGATCGCGGGAGCACCCCGGGAGCCCGACGTCGCCGGAGCAGGGGCCGGGGCAGGAGCAGGAGCCGGGGCGGGTGCCGGCGCGACGGCGGTGACGGCCGACGTCGACGTGCCGCGGACGTTGTCGAAGGAGACAGTGCGCGTTCCGGAGGTCGGGGCGTTGTACAGGTTGACCCCGACGGCGCCCGCCGTGGTCACCCGGTCGGTCGCGGCGTCGTCGCGGGTCAGCGTCCAGGCCGTGGGCTCCGTCGCCCCGGCGGCCCAGACCTTCACCCGGACGGTGACGGGCGAGGTGCCGACCGTCTCGGCGCGGACCGCGTACCGGCCGCCACCGGCCACCGACCCGGGTGCGGTCACCTCCGGGGCGATGGTCGTCGTGGTGCCGGCGGCGTTGGTCCGGCTGATCGAGGCACGGAGCGTCCCGTCGGGTCGGACGCGCACCACGGTCGTGTACGCGGCCTTGCCGGAAGCGCGGAGCGTGACGCCGTTGAAGATGCCCATGCCGGATGCGGGCAGCGCATCCACGCCGAAGTCGGCGTTCATCCGGGTGTCCAGGGAACTGACCGAGGTCAGGGTCGCGACCTGCCGGGCGCCGGCGGCGAGCTGGGCCCGGGCCGTGCCCCCGGAGACGGACAGCCCGGTCGTCGCCGCGCTGCTCCAGGCACCGCCGGTCGTCGCCGATCCGAGTCCGGATGCCACCGTGCGGTCGAAACCGTCGGCGGCCACGGTGGTGTCCGCGGCGTGAGCGGGTGTCGCGACGAGCAGGGTCGTGGCGAGCAGGAGAGCGGGGGCGATCGCCGCACGGCGGCGGAACGAGCGCAGAGCAGGGCAGGGCGAAGTGACGGCCATGATGTCCTCTGGGGTCAGCGAGGGATGATCACGGAAAAGCTACACCTCGTCCGGCTACTCGCCGGTCGGTCGCGAAACGATCACGACTATGCGTCCAGCGAAGCGTTCATGCCGGCAGGAGAATGCATGACAACGGCACAGGTGAGCCACGTGACAGACGCGTAAGGCAATTTTCCTGTGAATCTGCTGTGATCTCGTTTTCATCACGACTCAGCGACTGTTCGGAAGCCGAAACGATGCACCGGTGCGATGACTCCGTCGTCGGCGGTCATCGAGTGGTGACGACGTCGAGCAGGGCGCTCAGCGCGGCGTCGCGAGCGGCCCCGCGGATCCGGTCGCGGTCCCCGGCGAACCGGTGGAGCACCGCATTTTCCCCGGCGGCGGACGCCGTGCCGATCCAGACCGTGCCGACGGGTTGCCCGTCGTGCGGCTCCGGGCCGGCCACCCCCGTGGTCGCAACGGCGATGTCGGCTCCGGTCGCCGTGCGGGCTCCGGCGGCCATCTGCGCGGCCACCTCGGGGTCGACGGCACCGTGGGAGGCGAGGCGCTCGGGATCGACGCCCAGGAGGGCGACCTTGACGTCACGGTGATAGGACACGACGCCGCCCCGCACGGCCGCGGACGCTCCTGGCACCTCGACCAGCGCGGCGCACACGGCGCCCCCGGTGAGGGACTCGGCGGTGGCGA
This sequence comes from Tersicoccus sp. Bi-70, assembly GCF_001968825.1. GTDB lineage: Bacteria > Actinomycetota > Actinomycetes > Actinomycetales > Micrococcaceae > Tersicoccus. The sequence goes on from NZ_MIEU01000016.1 coordinate 72,540, forward strand.
TGGTGAGGCCGCGGGCCACGGCGGCCTCGATCACGCGAGCGGGATCGGCAGGCAACCCGGTGCTCGGCGATCCCTCGGCCGGGTCAGGCACGGGTGCCCTCACGGCGCAGGGTGAGCGCATCGCGGACGTAGGCGACGCCGGTGACGACCGTGACGACGAGCGCGGCCGCCATCACGAGCCAGCCGAGCCACAGCGCCCACGGGCCGAGCACGGTGCCGAGCGGCATGAGCAGCAGGATGATCGCGGCGGCCTGCAGCACGGTCTTCAGCTTGCCGCCGGCCGAGGCCGCCATCACGCCGTAGCGGATCACCCAGAACCGCAGCGCGGTGATGCCCCACTCGCGGACGAGGATGACGATGGTGACCCACCACCACAGCTCACCGAGCACCGACAGCATCACCAGGGCCGACCCCGTGAGCAGCTTGTCCGCGATCGGATCGGCGATCTTGCCGAAGTTCGTCACCAGCCCACGGGACCGCGCGATGTCGCCGTCGAGCTTGTCGGTGTAGATCGCGACGACGAAGAGGGCGGCGGCGGCCCAGCGCAGGCCTCCGTGCGCTCCCCCGTCGGCGGCCAGCAGCACGATGAACACGGGCACCAGCAGGATGCGGATGCCGGTCAGCACGTTCGGCAGGTTCCAGGAGGAGACCGGGGAGGAGTGCGGTGCCGGGGTGCTCATCCGTCAAGGCTACCGGGGCGACCCGACCGTCCGGCGAACCGCCCGGCCGCGACGTCCGCGCCGGACCTCAGCGCCCGGTCAGGTTCCAGGCGTCCTCGGAGTCGTCCCCCTCGGCGTCGTCGTGGTAGTCGATCGCCTGGGTCCGGTCATCGAGGTCGGCCGCGACCAGGTCGGTGCCCCAGTCCCCCGCCGCATCCGCATTCCCCGCCGTCGCGGTGGCAGCGGCCGGCGGATCGTCGCCGCGGATCGCGGCGAGCGTGACGCCCAGGTCGTCGGGCTTGACCAGCACCTCGCGGGACTTGGGACCGTCCGAGGGACCGACGACGCCGCGCGACTCGAGCAGGTCCATCAGACGTCCGGCCTTGGCGAATCCGACCCGCAGCTTGCGCTGGAGCATCGACGTCGACCCGAACTGGGTGTTGATCACCAGCTCGGCGGCGGAGAGCAGCAGCTCGAGGTCGTCGCCGATCTCCTCGTCGATCTGCTTCTTCTCGGCCTGCACCGTGACGTCGTCCCGGTAGACGGCCCGCAGCTGGCCCTTGACGTGCTCGACGACCTGGTGGATCTCGGACTCGGTGACCCAGGCGCCCTGCACGCGCATCGGCTTGGAGGCGCCCATCGGCAGGAACAGAGCGTCGCCCTGGCCGATCAGCTTCTCCGCGCCGGCCTGATCCAGGACGACGCGGGAGTCGGTGACCGACGAGGTGGCGAACGCCATCCGGGACGGGACGTTGGCCTTGATCAGGCCGGTGACGACGTCGACGGAGGGCCGCTGCGTGGCGAGGACGAGGTGGATGCCGGCGGCACGGGCCAGCTGGGTGATCCGCACGATCGAGTCCTCGACGTCCCGCGGCGCGACCATCATGAGGTCCGCGAGCTCGTCGACGATGACCAGCAGGTACGGGTACGGCTTGATCACGCGCTTGGAGTCCGGCGGCGGGGTGACCTTGCCGTTGCGGACGGCCTTGTTGAAGTCGTCGATGTGCTTGTACCCGTAGGTCGACAGGTCGTCGTAGCGGGCGTCCATCTCGCGGACGACCCACTGCAGCGCCTCGGCCGCCTTCTTCGGGTTGGTGATGATCGGCGTGATCAGGTGCGGGACGCCCTCGTACGCGGTCAGCTCGACGCGCTTGGGGTCGACCATGACCATCCGCACCTCGTCCGGCGTGGATCGCATCAGGATGGACGTGATCATCGAGTTGACGAACGAGGACTTGCCCGCGCCGGTGGCACCGGCGACCAGCAGGTGCGGCATCCGGGCGAGGTTCGCGACGACGAAGCCGCCCTCGACGTCCTTGCCGACGCCCATCACCATCGGGTGGTCGGTCTTGCGGGCGTTGTTCGAGCGCAGCACGTCGCCCAGCGACACGGTCTCGCGGTCGGTGTTGGGGATCTCGATGCCGATCGCGGACTTGCCGGGGATGGGCGAGAGGATCCGCACGTCGGCCGAGGCCACCGCGTAGGCGATGTTCTTGCTCAGCGCCGTGACCCGCTCGACCTTGGTGCCGGAGCCGAGTTCGATCTCGTACCGGGTGACGGTCGGGCCGCGGGAGAACCCGGTGACCTCCGCGTCGACGCCGAAGTCGGTGAGCACCTTCGTCAGAGCGGCGACGACGGCCTCGTTGGCCGCGGACCGCTCCTTCGGCGGCGTGCCGGGCGTGAGCACGTCCGAGGCGGGCAGCGTGTAGGTGACGTCGCCGGAGAGCTGCAGCTGCTCGGAGCGCTGCGGGATCGGGCTGGGCGGCATCTGCGGGGCGACCGGGGTCGACCGGACGGCGGCCAGGGCCTCGGTCGGGCGGCTGTCGGCGTCGAGCCCCTGGTCGGCGCGCAGCTTCGCGGCGGCCTGCTCGGCGCGGGTGGGACGGCGGACCCCCGGCGGTACCGCCGGAGAGGACTGTACCGCCGGAGAGGACGGCACCGCCGGAGAGGACTGCACCGCCGGCTGCGGCGGCGTCTCCGCCACGACCGGGATGTCCGCGGTGGCCGGATCGGCGTCGTCGTCCAGCAGGGCCCGCTCGAACGCCTCGTCGCCGTCGTACGCGTCCAGCTCGGCGGTCCGGTCCTCGTGGTCCCTGCGGCCGAATCGTTTCTTCCGCCGGGCGGGTCGGGGCGGAGCCGGGTCGTCCAGGTAGGAGCGGTCGTGCTCGTCCGCCCGCGCCGCCGACGGTTGCTGACCGGTCAGGTGCTCGTACAGCGCGCGCAGACGGGAGGGGATGCGGCCGAAGGGCGTGGCCGTGATGATGAGCAGGCTCACGAAGGCCAGCGCGAGCAGCAGGACGAGGGTTCCCGCCGGGGTGATGATCTGGCTGAGCGGGCTGGCGGCGAGGAAGCCGATCATGCCGCCGGCGGCCCAGAGCTGGTCCACGCCGGCGGAGATCGTGGGCGCACCGAGCGCGAGATGGGCGATGCCGGAGGAGGCGACGGTGAGCACGGCCAGGCCGATGGTCACCCGGTTGTTGGCGTTCGTCGCGGTCGGCGTCCGCATCAAGCGCAGGCCGAGGATGACGAGGACGAAGGGCAGGATCAGCGCGATCGAGCCGAACGTGCCGGCGGCGACGGCGTGGACGCCCCGGGCGAACCACCCGGACAGCGACCACCATTCGACCGCGGCGACCAGGCCGGCGAGCAGGAGGAACAGGAGCGCCCGGCCGTCCCGACGGTCCTGCGGGTCGAGCCCCTCGACCCGGTGCCCGACGGCCCGGACAGCGTTCCCGACGCCGTGGGCGAGCCCCAGCCACGCGCCGCGAGCGGCGCGCACGAGAAGGGAGGGCCGGTCCTCGGGCTGCGGAGCGCGCGAGGAGCCTGCCGACCGGGCGGAGGACCTGCCGGTCCCACCGCCGGAACGGGTGGATGCTCGCGACGCGCTGCCCTTGCCCTGGCGGGCAGGGGCGGGGGAAGTACGGGTCGCCATGCTTCCACGGTACCGCTGAGGCGGAGCCGCAGGCCGGACCAACACCACCGGACCGACACTGCCGGAGCAATGCCGCCGGCCAACGCAGCGGATCAATGCCGCCGGATCAGCACCGCCGGAGCGACCGCCTCACCCGGTGGGCGCCCAGGCGGTGTAGACGACCCCGTTGCCGAAGCGCCGCACGTCCACCGCGCGCAGGCGGTCGACGGCGTGGCCGTCGGGGAAGAACCGGCGACCGCGGCCCTGGATCGCGGGGAAGGTGAAGATGCGGAACTCGTCGACCAGACCCGCGGTGATGAGGGTGTGCGCAAGGGTGATGCTGCCGGTACAGACGATGTCCTGGCCCGGGACATCCTTCAACCGGCCGACCTCCTCGACCGGGTCCCCGTGCAGCACCGTGCTGTTCATCCAACCGGGGTCCCCGAGGGTAGTGCTGACGACGTACTTGTGCACCCGGTCCAGCTGATCGGCCACCCCGGTGGTGTCGTCGGTCTGCTGCGGCCAGTAGCCGCGGAAATCCTCGAAGGTCTGCCGGCCGAGCAGGAGCGCGTCGTTCGTCTCGTCCTGCCGCCGCAGCTCCGCGGCCAGCTCGGGGTCCTGGTCACGCGGGTCGAACCACGAGTCGAGCATCTCCACGGCGCCGTCGACCGTGGCGTTCTGGGTGACGATCAGTCGCCGCATGGTCCACTCCCGCCCGTCGTCCCCCGCCGGTGGCGGAGCCGTACCCGTCACCCTAGGAACGCGTGGACGGGACGGTCAACGTGCCTCGACCCGGCGGTGGGTCGCTCAGGCCTCGAGGACGACGGGGATGATCATCGGGCGCCGCTTGTACCGGCGGTTCACCCAGGAGCCGACGACGCGGCGGACGATCTGCTGGAGCTGGTACGTGGTGTGGGCGCTGCCCGGACCGGACTGCACCGCCTCGTGCAGGGCTTCGCTGATCTTCGGGATGATCTCGGCGAACACCTTCTCGTCCTCGGCGAAGCCGCGGGCGTGGATCTCCGGGCCGGAGACGATCGTGCCGTTGTGCCGGTTGACCACAGTGACGATCGAGATGAACCCCTCGTCGCCGAGGGTGCGGCGGTCCTTCAGGTCGTCGTCGGTGATCTCGCCGACCGTGGTGCCGTCGACGTAGATGAAGCCGCACTCGATGCCGCCGACCACGCGGGCGACGCCGTCGGTCATGTCGATGACGGACCCGTCGTCGGTGAGCAGCACGTCCTCCTCGGCCAGGCCGGTGGCCTGGGCGAGCTTGCCGTTGGCGATCAGGTGCCGGACCTCGCCGTGCACGGGCATCACCTGGCGGGGCCGGACGATGTTGTAGCAGTAGAGCAGCTCGCCGGCGGCCGCGTGGCCGGAGACGTGCACCTTGGCGTTGCCCTTGTGTACGACGTCGGCGCCGAGCTTCATCAGCCCGTTGATCACCCGGTAGACGGCGTTCTCGTTACCCGGGATGAGGGAGGAGGCCAGGATCACCGTGTCACCGCGCCCCACCTGGACCCGGTGGTCGCCGTTGGCCATCCGGGACAGCGCGGCCATCGGCTCACCCTGGGAACCGGTGGACATCAGGACGATCTTCTCCTGCGGGTAGTCGTCCACTCGTTTCATGTCCACGAGGATGCCCTCGGGGACGTGCAGGTAGCCCAGCTGCGAGGCGATCGACATGTTCCGCACCATCGAGCGGCCGACGAAGGCGACCTTCCGGCCGTTGGCGTGGGCGGCGTCGAGCACCTGCTGGACGCGGTGGATGTGGGAGGAGAAGGAGGCGACGATGACGCGCTTGCGGGCCTGGCCGATCACCCGGTCCAGCGTGGGCCCGATCTCCCGCTCGGAGGACATGAAGCCGGGCACGTCCGCATTCGTGGAGTCGACCATGAACAGGTCGACGCCCTCCTCCCCCAGCCGGGCGAAGGCGCGCAGGTCCGTGATCCGCCCGTCGAGCGGCAGCTGGTCCATCTTGAAGTCGCCGGTGTGCAGCACGTTGCCGGCGGGCGTGCGCATGAAGACCGCGAGGGCATCCGGGATGGAGTGGTTGACCGCGACGAACTCGCAGGTGAACGGGCCGAGCTGTTCGACCTGACCCTCCGTGACGGCGAGCGTGTAGGGCTTGATCCGGTGCTCGGCGAGCTTGGCCTCGATCAGTGCCAGCGTCAGCTGCGAGCCGACCAGGGGGATGTCCTTGCGCAGGCGCAGCAGGTACGGGACGGCGCCGATGTGGTCCTCGTGACCGTGGGTGAGGACGACGGCGACGACGTCGTCGAGCCGGTCCCGGATGCTCGTGATGTCCGGCAGGATCAGGTCGACGCCGGGCTGGTGCTCCTCGGGGAAGAGCACCCCACAGTCGACGATGAGCAGCTTGCCGTCGAGTTCGAAGACGGTCATGTTCCGGCCGACCTCGCCGATGCCGCCCAGCGGGATGATCCGCATGGTGCCCGGCTTCAGCGCGGGCGGGGCCTTCAGTTCCAGCGTGGGGTCACTCATGCGGACAGCTCCCAACCGGCCTCGGCCAGATCGGCACGGATCAAGGTGGTCTCGTCCGCGGTGGGCGGGACGAGGGGCAGGCGCACGCCGGCGTGGGCGAGAACGCCCTGCCAGGCGAGGATCTGCTTGGCGGCGACGGCGCCCTGGACGCGCGCCATGGTGGCACGGATGACGGGCTCGAGCTCGTAGGCGATCGTCGTCGCGGTCGTCAGGTCGCCTGCGACGACGGCGTCGATCAGTTCGCGGAAGCGGGTGGTGGCGACGTGCGTGGTGACGCCGATGACGCCGACGGCGCCGAGCGACATCCAGGGCAGGGTCAGCCCGTCGTCGCCGGACCACCAGGTGAGGTCGCTGCCCGCCAGCACGCGGGTCGCGGCGGCGAAGTCCGCCTTGGCGTCCTTGACGCCGACGATGCGCGGGTGCTCGGCGAGCCGGAGCATCGTCTCGGGCGCGATCGGGATGGAGGACCGGCCGGGGATGTCGTAGGCGATGATCGGCAGGCCGACGGCGTCGGCGATGGCCGTGAAGTGGGCCTGCACGCCGGTCTGGCTGGGCTTGTTGTAGTACGGGGTGACGATCAGCAGGCCGTCGACACCGAGCTCCTCGGCGCGGCGGGACAGGTTGATCGAGTGGGCGGTGTCGTTGGTGCCCGTGCCCGCGATGATGCTGGCCCGGTCCCCCACCGCGTCCTTGACGGCACGGAACATGGCGAGGTTCTCCTCGTCCGTCAGCGTCGACGTCTCGCCGGTGGTGCCGGTGACGACCAGGCCGTCGCACCCGTCGCTCACGAGCCGGTCGGCCAGCGCCGCGGCGGCATCGAGGTCCACCTCCCCGTCCGGGGTGAAGGGCGTGACCATGGCGGTCAACAGGCGGCCGAAGGGAATGGGGGCGTCGGGCATGGCCTCCACGTTACCGGCTGCGGGGGTCCCGCGCGCACCCGACGGGCCGGTCGCCGGCCGCCGCTGCGGCGGTTCTGCGGGGAGTGGACGGACTGTCGACGGACTGTCGAGAGCAGGGTCGTCGGCGTGCCGGCGGCCGGGCCGACGCATGGTCGACGAGTGGGTCGACGAGTGGGTCGACGAGTGGGTGGACTCGCTGCCGGCGAGACGGTCGAGGTCAGGCGCGCGAGCGGTGGCGCCGGACCTTGGCGACGAGGAACCAGACCAGCAGCACCGCGATGACGGCGAAGATCACGTACTTGGCCGCGTCGACCCAGACCAGCACGGTGTCCCAGTGATCGCCGAGCAGATAGCCGGCCAGGATGAACACGGTGTTCCAGATGCCGGAGCCGACGAGGGTGAGCACCCCGAACCGCAGCGGTGGCATCGACTCGATCCCGGCGGGGATGGAGATGAGGCTGCGCACCCCGGGCATGAACCGGCCGAAGAAGATGGCGGCGTCCCCGTGCCGGTCGAACCAGCCGACGGCCTTGTCGACGTCCTCGACGTCGACCAGCGGGATCCTCGCCGCCAGCCGGACGATGCGATCGTGCCCGAGCACCCGGCCGATCTCGTACAGCAGGTAGGCGCCGAGCACCGAGCCGGTCGTGGTCCAGATGATCGCCTCGACCACGCTGAATCTGCCCTGACTGGCGGCCAGACCCGCGAGCGGCAGGATCACCTCGGACGGGATCGGGGGGAAGACGTTCTCGAGGAACACCGCCAGGCCGGCCCCCGGAGCGCCGATCACGCCCATCACGTCGATCACCCAGCGGGAGACGGCCCCGAAGACGCCGCCGGTGGCGCCCGAGACGGCGTCCTGGCTCGAGAGCGGCACCAGCAGGGACGCCACCGCCGTCACGGCTGGACCCGGCGCTGCTGCCACGGGTCGGCCGGCGTCGCCCGGGTGAGCTGCACGCGGGTCTGGGTGCGCTCCTCGTCCTGGGACCAGAACTCGATCGCGGTCGCCACCAGCCGGTACCCGTGCCACGTGGCGGGGCGTGCGAGCTCGTCGGGCGTCTCCGCGAGGTCGCGGATCCGCTCCCACAGCCGCTCGAGTCCGTCCGGGTCCATCGGCTCGCTCTGCCGGGAGGCGACGAATCCGGCCCGGGACAGCGGCGCGTGGGAGGCGAAGAGCTCGTCCGAGCCGGCGTCGTCGAGCACCTCGACCGGCCCACTCACGCGGACCTGCCGGAGCGGGTCCGGCCAGAGGAAGACGGCGGCGGCCTCGGGGTGGGCGGCCAGGTCGCGACCCTTGGCGCTGGTCCCGGACGTGACGAACACCACGCCGGAGTCGTCCACGCGCTTGGCGATCACGATGCGGTTGGCGGGCAACCCCGCCGGCGTCACGGTCGCGAGGCTGATGGCGTCGGGGATGCCGCTGCCGATCTCACGGGCTTGCTCCCACCACGACCGCAGGCGGCCGAGCGGGTCGGTGGACGCGTCGGAGTCGTTCTCCGGCCGGGCGGGTCCGTGGTCGCTCATGGGGTGGGTCCCTCCGTCGCTGCACCGGGCTGGGCCGGGTGGTCCGGGTTCTCGGCGTGACGGCGGATGGCGTCCCGCATCGCCCGGCGGCCGCGGGTCCGGTCCCCGGCGGCGTCGTAGGCCCACGCCAGCCTGAACCAGCGGCGCCAGTCCTCAGGGTCGGCCTGCACCTCGGTGCGGTACCGCTCGAACGCCTCGTCGGCGGCGGCACGGATCACCCGGCCGGACGGGCGGCGCGGCAGGTCGTCGTCGGGCAGGCCGCCCTCCCGGTCGAGGATCCGGGCCATCCGCTCCACCTGGGTGCCGAACGCGATCTCCCGGGCGAGGACCCAGGCGCCCACGACGGGCAGCAGCAGCAGGGCGACGCCGAGTCCCTTGGCGAGGGCGCCGTCGGACATCAGCAGCAGCCAGCCGCGCTGGGCGGTGAGCACGAGGTAGAGGGCGAGCAGGACGACGACGACGGCGACCCACACGCGGGTGGCGAGGAAGAAGAACGCCGGCGCGATGAAGATCAGGCCGAGCCAGAAGTCGAACGGGGCCACCAGCGCGCCGATCACCAGCAGCACCAGCCCGATCAGGTGCCGGGTGCTCAGGGCGCGCCGCGCGTTCTTCCGCTCCGCGTCCTTCCGCACCGTCTCGACATCCGGCTTCTCGGCATGGGCGCCGTGACCGGTCGTCTCACTCATCGCTGTCCCTTCGAGTCCCTCGTTCTGCTCGTCCAGTCGTGCAGCGCTTTTCTGCACGGCTCCGTCACCGCTCCTCGAGGCCGAGGAAGGCGTCGAGGCCGTGGGTGAGGCCGGGAGCGGTGGTGACGGATCGGATGCCGAGCAGGACGCCGGGCATGAAGGAGGTACGGTCCAGCGAGTCGTGCCGGATGGTCAGCGTCTCTCCCGGGGAGCCGAGCAGCACCTCCTGGTGGGCGACGAGGCCGCGCAGGCGCACGCTGTGCACACGCACGCCGTCGACGTCGGCGCCGCGCGCTTCCGGCGTGCCGGTGCGGGTCGCGTCCGGGCTCGGCGCCGTCCCCGCGGCGCGGCGGGCCTCGGCGACGAGCGCCGCGGTGCGGGCGGCCGTGCCGGACGGGGCGTCGACCTTGTCCGGGTGGTGCAGTTCAATGATCTCGACCGACTCGAAGAAGCGCGCGGCCTTCGCGGCGAACGCAGTGGCGAGCACGGAGCCGACGGCGAAGTTCGGGGCGATCAGCACGCCGATACCCGGGGCCGCGGCCAGGGCGTCGGTCAGGGCGGCCAGACGGGCCTCGTCCCAGCCGGTGGTGCCGACGACGGCGTGGACGCCGTTGCGGACGGCGAAGTGCACGATCTCCTCGGTGCTGTCCGGCACCGTCAGGTCGACCAGGACGTCGGCCCGCGCGCGCACGACCTGCTCCAGGTCGTCACCGCGGCGCAGGGCGGCGACAAGTTCGAGATCGTCGGCCGCCTCGATCGCGTCGACGGCGGCCGCGCCCATGCGTCCGCCGGCCCCGGTCACCGCGACGCGGATGGGGGTCGAGCCGGAGTCGGTTCCGGGAGCGTCGATTCCGACGGCGTCGGCTTCGGGAACGGAGGAGTCGGGCATGGTCTCCACCCTAGGGCAGCAGGCTGGGAGGCCCGGCCGTCGGAGACGGCGACGGGCCGGGCAGGATCGGCGACCCTGCCCGGCCCGTGTCAGCCGGCAGCGGGTGACGTCAGTCCGGTGTCAGGTCGTCGCCCGCAGGCCGGTGACGGCGACGCCCTCCTCGACGAGGTAGGGGCTGCCCGTGGTCGGCTGCACCCGGACGCCGTGGAAGGCACCGGTGACGTTGCGCAGTTCCAGCGCGGTGCCCTGCAGCAGGACGCCGGACAGATCGATGCGCTGCAGTGGGGCCTCGGGCAGTCCGATCAGCTGGGACTTCTGCGCCCCGGTGGCCTGCAGGTCCCGCACCGTGACGTCGTGGATGTGCGGCGTCGTCGCGGTCACGGGCCGGCCGGTGTCCACGCCGGGCTTCGGCAGGCCCGTGTAGTAGTCGGTGAAGGTGATGGGGCTGGCGACGTCGGTCATCCGCACGTGCTCGAAGGCGATCTCCCCGATGTCGCTGCCCCGGTCACGGCCGGACTTGATGCGCACCCCGTTGTCGGTGCCGGTGAAGGTCAGGTGGGAGCCGCGGACGTCGCGGACGCCGTTGTCGGCCTCGCTGCCGATGCTCAGCCCGTGCCCGGTGCCGAACACCGAGTCGGTCACGGTGATGTCGGTCGCCGGGACGGCCGGGGTCGCGAAGCCGGGGAAGCCGGACTTGATGGCGACGTCGTCGTCCCCGGTGGCGATGTCGAGCCGGCTCAGGCGCACCCGGTCGGAGGAGACGACGTCGACGCCGTCGGTGTTGGGGGCGTCCGACGGGTTGCGGACCGTCAGGCCGGTGACGGCGGCGTCGGTCGTGTACCTCAGGCCCAGGCACCACATCGAGCAGTTGGTCACGGTGGCATCGGAGACGGAGACCCGCTGCGCGTCGTAGAACTCGACGACCCACGGCCGGGGCAGGCCGTTGCTCGTGGGGATCGCCCCGAGCGCCGCGTACCGGGAGGCGGGCAGCGCGGACGGGTGGGCGGGGTCGGCCTCGATGGCGGCCGCGAGCGCCCCGAACGTCAGCGCCGACTTGTAGCGGGAGATGTCCGTCTTGGCCTGCTGGGCCTCGGTCCACCAGAGCTGGCTGCCCTGGCCGTCGATGGTGCCGCCGCCGGTGATCGCGACGTCGGTGACCCCGCGGCCGGAGACCAGCGCCTCGGCGACGTCGGGGTTGCCCGCCGCGGACTGGTTGAAGGTGTAGCCGACGAAGCCCCAGGTGAATCGGGACCGGTCGGCGACCGCCCGCAGCGTCGCCCCGTCGTCGATCTGCAGGGTGATGTGGCTGCGCAGCTGGATGGGTCCGGTCACCCAGGTCCGGTCCGGGCCGGTGAGCCGGACGGTGCCACCGCCGCGAGCGGCGCAGTCGTCGATCGCGCGCTGGATCGGCACGGTGTCGTCGTGGGTCCCGTCGCCGAGGGCGCCCCAGGAGCTGGGCAGGCAGGTGGACGACGTCGCCGGCGACGGTGTGGTGCGGGAACCGGCGGTGCCGGGGGCAGCACTGCCGGGGACCGCGGCGACGGGCGCGAGCGCAGCCGTCAGGGCGGCGCCCTACTTGATGTTCAACTTCTCCCGCAAGATCGCCCAGTCGATCGCGGGCGGGCTGGCCGGCTTCGGCCTGACGCTGGTCGGGTACGTGCCGAACGTCGCGCAGTCCGCCGGCGCGGCACTCGGCATCAAGGGGATCCAGGCCCTCTACCCCGCGATCGCGTTCTGCATCGCCGGCCTCGTGCTCTGGTTCCTGTACCCGCTCACCGACACCCGGCACCGGGAACTCGTCGAGGAGATCCACGTGCGGGAGGCCGAGGCGACCGCCGGCTGACGGGTGCTGTGGGCCTTCTCTCAGAGCGGGGCGGCCGTGGGCGAGAACCGATAGACTCGATATCGTTTTGGTAACGACGTCGTCTGTCCCCTCCCCCACGGCCGTCCCGACCGCGTCGGCACGGCCGCGTCACGCGAGCCTTCCCGGCCTCGACGGTCTCCGGGCGCTCGCCGTCGTGCTCGTGCTGCTCTACCACCTGCTGCCGCAGTGGATGCCCGGCGGCATGATCGGCGTCGACGTCTTCTTCGTCCTCAGCGGCTTCCTCATCACCTCCCTGCTGCTGGTCGAGTTCCGCCGCACCGGACGGATCGCGTTCGGTGCCTTCTGGCTGCGCCGGGCGCGCCGGTTGCTGCCCGCGATGCTGCTCGTCCTGTTCACGACGACCACCGCCGCCGCCCTGCTGGGCGGTGACGTGCTCGTCGGGCTGGGCCGGCAGCTCACCGGCGCTCTGACCTACACCAGCAACTGGCTGGGCATCACCTCCCACTCGGCGTACTTCGCGCAGACGTCCCCGCAGCTGCTCACGCACTTCTGGTCCCTCAGCGTGGAGGAGCAGTTCTACGTGGCGTGGCCGCTGATCGTGGTCGGCCTGCTGCTGCTGAAGGCGCGCCGCCGGATCCTCGTCGTCGCGGCGACCCTGGCCGCCGTCGCCTCCGCCGCCGGCATGGCCGCCCTGCACGTGCCCGGCTCGGAGGCCACCCGCGTCTACTTCGGGACCGACACCCACAGCTTCGGGCTGATGGCCGGGGCCGCCCTCGCGTTCGCCGTCCCCCACGCGCTCGACGCCGCCCGCGCGGCCGCTGCCACTGCGGCCGTGGCCCGGGTGCGGCACGGGCTCGGGCTGCTCAGCCTGGCGGGTCTGGTGGCGTGCGGTGTCGTGCTCACCGAGCGCAGCGACCTGACTTACCAGGGCGGGCTGGCGCTGGCGACGCTGCTGACCGTCGGTGTCGTCCAGGGCCTGCTGACCCGGCGCCCCGGCGCGCTCTCCCGCCTGTTGTCGGTGGCCCCGCTCGTGTGGGTCGGCCGGCGCTCCTACGGGCTGTACCTGTGGCACTGGCCGGTCCTCGTCCTGCTCCACTACGCCGACCCGACGCTGCCCATGCTCACGCAGGCCGTCATCGTCGTCGCCGTGACGCTGGCTCTCACCGAGGCGAGCTACCGGTGGGTCGAGCGGCCCGTGCTCAGGCTCGGTTGGCGGGGAGCCCTGCGGGCGCTCGGCTCCCACGCCCGCACCCGCGGCCGGAAGGCGCTGGCGGTGGCCGTCGTCGCGGTGGCCGCCGTGCTCGGCAGTGGCAGCGTGGCCGTCGCCGGCGTCACCGACGCGCCCACCACCACGCAGGCGCAGCAGCAGATCGAGTCCGGGCAGAAGGTCCTCGACGCCCAGCCGACCAGCACGATCGGCCGGGCCACCGGCGCGGGGCGGGACGTCACGGTGATCGGCGACTCGGTGACGGTCGCTTCCACCGCCGCCCTCGAGCGGGACCTGCGCGGCGCGGTGATCGACGCGAGTGTGGGCCGGTCGATGAACGACGCCGCCGACGTCGCCCGCCGCCTGGCGGACCAGGGCCGGCTCGGCCGCACCGTGGTGGTCGGCCTGGCCACGAACGACGTGTTCTCCCGCCAGCGGATCGCCGACCTGCTGGACGTCCTCGGGCCCGACCGCCGTCTGGTGCTCGTGACCGGCTTCGCTCCGGACCGCGTCTACTGGACGGCCGACGCCAACCGGGCCCTGCACGAGGCGGTGGCGGACGAGCCCCGCATCACCGTCGCGGACTGGCAGGCCGCCGTCGCCGTGCACCCCGAGTGGTTGGCCAGCGACGGCATCCATCCGACTCCGCGCGGCCAGCAGCTGTACGCGGACGTGATCACCCGGGCGATCACCGGCCCCTGACGGGTGTCCGGCCGTCGTGCCACCGCCAGCCGGGGAATCCCCCGTGAGGTTGCCCGGAACCGGCGCTGACGGACCGGGACCGGCGTAGCGTGGATGTCACCGCACACGGGAGGCCGGACATGAGCACGAACTGGTACCGCTGGGTCCCCGCTGCCGCCGTCCCCGCGCTCGTCGCGGTGGGCCTGGCGACCAGTGGCGCCTCTGCCGCATCCCCGCCCGCCCCCGCGACGGCCGAGCAGGTGCTCGCCCTCGTCGCGGCCCACCGGACCCACCAGTTCTCCGGCGAGGTCGAGCAGCGCACCGACCTCGGGTTGCCGTCGATCCCGGCGAAGGCCCTCGGCTCGGATGCCGGCGCCGGGAACACGGCCGCGATCCTCGACCTGCTCACCACCGGGCACACCGCCCGCGTCTACGTCGACGGACCGACGAAGCAGCGGGTCCAGGTGATGGATCAGCTCGCCGAACGCGACGCGATCCGTTCCGGGACGAGCGCATGGACCTGGGACTCGGCGACGAAGCGGGCGACGCACACGACGCTGCCGACCGCGACCGCGTCGAGCGGTGCCGGTCCCCTCACGCCCGACAGCCCGAGCCCGGCCGCGGCGACGCCGGACGAGCTGGCCCAGCACGTCCTCGCCACGGTCGGCCCCTCGACCACCGTGACGGTCGGCGATCCCGTGACGGTCGCGAACCACGGCGCCTGGACCCTCGTCCTGACGCCGCGCACGACGGGCAGCCTGGTCGCCTCGGTGCGGATCGCCGTCGAGTCGACCACCGGGCTGCCGCTGGCCGTCGACGTCTACGCGAAGGGGCAGGCGGATCCCGCGTTCCACGTCGCCCTGACCTCGCTCGACCTGCGGGCGCCCGACCCGTCGGTGTTCTCGTTCACGCCGCCGGCGGGTGCCACCGTCACGCAGCAGCAGCTGCCCACGGCGTCCCACCGCTCCCGGCCCCTCACCTCGTCGAACCAGCAGGCCGCGAAGGAGACGGCCGGCACCGCCGCCGGCTGGGATGCCGTCACGGTGATTCCCGCCGCCCGCGTGCCCGCGGACCTCACCCGGTCCCCGCTCGTCACCCAGGTCGCCACGCGGGTGCCGGGCGGACGCCTGCTCTCCACCTCGCTCGTCAATGTCCTGCTCACCGACGACGGACGGCTCCTCGCCGGCGCCGTGCCGGCGAGCACGCTCGAGGCCGCCGCCCGGTGACCCCGGCCGAGCACGCCCACGGTAGTCATCTCGCCGAGGCGGGGGCAGCGACGGAGGACGTCGCGACGACGCCCGGGCCCGGCTCCGCCACGAGCCCCGCGATCGCCACCAGCGGGCTGACCAAGACCTTCGGCCGCCACACCGCCGTCGACTCACTCGACCTGATCGTGCCCCGGGCGAGCGTGTTCGGCTTCCTCGGGCCCAACGGGTCGGGCAAGACGACGACGATCCGCATGCTGCTGGGTCTCGTCGCGCCGACCAGCGGGCGGGCGGAGATCCTCGGCGAGTCCGTGCCCGACCGGCTCGCCCGCGTGCTGCCCCACGTCGGGGCGCTCGTCGAGGGGCCGGCCTTCTACCCGTTCCTGCACGGCGAGGCGAACCTGCGCCGACTCGACACGGCGGACCCGCTCGCCTCGCCCCGCACGCGCACCGCCCGGATCGGGACGGCGCTGGAACGCGTCGGGCTCACGCACGCGGCCCGGAAGAAGGTACACGCCTACTCGCTCGGCATGAAACAGCGCCTCGGCCTGGCCGCGGCGCTGCTCGCGCCCCGGGAGCTGCTCGTGCTCGACGAGCCGACCAACGGGCTCGACCCGCAGGGCACCCGGGAGGTGCGGGCCCTCATCCGCTCGCTCGCCGACGACGGCACGACGGTCTTCGTCTCGACCCATCTGCTCGCCGAGGTCGAGCAGGTCTGCACCCACGCGGCGGTGCTGCGCGCCGGCCGCCTGGTCGCGCAGGGCACGCTGGAGGACCTGCGCGGGGAGAGCCGGTCCCGGGTGGAGGTGCACACCCCGGACACCGACGCCGCCGTCGCGGTCCTCGCCCGGCTCGGGATGTCGGTCGAACCCGGGGGCCCGGAGACGGTCACGGCCGCCTACCCGGTCATGAGCGCCGGCGAGCAGACCGGCACGCAGGCCGGCGAACAGGCAGGCGGGCGGTCCGGTGACGGCGTCACGCCGGAGGCGGTGGTCGCGGCCCTCGTCGACGCCGGCGTGCGCGTGCGCGGCTTCACCTCGGCCGGCGCCACGCTCGAGCAGCGGTTCGTCGAGCTCACCGGCGAGGGCTTCGATGTCGCCGGCTGAGCGGCGCCCGCTCCCCGCGACCGGGACGGGGACGCAGACCGGGACGCAGAGCCGCGCCGGCAGTGTCCGGGCGAACGGGCTCGCCCTGTTCCGCTCGGAGGTCGGCATCCTGTTCCGCCGCCGGCGCACGTGGGCGATGCTCGCGGCGCTCGCAGCGGTGCCCGTCCTGATCGGGCTCGCGGTGCGCTTCTCCCCCGGCCGGGCGGCGAGCGGGCGCGGCCCGGCGTTCCTCGACCAGGTCACCCATAACGGATTGTTCGCGGGCGTCGTCGGCCTGGTCGTGAGCATGCCGCTGTTCCTGCCGCTGACCGTCGGCGTCGTCGCCGGGGACACGATCGCGGGTGAGGCCGGCGTGGGGACGCTGCGCTATCTGCTCGCGGCCCCTGCCGGGCGGGTGCGGCTGCTGGTCGTCAAGTACGCCGCGACCGTCGTGTTCTGCCTCGCGGCGGCCCTGGCCGTCGTGGCCGGGGGCGTCCTCGTCGGCCTGACCCTCTTCCCGCTCGGCTCCGCCACCCTGCTCTCCGGGGACACGATCGGCACCGCCGAGGCCCTGGGCCGGCTGACCCTGATGGCTGGATACGTGACCGTGTCCCTGCTCGGCCTGGCCGCGATCGGCCTGTTCGTCTCGACGCTGACCACGGTGCCGGTGGGGGCGATGGCGACGACGATCGTGCTCGCCGTCGTCTCGCAGGTGCTCGGCAGCCTCGACCAGCTCGACTGGCTGCACCCGTGGCTGTTCACCGATCACTGGCTCGACGTCGCCGACCTGCTCCGCCAGCCGATCGCGTGGGGGTCCTTCGGCGCGAACGCCCTGCTGCAGGCGGCCTGGGTCGCCCTGTTCGGCGCGCTCGCCTACGGCCGGTTCACGACGAAGGACATCCTCAGCTGACGCCGCCCCCCGGCCAGCTCGTCAATACATGTTCCATCCGAGGCGATTTCGCCTCGTTTCGGACATCAATCGACGAACTGTGGCCGGATCAGAGGCCGAACGTCTCGGTGTCCTCGAAGGGACCGACGACGACGGTGCTGCGGGGGCCGGAAGCGAGCGTGCGTGCCAGCGCGGTGACCTGGGCCGGCGTCACCCGCTGCACCCGGTCGAGCGACTCGTCCAGGTCGATGAACCGGCCGTGCACCAGCTCGGCGCGGCCCAACCGCGACATCCGCGAGGCGGTGTCCTCGAGCCCGAGCACCAGCCCGCCGCGCAGCTGCCCCTTGGCCCGATCGAGTTCCTCGGCGTCGAGCCCGTGGTCGGCCAGGCGGCCCAGTTCGGACTCCAGCAGCCCGAGCACCTCCGGGACCCGTGCCGGGGAACAGCCGGCGTAGAGGCCGACGTATCCGGCATCGGCGTAGCCGGCGGCGAACGAGTAGGTCGAGTACGCCAGGCCGCGCTTCTCGCGGATCTCCTGGAAGAGGCGGGAGGACATGCCGCCGCCGAGCGCGGCGTTGAGCACGCTGAGGGCGAAGCGCCGGTCGTCGGTCGCGTTCAGCCCCCCGGTGCCGAGAATGATGTTGGCCTGCTCGACCGGGCGCTGCACCACCTGCAGCGCGGTTTCCGGGGTAATGACGGCCGCGGTCTCGGACCGGCGGTCCACCGGCACGGCGTCCGGGTCCAGTTCCCAGCCGGAGCGGCGCAGCGCCTCGAGGACCAGCCCGCACACGGCGTCGTGGTCGAGGCTGCCGGCGGCGGTGACGACCAGCTCGTCCGGCCGGTAGTAGCGCTGGTAGTGGGCGGACACGGACTCCCGGCCGACGCTGCGGATGATCTCCGGCGTGCCGCCGATGGGACGGCCCAGCGCGTGGTCCCCGAGGACCGCCGCGGCGAAGCGCTCGTGCGCGACGTCGGCGGGGTCGTCGCTGGCCATCGCCAGCTCCTCGAGGATCACGGTGCGCTCCTGCTCGAGTTCTTCCGCGTCCAGCGACGCCGAGGTGACCATGTCGGCCATCGTGGCGATCGCCATCGGCAGGTGCTCGTCGAGCACGTGCGCGTAGTAGCAGGTGCTCTCCTTCGCCGTCGCCGCGTTGGACTCCCCGCCGACGGCGTCGAACGCCGAGGCGATGTCCAGGGCGGAGCGCGTCGGGGTGCCCTTGAAGAGCAGGTGCTCGAGGAAGTGGGTGGATCCGTATTCGCCGGCCGCCTCGTCACGGGATCCGACCGCGATCCAGAAGCCGACGGTGACGGCGCGCTGCCCGGGCATCGCCTCGGTCAGCACCCGGACCCCGCCGGGCAGCACGGAGCGCCGCACGGGCGAGTCGGGGGCGGCCGGCCAGCCGGGGGCCGTGGTCGAGGCGGTGGTCATGCGTCGCTCCTTCGATGGACGAGCGGGGTGGGCGGGAGCGTTCTCCCGCGGAAAGACGGCAGGAGGCCCGCCGCACGTGGCGGCGGACCTCCTTTCGGTGCCTGGTCGGACGGTGCCGGTCAGGCGGTGTCCCGGAGCCCGGGACGGGCGGATCAGCCCTCGGCCGGAGCCTCGGCGTGCGCCCGCTCGCCGGCGTCGCC
The DNA here is from genome assembly GCF_001968825.1 of Tersicoccus sp. Bi-70. Classification (GTDB taxonomy): domain Bacteria; phylum Actinomycetota; class Actinomycetes; order Actinomycetales; family Micrococcaceae; genus Tersicoccus. The sequence continues at coordinate 91,131 of NZ_MIEU01000016.1, forward strand.
GGAGCCGGTGTCCGCGTCGTCGTCGACCACGGGAGAGAGCGAGAGCTTGCCCCGGTCGTCGACCTTGGTGATCTCGACCTGGACCTTCTGGCCCACACCCACGACGTCGTCGACGTTGTCGACCCGCTTGCCACCGGCGAGCTTGCGCAGCTCGGAGATGTGCAGCAGGCCGTCCTTGCCCGGCGTCAGCGAGACGAACGCGCCGAAGGTCGTGGTCTTGACCACGGTGCCCAGGTAGCGCTCCCCCACCTCGGGGACCTGCGGGTTGGCGATCGCGTTGATCGCCGACCGTGCGGCCTCCGCGGACGGGCCGTCGGTGGCGCCGATGTACACGGTGCCGTCGTCCTCGATGGAGATGTCCGTGCCGGTGTCGTCCTGGATCTGGTTGATCATCTTGCCCTTGGGCCCGATGACCTCGCCGATCTTGTCGACCGGGACGCGGACGCTGATCACGCGGGGCGCGAACTCGCTCATCTCGTCCGGGCCGTCGATGGCGGCGGCCAGCACTCCGAGGATGTGCAGGCGGGCCTCGCGGGCCTGCTTCAGCGCCGCGGCCAGCACGGAGGCCGGGATGCCGTCGAGCTTGGTGTCCAGCTGGATGGCGGTGACGAACTCGCTCGTGCCGGCGACCTTGAAGTCCATGTCGCCGAACGCGTCCTCGGCGCCGAGGATGTCGGTCAGGGCCGCGTAGCGGGTCTCCCCGTCGACCTCGTCGGAGACCAGGCCCATGGCGATGCCGGCCACCGGGGCGCGCAGCGGCACACCGGCGTTGAGCAGCGACAGGGTCGAGGCGCACACGGAGCCCATCGACGTCGAGCCGTTGGAGCCCAGCGCCTCCGAGACCTGACGGATCGCGTAGGGGAACTCCTCACGCGTCGGCAGGATCGGCACGATCGCCCGCTCGGCGAGCGCGCCGTGACCGATCTCGCGCCGCTTGGGCGAGCCGACCCGGCCGGTCTCACCGACGGAGAACGGCGGGAAGTTGTAGTTGTGCATGTACCGCTTGTGCTTGACGGGCGACAGCGAGTCGATCTGCTGCTCCATCTTGAGCATGTTCAGCGTGGTGACACCCAGGATCTGGGTCTCGCCGCGCTCGAAGATTGCGGAACCGTGCACGCGCGGCAGCACCTCGACCTCGGCGGTCAGGCTGCGGATGTCGGTCAGGCCGCGGCCGTCGATGCGGACCTGCTCGCGCAGGATCCGCTGGCGGACGACCTTCTTGGTCACGGCGTTGAACGCGCCGGCGACCTCCTTGCCACGACCCGCGAACTGCGCGCCCTCACCGGCGAGCCGGTCGACGGTCGACTTCAGCAGGGCGTCGGACGCGGCCTCGCGCTCCTGCTTGGCGGCGATGGCGAAGACGCGGCCGATCTCGTCGGACGCCTCGGCGGCGACGACGTCGTAGACGTCCTGCTCGTAGTCCTTGAAGACCGGCAGCTCGATCGCGGGCTTCTGCGCGCGGCCGGCCAGGTCGGACTGCGCGTCGCACAGGGCGCGGATGAACGGCTTGGCCGCCTCCAGACCCTCGGCGACGGTCTCCTCGGTCGGAGCCGGGGCGCCCTGCTCCTTGATCAGCGTCCAGGCGTTGTCGGTCGCCTCGGCCTCGACCATCATGATGGCGACGTCGTCGCCGGCGCCGCCGGAAACGATCCTGCCCGCCACGACCATCGAGAACACGGCGTTCTCGAGCTCGGAGTGCTTCGGGAACGCGACCCACTGGGCGCCGCCGTTGCCGTCGGTCACCAGCGCCACGCGGACGCCGCCGATCGGGCCGGAGAACGGGGCACCGGTCAGCTGGGTGGACATGGACGCGGCGTTGATGGCCACGGCGTCGTACAGCTCGTCCGGGTTGACGGACATGACCGTGATGACGACCTGGACCTCGTTGCGCAGGCCCTTGGTGAAGGCGGGGCGCAGGGGGCGGTCGATCAGGCGGCAGGCCAGGATCGCGTCCGTGCTGGGACGGCCCTCACGCCGGAAGAAGGAGCCGGGGATGCGGCCGGCGGCGTACATCCGCTCCTCCACGTCCACGGTCAGGGGGAAGAAGTCGAAGCCCTCGCGCGGCGACTTGCCGATCGCGGTGGCGGACAGCATCGACGTGTCGTCATCGATGTAGACCATCGCCGCACCGGCGGCCTGCTGGGCCAGCCGGCCGGTCTCGAATCGGACCGTGCGCTTGCCGAAGCGGCCGTTGTCGATGACGGCCTCGGCGTACTTGATCTCGGGACCCTCCATGAAGAAGGTCACCTCCGTTTCTGTGATCGTGGCCGCGCCTCCGCACCGCGCGGAGCTCCGCGCGGGTGGCAACCGGTCTTCGATCGAGATCCCCGGGGCGGTTCCGCGTCGCAGAGGACGAGGCGCCCGGAGATCACTACCGAGGACCGCAGCTGCCGTCGGGGGCGCTGGCCGGGATTGTTCGGATTCCCGCTCCCTCACTCATCGGCGTCGATGGCCGATGGTGCAGGAACAGGAAAGACGGCCGACACCGGTCCCCGCCCGGCGGATCGACCGCCGGTCCGGGCACGTGGGTGTCCAGCCGCCTTCCAGTGTATCGGTGCGGGTGCGCTCAGCGGCGCAGGCCGAGCCGTTCGATCAGGGACCGGTACCGGGTGATGTCGGTGTCGTGCAGGTAGGTCAGCAGCCGGCGACGGCGGCCGACCAGGGCCATCAGACCGCGACGGGTGTGGTGGTCGTGCTTGTGCACCTTCAGGTGTTCGGTCAGGTCCCGGATCCGCTGGGACAGCAGGGCCACCTGGACCTCGGGCGAACCGGTGTCGCCCTCGCCGGTGGCGTAGTCGGACATGATCTGCTGCTTCGTGGCGGCATCGAGTGCCATGGGTAACTCCTTCGAGTCAGTACCGTGTCAGTGCGGTGCCGTCGCGAGGACGGCGAGGGAACGGCAACCACGGACTGCAGCCGGACCTAGCGAACGAGTCTATCAGCACCGTGGACAGGTCGCGTGCCGCCGTCTACCCTGTGTGCTGTTCAGCGAACCCGCCGGGTCGGTGGGGGTGCGCGCGGCCCGGTCCGTCCCGGGTGCGCCAGGTCCGCTGCGGGGGGACCACCGGGCTCGACGCCGGGTCTCCACGCCCACTCGCATCGGAGTCACCATGCGCCGAACACTCATCTCGCTGTGCACCGCCCTCGCCCTGACCCTCACCGGAGCCGCCGCGGCCGGACCCGCCCAGGCGGCCGCCCGCGGACCCGCCCCGGGCACCCCGACACCCATCACGGGGGCCGACCTCGTCACGCCGCTCTCCGTCGCCGCGGGGCGCGGTTCGTCCGTCCTGTTCACGCAGAACTTCGCCGGGCTGCTCAACCGCACGGACGCGCGCGGCAACGTCACCACGGTGTACCGGACGAGCACGCCCGGCGCCGAGGTCGGTGCCGTCTCCTACCGGTTCGGGACCACGTTCTTCGCCGAGAACACGGGCGCCGGCCCGGACCCGGCACCGAACACCGGTCTGATCCGCTCGATCTCGCGCGGCGGCACCGTCCGGACCCTCGCCGACGTGGCGGCGTACGAGGCGCGGGTCAACCCGGACGGCGGCGTCCGGTACGGGTTCCGCGACCTGCCCGCCTCCTGCCTCGCGCAGGTGCCGGCAGAGGTCCCGGGCTCCTACCTCGGGGAGGCGGACTCGCATCCCTACGCCACCGAACCCACCGCACACGAGGTGTTCGTCGCCGACGCCGGGGGCAACGACGTCGTCGGCGTCGACCGGCGCACGGGCCGGGTCCGGACGGTCGCGGTGCTGCCGCCGTCGGTCACGCACGTCACCGCGCAGGCCGCGCAGGCGACGGGCCTGCCGGCGTGCACCGTGGGGCACGACTACTACTTCGAGCCGGTGCCGACGGACGTGCGGCGGGGCTGGGACGGCTGGATGTACGTCTCGACGCTGCCGGGCGGGCCGGAGGATCCCTCGCTGGGCGCCCGTGGCGCCGTCTACCGGGTGAACCCGTCGAACGGCCGGGTGCAGCTCGTCGCCGGCGGGCTGGCCTCGCCCACCGGCCTCGCCTTCAGCGCCCGCGGCGACCTGTACGTGGCGGAGCTGTTCGGGAACCGGGTGTCGGTCATCCCCCGCGGCTCGCACACGGCGCGTCCGTTCCTGTCGGTCCCGCTGCCGGCCGACGTGTCGGTCAAGGGCTGCACGCTGTACGTGGCGACGAATGCGCTGCCTGGCGACAACGCGCCGCCGGCGGGTCAGATCGTCCGGGTCAGCCTCGCGGGCGAACGGCGCGGTTCCGTCGGCCCCAACCAGGACGCCGACTGAGCCGGCGACGGCCGGCCGAGGAGGCCGCCTGAGCGACCGGGCGCCCGGTCACGCCCGCTGGGGATGACCGGGCGTCGGCGCGCCCTGGAGCACGGTTCGCGTGGTCTCGATGTCCAGGCGCATCTGCTCGATCAGCGCCTCGACCCCGGTGTAGGCGACCATGCCGCGGAGCAGCTCGATGAACTCGACGGCCACGCGCTGACCGTAGAGGTCGAAGACGTTCACGTCCTCCCCCGCCGGCCGGTCGATCACGTGCGCCTCCACCTGCCGGCTCACGCCCTCGAACGTCGGGTTGGAGCCCACCGAGATGGCCGCGGGCCAGCGGTCGCCGCGTTCGTCGATCAACCAGCCCGCGTAGACGCCGTCGGCCGGGATGTAGCCCACCGCGTCGGGGGCCAGGTTCGCCGTCGGGAAGCCGAGGGCCCGGCCGCGGGCCGCTCCGTGCACCACCAGTCCCCGCATGCGGTGGGGGCGGCCGAGGACGGTGGCGGCGGTGCGCACGTCGCCCGCGTCGAGCGCCTCGCGGATCCAGGTGGACGATCCGCGCCGTTCCTGGCCCGGGTCGTCCGGATCGCCGGCGCCGAACTGGTACTCCTCGATCACGGTCACGGCGAAGCCGTGGGCGGCGCCGAGCCGCTCCATCTCCTGCCGGTCCCCGGCGTTGTCCCGGCCCCAGCGCACGTCGTGGCCGACGACGACGGCCCCGGCCCCCAGCGCGTCCAGGAAGACGTCGGTGATGAAGTCCTCGGCGGTGCTGCGGGCCAGCTCCGCGGTGTAGTGCATGACGAGCACGGCGTCGACGCCGAGCTCGGCGAGGGCCTCGAGCCGGTCGTCCAGCCCCATGATGAGGGTCGGGGCGCTCTCGGGCCGGTGCACGGTGGCCGGGTGCGGGTCGAAGGTGACGACGACCGCGGGTACGGACCGCTGCCGGGCCTGCCGCACGAGTTCGGCGATCACCTGCTGGTGACCGCGGTGGACACCGTCGAAGTTGCCGATCGTCACCACGCTGGGTCCGAACCCGGCGGGCACCTCGGCGACATCAGGGAAGTACTGCACGCGTCTCCATCTCCTCGGGCGCCGCACCGGAATCGGCGGCGCCACCATGAACGGCCGGCGGTCAGCGGCCGGAGGCCAGCGACCGCTTCAGCTCGACGGTCTTGGTGATCCAGCGGTGCCACACGAGCAGGGCCGCCGGGAAGGCCAGCTCGATGATCATCAACACGATCATCAGCCAGTGCGGGGTGCCGCCGACGATGGCCCACGAGATCACGCGGCCGACACCGCCGAAGAACACCATCATGCACACGAGCCACAGCACCTCGACCCACCGGAACTTCACGGCGATCGCGATGAACGCGGCACCGACGCCGATCTCGACCGCGGCGAAGAACCGGAACTGGCTCTCGAGGGTGGGGTCGAAGGGGCCGCTCGGGGCGTCCGGCAGTCCGTGGGTGCCGGCGATGAGGAAGTAGGCGCCGACCGCGGCGAGTACGACGCCGACGGCGATGACGACGGCGCGGAACGTGCCCCAGTCCGAGCCGGGGCGCGGCTCTGCCGGGGCCTTGCCGGCACGGCCCGGCTTCGCGGATCGGTCGGACTTCCCCGCCCGGTCGGCGTTGCCCGTTCCGCCCGTGGTGCCGGTGTCGCCGGGTCTCCCGGTGCCGGCGGTGCCAGTGCCGGCGGTGCCGGCGCGATCCTGCCCCGGGCGACCGGCGGCCGGAGCCGACGGCGCCCGGTCCGTGCCCGCGGGCTGCGCGGACCGACCGGCGCCCCGCTCGGGTTCGTCGGCGGGTCCAGGACGGTTCGGGATCTGGGTCACGGGAGGTGCCTCGATTCGTGGTGGCTGACGCGACGGGGGTCCGGCGGCTGCCTTCTCAGTTTCTCACGCGCCCGGCGTCGCGATCGTGCCGCCGTCGTCGATGGTGAGGCTGAGCAGCCACACGTCCACGGGCTCGCCCCGCAGGGCGGCGAAGGCGGGCAGTTCGGCCCGGAACGTGAACCCGAGCCTGCGCGCCAGCGCCACGCTCGGCTCGTTCCCGACGAAGGCGTGCCAGTAGAGCGTGCGCAGGCCGAGACCCTCGACGGCGTAGTCGATCACCAGCCGGCACGCGGCCGTACCGATGCCGCGGCCCCGCGCCGCCGGTCCGAGATTGATGCCGACGTCGGCCGTGGTGGCGCGGAAGGCGTGCAGGCCCACGGTGCCGAGCAGCGTGTCGTCGGCCGGGTCGGCCACCGCGAAGACGTGGCTGCTGCCGGTCCGCCATCCGTCCGGCACGGTGTGGTTCAGGTACGTCAGGGCGTCGTCGGCGGTGTAGTCGAGCGGGACGGGGATGAAGCGGCGCGCCTGCTCGTCGCGGCAGTTGTCGACGAGGGCGGGCACGTCATCCTCCCGCAGCGGCCGCAGCCGCACGGTCTCGCCCTCGATCAGCGGGGCCACCGGCGGCAGTTCGGGCACCGGCGGGAGCTCAGACACCCGCGTCGTCCCGTCGCCCGGGCCGCGACCGGACGCCCCGGCCCGGCCGGTTCCGGTACAGCCACCACAGGCCGACGATCGGGAGCACGAGCGGGACGAAGCCGTAGCCGCGACCGAACACGGACCAGACCGTGTCGTGCGGCAGGGTGGTCGGGTCCAGCACCGAGAGCAGCCCGACGACGATCACGCCGGCGAGTTCGATGCCGACCGCGACGACGGCCGCCGTCCAGGAGCCGGGCCGGCGGGAGGCCAGGCACACGGTCGCGACGAGGTAGACCACCGCGGCGAACGCGGAGAGCAAGTACGCCAGCGGCGCGTCGGCGAACTTGGTGGCGATCTGGAACGCGGCACGCGCGGAGGCGGCGAGGGCGAAGATCGCGTAGACGGCGATGATCAGGCGGCCGGGGCCGGACGCCTTCGCGACGGAGGGTCTCTCGTTCACAGGCCGGCCTGTCCTTCCCAGATCTGCAGCATGCGGGCCATCATGACGAACACCGTGACGCCGACGGCGGCGAGCACCAGGGTGCTCCAGCGGGTCCGCTCGACCAGCGACCAGTACACCGCCGCGGGCGGGATCAGGGCGGCCGTGACCAGGTAGCCCCCGAACTCCCAGGCGGCACCGCGCGGACCGGCGCCCGTCGCGGAGCCGATGATCGCGGCGACGACGACGATCAGCAGCACCACCTCGACGGCGAGCACCGAGAACACCGTGAGGTTCTCCGGGATGCGGCCACGGATCCCCTCGACCAGGCAGACGACGGTCGAGAACAGCGCCACCACGGTGGTCAGCCAGAACAGGACGCTCATGCCGGGCGGGGCCCGTCGGCGGGGGTCCCGGTCTCGGTCGGGGTCGCCGATTCGTCGCGCGCCGCGGGTTCGGCGGGGGTCACGGGCTCGGTCGCGGGCTCGGCGGGGGTCGCGGACGCCGGGCGCGCTGTCGTCTCCGGGGTCACCAGGACGAGCGCCGGGCGGGCGGATCGGCCGTCGTCCTGCAGCACCGCGGCGAGGCTGCCGTCCTCGGCGCGGGCCGCGACGGTGCCCTGCTGCGGCCCCGCGGCGAGCCGGCGGCCGAAGGCGAGCTCGGCGAGTTCGGCGGCGTCGACGGTGCGGCTGGGCAGCACGGCCGCGGCGGCGTCACCGGCGTCGATCAGGTGCGGGCCGGTGGCACGCTCGTGCGGGACCGGCCGGTCCTGCCGGTCCTGCCGGTCCTGCCCGTCCTGCCGGTCCTTCTCGTCCTGCTTGTCCCGCTCCAGCTGCTCCAGCGTCACGGCGTCCTCGATCCGGAACGGACCGACCGCAAGGCGGCGCAACCGCGTCAGGTGTCCCCCGGTGCCGAGCGCCGCGCCGAGGTCGCGCGCGAGTGCCCGCACGTACGTGCCCGAGGAGCAGTCGACCTCGACGTCGACGTCGAGCACGGCGACCGCGCGACCGTCTCCGGTGCCGGCGGTCGCTCCACGGATCGCCTCGATCGTGAAGCGGGAGACGGTGATCGGCCGTGCGGCGAGGGTGACGTCCTCGCCGTCACGCACCCGCTTGTAGGCGCGCTGGCCGTCGACCCTGATGGCGCTGACGGCGCTCGGCACCTGCTCGATGTCCCCGGTCAGGGCGGCCACGCCCTTGCGGACCGCGGCCTCGGTGATCCCGGCGGCTCCGGCGGAGGCGGTCACCTCGCCCTCGGCGTCGTCGGTCACGGTCGCCTGCCCGAGCCGGATGGTCGCGCTGTAGGTCTTGGGGACGCCGACGACGTAGGTCAGCAGCTTGGTGGCCCGGTTGATGCCGAGCACGAGGACGCCGGTCGCCATCGGGTCCAGGGTGCCGGCGTGCCCGACCCGTCGGGTGCCCGCGATGCGGCGCATCCGTCCGACGACGTCGTGGCTGGTCCAGCCGGCCGGCTTGTCCACGAGGACGAATCCGTCGCGGGTCTCGCGAGGGTCTCCGGGCGCTGGCACGCAGACGATCCTACCTCCCGCGGTCGGGCGCCGGCCCCGCCCTAGACTGGCGGCATGCCCGAGCTGGCCCCGCACGTCCGCACCGTTCCGACCAACCAGATCCGCGAGATCACGCAGGCCGCCTGGAGCCTCGGGGACGCCGTCGTCCTCTCCATCGGCGAGCCGGGATTCCCCACCGACGAGCACGTGCTGCGGGCCGCGATCGAGACCTACGAGCGGGACGAGACGTTCTACACGCCCAACGCCGGGCTGCCCGCGCTGCGCCAGGCGCTCGCGGACCGGGTCAACGCCCAGCAGGGGCTCAGCCTGGACGCCTCGCGGGTCTACGTGGTCACGGGCGCACAGCAGGGCCTGCACCTGGCGATGAGCCTGACGCTGGACGTCGGCGACGAGGTGCTGGTGCCGGACCCCGGGTACCCGACGTTCACCATGACGGCGTCCCTCGTGCACGCCGTTCCCGTGACCTACCGGCTGCGGCCCGAGGACGGGTTCGCGCCGCGGGTCGAGGACCTGGAGGCGCTCGTGACGCCACGGACGCGGGCGATCGTGCTCAACTCCCCGTCCAACCCGCTCGGCGCCGTGTTCGACCCGCCGACGGTGCGGTCGCTGATGGACTTCGCGGCCGCGCACGACCTGTGGGTGATCTCCGACGAGTGCTACGAGGCCTTCACCTACGACGGCGTCGAGCACGTCAGCCCGCTGCGGTACGACACCGACCACCGGGTGATCGTCTCGCACACCCTCTCCAAGACCTACGGGCTGACCGGGCTGCGGATCGGGGCCCTGGTCATCCCGCCGGGCATGGCGACGCTGATCGACCCGGTGATGGAGGCGATCGTCTCCTGCGTCAATCCGGCGGTGCAGCACGCCGCGGTCGCGGCCCTGACCGGGCCCCAGCACTACATCGAGACCGCACGCACCCACTACCGGTCCAACCGGGACACCGCGCAGCGGCTGGTGGGCGAGAAGGGCTACCCGTACCTGCCCGCCGAGGGCGCCTTCTACCTGTGGGTGGACGTGAGCGCCGTCAGCGGCGGCGACATGCGGGCGTGGTGCCACCGGCTGCTCGCCGAGCGCCGCGTCGCCCTCGCGCCGGGCACCGCCTTCGGCCCCAGCGGTGAGGGGTGGGTGCGGGTCGCCCTGTGCGGGTCGACGGAGGACCTCGTCGAGGGCCTCTCCCGCCTCCCGACCCCCTGAGGATTCCCTCCACGACGACGCCAGCTCGCCAAGAGATGTCCCATCGAGCCCGGGATCGGGCCCGGATGGAGCATCTACTGACGAGCTGGCGGCAGGATCGTGCGGAGGATCAGCGGTCGAGATCCTCGAGGTCGTCGTCCTCGGCCGGCTTGCGGTAAGGATCCTCCTCCCCCGCGTAGGCGGCACCGGAGGCCTGGGCGGCCAGCTCGGCGTCGCGTTCGCGGGCGGTGCGCAGGAGATCCTCGACGTGGGACGCGTTGACCGGGACCTCGTCGGCGACGAACGTCAGGGTCGGCGTCAGCCGGGCGGTGATGTTCTTCCCGACCTCGGCACGCAGGACGCCCTTGGCGGACTCGAGCGCGGCCCGGGTGGACACCTGCTGCTCCTCCTCACCGAAGACGGTGTAGTAGAGCGTGGCGTGCTGCAGGTCGTTCGTGACCCGGCAGTCGGTGATCGTGATGAAACCGAGCCGGGGGTCCTTGACCCGCCGTTCCAGCGCCTGCGCGACGATGACCTTGATCCGGTCGCCGAGCCGGGCGGCCCGTGCTGCGTCGGCCATGGTGTTCTCTCTCTTTCGTGGTGGTGCCGGAGGGGGACGGACGACGGCGCACCGTTCCCGCACCGGTGAGGTGCCGGGCACGATGCGCCGTCGGATCGAGCACGATCAGACGCGCGGCTTCTCGCGCATCTCGAAGGTCTCGATGGTGTCCTCTTCGCGGATGTCGTTGAACGAACCCAGGCCAATACCGCACTCGAAGCCGTCGCGGACCTCGGTGGCGTCGTCCTTGAACCGTCGCAGCGACTCGATGGTGAGGTTGTCGCCGACCACCGTGCCGCCGCGCAGCACGCGGGCCTTGGTGTTGCGGCGGATGATCCCGCTGCGCACCAGGGAACCGGCGATGTTGCCGAACTTGGAGGAGCGGAACACCTCGCGCACCTCGGCGGTACCGAGCTGCACCTCCTCGTACTCCGGCTTGAGCATGCCCTTGAGGGCCAGCTCGATGTCGTCGATCGCGGCGTAGATGACCGAGTAGAAGCGCATGTCGACGCCCTCGCGCTCCGCCAGTTCGGCGACGCGCTCGGCCGGCTTGACGTTGAACCCGATGATGATCGCGCTGTCCACGGTCGCCAGGTTGACGTCGTTCTGCGTGATCGCACCGACACCGCGGTGGATGACGCGCAGCTGCACGTCGTCGTCGCCCACATCGATCTTGAGCAGCGCATCCTCCAGCGCCTCCACGGCACCGGACACGTCCCCCTTGAGGATGAGGTTGAGGGTGTCGATCTTGCCCTCGGCCACGGCCTTGTCGAAGTCCTCGAGGCTGATGCGCTTGCGGCGCTTGGCCAGCTGGGCGTTGCGCTCGGCGGCCTCCCGCTTCTCGGCGATCTGCCGGGCGGTGCGCTCGTCGTCGGTGACCAGGAAGCTGTCACCGGCGCGGGGCACCGAGGAGAGGCCCAGCACCTGGACCGGCCGCGACGGCGTCGCCGCCTCGACCTGCTCGCCGTCGTCGCCGAACATCGCCCGGACACGGCCGTGGGCCGTACCGGCGACGATGGTGTCGCCGACGTGCAGGGTGCCGGAGTTGACCAGGACGGTCGCGACCGCACCACGGCCACGGTCGAGGTTGGCCTCGATCGCGACGCCGCGGGCGTCCTTGTCCGGGTTGGCCCGCAGGTCCAGCGCCGCGTCCGCGGTGAGCAGGACGGCCTCGAGCAGCGAGTCGATGTTCAGGTTCTGCCGGGCGGAGACGTCGACGAACATGGTGTCGCCGCCGTACTCCTCGGGCACCAGACCGTACTCGGTGAGCTGACCGCGGATCTTGTCCGGGTTCGCGCCCTCCTTGTCGATCTTGTTGACGGCGACGACGATCGGCACACCGGCGGCCTGGGCGTGGTTGAGCGCCTCGACCGTCTGCGGCATCACGCCGTCGTCCGCGGCCACGACCAGCACCGCGATGTCGGTGACCTTCGCACCACGGGCACGCATGGCGGTGAACGCCTCGTGACCCGGGGTGTCGATGAAGGTGATGGCCCGGTCGATGCCCTCGTGCTCGTGGTGCACCTGGTACGCGCCGATGTGCTGGGTGATGCCGCCGGACTCGCCGGAGACGACGTCCGAGTGACGGATCGCGTCCAGCAGGCGGGTCTTGCCGTGGTCGACGTGACCCATGACGGTGACCACCGGCGGACGGGCCTGCAGCTCGTCGTCGCCCTCGGCCTCGAGCTCGGCGTCCAGGTCGATGTCGAAGGAGTCGAGCAGCTCGCGCTCCTCGTCCTCCGGCGACACGATCTCGATCTTGTAGCCGAGCTCGTCACCGAGCAGCGCAAAGGTGTCCTCGTCCAGGGACTGGGTGGCCGTGGCCATCTCGCCCAGGTGGAAGAGCACCGTCACCAGCGACGCGGGGTTCGCATCGATCTTCTCGGCGAAGTCGGTCAGCGAGGCGCCGCGGCGCAGGCGCAGGATGGTGTTGCCATCACCCCGGCGGACGGAGACGCCGCCGACCGAGGGAGCCTGCATCTGCTCCAGCTCGGCGCGCTTCGCCCGCTTCGACTTGCGCTGCTTGCCGCGGTTGGCGCCGCCCTTGCCGAAGGCACCCTGGGTGCCGCCACGACCGCGACCGCCCTTGCCGAAGCCACCGCCGGCGGGACCCGAACCGGGACCGCCTCCGGGGCCGCGACGCGGACCGGCACCGGCTCCGGCGCCGGGACGACCGGCCGCACCCGGACGCTCGGCGGAGCGCTTGGGCATCATGGCCGGATTGGGACGCGCACCGCCGGGACCGCCGGTACCACCGGGACGCGGAGCGCCCGGTCGGGGACCACCGGTACCACCCGGGCGCGGAGCACCCGGACGGGGACCACCGGCACCGGCCGGCGGACGCGGGCCCGCCGCACCGGCGGCGCCGCTGCGGCTGCCACCGGGACGCGGCATGCCCTGGGAGGGCGCGAACGGGTTGTTGCCCGGTCGGCCGCCCTGGCGGGGCATGCCCTGCGAGGGGGCGAAGGGGTTGTTGCCCGGACGAGCGCCGGGGCGGGGGCCGGGCTTCTGGCCCGGTGCGGGCGCCTGGCTCCGGGCGTCGTCGCGGCTGCCGCCGTCGCGCGGCGCGGCCTCGCGGGCGGGAGTCTCCGGCTTGGGGCCGGGACGGGCGCTGGACGGCGTGGCCGACGACGTCGGGCGCGCCGGGGCGCTCTCCGCGGCCGGAGCGGCCTCGGTGCGCTGCGGGGCGGGCGACGAGGCCGCCGGAGCGGTCTCGGTCGTGGGGGTGGCGGCCGCGGGGGCCGGAGTCTCGGCGGGCGCGGACGGCGTTGCCGGGGCGGCGGGACCGGGACGGGGCCCGGAGGGGCCGGGCCGAGCGGACCCGCGGGACGCGGTGTTGCCGGCGCCGGCGGACGGCTTCGCCGCACCACCGTTGCTGGCAGCGGCACCGTTACCGGCGGCGGGTGCCGACGGGTAGGCCGAGCGCAGCTTGCGCGCGACCGGGGGTTCGATGGTCGACGACGCCGACCGGACGAATTCCCCCAGTTCCTGCAGCTTGGCGAGGGCGTCCTTCGACGTGATGTTGAGCTCCTTGGCGAGCTCGTGAACGCGGACCTTGGCCACATTTCTCCTGTCTCGGTCCGCGCCGGACAGGGGCCGGACCGTCTATTCCGTACTGCCGCTTCCGTTGCGCGAGGCGCGGGCGGCGGCGGTGAGAGAGCACAGTGATGCACTCATCGGGAGGCACTCATCGGGTTTCCATCAGTGTTCTGACCCGCTTTCAGGTTGACGGTCGTCTCGGGACGGGTGATGACCCGGGACGTGCTGTGCGATCCAGGACTCGACGTCGGAGGCGTCGACCGCGGCCCGGAAGGCCCGATCGAACGCCCGACGCGAGAGCGCCCGTTGCAGGCACTGAGGCTCGGGATGGAGCCACGCCCCGCGACCGGGCAGGCGGCGCCGCGCATCCACCTGCAGTCGAGGACTGGAGATAGAGGGACGGACCACACGCACGAGCAGCTGCTGGGAGTCCCGCTGACGGCAACCGACGCAGGTGCGCACGGGGCCGTCACGGTGTTCCCAACCGTTCAAGTCTAGCTCCTGTTCCCGCCGCGCCACGAACGGGGGCGTGTCAGCGGGAGCCTGACGAGCCGTCGGCCGTCGCGTCGACGCTCCCGGAGGTCCGACCGGCGGCGGTGCCGGCCGCGTCGCGGGCCGCCGCGGCGTCGGAGGCGATGTCGATGTGCCAGCCGGTGAGCTTGGAGGCGAGCCGCACGTTCTGCCCCTCCTTGCCGATGGCGAGGGAGAGCTGGAACTCGGGGACGACGACCTTCGCCGACCGGTTGCCCGCGTCGACGATGGTCACCGAGGTGACGCGCGACGGGGAGAGCGCGTGGGCGATGAAGATCGCGGGGTCGTCCGCCCAGTCGACGATGTCGATCTTCTCCCCGGAGAGCTCGCTCATGACGGCCCGGACGCGGGAGCCCATCTCACCGATGCACGCGCCCTTGGCGTTGACGCCCGGCACGCGCGCGGCGACGGCCATCTTGGTGCGGTGCCCGGCCTCGCGGGCCAGCGCGGTGATCTCGACGCTACCGTCCGCGATCTCGGGCACCTCGAGCTCGAAGAGCTTGCGCACCAGGCCCGGGTGTGAGCGGGAGAGCGTGATCGAGGGGCCCTTCATGCCGCGGTGGACGTCGACGACGAACGCGCGGATGCGGTTGCCGTGCCGGTAGTCCTCCCCCGGCACCTGCTCCGGCGGCGGGAGGACGCCCTCAACGGAGCCGAGATCGACCTGCACCATGTGGGCGCTGCGGCCCTGCTGGATGAGGCCCGAGACGAGCTCGCCCTCCTTGGCGCGGAACTCGCCGACCACGGCGTCGTCCTCGACGTCGCGCAGCCGCTGCAGGATGATCTGGCGGGCCGTACTGGCCGCGATCCGCCCGAAACCGGCCGGGGTGTCGTCGTACTCGCCGACCGTGTTGCCCTCGTCGTCGGTCTCCACCGCGTAGATGGTGACGTGACCCGACTTGCGGTCCAGTTCGGCGCGGGCCTGGTGGGTGTGGCCGGTGCCCTTCTGGTAGGCGACCAGCAGGGCCTGCTCGATCGCCGGGATCAGCCGGTCCAGCGGGATCTCCCGCTCCTGCTCGAGGAGTCGCAGAGCGCTCATGTCGATGTCCATGTCAGGCCTCCTCGTCCTCGACGGTGTCGTGCTGGTCGGTGTCGTACTGGTCAGTGTCGTGCTCGTCGGTCTCGTGCTCGTCGCCCGGGGAGGTGAACTCGACCTGGACGCGGGCGGAGGTGACCGTGTCGTAGAGGACCCAGACGGGCTCCCCGTCCTTCGGCTTCGTGCCCTTGGGGCCCTCATGGCGCGGGACGATCGTCGCCTCCGTCTCGTCCGCCTCGGTGAGGCGGCCCAGCAGCGTCGCCCCGGACGTGGTCACGACGGTGACCAGGCGTCCGCGGGAACGGCGCCAGTGGCGGGGTTCGGTGAGCTTGCGCTCGGCGCCCGGCGAGGACACCTCGAGATTGACCGGCCCGGGCACGACGTCGGGGTCCTCGTCGAGGGCGTCGGAGAGGCGGCGGGCCAGCTCGGCGACCTCGTCCAGCCCGAGCGACCCGGTGCGGTCCTCCGGCAGGTCGACGATGACGCTGAGGGTGCGCAGGGCGGCCGGGCCGTGCACGCGGACCTGTTCGAGGAACAGGCCGGCCTCGGCGACCAGCGGCGCGAAGAGTGCCTCGACGCTGCCGGTGTCGACCGCCGCCGGCTGCGGGTTCCGCCGGGGCAACGGCGCCTGCTTCTGGCCGGACCTGGCCGCCATCATGACCTCCTGCTACGTGGTTGTGCTCCAGCCTAACGACATTACCGTGTCCCGGCGCGGCCACGGGACACGCACTCGCGCACCCGTGCGGGCACGGGCGGACAGGCCCGGCGTGGCAGGATCGACAGTCATGGGAGCACGCGACCGGGCCGGGTCACCGACGCCGTCCCGGGGCTCCCGGAAACGGCCCTGGCTGCTGGTGGTCGCGGGCGTGGCGCTGTTCGCGCTCGTCGCGGTGTTCAGCGCCGCCGTCGTGCGGCCCCTCCTGATGCCCGGCACCCCGGGCTCCCCCACGCGCATCCAGGCGGAGAACGCCCGCCGAGCCGCCTCCACCGCCCTGGCGCGGCTGGACGACGACGTCCGGGTGCTGCTGCGCCGTGGCGGCACGACACCGACGGTGCGGACCGACCTGGCCGGCATCGCCGCGGCGATCACCGTGCAGCGACGCCTGCTGGCCGGCGACGACGGTCCGCCCCCGGGTGCGGCAACGGCGACGGGTGGTGGCGCACCCGGTGCCCTTCCGACGAGTGACGGTGCCGCGGGTGGCGACCCGACGACGACGGGTGCGGCCCGTGCCGTTCCGTCCGGTGCAGGTCCGTCCGGTGCAGGTCCGTCCGGCAGTGTTCCGTCCGGCAGCGGCGGATCGGGAGCCGCGTCGGCGGCGACCGCGCGGCCGGTCACCGCGGCGACGGTGGCGCGGGACCTGCAGGATGCCGGGGTCCGCAGCCTGACGGATGCGGCCGTCCTCGGCTCCCCCGCACCGGCCTCTGCCGCATCGACCTCTGCCACCTCGGCATCGGCGGCCACCGGCGGCGGGACCTCCGGTTCGCTCCGCGGTGATGCGGCGACGGGTCCGGCAACGACTCCCCCGGTGCCCGCCTCCACCGCGGCTTCGTCCGCGTCGTCCTCCCTGCCCTCCTCCACCTCGTCGTCCTCCGACGCGGCATCGACGAGCGCGTGGTCGACCGCGCCGGAGGGCGGAATGGCCCGGGTGCTCGCCGCGACGGGCGCCGCGCAGGTGCAGTGGGCCGACCGGCTCGCCCGCAGCGCCGGCATCGCCCTGTCCGACGCGACGTCTCGGATCCGGTCGGGCATCCCGGCGGACCAACCGTCGTCCTGCCCGAGTCCGGCCAGCGGCACCTCCCGTTCGTCGACGGGCTCCCCGTCGATCGGCGCCACGCCCGGCTCGCCGTCGCCGACCTCGTCATCGCCTCGCAGCTCCAGCCCGTCCCCGTCCCCGTCCCCGTCCTCAACAGCGTCGACCGCGGTCCCGGGGCCGGCCGAGGCGCTCTCCCGGGTCGCGCTCGCCGAACAGCGCGCCGCCTACACGTGGGAGGTGCTGCGGGCTCGCACCGACGACGGCCTCCCGGCGGCCACCGCGGCGGAACACGCGCACCGCACTCGACTGGCGGTCGTGACCGGATTCGCTCGGGATCACTGCCGGGCCGTCGAGCCCGAGCGGCCGGCGTTCCCGGTCGACCGCACCGTCCTCGACCAGCCGACGCGGGCAACGGCGGCGACCGCCCGGCTCGAGCAGGACACCGTTCTGGCGTGGGGCGATGTGATCGCGTTCAGCGACGCCGCGCTGCGGGCCCGCGCGGTGCCGCTGCTCCTGGACGCCGCACGCGCCCGGACCGCCGTCACGGGCAGCATCGCGCCCGCGCCCGGCCTCGCCGACAGCCTCCTGCCGGCACCCACCACGTCGTCCACGACACCCGGCTCGACCTCCTCTTGCCCGACGACGACCGGCCCCGCCTCGTCGACGACCCGCTGAGCGTCTTCGCCAGCTCGACACGCCGGACGACACCACCCTGTCCCCCGACACGCCGTCGACGACCGGGACAGGACGCTCTATCCCGACGTCACCCGGCATGTCGTGGGACCGGGTGCGAATCGACCCACCGCATCGAGCCTGGTCCGCCGCGCCGGTGAGGCCAGCCCAACCTTGCTGGCGGGATCGCCGCGCCGGGTGTTTGATGCCGTCATGGACCAGCCACAGTCTCGCCTCCACGACCGCGACGAACCGCACGCCGCCTCCGGGCTCTCCCAGCGCCTGAACCGGCTCCGCGCCGGGGTGCTCGGCGCCAATGACGGCATCGTCTCCGTGGCCGCCGTCGTCGTCGGCGTCGCGACGGTCACCACCGAGCCGGGCCCGATCCTCGTCGCCGGCGCCGCGGCCGTGATCGGTGGCGCCGTGTCCATGGCGCTCGGCGAGTACGTCTCCGTCAGCAGCCAGCGGGACACCGAGCAGGCCCTCATCGCCAAGGAGACCGCCGAGCTGCGGGACGACCCCGAGGGCGAGCTCGCGGAGCTCACCGAGCTGTACCGGGAGCGGGGCCTGCGCGAGGAGACCGCCCGCCAGGTCGCCATCGAGCTGACCGAGAAGGACGCGCTCAGCGCCCACCTCTCCATGGAGCTGAACATCGACCAGGACGACGTGGTCAGCCCCTGGCACGCCGCGACCGCCTCCTTCGGGGCGTTCCTCGTCGGTGCGCTGCTGCCGATGATCGCCGTCCTGCTGCCGCCGGCCGGCTGGCGGGTGCCGGTCACCATGGTCGTGACGCTCATCGCCCTCGCGATCACCGGCGTCGTCTCGGCGCGACTGGGTGACGCCCCGGTGCTGCGGGCGACGCTCCGGCTCGTCATCGGCGGCGCCCTGGCGCTCGCCGCGACGTTCCTCGTCGGGCAGCTGCTCGGCGTCTCCGGCGTCGGCTGACCGATCCGCGCGGTGCGCGGGAGGAGAGCCACCAGCGAGGGGCCGGCAGCACGCCGGCCCCTCGCTGTCTCTTGATGCGTCGGTGCCTCAGCGCCTCAGGTCCCCGAGGATGTCGGAGCCGAGCTTGAGCACGAGCAACCCGACGACGACGAGGAAGACGACCCGGATGAACCGGCTCCCGCGGGCGACGGCGGTGCGGGCCCCGAGGTAGCCGCCCACCATGTTGGCCGCACCGAGGATGAGGCCGAGCCCCCACAGCACCGAGCCGTGCGGGACGAAGAACAGCAGGGCACCGATGTTGGTGGCGACGTTGACGATCTTCGCCTTGGCGCTGGCCTGCAGGAAGGCGTAGCCAAGCACGGTGACGAGCGCGATCACCAGGAACGAGCCGGTGCCGGGGCCGAGCAGCCCGTCATAGAAGCCGATGACGGCGCCGATCAGGGCGGCCAGGCCGTGGTGGCGCCGGCCCTCGTGACGCAACTGCGTGACCTGGCCGGCGTCGGGCTTGAGGGCCGTGAACACCGCGACGGCGATCAGGGCGACGAGGATGACGGGCTTGAACACCTGCTGCGGCAGGCTGGCCGCGACGATCGCCCCGCCCAGGCTGCCCACCAGGGCGAATCCCGCCATCGGCAGCGCGGTGCGCAGGTCAGGGCGGACCCGGCGGTAGTACATCACCGCGCTCGTCGAGGTGCCGAACACCGAGCCCATCTTGTTGGTCGCGAGCGCCTGCACGGGCGTGATCCCGGGCACGAGCAGCATCGCGGGAAGCTGCAGCAGCCCTCCCCCGCCGACGACGGCGTCCACCCACCCGGCGGCGAGGCCGGCGACCACCACCATGATGATGACGGCGGGGTCGGCGGCCTCCAGGCCGGTGATCACGAGAGGGTCGTCAGGGGCGAGGAGGTCATGACCGCGCGGTCAGCGGACCCGCTCACGAGCCGGCGACGACGCCGCGCAGGTGCTCGACCGCCTCGGCGAGCGGCACGTCGGTGCTCTCGCCGGTGGCGCGGTCCTTGACCTCCACGACCCCGTCGACGAGGCCACGCCCGACCACCACGGTCGTCGGCACGCCCAGCAGTTCCGCGTCGCCGAACTTGACCCCCGGGGAGGTGCGCGGCCGGTCGTCGTAGACGACGTCCAGGCCGGCGGACTCGAGGTCGGCGGCCAGCTGCGCGGCGGCGGCGAAGATCTCCTCGCCCTTGCCGGTGGCCATCACGTGGACGTCGAACGGGGCGACGTTGCGCGGCCAGGCAAGGCCCTTCTCGTCGTGATACGCCTCGGCGAGGGCGGCGACGGCGCGACTGACACCGATGCCGTAGGAGCCCATCGTCACGATCACGCGCTTGCCGTTGGCGTCGAGGACCTGCAGGTCCAGGGCCTCGGCGTACTTGCGGCCGAGCTGGAAGATGTGACCCATCTCGATGCCGCGGGCCAGCTCCAGCGGGCCGGAGCCGTCGGGCGCCTGGTCCCCGGCACGGACCTCGCTCGCCTCGATCACGCCGTCGGCGGCGAAGTCGCGGCCGGCGGTCAGGTCGAACACGTGCCGGCCGGCCTGGTTGGCCCCGGTGATCCACCGGGTGCCGTCGACGACCCGCGGGTCCAGCAGGTAGGTCAGGCCGGTGCGGGAGCGGGTGCCGAGCACGGGGGCGTCCAGCGCCACGCCGGGCCCGATGTAGCCCTTGACCAGGCCCGGGTTGGCGGCCAGGTCCGCCTCGCTGGCGGCCTCGACGGCCACCTCGCCGGTCACGCCGAGGTGCTCCCCGACCGTGGCCTCGACGCGCTTGAGGTCGACGGCGCGGTCGCCGGGCAGTCCGATGACGACGATGCGGCGCTCCCCCGTCGGCAGGGTCACGGCGATGACGACATTCTTCAGCGTGTCCGCCGCGGTCCACGGGCGGTCCTCGCGGGGGAAGTGGGCGTTCGCCTCGGCCACCAGGGTGTCGATGGTCGGGGTGTCCGGGGTGTCCTCGATGTGCGCGTCGGGAACGCCGGACGCGTCCACGGACGCCGGCGCCACCGTGGTGACGGCCTCGACGTTCGCGGCGTACCCGCCGGCCGAGCGGACGAACGTGTCCTCGCCGACCTCGGTGGGGTGCAGGAACTCCTCGCTGCGGGAGCCGCCCATGGCCCCCGAGACCGCGTTGACGGCGACGACCTCCAGCCCGAGGCGCGCGAAGATCCGCAGGTAGGCGCCGCGGTGCGCGTCGTAGGCGCGCTGCAGACCCTCGTCGTCGGCGTCGAAGGAGTACGAGTCCTTCATGATGAACTCGCGGCCGCGCAGCAGCCCCGCGCGGGGACGCGCTTCGTCGCGGTACTTGGTCTGGATCTGGTACAGGTACACCGGCAGGTCCTTGTAGGACGTGTACATGTCCTTGACCAGGAGGGTGAACATCTCCTCATGGGTGGGCGCGAGCAGATAGTCGGCGTCGCGGCGGTCCTTCAGGCGGAACAGGTTCTCGCCGTACTCCGTCCACCGGTTGGTCACCTCGTAGGGCTCCCGCGGCAGCAGCGCCGGGAAGTGCACCTCCTGGCCGCCGATCGCGTTCATCTCCTCGCGCACGATCGCCTCGACCCTGCCCAGCACCTTCAGCCCCAGCGGCAGCCACGAGTAGATCCCCGGGGCGGCGCGGCGGATGTAGCCGGCGCGGACCAGCAGCCGGTGGCTGGCGACGTCGGCGTCGGCGGGGTCCTCGCGCAGCGTGCGGAGGAAGAGCTGGGTGAGGCGGGTGACCACGGGGGCGGGATCCGTTTCTCGTCGGAGGAGTGGGCGGCCGAAGGCCGTGTGCAGTCTAACGGCCCGCGTGCCGCTCCCCTCGCGCCGGTGGACCGCGTCCGCGCGCCGCATCAGCCGGTCGACAGGCTCTGCCTGTTTCGTGACGGATCGTGACCGGCGGTCAACCGGCGGGGGTGATGGTCAGGAGCGCCGGGAACGCCGCGGTGAACGCATGACCGACGACATCTCGCGGCGGGGTCAGTCGGCCAGCGGTTCCTCGGCCAGGGCGGCCACCCTCGGGTCCGCCTTCACTCCGAGCACGCGGCTGGCGGCCACGTTCGCGCGTGCGGCGGCGACCGCCTCACGGTGGGTGAGAATTGCCCGGTCCTCGGCGGTGCGGGCCACGGTGGTGTCGCTGGACCGGCGGCGCCGGGCGCGACCGAAGGACGAGGCCCCTGCCGCCGGGTTGATCAGTGCCATCGTTGATTCCCTCCTGATGCTCGAGTCTACGCCGGGCCGTCGGTTCCGTCACCGGGGTGCTCGTCCAGGTACGCGGAGAGCCGGGCGCCCGACAACTCGAGGACTCCTTGCACCAGGGACTTGTCCGCAGCGTCCGTGTGCGCCTCGTCCTGCACGATCGAGGCGAGGGTCAGCCACGCGACGACACCGGCGTCGGGGTCGTCGCCGAGCAGCAGGTCGAACGCCCACTGGACCCGCCGCCACGTCTCGGCCTTGTCCGCGGCAGCCCGGGTCACCTCGGCCTGACGCCGCGCGCCCCGGTACGCGATCACGGCGCCGACGACGGCCGCCAGACCACCGGCCAGTGCCGCCACCCCAGCGAAGCCCGGTGTCTGCGCCCACGGGATGAGCCAGGAGCCGACCCACGGCCAGAACGGGGTCGGCGCGAGGGCCACGAGGGCACCCGTCGACGCGATCACCAGCACGCTCAGCACGCCGAGAAGCACGAGGGAGCGCCCGATGATCCGGGCTGCCTCATCATGCTCGTCCATCCATAGATTCTCGATCATCGCGGCCGTCGAGCGGCTCCGCCCCGCCGGTGGAGCCGAATCCGCCAGCACCGGGCACGCTCCCCTGCGTCACCGGCGCGAGCGTTCTCAGCCGAGGTGCCGCAGATATCGCTCGGGGCCGTCCAGGAACCGCCGCCAGTGCTGCACGAGGTCCCGTCGCGCGGAGACGCGCACGTGCCACGACGCGTCCGCCCAGCCGCCGCCGCGCAGGGAGCGGTACTCCCCGTACCGGGCGGGATCGGCGTAGTCCCAGCACCACTCCCACACGTTCCCGAGCATGTCGTGGAGCCCGAAGCCGTTGGGCACCTTGCGGCCCACGGGCTGCGGACCGTCGACGTCGTCGGCCAGGTCGCCGTAGGTCGGACCGCCGGTGCCGGCACGGCACGCGAACTCCCACTCGGCCGCCGTCGGCAGGCGGTAGCCGGTCGATGAGACGTCCCACCTGACCGTCCGGCGCTCCACCACGTACGCGTGCGGCAGCCCCGCCGCCGCCGACGCCAGATTGCACCAGTGGATCGCGGCGAACCACGTGACGCCGGACCAGGGCCGCTCCCCGTCGGCACCGGTGACCGGGGTACGGGCGAGCGAGAAGGACTCCAGCGTCACGTCCGTGTGGGTGGACCGGCGCGCGTCGTGCAGGCGCACCTCGCCGACGGGAAGGGGGATCATCGGCGGGACGCGAGTCACGGAGCGCCCTCGAGCCCGCCGGCGGGCTCGTTCATCGCCGCGAGCTGGATCAGGTTGCCGCACGTGTCGTCGAGGACGGCCGTGGTCACCGGGCCATGGTTCACCGGCTCCTGGGTGAAGACGACGCCGAGGCCGCGCAGCCGCTCGTATTCCGCCGCGACGTCGGCGACCCCGAAGCTGGTGAAGGGGATGCCGTCGGCGACCAGTGCCTCCCGGAACGGCCCGACCGCGGGGTGCTCGGCCGGCTCGAGGGAGATCTGCACGCCGTCGGGGAACTCCGGCGAGGACACGGTCAGCCAGCGGTGCGGCCCGCTGAGCGGGACGTCCTGCTGCGGGACGAACCCGAGCGTGCCGGTGTAGAAGTCGAGCGCGGCCTGCTGGTCGTCGACGAAGATGCTCATGGTGCTGATGATCACGACTGCTCCTCGGTGATTCGGGGGTGGTCAGCCTGCCGCGGCAGCCGGTCGAGCCAGTCACGGACGGGCGTGAGCGCCTCCGCGTGCAGGTGATGGATGGTGGTGCGGCCGCGGGTGGTGACGGTGAGCACCCCGGCCTCTCTCAGGACGCCGACGTGCTTGGCCACGGCCTGCCGGGTCAACGCGAGACCGTGCCGCTCGAGCAGCCGGACGGTCAGCTCGAACAGCGTCTGGTCGTTCCGTTCCGCCAGTTCCCCGATCAGCGCGCGTCGCGCGGGATGGGAGATGGCGGCGAACCCGTCGTCCATCCGGCCAGTATAGGCAACGCAGAGGTTGCGCGTCGAGGCCTGTATGACGCCCTGTTGCCGCCACTCCCCCGACCCGAGTTGCGGCGGACCCGGCCCATCGACTGGGGTGGTGCACGATCCCTCCCGGGACGACCGACCATCCCGAGCGGCCGAGAGACCTGGCTCCACGACGCCGCAGCAACCACTCCGATCATCCCGGAGCCGGTGCTAACGCCAGGTGCGATGGAGCTGATGCACCGATGAGCACGACCGCGACCACCACCGATCCTCGGACCGATCCCGACGCCGAGTACGCCCGTCAGCACGCCCGGTATGCGCCGGTGTTCGCCCGCATCGCCGACGACGCCCTGCAGCGGGACCAGGAGCGCACGCTTCCCCACGAGCCGGTGCGCTGGCTCGACGAAGCCGGGTTCGGCGCCCTGCGGGTCCCGGCCGAGCACGGGGGTGCCGGGGGGTCCGTGGAGACCGTGATCCGCCTGCTGGTCGATCTCGCCGCCGCGGACTCCAACGTCGCGCACCTCTACCGCTCCCACCTGGGCTTCACCGAGTCGCTGCGCTGGCAGCCGGCCCCCGTGCGCGAGCGCTGGTACGGCCGGATCGTCGCCGGCCAGACGGTCGGCAACGCCTCCACCGAGCGCGGCGGTAACGCCCTCGGCACCGTCAACACCACGCTCGGCCGGGACGCGGCCGGCGCCTGGCGGCTCAACGGCACGAAGTACTACACGACCGGCACCATCTTCTCGGACCACACCCGGGTCAGCGCCGCCCTCGACGGCGTCCCGGGCCGCCGCTTCGCCGTCGTGCCCGTGACGGCCGACGGCGTGCGGGTCGAGGACGACTGGGACGGCTTCGGGCAGAGGCTGACCGGCACCGGGACGGCCACGTTCACCGACGTGGTCGTCGACGAGCAGGACGTGCTGGACCGGGTCGTGGGCTCCGCCGAGGCGGTGCACGAGGCCGCGTTCTTCCAGCTCGTGCTGCTCGCGGTCCTGGCCGGGATCGCCCGCGCGGCCCGGGACGACGCCGCCACGATCGTGGCCGGCCGTACTCGCACCTTCAACACCGGCTCCGGTCTGCCCTTCCGGGAGGATCCGCTGATCCAGCAGGTGGTGGGCCGGATCGCCGCCGGGGCCTTCGCCGCGGAGGCCACCGTGATCGCCGCCGCGCGCAGCCTCGACCGGTCCCTGGTCGACGCCCCCGCCGCCACCGTCGTCGGCGGCGAACCGGAGCCGGCGACCCGCGCGCAGCTGCAGGCCGAGGTCGACGTCGAGCAGGCGCAGGTGACCGTGCCCGAGCTCGCCCTGACGGCCGCCCAGCAGCTGTTCGAGGCCTCCGGCGCGTCCGCGACGAGCACGCGCAAGGGGCTGGACCGGCACTGGCGCAACGCCCAGACGGTCGCCACCCACAACCCGGCGGTGTTCCGAGCCCGCGCCATCGGCGACTGGTTCGTCAACGGCACCCCGCCCGAGGGCCTGAACGCGATCGGCGACGCGCGGCCCTCGGCCTGAACACCGCGTCGCCTGCCGCCGCACGGCGTCGGTGTGCGGTCCGTGTGTCGCCCGGTCCTCACCCGCGGGGGGCCGAGCACGCCGACGTCGCGCATCGACCGCGGGCGGCGTTGAATGAGGTCATGACGGATCAAGCGCAGGACCAGGGGCGGACCACGGCAGCACCGGGCGGTACCGGGGTGGGGACGACACGGCTCGACGACGACGAGCTGGCCCCGTACCTGGTGCACCACCTGCTCGCGGCCGCCTCGGGGGTGCGGTTGTTCCGGACGGTGAGCGGGACGTGGCGGGGCACCGAGCACGGGCCGGCGCTGCGGCGGCTGACGGCGGACGTGGACGCCGACCGACGGGAGCTCGCGAGCCTGGTGCACCGCCTCGGTTACCGGGTGCCGCCGGTCCGGCGGGTGCTCGGCATCGGCTCGGCCGTCGTCGCCCGCCTCGACCCGATCAACCCGCTGCGGCGGCGCGGCACGCAGTCGGCCCAGATGGAGCTCGAGGCGCTGGAGTCCGCCGTGGACATGAAGGAATCCCTGTGGGACACCCTGCTGGCGCTGCCGGGCGGCACCGGCCTCGACCGGGCGGCGCTGCAGCGGCTGCAGGACCGCGCCGGTGATCAGCGGGAACGGCTGACGGCGATCCGCCGCGCGACCGCTGCGGCCCGCTTCCTGCGTTGAGGGCGCCGGGAAGCCGACGCTGCCGGGAAGAGGCCGCCTAGAACAGGACGGTGGCGAACCGGCCGACCGGGGCGAAGCCCACGTGGTCGTAGACGGCGCGGGCGCGGGTGTTGAAGTCGTTGACGTAGAGGCTGACGACGGGGGCCCGGCGCCGGGCCAGGGTGACGACATCGGCCATGAAACCGGCGGCCAGGCCCTGCCCGCGGTGCCGGGGGTTGACCCACACACCCTGCACCTGGCTGGCGTGCGCGCTGATCGTGCCCAGATCGGCCTTGAACACGATGTCGCCGTTCCGGTCTCGGTGGATCAGGCACTGGCCGGCCGCGATGAACCCGCGCACCCGCTCGCGGTAGGACTGCTCCCCCGCCTGCAGCGGGCTGTACCCGACCTCCTCGGTGAACATGTCCACGGAGGCCGGCAGCACGACGTCGAAGTCGTCCTGGCCGGCGAGGCGCACCAGGCCGGGACCGCGCACGGGCACGTCGGGCCCGACGGCGAGCAACGGCTGATCCGGCCGGACGTCGAACGGGTGCGGACTGCGCCCCTTGATGGCGTCCCACAGCGGCAGCACCGCCTCGGCGGGACCGAAGATCGAGGAGAATCGGCGGCGCAGCGCGACGAGCGCGTCCGCCAGGGGTTCCGCGACCGCGGCGGTGGCGCCGACGGGCACGACGTTCGCCCCCGCCCAGCACGCGGCGGTCAACCGGCCGCCGTCGACGTGCCCGAGGATCCGCCCGGTTCCGGCGACGATGCCGCGGGAACCGAGCTGGGAGTCGAGGAAGATGTTCGCCACGGGGTCCGCGGCGACGAGTTCGCGCAGGGCAGCCGTATCCGCGGCACCGAGCTCGCGGACACCGTCGACGCCGACCGGCACGGGGGCGCTCAGCTCAGCTGACGCTGACCACGGGGCTGCCCGCGACGGCGTCCTCGCCACCGGTCTCCCCCATCTCCTCGGCGATGCGCATCGCCTCGTCGATCAGGGTCTCGACGATCTGGTCCTCGGGCACGGTCTTGACGACCTCGCCCTTGACGAAGATCTGGCCCTTGCCGTTGCCCGACGCGACGCCGAGGTCGGCCTCACGGGCCTCCCCCGGGCCGTTGACGACGCAGCCCATGACGGCCACGCGCAGCGGCACGGTCAGGCCCTCGAGCCCCTCGGTCACCTTGTCCGCCAGCGTGTAGACGTCGACCTGCGCACGCCCACAGGACGGGCAGGAGACGATCTCGAGCTTGCGCGGCCGCAGGTTCAGCGACTGCAGGATCTGCGCGCCGACCTTGACCTCCTCGACCGGCGGGGCGGAGAGGGAGACGCGGATGGTGTCGCCGATGCCCTGCGAGAGCAGCGCCCCGAACGCGGTGGCGGACTTGATGGTGCCCTGGAACGCCGGGCCGGCCTCGGTCACGCCGAGGTGCAGCGGCCAGTCACCGCGCTGCGCGAGCAGCTCGTACGCCCGCACCATGATGACGGGGTCGTTGTGCTTGACGGAGATCTTGAAGTCGTGGAAGTCGTGCTCCTCGAACAGGGAGGCCTCCCACACGGCCGACTCGACGAGCGCCTCGGGCGTCGCCTTGCCGTACTTGTCCATGATCCGCTTGTCCAGGGAGCCGGCGTTGACGCCGATCCGGATCGACGTGCCGTGGTCCTTCGCCGCCTGGGCGATCTCCTTGACCTGGTCGTCGAACTTGCGGATGTTGCCCGGGTTGACGCGGACCGCGGCGCAGCCGGCCTCGATCGCCGCGTACACGTACTTGGGCTGGAAGTGGATGTCGGCGATCACGGGGATCTGCGACTTCTTCGCGATGATCGGCAGCGCGTCCGCGTCGTCCTGGCTCGGGCACGCAACGCGGACGATGTCGCAGCCCGACGCCGTGAGTTCGGCGATCTGCTGCAGGGTCGCGTTGATGTCGGTGGTCGGCGTCGTCGTCATGGACTGGACGCTGACCGGAGAATCCGACCCGACGCCGACGCTGCCCACCTTGATCTGGCGGGTCTTCCGGCGCGGTGCGAGCACCGGCGGCGGTGAAGCGGGCATTCCCAGGCTGACCGAGGTCAAAGTCTCTCCTCATGGATCGGTGGACCGACGTCCATTATCCCCCCGTGGACATTCGGCGCCGCCCCGGCGGGCGGATCGTTCGCCAGCAGCGTGGACGGGCAGCGTGGACGAACGGCGTCAGAACAGGTTCACGGGCTTGACGATGTCGGCGAAGATCAGCAGCGCGCCCATCACGAGCAGCAGGCCCGCCACCACGTACGTCACCGGCATCAGCTTCGCGATGTCGACGGGGCCCGGGTCACGCCGGCGGAACATCTTCGCGAACCCGCGGCGCACGGCCTCCCACAGGGCGCCGGCGACGTGGCCGCCGTCGAGCGGCAGCAGCGGGATGAGGTTGAACACGAACAGGGCGATGTTGACGCTGCCGACCAGCCCGATCAGCCCGGCGATCTTGGACTGGACGTCGATCCGGTCCGTCGCGGCGACCTCCCCGGCGATGCGGCCGACCCCGACGACGCTCATCGGCCCGTTCGGGTTCCGTGGCGCGCTGGTGAAGGCGGCCTGGCCGACCTCGACCATCCGCTGGGGCAGGTGCAGCACGACGCCGACGACGGCGCCGACGTTCTGCGCGACCATGGGCGGCACCTCGGTGATCGGCTGCGGCACCATCCGCTGCACGGGCCCGATGCCGACGAATCCGGCCCGTGTCGTCCGCACCTCGTTGTTCGCGTCGCGCACCGGCTGGCCTTTCGCGTCCAGGACCGAGACGTCGTTGATGACCGGGGTGATGGTCGCGTTCGTGCGCGTGCCGTTCCGCTCGACGACGATCGGCACCGTCTTCCCGGCGCTGTCCCGGATCAGGGTGGTCAGCTGGTTCCAGGACGTGACGTCGGCGCCGGCGAAGCCGACGATGGTGTCGCCGGGCTGCAGCTTCGCGGCGACCGCGGGCGACGGCTTGTCGGTGGCCAGGCACGAGGTCTGCCCGGTGCGCTGCTGCTGCTCCGCGGTGACCACGCACTGGCTGAGGCTGCCGACCGTCGTCGTCGGCTGCGCGGTGCCGAAGCCCATCACCAGGATGCCGATCATCACCGTCCCGATCAGCAGGTTCATGAACGGACCGCCGAGCATGATGACGATCCGCTTCCACACGGGCAGCCGGTAGAACATGCGGTTCTCGTCACCGGGCTGCAGCTCGGCCGCGGAGGCCCGGCGGGCGTCGTCGGCCATGCTCTGGAAGACGCCGGTGGTCGAGGCGCGCACCCGGCCGTCCTCGCGGGCCGGCGGGTACATGCCGATCATCGCGATGTAGCCGCCCGCGGGGATCAGCTTGAAGCCGTACTCGGTCTCGCCGCGGCGGAAGGAGAACACGGTGCGGCCGAAGCCGATCATGTACTGGGTGACCCGGACGCCGAAGAGCTTGGCGGGCACCAGGTGACCGACCTCGTGCAGCGCGATCGAGAGGATGACGCCGACGACCACGACGAGCACGCCGAGGATGAAGAGCACTACAGTCATGGCCGTCCTGCGGGGTCGTTCGGTCGGGAGGAGACGTTCGGCCGGGGCCGAGCAGCGGTGGTGATCAGAGCGAGCCGAGCAGCTGGTGGGTGCGGGCCCGGGCCCAGCGTTCGGCCTCAAGAACAGTATCCACGCTCAACTGCCCGTCCGCCCGGTGTTCGCTGAGCACCCGCTCGATGGTCTCCGTGATGGTGAGGAAGCCGATGCGACCGGCGTGGAACGCCTCGACGCACTCCTCGTTCGCGGCGTTGTAGACGGCGGGATACGTGGACCCGGCGGCCCCCGCCCTGCGAGCGAGCACGACGGCGGGGAACGCCTCGTCGTCGAGCGGCTCGAACCGCCAGTCCGCGGCCCTCGTCCAGTCGATCGGCTCCTCGGCGTCCGGCACGCGGTCCGGCCAGCCCAGCCCCAGGGCGATCGGCACCGCCATCGTCGGCTTCCCGATCTGCGCGACCACGGCGCCGTCGACGAACTCGACCATCGAGTGGATGTACTGCTGGGGGTGGACGACGACGTCGATCGCGTCCATCGGCACGTCGAAGAGCAGGTGCGCCTCGATCACCTCGAGGCCCTTGTTGACCAGGGTCGCCGAGTTGGTGGTGATGACGCGGCCCATGGCGAAGTTGGGGTGGGCGAGGGCCTCGGCCGGGGTCACGTCCCGCAGCTGCTCCCGGCTGCGGCCGCGGAACGGACCACCACTGGCCGTGACGACGAGGCGGCGCACCTCCCCCGCGGTCCCGGCCCGCAGGCTCTGGGCGATGGCGCTGTGCTCGCTGTCCACGGGCACCAGCTGGCCGGGCGCGGCCTTCGCCGTCACCAGCGTCCCACCGACGATGAGCGACTCCTTGTTCGCCAGGGCGAGGGTGGACCCGGCCTCGAGCGCCGCCAGGGTGGGCCGCAGGCCGATGGACCCGGTGATCCCGTTGAGGACGACGTCGGCGCCGACGCCGGCGATCCGGGTGGCGGCGTCGGGACCGTGCTCGATCTGGGGCCGGTGCTGGCCGGCCCGCCCGGCGGCGCGGGCGGCGTCGTCGATCGCGTCCTGCAGGGCCACGGGGTCGCCCGCGGCGATCCCCACCGCCTCGGCACGCACGGCGACGACCTGCTCGGCGAGCGCCGTCAGGTTCCCGCCGCCGGCCGCCAGTGCCGTCACGCGGAACCGGTCCGGGTTGGCGCGGACGACGTCGACGGCCTGCGTGCCGATGGAGCCGGTGGAGCCGAGCAGGCTCACGGTGCGGCGCTGCGGCCCGACGCCGGTCCCCGGGCCGTGGGATGGGGTGCGGCCGGGGGGCGTTCGGTCGTGGTCGCGGGAGTCGGGCATCCGTTCAGTATGCCGCGATGCCGGCCGCCGGACCGTCACGCGTGACCCAGCTCGCCCTCGACGGGAGGCCGCCTGGAGGACTGCCGCCGAGCGGAACCGCGACCCTTCTCCGCGACCCACCGACGCGCCCCTCGGCGGCCGGCCTCAGAGGTCCGTGAGCCCCTTCACCAGGATCGAGACGGCGCCGAGGTAGGCGATGGTGATGACGATGCGGCGGGCGGCGGCCGCGGGCACGTGCGGAGCGACCCGCTGACCCACGAGCAGGCCGCCCGCGGTGCAGGCGAGGATCGCCAGCCACTGCCAGGGTTCCAGGCCCGGCATCCGGCCGCCGGAGGCGATCCACTTGGCGCCGAGCGAGCACAGTCCGAGGGTGAGGAAGAAGGGCTGCAGGGTGGCCGCGAACGAGCGGTGCGGCCAGCGGCTGAGCATCGCGTACACGCTGACGGCGGGGCCGCCGATCCCGGCGGCGGCGTTCATCGCCCCGGACGCGACGCCGCTGACCACGAGCGTCACCGGGCCGGAGAGGACGACGTCGGTGTGAGTCAGCAGCACGGAGACGGTCAGCGCGACGATCAGCAGCGCGCCGATGGAGATCTCCAGGACGGGTCCGGGCAGGTGCGCGGCCAGCACGGCGCCGGGGACGATCCCGATCAGGGCGCAGCCGGCGAGCGCGGCGTACCGGCGCCACTCGATGTCGCGCCGCACGAGCGGGACGGCCATCGCGGCGGAGACGGCCGCACACAGATTGACGATCATCACCCCGTCGAAGGCGCCGAGGACGAGGACGAGCACCGGGGAGACGACGAGGGCGAACCCGAGCCCGGAGATGCGTTGCGCGAGGGCCCCGACGGCGGCGGCGACGAGGACGAGGGCGAACACCCGCGTCACTCTACCGACGCACCCCGGCCGCCCCTCTCCCCCGCGACCCCACGCGACGCCAGCTCGTCAACAGATGCTCCATCGTGGGTCCCGGAGGGCCCGGATGGGACATCTATTGACGAGCTGGCGAGGTGGGTTTTCGGTCCGTCAGGACTCGGACAGGCCCGCGAACGACGCCTTGACGTCGTGGTACCAGCTCATCGACTGGCGGGGGTGCCGCCAGCGGCCCTTCATCGCGTCCCGCGCCTCCTGGTGCGTGGCATCCCCGGCCTTGACGGCCTCCTTGAGGTGGCGGTCCTGCGCCTTGATGACGTCGTCGGCGGTGTCGCCGCGGTGCGTCAGGTCGCAGGGGCCTCCGAGCTGGCGGCAGGTCATCGTCTTCATGGTCGGCTCCGTTCGAGCGGGTGGGTCGTCGTACACCCTGATGACGATCGAGGATCCCGAAGTGTGACCAGCGGCCGCGACCGGCCGTCGTGACGGGAGCTGTCACCCCGCGTCGTCACTCACCGACCGGGTGGGATCCGCCCGTCAGGCGAAGTCCGCGCCCCGCCGGCGCCGTACCCGGGCGAGCACGGCGGCGTCGGCGCGGAAGGTGATCTCGCGGACCTGACCGTCGAGCACCGTGAAGTCGAAGAACACCGCGGCCCGGCCCCGGTGGTACCAGGCCGACCCCGGGCCGTCGCCGACGAAGACGGGCAGCGCGGCCTGGGCGCTGCCGTTGAAGAAGGCGGCGACGGCGTCGCGACCCTCGATCCGCTCGGGGGTGCCGGCGAGCACGGCGGCCTCGTCCGCGGTGATCCGGGCGTCGGGTGCGAGCAGGGCGACGAGGCGGCCGAGCTCGCCCTCGCGGGCCGCCGCCATGAAGGCGTCCACCACCTCCCACGCGGCCGGACGGTGATCCTCGCGAGCCGACGACGACGGCTGCGCCACCTTGGCCCGGGCGCGCGAGGCCAGCTTCCGGGCGGCCACCGGCGAGGTGTCGAGGATGCCGGCGATGGCGGGGAAGTCGACGGCGAACGAGTCGTGCAGGACGAAGGCGACCCGTTCGGCCGGGCTGAGCCGGTCCAGCACCACGCCGAGCGCGCCGCCGACGGCGTCGGTCAGAACGGCGGCGTCGGCCGGGTCCGGCACGACGGCGGTCTCCTCGAGCGAGTCGGACGGCGCGGTCGTGTCGACCGGGACCGCCACCCGCGCCTTCAACCGGTCCAGGCACAGCCGGGTGGTGACCGTCGTCAGCCAAGCGGGCAGGTTCTCGACCGGCCCGTCGGCGGTGTGCATGCGCAACCAGGCCTGCTGGACCACGTCCTCCGCCTCGACCGGGTCGCCGAGGACCCGCGCCGCGACCCGCAGCAGGCGGGGGCGTTCGTGCTCGAACTCGCTCGTCGCGTCCACGCGTGCCCCTCCCTGTCCGGTCTCTGCTGTGCGGTCTCTCCGAACCGGACTAGCGGCCGGTGTCCGCGCGAGCGACGACGGCGCGGGCGTGCCGCAGGATCGGCTCGTCGATCATGGCGCCACGCCACGAGAACACCCCGGGCCGGTGCTCGGCCTCGGCGAGCAGCTCGCGGGCGTCGGCCACCTGCTGCTCGGACGGCGCGAAGGCCGCGCGAACGGCCGCCACCTGGGCAGGGTGGATGCACGCCTTGGCAGCGAATCCGGTGGCGGCGGCGTCCTCGCATTCGTCGGTGAGCCCGGCCGTGTCCTCGATCGCGGTGTAGACGGCGTCGATCGCGGCCTTGCCGTGGGCGCCCGCGGCGAGCAGCACGGTGGAGCGGACGTGCGTGGCGACGGCCCGGTACCGCCCGCCCGCGGTGCGGCTGCCGGTGCCCCCGAGGGAGGCCACGAGGTCCTCGGCACCCCACATCAGGGCGACGACGTTCGGCTCGGCGGCGATGTCCGCGACGGCGAGCGCTCCGGCGGCGGTCTCGATCAGGGCGATCACGTCGTGCCCCGCCAGGGCGCGCACCTGCGCGGTGGACTCCGTCTTGGCGAGCATGACCGTGCGGTAGGGCAGCTCGGCGAGCGCGGCGACGTCGGCGTCGAAGTCCTCGGTGCCGGCGGCGTTCACCCGCACGACGGTGCGCGCCGGATCGAGGGGGTGCTCGGCCAAGTTGGCGCGGGCGGTGTCCTTGTCGACCGGCGCGACGGCGTCCTCCAGGTCGAGGATCACCGCGTCCGCCCGGTCGGCGGCCTTGGCGAAGCGGTCCGTCCGGTCGGCGGGGCAGAACAGCAGGGCGGGCCCGAGGGCGAAGGTCGAGGAGGTCGTCACGACGTCGATGCTACGGGCCGGACGTGGGCGTCCGGTCGCCGGCGGGCTCGGCGGCCGCCGCGCGTTCGGACGCCTGGTCGTCGGACGCCGCACCGGACGCCGCGCCGGACGCCTGCTCGTCGGCGATCACCACGACGTTGCCGATCGCGTGCCCGTCCTCGACGGCGGCGACGGCTTGTTCGGCCTGCGCGAGCGGCCACGTGCCGCTGACGACGGGGCTGAACACCCCCGCGGCGATGGCCTCGGCGATCGCGGTGAAGACGGCCGTCGTGCGCCGGCGCGTGACGCCGGAGCCGCCGAGTCCGGTGGCCAGCTGCGGTGCGGCACCGCTGCGGATCGCGCCCCGGT
The DNA here is from genome assembly GCF_001968825.1 of Tersicoccus sp. Bi-70. Lineage (GTDB taxonomy): Bacteria > Actinomycetota > Actinomycetes > Actinomycetales > Micrococcaceae > Tersicoccus. The sequence continues at coordinate 125,196 of NZ_MIEU01000016.1, forward strand.
CGCGGACCAGGGCGGCCGCCTCGCGCAGCACGTCCCCACCGACCAGGTCGATCACGCCGTCGACGCGTCCGTCGGTGGTCAGCTCGCGTACGCGGTCGGTCCATCCGTCGCCGGAGACGACGTGCACCGCGCCCAGGTCCTCGACGAGCTGCCGTTTGCCCGCGGACGCGACGCCGATCACGGTCAGCCCGCGGGCGACCCCGATGGCGGAGGCCGCGGAGCCCACGCCGCCGCCGGCGCCGAGCACCAGCAGGATGGAGCCGGCGGCGAGGTCGAGCTCGTCCAGGGCGTCCCACGCGGTGCCGACGGAGACGGGGATGCACGTGGCCTGCTCGGGCGACACTCCGTCCGGCCGGCGAGCGACGCTCTCGGCGGTGAGGAGCACGAGGTCGGCGAGGGTGCCGGTGCCGGCGGCCGCGGCGCCGAACACGGCGTCGCCGGGCGCCCAGCCCTCGACGCCGTCACCGACCGTGACGACGTCCCCCGCCGCCTCCCGGCCGATCGCCATGGGGAACCGGACGTCGAAGGCACCCTGGCGACCGCCGCTGCGCACCTTGACGTCGCCGGGGTTGACGCCGGAGGCGGCCATGCGGACGAGGAGCTGTCCGGGTCCGGGCACGGGTACCGGGACGTCGACGTGCGCCGTCACCTCGGGGCCGCCGTGAGCGGAGAACGCGAAGGCGTGCATCAGGCCTTCGCCGACCCGGCGTTCTCGTGCCGCTGGTGGGCCTCCTCGCACCAGATCAGCACCGAGCGGGTCGCGACGGCCACCACGGCACCGGTCTGGTTGCGCGCGGTGTGCTTGAGCGTGACGATCCCCTGCCCGGGCCGGCTCTGCGAGAGCCGTTTGCCGACGACGACGGTCGACGCGTACAGGGTGTCGCCGTGGAAGACCGGGGCGGGGAACTCGACCGCTTCGAAGCCGAGGTTGGCGACGATGGTGCCCTCCGTCAGCTGCGCCACCGACAGGCCGACCAGCAGCGAGAGGGTGAACATCGAGTTGACCAGGCGCCGGCCGAACGGCTGGCTGGCGGCGAAGTGCTCGTCCAGGTGCAGCGACTGGCTGTTGCCCGAGAGCGTCGTGAAGAGGACGTCGTCGGCCTCGGTGATGGTGCGGCCGGGTCGGTGCTCATAGACCACCCCGGCCCGGTACTCCTCGAAGTACAGGCCGCGCTGCCGCACCGCCTCGGTGATGGGGATGGCCCCGGTCGGCAGGCGCCCGTCGTCGCGGGGGTCGGTGATGATCCGGTCCGTCGTCATGCTCACTCCAGTCCCAGCGAGCGGGCGATGAGCATCTGCTGCACCTCCGTGGTCCCCTCGCCGATCTCCAGGATCTTGGAATCACGATAGTGCCGTGCGACGACGAACTCGTTGATGAAACCGTATCCGCCGAAGATCTGGGTCGCGTCGCGGGCGTTGTCCATGGCGGCCTCGCCCGCGACGATCTTGGCGATCGAGGCCTGCGTCTTGAACGGCTTGCCCGCCGTCATCCGGGCGGCCGCGTCCCGCCACGCGAGCCGGGCGGTGTGCACCCGCACCTGCATGCGGGCGATCTTGAAGGCGATCGCCTGGTGGTGGCCGATCGCCGAGCCGAAGGCCTGCCGCTCCTTCGCGTACCGGACGGAGGCGTCCAGGCAGCCCTGCGCGGCACCGGTGCCGAGCGCGGCGATGGCGATGCGGCCCTCGTCCAGCGTGTGCACGAAGTTGGCGTAGCCGCGGCCGCGCTCCCCGAGCAGGTTGGCCTCCGGCACCCGCACGTCGGTCAGGGTCAGCGGGTGGGTGTCGGAGGAGTTCCAGCCGACCTTGTCGTACGCCTTCTCGGCACGGAAGCCCTCGGTCGGCACCGGGACCAGCAGGGTGGAGATCTCCTTGCGTTCTCTGCCCTTCCGGTCCACTCCCGTCCCCGTGACCGCCGTGACCGTGACCAGCCGGGTGATGTCCGTGCCGGAGTTGGTGATGAACTCCTTGCTGCCGTTGATCACCCACTGCCCGTCCTCGAGCCGGGCCGTGGTGCGCGTACCGGACGCGTCGGAGCCGGCCTCCGGCTCGGTCAGCCCGAAGCCGGCAAGTGCACGGCCGGCGGCCAGGTCCGGCACCCACGCGGCCTTCTGCTCCTCGGTGCCGTAGTGCAGCAGCGGGGAGATGCCGAGCGACACACCCGCCTCGAGGGTGATGGCGATGGACTGGTCGACGCGGGCGAGCTCCTCGATGGCCACGCACAGGGCCGTGTGGTCTCCGCCCATGCCGCCGTACTCCTCCGGCACGGGCAGACCGAACAGGCCGAGCTCGCCCATCTGGGCGACCACCTCGTACGGGAAGGTGTGCGCGGCGTCGTGGGTGACGGCGGCGGGCGCGACGACGGTCTGCGCGAAGTCCCGGACCATCGCGGCCAGGGCCGCCAGCTCCTCGCTCAGCCCGACGGTGCTCAGGTCCGTGTCGGCCTTGCCGGTGCTGTTCAGGACGTCAGTCATCAGAGTTCTCCTCGTGCGGGGTGGTCTCGGAGTGGGTGTCGCCGGACGTGCCGGCCGGTGTGGCGGCGGGTGTGATGGCCGCTGCGACGTCGGCGAGGACCGTGCCGGCGGCGACACGGTCACCCACCGCGACGTGCACGGCGACGACGCCGTCGACGGGCGCGGTGAGGGTGTGCTCCATCTTCATGGCCTCGACGATCACGAGCGGGGCACCGACGTCGACGGTGGCCCCGGCCTCGGCGAGGACGGCCACGACGGTGCCGGGCATCGGGCTGCGCACCTCCGGGTCGGCGCCGGTGGCCGCGCGTACCGCCCGGGCCCGCGCGGCGGCCAGGGCGGCGCCCCGGTCGATGCGGTGCAGGGTGACGGTGTGCGGGGTGGACGTGTGCGGAGTGGACGACGCGTCGCCGTCCGTGCCCCCGTGGGCGTACACGGCATCCCCGGCGTCGAGCACGCGCCACGGGCCGGTGGGCGTGATGGGATCCCCGTCGACCAACACGACGGACCCGGCCCCGGGAGAGGCCTGCGTGACGGCGACGACGCGGTCGTTGCCGTCACCGTCACGCAGGCGCAGGCGGTCGACCCGACCACCGAGCCGGAACCCGGCGGCGCGGGACCAGGCCCCTGCCGCCGTCGTCTCCGGCGTTCCCCCCAGCGTGCGGGACCGGGACGGCCCGGCACCGGAGAACACGTCGCCGTCGGAAGACTCGTGGCCGTCCCCCGTCCCATGGTTCAGTGCGGCGCCGTCCGCCGAGCGCGCGTGCGCGGCCTGATCATCGGACCGGTCCGCGAGCAGGGCGACGGCGATACCGGCGACGTCGGCGTCGCCCGGACGCCAGCCGGTCAGCTGCTCCAGGCTCCGGTCGATCAGACCGGTGTCCAGGTCGCCGGCCCGCACCGCCGGATGGGCGATCAGCGCCTGGAGGGCGTCGACGTTGGTGCCCACCCCGAACACCACCGTGCCGGCGAGCGCGGCGGCGAGCCGGTCGAGGGCCTGCCCGCGGTCGGCCCCGTGGGCGATGATCTTGGCGAGCATCGGGTCGTAGTCGGTGCCGACGACGGTGCCGGGCAGCAGGGAACTGTCGACCCGGACGCCCGGCCCGGTGGGCTCGTTCAGGGCGAGCACGGTGCCCGCGGTGGGCAGGAACCCCGCGGCGGGGTCCTCCGCGTAGAGCCGGGCCTCGACGGCATGGCCGGTGAGGGTGACGTCGTCCTGCCCGATCCGCAGCGGATGCCCGGCGGCGATGCGCACCTGCTCCTCGACCAGGTCCAGCCCGGTGATCATCTCGGTGATCGGGTGCTCGACCTGCAGCCGGGTGTTCATCTCGAGGAAGTGGAACCGGTCGGGTTCGTCGGCGGAGACGATGAACTCGACCGTGCCCGCCCCGCGGTAGTCCACGCTCGCGGCGGCCCGGCAAGCGGCGGCGCCGAGCTCGGCCCGGGTCGCGGCCGAGATGAGCGGCGACGGCGCCTCCTCGATCACCTTCTGGTGGCGCCGCTGCAGGGAGCACTCGCGCTCCCCCAGGTGCAGCACCGTGCCGTGCTCGTCGGCGAGGACCTGCACCTCGATGTGCCGCGGGGAGGTGATGAGCCGTTCGAGCAGCAGGGTGTCGTCCCCGAAGGCCGCGGCGGCGGTCCGGCGGGCCGTGGCCAGCGCCGCGGGAAGCGCGGTGGCCTCCGTGACGGCGACCATGCCCTTGCCGCCGCCACCGGCCGAGGGCTTGACCAGCAGCGGGTAGCCGATGCGGTCCGCCGCGGCGAGCAGACGTCCGTCGCGGTCGCCGTCGCCGTCGTCGGTGTGCGCCTCCGCGGCGAGATCCGTGTCGTCGACGCCGGGCACGACGGGAACGCCGTGCGCGGCGACGTGCGCCTTCGCCCGGATCTTGTCGGCCATCGTCTCCAGGGCCCGCTTGCCGGGGCCGATCAGCACGATGCCGGCGCGCTCGCACGCGTCGGCGAGCTCGGGGTTCTCGGAGAGGAACCCGTAGCCGGGGTGGATCGCCTCGGCGCCGGTGTCCTTCGCCGCACGGATGACGGCGTCGACGTCGAGGTAGCTCAGCCGGGCGGCCGCGGGCCCGATCAGGACGGCCCGGTCGGCCTCGCGCACGTGCCGGGCGTCGGCGTCGGCCTCGCTGTAGACGGCGACGGCCTCGATGCCGAGCCGGTGCAGGGTGGCGATGACGCGGCAGGCGATCTCGCCGCGGTTGGCGACGAGCACGGTCGAGAAGAGCCGCTCGGTGGAGGACTCGGCCGCCGCGAGCTCGGCAGTGGCAGTGGCAGGGAATCGGGTGGTCAATGGGCTCACATCCGGAACAGGCCGAAGCGGTGGTCGTCGGGCAGCGGGGTCCGGCTGACGACGTCGAGCGCGAGACCGAGCACGGTGCGGGTGTCGGCCGGGTCGATCACGCCGTCGTCCCACAGTCGGGCAGTCGAGTACCAGGGGCTGCCCTGCTGCTCGTACTGCTCGATCACCGGCTCGGTCAGGGCCCGCTCGTCCTCGGCGGTGAACTCCTGGCCCGCGGCGGCGGCGGCGTCGCGGCGCACCGTGGCCAGCACGGACGCGGCCTGCGCAGAGCCCATCACCGAGATCCGGGCGTTCGGCCACATCCACAGGAATCGCGGCCCGTAGGCCCGGCCGCACATCGAGTAGTTGCCGGCCCCGAAGGAGCCGCCGATGATCACGGTCAGCTTCGGCACGCGGCAGGTGGCGACGGCGGTGACCATCTTGGCGCCGTGCTTGGCGATGCCGCCGGCCTCCGCGTCCGCGCCGACCATGAAGCCGGTGATGTTCTGCAGGAAGATCAGCGGAATGCCGCGCTGGTCGCACAGCTCGATGAAGTGGGCGCCCTTCATCGCCGACTCGCTGAACAACACGCCGTTGTTGGCGACGATGCCCACCGGGTGGCCGTGCAGGTGCGCGAACCCGGTGACGAGGGTGGAGCCGTAGTCGCGCTTGAACTCGCTGAACGCGCTGCCGTCGACCAGCCGGGCGATCACCTCGCGCACGTCGTACGGCATGGTCGTGTCCGCGGCGACGACGGCGGTCAGGGTCCCGGGGTCGACGGCGGGTTCGACCGGTTCCCGCACGGTCCACGCCGGGGAGGGCGGGTCCGGCAGGGTGGCGACGATGTCGCGCAGGATCTGCAGGGCGTGGGTGTCGTCGTCGGCGAGGTGGTCCGCCACCCCGGACGTGCTCGTGTGCAGGCGACCGCCGCCGAGCTGCTCCGCGGTGATGTCCTCGCCGATCGCGGCCTTCACCAGTGGCGGCCCGCCGAGGAAGATGGTGCCCTGCTCGGCGACGATGACGGTCTCGTCGCTCATCGCCGGCACGTAGGCACCGCCCGCGGTGCAGGAGCCGAGGACGGCCGAGAGCTGCGGGATCCGCGCGGCGGAGAGGTTGGCCTGGTTGTAGAAGATCCGGCCGAAGTGCTCCCGGTCGGGGAACACCTCGTCCTGCAGCGGCAGGAACGCGCCACCGGAATCGACGAGGTACAGGCAGGGCAGCCGGTTCTCCAGCGCCACCTGCTGGGCGCGCAGATGCTTGGTCACCGTCATCGGGTAGTAGGTGCCGCCCTTGACGGTCGCGTCGTTGCACACGACCATCACCGGCCGCCCGGCGACCAGCCCGATGCCGGTGATCAGGCCGGCGCCGGGGCACGCGTCGTCGTACATCCCGGTCGCGGCCAGCGGCGAGAGCTCGAGGAAGGGGCTGCCCTCGTCGAGCAGCTGCTCGACCCGTTCCCGGGGCAGCAGCTTGCCGCGGTCCCGGTGCCGCTTCCGGGCGGCCGCGGAGCCCCCGAGTGCCGCGGCCCCGAGCCGACGGCGCAGTTCCGCCGCGAGCTCGGCGTGCGCGGCGGTGCGCCGGGCGAGGACCGGGTCGGCCGGGTGAGCGGCGTCGAGGGTGCTGGTCAGGGTGTCCATGGGCGCCCGGTCAGATCAGCGTCAGCGTGACGCCGGGAGCGCGCAGGACGGCGCCGACGTCGGCGAGGAACCGGGAACCGGCCTCCCCGTCGACGAGCCGGTGGTCGAAGGACAGGCTCAGGGTCATGACGTCGCGCAGGGCGATCTGTCCCTGGTACTCCCACGGCGTGCGGCGGACCTGCCCGGTGGCGAGGATGCCCGCCTCTCCCGGGTTGAGGATCGGCGTACCCGCGTCCACGCCGAACACGCCGACGTTGGAGAGGGTGAACGTGCCCCCGCTCAGGGCCGCGGGCGTCGTCCGGCCGTCGCGCGCGGCGCTCGTGAGGTCGCGCAGCGCACCGGTGAGGGTCCGCAGGTCCAGGCCGTCGGCGTCCTTGATGTTCGGCACGACGAGCCCGCGCGGCGTCGCAGCGGCGATGCCGAGGTTGACGTAGCCGAACCGCACGATCTCCCCCGCGGCCTCGTCCCAGCGGGAGTTGAGCTCGGGGTGCCGCCGCAGGGCGACCAGGACGGCCTTGCTGACCAGCGCCGTCATCGTCGGCCGGTCCTCGGCCCACGCCCGGTCGGCGCGCAGCGACGCCAGCAGGGCCACGCTCTCCGTCACGTCGACCGTGAGGAACTCGGTGACGTGCGGCGCGGTGAAGGCACTCGTGACCATCGCGGCCGCGGTGTGCTTGCGCACGCCGCGGATGGGTTCGCGGGTCTCACGCGCCCCGGCCTCGCGAATGCCGATTCCACCGACGGGCGACAATGCGCCCGACACGGAGACCGGCGCGGCTGCCGATGGCGCGGCCGGTGCCGCCGGAGGAGCGGACGGGGTGGCGACGGGCGTTGCCGTCCCCGCGCGGGAGGCGGTCGTGACGTCGTCCCGGGTGACCAGGCCGCCGCGGCCGGTACCGGTCAGCGACTCGAGGTCGACGCCGAGGTCCCGCGCGAGCTTGCGGACGATGGGGGTGCTGTGGCGCCGTTCGCGGTGGCCGTCGTGGCCGGCAAGTGCAGTACCGTCCTGCCCCGGTCGCGGCAGGTCGGGGGCGCCCGGCAGCGGGGGGATCTCGGGCCCTCCCGGCAGCGGCGGGACCTCCGGGCCGTTCGGTGCGAGCGGCTCGTCGGGCCGGCCGGGCAGTGGCGGGACCTCCGGCCCGCCCGGGCGCAGCGGTTCGTCCGGCGTCTCCGGGCTCGTCGGCGCGTCCGGCGTGTGGCCGGGCAGCGGAACGCCGGGTTCCTCCGGCCGCCGGCCGGGATCGGGCTGCCCGGTGTCGGGCTGATCGGTGTCGGGCTGGTCGGGATCGCGCGGCACCCGCGGCACGTCCGGCACGCCGGGCTGGCCGGGCTCGTCATCGGGTGCCCCGGTCGACCCGTTCGCCACCCCGGCGAGCGCGACGTTCCCGCGGCGGCGCCGGGCGGGCCGACCGGTCCCGGCGGGCGCAGCCCCGTAGCCGACCAGGGTCGGCTCGCGACGCGCCGATCCGGTCCCCGCACCGTCCGAGCCCGCGCCGTCGGCGGTGGGCACGTCGATGGCGAGGATCGGGGTGCCGACGTCGACGGTCGCGCCCTCGGCCTGCAGCAGGCGCTCGACGACGCCGTCCCACGGGCTGGGCAGCTGGACGACGGCCTTCGCGGTCTCGACCTCAGCGATCACCTGGTTCAGGCTCACGCTCTGCCCCTCGGCGACCTTCCAGCTGACGATCTCGGACTCGGTCAGGCCCTCGCCGAGGTCCGGCAGCGCGAATTCACGGATCACGAGGCAGCTCCGATCAGGGAGGAGGTCGACGAGCCGGCGAGCGCGTCGAAACGGGACCCGGTCTGGGAGTTGTCGCGGCCGACGAGCCGGTCGACGGCGTCGAGGATGCGGTCCAGGTCGGGCAGGTGGTGGTCCTCGAGCCGGGCCGGCGGGTACGGGATGTCGAACCCGGTGACCCGTTCGGGCGGCGCCTGCAGCGAGTAGAAGCAGCGGGTGGTGAGGATCGCGACGATCTCCGCGCCGAGGCCGCCGAACTCGCCGGCCTCATGGGTGACGAGCAGCCGGCCCGTCTTCCGCACCGACGCCTCCAGGGTCGCCAGGTCGAGGGGGTAGAGCGAGCGCAGGTCGACGACCTCGAGGTCGATGCCCTCGTCCTCGGCCGCCGTGGCCGCGTCCAGCGCGGTGGCGACGAGCGGACCGTAGGCGATCACGGTGGCATCGGTCCCGGGTCGCACGACCGCGGCCCGGGTCAGGTCGAGCTGCCGCGTGTCGTCGACCTCGCCCTTGCCCCAATAGCGGCGCTTGGGCTCGAGGAAGACGACCGGGTCGTCCGAGGCGATCGCGGCACGCAGGGTGCTGTACGCCTCCTGCGGGGTGGACGCGCTGACCACCCGGAGTCCCGCCGTGTGGGCGAAGTAGGCCTCGGGGGACTCCGAGTGGTGTTCCGGGGAGCCGATGCCGCCGCCGAACGGGATGCGGATGGTCACCGGCAGGCTGACGGCACCGCGGGTGCGGTAGTGCAGCTTGGCCAGGTTGGAGACGATCTGGTCGAACGCGGGATAGACGAACCCGTCGAACTGGATCTCGACCACGGGACGAAAGCCACGCATCGCGAGCCCGATCGCGGTGCCGACGATGCCGGACTCCGCGAGCGGGGTGTCCATCACGCGGTGCTTGCCGAAACGAGCCTGCAGCCCGTCGGTGATCCGGAAGACACCGCCGAGCGCGCCGATGTCCTCCCCCATCAGGACGGTCTTCGCGTCCCGGTCCAGCTCGGCGGCGAGGGCAGCGTTCAGTGCCCCCGCCATGGTCATGGTGCTCATGCCCGTGCCCCCGTCGATGCGCCGTGCGTCGCCCCGCCGTGCCCGGCACCGGCGTCGTCACCCGAGCCGGCGTCGTCCAGCGAGTCCAGGTAGAGCAGGTAGCGGTCGCGCTGGTCCTCGAGCCAGGCGTCCGGGCTGGACAGGACGTGCTCGAAGAGGCTCTCCGGCGTTGGGTCCGCCATCGACGTGATGCCGGAGCGCAGCCCGGATGCCGCCTCGTCCGCGGCGCGGGTCGCGGCGGCGTCGAGCGCGTCGACGTCGTACCCCTCGGCCGCGAGCAGGGCCCGGACCCGGGCGAGCGGATCCCGCTGTTCCCACTCGGCGCGCAGGCCCCGGTCCTCGTAGCGCGTGGGGTCGTCGGCCGTGGTGTGCGGGCCCATCCGGTAGGTGACCGCTTCGATGTAGGAGGGTCCCTGCCCCGCCCGGGCCCGGGCGAGCGCCCGACGGGTCACCGCGGTCACGGCCAGGACGTCGTTGCCGTCCACCCGCACCGACGGGATGCCGAAACCGGGGGCGCGGTCGGCGATGTGACCCTGCGCCTGAAGCCCCACCGGCTCGGAGATCGCCCACTGGTTGTTCTGGCAGAAGAAGACGACGGGCGCCCCGAAGCTGGCCGCGAAGACCATCGCCTCGTTGACGTCGCCCTGGCTGGTCGCTCCGTCCCCGAAGTAGACGATGGCGGCGTCGTCGGACCCCTCGGCCTTGATGCCCATCGCGTACCCGGTGGCGTGCAGCGTCTGGGCGCCGATGATGATCTGCGGGGTGGCCATCCGGGTGACCGTCGGGTCCCAGCCACAGGAGGCGGCGCCGCGCCACAGGCTGAGGATGTCCACCGGGTCGACACCGCGGCAGTAGGCGACCCCGTGCTCGCGGTAGCTGGGGAAGATCATGTCCGTGCGGTTCAGCGCACGCCCGGAGCCGATCTGGGCGGCCTCCTGGCCGGTCAACGGCGGCCACAGGCCGAGTTCGCCCTGCCGCTGCAGGGCGGTCGCCTCGGTGTCGATGCGTCGGATGACGCTCATGTCGATGTAGAACGCGGCCAGCGCGTCGGCGTCGACGTCCTCGACGAGCGCGTCGAAGACGGGGTTGACCCGGCGTTCACCGGTGGGGCTGATCAGCTGGACGAGGTCGTCGACGAGCTGGCCGCCCTGGTTGAGGGCATCGAGGATCAGGCTGTTCACGGACACGGCTGACACGCTGCTTTCGCATCAAGGGTCGGGGTCGACGCGGTGGCGTCATCACCCGGGCGGGCTCCGTCGGCCGCCTGTCTGTGAACTTACTCACACCAGCCACACAGCGCAACGGAGGCGCTCGACGTTGAGCATGTCGCCCAACAGCGGCGCACGTGGCTTGGCATTCTTGTGCACAGTGACTAGGTTCGCCAGCATGATGCTTGCCGATTCAACCGACCTGCGGATCCTGCGGGACATGGTCGTCCACCCGCGCCGCACGGCGGTCGCGATCTCCACCCGGCTGAGGTTGTCCCGGAACACGGTGCAGTCCCGGCTGGGGCGGCTGGAGGAGGGCGGCGCATTCCTGCCCTTCGCTCACCAGGTGGCCCCGGCCGCGCTGGGCTACCCGCTCACGGCGTTCATGGCGGTACAGGTGCAGCAGCCGGAGCTGGATGCGATCGCGGAGGCGTTCGGCCGGATCCCTGAGATCGTGGAGGCCCACGGCACGACCGGCGGGGCAGATCTGCTGGTCCGCGTCGTCGGCGTCGACGCCGAGGACCTGTTCCGCATTCACGGGGCGATGCTCGCCTGCCCGGGGGTGATGCGGATCGACACGTCGATCTCGATGCACGAGATCATCGCCCACCGCGTGCTCCCGCTGATCGAGCAGGGACTGGAACGCGGCGGGGACCGGACCCCCGGGTGAGGGCACGGTCCCCGCCGCGTCACGAGCGGAACGGGCGGAACGGGCGCGTCAGTGCTCGGCGGCCTTCTCGGCACCCACCCCGGTCAGGGAGCGCACCTCCATCTCGGCCTGCTTGCGCCGGTTCTCCCCCGCCTTGTCGGTGACGGAGCCGATCCAGCCGAGCAGGAACGCCAGCGGGATCGAGACCAGGCCCGGGTTGGAGAGGGGGAAGATCGCGAAGTTGGCGCCCGGGATCATCGCGGTGGCCGAGCCGGAGACCACCGGCGAGAACGCGATCAGCACGATCGCCGCGCCGAGCCCCCCGTACATGCTCCAGACGGCGCCACGCGTCGTGAACCGCGACCAGAACAGGGAGTACAGGATCGTCGGCAGGTTGGCCGACGCCGCCACCGCGAACGCGAGCGCCACGAGGAACGCGACGTTCTGCCCCTGGGCCCCGATGCCGCCGATGATCGAGACGATGCCGATCACCACGACCGTCCGCCGCGCGACCTTGACCTCACCACCGGCGTCGACCTGGCCCCGGCGCACCACGTTGGCGTAGATGTCGTGGGCGAAGGACGCGGCCGCCGTGATGGTCAGGCCGGCCACCACGGCGAGGATCGTCGCGAAGGCGACCGCCGAGATGAAACCGAGGAGCAGCGACCCGCCGAGCTCGAACGCCAGCAGCGGCGCCGCGGAGTTCACGCCGCCCGGGGCCGCCTTGATCCGGTCCGCGCCGATCAGCGCGCCGGCACCGTACCCGAGCACCAGGGTGAACAGGTAGAAGATGCCGATCAGCCAGATCGCCCAGACCACCGACCGGCGGGCCTCCTTGGCCGTCGGCACGGTGTAGAAGCGCATCAGCACGTGCGGCAGGGCCGCGGTGCCGAGCACGAGTGCCAGGGCGAGGGAGACGAAGTCCAGCCGGGACGTCGGCGTCTTGCCGTACTGCAGCCCCGGGTTCAGCAGCGCCTCGTTGCCGCCCGCGGTCGCCACGGCGTGGCCGAGCAGCTCGGACAGGTTGAAGCCGTGGATGGCGAGCACCCAGACGGTCATGACGGCCGCACCGGCCACCAGCAGGCACGCCTTGATGATCTGCACCCAGGTGGTGCCCTTCATCCCGCCGATCAGCACGTAGAGGATCATCAGGGCGCCGACGACGACGATGACCACGGACTGGCCGAGCCGGTCGGGGATGCCGAGCAGCAGCGACACCAGGCCACCGGCGCCGGCCATCTGCGCGAGCAGGTAGAAGAAGCACACCGCGAGCGTCGTGATCGCGGCGGCGATCCGCACCGGCCGCTGCCGCAGCCGGAAGGAGAGCACGTCCGCCATCGTGAACTTGCCGGTGTTGCGCAGCAGCTCGGCGACCAGCAGCAGGGCCACGAGCCACGCGACGAGGAACCCGATCGAGTACAGGAAGCCGTCGTAGCCGTTGACGGCGATGGCTCCGACGATGCCGAGGAACGACGCCGCCGAGAGGTAGTCCCCGGCGATGGCCGTGCCGTTCTGCGGCCCCGAGAAGGAGCGGCCGGCGGCGTAGTAGTCCGCGGCCGTGCGGTTGTTGCGGCTGGCGCGCAGGACGATCACCAGCGTGACGGCCACGAACAGGCCGAAGATCAGGATGTTGACCCACGGGGTGCCGACCTGGTCGGTCGCCGCCATCGGGACGACACCGGGGACGACGCTGGGCAGGATGTGCGGTGCGCTCACGTCGGGTCTCCTTCACGCGTGACGGTCGGGCTGGTCGAGCCGGCGCGGGTGCCGGTGGCGTCCCCGCGGGCGAGGACGTCGACGTCGCCGTCGAAGGTCCCGCCGGCCGTGGCCGGGCTGCGGTGGTACGGCGAGTCCTCACCCTCCAGCTCGTCGCGCAGCGCGGCCGCCTGCGGGTCGAGCCGGCGGTTCGCGTAGGCCACGTACCCCATGGTGATGGCGAACGTGGTCACGAACTGGGCGAGGCCGAGCACGAGGCCCACGGTGATGTTGCCGGCCAGCCGGGTCGCCATGAACTCGTGCGCGTAGTCGGCCAGGAGCACGTAGGCGAAGTACCAGACCAGGAAGACGGCCGCCATCGGGAACACGAAGCTGCGGTGCGTGCGCCGCAGCGTCACGAAACGCTCGTCCCGCTGCACGCCCTCGAAGTCGATGTCGGGTGTCCCGGCCGGGTCACCGCCCGCGCGGGCGCCGTGGACGGGACGGTCCGCGGCGGTGGGGACAGCGCCCCCGTCGTCGTCCGCGGCGGTGGCGGCGGCGTGCTGGCCGGGACGGTGGTGCTGGTCCGGCCCCGGATCGGGGTCGTCGTGGGATCGATGTTTGCCCATGGGTCCTCCTTGACGGATGAGCAGGAGCGCTCGGTGGCGAACCGACACCCGGAAGCGGGTATCGGCGGGCCGACCGGCGTACAGCATCATCCCGGCCGGGCCGGTGGACAGCGTCTCCAGACAGCGAGGCGGATCACCGGGATCACCGGGCGAGCGCCGGTGGACGTGATCCACATCACTGCGCACAGGCTAACCGGGCTCACCGACGTTCGGGGTTGCCGACACGTTGCGGCGTGTCCCGCGGAGGGGCGCGGCGACGGCGGGAGCCCGGCAGGCGAGGTTCAGCGTGCGGACCGGGGACGGTGCAGCGCCGTCAGCCGCGGGAGCGCAGGATGTCGATCACCCGGTCGAGGAAGAGGTCGACCTGGCCGGAGTCGTAGGCGTCGGATCCGCGCTGCGGGGAGAAGCGGGCGGCGCGGACGTCCTCGAGCCGCAGCCGCGTGGAGCCGTCGAGATGCTCGGCGACGCGCTCGCACAGGGCGTCGACGTCGCGCTGGCGGTAGCCCGGACGGCGGCCGGTGGGCGCCCGGAACCGCTGGCCGGGGCCACGCGTGAGGCGGGCGCGGACGACGGCGAGGGCCTGGTCCAGATCGGCGCGGCCGGTCGCGACGGCGTCGTCGCGCTCCCGCCGCGCGAAGGCGTCCTCGAGCCGATCGAGTTCCGCGTCCACCTCCTGCGGGTCGTACCCGCCGCGCACGAGGTCGAACACGGCGTCGCGCACGTGACCGCTGCCGAGCGGCGCGTCGGCGGTGTCGGTGCGCCAGGCCTCCCGCACGCGGTCGAGGAAGGCATCCACCTGGGCGGGGCGGTAACCGCGGCGGCGATGGGGCACGAGAGTGAACGGCGCGCGATCCGCGTCCTCGGCCGGGGCGGACTCCGGCAACGCCGGTGATCCCGCCGTGGTCGTGACCGGGCCCGACTCCCCCGTGGCGCTCATCGGCCGTGTCCTTTCCGAACCCGGACGACTCGCCCGGGGGTGGCCGCAGGGCGTGACCCGGGCCGGCAGAGGCGCCGACGGATCACAACTGCGGCATCAGCAGTTCGAACATCAAGAATGCCACCGGCGAAGCGAGAACGATGGAATCGAGCCGATCCATGACACCGCCGTGTCCCGGCAGGATGGTGCCCATGTCCTTGATCCCCACTTCGCGTTTGACCATGGATTCTGCCAGATCGCCGAGGGTAGCGGCACCGACGGTCGCGACGGCCATGATGGAGCCGACCCACCAGGGTTGACCGAGCAGCAGCGTCGCGCAGAGCAGGCCGATCACGGCCGCCCCGACGATGGACCCGCCGAAGCCCTCCCAGGTCTTCTTGGGGCTGACCCGGGGTGCCATCGCGTGCCGGCCGAACAGCACGCCGACGAGGTAGCCGAAGGTGTCGTTCGCGACCACGAGCAGCAGCATCGTGATCAGTTTCAGGGCGCCGTCGTGGGTGCGCAGCAGCAGCAGCGCGAAGCTGACCATCAGGGGGATCCAGGTGAGGGCGAGGACGCCGGCCCGGGCAGCCGCCGGCGCACCGGGGCGCGGGTCGATCGCCCGCCAGAGCACCGCGAGCAGGCACGCGGCCACGTACACGAGGGTGAGGACCTCGGGTCCGCCGAGGTAGGCGGCGAAGGGCAGCGCGGCCGCTCCGATCGCCAGGGGGACGCGGGGCACGAGCACCTGGCGGAACGCCATCGCGCGCGCGAACTCGAACACGCCGACGACGACGAACGCGGCCACGAAGGCGGTGAACAGCAGGGGTGAGAAGAGCAGCCCCACGATCAGGGCCGCGAGCAGGGCCAGCCCGACGCCGATCGCGGCGGGCAGGTTGCGGCCGGCCCGCGACGGGGTCTTCCGCGCGGTGCGGTTGGCCCGGCCGTGCACCGGCGGCAGCAGGCTGAAGCGGCGGGGCCCCCGGCCGGAGGCAGCCGACGCCGGAGGGGCCGGCATCGCGGTGGCCGGAGCGGGCGACCCGAGCGGCGCCGGGCCGGCCGGAGGGTGCCCCGGCCCGTCCGGCGTCGGGAGGTCGCTCATTCAGACGTCCAGCAGCTCGGTCTCTTTGCGCTTGAGCAGCTCGTCGATGGAGTCGGTGTGCCGCTTGGTGACGGAGTCGAGTTCCTTCTCCGCGCGCGTGCCCTCGTCCTCGCCGACCTCGCCGTCCTTGACCAGCTTGTCCAGGTCGTCCTTGGCGCGGCGGCGGATGTTGCGGACGGACACCTTCGCCTCCTCCGCCTTGTTCCGGACCAGCTTGATGTAGTCCCGGCGGCGCTCCTCGGTCAGCTCGGGCATGACGATCCGGATGACGTTGCCGTCGTTGGCCGGGTTCGCCCCCAGGTCCGAGGACCGCAGCGCCTTCTCGATGTCGTTGAGGGAGCTCTTGTCGTAGGGCGTGATCAGCAGAGTGCGCGCCTCGGGGTTCTGGAAGGAGGCGAGCTGCTGCAGCGGCGTCGGCGCCCCGTAGTAGTCGACGGTCAGCTTCGCGAACAGCGAGGGGTTGGCCCGGCCGGTGCGGACGGCGGCGAAGTCCTCCTTGGCCACGTCGACGGCCTTGTCCATCTTGTCCTCGGCTTCGAGCAGAGTGTCGTCGATCACGCGCGTCTCCTTGGCGTCGTAGGTCTCATGGTCTCGTTCGTCATCCTATCCAGCGTGCGGACCCCGCCGGGTCCGGTCGCCCCGCCCGTCTCAGGCGGTGATGATGGTGCCGATCTCCTCGCCGAGGATCGCGCGGGTGACGTTGCCGGCGCCCTGCATGCCGAACACCAGCATGGGCATGCCGTTGTCCTTGCAGAGGCTGAACGCGGTCTGGTCCATCACCCGGATGTCGCGGCGGAGGGCCTCGTCGTAGGTGAGGCGGTCCAGCTTGGTGGCGCTGGGGTCCTTGCGGGGGTCGGCGGTGTAGACGCCGTCCACCCCGTTCTTGGCGGCGAGCACGACGTCGGCGTGCACCTCGAGCGCGCGCTGGACGGCGACGGTGTCGGTCGAGAAGTAGGGCAGACCCGCGCCGGCGCCGAAGATCACGACGCGGTTCTTCTCGAGGTGACGGATGGCGCGGCGCGGGATGTACGCCTCCGCGACCTGGCCCATCGTGATGGCCGACTGCACGCGGGTCTCGACGCCGGCCTGCTCGAGGAAGTCCTGCAGTGCCAGGCAGTTCATGACGGTGCCGAGCATGCCCATGTAGTCGGCGCGGGACCGGTCCATGCCCTCCTGGGAGAGCTCGGCCCCACGGAAGAAGTTGCCCCCGCCGACGACGATGGCCACCTCGACCTCGCCCTGGGTCTGGGCGATCTGATCGGCGATGCCCCGCACGGTGGACGGGTCGACGCCGAGCCTGCCGCCGCCGAACACCTCGCCGGAGAGCTTGAGCAGCACCCGTCGACGGTGCGGTCCTGGCTCGTGCGCGAGGTCGGGATTGTGCGTCTGCATGGGCGCCTGCCTTCCGGGTTCACAGGTGGACGCGACGACGGGGGTGGTCACCCGATCCAGGTGACCACCCCCGTCGATGCGTGGCCCGGTCCGCCGCCTCAGCGGCGGACCGGGTACTGCTGCTGGTGGGAGGCCGAGCGCTCAGGCGCCGACGCGGAAGCGGGCGAAGCCCACGGCCGTGGTGCCGGCCTCCTCGAGAACCTTACCAACGGTCTTCTTGCTGTCCTTCGCGAACGGCTGGTCGAGGAGGACGACCTCCTTGAAGTAGCCGGTCAGGCGACCCTCGACGATCTTGGTCAGCGCGGCCTCGGGCTTGCCCTCGGCGCGAGCCGTCTCGTCGGCGATGCGCCGCTCGTTCTCGACCGTCTCGGCCGGAACGTCGTCCCGGCTCAGGAAGGTCGGGGTCATCGCGGCGGTGTGGACGGCGACGTCGTGGGCGACGGTCTGCGCGGCCTCGCCGGTGCCGGCGACGGCCACGAGGACGCCGACCTGCGCCGGGAGGTCCTTGGAGGTCTTGTGCAGGTACGCGTCGACGGTGGCACCCTCGACCCGGACCACGCGGCGGACCTGGACCTTCTCGCCCAGCAGGGCGCCGGCCTCGGTGACCTGCTCGGACACCGGCTTGCCGTCGATCTGGGCGGCCAGCAGGCTGTCCAGATCGGTCGCGCCGGACGCGATGGCCGCGTCGAGGACCTTGGTGCCGAACTCGACGAACGGGGCGGCCTTGGCCACGAAGTCGGTCTCGCAGTTGACCTCGACCATGACGCCGACGTTGCCCTCGACGCGGGCGGCGATCAGGCCCTCCGCGGTCGAGCGGCCCTCACGCTTGGTGACGCCCTTGAGGCCCTTGACGCGGATGATCTCCATGGCCTTGGCGGCATCGCCGTCGGCCTCGTCCAGCGCCTTCTTCACGTCCAGCATGCCGGCGCCCGTGCGCTCGCGCAGTGCCTTGATATCGGCGGCGGTGTAGTTCGCCATGACATCTCCTCTTGTCGGATCGGTGCGGGCCGCTCGGGTGTCGGCCCCAGTCGTGACTGCGGACCGCCCTGGTGAAGTGCGGTCCGCAGTCCCGGCGGCAGTGCGCCGGTGGATCGGTGGAGGAAGCCGCGGGCATCAGCCCGCGGACATCACTCGGCCGGGGTCTCGGTCGCCTCGGCGGCGGCCTCGGTGGACTCGGCCGGAGCCTCGGTCGCCTCGGGCTCGGTGTCGGCCGCGGCGGCGTCCGCCGGGTCGGTCACGGTGTTCTCGGAGACCTCGACGTCGGCGGTCGCCTCGGAGGTGGTCTCCGACTGCTGCGCCTGCGAACCCTCGAGCAGCTCGCGCTCCCACTCGGCCATGGGCTCCTCGGCGCTCGAGGCACCGTCCTTGCCGGTCGCGCGGTTGTTGCGGGCGATCAGGCCCTCGGCGACGGCGTCGGCGACCACGCGGGTCAGCAGGTTGACGGAGCGGATCGCGTCGTCGTTGCCCGGGATCGGGAAGTCGACCTCGTCGGGGTCGCAGTTGGTGTCGAGGATCGCGACGACCGGGATGCCCAGCTTCTTGGCCTCGTCGACCGCCAGGTGCTCCTTCTTGGTGTCGACGATCCAGATCGCCGACGGGGTCTTCGCGAGATCGCGGATACCGCCGAGAGTCTTGTCGAGCTTGTCCTTCTCGCGGCCGAGGAGCAGCAGCTCCTTCTTGGTGTGGCCGGACGCGGCGACGTCCTCGAAGTCGATCTCCTCGAGCTCCTTGAGGCGGGAGATCCGCTTGGAGACCGTCTGGAAGTTGGTCAGCATGCCGCCGAGCCAGCGCTGGTTCACGTAGGGCTGACCCACGCGGGTGGCCTGCTCGGAGATGGCCTCCTGGGCCTGCTTCTTCGTGCCGACGAACAGGATGGTGCCGCCGTGGGCGACGGTCTCCTTGACGAACTCGTAGGCGCGATCGATGTAGGACAGCGACTGCTGCAGATCGATGATGTAGATGCCGTTGCGCTCCGTGAAGATGAAGCGCTTCATCTTCGGGTTCCAACGGCGGGTCTGGTGACCGAAGTGGACGCCGCTGTCGAGCAGCTGGCGCATGGTGACGACGGGCATGTCGACACTCCTTCCGGCAGCGGTGGCTCTCCAGCCTGTACCACTGCCTGTTGACGGTTGATCGCTCCCGGACAGGCGTCCGGGCCGCCCGGCGGGCGGTGCTCCTGGTGTCCGGGACGGTGATCACCGTGGACCTCCCGACCGGGGTGAACCCGGACCGTGGGGAGGAACCGTCCGTCTGGATCGCCGTTCACCGGCGATCGTCGACGTCTGCGCGCGGACACGCGTAGTCAGCCGAGGAGACTCGGCTGCTGGTGCCAGTCTACCGCAGGCCGGGAGGGCTCCGGACCGGGCCTCCGGCCACCCGGCGGAGGTGACGGCTTCTCCCTCCCCAGGTCGGGACCGGGGTGCCGTTGTCCCCATCCTCGCCGGGGCAGAGGCTCCCGTGGCCGTCCCGGGCGCACCCTCGACCCGTGACGATCTCGAAGGCACCCCCGTCATGGCCGTCCCGGTGTGGGGCACCGCGGCCGGCCTCAACCCGACGCACCCGATTCCGGCAGATCGTGGCGACGCGCACCGGGCCGCGCGATCGACCGCCGCCGCACCGCGCCACGGTGGTCGCCGTCGTGCTGGCGATGCTGACGGCGACCCCCGCCGCTGCTCCGGCCGAGGCGCGGACGGTGAGCGCGGCGCCGGCGACGAGGGTCGCCGCCGCGGCCGTGCCCACGCCCGCTCCGCGGGGCTGGCAGTGGCCGCTGCAGCCGCGACCCCCGGTGGTCCGGCCGTTCGACGCGCCCGAACAGCTCTGGTCGGCCGGGCACCGCGGGGTGGACCTGGCCGGGCCGCCCGGCGCGCCCGTGCGCTCACCTGCCGCGGGCATCGTCGTCTTCGTCGGCGTCGTCGTGGACCGCCCGGTGCTGACCATCGCGCACGCCGACGGGCTGCGGACCAGCCTCGAGCCGGTGGTCGCGTCGGCGCACCGCGGGGACCACGTGGCGGCCGGCCAGGTGGTGGGGCGGCTCGCGCACGGCGCCTCCCACTGCTCCCCCGCGTCCTGCCTGCACTGGGGCGTACGGCTCGGCGAGGACTACGTGGACCCGCTCAGCCTCGTCCTGGACCGGCGGCCGTCGATCCTGCTGCCGTTCTCCCCCGCGGCCGCGCGGTCATGAGCGGCGGGGTGATCGGGCGGGCCGGGAACGCCCGAGCGCCGCCGCGGACCGGCCGGAGCCGATCCACGACGGCGCTCGTGGAGTCGAGGATGCCCATCCGGGCAGCCGGTCACACGAAGGCGGAGATGCCCGTGACCGCGCGGCCGGTGATCAGCTTGTTGATCTCCTGCGTGCCCTCGTAGGTGTAGATCGCCTCGGCGTCGGCGAAGATCTTCGCCATCTCGAAATCGACGACGATGCCGTTGCCGCCGAGCAGACTGCGGCCCATCGCGACCGACTCGCGCATGCGGGCGGAGGCGAAGGTCTTGGCCAGGGCCGCGTGCTCCTCGGTGGCCTGGTCGTTCGCCTCGAGCTGGGCGACGCGGACCAGCATGCCCATCGACGCCATGGCGTTGCCGAGGATGGTGGCCAGCTGATCCTGCACCATCTGGTTGGCGGCGAGCGGCTGGCCGAACTGGTGACGCTCGACGACGTGCTTGCGGGCGACGTCGAACGCGGCCATCTGCTGCCCGACGGCCTGCCACGCCACCCCGATGCGGGTGGAGCGCAGCACCTTGTTGGTGTCGCGGAAGCTGTTGCCGTGGGCGAGGTGGAACTCGTCGGGCACCACGAGGTTGTCGAGCGTGATGTCGGCGTTCTGGACGGTGCGCAGCGAGATCTTGTTCTCGATCTTCGTGGCCGAGTACCCCGGGAGAGAGGTGTCGACGAGGAAGGCCTTGACCTTGTTGTCCGCCACGTCGCGGGCGTAGATGACCACCCAGTCGCTGAAGGTCGCGTTGCCGATCCAGCGCTTCTCGCCGTTGAGCACCCAGGTGTCTCCCTGCCGCTCCGCGGTGGTGCGCGTGCCGCCGGCGACGTCGGATCCACCGAGCGGCTCGGTGAGGCCGAAGGCGCCGATCTTCTTCATGGCGTAGATGTCCGGCAGCCACTCGCGCTGCTGCTCCTCGGACGCGAGCAGTTCGATCGAGCCGGTGAAGAGACCGTCGTGCACGCCCATGAAGGTGGCGATCGAGGTGTCGGCGCGCGTGAACTCCGCGTGGATGAACCCGGCGAGCAGCGGCGAGTAGCCGAGGCGGCGCACGGGCGAGACGATGTCCAGCTCGGCGAGCTTGGGAATGAGATCGCGCGGGAACTCCGCGGCGTTCCAGGCGTCCCGGGCGATCGGACGCACCTCGGCGTCGAGGAACGCGCGCACCTCCTTCAGCCGCACCCGCTCCTGGTCGCTGAGGAGTTCCTCGAAGTGGAGGAAGTCCCCGTCCGCGTAGGGGAGGTTGTTCGGATCGACGTCGTGAGCCATCGAGTTCCTGCCTTGGTCGAGTCGGAAGCTTCGCGGCGACCGAGGCGTTCGAGCCGGTCGTCGCTCGTTTAGTTACTGATCAGTAACTAACGTCGATTATGCCAGCTGTCCCGGTGACACGGAAGAAGAGCCGGAAACGGAGAACGGCTCCGGACGCCGACGGGTCGGCGGCCGGAGCCGGGTGGAGGGTAGGGCCGGTGGGGCTTGAACCCACGACCAAAGGATTATGAGTCCTCTGCTCTGACCAGCTGAGCTACGGCCCCTCGAACGCCCGGCCGTTGCCGGGCGTGACCATCGTAGAACCGCCTCAGACGGTCAGGTCGGCGTAGTCGACGCCCCGGTAGAGCGCCTCGAAGATGTCCAGGGTGGCGCCGAGGTCGTGCTTGTTGACCATCTCGCGGCTGGTCTTGCCCAGCGCCAGGCGCTCCTGCTCCGGGAGCTCGATGACCCGACGGAGCTTGTCGGCCAGGTCCGTGCTGTCGTTCGGGCGGAACAGCCAGCCGTTCCGGCCGTCGTCCACGAGGTGCGGCAGGGCCATCGCGTCGGCGAGCACCACGGGCTTGGAGGCGCTCATGGCCTCCAGGGTCACGAGCGACTGCAGCTCCGCCGTGCCGGGCTGGCAGAACACCGTGGCCCGCAGGTAGGCGCGGCGCAGTTCCTCGTCGGACGCCCGCCCGAGGAAACGCACACGCTCCCCCACGCCGAGTTCGGCGATCCTCGCCTCGAGCGCCGGCCGGACCTCGCCGTCGCCGACGATCTCCAGGTGCGTGTTCAGCTCGACGGGCAGCTTCGCGACCGCGTCGATCAGGACGTCGACGTGCTTCTCCTGCGCCAGCCGGCCGACGAAGAGCACGGTCGGGTACTCGGGAGCCTCCAGCTCCTCCCCCGCCAGCTGCTCGTACTTGGCGGCGTCGATGCCGTTGGAGACCGGGAGCACCTGCCGCAGGAACGCGTGCTGGTGCATGGCGGCGGCGGCCAGCGGCGTCGGCGTCGTCACGACGGCGGCCTGCCCCATCACCTTGCCCATGTCGCGCCACGAGTTCTTCGCCACGACGTCGAGGAACCACTGCGGGAACGGCAGAAAGGGCGCCAGGTTCTCCGGCATGAAGTGGTTGGTGGCGATCAGGCGGATGCCCATCTTCGCCGCGGTGTCGGCGAACGCCTTGCCGATCATGTAGTGGCACTGGACGTGCACCACGTCCGGGCGCACCTCCTCGAGGATGCGCCGCACCTCGCGGTTGATCTCCCAGGGCAGGCAGATCCGGAAGTAGGGGTGGGTGGGCGGCTGGTGGGACCGCAACCGGTGGACCACGACGCCGTCCTCGACCGTGCGGTAGCTCGCCCCGGACGAGTCACGGGCGGCGGCGACGTGCACCTCATGCCCGCGGGCGAGCATGCCGTGGGCGAGCCGCTGGCAGAACCGGGCCGCACCGTTCATGTGCGGCGGATACGTGTCCGCGGCGATGAGGATCTTGAGCGGTCCGGCGCTGGGCGCTGAGGTCACGGGAAAGGGCTCCTGGGGGTGTCGCGGTCACGGTCGCGGGCACCGGCCCGCAATCCCCCGCGACGGTATCAGAGGGTGTGAGCTCTCGCCGTCGGGACGCGCCCCGGCCGGGCGCATCGGCCGCGGACTCAGCTCCGGGGTCGCTCCGCGGCGGCATTCTTCGCGTGCCGTTTCTCGGCCTTCCGGCTGATCACGTCGGGGTGGTAGCGGGAGAGCATGACGACGCCGACGACGGCGGAGACCGCCGCGATGATCATCCCGATCACGACCAGGGCCGGCGGGTTGGCGCGGGCCTCCCCCAGGATGGCGATGCCGATCGCGATGCCGACCATGGGGTCGATGACCGTCAGCCCCGCGATCACCAGGTCCGGCGGCCCGTGCGAGTAGGCGCTCTGGACGAACCAGATGCCGAGGCCACCGGCCGCCACGATGGCGATGTAGATGTAGATCGGCACGGCCAGCAGGTCGACGCCGCCCGTCCCGAACAGGTGGGTGAAGAGCAACCGGGAGAGCACGGCGACGAAGCCGAACAGGATGCCGGCGCCGACGATGTAGATGAAGGCGTTCAACCGGCCGCGGAACCCGACGGCGAGCGAGCCGAAGATCAGCAGCACGACGGCGAGCAACAGGCAGGTCGTCAGTTCCTGCGCCGTCGTCCCCTCGTGGGCCGGGTTGGTGATCAGCAGCGCCATCAGCACGAAGAGGGTGCTGCCGAACATGCACAACCCGATCGAGAAGACGGTGACCCGGTTGAGCTTGAGGTTCTGCTCCCGGGCGTTGACCACGGTGGTGATCACGAGGGCGATGGCACCGAGCGGCTGCACGATCATCAGCGGCGCGTTGGCCAGGGCGGCGATGTTCAGTCCCATGCCGAGGCCCATCAGCACCGTGCCGAGGACCCACCGGGGGTTGGCGAGCAGCCGCAGCGCGCCGCGGCCGTGCAGGGACAGGCCGCCGGTCTGTGCCGCCACGGCACTGCCCTGGCGCTGGCTGCCGTAGGCGAGGCAGACGGCGGAGGCGAGGGCGCAGGCGATGGCGACGAAGTATTCAGGCCGCACGGTCCACGATCCGTCGGCTCTGGAACTTGCGGATCATGGACCACAGGTACCCCGCGGAGGCGAGGACGTGGCACAGGCACCCCACGGCGAGCAACACGAGGGCCACCGTGGTCACCGGCGTGCCCCGGAAGACCGCCAGGTGGCCCAGCAGCAGCAGCGGTGCTCCGACCAGCAGAATCGCCGTGCGGGCCTTGCCCATCAGGCTGACCGGCAGGTCGGGGTGGTTGCGGAACAGGGCGAGCGAGACGACGAGCAGCACCGCGTCGGGCACGAGGATCGCCACGATCAGCCAGAGCGGCGCGATGCCGGAGGCGACGAAGGCGATGGCCACGATGATCAGGGCCAGCCGGTCCGCCAGCGGGTCGAGGATCATCCCGATCCGGGAGACCTGCCCGAGCCGGCGGGCGACGTATCCGTCGACCCAGTCCGTGCTGCCCAGCACGGCGAGGACGATGAGTGCCCAGCCGAACTGCTGGCGCACCATCAGGACGAAGAAGACGGGGACGAGCAGGAACCGGACGAGCGTGATGACGTTCGGCACCGTCCAGAACCGGTCCACCACCCGCGCCCGCCCGTGGGCGGGCGCCCCGGCGTTGATCAGCCGCATGGGCCCTCCGGCACGATCAGCACGCTCCGTGGCGGGCGCGGGGTGGACGGGTCAGAACTTCTTGGTCAGCTTGCGGACGAAGACGGCGAAGGCGCCGCTCGAGACGGCGAAGACGCTCAGCGGGACCCAGCGGTCCTTCAGCGTCTCGGCGGGCTCGCCCGCCGTGCGCGGCGCGCCGGACGGGTTGGCCGCGGACGTGCGGCCGGCGGCACCGTTGACCGAGCCGGAACTGGCGTGCAGGCGGGTGGCGACGTCGTCGGAGAAGGACTCGGCGCGGGCCACCGCGCGGCCGCTGAAGGCCTCCCACTGGCTCTTGACGTCGACCTTGCGGCCGAGGTCGTCGCGCAGGTTGGCCAGGTGCGCGCGGCGCTGACCCGTGCGGGTCTTCAGTTGCGACTCGGATGCCGGCGGGTTGGCGGCCTTCTCCTGCTCCTTGGCCTGCTTCTTCCGCTCGTCCTCGGCCTGCTGCTCCGGCGTCTTCCGCGCGTCCAGGGTGCGCTCGTCGAAGCTGCGACCCTCCTTGAGGACCCCGAGGTCGTACTTCAGCCCGCGGATCGCCTGCTCGGGCTTGAGCGGCATCGCCTTCTTCAGCCGCGACAGGCCGACGAGGGCCGCGATCAGCAGGATGACGAGGAACACCGCACCCACCACGAGAGCGGACAGCCAGATCCCCCAGTTGAACCAGTTCGCGACACCGGAGACGAGGGCGATGAGCAGCATGATGACGAGGAAGGCCAGGAAGACCAGGCCGACGACGAAGAACGCGGCGGCGATGCCGACCTGGATGCCCTTCTTCTTCATCTCGAGCAGCGCGAGGTTCACCTCGTCCGCCAGCTGCTTGGGTACGAGGCGGGACAGGACCGTGGTCATTCCCCCCAGAGATCGGGAATTCCCGGTGCGAGTGGTGGCCTGGTGACTCATCGCTGCTGCTCCATCCGTTCGTCCTGACCCTGGATCAAGGTCAAAAGTATCACCGGCGCAGGTCGACTCCGGGCGCGACGGTTCCTCATCGTGCCCGGTCACCGCCCTCGCGGGCGGGGCGCGGGTGCCCCGCCCGTGCGGGGCCCGGCCTTCAGGCGACGCCGGTCGGCGCGCTCGCGGCGGTATCGGCGCCCGTGGGCGCACCGCCGTCGCTCCGTCGCGCACCGGCCTCGGACTGCTGCAGCCGGGCCGCGGCGTCGCCGATGTTGCGACTCATGGACGGGAAGATGACGCCGTGGAAGGGCAGGATGGCCAGCCAGTAGAGCCGTCCGCTCAGCCCCTTCGGGAAGAAGATCGCCCGCTGGTGGTAGGTGCTGCCGCCCTCGTGGTCGGCGCCAGCGGAGTCCCCGGACTCCTCGGCGTCGGGCCGCACCTCGAGCTCGAGCCACGCCTTGCCGGACACCTTCATCTCGGCGCGCAACCGCAGCAGGCGGCCGCGCTCGATGTGCTCGACGCGCCACCAGTCCACGGCCTCACCGGTGTGCAGGGTCTGCGGGTCGCGGCGGCCGCGGGAGAGCCCGACCCCGCCGCTGAACTTGTCCATCCAGCCGCGCACGGCCCAGGCGAGCGGCAGCGAGTACCACCCGTTCTTCCCGCCGATGCCCTCGATGATCCGCCAGACGTACTCCGGATCGGCGTCGCAGTGGTGCGTGCGCTCGTCCACGTACACCTTGTGGCCGGCCCAGTCCGGGTCCGAGGGCAGCGGATCGGCGTCGTGGGCGGAGGCGCTGGCCCCGGCCCACGTCGTCTCCACCTCGTTCTCGCGCATCCGCAGGAGGGCGAGCTCGACGGCGCGCCGGTAGCTCGTGAGCCCGTCCGGGGGCGGCGGGATGTAGTCGTCGATGTCGTGCTCGGCGCTGACCGCGTCGTGCTGCAGGGACTGGACGAGCGGGAACGCCATCGACATGGGGATCGGCGTCACCATGCCCACCCACCAGCCGGCCAGCAGCGGCGCCGGCAGGGGCAGCGCGATGATCAGCCGCCGCGGCAGCCCGGACGCCGTCGCGTAGCCGTTCATCATCGCCGCGTACGTGAACACCTCGCGCGAGCCGATGTCGAAGGTGCGGTTCAGGCCCGTGGGCAGGTCGAGCGCGTGCAGCAGGTAGTGCAGCACGTCGCGGACGGCGATCGGTTCGATCTTGTTGCGCACCCAGGAGGGCGCGGGCATCACGGGCAGCTCCTCGGCCAGGTGCCGGACCATCTCGAAGGACGCCGAGCCGGAGCCGATGATGACCCCGGCCTGGAAGACGATCGCGTCCGTCGGCCCGTCGAGCAGGACCTTGCCGACGGCGGCCCGGGAGCGCATGTGCGGGGAGAGCTCGACGTCGGTCGGGTGCAGCCCGCCCAGGTAGATGACCCGCTGGACGCCGGCGGCCGCGCACGAGCGGGCCATGATCCCGGCCATCGCGGACTCGGTGCGCTCGAAGTCCTTGCCGGAGGACATGGAGTGGACCAGGAAGTAGACGGAGTCGACGCCGTCGCAGGCGCGCTCGGTGTCACGCTGCTCGGAGAGGTCGCCCTGGACGATCTCCACCTGGTCGTGCCACGGCACGTCGAGCAGTTTGTCGGGCGTGCGCACGAGCACGCGGACCCGGTGCCCGGCGGCCAGCAGCCGCGGCACGAGGCGGCCGCCGATGTAGCCGGTGGCACCGGTGACGAGCACGTGGTGCTGGCGGTCGGAGGATGTGTCCTGACCGGTCTGGTCGTTGCCCGTGAGCTCGGCCGGCCGGGAATCGCTGAGGCGCTCCATGGCCCAACCCTACGCGGTCCTCTCGAAGACGGAGAGACTCCGCCCCGGGCCGCCGGCCGCCCCCGTCCCTGCCCCGACTAGGCAACCTGTTCTCCCCTGTGGTTGGGTTCATGTCATGGGTGACGATGTCTCCTCCGCGACCTACAGCCGGCAGCAGCGCACCCGGTACCGGCGTCGCCTGATGGAGAGCCTCGAGACGTTCGACCGGTATCTGTCGGGGGCGACGTTCGAGGACACCGGGTCGATCGGGCTCGAGGTCGAGCTCAACCTCGTCGATGCCACCTCCCGGCCGAGCCTGCGCAACGCCAGCGTGCTCGACCGGATCGCCGACCCGGCCTTCCAGACCGAGATCGGCGCCTACAACATCGAGATGAACTACCCGGTGACGAGCATCGCCGGCCGTGGTCTGGCGGACATGGAGCAGGGCCTGCGCCGCCGGCTCAACCACGCCGAGGAGCGGGCCGCGGAGGCGAAGGCCGGCATCGTGATGGTGGGGATCCTGCCCACCATCACCGAGCAGCTGCTGAAGGATCCGGACTGGATGAGCCCGGAGAAGCGCTACGAGGCGCTCAACCTCTCGATCCTCGCGGCGCGCGGCGAGGACGTGCAGCTGGACATCCAGGGCGAGGACGACCTGCAGCTGTACACGGAGACGGTCTCCCCGGAGGCCGCGTGCACGAGCGTGCAGCTGCACGTGCAGGTCTCCCCCTCCGGCTTCGCGTCGGCCTGGAACGCCTCCCAGATCCTCGCCGGCCCGCAGGTGGCGCTCGCCGCGAACTCCCCCCACTTCCTCGGCCGGCGGCTGTGGCACGAGACCCGCGTCGTCCTCTTCCACCAGGCGATCGACTCCCGGCCGCCGGAGATGCGCGCCCAGGGCGTGCGCCCGCGGGTGTGGTTCGGCGAACGGTGGATCACCTCGATCTTCGACCTGTTCGAGGAGAACGTGCGCTGGTTCCCGGCCCTGCTGCCGGAGCTGCGGGAGGACCGCAACCTCCCGCCGGACGAGCCGGGCCGGCCGCCGCGGCTGCACGAGCTGCGGCTGCACAACGGCACGGTGTACCGGTGGAACCGCCCGATCTACGATCCCGGCGGCGAGGAGGCGCACCTGCGGGTCGAGAACCGGCTGCTGCCGGCCGGCCCGACGGTCGCCGACATCGTGGCCAACGCCGCGTTCTACTACGGCGTCGTGCACGTGATGCGCCACTCCGACCGGCCGCTGTGGTCGCGGATGGCGTTCTCCACCGCCCGCGAGAACTTCGAGCAGTGCGCCAAGTACGGCCTCGACGCCCAGGTCTACTGGCCCGGGGTGGGCGACGTGCCGGTCGACGAGCTGATCGTCCGGCGGCTCCTGCCGATGGCCGAGACCGGGCTGCACCAGCTCGGCGTCGACCCTGACCTCGTGACCCACTACCTGGGCATCCTGCGGGAGCGGGCCCAGAGCGGGCAGAACGGCGCCCGCTGGCAGCTGGACACCGCTGCCGCCCTGCAGGCCGGCGGGATGGACCGCGACGAGTCGATGCGCGAACTGGTGCGCCGGTACCAGGGGCACATGCACGACAACATCCCGGTGCACGCCTGGCCGGCGCCGTGAGCGCACGAGAGACGAGGGACCGCTGATGCTCGACGCACTCCTCTGGGGCACCGTCGCTGCCTCGTCCCTGCTCATCGGTGCGATCCTCGGCATCGTCCACACCTGGCCGAAGCGGCTCGTCGGCGGCGTGCTCGCCTTCGGCGGCGGGGCCCTGATCGCGAGCGTGTCGTTCGAGCTCGCGGAGGAGGGCATCCAGCGCGGCGGTCCCTGGCCGGTCGGCATCGGGCTGGCCGCAGGCGCGCTGAGCTACTACCTCGCCAACCGGCTCGTCTCGGGCCAGGGCCTGCCCGTCGGCGGTCACCACGGGCGCCGCTTCCGGCACTCCCAGGACTCCCGGCGGCACGCGGGCGGCACCTCGCTGGCGGTCGGGGCGGTGCTCGACGGCATCCCCGAGCAGCTGGTGCTCGGCATCGGACTGGCCGGCGGCGCGGGCGTGAGCGCGTCGCTGCTCGTGGCCATCTTCGTCTCGAACCTGCCCGAGTCGATCGGCTCCTCCAGCGACATGATCGCGTCCGGCTCCTCCCGCCGTCGCGTGACCGGCCTGTGGATCGCCGTGACCGTGGTCTGCCTCGCGTCCACCGTGCTCGGCTACCTGATCGCCGACCTCGCCACGGGCGGGCTGCGCGGCTTCATCGACGGGTTCGCCGCCGGCGCCCTGCTCGTGATGCTGGTCGATTCACTGATCCCCGAGGCGCAGGAGAAGGCGGGCAACACCGCCGGCCTCGTCACGGTCCTCGGCTTCTCCCTGGCCACGTTCCTCTCCCTGGTCGCCTGACCTGTCCGGGTCACGGGCGGCCGGCGACCGGGGCGCGCTCGCGGGCTCCGGCGACAGGAGGATCAGCCGACTGGTGAACGGCCCTGTCGTGCTGCTCCCCCACCCGCTAGCGTGGCGACCACGGCACCGTCGACCGGTGCCGGACGCGGCGGGCACGCCGCCGCTTCCGCGAACGACGAAGGGGTGGCCATGAGCGAGACCAACGACCCGGCGATCAACGAGGAGACCGACGCGGGAGGCTACGGGAGCCCGCAGCCGGAGGACGAGGTGGCCGGCGGCACCGTGGCCACGAGTGACGGCGACGTCAGCGGCAGCACCGACAGCGACACGGAGGACGCGACAGCGACGACCGACGCGACCGGGTCCTCCGACCCGACGTCCGGTGAGACCACGGCCGACGGGCCGGGACCGGACGGCGCGGCCGACGCCTGGACCGACAGCACCGCGGACGTCTCCGCCGAGGACGGCGTCTCGGGCTCCTCCGTCGAGGGCGCCGACGGCGTCGTCGCAGACGACAGGACCAGCGCCGACGACGAGACCACCGCGGACGACGCGTCCGGATCCCCGGAGGCGTCCGACTCCGCCGACTGACCACCGTCAGCCCCGCTGGTCGAGAGCGGCCCCGCCCCGTCACCGCGACGGGACGGGGCCGTTCCTCCGTCGGAGCAGATGCGGATCACCGCCCGAGGACGGGTTCTGTCCGCAGCAGCGCCTAGGGTCGCGGCATGGACATCATCCTCGTTCCCGGATTCTGGCTCGACGGCGACTCCTGGGCGCCGGTTCTCGGCCCGCTCGAGGCCGCCGGCCACCGCGTGCACCCCTTGACCCTGCCCGGCAAGGAGTCGGCCGACGCCGACCGCTCCGGCATCGGTCTGCGCGACCACGTCGACGCCGTCGTCGCCCGCATCGACGAGCTCGACGGCCCCGTCGTGCTCGTGGGCCACTCCGGCGGCGGCGCGATCATCCACGCCGCGACCGACGCGCGGCCGGACCGGGTAGCGCGCAGCGTGTACGTGGACAGCGGCCCGCTCGGCGAGGGCGGGGTGATCAACGACGAGATCCCGACCGACGGCCCCGACGCTCCCCTGCCGCCCTGGGAGTTCTTCGAGGACGCGGACCTCACCGACCTGACCGACGAGCTCCGCGCCGCCTTCCGAGCGCGCGCCGTGCCCGAACCGGCCCGGGTGACCAGCGACCCCCAGCACCTGCACGACGAACGGCGCTTCGACGTCCCGGTCACGGTGATCGCGTGCGAGTTCACCGGCGACCAGATGCGGGCGTGGATCGCGGCGGGCAACCCGTTCGTGGCCGAGCTGGCGCACATCCGGGACGTCGACCTCGTCGACCTGCCGACCGGGCACTGGCCGCAGCTGACGCGCCCGGACGACCTGGCCGAGGCGCTGGTGGCCGCCGTCGCGCGCTGACGGCACCGATCCGCGCCGCGCCCGCGGTGCTGTTTGGGGCGTGCGCGGAAAGGAGGCAGCATGGCTGCCATGAGCGGTCCCGCGCACCTGAGCAACATCGCACGCCAGCGGGTGCTCGATGCCGCCCTCGGCGTCCAGGAGAGCCGGCACCGCGCCCTCGCCACGCTGGATGGTGCCGAGACGGGCCCGGGCGTCCACCTCGTCGCCCGCGGTGACCTCTCGTCGTGGACGCTCACCGCGTCGGCGACCTGGCGTCATCTGCTCTCGACCCGCTCCGCGGCGACGGCCGAGCAGTTGATGCGCAGCCTGCCCAACAACCGGCGTCGCTGCGCCGCCGGCCTGACGATGATCAGCGTGTTCGACCACGAGAGCACCGAGCAGGCCGCTCGCCGGCTCCTCGAGGCCGAGCCCCCGGGCGCCTACTTCTACGCGTACGCGCCGGTGCAGATCAAGATCGTCGACCGCCGGTCCGTGCTGCTGCAGGGCCCCACCGAGGCCGGAATGGGCTCGCTGCTCGAGTTGACGGACGACCGCGCCGTGAGCGCGGCGTGGTCCTACTGGCGGGCACTGATGGCGACCGCCGTCCCGTGCCGCGGCGCGGCTCACCCGCCTCGCCTGACCGACCGGCAGGTGCAGATCCTCGAGCTGCTGCGCCTGGACGCCACGGACGAACGGATCGGGCGGCTGCTCGGCCTCTCGGTGCGGACGGTGCGGACCGACATCGGCGCGGCCATGGCCGCGCTCGGCGTCCGCTCACGGTTCGCTGCCGGTTACGCCTTCGCCATGGCGCAGGAGCCGCACGGGGCCTGAGCCCCACGTCGCCCGCTTTCTGCGGCGGCGCCACGCCGCCGCCTGCAGCTTCCTGCAGCCCGCTGGCGGCCACGCCCTCGCCACGTCATCCTCGACTCATTGCCGTGGGTCGAGGGCGTCTCCTGGGGGGATGGACGCTCTCGACCCACGGCCGTGCCCGGTCCACGCCGGCCGTCTCAGGAGGAGGCCGGGTAGTTCTCCGCCGCGAGCAGCCGGGCCAGGTGCGCGGCGTTCGCGGCCATCGTGGCCGTGGTCGAGGCGGTCGCCTCGGGTGTCTCGTCCAGATCCTGGTAGTCCGTCGCGTGCATCGCCTCACCGTTCCAGTAGGTGACGCCCTGCGCGGGGATCGTGAAGCCCACGTCGTTCATCCCCTGGAAGAGGACGGCGCTGATGTGGTGGGCGCCGTCCTCGTTCCCGACGACCGCGGCGATGCCGACCTTGCCGAAGGTCTGCAGGCGGCCGGCGTCGTCCGTCTCGGACAGCTCCGCGTCGAGCCGTTCGAGCACACGCTGGCACACGCTGCTCTGCTGCCCCATCCACGTCGGGGTGGCGATGAGCACGATGTCGGCCGCGATGAGCCGCTCCCGGATGCCGGGCCACGCGTCACCCTCGCCCATGTCCAGCTCGACGCCCGGTTTGACGTCGTGGTCCACCACCCGCACGACGTCACCGGTGACACCGTGGGTGGCGAGCTCGTCGAGCACCTGCCGCGCCATCAGCTCGGCGCTGGAGCGCGCCGGTGACGGTTTCAGCGAACAGACCAGCGCGAGAACGGTCAGTGGAGCGGACACGGGGCCTCCCGGGAGCACGTCGTCGGCACCGGCGGCGCCGATCATCGCCAGCATACTGATGATCGTGCCTGTGCGGTGTCGCCCGGGACCTCTGCCCTTGTCATCGCGACGACGGTGGCTGGGGTGAACCGGGTGAGGTCAGCGTGTACGCCGTGACTCCCCCCGACGCCCAGACGGTCGACCAGGCGGTCCGCGTCATCGACCTGACGGGCGTGCTCGCCAACGCCGTCCTCGGCGGGATCGCGGCCCGCACGGCGCGCCTCGACATCGTCGGCTTCATCGTGCTCGCCATCCTCTCGGGACTCGGCGGCGGCATGATCCGTGACGCGCTCCTGCAGGCGGGCCCGGTCGCGGCGGTCGCCGATCCGCTCTACCTCGTGATGGCCCTGATCGGGGCGGGCGTCGCCTTCGTCATCCCGTTCCGCAGCCGCCCGGCGCGCTGGTCCCTGACCCTGCTGGACGCCCTCTCGCTCGGCTGCTGGGCCAACGTCGGCGCCCAGAAGACCCTCGAACTCGGACTGAGCTGGCTCCCGGCCGTGCTGATGGGCGCCCTGACCGCCGTCGGCGGCAGCACCGTGCGCGACGTCATGCTGCAGAAGACGCCGAGCATCTTCGGCGGCAGGACCCTCAGCGCCACCAGCGCCCTCGTCGCCAGTTCGATCACCGTCGTCCTGTGGCTGCTGGGTCACTCCACGGCGGACTCGATCGCCGCGATCGTCGTCGCCGCCACCTTCTCCCTCCTCGCGCGCCACTTCGACTGGGAGCTGCCCCACGAGGTCCATGCGCCTCGTCCGGCGCGGCAGGCGTCGCGCTGGCTGAGCCACTGGTGGGGCGTCGGCACGGACGCGGTCCATCACCTCCACCACGACGGCGGGGCCACCGCCGTCGTCTCCCGGGACCCGGACGACCGGAACGACCGGGACGACGCCGCAACGCGGGAGGAGGTCGTCCAGCGGGAGCAGGACCGGAACCACCGTGAGCACGACCGGCACGACCAGTGAGGGAGCACGGCGATGAGCACGACCGAGAACGCGACGCCTGACGACGGAGCCGCCCAGCGGATCCTGCGCGGCCAGGACGGGATCACCGACTGGCAGCACGGTCTCTACCGGTCCTTCCACCAGCACCCCGAGCTGAGCAACCAGGAGGTCGAGACCGCCGCGCGGGTGGCGAAGGAACTCACCGGTCTGGGCTACGCGGTGACCGAGAAGATCGGGACCACCGGCGTCGTCGGCGTCCTCGCCAACGGCGACGGCCCGGTCGTGCTGATGCGCGCCGACATGGACGCCCTGCCGGTGAAGGAGGACACCGGGCTGGACTACGCCAGCACCGTGACCGCGAAGGACGCGGACGGCAACGAGGTACCCGTGGCGCACGCCTGCGGCCACGACGTCCACGTCGCCTGCCTGCTCGGTGCCTCCCGGCTGCTCGCCGAGTCGAAGGACGCCTGGAGCGGCACCTTCGTCGCGCTCTTCCAGCCGGCCGAGGAGGACGCGACGGGGGCGAAGGAGATGGTCGACGACAAGCTGGCCGACACCATCCCCCACCCGGACGTCGCCTTCGCGCAGCACGTGCTCGCCTTCACCTCCGGCGTCGTCAGCCCCCACGCCGGACCGTTCCTCTCCAGCGCGGACAGCATCCGGATCACCGTGCACGGCCGCGGCGCGCACGGCTCGATGCCGCAGCTCTCCGTCGACCCCGTGGTCCTCGCGTCCTCGATCGTGATGCGCCTGCAGACCGTCGTCGCCCGCGAAGTGGCCCCGGGCGACTTCGCGGTCGTCACCATCGGCCGGATCAGCGGCGGGACGAAGAGCAACATCATCGCCGACCGGGCCGTGCTCGAGCTCAACGTGCGCACCTTCGACACGGCCGTCCGGGAGCACGTGCTGGGCGCCATCACGCGCATCGCGGTCGCCGAGTCGCAGGCGTCGGACGCGCCGGAGGACCCGGACATCGAGATGTTCGACCACTACCCGCTGACCGAGAACGACGAGGACACGACGGCGCGGCTGACCGCGGCGTTCACCGCGCACTTCGGCGACGCCGTGGACGACCAGGGCCGGCAGTCGGCGAGCGAGGACTTCAGCGACATCCCGCGGGCCCTGGGTGTGCCCTACAGCTACTGGGGCATCGGCGGTATCGATCCGCAGACGTACGCGGCGGCGGAGAAGAAGGGGACGGTCAACCAGGACATCCCCGCCAACCACTCCCCCCAGTTCGCCCCGGTGATGGAACCGACCCTGTCGACCGGCACCGCCGCCATCGTGGTCGCAGCCACCACCTGGTTCGCCGGCAGCTGACCGCGGCAGCCCACCCTCGCCAGCTCGCCGATAGATGCTGCATTCGCCTCGGAAAGGACGGTGGATGGGACATCTATCGACGAGCTGGCGTGTGGGTGCCGGTCAGGCGTCGAGGCCGGCGTGCGCGTAGGCGCCGGCGGCGATGTCCTCGAGCAGGGTCGGGCCCGTCGGCGTCCAGTCGAAGCGCTCCCGGGTCAGCTCGCTCGAGGCACTCATGTCGAGTCCGAAGAACCGGCCGATGAATCCGAAGTGGTCGACGGCATCCTCGGGGGCGACGGAGACGACCGGCACGTCGAGCATCGCGCCGATCGCCTCGGCGATCTCCCGCGTGCTCACCGCCTCCTCCGCCGCCGCATGCAGCCGCGTGCCGGCGGGCGCCTGCTCGAGGCCGAGGCGGACCAGCCGGGCGGCGTCGGACCGGTGCACGGCCGCCCACGCGTTCGTGCCCTCCCCGACATAGCCGGAGACACCGCGACGCCGTGCCGCCGCCACGATCAGGGCGATGAAGCCGTGATCGCCCGTCCCGTGCACGGTCGGCGCGAAGCGGGCGGCGATGCTGCGCACCCCGTGCTCGACGTGGTCCAGCGCCAGGTTCTCCGTGCCGCCCCGGGGCGACGCGGGCCCGACGGCCGGCGAGGGATCCGTCTCGGTGCCCAGCCGGCCCTGCGCGAGCATCGCGAGCCCGGAGGCCACGACGAACGGCCGGTCCGACCCGTCGAGCGCGGCGAGCAGGGTCTCCACCGCGGCCCGCTCGGCGCGATCCGATTCCCTCGGGTGCGCCCAGTCGTGCTTGTTCGCCAGGTGCACGACGCCCTCCGCGGCCTCGGCACCGCGCCGCAGCGCGTCGAGGTCGTCCAGGTCGCCGCGCAGGACCCGGACTCCCTTCTTCTCCAGCGACGACGCCGACGCATCGCTGCGGGCGAGGCCGGTGACCTCGTGCCCCGCCGCGAGCAGCTCGTCGACGCTCGCCGATCCGATCCATCCACTGGCCCCGGTGACGAAGACCTGCATGGTGACTCCCCTGCTCCGACCGCCTCTGATGACAGTCACTGCCATCACCGTAGCGCTGATGTCAGCCGCTGTCATCCCCCCGGTAGGATGAGGACATGGCCCGATGGGAGACCGGTACGCGCGAGCGTCTGCAGGCGGCAGCGCTCGACCTCTTCGCCGCCCACGGGTTCGAGCGGACGACCGTCGCCGAGATCGCGGCCGCCGCCGGTCTGACCGAGCGCACCTTCTTCCGCCATTTCGCGGACAAGCGGGAGGTGCTCTTCAACGGGCAGGACCTGTTCGAGCAGGCGTTCCTCTCCGGCCTCGACACCGCGGCCTCGTCGGACCCGATGGCTCTCGTGCGCGCCACCCTCTCCGGAGCGGCGGCCTTCTTCCCCGACGAGCGGCGCGCGTGGTCCCGGATCCGGCAGGCCGTGATCGCCGGACACCCGAGCCTGCAGGAGCGGGAACTGCTCAAGCTCTCGGCGCTGGCGCTCACCCTCACCGCCGCGCTGCGGGACCACGGGCTGGACGGGACGACCTCCGCGCTCGCCGCAGAGAGTGCGGTGACGGTCTTCCGCACGACTTTCGCCGCATGGATCGAGGCCGGCGAGACGCGCTCGTTCGCCGACCTGCAGGAAGCCGTGCTGGCGC
This sequence comes from Tersicoccus sp. Bi-70, assembly GCF_001968825.1. GTDB lineage: Bacteria > Actinomycetota > Actinomycetes > Actinomycetales > Micrococcaceae > Tersicoccus. The sequence continues at coordinate 161,676 of NZ_MIEU01000016.1, forward strand.
GGCTGCACAGCCTCGTCGCCCCGGCCTGAGCGCCGATCCGCGTTGCCATCACCACGACGCGCGCAGGCCACGCGGGTGCCGTGTCAAGAGCGCGACGGGAGGACGACTCGCAGCGGGGACAGGTCCTCACCGACGCGGTACTGCGCGCCGAGCAGGAACCGACCGTGCGGAGTCAACGTCGCCGTCAGCAGCCACGACTCCGCGTCGGCGCCCGTGTCGGCGTCGGCGTCCGCACCACCGGGGGCGTCACGTGTCCCGTCGTTCGGCGCATCCCCCGCCGCGTCGCCCTCCTCGTCGTCGGACGCCTGACTCGATGCTCTCGCGGGGACGAGCGTGAGGTCGGCGATGACGAGGGTGGCCGTGGGGTCGCGATGCCCCCGATCCCGCACGGCCAGGGTGCCGGTGCTCCCGGTCAGGGTGATCCGGGGGTCGGCGAGCAGGACGTCGAGCGCACCCCAGTGCCCGGTCAGTCGCACCGATCCGGCGAAGGCGAAGGCCGCGGCGCCGGCCGTGTGCGGCGTACCCGCCGCGTCGGCCGTCTCACCCGGCTGATCCGCCCGGGGAAAGAAGAACCCGGCATCCGTGCGGACCGCCGGGGTGGTGACCTCAACCTCGCCCTCGGCCGGTCCCTCGATGTAGGCGATCAGGCTGTCCTTGATCCCCCAGGTCATCCCTGCGGCCACATCCACTCCTCGTTCCGTCTCTCGTGCGTTGCGGGCCTCGGCCCAGGTCACGTCAGGCGGCGTCGAGCTCGACGACGGGCAGTTTGTCCAGGCTGCGCGTCATGTTGCTGACGACGCGCTCGGACCGGCCCACGGAGAACCGGCGGACCCGGCGCGTGAGCGCGGTGATCACGGCCAGGGCCTCGAGCCGGGCCAGGCCCTGACCGGCGCAGCCGTGGATGCCGTAGCCGAAGCTGAGGTGATCGACCGGGTTGCGCTCGACCCGGAAGGTGTCCGCGTCCTCGTAGTGGCGCTCGTCCCGGTTGCCCGACCCGAAGAGGATCGCGGCGCGGGCCCCGGCGGGGATCACCGTGCCCTCGATCTCCACGTCCTCCTTCACCAGCCGGCCCCAGGTGTTGACGGGCGGCTCGAGGCGCAGCGCCTCGTTGTAGGCGGCGGGGATGAGCGACGGGTCGCGCCGGATCAGCTCGTACTGGTCCGGGTGGGAGGCGAGCAGGGCGATGACGTTGCCGATCGAGGCGATGGTGGTGTCCATGCCGGCGGCCACGTACTGGTGGATGATCATGCCGCAGGCCTCGGGGGCGATCTCGCCGCGGCCGGCCGGTGACGCCGATCAGGTCGGCGACCACCTGCAGCGGCAGGGCCCGGGCCAGGTCGTCGATCGCGTCGAACTGCCCGCGCTCGACCAGGTCGGCGACCATCGCGTCGGCCTTGGCGTCGATCTCTCCCTTGACCTTGCGCAGCGAGCGCGGCGACAGGTTCTCCGAGAGCACGGCACGCATCGAGGCGTGCGCCGGCGGGTCCGTGGTGAGCGTCGTGCCCTGCAGCGCCTCGTTCATCTGGTCGTTGAAGGCGATCTTGTTGGAGGAGAAGACCTCCGGGTTGGCCAGGGCGTCCCGGATGCCGTCGTAGCGGCTGAGCGCCCACAGGTCGTTCGCCTCGATGTGCACGACGGCGGCCTGCTCGCGCAGCCGCGCGAACGTCGGGTAGGGATCGGTCAGGATCTCGTCGGAGAACAGATCGACGTCGGGGGACGATGGGATGCCGGCGGAGACGGGCGAGTCGACAGTCATGGGTGACCTCACGGGAACATCGGCGTGCCTCGCGGGAACGGTCCCGGGCACAGACAGCGGGTCGGCGCCCGAGGACCGGACGCCGTCGCTTCAGTTCACGTGACAGGGCACACATCTGTCCAATGAATTGGCCTGATGATGAGTATGCACTCAGCGAATTTGCTCGACCGTCGTCAGGCTGCGGTGCCCCGCTTGGCCCGGTTCCGGGCGATGGCGGCGCGGACCAGATCCTGGAACGCGGCGTCGTCGACGGTCTCACCCTCGGCCAGTTCCACCGACCGCCGCTGGTTGCCACCGAGCTCGCCGTTGAAGAGACCGGCCGGATCGTCCAGGGACGCGCCGTACATGAACCCGAGCTTGACCTTCTTCTTGAAGATGTTGCCGACCACGAGGATGCCGTCGAGTTCCCAGACGGGGGCGCCCATCCACTTCCACTCCTCGACGATGCCGGGATCGACGTCGAGGATGAGACGACGCATCCGCGCGAGCGTCTCGCCCCGCCAGTCGGGATGCTGCTCGATCAGCTCGTCGATCCGGTCGCTGGGCGTGGCGTCCATGCGCGGTTCTCCTCCCGTCGGCCGGCATCCGGGTGCTGCAGGCTGCGGTCAGTCTAGGGCGGCCGGAGCGGACCCCCGGCGCCCCTAGACTGCCGCACATGAGTTCGCCGCGCCCTGCCCCGCCTTCTGCCCGGGCGGTGGCCCCGCTCTACGCCGCGGGTTTCACGACGGCATTCGGTGCGCACAGCGTGGCCGCGGGTCTGGGCGCCGAGGTCGGGGCCGCCCGGGGCGACGTCGGCGCCGGCCTGCTCGCCCTCGGCGTCTTCCTCGCGCTCTACGACCTCGCCGAGGTGGTGCTCAAACCCGTGTTCGGCTCACTCGCCGACCGGATCGGCCCGCGCCCGGTGATCGTGGCCGGGCTGCTGGGCTTCGCCGTGGCGTCCCTGATCGGGATCGGGGCGGCCAGCCCGGTGCTGCTCGCCGTCGCCCGGCTGGGTCAGGGAGCGGCGGCCTCGGCCTTCTCCCCCGCCTCCTCGGCGGCCGTCGCCCGCCTCGCGGGGCCGCGCAGCGGGCGCTCGTTCGGCCGGTACGGGTCGTGGAAGAGCCTCGGCTACGCGCTGGGGCCGCTGATCGGTGCCGGGCTGATCCTCGCCGGTGGCCTGCCGCTGCTGTTCGGCGTCCTCGCGGTGATCGCGCTCGTCGCGGCCGGGTGGGCCGCCGTCGCCGTCCCGGCGATCACGCCGCTGCCCCGGCCACGCTACACGCTGACGGACCTGGCGCGGCAGCTGGTCGAACGGTCCTTCCTCGGCCCGACCGCGGTGCTGGCGGCGGCGACCGGGTCGCTCGGTGCAGCCGTGGGTTTCCTGCCCGCGATCGCCGCAGCCTCCGGCCTGGGCACCGTGCTCAGCATCGGCGCCGTGACCGTGCTGGCCCTCGCGTCCGCACTGATCCAGCCCGTCATCGGCCGGGCCCGCGACGCCGGCCGCCTCGCCGACCGCCCGGCGATGGCCGGGGGCCTCGGCCTGATCGCCGTCGGCATCGTCGCCGGCGCCCTCGCCGCCGTCACGGCCGGTGTCGCTGCCGGCGTCCTGGTCTATCTGGCGGCGGCACTGATCGGCGCGGGCATCGCGGTGACCACCCCGATCGCCTTCGCCCACCTGGCCGACGCCGCCCCGCCCGAGCGGATGGGCCGGACCATGGGCACCGCCGAACTGGGCCGGGAGCTCGGGGACGCCGGCGGGCCGCTCCTGGTGGGAGCGGTGGCCGCGGCAGCCGGCATCGGCTGGGGCCTCGGTGCGCTTGCCGTCGTCGTCGGGTTGACGGCCACGGCGGCTCCGCGCTCCCCCACGGTCGCCGACTCGTGATCGCGGGCCCGGCCCAGGCGTCGTCAGGAGCGGATGTCGGGCGGGTCGTGCGTGACCGGCAGTCCCGCCGCCTCCCATGCCTCGTATCCCCCGATCACGTCGGTCGCGCGGCTCAGGCCCAGCTGCCGGAGGTTCCACGCCGCCAGGGACGAGGAGTAGCCGTGCCGGCAGACGAGGATCCAGCGGGTGTCCCACGCGGTGGCCTCCGGGATGCGGTAGGCGAACGACGGGTCCAGGCGCCACGGCAGCACGGTCAGGTCGATGACGAGCGCGCCCGGCAGCTCCGCGGCGGCCGCGCGGTGTGCGCTCGTGCGCACGTCGACCAGGACGGCGCCGCGCCGCTGTTCGGCGAGCGCCTCGGCGGGGGTGAGCCGGTCCAGACCGGCCCGCGCCCGGGCCAGCAGTCCCATCGAGCCCGCGGGTGCAGCGGCGTCGACCGGTCCGGTCCGGTCGAGCGGGGCGGTGACCGGGTCCTGGCGTGGCCCTACCGGCCGCGGTGTCAGGTCGAGGCCGGCCATGCGCTGCCCGCCCGCTCCCACGCCCGGTCGATGGCGCTCAGTACGTCGGCCGGCAGCGGTCCGCCGGCGGCGGCATCGAGATTGCTGCGCAGGTGGTCCGCCTTCGCCGTCCCGGCGATGGCCGTGTGGACGCCCGGCGCGTACGCGGTGAACCGCAGGGCCAGCTCGTTCCACTCCAGGCCGGAAGCGCCCTCGGCTCCGGCGACCGCGGCCTCCAGCCCGAGCTCGCGGAAGCGCTCCCAGTACAGCTCGCCGTAGTGGCCGACGGGGCGCTCGGCGAAACGCCACGGCGCATTGGCGATCGGCCGCTTGGCGATCACACCGAGCCCGGCGTCCCGCGCGAGGGTGCCGACGACGTGGCGCAGGTTCGCCTGGTCGACGACGTTGATGCTCGTCTCGATCGCGCCGAACCGGCCCGACTCGACGGCGTAGGTGAGGTGCTCGTTGTCCCCGCTGTAGCCGGCGACGCGGACCTTGCCGGCCGCGACGGCGTCGTCGAGCGCGTCCTGCAGGTCTCCGCGCCGGAGCACGTCGACCGGGCAGGAGTGCAGGAAGAAGATGTCCAGCCGTTCCGACCGGGTGCGGCGCAGCGAGCGGTCGATGCTTGCGGTGACAGCGCCGGGCGTCCACTCGGCGTGCCCGTCGAGCGCCTGGCCTCCCTTGGTGGAGAGCACGAACTCGTCGCGGCGCGCGGCCACGTGCCGGCCGATCCGCTCCTCGCTCAGCCCGTAGGTCGCCGCGGTGTCGATCAGGGTGACGCCGGCGTCCAGCGCGCTGCCCAGCACCCGGGCCGCCTCCGCCTCCGTGACGTCCTGTTCACCGATCTGCCCGGCGCCCAGCCCCACCACGGACACCCGCAGGCCGGTGCGGCCGAAGTCCCGCTGCTGCATCGCCCCGTCGGCGCCGGTGGGGGTATCGGCACCGGCGTCGGTGCCCGGCACCGGACTGCCCGCGGGAACCTGGCCGCGGTTCTCTTCCGGTGACGTCGGCTGCTGGTCGGGATGCTGGCTCACGGAACTCCTCGGGACGACCGGTCGGGACGGATCCACCCTAGGCGACATCACCCGCCTCGGTCAGCATGCTGATCAACCGGCGGTCGGGGCGGGATAGGTTGGCCTCGGTGGCCGGTCCGACCTGCGTGGTCTCGTTCCGGCCGATCTCGATCCGTCCGATCCAGTACAGGAGATGACATGCAGACGATCACGGTTCTCGGCAGCGGCGTTCTGGGGTCCCAGATCGCGTTCCAGTCCGCGTACCAGGGCAAGGACGTGGTGGTCCGCGACCTCGACGACGCAACCCTGGCGACGCTGCCGCAGCGGTGGGCGTACCTGGCCGAGCAGTACCGCCGGGATCTGCCGGACGCCACGGACGCTTTGCTCGACGCCGCCGTCGCCCGCATCCGCGCGACCCGTGACCTGGCCGACGCCGTCGGCGACGCCGACCTCGTGATCGAGGCCGTGCCCGAGGTGCTGGACATCAAGCGGCAGACCTGGGCCGCGGTCGGCGAGGCGGCCCCCGAGCGGACCATCTTCGCCACCAACTCCTCCACCCTGCTGCCGAGCGCCATCGCCGACGCGACCGGCCGGCCCGAGCGCTTCCTCGCCCTGCACTTCGCCAACAACATCTGGGTGCAGAACACCGCCGAGGTGATGGGCCACCCGGGGACCGATCCGGCGTGCTTCGACGAGGTCGCGACGTTCGCGGAGGAGATCGGGATGGTGGTCATCCGGGTGCTCAAGGAGCAGCCCGGGTACGTGTTGAACTCGCTGCTGGTGCCCTTCCTGACCGCCGCGTCGCAGCTGTACGTGCGCGGCGTCGCCGACGTCGAGACGATCGACCTGACCTGGCGCAAGGCCACGGGAGCCCCGCTCGGCCCGTTCCAGATCTACGACATCATCGGGATGCAGACCCCGTACAACCTGATGCGGACCAGCCCCGACGCCGATCTGCGCCAGTTCGCCGAGGTGCTCAAGCGGGACTACATCGACGCCGGCAAGCTCGGCCGGGCCACCGGCCAGGGCTTCTACGACTACCGCTGACATGGACGCCGCACCGGCCCGGCTGACCTCGTTCGTCCGCGACGGGTTGACCTTCGACGTCACGGACTCCGGTCCCCTCGACGGGGACGTCGTCGTCCTGCTGCACGGCTTCCCGCAGAAGGCGACGTCGTGGGCGGGCGTCAGTGCCCGGCTGGCCGATCACGGCTACCGGACGGTGGCGCTGGACCAGCGCGGCTACTCCCCCGGAGCGAGGCCGCGCGGCCGTCGCGCATACCGCCTCGCCGAGCTGACCGCCGACGTCGTCGCCCTGATCGACCGGCTCGGCGCCGGGCCCGTGCACCTGGCCGGGCACGACTGGGGCGCCAACGTCGGCTGGTCCGTCGCCGCGCACCACCCCGAGCGGGTGCGGACGTGGACCGCGGTGTCGGTCCCGCACCCGGTGGCGTTCTCGCGTGCCCTGCGCTCACGGGCTCAGGCGCGCCGCTCCTGGTACATGGCGTTCTTCCAGCTGCCCCGCATCCCGGAGCTGGTGCTCTCCCGCACCGCTTCCGGCGGCCCGAAGCTGCTGGCCGGCGCCGGGATGGACGCCGCCGCGCTGGAGCGGTACCGGCACGAGATGGTCGACGGCGGCGCGCTGCCCGGGGCGCTCGGCTGGTACCGGGCGCTGCCGTTCATCTCCTCGACGCCCCGGGTCACCGTGCCGACGACGTTCGTCTGGAGCTCGCGCGACTCCGCGGTCTCCCGGCGCGCGGCGCAGCTGTGCGCGGACTCGGTCACCGGTCCGTACCGGTTCGTGGAGATCGGCGGGACCCACTGGATCCCCGACCAGCAGCCGGCCGCGATCGTCGACGCCTTCCTGGCGGGGGTCGACGCGGCGGACTGACGCTCGTTCACGCTCGCTGACGCCCTGTTCCGCCGCGCTCAGCCGGCCGCCGGTTCCGGCCCGGTCAGGTCCGCGTACCGGTGGCATCCGGCTGAGGCACCGGCGCGGTGACGGCGGTACCCGCCGCCCCCTCGTCCGCGGCCCGCTGCTGGTCGGCCGCCTCCTGCAGGGCGGAGGTCTGGCGCAGCGGCGGGACGCGGAAGAACCACGAGAGCACGAACGCCAGCAGGATGACCCCGAGCCCCACGCGGTAGATGGTCACGGCCGAGTCGATGAACCCGGTCATGAAGGTCCGCGTCAGCCGCGCGTCCGCGCCGTTGAGGAACGACGTGTCGCTGGTGATGCCGTTGCCACCGCCGCTGCCGCCGGTGGCGTTCGCCGCCCGGTCCGCCACCGTCGGCGCGAGCTGATCGACCCAGTGACGCCGCTGGCCAGCGTCCGCCCAGTTCACGACGAGCCGGCCGTCGGTCACGGTCGCCTGCGCCTGCCGGGCGGCCGCCTCGAGGGCCTGCGCCTGCGCGGCCGGGCGGGCCGCGGCCACCTGCTGGGCGATCGCGCCCGACGCGGCGCTCGCGGGGATCCTGCCCGCGGCCACCTGCTGCTGCACCCCCGCCGTCACCCGCTGCGTCACGGCCGCGTCGGCGGCCTGCTTGGCGCGCTGCGCACCCTGGTCCAGTCCGGTCTGCACGTTCTCCTTCAGCGGCCCGACGATCGGGTTCCAGATGGTGCGCATGACGCCGGCGTTGGCGGGGGCGGACGCGACCGACGGCGTCAGCGCGGCGTCGAGCGAGGACGCGAGGTCGCCCCGGTCGCCCATGGCGTGGGCGATGTTGGCCGGGATGACGGCGAAGAGGACCGAGAGCAGCACCGCGGTGCCCATCGTCCCGCCGATCTGCCGGAAGAACGTCGACGAGCTGGTGGCCACGCCCATGTCGCGCGGCGCCACGGCGCTCTGCGTCGCCAGCGTCAGGGTCTGCATCAGCTGCCCGAGGCCGAGGCCGATCAGGAACATGCCGATCATGACGTACCAGAGCGGGGAGTCGAGGCTGAGGAACACCAGCACCAGATAGCCGATGGCGGTGACCGCGGTGCCGGTGACCGGGAAGATGCCGTACCGCCCCGTGTGGGAGATGATCTGCCCGGACCCGGCGGCGGCGATCATCAGGCCGAGCACCATCGGCAGGGTCGCGAACCCGGACTCGGTCGGCGTCAGACCGATGACGATCTGCAGGTACAGCGGCAGCGTCAGCATCGCCCCGAACATGGCGAAGCCGACGAGGAAGCCGAGCACGGTGGCCATCGAGAACGCTCTCGAGCCGAACAGCTTCAGCGGGATGATCGCGTCGTCGCCCATCACCCGTTCGACGAGCAGGAAGGTGACCAGGCCGACGCCCCCGAGCACGTAGCAGGTGATCGCGCCGGGCGACACCCAGCCCCACTCGCGCCCCTGCTCGGCGACGAGGAGCAGCGGAACGAGGGTGACGATGACCGCGGTGGCACCCCACCAGTCGATCCGCGGGGTGCGGTGCTCACCCAACCGGGGCAGGTGCAGGAACGCGATGACCATGAGCAGGGCGACGACGCCGATGGGGACGTTGACGAGGAACACCCAGCGCCAGCCGGCGATCCACAGCACCTGGTCCGCCCCGGCGAACAGGCCGCCGATGAGCGGGCCGAGGACCGCCGAGACGCCGAAGATGGCGAGGAAGAACCCCTGGTAGGGGCACGTTCGCGCGGGGCCAGGATGTCGCCCATGATCGCGAGCGGCAGCGACATCAGGGCGCCGGCGCCGATGCCCTGGAAGGCGCGGCACGCGGCGAGCATGATCATCGACGTCGAGAAGCTCGAGAGCAGCGACCCGACGATGAACACGGTGATGCCGAAGAGGTACAGCGGGCGGCGGCCGAAGATGTCCGAGAGCTTGCCGTAGATCGGCGTCGCGATGGTCGAGGAGATCAGGTACGCGGTGGTGACCCAGGCCTGCTGGTCGAGGCCGTGCAGGTCGTCACCGATCGTGCGGATCGCGGTGCCCACGATCGTCTGGTCCAGCGAGGCGAGGAACATGCCCGCCATCAGGCCGAGCAGCACCAGCAGGATCTGCCGGTGGGTCATGATCGGCGAGCCGCCCTCACCGGTACCGAACGTGCCGGGAGCCGGGCTCCCGGTCGGCTCGGACGGCGCATTCGCCGCGGAGTGACGGCCGCGTTCGGCGCGCGGGCGCAGCGACACCGTGCGCGGCCAGCGGCCGGCGGTGCTCGGAGTGGGCATCGGGGCCTCGGTTCTGCGGCGGCGAACGATTCTTCTGCACGAGAACGTACCCCGCGGAACGTTTGTTTCCGCGTGAGTCGACGGGGTCGGGCGCGGCTTGCCTCCCGCACGACGACGGGGCCGGCCGGGCATCCCGACCGGCCCCGTCGCGGGAACCACGGAGGCGTCAGCCGGCGTGCTTGCCCAGCGCCGCCAGCGCGACCGCGGCGGCGATGTACTTGTTGTTGCCCAGGTCGCCGATCGTCTTGACCTTGAAGGCCTCCGCGATCTTCTCCCCCGTGGCATCCGTGACGCCGGCGAGGGCGGAGATCGGCGCGTTGAGGATCTCCTCCATCGAGGAGTCCTCGTACGCCTTGTCGAGGAGCTTGGCGAGGTTGACGGAAACTGCCATGGTTCGTTCTCCCTCCACGAACGGACCCCGGTGGTCCGGCCGAGTGCGAGTCTAGGGTCGCGATCAGGACGCGAATATCAGCAGGCTGATCAGTGCGGGTCGCCGCTGACCGGCGCGAACGACGAAGGCCCCGTGATCGGCGTGATCACGGGGCCTTCGTCGTGGTGATGCTCCCCCGACTGGACTCGAACCAGTAACCCTTCGATTAACAGTCGAATGCTCTGCCAATTGAGCTACGGGGGAATGAAGCAGGTACTACCGTACCAGTCCGGACGGGCCCGGATGAAATCGGCGGATCACTGCGGGCGCAGGGCTCGGCGCTGCCGTTCGAGCTCCATCAACTCCTGCTGGAGGGCCCGCGCACGGTCCGCATCGGCGCCGCTGTCGAGCCGCTGCAACTGGGCCAGCATGTCCTGTTTCCGGCGGGCGATCTGCGCGTCGAAGAGGTGGTGCAGCACCCCTTCCGCATAGGCCTTCAGGTTCTCCTCGCTCGACGCCGGCAGCGGCGTGACCGCCAGCTCCGAGACGAAACCGCGCAGCACCTCGGGCACCTCGTCGAGGACGGCATCGGCCCAGCGCGAGGCGGGCGCACCCGCGGCGCCGGCGGCGACGATGCCCTCGTGTACCGCACGGTGGGCGGGTTCGCGCAGGACGGCGGCGTCGAACCGGTCCCAGTCCGACGCGGTCAGCGCTCCCGGGACCTGCAGGACCACCTCGAGGGCCTTGCGCTCCATGCCGACGGCCGGATCGCGCCAGTCCGGGCGGGGAAAGCTCCGGCCGCCTCCGGGCAGCGGTCGGGCGGGTATGCCGTCCTCGTCGACCCGGGTGGCACCGGCAAAATGCCCGGCGTCCGGGGCCTGTGCTCCGGCCTCGTCGGGCCACCGGTCGTCGCGTCGGTCGTCGGACCGGCGGCCGTCGGACTGCCGGCCGTCGCGGCGGTCGTTCCGGCCGTCGTTCCGGCCCTGCGGATACCGATCCCGCTGCTGACCGGCACCACGCTGGCCGCGCTCGTTCTGGCTGCGACCGGTCTGCCCGTGCCCGTTCTGACTGAGCCCGGCCTGGCTCCGCCCGGTCTGCGCGTGCCCGATCTGCCCGCGCTCGTTCTGATTGTGCCCCTTCTGCGCGCTGCCGGTCGGAGTGTGCCGGCCGGCGGCGGCGACCGCGGCGGTGACGTCCTCCACCGGCATGCCGAGCCAGCCGGCGAGCTCCCGGGCGTACCCGGGGCGGATGGCGGCGTCACGGATCCCGGCGACCACGGGGGCGGAAGCCCGCAGCGCCCGGACCCGACCCTCGACGGTCTCCAGGTCGAAGTTCTTCAGCGTGGCCCGGATCGCGAACTCGAACAGGGGCCGCCGGGACTCGAGCAGGTGCCGGACGGCTGTGTCGCCTCCCGTCAGGCGGAGGTCGTTCGGGTCCGCGCCGGTCGGCTCCACGGCCACGTAGGTCTGCGCCACGAACTTCTGGTCCTCGTCGAACGCCTTGAGCGCGGCCTTCTGCCCGGCCTCGTCGCCGTCGAACGTGAAGATCACCTCACCGCCGCTGCCGTCGTCGGAGAGCAGCCGGCGGACCAGCTTGATGTGCTCGCCGCCGAATGCGGTACCGCAGGTCGCCACCGCCGTACGGATCCCGGCGAGGTGGCAGGCCATCACGTCGGTGTAGCCCTCGACGACCACGAGCTGGCGGGTGCGCGCGACGTCCTTCTTGGCCAGATCCAGCCCATAGAGCACCTGCGACTTCTTGTAGAGCGCCGTCTCCGGGGTGTTGAGGTACTTGGGGCCCTGGTCGTCGTCGTGCAGGCGGCGTGCACCGAATCCGATCGTCTCCCCGGCGATGGTGCGGATCGGCCAGATCAGCCGGCCGCGGAACCGGTCGTAGAGCCCGCGGTTGCCGGCGGTGAAGATGCCGGTCTGCCCGAGTTCCTCGTCGGTGAAGCCCTTGCCGCGCAGGTGCTTGAGCAGGTGGTCCCAGCCCTGCGGCGCGTAGCCGACACCGAAGTGGGCGGCGTCCTCGGCGGTGAAGCCCTTCTCCGTGAGGAAGTCCCGGGCGATGGCGGCACCGGGCGTGCGCAGCTGGGCGACGAAGTACTCGGCGGCGACCTTGTGCGCGTCCACGAGCCGCTGCCGCTTGCCGACGTCCTCGCGGCGCGGGCCGGAGCCCTGCTCGTACTGCAGCTCGTAGTTGAGCCGGTGCGCGAGCTTCTCGACGGCCTCGGTGAAGGTGACGTGGTCCATGGCCTGGACGAAGGCGAACACGTCGCCCTTCTCGCCGCAGCCGAAGCAGTGGTAGCGGCCGATCTGAGGGCGGACGGTGAACGAGGGGGAACGCTCGTCGTGGAACGGGCAGAGGCCCTTCCAGCTGCCGACGCCGGCGGTGCGGAGGGTCACGTGCTCACCGACGATGTCCCGCAGGTCGGTGCGCTCACGGACGGTGTCGATGTCCTCCCGCCGTATCAGTCCCGCCACGGCTCCAGTCTAGCCAGCGGCACCGACACTCCCCGCCGTCGTCCACCGGCGCCCGGGCCACCCACCGCCAGCTCGTCAATGGATGTCGCATCCACCCCGGTGTCGAGCCCCGATGGAGCATCTGTCGGCGAGCTGGCGGGAGAGCTCAGCGCAGCAGCAGCCAGGTGATCACCCCGACGACGGCGAACGCCACCACGGCGACGATCGACCCGACGAGCACCTTCTTCTCCGCGAGGCCGGTGTTGGCGCGGCGGGTCCAGCCGGAGTCGGCCAGGGCGTCGTCGACGAAGGCGAAGATCGCCCCGATCGGGTTGCGCGCCAGCTCGGCGGGCGCCTCCCACCGCACACCCTCACGGCGCAGTCCGGCGGTGCCGCCCCGGCCGACGCGGGGCACCAGCGCCGGTCCGCCGATCAGAGGTTCGGGACGGTCGGGGTTCGCGCCGTCCTGCCAGGCCAGCTCGCGTGCGGCGGCGCGGAGGACGTAGGTACGCCCGGTCTCGTCCAGGTCCAGCGTGACCTCGGGGGCCACGGGCAGGCCGGCGTCGCGCAGCCGGCCACCCCACCCGCCGGCGGAGAGGGCGAGCCGGACGACGGCGCCGTCGCCGGCGCGTTCGACGGTGAACGGGCTGCCCTGGGCCCGACGCTTGAGGTCCTTGATCAGGGAGGCCCGGCTCGGGGCGGCACTCCCCCGGGGCGAGCTGCCGCTCACCACAGCCGCTGCCGCTGCCGGCCGAGCGGGCTGAGCCGGCCGTACCACGCGAGGGCGGACATGTCGGTCAGCGAGGCGACCTGGTCGACGACGATGCGCAGCCGCGCGTCGTCGTCCGCGGCGTCCCGCCAGTCGACGGCGAACATCGGGTCCAGGTGCTGGTCCCCCGTGGAGGCGAGCATGGTGACGAGCTGCGTGAGGACCTCGCGCTGCTCCTCGTAGATCGGCTGCCGGTCGTAGCTGGTCATGACGAAGGTCGTGGCGATGCCCTTCATGACGGCGATCTCGGTGACCGTGTCGGCCGGGACCACGACGTCGGCGGCGTAGCGAGTCAGCGGGTCCGGGCCGTAGATCGCCCGGGTGGCCTCGAGAGCGCTCTGGCAGAACCGGCCGATCAGCTGGCTCGTCATGTCCTTCAGGGCGGCCCGGCCGGCGCGGTCGACCCCGGAATCGCGCACCCACACCGCGCTGGCCTCCAGGCGCGCCAGGGCGGCGTCCACCTCGGCCGGGTCGGTGTGCGGCAGGTACCACTGGCGCGTGTACTCGATCACCCGGTCGCGGGTGTCCCGGTCGGTGAGCTGGCTCAGCTGCAGGTGGCCGGAGACGATGGCGTCCTCGACGTCGTGCACCGAGTAGGAGATGTCGTCGGCCAGGTCCATCACCTGCGCCTCGATGCAACTGCGACCCGGCTCGGCGCCGTCGCGCAGCCAGGTGAAGACGGGCAGGTCGTCCTCGTAGACGCCGAACTTGCTGGTCCGCACGCCGTGGATCAGCGGAGCATCCTTGGCCGACCACGGATACTTGCACGCGGCGTCGAGGCTCGCGCGCGTCAGATTCAGGCCGGCCGAGCCGCCGTCGCCGGTGACGACCTTCGGCTCGAGCCGGCTGAGCAGGCGCAGGGTCTGGGCGTTGCCCTCGAAGCCGCCGATGTTCTGGGCGAGCTGGTTGAGGGTGGCCTCCCCGTTGTGGCCGAACGGCGGGTGGCCGAGGTCGTGGGAGAGGCACGCGGCGTCGACGACGTCGGGGTCGCAGCCGAGCAGCCGGCCGAGCTCCCGCCCGACCTGGGCGACCTCGAGGCTGTGGGTGAGGCGGGTGCGCACGAAGTCATCGGTGTCCGGGGAGACGACCTGCGTCTTCGCCCCGAGCCGGCGCAGCGCGGAGGAGTGCAGGACGCGGGCGCGGTCCCGCTCGAAGTCGGTGCGGTGCCGCTTCTTGGGGCTCTCGGGCACCCAGCGTTCGACGTCGGCGTCGGTGTAGCCGGACGGCAGACCGGCGCCGTCGGCACCGTCCAGGCTGCCGGAACCCGGCGTCGTGATGCCGTGCTCGACGACGCGGACGGTACCGGCGAGGGACGCGGTGGGCTCGGCGGTGGCGGCGAGGCCGCCCTCGCCCGCGGCCGGGGTGTCGGTCACCCGTCCAGCGGGCACGCCCGCGGCACTGTCGGCCGTCCCGTCCGCCGCTCCGTCCGCGGCGCGGATTCCGGGTGCCCGCTCAGCCACCGGAGACGTCCAGCTCGGCGGCGGCGATCGTGGCCCGCTGCTCTTCGTTCAGGGCGCGGGACTCGAGCCACCGGTCCGGCAGGGCGGTGCGCTTGGGGCTGCCCGCCCGGCCGCGAGGCCCCTCGGCGGCGTTCCCGGGATACGGCAGCGTGAGGTCGAGTTCACCGAGCAGCTCGTCGAGCCCGGCCAGCGTCTCGACCTGGGCGAGTCGAGCGCGCAGGTCCCCACCCACGGGGTAGCCCTTGAAGTACCAGGCGACGTGCTTGCGGATGTCGCGCAGGGCCTTCGGCTCCTCGCCGTAGTTCTCCACGAGCAACTCGGCGTGCCGACGGAAGGTCGCGGCGACGACGTCGACGCCGGGACGGAAGCGACGGTCGCTGCCCTCGAACGCGGCCTGCAGGTCCCCGAACAGCCACGGCCGGCCCTGGCAGCCGCGGCCGACGACGACCCCGTCGACGCCGGTCGAGCGCACCATCCGCACGGCGTCCTCGGCGGACCAGATGTCGCCGTTCCCGAGCACCGGCACGTCCGGCAGGGCCTCGCGCAGGCGGGCGATCGCGTCCCAGTCCGCAGTGCCGGAGTAGTACTGGTTCGCGGTGCGGCCGTGCAGGGCGACGGCGGCGACACCGGCGTCACGGGCGATCCGGCCCGCCTCCAGGTACGTGAGGTGGTCCTCGTCGATGCCCTTGCGCATCTTGATGGTCAGCGGGATCCCGGCCCCGCCTCGGGCCTTGCCGGCCTCGCGGACGGCGGCGTGGAGGATCGCGGTGAACAGGTCGGTCTTCCACGGCAGCGCGGAGCCGCCGCCGCGCCGGGTGACCTTGGGCACGGGGCAGCCGAAGTTCAGGTCGATGTGGTCGGCGCGGTCCTCCTCGACGAGCATCCGCACGGCGGCGCCCACCGTGACGGGGTCCACCCCGTAGAGCTGGATGCTGCGGACGGCCTCGTCGTCGTCGTGCTTGATCAGCCGCATCGACTCGGGCGTGCGCTCGACGAGGGCCCGAGAGGTCACCATCTCGGCCACGTACAGGCCGCCGCCGTACTCGCGGCACAGGCGGCGGAACGCCGTGTTCGTGATCCCCGCCATGGGGGCCAGCACCACCGGGGTGTCCACGGTGAGGTGGCCCAGCTGCAGGGGCAGCAGGTCGAGCTTGAGGGCGGTGGCGCCGGAGGGCGCGTCGGTCGATGAGTGCGTGCCGTCCGGCCCGCCGGGCGCGGTCAGCACGCCCGGACCGGCCACGGCAGCGTCGGTCACGGTAGCGGTCACCGGTCCATTGTCCCAGAGGACGCGGTCCACACCGGACACCACCGTCACGCGGTGCATGAGTTCACAGCGGTGGACGGACAGCCCGGTGTCGTCACCCGCACGGAGGCCCGGCGACGCTGTTCGCGCCTCCTTGATAGCGTCGCGCCATGGACCTCCAGCTGCGTGATCGCGTCATCCTCGTCGTCGGTGCCACCGGTCTGATCGGCTCCGCCGTCGTCGACCTCCTGCGGGCCGAGGGGGCGACGGTGGTGCCCGCGTCCCGGCACATCGAGGACGGACTGACGCTCGACGCCGCGGACGACGCGTCCGTCTCCGCCGGGATCGACCGGGTGCTCGCGGACCACGGGCGGCTCGACGGGCTGGTGGTGGCCGCGGCACCCGCCGCCCAGACCCTGGATCCCGAGCGTCAGGCCGACCCGGCCCAGGTGATCGGGGCGATCGACGCGAAGGCCATGACCTTCCTGCGGGTGGCCAACGCCGTGCTGCCGACCATGACGGAGGCCGGTTTCGGCCGCATCGTCGGGGTCAGCGGACAGAACGCGCTGCTCACCGGCAACCTGACCGGGTCGGTGCGCAACGCGGCACTGATCATCGCGGCCAAGAACCTGGCCGATGCGTGCGCCGGCACCGGGGTGGCCGTCACGACCGTCAACCCCGGCACGGTCGACGTCGAACCCGCCACCGAGGTCGCCCCCGGCCGGGGCGGCGAGTCGAGCCCCGCGCAGATCGCCGACCTGATCGCCTTCCTCCTCTCGCCCCGCTCGGCGGTCTCGGGTGAGGCCATCGCCGTCGGGCACCGCGTCCGTGGGATGACGTCCCTGTAGCGATGGGTCCGGGCCGTCACGGGCCGTCACCTCCCGGGCCCCCTCTCCTCCCGCGGTCCGGCGAGCGCGACCAGCGTTCGGTCAGCGGTGGGCGCTAGCGTGAGGGTGCGGGCGACGCCCGCCACGGCCGCGGCCATTCCGGCCCGCCGCCGCGTCCTGATCGCATGAAGGGTATGAACCGCCGATGACCCGACCGGGACCGCCCGTCCCCGTGCCGCCGTGGCGTCCGGGAGGGATCGCGCCGGTACCGCAGGCTCCTCCGCCCGGACCGGAGTCCCGCCCGCTGCGCGGTCGGCCCGGTGAGCACCTGCCGGCGTCGCTGCGCTGGGCGAATCCGGCTCAGCTGACCCCCACGCATCCGCTGCGACCGCGGTGGTCGATCATCGACGTCGTGCTCGCGGCCGCCGCCTTCGTCGTCCTGCCGATCGCGGTGGGCCTGGTCCTCGGTCCCGTGATCGCCCGGTTGGTGGGCCGCACCGCACTCGACGAGGGCGCCGGCGTCTTCATCTCCCTGGTGCTGACGTGGGCCGTCCTGCTCGGCGCTGCCCTCATCAGTTCCCGGACCCGCGGGTTCGGCAGTCTGGCGAAGGACTTCGGGCTGCGGTTCCGGTGGGTGGACCTGCTGATCGGGTTGCTCGCCTCGGTGGGCCTGCGGCTGGTCAGCATCGTGGTCGCCGTCGTCGTCGTGCTGCTCACCGGGGCCACCGCGCCGCTGCAGAGCAACGGCGACCTCTTCCTCGCCGGCAGCTCGACGTTCTGGCTGGTGATCAATGCCGGCATCGGCGCCACCCTGATCTCTCCGCTGCTCGAGGAGCTGTTCTTCCGGGGACTGCTGTTGCGCGCCGTGCAGAACCAGGCGTGGCTCGGCCGCTGGCGGCGTCAGCCCGCGCTGTCCCCGGGCGTCTCCTCAGGCGGTGCCCCGGGTGTCTCCTCAGGCGGCGCCCCGGCCGGCTCTCCGGCCGCCGCCCGCGCGGAGCGTTCCCGCGCCCGGGTGCGCCCGGCGACGGCGAAGCGCCCGCTGGTGCGCGCGTCGGTCATCGCGGCCCTGGTCAGTGCGTTCCTCTTCGGGTGCGCGCACCTGGGCCAGCTCGACGATCCCCGGTCCGTGGTGATCCAGTTCGCGTCCATCTTCGTCATCGGGATCGCCAACGCGGGGCTGACGCTGTGGTTCGGCCGGCTCGGGCCCGCCGTGCTCACGCACATGTGGTTCAACGGCACGTCGATCCTGCTCGCGCTGCTGCTGCAGGGCGCCGGCTTCGGCACCTGACCCTCGGCGGGCCGTCTCACTCCCCCGTGATGCCGGCGGCCGTCCGCGCGAGGGCCTCCCGGACCGCGACGACGGCCGGCCGCTCCGCGCCGGACGCGCGCACCGCGGTGAAGACGGTGCGCCGCGGGTCACCGGGAAGGCGGATCAGCCGCACCGTCCGCTCCCGGCCGGCCCACACCAGGTCCGGGATCAGCCCGACGGCGTTGCCGGACTCGACGAGACGGATCTGCGCCTGCAGGTCCGCGGTCTCGAAGCGCACGTCCGGGTCGAAGCCGGCCACCCGGCAGGTCTGCTCGCCCCAGTGCCGGCACGCCGCCCCGGCCGGTTCCATCACCCACGGCACGTCGGCCGTGTCCATCAGGCCGTTCACCGTCTCCCAGTGCCGGGGCACCGCCAGCAGGATCGCGTCCGCCATCAGTTCCCGCCACACCAGCCCCGGGTACCTCGCGGTCGCGTGCCCCGGGTACTGTTCGGCGATCACGACGTCGAAGTCCCCCGCCCACGTCTCGTGCAGCGCCGACTCCGGCTCGTGCTGGACCATCTCGACCCGCACCTGCGGGAAGCGGTCCGCCAGGGCGCGCAGCGTCTCGGGCATCAGGGCCAGCGCGGCGGACTGGAACACCGCCACCCGCACCGTCCCGGAGACCTCCGTGCGTGAGGCGGCGAGCGCGGACTCGGCCCGCTCCATCGTCGCGATCAGCTCGTCCGCGTAACCCACGAGCTCCTCGGCCTGCGCGGTGAGCACCACCCGGCGGCCCACCCGGCGCAGCAGCGGGACCCCGGCCTCCTTCTCCAGCAGCGCGAGCTGCTGCGACACCGAGGACGGGCTGTAGCTCTCCGCCGCGGCGACGGCGGCGATGGTCCCGCGGATCCGCAGCTCACGCAGCAGCCGCAGCCGTTTGAGATCCAGCACGGTGAGGCCCCATTCGTCGGAAACAGTGAAGGACAACCTTCGTCAATCATCGCTGTTCCCGAACGAAGCGCGCTCCCATACTGGTGCCAAGCCCCGGAACGCCGAAGGAAGGCCCACGCATGACCAGCACCACCGAGACCCGACCGACCCCGCCGGCCCCGGACGACCCGCGCGAGCTGGCCGGGGACGCCGTCGCCCTCGTCCGCCAGTGGCTCGCCGAGGCTGCCGCCATCCCGGTCGACGCCTCGGCGAAGAACCTCGCCGGCGTGCTCCGCGACCCGGGCGGCCTGCCGTTCACGGTCGGTTTCGTGGACGGGGTCATCCGGCCCGAGGACGACGGGGTCGCCGCCCGCAAGCTCGCCGAGATCGCCGCGGACGTGCCCGCCTTCCTGCCCTGGTATCTGAAGACGGCCGTCCGCGCCGGCGGTGCGCTCGGCCCCGTGGCCCCCGGCGTCGTCATCCCCGCCGCCCGCGCCGCGCTGCGCCGGATGGTCGGGCACCTGCTCGTCGACGCGACCGAGAGCAGGCTCGGGCCGGCGCTGGAGCGGATCGCCGCGGGCGGCAACCGGCTGAACATCAACCTGCTCGGCGAGGCCGTGCTCGGCACCGCCGAGGCCGGCCGCCGGCTCGAGGGCACGGCGAAGCTGCTGGCCCGCGACGACGTCGACTACGTCTCCATCAAGGTCTCCTCGACCGTCTCCCCCACCCCGCTGTGGGCGTTCGACGAGGCCGTCGCCGACATCGTCGGCAGGCTGACCCCCCTGTACCGGCAGGCGGCGGGCGCGGCGGCGCGGAAGTTCATCAACCTGGACATGGAGGAGTACAAGGACCTGCGGCTGACCGTCGCCGTCTTCCGTGCCATCCTCGATCAGCCGGAGTTCGCGAGCCTGACCGCGGGCATCGTCATCCAGGCGTACCTGCCCGATGCGATCGCCACGATCGACGAGCTCACCGACTGGGCGAAGCAGCGGGTGGCCGCCGGGGGCGCGCCGATCAAGATCCGCGTCGTCAAGGGCGCCAACCTGCCGATGGAGCACGTCGAGGCGGACCTGCACGACTGGCCGGCCGCCACCTGGCCCACCAAGCAGGCCACCGACGCCAACTACAAGGCGATCCTCGTCCGGGCGCTCACCCCGGAGAACCTGGCGGCGGTGCGGATCGGCGTCGCGGGGCACAACCTGTTCGACGTCGCCTTCGCCTGGCTGCTCGCCAGCGCCCGCGGGGTGCAGGACGGCATCGACGTCGAGATGCTGCTCGGGATGGCGCAGGCACAGGCCACCGCCGTCCGTCGCACCGTCGGGCAGCTGCTGCTCTACACGCCGGTGGTGCACCCGGACGAGTTCGACGTCGCCATCGCCTACCTGGTGCGCCGGCTGGAGGAGGGTGCCAGCCCGGACAACTTCATGTCCGCCGTCACCGACCTGGCCGACGAGCCGGCCCTCTTGGAGCGCGAGCAGGCCCGGTTCCTCGCCTTCCTGGATGACATGGCCGCGCTCGACGGCGTCGTCCCGGCGCCCGCCCGCACGCAGGACCGCGCCACCGAACGGCCGCTCGAGGCGCCCCTGCCGGATCGGTTCGCCAACACGGCGGACACGGACGCGTCCCTGCCGGCCAACCGGGACTGGGGCCGGCTGGTGCTGGAGCGCGCCCGCGACTCCCGCGCCGGTGTCGACCTGCTCGAGGCGTCCCGGATCGAGGACGCCGGCGAGCTGGACGCCGTGCTGCGGTCCGCCGCCGAGGCCGGCGCCGCGTGGGGTGCCCGCAGCGGTGCCGAGCGGGCCGGGATCCTGCACCGGGCCGGGCAGATGCTGGCCGCCCGCCGGTTCGACCTGATCGAGGTGATGGCCGCCGAGGCCGGCAAGACCATCGACCAGGCCGACCCCGAGGTCAGCGAGGCCACCGACTTCGCCCACTACTACGCGGAGCAGGCCCGGGGCCTCGACGCCGTCGACGGCGCCACCTTCGCGCCCGCCCGGCTGACGCTCGTCACCCCGCCGTGGAACTTCCCCGTCGCGATTCCCGCCGGGTCCACGCTCGCCGCGCTCGCCGCCGGCAGCGCCGTCGTGCTCAAGCCCGCCGGACCCGCGTCCCGCTGCGGCGCCGTCCTCGCCCAGGCACTGTGGGACGCCGGGGTGCCCCGGGAGGTGCTGCGCTTCATGCAGGTCGGCGAGGAGGAACTCGGTCGGGAGCTGGTGGCCCACGCGTCTGTGGACCGGGTCATCCTCACCGGGTCCTACGAGACGGCGGAACTGTTCCGCTCGTTCCGGCCGGACCTGCCGCTGCTCGCCGAGACCAGCGGCAAGAACGCCATCGTCGTCACCGGCAGCGCGGACCTGGATCTGGCGGTGCGGGACGTCATCGCGTCGGCCTTCGGGCATGCCGGGCAGAAGTGCTCCGCCGCGTCGCTCGTCATCCTGGTCGGGCCGGTCCGCCGGTCGGCGCGCTTCCTGCGTCAGCTCGAGGACGGCGTCCGCTCCCTGATGGTCGGCTGGCCGCAGGACCCGCGGACCCAGATGGGTCCGATCATCGAACCGGCCGCCGGCAAGCTCGCGCACGCGCTGACCACCCTGGAGCGCGGCGAGCACTGGCTCGTCCAGCCGCGGCAGCTCGACGAGGACGGGCGGCTGTGGTCCCCCGGCGTGCGGATGAACGTCAAGGCCGGCTCCCCGTTCCACCAGACCGAGTACTTCGGCCCGGTGCTCGGCGTGATGACGGCGGACACGCTCTCCGAGGCGCTCGAGCTGCAGAACGGCGTTGCCTACGGGCTGACCGCCGGCCTGCACTCCCTCGACCCGGAGGAGATCGGCCACTGGCTCGAGCACGTCGAGGCGGGCAACGTGTACGTCAACCGCGGCATCACCGGCGCCATCGTGAGGCGCCAGCCCTTCGGCGGGTGGAAGCGCTCGGCCGTGGGACCGGGCACCAAGGCCGGTGGGCCCAGCTACCTGATGGGCCTCGGCGCGTGGCGGCGGAGCGAGGCGACCGCGTCGCCGGCGGGCGTGCTGCTGCCCGCGGTCACGGCGCTCGTGGCGGCGGCGGCCCGGTCGGGTTCGTCTGCCGGCTTCCTCGACCGCTCCGTCGCCTCCGACCAGGTGGCGTGGGAGCGCGAGTTCGGGCTCGCCCGCGACGTCTCCGGCCTGCACGCCGAGCGGAACATCCTGCGCTACCTGCCCGTTCCGGTGCGGGTGCGGCTCGCCGCGGGCGGCGACGTCGCCGACCTGATCCGGGTGGCGGCTGCCGGTCTGCGCGCCGGGTCCCGCGTCAGTATCTCCTCGCCGGAACTCCTGCCGGAGCCGATCCGCACCGTGCTCGCCTCGGCTCACGTCGACGCCGTCGTCGAGTCGGACGCCCAGTTCGCTCGCCGCGCCGCGGACCTGCCCGGCGGCCGGATCCGGCTGATCGGGGCGGCGGGCCCGGCGCTCGACGCCCTGATGGCCGCCGTCGGACCCCGTCCGGACATCGCCGTGTACGCGGGCGAGGTCACCGAGGCCGGCCGGGTGGAGCTGCTGCCGTTCCTGCACGAGCAGGCGGTCAGCATCACCGCCCACCGGTTCGGCACGCCGGACCACCTGACGGACCGACTGATCTGACGCCCCTCCCCGGCTCCTTCCGCCAGCTCGTCAAGAGATGTTCCATCCGGCCCTGAAAAGGCTCCGGATACGACACCTATTGACGAGCCGGCGACAGGGGTGAGAGGAAGGACGTCATGACGACGACGCTCACCATCACCGGGTCCACGGGCGAGGTGGGCGGCCGGGTCGCTCGCTCGCTGTCCGCCGACGGCATCGCCCCGCGACTGGTGGTCCGGGACGCGTCTCGGGCGCCCGAGCTGCCCGGCGCCGACGTCCGGGTGGCCGAGTACGCCGATCAGGACGCCGCCGTCGAGGCGCTGCACGGCACCGACGTGCTGTTCATGGTCTCCGCCGGGGAGAGCGCGGACCGGGTCGAACAGCACCGCTGCTTCATCGAGGCGGCCGTGCGCGCCAACGTCGAGCACATCGTCTACACGTCGTTCGCGGCCGCCGCGGACGACGCCACCTTCACCCTCGGCCGGGACCACTGGGCCACCGAGGAGATCCTGCGGGAGTCGGGCCTGGCGTTCACGTTCCTGCGGGACAGCTTCTACCTCGACATGTTCGAGCTCTTCGCCGGCGACGACCGGGTGATCCGCGGGCCCGCCGCCGACGGCCGGGTGGCCGCCGTGGCCCGCGCCGACGTCGCCCGCGTCGCCGTCGCCGTGCTGCAGGACGCCGTCGCCCACCGGAACATCACCTACACGCTCACCGGGCCACAGGCGCTGACGCTCGAGGAGATCGCGGCGACCCTCACCGAGGTCCGCGGCGAGCCGTTCCGGTACGTCGATGAGACGCTGGCGGAAGCGCACGCGTCCCGCGCCGTCTGGGGAGCGCCGGACTGGCAGGTGGAGGCCTGGATCTCCACCTACACGTCGATCGCCTCGGGCGTGCTCGCCCCGGTGACCGACGACGTCGAACGCGTCACCGGCACCACCCCGCTGACCCTCGAGCAGCTGCTCCGCACCGGCGCCTGACCACGCTGCGCCCGGCGCCAGCTCGCGGACTTTCGCCTCATCGACGGGCGGATCGGGCTCGGGTGCTGCACAAGTCCGCGAGCTGGCGGAGTGGGGCCGGGGAATGGGCGACGCCGGGGCGTGGTTGCCGCCACCATGACCACGATCGGATTCATCGGAAGCGGAAACATCGGCTCGACCCTGGCGAAGCTGGCGGTCGACCACGGCTACGACGTCGTGATGAGCAACTCGCGCGGACCGGAGACCCTCGAGTCCCTGGTGGCCGAGCTCGGGCCGCACGCCCGGGCCGAGCGCGCGGACGAGGCGGCCCGCCTGGCGGACATCGCCGTCGTCACCATCCCGCTGAGCGCGTACCGGGACGTCCCGGTGGGCACCCTGGCCGGCAAGGTCGTCATCGACACCAACAACTACTACCCGCAGCGTGACGGGCAGATGCCGGAGCTGGACGCCGAGGAGACCACGACGAGCGAGCTGCTGCAGGAGCACCTGCCGGAGTCGCACGTCGTCAAGGCGTTCAACCACATCCACTTCAAGGACCTCGGCACGCAGGGCGAGCCAGAGGGCACGTCCGGGCGCCGGGCGCTGGCGATCGCCGGCGACGACGAGGCCGCCAAGGCGCAGGTCAGCGCGCTGATCAACGAGTTCGGCTTCGACGTCGTCGACGCCGGACCGCTCGCCGAGGGCTGGCGCTACCAGCGCGACACCGAGGCGTACGTCGACCGGTACGACGCCGACGGCCTGCGCACCGCGCTCGGCAACGCGAAGCGCTACCGCGACATGTGATCTCCCGCTTCACCCGCCAGCTCGTCAACAGATGCTCCATCGAGGCCCTCCGGGGACCCGGATGCGACATCCATTGACGAGCTGGCGTCGTTCTGCGGGTCAGAGGGCGCCGGTGAGCCCCAGGCCGATCGCCGCCGCTGCCACCGTCAGCACCGCCGTCCCGACCGCGTTGCCGGCCGCGGCGAGGCGCCGGCGGCCCTGGGCCAGCCGCACCGTCTCCACGCTCGCCGTGCTGAAGGTCGTGTAGCCGCCGAGCAGGCCACCGCCGAGCACCAGGACCCAGGCCCGGTCCAGCCCGTGGGCCGCCGCCAGACCGGTGATGACCCCGAGCAGCAGCGAGCCGGTGACGTTGATCAGCACGGTCGCCCACGGGAAGGTGCCGCGGGTGCGGGACCGGACCAGACCGTCGACGACGAATCGCAGGGCCGCGCCCACGCCTCCGGCCGCGGCGATGCCGAGGAACAGGGCCGGGCCGATCACGACGTCGCCCCGTCGCCGTGCTCGGCCGGTGCCGTCCCGCGTTCGGAGCGGTGCGCCCCCGCCGCGGCGGTCGCGATGCCCGCCCATGCCGCTGCCGTCCCGACGACCACACTGCCCGCCGCGTAGAGCAGCGCCGTGCCGGTCGCGGTCCCGGCCAGCTGGGCGGTGTCGACGGCGAGCGCGCTGTAGGTCGTGAAGCCCCCGAGCACGCCCGTGCCGATCCCGAGCCGCGCCGCTCGGCGGCCGCCCTCGTCCGGCCCGCGCCGGGCCAGGAACTCGAGCAGCCAGCCGAGCACGAACGCGCCGACGACGTTGATGCCGAAGATGGTCAGGGGGAAGCCGTGAGGCGGCGCGGGGAACGTCAGGGCCAGCGCCTCGCGCACACCGGTACCGACCATCCCGCCGAGGGCGACGAGGAGGACCCACCGCATCCGCAGGTGCACCGGGCGGCGGGCGGCCGCCGCCTGCGGGTTCTCACCGACGGGCCCGGCACCGGTGGCGCCCGACGCCGCGCGCTCCGCCCTCACGCGCGAGTCCGCGGGCGGTCGGCGGCCGCGGTGACGCCCGGGCTCGGCACCACGAGCACCGGCACCGTCTGGCGGTGCGCCAGATGGGTGGCGACCGACCCCTCGAAGAACTCGCGCACCCCGGCGCGGAAGGACCGGTCGGCCGTCCCGACGACGATCAACTGCGCGCCGACGGCCGCGGCCACGGCGGTCAGCACCTCGGCCGGGTCACCGGGCAGGAGGCGGATGGCGGGGTCGAGGTCACGGTCGGCTCGCAGCGCGGCCACCCGCGCCTCGAGCAGGGTGCGCAGCCGGGGGCGGGCGTCGTCGTCCTGCTCGTCCGGGTCGAGCGCGACGACCGGCGCCTCCGGATCGGCGGCCGAGCGCGGGTCGGCCGGCAGGTGGGTCGGGTCGGCGGCGACGAGGATGAGCGGGGCGCCCAGCCGGGCGGCGAAGTCCGCGGCGGTGTCGAGCACGACGGCGGGCTGGCGGTCGGTGACGCCGACGACGACGGGGCCGGGTCGACCGCCGGGCCGGGGGTCGAGAGACGGCGAGCCGGGAACCGGTGAGTCCTGCGGGGGTGAGGCGGGCACGGGTGCTCCTGTCCGGGGTGACGGGGCGGCCCGGGTCAGGGCAGCCCGATGACGGGACAGGGACCGTTGTCGGACCGCGCGATCACCGGTGCGGCCGAGGTTGGGGACGGCGGGCCCCACCGCCGTGACGCCGTCGGACCGGCCGGAGCGCGAACGCGGCGTCGTTCCCATTCAACCACCGACCGCGAGCAGAGGCCGCGCACCGAGGCCGCGCACGGAAGTCGCCGCAGGCCGCCCGGACGCACCGATGGCGCCGGCCCGGGTGGGTCGGCGCCATCGACGCGTTGGTCGGCATCCGGGTGGTCGGATGCCGGTCGGTCGGCTCCGGGAGCTCGGCTCCGGGAGCTCAGTCGGCGACGATGAGCGTCTCCTGGACGACCTCGGCGCGCCCGTCGGCGACGAGCGGGGCGAGCAGGTCGGCCAGGTCGCCCATCGACTCGTCCACCTCGAGGGCCACCGGGTAGGAGGCGACGAGCAGCGCGAGCAGCTGGCTGAGCGCGAAGGACGGGTTGTGCGCCGTCGTGTCGTAGCCCAGCAGCACGTCGGTCGGCTCGTTCTCCGGCGCATCCAGCGCGGGATTGTCCGGCGGCGCGGGCGCGTAGCTGATCGCGAAGGCGGTGATGGCCCCCTTCGTCCGGAGCACGACCGCACCGTGGGCGCCGGCGGCCTCACCGAGGAACAGCTGGTTGACGCGCCCCACGGACAGCTCGGCAGGCGGATCCCACTGGTGCACCGCCCGGTAGAAGTCCCACAGGGCCGTCGTCAGCTCGACCGAGCCGGTGGCCAGGTCCTCGATGACCTGCGAGCCGTCCTCGTGCAGCGGCACCAGCGGCAGCGCCTGCGGCTTCACGACGACGACCTGCGAGCGCTGCAGCGGGCCGAACCCGGCAGACGCCGCGAAGGACGCGCCCGGCGAGCCGAGCTCGACCTTGGCGCGCAGCCGCTGCACGGGAGCGGCGCCGGTCTCCTGCTTGAGCATGGCGAGCAGGGTGGAGCCGATGCCCTCCCGCTGCCGTTCGCGGGCCACCTCGACGTAGATCCAGAGCCGCTCCGGGTGCACCGACGCCTCGCTGACCACGCCGGCGGCCACGGGCACGCCGTCGTCCTCCGCCACGATGGTGCGCACGAACGGGCTCTCCGACGCCGGGCGCAGCAGCGCGCGGCCCCCGGCCAGCGCCGGGTGGGACGCGTCGCCGAGGATCTGCAGCAGCTCCAGGTCGTCGCCCTCGGCCCACGGGCGGTAGGTGATGCTCACGCGCCGGCCAGCCGCTCGGAGAGGTAGGTGGTGACCTGGTCGAGGGAGACGCGCTCCTGGCCCATCGTGTCCCGCTCGCGGATGGTCACGGCCTGGTCCTCGAGGGTGTCGAAGTCGACCGTGACGCAGAACGGGGTGCCGATCTCGTCCTGGCGGCGGTAGCGGCGGCCGATCGCGCCGGCGTCGTCGAAGTCGATGTTCCAGCGCTTGCGCAGCTCGGCGGCCAGGTCCCGCGCCTTCGGCGACAGGTTCTCGTTGCGGGACAGCGGCAGGACGGCGGCCTTGACCGGGGCCAGCCGCGGGTCCAGCTTGAGCACGGTACGCTTGTCGACGCCGCCCTTGGCGTTGGGGGCCTCGTCCTCGGCGTACGCGTCGACGAGGAACGCCATCATCGACCGGGTCAGGCCGAAGGACGGCTCGATGACGTACGGGGTGTACCGCTCGCCGGAGTTCTGGTCGAAGTACTGCAGCTTGGTGCCCGACGCCTCGGAGTGGTTGGTCAGGTCGAAGTCCGTCCGGTTGGCGACGCCCATCAGCTCGCCCCACGCGTTGCCCTGGAAGCCGAAGCGGTACTCGAGGTCGATGGTGCCGGCCGAGTAGTGCGCCCGCTCGTCCTCGGGGACGTCGAGGCGGCGCATGTTGTCCGGGTTGATGCCGAGGTCCACGAACCAGTCCCAGCAGGACTCGACCCAGTGCTCGAACCAGCGCTGCGCCTCGTCGGGGGCCGTGAAGAACTCGATCTCCATCTGCTCGAACTCGCGGGTGCGGAAGATGAAGTTACCGGGCGTGATCTCGTTGCGGAACGCCTTGCCGACCTGCCCGATGCCGAACGGCGGCTTCTTGCGGGCCGCGGTGACGACGTTGAGGAAGTTGACGAAGATGCCCTGTGCCGTCTCGGGCCGCAGGTAGTGCAAGCCTTCCTCGTTGTCGACGGGACCGAGGAAGGTCTTCATCAGGCCCGAGAACTGCTGCGGCTCGGTCCAGTTGCCCTCCTGGCCGGTCTCCGGATCGCGGATGTCGGCGAGGCCGTTGACCGGCGGCTTCCCGTGCTTGGCGATGTACGCCTCCACGAGGTGGTCCGCCCGGTAGCGCTTGTGGGTGTGCAGGGACTCGACCAGCGGGTCGGTGAACGTGGCGACGTGCCCGGAGGCCTCCCACACGCGCTTCGGCAGGATGATCGACGAGTCGAGGCCGACCATGTCCTCGCGGCCGCGCACGAACGTCTGCCACCAGGCGGCCTTGATGTTCTCCTTCAGCTCCGCGCCGAGCGGGCCGTAGTCCCACGCCGAGCGGGAACCGCCGTAGATCTCACCCGCCTGGAAGACGAACCCCCGGCGCTTGGCCAGGTTGATGACGGAATCGAGGCGGGTTGCTGGCATGAGGTGAGGGCTCCAATGGGGGTCGTGGCCGCTGGATGCGGGCCCAGGCCGGAAAGGCAGCTACCACCCTACCGCGCAGGCCGGTCGGCGTCGGTGCGGCGGGCGGGCCCGTCGACGTCGTCGTTCCCGTGGCTCTCCTGCTCCTGCCGGGCCCGGCGGCCGGCGTCCGCGAACCGCCGCTGCGACTGCCACGGCAGGGTCGCGACGAGGACGGCGACGAAGGTCAGGGCAGTGCCGCCGATGGTCGCGGCGGCGACGTGCGCGCCACCGGCCGGGGCGAAGAGGTCGAGGCCGAGGGAGCCGAGCAGCTGGCCGGCGATGGTGCCCAGGCCGAGCAGCAGCACGCCGAGCCGCGGGGCGAGCAGCGCGCTGAGCGAGACGGCGACGATGCCGAGCGGGCCGGGCAGAAACGCCCACCACGCCGTCGGGAACGTGCCCGTCGTCGGGACGAACGCCTGCTTGATGGCCCACGCGATCACCAGCACGATCGCGCCGGCGGTGAAGTTGGTCGTGGCGGGGATCATCGGAGTCCCGGCCGCGGCGCCGATGCGGCCGTTCATGGCCTGCTGGAACCCGTAGAGCAGACCGCTGATCACCGGCAGCACGAGGGGGCCGATGACCGCACCCAGGTCGGTGCTGCCGCTGAAGTCCGGCGAGACGGCCCAGACGACCGCGATGATGGTCAGCACCGAGCCGATCAGCCGCCACCGTGACGGCGGTCGGGGCTCCCGCGCGCCGAAGCCGGTCGCGTCGACGAGGACGCCGCTGATGGTCTGGCCCGCGACGAGGGAGACCGTGAAGATGGCGACGCCGAGGATCGCCACGGTCAGGCTCTGCGCCAGCACGACGTTCGCGCCGATGGCCCCGGCCACGAGGTACCAGGCGGGCAGGTCCCCGGAGCGGATGGCCCGGATCAGGCGGGCGGCGCGGCGCCGGCCGGCCGGGACGAGCGCCACCCCGATCAGCAGGACCACCGCGCCGACGCCGAAGCTCAGGGCCGCGGCCGCGAACCCGTCGTGGAACTGGCCGGCGACGGCGCCGTTGATGCGGGACTGGAAGGCGAAGGCGACGCCGCCGACGATCGCGAGGAGGGCGCCGACGGGGGCGGGGATGTGCACCCGGGGCCGCGGGGTATCAGCGGTCGAGGTCGCGGCATCGTCGGGCGTCACGCGGTCGGCAGTCACACCCTCCAGCCTAGGCCGCTCCCCCGGCCCGCCGGGCGGTCCGTCGTCGTCGCGTCACGCGGGGTCTCGGCCGGTTGCGCTCGGTCGTGCCCGGCCTCCCGGCGCTGGCGGCCCCGGGCCGGACGCGCGTGCGTGGGACACTGGGCCGGTGAGTGACTTCGAGGAGATCGGCCTTCGCGATACGACCATCCGGCTCGGTCAGCTGCTGAAGCTGGCCAACCTGGCCGAGGACGGCATCGACGCCAAGCGCCTGATCGAGGAGGGCCTCGTCAAGGTCAACGGGGACATCGAGACCCGGCGCGGCCGGCAGGTGCGCTCCGGTGACGTGGTCGAGGTCAACGGGACGGGCGTCCGCGTCGCCTGACGCTTCACCCGAGGGTTCTCCCCCGGCCCGTCAGCCCAGCAGGTGATGGGTGAGGAACTCGTTGACGTGCCGCAGTTCCTGCTCGTTGATCCCGTGGCCCATCCCGGCGTAGAGCACCTTCATCAGATCGACCTTCCCGCGCAGCCACGCGGCGGTCTGCTCGGCCAGCTCGACGGGGATGACGTCGTCCTCCTGGTCCCGGCCCCAGAACATCGGCGGCCGGCGGGCGGTCAGCGCGGCGTCGTCGAAGTAGCCGTCGGCGCTGGTGTCGACGTTCCCGTCCTCGACCAGCACGAAGCCGGAGCAGCCGACGATGACGGCGAAGTCCTCCGGCGCGTGACGCAGCATCGACGTCGCCACCGCCATCCCCTGGGAGAAACCGAGCAGACTGACGCTGCTGAAGTCGCCCCGCACGCCGTCGAGCCAGGTGAACAAGGTGCGGCACGCGTCGATCGCGGCACCGCCGGAGTAGCCGACGGCCCTGCCGGTCGGGTCGAACTGCAGGTCGAACCAGGAGAAACCCGGCTCCATCGGGTGGGGCGCGCGGACCGCGGCGTAGGTGATGCCGGCGGGCAGGAACGGCACGAGAGCGGCGAGGTCGCGCTCGTCGGCGCCGTAGCCGTGGAGCAGGAGGACGAGGGGCGTTCCCGCGCGCTCGGAAGCGGGCGCGGACCACCACACGGACAGATCGGGGGACGTCACCGCGCCATTGTGCCACGGTCACCGCGAGGCTCCGTCCCTCCGTCGGCTCGTCGATCGATGTCCCCTCCGGCTCGAGATCGGCCTCCGTGCGACCTCTCGTGACGAGCTCCGGCTGGGCGCGCGAGTGGCACGATGGGGGGGTGAGTGAGAACGTGACCGACCAGCACCAGCCCGTGCACCCGTGGACCCGGTACGTGGCCCTCGGCGACTCGTTCACGGAGGGCATCGGGGACCCGGAGCCCGCCGCGGAGGGCGGTCACCGCGGCTGGGCGGACCGGTTGGCCGAGGAGCTGGGCCGGACGGCGGGCGACTTCGCCTACGCCAACCTCGCGATCCGCGGCCGGCTGCTCGACCAGATCATCGCCGAGCAGGTCGACCCCGCGCTGGAGCTCAAGCCGGACCTGGTCACCATCTCCGCCGGCGGCAACGACATCATCCGCCGGGCCGACCCGGACGCGGTCGCCGCTCGGCTGGACGGCGCGATCGGCCGGCTCGCCGACTCGGGCGCCACGGTGCTGCTGTTCACGGGCCCGGACATCCGCGACACCCCGGTGCTCGGGGCGATCCGCGGCCGGGTGGCCATCTTCAACGAGAACCTGCACACCGTGGCGAAGCGGCACGACGCCGTCATCGCCGACATGTGGTCGCTGCGCGAGCTGCTGGAGCCGCAGA
This sequence comes from Tersicoccus sp. Bi-70, assembly GCF_001968825.1. Lineage (GTDB taxonomy): Bacteria > Actinomycetota > Actinomycetes > Actinomycetales > Micrococcaceae > Tersicoccus. Next base: position 192,761 of record NZ_MIEU01000016.1, read on the forward strand.
TGTGGGCGCCGGACCGGCTGCACTTCTCCCCGCTCGGCCACCACCGGATCGCCATGATGGCGCTCGACGCCCTGAACGTCCCGCACGACCTGCACCCGATGCAGGCGAGCCCGCTGCCCTCGCGGACGTGGCGGCAGGCCCGCAGCGAGGACCTGGTCTGGGCGCGCGAGTACCTGGCGCCGTGGGTGCTGCGCCGCATCCGGCGGGTCTCCTCGAGCGACCACGTCTCCGCGAAGCGCCCCGTACCCGGGCCGGTGTTCGGCCCCGGCATGCCGCCCGGCGCGGAGTAGAACGGGGAGCACCCGTAGCCTGAGGCGGTGACGATCCTCGACGCCGTCCTCGCCTTCGCCCTGCTCGCGGGCCTGCTCACGCTGGTGCCCGGGCTCGACACCGCCCTCGTGCTGCGGTCCTCCCTGACCCGCACGCGCCCCTGCGCGTGGGCGACCGCCGCCGGTGTCGCGACCGGCGCGATGGTGTGGGGCGTCGCTGCCGCGGTCGGCGTCTCCGCCCTGCTGACCGCGTCGGAAGTGGCCTACCGGGCGCTGACCGTGGCCGGCGCGGCGTACATGCTCTGGCTCGGCGGGTCGATGATCGTCCGGTCGGTGCGCCACGGCCGGTCCCTGCCCCAGCAGCTCGACGACCAGCTCCCGCCCGCGCCGTCCTCGGCCTGGCGCGGCTGGCTCGTGGGCGCCGGCACCAACCTGCTCAACCCCAAGGTCGGCGTCTTCTCCATCGCGACCATCCCGCAGTTCCTCCCGGCCGGGGTGCCGCCGCTGCTGATGGGCGCGATCCTCGCCGGTGTGCACGCCGCCCTGACCATGACCTGGTTCAGCGTGCTGATCGTCGGCGGCCGGGCGGCGCGGCGGTGGCTCTCCAGCCCGCGGTCCCTGCGGATCGTCGACCGGGTCACCGGCGTCGTGCTGCTCGGGTTCGGCGGGACGCTCGCGGTCGAGTCGGTCACCGGCGGAGCCCCGACCGTCCGCTGACGAATCGCAGGCGGAGCGTTCGCTACACCGAGTGAGACGGCTGTGACGGGAGTGGCGCCGACGACGCCTCATCCGCCCCACCGGCCACACTCGCGGTAGCCGTTGCACCGCAAGCGCACCGGGCACCGGAAGCGACCACTCAGCGGCCGAAGACGTGCGCGTCCAGCAGGGCGCCGAGCTGGTCCATCTCGGTGAGGAACCCGTCGTGCCCGATGGCGGCGTCGATCAGGTGCACCGACACGTCCCCCGGCAGCGCGGCGGCCAGCTCGAAGGACTGCTCGGGCAGGTACAGCCGGTCCGAGGTGACCGCGGCGACGAGGAACTCGGCCCGCACCCCGGCGAGCGCCTGCTCGAGGCTGCCGCGGCCGCGGGCGACGTCGTGGCTCATCAGCGCGTCGGAGAGCACGATGTAGCTGTTCGCGTCGAAGCGGGCGGCCAAGGACGTGGCCTTGTGGTCCAGATAGCTCTCGACGGCGTACCGACCGCGGGAGGCGTTGGTCCCACTGAAGGGGTCCTCCCCCGTCTGCGGGTTCCGGCCGAACCGGGCACCGAGCTCCGCCTCGCTGCGGTAGGTGATGTGCGCGATCCGGCGGGCGATGCCGAGGCCGGCCGCGGGCGCCGGACCGTCGTAGTAGTTGCCGTCGGCGAAGTCCGGGTCGTTGCGGATGGCGAGCAGCTGTGGCTGCGCCCACGCGATCTGCTCGGCCGTCGAGGACGCCCCGATCGCCAGCACCGCGCACCGCCGCACCGCGTCCGGGAACGTCACCGCCCACTCCAGCGCCCGGGCTCCGCCCATGGACCCGCCGATCACGAGCGAGAAGACGTCGATGCCGAGCGCCTCCGCGAGCCGCTTCTCCGCGTGCGCGGCGTCGCGGAGGGTGATCTGCGGGAACCGCGACCCCCAGGGCCGCCCGTCCGCGGCGAGCGAGGACGGGCCGGTCGACCCGTAGCAGCCGCCGACCATGTTGATCGAGACGACGAACACCTCGTCCGTGTCCAGCGGCCGGCCCGGCCCCACCAGGGTGTCCCACCAGCCCGGCACGTCGGTGTCCCCCCGGGCGACGTGCGAGGAGCCGGTCAGGGCGTGGTGGATGAGGACGGCGTTGGACGCGTCCGCGTTCAGGGTGCCCCACGTCTCGTAGGCGAGCACGACGTCGGGCAGGACGCCGCCGCCCTCCAGCGGGAGGTCGCCCACGGACGCGAAGCGCACCGCATCGGCCGCCTCGCCGAGGGAGGCGAGGGCGGAACGCGCCTGCTGCTGGTGCTGCTGCTGGTCCGGGAGCACACTCATGCGGCGTTGGCCTCCCGCAGGGCCGCGAAGCCGGTCTCGAGGTCGGCGAGGATGTCGTCGATGTGCTCGAGGCCCACCGAGAGGCGCACCAGTCCGGGGCTCACCCCGGCGATCGCCTGGTTGACGTCCGAGAGCTGGCTGTGGGTCGTGGACGCAGGGTGGATGACGAGCGAGCGCACATCCCCGATGTTGGCCACGTTCGAGTGCAGGGTCAGCGCGTCGACGAACCGGCGCCCGGCCTCTGCTCCGCCGTCGATCTCGAAGGCGATCACGGCGCCGGCACCCTTCGGCGCGTACTTCCGGCCGAGCTCGTACCAGCGGCTGGACGGCAGGCCGGCGTAGGCGACCGAGAGCACGTCGTCGCGCCCCTCGAGCCACGCCGCGACCTTCTCCGCGTTCGCCACGTGCCGCTCGATCCGCAGGCTCAGCGTCTCCAGGCCCTGCGCGATGAGGAACGCGTTGAACGGGCTCGCGGCGGCCCCGGTGTCCCGCAGCCACTGCACCCGCGCCTTGAGGATGTAGGAGAGGTTCGCGCCCAGCGCCCCACCCTCCCCCAGATCCCGCCCGAACACCAGGCCGTGGTAGGACTCGTCCGGCTCCGTGAAACCGGGGAAGCGGCCCGCCTCGGCGGTGTAGTCGAACCGGCCGGCGTCGACGATCACCCCGGCGATCGCGTTGCCGTGCCCGCCCAGGTACTTGGTCGCGGAGTGGACGACGACGTCGGCGCCGTGCTCGATGGGCCGCACCAGCCAGGGGGTGGGCACGGTGTTGTCGACGATCAGCGGCACACCCGCGGCGTGCGCGGCGTCGGCGACCGTGGCGATGTCGAGGACGTCCTGCCGCGGGTTGGAGATGGTCTCCCCGAAGAACGCCTTGGTGGTGGGCTTGACGGCCGCCGCCCAGGACGCCGCGTCGTCCGGGTTCTCCACGAAGTCGACGCTGATGCCGAGCTTGGGCAGCGTGTAGTGGAAGAGGTTGTGGGTGCCGCCGTACAGGGAGGGGCTGGCGACGATGTGGTCACCGGCCTCGGCGACGTTGAGGATGGCGTACGTGACGGCGGCCGAGCCCGAGGCGAGCAGCAGGGCACCGACGCCGCCCTCGAGCGAGGCGACCCGGTTCTCGACGGCCTCGTTGGTGGGATTGCCGATCCGGGTGTAGATCGGGCCCAGCTCCGCCAGCGCGAACCGGGAGGCTGCCTGGTCCGCGTCGTCGAAGACGAAGGAGCTGGTCTGGTAGATCGGCAGCGCCCGGGCCCCGGTGGCGGGGTCGGGCTGCTGGCCGGCGTGGATCTGGCGGGTCTCGAAGGACCAGGAGTCGGACATGCCGTGCCTCTCGGATCAGAGCCGGCGGTTCCGGGGCGGGTGCACCGTCCCCGGGCACACCGGCCCGCGCTTGCGACGCGCGAGTGCGCGGCGCCAGGTCTTCACCCGGGGCACCCCACCGCGGTAGGAGGGTTGCCGGTCAGCGAGCCGGGGCTGCATGTCGCTGACACTCATGACCTCGCACCAGTGTTCGATGCACCGGCCCTCCCGCGCAAGTCGATGACTCTCGACGTACCCCGCCGGGACGTGATTAGGGTCACCTAACCAGCGTCGGCGCGGCGCCGGTGCGAGGATGTCGGCATGCGCCTGGATCACGTCTCCTTCGCCTGCGGACCCGCCGGACTCAACGTCTGTGCCGAGGAGATCGGCCAGGCGCTCGGGATGCGCCCGGTGACCGGTGGCATCCACCCGCGGTTCGGCACCCGGAACGCGATCTTCCCCCTGAAGAACCACCGCTACATCGAGGTCGTCGAGGTGCTCGACCACCCGTCCGCGGACAGCGCGCCGTTCGGTCAGGCCGTGCGCGCCCGCTCGGAGCTGGGCGGTGGCTGGCTCGGCTGGGTGGTCAGCGTCTCCGATCTCGCCCTGTTCGAGAAGCGCCTCGGCCGGGACTCGGTGCCGGGCAACCGGAAGTTCCCGGACGGCCGGGAGCTGCAGTGGCGGCAGATCGGCGTCAAGGGCCTCATCGCGGACCCGCAGGTGCCGTTCCTGCTCAACTGGATCAGCCCGCCGGACCTGCACCCCTCGATGGCGGCGCCGACCGACGTCGCGCTGGCCGAACTGCAGATCGCCGGCTCCCCCTCGCGGGTCACCGACTGGCTGGGACGGGACGTGCGGGACGCCCTCGCCGACGTCGACGTGGACTGGGTCGCCCCCAACGGCACCCCCGGCGTCCTCTCGGTCACCTTCGAGACCCCGCGCGGCACCGTCACCATCTAGCCGGCTCCGGCCGCTCCCGGCCCGTCGATCGGATGCGGACCGAGCCGGACGTGCGCTCAGCTGTCCTTGACGGGCAGCCGGATCAGCAGTCCCCCGTGGTACGGGACGTGCATCGTGCCCTGGACGGGATTGAGCGCCTCGTAGGCCCCGCCGTTGCCGTCGTAGATGCCGATGTGGTGGCCGGGGATCCAGATGATGTCCCCGGGCCGGCCCTCGGAGAGCGGGATCTGCTGGGCGCCGAGCGCGGTGGCCATCGCGTCGCCCCCGAGCACCGGCAGATCGAAGCCGTGCTGGCGCAGCACCCAGCTGACATAGCCGCCGCAGTCCCACCCGGTCACCGGTGAGGTGCCGCCCCACACGTAGCGGTGGCCCACACCGGTCTGGGCGGTGGCGATGATCGCGTTGCGCAGCGCCGCGGCGTTGCCCGTGGCGACGGCGGCCGTCGGCGTGCGCCAGGTGGTCACCGGGCCGAGCGTCGTCGGCAGCGTGGCCCGGATCGCCGAGTCGGGGATCGGCCAGGCCTCGCCCGTGACCGGTGTCGTGGTCGTGGTGACGGCTGCGGCCGGAGCCGGCGCGGGCGGCGCCACCAGCCAGTGCGCCTGGGCGGGGGCGGCGAGCCCGAGCGTGGCGGCACCGGTCAGGGCGCCCACGACGGCGACGGTCGCGGCCCGGCGGCCGTGCCGGGCGAGGACCCGTCCGACGCCGCCGGTTCCGGCGCTGCCGGGGTGGACGGTCTCGGCGCGATGCCGGGCGTGCTGGGTACTCATGGATCCCCCCGTAGAAAGCCACGCGGTGCGGCGGCGTGCGGCCGTCCTGCTCCCCGTGCGTGGACGGGCCGACCGGGGCCGACCCTCCGGCCGACGTCGTCGGCCCGATGCCTGTCACCCTAGGGCACCCGACGGTCCCGTGACCATGGGTGTCCGCCTGCGATGATGCTGGGAGTCCGGCCGGTGCCGACGAGGAGCGCCGTCACCACCCCGCCAGCGGCCGCCGCGTCTCCGCGCCCGGCAGCGGCCGGTCGCCGGCCATGTTCCGCACCGCGGCGTAGGCGAAGACCAGCCCCGGTCCGATCGTGATGCCGGGCGCGGGATACGTGCCGCCCATCACCGACTGCATGTCGTTGCCCGCGGCGTAGACGCCGCCGAGGGGCGTCCCGTCCGCGCCGAGCACCTCCGCCGCGGCGTTCGTCTCGAATCCGGTGGATGCCCCGATGTCCCCGGGGTAGAGGCGGACCGCGTAGTAGGGGGCGCCGTCGACGGGTGCGATGTTGGGGTGCCCGGTCGACGAGGCGGGGTCGCCGTTGAACCGCTGGTAGTCGTTCAGGCCGCGGTGGAACTCGGGATCCTCGCCCCGGGCGGCGGACGCGTTGGTGTGCGCGACGGTGCGCGCCAGCTGGTCGGCGGCGATGCCGAGCCGGTCGGCGAGCACGGCCAGGGAGTCGGCCCGGACCAGGTACCCGTCGTCGAGGTAGGGGCGGAGCCCCCGTTCGCGCTGGAAGGGCCGCACCATCCCGAGGCCGTACGTCGCCATGCCGGTCGCGTCCGTGATCAGGAACGACGGCGTGGCCGAGCCCGGGTCCTCGTGGTCGTGCATCACCATCTGGTTGCCGAAGAGGTGATAGCTGGTCGCCTCGTTGACGTAGCGACGCCCGTGCTGGTCGACCACCACCATGTGCGGCTTGGCGCGGTCCATGACGAAGTGCGGGAACACGGCCCGGCTGCCGTCCTCCCGTCGGCGCGTGGAGACGGGGGCGAAGAACGCGTGGGCGAATCCGGTGGTGCCGTAGTGGCCGCCCAGGCCGTCGACGAGGTCGTGCGCCTGGCCGGTGTGGCCGGGCGCCCCGGGGCACCAGGCGATGTCGTGGCCCGGCAGCAGCGCCGCGCGGCGTCCGGGGTGCCGGTTGAATCCGCCGGAGCCGACGACAAGGTTCCGGACGGTCACGTGCCGGGCCGTCCCGTCCTCGTCGATGCGGACGTCCCAGCCGCCGTCCGTGCGGGTCGCGGAAACCACCTGGCTGCGGGTCAGCACCGGGACCCGCCGCTCGTCGAGCGTGTGCAGCAGCGCGGCGACGAGCGCGTTGCCCATGGTGCGCCGCGTGTCCCTCCCGTGGCGGGCGACGGCGTCGCGGTAGGCGCGGCGCAGGGTCAGCAGGTGCCGCCGGGACTCCTCGGTCGGGTGCGCGCCGGCGAGGTGGCCGATGTCGTCACGCTCGATCGACATGCCGCCGAACGCCGTGAACTCGGGCAGCGGGTCCCGGACGAGGGCGAGGCGTTCCCCGAGGCGGGTCCCGTCGAAGGTGGCCGGTTCGAGCGCCCGCCCGGCCAGCCGGGAACCGGGGAGCTGGGTGAGGTAGTCCGGGTGGACCTTCCGGGCGAGGTACCGCACCGACGAGCCGGTCTCCATCACGGCGACGGCCTCCGGACCCAGGTCGAGGAAGGTCTGACGCAGCTCCGCCGGGGCGTGCGAGCCGACGGCGGCGTCGAGGAAGGCCGCGGCGTCGGCCCGCGAGTCGCTCGCCTCGACCTCGGCCGCGTGGTGGGTGCCCGGCACCCAGGTGGTGCCGGCGGTCCATGCGGTCGTCCCGCCCACCCGGTCGGTGCGTTCGACGACGGCGACGCGCAGACCGGCGATGGCGGAGAACACCGCGGCGGACAGCCCGGCCCCACCGCCGCCGATGACGAGCACGTCGAGCTCGTCGGCCTCGCGCAGTGCCGCGGCGGGCTCCCCGGAGGGGTACGGGATGGCGGTGCCGGCGCGGACGTCGGCGGTGGTGGTGCTCATGCGAGGATCTCCTGTGCGGCCGGGGCGGTGGTGGCGCACCCGGCGGAGCCGGCGGTGAACGTGGCGGCGAGGTGCTCGCCGGCGGCGAAGCCCCGGGTGATCGCCGGGCCGAGGGTGGATCCGCCGCCGGGGTAGGCGCCACGGAAGAGGGTGGCGGAGACGTTGCCGGCGGCGTAGAGCCCGTCGATCACCTCGCCGTCGAACCGGAGCACCCGCCCGTGCCGGTCGGTGGCCAGCCCGCCGGAGGTGCCGAGCGCGCCGCAGTGCAGGGCGACGGCGTGGAACGGCGCCACGGTCAACGGCCGCAGGCACGGGTTGGGGGTGATGCTGTCGTCGCCGAGGAACCGGTCCTCGGCCGAGGCGCCGCGCCCGAACGCCCGGTCGACGCCCTCCGCGGCATCGGCGTTGAAGCGGGCCACCTCGTCGGCGAGCGCCGCCGGGTCGACGCCGATCCGCCGCGCGAGCTCCTCGATGGTGTCCGCGGTGACCATCCCGTCGGGCCCCTGGCCGGGGGTCGAGCCGGCCACGGGGTAGCTGCGCAGGTACCGGTCGTCGACGACCAGCCAGGCGGGCAGCCCCTTCGGTTCGAGCCGGTGCTCGTCGACGGCGCCCATGACGTGGGAGACGTCGTGGTAGTTCAGGGCCTCGTTGACGAAGCGGCGGCCGTCGGCCCCCACGGTGATCGAGCCCGGCAGGGTCATCTCCACGTTGCCCATCCGCCCCGAGGCGCGCCCGTCGTAGACCTGCCCGGGCGGCGTGATCACGGGCACGCCCCAGAAGGTGGTCATCTCCGCGACGGCGGCGCCGAGCCGCAGGCCCAGACGCAGCCCGTCGCCCTCGTTGGACGGGGCGGAGATCGGGACCACCGGGTGCGGCAGGAACGCGCGCTGCAGAGCGTCGTCCCACTCGAAGCCGCCGGAGGCGAGGACGACGGCGCCGGTCTCGATCGGCGCCGCGCCGGCCACGGTGACGGTCCACGCGCCGTCCTCGGCCGGCTCCAGGCCGGTGACGCGCGCGCCCGCGGCGACCGTCACGCCCCGCTCGAGGGCGGAGACGAGCAGGCTCGCCACCAGCGCCCCGCCCATGGTGCGCGCGCCGTCCTCGGCCCGGCGGGTCAGCAGGGCCGCGTCGGGGGCGGCCCCGTTCAGGGCGTCCCGTTCGGCCATGGTCAGCAGCGGGAAGTAGCTGGTCGGCCGGATCGCGTCCCGCAGGCCGGGCACCGAGCCGACGTCGAACGCGTCGTTGTCGAGGCTGCGGCCGCCCTCCGTGGCGCCCGGCCACGCGAGGCGGTAGTCGGGCCGGGCCAGCGGCGTGAGCCGGACGCGCGTGTTCTCGACGAGCCAGTCCACCGCCGCACCGGACCGATCGACGTACCAGGCGACGTCCTCGGGGTCCACGGTCCCGCCGGTGGCCGCCGTGAGGTAGGCGATCGCGTCCTCCCGGGAGTCGGCGTAGCCGGCGGCGGCGCCGAGCCGGTTGGCGGGAGCCCAGAGGACGCCCCCGCCGACGGCAGTGGTGCCGCCGAGCAGCGCGGCCTTCTCCAGGACGAGGACGCGGGCCCCGGCGTCGGCGGCGCGCGTCGCCGCGGTGAGGCCCGCGGCGCCGGAGCCGACGACGACGACGTCGGCCCGGGCCGGCAGCGCGGAGACGGGGGTGATGACCGGGGTGCTGACAGCGCTGGTCACGGGACTGGTCATCGTGACAGCGCCCCGTCCCGGGCATCGCGGCGCGTGCCGTCCCCGTCGTCGCCGGCACCGGGCATGTCGATGAGGATCTTGCCGACCCGCTGCCCCGTGTCGCGCATGGTGGCGAAGGCGGTGGCGAGGTCCTGCACCCCGAACCGGTGCGTGATGAGGGCGCGCACGGTGTCCGGGTGGCGCACGATGAGCTCGAGCGCCTGCGGGATCAGGCCCTGGCTGTTGCGGCTGCCGAGCAGGTCGATCTCCTTGAACGCCAGCAGGTTGAGCGGGAATCCGGTGGGCCGGACGGAGATGCCGACCTGCACCACGCGCCCGGCGGGGGCGACGGCGGTGACGGCGTTGGTCAGCGAGGCGGGCACGCCGGTGGCCTCGAGGACCAGCTGAGGGCCGTCCGGCGCGGTGTCGGGCAGCGCCGCGGCCAGCTCCTCGGCCGGAAAGGGACCGGTGGGGTCGACGAGGAGGGTGTGATGGGCGCCGAAGTCCCGAGCGAGGTCGAGCCGTCCCGGGACGGTGTCGGCGGTGATCACGGTGCACCCGAGGTCGCGCAGGGCCAGCGTGGCGAGCAGCCCGATGGGCCCGGCGCCGAGCACGAGCACCGTCTCCCCGGCCGCCGCGCGTCCCCGGGTGATGGCCTGCAGGGCGATCGACACCGGCTCGGCGATCGCGCCGAGTTCGGAGGGGATGCCGTCCGGGATCCGGTGCAGCCGCTCCGCGGAGACCGGGAGGTACTCGGCCAGGCCGCCGTCGCAGTAGCAGCCCAGCACCACGAGGCGGGCGCAGACGTTTCCGCGCCCCTGCCGGCAGGCGGCGCACTGCCCGCACGGGATGAGCGGATCGACGGCCACGCGATCGCCGAGGGCGAGGCCGTCGACGCCGGGTTCGTCGATACCGGGGCCGAGGGCGACGACGGTGCCGGCGAGCTCGTGCCCCTGGACCAGCGGCAGCTCGGAGGCGTAGTCGTCCTCGAAGATGTGCAGATCGGTGCCGCACAGGGCCACGTGATCGATCCGGAGCAGGGCCTCCCCCGGACCGGCGGAGGGCCGGGGGACGCGGACGTAGTCGAGGGTGGTGGCCGCGACGGTGCGGACGGCCAGCATCGTCTCCGCGCTCATCGGGCCGACCCCCCCGCGGTGGACCGGTCGTCGTCCGCAGCGGCGAGACGGTCCGCACCGAACTTCGGGTCCCAGCCCCGGACGGTCCGCTCCACGTAGCCGTGGTGGGCGAAGGGGTCGGCCGCCATCGTGGCGTCGACGTCCTCGGGCGACTCGCCACGCACCACGAGCAGCGCCCCGGGCTCGGGACCGGTGGCGTCGGTGGGACCGGAGACCACCAATCGCCCGTCGTCGAACAGCTCCTGCAGGAAGGCGAGGTGGCGCGGGCGGTGCTCGTCGCGCCCGGCCTCGGATCCGGGGGTGTAGCGGTAGGTGACGGCGAAGAGGGACATGGTGACTCCTGAGGGGATCGTCGGGTGAAGAGGAGGACGGGGCCGCACGCGGCAGCGCGGTCAGCCGGTGACGGACCTGCCGGCTCGCACCGGCTCAATGGCGGTGGCCGGCTCGGTGGCGGTGTCGGCGCCCGGGTCGGTGGCCGGATCCGTGGCGGCCAGGTCGAGGGCGGCGATGTAGCCGAAGGTCATGGCCGGGCCGATGTTGACGCCGCCGGCCGGGTAGTGGCCGCCGAAGAGGTTCTTCTGGTCGACGCCGACGACGTGGACGCCGGGAATCGGTGCGCCGTGCTCGTCGAGGAGCCGGGCGCGTTCGTCGGCGCGCAGGCCCGCGAAGGTGCCGAACGAGCCCTGACGGACGTGGACGGCGTAGAACGGTGCCTTCTCGATCGGGGCGAGCGACGGGTTGGGGACGACATCGGAGTCTCCCCCGTACCGGTTGAAGGCGGTCTCCCCGCGGTGGAACTCGGGGTCCTCACCGCGGCGGGCGTCCTCGTTGAACGCGGCGACGGTGGCCACCAGCTGGTCCGCGTCGATGCCGCACCGCTGGGCGAGCGCCTCGAGGGTGTCCGCCTTGACCAGGTAGCCGGAGCGCAGGAACGGCAGCTTGGGCACCGGCCGGGGCATGGCGAAACCGAACGGATAGCGGGCCACCGTGCGGGAGTCGGCGATCTGCCACGCCTCGGCGGCCTCGCCGTCCGGCGTGGCCCGGTTCATCCCGGTGACGTAGTCCCAGTAGCCGTCGGCCTCGTTGACGAAGCGCTTCCCGTCGCGGCGGACACCGATGGCCCCCGGCTTGGCACGGTCCATGATGTGCGGGAAGACGCCGGTGCGTCCGTTCCGGTAGGGCACGAGGGAGACGGGGCACCACGCCGCCGGGGAGACGCCGGTGGTGTCCAGGACGCCGCCGACGGAGCGGCCGAGCGCGATGCCGGCGCCGTCGGCCGTGGCCGGAGCGAGCGTGTGGTGATCGTCGGCGTCACGGTTGTGCGGGAAGAATTCCCGGCGCATGGCCGCACTGGCCGAGAACCCGCCGGCGGCGAGGACCACGCCGCGGGACGCGCCGACGGTGCGCCGACCGTGGGGCGTCTCGACCACGACCCCGGTCACCCTGCCTGTGGCGTCCCGGGTGAGGCCGGTGACGCGGTGCGAGACCCGAATGTCGACGCCGACGTCGACGGCGGACTTCGCGAGCCGACCGGTCAGGGCGACACCGTTGACCCAGTGCTGCCCGGACCCAGTGGTCACCAGGTCCCCGAGATGGCCGAGCACGCGGCGGGCCGCGTGCACCCAGCCGTGCAGCTGGAACTTGGAGACCGCGAGGAAGCCCTGCAGGTCCGGGCCGGCCATGATGCCCATCCCGAGGAAGGAGGTCTCCCAGTACTGCGGCGCCAGGATGCGGCGCAGGCTCCGCGGCAGGCTGCGGCCGTTCAGCGGGGCGGGGCCGACGGAGCGGTGCCCGGTGCCGGCGTGCGGCAGGGTGCCGTAGATGTCGTTGATCCTCGCCCCGGGCGTGAACTGGAGCGCGGTGTGGTGCTGGAAGAAGGAGACCATCGCGGGGGCGTGGCGCAGGAAGGCGTCGACCCGGACCTCGTCGTACTCGTCGCCGACGGCGGCACGGAGGTAGGCCTTCACGTCGTCGAGGGACTCGTCGACGCCGTCCGCCCGGGCGAACTCGTTGCGCGGCGCCCACATCCACCCGCCGGACCGGGAGGTGGCCCCGCCACAGTGGCGGTCCCGCTCCAGGACGAGGACGCGCAGGCCCTGGTGGGCGGCCGTGACCGCCGTCGACAGTCCTCCCGCCCCGGATCCCACCACGACGACGTCGACGGTCTCGTCGACCTGCTCGTCGGTCCCGGTCATCGCGTCAGCGCTGGTCCTGCTCATTCCTCCAGCGTGGTGGTCCGGTGGGACCGCCACAAGACCATGGATCGATTGATTCACGATCGGTCCGATACTGTGTGCGGCACAAGCTCAGTACGGGGAGAGGTGTCGCCATGGAGGTGCGCTGGCTCGAGGCCTTCGTCGCGGTCGCCGAGGAGATGCACTTCGGCCGCGCGGCGGCCCGCCTGCACATGGCCCAGTCCCCGTTGAGCCAGGTCATCCGCCGGCTCGAACGGGAGGTCGGCACCCCGCTCTTCGTGCGCAGCACGCGGTCGGTCGCCCTGACCGGCGCGGGCGAGGCGCTCCTCCCCTACGCCTACCGGACCCTGCGGACACTGGCCAACGCGATGGATGCGGCGCGCAGCGCGGAGGGGGTGCCGACCGGACGCATCTCCCTCGGCTTCTCCGGCGTGCACAATCACCAGACGCTGCCGCGGATCACCCAGTCGCTGCGGCGGGACTTCCCGTCCATCGAGCTCCGGCTGGAGGGCGGGGTGCGCACCTTCGACGGCATCCGGATGGTCCGCAACGGCGACCTGGATGCGGCCTTCATCGGCCTGATCAGCGATCTCGAGCCCCCACTGGCCGGTCGGGAGATCTCCCGGCAGCACGTCGGCTGCGTCGTCCCCGCCGACCATCCGCTCGCCGGGCGCGGGCCAATCCCGGTGCGTCGGCTGCGGGGCGAGCCCTTCGTCATGGGCCCGGTGGACGGCAACTCGTCGATGACCGTCGTGGCGCGGCAGCTGTGCCAGTCCGCCGGCTTCCTGCCCGACGTCGCGCAGACGGTGAGCGACCCGTTCCTGATCCTCTCCATGGTGGCGGCCGGCGTCGGGGTCACGCTGGTGACCTCCGAGGTGATCCCGATCCTGCCGGCCTCGGCGGTCTGGGTGGAGCTGGAGGGCGAGCCGGTGATCTTCCGGCACGGGGTGATCTGGTCGGAGGAGAACGAGTCGGTCCCCCTGCGCGCCTTCCTCACTGTGCTGGACCGGGTGTTCCCCGCCGTGGAGGACACCGGCGGGCTCTGACCTCCCCCGAGGATCAAGTGTCCCTGCTACACAGTGCATGACTGATTGGGTCCTGGATTTCCTCGACCGCATCCCCCACGCTGGCATGTGTCGCCCGTCACCTCGGACCGCGGTGACGCTGGACCGAACCGACCCGGTGGAGCACGAGGGCGTGCACCCCGGTCCGACGCAAGGGGAATCCATGAACAGCACGGTCACGACGCCGGAGGACGTGCGGGCGCAGAGGAAGCGCCGCAACGCGCGCAACGCCGCCGTCTCCGGCTTCGCCGGCAGCGCCCTGGAGTACTACGACTTCTTCATCTTCGCCACGGCCGCGGCGCTCTACCTCAAGGACCTCTTCTTCCCCGGTGCGGGTACCGCCGGTCAGCTCTTCTCGCTGGCCACGATCGGCGTCGCCTACATCACCCGGCCCCTCGGCGCCCTGCTGTGGGGCCACCTCGGCGACGTGATCGGACGGAAGAAGGTCCTCATCATGGTGCTGGTCCTGATGGGGACGGCCACCTTCGCGATCGGGCTCGTTCCCACCTACGACGCCATCGGCATCTGGGCGCCGATCATCATCATCGTCCTGCGGCTGGCACAGGGGCTCTCGGCCGGCGGCGAGTCGCCCGGGTCGGCGTCCCTGTCGATGGAGCACGCCCCGGACCACCGCCGCGGATTCTTCTCCAGCTGGACGATGGCCGGCATCACCTTCGGCATCGTGCTCTCCTCCGCCGTCTTCATCCCACTCCAGTCGCTCCCCGCGGACGCGCAGCTGAGCTGGGGCTGGCGCGTGCCGTTCCTCGTCTCGGCCGTCGTCACGATCGTCGCGCTCGTCCTCCGTCGCACCCTGGAGGAGCCGGAGGTGTTCAGGGACACCCGGGAACTGAACCTCGTCGTCACGGTGCCCGTCCTCGAGCTGGTCCGCCGCCACCCCCGCACGCTGCTGCTGGTCACCGGGATGAGCCTGTTCACCATGGTCAACACGATGATCAACGTGTTCACGCTCTCCTACGGCACCGCCGTCTCCGGCATCCCGCGGAACGAGATGCTCGCCTTCATCAGCGTGGCCAACCTGGTGGCCGTCGTGGCGCTGCCCCTCTGGGGCCACCTCTCCGACCGGGTCGGACGCCGCCCGGTCTTCATCACCGGCGCCGCCGCCCAGATCGTGCTCATCTTCGCCTTCCTGTGGGCCCTGGCCAACGGGGACCCGGCGAACACCTGGCCGGTGTGGGTGCTGGGCATCCTGCTCGTGGCCGGCGCGTACTCGGCGACCAACGCCGTCTATCCGGCCTACTTCCCCGAGCAGTTCCCGGCCAACGTCCGGTACTCCGGCATGGCGATCTGCCTCATGGTCGGCCTGCTGCTGGCCGGGTTCACCCCGGCCATCGCCGAGTCCGTCTCCGGCGCCCAGCACAACTGGTTCGGCGTCGCCCTCTTCTCGGCCGTGTGCGTGGGCATCTCGGGACTCTGCGCCGCCCTGAGCCGGGAGACCGCGCACACGCCGACCGCCGACCTCGCCCTCGGCACCGGCCGCCGGGGTCGAACCGTCACCCCCGCGAACGCGTCCGAGACGCTGGCCCCCGCCGGCCGGACGGAGGCGTCAGCGTGAGCGCCCGGGAGCCCGCGAACCAGCCGGCCCTGCGCGTCGGCATCATCGGATGCGGCGCCATCGCCGGCAACCACGTGCTCGCGTATCGCGCACAGCCGCAGGTCGAGGTCGTCGCCTGCCTGGACGCCGACGCCGAGCGGGCCGAGGCCTTTGCGGCCGAGCACGGCATCGGGACGGCGACCACCGACCTCGAAAACTTCTTCGCCCACGACGTCGACGTGGTGAGCGTCTGCACCCCGCACCCCACCCACGAGCAGCTCGTGCTCGCCGCGGCGGCGCACGGGGTGCACGTGCTGTGCGAGAAGCCGCTGGCCGTCGACGTCCCGTCCGCGGAACGGATGGTGGCGGCCTGCCGCGAGGCCGGCGTCCGGCTCGGTGCGGTGTTCCAGCGCCGCTGGTGGCCGGCGGCGCAACGGATCCGGGAGGCGCTCGACGACGGCACCCTTGGCACGCCGATCCTGGGCCGCGTCGAGGTGCTGCTGCACCGGGACACCGCCTACTACACGGCCACCCCCTGGCGCGGCACGTGGGCGACCGACGGCGGTGGCGTGCTCATGACCCAGGCCATCCACTACCTCGACCTGCTGCAGTGGTACCTCGGGGACGTCGACCTGGTCATGGCCGCGGCGGACACCTATCGGCACGGCGAGCACATCGAGGTGGAGGACACCCTCGTGGCCACGCTGCGGTTCACCAACGGGGCGATGGGCCAGCTGGTGGCATCGACGGCACTGACACCGGGCCTGGGACTGCGCGTCGCGGTCACCGGCTCCACCGGCGCCACCGTCGGCCTGCTCGAGTACCCGGAGGGGACCGAGGCGGTCAACGACGTCTGGGCCGTCCCCGGCGCCGCGGCACTCGCCCCGCCGGTGGCACTGCTGCCCGACGCCGACCTGCCGTCCATCAACGCCGCCCTCGCGCCGTTCCACACCCTCCAGATCGCCGAGTTCGTCACCGCCGTGCGCGAGGGCCGCGAGCCCGGCGTGACCGGCGAGGACGCGCTCCGGTCCCTGCGCACCCTCGCCGCGGTGTACGCCGCGGTCCGCAGCGGGCGCCCGGAGCGACCCGACGCGACCGGGCCCGACGCAATCGAGCACGAGGGCCCCGGAACCGGAGGAGCACCCCGATGAGGGAGATCGGACTCGCCCACCTCAGCCTGCTGCAGCTCGACCCGCCCGACCTCGTCACCACGGCCGCCCGGGCCGGGTACGACTTCGTCGGCATCCGCGTCCGTGGCGCGACGCCGGCCGAGGACATCCCCGACCAGGCGCCGGGATCGGCCGCCTCCCGGTCCACCGTCGCGCGCCTGAGCGACACCGGGCTGCGGGTACGGGACATCGAGTTCCTGTCCCTGGACGGCCGTACCGGGCGAGAGGCCTGGCTGCCGATGCTCGAGGCCGGAGCCGCCTACGGGGCCGACATCATCAACGTCGCGGGCCAGGATGCCGACCGGGCACGGCTGACGGAGACGCTCGCGGAGCTGGTCCGCGACGCCGCGGACCACGGCATCGTGCCGGCGCTGGAGGCCATCAGCTACAACGCCGTCGCCACCGTCGCCGACGCGGCAGCGGTGGCCACGGCCGCCGGCGCCCGGGTGATGCTCGATCCCCTCCACCTCGTGCGCGGCGGCAGCTCCGTCGCCGACGTGGCCGCCCTGGAGGCCCGGCTGATCCCCGTGCTCCAGCTGTGCGACGGGCCGGCCGCGGTGCCGAGCGACCTGGACGTGCCCACGCCCCTGCCGCGGGGGATGACGGCCGACGGCGAACCGCGGAAGGTGGAGTCCCGCGCCCTGCGGCGCGCCCCGGGTGAGGGGGCGTTCCCCCTGCGGGAGCTGTTGCGGGCCGTGGGCGAGGACACGCCGCTCAGTCTCGAGGTGCCGGACCACGCCCGGGCCGCCCGGCTCGGAGCGCTGGGCTGGGCCGAGCACCTGTTGACCTCGACCCGCGAGCTGCTGGCCACGGTCGACGAGCCTGCCTGAGCCGGTCCGTTGGTCAGCGCGGCCTGCTCACCCGAAGCCGGTGGCCCGGCCGAGCAGCGTGAACCCGACGAACGCGCCGATGTCGAGCAGGGCGTGCGCGATGATCAGCGGCATCACCCGGCGCACCCGCAGGTAGAAGGCGACGAAGACGAGCCCCATGACGACGTTGCCGAGGAACGGGCCGATGCCCTGATAGAGGTGGTAGCTGCCGCGCAGCACCGCGCTGGCCACGAGGATCGCCGGCGTCGTCCAGCCCAGTTGCCGCCACCGCAGGATCAGGTAGCCGACGACGATCACCTCCTCGAGCACGGCGTGCCGCACCGCGGAGAGGATCAGGACCGGCACGGTCCACCAGTAGGTGCCGAGTGCCGCCGGCACGAGCGCCGTCGTGATCCCCAGCGCCCGGCCGGCCGCGTAGAGGGCGAGCGAACCGCCGGCCATGACGGCGAACAGAGCGGCCCCCTGCCCCAGGTCGGCCCAGGGCCGTGAGCGGTCGATGCCGAGCAGGCGCAGCGGCCGCACCCGCGCACCGGGCCCGCCGCCCTGCCCCGCGAGCAGGAACAGGACGAGCAGCACCGGAACCAGGGAGAACCCGATGCCGAGCAGCTGGTAGGTCAGGTCCAGGTACTCGCGGTTGCTCTGCGTGGGGTTCAACGTGGTCGTCTGGCCCCCGAGGGGTCCGGTGGTCAGCTTGTCGATCAGCTGGACGACGGCGTAGACGGCCGACTCGCCGAGCGACAGGCCGAGGACGAGAAGGATCTCGAACCGCAGGCGACGGCGGTCCGGGCCGGAGGCGACCGGAAACGCCTCGAGGCGGTCGGTCGCGGCGGAGTCAGCGGGCACGCCCACACCCTAGACGACCGACCTCGGCGATCGTGGGGCACCGCCACCGTGCCCTCACCGCCTGTCCGCGGTGGGCGGATCGAGCAGCGTCCCCGGACCCCGGCTCCTAGGATCGAGGCATGACCGACCACTCCGCTCCGACTCCCGCCGACGGCACCACCCCCGCCCCCGGCTCCGCCACCCTCCCGGCCGCGGCCCTGCCCCCCGCTCCGGTGGCCCGGAAGATCCCGAAGGAGCGCACCCATCACGGGGACACCCTGGTCGACGACTACGAGTGGCTGCGCGAGAAGACGGATCCTGAGGTGCTGGCGCACCTGACCGCGGAGAACGCGTACACCGACGCCGTCACCGCCGGCCAGCAGCGCCTGCGGGAGCGGATCTTCGACGAGATCAAGGGCCGCACCCAGGAGACGGACCTCTCGGTCCCGTCCCGCCGGCACGGTTGGTGGTACTACAGCCGCACGGTCGAGGGCGGCCAGCACGCCGTGCACTGCCGGGTGGCGGCCGAGGGCGACGGCACCGAGCTGTCCCACTGGGAGCCGCCCGTCATCGAGCCCGGCCAGCCGCTCGACGGGGAACAGGTCCTGCTCGACGGCAACGCGGAGGCGGACGGCCTGCCGTTCTTCTCCCTGGGTAGTTTCGCCGTCAGCGAGGACGGCGGCCTGCTCGCGTACGGGGTGGACAGCGCCGGCGACGAGCGGTTCACCATCCGCGTGAAGGACCTGCGCACCGGTGAGGCGCTGCCCGACGTCATCGAGGACACGTTCTACGACGCCCAGTTCCACCCGGACGGGCGCAGCCTCTACTACACCGTCGTGGACGCCGCGTGGCGTCCCCACGAGCTGCGCCGGCACGTGCTCGGCACGCCGTCCTCCGCCGACGAGGTCGTCGCCCGCGAGGACGACCCGGGCCTCTGGCTCGGCGCGGAGATCTCCTCCAACCGGCGCTGGCTCATCGTCACGTCCGGCAACTCCGAGTACAGCGAGTCCCGGGTGCAGCGCCTCGACACGAGCGACGGCGACGACGCCGGGTTCCAGATCGTCATCGACCGCGCCGATCGCGTGCTCTACGACGTCGAACCGGTGCTGCTCGACGGTCGGGACCAGTTCGTTCTGCTCCACAACCGGGACGCGGTCAACTCGGCGATCGCCCTGATGGATCCCGCCGACGCCGGCCGGCCGGTCGCCGAGCAGACGTGGACGCCCGTCATCGAGCACCGCGACACCGTGCGTCTGAGCGGCATCGCCTCGAACCGCACCCACCTGTTCGTCGCCGCCCGCATGGACACGACCGAACGGGTCCAGGTGCTCGAGCTCGCCGGTCTCGGCACGGCGCAGCAGCGACCCGCCACGGAGCCGCGGTTCGAGGAGGAGCTCTACTCGGCGTCACTCGTCGGCGCCGAGTTCGAGGCACCCGTCGCCCGGATCACCTACACCTCGTTCCTGACGCCGCCGCGGGTCTACGACTACTTCCCGGCCCTGGACGGCGCCGGGGACGGGGCGGGCGAGTCCGCCGGTGACTCCGCTGCGCTGGCCCTGGCGCTGCGGAAGGAGACACCCGTGCTCGGCGGGTACGACCCGACCGCGTATCGCGCCGAGCGGGCGTGGGCGACGGCGCGCGACGGCGTCCGGATCCCCGTCTCGATCGTGCGGCGCGCCGACGTCGAGCCCGACGGGCGCAACCCGGTGATCCAGTACGGCTACGGCTCGTACGAGATCAGCATCGACCCGTCCTTCTCCGTCGCCCGGCTCTCCCTGCTCGACCGCGGCGTCGTGTTCGTCGTCGCGCACGTGCGCGGCGGCGGCGAGCTCGGCCGGCCCTGGTACGAGGACGGCAAGAAGCTCGCCAAGCGCCACTCGTTCACCGACTTCGTCGACGTCACGGACTTCCTCGTCGACTCCGGCTGGGCCGACCCGGCGCGGATCGTCGCGACCGGCGGGTCCGCGGGCGGGCTGCTGATGGGCGCCGTCGCGAACCTGGCGCCGACGCGGTACCGCGCCATCGTCGCCGTCGTGCCGTTCGTCGACGCGCTGACGACGATCCTCGACCCCGAGCTGCCGCTCTCGGCGCTCGAGTGGGAGGAGTGGGGCAACCCCATCACCGATCCCGAGGTCTACGCCTACATGCGGGGCTACTCCCCCTACGAGAACATCGCGCCGGTCGCGTACCCGAAGATCGCGGCGATCACGAGCCTGAACGACACGCGCGTCTTCTACGTCGAGCCGGCCAAGTGGGTGGCGCGGCTGCGGGAGATCGGCACCGGCTCGGAGCCGATCATCCTCAAGACCGAGATGGACGGCGGCCACGGCGGCGCGAGCGGCCGGTACGAGAAGTGGAAGGACACCGCCTTCCAGTACGCGTTCATGCTGGACGCGCTCGGCGTCGCCTGATGGCGGAGGCGGACGACGCGACCGGCTACGGCGCAGTCGCACCGCCGCCGTGACTGATGGTCGGGCTGCTGTCGCGTCTGGACGCGTCGCTGCCCGGCCGCGCGTCGGACGGTGTCAGGGCGCCGCCCGGGCGCCGTCGTCAGTGCACGGGCGCGGTGCGGCCCAGGTCGGCGGACGGTCGGGTCGGCACCCGTCGGACGGGTGAGAGCGCGGCGAGGATCGCAGTCGGGTCGGGTTCGTCGGTCGACCGACCCGCGGCTGCAGCCGGGTTGCGACCAGTGTCGCCGCGGTCGATGCCGTGCGCGTCGAGGATCAGCCCGGCCGCCAGCTCGGCGAGCGCGGGCGCGACGTGCACGACGCCGTCGCCCTGACCGGCGAGCCAGAAGAACCCGTCCGCCTCGCCGTCGTACCCCACCACCGGCAGTCCGTCGCGACCGCGGGTGCGGACCGCCGTCCACGCCCGGTCGAGTTCACCGAGTCGGTGGCCGGTCAGCGTGAGCGCGGCCCGTCGGAGGTTCTCCACCGCTGCCGAGTGCGGCGCAACGAACCCGGCGTTCCCCGGCGTGCCCGCGACCCCGGCGACGAGCAGGCCGTCCCCGTCGGGGCGGATGACGACGCCGTCGCGGACGAGCGCCGGCATGTCCGGGTCGAGGGGTGCGTCCAGGCCGAACACGGCGGCGGTGTGCCGGTGCGGTTGCAGGCCCTGGATCTCGACGGCGGCGATGACGGCGATCGGGTCCGCCCACGCCCCCGCGGCGTTGACCACGGTCCGCGCGGCGATGCCCTCCTGGCCGGCGCCGATCAGCCAGCCACCGCCGATGCGCGCCGCCGTGTGCACGTCCGCGACGGGGATGATGTCGACGCCGGCGTCCAGCGCGGCGTCGCGGTAGTACTCCTGAAGTGCCCCGGCATCGACCTCCAGGGCGTCGTCGGTGGCCGCGGAGACCGATGTGTCACGGGCGGCCGCGGCGGTCAGGACGGCGACGGCGTCCTCGGCCACGGTCAGTGCCCCGGCGGCGGCGAGGTCGTCGACCTGCCCGCTCGACCCCGCGAAGACACGCCGGCGAGTGCGAGCGAGATGGTGTGCCCCGTCCCCGAGCGCGTCCGCGATCAGCTCGGCCGAGCGGCGCCGCAGAGCCCTCAGCACCGGCGGATCGATGGTGGGCTCGAGGGCCCGGGCGGCCCGCGCCGTCTGCTGGTAGGCCACGGTGGGATCGGCCTCGACGATGACGACCCCCGTGTGCGGGGCGAGCGCCGCCGCCAGGGACAGGCCGGTGATGCCGCTGCCGATGATCAAGACGTCGGTGTCCATGGCCCGATCGTGTCACAGGGCGGCACCGGGGTCACCGGTCTGCGCTGATCAGTCTCAGATCCGCGACCCGGCACGCTCCGGTGACGCCGGATCGACCCCCGGGGCTCCTGCGAGGGTCGATCCGTGTCGGTACCGGTGGTTCGGGGGTTGCCTGAGGGGTTGGCTCGCGCTCAGGAGCTCGACGTCGGCGCCGGCGTGGTGGCGCCCGAGGAGGGCGCCGGTGTCGCCGGGGCGGTCCTGCCCGCACCGGCCGGCAGCACGAGCAGCCGTTCGACGGTCGGCGTCCCGGACTTGGCGGCCATCAACGCCACCCGATCGCCGACCTTCAGCTCGGAGGCCGTGATGGTGGTGCGGTGGCGGGCGCCGTGGGTGCCTCGGGCCTGCGCGCCGGCACTCGGGCTGGCGCTCGGGCTGGGGGTGGAGTCCGGGCCGGCGCTCGAGTCCGGGGTACGCAGCGGCCGCGTGGGGGCGGCGAAGAGCTTCGACGAGGTGCCGAGTGCGTAGGTCGCCGTGTAGCCGTCGGAGGACTTGACCGTCACGGAGGTCGAGGACACGGCCGTGATCTGCCCGCGCTGGACGAGGACGGTGGCGGTGCTCTGGCCTTTCGGCACCACGAACTCGCCGTGCAGCGGTGCCCGGGCCGGTCCGACGGGGAACCAGTCCCCGCGGTGCCCGCGGCCGTGGCCGTGGTGCTGACCCGGGCTCGCGGAGGCGCTCGGGCTCGGCGTCGCCCCGCTCGTGGGCTGCCCGTCGGTGCCGTTGCCCGCTGCCATGACGGCGACGCCGCCGGCGCCGGCCAGCCCGAGGGTGAGCAGTCCGGTGGCCGCCCAGCGCACCGTCGACCGGGTGCGTCGCGAGTTCCGGTGCGCGGTCGTCCGCTCGTCCGGCGTCGGTGTCTCGAAGTCCTGCATGGTCTCTCCCCTGAGTGAGGTGACGCGGCGGTCCGACGACCCTCGAGGTATTCCCCGGGATCGTGGCGCCCCAGGTGAGCGCCGGTTCCGCGATGCCGTTGACCAGTGTGCGAGCGGACACTGGGGATCGCCTGTACCCCATCTGCCAGTTCGGCGCCACAGCATCAGCCCATTTCCGCCTGTGCGTCTCGTGGCGCTGCTGTGCGCTTGTGCCGGTGCGAGCCGCTGGCAAGACTGGCACCATGACCGCCGCAGCCTCCTCCCCCTCGTCCACCGGTTCCTCCCTCCGCGTCGCCCTCGTCGTCGGCGCCTCGCGCGGCCTCGGCCTGCTGATGGCGCGCGATCTGCTCGAGCAGGGCTACCGGGTCGTGATCGCCGCGCGCAACGAGCAGACGCTGGCCGCCGCCGCCGCCGACCTGGACCCGTCCGGCACCCGGGTGCTGCACCGCGTCGCCGATGCGGGCGATCCCGACGCGGTCGCGGACCTCGTCGCCTTCGCCGAGCGGCAGGGGGTGCTCGACGTCGTCGTCCACGTCGCGGGCGTCATCCAGGTGGGCCCGCTCGCGGCGATGAACCGGGGCCACTTCCGGGAGGCGATCGACATCATGACCTGGGGGCCGATCAACGTGGCGCTGGCGGCGGTGCCCGGCATGCGGGCTCGCGGTCATGGGCGGATCGGCATCGTCACGTCACTCGGCGGCAAGGTCAGCGCCCCGCACCTGGTGCCGTACTCGACGGCCAAGTTCGGGGCCGTCGGCTTCACCCAGGGGCTGGCCGCGGAGCTCGCGGGCACCGGGGTGACGGCGACGACGCTGGTGCCGGGCCTGATGCGCACGGGCTCGCACCTGCAGGCGGCCTTCGTCGGCGACGTCGAGAAGGAGTACCGGTGGTTCTCCCTCGGCGCGACGCTGCCGCTGGTCGCGATGCCCGCCGAGCGGGCGGCGCACAAGATGGTCGCGGCGACGCTGGCGGGCAAGCCCGTGGCCGCGATCGGCATTGCCGCCCAGGCGTCCACCCGCTTCGGCGGTCTGGCACCCTCGATCACGGTGCGCGGCATGGGGATCTTCAACCGGTTCCTGCCGGGCACGACGGCCAGCGGGCCGAACGTCCGCTCGGACGACGCGACGACCGTCAAGGGTGAGGACGCGCGCCGCCGCCTCGCTTCGCCGCTGGTCAACTTCCTGACCGGCCTCGGCCACCGCGCGGCGCAGAAGAACCTGGAACGCTAGGGCCGCCGGAGTTTCCGCCGGTCACGACCGGCACCCGACGTCGTCGTCGTTCCGGCGCCGGCGCGCGAGCGGACACGGCCATCGGGACCGTTCTTGCCATTCGGGACGCTAACAACCCGGCGCGATGGCAGGAACGGTCCCGATCACTGTGGGCGCATCTGCCGCCCTTCACCGTGCAGCATGCGACCGGGGCTGAGGCGCCGCGGCCGTCGTGACCGTCCGATTCAAGGGCGGTGCCGAACCCGGCGACCGGACCTGATCACCCGCAGGGGTGCCAGACCTGGCCTCCCGGCTCGTAGCATCGCGGCCCGTGGTAACCGGGGTAGGGATCCGCGGGTGCAGGCGCCGGCGCCTGCTGCTGTTCCTGCGCCTGGCGCGCCGCCTCGGCCTGGCGTTCGGCTTCAGCGGCCGCAGCCTGGTCGGCGGCCTGCTGCGCCGCCGCCCGAGCAGCCTCATCCGCGGCAGCCTGCTGCGCCGCCGCCCGAGCAGCATCATCCGCGGCAGCCTGCTGCGCCGCCGCCCGAGCAGCATCATCCGCGGCAGCCTGCTGCGCCGCCGCCTCGGCAGCCGCCTGACGCTCCGCGTCCGCAACCCGTGCCTGGCGCGCCTCCTCCGCCTGCGCTTCCTGCGCGGCGGCCGCTGCCCGTCGATCCGCCTCCCGCTGAGCGGCGGCGCGGGCGGCCCGCTGCTGCCCGGCGGCACGCGTCTCGTCAGCTCGCAGGGTCGACGCCGTGGTGTCGGCCGTGGTCCTGCGGGCTTTCGCGCGCCCGATCAGCGCCTCGAGATCGGACGACGAGAACAGGCCCGCCACGACGAATCCGGTTGGCGGCTTCATCAGCAGGGACCGGATCGCCTCCAGCCTGGCGATCTGGGACGTGAGCCGATCGGCCGTCGCCTGGGCCGCCGCCGCGGTGTCCTCGGTGCCGGTGGAGATCGTCTGACCGACGCTCTGCTCGGCGGCAGGGATGGTGCAGCCGATGGTGGGGTCGAACAGCCCGCGACGCTGGGTCGTGGCTTCGTCCTGCGCCTTCTTCACCGCGTCGTACCACTTGACGTTCGGCTTGAAGATGACGGCGACCCCCAGTCCCAACCGGGCGAGCTCGGAGTTCACGAAGACACCGGTCGGCCCGGTGACCGCGGCCAGCGTGCGCCCGTAGCGGTCGGTGCGCTCGACGTCGTAGTCGAGGGACACCGTCGATCCGACAGGCAGCAGGTCGGTCAGCGCCCGGGTCGCTTCCGGGCCCTGGCACTGCACCGCCTTGTTCGGGTGCTTGGTCTCCGGGGTATCGACATTGAGCAACCGGATACGGGTCACCTTGCCGTGCAGGGTGGCATCGAAGGTGTCGCCATCGATGACGCGGACGACGGTCGCGATGTCGCCGTCGGCGGCCACCGCGTCGACCGCCGTCACGGCCGACTCCGACGCGACGGTTCCCCCCGCGGTCGGCGCACTGCACCCGCTGATCACCAGCACGGCACTGACGGCCAGCGCACCTGACCACGACCTGATGCTGAACAAGCGGTGTCTCCGATCTCCGTAAGTCGTGGACATCCCTGATCGAGCCACGCCAGCATGCACTCTCGACAGCGCGGCGTAGCGAGTAAGGCGGTCGCCGGCGCTCCGACCTGCGCATCGACACCGCAGACGGGACCGTTCCTGCCACGAGGGACCGCAAGTCCCCCACTCAGCGGGAGTACCTGTCCCATCGGCTGAGGTGCACAGGGCGGGGACGACGACCGCACCAACGGTCGAGGCGCCATCGGGACCGGTATTGCCGTTCGGGACCGAGCAACCCGGCGCCATGGCAGGAACGGTCCCGATCGCTGGGGCGCGTCGGGCCGCCCTTCACCGTGCAGCATGCGACCGGGGCTGAGCCTCGCCGACCGGAGACGACGACGGCCGCGCCGCCCGCCGGAGCGGGAACAGCACGGCCGTCGTGACCGGGTGGATCAGGCGCGGTGCCGAGGCCCGCGGCCGGACGACCCGGAACCCGCATCGGTGTCCGCCGGGACGTCCCGGTCGCCCGACGCCGCCGCCGCGTGACGACCCCCGCCGGACGGAGCGCCCGAAGCAGACGGGACCCCGCCGGACGGCGCACCCGAGCCGGCCGAGCCAGCCGAGCCGGAGCCTGCCGAGCCGGCGGCCGACGACGCCGCACCGCCGGACGGCGCACCCACCGACACCAGCTCGTCGTCGCGCCCCTGCGGCGTGAACGCAGACGGATCCGAGCTCGCCACCGCCGGGATCGGGCCCGTCGCCGGGTGCTCGCGCTCCAGCTTGGCGCCCTCGACGTCGACGTCCGGCAGGATCCGGTCGAGCCACCGCGGCAGCCACCAGGCCGACCGGCCGAGCAGGTGCATCACGGCGGGGATGAGCAGCATCCGCACCAGGAACGCGTCGACGAGGACGCCGAAGCCGAGACCGAAGCCGATCGGCCGGATCGTCGAAGACTCCGAGAAGATGAAGCCCGAGAACACGGACGTCATGATGATCGCCGCCGCCGTCACCACGGCGCGGCCGGCGTGCAGACCGCGCTGCACCGACACCCTGGCCTCGTGCCCGTGGGCGTACGCCTCCCGCATGCCGGAGACGAGGAACAGCTGGTAGTCCATCGCGAGGCCGAAGAGGATGCCGATCTCGATGATGGGCAGGAAGCTCAGGATCGGCGCCGGGTCGTGCACCCCGAAGACGGCGCCGAGCCAGCCGAACTGGTAGATCGCGGTGATCCCCCCGAAGGTCGCGAGCAGCGACAGGACGAAGCCGAGTGTCGCCGTCAGCGGCACCAGGATGGACCGGAACACCAGGATGAGGATCAGCAGCGACAGCCCGACGACGACCACCAGGTAGATCGGCAGCACGGTGGCGAGGTTGGTCGAGACGTCGATGTTGGCGCTGGCGTTGCCCGCGACGCCCAGCGTGGCCCGGCCGCCGTCGACGTCGACGGAGACGCCCCGCAGATCGCGGACGAGCTGCTCGGTCGTCTCACTGTCCGGTCCGCTGGTCGGCACCACCTGGAAGGCGATGACGGTGCGGTCGTCCGAGGCGCCGATGGGGGCGACGGCGGCGACGTTCTGCTGACCGGCGATGGCGCGGCCGATGGTCACCTCCGTCGCGGTCACGTCCGCCTGGGCCACCGGCTCCGGCAGCTCCGCGACGGCCAGCAGCGGACCGTTCTGGCCGGCGCCGAACTTCTGCTCGAGCGTCTTGTACGCCTTGTACTGGGTCGACTCGGTGGCCTCGGAGGCCCCCGAGGGCAGCCCGAGTCGCATCTGCGTGGCCGGCAGGGCGATGACGACGAGCACGATGACGCCGGCCACCAGGGTGACGATGGCCCGCCACGTGGACATCGGGGTGGTCGGCAGGCGCGGGGCCGTACCGTCCCGCCCGATCGCCGCACGCTCCTTCTTCTTCAGGATCCGCACCCCGACCAGGGACAGCAGCGCGGGCGTGAGGGTGATGGCGATGATGATCGCCACCAGGACCGCGCCGGCGCCGACCGTGCCCATCAGGCCGAGGAACGGGATGCCGGTGATGTTCAGGGCGAGCAGGGCGACGATGACGGTGGATCCGGCGAACACGACCGCGTTGCCGGACGTGCCGTTGGCCAGGCCGATCGACTCGTGCACGGACATCCCGCGCTTGAGCTGGGACCGGTGCCGGTTGAGGATGAACAGCGAGTAGTCGATGCCGACCGCCAGCCCCAGCATCACGCCGAGCACCGGGGTCACCGAGATGAACTCGACGAGGTTGGAGAACGAGAGGGCCGCGAGCGAGGCGACCGCCACCCCGAGGATGGCGCTGACCAGCGGAAGCGCGGCGCCGATCACGGTGCCGAGCATGACCAGCAGCACGATGGCGGCGATGATGACACCGACGATCTCGCCGGGGCCGAGCACGCTGGGCACGCCCTGCGCGATGTCGTGGGAGACCTCGACCTGCACGCCGGCGATCCCGGCCTTCTCCGCCTTGTCGCTGATGGCCTGCTTCTGCGGCTGCGGTGTCGCGAACGTCGACTGGTCGAAGCGGATGGTGCCGATCGCGGCGCTGCCGTCCTCGGAGACGACCCGGATGTTCTTCGACAGGTCCAGCAGCGCGGCGCCCTGCTCCAGCTTCGTCTGCTGGGTCTGCAGCGTGGCGCGCCCGTCGGTGATCTGCTTCTGACCCGCGGCCAGCTGCGGGGTCTGCGCGTCGAGCTGCGCCTGGGCACGGTCCAGCTGCGGCTTCGCGAAGGCGTACTGGCCGGCGGCCTGCGCCTGCGACTTCTTCTGGTCGAGCTGCTGCTGCGCCTGGGCGAGCTGCGTGCGCCCCGCGTCGATCTTCTGCTGCGCGGCGTCGAGTCTGGCGCGGGCATCGGCGATCTGCGTCCGCCCGTCGGTGACCTTCGTCCGCGCGTCGTCGAGCTGCTTCTGCTGCGCGAACGGGTCGATGGCGTCCTTGACGCCGTCCATCGTCTTGATGCCCCCGAACAGCGCAGTGATCTCGCGCTTCTGGGCGTCGGTGAACGCCGCGCCGTTCTCGGTCGCGACGACGATGCTGCCCGAGCCGCCGGTGGCGGCCGGGAACTTCTCGGCCAGCCGGTCCTGGACCTTCTCCGTGGCGGTGCCGGGGATGGAGATCGCGGACGAGATGGTGCCGGAGAAGAGGGCGAACGTCCCGCCGGAGATGGCGAGCACGAGGATCCAGCTGATGATCACCAGCCAGTGCCTGCTGGCGCAGAACCGCCCGAGGCGGTAGAGGAGACCGGCCATGCCGACTCGCTCCTTTCTCTCTGTGTGAGTGCTGTCGGGCCCGGCACCGCCGGGCTCCGTGAGGATGGGATGCGGGTGCGGACCCGCGGGTTCAGGGGGTGGTGGCCGGGAGGTAGCCGTTGCGGACGCTGCCGAGCAGCCGGGTGAGCAGGTCCTCCCAGGTGGCACGCGCGTCGGCGTCGAGGCGGCCGTCCGTGCGCTCCACCCAGTGCCGGGCGATGACGATGACACCGCTCATCAGGGACTCGACGAGCAGCTCGGCCTCGAGCGGGTCCGCGGTGGGGTGGCGGCGCAGCACCTCGGCGAGCAGCCGCTCGGTGACGCGGGAGAAGGCGGCGTCGGTCAGCGGGGCCTTGCGGTCGTTCGCGGACGACGCGCCGCCGAGGATGCGCAGGATGGTGGCGATCGCGGCGGGCAGGTCCGCGTCGTGCATGGCGGCGGCGATCTCGTCGAACATGGCGGACCGGCTGCCGTCCCCCAGCGGGGTGCGGGCGATGCGGGCGAGGAAGTCGTCGACGACGACGGCGAGCGCGTCCTCGCACACGGTGAGGAAGAGGTCGTCCAGGGACGGGAAGTGGTTGAAGACCGTCCGACGCGACACGTCGGCGCGGGCGGCGAGCTCGTCGACGCCGAAGAAGGGGCCGCCGCGGTCCTCGATCAGCTCGCGGGCGGCGTCGACCAGCGCGGAACGGCGCTCCGCCTTCTGCGCAGCGCGACGGTCGAGGGTCGATCGGGTCACGGTGACTACACTAGGTGCAATCTTGCACTCGATGCAAATACCCTCGTGAAGAACATGACGACGCCCCGCACCCCTGTCGGGTGCGGGGCGTCGATCGAGACGGACGGCGTCAGACGCCGAGCTTCTCCAGCACGATCTCGCGGACGCGGCCGGCGTCGGCCTGACCGCGGGTCGCCTTCATGACGGGCCCGATCAGGGCGCCGACGGCCTGGACCTTGCCGCTCCTGATCTTGGCGACGACGTCGGGCATGGCAGCGATCGCCTCGTCGACGGCCGCACCGAGCGCACCGTCGTCGGAGACCACGGCCAGGCCGCGGGCCTCGACGATCTGGGCGGGCGTGCCCTCGCCGGCGAGTGCGTGCTCGAGCACCTGGCGGGCGATCTTGTCGTTGATCCGCCCCTCGGTGATCAGCGCATCCAGTTCGACGATCAGCGTCGGGGTGGCGCCGACCTCGGTGGGCTCGACGTCGCGGGTCTTCGCGACGCGGGAGATCTCCCCCATCCACCACTTGCGGGCGACCGCGGCGGAGGCGCCGACGGCGATGGTGTCCTCGATCGCCTCGAGCACCCCGGCGTTGACGACGTCACGGAACTCGGCGTCGCTGTAGCCCCAGTCGGCCTTGAGCCGCTTGCGCCGCTCGGCCGGCGGCTCGGGCAGCGTCGCCCGCAGCTCCTCGATCCACTCGCGGCTGGTGACCACGGGCACGAGGTCCGGCTCCGGGAAGTACCGGTAGTCGTCGGCGTCGGACTTGGGCCGCCCGGACGTCGTGGACCGGGTGTCCTCGTGCCAGTGCCGAGTCTCCTGCACGACCTTCTGTCCGGCGTTCAGCACGCCCGCGTGACGGGAGATCTCGTGCCGGACGGCGTGCTCGACGGCGCGCAGCGAGTTGACGTTCTTCGTCTCGGACCGGGTGCCGAAGACGGTGGCGCCCTTGGGCATCAGGGAGACGTTGGCGTCGCAGCGGACGTTGCCGCGCTCCATCCGCGCGTCGGAGATACCCAGGCCCTTGACGATCTCGCGGACCGCGGCCACGTAGGCCCGGGCGAGCTCCGGGGAGCGGGCACCGGCGCCGACGATCGGCTTGGTGACGATCTCGATCAGCGGCACGCCGGCCCGGTTGTAGTCGACCAGGGAGTAGTCGGCGCCCTGGATGCGGCCGGCCGCGCCACCGAGGTGGGTCAGCTTGCCGGCGTCCTCCTCCATGTGGGCCCGCTCGATCTCGACGCGGAACACCTCGCCGTCCTCGAGCTCGATGTCCAGGTACCCGTCGTGGGCGATCGGCTCGTCGTACTGGGAGGTCTGGAAGTTCTTCGGCGTGTCCGGGTAGAAGTAGTTCTTCCGGGCGAAGCGGCAGGACGGCGCGATCGAGCAGTTCAGCGCCAGGCCGAGCTTGATCGCGGACTCCACGGCGGTCTTGTTCACCACCGGCAGCACGCCGGGCAGACCGAGATCCACCGGCGCGACGTTGGTGTTCGGCGTGTCTCCGAAGGCGTTGGGGGCGGCGGAGAACATCTTCGTCTTCGTGTTCAGCTCGACGTGCACCTCGAACCCGAGGACCGGGTCGTAGGTCGCCAGCGCCTCGTCGAAGGGAACCAGGGTCTCGGTGCTCACTTCTCGCCTCCGGTGGTGGTCAGGGATGCGTCGTCCCGCGCGGACAGCAGGTCCGGCGCCTTCTCCAGCAGCGGGCCGCCCCAGCGGCGCACCAGCAGCCGCTCGAGCGCGGCACCGGCCCGGTACAGCCGCTCGTCCTCGCGGGCGGGGGCGAGCAGCTGGATGCCGGCCGGCAGCCCGTCCTCGGTGGCCAGGCCGCTCGGCAGGGACAGGCCCGGCACGCCGGCCAGGTTGGCCGGGATGGTGGCGACGTCGTTGAGGTACATGGCCAGCGGGTCGTCCGTCTTCTCCCCCAGCCGGAACGCCGTCGTGGGCGCTGTCGGGGAGATCAGGATGTCGGCCTGCTCGAACGCGGCGTCGAAGTCGCGCTGGACGAGCGTGCGCACCTTCTGCGCCGAGCCGTAGTAGGCGTCGTAGTAGCCGGCGGACAGGGCGTAGGTGCCGAGGATGATGCGGCGCTTCGCCTCGTCCCCGAATCCGGCGGCACGGGTCGCGGCCATCACGCGCTCGATGGTCATCGGGCCCTCGGTGGGCAGCGTGCGCAGTCCGTACCGCACGCCGTCGAACTTGGCCAGGTTCGAGGAGACCTCGGACGGCATGATCAGGTAGTAGGCCCCGAGGGCGTACTGGAAGTGCGGGCAGGAGACCTCGACGATCTCGGCCCCGGCCTCGCGCAGCAGGTCGAGCGACTCGTGGAAGCGGTCCAGCACACCGGCCTGGTAACCCTCACCCTGCAGCTCGGTGACGACACCGATGCGCAGCCCCTCGACGCTGCCGTCGACCGCGGCCGCGGATGCGGCCGCCGCGAACGCGGCCACCGGGTCGGCGAGCGAGGTGGAGTCGCGCGGGTCGTGGCCGCCGATCAGCTCGTGCAACAGGGCCGCGTCCTCGACGGTGCGGGCGACGGGGCCGATCTGGTCCAGCGACGAGGCCATCGCGATGGCGCCGTACCGGGACACGCCACCGTAGGTCGGCTTGACGCCGACGGTGCCGGTGACGGCGGCGGGCTGGCGGATCGATCCGCCGGTGTCGGTGCCCAGGGCCAGCGGCGCCTCGAAGGCGGCGACGGCGGCGGCGGATCCGCCACCGGAGCCGCCGGGAATCCGGTCCAGGTCCCACGGGTTGTGGGTGTCCCCGAATGCGGAGTGCTCGGTCGAGGAGCCCATGGCGAACTCGTCGAGGTTGGTCTTGCCGAGGATCGGCAGCTTCGCGGCGCGGATCTTCTCGACCACGGTCGCGTCGTAGGGGCTCATCCAGCCCTCGAGGATGCGGGAGCCCGCCGTCGTCGGCTGCCCAACGGTGACGATGAGGTCCTTGATCGCGATCGGGACGCCGGCGAGCCGGTGCATGCTCTCCCCCGCGGCGCGGGCGGCATCCACCTCGGCGGCGACGGCGAGCGCCTCCTCGGCGTTGACGTGCAGGAAGGCGTGGACGGCGCCGTCGACGGCGGCGATCCGATCCAGGTGCGCCTGCGTCAGCTCGACGGAGGTGATCTCGCCGGCGGCGAGCTTCTCCGCCATCTGCGCGGCGGTCAGGGTGATCAGGTCGGCGGTCACGCTCACTGCTCCTCGTCCAGGATGGCCGGGACCTTGAAGCGACCGTCCTCCTCGTCGGGGGCGCCGGAGAGCGCCTGCTCCTGGGTCAGGGTCTCCCCCACGGTGTCCTCGCGGAACACGTTGGACAGCGGGAGGGGGTGGCTGGTGGCGGGGACGTCGTCGCCGGCCACCTGCGAGATGGAGGCGATCGAGTCGACGATCACCGCCAGCTCGCCGGCCATGGTCTCCAGCTCCGTCTCGGACATCTCGATGTGGGCGAGCCGCGCCAGGTGGGCGACGTCGTCACGACTGATCTGAGCCACAGTCCTCCTCAAAAGACACGGGTGGGTTTTCCGCCCTCCATCCTACGGCGGCCCGCCGAGGGGAACGACGACGCCCGGCCAGACCCCGCTCAGCCGACGGTGGCAGGATGGCGGGCGGGCCAGCTCGTGCGCCCTTCTCGTCCGTTCCACCGCAGATCCGAGACACCGATGCCGCCGCTGCAAGTCCTCCTCTCCTCCTGGACCCTCGACCCGGTGGCCCTCGTGCTCGTCGGGCTGGCCGCGGCCGGCTACGTGCGGGGCCTGCGGGCCGTGCACCGGGCGGGCGGACACTGGCCGGTGTGGCGCACGCTGGCCTTCCTCGTCCTCGGGCTCGGCTCGTTCGTCGTGCTCAGCTGCGGGTTCGTGGGCGTCTACTCCTCGACGCTGCGCTGGGCCTTTGCGGTCAAGCTCAGCCTCGACCTGTTCCTCGTCCCGATGCTCGTCGGCCTCGGCCGACCGGTGACCCTGGCGCGCGCCGCCCTCGGCCCCGTCGGTCGCGGACGGCTGGAGCGCTGGGCCACCAGCCGGCCGGTGCGCCTGGTGAGCAACCCGATCCTGGCGCCTTTAATCGGCTTCGTGCTGTTCATGTCGTTCGTGACCCCGTGGTCGTTCACGCTGCGGACCTCTCCCGCGATCGGCGTCGTGCTGACGGTGCTGGTGCCGCTCGTCGGGCTACTGATGATCCTGCCGAACACGGAGGAGGCCTTCTTCGCCCGCGTCGGCGGCCTGTTGATGCTCGAGTTCGTGTTCGTCTTCGCCGAACTGCTGCTCGACGCGATTCCCGGCGTGATCGTGCGGCTCAGCGGTCAGGTGCTCGACCAGCACGCGGCCGCCGGGGCGGGGCTGCCGTGGTTCCCGAATCCGCTGCGGGACCAGCAGCTCGCGGGTGACAGCCTGTGGTTCATCGCCGAGATCATCGACCTGCCACTGATCATCCTGATGTTCGTCCGCTTCTCCCGTACCGATGCGACGGAGGCCCGGTCCTTCGACGAGTTGACCGAGGACGAGTTCACCGCCCTGTCCCAGGCCCACCTCGGGCACCGGCCGACACCGCCCGCCGAGGGCTGACGCCGTCCGGTGCCGCGCGGGATCGCCGCGCCGCATTGCCGCGTTGTTCGTCGAATGCCCCGTCGTTCGCGGCAATCCGTGAACGACGGGGCATTCGCCGCGCTGTTCGAGGTCGTCGACGGAGCCGGCTACCCGATGCCGACCGCCGTCGTCGCCACGCCGATGCCCAGCATCACCAGGCTGACGACGGCGGCGCGCCACAGCACCTTGCGGTGGTGGTCGCCGAGGTCCACGTTGGCCAGGGAGACGAGCAGCAAGATGGCCGGGACCAGCGGGGACTGCAGGTGGAAGGGCTGACCGGTGATCGCCGCGCGGGCCATGTCGGCCGCGCCGACGCCGTAGTGACCGGCGGTCTCGCTGAGCACCGGCAACACCCCGAAGTAGAACGCGTCGTTGCTCATGAAGAACGTCATCGGGATGGAGAGGATGCCGGTGATGACGGCCATGAACGGCCCGAGCGCCGGCGGGATCACCGAGACGAGCCACTGGCTCATGGCGTCGACCATGCCGGTGCCCGAAAGCACCCCGGTCAGCACCGCGGCGGCCATCACCATGGAGACGACGGCGACGACGGACGGCGCGTGCGCCACGATCTGTCGCGCCTGCCCCTTGACGTGCGGGAAGTTGACGATCAGGGCGATCGCGGAGCCGACCATGAAGATGTACGGCAGCGGCAGCACGTCGGCGACCAGTAACACCATGATGGCGACGGTCAGGGCCAGGTTGAACCAGATCAGCTTCGGCCGCAGGGTCTCCCGGGTCGGGTCCAGCGCCGTCCCGGCCATCGCGGAGCCACCGTCCGTCCCGGCGTGGTTCGTCCCGGCGCCGTTCGTCCCGCTCTCACCGGTGCCCGTACCGCCGCCCACGCCGGCCTCGGGCCGGTTCAGGACGGCCGTGCCGGTGCCACCGCGGGAGCCCCCGCCGACCGTCGCGGTCCGCGCCACGGCTCCCCGCGCCCACCGCTCGCCCGTGCCGCGGACGGTACCGGCCCCGGAGGTCTCGAGGCTCACGGTGCCGCCGAGCCGGCGTCGCTCCCGCAGGCCCAGGTGCCAGGCGAACAGCAGGGTGACGAGCAGGCCGGCGATCAGCGACGGGACCATCGGCACGAACACGTCGGCGACCGGGATCTTCAGGGCCGTCGCGGCGCGGGCGGTGGGGCCGCCCCACGGCAGGATGTTCATCGTGCCGTTGGCCAGGCCCGCCACGCAGGTGAGCACCACCGGGCTCATGCCGAGCCGCAGGTACACCGGCACCATGGCGGCGGTCGTGAGGATGAAGGTGGTCGACCCGTCGCCGTCCAGGGAGACGGCCGCGGCGAGCACCGCGGTCCCGACGACGACCTTGGCCGGGTCGTTGCCGAAGCGGCGCAGGATGAACCGCACCAGCGGGTCGAACAGCCCGACGTCGATCATCAGGCCGAAGTAGATGATGGCGAACATCAGCAGGGCGGCGGTGGAGGTCATCGACTTCATGGCGTCCATGACCATGTCGCCGATGCCGAGACCCGCGCCGGCGAACAGGCCGAAGATGGTGGGGACGACGATCAGCGCCACGACCGGGGTGAGCTTCCTGGTCATGATCAGCGTCATGAAGACGAGGATCATGGCGAAGCCGAGGATGACGAGCATGAGGACTCCTGGGGTGCGTTCGGCGTCACAGCGGCGTGACGACCGTCACCGACCCTAGGGTGAGCGCGGCCACGTCGTCCCGGTTCCGCGCGCTTCCCGGCATAGTGCGCGTTCGGCACGTTCTGCGCATTGTGCTCACGCCCGGTTCCGCTCCTCCGGGCGGCGTGATGGGGGCAGACTGGACGCCATGACAACGCCGCGCCGGACGACGGAGACGCTGCTCGCGCGCCCGCACCGGCGTCGGCTCTCCTTCACCACCGAGACGCTGCTGCTCGAGGTCGGCGTCGTGCTGCTCATCGTGGTGATCGGCGGCTCCCTCTTCCTGTGGTCGACGATCGAGCGCAGCTGGGAGGACGCGGAGCGACAGGCCCTCGGCCTGGCGCGCACCGTCGCCTCCGAGCCGGCCCTGCGGACGCAGGTGGCCGCGATCAGCGCCCAGCAGGGAACCCCGCCGGTCGCGCAGCTGCGGGCGGGTCCGATCTTCGCGACCGCCGAGGCCGCGCGCACCCGCACCGGCGCGCTCTTCGTCGTCGTCACGGACGAGACGGGCGTCCGCCTGGCCCACCCGACCGCCGACCGGCTCGGCCAGGTCGTCTCGACCGACCCGTCCGCGGCGCTGCGCGGCGAGGAGGTCACCACCCGGAACACCGGCACCCTCGGCGCCTCGGCCGGCGCGAAGGTGCCGGTGTACGCGCCGGGGTCCGCCGCGGTCGTCGGGGAGGTGAGCGTCGGCTTCTCCCGCGAGTCGGTGACGGCGGTGATCGGGCGCGACGCCGTCGGCATCGTGCTCGGCGCATTCGGTGCCCTCGTCGTCGGCCTGCTGGCGAGCCTGCTGCTGCGCCGCCGCCTGGCCCGCAAGACGCTGGGACTGCAGCCCGAGCAGCTCCGCGAACTCGTGCAGGACCAGGTGGCCGTCCTCGAGGGCGTCGACGAGGGCGTCGTCGGGGTGGCACCCGACGGGCACGTGACCGTCGGCAACGACGCCGCGCTCGAGCTGCTCGGCCTGCCGCACGACGTCGCCGGCCGGCCCTGGGCGTCGCTGCCCCTGCCCGCCGGGCTGCTGCGGCTCGACACGGGTGGTGCCTCGCCGGCGGTGACCGGGGAGGACCCCGCGATCGTCGTGCACGAGGAGCGGGTGCTGCTGGTGACCGTCCGCGCGGTGCAGCACGGCGGCCGCGACCTCGGCCGCGTCGTCCTGCTGCGGGACCACACCGACCTGCAGCAGCTGACCCGGCGCCTGGACGCCGTCGAGACCATGTCCGGGGCCCTGCGCGCGCAACGGCACGAGTTCTCCAACCAGCTGCACACGCTGGCCGGCTACCTCGGGGGCGGCGACGTCGACGGCGCGCGGGCCTATCTCGCCGAGCTCGCCGGGTCGGGGCCGCTGGTGTTCCCCGCCGAGCAGATCGACCTGCTCGGGGACGCGCACCTGCAGGCGTTCATCGGCGCCAAGAGCGTGCAGGCCGCCGAGCGGGGCGTGGCGCTGCGGGTCGGCCCCGAGACGCTGGTGCGCGGCACCGTCGCCAGCACCCACGAGGTCACCACGGTGCTCGGCAACCTGATCGACAACGCCATCAAGGCCGCCGTCGCCGGCGCGTCGACCGACCGGTGGGTGGAGGTGGAAGCGCTCGACGACGCGACGACGCTGCACCTGGTGGTCGCCGACTCCGGGGACGGCATCCCCGAGGCGGCCCGTGGCGCGGCGCAGGACATCTTCGCCGAGGGCTACAGTACCGACGTCGCCTCTTCCCACCCTCACTCCGCCGACCCGTCCGGCCCGTCGGACGCCGGACGTGGGTCCTCGTCCGGCCTCGGCCTGGGCAGCGGGTTGGGCCTGGCCCTGAGCCGACGTCTCGGCGGGGACACCTGGGTCGCCTCCCCGGGCCGGCCCGGCGGCCCCGGCGCCGTCATGTGTGCCCGGCTACCGACGGTGATGGCGGCCGGGGTCGTCGGCGGCGCGTCCGGCGGCGGCGCGTCCGGGGGCGGCGCGTCCGGCGGCGGTCCCTCGGTCGCCGATCCGTCCGGCCTCGATCCGGCCACCCTCGACCCGGCCACCGAGAGGAGCCCCCGATGACCGCGCGCCCGTTGTCGGTGCTGATCGTCGACGACGACTTCCACGTCGCTCGGCTGCACGCCCGTTATGTCGACTCCGTCGCGGGGTTCTCGGCACTGCCGCCGGTCGGCTCGGTCGAGCAGGCGCGGGCGGCGGTCGCCCGGCACCGGCCGGACCTGGTGCTGCTGGACGTCTATCTGCCCGACGGCACCGGGCTGGATCTGCTCGGCACCCTCGACGTCGACACCGTGCTGCTCAGCGCCGCTGCGGAGCCGGCGGCGCTGCGGATGGCGTTCCGGCGCGGGGCGTTGGCGTACCTGCTCAAGCCGTTCACGGAGGAAGCGCTGTCCCAGCAGCTGCGCGCCTACGCGCGGTACCGGCGGATGCTGGACGCTGCGGGGCCACTGGATCAAGCCGGCGTGGACCGGGCCCGACGCGCCCTGATCGCGGGCGACTCCGTGCCGACCGGCCGGCCGCGGTCGGCCACGGAGGCGGTGCTGCTCGAGGCGATGGACCCGGCACTGGCCTACTCGGCGACGGAGCTGGCGGCGTCGGTCGGCGTGTCGCGGGCGACGGCGCAACGGCACCTCTCGTCGCTGGCGGAGGATCACGCCGTCACGATCGGCCTGCGCTACGGCTCGACCGGTCGCCCGGAGCACGAGTACCGCCGGGCCGGTGGGTAGGGGTCAGTCGTCGGGGGCGGGGTCGGTGCGTGCGCGTCGCTGGAACCGTCGGACGATCCAGCCGATCGCCAGCCCGGTCACCACCGCCACCACCACCATGAGGACCAAGGACGCCCATTCGTCCATCCCCGCTCGCATGAGCAACCGCTGGAACTCGGTCGTGAAGAGGGTGATGGGCAGGAATACGAGCCACTGCAGGGGCGACGCCAACCCCGTGCGCTTGCCGGCTCTCCTCAGCCGGACGTCCTGTTTCACCGACCGAACGAGAGGAACGGCCAGCACCACCGCGTAGACGATCAATGCGACCAGGAACGCGGAACCGAGGGGAAAGCGGAACGCCGATATGACCGCGGCGAGCACCGGGACCGCCACAATGCCGCCGAGGAGCAGGAGGGACAGCCGGCGGTCGATCGGCGTCTGACCGGCGAACAGGTCGTCGATGACGCCCCGGATCCCGCCCCGCGGCGACGGCGGCCGGCGGAAGCTGCCGTCCGGTTGGAGGACACGGTCGTCTCCGTCGTCCGGTCTCTTGCCCTGCGTCCGTCGTCAGTCGGCCTTGTCGAGCGACTCCGGCTTGTGGACGGCGTCCTTGCCGGTCTTGTCGCTCTCGACCAGGTACTGCGGGTCGTCCTTGTCGGCGCGCACGGTCCGGCCGGCCGCCTCGGTGTCCTCGGTGATCTTCTTCTGCACGGTCCCCTCGACCGTCTGCCCGTGGCTCTGCCACTCGACCTTCTCGCCCTTGCGCAGGTTCTTCTCGCTCATCCCGCCACCCTAGCGGCCGATCACTCGATGATCGAGAGATCACCCGGCTGGCGACCCCGACCGCCACGATGGAGCCGACCCTGCCGTCGGACGTCCTTCACCGCGGCGACGTCCACGACGAGAATGAGCACGACACAGGAGGCAGTGCCAACAAGGTTCTCATCGTCGGTGCAGCGGGGAAGACCGGCCGGGCCGCGGTCGCGCGAGCCGTGCAGGCCGGCCACGAGGTCACCGCCCTCGTCCATCGGCAGCCCGACGCCGAGCTCACGGGCGCGCGCCTGATCGTCGGGGACGCGCGCGATCCGGACACCGTCGATTCCGCGGTCCGGGGGCAGGACGCGGTGATCGACACCATCGGCGCCGCCGTGCCCTGGCGCCGTTCCACGCTGGAGACCGACGCCGCCGGCGCGCTCATGGCGGCGATGACCCGCCACGGCGTCCGGCGACTGATCGTCACCTCGTCCGTCGGCGTGGGTGACAGCATGGCGGCCGTCGCGCCGGCCCTCCGCGTGTTCCTGCCGACGTTCCTGCGCGGCGCGATGCGGGACAAGGACGCGATGGAGGCGGCCGTGCGCGCGAGCGACCTCGACTGGATCATCACCCGGCCTGCCCTGCTGACGAACAAGCAAGCCACCGGCGACATCCGGACCTACCCGGCGGGCTCCCCCACCCGCACCCGCTCGCTCACCCGCACCGATCTGGCCGACTTCCTCGTCGCCGAGCTCGCGCGGGACGAGCACCTGCACTCGGCGGTCACGGTCGCCAACGGCTGACCCGTCCCGGGCGTCACGCGACGCCATCGGGACCGTTGTTGCCATCGCGCCGCGTTGAACCCGCCCCAACGGCACCAACGGTCCCAATCACCGGCCGGCCCGGTCGACGCCGACAGGACGCCGTCGTCCCGTCCGCCGCGATCCAGCGGTAACCAGCCACTGACGTCGTCGATGCGGCGGTGGCCGGATCCCCGCGCGGCGCCGTCCGACGCCATCGGGACCGTTGTTGCCATCGCGCCGCGTTGAACCCGCGCCAACGGCAACAACGGTCCCGATCGTGAGCAGACCACCCGACGCACCGGCGTCAGTTCGACGGCATCCCAGCGGCTTCGACGCAGCGACTCGCGAACCCGGCGAACACCGGCGCGAAGGCGGCGACGATGGACGGGTGCTCCGCGGCGAAGGCGGTACGCAGCACAGCGGCCGCGTCGTCGCCCGAGGCGTCGTCGTCCACCAGATCGGCCCGCATCTCCGGCTCCTCCAGCCAGCGGTCGAGCATCGCCGGGGTGAGCTCGGGGTGGAACTGCAGTCCGAGGGCGGACCCGACGGCGAGCGCCTGCACCGGGCAGCCCGCGGAGGCTCCGAGGACGACGGCGCCGGCGGGCGCGTCGACGTTGTCCCCGTGCCAGTGCAGCACCCGCGTCTCCCCCATCGGCAGCCCGAGCTCGGGCCGCGCATCGGCGCCGGTGAACCGCACCGGGGCGAGGCCCACCTCGTGGGTCGCCCCGGCGTGCAGGTCTGCGCCGAGAGCGGTGGCGATGATCTGGTGTCCCAGGCACACGCCGAGCACGGGCAGTCCCGTGGCGACGGCCACCCGGACCAGGTCGGCCTCGCGCGCGAGACCCGGGTGCGCGGCGTGGTCGGTGGCACGCATGGGCCCGCCCATCAGCACCACGCCCGCGAGGTCGGCGACCACGGGCACCGCGTCCGCGGGGTGGTCGACGAGGTTGAGGAAGGTCAGCGACAGTCCGGCGTCGACGAGGGCGTCACCGATCAGCCCGGGACCCTCCCAGGCGTTGTGCTGCAGGACCAGGACCGGCGCCGTCATGCGCTGCGCCAGTACAGGCTGCCGTCGGTCTCCCGGGTGAGGAACCCGAAGTCGACGAGCGCGCGTCGCAGGGTCGGGACGTCCCTCGTGACGGTGGCGAGCAGACGGTTGACCTCGGCCTCGGTCAGCACGTCCTCGACGCCGAAGAGCCGGATCGCCAGGTGGCCGAGCAGTTCGTCCCGGTCCTCCGTGCGACGAGGCACGGTGGTGATGCGCCCCTCGTGGAAGAACCGGTCGACGCCGGTCGGCTGCGGGATGGCGGCCGCGGCGAGGGCAGCAGCGAAGACGGAGCCGTCGACGACAGTCGCACCGTCGGGACCGGTCGCGAGCAGACCGGCGCCGGTCAGCTTGCGCGTCTCCCGGTTGTCGAGCCGGTCCACCCCGTGCACGACGGCCAGGCCGTAGGCCAGGCGCAGCTTGTCATTGGCCAGGGCGGCGAACACCCGTTGCCAGGGCACGGGTGTCGCGTTGTCGTCGGACGCGGTCATGGCGCCATGCTAACGGCGGGGCCGGGCGCACCAGGCCTCCGGCGACGACGGGAGGCGTAGATTCGCGATCTCGGCGGAACACGGCGAGCGTCCTGCCTCGGCCGGATCCGCGGGGACAGGACGGCCGGGCCCGATCAGTCGAGGAGGCACCGATGGCGATCACCGATGCGGATCAGCGGATTCCCGCCGTCCTGCGCACCAGCGAGTTCGTCCTGCGCCCGATCACCGCCGACGACGCCGCCCGGGACCACGATGCCGTCCTGGAGACGCGGGACGACCTGCGGCGGTGGGAACAGTCGACCTGGCCGGCGGACGACTTCACGGTGGAGGCGAACCGGCAGGATCTCGAGGACCTCGCGCGCCGGCACGCCGAGCGTCGCGCCTTCACCTACACCGTGGTCGATCCCGAGGACGTCACGTGCCTCGGCTGCGTCTACGTCTTCCCGACGACCGCCACCTTCCTCGCGAGATCGACCGTGACCGCCGTCGACGAGGCCGTCTGGGACGAGATGGACGCGGTGGTCTACTTCTGGGTCCGCCGGTCCCGGGTTCGGACGCACCTCGACGCACGGCTGCTCACGTCGCTCCGGGCCTGGTTCACCGACGACTGGCGACTGTCGCACACCGTGTTCGTGATCAGTGAGCGGTTCGACCAGCAGATGGCCCTGCTCGAGAGCACCGACCTGCGGCCGCTGTTCGAGATCGCCGAGCCGGGCAAGGCCGGCCGGTACATCGCGTTCGGCTGAGCCTCAGGCCAGATCGAGGTCGAGGCGCTGGGCCTCGTGCCGGCTCGTGGCCGCGGTGATGCCCTCCTCGCGCCACTGGTCGTCAGGGTCGGCGAGCGCCGTGGACGCGGTGGGACGGTGCACCCAGCATCCGGCCTCCTGCGCGATGAGGGCACCGGCGGCCCAGTCGTGCTCGTGCAGGCCGCTCTCCCGGAACGCGTCGAGCGTGCCGTCCGCCACGAGGCACAGGTCCAGGGCCGCCGACCCGAGCCTCCGGACGTCGGCGAAGGCGCTCATCAGCCCCTCGAGCTCGTTGAACTGGCGGGCCCGGGAGGTGCCGTCGTACGAGAAGCCGGTGGCGAGCAGCCGGCCGGGCCGTTCCGGGTCGGGGCCGGAGAGCCGGCGCGGCGCGTCCGCGTCCCCGGTGAGCTGCCGTCGCCAGGCACCTCGCCCGGCCGCGGCCCAGTACTCCACGCCGAGCGCCGGGGCAGTCACGACGCCGGCGAGCCACTGGCCGTCAGCGCCGATCACGGCCACGGACGTCGCCCAGTAGACGATGCCGCGGATGAAGTTGGTCGTCCCGTCCAGGGGGTCGACGGACCAGCGCAGTCCCGTCCCGCCCGAACCTGACCCGTCCGACTCGCTGGTGCCGAGTTCCTCACCGCTGACGGCGTCGTCCGGCCGCTCGGCGGCCAGCACGGACCGCACCGCCCGCTTGGCGGCCAGGTCGTAGGACGTCACCCAGTCCGAGTCGGAGGACTTGGTGGTCGCGTCCATCCGTCGCTCGTCCGTGTCTGCAGAACCGGCGCCGGCGAGCACGGCGGCACCGGCCGCGGCGGCCCGTCGTGCCGTCGCCAGCAGTGCGTCGAGGTCGACGAGCTCACGATCGGGAGAACCGCTCACGCTCATCAGGCCTCCCCGGTGGCGAGCAGCGTCTCGAACCCGGCCTCGTCGAGGACCTTCACGCCGAGCTGCTCGGCCTTGTCCGCCTTCGTCCCGGCGTTCTCCCCCACCACGACGTAGTCGGTCTTCTTCGACACCGAGCCGGCGGCCTTGCCGCCGCGGGTGAGAATGGCCTCCTTCGCCTCGTCGCGGCTGAAGTTCTGCAGTGAGCCGGTGACGACGACGGTGAGCCCGGTGAGGGTGCGCGGTACGGACTCGTCGGACTCGTCCGCCATCCGTACTCCCGCGGCCGCCCAGGTCTCGACGATCTCCCGATGCCAGTCCTCGGCGAACCACTCGGTCAGCGCCTCGGCGATGGTCGGCCCCACCCCGTCCACGTGCGCGAGCTCCTCGACGCTCGCGGCCCGGATCGCGTCCATCGAGCCGAAGGCCCCGGCCAGAGCGCGGGCGGCGGTCGGCCCCACGTGCCGGATGCTCAGCGCCACGAGCACCCGCCACAGCGGCTGGCTCTTCGCCTTCTCCATCTCCTCGAACATGTGGCGAGTGTTCGCGGTCGGCTCCGGGTCCTTCTTCGCGGTGCCGCGGGTGAAGAAGTAGGGCACCAGCTCGGTCTCGCCCGTCGCCACGCCCTTGACCTTCGTCTCCCGCGTGATCCGCACCTCGGCGAGCTTGTCCGGCGTGAGGTCGAACAGGTCGGCCTCGGTGGTCAGCGGCGGCGTCTCCGGTTCGGCGGGCGCCGTCAGGGCGATGGCGGCCTCCCAGCCGAGCGCCTCGATGTCGAACGCGCCGCGACCGGCGACGTGGAACACACGCTCCCGCAGCTGGGCCGGGCAGGACCGGGCGTTCGGGCAGCGGATGTCGGCGTCGCCCTCCTTCGCCGGGGCCAGCTCCGTGCCGCAGGACGGGCAGCGGGTGGGCATGACGAAGTCCCGCACGGGCGGGTCCTGCGCGTCCCGCAGGGCGATGACCGGACCGACGATCTCCGGGATCACGTCACCGGCCTTGCGCAGGACGACGATGTCGCCGATCTTCACGCCCTTGGCCTTGACCACGTCCTGGTTGTGCAGGGTGGCCATCTCGACCGTGGAGCCGGACACCTTGACCGGGACCATGACGCCGTAGGGGGTGACCCGGCCCGTGCGGCCCACGTTCACCTGGATGTCCAGGAGCTTGGTGTTGACCTCCTCCGGCGGGTACTTGTAGGCCACCGCCCAGCGAGGCACCCGGGAGGTGTGGCCGAGCCGGCGCTGGGTGTCCAGGTCGTCGACTTTGATCACGATGCCGTCGATCTCGTGCCGCAGGTCGTGCCGGTGCTCCCCGTACTGCTCGATGAAGGCGAGCACCTCGTCGTACGTGGCCAAGACCTTCGTATACGGCGAGACGGGCAGGCCCCACCCGGCGAGCAGGTCGTAGGTGGCCGACTGGGTGGTGGCGGTCAGCCCCTCGCGCACGCCGATGCCGTGGACGTAGACGTGCAGCGGCCGGGAGGCGGTGACCTTCGGGTCCTTCTGCCGCAGCGATCCGGCCGCCGAGTTGCGCGGGTTGGCGAACGGCGCCTTGCCGTCCGCGACCATCTGCTCGTTCAGGACGAGGAAGTCGGCGCTCGGGATGAACACCTCGCCGCGGACCTCGAGCCGCTCGGGCCAGTCCGACCCGCTCAACCGGCGGGGAACCTCCTCGATGGTGACGACGTTCGCGGTGATGTCCTCGCCGGTGACACCGTCGCCGCGGGTGGCCGCCCGGACCAGGACACCGTTCTCGTAGAGCAGGTTCACGGCCAGGCCGTCGATCTTGACCTCGGTCAGCCACGCGGGCGCGTGCAGGTGCAGCTGCTCGACCTGCGCCTCGGCGCGGGTGAACCAGGCACGCAGCTCGTCGAGGGAGAAGACGTCGTCGAGGCTGTAGAGCCGCTGCAGGTGCGTGACCGGACTGAACGCGGCGGAGACCTCGCCGCCGACCTCCTGGGTCGGCGAATCGTTCGTCTGCAGCTCGGGGTGCAGT
Organism: Tersicoccus sp. Bi-70; assembly: GCF_001968825.1. Taxonomy (GTDB): domain Bacteria; phylum Actinomycetota; class Actinomycetes; order Actinomycetales; family Micrococcaceae; genus Tersicoccus. Next base: position 237,477 of record NZ_MIEU01000016.1, read on the forward strand.
GCTTCGAGCTCCTCCAGCCGCCGGTACAGCCGGTCGTAGTCGGCGTCCGAGAGCGTCGGCGCGTCGTTGGTGTAGTACGCGACGCGGGCGCTGCGGATCGCGTCGACGGTCTCGTCGTACTCGCGCTGCGTCTCCTGCGCCGGGGCCTCGGACTCGGGGATCTCCGCCTCTGTGCTCACGGCTCCATCTTGCCCCACACCACCGACCGAACTGGAGGGCCGACGACGCCGGGCCGAGCGCTCAGGCTCCGGCGTGCGGCAGGTCCTCGAAGCGCTCCTGAATGCCCTGCAGCCCCTCGATCTCCTCCTGCCGGGCGGCGGTCCAGTACCAGCCGGCGTCCAGCTTGTGCAGGCTCATGCCCTCGGCGAACTCGGCGTCGTGCCCGACGTACGCCAGGCGCAGCACGCTGCCCTTCTCGTCCTCGCCGCTGTCAGTGACCAGGCACGGCAGGCCCCGGTAGCGGCACTCGAGCCGCATCCGGAAGACGTCCGTGACCTCCTCGGCCGGCACGACGCGGCGCCACGCCGGGCCGCGAGTGGCCTCGAAGCCGTCGAGCTGCTCGGCCGCGAGCAGGACGATGCCGTCCTTCGTCACGTCGGCGACGAAGTCCTCGCCCTGCCAGATGGCGTGCCAGGCGAGCGTGGACGGCAGGATCGGCACCCGCGGGACCTCCTCCCCACCGGCGACCTGCAGCCAGCCCGTGGCCACGTCGGGGTGGATGGCGAGCAGGTCCTCGGAGCCGTCGGCGGACAGGCGCCACATCTCGGCGCCGGCGGGCAGCGGCGACTCGTCCAGCAGGTAGACGGGGGCGACGTGGTCCGGCCAGGGCGCGAACCCGTTGCCGGTGTAGGGCGGGTGATCGACGACGGCGGGGCTGACCGCGTCGTGGAGGACCGGGCCGCGCGGGGGCTGGAAGCGGATGACGTCGACGAAGGGAGCGTCCGGGTCGTAGGGCGAGCCGGGGAAGCCGAGGGCAAAGGCATCGTGGAGCTGGGCCGGGGTCTGCGCGGCGACGGCGTCCTGCGCGCGCAGGACGAACCCGCCGATGCGCTGGAGGCGTCCGGACAGGAACTCGTCGCGGAGGGCGGGGTAGAGCACCTTCTGCAGGACCACGGTGGTGTTTCCTCTCGTCACACGGACACGGTCGGTGGTTTCACCCTACGGGGCGGGCGGGGTCACGCGAGCGGTCCGTGTTCCCAGCGTTCCTCGGCACCACCCACCGGGCTCGTGCGCTCGTACCGCTGCACGAACGACACGACGTCGGCGACGTCGGTCTTCGGCAGCGTTCCCTCGACGACGTCGTACGGGTCGCCGTCGATACCCGGCTGGTCCTGAGCATGGTGCGCCCATGCGTCCCGGGCGTTCGCGAACCCCACTTGCCATCGCTGGTCGTCCGGCTCGCCGTCGATGATGACACGACACCGACTCCACGTTCCCTCCACCTGGACGATGACGACGTCACTGACCTCGCCGGCGTCAACACTGAGCTTGTTCCGGAAGCGAGGCGACGACTCCCCACCGAGTTGCGCGGACTTCCACGGTGGCGGCATGGCCTCATCGCCCCATCGGAGCAGCAGGAGCCGTCCTCCGTCAGGCACCGCCCCGAGCAACGCGTGGCGTTCTCCCCGCCAGGTGCCATAGGCGCCCGTCAGAAGGCGCCCGTCCCTTGTCGTCCTCATCGATCTCTCATTCCGCAGACGTGCACCCGCACCGGCCTTCGGGTGGCCCTGCCTCGTTCAGCCGAGCGGACCGTACTCCCATCGCTGCTGTGCAGATCCGGAGATTCTCCCGGTCGCGTCGTAGTCCACGACGGTCGAGATCGGCCCCGAGACATCGGACTTGGGCAACCATCCGGCGATCCGACCGCGTGGGTCGCCCGAGATGCCGTCGTTCGCCAGCGCGCCGGAGGCGGCGGCCCGCTCGCCGTCGAAGAATTCGACGTCCCACCGCGTACGGTCCGGTGACTCGTCGTGGATCAACAGGTCGCAGTCGTTCCACGCGGCGCGCACCGTGATGCTGACGACGCCGTGCACGTTCTCGGCCGGCACCGCAGCGAAATTGCGGTACCAGGCGGGAGCCCGGCCCCTCACCTCGCGGGCGGACCACGGGTGCTCGAGGGGTTCGTCAGTGTCGTGGACGAGGACGAGTTCGCCTCTAAACGGCTCAGGATTGCTCAACGGATATCTCCGGTCCTGCCAGATCCCGTAGTACCCCGTCAGCAGGCGACCCTCGGCGTCCAAACTCACCGACGCCAAGCTACCCGACAAGCCACAGTCATCTGTCATCCGTCATCCGTCATCCGTCATCCGTCAACCGTCAACCGTCAACCGTCAACCGTCAACCGAGGGACCGTACTCCCATCGTTCCTCGGGGTCGCCCACCGGCTTGCCGTTCTCCCAGCGTTGGACGAGGGATCGGAACTCACCCAGGTCATCCCCGTCGATCCAGCCGGACACCCGGTCGTCGGGGTCACCGTCGATTCCCGGAAAATGCTGCGCGCCGGCCGCCCACGCCTGCGCGCCGTCCCGGAAGGTCACCTTCCACCTGTTCTCGGGCAGGGCCTCGTCGACCAGCACGTCACAGTGCCGCCACTCCGAGCGAACCCTGACCGAGAACACGGAAGAGAACTCTTCGGCGACACCCGTGAAAGGGCCTGGACGACGCCGTGCCACCGTCCGTAGTTCCCCGTGAGCAGACGCTCGTCGGCTGATCCGCTCACACCCAGGACACGGTCCTGCTCAAGCGAGCGGACCACTTTCCCACCGTTCCTCCGGGTCGCCGGAGAAGGAGCGACCGGCGTACCGCTGGACGTGGGACGTGAACGGCGCAAGGTCGTCCGTGGACATCCATCCGGTGACGCGATCGTGGGGGTCGCCGTCGATGCCCGGAAGGCGCTGAGCACCCGCGGCCCACGCTCGCGCGCCATCGACGAACTCCACCTCCCACCGGCCCTCCCCCAGATCCTCGTGGACCAGCACCTCGCAGTCGCGCCACGAACTGGTCACCCGGACGGAGAACACGTCCGTCACCTCGGACTCGTTCACCGTCACCGACTCACCCCGGCCTTGCTCGCCCGCGGCGACGAAGTACTCGCCCTGTGACGGTGTCGCCTTGATCAACTGGTGCCGGCGGCCCTCGTGGGTTCCGTACGCACCGGTGAGCAGGCGGTTCTGCCCATCGATCACAGCCGCACCCAGTTCTTGCCGTCGAAGATGCCCATGAGCACCTCGTTGCCCGCCCGGTCGATCCGCCACATCTGGGCACCGCGCTCGAGCGGAGCACCACCGCTGATCTTGAGCTCGGGGATGATCGGCTGGTGGTCGACACGGCTGCTGGTGAGCCCGGTGCCCGTGTTCGGCCACTGCGACACGTCCTGAGGCAGCAGGCTCTCACCCTTGGCATCGACCTGGCCGGCGTCGGCGGCGTGGCCCGGCGTGGGGGTCTGCAGCGACCCCTCCTGCTGGTCGAGCCAGGCCCGGTTGGCCGGGTCGTCGATGTGGGTCCTCGCGAGGCCGTCGACGTCGGTGTGGTACCGGATCGCCACGACCTCGTTGACGGCGCCCGGCTCGTAGCCGAAGATCGGGGCCCCGTTCGGGTGGCGACCGACGACGTAGTCCAGCCGGAGACCCTGGATGACCTCGTCGACGGTGGTCAGACCGCGGGTATCGGCGGCATGGGTCACGTAGCCGGCGACACCGGTGCGGTACTTGTTGCCGACATCGAACATCTTCTCGGCCTGGTCCGCCGACATGATCTTCTGGTAAAGCGTCGACTCGTCGCCGACCGGGAACTGGTGACGCAGATCGTGGATGAACGCCGCCTGGTCGTGGGGCAGGTCGTAGTAGTACTTGGTGGCCCACTCGCTCGAGTGACCCAGCCGCTGTTCGATCAGATGGTCGACGGCCTGCGCCGCCGCGTTCGGCGGGAGGCTGCCGTCGGGGAGCCGCTCGGCGTCCAGCGCGCGGTAGTCCGCCGGGTCCATGTGGTCGCGCAGGAACCCGTCCGGATCGGCCCAGCTGCGCGGATCCGTGGACGGCGTCAGGTCGTTCAACGACGCACGGTCCGTGTCGATCTCGTAGCGGTGCCCCTCGATCTCGACGGCGGTCGGCTGCCCCTCGGCGTTGCGGTGCACGATCGGGTCGTCCACCGTCCCGGCGGGCTGCGCCGGGGCGTCGGAACCGTCGGGCGTCGTGTCGACGCCGTCGCTCGTCGGGTGCTCGCTGACTCCCGGGCCCGTCTCGGTGCCGGCCGGGTTGCTGTCCCCGTCCGGCGTGTGCGTCTCCGCGGTCGAGGGGCCGTTCCCGTGGTCCGCGACGTCGTGCGCGGCAGCCGGCTTGGCCGCACTCTCCGGGGCCTCCGGGTGCGTGGTCGACGCGGCCGGCTTCGCCGAACCGGACTCCGGGGCCTCCGGGTGCGTCGTCGAAGCGGCCGGCTTGACCGAGCCCTCCGGGGCCTCCGGGTGGGTGGTCGTCGCGGCCGGCTTGGCCGAGCCCGACTCCGGGGCCTCCGGGTGCGTCGTCGACGCGGCCGGCTTCGCCGTACCGCCCTCCGGCGCCTCGGTGTTCGTGACGGGCTTGCCCGACGGCGTGCCGTCCTCGGTGCGGACACCGAACCGCGGCTGCCCCTCCGGAACCGTCCGGCCGCCTCCACCGGAACCCGTCCCCGGGTGCGCACCGGTCGTGCCGGTCGGGCGGGACGGGGTGTCCGCGCCCAGGTGCATCACCGTCGGACGCGTGGAAGCGCTGCCGGCTGCGTCCACCACGCCGTGGCCGCCGGCGGTCGCCACGCGCGGGCCGCCCAGGCCCAGCTGGTCCGCCACCGCCGCCATCCGGGTGCTGAGGTTGGTCGTGCCGCCGGAGATCTTCACCGGCAGATCGGCGATCTTCGTGCCGGCGACCTTGATGCCGTCCGTGGCGATGGTGATGCCCTTGAGCTTGAGCATGTTCACCAGGTCCACGCCCTTGATGGTCACGTTCGCCAGGGTGGAGATGCGCGTCGCGTTCAGCACCGTCGCCATCTTGCCGCCCGCGTTGGAGACCTCGGCGATCTTGCCCGCGACCGACCCGGCCTTCGCCACGGCACCGCCGCCGGCAGTCAGCAGGATGGTGGCGAGGTCGAACGTCGTCGCCCCGGCGGCGTACGCCGGATCACGCTTCCAGTCGTCCCAGTGGATCGCGGCCTTGCCGACCGCCAGCAACTCCGTGCCGGCCTTGTCCACCACGTCCCCGTGACCGGTCGCCCGCAACGCCACCTGCGCCACCGGCGAGGTCACGATGGCCACGTTCAGGGCCAGCTTGCCCATGCCCTTCCAGGTGGCCTTGAAGGTGTCCATGTCGGTCACGTTGACCATGTTCCACAGACCCTTGACGGTGCCGGTCACCCCGGACCAGACACCCTTGCCGAACGAGCACACGCCGTCCCACGCGTCCTTGTACCAGGGCTTGTCCCACTCGGTGGGCTTGCCCCACGGGATGTTGCCCTCCGTGGACGCCGCGTCGAGCTGTTCGTTCGTGTACCCGTAGGCGATCTGACCGGCCTTCGGGCCGTCCTGCGTCACCATCACGTAGGTCGGGCCGCCATAGATGGCGTTGATCGCGTTCGCACAGGTCATCTGCGCCTGCTGCAGGTCCGCATACAGCCCGTTCAGGCCGTGGATGATGTCCTGCTCCTTCTTGACCAGGTCCTCGTCGTCGTCCCAGTCGTCCCGGGACCGGCCCGCGATCTCGCCCTCGAACGACGCCGCGTCGGCCTTGATCCCGGCCAGTTTGGTCTTGATCGTGTCGACGTCGTCGGCGAATCCGTCGGTCGCCGTCTTGACCGTCCCGATGTCGGTGACCAGGTCCTCGGCCGCCGTGGTGATCGGTGTGAAGGCGGAGAACACGACCTCGTCGCCCGGCGCCGAGTACACGCCCTTGCCCTGCAGCCTGCTCCAGGACGTCGACGTCGACGTCGCCTTCGTCGAGAACGAGGTGGCCTTCGTCTTCAGCGTGGTGCCGGCGGTGCGGATCGTCTCCGGGTCCGGCAGATTCTTCTCGAACGCCCCGATGTCGTAGCTCATGAGTGCTCCCCCTGCCTCAGCGTGCGTTGGTCGGTGCGTGCCCGGACCCGTGTCCGGAGCCGGACGAGGCGCCCGGCGCGTCGTCCGCCTTCGCCTGCTCGGCGCGCGCCGCGTTCTCCCGCGCCGTGGCGGACATGGTGGAGTCCGCGTCCGTCAGGATGGTGACCACCTGGTTCACCGCACTCAGCGCGGTGCCGGTCCGTCCGACGACGTTCGTGATGTCCGGGCTGAACGCCTTCTCGGAGGCGCCCTGCAGGGCCGTGCCGATCGGCTCGGCCTTGGTGGCCGTCGCCAGGTCGCTCACGGCGGTGCCGAAGGCGGTGACGAGCTTCTCGTAGGTCGTGTACACCCCGTTGACCTCGTTGAGCACGCCCACCACGGCGCTCGTGGACACGTCGAAGGACATGATTCACTCCTGTGGTTCCCGGCCGGCGCGTGACGCCGGCTCACCGGTCGAAGGTGGCCGCACCCCGAGGACGTCGGGACGCGGCGCCGCGAGCCGGGCCGGGGACGCCGTGATGGACGTCCCGGCCCGGCCGCGTGGCCCGATGGGCAGGTCAGCCGATGTTGCTGACCGCCGTGCGGGCCCGCTGACCGGCACCGGAGGCGGTCTCGTCGTTCAGGCCCAGGGTCTGCTTGACCAGGTGGATGATGTTCTTGACCTCGCCGGCGGCGTTCTTCCAACGCTGCTCGACGTTGTGGTACTCGTCCGAGACGCCGTCGGCCTGGAAGTCGGCCATCGCGGCGGCGACGTCCTTCTCACGGGCGGCGATCAGGGTCTCGAGCCGGCCGATGGTGGCCTGGATGTCGCCCTGGACGGAGCCGGAGACGCCGGTGTCGTAAGCAATGCGGTCCATCAGATTCTTCCCCTCGTGACGGCGGGCGGCATGCCCGCCGGATGGCTGTGGTGGCGGTACGGCGGACGGTCAGGCGCGGCGCGAGCGGAAGTCGGCGGAGCTGAAGTCGGCCGAACCCTGCGACTGCGTCGCGTTGTCGGCGGACTCCTGGTCGCCGGTCTGGAAGGCCGTGTCCATGCCGCCCTGGCCCTCGAGGATCGCACCGAGCGAGTTGTTCAGCTCGTTGGCGATCTCATCCGTGCGGTGCTTGAAATCGTCGAAGCGCGCGCGGCCGGAGCCGTGGAACTTGTTCTCCAGCGGCGCCACGTCGGCCACCAGCTTGCGGACCAGCGATCCGAGGTCCTCGCTGTTCGTGCTGGTCTGGTTGGTCAGCGTGCTCAGGGTCTGGGCCCCCATGTCGAACTTCACGTCGATCCCCTCTTCGTTGTGCCGATTCTGCGGGCAGAGCCGGCCGTGGTGCAGCTTCCTTGACCATGCAACCGGAAACGACCGGCCGGGACAAGCATCGGGCATGGGGAGAACTACCCATGTCCGCGGCGCGCTGCCGCACCGTCCTGGCCGTGCGGGATGGAAGGATGGTCCCGACCGAGCACCGCAGGGGGGAAGGGAGATCGGTGGCCGCCGACTACGACAGCCAACTCATCGAGTCCGTCGCCGTCCGACGCAGCCGTCTGCTGACGGCACTGCTCTACGGGTCCAACCCGTTGCAGCGACGCTGGGCCGACGGCGTGCGGACCTTCTTCTACAGCGTCGCGGTGGCCGCCCTGGTCGCCGCGGTCTGTGTCGGGTACTCGTTCGTCTCCAACCTGCTGGCCCAGCAGAACGCGAAGCAGCAACAGCAGGAGCAGGAACAGCAGCAGCGCCAGCAGCAGCTGGATCAGCAGCGGCAGGGCGCTCCCGCGCCCGCGGAGCGTGACGGCGACGTCGTCGTGCTCGCCATCTCGATGCCGCTCTCCCTCACGACGGCGGAGGTCGCCTGACCATGGCCACGGATCTCACGCGCGTCACCGTGCTCGGCAGCCACCGGCACGCGGACGTGCTGCTGCCCTCCGACCACCCCGTCGGTGCCCTGATCCCGCGGGTGCTCGACCTGCTGGAGGAGCCCGCGCGCGGGCGCGCCTCCGAGAAGCTGCTCGTCACCGGCACGGGCGCCACCCTCGCCGCGGACGGGACGCTGGACCAGGCCCGCGTGCTCGACGGCGCCGTCCTCACCCTCGTCGACCGGGCCGACGCCCCGCCGCCCCCGGTCATCTACGACGTCACGGACGCCGTCGTCGAGCGGACCGACGCGATGGGCGGCGTGTGGACGCCGGCCTGGCGTTCCGCCGTCGCCGCCGTCGCCGGTGCCCTGCTCCTGACCGGCGTGTTCTGGGTTCTCTCGCCGCTGTCGTCCCCGCACGGGCTGCTGCCGTTGATCGGCGCCGCCGTCGCCCTCGCCGTCGGGACGGCCGCCCTGCCGCGCGCCACCACCCGGGTGGCCGGCGCCCTGCTGCTCGGCACGGGCATCGCGTCGGGAGTGCTGGGCATCCTGCTGCTGCCGGCGACGCCGCCGCTGCACGCCCTCGCTCTGGCCGGCCTCGCGCTCGCCGTCCTCCTGCTGCTCACGCTCGTCTCCACGACCCGCGCCGTGTTCCTGGGCGGCGCGATCACGCTCGCCGTGCTCGCCGCCCTGTGGGTGCTGATCTGGCTGTGGACGGCGACGCCCGCCCGCGCCGGCGCCGTCATGGGCATCGTGACGCTGATGGGGCTCGGCCTGGTGCCGAAGATCGCGCTCTCGGGATCCGGCCTGGCCGCCCTCGACGACCGGCGGGCGGCCGGCGGCACCCTGCGCCGGACCGACGCCCTGGCCGCCATCGCCTCCGCGCACCGGTCCCTGACCATGGGCACGGTGATCTGCGCGGTCTCGCTCGGTGCGGCCCTGTGGCTGCTCGGCGGAGATCGCCGGGAACCGGTGTGGAGCCTCCTGCTGCTCGCCGTGCTGACGGCGGCCACGGCGCTGCGGGCACGGGCGTTCCCGCTCGCGGCCCAGCGCGCCTCCCTCTACGCAGCGGCGTTCACCGGCGTGATCGCCCTCGTGCTCGACCTGATCGGCCGCGGCCCGTCGATGCGCTGGCTGGCGGTCGCCGCGCTGGCCGTCGTGGTCGCCGGCATCCTGATCGGGCTGCTCGTGCGCGCACCGGCGCACGTGCTGGCCCAGCTGCGCCAGAACGGGAACCGCGCCGAGACGCTGCTGATCATCGCCTCGGTGCCGCTCGCCGTCGGCATGTTCGGCGTCTTCGCGCAGCTGCTGACGAGCTTCGGATAGAGGGGGGACGATGAGCACGCACACCACGGACGGCCGGTCCGACATCCGCGACGACTTCGAGTCGGTCCGCGACCAGCAACGACGGCGCCTGCGCGGTACCCCCGGTGAGAGCTGGGCGGCGCGCGCCGCCCGCCAGATCACCGGCATCGTCACCGCCGACCCGTACCCGCAGCAGTTGACCGAGGCGGCCGCCGGCGTCCAGGGCGCCGTCACGACCGGCCGCCGGGTGGCGGTCATCGGGACCCGGGGAGGCGCCGGGCGCACGACGACCACCGCCCTGCTCGCCCGCGTGATCGGCTCCCTGCGCACCGACCCGGTGGCCGTCGTCGACGCCGCCGGCCCGCGCGGCACCCTCGCCCTGCGGCTCGCGCCCGAGCGCACGCTGCCGACCGACGACGAGGTGCTCGACGCCGCCGGCCGTGTCCCCGCGACCCTGACCGATCTGACGGACGCGCTCGCCCCCGCCGGTCGCAACCTGTGGGCGGCGGCCTCGGAGCCGGGCACAGGCCTGGACGAGCTCGTCGTCGCCGTCTCCCGGTTCTGCGCCGTCACCCTCGTCGACGCCCCCGTGCTCGGCACCACCGGTTCGGGTGACCCGGTGGCCGCGGCGCCGTTCGCGGGTGCCCACGCGCTGCTGCACGTCGCCCCCTGCACGGTGGCCGGGCTCGACGACGCCCGCTGGCTCGCGGAATTGACGGCATCCGGCGGAATCACGGCCTCCGGCGGTACGCCGCCGCTGCTCACCGCGCTCGTCGACGTCCAGCCCGGCGCCGGTCTCGACGTCGTCGCCGAGGCCCGGCAGCTCGACCACGACGGCGTGCCCGCCCTCCCGCTGCGGCACGACCGGCACCTGGCCTCCGGCGTCGAGTTCGACCTGTCCCTGCTGGCCCGCAGTACCCGGCTGCAGGCCACCGCGCTGGCCTCCGCCCTCGTGCGGACCGCGATCGGCGGGGTCCCCGTCACCACACCCGCACTCGGTGCGCCCGATCCCGCGGCGGCCGTCCCCCCGGTCGGCGCCGCGGGCGGAGCCGCCCGATGAGCGTCCGCCTCGTCCACCGCCCCGGACGCACCACCCCCGCGTCCCGGACGCCGGAGCCGTTCATCCTCAACGCGCCGCCGCCCGTGGAGGGCGGCCGCGGGGGGATGAACATGATGTCGCTGATCCCCCTGCTCGGGGCCGGCGCCTCGATGACGGTGATGATGCTGTTCCGCGGCTCCAGCCTCGCCGCGGTCGGCGCGCTGATGATGATCGTCACCGTGCTCGCCTCGATCGTCATGCTGATCAGCCAGCGCGGCAAGGCCGGCCGGCACCGCCGTGAGCAGCGCGAGAACTACCTCGACTACCTGGAACGCTCCCGTGCGGAACTGCGCGCCGGGGAGCAGCTGGCGGTGCGCACCGCGCAGGACGGCAACCCGGCACCCACCGCCCTGTTCGACATCGTCCGCAATCCGGCCCGCCTGTGGGAGCGCCGCCGCGCCAACGAGGACTTCCTGCACGTGCGGCTCGGCACCGGCACCCGCCCGCTGCGGCCCATCACGGTCACCGAGACGGCCGGAGCGCTGCAGCAGACGGACGTGTTCATGGATTCCGAGCTGCGCCTCCTGCAGCGCCGCTACGAGGCCTCTCCCGGGCTGCCGCTGACCGTGCCGCTGGACTCCGCCGGCAACGTCAGCATCGTGGGTGACCGGGCGTTCGCCCTCGAGGTGGCCCGGATCCTCGTCCTGCAGGCCGCCGCATTCCACTCCCCCGAGGACCTGCACGTCGCCGTCGCCGTGCCCGAGGACCGACGCGAGGACGTCTCCTGGCTGTCCTGGTTGCCCCACCTGGCCGACCAGCGGCACGCCCACGCGACCGGCCCCGTCCGGCGTCTCGCCCGCAGCGCCGCCGAGCTGACCGACGTGCTCGCCGACGACCTGAACGCCCGGTCCAGCCTCGCCGCCGAGGCCCGGAAGAACTTCCTGCGCGCCGGCGTCGGCACCGCCCTGCCCCGGCTGCTCGTCGTCTCCGACGCGTACGGCGACCTGCCCGGGGAGCTGCAGCTGACCGACAAGCGGGCCACGCCCGGTTCCCTCGGCATCACCACCCTGCACCTCGTCCAGGAGCGCAACCAGGAGCCCTCCGAGGTGGGGCTGCGCATCACCCAGACCGCCGACGGCTACCGGCTCGAGAACCACCTCGCCGACCCGCTCGCCCCGGCCGTGCACGACGGCGAGCTGACGCCGCTGCCCGTCGCGACGGCCGAGGCCCTGGCCCGCGAGCTCGCGTCGCTGCGCCTGTCCGCCGACTCGCTCGAGCACGAGACGAGCTCCGGCACGGACGACTTCCTGACGATGCTGGGCCTGGGCGTCGACGCCACCGAGGACGACGTGCGCCGACTGTGGGCGCCGCGCGCCGAGGTCGACTTCCTGCGCGTCCCGCTCGGACCGGACGATCGCGGCCGGCCCGTGCTGCTGGACCTGAAGGAATCCGCCCAGTTCGGCATGGGGCCGCACGGGCTGTGTGTCGGCGCCACCGGCTCGGGCAAGAGCGAGATGCTGCGCAGCCTCGTCCTCGGGCTGCTCGCCACGCACGCCCCCGACGTGCTGTCCATGGTGCTCGTGGACTACAAGGGCGGCGCGACGTTCGCCCCGTTCGAGGGCGCCCCGCACGTCGCCGGCGTCATCACCAACCTCTCCGACGATGTCGCGATGATCGAGCGCGTCTACGCGAGCCTGGCCGGGGAGATCCAGCGCCGGCAGGAGGTGCTCAAGGCCGCCGGGAACATCGCGAACATCACCGACTACCAGCTGCTGCGCCGCGAACGGCTGGACCGGGGCGAGAACCTGCCCCCACTGCCGCACCTCGTCGTCATCATCGACGAGTTCGGCGAGCTGCTCACCGCCCGGCCGGACTTCATCGAGCTGTTCCTCTCGATCGGCCGGATCGGCCGCTCCATCGGCGTGCACCTGCTGCTGTCCAGCCAGCGGATCGAGGGCGGCAAGCTGCGCGGCCTCGACACGTACCTCTCGTACCGGATCGGGCTGCGCACCCTCTCCGAGTCGGAGAGCCGCACCGTGCTGGAGACCCCCGACGCGTTCCACCTGCCGCCCGTGCCCGGCTTCGGCTATCTGAAGGTCGACACCACCACCTACACGCGGTTCAAGGCCGGGTACGTCTCCGGTCCCGCCGAGGACGTCCTGCGCGCGGAGCAGGCGGAGCCCGTCGAGGTCCAGCCCGAGGTGGCGCTCGTCCCGCGGTACGCCGCCACGCTCGACGGCGGCCGGCCCGGGTCCGGCGCTGCGACCGGCAGTCCGGCGTCCGGCTCCCCGGCTGCCGCCTCCTCGGCTCCGGTCTCCGAGCACACATTCGTCGGGACCGGTGCCTTCGGTGGCTCCCGGTCCCGTGCCCGTGCGTCGGCCTCCGAGGTCCCCGCGGACGCGCCCGCGGTGCCGGCGGCCGCCGCCGCTGCGCCCGGCTCCGGGCCGTCCCGGCGCACCACCGGGCCCACCGTGCTCTCGACGCTGATGGGCGTCCTCTCCCGGTTCCCGCGGGCCGTGGACCCGATCTGGCTGCCGCCGCTGCCCGCCGCGATGGCCCTGGACAGCGCGGCCGGCGCGCCGCAGAGCACCAGTGCCGGCCTGCGCATCCCCGGCGGGAACCTCCAGGTGCCGATCGGCCTCCTGGACGACCCGGCCCGGCAGTGGCAGGGCCTGTGGCAGCTCGACCTGACCGCCGCCGGCGGCAACGTGCACGTCGTCGGGGGCCCGTCGTCGGGCAAGTCGACCCTGCTGCGCACCGTCGCCGCGTCCCTCGCCCTCACCCACAGCCCCGCCGAGGTCGGCATCTACGCGGTGGACCTGCTCGGCAGCGGCCTGCTGGCCCTGCAGGACCTGCCCCACGTCGGCGGCGTCGCCGTGCGCACCAACCGCGAGGTGGTCCGCCGCACCGTCGACGAGCTGATGGGCATGCTCGCCGTCCGGGAGCGCGTGTTCGAAGAACGCGGCATCGACTCCCTGGCCACCCTGCGCCGGCTCGCCGCCCGCGGCGAACTGCCCGGCATCGCCAGCGCCGACGTCGTGCTGCTGCTCGACGGGTACGGGCAGCTGCAGGACGAGTTCGAGGACGTCGAACGCAACGTGCACGCCCTGATCTCCCGCGGCGCCGGCTACGGCATCCACGTCGTCGTCACCTCCTCCCGGATGAACGAGGTGCGGCTCGCGCAGCAGGCCTTCTTCGGCACCCGGATCGAGCTGCGGCTCGGCGAACCCGCGGAGTCCGCCCACGGGCGGAAGCTGGCCGAGTCGATCGCCGCGGACCGGCCCGGGCGGGCCCTGACGGATCGCAAACTGCTCGGCCACGTCGCGCTGCCGCGGATCGACGGGGTCGACGACGTCGACACGCTGCAGGAGGGGCTCCGCTCCCTCGTCGCCGACGTCGCCGCCTCCACCGACGCGCGGGCGATGGCGGTGCGCGTGCTGCCCGCCCTGGTCGAGGCCGAGAGCGTGCCGACGCCGCGGCGGCGGGGCCGGGTGCCGCTGGGCATCCGCGAGAACGACCTCGAGACCGAGCTGCTCGACCTGCGCGGCGCCGACCGGCACCTGCTGGTCCTCGGCGACGACGGGTGCGGCAAGACCAACCTGCTGCGCACCCTCACGCGGCGGCTGCGGGAGCAGTACACCGCGGAGGAGATCGTCTTCGCGGTGTTCGATCCCCGGCGCAGCCTCGAGGGCGAGATCCCCGAGGAGTACCTCGGGGGCTACGCGTCCAGCGCGGCCCTGGCCGAGCAGCTCGCCGGCGCCGTCTCCTCCGAGCTGGCCGAGCGCGTGGCCGACGCCGATCATGCCGCGACCGCCCCCGCCGTCGTGCTGCTCATCGACGACTACGACATCCTGACCGCCGGCGGCACCGCCCCGCTCTCCCGGCTCACCTCGTTCCTGCCGCTGGGCGCGCAGATCGGGCTGCACGCCGTGCTCACCCGGCGCGTGCGGGGCGCCAGCCGGGGCATCTACGAGTCGTTCTTCACGGCGCTGCGGGACTCCGGCGGCACGGGGCTGCTGATGTCCGGCGACCGCGGCGAGGGCGTCCTGCTCAACGGCCTCCGTGCCCGCCAGCTGCCCGTCGGCCGGGCCCAGGTGCTGCGGCCGGGCAGCGCCGTCACGACCGTGCAGCTGTTCCACAACGAGGTGGCCGAGACCGACGAGGTCGGCGAGGGCACCGTCACCGGGCCGATCGGACTCGTTCCGTCCGCTCGATCTCAGGAAGGGAGTGCCTCGTGAGCGCCGACTGGGTGATCGCCTGCCGGACCCACCCGCAACCGGACCACCTCGCCGCGGCCGTCGCCGCCGCGGCCGGGCAACGGTACGTGCGGGAGGCCGCCGAGGGACTGCTGCTCGAGGTGGCGGCCACCGAGACCGGGCCGGCCGACGTCATGGTCGAGCTGCCCCGGCTGATCCGCGTCGGCTCCGAGCCGGGCCGCGTGCTCGCCGGCGCCACCGTCACCGAGCTCGGCTCGCACGCCGACGGCACCGCCGGCCCCGACGGGTTCCCCTCCCTCTCCCCCGACGCCGAGCCGGTCTGGTGGGTCGAGGTGCACGCCGTCTCCCCGGAGGGGCAGCCGGTCGCCGAGCGACTCGCGCTGACGATCGGCGGCGCGTTCGCCGGGCATGTCGCCGGGCCGCCGCCGGGGCTCGCGGGCACGCCGGGGTCCGTCCGGCTGGGGTCGTCGTCGTCCGACGCGTCGTCGTCCGAGCCCACGTCCTCCGACGCGCCGTCGTCCTCGCCGTCCGAGCCCACGGGAGGGGACCGATGAGCCTGTTCGACTTCGCCACCGCGGACACCGCGGTGCTCTTCCAGGACCGGCCGGTCGTGCACCGGTCCGCGTGGATCGACCTCGCCGCCGCGCGCGCTGCCGAGGAGGGCCGGTTCTTCGCCCTCATCACACCGCCGGACAGCGTGCTGACGCTGCCCGCGAACGACCTCCTGTCACAGCCGGGCCGGCGCTGGCTGGTCACCCGGCACGACGGCCGGTTCCACGACGGCTACACCGGCCGGGTGCACGACTGGGACGGCGACGTGTTCAGCACGGTCGACGAGCTGGCCGACGAGTTCCTGGTCGCCGACGCCGTGTCGGCCACCGGGCATGGCGCGGCGGTGCACCTCCGCGCCGAACTGCTGCATCCCGCGGCGCACGGCACGCGCGTGGGCGAGCTCGCGGAGACGCTGCTGACCCTGTTCACCGGTCAGGCCCCCACCGGTTGGGGCACGCACGAACCGGCGAGCGAGCCGTGGGACGTCACCGCGCTCACCGACCACTGCTTCCGGATCGCGCCGAACCGGTCGCGACTCGTCGTCGTCGGCGCCCCGCAGCCGCACAGCCAGGTGGCGGCCGTCGGCGTCCTCGAGGTGGAGCGCACCTCCACCGGCGTCAGCGAGACGTTCGAGCTGCTGGTCGAGTCCGAGGACCCGCTCGACGACGCCGCGCTCGGGTACGTCGGCCGGGCGCTGACCCGGCACGCTGTGCGCACCGGCCTGGTGGGACACGCCCTCGGACTGCCGGGCCTGAACCGCCCGGCGCGGTTCACGGGCGCCTCGGTGCCGGCCCTGGCCGTGTTCGGACCGGACGCCCTGCGCTCCTCGGGCGCCGACGCGGCGCGGCGACTGGCCGGGGACCGCGCGGAGCTGGTGGGACCGTCGTCGGCGCCGTCGCTCGTCGTCTCCTACGGGCAGGATCCGGACGGCGAGCACCCGCTCGAGCAGCACGCCCGCCTGGTGCAGCACCTCGCCGGCTGACGCTTCTCCCCCTCCGCCAGCTCGTCAATAGATGTCGCATCCGGCCCCTATTCGGGTCCCGATGGAGCACCTATTGACGAGCTGAGTGCTGACGGGACGCGGCCGGGGTCCGGGTGCCTCGCTGGAGGCCGCCTGGGCGTGGGCCGGCCGGGACGTCAGTCGTCGATCGGGGTGTCGAGGATCGCCAGGTCGTCCGCGGTGACCAGGTGGGACGTGATGGCGTGCTCCACCAGCCGGGCGCGGCGGTTCGACGCCGGTCCCCCGCCGCTGGCCCGCAGCCCGGTGACGCCCACGCGATCCAGCTTCTCGCACACGTTGTCGAGCTTGCGGTTGAACTTGGACTGCGACCAGCCGAGCCGCTCGGCCGCCTTCGCTGAGGACGGGATGTTCGCGAAGCCGGTTCCCCCGCGGCGCAGGGACGGCTCGGCCAGGGCCACGATCAGCGCCTTCTGGCTCGGGGTGAAGACGACCATGCCGATCGTCGTCTCACCCGATGCGTCCGCCGTGCGGGGATCGGCCCGGAACGTCGGGGTGGCGATGTGGATGGCGAGCTCGTACGTCGTCGAGCCGGCCGTGAATACCACGGTCGTCTGACCGAACACCAGCGGCAGCTGAGCGCCGGGCGGAAGCCACGCCTGCATGCCGCCCGACCCGTCGGCGATGGTCGCCGAGAGCAGCGAGCCGACGTTGGCCAGCCACCACAGGCTGTCGCGGCAGACGATCTGCAGGAAGACCCGGTGCAGATAGGGATTGTCGTCGATCCGGAGGTCACCCTCGCGGCCGATCGTGAAGACGGCGTCCGGCGCGGGGGTGTACCACTCCCCGCAGAACTCGACGGTCAGTTCCGCCATGACATCTCCCCCGGTGCGCCACCGCCCGCGGATCCCCCCTGGACCCGGCCCGACACGCGAACGCGGCACCATTGTGGCACAGCGGTCGGCGCCCGCCGGCACCCCCTCCGGCGTGGTGCGGCAGCGGTCATGCGAGGTCCTCCAGTACGGCCGTCACGCCGTCGCCGAGATCGATGCCGTCCCCGGACCGCAGCGGCAACGACGCCCCGTCCTGCAGGCGCCGAGCCGGTTCGCCCGGGTGGGTGAGCACGGTGCCGTTGGTCGAGTGAAGGTCCGTCGCGTGCCAGCCGTCGGCGAGCCGTTCGATCCGCAGGTGTGACCGTGAGACGTCCGACTGGGGGCTCGGCACGGTGACGAGACGGACGCCGGCGGGGTCGGCGCCGGCGGGCAGCGCCGGACGGCGGCCGAGGACGGTGATGCCGTCGAGCGGGATCACGTCGCCGGTGGCGAAGATCGCGCGTGGACCGCCCGGTGGACGCCGGCTCGCGGTGCGCAGCGCCTGCTGTTCGGCGCCCGTGAGGGTCAGTCCGTCGTGGTCCTCCGCCGACGCGGCCGACGCGGCCGGCGCGGGCGACGCGGACGACGCGGCCGACGATGCAGCGGCCGACGCGGAGGCGGCCGTTGTCGGGGTGGCGGTGCTGGCCGCGGCGGTCGCCGATCGGGGGAACGGTGCACGCCGCGGCTCGGGCGTCGGTGCGGATGCCGACGAGGCGGACGGAGCGACGCCCGCTGAGTCCGCGGTACCGGCAGCGGACGGAGCGGTGCCAGCTGACGGAGCGGTACTGGCCGACGATGTCGGGCCGGGGTTCGCGGTGCCGGGTGACGCCGACGAGGGAGTCGCCGCGAATCGGTTCTCGTCCAGTCGCCAGGGCACCGCGTCGATCAGACTCCGCGGGCGCGGGACGGCCACGGGGGTGACGGCGTCAGCGGCGGGCGTGCCGTCACCGTCGCGTGTATCAGCGGTGTCCGCTGCGGACGGTCGGTCCGCCGGGGGGTCGCTGTCGGGCTCGGGTTGCGGCTCGGACGCCGACGCGGGGGTCGGCTGCGTCGTCGGGCTCGGCTGCGTCGTCGGTCCTGGCTCAGGAGTTCGAGTCGACTCGGATGCCGGCTCGTCCGCCGATGTCGGGGTCGGTGCGGTCGCCGGGTGCAGCTCTCCCTCGGGTGTCGGCTCGGCCCCTGTCGCCGACCGAGCGGCCGAGACCTGCGGTTGCTCGCCCGTCGGCGGGGCCATGATCGTCTCCCCCGACACCAGCTCGCCGGACCAGGACGCCTGTTCCGGCTCGGGCGCGACCACCTGCTCGAGATCCGTCACGGCCGCCCGTCTCGCGTCTGCCTCCGGCTCGGCCACGACCGGCCGGTCCGGTTCAGTTACGCCCGCCTGCGCGGGATCCGTCACGGTCGCTCGTCCCGCATTCGTCTGCGGCTCGGCCACGACAGGCCGGTCGGTCTCGGACGCCGCCGCCTGCTCCGGCTCCGCTCGGTCGGTGTGCCCGGGTGCGTGGGTCACGTCGTTGACACGGACGGCCCCGGCGAGCGCGGCGCCGTCGACCAGCAGGTGCCACTCTGCCTCGCTGGTCGCTCGGGCAACGCCGGCGGACTGGAGCGCGTCATTCGAACGCTCCGCAGCGGAGGACACCTCGGTTCCGGACTCACCATTTCCGACAGATCCGTCTGCGCCCTCGAACGGTTCGATCGTGAATCGGCCGCCGCGGGGCAGCCTGCGTTCCGTCCAGGTCAGGGCGTCGGCACCCGAGACCACGTCGTCGTCGCCCACCGGAGCCTGCACGGCATCCCCCTGCTCGCGCCGGACCGTCACGGCACCGCGCACCAGCATCCGCACGGCGTCGTCGTCGAACCGCAGGACCGCGAACGCGGGCAGCGCCAGCAGGTCCGTCCGCGTCCCCGACCCCGCACCGGCCTGCACGGCCGAGAGAACCCCGGCCAGCTCGGCGGCGTGCTGCAGTCCGTCCCACACCCCGCCGGCGATGGCGGCGGCATCGCCGGGCAGCACGACCACGGTGCGCCCGTGAACGATGAGCGTCGACGCGCCCGGCGTGTACGCGACCGCGGGGTCCCGATGCTCGGCAGAACCAGGCGCACCAGATCCAGGCGAACCAGCCGCATCGGAATCGACCGTGCGAGGCTCGGCCGGACGCGTCTCGGTCACGTCCGCGTCACCGCGATCGTCCGGTCGCCCAGGTGAACCAGCGCACCGTCGACCGCGAGGACGGGCACCCCGGGCTCGACCGCGGCACGGTCACCGCTCGGCGGCGTCACGGCCGTGCCGTTGGTGGAACGCCGGTCCGTGACCCACACCCCGTCGGCGTGCGCGGACAGGTGCGCGTGCGTCTTGGAGATGCTGCGGCCGGGGTCCGGGAGATTGACGAGCAGGACGTCCGGCTCCTCCGGCGTGTTGACCGGGTTGCGGCCGACCAGCGCCTCCCCACGCAGGGTCAGGGCACTGCCGTCGTCGAAGGCCAGCCGCCAGGCCGTCGAGCGCGGCCGGGTCATGCGGGTCTGCTCGAGGTCGTCGTCCAGCCCGGCCGGAGCCTCGGACACCGACGCTGCCGGCGACCCGGGCACGTGCGACGGAGCCGGCGCCGCGGGAACTGCGCCGGGTGCCGGCGCGATAGAGGCAGACGGAGCCGGTGCCTGTGCCGACGACGACGCGGTCGCCGGCGCCGCGCTTGCTGCCGGTGTCATGGCCGACGACGCGGACGACGCCCCGGCGACGGCTCCGCCCGGAGTCCCCGGCGCGTTCACGGCGTCGGCCCGACCCTCCACCGGAGCCGATGCCTGAGCCGACGCCGGTGCCGTTGCCGTTGCCGTTCGACGGGACCGGCGCACCGGCGCAGCGTCCTGCCCCCCGGCCGGCAGCGGATCCCGGCCGAGGCTCGCGTCGACCACCCAGGTGCCGGCGGCCTTGTCGTGCCAGCCCTGCCGACGACGGTCGCGGTCCCAGACACTGGACACGGTGACGAGCAGCGGCCCGATGACCGGCACGATCCCGGCGACGACGACGATCGCCGTCCGGAGCAGCACCCGCCACCAGCCCGGGGCGGCCTCCCGCGCGTCGACCGTGCGGATGCCGACGGTCACGCCGCCGACGGTCCGCCCGCGCGTCGCCTCCCACCACCACTGCACCAGCAGGACGAGGACGGCGACGGCGGAGCCGGCGATCACGACGGGCGCGACGGCGCCGTCCGGACCCTGCGCCCCCGCGATCACGGCCGTGACCGCACCGACGACCACCAGCAGGAGCGCGTCGATCAGCCGGGCCACGAGCCGTTTGCCGGCGGACGCGTTGACCAGCCGGCGGGCCGGGGCTGCCGCGTCCGCGGTGGTGGTGGTCGCCGCGTTCATCGGGTCATCTCCGTCGGGGTCGTCGGGGTCGTCACGTGGAAGGGGGCGGTGCGCGTCGTCATGGCGCCCAGCACGCACGCGCGGGCGTCTCGGAGCCGCGGCCGCTCTCACGCCGGATGGAGACCTCGAGGCACGTCTGGCCCCTGGCCGGTCGCGGCACGACGACGCGCAGCGCCCCCACCCGCACCGGGTCGGCCGAGAAGTCGGTGGCCGTGTAGCGGCGGACCATGTAGGAGTCCCCCGCGAGCGGCTGCGGATTGCGCCACGTGAACACGATGCCACCCGTCCCGGGCACGCCCTTCAGGCCGGCCGGGGTGGGCACGGTGCCGTAGATCAGGGGGTCCGCCGGGCTCGGCGAGAGCGCGGGGGCGCTGCGGGTCGTCGCCGTCGGGGCGGGGCCGTTGATCACGGAGACGACCACGACGACGCCGGCGACGACGATCGCCAGGGCGAGCACGGCCAGTGCGACGAGCCGCCCGCGCCGGCGTGGGGCCGTCGGCGTCGCCTCGTGTTCCGGGGTCTGCTCGTCCGGACGGGCCGGAGCGGCACCCGTTCCGGCTGCGGTTCCCGTGCCGGGGACGGACGCGGTCGACGCGGCCGTTCCGGCGGCGACACCGGGAACGCGGCTGATCAGCGGTCCGGACGCCGGCGTCGCACCGGTCGCGGTGCCGGGGCCACCGGTGCCGGGGCCACCGGTGCCGGGGCCACCGGAGTCGGCGCGACCGGTGTCCGCGCGTTCGTCCCCCGTCTCACGACGGTCGGACTCGCGTCGGTCGGCCTCACGCCGTTCGGGACCGCTGCCGTCCGGGTCGTCCGACACGGGCCGACCGGGCCGACCGGGCCGCACGACCGTGTGCTCGTCGTCGGGGGTGCCGGTGACGCGCCCGCGATGGGCGCCCGAGACGGCGCTGCGGTCGGCGCCGGGAGCAGCCGGCGCGGGACGGGCCGGGGTCGCCGGCCGGCGGCGCACCTCGACCCGCTCGGGCCCGGCGCCGTCGGCCGTGCGGGCGCTCGTGGTGCCGTCCGGGTCGATCGAGACGACACCGCGGACCCGCGTCGCCTCCCCGTCGCCGTCGTCGGCGGCTCCGACCGTGGGCTCGGCGAGCACCTCGAACGGGGTCACCGCGAGGGAGAGCTCAGCCTGGATCCGCTGCAGGTCGTAGGCGAGCGCCTGTGCGCTGGGGTACCGGGCGAGCGGGTCCTTCGCCATCGCCGTGGCGAGCACGCGCTCGAGCGAGCCGGGTACATCCTCACGGCCGATCGGCGGCAGCGGCGTCGACGTGATCCGCCGGATCACCTCGGCCTGCGCGTTGTTGCCGCCGGTCACCGCGAAGGGCGAGCGGCCGGCGAGCAGGGTGTACAGCGTCGCGGCCAGGCCCCACACGTCCAGCCGCACGCCGTCGGTCGCGCCGCCGTCGAACGCCTCGGGCGGGGACCACGGGATGGACATCCCGGCGTCGGTCTCGGCCACCGCGTCCACGGTCCCGGAGATGCCGAAGTCGGTCAGGGCGGGCCGGTTGTAGTCGGTGACCAAGATGTTGGCGGGCTTGATGTCGCGGTGCACGATGCCGGCGCGGTGCGCGGTCTCGACGGCGGAGGCGACCTGGATGCCGATGGCGAGGACATCGCTGACCGCGAGCGGCGACTGCCGGGCCCGCACGTTCAGGCTCGGCCGCGAGCAGTACTCCATGGCGAGGTAGGAGTGCCCGGCGGCCGTCACGTCCGCCTCGTAGATGGTGACGATGTAGGGGTGCGTGGAGACCTGAGCCATCAGGTCCGCCTCGCGCTCGAACGCCGCGCGGGCGTCGGCGGTGCGCAGGTCCGCCAGCTGCACCTTGATCGCGACCCGGCGCCGCGGACGCTCCTGCTCGTACAGGTAGACGTCGGAGAAGCCGCCCGACCCGAGGACGTCGACGTAGCGGAAGCCGGGGATCTCCGGCGGCGGCGCGGCGCGGCGGGTGCTCACGGCCGTGCCTCGAACGTCAGACCGATGCCGTCGCCCAGATCGATCGCGTCGCCGTCGAGCAGCATCGTCGACTCCCCGCGACCGAGCCGACGCGGCGGCTGCCCGGGTCGGCGCAGGAGGGTGCCGTTGGTGGACTCGAGGTCGTCGAGCAGCACGTGCCAGCCGTCCAGCCGCACGCGCACGTGGGAGCGGGAGATGTCGCCGTGCGGGCTGGGGACGGTGACGATGCGCGGCATGTCGGCGCCGGCACCGCGCGTGACGGCGGGCTGGCGACCGACGACGAGCGGGCGGTCCAGTTCGAGGCGACGGCCGTCGGACACGGTCAGGGTGCCCAGCGACGGCCGGGGGACGCGGCGCGGGTCACCGGTCAGGGCACGGCCACACCGGCCGCAGTCGCGGGTGGCCGGCGGATTCGCGTGTCCCTCCGGGCACACGCGGGCGAGGACGAGCGGCCCGGTGGTGGGTCGGTCGGTGGGCTGTTCGGCGGGCTGCTCAGCGGCAGGCAACGCGGTGGCGGGCTGCTCGCTGATGGGCGGTTCAGCGGCGGGCTGTTCGTCGGCGGCCCGCACGGCTCCGATGGTCGGGGCGTTCGACGGCGCGGGCGGGATCACGGCGGAGGCGGGCTCCGCGGCGGCGTCGACGGACGGCGTCGCCGGTGCCGGAGGCTGTGCCGGGGCTTGCGCTGGTGCCGGTGCCGGCGCGAACCGCAGTTCCGCGGCGGTGACGATGCCGGCCCGAAGCGGCAACCAGACGGCGGCGCCGTCGTCCGCACGCGGGGCAAGCGGGCCGGTCAGAACGGTCACGGACCGCACGTCCGCGACCACCGCGGAGTCGTCGCCGTCGACGAACCGCCGCTCACCGTCGCCGCCGTCGGTGAGGACGGTGACGGAACCGGCGCCGCGGACGGCGGGGGTCACGGTGCGGCCCGCCACCCGCAGCACGATCCCGTCGGCCGCGCCGAGCACGGCACCGGCGAAGGCGCCGATCGAGGTGGGGTCACCGACGGGCAGTCCGCCGGTCCCGGAGTCGACGGCGAGGGCGTCCCAGACGCGGTCGATCGTCTCCGCCGGGGTGCCCGGGGGCAGCAGCACCACGGCTCCGGCGTCGGCATCGGCATCGGCGGGCGGCAGCTGGGCCAGGAGCGTCCAGTCGCCGGAGCGGTAGCGCGCCGCGGTCACGGGCCCGGACGGTCCCCGGAGGCCGACGCGGACGTGCTGTCCGCCGGCGGCGGCACCGCGGTCGACCCGGTGGCGGCCCGTCGCGGCAGGGTGTCCTCGTCGTCGTGCGGGCGCGGCGCCGTCGTGTGCGCCTCGTCCTCGCCGTCCGACCCGCCCACGGCGTCGATCACGACGACGGTGACATTGTCCCGGCCCCCGTTGGCGACTGCGGCCTGCACGAGGGCGTCGGCGGCGGTCTGCGGGTCGGCGACGGCGTCGAGCACCCGGCCGATCGCGTCGTCCGGCACCTCGACGGTGAGCCCGTCGGAGCAGAGCAGGATCCGCTCACCGGGTTCGACCGGCAGCAGCCAGAAGTCGGCGGCGATGTCGACGCCGGTGCCGAGCGCGCGGGTGACGACGTGACGCCGCGGGTGGACGAGCGCCTCCTCGGGCGTGATGTGCCCGAGATCGACGAGCTCCTGCACCTCGGAGTGGTCGACGCTGATCTGCCGCAGCCGGTGCTGGTACAGGCGGTAGCTGCGGGAGTCCCCGACGTTGAAGAACAGCCAGTACGGGCGGCCGGCCTCGCGGGTGAGCACGACGCCGGTCAGGGTCGTGCCGGCGCGGGAGTCGGTCTCCTCCCGGATCGCCGCATCGGCGCGCTCGAGCAGCTCCTGCACCTGCGCAGCGGTGATCTCGCGCTCGGAGCCCATCGCTCCGGAACCGCTCAGCAGCTCGGACTCGCCGAGTGTGCGCACGCAGACGCCGCTGGCCACCTCGCCGGCCTCGTGGCCGCCCATCCCGTCCGCCACGGCGAACAGGGTGTCGGTGACGATCAGCGAGTCCTCGTTCAGTTCTCGCCGCAGGCCACGATCCGTCGTGAAGCCGGAGACGATGCGCACGGTGCCGTCGGCGCCCTCGGCCGTGGTGGTCTCACTCATCGTCCGTCATCCTAGCCGGGGATCGCGGCGCGGCCGTGTCCGTGGCGCGCGGTGTCGGCCGGTCCTTCCGCATCGGTGCGGCCGTGCTCCCCCGCTGGGCCCGCCGCTGCTGAGCCCGACGGCGTCGTTCGGCCCGCTGCTGTCTCCTGCGCTCGGCACGCTCCGCACGCAGCGAGCGCAGCGAGAACCGGGCCCTCCAGCGCCGGCCGCGGGAGACGGAGCCCCGGATCCCGGCCAGGGAGGCGTCGACGCCGCTCCAGTAGGCGGCGATCTGCTCCTCGGTCGGCTCCCCGCCGGCGAACACGGCCGCGTCCGCCCGGCGGGCGAGCGTCGTCGTGCCGCCCGCGGCGAAGGGGAACGCGCCGGCGACGGTGGCCGCGTGCTCGCGCCGGGTGGCTCCGGCGGGGACACGGGTGCCGAGGTCCGCGGCCAGGCTGAGCACCTCGCTCCACCCGCCGCTGATCCGCTGCACGGGCGCGCCGTCGCGGCGGCGACGCCGGTATCGGCGTCCCTTCAGCGCCGCGATCACCAGCAGCGGCGTCAGGATCACGACGAGGGGGATGCCGACGGTCAGCCCGATCGCGAGCACCGGGCCCCAGTCCTGCCGGGCGTTCTCCTTGTTCTCGTCCGTGTTCAGGGCATCCGGGTCGGACTCCGGCGGCACCTCGGCCGGCTCCTGCGGCGGTGGCGGAGGCTGGAGCACCTGCGGCTTCGGTTTGGCGAGCGGCTGCTTGGGCGGCGGGAGCGGCTCCTTGTTCTCCTCCGGGGTCGGGTTGAACGGCACCCACCCGGCACGCTCGAACTTCACCTCGACCCAGGCGTGCACGTCGTCGCCGGTGATCCGGACCGGCGCCGTGGGGTCCTTGACCGCCGACCAGTCCGGGGCGAAGCCCATCACGACGCGGGCGGGGATGCCGAGGTTGCGGGCCATCAGCGCCATCGCGACGGCGTACTGCTCGTCGTCCCCGACCATCGTCTTCGCCCCGAGCAGCCCCTCGATGCGCGCCGCGCCGTGCCCCGACAGGGACCGGGTCTGCCCCTCCAGCCCGTGGCTGAAGTAGCCGTACTTCGCGAGGCCCTGCTCGAGGCTGCGGACCCGATCCACGGCGGCGGTCTCGGTGCCGGCCAGGTCCCCGGCCCGGGAGGCGACGGCCTCGGGCACGTTGGACGGGTCCGGCAGGGCGACGTCGGCGAAGCCGAGCGGGGCGAGCTGGTCGTGGCTGTACGTCTCGGGGTACTCGACGTCGAGCGAGTAGCTGTCGCCCCGCTGCACGCCGCTGGTGGTCAGCGCCGTCTCGGCGTCGGCGTTGTAGAACAGGGAATCACCGATCCCGGTGCCGCGCGCCCCGGTGAAGGCGGCGCCCCGGATCCGGCCGCTGGCAGGCAGCCACGGCGACGCGAAGTCGTCGATGGTGAAGCGGACGGACGCGTGCCGGCCGTCGCCCGCGCCCGGGCTCGCGACGGCGAGCGTGCCGGTGTCGCCGACCGGGGCGAACGCGCCCGAGGACGCGTCGTCGACGTTGTAGACGACCCCGTTGTAGGCGTCCATCGCGGCGAGCCGCACCCGCTCGCCCTTCGGCAGCCCCTGGACGGTGAACAGTACGTCGTCCTTGCGGTCCTTGACGTACTGCCGGAAGCTCATCAGCGGGCTCGGGTACTGGTGCAGGTCCAGCGGCGGCACGAGGGCGTCGCGGACGACGGCGCGGTCCCCGGCGGGCGCGAGGACGGGAGCGATCAGGGCGGTCAGCAGGGCGGCCCCGGTCAGGACGGCGACGCCGCCGAGCAGCCGGCGCCGGCGGCCGAGCCGGGCGACCGCACCGGGCAGGCCGGGCTCGGGGGTGGACACCGGCGTCGAGCCCGCGGCGGTGACGGTCGCGGCGGCGCTGCGGCGGCCGGTCTCCAGCCGCCAGGCCAGCCACGCGACGGCGACGAGCACGACGGCGACGCCGCGCAGCACCGGCAGGGCGGTGGTGTCCGCGCCGAGCGCGGCACCGGCGACCAGCACGGCGGTCACCGGCAGCAGCGCCCAGGCGGCGTGCCGCACCCGCCAGGCCAGGGTGCCGGCCACGATCGCGCCGACGTACACGCACAGGAACGGCACGATCAGCATGCCGCGGGCGACGCCGACGGGCGGGGCCACCGTGAGGAAGTCCTTCCACGACTGGACGACGCCGAAGACGAGGACCCGCCACGCCTCCAGGGTCGGCAGCACCCCTGCCCCTGCCTCGGCGGGGGCGGCCAGCGCCGGCCCGGCCACGAGGTAGGCGACGACGGCCAGGCCCACGACCCACAGCTCGCCGAGCCGCCACCGGGCACCCGCGGCGGCGATGGCCAGCCCGAGCACGATGGCCCCGGCGACCGCGACGAAGAACCGCGGCTGGGCGCCGAAGCTGGTCTGGAAGCCGAGCGCGCCGAGCCACAGCAGGGCACCGAGCGCGACGACGTCGAGCGCGCGGGACTGCAGGTCGCGGGAGCGGAGAAGACGGGAGCGGACGAGACGGGACCGGAGAAGACGGGAGCGCAGGCCCGCCGAGGTGCCCGGCAAGTTCCGCGGTGGCGTGCTCATGCGGCCGCCCGCCGCAGCACGGAGCCGAGCTCGTCGAGGGAGCCGATGGTCAGCACCACGAGGTCGCCGATGGTCGCGCGCGCGGCGGGGGCGCCGGTGCCGCAGCGGATGGCGAGGGTGCGGATGCCGACGGGCACCCACGCGGCGGCGCGGCGCAGGTCCGCGGCGGAGACGTGCATCCCGACGACGAAGAAGATGACCGACGCGTTGGGCAGCGTCTCCGCGGTGGTGCGGGCCAGGTCGACAGCGGCCATGCCGGTGGTGCCGGTGAGCCGGGTGGCGTCGTCGAGCAGGGCACGGCCCGTGCGGGTGCGCAGCGGCCCGGAGGAGGTGATGACGTCGAGGTTGCGCTGCTCCCGGGCGGCCTGCAGACCGATCGAGGCGGCCACGGAGATCGCCAGCTCGAGGTCCGCCTCGCCGTCGTACTCGCTCGCCTCGGTGGACAGGCCGATGCCGATGTGCGAGCGGCGGGTCTGCTCGAACTGGCGGACCATCAGCGTGCCGGTGCGCGCGGTGGAACGCCAGTGGATGTGCCGGCGGTCATCCCCCGGCTGGTACTCGCGCAGGGCGTGGAAGGAGACGTCGGTGTTCGCCAGGTCGTGGGTGGGCAGCCCCTCCAGGTCCCGGATGAAGCCCGGGGTGGAGGCGCCGAGCGCGACGGTGCGCGGGTGCACGAACAGCTCGACGGGCTCCGTCCACATCACCTCGCGGCGCAGCAGGTGCAGCGGGTCCGCGCGCACGGAGCGCACCGGGCCGATGGTCAGCACCGTGCGGCGGGTGGTGGGGATGGTGAAGAGGTCCTCGTAGGACTGGCCGGGCTCGAGCCGTGGCAGGTAGAAGGAGGCGATCGCGGCGCCGACGGGCAGCTCCAGGGACGCGGGCCGCAGCGGCCGGGTCGCGGCGGAGGCGACCGTGACGGCGCCGACCGCGCGGTCTCCCACGGCCACCCGGGTGCGCGTCAGATCCAGGTCGACGTCGTAGTCGGACCGGCCGAGCACGAAACCGACCGCGCCGAGCAGCAGCAGGGTGCCGAAGATGGCGCCGACGCCGGCCTCCTGCCAGCCCAGGCTCAGCCCGAGGACGGCGAGCACGACGACGGCGGCCAGGACGAGCCGGCCGAGCGGGCCGACGACCCCGACCGCGGGCACCACGTGCCGGCGCACGAGGCCGCCGGTGACCCGGCCGACGCGCTGCGCACGGCCGCGGGCACGCCCGTACAGCGGGTGCGCGGTCACGCGGGACGCGCCCCGGGTCAGACCCCGCCGCGCTGTCTCCCCCCAGCGCGCCGCCCGGGAGGCATCCGTCGCCGGGGTCGTCGTGCGGCTGGACGCCCGGGAGGCGCCCGTCGCCGGACTGGACCCGCGGCTGGTCGTGCGGCTCGTCATCCGGGCACGCCGGCCCGGTGCTGCGGGGCCGGGACCGCGGCCAGCACCTCGGCGAGGACGTCCTCGGCGGTGGCACCGGAGAACTCGGCCTCGGGGTCGAGCACGAACCGGTGGGTCCACACGGCCGGGGCGAGCTCCTTGATGTCGTCGGGCAGCACGTAGGGCCGGCCGCCGGCAGCAGCCCACACCTTGGCGGCCCGGACCATGGACAGCGCTCCGCGCACGCTCACCCCGAGCCGGGTCTGCGGCGCCTGGCGGGTGCGCTCGGCGAGGACGGCGACGTACTCCAGGACGGCGTCCTCGACGTGGACGGTGGTGGCCAGGTCCGCCATCTCCCGCAGCGCCTTCGTCGTGATCACCGGTTCGAGGGAGGCCGAGCGGTCCCGGACGGTGGCGCCGGAGAGCAGCCGCACGGTCGCGGCGGTGTCCGGGTAGCCGATGGACGTCTTGATCAGGAAGCGGTCCAGCTGCGCCTCGGGCAGCCGGTACGTGCCGGCCTGCTCGATCGGGTTCTGGGTGGCGAGCACGAGGAACGGGCGGCCGACGTCGTGCGTGGTGCCGTCGACGGTGATCCGGGACTCCTCCATCACCTCCAGCAGCGCGGACTGGGTCTTCGGCGAGGCGCGGTTGATCTCGTCGGCCAGGACGATGGTCGCGAACACCGGGCCGCGGTGGAACTCGAAGGCCTGGGTCTTCTGGTCGTAGATGGTCACGCCGGTGACGTCGCCGGGCAGCAGGTCCGGGGTGAACTGGATCCGCGAGTGGCTGCCCTGCACCGTCGCGGCGAGGGCGCGCGCCAGGGAGGTCTTGCCGGTGCCCGGGGCGTCCTCGAACAGGACGTGCCCCTCGGCCAGCAGCGCGGTCACCGTCAACCGGATCACGCGCTCCTTGCCGAGCACCGCCTCCCCCACGTTCTCCACGAGGCGGGTGACGGTCTGGGCGAACCACTCGGCCTGCTCGGCGGTCATGCTCATGGGCGTTTCGGTGTCCTTCGGTGGGCGGTGAGTGGTCGGTGGGTGGCCGCTCGGTGGGTGGGCGCTGGATCCGGAATGGACTATCGGCCGACCGGCTGGGTGGGTAGGCGGTGGGTCAACCGCAGCGGATGGCGGGGCCGGATTCGTGCGTGACGGTGATGGCCTTGACCCAGCGTCCGGAGAGCGGGCCGCTGGTCATGTGGTACCACCCGGTGCTGCCGCCGCTGAAGGGGCTGCCGCACCGGTCGACGTCGACCGCTCCGTCGACGTACGAGAGCCACTTGCCGTTCGGGTTCGGCGTGCCGCCGACCCGGCCGTCACAGGTGGGCGGGTTGGGGCTGAAGTTGTCGGGCTCGCCGGGCGCCTGGGTGCACGAGTTGACCGTCGACCTCTCCACGCGCACGCTCGTCCGCTCCGGGGTCGGCGCGGGCGGCGGGGGCGGCGGGGCCTTGGCCCCGGTCCGCACCGTCGTGGTCGAGACGGCGCCGGGCGTGCCGACGGAGTTGATCGAGCGGACGTCGACCCGGTGGGTCGCGCTGTAGTCGCCGAAGGACCGGCTGCCCGCGGACGCGCCGACGTTCTGCCAGCTGCCGCCGTCGACGCGCAGCTCCAGGTGCTCGACGTCGGCGTTGCCGGGCGGGGACCAGCTCACGGACGCCCGGTGCCGGCTCGTGTCGGACCGGGTGTCCTGGGTCCCGTTGCTGCCCGAGGTGGCCGGCGTGCCGGGGCGGCCGTAGGGCCGGACGCTGTTGGAGGTGCGGCCGGGGCTGGCGTACCGGGCGCCGTTGGCGCTGGTGTCGGCGACGACGGTCACCGTGGTGGCCCGCCCGTTGGCGAAGCCGCCGAGCACCTGGCCGGGCTGGATCGGGCCGGACTGGCCGGTGCTCGCCGAGTAGCGGTAGCTGACCTCGCCGGCCTGCGCACCGTTGCGTTGCGCGGCGGACAGCGGCGTGAAGTCGACGCGCACCTGGCCGCCGGTCGTGTCCGTGTTCGCGGGGCTGAGCTTGACGGAGGACACCGCCTGCGGTGCACCGAACGCGCGCCGCGGCGCGGACGGGGCGCTGACCGGCCCGGTGCCGGCCTTGTTCTTCGCGACGACGCGGAACGTGTAGTCCGCCTCGGCGTTGGGCACGGTCACCGTCTGGGTGGTGCGGCCGCCGCTGACGGCGAGGGTCTGCACCGTCGAACCGCCGCGCAGCACCGTCAGGGTGTACGTCTCGATCGGGTCGCCGTTGGGGGCCGCCGGGGACCACGAGACGGCGATCTGGTTCTGCCCGCCCACCGAGGACACCCGCTGCGTGGTCACCGACGCCGGGGCGCCGGGCTTGCCCGCCGGCACCTCGGAGGCGGAGAACGCGCTGAAGTCGGACGGGTCCTTGGCCTTGTTGTGGGCGCGGACCCGCACCTGGTACGCGGTGCCGTTGTTCAGCCCGGTCCACGTGGTGGCGGTGGACGTCAGGCCGGTCTTCTGCACGGCGCCGCTCGGCGGGGCCGGGGAGAGCTCGAGGTCGTAGCTGCTCACCGGGGAGCCGTCGACGCGCGGCGGGGTCCATGCGACGTCGAGCCGCGCGTCGCCGAACTTCAGCCGCGGCGCGGCCGGCTGGTCGGGCCGCTGGTCGGGGCGGGCGACGCCGGAGGTCGGCGACGCGTCGGACTCGCCGACCGCGTTCCGCGCCGTGACGGCGAACGTGTAGGGCCGGTCGTTGGTGAGCCCGGCCAGGGTGCACGTGGTGCTGGCGCACTGCTGCCGGAAGCCGCCGGTCCCGGTCACGGTGTACCCGGTGATCGGGGACCCGTTGTCGCTCGGCGGCGCCCAGTTCAGCACCACCGTGTGGCTGCGGGTCTCGGCGGCCCGCGGGGTCGACGGTGCGTCCGGCCGGGCCTTGACGGTCAGCCGGATGGCCCCGTCCACTTGCCGGTCCGGGTCCTTCGTCCGGTCCCCCACGGTGTAGCGGACCACCATCACCCCGGCCACGTCCTTCGCGGGCGTGACCGTGATCCTCGATCCGGAGACGGCGACGGTGCCGGGCCCCGTCTCCCGCACGGCGTCGACGACGGAGAGCGGGGTGCCCGGGAAGGGGCTGACGTCGTTGGCGAGCACGTCCACCGTGGTCGGGCTGCCGGCCTTCGCGTCCGCGACGACGTCGTCGTTGACCACGGCCAGGGGCCGGGAGGAGGAGACGACGGCGACCGTGACGGTGCCGGTCACGGGCTCGGACTTGCCATCGGTGACGGAGACCTGGATCGGCACGGCGGTGTCCTTGACCGCCGAGTCCTTCGCGGCGACCTTGAGGCGCGAGCCGTCGAGGCTGACGGTGAGGTTCTCCGGGCGGGCCCCGTCGAGGCTGTAGCGCAGCCGCTCGCGGTCCCCGGCGTCGACGTCCGCGGCCGCGGGGGCGAGATCGAACTCGGTGGCCGGCTCGGCCTCGGCGACCGTCATGGAGCCGCCCGCGAACGTCGGCGGGTGGTTCTGCGCGGGTTTGGGCTTGACGTCGATCATGATCGTCAGCGTCGAGGTGCGCCCGTTCGGATCGTCCGGGCCGGACCCGTCCGTCACCTCGAACGTGATGGACCCGGGACCGTAGAAGTCGTCGGCCGCCTGGTAGCGCAGGGTGTGCTCGTCGGCGACGAGGTCCCCGCCGGCGGCGCCGATGGCCTTGACCCCGGAGACCTGCGTGATGCGGACGGAGCGGCCGTCGCGCACCCGCACCGCCTTCGCCAGGTCGATGTCGAGCCGCTGCCCGGCGGTCACGTGCCTGGTCTTCCGGTCGGCGAGGGTCGGGTACTGGTCGGCCCTGCCCGGCACCCAGATCAGGGCGGATCCGGTCTGCCCGTCCACGTCGGTGACCGTGTACGGAATGAGCTGCTCCGTCTCGGTCAGCGGCACGGTGGCCCGGCCCCCGGAGAAGGAGACGCCCGCAGGTGCCCCCGGGAAACTCACGTCCAGCGCGTCGGCGATGCCGTCGGGGTCGGCGTCGTTGTCCAGCACCGGCACCTGGACGGTGTTCTTGCCCATGGTCTCGGCGACCTCCACCCGGTCGTCCTGGGCGATGGGCGCCACCAGCGGGGCGCTCGCGGAGACGTCGAGGCGGATGGTGCCGATGGCGCGCGCGCCGCGGGAGTCGCGGACGGTGTAGCGGACGGCCACGGGGCCCTCGGTCCGCGGCGCGGTGAGCACCACCTGGCCGCGGCGCACGTGCGCGGCCACCCCCTCGGGCGCCTCGAGGCCGTTCTCGATCAGGGCGAGCTGGTCCCCGTCGGGGTCGTTGTCGTTGTGCAGTGCGTCAACGGCCACCTGCCGGCCGGGCCGGACGCTGACGGCGTCGGCGACGGGCACGGGTGCCTGGTTGGTCTTCGTCGGCGGCGCGATCCCGACCAGCACCGAGGCGGTGGCCCGGGCGCCGAGCCGGTCCCGCACCTCGTAGGTGAAGGAGTCGGTGCCGGTCGCATTGCCGGCCGCCGTGTAGTCGATGTAGTCGGCGCCGAGGATCGCGGTGCCCTTCGCGGGCGCCCGGTCCACGTCGGAGATGCGGACGGAGTCGCCCTCCGGGTCCACGCCGTCCAGCGGCACAGGGATGCGGATGGTGCCGCCGGCGAGCACGCGGGCGGTCAGGTTCCTCGGCTGCGGGCGGCCGTTGTGCTCGTCGTCGCGGGCCTTGACGTGGATGGTGACCTGCGCCGAGTCCTTCTGGCCGCGGCTGTCGACGACGTTGTAGATGGCCCGGTACGAGCCCGGCGTCTCACCGGCGAGGAAGCGGACGGTGTCCTGGGAGACCCACGTGCGGCCGGCGGCGGCATCGGGGATCTGGGTGAGCTTCGGGTCCAGGTGGAGGGTGTCGTTCTGCGGGTGCTTGTCGTTGCCGAGCACGGGGATGGTCGCGACGTCGCCCACCCGCACGGTCACCTCGTCCGGCGCGGCCTCGGGCGGCTGCAGCTTCGCGGGCGGGGCGACGGGGACGACGTTGACCTCGCCGGTGGCCGACTGGGTGCCGTTGGAGATCGTGTACTTCACGGTCAGCGGCGCGGTGATGCCCCGGACGTCGGCGATGCGCAGCACACCGTGGTCGACGATGGCGACGCTGACGGGCGAGGACGCGCTCGCCGAGACGGACTGGACGACGAGCACCCCGCCGGCCGGGTCCGAGTCGTTGCCGAGCACGTCGACGAGCACGTCCTGGTGGGCCGGCAGCAGCGCGGTGTCCCGCACCGCGACCGGGCCGCCCTCGGCGGTCGAGGGGACGACGTCGGCGCGGACGAGGCCCACCGTGCTCTTCGGCCCGTTGTTGGCCAGGTACTCGAGGTAGTAGGTGCCGGGCGCGTTGGCACGGAACGTGAACGTGCCGGCGTCGTAGTTCGGGGTGACGGTGGTGCCCGCCACGGCGTTGACCTTGGGCATCCGCAGGGTGCCGCCGGCGGGGTCGAGGTCGTTCCTCAGCGGGGCGACGGTCGCGGACTCCCCCGCACGCACCGTGATGTGGTCCGGGGTGGCGACGGGGGCGAGCGCGGACGTGGGCCGCACGTCCATGATCACCGTGCCCTCGGTCGTGGTCCGCCCGTCGGAGACGACGATCGCGACCGTCTTCTTCCCGGAGGACTTGTCGACGTCCTGGTAGCTGAGCAGCCCGTCCGGCCGGGCCCGCACCCGGTCCCCGTCCTTGGTGGGTGACGCGCTGACGAGGAACAGGTCGTCCCCGTCGGGGTCGGTCCAGTCGGAGAGGACGTTCTGGCTGACCGACCTGCCCTGCTGCACGGGGATGGTGGTCGGGTCGGCGGGCCGCTTGGGGCGTGGGGCGCCGTTCTCGTCCGGTCCGCGCACGGCCACGCGCACCGTCGCGGTCGCCGACTTGCCGCGCCCGTCGGAGGCCGCGTAGCGGAACACGCCGGTGCCGCGCGCGTTCTCCGGGACGGCGATCTGCAGGCCGGTGTTGTCGTAGATCGGCTGCACGGTGCCGAGGTCCGGCCCCTTCCCGGCGACGGAGGCGGTGAGCACGTCGCCGTCGGGGTCGGAGTCGTTGTCCATGATCGGCAGCGTCGTGGTGCGGCCGGGCCGCACGCCGAACGAGTCGTTGGCGGCCACCGGCGGACGGTTGGGCTTGGTCCGGTCCGGCAGGGCCCGCTCGACGGACTGGTCGTGGGAGTCGTCCTTCGCCTGGTCGGCGACGTCGGGCGGCGGGATGATGTCCTGCCAGTTGTTCACCATCTCCATGTCCTGCTGGACCAGCCACGTGTTGCCGGCGGCGATGTCGTTGAGCACGACCACGTCCCGGTTGACGCGGAACTGTAGGTCCGCGCGGGCGGCCAGGGACGGGATGTCGCGGCGCATCGAGTCGGCGGGGTTCGCGCACTCGCGCACGTACTGGCCCGAGCCCGCCCAGGCGGCGTGGATGCACCCGGCGAGCTGGACGGGGGCGGTGGGCGTGCCCGCGGTGGCGTTGGCGGCGCGGGTGGGCTCCCCGCCGTCGAGCGGCTGCCGGACGAGCTCCTTGCTGGTGGCGACGACGACGGTGTCCGCTCCCCCACCGCTGCCGCTTCCTCCGGCACTGGGCAGCTGCAGCTTGCCGTTGCGCCCGTCGGGCACGGTGACCGTCCGGCCGCCGGGCAGGGACAGGGTGCCGGCGGCGGCGTCGAAGAGGACGGGCCGGCTCCCGACCGCGCTGATCTGCAGCGTGTCGGCGGCGGTGATGCCGCCCAGCTCGGCCTGCTGCCGGTCGGTGACGTTCCCGTCCGCATCGACGTGCAGGGACAGCAGCTTCTTCCCGGCGACGTCGGCGGCGTGCACGGTGTCGTCGGTCCCGACGGCGGCGACGACGCCGCGCGCGTTCTCGACGATCGGAGTGGTGCCGTCCGGGTCGAAGCTGCCGAGCCGGTCCGAGGGCACGGCCCACACCTTCCCGGCCTGCGGGTCGGTGATGGCGACGATCGTGGTGCCGAAGGAGAGGCGGGCGTTGCCGGGGATCTTCTGGTCCGCGCCGAGCGTGACGGCGGCGGGGTCGAGCGGGGTGAGCGCGGACCGGCCCGTGTCGCTGACCAGCACCCGTGCACCGGCCTGCAGCACGTCGAAGTCGGGGCTGCCGGCCACGACGCCGCCGTCGAGCAGCTTGGACTGGTAGTTCAGGTGCCCCACGAGGTTCTTCGAGGAGTTGGTGACCCAGACGCCGCCGTCGTGCAGATCCACGTCCGCGGTCTTGAAGCCCGGGTAGAGGACGGCACCGGTGACGAGCACGGCGGTGACGACGGCGAGGACCAGCGTCGACACCAGAGCACGGCGTCGGCGCGCGGCACGACCCCGGAACCCGGCGAGCAACTTCACGTCTGTCCCCCTGCGACACGTCGGCCGGGCGAGACCCGTCGAACCCGGCGCGTCCCATGGTAGCGGTACCGCTTCCCGGCGTCGGCCGCCGCCACTCTGCTGGCCAGCTCGTCGACAGATGCACCGAACAAGGTCCCGGAGGCCTCTGATCAGCATCTATCGACCAGCTGGCTCGGCGCGTCAGGTCAGTCCGGGCGCGGGACCACGATCATCGGGATCGGCAGGTGGGCGAGCAGCCGGGCCGCGGTCGTCCCGAGGAAGGTCTGCCGCCCCTGCGCGAGGCGGGAGGAACCGATGAGCAGCACGCTGCGCGGGTTCCAGTCGATCCTCGCCGCGGCGTGCTTGAGGTCCTTGCCACGCCCAACGTCGGTGCGCACCACGCCGCGCTCCCCCACCCGGGCGGCGGCATCCTGCAGCGCCTGCTCGGCCTCCTGCCGCGCGGCCCGCCCGGCCGCCCGGTCGTGCCCCGCGAGGTCGACGAGGGAGACGAGCCGCAGCGGCAGGTTCACCCGCCCGACGGCCTCGACCGCCTCTTCGAGCACCTGCTGCGCCCCCGGTCGGGTGCCCACGGCGCAGGCCAGTTCCTCGAGCGGGCCCGTCTCGCCCCGGCCGGCCCCGTACTTCCGCGGCGCCATGGCCACCGGTACCGGGCTGGCGTGCAGCAGCGCGCCGACGACGGGGCTCGCGACCAGCGGGCGGCCGGATCCGGAGCCGGACCCGATGACGATCAGGGCGCTGCCGAGCTCGGCGGCCGCGTCGAGCACCCCGGCGGTCACCGAGGCCGCGTCCCGCAGGTGCAGCTCGACCGGGACCCCGGCCGGCACCCGGTCGCGGGCCTCCTCCAGCCACGCGCGCGCCTGGTCCCGCACGTGGGCGGCGAAGTCGGCCGTGTTGGGCTGGTGCGCGGTGCGTGCCGAGGGCTCGTGCACGATGTAGACGACGTCCAGGGCCGCGTCGAAGGTCCGCGCGAGCACCCCGGCGAGGGCGAGCGCGTCCTTCGACCGGCGGTCCGCGGCGTAGGCGACCAGGTACCGGGTGCGGCCCTGCGCCGCCCCGGCCGTCCCGCCGGAGAGCCCGGCGCTCATGACCGGGCCCCTGCACCCGCGAGCGCGTCGGCGTCGTCCGTCCGGGCGTCGGCGGTGGCATCGGCTGCGGCGGACTCGGCGTCGGCGTCGGTGCCCAGGATCTCCGCGGCCACCCGCTGGCCCATCCGGACGGCGCCGTCGACGTGCTGGTAGCCCTCGGCGGCCAAGTCCGAGCTGGCCCAGCGGATCGGCCCGACGGGTTCGCGCTGGTCGGCGCCCCACCGGTGCAGCCCGCCCAGGTCGTAGCTGGCGGCGTAGGCGCCGCGGGTCCACTCCTCGGCGGCGAAGTCGGACTCGTAGTACACGACCGGGTGCTTCGCCTGCTCCCCCAGGTAGTGGGAGAGGGACGCGAGGATGCGCTCCCGCCGCTGCTCGTCGGAGAGCCGGAACAGGTCGTCCGCCTTCTCGTCGGAGACGAAGGCGACCAGGGTGCCCCGCTCGTCGCCGTGGTTGGTGTTGTCGTAGACCTCCTGGCACAGCTCGTGCGAGCCGAAGCCGGTGCCGGAGAGGCCCTCCTCGCGCCAGAACGGCGTCTCGTACACCGCGTGGACCTTGATCACGAGGCCGAGGGAGACGTGCTGGTGCATCTGGTGGTGGCGGCGCGGCAGGGGCGGCTCGTAGCTGACCCGGGAGTAGAGGTTCGGCGGGACGGCCATCACGACGTCGCGGGCGCGGACCTCCAGGTGGTCCGTGACGACGGTGGCGCCGTCCTCGTCCCAGCGGATGGTCCGCACCGGGTTCTCGAGCTTGACGACGTCGGGCCCGAGCGCCTCGGCCATCGTGGTCGAGACGGACTGCATGCCGCTGACCACCCGCTTGTCGAGGATGAACGCGTCGTCGACGAGGTTGGAGAAGGACCCGGCGGAGGCGGCCATCAGCACGGCCTGCAGCGCGGAGAACGCGTGCGCGGGCTTGGTGAGCATGCCGCCGGCGATGAAGAGGCCGAGGTTCTCGCACGCCGCCTCGTCGTCGGACTGCTGCCGGAGCCAGTGGTGGAAGGAGATGGTGTCCAGCTCCCGGGCACGCGGGTGCGCCCACGGCTCGTGGGGGCCGATCTCGGTGGCGAGCTCGTCGAGGATCGCCGCCACGCGGTCCATCTCGGCCTCGGTCCGCTCCCCCGCCGGGAAGCTGTCCCCGGTGTAGAGGGCCCGGGTGCCGTCGGGCGCGAGGTAGACGTTCTGCCCCTCGCGGTAGCGCGAGAAGGTGGACAGGCCGAGCTCGTCGACCAGCGCGGTCAGCGCGGTCTGGTCCGGCGAGATCCACTGGCCGCCGATCTCGAGGAACGCGCCGTCGATGGTGCGGGACCATGTGCGGCCGCCCACGCGGTCGCGGGCCTCGAGCACGATCACCGACCGGCCGGCGGCGGTGAGCCGACGGGCCGCGGTCAGCCCGGTCGGTCCCGCGCCGACGATCACGACGTCGGCGCTCAACTGGGTGTCTGCCATGGTGTCACTTCCTGGTTTCCGGGTCCGAGAGACCCTCTCATTATATGAATGACGTTCATTATTGTCACGAGTGCTCGGCGTCCCGGAGAGTGCCGGACGTGGTCCGTACACTGGCAGCGAGACGGGTGCTGGACGACGAGAGGATGCGGGCGTGGACGTGGACGTGGCCGGCGCGTCGACGGCGACCGCGACGGCGACCGCGGACGACGCCCGGCCCGCCGGGACCGGCCGCCGGCGCGGCCGCCCGAGCACCCCCGTGCTCTCGCAGGAGGCGATCACCCGGGTCACGCTGCGGCTGATCACCCGGCGCGGCTACGAGGCCTTCACCCTCGCCGCCCTGGCGAAGGAGCTGCACGTCTCCGTCTCCGCGCTCTACAACCACGCCGCGTCCAAGCAGCAGGTGCTGCTGTGGGCGCAGGACGCGATCAACGCGACCATCGACACCGGCCCGTTCGCGACGCTGCCGTGGGACGAGGCGCTGGCCTCGTGGGCCCGCTCCTACCGGGACGCCTACGCCGACGTCACGCCGCTGATCCCGGTGATGGCCGTCCTGCCCGTCTCGGACGCCCCGGGCAGCCTCGCGATGTACGAGACCGTGGTCGCCGCGCTGGTCGAGGCGGGCTGGTCCGGCGGGGAGGCGGTCAACGCCGTCGTCGCCGTCGAGTCCTTCGTCTTCGGCTCGGCCCTGGACACCGCCGCTCCCGCGGAGATCTTCGACGTCAGCGAGGACGCGGCGCCCGTGTTCGCCGCCGCGGTCGCGGACCGGCACCGCCGGTACGGACGCGGCGCGGCCACCGCGGACGCGGCCTTCGACCTCGGGCTCGACGCGCTGCTCGCCGGCCTGCGGGCCCGGCACGGCTCCGGGGCCTGAGCCCGCCGCACCGGTCCCGCCGAGCACGTCAGCGCTCCGCATCCCGACCGCCGTACCCGGGGGCGCCGGACTCGGCACGCGACTCCCCGGTGGTCCCGGTTGCGTCGTGATGGCCGTCGTGAACGCCGTCGTGCGCAGCATCGTGCGCGCCGTCGTGCGTGCCGTCGAGCGCCCGGTCCGCGTCCGCGCCGGTCCAGCGCAGCCCCTCCCGGAAGAACGCGGGCGTCCGCCAGCGCAGGACGAGCATCACGAGCACGCCGAGGAGCAGCACGCCGATGCCGATGATGAACACCAGCCCCACGCCGCCGATCTGCGAGCCGGAGCCGAACTCCGGGTCCGCGCTGTCGATCGCCGTCTGCAGGAACACCACGATCAGCGCCACCCCGCCGATGCCCGGAAGGACGAGCCGGCGCAGCACCTGGGCGCACCCGCGGGCCTGCCGGCGGAAGAACCACACGCAGGCGAACGCGGTGACGGCGTAGTAGAAGCAGACCATCATGCCGAGCGCGGTGATGGTGTCGCTGAGCACGTTCTCGCTCACCAGCCGCATCAGCACGTAGAACACGGTGGAGGCGGCCGCGGCGGTGAAGATACCGGCGGACGGGGTGCCGTTGGCCCGGTTCAGCCGCGTCAGGAACGACGGCAGCGCCCGGTACCAGGACATCGCGAACAGGGTGCGGGACGGCCCGCTCATCGTCGCCTGCAGCGAGGAGGCGCTGCTGGAGAGCACCGCGAGGGAGAGCAGCACCGCGAAGGGTCCCATCACCGGTCCGGCGAGGTTGGCCAGCACGTTCTCCGCGTTGTCGGGGTTGCCGAGGCCCAGGCCGTCGGCACCGACGCCGGCAATCATGATGGTCGCGATCGTCAGCACCAGGTAGATGACCAGGACGGAGACGGCGGTGATGGTCGCGCCCCAGCCGGCGGTCCGACCGCCGCCCTTCGTCTCCTCGTTCAGGGTCAGGCACAGGTCCCAGCCCCAGAACAGGAAGATGGACAGGCTCATCGCCGTGGCGAAGGCGCCGAAGTCGCCGATCTCGAACGGGTTGAACCACGAGGCGTCCGGCATCCCCGCGGGCATGCCGTGGGCGGCGGCGCCGGTGAACGCCATCACCGCGAAGATGCCGAGCACCACCAGCTGCAGGCCGAGCAGGGCGTACTGCACCCAGGCGGTCGCCTCGACGCCGCGCCAGCAGACCCAGGTGGCCAGCGCCATGAAGACGACGCAGGTGAGCACGTTGATCCACTGGTCCGAGGCCAGGTCGGCCAGCTCGGGCCGGCCGGTGATGTCGGCGAGGAAGGCGTAGAAGAAGTCGACGGCCACGCCGGCGAGGTTGGAGAGCACGATGATGTTCGCGGCCAGGAACCCCCAGCCGCCCATCCAGCCGACGTACGGCCCGAACGCGCGGGAGGCCCACGTGAACGTCGTGCCGCTGTCCGGCATCGCGTCGTTCAGCTCGCGGTAGCCGAGAGCCACGAGGAACATCGGGATGAACCCGAGGACGAGGACGGCCGGGACGTGGGTGCCCGCCTCCATCGCGGTCGGGCCGAGGCTCGAGGTCAGCGCGTAGGCCGGCGCGATGGTGGAGATGCCGATCGCGACCACGGCCAGCAGGCCGAGGCTGTTGGGCTTGAGGCCCTTCTCGTGCACCGGGGCCGCCGTGCCCGAGGAGGTGCCGGCCGCCGTTCCGGACGAACGGCCGGGAGGCGCGGTGGGGGTGGTGGTCATCGTGCCTCCTGGGCTCGTTGCTGGACTGGCTGGTTGCTCGGTTGCTGCTGGGTGATGCAGTGGATGCCGCCGCCGCGCGCGAAGATCTCCCGGGCGTCGACGGTGACGACGGTGCGGTGCGGGTGCGCGGCGGCGAGGATGCCGGCGGCGACCTCGTCGTTCGGGTCGTCGAAGGCGCAGGCGATCACGCCGTCGTTGACGATCAGGTGGTTCAGGTAGCTCAGGTCCACCCAGCCCTCCTCGTCCCGCAGCCGTTGCGGTGCGGGGACGCGGATCACCTCGAGCCGGCGTCCGGCGGCGTCGCGCGCGGTGGAGAGCGTCGCGATCACGTCCGCGGTGACCTCGTGGTCGGGGTGGCTCGGGTCGGTCTGGTCGTGGACCAGGACGACGCCGGGCGCGGCGAAGGCGGCGACGATGTCGACGTGGCCGCGGGTGCCGAACCGCTGGGCGTCCCGGTGCAGGCCCCGGTCGAGCCAGATCACCCGCTCGACGCCGAGCACGCGGGCGAACTCCGCCTCCACGTCGGCCTCGGTGAGCCCGGGGTTGCGGCCGGGGTCCAGCTGGACGCTGCGCGTGGCCAGGGCGGTGCCCTCGCCGTCGACGTGGAAGCCGCCGCCCTCGTTGACGAGGGTGGACGCGATCCTCGGGACCCCTGCGGCCTCGGCGACGAAGGCGCCGATGTGCCGGTCGCGATCCCACCGCGCCCAGTCCTGGCCGCCCCAGCCGTTGAAGACCCAGTCGACGGCGGCCAGGCCGGTGCCGCCAGCTGCGGCGCCGTCACCCGTGGTGCCGGCGGTGCCCACTGCACTGTTCTTGCTGTGGACGTGCACGAAGGTCGGCCCGATGTCGCGCATCCACGCGTCGTCCAGCGGCGCGGTCACGATCTCGACCCGCGGGTCGAGGTGCCGGCGGGCGTCCTCGACCGCGGAGGGGTCGACGACCATGCTCACCGGTGCGAACGGAAGGATCGCACCGGCGACCGCGGCCCAGGCGGCGCGGGCGGCCTCGGCATCGGCCTCGGTCGGCCCGAGCGTGTAGCCACCGGAGGGGAAGGCCATCCAGACCCGGTCCTGCGGCGCCCACTCGGCCGCCATCCGCAACGCGCCGGCGGCGGTCGCGGACGACGCCGCCGGCTCCGTCTGCGGCTCCGCGTCCGTCCCCGGCTCCGGCGTGCGGGTCACCGGCGCCGTCATCGTCCCGCCCCGGCCGGTTCGGCGTCGCAGTCGACCGCGGGGGCAGCCCCGGCCGCACCCTCCCCGACCGCGTTCTCCCCGGCCGACGCGTCCTCGACCGATGCGTCCCCGGCCGGCCGCAGGAGCGCGCCGTACGTGTCGGGGCGGCGGGTGCGCAGGAACGGGAACAGGTCGAGCCAGTCGCGGCGCTGGTCCAGATCCAGGTCGGCGACGAGCACGGCCGACTCGTCGCGCGGGGCCCGCACGAGCACCCGGCCGAACGGGTCGGAGACGAACGAGCTGCCGTAGAAGGTCACCAGCCCTTCGTCGCCCCACCGGTTCGGCACGGCCATGAACAGGCCGTTGGCGATGCCGTTGCCGAGGATCACCTGGCGCCAAAGCGGTTCCGTGTCGAAGCCGGGGAAGCCAGGCTCGGAGCCGATCGCGGTCGGGTAGACGAGCAGTTCAGCCCCCGCGAGCGAGTACAGCCGGGCCAGCTCCGGGAACCACTCGTCCCAGCAGGTGGGCATCCCGAGCCGCAGGCCGGAGAGCTCCCCCAGCTCGGTGACCGGGTACGGGTCCGCGGGTGCGGCGGCACGGAAGTACCGGTCCTCGTAGTAGCCCTCGGTGACGGGGATGTGCAGCTTGTCGGTGGCGGCCACGCGGGTGCCGTCGGGCGCGTGCAGGACGGCGGTGTTGGTGCCGAGCCCGTCGCCGGTGGTCGCCGGGTCGCGCCGGTAGACCGACGCGTGCACGTGGATGCCGTGGCGCCGGGACTGGTCGGCGGCGAACCGGGCCGTGGGCCCGTCGTCCAGGTCCTCGGCGGCCTCGGCCGGGACGCCGTCGGGCAGCGTGTCGGCGGGATAGCGGGAGAGGGTCAGCTCGGGCAGCAGCACGAGCCGGGCGCCGAGGCCGGCCGCGGCGGCGATGCCCTCGGCCAGCTCGTTCTCGGTCGCCTCGCGGGAGCCGCGCCAGCGGTGCTGGACGACGGCGATGCGGACGGGCTGCCGGGTCGGCGGGTGCACCCGGGTCGGTGAATCGGGCGCGCCGAGGGAGGTCAGGATGCGCGTGGGAGGCCTCGTTCTCTGGTGGGCGGGTGTGGGTGCGTCAGACGCTCAGGGCGTGCATGACGTGCTTGATGCGGGTGTACTCCTCGACGGAGTACAGGGACAGGTCCTTGCCGTAGCCGGAGGACTTGAAGCCGCCGTGCGGCATCTCGGCGGTGAGCATCACGTGGGTGTTCACCCAGACGCAGCCGAAGTCGAGGTCGCGGCTGACCCGCATCGCGGTGCCGTGGTCGCTGGTCCAGACGCTGGAGGCGAGCGCGTACTCGACGTCGTTGGCCAGCGCGATCGCCTCGGCCTCGGTGGAGAACGTCTGCAGCGTCAGCACCGGGCCGAACGTCTCCTCCTGCACCAGAGGGTCGTCCTGCCGCACCCCGTCGATCACGGTGGCCGGGAAGAAGAAGCCGGGCCGGTCCAGCGGCGCCCCGCCGGTCAGCACGCGGGCGTGGGCCGGCAGGGCGGCGACGCGGTCCCGGACGGTGGCGAAGTGGTGGGCGT
Source organism: Tersicoccus sp. Bi-70 (assembly GCF_001968825.1). Lineage (GTDB taxonomy): Bacteria > Actinomycetota > Actinomycetes > Actinomycetales > Micrococcaceae > Tersicoccus. The sequence continues at coordinate 280,840 of NZ_MIEU01000016.1, forward strand.
TGTTCAGCGGCCCGTAGCTGTTGTCCGCGGGATCGTCGCTGCCGGTGACGGTGGCACGGGCCGCCTCGACCAGCAACTCCGCGAACGCGTCGCGGGCGGTGTCCTGGACGAGGATGCGGGTGACGGCGGTGCAGTCCTGGCCGGCGTTGAACGTGCCGAACTCGACCAGGGCCTTCGCGGTGGCGGCCAGATCCGCGTCGGCGAACACGACGGCGGGCGCCTTGCCGCCGAGCTCGAGGTGGGCGCGCTTGAGGCCGTCGGCGGCGGAGCGGGCGACGGCGCGTCCGGCCCGGACGCTGCCGGTGATGGAGACCATCGCCGCGGCCCGGTGCTCCGTCATCAGTGCACCCGTGCTCGCGTCCCCGAGGACGACGTTGACGACGCCGTCGGGGAACGTCTTGCCCAGCAGCCGGGCGAGCACGAGGGTCGACTCCGGCGTGGTGTCCGAGGGCTTGAGCACCACCGTGTTGCCGGCCGCGAGCGCGGGGCCGAGCTTCCACAGTGCCATCAGGATCGGGTAGTTCCACGGCGTCACCTGGGCGATGACGCCCACCGGCTCGCGGCGCACGTAGGAGGTGTGCTCGCTCAGGTACTCGGTCGCGGCCCGGCCCTCCAGCACGCGGGCGGCGCCGGCGAAGAAGCGGATGTGGTCCGCCCCGACGGCCACCTCCTCCTCGGCGATGACGGCGCGGGGCTGGCCGGTGTTGCGGTACTGCGCCTCGACGAGCTCCTCGGCGTTCGCCTCCAGTGCGTCGGCGAAGGCGAGCAGCATCGCCTGCCGTTCGGCCGGCGTCGTCCGGCGGTACCCGGCGAAGGCCTGCTCGGCGGCGGCGAAGGCGTCGTTGACGTCGTCGGCGTCCGAGACGGGCGAGACGGCGACGCGCTCCCCCGTGCTCGGATCGACGACGTCGAGGCGGCCGGAGCCGTGCGCGTCGACGAACGCTCCTCCGACGTGGTTCTGCAGAACGGTGGTCATGGTGCTCCTCGACGTGATCCGGGTCATAAATGAATTCCGTTCATTTTGGCACGGCGTGCGTCGTTTGGGTACCCCTGATTTCCGGGCCGTCCGTCGGCACCATCGCGCCTCGTCAGACCGGACTCCGAGCGCGCGGACACCCGGGCGCGCCAGGTGTCCGGCGGCTCCGGCCGGTCATGCGGAGTGAGACGGCGTCATGAACGAGACGCCGTCCGGAAGAGCCCACGTCAGGATGGAGCCCGCGTCGGCCAGGGGCTCTCGTCAGGGAGAGACGACGTCAGGGAAGGCGGCGGTCAGTCGACGACGAGGCCGGAACCCTGGCCGCGGGTGAGCAGCACCGGGTGCACCTCGCCGAATCCGCGCAGGTTGGCGGTCGGCTGCGGGGTGAGCACGAAGGTGTCGTTGCTCGCGAGCATCCGGGCCGTCGACTGGTCGGTCAGCACCGTGCCGGCGTCCGCGATCGACGTCAGGCGCGAGGCCATGTTGACCGTCGGACCGTAGACGTCGCCCAGGCGCGGCAGGATGCGGCCCCACACCACGGAACCCCGGGTGGCGGGCATGTCGGGATCGTCGGCGAACCGGGTGGCCAGGGCGAGGGCGATCTCCGCACCGGCCTGCGGGGTGTCGGCGATGTAGAGCACTTCGTCCCCCACCGTCTTGACCATGCGGCCGCCGCCCACCGAGATGATCTCCGCGCAGCGGGCCTCGAAGGTCGTGACGAGGCTGGCGAGGGTCCGCTCGTTCATCCGCCGGGACAGGGAGGTGTAGGAGACGAGGTCGGCGAAGCCCACCGCGCGGGCGATCGGCAGCTCGGTCTCCCCACGCGCGGGGTGCCGGCCGCCGCTGGCCCAGCGGCGCTGCGACTCGGTGCGGACCGCGAGCCGCTGGACGCCCTCGTTGAGCTGGCGCCGCCACGCGTAGCTGAGCAGTTCCTGCAGCGGTTCGATCATGGTCGGCAGCTCGGCGATCAGCCGCTCGCGGGCCTCGGTGTCGGAGATGCCGAGCTGGTCGACCATGTCCTCGACGATCGCCTCGATCTGCCAGATCACCATCCGGTCCGTCATCTGGCCGAAGGCGCGGGCGATGGAGATCGTCGCCTCCTCGCTCAACCGGCCGTCGCGCACCAGGCTCGTGGCGGTGCGCAGCGCCTCGAGGTCCCGCTCGGTGAAGGCGACGGCCGACTCGCTGACGTTGGCGAACCCCATGGCGCGCCACAGCTGGCGGGCCCACTTCAGCGACACCCCCGCTTCCTGGGCGATCTGCCGCCGGCTGAGCTGGTGATCCCCGCCGAGGATGCTCGCCTCGATGGACGTCGCCTGCCGCGGCCCGATGCGCGGCAGCTCGGTGGTCAGCGGCATCGGCTCGCCGTCCAGACCCACGAGGCGGTCGGTCCCGTCGTCGTCCCGGACGAGGCGGGCGCGGGGACGGACGTCGTCGGCGACGGGGGCACCGTCGGACGCGCTGTCCGTCGGTACAGGCATCGGCGGAACGGCATCGGACCCTGCCGGCCTCGAGGGCGCGGCGTCGGCGCGATCGACCTGAGGGTCGACACCGCCGGCTCGGGTGACGCCGGGCTCGGTGCTGCGGGGCTCAGCACTGCCGGGCTCGGTGCTGCTCGAGTCGGTGCTGCTGATGTCGGTGTCTGCCGGCTCGGCGGGGCGGGGTCCGCGCGGCTGCAGGAGCCGGGCCCAGCGGCGGCGGGAACGGTCAGCGCCCACGCGCACCCCCTGACACGGACATGGACATCGGTGCCGATACGGACATCGACGGGGCGAGGGACGGCGCCGCCCAGGCTGATGCCATCGGCGCCCCGGTCATCGACGCCCCGGGGGCACCGGTCCATCCCGATCGCAACGCGCCCGACCCGAGGGGCATGGATCCGACCTGCCCGGATCCGCGGTGTCCGGGTCCGAGCGGTCCCGGACCGACGGCCCCCGGGCCCGGAAGGCCGGGCCGAGACCGCTCGACGGCGGCGGTGACGATGCCCGCGAACCGACGCGCGTGCGGCGCGTCGGTGAGCACGAGGCGGCCGGCCACGGAGTCGACGTAGACGTCGCCGGCGCGCACGATGCGCTGCGGCAGGCTCTGCGCGACGTGCACGTGCAGGACGGCGGGCAGCCACACCTCGGTCGACCGGCGGCGCCCGCCGTCGTGCCGGAGGATCCGCGCCGAGGTGAGGACGTATCGCGTGCGGTGCCAGCGCAGGAAGGGCCGCAGCACGAGCACGCCGAGGGCCGCCAGCACGCCGATGACGACGGCCAGCAGGAGCACGGGCTGCATCGAGACCAGCACCGGGTCGGCGTGGCGGCGACTGAGCCAGCCGAGAGCCATGCCCCCGGCGGCGACGATCAGCACGAAGGCCACGAAGGTGCGCACGAGCCGGTGAGCCCGGGGACGGGTGACCACGAGCAGGTCCTCGCGCGGATCGGCGCCCCGCAGCAGCCGCCGCAGCGCGCGGGAGCTCACGGGGTTCCCTCGGCGCGCAGGTGGACGATGTCGGCGGCGTGGATGTCGTGCTGGGCCAGGTCGGAGCCGATCACCTGCAGGGCGCCGTCGACGGCGAGCGCGGTGGCCTCCCCGGTCAGGTCGGAGCCGTCGGGCAGCTGTACGCGCACGCGTCGACCCAGGGTGTCCATCCACAGCGAGATGTTGCGGATCAGGCTGGTGCCCGTCTCCCCGGCGCGGGTGGCGTCGCCGGACCGGTCGCAGAAGTCGCGGTAGTGCCCGGCGAAGGCCGTCAGGAAGGCGCCGGCGACGTCGTTGGTGTCGAGCCGCCGCGATCCCGACGCCGCGAGCGAGGTGGCGGTGGGCACGGGCAGCGCCGCGAGCTCCTGGGCGACGTTGATGCCGCAGCCGAGCACGACGGCGGGCGGGGTGCCGTCGGTCGTGCCGGCCAGCTGGGCCAGGATGCCGGCGACCTTCTTCTCGTGCACGAGAACGTCGTTCGGCCACTTGATCGTCGCCGTCACACCCTCGGGCCCGCCCAGCGACTCGGCCAGGGCGAGCGCGGCCAGCAGCGTGAGCCAGCTGTAGGTCTGGGTGGGCAGCGGGCGCCCGGAGGCGTCGGTGGGGCGCAGCACGAGGCTGATCGCCAGGCCGGCACCGGGTTCGATCTCCCACGACCGGTCCAGCCGGCCGCGGCCGGCGTCCTGGTGCGTGGTCATCAGCACGCTCATGTCCGGCCATGCCGCCGGTTCCGCGACAGCGGCCGCGGCGGCGTCGGCGTTCGTCGACCCGGTGCGTTCCACCACCGTCACCCGGGCCCACGGGCCCGCCGGGGCGAGCAGCCCGCGTTCCAGTCGCGCCTGGTCCAGCGGAGCCGGGGGCGCGGGGAAGGACGGGGTCATGCTCGCAGTCTAGCCAGTACCGCCGGCCCGTCGGGGGTGTGCGTCATGGTGATCCCGCCGCTCCTCGGGGCGACGGAAGGCCCGGTCAGCGCCGGGCTCACCACGGGTCAGCGACGGTCGGGATCGTCCGTGCCGTCGGAGAGGAAGATGTCCGGCAGCAGCTGGGCGGGGTCCTCCCCGGGCGCTGCCGTCACGACGCTGTAGGCGGAGAGGTCGGTGATCCCCTCCTCGTGCAGCACCTGCTCGTCGGTGAAGAAGTTGCCCGTGGTGGTCGCGGCGGGCCGGGTCAGGACGGCGTGGGCGGCGTCGGCCATGATCGCGGGCGTGCGGGCGGCGCGCACCAGCTGCTCGCCGCCGGGCATGGCGCGGATCGCGGCTGTGTCGATCAGGGTGCAGGGCCACAGCGAGTTCACGCCGATGCCCCGGTCCGCGAGCTCCTCGGCCAGCCCGAGCGTGGTCAGGCTCATGCCGTACTTCGCCAGCGTGTAGGCCAGGTGCTTGCCGGCCCAGTAGGGCGTGAGGTTCAGCGGCGGCGAGAGGGTGAGGATGTGCGGGTTGGCCGACCGGGTCAGGGCCTCGATGCTCAGCTTCGAGAGCAGGAAGGTGCCGCGGACGTTGATGTCGGCCATCAGGTCGTACTGCTTCATGCTGATCGCGGTGGTCGGGCGCGTGTCGATCGCCGAGGCGTTGTTGACGACGACGTCGATGCCGCCGAATCGCTCGATCGTCGCCTCGACGGCGCGGGCGACGTCGTCGTCGTTGCGCACGTCGCCGACGACGGCGAGGCCGGAGCCGCCCCCGGACTCGATCTGCTCGACCGCGGTGTGGACGGTGCCGGGCAGCTTCGGGTGCGGGGTGTCCGTCTTGGCCAGCAGGGTGACGTTGGCGCCGTCCCGCGCGGCGCGCAGGGCGATGGCCAGGCCGATGCCGCGGCTGCCGCCGGACATGAGAATCGTGGTCCCGGAGAGAGTGCTGCTCATGCGCCCATGTTAGCCGCGATGTTACTGGTCAGTAACCTGCCCCGGGACCGGTTCCGGCGGCCGCCGCCGGCCGACCGGACGCCGGTCTCCGGGCCGACCCGGGTCGAGCCGTCGCCGGTCGCGAGCGACGATGGGCCGGCGTCGTCGCGCCCTCCCATCCGCCCGCAGAGCGCACCGGCTCCCTTCCGCCGAGTGGACGGACGACGCGGGATACGGACGCGGACGCGACATCATCGGCCCACTCGACGCCTCCCGTGCGCCGAGTGGACGGACGACGCGGGATACGGACGCGGACGCGACATCATCGGCCCACTCGACGCCTCCCGTGTGCCGAGTGGACGGACGGCGCGGGATACGGACGCGGACGCGACATCGTCGGTCCACTCGGCATGAGCCTCCACGCCACCGCCCCCACCGTCCAGTGGGCGGTTGACGCAGGCATTCGACCCGGATGAAGCCGTCAACCGCACACTCGACGCTCAGCGCGGACCGACACCCGCACCGCCCCCACAATCCCCGTCGGCGTCGCCCGCACCATTCCGAACGCGCCCGAGAATCGCCCCCGACTTTGTCGGCTTCCTACAACAGTCGCCCTCATGGTGCTGGCTAGACTGGCTCGGAGCCTGACTCCGACGACGTGCCGGCCGCCGCGATGTTGTACGGAACCTCCAGCGACTGCCGCCCCGACGAAGACGCGCCAGCACACGACTCACCACACGAATCAGCGGACGAGCAGGGAGCCCGAACCACATGAGCATCGATCTGACCACCACCGCCGGCAAGATCGCGGAGTTCCGCCGCCGGCAGCAGGAGTCAGAGCTCCCCTCCGGTGAGGCCGCCGTCGAGCGGCAGCACGCCCGCGGCAAGGGCACCGCCCGCGAGCGCATCGACCAGCTCATCGACGAGGGCTCGTTCGTCGAGTTCGACGCCCTGGCCGTGCACCACTCGACCGCCTTCGGAATGGAGAAGAAGAAGCCGCTCGGCGACGGCGTCGTCTCCGGCTACGCGACCATCGACGGCCGACTCGTGGCCCTCTACAGCCAGGACTTCACCGTCTACGGCGGATCGCTCAGCCAGGTCAACGGCGAGAAGATCGTCAAGGTGCAGGAGTTCGCGCTGCGCAACGGCTGCCCCGTGATCGGCATCAACGACGGCGGCGGCGCGCGCATCCAGGAGGGCGTGGCCTCCCTGGCGATGTTCGCGGACATCTTCCGCAACAACGTGCACGCCTCCGGCGTCGTCCCGCAGATCAGCCTGATCATGGGCCCGTGTGCCGGCGGCGCCGCCTACTCACCCGCCCTGACCGACTACATCGTCATGGTCGACAAGACCAGCCACATGTTCATCACCGGCCCCGACGTGATCAAGACGGTCACCGGCGAGGACGTGGACATGGAGTCCCTCGGCGGCGCACGGCAGCACAACGCCAACACCGGCACCGCGACCTACCTCGCCACCGACGAGACCGACGCGCTCGACTTCGTCCGCGAGCTGCTCGAGTTCCTGCCCTCGAACAACCTCGCCGAGGCGCCGCACCTGGACTTCGCCGACGAGCCGGAGCCCACCCCGGAGGACGAGGCGCTGGACGTGCTCATCCCCGACTCGGCGAACCAGCCGTACGACATGCGCACGGTGATCGAGACCGTCGTCGACGACGGCCACTTCCTCGAGATGCAGGCCCTGTACGCGCCCAACGTGATGATCGGGTACGCCCGGATCGAGGGCACGACCGTCGGCATCGTCGCCAACCAGCCGATGCAGTTCGCCGGCACCCTGGACATCAACGCCTCCGAGAAGGCCGCCCGCTTCGTGCGTCACTGCGACGCCTTCAACATCCCCATCGTCACGCTCGTGGACGTGCCCGGTTTCCTGCCCGGCAAGGACCAGGAGTTCAACGGCATCATCCGCCGCGGCGCGAAGCTGCTGTTCGCCTATGCGGAGGCCACCGTCCCGCTCGTCACCCTGATCACCCGCAAGGCCTACGGCGGCGCGTACATCGTCATGGGCTCGAAGAAGCTCGGCGCGGACGTCAACCTGGCCTGGCCCACCGCGCAGATCGGCGTCATGGGTGCGCAGGGCGCCGTCAACATCCTCTACCGGGCGGATCTGAAGGCCACCGCCGACGCCGGGGAGGACGTCGAGGCGCGGCGCGCCGAGCTGATCGAGCACTACGAGGAAGCGCTGCTGAACCCCTACCAGGCGGCCGAACTCGGCTACGTCGACGCCGTCATCGCCCCCGCCGACACCCGGCTGCAGATCATCAAGGCGCTGCGCGGCCTGCGGGACAAGCGCGCCACCCTGCCGGCCAAGAAGCACGGCAACATCCCGCTCTGACCCGCACCCGACACCGACACCCCATCGACGACCCCCGAGTCGAGGAGAACCCATGAGCGTCACCGTCCCCGTCCTCAACGACATCCACGGCGAGCCCCTGCTGCAGGTGCTCGCCGGCAACCCCACCCCGGAGGAGCTGGCGGCCCTCGCCGCCGTCGTCGCCACGCTCGGCTCCGCGGAGGAGGAGAACACGGAGCACGACCGCGCGTGGCAGCGCCGTGCGGCCCTGCGGATGCGGCCCGCCCCGGGCCCGGGCGCCTGGCGCCGGAGCTCCCTGCACCGCTGACGCACTCGACGTTCCTTCTGGCCAGCTCGTCGATAGATGCTCCATCCGGACCCGAATCGGGCTCGATGCGACATCTATTGACGAGCTGGCGGCGTTCTCAGGCCGGGTCGGCCGGCACCCAGACGACGACGTGGGTTCCCACCGCGACGAGCTCGTCCTCGACGAACGCTGCGACCGTCGCCGTCGCCCGCAGCTCCTCTGGATCCCAGGTGACGAACTCGTAGCGCAGCCGCAAGGTCTGGCCGGGGAAGACGGCGCGGACGAAGCGGATGCGGTCGTAGCCCAGGGACACCGGCACCAGTCCGTCCGGCCGCGCGTGTTCGAGCGCTCTCCCGGCGACCGTCGACATGAAGCCCACGACGAGGGCACCGTGCACGTGCCGGGTGCCGTACACGGTGCGGCGCATGTACTCCTCGTCCGTGTGGTTGGCCGCGAAGTCGCCGGTGATGCCGGCGAAGAGGACCATGTCCGTCTCCGTGACGGTCCGGCGGAAGACGGGGACGTCGCCGACGGCGATCGGGGCGCTGGGCACGGGGAGGATCCTCTCGTTCGGCTGGGTCTCGGGGCGGAAGTGCGCGCTCATCCGATCAACCCATCGAGCCCCGCGCTCGCGCCGCGGATGGATCCGGCCACGGTCAGAAGGCCGACCGGCCGGTGACCTTGCGGCCGATCAGCAGGGACTGGATGAACTCGGTGCCCTCGTAGGTGTGCACGACCTCCATGTCGGTCAGGTGCCGGGCGACGTGGAAGTCGAGCAGCAGCCCGTTCCCGCCGAGCAGGTCCCGCGCCTGCTGGGCGATCACGCGGGCCTTGTTGGCGGTGTGGAACTTGGCGATCGACGCCATGGTGCCCGTCCAGGTGCCCTTCTCCTGCAGCTCCGCCATGCGGAAGCAGATCAGCTGCATGGCGCTCAGCTCGGAGAGCATCGAGGCGAGCGTGTTCTGCACCAGCTGGTTGCCGGCGAGGGGATGCCCGAACTGCTCGCGGACCTCGGTGTACGCCACGGCGGCCTCGAAGCAGGCGACGGCGTGGCCGAGGGACTCCCAGCTGGCCCCACCCCGCGTGGTGGCCAGGACGCGGGAGGTGTCGCGGAAGCTGCGGGCGCCGGGCAGTCGGTTGGCCTCGGGGATCCGCAGATTCTCGAAGCCGAGATCGGCCTGGAGGATGGCGCGTTTGCCGATCTTCCCGTCGATGGTGCGCGCGGTGAGCCCGGGCGGCAGCGTCTCCGGGTCGCGGGGGTCCTCCCGCTCGGCGACGAACGCCTTCACCTCACCGTCCGCCTCGTCGCGGGCCCAGATGACCGTCACGTGCGCCATCGACCCGTTGCCGATCCACCGCTTGGCGCCGTTGATGATCCAGGTGTCGCCGTCGCGCCGAGCACTGGTGTCCAGCTGCGCGGAGTCGGAGCCGCGCCGGGGCTCGGTGAGCGCGAACGCCCCGATCTTCTCCAGCCGCACCATCGCGGGCAGCCAGCGGTCCTTCTGCTCGTCGGAACCGAGCAGGTCGATGGTGCCCATGGTGAGGTTCGCCTGGACGCCGAGGAACGTGTTCATCGAGCCGTCACCGCGGGCCATCTCCACGGTCGCGAGGCCGGCGGCCAGGCGGGAGAGACCGGCCGCCCCGTGGCCGCGCAGGACGCCCCCGACCAGCCCGGTGGCGGCGAGCGGCGGCAGCAGGTCCCAGGGGAACTCGGCACGCTCCCAGTACCCGTTGATGACGGGGAGCACGTGGGCGTCGACGTAGGCCCGCATCCGGGCACGGGCGTCGACGGCCTCGGCGGGCAGGTCGCCGGCCAGGAGGAGGTAGTCCGTGTCCCGCGGGGTCGTCAGGCTGTCCCGCAGCGAGGCGAGGTAGGCGTCGGTGTCCTCCAGCCCCCGCAGCGACCTCTGCTCGGGTGACGTCGTCTCAGTCATGGTCGTACCAGCCCTTCCCGGTCTTGCGGCCGTACTCCCCGGCCTCGTACTTCGCCGTCACCAGGGGGTGCGGCAGGTCCTGCGGATCGCCGGACTGCTCGAACGCCGCCTGCCGGATCAGGTACGACACGTCGATCCCCACGAGGTCCATGAGCTCGAAGGGTCCCATCGGGTGGCCGAGCGCGTCCCGCGCGGCGACGTCGATGTCCTCGAACGAGGCGACCCCGTCCGCGTACAGCTCCAGCGCCTCGTTCCGGACGGCGGCCAGCAACCGGTTCGCGACGAACCCGGGAACCTCCCTGGTCAGGAGGACTGGTGACTTGCCCAGGGCGCGCACCACCGCGCTGACCGTCGCGACGGTCTCGTCCGAGGTGTGCTCGTTCCGGACGTTCTCGACGGCGCGCATCACGAGCGCGGGGTTGAAGAAGTGCAGGTTGCAGACGCGGTCCGGCCGGCCGGTGGCGTCGGCGACGGCGGACGAGCCCAGGGTCGAGGAGTTGGTGGCCAGGATCGCGTGGTCCGGGGTGAGCCGGTCCAGGTCGGTGAAGATCGCCCGCTTGACGTCGAGCTTCTCGGTGGCCGCCTCGATCACCAGGTCGGCGTGAGCGGCGGGCTCCTCCAGCTCGGTCGTGAACCGGATCCTCCCGCCGGCGTCGGCGGCCTGTTCGGCGCTCAGGCGTCCCTTGGCGACCCGCCCGTCGAGCCAGCCGCGCATGTCGGTCTCTGCGGCGGTCACGGCGCCGGGGTCGACGTCGCGCACGGTCGTGGTGAAGCCGGCGACGGCGGCGGCCATGCCGATCTGGCGGCCCATGGCGCCGGAGCCGATGACGAGGATGGTCGTCACGGCCTCACCGCCCCCGGAACTCGGGAGTGCGCTTGCCGAGGAACGCGGCGGCGCCCTCGGCCTTGTCCTCCGTCGTGTAGAGCAGGGTCTGCGCCAGTCGCTCCAGCAGCAGGCCGGTCGTCTGGTCCGCGTCGGCACCCCGCCGGACGATCAGCTTGGCCAGCCGGACCGCGAGCGGTCCCTTCGCCAGGACGGTGGTCGCCGTCGCGGTGGCCGCGGCGAGCAGCTCGTCCGCGGGCACCACGGTGGTGACCAGGCCGTACCGCTCCGCCTCGTCCGCCGTGAGGACGCGACCGGTGAGGATCATCTCCAGGGCCCGGCCGGCGCCGACCAGGCGAGAGAGGCGCTGGGTGCCACCGGCGCCGGGCAGCACGCCGAGCGTCGGCTCGGGCAGCGCCATCCGCGCGGTCTGCCCGGCGAGGCGGATGTCGCAGCTCATCGCCAGTTCCAGCCCGCCGCCCATCGCGACGCCGTTGATCGCGGCGATCGTGGGCTTGGGACAGTCCTCGATCCGGTCGTAGAGGCGCTGCATGGTGGCGGCGAGCCCGTGGGCCAGGTCGTACCCGGCCAGCTGGGTGATGTCCGCGCCGGCGACGAAGGCCTTCTCGCCCGCACCGGTGAAGACGATCGCGCCGACGGCGTCGTCCCCCTCCCACGCGTCGAGCACCCCGGCGATCTCGCTGAGGACGACGCCGGAGAGGGCATTGCGCACGTCCGGCCGGTTGATCGTGATGACGCCGACGCCGTCGTCGACGGTGGTGATCAGGGTCTGCACCGCGGCGACCTACTTCCCCGACGCCGTGAAGGCGCCGATGCCGGTCAGCGCCCGGCCGATGACCAGGGCGTGCACCTCGTCGGTGCCCTCGTACGTGCGCACGGACTCGAGGTTGTTCGCGTGCCGCAGAGGCGCGTGGTCGCCCGTGATGCCGTTGCCCCCGAGCATCTCCCGGGCCTCCCGGGCGATGGCGATGGCCTCCCGGCAGTTGTTCAGCTTGCCCACGGAGATCGCCACCGGATCCAGCGTCCCGGCGTCCTTGGCGCGGCCGAGCTGCAGCGCCAGCAGGTACCCCTTCGTGATCTCCAGGGCCATGTCCGCCAGCTTCGCCTGGGTGAGCTGGAACGCCGTCAGCGGCGTGCCGAACTGGGTCCGTTCCCCGCCGTACCGCAGGACGGCCTCGAAGCTGTCCCGCGCCGCTCCCATGACGCCCCAGATGATCCCGTAGCGCGCCTCGTTCAGGCACGCGAACGGCCCCTTGAGCCCCACGGCGGAGTCCGCCGGCAGGACGGCGTCGGCGGGCAGCCGGACGTCGGTGAGGGTGATGTCGCACTGGACGGAGGCCCGCATCGACAGCTTGGCGGGGATCGCCTCGGCATGGAAGCCCGGCGTGTTCGTCGGGACGACGAACCCGCGCACGCCACGGGCGTCCCCGGGCTCGCCGGTCTGCGCCCAGATGACGGCGACGTCGGCGATCGTGGCCAGCCCGATCCACCGCTTGGACCCGTTGAGCACCCAGTCGCCGCCGGGCTGTTCGACGGCGGTCGTCCGCATGGAGGCCGGGTCGGAGCCGGCGGTGGGTTCGGTCAGCCCGAAGCAGCCGATCGCCTCCCCCGCGGCCATCGGCGGGAGCCACCGCTGCTTCTGCTCCTCGGAGCCGTGCTTGTGCAGGGCCGACATGGCCAGCGATCCCTGCACGGAGACGAACGTGCGCAGCCCCGAGTCGCCGGCCTCCAGCTCGGAGGCGGCCAGCCCGTACTCGACGGCCGACCGGCCGGCGCACCCGTAGCCGTCCAGGTGCATGCCGAGCAGGCCGAGCCGGGCGAGCTCGGGGACGATCTCACGGGGGAACACGGCCTGCTCGTACCAGCCGGCGATGTTCGGGCGGATGTGCTCGTCCACGAGGGAGCGCACGGACCGGGCCAGGTCCTTCTCGTCCGGGGAGAACTGGCCGTCCAGTCCGATCAGGTCGACCGGACCGAGGAAGGACGCGTCGGTGCCCGTCCGGGATCCGGGTGCGCGGGTGTCGGTGGTCGTCACGGGGTTGCCTCCTGCGGTGCTGTGCTGTCGATGGGAGCGCTGTCGATGGGAGCGCTGTCGATGGGACCGCTGTCGATCGACACGCTATCGGTCGCTGTGCTCTCGACCGGGCCGCCGGCGGCGAGGCGGGCGGTCTCGTCGGCCAGGTCCTGCCGGATCTTGAACTTCTGGATCTTGCCGCTGGCGGTGCGCGGGAAGTCCTCGACCACCTTGAGCACCTCGGGCCAGTAGGGCTTGGCCAGGCCCTTGACCTCGAGGAAGTGCCGGAGGTCCTCGAGGGTGAAGGGGTCGGCGTCGCGCAGCTGGACGACGACGCCGCCGATCTCCTGCAGGCGCGGGTGCGGGACGGCGACCAGGGCGACGCCGGTGATCCGCGGGTGCTCGTAGATGATGTTCTCCACGTAGGCCACCGGGATGTTCTCCCCGCCGCGGATGATGATGTCCTTGGTGCGCCCGGCGAGCCCGACGTAGCGGTCCTCGTCCATCGTGCCGAGGTCGCCCGTGTCGAACCAGCCGTCGTGCAGCTCGGCGCGGGTGGCGTCGAGCTGCTCGAGGTAGCCCCGGAACAGGAAGGCTCCCCGCACCTGGATCCGGCCCTCCTCGCCCGCGGGCGTCGGCTGTCCGGTCAGGTCGACGATGCGCAGGTCCATGCCGGGCAGGGGGCGGCCTTCGGAGCCGAGGATCTTCTCCTCCGGGTCGCCCGGGCTGCCCATGGTGACGAGGCAGCACTCCGTCTGCCCCCAGCCACCGAAGACGCTCAGGCCGGGCAGCACCTCCTTGGCGCGCCGGAGGACCGCCCCGGGGATGGGTGCCCCCATGCAGCAGAAGCGGGCCAGGCTGGAGGTGTCGTGCTCGCCCAGCCCGTCGGCGTCGAGCAGGTCCTGCAGGAACGGGGTGGCACCGGAGGTGTGCTGGATCCCGTGTTCCTCCACGAGCCGGAGGAACTCGGCGGCGTTCCAGACCTCCTGGAAGACGCCGGTGGCGCCGAGCATCAGCGGCAGCGCGACCCCGTAGAGGTACCCGGTCAGGTGGCTGAACGTCGAGGCCATGTGGATGACGGCGGTCTCGTCCATGCCGAGCCGGTCCGGCCACGGCAGCGATCCGGCGAGCACCGTGTTGTGGGCGTGCATCACCCCCTTGGGGCTGCCCGTGGTCCCGGACGTGAACATGATCAGGGCCAGGTCGTCCGGATCCGGTCGCCGGGCGGCGACCTCGTCGGCAGTGATGCCGCGAGCGCGGCCGCGCTCGGCGAGGGCGTCCCACGTCAGGAAGCCGGGCCGGTCGGCCGTCTCCCCGAGCACCACGCAGTGCGTCAGCTCCGGCAGGTCGCCCCGCAGCCGCTCGATCATCGCGACGTGGTCGAACTTCCGGTGCTCCGCCGGGACGAACACGACCCGGGTGCGGGCCCGGGCGGCCATGTACCCGATCTCGCGGTCGCGGAAGATCGGCACGAGCGGGTTGGTGACGGCGCCGACGCGCTGGGCGGCCAGGTGGGCGACGATCCACTCGTGCCGGTTGGGCAACTGGATGGAGACGGTGTCGCCCGCCGCGACCCCGAGGTCGAGCAGCCCGGCGGCGACGTCGTCGACCAGGCGCCCGAGCTCGCGGTAGGTGCGGGACCCGCCGGTGTCGATGTTGGCGACCCGGTCCGGGTGGGCGCGCACGGCGTCGTCCAGGTAGTCGATCAGCAGGCGGTTCTTCCAGTGACCCGCGGCGCGGAAGTCGTCCGCCTCGGCAGGAGGCTCCAGCATGGCGAAGGGTGTGCTCATGGTCCGTCCTTGGTCGCTCGAGGGGATATCAGATCATCGTGAGTCCGCCGGAGACGGACAGGGTCTGGCCGGTGATGTAGGAGGCCTCGTCGGAGGCGAGGAAGGCGACGGCGTTGGCCAGGTCCTCCGGTTGTGCGAGCCGGCGCAGCGGGATGGCCTTCTCCAGCGCGGCCCGCAGCTTCGGGTTCTCCTCGCTGATGCCGGCGAACAGGGGCGTGTCGGCGGGGCCGGGGCACACCGCGTTGACGGTGATGTTCTGCCGGGCGGTCTCCCGGGCGAGGGTCTTGGTGAAGGCGACGATGCCGCCCTTGGCCGCCGAGTACACCGCTTCCCCCGAGGAGCCGACCCGGGCGGCGTCCGAGCCGACGTTGACGATGGTGGCGCGATCCTGGCCCCCGTCCTGCTCGGCGATCGCGCGCAGCATGGCCTGACTGCAGTGCAGCGTGCCGTAGAGGTTGATGCCGATCACCCGGTCCCAGTCCTCGACGTCGCTGTCGACGAACGGCCCGACCTTGTCCCACCCGGCGTTGTTGACGAGGATGTCGATCCGGCCGAACTCGGCCATCACCGCGCGGACGGCGTCGTCGACGGACTCGCGGGACGTCACGTCGGTGTGGAGGCCGATCGCCGGTCCGCCGAGGCTCGCGGCCGTCTCCCTGGCGGCGGCCTCGTTGATGTCGCTGACGACGACGGTCGCGCCCTCGGCGGCGAGCTTGGTGGCGATGCCCCTGCCGATGCCGCTGGCCGCACCGGTGACGACGGCGATCCTGTTCTCGAGCTTTCCCATGGGTTCTCCTGGCTCCGCGTGGTGGGTGGGTGATCGGGTCGGTCGGGACGGCGTCAGGGCGCGAACTCGCGGCCGACCGCCTGGCGGGCGATGATCAGCTTCATGATCTGGGCGGTGCCGTCGCCGATCTGCAGGCCCAGCACGTCGCGCAGTCGCTGCTCGAGCGGCCGGTCGGTGCGGTAGCCGGACTGGCCGTGCAGGAGCAGGCAGGAGTTGATCACCTCGTAGGCGGTCTTCGGCGCCCACCACTTGCACATCGCGGCCTGCGAGGTGTGCGGCAGTCCCTCGTCCTTGAGCCACAGCGCCTGGTGGCAGAGCAGCCGGGCGGCGGTCAGCAGCGTCTCGCTCTCGGCCAGCGGGAACGCGACCCCCTGGAAGCTGCTCAGCGGCTTGTCGAAGGCCTCCCGCCCCTTGACGTACTCCCACGTCTCCTCGACGCTGACGGCGGCGGCGCCGATGCACTGCAGCCCGATCAGGGCGCGGGAGAAGTCGAAGCCCTGCATCACCTGGGTGAACGCCTGCCCCTCGCTGCCGAGCAGGTGCTCGTCGGGGATCCACGCCTCGGTGTAGTGGGCCAGGCCGCGGGTGACGGCGCGGGTGCCCATGTCCTCGACGGCCTCGAGGGTGACGCCGTCGGCGTGCAGGTCGGTGACGAACGCGCTGATGCCGCGGCCGCGGCGCTGCGCGTCGTCGGTCTTCGCGAACACGACGGCGGCGTCGGCCTGCAGGGCGAAGGACATCGACTTGGTGCCGTCGAGCACCCAGCCCCCGCGCTCACGCCGGGCCGTGAGCGACGGGTTGCCGGCGTCGGAGCCGGCGGTCGGCTCCGAGAGGCCGATCGCGACGATCCCGTCACCGCTGGTGATCCGCGGTACCCAGCGCCGGGCGACGTCGCTCGTCGCGTTCGCCAGCAGGATCTGGCCCACCAGGGACCCGACGACCTGCAGGTACGCGACGTTGAAGTCGCCGCGGGCGATCTCCTCGGTGATCAGGCCCGAGCTCAGGCGCGGCTCGTCCCGGCCGCCGAAGGCGGAGGGCAGTTCGGGGGCGATCAGGCCGCGCCCGCCGATCTCCCGGCGCAGGTCCGGGTCGATCCGGCGGTCGATCTCGCGCTGCCGGTAGCCGGGGGCGATCTGCTCGGCGACCGAGCGCGCCTCCTTGACCAGGCGGTGCTGGGACTCGGTGAGGGTGAAGTCCATGGGTGCGTTCGGCCTCTCTGCGTCGTCGGAGGGGGGCTGCCGGTCGGAACGGGTGCCGGCGGTCAGTGGGTCTGCACGTACCGGTTGAACTCGGGCTGCCGCTTCTCGGCGAACGCCGCGGCGCCCTCGGCCCCCTCGGGCGAGGCGACGAACAGGTCGAGGGCGGACATCGCCATGTTGCTCAGGCCCGCCTGGTGGTCGGTGTCGGCGTTGAAGGACTGCTTGAGGAATCGCAGGGCCGTGGGGCTCTTCTCGGCGATCTCCGCGGCCCACGCCTTCGCCTCGTCGAGCAGACGCTCCGGTTCGACGACGGCGTTGACCAGACCCCAGCGCTCGGCGGTGGCGGCGTCGTACTGGCGGCACAGGTACCAGATCTCCCGGGCCCGCTTCTCCCCCACCACCCGGGCCAGGTAGGCCGAGCCGAATCCCGCGTCGAAGGAGCCGACCTTCGGCCCGGACTGCCCGAAGCGGGCGGTCGAGGAGGCGATGGACAGGTCGCACAGCACGTGCAGCACGTGGCCGCCGCCGATGGCCAGGCCGTTCACCGCGGCGATGACGGGCTTGGGAATGTCCCGGATCAGCTTGTGCAGGTAGCCGATCTCGAACATGCCGGACTCGGTGGGCCCGTAGTCGCCGGTCTCCGCGCGCTGCTTGACGTCCCCGCCGGTGCAGAACGCCTTCTCCCCGGCGCCGGTGAGGATCACCGCCTGCACGGACCGATCCGCCCACGCGGCGCGGAAGGCCCTGATCAGCTCCTCGACGGTGCGGCCGCGGAAGGCGTTGTAGCGCGCGGGCCGGTTCATGGTGATGACGGCGGTCGGGCCGTCCACCTCGTAGAGGATGTCCTCGAAGGCCGTGGTCGGGGAGTCGGTCGTCGTCGTCATGGTGGTCCTTCCCAGCGGGTCGATCGGTGTCGGAGCGGTGCTGTCGGAGCGGTGGTGTCGGAGCGGCGATTCAGGCGAGGGTGCCGAGCAGGTCGGTGTAGTGGTTCCGGGTCTCGGGACGCAGCACGGCGGAGAGGGCGAGGGCCGTGTGCTCGGCGACGAAGTCGGCGTGGGCGATGCGGGTGCCGAAGTACCAGTGCTTGAGCGCCCACGAGTGGGCCGTCATCAGCAGCTGGTAGGCGAAGACCGGCACGTTGACCGGCCGGATCAGTCCGGCGTCGACCGCGTCCGTCACGGCCGCGACGAGCGGCTGCGCGGTCTGCACCTCGAGGTCCATGAGCACGCGCCGGCCCTCGGGGTCGAGGGACTTCGTCTCGCGATAGGCCAGCAGGGCCGCTTCGCGCTCGTCGTGGATGACGTCGCAGTAGCCGGCGAAGGCGGCCGCGATCCGCCGGACGGGATCCGGCTCGTCCCCGATCGCCTCCGCGACGCGGGTGGCGAAGGACTCGAGCACGCTGACGATGACGGCCTGGAGCAGGTCCTGCTTGCCGCCGAAGTAGCGATAGATCAGCCCGACGCTGACGCCGGCCCCGTCGGCCACCGCCTGCATCGACACGTTGGGCGAGCCGTGCTCGGCCATCAGGCGGGCGGCGGCTGCGAGGAGCTGGCGTCGACGCGCCTCGGTGCGCGCGTCGTGGGCAGCCTCGGTGGCATCCGTCGTCGCGTCGATCGTCGGCATTCGTGCCTCCGTCCGTCTCACCAATGAATGACTGTTCACACTGAATGAATGCTCATTCACTTACGACGATAGAGCGGCGCGATGCGCGCCGTCAAGGGTTCCGCGGAACGCGGGGAGCGCGGCTGGTCGGAACGGCTGCACCGGTGATCGCGGGTGCGGGAACGACCGAGGCCGCCGCCCCGCGCAGCGGGACGACGGCCTCGGAGCGATGCGGACGCGTCAGACCTTCGCGGCGCGGTACCCGTTGGCGACGGCGGCGGCCGAGGAGACGAAGCAGACCTCGGGCTTGGTGACGGCGTAGTACCGCTGGCCGGGCCGGTGGAAGATGCCGCTGGACGCGTTGCCCTTGATCGGCGCCCACGACGGGCACGTCCACGGGCTGGCGGGACGGGCGGTGCCGGCGCGCGACGTCACGACGGTGACGGTGCGGCGCGCACTGACCGCGGAGGCCTTCAGCGTCGTCGTCGCCGCGGACCGGACGGTCCACACACCGCTGCGGGTCGCGGTGAACCGGGTGCTGTAGGTGCCGTTCGTCGCGGACTTCACGGTGCGGACGAGCGCGTTCGGCGCGGTGCCCGCCGGGTCGAAGTACACCGCGACCGGAGCGCCGGCGGAGGCGCGCCAGGCACCGCTGGTGTACTTCTGCACGCCGCCGGCGACGGTGATCTGCCCGTACTTCACGACCGTCGACGGCCCGGCGGTGATGCTCGAGACGCGGGTCGAGTCGGTCGGCGCCGCCTGCGCGGGTGCGGCGGCGGCGGCGCCGGCCAGCGTGAGCGCGCCGGCGACGGCGAGCGAGGTGAGTGTGCGCGCACGGCGCAGCGACAGAACCATGGATCCCCCTGATGATCGCGCCGCCCCCATGGCGGCCCCCAGAAGTTGAACGCTCAACTTCATGGGCAGGATAGACGGCCACGCCGCCTCGGCGCCAGCGGCCGGCGTGCCGGGACGCCAGCCGGGAGTGTCACCGACGCCCGCTAGGCTCGACCCGTGACCGACACCACACGATCCGACGCCCCCCGCACCCCGACCACCCTCGACGAGCTGGCGAACGGGTACACCCAGACCCTGTTCGACCTGGACCCCGCCTTCGCCACCGTCATGGGCAAGGCCGGCCATGAGACCGAGTACCGCGACTACTCCCCCGACGGCTACCGGGCCGCGGCCGACGCCGCCCGGCAGACCCGCGACGCCGCCGCGAAGCTTCGCCCCGAGGACGACGTCGACGTCGTCACCCTCGATGCCCTCGACGAGCGCCTCGGCCTCGCGCTCGAGATCCACGACGCCGGGCACGACATCGGCGAGCTGAACAACATCGCCTCCCCGGCTCAGGAGATCCGCAGCGTCCTGGACCTGATGCCGACCGAGACGGCCGAGCAGTGGTCCCACATCGCGGGCAGGCTGGCGAACATCCCGGCCGCCCTCGACGGCTACGTCGCCTCCCTGCGCGACGCCGCCGGCCGCGGCGAGGTGGCCGCCGTCCGCCAGGTCGACACCGTGGTCGAGCAGATCGGCCGCTACGTCGGCGACGAGGGCTACTTCGCGAGCCTCGTCTCCGGCGCCCGCACGGGCAACGGTGAGCTGCCCGGTTCCGTCGCCGCCGACCTGGAGCGCGGCGCGGACGCCGCCCGTGCCGGGTACGCGAAGCTGCGCGACTACCTCGCCACCGAGTTGCGGCCCGTGGCGCCGACGGCCGACGCCGTCGGCCGCGAGCGGTACGCCCTGCACTCGCGCCAGTTCCTCGGCTCCGCCGTCGACCTGGACGAGACGTACGCCTGGGGCGTCGCGGAACTGGACCGGATCATCGCCGAGCAGGAGGAGGTCGCCGGGCAGATCAAGGCCGGGGCCGGCATTCCCGAGGCGATCGAGGTGCTCAACGCCGACCCGGCGCGGCAGCTCGACGGCACCGACGCGCTGCGGGCCTGGATGCAGTCCACCTCGGACGACGCCGTCGCGGCGTTGGCCGGCACCCACTTCGAGATCCCCGAGATCATGCGCACGCTCGAGTGCATGATCGCCCCCACGCAGGAGGGCGGCATCTACTACACGCCGCCGGCCGACGACTTCTCCCGTCCCGGCCGGATGTGGTGGTCCGTGCCCGCGGGCGAGACCACGTTCACAACGTGGAAGGAGAAGACCACCGTCTACCACGAGGGTGTGCCGGGCCATCACCTGCAGATGGGCTACCAGACGATGAAGAAGGACGTGCTGAACGACTGGCGTCGCAGTGCGTGCTGGGTCTCCGGCCACGGCGAGGGCTGGGCGCTGTACGCGGAGCGCCTGATGGCCGATCTCGGCTACCTCGACGACCCGGGCGACCGGCTCGGCATGCTCGACGCCCAGCGGATGCGCGCGGCCCGCGTCGTGTTCGACCTCGGCGTCCACCTTCAGCTGCCGGTTCCCGAGCGCTGGGGCACCGGCACGTGGGACGCCGACAACGGCCGGGCGTTCCTGCGCAAGAACATCGCCATCTCGGAGGGCCAGCTCGACTTCGAGTGGACCCGGTACCTCGGCTGGCCGGGCCAGGCGCCGGCCTACAAGATCGGCCAGCGGCTGTGGGAGCAGACCCGTGACGAGGTCCGCGCCCGCGAGGGCGACGCCTTCGACCTGAAGGCGTTCCACACCCGGGCGCTCTCGCTCGGCTCGGTGGGCCTGGACACGCTCCGCCGAGCGCTGCTACCCGCCGCCTGATCTGCTACTCCCTCGCCAGCTCGTCACTGGATGCACAGAAACCGGGTCCGCAGGGCCCGGATCGAGCATCTGTTGACGAGCTGGCGTGGTGGCCGGGGAATGGAACGGCCGAGGACGGGGTTGCCGGTTCCGGTGGGCATGTGACGCAGCCGACGTCACAATTCGACATATTCCCTGTACTTTGATATAGAGCGCCGACTATTCTCTATCGGTGACTTCCCAGACTTCCGCGGCGGATCGCCGCACTCGCACCCTCCCCCGGTGGATGACGTCCTTCGGCGTCCAGATCATCGCGGCCCTCGTCATCGGTATCGTCCTCGGCCTGGTGGCCAAGGCGATGGGCGGGGACCCGAAGACGTCGCCCAACTGGCTGACGACGACGCTGCACACCATCGGCGCGGACTACGTCTCCCTGCTCAAGGCCGCCGTCGTCCCCCTCATCTTCACCGCCGTGGTCAGCTCCATCGCCAACCTGCGGCAGGTCTCCAACGCCGCCCGGCTCGCGTGGAACACCCTGCTGTGGTTCGCCATCACCGCCCTCATCGCCGTGGTGATCGGTATCGGCCTCGGCGTCCTCTTCCGCCCGGGCGCGGGCGCCGGCGGCCAGGCCCCCGCGCAGTACACCGGGAACACCGGTAGCTGGTGGGCCTTCCTCCAGGGCCTCATCCCGGGCAACTTCCTCGGCCTGGGCGCGGACACCACCGTGGCGGACGGCGCCGCGACCACCGCGGTCAGCTTCAACGTCCTGCAGATCCTCGTGATCGCGATCGCCGTCGGCATTGCGGCCCTGAAGGTCGGCAAGCCGGCCGAGCCGTTCCTCAACCTCACGAAGTCGGCGCTCGCCGTCATCCAGAAGGTGCTGTGGTGGATCATCCGCCTCGCCCCGATCGGTACCATCGGCCTGATCGGCCGCGCCGTCGCCGAGTACGGCTGGGACACCATCGGCTCCCTCGGCTGGTTCATCCTCACCGTGTACGTCGGCCTGGCCCTCGTCGCCTTCGTCGTGTACCCGGTCCTGGTCAAGGCGCACGGCCTGAGCGTCAAGCAGTTCTTCTCGGGCGTGTGGCCGGCCGCGCAGCTCGGCTTCGTCTCCCGCTCCTCGATCGGCACCATGCCGCTGACCCAGCGAGTCACCGAGCGCAACCTCGGCGTCCCCTCCGGCTACGCGTCCTTCGCCGTGCCGCTGGGCTCGACGACGAAGATGGACGGCTGCGCGGCCATCTACCCGGCCGTCGCCGCGATCTTCGTGGCGCAGTTCTTCCACGTGGACCTGAACATCGGGCAGTACCTGCTCATCGTCGTCGTCTCCGTGCTCGGCTCGGCCGCGACCGCCGGCACCACCGGCGCGACCGTCATGCTCACGCTGACCCTCTCGACGCTGGGGCTGCCGCTCGAGGGCGTCGGCCTGCTGCTGGCCATCGACCCGATCCTCGACATGGGTCGCACCGCCCTGAATGTCACCGGTCAGGCGCTCGTGCCGACGATCGTCGCCAAGCGCCAGGGCATGCTCGACGAGGCGCTGTACAACGCGCCCCGCAGCGGTGCGCCGTTCACCGACGACGTGCGCGAGGTCGCCCAGGAGACCGCCGCGGTTCCGGCGGAGTCCGCCGACGACGGGCAGCGCACCGGCCTCGTGGGCACGCGCGGCTGAGTCACGCCACACTGCCCCGCCGCTTGGCGGGGCGCACGAACGGGCCGGGTCGTCCTCGTCGGAGGGCGGCCCGGCCCGTTCGTGTTCCCGGGCCCGACCGGCGATCGCCGTCGGGCCGCCCACCACCCCCGGTTACGCTGAACGGATGCCCGAGCCGAGCCACACCCCCACGCTGAGCCGTCCACTCGACCTGATCCTTGCCTCCGCGTCCCCCGCCCGCACCAAGCTGCTCACCGACGCGGGCATCGCCCACCGGATCCAGGTCTCGGACGTGGACGAGGACGCCGTCGTCGCCCGGCACGGGGTGACCGACCCGGCCGAGACCGCCCTCCTGCTCGCCCGCGCGAAGGCCGAGGCGGTCGCGGCGACGCTGGCCGAGAAGGCGAACGAGCCCGGCCCCGGCGCGCTCGTGCTCGGCTGCGACTCGGTGTTCTCCTTCGACGGTGTCGCCTACGGCAAGCCGTACACCCCCGCACGGGCCACCGAGCGGATCACCGCGATGAGCGGCCGGTCGGGCGTGCTCTACACCGGGCACTGGCTGATCGACACCCGGCCCGAGCGCGTGACCGGGACCGACGCCGGCTCCGACGCGGCGCCGGGCGGGGCGGCGGCCGGCGCGATCGCCAGCGCCGAGGTGCACTTCGCGACCATGACGGACGCCGAGATCGCCGCCTACGTCGCGACCGGCGAGCCGCTGACCGTGGCCGGCTCCTTCACCATCGACTCCCGCGGGTCCGCCTTCATCCGCCGCGTCGACGGAGACCCGCACGCCGTCATCGGCCTGTCGGTCACGACCCTGCGCACCCTGCTCGGCCGGCTCGGTGAGGACATCACCACCCTCTGGGCGTGACGACCCCGCTTCCGCGCAATTTGTAGGGATTCAACAACGATTCGGGCGTCGCAACGCGTGAACCCGGCGATCCGTAGGCCGAAGCCACCAAGAGCGATAGGGTTCCGGAAGGTCACCGAAGGAGTTCACGTCCCGTGTCACGAGCCATCTCGAAAGTCCTCATCGCCAACCGTGGGGAGATCGCCGTTCGCGTGATCCGCGCCGCCCGGGACGAGGGACTCTCCTCGGTCGCCGTGTACGCGGACCCCGATCGGGACGCCCTGCACGTGCGGCTCGCGGACGAGGCGTACGCCCTCGGCGGGACGACGGCGGCCGAGTCCTACCTCGTCATCACCAAGCTGCTCGACGTCGCCCGCCAGTCCGGCGCGGACGCCGTGCACCCGGGATACGGCTTCCTCTCCGAGAACGCCGAGTTCGCCCAGGCCGTCATCGACGCCGGGCTGACCTGGATCGGTCCGCCGCCGGCGGCGATCGCCGCGCTCGGGGACAAGGTCTCCGCCCGGCACATCGCCGAGAAGGTCGGCGCCCCGCTCGTGCCCGGCACCGCGGACCCCGTCCGGAGCGCCGACGAGGTGGTCGCCTTCGCCGACGAGTACGGCCTGCCGGTGGCGATCAAGGCCGCCCACGGCGGCGGCGGCCGCGGCATCAAGGTCGCCCGCACCCGCGAGGAGATCCCCGAGCTCTACGAGTCCGCCGTCCGGGAAGCCGTCGCGGCGTTCGGCCGCGGTGAGTGCTTCATCGAACGATTCCTCGACGCGCCCCGCCACGTCGAGACGCAGTGCCTCGCGGACGCGCACGGCCACGTCGTCGTCGTCTCCACCCGCGACTGCTCCCTCCAGCGCCGCAACCAGAAGCTGGTCGAGGAGGCGCCCGCCCCGTTCCTGAGCGAGGAGCAGAACGCCCGCCTGTACGCGGCGTCCAAGGCCATCCTCACGGAGACGGGTTACGAGGGCGCCGGCACCTGCGAGTTCCTCGTCGGGCAGGACGGCACCATCTCCTTCCTCGAGGTCAATACCCGCCTGCAGGTCGAGCACCCGGTCTCCGAGGAGGTCACCGGGCTGGACCTGGTGCGCGAGCAGTTCCGCATCGCCCGCGGCGAGGCCCTGGGCTACGACGACCCGCAGGTCCGCGGCCACGCCTTCGAGTTCCGGCTCAACGGCGAGGACCCGGGCCGGAACTTCATGCCCGCCCCCGGTACCCTGACGACGCTGACCTTCCCCTCCGGCCCCGGCGTGCGCGTCGACTCCGGCGTCGAGGCGGGCGAGACCGTCAGCGGCAACTTCGACTCGATGTTCGCCAAGCTCATCGTCACCGGCGCCACCCGCGAGCAGGCGCTCGAGCGGTCCCGCCGGGCGCTGGCCGAGCTGGTCGTCGAGGGCATGCCGACCGTCGCCCCGTTCGACCGGGCCGTCGTCGTCGATCCCGCGTTCGCCCCCACCGACGGTGGTCCGTTCCGGGTGCACACGCGCTGGATCGAGACCGAGTTCGTCAACACCATCCCGCCGCACGGCCCGGCCGGTTCCGACACCGCGGAGGACGAGCGGCAGCGGGTCACGGTCGAGGTGGGCGGCAAGCGGCTCGAGGTGGTGCTCCCGGCGTTCATCTCCTCCACGGTCAAGTCCGCGTCGACCGCCGTGCGGGCCTCCCGCAAGCCGCGCACCAGTCGCTCCGCGGCCGGGCCGGCCGTCGACGGCGACGCCCTGACCTCGCCGATGCAGGGCACGATCGTCAAGGTCGCGGTCGCCGACGGGGACACCGTCAGCGAGGGCGACCTGGTCGTCGTGCTCGAGGCGATGAAGATGGAGCAGCCGCTGACCGCGCACCGGTCCGGAACGATCTCGGGCCTGACGACGGCGGCGGGCGCCACCGTGTCGGCCGGGGCGATCATCGCCACCATCACCGACTGACGCCGCCGGCGTCCGGAGACATCCGGGCCGTCCAGGGCGGTCCGGATGTCGGACACTGTTGTCCGCGATGTGGTCATGGGCGTAGATTTCCTGCGTCTCACTCGCACAAGGAGCACCCGTGTCCACATCACATCCGGGCCCCGCGGACGCCGCCGCCACCGACGGCGCCGCGACCCCCACCGTCCCCCGCCGCCGCATCATCGTGGCGAGCCTGGTCGGCACCTCGATCGAGTTCTACGACTTCTACGTCTACGCCACCGCGGCGATCTCGGTCTTCCCGCTGCTCTTCTTCCCGAAGGGCAACGACGGTGCCGCCGTCCTCGCATCCCTCGCCACCTTCGGCGTCGCCTTCGTGGCCCGCCCGATCGGTTCCGTCCTGTTCGGCCACTTCGGCGACCGCGTCGGCCGCAAGGCCACCCTGCTCGGGTCGCTGCTGACCATGGGCATCGCCACGTTCCTCATCGGCCTGCTGCCGACCTACCAGCAGATCGGCGTGTTCGCGCCCGCCCTGCTCGCCATCATGCGCTTCGCCCAGGGTCTGGGTCTGGGCGGCGAGTGGTCCGGCGCGGCCCTGCTGGCCACCGAGACCGCCGCGAAGGGCAAGCGCGCGTGGGCGGCGATGTGGCCCCAGCTCGGCGCCCCGATCGGCTTCTTCTTCGCCAACGGCCTGTTCCTGGTGCTGACCCTGGTCTTCGGGCACGACTCCACCAAGCCGCTGTTCGACGGCCCGTTCCTCACCTGGGGCTGGCGCCTGCCGTTCCTGCTCTCGATCATCATCGTCGCCATCGGCCTCTACGTGCGGATCAAGCTCGAGGAGACCCCGGTCTTCGCCCGCGCCGTCGCCCGCGGGGAAAAGGTCAAGGCCCCGCTCGGCGAGGTCTTCCGGCGCAATTGGGTGCAGGTCGTCCAGGGCACGTTCATCATGCTCGCCACCTACGGCGTGTTCTACCTGATGACCACGTGGATCCTCTCCTACGCCATCGGCCCCACCGCCCAGGGCAAGCTCGGGATCGGCTACCGCGACTTCCTGGTCCTGCAGCTGGTCGCCATCCTCTTCTTCGCCGCATTCGTGCCGATCTCCGGCTGGCTCGCCGACCGGTACGGCCGCCGGCCCACCCTGCTGGTGATCACCGGTCTGATCATCGTCTTCGGCTTCTGCTTCAGCCTGTTCCTCAGCCGCGACGTGATGGGCACCGGCGCGAACGCCAACATGGGCCTGATGCTGCTGTTCCTGTGCATCGGGATGGCGCTGATGGGCCTGACCTTCGGCCCGATGTCCGCCGTGCTGCCCGAGCTGTTCCCGACGAACACCCGGTACACCGGCTCCGGCATCGCGTACAACGTGGCCTCCATCCTGGGCGCGGCGATCACCCCGTTCGTCGCGGATGCGCTGGTGCAGAGCGTCGGCGTCGGCTGGGTTGGCGCGTACCTGGCGTTCATGGGCGTCCTGACGTTCATCGCCCTCTGGTTCACCCGGGAGACCCGCCATCGCGACCTCGACACCCTCGAGGACGAGGCCGCGACCGTCGCGGTGGAGACCACCTCCCCGTAACGAGCACCTCCCTGACGACGAACGCCAGCTCGTCAATAGATGCTCCATCCGGCCCCGATTCCGGGGTGGATGCGACATCTATTGACGAGCTGGCGTCGTGTGGGGGTGGTCCCCCGGGTCCTACTGGTGGACGTGCAGGCGGCGGGCCGCCTCGGCGATCGAGCCCGACAGCGAGGGGTAGACGGTGAAGGTGGAGGCGATGTCGTCCACGTTGAGCTTCTGACTGACGGCGATGGCCAGCGGGTAGATCAGCTCGGAGGCGCGGGGTCCGACGACGACGCCGCCGATCACCGTGCCGGAGCCCTGCCGTGCGAACACCTTCACGAAGCCGTCCTTGACGTGCATCATCTTGGCCCGCGCGTTCGAGTTCAGGGACAGGGTGAAGACGTCCGCCTGGTACTGGCCCGACTCGACGTCCGCCTCGGTGACGCCGACCGTGGCGATCTCCGGGGAGGTGAAGATGTTGGACGAGACCTGCTTGATCCGCAGCGGCTTGACCGCGTCGCCCAGCAGATGCGCGACGGCGATGCGGCCCTGCATCGCGGCGACCGAGGCCAGCGGCATCACGCCCGTGCAGTCCCCCGCCGCATAGACGTTGAAGGCCGTCGTTCGGGAGACGCCGTCGACGACGATGTGCCCGGACTCGGTGAGCGCCACCCCGGCGTCGTCGAGCCCGAGATCCGCCGTGTTCGGCACGGCGCCCACGGCGAGCAGGCAGTGCGAGCCCTCGACCGTGCTGCCGTCCGCCAGCGTGACGAGGACGCCGTTCTCCGTGCGCTCGACGGCGGTGGCCCGGGAGCGGGCCAGCAGGTTCAGCCCGCGCTTCTGCAGCACGTCCTCCAGCACGGCGGCGGCATCGGGGTCCTCCCCCGGCAGCACCCGGTCGCGGGAGGAGATCAGCGTGACCTCCGCGCCGAGGCCCACGAACGCGGACGCGAACTCGGCGCCCGTGACGCCGGAGCCGACGACGATCAGGTGCTCGGGCAGCGCGTCGAGGTTGTAGACCTGCTTCCAGTTCAGGATCCGCTCGCCGTCCGGCGTGGCGGACGGCAGCTCCCGCGGGCTCGCGCCGACGGCCAGCAGGACGGCGTCCACCTCGATCAGCTCGGTGCCGGCGTCGGTGGTGGCCTCGATGGTGTGATCGGGCAGCAGCCGGCCCCGTCCGCAGACGATCCGCACACCCTTGCGCTCCAGGGTGGCGTGGATGTCGTTGGACTGGTCCCGGGCGAGCTTGAGCAGCCGCTGGTTGACGCCGGCCAGGTCGGCCCACATGGCCGGCGCCGGCGTCGTCGTGTCCAGCCCGGGGGTGTCGCCGGTGGCGCCGCCCGCGGAGGCGAACTTGATGCCGAGCGCGTCCGCGTCGGCGGCGGCCGTCATGGCGTCGGCGGTGGCGATCAGCGTCTTGGACGGGACGACGTCGGTGAGCACCGCGCTGCCGCCGACGTCCTGCGACTCCACGATGGTCACCTCGGCCCCCAGCGAGGAGGCGACCATGGCGGCTTCGTAGCCGCCCGGGCCGCCGCCGATGATCCCGAGACGCAACGACGAGTAGTCCAGCTGATTCTTCACGGCGCCCATTGTCGTCCATCGGCTCGGGCCAGGGCAAAGCCTCCGCCCAGCGAGGCGCCGCCGACGTGCGGGAACCGGCGCCGAGCGTGAGCAACCTCATCCGTGGCAGCCGGTAGGGTCGGACGGGTGAGCACCCCCACGACCGACGATCCCTTCGCCCTGGCCGCGTCCGCGGCCGACGTCATCGCCGAGCGCACCGGCGTCGAGCGGCACGACATCGGCCTGGTGCTCGGCTCCGGCTGGGGAGGCGCCGCCGAGCTGATCGGGCAGACCGTGGCCGAGCTGGACGCCACCGACGTGCCCGGGTTCGCGAAGCCCGCCGTCGCCGGCCACGTCGGCACCATCCGCTCCGTGCGCACCGAGACCGGCCGCCACGTCCTCGTCCTCGGCGCCCGCACCCACTACTACGAGGGCCGCGGCGTCCGCGCCGTCGCCCACGGGGTGCGTACCGCGGCCGCGGCCGGCGCGAGCACGATGATCCTGACCAACGGCTGCGGCGGCCTGCGCCCGGAGGTGGGCCCCGGCTCGCCCGTGCTGATCGCCGACCACCTCAACCTGACCGGCGCGTCGCCGCTCGAGGGGGCGACGTTCGTCGACCTGACCGACCTGTACTCCCCGCGGATCCGGGACCTCGCCCGCGAGGTGGACCCGGAGCTGACCGAGGGCGTCTACGCCCAGTTCCCCGGCCCGCACTACGAGACCCCGGCCGAGGTGCGGATGGCGCGCGTGCTCGGTGCCGACCTGGTCGGCATGTCCACCGCGCTCGAGGCCATCGCCGCCCGGCACGCCGGCATGGAGGTGTTCGGCATCTCGCTGGTGACCAATCTCGGCGCCGGCATCAGCGACGAACCGCTCAGTCACGCCGAGGTGCTGCAGGCCGGGCAGGACGCCGGCCCCCGGATCAGCGCGCTGCTCGCCGGCATCGTCCGCCGGCTCTGACCGACGGCGTCGCCCTCCCCCCCGACACCGCCGCACCCACCCGAGGAACACGTATGAGCCAGCAGCGGACGTCGTCGTCCCCGTCTCCCTCCCCCACGCCCGACGCCGCGTCCCCCACGGGCGAAGCCGCGGGCGCACCCGACGGTCTTCTCGCGGCCGCCCGGGCCTGGGCGGACGCCGATCCGGACCCGCGGACCCGGGACGAGCTGCTCGCCGACGTCGACGCGGCCGCGGCCGGGGACGAGGCCGCGCGGGAGCGGATCGCCGACCAGTTCGCCGGTCCGCTGACGTTCGGCACGGCCGGCCTGCGGGCCGCGCTCGGTGCCGGACCGGCTCGGATGAATCGGCTCGTGGTCCGCCAGGCGGCCGCCGGCCTCGCGCGGTACCTGCTCGACGTCGCCGCCGGCGCGTACACCCCGCGCGCGGTGATCGGCTTCGACGCGCGCCACCACTCCGACGTGTTCGCCGCCGACACCGCGGCCGTGTTCACGGCGGCCGGTGTCGAGGCGCTGCTGATGCCGGCGGCCCTGCCGACCCCCGTGCTCGCCCGGGCGGTCCGCCGGCTGGACGCCGAGGCGGGGGTGATGGTCACCGCGAGCCACAACCCGCCGCAGGACAACGGCTACAAGGTGTACCTGGGCGGCCGGGCCAGCGACGACGACGGCCGCGGCGCCCAGATCGTCAGCCCTGTCGACGCGGCGATCGCCGAACGGATCCGTGCCGTCGACCCCGTCGACCCGGCCGCGGTGCCGCTGGCCGCCGACGGCTGGAGGGTCCTCGACGCCTCGATCGCCGACGAGTACCGCGCCGACGTCACGACGCTGCTGCTCCCGGAGGTGTTCGAGGCGCGGGACCTGCGCGTCGTGCTGACCCCGATGCACGGCGTCGGCGGCGCGACGATGCGCCGCGTACTGACCGACGCGGGCTTCACCGACGTGCACGTGGTGGCCGAGCAGGCCGAGCCGGACCCGGACTTCCCCACCGTCGCCTTCCCCAACCCGGAGGAGCCCGGCGCGCTGGACCTGGCCCTCGCCGCCGCCCGGGAACGGGACGCCGACCTGGTCATCGCCAACGATCCCGATGCGGACCGCGTGGCCCTCGCCGTGCGGCACGACGGCGACTACCGGGTGCTGACCGGCGACGAGACCGGGGCGCTGCTCGGAGCCCACGTGCTCGACCGCGAGCGCCGGGCCACCGAGGACGGCCCCGTCCCGGCCGGCACCGGCCGGCTCGTGTTCGCCAACTCGATCGTCTCCTCCCGGCTGCTGTCGCGCATCGCCCGGGCCGCCGGCGTCGAGCACCGGGTCACCCTCACCGGCTTCAAGTGGATCACCCGCACGCCGGGGCTCTCCTTCGGGTACGAGGAGGCGCTCGGCTACTGCGTGGACCCGGCCGCGGTGCGGGACAAGGACGGCATCAGCGCCGGCCTGCTCGCCGCGGAACTGGCCGCCGACGCGAAGGCCGAGGGCCGCACCCTGATCGACGTCCTCGACGAGCTGTTCCTGCTGCACGGCGTGCACCGCACCCGGCAGCTCTCCGTCCGCGTCTCCGACCTCGGGCTGCTGGACGCCATGATGCACCGCGTGCGGGAGGGCGGCCCGACGACGTTCGACGGGTCCGCCGTCGTCGTCGCCGTCGACCTCGCCGCCGATGAGTCCGTTCCCGGCCTCGCCGCCCTGCCCCCCACCGAGGGCCTCTACTGGGTGACCGAGGCGGGCAACCGGGTGATCGTGCGCCCGTCCGGCACCGAGCCGAAGCTCAAGTGCTACCTCGAGGTCGTCGTCCCTGCGGCGTCCCGGGCCGAGCTGCCCGCGGCGACGGCACGCGCGGACGCGTCCCTGGACGCGATCGCCGCCGACCTGCGCGAGCTGCTCGACCTCTCCCCCCGCCAGGACTGAGCCCGCGCCCCGGCCGCCGGCGCCGCCGACTTGCGGGGTACGGCGCGGGACGGCGCCCGCTGCCGGTGTGCGAGCATGGATCCGACTCCCGACGAAAGGCCCCCGATGCCCTCGAACAGCGTGGACGCGACGTCCCTGACCGCGGCCGAGCTCGCTGGCTACATCGACCACACCCTGCTCAAGCCGAACACCTCGCGCGAGGAGGTCCTCACGCTGTGCCGGGAGGCCGTCGACCACGGGTTCCGGTCGGTGTGCGTCAACCCGCTGTGGGTCTCCACCGCCCGTCAGGCCCTGCGCGGCACCGCGGTGCTCACCTGCTCGGTCGCGGCGTTCCCGTTCGGGTCCACCCCCACCGACGTCAAGGTCTACGAGGCCCGCGGCGCGTGCCTGGACGGCGCCGACGAGGTCGACATGGTCATCACCATCCCGTCCGTGATCGCGATGGACCGCAACGCCGTCGTCGTCGACATCGCCGCGGTCGCGGAGGCGGTGCACGTCAGCCAGGCCACGCTCAAGGTCATCATCGAGACGTCGATGCTCACCGACGAGCAGAAGGAGTTCGCGTGCCGCTGCGCCGTCGACGCCGGCGCCGACTTCGTCAAGACCTCCACCGGGTTCGGCGGCGGCGGCGCGACCGTCGAGGACATCGCGCTGATGCGCCGCGTCGTGGGCGAACAGCTCGGCGTCAAGGCCTCCGGCGGGGTCCGCACCCGGGAGGACGCCCTGGCCATGATCACGGCAGGCGCCTCCCGCATCGGCGCCAGCTCGGGCATCGCCATCGTCACCGGCGGGACCGGCAGCGGGTACTGACGCGACCGGTATCCGCGCGCGGCGGTGGGTACGATGGGGGCAGTCATCGATCGCGAACCACCGGAGGAAGCATGAGCACGTCAGCGACAGGTCGGGCGCCCCGCGACGACTGGGAGGAGCGGCGCGAACCGATGGACGACAACCCGCACCGCCAGCACTCCGGCGAGGGTCGCTTCGTCCAGAACATCGTGACCTTCGTCGTGTTGTTCGTCGTCTTCCTCGTCGGCATCTACCTGATGAGCTTCGTCGACCACAACAATCCCGCCACCTGGTGGGCGATGCCGGCCGCGATCCTCATCGCGTCCCTCGCCTACTTCATCGGCTTCTCCCGGCCCACCCGCAAGGAGCACGCCGGCCGCTGAGCGCCGCCGCCCGAGCGACAGACAGCAGGACCCCGGCCACCCGGCCGGGGTCCTGCTGCGTATCAGCGTCGTCGGGCGTCAGCCGGCGACGGCGGGCTCGGGCGCGAACACGCTGTCGATGACGCCGCGCGCCCACGTCAGGATGGCCTCGTCGGTCAGGTCGATGCCGCCGATCGGCGCCGACTTCGGCCGCGGGATCAGCACCGCGTTCAGCGCCGGCTTGACCAGGGTCCCGGGGTACATGCGGGTCAGGCGCATCTGGCGGGACTCGGGCAGGTCGGCGATCGGGCCGAAGCGGACCATGGCGCCCTGGGCGATCACCTCGCTCAGCCCGGCGGCGCGGGCCGCGATCCGGAACCGGGCGACGGCCAGCAGGTTCTCCACCTCGGCCGGCGGCTCGCCGTACCGGTCGGTCAGCTCGATGCGGACCTCGTCGATGGCCTCGTCCGTGTAGGCGGCGGCCAGCTTGCGGTAGGCCTCCAACCGCAGCCGCTCCCCCGGCACGTACTCCTCGGGCAGGTGCGCGTTGACCGGCAGCTCGATCTTCATCTCCGCGGGCGACTCGTCCTTCTCGCCCCGGAAGTCGGAGACGGCCTCCCCCACGAGCCGCAGGTAGAGGTCGAAACCGACGCCGGCGATGTGGCCGGACTGCTCACCGCCGAGCAGGTTGCCGGCACCGCGAATCTCGAGGTCCTTCATCGCCAGCTGCATGCCGGCGCCGAGCTCGTTGTGCTGGGCGACGGCCTTGAGCCGTTCGAGCGCGACCTCCCCGAGCGGCTTCTCGGACGGGAACAGGAAGTACGCGTACGCCCGTTCCCGGCCACGTCCCACACGTCCGCGCAGCTGGTGCAGCTGGGACAGCCCGTAGGAGTCGGCCCGGTCGATGATCAGGGTGTTCGCGTTGGCGATGTCCAGACCCGTCTCGATGATCGTCGTGCAGATCAGCACGTCGAACCGCCGCTCCCAGAAGTCGACGATGATCTGCTCGAGCTTCGACTCGCTCATCTGCCCGTGGGCGACGGCGATCCGCGCCTCCGGGACCAGCTGCTGCAGGTGCGCGGCGGTCCGCTCGATCGAGGAGACCCGGTTGTGCACGAAGAACACCTGGCCCTCGCGCATCAGCTCGCGCCGGATCGCGGCGGTGACCTGCTGGTCCGTGTACGGCCCGACGTAGGTCAGCACCGGGTGGCGCTCCTCCGGCGGGGTGGCCAGGGTCGACATCTCCCGGATGCCGGTGACCGCCATCTCCAGGGTGCGCGGGATCGGGGTGGCGCTCATCGCGAGGACGTCCACGTTGGTGCGCAGCTTCTTCAGCTGCTCCTTGTGCTCGACGCCGAACCGCTGCTCCTCGTCGACGATCACCAGGCCGAGGTCCTTGAACTGGACCTGGTCGGAGAGCAGCCGGTGGGTGCCGATCACGACGTCGACGCTGCCCTCGCCCAGCCCCGCGATCGTCTCCTTCGACTCCTTGGCCGTCTGGAAGCGGGACAGGGCCCGGATCCGCACGGGGAAGCCCGAGAAGCGCTCGGAGAACGTCTCGAAGTGCTGCTGGACGAGCAGCGTGGTGGGCACGAGCACGGCCACCTGCTTGCCGTCCTGCACGGCCTTGAACGCGGCGCGGACGGCGATCTCGGTCTTGCCGTAGCCGACGTCGCCGGAGATCAGCCGGTCCATCGGGACCTCCCGCTCCATGTCGGCCTTGACCTCGTTGATCGTGGTCAGCTGGTCCGGCGTCTCGACGTACGGGAACGCCTCCTCGAGCTCGCGCTGCCACGGGGTGTCCTGCCCGAACGCGTGGCCGCGGGAGGCCATCCGCGCCGAGTACAGGCGGATCAGCTCGCCGGCGATCTCCTTGACCGCGCGCCGCGCCTGGTTCTTCGTCCGTGACCAGTCGCTGCCGCCCATCTTGGACAGCGCGGGCGCGTCGCCGCCGACGTAGCGGGTCACCTGGTCGAGCTGGTCGGTGGGGACGAACAACCGGTCGCCCGGGGCACCCCGCTTGGCCGGGGCGTACTCGATGACGAGGTATTCGCGGGTGGTGCGGGCCTTGCCGACACCGGTGGTGCGCTGGATCAGCTCGACGAAGCGGCCGATGCCGTGCTGCTCGTGCACGACGGAGTCCCCGGCGGTGAGGCTGAGCGGGTCGACGGCGTTGCGCCGCCGCCGGGCGGGCATCCTGCGCATCTCGCGGGTGCCGTACGCGCTGGCGCGGCCGAGCAGGTCGGCCTCCGTGAGCAGCCCGAGCTTGAGCGACTCGACGACGAAGCCGCCGTCGGCCGCCCCGGTGGTGATGTGGACGATGCCGGGCTCGGGCACGCCGCCGATGTCGTCGACCCGGGCGGCGGGGATGTCGGCGTCGTGCAGCAGCTCGGCGATGCGCTGCGCCGGTCCGGGGCCGGGCGTCGTGACGACGATGCGCCAGTCGTCGCGGACCCGGCCGCCGAGGAAGGTGAGCATCTGCTCGACGTCGCCCTGGAAGCGGTGCGGCTCCCGGGCGTCCACGCGCAGGGTGTCCACGTCAGGCAGGAGGTCGTCGGGCTGGACGAAGGACGACATCGCCCACCACCGCACGCCGGCGTCGAGCGCGTTCGTGCGGGTGTCCGCCAGCGAGGCGAAGCCGCCGGCCTCCAGTCCGCGCCCGGCGTCACCGAGCTCGAGCGGGGCGGTGCCGCCGTCGCCCGCGGACGCCCAGGCCGCGGCGAGGAACTCCGCGTTCGTGTTCTCCAGGTCGTGGGCACGGGTGCGCACCTTCTCGGGCTCGATCAGCACGAGCACGGACCCGTCGGGCAGGTGCTCGACGACAGGCACCATCCCGTCGGCCAGCACCGGGGCGAGGGACTCCATGCCCTCGACGGCGATGCCCGCGGCGATCTTCTCGAGCATCGCGGCGGCGCCGGGCATCGCGGGCATCAGCGCGGCGGCGCGGTCCGCGACGGCGGGGGTGATCAGCAGTTCGCGGCACGGCGGGGCGTAGAGGCTCTGCAGTTCCTCTCCGG
Source organism: Tersicoccus sp. Bi-70 (assembly GCF_001968825.1). Lineage (GTDB taxonomy): Bacteria > Actinomycetota > Actinomycetes > Actinomycetales > Micrococcaceae > Tersicoccus. Next base: position 316,158 of record NZ_MIEU01000016.1, read on the forward strand.
GAAGGGACCGCTGGTCCGCCACCGAGAAGTACCGCATGTTCTCGACCTCGTCGCCGAAGAACTCGATCCGCACGGGGTGGTCGGCGGTGGGGGCGAAGACGTCGAGGATGCCGCCGCGCACGGCGAACTCGCCGCGCCGGGTGACCATGTCCACGCGCGCATAGGCGGCGGCGGACAGCGCGGCGATCAGGCCGTCGAAGGGATGGTCCTCGCCCACGGCGATGGTGACCGGCTCGAGGTCCTCCAGGCCCGCGACGACGGGCTGGACGACGGCGCGGACGGGGGCGACGACAACCCGCAGGGCCGCGGCGTCCCGCCCGGGTGCTCCCCCGGCCGGTTTCTCGGGGTGGGCGAGCCGGCGCAGCACGTGCAGCCGGGTGCCGACGGTGTCCGAGCGCGGCGACAGCCGCTCGTGGGGCAGCGTCTCCCACGCGGGGAACACCTCGACGGAACCGGCGGGCAGGTAGCAGCTCAGGGCGTCGACGAGGTCGTTGGCCTCGCGGTCCGTCGCGGTGACGGCGAGCGCGACCGGAGCCCGGCCACCGTCCCGTCCGGCACCGGCCTCCCCCATCCCGGTGACCAGCTCGGTCAGGAGTGCGGCGCGCAGCCCGGCGGGGGCGCTGATCTCCAGCGACTCCGGGGCGTCGGCGCCGGCACGGGACAGGCGGGCGAGCCGGGCGACGCCGGACTCGTCCTCCAGTGCGGTGCGCAGACCGGTCAGGCTCATCGGATGACTCCTCGGGAGACAGGGTCGCCGCACCGATCGGACAGGCGCGGGCAGCACGAACACCCGAGGTCCAGCACGGACCCCGGGGAAGTCTCCAGCCTACCAACGGAGGCCTCACCGGTCAGGGGCGTCGGCCGGCTGTCCGCTGCGGGTGGAATCCGCCGCGGTCGGCGGCCTGCCCGGCCCGCACGCCTAGGATGGGAGACCGAACCGGGCGCGCCCGCCCCCGTTCTCCCATCCCCACGCCGTGAAGAGGACTGCCGCATGAGCCTGACCGCGACCGCCACCATCGACGCCCCCGTCGAGACCGTCGTCCGTGCCTTCGCCGACCGCGAGTTCGCGCAGTACTCCGGCGACGCCGCGGGCGGATCGCTCGAGGACTTCCGCGTCGACGGCGACCCTGCCGGCGCGTTCACCATCACCATCAGCCGGGCCGTCGACGACGCGCGCATCCCGGACATGGCCAGGGCCTTCATCGGCGGCCGCCTGCTGCTCACCCAGGAGGAGCACTGGTCCGCACCCGCCGGGGAGGGCGGCCGCACCTCGGACGTGGTGATCTCGTTCGGCAGCGTCCCGCTCAAGGTCACGGGGACCGAGCAGCTGACGCCGACCGGCGACGGGTGCACGCTCACCGTCACCGGTGACGTCACGTCCGGCATCCCGTTCCTCGGCGGACGGATCGCGCAGATGGCCGAGCCGGTCATCGCCAAGGCCGTGCAGCACCAGGCCGACGCCGTCGCGCGCTGGATCCGGGAGCACTGACCGTGTCGCTGCCCACCCCGCTGGCCGTCCTGCTCATCGTCGCGGGCCTGTGGTCGCTGGGGGCGTGGTCGTTCGTGGCCTTCCGCGCGCTGCGCGCCGCCCGCACCGCGCCCGGGGCCGACACCGTTTCCGGCGCGGCCACCGGGGCCCCCGACGCATCCGGCTCCACCGGCACGAGGACCCCCACGGAAACCCCCACGACGACGCCGGCACTGCCGCTGCTCGTCGTCGCCATCTCCATCACGCTGGCCCTCGCGACCCTGGTGGTCGGCTTCCGCGCGCTGGGCTGACACCGGCCCATCCGCTGGACGAGAAGCACGACGGCCCCGGTCACCGCACTGCGGTGACCGGGGCCGTCGTCGTTCCGGGGCGGAGGCTGCCCCGGAGGCCGGATCAGGAGGCGGTGGCTCCGGAGCCCGTGGTCACCGGCTCCTTCGGCGACGTCTCACCGGTCACGGTGGCCGGCGCCGGGGCGGTGCCCCCACGCCGGAAGGCGAACAGCCGGCCGAGGCCGCCGCCGCCTCCGCTGCGGTTCTTGTTGAAGATGTCGAACGCGACGGCGACCAGCAGGACGAGGCCCTTGATGAGCTGCTGGTAGTCCGTGCCCAGACCCAGGATCGACATGCCGTTGTTCAGCACGCCCATGATCAGACCACCGATCATCGCGCCCGCGACCGTGCCGATGCCGCCCGTCACGGCCGCACCGCCGATGAAGGCCGCGGCGATGGCGTCGAGCTCGAACCCGTTGCCGCCGGCCGGCTGCGCCGAGTTCAGGCGGGCCGTGAAGATCAGGCCGGCCAGCGCGGCGAGGACGCCCATGTTGACGAACAGCAGGAACGTCACGCGCTTGGTCTTGACGCCGGAGAGCTCGGCGGCGTGCAGGTTGCCACCGACGGTGTAGATGTGGCGGCCGAAGACGCTGTTGCTCATCACCGCGCTGTAGCCGACGATCAGCACGCCGAGCACGATCAGGACGATGGGCGTGCCGCGGTAGCTGGCGAGCAGGAACGTCAGGAACAGCATCAGCAGCGCGCTGAAGCCGGTCTTCACGACGAACCAGGAGGTCGGCTCGCTCTCCAGGTTGAATCGGATCCGGATGCGGCGCTGCCGCAGCTCGCGGGTCACGAACGCCGCGGTGGCGCCGACGCCGAGGATCACGGTCAGCCACTCGAGCACCGAGTTGCCGCCCGAGAGATCCGGCAGGAAGCCACCGCCCAGGGCCCGCAGCTGCTCCGGGAACGGGGTGATCTGCTGGTTGCGCAGGGTGATCAGGGTCAACCCGCGGAAGATCAGCATGCCCGCGAGGGTGACGATGAACGCGGGGATGCCGACGTAGGCGATCCAGTAGCCCTGCCAGGCGCCGACCAGGCCGCCGACGACGAGGCACGCGATGATGGCGGCCCACCACGGCCAGCCCCACTGCACGATCAGCACGCCGGCGACGGCGCCGATGAACCCGGCGACGGAGCCGACCGAGAGGTCGATGTGGCCGGCGATGATGACCATCACCATGCCGATGGCCAGGATCAGGATGTAGCTGTTCTGGACCACGAGGTTGGTGACGTTCTGCGGCTCGAGCAGGATGCCGTCGGTCAGCCCCTGGAACAGCAGGACGATCAGGATCAGCGCGATGAAGATGCCGATCTGACGGAGGCGGCTGGCCAGGAAGCCGAGGGAATCTCGGAGGGCGGACATGGTGCTATTCCTTCTCTCGGGTCATGTGGTGCATGAGGGTCTCCTGGGTGGCCTCCGCGATCGGGACCTCGCCCGTCACCCGGCCACCGGCGAGGGTGTAGATGCGGTCGCAGATGCCGAGGAGCTCGGGGAGCTCGGAGGAGATGACGATGATCGCCTTCCCCTCGCCGGCCAGCCTCGCGATGATCGAGTAGATCTCGTACTTGGCTCCCACGTCGATGCCGCGGGTCGGCTCGTCGAGGATCAGCACGTCGGGGTCGGAGAACATCCACTTGCTCAGCACGACCTTCTGCTGATTGCCGCCCGAGAGCTTGCCGACGACGGCGGCCACGGAGGGAGCCTTGATGTTCATGCTCTTGCGGTAGTCCTCCGCGACGAGCGTCTCCCGGTTGCTGTCCACCCAGCCCCGCGGCGCGAGCTTGCGCAGCCCCGCGGTCGAGATGTTCCGCTTGATGTCCTCGATGAGGTTGAGGCCGTAGTACTTGCGGTCCTCGGTCGCATAGGCGATGCCGTGCCGGATCGAACCGGCCACGGTGGACGTGTCGATCTCCTTGCCGTCCTTGATCACCCGGCCCGAGACGGCCTGCCCGTAGGTGCGCCCGAAGACGCTCATCGCCAGCTCGGTGCGCCCGGCGCCCATCAGCCCGGCCAGCCCCACGACCTCGCCGCGACGCACGGAGATCGAGGCGTTCTGCACGACCATCCGGGTGGGATCCTGCGGGTGCCGGACCGACCAGTCCTCGATGCGCAGCGCCTCCTCGCCCGGGTGCGGGTCGCGCTCGGGGTAGAGGCTCTCGAGCTCGCGGCCCACCATGCCCCGGATGATCCGCTCCTGGGTGACCCCGTCGGACAGCCGCAGGGTCTCGATGGTCCGGCCGTCGCGGATGATCGTGACCGCGTCCGCGACCCGCCGGATCTCGTTGAGCTTGTGGCTGATGATGATGCTGGTGACGCCCTGCCCCTTCAGGTGCAGGATCAGGTCGAGCAGGTGGCCCGAGTCCTCGTCGTTCAGGGCGGCCGTGGGCTCGTCGAGGATCAGCAGCTTGACCTGCTTGGACAGGGCCTTGGCGATCTCGACGAGCTGCTGCTTGCCGACGCTGATGTGCTGGACCGGGGTGGCCGGGTTCTCGTCCAGGCCGACGCGCGCCAGCAGCTTGGCCGCCTCGAGGTTGGTCTTCTGCCAGTCCACCCAGCCGCGCCTCGCCTGTTCGTTGCCCAGGTAGATGTTCTCGGCGATGGAGAGGAAGGGGCTGAGCGCGAGCTCCTGGTGGATGATCACGATGCCGCGCTTCTCGCTGTCGGAGATGCCGGAGAACCGGCACGGCTCGCCCTCGAACAGGATGTCGCCGTCGAAGGAACCGTGGGGGTACACACCGGAGAGCACCTTCATGAGGGTGGACTTCCCGGCGCCGTTCTCGCCGCAGATGGCGTGGACCTCGCCGCGCTCGACGTCGAGGCTGACGTCCGAGAGCGCCTTGACGCCGGGGAAGGTCTTGGTGATGCTGCGCATCGAGAGAATGGGGGTCGACATCGTGACCGCTGCCTCCTGGCACTACCGGGAAATGGTCGAGCAGGTGGGGGCCGCCGGTCGGCGGCCCCCACCCTCGGGTGTTACTTGAGGTCCGACGCCGTGTAGTAGCCGGAGTCCACGAGTTCCTTCTGGTAGTTGTCCTTCGTGATGACGACCGACTTCAGCAGGAAGGCCGGGACGACCTTGACCTTGTTGTTGTAGCTCTTGGTGTCGTTCACCTCGGGCTGCTTGCCCTTGAGCAGGTCGTCGACCATGGTGACGGCCTGGGCACCGAGCTTGCGGGTGTCCTTGAAGATCGTCGAGTACTGCTGGCCCGAGACGATCGACTTGACCGAGGCCTTCTCGGCGTCCTGGCCGGTGACGACGGGCAGCTTGCTGGCGCTGTAGCCGCCGGCGCCGGTCAGCGCGGAGATGATGCCGATCGACAGGCCGTCGTAGGGCGAGAGCACGCCGTCGAGCTTCTTGCCGGAGCTGTAGGCGCTGGAGATGATGTCCTCCATGCGCTTCTGGGCGACGGAGGCCTGCCACCGCAGGATCGCGGCCTGGTTGAAGTTCTTCTGACCGCTGGGCACCTTCAGGGTGCCGGCGTCCAGGTACGGCTTCAGGGTGTCCATCGCGCCGTTCCAGAAGAAGCTGGCGTTGTTGTCGTCGGGGCTGCCGGCGAACAGTTCGATGTTGAATGGGCCCTTGCCGTCGACCTTCTTCCCGCTCGCGTCGACGAGGCCGAGGCCGGTCAGCAGCGAGGTGGCCTGCTGCACGCCCACCTGGTAGTTGTCGAAGGTCGTGTAGTAGTCGACGTTCGGCGAGCCGTTGATGAGGCGGTCGTACGCGATGACCTTCACGTTCTGCTGCTTCGCCTTGTCGAGCACGTCGGTCAGCGTGGTGCCGTCGATCGCCGCGATGATGAGCGCCTTGGCGCCCTTGGTCAGCATGTTCTCGATCTGCGACACCTGGGTGGGGATGTCGTCGTTGGCGTACTGCAGGTCGGTCTTGTAACCGAGCTTCTTGAGCGAGTCCTGCACGTTGTTGCCGTCGGCGATCCACCGCTCGGACGTCTGGGTGGGCATCGAGATGCCGACCAGGGAATCGCTCGCCGCGGCGCTGCCGCTGCTGTCGGAACCGGCGGCGCTGCCCCGGGCGCCGCAACCGGTCAGGGCCACGAGCACGGCCAGGACGAGGGCGAGGACGCCCCAGGACTTCTTGAACTTCACGATGGTCTCCTCCCGCAGGACGAATGCCTGCGAACTGGTGCTGTGGGACTAGCGCCCTTGCCGGTCCGGTTCGGCGGCCCCTGCCGTCGGCGCCCGGCCGCCGGCCGTGCCCCTCGTGGCAGCTCCCGCCTCACCAGTTCCGCGGCAGCGCTGCCGGCGGTGAGAACGTTCACAACGGCACCACAGTAGGGGTGGCCCCGGTGTGAGTCAAGACACTTTGTGAACGTTCGCAACCCGTGTCGCGATGCTTGACGTTTCACGCTGTGAGCGTTCACACTGAGCGCGGTCTCTCCCACCGGTCGTGCCCGGTCGGCTCCGTCGAGCGACGGGCCGCCGTCGCCCGCCGGTCCCGAGCCTCGACGCCGACGGTGGCGCCCGCCGAGCGGCGTGCTGTCCCCGGCCGGAAGCACCGACATACCGTAGGCACGAAGGAGAGAGGATCCATGAGCATCCAACCCGCCTCACGCCGCGCCCCGGTGATGAAGGACGTCGCGAGGATCGCCGGCGTCTCGTACCAGACCGTGTCCCGGGTCCTCAACCAGCACCCGAACGTCAGCGCGGGCGCCCGCGAACGGGTCGAGGCCGCGATCGCCGAACTCGGGTACCGGCCCAACCCTGCCGCCCGCAGCCTCGTCACCCGCCGGTCCCGGACGATCGGGGTTCTCGCCTCGGAGCTGGCGCAGTACGGGCCGGCCCGGACGCTGCTCGGCCTCGAGCAGGCCGCCCGCGACGTCGGCTACTTCGTCAGCATCGTCACCCTGCGCACGGTGACCCCCCAGGCGGTCCGGGACGCCGTCGACCATTTCGGTGACCACGGCGTGGACGGACTCGTCGTCGTCGTCCCCCACCCCGGGCTGCTCGAGGAACTGGACCGGGTGGCCCCCGGCTTCCCCGTCGTCGCGGCGACCTCGGACCCGCTGCGGCCCCTGGCCGGCGCCGGCGTGGACCAGCGCCTCGGCGCCCGCCTCGCGGTCCGGCACCTGCTCGAGCTCGGCCACACGAGCATCGGGCACCTCGCCGGACCCCTGGACTGGTACGACGCCGCCGAACGGGTCGCGGGCTGGCGGGAGACCCTCGAGCAGGCCGGACTGACCGCCGACCTGCTCGTCGAGGGCGACTGGACCGCGGCCCGCGGTTACGAAGTGGGCCGGGAGCTGGCCGCCGGCCGGACGGCCACCGCGATGCTGGTGGGCAACGACCAGATGGCCCTGGGGCTGCTCCGCGGCATCCAGGAGGCCGGACTGCGCGTGCCGGAGGACCTCAGCGTGGTCGGCTACGACGACCAGCCCGAGTCCGCCTACTTCTTCCCACCGCTGACCACGGTGCGCCAGGACTTCGAGGAACTGGGCCGGCGCTGCATCGGGGCGCTGCTCGGCGAGCTCGACGCCGGGGCCCGGGAGTCCCGCGGCGTCGTCGAACCCCGCCTCGTGGTCCGCTCGACGACGGGTCGTCCGGTAGTCTCGTAGGCAGGTGTGCCGGGAAGTCTGGTCGGCGTCGTCCTGTCCTGCGCGCCTCGCGGCGCACGACCCCGGAGCCGCCCGTGACCGACCACACCCCTGATTCCACCCCCGCCCCCGATGCTGCCCCCTCGCCCGCCGCCCGCGTGTCGGAAGCCGCCAAGCGGACGATCCTCGGCCGAGGAAGCCGCCGCGAGGACCGCCGCATCGGCGAGATCCTCCGCCGGGAGACCGTCGGCGGGATGCTGCTGCTCGCCGCCACGGCACTCGCCGTGCTCTGGGCCAACTCCCCCTGGGCCGCCGGCTACACGACGTTGCGTGACACCCACCTGTCCCTCGGCGTCCTCCACCTCGACCTGACCGTCGGCGCTTGGGCCGCGGACGGCCTGCTCGCCCTCTTCTTCTTCCTCGTCGGACTCGAACTGAAGAAGGAATTCGTCGTCGGCGACCTGCGGGACATGTCCCGCGCGATCGTCCCGGTCGCTGCGGCGTTCGGCGGCGTCGCCGTCCCCGCCCTGATCTACGTCCTCGTCACCGCCTCCTCCGGTCCGGAGGCACTGCGCGGCTGGGCGGTCCCAACGGCCACCGACATCGCGTTCGCGCTCGCGGTCCTCGCCGTGATCGGCTCGCACCTGCCGTCGGCGCTGCGTACGTTCCTGCTCACGCTCGCCGTCGTCGACGACCTGATCGCCATCGTCATCATCGCGCTCGTCTACACCGCGGACCTCCAGCCGCTCTACCTGCTGGCCGCCCTCGCGCCGCTGCTGCTCTTCGCCGTCATCGCCCAACGCCGTGAGCGCCTCTTCCGGCTCCGGCCGGGCGCCGCGACGCTCCTCCTGCTCCCCCTGGCCCTGGTCACCTGGTGGCTCGTGCACGCCTCCGGCGTCCACGCCACGATCGCCGGGGTGCTGCTCGGCCTGACCGTGCCGGTGCGGGTGCGGACACGAACCCCGGAGACCCACGACATGGAGGGGCTGGCCGAGACGTTCGAGCACCGGTTGCGGCCCCTCTCCACGGGCGTCGCCGTGCCGGTCTTCGCGTTCTTCTCCGCCGGCGTCGCGCTCGGCGGCTGGGAGGGCATCCGGGCCACGGCGACGGACCCGGTGGCGATCGGCATCGCGGTGGGCCTGATCGCGGGCAAGACGATCGGCATCCTCGGCACGACGTGGTTGCTCACCCGGACCACGCGGGCGCGGCTGGACCCGACGGTCGGGTGGCCGGACCTCGCCGGCATCGCCGTGCTCGGCGGCATCGGCTTCACCGTGTCCCTACTCGTGGCGGAGCTGAGCTTCGCCACCACCAGCCCGCACCACGACCACGCGAAGGTCGCGATCCTCGCGGGGTCGCTGACCGCCGCCGTGCTCGCCTCGATCGTGCTGCGACTGCGCAACCGGCACCACCGCCGGCGCGCCATCCATCGCGTGGGATGAGTCGGCGGCCGCGTCGCGGATGGCGGCCCCGGCCGAACCGCCGGCCGCTGCGCCCGGCCCCAGGACGAGTCAGTATCCTGAGCCCATGCCTTCCCGTCCCGACGCCGGCGCCCGGCTCCGGGCGGCCCGCCACAGCCTCGCGGTGCTCCTGGCGATCGCGTACGGCGGCACGCTGGCCTTCCTCACCCTTCGGCCCGAGCGTGCCGACGCTGGCATCGACGCCTCGCTGCTCGCCCTGCTGGCCCGGCTGCGCGCCGCCGGCTGGTCCTGGGCCGAGTACGGCGCGGTGGAGTGGCTGGCCAACATCGCCCTGTTCGTCCCGGCCGGGCTGTTCCTCGCCCTCGTGCTGCCCCCGCTGGCCCGCTGGTGGGGTGTCGCGATCGGCGCCGTCGCCTCCGGGGCGATCGAGACGGCGCAGGCGCTGTTCCTGCCCACCCGCGTCGCCTCCCTCGCCGACGTGGCGGCCAACACGCTCGGGTCCGCGCTCGGCGTCGCGGTGGTCGTGGCCGGCGCCTGGGCCTGGACGGCCGGGACCGCGCGACGCCGCCGTCGGACACCGGCCCTGGCCGCGCGCCCGGCCGGGGGCGCACCTCCGCGTTGACCTGCGGGTCACCTCGTCGTCGACCCGCGTTCGGGCCCTGGCCCCGGCACCCCATATGCTGACCGCGGCAGGGTCGTGGGGCGAAAGGCTGATGGCGTGAGAATCTCGGTGATCGGGTGCGGCTACCTCGGAGCGGTGCATGCCGCGTGCATGGCCGCGCTCGGCCATGACGTGGTGGGGGTCGACGTCGACGCGGGCAAGATCGCCGCGCTGCAGTCCGCGGCGGCGCCCTTCTACGAGCCGGGGCTGAACGAGCTGCTCGCCGACATCCAGGCGCGTGGTTCCGGTGAAGGCGCCGGTGACCGGGCCGGGGAGGGCGGGCACGCGGGCAGTCTGCGGTTCACCACCGACCTCGCGCAGATCGCCGGGGCCCGCGCGCACTTCGTGTGCGTCGGCACCCCGCAGCGGCGCGGGGAGAACGCCGCGGACCTGCGGTTCGTCGATGCCGCGTTCGCCTCCGCCGCCGAGCACCTGGCCCCCGGCGATCTCATCATCGGCAAGTCCACGGTGCCGGTCGGCACCGCACGGCGCCTCGCCGAGCAGCTGCACCGCACCAACCCCGACGCACGGCTGGTGTGGAACCCGGAGTTCCTGCGCGAGGGGCACGCCGTCACCGACACCCTGCACCCCGACCGGCTCGTCTACGGTATCCCCGACGACGAGCAGCGGGACGCCACCGCGGCGGTGCTCGACGACGTGTACGCGACCCCGCTCGCGGGTGGGTCCGCCCGGCTGATCACCGACTACCCGACCGCGGAACTGGTCAAGACCGCGGCCAACTCCTTCCTCGCCACGAAGATCTCCTTCATCAACGCGATGGCGGAACTGTGTGAGGCCTCCGGTGCGGACGTCACGGAGCTCGCCGACGCGATCGGCCTGGACGACCGGATCGGCCGGAAGTTCCTCAACGCCGGGCTCGGCTTCGGCGGCGGTTGCCTGCCCAAGGACATCCGGGCGTTCATGGCCCGGGCCGGGGAACTGGGTGCGGACCAGGCCCTGACCTTCCTGCGCGAGGTCGACTCGATCAACATGCGCCGCCGGATCCGGATGGTCGAGCTGGCCCGGGAGGTCTGCGACGGCTCGTTCCTGAACAAGAAGATCGCGGTGCTCGGCGCCGCGTTCAAGCCGGAGAGCGACGACGTGCGGGACTCCCCCGCCCTGAACGTCGCCGCGCAGATCCAGCTGCAGGGCGGCAACGTCGTCGTCACCGACCCGAAAGCCCTCGCCAACGCCGAGCACCGGTTCCCGGACCTGCAGTTCGAGGAGGATCTGACGGCCGCACTCACCGGCGCGGACGCCGTGCTGCTGCTGACCGAGTGGCCGCAGTTCACCGGGCTGGACCCGGAGGCGACCGGGGCGCTGGTGCGCACCCGACGCATCCTGGACGGGCGCAACGTGCTCACCCCCGCGACCTGGCGCGCGGCCGGCTGGACGTACCGGGCCCTCGGACGCCCCTGAGACGGGAGGACGGTCGGGCCACGCTCACGCGCGGTCATGACCGTCCTCGTGGCCGCGGTCAGACCCGCGCCACCGCGCGTGCCACGGCCACGAGTCGGCGATGGAACTGCTCCGGCGCGAACTCGCCCACCGCCCGCTCCCGGGCTCGGCGCGCCCGATCGAGGGCCGCGGGCCAGTCGTCGACCAGCTCGGCGACCCGGTCGGCCAGGTCGTCGGCGTCGCCGGGTGCGGCCAGCGAGCCGTACCGGCCGTCGTCGACCGTCTCGACCAGGCCCTGGGTCGCGCTGACGACCACCGGCCGCAGCGCAAGCTGCGCCTCGATCGCGGTGTTGCCGAACGGCTCCACGCGGGACGGGACGAGGGCGATGTCCGCGTCCGCGAGCGCCGCGGCGACGTCGGCGACGAAACCGGTGAAGGTCACCGCGTCGTCCAGCCCGAGCCGGTGGATCTGCTTGCGCAGCTGCTCCTCGTACCACTCGTAGCCCGGGAACACGGACCCGACCAGGGTCAGGGAGGCCGGCACCCCGAGGTCCCGCAGCCGGGCGAGGGCGTCGACGGCGACGTCGGTGCCCTTGCGCGGCGAGAGCCGCCCGACCACCACGAGCCGGACCGGGCCGTCGAGCCGCTCGCGGGGCGGATCCGGCTCGGCCGGGCCGGGCACGCCGTTGTACACGAGCTCGATCCGCCGGCACAGTCCGGCGATGGCGTCGGTGAGGACCCGCGCGGTGGCCCGCGAGTTGACCACCACCCGGTGCGCGGCGAGCAGGGGCGCCGCGAGCCCCACCGCCACGAGCCGCGGAACGTCGGACTCCGCCTCGTGCACGTGGGCGAGCACGCGCCGCCCCGTCACGCGGCCGGCGAGCAGCCACCCGGGGATGGTCAGGGTGTTGACGTAGACGAGGTCAGGCTTCGAGGACTCGATCAACCGCAGCGTGGGCAGCACCGAACGGGCGCTCTGCACCGCCAGCTGTGCCAGCCCGGAAGGCCGCAGGAACACCTTGCGCAGCACGAGCATGGGTGCCCACGCGATGCGGCAGCGGTACCGCGCCAGCTCGGCCACCAGCGGGCCGTCGCCGGGCAGGACGACGTCGACGTCCCAGCCGTCCGCCTCGAAGGCGGCGACCGCCTCCAGCAGCATCCGGTCGGAGCCGTAGAGGTCCGGGGAGGGATGGGCGATGAGCACCCGGGGTGCGGATGTCCGTGGGGCACTCAATCGATCCGCACGCCCTTGAAGTCGACGGGGACGGTGCCGGGGTAGTTCTTGCACAGGCTGAGATAGCCGCCCCGGTAGGTGTCGTCCTTCGCGCCCGCGGTCCACGTGTCGTCGCCGTCGCGGTAGATGATCAGCGTCGTCCGCGTGACATCGACGTTCAGGCTCACCCACTGGCCCACCTTCGGCGCGGGGCTGCGGAAGTCGGCGAGCAGGGTGCCGGCGGCCTGACCGGGGTCGCGCCGGTAGATGCCGACCTGCCCGTTGGCCCGCAGGATGACGTGGTAGCCGCCGACGGTGCTCGGCAGGGTGGGCCGGTAGACCTCGTCGGTGTCCTGCCCGAGGGCGATGCCCGCGTGCTGGTTGCTCGTCGGCATCGTCGTCGGCCAGCGCATCGACCAGCGCAGGGAATGGCTGTCGCGGTCGACGGGGCACAGCGAGCCGAGCACGTAGCTCGTGTTGGTGGTGTGCGCCATCCGCAGCGCTGCGTCCTCCCCCAGCCACTGCGGCTGGGTGACCCAGTCCCCACCGATCAGGTACGGCAGGTCACCGGGCGAGCGGCGACCGGAGGCGAACTGGTCGCGTGTCACCGCGGCGTCGGGGCTCGTGACGTACGGGAAGTTGGAGCACATCATGCCGCGCACTCCGAGGCCCTGCAGGCGGGTGAGGTCCGAGCGGCGGTGGACCTCCCAGCAGATCACCGGCTTCCCGGTGGCCACGAACCGGCGGAAGGCGTTGTCGTCGGCCTCCCGAATCAGGCCGAGCAGGTCGAACCGGTCCTTGTTCTGGTCGAAGACGTCGAGCTCGTGCGTGGTGAAGTACCCCCAGGTGCGCAGCCCCCGGTCGGTGGCGGCCTTCAGGTTCGGGCCGCCGACGTGCTGCTTCCACACGATGCGCTGCGTGGCGTCGCGGTGGGCGAGGAGCGCGTCGAGCACCTCGGTGTCGTGCGTGCCGGTCTTGTCCTCGACGAAGAGGACGTGTGTGTCGGCGAAGGCGGCCAGGACGTCGCTCAGCCGCGGGATGGGCGCGAGCTGGGTGCTCGGGCCGAGCCATCGGCGGGCGTTGACGCGCAGCGCGCTCAGCTGGGCCCAGGTCGTGTCCGCGATCTCACGGTCGACGCCGGTCATCCGTTTCGTGTTGCCGTCGTGGTGGCAGACGAGAACGCCGTCCTTCGTCGCGTGGACCGACACCTCCAGCGCCATCGCGCCCGCCGCGGTGGCCGCCCGGTACGCCTCCATCGTGTGCTCGGGCCAGTTGTCGCCGGAGCCCCGGTGGGCGATGAAGAAGGTGTCCTCGGCCAGCAGGTCGTCGATCGTGTAGGGCGGGGTCCGGCGGCGGGAGACGGGAGCACCGGCCGGCGCACAGCCGGCGAGCAGCGCCGCGATGCCCACCCCGGCACCGGCACCGGCGCCGAGCACCGTCCGACGGCGGGGACCGGACGGTCCGGTGGGCGTGCCCGCGCTCGGCTGCCTCATCGCGTCTCGAGCAGGTTCAGCAGATAGCGGCCGTAGCCGCTCTTGACCAGGGGCTCCGCGCGCTCGCGCAGCCCGTCGTCGTCGATGAAGCCGCGCCGCCAGGCGATCTCCTCGGGGCAGCCGATCGAGAGGCCCTGCCGTTTCTCCACCGTGCGGATGAAGTCAGAGGCGTCCAGCAGCGAGTCGAAGGTCCCGGTGTCCAGCCACGCGGTGCCGCGGGGCAGGATCTCGACCTGGAGCTTGCCGGCCTGCAGGTAGGTGAGGTTGACGTCGGTGATCTCCAGCTCGCCCCGCGGCGAGGGCCGCAGCCCGCGGGCGATCTCGACGACGTCGTTGTCGTAGAAGTACAGGCCGGGCACCGCGTAGTTGCTCTTCGGCTGCGCCGGCTTCTCCTCGAGGGAGACCGCGCGGCCGTCGGCATCGAACTCGATCACGCCGTAGGCGGCCGGGTCGGCCACCCAGTAGCCGAAGACGGCGGCGCCGTCGACGTCGGCGAAGCGCCGCAGTTGCCGGCCCATCCGGGGGCCGTAGAAGATGTTGTCGCCGAGGACGAGCGCCACCGCGTCGGACCCGATGTGGTCCGCGCCGAGGACGAAGGCCTGGGCGAGCCCGTCGGGGCTCGGCTGCGTCACGTAGGTGAAGTCCACCCCGAACCGGGACCCGTCGCCGAGGAGCCGGTGGAACTGCTCGGCGTCGTGCGGGGTCGTGACCACCAGGATGTCCTGGATGCCGGCCAGCATCAGCGTGGACAGCGGGTAGTAGACCATCGGCTTGTCGTAGACGGGCACAAGCTGCTTCGACGTCCCCAGTGTGATGGGGTGCAACCGCGACCCCGTGCCCCCGGCGAGAAGGATCCCCCGCATGCACCCTCCCCCTGTTCCTGCGGGCGCCTGCTCCCCAGTCCGACCCGCCGTCCCCACGGCGGTCTGCGCCCATTGATCGCCAACTCTACTAAGTTATGGACCATGCGCCAGTTGCTGGTGACGGGGGGAGCCGGTTTCATCGGTTCGAACTTCGTCCGTCATGTCCTCGCCCACACCGACGACGCCGTCACCGTCCTCGACAGCTTCACCTATGCCGCCAGTGAGGACGCGCTCAGCGCACTCGATTCGGCGCGGGTCCGGGTGGTCCGTGGCGACATCACCGACGCCGGCACGGTCGACGCCCTCGTCGGGCAGCACGACGCGGTGGTGCACTTCGCGGCCGAGACGCACAACGACAACTCGCTGGCTTCTCCCGCTCCGTTCGTGCAGACGAACGTCATCGGCACCTTCACGCTGCTGGAGGCGGTACGCCGGCACGAGACCCGGTTCCACCACATCTCGACGGACGAGGTGTTCGGGGATCTGGAACTGGAGGACCCGGTGCGGTTCACCGAGTCCACGCCGTACAACCCGTCGAGCCCCTACTCGTCGACGAAGGCGAGTTCCGACCTGCTGGTGCGGGCCTGGGTGCGCTCGTTCGGCATCGCCGCGACGATCAGCAACTGCTCGAACAACTACGGGCCGTGGCAGCACGTGGAGAAGTTCATCCCCCGCCAGATCACCAACCTGCTCTCGGGGTCCCGGGCGCGCCTGTACGGCGACGGGCGGCACGTGCGGGACTGGATCCACGCCGACGACCACTCCTCCGGCGTGCTGGCCGTGCTGGATCGCGGCACCGTCGGAGAGACCTACCTGATCGGCGCCGACAACGAGCGCAGCAACCGGGAGGTGCTCGCGCAGATCCTGCGGCTGATGGGGCACGACGACGACGACCTGGTTCTCGTCGCCGACCGCGCCGGCCACGACCGGCGCTACGCCATCGACGCGACCCGCCTGCGGGAGGAACTCGGCTGGCGGCCACGGTTCGGGGACTTCGAGGCGGGACTGGCGGACACCATCGACTGGTACCGGGAGCACGAGGAGTTCTGGCGGCCGGCCAAGGACGCCACCGAGGCGGCGTACGCGGCGAAGGGTCAGTGACCGTGGCACCCGGCCTCCGGTCCTCGACCACCGCCATCGACGGCCTGATCCTGCTGGAGCTGCCGGTCCATGCCGACGCACGCGGCTGGTTCAAGGAGAACTGGCAACGGGAGAAGATGGCGGAGCTGGGCCTGGGCGACTTCGCCCCGGTGCAGAACAACGTCTCGTTCAACACGCGCCCCGGCACCACCCGCGGTATCCACGCCGAGCCGTGGGACAAGTTCGTCTCCGTCGCCAGCGGCCGGATCTTCGGGGCGTGGGTGGACCTGCGGGAGGGACCCGGGTTCGGGCGGGTGGTGACGGCGGAGATCGGGCCGGGCTTCGCCGTCTTCGTCCCGCGCGGCGTGGGCAACGCGTTCCAGACCCTGGCACCGGACACCGCGTACACCTACCTGGTGAACGACCACTGGAGCGCCGCCGCCCAGACCCGGTACACCTACCTGAACCTGGCGGACGAGACCGTGGGCATCCCCTGGCCGATCGACCTCGCCGAGGCGGAGGTCTCGGCGGCGGACCGGGCGCACCCCCGGCTGGCCGACGTGACGCCGATGGCCGGCCGCGACACGATCGTGCTCGGCGCCGGCGGTCAGGTCGGTCGTGCCCTGCGGGCGGTGCTGCCCGCCGCGCGTTTCCTCGGGCGTGCCGACGTCGACCTGTCCGATCCTGCGGCGATCGAGGCCATCGACGTCGACGGGGTGGGCGCCATCGTCAACGCGGCCGCCTACACCGCCGTCGACGCCGCCGAGACCGAGGAGGGCCGGCAGGCGGCGTGGACCGTCAACGCCACCGCCGTCGCCGCGCTCGCCCGCCTCGCCGCCCGGCACCAGCTCACGCTGGTCCAGATCTCCACCGACTACGTGTTCGACGGCGCCGTCCCGGAGCACGAGGAGGACGAGCCGCTCAGTCCCCTGGGCGTGTACGGGCAGTCCAAGGCCGCCGGGGACCTCGCCGCCACCACCGCGCCACGCCACTACGTGGTGCGCACCAGCTGGGTGGTCGGGGACGGGCCGAACTTCGTGCGCACCATGGTCGGGCTCGCCCGGCGCGGCGTGCGCCCCGAGGTGGTGGACGACCAGATCGGTCGCCTCACGTTCGCCGATGACGTCGCGGCCGGCATCGCGCATCTGCTGGCCACCGGGGCACCGTACGGGACCTATCACCTGACCGGCAGCGGTCCCGCGCGCTCGTGGGCGCAGATCGCGGCGGAGGTGTTCCGGCTGTGCGGGGCGGATGCCGACGCGGTGACCCCGGTGTCGACGGCGCAGTACCTGGCCGGTCGGCCCGCCGCGCCGCGGCCGGTGCACAGCACGCTGTCCACCGCCCGGCTGCGCGCCACCGGCTTCGAGCCGCGGCCGATGGACCCGGCCCTCGCCGCCTATGTGGCGACCCTGGTCGACCGCGCCGGCAGCTGAGCACCGGCGGCCAGGTCAAGCGGCCGGGTCAGGCCTCGACGTCGCGTGCGGTGACCGGCTCCGCGGGCACGTCGATAGTGCGGCGTCTCTTCGGGAGCAGGTGCGTCGTGGGAGTCCGGTCGAGAAAGGGTACGCCGACCCGGTTGGCGGGGCGTTCGACGAAGAACCAGCTGGCGGCCGCAAAGGGCGCCGTGGCGAGCACCGCGACCGGAACGTAGATCCACGGCCCGGCGTGATGGAGCCCGAGAAGGACCAGTGACTGCTGCACGGGGAACGCGTACAGGTACGTGCCGTAGGAGAAGTCGTTGACCCGTCCGATCCGCTTCAGGACGCTGGGGGCGCTGATGCCGGCCCAGAGCGCCGCGTAGGCCAGTGGCAGCGGCGCGAGCTGCCGACCGTAGCCAGTGAGGCTCACCACGATCAGCACCGCCGTGGCCAGCGCAGCGAGCCGGCCGTCCACCGGGATCCGGTCGGCGAACTTGTAGAGCACGGCGCCGGCGAGGAAGAAGGTGAGCAGGAAGACGAAGTTGAAGAGGCGCCCGCTCGGAGCCGTCGCGTGCAGGACGAGCGTGGCGGCGGTGCAGAGCACGAAACTGGAGAGCGTGAGCCAGGCGCGCCGCCGGAACACCGGCAGGCTGTAGCAGAGTCCGACCGCGATGTAGCACCACAGCTCGTAGCGCAGGGTCCACAGCGACCCGTTCCACACACCGTCCAGGGGTACACCGGCGAGCGTCGCTCCCACTCTGCCTTGATCCCAGATCATCAGGAAGTTCCGCCACAGATAGCCGACCGCAGACCGAAGATTCCATCCGCCGTCAGTCAGCCCGGCGACGACAGCGAAGCCGAACGCCGTGACCACGAGACAGACCCAGTAACCCGGGAAGATCCGTCGCAATCGGCGCCACGCATAGGACCAGGCCCGTGACCGTTCACGGCTCTGGGATACCAGGTACCCGCTGACGACGAAGAACCCACCGACCGCGAACGTCCCGAGCTTGAGGTTGCCGAGCGCCGGTTCCTCACCGAATCCGCCGACCGGCCACGAGTGCGAGACGATGACCAGCACGGCGAAGAGAAGTCGGAGCGCATTCAGCGCGTTGTCACGGGAGTCCAACCGCGCGACGAGGGTTCGGTCGCGGGCGGCGCCCGACCCCGGAACCGTGCTCACGATCCCGTGATGGCAGCGCCATCACCGTCGTGCTCATCGACCCGCCCGGATAGCAGATCCAGGGCGGCGCGCAGCTTCGTGCTCGAGGTATGCAGGGTGTACGGGAAGTAGACGACCTCCACCCCGACGGCGGCGAACTCCCGCTCGAGCAGAAGGCCCCGTGCAGTGCCGCGCCAGTCGTCACCCTTGAAGAAGTGCGTGAACCGCAGCTCGCGCCAGGTGTCCAGCTTGTCCGGCACCACCTCGGCATGCACCTGGTCGACATAGCGGATGTGTTCGACGATCTCGAGTCGCTCCGCCAGCGGCACCACCGGGCCGCGCCCCTTCGTCAACTCCAGCATCTCGTCCGAGACGACGCCGGCGATCAGGTGATCGCACAGGCTGCGCGCCTGGCGCAGGATGTTCAGGTGTCCCACGTGGAACAGGTCGAAAGCGCCTGCCGCGTAACCCACGCGCATGGCCATGGTCGTCCCCCTGCCGATTCCGAGCTCACGCGGCCCCCCGCCGCGCGTTCCGGGACCCCCCGCGGGCAGGTCCCCGTGTCATTGTGCCACCGATCGGCACCCCGGTCACCGGCCGTCGCCCGCGGCCGGTACGGCTCAGAGGGAACCGTCGGCGGTGATGGCGAGGAGGGCGAGAGCGTCCCCGATCCGGCGGCTGGCCGCCTCGATCTCGTCGAGGGCACGACGGTGGCGCCGGCCGCCGTGCACGTGGCCGTCCTCGACGTCGAGCGCGCTCAGCGCCGCCGCCGGACCCGCCCCGGTCACCCGGTCCATCAACCGCACCCGGGCGTTCGGCACCGCCAGCCGGGGCCGCAACCGGTCCAGGGCGGCGACGGCACCCGGGAGGTCCCCGTTCAGCGCGTGCGGGAACTGCTCGACGAGCAGCGCGAACTCCCGCAGGGTGAAGGTGCGTGAGCGCGCCTCGGGCAGCATCCGCACGACGGCGGCCCGCTGGGCCCTCCGGGCGGTGAGCACGAGGCCGGCTCCGGCGAGGTGCTCGTGCCGCAGACGACGGCCACCCGGTCCGGCGGACTCAAGGGCGCGATGATCGTCGTCCAGCCGGTGCGCGGCCAGGGAACACAGGACCGCGCCGTCCCGGGCCTGCACGCCCGCGCTGCGCACGGGCCACGGCACCCGCGGAGCGAGCAGCGCGGCCGCGTAGCGGGAACGGCACACGTTCGCCGTGCACACGACCAGGACCGTTCCCGCCTCGCTGACGTGCATCAGGCCGCCCTTCTTCCGGGCCACCCGGGGGCACGGTTCCTGTGAGGGTACCGCGAACACTCCATACTCAGGCGCCGCGTGGGGACCACAGAGTAGTGTGTACGTGGGGAGCACGACACGGAGGGGGGTCGATGCGTGGTGGAACCGAGCGAGTTCGTCCGCGTGGTCAAGAGGTACTGGGTGCTGGTCGTCGTGGCCGGACTGCTGGGAGCGGTGGTGGCCGGTGCGCTGGCGATGACCACCCGGGAGAGCTACCGGGCCACGAGCAGCGTCTACGTCTCGTCGCAGCGCGGGCAGACCGTCCAGGAACTGGTGCAGGGATCCACCTACACGCAGGACCAGGTCGAGTCCTTCTCCCGCCTCGCGACGATGCCCGTCGTCCTGGACCCGGTGATCAAGAAGCTCGGCCTCGACACGACGGCCCAGGCGCTCGACAACCAGGTCTCGGCCAACATCCCGCTGAACACCGTGATCATCGAGATCACGGTGACGAGTGGTTCACCGGGCGAGGCGGCACGGATCGCCAACGCCGTCAGTGAGTCGCTGGGCACGGAGGTCGAGCGTCTCGCTCCCCCGGGCCCGAACAACCGGCCCTCGGTGGTGCTGAACACGGTGTCCGCGGCGACGCAGCCGAATGCCCCGTTCGCGCCGAACACCCGCCTGTACGTGATCGCCGGGCTCGCGATCGGCATTCTCCTCGCCGTCCTGTACGTCCTGATCCGCGAGGTGCTCGACACCCGGATCCGCCGGGACCGCGACGTGCACCGCGTGGCCGACACCCCGGTGCTGGCCAGCCTCGCGCGGCTGGCCAACCGGCGGACGGCGTCGTCGGTGATGATCACCGCCCCGCAGTCGACCGCCGCCGAGTCCTACCGCCTGCTGCGGACCAACCTGGAGTTCATGGAGGTCGACGCCCGGTTGCGCACCGTCGTCGTCAGCTCCCCCGCCGCCGGTGAGGGCAAGACCTCCACGGCCGTCGCCCTCGCCCTGGCGATCGCCGAGTCCGGTGCCCGGGTGCTGCTGGTCGACGCGGATCTGCGGCGTCCCGGTGTCGCCGACCGCCTGCAGATCGAGGCGTCCGTGGGCCTGTCCAGCGTGCTGATCGAGCAGGCCACCCTGCAGGAGGCCGTGGTCCGCGTCGAGACCATCGATGTGCTCCCCTCCGGGCCGGTGCCGCCGAACCCCAACCAGCTGCTCAACAGTGCGTCCGCGGAGAACGTGCTCACCGAGCTCGGCCGCAGCTACGACCTGATCGTCGTCGACAGCCCTCCGCTGCTGCCCGTCACGGACACGCTGCCGCTGGCCAAGCTCGCCGACGGCACCATCCTGGTGGTTCGTGCCGGCGCCACCCGACGTGCGCAGCTGCGCGACGCGATCGAGGCGCTGAACACCATCAACGCGAAGGTGCTCGGCGTCGCGATCAACGGCGTGCGCCTGCCCCGCTCCGGCGCCTACTACCGCACGGATGCGCGGTCGGAGCCCCTGTGGCGGCGGGCCGTGGAGACGATGCGGCCGGAGAACGACGCCGACACCCGCGAGCGCGTCGACTCCACCGCCGGGTGATGCCCGAGCCGGTGCGGGTGCTGGCCTCGTTCCCACGACCGCGGCCGACCACCAACCCCTACATCGTCATGCTCGCGCAGGCTCTGGAGCGGACACCCGGCCTCGAGCTGCACTACTTCTCCTACCGGACCGCGCTGCTGGGCCGGTACGACGTGTTCCACGCCCACTGGCCCGAGATCCTCGTCGACGGGCACGGACCCGTGAAGACGGCGGCCCGGCAGGCCCTGTTCGCCCTGCTCCTCGGGCGGTTCGCGATCACCCGCACCCCGGTGGTCCGCACCGTGCACAACCTCGCGCTGCCCGAGGGCCTCTCCCCGGTGCAGCGGATCCTGCTGCTCGCCTTCGATCACCTCACGACGCACCGGATCCGGCTCAACACCAGCACGGAGCTGCCGCCCGGTCAGACCGTCAGCACCATCCCGCACGGCCACTACCGGGACTGGTTCGCCGCCCACCCCGGGCCGGCACCGGTGCCCGGCCGTTTCGGCTACGCCGGCCTGATCCGCCGCTACAAGGGCACGGAGACCCTGGTGCAGGCCTTCAGGGATCTGGACGGCGAGGCATGGTCGCTCGTCGTGGGCGGCCGCCCGTCCAGCCCGGAGCTGGCCGGCACGCTCACCGAGGCGGCCGCACAGGACCCCCGCATCAGCACCCGGCTGGCGTTCCTGACCGACGCCGAACTGGTCGACGTGGTCGGCTCGTCGCAGCTCGTGGTGCTGCCCTATCGGCACATGCACAACTCGGGCGGCGCACTCACGGCTCTCTCCCTGAACCGGCCCGTCCTGGTGCCGGACAACACGGTCAACCGCAGGCTCGCGGACGAGGTGGGCGCCCCCTGGGTGCAGCTGTTCGACGGCGAACTGACCGCGGCCGACCTGCAGCGGGCGTCCTCGGCCGTCCAGGGTCTGGGCGCCGGGGACCGGCCGGACCTGACGGGCCGGGACTGGAGCGGGGCCGGGCAGGCCCACCTGGCCGCCTTCCGGGAGGCGATCGGTCTCAGGTCCGGCGGTACTCGCCGTACCGGTAGCCGGCGGCGCCGCTGATCATTCCGGCCCCACGGGCCGCGGTGCGGCAGCCCTTGGCCTGATGTGCCGGTGATGCCAGGACGGTGCCGAGCACCGCCCTCGCCCCGCCACCGGCGGCGCGGACCAGTCCGTCCCCCACCCGGCGCGCACGCCGCCGCAGTCCGGACCATCCCGGATGCAGTTCGGCCTCCACCAGCGCCGCGGCGTTGCCGCTGCTGAACGCCCGCCTCAGCACCCACGAGCGGGTCAGCCGTGCCGGGGGCACCACGTCGGTGACGACGGCCTCGTCGCACCACACCAGCCGCTCCCCTGCGGCGACCAGCGCCCGGGTGAAGAGCGTGTCCTCGCCGCCGATCAGACCGAAGCGCTCGTCGAACCGCAGCCCGTGCGCGCGGACCCTCCCGAGGTCCAGCAGCAGGTTGTTCGTCGCGGCCACGTCCACGTCCGTGCCCGTGGGCAGTCGGCGGCGGCGGAAGAACTCGCCCGCGGCGATCCACGGGTCGGGTTCGACGGCGTAGCGGGAGACGACCGGCCCGACGACGGCAGCACAGCCCTCGCGTTCCCGCACGCGCAGCAGGTCGGCCAGCCAGTCCGGTCCCGGCCTTTCGTCGTCGTCGATGAACACGAGCAGCTCCGCGTCGGACGCCTCGTCCAGGGCACGGTTGCGGGCGGCGGCGATGCCGGGCCGCGGCTCGTGCACGTAGCGGACGGGCCCGCGCCCGGCACCGTCACGCACGAATGCGGCGGCCCCCGCCTCGGGATCGTTGTCGACGATCATCACGTCCACCCGGTACGCCGCGGCGGACGTGGCCTGGTCGACCAGCAGCGGGAGCAACTCCGCCAGGTCGTCCGGACGCCGGTACGTCAGGACGGCGATCGTCAAGGTCACCGGTCGCGGCTCCGCCGCACGGTCACGCTCACTCATGCTCCCCCGATTCTCGCGCCCCGACCCCCGCGCTCGCCCTGTCCCCGTCATGAGCTGCTCGTGTGCCCACCGGCCGCAGGGACCTCGATAGGGTGAGGCTCGTGCAGGATAACAGGGGGGCCGACGACGCGGGGCTCGGCATCGTGGTGGTCAACTACGGCTCGAGCGAGCTGCTCGCCGTCAATCTGGCCGCGGCTGCCGCCGCGTGCCCGGAGGCGACCGTCGTCGTCGTGGACAATCCGACGACGGCGGACGAACGCACCCGGATCACCGACCTGGCGGAACGGTCCGGCTGGCACCTCGTTCCCGAGGACGTCAACGTCGGTTTCGGCACGGGTATGAATCACGGGGTGGCGGCGGCCCGGCGGGCGGGGGCCACCCGGTTCCTCCTGCTCAATCCGGACGCCCGCATCGACGCGCACGCCGTCGGCGTGCTCGGTGACGCCGTGATCGCGGACCCGCTGCTGCTGGTCTCCCCGGCCGTGCACCGGCCGGACGGCGGCGTGTGGTTCGCCGGAGCGGACCTGTACCTGCGCACGGGGCTGATGCGGTCGCGGCGCCGACGCGAACCGGGCGCCGAGGTCCGCGAGTGGCTCTCCGGGGCGTGCCTGATGGTCTCGGCGGACCTGTGGGACGCGTGCGGCGGGTTCAGCGACACGTACTTCCTCTACTGGGAGGACGTCGACCTGTCCGCGCGGGTGCTCGAGGCCGGCGGGCGGCTCGAGGTCCGCGAGGACGCGGTGGCCGTGCACGACGAGGGAGCGACCCACCGGACCGGGCCCGAGCAGCTCGGCAAGTCGCCCACCTACTACTACTTCAACACCCGCAACCGGCTGCAGTACGCCGTCGACCACCTGGACCGGGCAACCGTGGGGCGCTGGCTGCTGCTGGCGCCGTGGTGCGCCTGGCAGATCCTGCTGCAGGGCGGCCGGCGGCAACTGCTGCACCCGGTGGCACCCGTCGGCGCGGCCGCGCGCGGCACCCTGGCCGGGACCCGCATCGCCGCGGCGCACCTGCTCGGCCGTCCCGTGCGGCTCCGGGCGGCGGGAGACCCCCGCCGCTGACGTGGACACGTCTGGGCCGCGAGTGCCCGCCTTGATAGCATCGAGCAGGGGGTGGTCGGCATCTGCGCCGGCCGCGAGTGGGGTTCTCGCAGGGGGAAGTGTGCGTCAGCGAATCGTCGGCGCCGTCCGTGACGGACGGCTCGCGCATGAGTGCGCCCTCGTCCGGGCCGGGGAGTGGCCGTGACCACGGTGCTGACCCGGCCGCACCGGGCCCGGCGTCGTCATCTCCGGGCGGCATCCCGGCCGCGCTGGTTCGCGGTCGACCGTCCTTCCGGCCAGACGCTGCGGATGCTGCTGGCCGGATGCGTGATTGCCGTCCTGGGGATCCGCCTCAACCTCATGGCGGGCGTGACGCTCGGGTTCGCAGCCGCGATCGCCGCCACCCCGTGGTGGCTGCCGGCCCTGCGCCGCTATCGTTACGCCCTGTTGGTGGCGGTGCTCACCGTCCTGGCCGTGTGTACGGGCCTGTGGTTCACCGGCTGGTCCAACCTGGAGCGGCAGACCGACACCTCCCTCACCATCGCCACGACCATGCTCATGGTCGGCATCGCCGCATCGGTCGGCGCCGTCCTGTGGGCCCGGACGTACTTCTCCCCCGGCGCCATCGCGGTGCTCTACAGCATCGGCATGACGGTCAACATCTTCGTCAACCACTCCCTCTCCAGCAGCAACCCGTGGAAGTTCGCCCTCGCGATACCGGTCACGGTGCTGTCCCTCGGGCTGTGTGAGGTGTTCCGGACCCGCATCGGGACGATCGTCGTGACCGCCGTGCTGGCCACCGTCTCCGCGCTCAACGACTCCCGGTCCCTGTTCTCGATCCTCGTCCTGGTGCTGCTCGTCACCCTCTGGCGGTTGATCCCCCGGAACAGGTCGACGCCCCTGACCCGCCTGCGCAGCATCTTCGGACTCGGGGTACTGCTGGTCGGGGTCTACCTGGTGGGGTCCTCCATGGCCACCGAGGGACTGCTCGGGGCCGAGACACAGCAGCGGTCCCTCGCCCAGGTGGAGACCTCCGGCAACCTCATCCTCGGAGGCCGCCCGGAGCTCGGGGCGACCATCGCCCTCTTCCAGTACCGCCCCCTCGGCTTCGGACTCGGAGCGCTGCCCTCGAGCACGGACATCGCCGTCGCAAAGACCGGCATGGCGGCCCTGAACTACCGGCCCAACAACGGCTACGTGGAGCGCTACATGTTCGGCACGAGCTTCGAACTGCACTCCACGGTGGCCGACGCGTGGGCGCTGATGGGCGTCGCCGGGCTGCTGCTCGCCGCCGTACTCCTGATCGTTCTGATCAATTCGTTCAGCCACCTGCTCGGGACGTCCGAAGCCGCCGGAATCCGTATCCTCCTCTTCACCTACGCGCTGTGGAACGCGATGTTCAGCCCCTTGTACGGGGCAGCGCCCACGCTGATCCTCGCGCTCGGTCTGCTGCTGCTGGACCGTCGAAGACTGGACGAGGACAGCGGGCCCCCCGCGGTCCCCGGCTGGCTGTCCGGCCGGCGCTTCGAACGTCGTGTCCCGGGCCGGGCCGGAGGGCACCGATGAGCGCCCCGCTGCTGGACCGTGTCCGGGTCTACGAATCCGTGCGCACCGCGCACCTGGAACGCGCCGCCGCGCTGCGGCCCGCCTCGATCCTCTACCGGGTGCGCCGCTACGACTTCGACGCGGCCCTGGCCGACGGCCTGCCCCTGGTGCAGGCGGGCCCGCTGCGCACGGCTCGGCTGCTGTGGGGGTCCGCCCCCCGCGAACTGGAGGTCAACGAGCCCCTGATGCTCTCGGCCGTGCCGGCGGCGGCGCTCGCGGTCGCCGCCGTCCGGGTCAGCGACCTGTTCCGCCGGCGGCCCCGTACCAGGGTCGTCAGCTACGCGATCGGCAACGCCGATCCGTTCCCGCCGCCGTCCGCGTCCGCCGGGCTGAAGTCCCGCGTGCGCCGCGTCGGTGAGCGGGCGCTGGCGCACTGGCTGTGGCACCGCCTCGACGTCGTCGTCTTCGGCACGGACGGCGCCCGGGAGACCTACCGACGCGCCCTCGGGACCACCCGGGCGCGGCTGCTCACCGTGCCCGCCCTGCCGGAGCCGTGTTCCTGCGCCGCCATGGAGGGGACGCACGACGGCGATCGGGCCGGCCGCGTGCTCTTCCTCGGCGCCCTCTCCGAGCGCAAGGGCGTCGACCTGCTGCTGCAGGCGTGGCCCGTGGTGCGGCGCGCCCGGCCGGACGCGCGTCTGCGCATCGTCGGCAAGGGGGCCCTGCAGGGCACCGTCGAGGCGGCGGCCGCGACGGACCCCTCGATCGAGGTGCTCATCGACCCGCCGCGGGCCCGGATCCACGTCGAACTGGCTGCGGCGGCCGTGCTCGCCCTGCCCTCCCAGCCCAGCCGCACCTGGCGCGAACAGGTCGGCCTGCCCATCGTCGAGGCCCTCGCCCACGGCACCCGCGTGGTGACGACCACGGAGACGGGGCTGGCCGACTGGCTCACCGAGCACGGCCACCGGGTCGTGGACGGGCACGCGGACGCCGCCGTGCTCGCCGACGCGCTGATCGCCGCGCTGGCGTCCGGGCCCTCGCCGGACGAGGTGCGGGCCGGTCTGCCCGCCCGGGACGGACGCCTCGCGGCCGACGACGCCATGTTCGACGCAGCCGACCGGTGAGGAAACGCTCCGTGCCCCTGCTCTCCCCCTTCCGCCGTCGTGCCCCCGGCGGGAGCCGCGGCGTCTGGTCGGTGGTCGGCTCCGCCGCGGCCGCCAAGATCCTCGTGATGGGCCTGTCCGGCGTGCTGGGCATCCTCACCAGCCGGCTGATCATCGCCGAGTTCGGCACCGCCGCCTACGCCCAGTACGGGCTGCTCGCCACCATCCCCACGCTGCTGCCGTTCGCCGACCTCGGCATCGCCGCCGTGGTCATCAACGCCGTGGCCGGCTCGGACGACCCGGCGCGGGACGACACCGTTCGCCGCACCGTCGTCACCGCGTTCCGCATCCTGCTCGTCTCCTCGGCGATCCTGGTCGCCGTCGCCGCGGTGATCACCCTGGCCGGCTGGTGGCCGGCCCTGCTCGGGGAGGGCCTGATGCCCGGCGCCGCGTGGGTGCCCTTCCTCTGCCTCGTGCTGTTCGGGCTCGCGCTCCCCCTCACCGTGGGCCAGCGCATCCTCGTGGGGCTCGGCCGCACGACGACGCAGGTGGCCAGCCAGGCGGTCGTGGCGCCGTTCATGTTCGTCTCGATCGGGACGTGCGCCCTGCTGGCACTGCCCGTCGGCGCCGGCCTGTCGGCGCTCTCCTACGTCGGCAACGCGCTCGTCTCGGTGATCTGCCTCGTCGTCGTCGCCCGCGTGCTCCGCCCCCAGCTCGGGGAGGCGGTCCGGCTGATCCCCCATCCGCGTCGCTACCGCGGGGTGCGCGCCGTGCACCTGGCGTGGCCGATGCTGGTGCAGATGATCGCGCTGCCGATGGCGATGCAGACCGACCGGCTGCTGCTCAGCCACCTGGCCGGCCCCGGCGAACTGGCCCAGTACAACCTCGCGAGCCAGCTGTTCGGCTTGATCCTGCAGACCATCGCCGCCTCCGGCGTGGCCCTCTGGCCGATCTTCGCCGCGGCGCGCAGTGCCGACCGGGTCGAGTCCCCGTGGCAGCCGACGCTGGCGTTCCTGGGGATGGGCGTCGTGCTCGGCCTCGTCCTCGCCGTCCTCAGCCCGTGGCTGGCCGCGTTCGTCTCCGCGGGCAGGATCACCCTCGACTTCTGGCTGCTGGCCGGCTTCGTCCTCTTCGTCGCCCTGCAGGCGGTCAAGTACCCGCTGGGCATGTACATGACGGACCAGCGCGGGCTCCGGTTCCAGGTCGCGCCCATCCTCGTGATGGTGCCGGTGAACCTGGCCCTGTCCTGGTGGCTGACCCTGGCGATCGGCCCGGGCGGACCGATCATCGGCTCGGCCGTGGCGGTGCTCGTGTGCCAGGTGGTGCCCAACCTGCTCTACGTCCGGGCCGACCTGGCGCGCCGACGCCAGCAGCAGGCGACGACGATGCCCGCGCCGACGGCCTGACCGACTCCCCGGTCGGCGAGACCGCTCGCCGGAGCCGTCGGGAGGATCACGCCACCGCCCGGTCGAGCCGTCGGGAGGGTCACGCCACCGCCCGTCCGAGCCGTCGGGCCGTCAGGCCGTCGACTCCTGCACGGGCGCGGCGACGGGCTCGAGACCGAGGACACCCGCGAGGCCCGCGACGAGGTGCCGCGTCGTCATCCCGGTGGTGACGGCGGTGCGAGCCGCCTCCCCCATCCGCCGGGCGCGGTCCGGCTCGGCCAGCAGCTCGACGACCGCGTCCGCCAGCGCCGCCGGATCGCCCTGACCGGTGAGCAGGCCGGTGACGCCGTCCTCGACGTAGTCCTCCAGACCCGGCGAGCCGGTGACGACGACGGGTCGGCCCGTCGCCATGGCCTCGAGGCTGACCGTCATCCCGGAGACGTGCAGGTTGGGCCGGGTGGCGATGGCGACGACGGAGGCACGGCGGTACAGGTCGCGCAACTGCCGGTGGGTCAGGTGATCGATCTTCTCGACGCCGGCCGGGGCGGGCCGCTCGGACCGGCTCTGGACGACGATCCGGGCCTCCGGGACCCGGAGCGCGACCTGTTCGAGGGCCGCGAACAGCGTGTCCGGGTCCCGGTCGCGGTCTCCGCCCACGCTGGCGACCAGGGGGCGCTGCGGGTACGGTGCCGCGGTGAAGAACCGGTCGTCCACGCCGAACCGGATGAAACTGACGGGCGGTCCGTCCGGACCGAGGAAATCGCGCAGCGGCTCGACCTGCGCGCGGCTGATCACCCACACCCCGGTCATGGCACGCAGCGTGGCCCGGTGCAGGTCCGCGTGCGGGTAACCGGCGCGGGTGAGCGAGTCCGTCACCCAGATGACGCCGCAGTACATCTCGGCACGCCGGTGCAGCCGTCGCATGGCCACGGCCGTGTTCTCCTCCCACGTCAGGGCGATGTCTCGGGCGGCGCCGGGGACGGGGGTCGCCCGGCCGAGTCGCGGCAGCAGGCGGGCCAGCCGGCTCCGGGTGCCGGAGGGGTCGGCCACGGAGGTGGCCGTGAGGGCCCCGGACCAGCGGTCCAGCTCGTCCAGGCCGTAGGGCCAGCGCCCGGGCACCTCACCCGCCGCATGCCGGGCCTGCCAGTCGGGGATGTCCCGGGTGGCCGGGAAGACCACGTCGACCGCGGTGACGGGCTGCTGTGTCATGGGTTCCTCTTCCTGGGGAGACGGTCAGCGTATCGGAGCCGGACAGACCGGTGGCCCCGGCCGCGGGACTGCCGCAGCCGGGGCCACCGGATCGTTCCTGTTACTGCGTCGGCGTGACCACGAGGTCGTCCAGGTGGAACACCACCGGCAGGGTGGTCGTCGAGCCCGACAGGTAGGTGTCGTACCCGATCTGGCCGGCGACCTGGAGGGCGGCCGTCGTGTCCGTGGCCGTCACCATCCAGGCGGTCGGCTCGGTCTGGCCCTGCTTCCACAGCTTGGCCTGCACGCTGGTCGTCCCCGTCCCGGTGACCTGCAGTCGGAGCCGCAGCGGCTCGCCCCCGGTCAGCGTGAGGTTGGGAACGATGATGTTCTGCAGGACCGTCTCGGTGCCTCCCGCGCTGCGGGTGATCTGCAGGCTGACCTGGCCGGTGTTGCGGTATTGGACCTTGGCCTTGTAATTCGAGCCGCTGACCCGGCGCCCGATCACGGAGGCGTACAGGCCACCGCCGTTGGGCACCGAGTCGACTGTCAGCGTCGCCGTCAGATCCACCGCGGTCGAGGAGACCGCGCTGAGGTAACCGGCGCTGCTCGACCCGGCGGTGGCGTGGTTGACCGTCATCCGGGTGCCGTCCACGGAGGTGGCGGCGGAGGACGCCGCGAGCGTCCACTTGCCTCCGACGTCCGCGACGCCGAGGCCCGAGGCGATCGTGCGCTGACCGAGGACGCCGGCAGGACCGCGGAGTACACCGCGACCTCGTCCAGCAGGCCGTTGAAGTGGGAGCTCGACGAGCCCCAGGTCGTGTCGTTGCCGACCCGCCAGTAGCCCGAGTACGGCTGCGCCTGCGTCTGCGGGTTGGTGTCGATCAGCTGTCCGTCGACGTACAGCTTCATTCCGTCGCTGCCCTGCGTGGCGACGACGTGGTGCCACCGACTGTCGTTGTACGCGGTGGGTGTGGTGATCGTGTTGGCCTGCCCGGTCCACACCCCGTACACGAGGCGCCCGTCGTCCTGCATGTAGACGTGCCGATCGTAGCTACCGGAGTTGCCGTTCGGGCTCGAGCCGAAGCCGATCAGCTTGCCGCCGACCGTCGTGCCGGTGTTGAACCAGGTCTCCAGCGAGTACGTGGAGGGGCTGTCCCAGGTGGCGTTGCTGCCGAGTTCGCCGGAGGAGCCGTCGAACGCGACCGCCGAGTTGGAGGTGCCCGCCACGGCGCCGGTCTGCCCGAAGGTCAGTCCGTTGCCGGAGTAAGTC
This sequence comes from Tersicoccus sp. Bi-70, assembly GCF_001968825.1. Taxonomy (GTDB): domain Bacteria; phylum Actinomycetota; class Actinomycetes; order Actinomycetales; family Micrococcaceae; genus Tersicoccus. The sequence continues at coordinate 346,535 of NZ_MIEU01000016.1, forward strand.
CCCGGGCTGCCGGCCGGCCCGGAGTCGGCGGCGGTGGTGCCGCCGTTCTCGCCGAGCCGCCAGAACAGGTCCGGGCTGTCCTGGAACACGCGGGCGCCGTAGGCGTCCGCGGGGGCGACCACCGCGGTGGAGGTCCCGCCGGCCTTGACCCAGTGGTCGTTGGCCTGCGTCAGGCTCAGCGGCGCCGGGTAGATGGCCACGTCGTCGATGTCACCGGAGAAGTAGTTCGCCCCGGCCCACGTGCTGTCGCCGCCGACCCGCCAGTACCCGGCGAAGTTCTCACCGGCCGTGACGTCGCCGATCCGGCCGACGCGCCGGGCGTCGACGATGAACTCCATCCCGGCCGAGGACAGGTTGGCCACCACGTGGTGCCACTTGCCGTCGTTCAGGCCCGGTGCCGTGGAGATCACCCGGGTGCTGCCCGTGTAGACGCCGAAGTTCACGCGTCCCTGCTCGTCCATGTAGATGTGGCGGTCGTAGTGGTTGGAGTTGCCGGTGTTCGCGTTGCCGAAGCCGACGATCTTCCCACCCGAGGTGCTCGTGGTGCGGAACCACGCCTCGACCCCGAAGGTGTTCGGACCCTGCTGCTGGACGCTGGTGGCGCCGAGCCCGGAGTTCGCCCCGTTGAACGAGGTCGCGGTGTTGCTGTCCCCGGCGATCGCGCCACCGGCCCCGCGAGTGATCCCGCCGGACATGGCCAGGTCGGAGAAGCCGGCCCAGTCGGTGGAGGACGTGGTGCTCGTGTCGGAGAGCCGCCAGTAGTTGCTCGCCCCGTCGGAGATCACCGTCTTGGCGTAGGCGCTGGCGGCGGTGGAGCTGACCGTGACGTTGACGCCGTTGGAGCGGACCTCGTTGCCGTTCGGATCGGAGATGAACAGCCGGTAGCTGTGGGCCGAGCCGGGGGCCAGACCGCGGTCGACGAAGCCCATGCCCGGCAGCTGCCAGAAGTTGGAGTCCTTCTGCACGGTGTAGATCGGGGTCGTGGTGTTGCCGTCCCGGAACAGTCGGTAGGTGAGCGTCTTGTCGTCACGGTCCCAGTTGGCCGGCCAGGTGATCTTCACGGTGCCGGCGTCCAGCGACGTCACGGACGGGTTGGCGTTCGCGCCGGAGTTGACCGGGCCGGAGGTGCCGGCCGTGACGGCCTTCCTCTTGAACCGGACCAGGCCCTGCTGCGCGGTTCCGTTGACCTTCGGGAACTCGCCGCCGAGGACCACGTAGTCGTTGTTGCCGGTCACCGACCAGGCGGCCTGCGTCTGGCCGGTGTAGCTGCCCGGATCGAGGTAGGGGAACCACTGGACGATGCTCGGCGCCGGGTTGCCACCGAAGTTGTGGTAGCCCATGACGTCGTCCGTGATGGTGCGGGTGACGTCCTTGGTGAACGCGATCCCGCGCTGGAAGCTCCACGGGTTGGTCTGCGGGAAGCCGCCGATGTTGCCGCAGTAGTGGGCGTGGCCGACGGTGTACACCGCGTCGGGGCCGGGCCAGGCACTGTAGGTGTCGCCGTGGCAGTCCTCGATCCAGTGCACCGAACCGTCGTCCCAGGTGGCGGAGAACGTGCCCTCCAGGGTGCCCGGGCCGTAGGTGTAGGCCGACCCGTAGACGTAGGTGCCGTCCGTGCTCAGGCTGGTGATGCCCGCGCTCGAGGTGGCGTTGCGCACCTGGTTGTTCACCGTGAACGGCAGCAGGGTGCCCGCACCGTCGGTGCTGAACATGCCGAGACCGTAGCCGGGGTTGTCACTGCCGTTGAGGCTGGTGAAGTTGCCGCCGACGACGATGCGCGAGCCGTCCGGCTTGACCGTCAGCGCGGTGACGTCGCCCCCGTCGACCGTCGGGTTCCACGCCTGCACCGCGCCGTTGGACGCGTTGACCGCGGCGAGCTTCGTGCGGGTGGCGCTGCCCACGGAACCGAACCAGCCGCCCAGGTAGACGGTGGTGTTGGTCGCGACCACCGCGGTGACCCGCGAGTTCGGCACCGGGGCGAAGCTCGTGATGCGCGCGCCCGTGGAGGTGCTGAACGCGGCCACGCGGGACACGTTCTGCCCGTCGACCTGGGTGAAGGCACCGGCCACGTACACCCGGGACCCGTCCGGCGAGGCGGAGACCGAGAGGGCCTTGGCGTTCAGCTGGGGGGCGAAGGGCAGGATCTCCCCCGTCGAGAGCCGGTACGCCATCAGGTTCTTCCGGGCCACCGTCTGGGTGCCCGGGGCGGCGCCGGCGGGACGCGCGGTGGCGAAGTCACCACCGACGTACACGGTGTCCCCGACGATCGCCTGCGACCACACCACCCCGTCGATCTGGGCGGTCGGCAACGCCTGCGCGTTGACCTGGCCGGCGGTGGTCGCCGATCCCGGCGCGTCCTCCGCGGCGGAGGCGGCCGGGGCGCCGGCGACCGTGCCGATCAGCACGGACGCCGCCGTCATGGCGAAGACGGTCAGGGCGGCCAGGGCCCGGCGGGGCGAACGGCCACGACGGACGGGTGGGCGATCATGCATGACTACTCCCGGAGCTGTCGGGGATCCCTGGCGAGAATCCCCCGAGTGGGACCGGACGGTGCCGGCGGGGTGAGGGTGGAGATGCGGGGATTTCACGGCGGGCCTGCTCGTCACCGGGCTTCGGTGACGAGCAGGTCGTCGAGCCGGAGCGTGGCGGGCAGGGTGGTGGTGGAGCCGGACAGGTAGGTCGAGTAGCCGACCTGCCCGCTCGTCTGGAGTTCGGCGGTCGCATCGGTGGTGTCGACCAGCCAGGTATCGGGTTCGGGGGACGCCGCGTCCCAGACCTTCAGCTTCAGCGCGGTGGTTCCGGTGCCGGCGACGACGAGCCGGACCCGCAGGGTGGTGCCGGGACCGTAGGTCAGCCCGGTCACCGGGCCGCCGGCGACGGTCGTGTCGACCCCGCTGACGGACTTGACGATCGTCGCCGAGACGCCACCGGTGGATTTGAACAGCACGTTCGCGTAGTAGGAGTTCTTCAGCGCCTTGCGGCCGATCACGCTGAGGTACAGACCTCCACCGTCGATCACCCGGTCGGTGCCGACGCTCACCGTCGTGTCCGTGGCGGAGCTGGACACCCCCGTCAGGGTCGCGGCGCTGGAGGTGCGGACGGCGGAGAACACGGCCTGGGCCGCGCTGCCGTCGACACTCGTGGCCGCCGTGGTCGACGTCATCGTCCACTTCCCGCCGACGTCCGCCGTGCCGAGCCCGGAGGCCACCGTGCGGGTGAAGGCGTCCTTCGCCACGACGACGGGGGCCGACGGGTCGATCACGGTGACCGCGCGGGTGGTGGTGGCGGTGGCTCCCCGGCTGTCGGTGACGGTCAGCGTCACCGTCCAGGTGCCGGCCGTCGCGTACGTGTGTCCGGCGGTCGCCCCGGTACCGGTGCTCCCGTCACCGAAGTCCCACGACCAGGCGGTCACCGTGCCGTCCGGATCGCTCGAGCCGGTGCCGTCCACCGCGACGGTCAGCCCGGTCGGGGCTGCCGTGAACGCGGCGGTGGGCGGCTGGTTGGCCGGCTCGGTGGTCTGGACGTCGTGGCTCACGCGGGCGGTCGCCCCCCGGTCGTCGGTGACGGTCAGGGTCACCGTCCAGGTGCCGGCCGTCGCCCAGGTGTGGTTGACGGTGGCGCCGGTTCCGGTGCTGCCGTCACCGAAGTCCCACGACCAGGCGGTCACCGTGCCGTCGGGATCCGTGGACCCGGTGCCGTCCAGGCCGACGGTCAGGTCGCGAGCGGTGCTGGTGAAGGCGGCCGTGGGCGGGTCGTTGACCCCGCGCCCGAGCTTCCAGTGGGAGGCCACGGTGTCCGGGGTCAGCACCGCGCCGTAGACGGCGACCTCGTCGACGGTGCCGGCGAGGAACGGGTTGATGGTGGACCAGCCTGCCCCGCTGCCGACCCGCCAGTACCCGTCGTACACCCCGGCGGTGGTGGCCGCGTTCGTGCCGGCGAGCGCGCCGTCGACGTAGAGCTTCATCCCGTCACCGCCCTGGGTGGCGGCGACGTGGTGCCACTGCCCGTCGTTGTAGACGCCCGTCGTGGTGATGGTGCGCTGGCTCCCGGAGGTGGCCCCGAACACCAGCGTGCCGTTGCGCTGCAGGTAGACGTGCCGGTCGTAGCTGCCGGTGGTGCCGGTCTGGGCGGACGCGAAGCCGATGATCTTGCCGCCGGCCGTGCTCGTCGTCCGGAACCAGGCCTCGGTGCTGTAGACCTGCGGGTTGACGAACTTTTGGCTGGACGCCACCGCGCCGCTGGTCCCGTCGAGGGCGACCGCGGTGTTGGCGACCCCGTCGAGGGCGCCGGTGCGTCCGCGGGTGACACCGGTGGCCGTGTAGACGCCGTCGTTGTTGCCGGTGGAGGAGTCCGCCGCGGTGGTACCCGTGGTGTCCGCCAGACGCCAGTACAGCTGCGGGTTCTCGCGGAACACCGCCGCCCCGTACTCGTCCGCCGGGGCGGTGGCCAGCACGGAGGTGCGGCCCGCGGCGCGCAGGTGCCGGTCGACCGCGTTCAGGCTGAGCGGACCGGCGTAGACGGCGGTGTCGTCGATGGTGCCGTTGAGGTAGCCGCTGCCGGCCCACGACGCGTCCCCGCCGACCTTCCAGTACCCGAGGTACGGGTTGGCGACGGTGACGTCCGCCCGGGTGCCCTGCCGGGCGCCGTCGACGATCAGTTCCATCCCGGCCGGCGAGAAGTTCCCGACGACGTGGTGCCACTGTCCGTTGTTGATCGCCGCCCGCGAGGAGAGCACATAGCGGCTCGTCCCGGCGTAGACGCCGAAGTTCACCCGGCCGGCGGTGTCCACGTACAGGTGCCGGTCGTAGGTTCCGGAGGCGGCGGCGTCCCGGTTGCCGAAGCCGACGATCTTCCCGCCCGCCGTGCTGGTGGTGCGCACCCAGGTCTCGACCGCGAAGGAGATCGGGGACGGGATCTGGAACCGCGAGTAGGCGTTGCCGGAGGAGGTGCCGTTGAAGGTGGTGGCGGGGTCGCCGTCGGGCAGGGCCCCGGCCGCGGACCGGGTGGCGCCGGACCGCATGGTCAGGTCGTTGAAGCCCGCGACGTCGGCTCCCGTGGTGCCGGTCTCCCCCAGGCGCCAGAAGTTGGTGGGCGCGTCGCGCAGCACCGCGGCCGCGTAGCCGGGGTCGGCCGCCGTGGCGACCGTGACACCGACGTTGTCCGACTTGACCACGTTGCCGCTGCTGTCGGAGGCGATCAGCCGGTAGGTGTGCACCGACCCCGGGTCCAGCCCGGTGTCCTGGAAGGTCATCGCCGGACGACGCCAGAAGCTGGAGTCGCCGGTGACCGTCTGGATCGGGCTGCTCTCGCGGCCGTCGCGCACGAGACGGTAGGTCAGGGTGGCGTCGTCCCGGTCCCAGTTGCTGATCCAGCTCACCCGCACCGTGCCCGGATCGATCGATCGCAGAGTCGGCGTGCTCAGCGCGCCCCCGTTGATGGGCGCGGCCGACGCCGTGGCGACCGAGCGCTTGGCGAAGCGGACGAGGCCCTGCTGCGGCTGGCCGTTGACGGTGGGGAACTCGCCGCCGAGCACGACCCAGTCGGCGTTGCCGGTCACGCTCCACGCCGCCTGGGTCTGCCCGGTGAACGTGCCGGGCTCCAGTTCGGGGTACCAGCTGAGCAGGCTCGGGGCGGGCTTGCCCTCGTAGTTCGTGTACCCCAGGTACTCCCTGCTCAGGGTGCCGGTGGTCTCCTTGGAGAACGCGAGCGCCCGGTGGAAGGCCCACGGCTCGGTCTGCGGGAACCCGCCGACGTTGCCGCAGTAGTGAGCGTGCCCGACGACGTAGACGGCGTCGGTGGACGGGTAGGCGCTGTAGGTGTCGCCGTGGCAGTCCTCGAGCCAGGTCAGGCTGCCGTCGTCCCACCGCGCGCGGAAGGTGCCCTCGAAGTTCCCGCCCTTGGAGTAGGAGTACCCGGTGCCGTAGACGTCCGTACCGTCCGTCGACAGCGACGTGACACCGGAGTTGGTACCGGCGTCCCGCAGCAGCGCGTTCACGGCCCACGGGAGGTTCGCGCCCGTGGCGGTGTCGACGGCGCCCATGCCGTACCCGGGGTTCGCGGAGCCGTTGAGGGTGGTGAAGTTGCCGCCGAGCACGGCGCGGTTCCCGTCGGGCGAGACCACCAGCGCGGAGACGTCACCGTTCTCGACCGACGGCACCCACGGCAGGAGGGCACCGGTCGTCGCGTCCACGGCGGCGGCTTTGTTCCGTACGGTGGAACCCACCTGGCCGAACCAGCCACCGAAGTAGACGGTGTTCCCGGTGGCGACGATGACGTTGACCCGGGAGTTGGGCACGGGGGCGAAACCGGGCAGCGCAGCGCCGGTGACGGGGTCGAGCGCGGCGATCCGGTACGCCGGCCGCCCGTTGACGGTCGTGAACGCGCCGCCGACGTAGATCCGGGAGCCGTCCGGGGAGGCGGTGATGGCCCGTGCCTGGGCGTTGAGCACCGGGGCGAAGCCGGGCAGCAGCTCACCCGTGCTCAGCCGGTAGGCGAGCACGTAGCTGCGGGGCACCTCGTTGGTGCCCGCCGGGGAGCCCGCGGGCCTGGCCGACGTGAAGTCCCCGGCGACGTAGACGGTGTCCCCGACGATCGCCTGGGACCACACGACGCCGTTCACCTGGGCGGTGGGCAGCGGGGCCGCCGTCGCCTGGGCGGCGGGGGGCGTGGCGGCGCTCGCGGGGGCCGCGCTGCCCGCCGCACCGGCCAGTCCGCCGCCGAGGACGGCGATGAGGGTGAGAACGGCGATCAGGCTCCGGCGACGCTGCCGGGTGCGGCCGTCGGGGCCGCTGCGGGTCGTGCTCATGATCGTGCCTTCGGCTCAGGTGATCAGGTGGCGCTGCCGGTGAACTGCGCCGCCGGCTTCGTCGGGTCGAAGAAGAAGGTGATCCGCAGATCACCGCGCTGGTCGGTGGGGACCAGGTACGTGAAGGACGCCGTGGCCGTGCCGCCGGGAGCGATCGACGCCGCGAAGCTGGTCGGCCGCTTGCCGCGCAGCTCGTCGGCGGGCGTTCGATCGGACCCGTACTCGACGTTGGCCACCGCCGACGCGGTGGAGACCGCGCGCCCGGTGTTGTTCTTCAGCTCGAAGGTGATGCGTACCGCCGGCCCCGAGCGCTCCCCCACAGCCGAGGCGACGCCCTGCGTGGCCGTGATGCCGGTGACCCGGACGCTGACGTCCTGGCCGACCGGCGCGGTCTGACCGATCTTCGCCGCCGCGGCGAAGCTCGGCTGTTCGGTGCCCTTGCCGGACCCCGAAGGCAGGACCGGAGCCGCCTGGGCGGCGGACGCGGCGGCCGCGGACGGCGCCGTCGCCGTGGCCGAGCTCGGAGCCGAGGATCCCGCTGCCGAGGAATCCGTGGCCGCTGCCGCGGTCCCCGTCGAGCGTCCCGACGCGGTCGGTGCGGCGGTCGACGACGCCGTGGCGCGTGCGGTCCCGGAGGCCGTACCGCTCTTCGTCGCCGACGCCGTCGTGGACGGTACGGCGCTCGACGTCGTCGAGCCGGCGACCGGGGAGCCACCGCCCGCGGCGAGCGTGGTCCCGGCGACGATGCCGACGACGAGGAGGACGGCGACGACGATGCCCAGGCCGATCCAGAGGCCGCGGCGGGAACCGGACGCCCCGTTGCGATGCGTGCCGGTACTCATGGCTGCACCGTCCGCTCCTGGGGCGCGACGGGAGCGTCGAGAATCCGTCCGTCATCGGGCGCAGGGTCTGCCTCGCCCCGCTGCCGCGCGTCGTGACGGCGCATGGCGCGCAGCCACTTCGGCAGGGCCAGCACGGCGAACCCGGCACTGGCGGCGAAGGCCAGCGTGTACACCGGGACGAAGAGCGCCGGGAAACCGAGCAGGACGAACATGAGGCACTGGATGCCGTAGTCGGTGGGCAGCAGCAGCAGCGACCGCAGCGCCGAACCCTCCATCGGGGTCCCGGCCGCGACGGCGGCGCTCGCGTCGTGGCGGCGGAGCTGGTCGTTGAGGATCATCGCGAAGAACGTGACGGAACCGACGGCGCCGAACGCCATTGGTACGAGCAGCCACCCGTCGGACACCGCGAAGTGCCGGAACGCGGTGATCAGCACCGCCAGGTGCAGGGTCGCGAGCTTGACGCAGTCGACCACGTGATCCAGCCACTCCCCGGCGAGCGATCCGCCGCCGCGCAGACGCGCGACCTGGCCGTCGGCGGAGTCGAAGGCGTAGCCGACCGCCAGCAGCAGCCAGACCACCGGCCCGAGCCACCACTGCGGGGGAACGAGCGCGATCATGCCGATGCCGACGAACGTCAGGGCGGCGCTGATGCCGGTGACGGCGTCGGGGGTCAGACCCGCCCGGTAGGCCGCCGCCGCGATGTAGCGGCCGACGCGACGGTTGACGAACACGGAGTAGGCAGGCGCGCCGGGAGCGGCACGCTTCTGGCGCGAGGCCAGCCGAGCGACCGTCTCGCGGTAGCTCTCGCGGGCGACGCCGTCCGATCGCTCAGACATGGTCCACCTCCCGCTGCCGGCTCGCTCCGCCGGTCCGTTCCCATTCCCCCGTGCGCCGGCCGGTCGCGGTGCCGCGGGTGCTCTCCCCCGCCGCGAGCCGGTGGGCCAGGTCCTCGTACGCATCGGCGACGTCGTCCCAGGTGTAGCGCTGGGCGGCCATGGCCTGCAGCCGGTCCCCGCGCACGGCGAGCGCCGCCCGGTCCGCCTCGGCCTCGGCCAGTGCGGCGGGCAGGGCCGCGGCGTCCGCCACGTACCGGCCGTCGACGCCGAGCACCTCACGGTTGAACACCACGTCCCACGCGATCACCGGGGTGCCGGCACCGACGGCGCGCAGCAGCGACGGGTTGGTCCCGCCCACCGAGTGCCCGTGCAGATAGGACGTGGCGTGCGCGTACAGGGCGTCCAGCAGGCCCTGGTCCCACACGCCGCCCAGGAGGCGGATGCGGGGGTCGCCGGCCGCGGCGCGCTCGATCCGCTCGGTGTACTCGGCCGCGTAGGGCGCGGTGCCGACGACGACGAGGGGTTCCCTCGCGGCGGACGCCCGGTAGCCCTCGACCAGTTCCGCGACGTGGTTCTCCGGCTCGAACCGGGCGACGACGAGGTGGTAGTGACCCGCCACCACGCCGACCTGCGCCAGCGGAGCCGTCGGCACGTCGCTTAGCAGCGGGGCGCCGTAGGCGATCAGTTCGGTGGCCGCACCGAAATCGAGCCGGTAGTAGTCGGCGATGCCGGCCGCGTCCGCGATCAGCGCATCCGCCGTGCGCACCGCGAGAGCCTCCGCCGTGCGGTAGAACCGGCGTCCCGCGCCACCCCACTTGCCGCGCTGCCACTCCAGGCCGTCCACGTGCACGGCCACGGGGACACCGCGGGACTGGATCACGGGGACGAACGGAGCGTTCGCGGCGTTGAACACGAACGCCACGTCCTGGTCGTTGCGCCACCACAGGTGCGCGGCCGAGGCCGCCGTGTGGCTGAGCGTCTCGAGCGTCTTGCGCCGCAGGGCGGGCAGGTGGACGAGGTCCATGCCCAGGTGTGCGGCCGGCCCGCCGGCGGCGGTGCCGCGGCAGTACACCGTGACGGCGTGCCCGCGCGCGGCGAGCCGGGCGCCGATCTGCTCGACGGCGGTCTCGAAACCGCCGTACGCGGCCGGCACCCCGCGGGTGCCGACCATCGCGATCCGCAGCGGACGAGCCGCGCGGGCCGCCCTCTCGGATGTGTGACCCATGACTGATTCCTTCCCCCAGGGGCCGGCCGAGTTAACTCGTGCCGTCCCCCTGCTCCCCGATGATGCTGATTCCTCGAGACCCGGTCCGGAAGACCGTCCGGACCGCTGTCCTGCTCGTGCGGTGATGACCTGTGTCGTTCCTCCCCCCGGAGGCCCCTGCGGGCGTGATCAGTAGGCGCCCTTGCGGTCGACCATGACCTTCAGCGTCTGCCACATGATCATCAGGTCCCCGAGGATCGACCAGTTCTCCACGTAGTAGAGGTCCAGCCGGACGCTCTCCTCCCAGTCCAGGTCGGAGCGGCCGTTGACCTGCCAGAGCCCGGTGATGCCCGGTTTGATGAAGAGGCGACGGTGGGTGTGGCCGTGGTACGCCGCGACCTCGGACGGCAGCGGCGGTCGCGGTCCGACCAGCGACATGTCGCCGCGCAGCACGTTGATGATCTGCGGCAGCTCGTCGAGGGACGTCTTGCGCAGCAGCCGGCCGATCCGGGTGACCCGGGGATCGTTCTTCAGCTTGAACAGGACGCCGGCGCCCTCGTTCTGCTCCCGCAGCGCGGCCAGGTCCTGTTCGGCGGTCTGCACCATCGACCGGAACTTCAGCATGGTGAACGAGGTACCGTTCCGCCCTACCCTGACCTGCCGGAAGAGGGCCGGCCCCGAGCTGTCCCGCCGGATGAGCAGCGCGATCAGCCCCATCGGCACCATGAGTACGAGCAGCGCGAGCGCGGCGAGCACCAGGTCCATGGACCGTTTGACGACGTGCCGGCTGCCGGAGAAGTTCGGCAGATCGACGTGCATGAGCGGCAGTCCCTCGACCGGACGGAACCGGATCCGCGGGCCCGCCACGTTGGTCAGCGACGAGGCGACCACGAGCTGGGTGCTGGTCTTCTCCAGCTCCCAGCCGAGTTCCCGCACGAAGCTCGAACCGGCCGCGAGCTGACCGCCGACGATGACGGCGTCGGCGCCGTACCGCTGGACGACCGCGGGCACGTTCCGCACCTGGGTGAAGACCGGGATGGTGTCGCCGCCGGTGCGCAGTCCCCGGCCGGTGACGTCGTCCTCGATGACGGCGGCCACCACCTTGAAGACGGCACCGGACTTGGCCGCGATCCGGGCGATGACGTATTCGACGTCCTCGCGGGAACCCAGCACCACCACGCGAGACAGGAAGTAGCCGTCCTTGCGGTGCCAGGTGAGCCATCGACGGGCGAGCCAGCGCTCCATCAGCAGCGCGCCCGTCGCCACCGGGATGCCGGCGAAGACGTAGCCGCGGCTGGAGTCGGCCTGGAAGGCCAGGAACAGGACGGCGGTGGCACCGATCGCGGCCGCGCCGGCGTTGACGACGGCCTTGTACTCGTCGGACCCCATGCCGAGGATCTGGCGATCCCGGCTGCGGAACATGGCGAGCAGGGCCATCCAGACGATGAACACGACGACGGCCTGCGCCATCTGCTCGGGCCGCAGCATGCGACCGGTGAACACCTCCGGGTGGAGGAGGAGCTGGGTGCCGAGGATCCCCGCGAAGACGAGCATGGTGTCCATGACGAGCAGACCGGCGCGGTAGCGGCGTACCCAGCGCGCGGTGGTCATGGTGGTGGTGGAGGCGAAGCGGTGCGGGCTGCGTGCCGTGGCGAGCCCCGCCAGATCCATCGCGTCCAGAGATGTGTTGCCGACGCCGATGGCGTCCTGCCCGAGCTGAGTCACGTTCCCCCCCTTCACCGGTCCTCCGGGACGCGATGACGCGCCCGGCGAGCCTGTTGACCGAAGGAGTCGGCGGCGGCTGGGGGGGGCCTTGGTCTCAGAAGGCCATCCGCCGCCGACTCCGTCTCAGGTCCTCCGTCCCGGTGAACCGGCCGGCGTCGATGACGCTCGGCGAGGAACGCCGGTCCGGGAGGATGGCGGGTGGTCGTGACGCGAACGGTCGCTTCTGACCCCCACCCGAGCAGCCTCGCAGAGTCCCCCCAGGGCTGCTCTCGGTGAAGCGGAACGCTGTGGAAACCATGCTGTTGTCCCCCAGCAGTTCATTCCCCCGCTGTTTCCGCTTCTCCCTCAGTCTAGGTGTGTTCACTGGCGCGAACAGCCGTCTGACTACCGGTCTTGCCGGGGTGACTACTCTAATTCGAGGGGTGAAATGAGTGACCGGCCGGTAACCGGCTTCTCACCACGGGGAACCTCGCGGACGACCACTCTAGGAGCCGTCGGCCGACCCCGCATCCGGCAGGAGATCCTCCCGCCGGCTCACTCCCAGCTTCGGGTAGATCCGGTAGAGATGGTTCTCGACCGTGCGCACGGAGACGCCCATCGCCGCCGCGATCTGCCGGTTCGACCGGCCCGCGAGCAGGTGCTCGACGATCTCGTGCTCCCGTCGGGTCAGCACGCTCAGGTCGGGTCCGCCGTCGGTCTCCGCACCGTCGACGCCCAGGGCGCGGGCGCCGTCGGCGGTCAGCCGCTGCAGCGCACGAGCGCGGGCGTGCCCGCCGTCGGTCTCCAGCAGCGGCACCGCCGCCCGCCGGGCGTGCAGGGCGATGAGCGGGTAGCCCATCGCGGCCGCCTGGTCCGCGGCGTCCGCGACAGCCTCCCCGTTCTCGCCGATCAGGCCACGGGCGTACGCCCGGAGCATTCCCGCCGACTCGCTCTCGTGCCCTTCCGTCAGGGCGAGCACCCGCGCCGGGTCCCGCAGCGGCGCGAGGAACGCGCCGAAGAGGCGCAGGTCGATCTCCAGGGTGACGGCGTGCGGATCGGCACTGGACCGGGCGACGGCCTCGTGCGCGTCGAGGGCGGCGTCGACACCGACGATCGGTGCCGAGGCGAGCGCCATGAACGCCTCGGCCATCTGGTACTTCGGGTCGTCCTCCCGCGTGGGCAGCCACTCGAAGTCCTCGCGCGACCGCCGGACCAGCGCCTCGTCGCCCCGCAGGGACGCGGCGAACGCGGTCACCCCGAGCGCCAGCGGCAGACAGTTCTCGACGTCGGACTCCCGCAGCGCCTCCACCGCCGGCACGAGGTGGCCGAGGCCCTCGTCCACCTCGCCGGTGAGGACGCCGATCATGCCGCGCACGAAGCCCACCGCGCCGCCGAAGTACAGCAGGTTGGCCGGCCCGCGATCGCTGTAGGCCTTCATCATGGCGGCGACGTCCTGCCAGAGCGGGACGTGGATGCACGCGATCACGTGACGGGTCAGCACGTACTCGTGGAACCCGGCCAGCGCGGACGACTGCTGCATGAGGGCGAACGCCTCGCGCGTGCACGCGACACCGGACCGGGGCCGCCCCGTCCATGCGAGCACCTCGCCGAGCTGGGTGAGGGCGACCACACGGCAGGCCACGTTCTGGTCGGGGCTGGCCACGATCGCCCGCAGCCGCTCCTCCAGCCCGTCGTACCGGGCCTCGAGCAGGAGGGCGCCGGTCTCGATCAGCTCGATCCCGATCCGCGCATGCCCCATCACGGCCTGCTCGTACTCGCTGAGGGACCGGTCGGCCTCGATCCGCTCGAGCGCGGTGCTCCACAGCCGGGCGTCGGCACGCAGCGGGGTGGGCAGTCCGAGCGTCTGGAGATGGATCTGGGCCATCTGGATGACGGCCGCCGCCACCACGAGCGGTTCCGTCGACGTCCTCGCCAGCGAATCCGCGATCTCGACCGCGCGCGCCGTGTTGCCCCGCAGGAAATTGGCGCGGGCGATCTCCGCCTGGGCCTGCCCCACCAGTTCCGGGGCGGTCACCACGCTGGCGGCACGCAGCGCGAAGTCAGGGTTGTAGACCTGGTTGGCCAGCCGGGCCGCCTTGATCAGGTGCTGGTCCGGGACCCGGATACCGCAGTCGAGCGACCAGGCGACATGGTGCAGCAGCCCGTCGAAGGAGTAGGGATCGAAGTCCATCTGCTCCACCAGCTGCTGACGGATCAGCAGGGACCGGCCGCGCGGCACGAGAGCCCGCACGAGGTCGCCGTAGAGCGGGTGGTTCGGCCGCACGACGGGCTGCTCGTCCTGGCTGACCGTGAGGATGCCGGCCGCCTCCAGCTGGGCGATCGCCTCCCGGTGGCCCAGCCGCTCGGCCACGTGCAGGGGCAGCGGATCGGCCAGGGCCACCAGCTCGAGCGCCCGCCGCTCGGCCGGGGGCCGGCCGACCAGTTCCCGTTTGATCACCTCGGTCAGGGGCAGTTCGGCGCTGGGGAACTCCCCGACCAGGATCCACACACCGCGCCGTCGGACGAGGCTGTGGGTGCGCACGGCCCCCTCGATCAGGGCCTGGGCCATCATCGGGTTGCCCTCCGAGGCCCGCGCCAGGTAGCCGCCGACGCTGTGCAGCACGGGGCCGGCCAGGACGGTCTCGCACAGGTGCTGGATCTCCCCCTCGTCCATCGGCCGGAGGTCGATCTCGTCGAGCAGCCCGTCGATGGTCAGCTGGAGGAGGTCCGTGGGCAGGTCGGCCGACGCCCGGGCGAGCGCGACCAGCCGCAGCTGCCCACCGGCGACGAGCTGGGCGATCAGAGCGGCGCTGCTCTCGTCGACGAACTGCGCGTCGTCGAGGACGAGGACCGGCACGTGGCCGGCGGCGTCCGGGTGGAACCGCGCGTTCAGCTGCCGCATCACCGCCACCGGCGAGTCGACGTCGCGCGCACTCAGCCCGCTCAGGTACGGCCCGAGCGCGCCGAACGGCACACTGGCCAGGCTGCTCGTGGCCAGGACGGCCGAGATCGGCAGCGCTCCGTCCAGCAGGTCCTGCACGCCCTGCCCGATCATGGTCTTGCCCATCCCGATGTCCCCGCGGACGAGGCTGCCGCCGCCCACGCCCGCACGCAGCTGGGTGGCGACGTGTTCGGCCACGTCCCTGCGACTGCCCTGCAGCAGGGGCGAGAGGACGCTCATGACGCCGACCGGGCGCGGTCGACCAGCGCGGCGAGCTCACCGCGGCCGGTGACGGGCAGCTTCTCGTAGATGTTGGTCAGGTGCCACTCGACCGTGCGGCGGGACAGGTGGAGGCGACGGCCGAGCTCCTCGTTGGACGCGCCGTCCGCGACGGCGACCGCGAGTTCCTGCTCCATCACGGTCAGCGCCTCGAGCCGCCGGGAGGCCGACGCCGGCGTCGCGGTCCGCTGCTGTGCCCGCTGCAGCAACCCGCGGGCGGCACGCCGATGTGCCGCCCCGAGCGGTTCGATCTGAAGCACCCGCTCCGCGACCGCGACCACGACAGCGTCCAGCTCGAGACCCTCGGCGGTCTCACCGACGGCGATCAGGCCCACGGGATCACCGCTCTCCATGCTCGCCGCGAGGTCCCTCGCCATCGCCGCGGCCGGACCCTGCACCCGCTCCGCGAGTCGACGGGTCGTCTGCACCGCCATCCCGTCACCGGTCACGATCGCGGTCAGGGCGAGATCGAAGGCCAGCTGCAACAGTCCCCGCTCCTCCTCGAGGTGCGACTGCTCGAGCAGTGCCGCGGTCGCCGCGGCGCGGTCCTCCTCCAGCACCAGGCGGGACGCGGCCCGGAAGTACTCGGCGTAACGACGCACCAGCCACTCGGGGTTGCCCCGGTACGCGTCGAGGCGGGCGAGGAACGCGGCCGCCTCCTCCGCCTGCCCGACCTGGGCGCTGTTGTAGGCGGCTGCGCCGAGCGCGACGGGCAACACGGAGGCCCGACCGTCGACGGCGAGCTGGGCGATGACCGGCCGCAAGGACTCGAGCGCCTGCTCGTGGCGACCGGTGAAACTGTCGATCAGCCCTTCCCACAGACCGACGAGCAGGACGATGGGACCCGGGGGACGGTCCGTCTCCTCCATCCCCTGCGCGACCAGCTGGCGCGAGTGGAGGAAGTCGACGGCAACCATCCGGATGAAGAACTCGTGCTCGGTGAAGGCGAACCGCGCCATCGGCGAGACCCCGTCGAGCGGGAAGGCGGCGCCCGTGGCGGCGATCAGCCGGAGCGCGTCCGTGGTGCGCCCGACGTGTGCCAGGGCCTCGGCCATCCACCCGAGCCGGGTGATGCAGTCGGCGGAGAGCACGGTGCCGGCCGTGGGCAGGGATGCCTCGACTCCGTCGGGCAGGTGCGTGCCGACGATGTCCGCGTAGTGCCCCTGGTGGGCGGCGAGCTCCACCTCGGCGGTGACGATGCGAGAGAGCAGTCCCTCGTCGCCGTCGGCGCGGACGCGGGCGGCGATCAGCGCGGCACCGGCTCGCTCGTACCCGTCCGGCAGGTTGCGATACACCGCCTGCTCGGCGATGGCCAGGGCTACGAACTCGGCGTCGGTGACGGGAAGGCCGAGTTGCTCCCACCGCGCCAGCTCCCGCTCGGCACGCCGGAACTCGCCCGACGCGCAGAACACGTCGATCGTGATCACCACGGCGTGCACGTCGTCCGGCGCGCGGGGGAAGCTCTCCACCAGGTGGGCCGCCCGGGCCGGGTCCAGCGCCTGGAGCGCGTACTCGGCCGCCGCGAGCACGTCCTCGGGGGCCACTGGCTCACGAGCGTCGACCGCCCACTCGATCAGTCCTGCGCGCGTGGCGACCGGCAGTGGCCGGGTACCGACGACGGCGAGCACCTCGGCGTGCAGGGCGCGACGCCTCAGCAGCGGCATCTCCGCGCGCACGAGGTCGCCGAGACCGGGGTGCCGCAGGCGGACCGCAGGGGCCCGCCGCTGGTCGACGAGCAGCAGGCGCAGGGTGAGCAGTTCGTCCAGGACCTCGTGACCGGCGAGGTCGAGCAGGAGGGGCAACGGCAGTTCCCGGACGCACGCGAGGATGTCGACCACCCGGCGGTGCTCCTCGCGCATGCCGTGGAGCCGCTCGAGGGTGCGCCGGCGGCTGCGCTCGCCCTTGCCCGTGAGATCCCGCAGCACCCAGATGCCGTCGCGCAGCACCAGCCGGTCCTCGGCGAGCAGGCTCATCCGCATCATCTGGAGGTACCGGGGATTGCCCGCCGCCGCCTCCCAGATCGTGAAGGACGCCATCCGGGAGAGCGCGCTCCCGAGTTCGTCGGCGAGCAGGAGGGAGGCGTCCGCCAGGCTCAGGGGCGGCAGGTCGATCTGTTGCAGGCCGCCGGAGTACACCAGCTGCTGCAGCACCGGGTCCAGGAGCTCCGCCTCGGCGGTGCACAGGATCAGCCGCACCACACCCCGGGCGCAGAGCTCGTTGAGCACGACGACGCTACGGGCGTCGATGGAGTCGGCGTTGTCGACGCCGATGACGACCGGCCGGCCGTTCGCCCGGTCGCGCAGCAGCCGGGTGAGGCCGTCGACGACGAGGAACGGGTGGGTCAGGTCGGCCTCGCTCAGCTCGCTGACCAGCAGCCCGAGGCTCGCGTAGTCGGATCCGGCGATCGCCACGCTGCCGCGGACGGTGAGCACTTCCGTGTCGACGGCCAGGTCGTGCACGAGCTGGCCGAGCAGGGCGGTCTTGCCGCTTCCGGCCTCACCCACGACCAGGACCGACCGACCGTGGGCGCCGCGCAGTTCGGCCATGGCCCGGGCGATCTCGTCGTCCCGGCCCCGCAGGCGGGCCCGGTGATGGGGCACCACGAGATCGAGCGGACGATGACCCCCATCATCGCCGGCTCCCCCGGACCCCTGTCGACCCGTCGCCATCTACACTGCCCCCATTCGGCCACGAGATCCCCCCGATCTCGAGTCACTATGTCCCCAAAAACCCCACGTCATCGGAGGGTTGCGGGGACCGCGTTCGCGACTGGACGTGATCATACACGGCAGTGCCCTCCGTTCCTCCCAGCTTCCACGACGATGACGGGCGCCGGGATCACCGGGCGTGGAATCGCTGCTGCGCGGCCAGCAGACCGTCCTCGATCACGGCCTCCACGGCGTCGGCGGCGGTGTCGAGCATCAGCGGCAGGGTGGACTGTTCGGCCTTCGCGAAATCGCTGAGCACATGGTCCGCCGGGTCCTTCCGACCGGGCGGACGGCCGATGCCCACGCGGACGCGCACGTAGTCCCGGGTGCCGGTCGCCCGGGAGATGTCCTTGAGCCCGTTGTGACCGCCCTCGGAGCCGCCACACTTGAGCCGGACGTCGTCGAACGGGATGTCCAGTTCGTCGTGCACGACGATCAGCTGGTCGGCGGACAGCGAGTAGTACTGCAGCAGCGCGGCGACGGGGCCGCCCGAGGTGTTCATGAACACGGCGGGCTTGGCGAGCACGACGCGGGGGCCGCCGGGACGGATCCGGCCCGTGGCGACGGCGGCGCGCGCCCGGTGGTCGGCACTGAAACCGGCGCCGATGCGGCCGGCCAGCTCGTCGAGCACCATGGCCCCCACGTTGTGGCGGTGACGCGCGTAGCCGGGCCCGGGATTCCCGAGCCCGGCCACGAGCCAGGTGTCCGCGCTCACCGCTGGTGGGCGCCGGACGAGGTGATGCGGGTCGTCACTCGGCGGACTCGTCCTCGGTGGACTCGCCCTCCGCGGCCTCACCCTCGGCGGTCTCGCCCTCGGCGGTCTCCTCGGTCTCGGGCTCCTCGCCCAGGTCCTGGACGGTCGGCTCGGAGATGTTGACGAGCAGGGTCTCCGCGTCGGTGACCAGGCTGACGCCGGCGGGCAGCGCCAGATCCGAGACGTAGAGGTGGTCACCGATCTCGCGGCCGGTGATGTCGGCCTCGAAGGACTCGGGGATGGCGGTGGCGTCGGCCTCGACGGAGATCGAGTTCTGGTCCAGGTTGACGTAGGCGTTCGGGTCGGCCTGCTCGCCGACCACGTGCACGAGGACGTCGACGGTGACCTTCTCGCCGCGACGGACGCCCTGCAGGTCGATGTGCTCGATCAGCTGGGTGACCGGGTTGCGCTGCACGTCCTTGACCAGGGTCAGGTGGTTCTCGCCCTGCACGTCGATCTCGAGCAGCGCGTTGACGGTGCGCACGACCAGCATGGTCTGGTGACCCGGCAGGGTCACGTGCAGCGGCTCGGCACCGTTGCTGTAGATGACGGCGGGGATCTGGTTGGTGGCGCGGATGCGGCGGGCGGCGCCCTTGCCGAACTCGGTGCGCGACGTGGCGGTCAGCGTCTTGGCTGCCATGGGGTTCCTCCTGGAGGCGGTGGTCGCCGCGGAGATTCCACGGCTCGGGCCTGCCAGACGGGGATCCCTGCTCTGCGGGTGATCGGCCTGCGCCGACCACCGGAGCCGCCGGCCGGAATCCGGCCGGGGAATGCCATGTCGTCGATCACGGAGCGGGTGCTCCCTCGCCTGGGCAACTGGTCCAGTCTAGCCGCTCGTGGTGCCCGCGGTGAAACGGCGCCGAGGGCACTGCCGAGGGCTTCCCCCGTGAGAGAGCAGGACGGGGGCGCCGGTCTCCCGGCGCTCCCGTCCTGTCGTGCGTTCTCAGCGCCTCCTCGGCGTGGCGTCAGTGCGCGACGCCGTCGAACAGGCTGGTCACCGACCCGTCGTCGAACACCTCGTGGATCGCCCGCGCCAGCAGCGGCGCGATGGAGAGCACGGTGAGGTTCGGGAAGCGCTTCTCCGGCGGGACGGGCAGCGAGTTGGTGACGATGACCTCGCGGGCCCCGCTCTCGGCCAGGCGGCGCGCGGCCGGGTCGGAGAACACCGCGTGGGTCGCGGCGATGATGACGTCACGCGCACCGGCCTGCTTGAGCACGTTGACGGCGCCGGCGATCGTGCCGCCGGTGTCGATCATGTCGTCGATCAGCACGCAGGTGCGGCCCTCGATCTGGCCGACGACCTGCTTGGAGACGGCCTGGTTGGGCACGGTGATGTCGCGGCTCTTGTGCACGAACGCCAGGGGCGCCCCGCCGAGCCGCTCGGCCCACTGCTCGGCCACACGCACGCGCCCCGTGTCCGGGGACACGACGGTGACCTCGTCGACGTCGACCCGGGTGCGGACGTAGTCGGCCAGCAGCGGGATGGCCATCAGGTGGTCGACCGGGCCGTCGAAGAAGCCCTGGATCTGCGCGGTGTGCAGGTCCACGCTCATCAGCCGGTCGGCGCCGGCCGTCTTGTACAGGTCCGAGACCAGGCGGGCGGAGATGGGCTCCCGGCCGCGGTGCTTCTTGTCCTGCCGGGCGTAGGGGTAGAACGGCGAGACGATCGTGATCCGCTTGGCGGAGGCCCGCTTGGCGGAGTCGATCATGATCAGCTGTTCCATCAGCCACTTGTTGATGGGGTACGGGTGCGCCTGCAGCACGAACACGTCGCACCCGCGGATACTCTCCTCGAACCGCACGTAGATCTCGCCGTTGGCGAAGTCGTACGCGGAGGTCGGCAGCAGCTCGATGCCGAGCTCCTCCGCCACCTGTTCCGCCAGCTCGTGGTGCGCGCGCCCGGCGATCAGCACCATCCGCTTCTCGCCCTGGACCTTGATGCCCGTCATGAAGGATCGCTTTCTGCCGTCGGTCGGTCGGTGGTGGAGTCGGTCGTCGCGCCCGCCCGCTCCGCGGCCTTCGCCGCGGCCGTGCCGGTCCGGTTCGTGGTCACCCAGCCGTCGAGGTTGCGCTGCGGGGCGACGTTGATGGCGAGCGCCCCGGCGGGGACGTCCTTGCGGATCACGGTACCGGCCCCGCTGTAGGCGCCGTCGCCGACCGTGACGGGGGCCACGTACATGTTGTCGCTGCCCATCCGCACGTCCGAGCCGATGGTGGTGTGGTGCTTGTTGACGCCGTCGTAGTTGACGAACACGCTCGCCGCGCCGATGTTCGAGTTGGTGCCGATCGTGGCGTCCCCGACGTAGCTCAGGTGCGGGACCTTCGAGCCGGCGCCGATGGTGGCGTTCTTCGTCTCGACGAAGGTGCCGATCTTGCCGTCCGCGCCCAGGTCCGTGCCGGGCCGCAGATAGGCGAAGGGGCCGACGGTGGCGCCGTCGCCGATCCGGGCACCGGAGCCGTGGGTGCGGACCACGGTGGCACCGGCCCCGATGACGACGTCGGTCAGCGTCGAGTCGGGGCCCACGGTGGCGCCGGTGGCCACGGTCGTCCGTCCGTGCAGCTGCGTGCCGGGCAACACGGTCACGTCCGGCTCGATGGTCACGTCCGCGCCGATCCACGTGGTCGCGGGATCGACGACGGTGACGCCGGCCCGCATCCAGCCCTCGACGGTGCGGCGGTTCAGTTCCGCGCCGACCGCGGCGAGCTGCACCCGGTCGTTGACCCCCTCGAGCTGCCACCGGTCGGGGCAGGTCAGGGCCGAGACCGGCACGCCCTCGGCGCGGGCCAACCCGATCACGTCGGTCAGGTACTTCTCGCGCTGGGCGTTCTCCGTGCTCAGCTGCGGCAGGACCCGGCGCAGCAGCGCGGCGTCGAACGCGTAGATGCCGGAGTTGACCTCGCGGATCGCGCGCTGCTCCTCCGTCGCGTCCTTGAACTCGACGATGCCGGCCACGGTGTCGTCCTGCGCGCGCAGCACGCGACCATAGGCGCCGGGCTCGTCCAGCTCGGTGGTCAGCAGGGTCACGCCGCCGGGGCGATGCGCCGCGACGAGTTCACCGAGCAGGTCGGTGGAGAGCAGGGGCACGTCGCCGTACGTGACCACGACGGTGCCGTCGAGCTCGCCGAGCGCCTCGACGGCCACCTCGACGGCACGGCCGGTGCCGGGGACCTCGTCCTGGTCGACGATCACGGCGTCCGGGGCGACGGTGCCCAGGTGCTCGACGACGACGTCGCGCTGGTGCCGGACGACGACGGCCAGGCGTTCGGGCTGCAGGCCGGCGACCGCGCGGACGGCGTGCTCGACGAGCGAGCGCCCGGCGATCTCGTGCAGGATCTTCGGTCGGGTCGACTTCATCCGGGTGCCGGCACCGGCGGCCAGGACGATCACGGCGGCGGGACGGGTTCGGCCGGTCTCGTGCTGCCGGTCGCTGCTCACGGGATTCGTTCTCCTCGCATCGGGGATTCGGGTCGTTCCGCCCCTAGGACTCGAACCTAGACTCCACGGCTCCAAAGGCCGGGGTGCTGCCATTACACCAGGGCGGACCCACCCGGTCCTGCTGCGCCGGGCGACCCCCACAGTGTAGGTCCCGGCTCGGGACGGTCGTGAATCGGCGAGGCGCCCCGGCAGGGTGCGCGGCCGCGCCACGGCGGTGTCGACGGGGCACGCGGAGACGGTCGTGCGGCGGCGCGTCGGCCGGGCCGGACGGGCCGCCGTCACCGGTGTCGAGGTTCAGGCGTCGCAGTTCGTGCTCGTGACTCAGGCGTTCGGCGGGGTCGCGTGGTCGTCGCCCTCCGCCACCGCCCGGGTGGCGTGGTCACCGGGCCGGCCGGCGACCAGGACGGGCACCGGGACGCTGGCCGGGACGGCGTGGTGCAGGGCCGCGGCGGTCGCGCCGTCGGGGGCCACCACGTGGCCGTGCGACTGCAGCAGCAACCGCTGCACGCGGTTCCACCCGGTCGCGGCGTCCTCCCCCGCGGCCAGGCTGGTGGCGACGTCCCAGACGGCGCCGATGACGACGGGTCGGCCCGCGCCGCCCGCTGCGGGATCAGCCGACCGGTCGCGGGTGGAGCCGGCGCGCTGCGAGGTCGCGGCGCGGTCGGAGGAGTCGCGTCCCTTCGCGTCGCCGCCACCGGCGGCCTCGGTGACACCGGCGCCGGGACCACTCGCACCGGCAGAAGCATCGACGGCCGGAGACGCGTTCGCGCCGACGCCGTCGGACCCGGCGCCCGGAGCCGGACGCGGATCCGCGGGGCGTTCCTCGGCGTCGCCGAGCTGGTCGTGGAGGACGTCGATCAGGTCGATGACCTGCCCGATGCGAGGCACGGCCGGGGCGTTGCGCAGGACGGCCGCGACGTCGAGGGCGGCGGCACGGTCGGCGAGCATGCGCAGCCGGTCGACGGCGTGGCCACCCGCGGGATCCCCGGCGACCCGGGCGACCGCCTGGGCCGTTGTCAGGGTCAGGGTCAGGGACTCGGCACCGACGTCGGCGGCGAGGTCGAGGTACTCGGCGACGTCCGCGGCCACGCCCTCGTCCGGCCGCTCCGCCAGCAGGTCCGCCGGCGCGGTCACCGTGATCAGGCGCAGGCCCGCCTCCCGGAGCCGTCGCCGGTAGTCGTCACGCACGCGGGAGCCGAGGTGGATGCCCAGGGCCTCCCCCGGGCCGGCCGCCAGCCCGATGACGGTGACGTCGTGCGCACGGCACCGCTCGATCACCTCGTCGAGGCCGGCCGCTCCGTCCACGAGCCAACCGGGTGCGGGTTCACCGGGCTCGGTGCGCGGAGCGGCAGTCGTCATGCGCTCAGTCTTCCACGCCGCACCGACGGCACGGCGTGGAAGCACTGCGTGCTCGCCGCACCGGCAGTCCCGGACGGGTACCGTTCTGGATACCCCCGGGGGTATAGTGGCAGCGAGCGACACCACCGTCGCTCGAACCCGTGAACCACTGAATCCTGGAGGAGAACCACCATGTGCCGAGCCGTGACCTGCAAGACCTGCGGAAAGACCACCTGGGCCGGCTGCGGCCAGCACGTCGCCGACGTCAAGCGCTCGGTTCCCGCCGGTCAGTGGTGCAACGGCCACCCCAAGGAGCAGAAGGCGCCGGCCGAGGGCGGCCTGTTCGCGCGCCTGTTCGGTCGGTGACCGACCACCGGCACGACGACGCGGCCGACCGCAGCCCCCGGCAGTTCTGGGAGCACCGGTACCGCGACGAGCAACGCGTGTGGTCCGGGCGCCCCAACCCGGCGGTGGTCGAGGCCGTCTCCCCGCTGCCGCCGGGCAAGGCCCTCGATCTCGCGTGCGGCGAGGGCGCGGATGCGATCTGGCTCGCCGGCCGCGGCTGGACCGTGACCGGGGTCGACATCGCGTCGACCGCCGTCGACCGCGCCCGCCGCGCGGCAGAGGACCGGGGCCAGGGGGACGTCGCCCGCTTCGTCGCCGCCGACCTGACCGACTGGGAACCCGCGGGGCCGTACGACCTCGTGACGGCGAGCTTCCTGCACTCCCCGGTCGAGGTGCCGCGCACCGCGATCCTGCGGCGCGCGGCCGAGCACATCCGCGTCGGCGGTCATCTGCTGGTCGTCTCGCACGCGGCGCCCCCGCCGTGGTCGGGGCTCGCCCGGCAGCCCGGGCACCGTTTCCCCGGGCCGGAGCAGGAGTTCGCCGAGCTCGAGCTGGGGCCCGCGTGGCGGATCGTCACCGCACGGACGAGCAGCCGCCCCGCGACCGGGCCCTCGGGAGAGTCCGCCGAGCTGCTCGACGGCGTGCTGCTCGCGCAGCGCCACTGACGGCGCCGGCACTCCTCGTCAGATCGACTCGCCGAGCTCCAGCCAGCGTTCCTCGAGCTCGGCGGTCTCCTGCTCGAGGTCGTTGATCACCGCCATCTCCTTGCCGAGACCGACGTAGTCCGCCTGGTCGTGATCGGCGAGCGCGGTGCGGCGGGTGGAGATCTGCTCGGTGAGCTTGCCGAGGCGCCGCTCGATCGCGGCGAGCTCCTTCTGGGCGGCGCGCAGGTCCGCCCCGGACAGGCCGGCGCCGGACCCCGGATCGGACCCGGCTGAGGCCGCGGAGCCCGGACCGTTCCCGTTCGATGAACCGGCCCGGGACGACGCGGAACCGGCCGCGTCCTGCGTCGTGCGCAGCCGCAGGTACTCGTCGACGCCGCCGGGCAGGTGCCGCAGCCGGCGGTCGAGGATCGCGTACTGCTGGTCGGTGACCCGCTCGAGGAAGTACCGGTCGTGGCTGACGACGATGAGGGTGCCCGGCCAGGAGTCGAGCAGGTCCTCCATCGCCGCGAGCATGTCGGTGTCCAGGTCGTTCGTCGGCTCGTCGAGGATCAGCACGTTGGGCTGCTCGAGCAGGATGAGCAGCAGCTGCAGCCGTCGCTTCTGCCCGCCGGAGAGATCCTTGACCGGCGTGGACAGCTGCGCCGAGGCGAACCCGAGCCGCTCGAGCAGCTGGCCGGGCGTCAGCTCCTGCGCCTTCGACCCCGTGCCGAGGGTGTAGGTGGCGCGGAGCCGGCCGACGACCACCCGCACCGGGTCCGCGAGGTGCTCCTCGAGCTCGTCGAGACGCTGGGTCAGGGTCGCGACCTTGACCGTCTTGCCGCGCTTGACCCGGCCGGTCGTCGGATCCACGGCCCCGTCGATCAGTCCCAGCAGCGTGGACTTGCCGGCGCCGTTGACGCCGAGGATGCCGGTCCGCTCCCCCGGCGCGAGCCGCCACTCGACCCGGTGCAGCACCTCGTGGTCGTCGTAGGCGACCGAGACGTCGAGGAGGTCGACGACGTCCTTGCCGAGCCGCGTGAGGGCGAGGGACTGCAGGTCCACCCGGTTGCGGATCTCGGGGACGTCCTCGATCAGGGTGTTGGCCGCGTCGATGCGGAACTTCGGCTTCGACGTCCGGGCCGGGGCTCCGCGCCGCAACCACGCGAGCTCCTTGCGGGCCAGGTTCTGCCGCCGCGCCTCGCTGGCCGCCGCCTGCCGGTCCCGCTCGACCCGCTGCAGGATGTACGCCGCGTAGCCGCCCTCGAAGGGCTCGACGATGCGGTCGTGCACCTCCCAGGTCGCGGTGCAGACCTCGTCGAGGAACCAGCGGTCGTGGGTCACGACGAGCAGGCCGCCGGCGTTCGCGCTCCACCGCCGCTTGAGGTGCCCGGCCAGCCAGGTGATGGCCTCCATGTCCAGGTGGTTGGTGGGCTCGTCGAGGGCGAGGATGTCGTGGTCGCCGCGCAGCAACCGGGCCAGGGAGACGCGGCGGCGCTGGCCGCCGGAGAGGGTGCCGAGCGTCGCGTCCCACGGCAGGTCGCCGAGCAGACCGGCGATGACGTCGCGGGTGCGGGCGTCACCGGCCCACTCGTGCTCCGGCTCGTCGCCGACGACGGCGTGGCCGATCGTCTCGTCGTCGGGCAGGGTGTCGGCCTGCTCGAGCACGCCGATCCGGGTGCCGCCGCGCACGGTCACCCGTCCGCCGTCGGGTTCGCGGCGCCGGGCCAGCATGGCCAGCAGGGAGGACTTGCCGTCGCCGTTGCGGCCGACGATGCCGATCCGGTCCCCCTCCTCCACCCCGAGGGTCACGGAGTCGAAGACGACCTTGGTCGGGTACTCGAGGTGGAGGGCCTCGGCCCCCAGAAGATGCGCCATATCCCTTCAAGGGTAGGCGAGACGGCGGGGTCCTCCCGCTCAGCCGCCGGTGCGGGTGAGCACCTGCGCGCCGCCGACGGCGCCCGTCACCGGGACCGCGTCGAAGCCACGGTGGCCGAGGCTGGTGGCGACCGCCTCGGCGTCGTCCTCGTCCAGGCACAGCAGCGCGAGCGTCGGGCCGGATCCGGAGACGATGCCGGCGAGCGCCCCCGCGGCCAGGCCCTCGGCCAGCACCGGGCGCAGCTGCGGGGCCAGCGTCAGCGCCGCCTCCTGCAGGTCGTTGTGCAGGACGGCGGCCAGGCCGTGCGGGTCGCCGGCGCGCAGGGCGTGCAGGACGTCCGCCGGTGGGGCCGGCACGGGGATGCGGTCCGGTCCCGCCCCGCCGGCCACCTCCTGCCGGTGCTCGTCGAGGGCGGCGAAGGCCCGCGGCGTCGAGATGCCGAAGCGGGCGGGCACGAGCACCCAGTGGAACGGCCGGGGGGCGAGCGCCGGCGTCAGTTCGGTGCCGGTGCCGAGGCCGACGGCGACGCCGCCGAGCAGGGCGAAGGGGACGTCCGCGCCGAGCTGCTCGCCCAGCCGGGCAAGGGCACGACTGCCCAGGGCGGTGCCGAGCAGGGCGTCGCACGCGACGAGGGCCGCGGCGGCATCGGCCGAGCCGCCGCCCATGCCGCCGGCCACGGGCACGGCCTTGCTCAGCCGCAGGTGGACGCCGCCGTCCCAGTCGGACGCGGCGAGGACGAGGGCGGCGGCGCGGGCGGCCAGGTTGGTCGCGTCCCGCGGGATCGTCGCCAGCAGGTCGACCCCGCTGTCGAGCTGCCGGCGGGCCTGGGCGGCCAGGACGCTGCCGGGCGTGAACTCGACGGTCAGGCTGATGCCGGGCTCGTCGGTCGCCGTGGCGGTGACGTGCTCGAGCAGGGAGACGGCCTGGTAGATGCTCGCCACCCGGTGGTAGCCGTCCTCGAGCAGCGGCCCGACCAGGAAGCAGACGTTGATCTTGCCGGGTGCGCTGACGGTGACCGAGCCGCCGGTTCCGGGCACGGTCAGCCGGCCCGGTGCGGGGTGGGCGGGTGCTCGGCCGGGCGGGGCTCGACCGGGCGGTGCTGGGCGAGCCGGGCGTACGCGGCGATGTCGAGCGTCTCGCCGCGGGCCGTCGGGTCGATACCGGCGGCACGCAGGGCGGTCTCGGCCGCCGCCGGGGAGCCGGCCCAGCCGGCGAGGGCGGCCCGCAGGGTCTTGCGTCGCTGGGCGAACGCGGCGTCGATGACGGCGAACACCTCACGCCGGTCCGCCGTCGTCGGCGGGGGCGGCTGCCGGACGAAGGAGACGAGGCCGGAACTGATCCGCGGGGCCGGCCAGAAGACGTTCGCCCCGACGGTGCCGGCCCGGCGCACCCTCGCGTACCAGGCGGCCTTGGCGGAGGGAACCCCGTAGGTGCGGCTGCCGGGGCCGGCGGCCAGCCGGTCCGCGACCTCCTCCTGCACCATCACGAGCCCGTGGTCCAGGGTGGGCACGGTCGCGAGCAGGTGCAGCAGCACGGGCACGGCGACGTTGTAGGGCAGGTTCGCGACGAGCGCGGTGGGCCGCCCGGGAAGGCCGGTGACGGCGGCGGCGTCGGCGGTCACGACGGTCAGGGCACCGGCCCGGTCCGGCCGGAACCGGCGCACGGTGGCGGGCAGCTGCCCGGCGAGGACGGGGTCGATCTCGACGGCGACGACGGCGGTCGCGGCGTCGAGCAGCCCGAGGGTGAGGGAGCCGAGCCCCGGACCGACCTCGAGCACGGTCTCGTCCGCGGCGACGTCCGCCGCGGCGACGATCCTGCGGATCGTGTTGGGATCGATCATGAAGTTCTGGCCGAGCGTCTTGGTCGGCTGCACCCCGGCCTGCTGCGCGAGCTGCCGGATCTGTGCCGCTCCCAGGAGGCCGTCGGTGGAGCCGGCCGCGGGCGCGGGCAGATCAGCGGTCATGCCAATCATCGTAGCGACGCCGCGGGCTCCCTCACGCCGCACGACGCGGCTCGGGTGGAGGGGCCGCGTGGGCACCCGTCTAGGCGAGGCCGCCGGAGAGGAGCGCGGACCGGGTCGCCGTCCCGACCCCGGAGAGGACGCCGGACGGGTCCCCGCCGACCACCGGGGCGGGCGCTGACGGCAGCACCGTGGACGACGACGCGGATCCGCCCGTGGCGTTCCCGGTCGCCGGCTGCGGGCCGGCCGCCGGGGCATCCGTCGAGGAGGTCGACGCGGACGGCGCGGGCGAGGAGGCCGACGGCAACGGCGAGCCCTCCGCCTGCGGCAGCCGGGCGTCGGAGGTCTGCTCCGGCTGGGTCGGACCGGGCTGCGTGGGGTCCGGCTGGGTGGGATCCGTCGGATCCGGCATCGAGGACGACGGCTGGGGGGCCGGAGCGGGGGCGGCCGTGGCGGGAGCCGCCGGGGCCGGCGCGGGATCCGCGGGCAGGGAGCCGGTGCCGGGGACGGCCGCTCCGCCGTCGCTCTCCGGCGGGGCCTGACCGGGCCGGTCCAGGGTGCCGACGGAGACGATGCGGGAGACGGGCTGCCGGACGGTCGTGGACCCCACGAGCACCCGTCCGCGGGGCTGTCCGTCGACCGTACGGGTCGCGAAGCTGCGCACGATCTCCCCCGGCACCCCGTCGCGCAGGACGACGGTCTCGCCCGCGTACCGGGTGGGGTCCTGCCGCACCTCGGTGCTGTACGGGACGCTCTCGCGTTCCTTCACGGTGGGACCGGTGCCGATCCGGGTGACGGTGATGCGCAACTGCGCGGTCGGCACGCTTCCGGCGTCGGGCGTGACCTGGTCCCGCGCACCGATCCGGATGCCCTGCTCGGTGACGGCCTGCCGGACGGTCGGCGCAGCGGTGCGCACGGTCGACGTCCGGCCGTCGACGGTGATGGTGATGCGCTTGGGTGTCGCGATGGCGAGGGGGTGCGGTGCGGTCGTCAGGTCCCGGTCGTCGGGGACGGCGGCCCGGGTGCCGGCCGGCAGGGCGAGCGAGTGGATCAGCTCGCCGACCGTGCGCAGCGGGGTGGTCAGGTGGCGGGGTCGCCCGTCGATCACGAGGTCGAGCTCCTTGGCCCGGGTGATGCGGATGGCGTCGTCGTCGCCCACCTGCTCGTCGAGGCCCGGGTCGACGTCGTCCTGCGCGCCCGCGGTCACCCCGGCCTGCGCGAGCACGTCACCGACGCGACCGGCATCGGCCTGCACGGCCGTGGTGGTGGGCCGCGCGGCGCCGTCGATCACGGTGATGGTGACGGTGCGGGCGGGCGAGGCGACGGCCAGGCCGACGGCTCCGGCGACGGCGAGGACGCTCACGAGCACGGCACCGGCGAGGAACCCGGCGATCCGGCGCTGACGCCGGCGGCGCAGAGTGGGACGGGTGGTCACGAGGCAGGCCCCCCAGGGCTTGGTCGGTGGCGCAGACGCCGGCGTCCGCCGCGAGGCGCACGGACCCGGCAGCGGGACGGCGGGCGGCCCGGATCCGCGGGCGGCCTGGTTCGACCGTAACCGAATCGTGACCTGATGGCCAACCACCACGCCGTCCGGGGACGTGTGGCGTCATCCGGTGATCAGGTGGCCGGCACCGCCGGGGAGGCGTCCTCGTCGGCGGCCCACGTCCCGTACACCCGCTCCGTGTTCTCCCGCAGGACGGCGCACAGCTCGGCCAGCTCCGTCCCGCGCGTCGTCGCCATCGACCGGACCGTGTACGGCACCAGGTAGCTGGCGTTGGGGCGCCCGCGGTGCGGGTGCGGGGTGAGGAACGGGGCGTCGGTCTCGACGAGCAGCAGCTCGGGGCGCGCGACCCGCAGCGCCTCCCGCTGCGCGTCGGCGTTCCCGAAGGACACGGTGCCCGAGAAGGACATGTACCAGCCCCGGTCGTTGCACAGGCGGGCCAGCTCGCCGTCACCGGAGAAGCTGTGGAACACGACGGCGGGAGGCTCGGGGGCACTGCGCAGGATGGCGACGACGTCGTCGTGGGCGTCCCGGTCGTGGATCTGCAGGGCCTTGCCGAGCCGGCACGCGAGGTCGAGGTGCCGGCGGAACGAGGTGTGCTGCGGGCCGGCGTCCTCGCGCGGCGTGCGGAAGTAGTCCAGGCCCGTCTCCCCGATCGCCCGGACCCGCGGGTGGGCGGCGAGCGCCTCGATCTCGGCCAGGGCGGCGTCCAGCTCGCCGCGGGCGGCGTACCGGACGGCCTCGTTCGGGTGGATCGCCACGGCGCCGAGCAGCCGCGGGTCCCGCTCGATCGCGGCCACGGTGAACCGGGAGGACTCGAGGTCGCAGCCGACCTGCACCGCGCCGGCGACGCCCACCCGTTCGGCGGCGTCCAGGGCGGCAGCCGGATCCACCTCGACCAGCCCGTCGTGGAAGTCCAGGTGGGTGTGGTTGTCCATCACCGGCAGGGGCAGCGGCTCGGGAGCCGGCGGATAGGTCAGCCGGCGCGACCGACCGTTCTCCCCCGTCGAACTGCGCCGGCGGCCCGGCTCCGACTCTGCCCCCGACCCCGCCTCCGACCCGGCCTCCGACGAGCCGGCTGCGGCGGGGGTCCGGTACTCGGGCGGGGCCTGACCGGCGGCGGGCGGACGGGCGTCGCTGGAGGAGGGGGACATGTGTCCAGCGTAGCCAGAGCGAGGTTGGGTACGCTGGTCGGATCGCGGCTGCGCATGCCCACCGGGCAGGGCGGGTACCGCGCCGTTACGAGCGGAGAGTCCATGGCGACAGGAGCCGAACCCGGCACCGCGGCCGAGCTGACGGAGGCGCCGTTCGCGGCCCTGACCACGGCGGTCCTCGACGCGATCGGCACGGTGATCGACGGCAAGGCCGAAGCGGCGCGCACCGCCCTGACGGTGCTGCTGGCGGAGGGCCACCTGTTGCTGGAGGACGTGCCCGGGGTGGGCAAGACGCTGCTGGCCCGCTCCCTGGCCCGCACGATCGACGCGACGGTCACCCGGATCCAGTTCACCCCGGACCTGCTGCCCTCGGACGTGACCGGGGTAGCGATCTTCGACCAGCGCACCACCGAGTTCGAGTTCCGGCCCGGCCCGGTGTTCGCGCACCTCGTCATCGCCGACGAGATCAACCGTGCCTCCGCGAAGACCCAGTCCGCGATGCTCGAGTGCATGGAGGAGCGGCAGGTCACGGCCGACGGGATCACGCACCTGCTGCCCGAGCCCTTCATGGTGGTCGCGACGCAGAACCCGCTGGAGATGGAGGGCACGTACGCGCTGCCCGAGGCGCAGCGGGACCGGTTCATGGCGCGGGTGACGCTGGGGTATCCCGACGAGAACGCCGAGATCACCATGCTGCGCACGCATCAGGCGGCCTCCCCGCTGGAGGATCTGCGGCCGGTGATCGGCCTCCCCGAGGTCGCCTCCCTGATCCGGCAGGTCCGCGCCGTCTACGTCTCCGACGCGGTGCACGCCTACGTGGTGCGGATCGGCAACGCCACCCGCAACCACGCGGGCCTGTCCCTGGGCGCGAGCCCCCGGGCGCTGCTGCAGTTGCTGCGGGCGGCGAAGGCGGAGGCCGCCCTCTCGGGCCGGGACTACGTGCTCCCCGACGACGTCGCCCGCCTGGCCCCCACGGTCCTGGCCCACCGCCTGGTCCCGGTGCGCCGCTCCTCCGACCCCGACGCCGCGGTGGCCGACGCCCTGGACGCGGTCCTCGCGTCCGTGCCGGTCGAGGCCGGCCGGGGCTGACGACGGAGCGGGCGGGGAAGGCAGGGACGGCGGCGATGTACCGCGACGCCACCGCGCGAGGCTCCCGGGGCGGGGCCGGCCGCGACGGGGAACGTCGTGGCGGCACCGCCCGGGCCGCTGCGCGCTCCGCGGACGAGGCCCGCTGGCCCCTGACCCGGCGCGGCTGGAGCTTCCTCGCCGTCGCCGTCGCGGCCCTGCTGGCCGCGCAGATCCTGGGCCGGCGCGACCTGCTCTCACTCGGCATCTTCCTGCTCCTGCTGCCGGGCGCGGGCCTGCTGTACCTGAGGTGGTCCCGCCCCGTGCTCACCGCGCGCCGCTGGTTCGACCCGGACCGGGCGGAGGTGGGCCGGCCCGTGCGCGTGCACCTGGCCGTGGACGGCACCGTCAACGGCGTGCAGGCCCTCGCCCAGGAGGACGTGGACCCCGCGCTGGGCACCCCGCTGCGGTTCCGGGTGCCCGAACCGGGGCAGATGCCCGCCGGCGACGGCGCGCGCACCCGGCGCGTGCGCGGCCGGTACCGCTACGAGCTGCACCCGACCCGGCGGGGTGTCTACACCGCCGGCCCGCTGCGACTGCGCCGCCAGGACCCGTTCGGAATGACGGCACGGCAGGTGCTGACCGGGGAAGCCGATACCGTCGTCGTCCGGCCCCGGCTCGTCGACCTGCGCGGCGGGCAGGACGAGGGCTGGCGCGACGTGCGCGGACTGAGCCCGGCCGTGCGCACCACCGCACAGTCGGACATCGACGTCAGCACCCGGGACTACCACCCCGGCGACCCGATCCGCCGCGTGCACTGGCCCGCGAGCGCCCGCCATGGCAAGCTCATGGTGCGCCAGGAACTGAGCACGACGACGCCCCCCGCCGTCCTGCTCGTCGACGATCGGATCGGCGCCCACCTCTCCCGCACCGGGGCCGCGTTCGCTCCGTCCGCCGGCAGCGGGCAGCTCGTCACCAGCGACGGGTTCGAGCTGCTGGTCAGCCTCGGCCTGTCCCTCGCGGCGGAACTGAGCCGGATCGGGGCCGACGTCGTCGTCCGGTCGGCCGACGGGAACCCCCTGCTCGGGACGAGCCCGACGGCGCTGGACGACCGCCAGGAGCTGTTCGCCCGCGCGGCCGGCGTCGCCGACCTCGCCGAGGGACTGGCCGGGCTGTCGCTGCGCGAGACCGGCCGGACCGCGGCCGCGCGAACCCGGCGGGGCCTCTCGCGTGGCAACCGGCCTTCCGGGTCCGGCCGGTCCGGCGAGGACACCGACCACCCCGCCGATCACCCCGTCTTCGATCCGGCGGTGCTGCGCGGTCTGCCGCACGACGTTCCGGACGGGGACCTGTTCGTCCTCGCCGGCGAGCTGACGGACACGGAGACCGCGAGACTGGCCGCGCTGGCCGGCTCGGTCGCCGCCGCCCACGTCGTGCTCGTCCTCCCCCGCCCCGAGGCCG
The DNA here is from genome assembly GCF_001968825.1 of Tersicoccus sp. Bi-70. Classification (GTDB taxonomy): domain Bacteria; phylum Actinomycetota; class Actinomycetes; order Actinomycetales; family Micrococcaceae; genus Tersicoccus. The sequence goes on from NZ_MIEU01000016.1 coordinate 379,388, forward strand.
CGGGCCGCACCCTGAACCGGCTGCGCGACGCCGGTTGGGCGGCCGTCGCGGTCGAGCGCCACGCGACGGTCCGCTCCACGTGGGAGACCCTCACCCGCGAGCACACCACGCGGCCGGCCCGGCGCCACCCCCTCGTCACCGGTCCCATCGGCGGGACGGCCGGCGGGACCGGCTCGGTCGGCCGGCCCGGCAGCACCACCGACTCCCGAGGATCCACCCGATGACCGTCACCGACACCCCCCCCGCCGGGCCTTCCGCCGGTCGCCCCGCCACCGGCTCCTCGCCCGGCGCGTCGGGGCGACGCCGCGGTCCCGGGCGTCTCGATCCCTTCGGCATGGTGCCGGCGCTCGTCGTGCTGATCGCCGTCGGACTGACCCTCCCCCCGGTCACCGGGGTGCTGCTGGGCAGCGCGTGGATGGTGCCGGTGCTGGTGTGCACCGCCGTCGCCCTCCTGCCGGTCGCGCTGCTGCGCGTCGTCCGCGCGCCCGAGGGCGTTCTCACCGTCGCCGGGGCCGTCGTCCTCGTCGCCGCCGTGAGCGCCGTCTACTTCCCGACGACGACCCTGCTCGGCGTCGTCCCGACCACGGGCACGCTTACCGCCGCCGCCGACGCGTTGACGGCCACCTCGGACCTGATCCGCACCTCGGTGATCCCCGTCGAGGCGGACACCGGCACGCTGATGCTGTTCTCGGTGGCCGCGGGGCTGATCGCCCTCGTCGTCGAGGCCCTCGTCTTCAGCCTGCGGATGCCGGCGCTCGGCGGCGTCCCGTTGCTCGCGCTGCTGCTGGTGCCCGCGCTGATGCGCCCGGACAGCATCGGGGTGCTCGGCTTCGCCGGGGCCGCGGTCGGCTACCTGCTCGTCCTCGCCGCCGGGCATGCGTGGGCGCTCCGCCGGTCGCCGGAGGGCTCGTCCGCGACCGTCTCGTCCGCCACGGCCGCCGATGCTGTCGTCGGCGGCGACGGCCCGTCCCGGCACACCGACACGCTGGACTCGGCCCCGGCGGGATGGGTCTCGACGGCGATCCTCGGCGTCGTCGTCCTCGTCGCCTCGCTGGCCGTGCCCGCCGCGATCCCCGGTTTCACCAGTGGCCTGTTCCCGCACGGCTCCCGGTTGCGGCTGGTCGAACCGGACGACCGGGTGAGCCCGCTGATCCGCCTGGGCGACGATCTGAAGGCACCGCAGGCCGGGCGCGGCGAGGTCCGGTACTCGACGACCGCGGACAACCCCGTCTACCTGCGGATGTCCACCATCACCGACCTCGAGGGATCCCAGTGGGGGCCCGATCAGGACACCCGCGCCTACGAGTCGCTGCGCAACACCCTGACCGACGGGCCGGCTCCTTCGGGCCGCACCGACTACGCCCGGGTGCAGACCACCGGGTACTCCATGCCATGGCTCCCGCTCCCCCAGAACGCCCGGTACGTCAGCACCGACGACGCCCGCTGGCTCGTCAACCCGAGGACCGGCGACGTGCGCACCGTGGACGGTCACGGCTACCCGTCCGCCGAGTACGCGACCCAGCTGATCACCCCGGAACTGACGCGGCAGGGCCTGCTCGCCTCCCCGAACCGGGTGCCCGCATCGATGGCGTCCACCCTGCAGCTGCCCAACCAGATGCCGGCCGTGATCAGGGAGACCGCGGACCGGCTGGCCGCCACCAGCCCGGACCACTTCGCCCGGGCGCTCGCCATCCAGCAGTTCCTGCGCGGCGGCTCGTTCACGTACTCCCTGGACGCCCCGGGCCGCAACGGGTACGACGGCACCGGGATCCGCATCGTGGGCGAGTTCCTGACCCAGCGCGAGGGCTACTGCGTCCACTTCGCGTCGACGATGGCCGTGCTCGCCCGGGCCATGGGCATCCCCAGCCGGATCGTGGTGGGACTGGCGCCGGGCCGCGTCGCCGAGTCCCCGGTGGGCGACACCAGCCGCGCCCCGCGCGGGCAGCAGTGGCAGACCTTCTCGTCCGACTCGCGGGACGCGCACGCTTGGCCGGAACTGTGGTTCGAGGACGACGGCTGGGTGCCGTTCGAGCCCACGCCGGGCCGCGGCGTCCTGCCCGGATACACGGTGACGCCCGGTGGCGGGGCCTCCGCGGCGCCGGACACCAGCGGTGAGGACCCGCGGCAGCAGAGCGGCGCGGCCCCCGCGGCGGCGCCGGAGTCGGCCTCGGCCACCACGGCCCCGGACGCGGCGACCACGCAGGCCACCCGCACGAGCTCGCCGTGGCTGGCCGGCCTGGTCACCGGGGTCGTGCTGCTGATCGCGCTGCTGCTGGTGCCGGCCCTGCTGCGGGTGACGCGGCGGCGACGGCGGCTGGACGCGGTGCGCGACGCCGACTCCGGCACGGCCGCACTGACGGCCTGGCGGGAGGTCGTCGACACGGCCGTCGACGTCGGCCGCGGGCCGGGAGCGCACGAGACGCCGCGGGCCTTCCTGGCCCGGCTCGGCGGCTCCAGCCCCCTCCCCGCGCCGGCGGCGGACCGTCTGGTCGCCGCCGTCGAGCGGGCACGGTACGGACGGCCGGTGCCGGCCGGGGCAGGACCGTCCCGGCCTCCGGAGCCCGAGCAGGACGACGGTCGGGTGCGGGCCGCCGACGTCGAAGCCCTGCGCGCCGCCCTGCTGCGTCCGCTCCCCCGGACGGCCCGGTGGGGCGCCGCCCTGGCACCGCGCTCCCTACTCACCCGGCTCCGTGACCGCGGCGACGGCTGACACCCCACCGGCGTCCCGCTCCACTCCTCGTCACCGTCAGAACCCCGGAACGACAGGGCGACGAACGGCGCCCCACCCGATCGGGTGGGGCGCCGTTCGTCATCCGAGCGGATCCGCCGGCCGCTGCCGGCCGGCAACCGGATCGTCAGGCCAGGTCGGCCCAGGGGTCGCTGATGCCGACGTACTGGGTCGAGAGGTACTCGGAGAGGCCCTCGGTGCCGCCCTCGCGGCCCATGCCGGACTGCTTGACGCCACCGAACGGCGCGGCCGCGTTGGAGATCACCCCGGCGTTCAGGCCGAGCAGGCCGACCTCGAGACGCTCACCGATCCGCAGGCCCCGGTTCAGGTCCTTCGTGAAGACGTAAGCGGCGAGACCGTACTCGGTGGCGTTCGCCAGCCGCACGGCCTCGTCCTCGTCGTCGAACACCGTGATCGGCGCGACCGGCCCGAAGATCTCCTCCTGGAGGATCCGGTTGCCGGCGGGCACGTCCGCGAGCACCGTGGGCTGGTAGAAGTAGCCGTCGCCCTCGGCGGGCGCGCCACCGACGAGCGGCTTCGCGCCGTCCTCCACGGCGGCCGTGACCAGCTCGTGCACCTTGTCCCGGCTCTTGGCGTCGATCAGCGGGCCCACCGTCGTCGACTCCTCGGTGCCGCGGCCGAGCGTGAGGGCCTTCATCTTCTCGGCGAAGGCGGTGCTGAACTGCTCGGCGACGTCGCGGTGCACGAGGAACCGGTTGGCCGCGGTGCACGCCTCACCCATGTTGCGCATCTTGGCAGCCATGGCGCCCTCGACGGCGGCGTCCACGTCGGCGTCCTCGAAGACCAGGAACGGGGCGTTGCCGCCGAGTTCCATCGAGGTGCGCAGGACGGTCTCCGACGCGTCGGCGAGCAGCCGGCGGCCGACCGGCGTCGAACCGGTGAAGGAGATCTTCCGCAGCCGGTCGTCCTTGATCAGGGGCCCGGTGACCTTGCCGGCGCTGGTGGTGGCGACGACGTTGAGGACGCCCGCGGGCAGCCCGGCGTCCATCAGCACCTGTGCGAACAGCTGCGAGGTGAGCGGGGTGAGGGCCGCCGGCTTGAGCACCATGGTGCAGCCCGCCGCGATCGCGGGCGCGATCTTGCGGGTGGCCATGGCCAGCGGGAAGTTCCACGGGGTGATCAGCAGGCACGGGCCGACCGGCTTCTTCACGGTCAGCACCCGCAGCTTGCCCTCCGGCGAGGCGGAGTACCGGCCGAAGGCGCGCACGGCCTCCTCGGAGAACCAGCGCAGGAACTCGGCGCCGTAGGTGACCTCGCCCTTCGCCTCGGCGAGCGGCTTGCCCATCTCGAGGCTCATCAGCAGGGCGAACTCGTCCGCCCGGGCGGTCACGGCGTCGAACGCGCGGCGCAGGATCTCCCCGCGCTCACGCGCCGGGGTGCGGCCCCAGCTCTCCTGGGCGGCAGCGGCGGCGTCGAGCGCGGCCTTGCCGTCCTCGGGGCTCGCGTCGGCGATGCTGAGCAGGGTGCGTCCGGTGGCGGGATCCTCGACGTCGAAGGTCGCGCCGCCGGTGGCGTCGCGCCACTGGCCGCCGATCAGCAGTCCGGTGGGGACCCGGTCGAGCAGTTCCTTCTCACGGTCGGCGATGGTGGCGACCACGGCATTCTCCTTCGTGTCCGGCTCGGATGGTGGGTGGACAGCACCCGGTGCGGGCGCCGTCTTCGTGATCCACGCTACGGGCGGGCCCGGGGACTGTCCATGTGCATCCGGTCGACCGGGACGGGGTCGACTGGTGCGAATGCACGATCAGGGGGTGGGCTGCCGCAGCGCCGCCTCGTACAGATTCCGCCGACTCAGCCCGGTGCTCGCCGCGACCTGCGCGGCGGCGTCCTTCAGGCGCGTGCCGGCGGCACGCAGCGCCGCGACCTCGGTGAGCGCGTCGTCCAGGGACACCGCCGGGGCCGGCGGCGCTCCGGCGACCACGACGACGATCTCCCCGCGCGGCGGGTCCTCCCGGGTGCCGGTCAGCAGGGCCTCCAGCGGTCCGCGCCGCACCTCCTCGTGCAGCTTCGTCAGTTCCCGGGCCAGCGCGGCCTCCCGAACCGGGCCGAACGCCTCGGCCAGGGCCGCGAGCATCACCTCGACCCGGTGCGGCGCCTCGAAGAAGACCATGGTGCGGGGCTCGGCGGCGAGCTCGGTCAGCCGGGCGGCGCGCTCGCCCGTCTTGCGCGGCAGGAAGCCCTCGAAGCAGAACCGGTCGGTCGGCAGCCCGGAGAGGGCGAGGGCGGCGAGCACGGCGGAGGGACCGGGGGCGACGGTGACCGGGACGTCCTCCCGCACCGCGGCACTGACCAGTCGGAAGCCGGGGTCGGAGACGGCGGGCATGCCGGCGTCGGTGACGATCAGCACGGTCGCACCGGCGCGGGCCGCCTCGAGCAGCTCGGGGGTGCGGGTGGCCTCGTTGTGCTCGTGGTAGCTCGTCACGGTGCCGGTGGTGGTCACGCCGAGGCCCTGCAGCAGGCGGTGCAGGCGGCGGGTGTCCTCGGCCGCGACGACGTCGGCGGTGGCGAGCAGGGTGCGCAATCGGTCGCTCGCGTCCCCGAGGTTGCCGATCGGCGTCGCCGCCAGGACGATGACGCCGGTCCCCTCACGCTGCTCCACACCGTCGAGGGTACCCGGCGCGGTGTCGGGCCGACCGGCGGGCCCGAGACCGGGTGCAGGACACCGGACACCCGACACCCGACACCCGACACCCGGTCGCAGCCGAGGCCGGCGTGTCCCGGGACCGAACTGCGGGACGCTCGTTCCCGACACCCCGCCCGACACCTGCCGTCACGCCCGGGACCGCACAGCACCGGCCCGTAGCATGGTCGGGTGAGCCACCCAGCGAGTCCGACCGAGACCGATCCCGCGTCGACCCGCCCGGTATCCGCTCCCACCACGTCCCGGCTCCGCCGCTCGTGGAGCATCGCCTCCCGGCGGGTGCTGGCCCCCGGCGAGGCCCTCACGTTCACCGCCCTGAAGCTCCGGCTGATCGGCTTCCCCGCGGGCCTCGGCTCGGCCGGTCTCGGCCCGGCCGGGTGGGCGCTGATCGCGGTCGCCGCCGTCGTCGGCGGGCTGCTCCGCTTCGTCCGGCTCGGCGAGCCGCACTCCCTGGTGTTCGACGAGACGTACTACGTCAAGGACGCCTGGTCGATGCTGCAGAGCGGCTACGAGCGGACCTGGCCGGACAACGCCAACGCGGCGTTCATCGCCGGGCGCCCGGTGCTGGAGAGCAATCCGGAGTACGTGGTCCACCCGCCCGTGGGCAAGTGGCTGATCGCCGTCGGGATGTGGCTGTTCGGCTCCGACAACGGGTTCGGCTGGCGGTTCAGCGCGGCCGCCGTCGGCACCTTGAGCATCGTGCTGATCGGCCTCGCCGCCTGGCTGCTGTTCCGCTCGCGGGTCCTCGCGGGCCTCGCCGCGCTGTTGCTCGCCATCGACGGCCACCACCTCGTGATGTCCCGCACCGGGCTGCTGGACATCTTCCTCTCCTTCTTCCTCCTCGCCGCGTTCGTCGCCCTCCTGCTGGACCGGGACGACGGCCGCCGACGGCTCGCGCGTCGGCTCTCCGACGCTGCCGCGGACGGCCTGGGCACCGTGACCGCCGCCCGGCCCGCGCTGCTGCGGACCGGCCCCTTCCTCGGGTTGCGGCCGTGGCGGTTGGCCGCCGGGGTGCTGCTCGGCCTCGCGCTCGGCACCAAGTGGTCCGCCCTCTCGTTCGTCGTCGTCTTCGGCCTGATGACCCTGCTGTGGGATCTGAACGCCCGCCGGCTCGCCGGCATCCAGCACTGGATCCGGGCCGGCATCGTCAAGGACGGCCTGCCCGCCTTCGTCGCGATCGTGCCCGTCGCCTCCGTCACCTACCTGGTCACCTGGACGGGCTGGTTCCTCTCCGGCGACGCGTGGGACCGGCAGTGGGCGGCGCAGAACCCGTCGACGACGTGGGGCTGGATCCCGGCGTCCCTGCGGTCGCTGTGGCACTACCACCTGACCGCGTACCAGTTCCACCAGGGACTCAGTGCCGAGCACCCCTACCAGGCCAGCGCCTGGACGTGGCTCGTGATGGGCCGGCCGACGTCGTTCTACTACGAGTCCCCGGCCGGACCGGTGGGCGGCTGCGACGTGCAGAAGTGCTCCTCGGCCATCCTGTCCGTGGGCAACCCGCTGATCTGGTGGACGGCGGCCCTGGCTCTGATCGTGCTGCTGTTCTGGTGGATCGGCCGCCGCGACTGGCGGGCCGGCGCGATCCTGGCGGGCGTCGCGGCCGGCTACCTGCCGTGGTTCCTCTATCCGGACCGGACGACCTTCTTCTTCTACGCCGTCTCCTTCGAACCGTTCCTCGTCCTCGGCCTCACCATGGTCGCCGGGAGGGTGCTCGCGACGCCGCGAACCGCCGACGACGGCCCGGTTCCGGTGGCTCGCCGCCGGTGGGGCATAGTGGTGATCGGGGTGTTCGTGGCGGCCGCGCTGCTGCTCACCGCGTTCTTCCTGCCCATCTGGACGGCCGAGGTGATCCCCTACGAGCAATGGCGGCTGCGCATGTGGATGCCCAGCTGGATCTGAAAGCGAGCGTGTTCGGGTGACCCACCCCCTCCATCCCTTCCCCTTCAAGGAAGCGAGCACGGAGCTCCTCGTCACGGTGGACCGCCAGTCCAACACCACGGACCTGCTGGCACAGCTGGCCCGGCGCAGCCCCTGGACGCCCCTGTACGCGGTGCGCTCCGGCGACGGCTGGAGCGACGTCACCGCCGGCGACTTCGAGGACCAGGTCAAGGTGCTCGCCCGCGGCCTGATCGCGTCCGGGCTCAAGCCCTCCGACCCCGTCGCCGTATTCTCCCCCACCAGCTTCGAGTGGAGCCTCGTCGACTTCGCCATCTGGTACGCCGGCGGCGTCACGGTGCCGATCTACGAGACCTCCGCCCCCGCGCAGATCGCCTGGATCCTGGCCGACTCGGGTGCCCGGCACGTGTTCGTCGCCGACGGCGGACGACGCCGTGCGGTCCAGACGGCCGCCGAGGAGGCCGGCTGCAGCCCGAGCATCTGGCTGATGTCCGACGACGGGTACGGCCCGGACTTCTCGGACCTGCGCCTGCTCGGTGAGCCCGTCGCCGACTCCCTGCTCGAGGCGCACCGCGCGAGCAACACCCTGGACACGCCCGCGTCGCTGGTCTACACCTCGGGTACCACCGGCCGCCCCCGCGGCTGCATCATCACCCACGCGAACATCAGCGTGCTCGCCCGCAACACGGTCCCGGTGCTGCGGGAGGTGATCGGAGAGAACGGGCGGACGCTGATGTTCCTGCCGCTCGCCCACGTGCTCGCCCGCGCCGTGCAGGTGATGTGCCTGGTCGGTCGCGTGCAGATCGCCCACGTCAGCAATCCGGGCACGCTGATGCGCGACGTCGAGACGTTCGCCCCGACCTTCCTGCTCGGGGTGCCGCGCATCTTCGAGAAGATCTTCGCCTCGACCCAGCGCCGGGCCGAGAACACCGGGCTCGGCAAGCCGTTCGCCGCGGCGGTGCGCACCGCCGTGCGCTGGTCCGAGCTGGAGCAGGAGCGAGCCTGGTACCGCGGTCCCGCCTCCGCGGCGCCGCGGATCCCGGTGCGACTGCGCGCGGCGCACTCCCTCTTCGACTCCCTGTTCTACCGCCGGCTGCGCACCGCGCTCGGCGGCTCCCTGAACTACGCGATCTGCGGGGCGAGCGCGCTGGACCCGCAGCTCACCCACTTCTTCCGCGGTGCCGGCATCCCCGTGCTCGAGGGCTACGGCCTGACCGAGACGACGGCGCCGGCCGCGGTGAACGTGCCGACCAGCACCAAGGTCGGCACCGTGGGCATCCCGCTGCCGGGGACCACGGTGCGGATCGCCGACGACGGCGAGGTGCTGATCCGCGGCATCGGCGTGTTCGCCGGCTACCACCGCGGCGGCCCGGTGCGGCACGATCGCGCCGAGGCGGCGCCGTTCGACCCGGACGCCGTCGACGGCGTGCACCTGGATCCCTCGACCGTGGAGGAGCTGCCCGCGGACGGCTTCCTGCGCACCGGCGACCTCGGCCGGCTCGACGACGACGGGTTCCTCACCATCACCGGACGGCTCAAGGACCTCATCGTGACGGCGGGCGGCAAGAACGTGGCCCCGGCGCCGCTCGAGGAGGCCCTGCGCCGGGACCTGCTGGTCGACCAGGCCGTCGTCGTCGGCAACGACCGGAAGTACGTCGCGGCCCTGCTGACGCTCGACGAGGAGGAGCTCGCCGTCTTCGCGTCCCGGCACGGCCTCGGCACCCTCACCCTCACCGAGGCGGCGGAGAACCCGCAGATCCGCGAGCACCTGCAGCACGTCGTGGACGAGGCCAATGCGGCCGTCTCCCGTGCGGAGAGCATCCGGCGGTTCACCGTGCTGCCCACCGCCCTCTCGCTCGAGTCCGGGCACCTGAGCGAGAGCCTGAAGGTCAAGCGGGACGCCGTCACGCACGACTTCGCCGACGCCATCGACGCCCTCTATGCGCCGGAGACGGCCTCCACCTGAGCCGGGCCGGCAGCGGCCCGTCCGGCTACCCGGGACGGGCACCCGAGGAACACGAAGGACCCGTCACCGCGGCTGCGGTGACGGGTCCTTCGTCGTTGCGGGTCGTCGTGGCGGTTCGCCGTCCGACTGCTTGGCCATCCCCAGGCGGATCCTCAGGCGGCGAGTGCCTCCTCGTGCTCGGCCATCGACCGGCGCAGAGCCTCCTGCGCCGCGCGGGACCGGTCACGCCGGCGCCGGGTGGGCCAGGTCATGATCAGGGTCACGAGGCTGACGATCAGCACGATGCCGCCGATGACGATGCCGGAGTCGACCCAGAACTGGGACGGGAAGAGCCGGATCAGCGCGTCGTTCTCGTAGAAGGTCCAGTTGCCCTGGGAGAACAGCACCCGGTGGAACGTGGTGAAGAACAGGCTCCAGTCGATCACCGCGAACACGCCGAGCGCGATGATGACGACCAGCGTGATCACCGACCCGGCGAACAGGCCGCGCCGCACCCCGCCGAGGTACCGCTTGGCCAGGTAGATGACGGCGATCAGGGCGAGCACGGCGAGCACCGCGGCCGCGATGTAGGTGATGCCGATGACGTTCTTGACGTCGACCATGTGGCTGACCTCGCCCTCCGTCAGGAGGGAGCCGCCGTCCTTGCCCGGGATCTGGGTCAGGTAGCGCGGGTTGGCGAAGTTGTTGATGTAGTCCTCGACGGCCGAGCCCCACGTGAGCCGGTCGTCCGTGGTGTAGCCGTAGGTGTCGACCGGGAAGCCGGGCCGGTGGTACTCCAGCCAGAGGAACAGCGGGGACGCGACGGTGCGGATCGCCGCGACGAGCAGCACGACCGGGAAGGCGATCGCGAGCACGACCTGCCAGAACCGCCCGGCCGCGGGCTTGCCCTCGAGGGCGGCGTCGCGCCGGGTGGCCCGGCGTCGCGCTTCCTCGTCGTCGAGCTCGGCGACGGCGACGCCCGGACGGTCGCGGTCGTCGTGGTCGTCGACGACGCGTGCCTCCGTTTCCCGGCGGGACGAGTCGAGCGGCTGGCCCGGCGCGTCCGACGAATCGTCACGGACGGGTGCGGCGACGGGCTGGGATGTGGTGTCCCGTTCGGTCCGGTGGGTGCCGGCGGCCACGGCCCCGCCGGCGAGGGCCGCACCGGCCGCGGTCGCGCCGATGGCGTCCGCCCCGGCGTGCCGGTCGGTGTCGGCCGAGTCGTCGCGGTCGGTGTCGGTGTCGGCGCCGTCGCGGTCGGTGCTGTCTCCGCGGATACCGGCGCGTTCCTGGCCGGTGCGGTCGCTCGGGTCGGCGTCGCGCCGGGCTCGGTCGTCGTCGGAGGTCGTGGACGCGGCCGTCGGCTCGGCGCCGGCGTCGGCGGTCCCGAAGGCGTCCTCCCGGTCAGCGGCGTCGTCCGGACGACCGGCCGTGGTGGCGTTCCGGGTGCCGTCGGTGACCTGCTCATCCTCGTGGGCGGGGCCGGCGACGGCGGCGGCGCCGAGGGGCGCGGGAACCTGCTCGCCCGGGGCCGACTGCGTCGCGGCACTGCGGCGGTCGATCGTGGTGGCCCCGGGGGCGGCGCGGCCGGCGTCGCTCCGGGCATCCGTCTCGGTGATACCGGTGCCGACGGCCGGCGCGGCGGACTCGGCCTCCTGGACGTCGGTGCCGCCGGTCGAGCCGGAGCTGTCGCCGAACTCACGGTCCCAGTCGTCCATCGCCGCCGCGTGGTCGAACCGGTCCCGCCATCCGTCGCCGCCACCACGGACGTCCTGCTCGGAAGCGTCCTGGCCGGAGGCGTCGCCGGGGAGGTCCCGTCCGGCGTGGGGCGCGGCGGACGGGTCGGCGGCCGGGACCGCCCGGTCCGCCGGATCGACGGCGGCCGCGGTGCCGCCGGCTGCGGGGGTGTCGGCTGCGGTGCCGCCGGCTGCGGGGGTGTGCTGGTGAGCCTCGTCCTGCCCGTCGGTCTCGTCGGGGATCAGCGGCACGGGCTCCGTCACCCGGACGCCGTGATCGGCGGCCTGACCGCTGCCGTCATCGGCCGGTCCGTCCACCGGATCGCCGAACCGGGCGTTGCCCGGCTGGTCGCGGCCGAAGGGGTCGCGCGTGACGTCGTCGTGCTGGGGGGCGCCCAGATCGCCGTCGTGCTGGTCGTCGTCCTGCCGGCGGGCGTCCTGCTCGCTCGGCGCGGCCTCCTGCTCGGACCGGTCACGGCGGTACTGCTCGGCCAGCTCGCGCGAGGTGGGGATGTACCGGTCGCCGTCGTCGGTGTCCAGCGGCGGGTACTCGTCCTCGGGTCGCGGTGTCCTGCTGCTCACGGATCTCCTCGTTCTCTGCCGGTCGGATCGGGGCCGCCGGGTTACCGGACCGGCCGGCGCAGGGCCGGCCTGGGGCCAACGCGGTCGGCGACCGGACCGCAGGGCGGCACGGCATCGGTCTTTTCTCCCCACGAGGCTACTCGCCGCAGGCCCCGCATCCGCGGCGTGGCGCGGCGGTGACGCCCACGCGTTATCGAACCGTGGTGTTGTGGTCCCGACGCTTCAGCACACCGGGCGGCCGCCGGTCAGGCGGCGAGCTCGTGGAACCCGGCGTCGGCCGCGTCGAGGTCGCCCCGGTGGCCCGACCGGACCGCCCGGCGGCCGAGCACCAGGACGTAGGTCCAGAACGCCGCCAGCACGAGCGCACCGATGCCGATCCGCAGCCAGGTGGGCAGGCCGCTCGGCGTCACGAACCCCTCGACCATGCCGCTGACCGCGAGCACGAGGACGAGGCCGAGCGCCACGGTGATGAGGGACCGGCCCTCCTCCGCGAGCGCCTGCAGCCGCGTCCGGGGGCCGGGCCGTACCCATGCCCAGAAGATGGCCAGGCCCGCGGCCCCGGCGACGAACACCGAGGTCAGCTCCATCAGGCCGTGCGGGAGGATGTACGCGAAGAACGTGTCCGTGCGGCCGTAGGCGACCATGATGCCGCCGGTCAACCCGAGGGAGACGGCGTTCTGCATCAGGGTGGCGGGGACCCACAGGCCGGTGATCCCGAAGGCGACGCACTGCGCCGCGATCCACGCGTTGTTGATCCACACCGAGCCCGCGAAGGACGCGGCGGGGTTCTCCGAGTAGTACCCGACGAACTGCCGGTCGACGAGCCGGCGTCGGGACGCCTCGGTGCCGAGCGTCGCCAGCACCTGCGGGTCCGACGCCACCCAGAGGGCGACCATCGTCGCGATCGCGCAGAAGATCACCCCGATCACGACCGTCCACCACCGCAGTCGGTACAGGGCTGCGGGCAGGGCGATGACGAAGAACGCGGCCACGTCCTCGGCGAGGTTGGAGCGGGCGCCCGTGAAGCGGGTGCGGGCGCGGGCCAGCCGGGAGGAGAGCAGGGTCGACGTGGAACTCTCCGGCGCGATCGACCGGAGCAGCGAGAGATGGGTGGACACGCGCTGATAGAGCGCGATCAGTTCGTCGGCCTCGGGCCCACTGAGCCGCCGACGGCGTGACAGCACGGCGAGTCGGTCCCAGTCGGGTCGGTGCACCGCCTCGAAGGCGTCGATGTCCACGCGCACAGCCTAACCGTGCACCGCGTGGGATCCGGGGGAACTGCGACGGTCGCCGCACGTCAGGGACGGGACGGGCGCCGCCGACGGCGTCGGGCGGTGGGTTACAGTGACCGCATGAACGGGCCACGGCCGTGACGTCGATCGTCAGCGGGGAGGCGGTCGTCCTCGAACTGCGGCCGGCGACCTTCGCGTCCCGCGGCGCCGGCCTGCTGATCGACCTCCTCGCCCAGGTGCTGCTGTTCGTGGCCCTGCTGCTCCTGGTGGGCCCTGCGGCGCAGGACCTCGATCCCGCGGCCGCCCGCATCCTCGTCCTCGGGCTCGTGCTGCTGGTGCTGGTCGTCCTGCCCATCACGGTGGAGACCCTCAGCCGCGGCCGGTCGCTGGGCAAGCTCGCCCTCGGTCTGCGGATCGTGCGGGACGACGGCGGCAGCATCCGGTTCCGGCACGCGATGATCCGGGGGCTGCTCGGTTTCGTGGAGATCCTCCTGACGGTCGGTTCCCTGGCCCTGGTCGTCTCCCTCTTCAACGAGCGGTCCAAGCGGCTCGGCGACATGCTCGCCGGCACGTACAGCGTGCGGGAGCGGGTAGCGGTGCGCCGCCGTCCGCTCGCGCAGACCCCGCCGTCGCTGGTGGCGTGGGCGCAGCTGGCCGATCTCGGCCGGTTGCCGGACCCGCTCGCGCGCCGCGTCCGCCAGTTCCAGCAGAACCTGACCCGGCTCTCCCCCGAGTCCCGGCACCGCATCGGGGCGGCCCTGGCCGCGGAGGCGTCCGCCTTCGTCGCCCCCGCACCCCCGACCGGCACCGCGCCGGAGGACTATCTGGCCGCCGTGATGAGCGAACGACGGCGCCGGGACACCGATCGGCTGGAGGTCGCCCGCGACCGCGCGTCGGCGCGGTCCGTCACCCTGCACCGCCTGCCCTACTGAGGCGACGGTCGGACCGGTCCGACACGCGCCGGGAAGACGATCGGCCGACGGCAGGCGTCAGGCCCCCGACACGCAGCAGGTCCCGATCGGGAGCGTTCCTGATCGGGACCTGCTGCGTCAGCCCGCCGAACGGGCCGGAACCCGGGGACCGGGTGCGGCTGCGCCGCTCAGTTGGCCCACTTCGCCCACGGCACGTTCCAGTCGCCGAATCCGTCGGTCGGCTCCATCGGCCCGTACCCGGTGTTCTTGACGATGACGACGTCGCCGGCGGTCATGTGCTGATAGACCCAGCCGGCGGCGGCCGGTGACATGCCGATGCACCCGTGGGAGACGTTGATCTTGCCGAGGTAGGGCTGCGCGGAGGGCAGCGCCTGGTGGATGAACTCGCCGCCGTTGGTCAGCCGGCTCGCGTTGTGCACGGTCAGCGGCGGGTAGTAGTGCGGGTCGCCGGGCTTGAGCCCGAGCGTGCCCGCGTTGAACTTCGTCGTCGCGTACTGGTCCATGATGACCTTCGTGCCGTAGGTCGAGGGCCAGTCCGCGTCACCGAGCGTGACCGGGTCGTCGCGGACCTTCTTGCCGTTGACCGTGATGATCATGCGCTTCGTCTTGTCGTCGGCGACGGCGATCTTCGCATCCCCGATCTTCACCGTGCGCTTGATGTCGGTGTTGCCGATCTGGCCGTTGCCGAAGTCGACGCCGAAGAGCTTCGCGTCGATCGTGACGGTGCTGTTCGCCTTCCAGTACTGCGGGGCGCGGAAGCGGACCACCTGGTTGCTGTACCAGTGGAAGTCGCCCTTCTGCCCGGCGCTGGAGGTGATGGCGATGGCCTTTTCCACGGCGTCGCGGTTCACCACCGGCTCGCTGAAGGTGAACTGGATCGGCTGACCGATGCCCACGGTCGTCAATTCCGGGCCCGGGTAGACGAGGGCGTCCGCCTCGTTCTGCGGGACGACCGTGGTGAACTGCTGGCTCGCCGTCCGGGTGGCGCCGGCGGCGTCCCGCGTGGTCCACGCGAGGGTGTAGGCGGTGTCGAAGGCGAGCCGCTTGCCCGAGGTCCACGTCGTGCGCGCTCCGTCGACGCTGCCGGTGACGGCCGTACCGTCGGCGGCCGTGAGGGAGGCCGTCGCGAGCGTGCCGTGCGCCACCTTCACCGTCACGGGGGTGGCCGGGTTGACCTCCCGGGAACCGGCGACCGGGTTCGTCGTCACGGTCACGGGCGCCGCAGGAGCGGTCGAGGTGGGCCGGGCGGAGCTCGTCGTGCTCGGGCTGGCCGTCGATGTCGAGCTCGCTGAGCTGCTCGCCGGCCGGGTGGCCGAGCCCGCCGACGTGGGCGCCGAGGTCGTGCACCCGCTCAGGGCGACGACCAGACCGGTGGCGGCGGCCAGGGCCGCGAGCCGCAGGGAGGGACGGCCGTGAGGCGGCCGGGAGGAAGCAGATGACACGTGAGAACCCCTTGTTCGCGGGCGTCCACGCCCATGCTCCGAGTCTAGGTGACCGCGCCGCCCCGCCCGTTCAGGTTGCGGTCGACGGACGGCGACGCGTCGTGGTGGCGACGGGAGGGTGTGGCCCGGACGCCGGCGCCCGGCGGAACCCGCTGATCCGGGTGTGCGTGGTCCGGACACGTGACCGGCGACGACGCCGAACGACCCGGACCGCGGTCCGGGTCGTTCGCTGTCGTGCGGTGTCGCGGCCCCGGCGTGCCGGATCAGTACCGGTAGTGCTCCGACTTGTACGGGCCCGCCACGTCGATGTCGAGATACTCGGCCTGGTCCTTGCTCAGCTCGGTCAGCTCGACGCCGAGCGCGTCCAGGTGCAGTCGGGCGACCTTCTCGTCGAGCACCTTCGGCAGCACATGCACCGCCGGCTCCTCCTCGGGCTCGGCGGTCCACAGCTCGATCTGCGCGAGCACCTGGTTGGTGAAGGACGCGCTCATCACGAAGCTGGGGTGGCCGGTGGCGTTGCCGAGGTTGAGCAGGCGACCCTCGGAGAGCACGATGATGCTGCGCCGCTCGCCGCCCTCGGTGGCGGTGGTCTCCGCGTTCTCGGAGGCGTCCGGGAAGATCCACTCGTGCACCTGCGGTTTGATCTCGACCCGCTCGATGCCGGGGATCCGCGCGAGGCCGGCCATGTCGATCTCGTTGTCGAAGTGGCCGATGTTGCCGACGATGGCCTTGTCCTTCATCTTCTCCATGTGCCGGGCCAGGATGACGTCCCGGTTGCCGGTCGTGGTGATGAAGATGTCGCCGACGCCGACGACGTCGTCGAGCGTGGCCACCTGGTAGCCGTCCATCGCGGCCTGCAGCGCGCAGATGGGGTCGATCTCGGTGACGATGACGCGGGCACCCTGGCCGCGCAGGGCCTCGGAGGCGCCCTTGCCGACGTCGCCGTAGCCGCACACGACGGCGACCTTGCCGCCGATCAGCACGTCGGTGGCCCGGTTGATGCCATCGGGCAGCGAGTGGCGGATGCCGTACCGGTTGTCGAACTTGCTCTTGGTCACCGCGTCGTTGACGTTGATGGCCGAGAACAGCAGCTGGCCGCGGGAGGCCAGCTGGTAGAGCCGGTGCACGCCCGTCGTGGTCTCCTCGGAGACGCCGCGGATGCCGTCGGCGATGCGGGTCCAGCGCTGCGGGTCCTCGGCGAGGCTGGTCCGCAGGGTGTCGAGGACGATCGTGTACTCCTCGGACCAGTCCGCGTCGCCCTCCTGCGGGGCCGGCGGCACGGCGCCGGCGGCCTCGAACTCGACACCGCGGTGCACGAGCAGGGTCGCATCGCCACCGTCGTCGAGGATCATGGTCGGCGCGACCGGCGCCCCGTTCTCGTCGGTGAAGTCGAAGATCCTCGACGCGGCCCACCAGTACTCGGGCAGCGACTCGTTCTTCCACGCGTACACGGGCACGCCCTGCGGGTCCTCGGGGGTCCCGGTGCCCACGACGATGGCCGCGGCGGCCTCGTCCTGCGTGGAGAAGATGTTGCAGCTGGCCCAGCGGACCTGTGCGCCGAGCGCGGTGAGGGTCTCGATCAGGACGGCCGTCTGCACCGTCATGTGCAGGGAACCGGCGATCCGCGCGCCGGCCAGCGGCTGGCGGGGGCCGTACTCGGCGCGCAGCGCCATCAGGCCCGGCATCTCGTGCTCGGCGAGCCGGATCTGGTGACGGCCGGCGACGGCCAGGGACAGGTCGGCCACCTGGTAGTCGGGGGTGGTGTCGAAGGATGAGTCGAATGCCACGGGTTGTCCTCCTCGGGAACGGGTGGGCGCCGGGCCCGGGTGATCGGTCCGCTCACGGCCCGGAGCGGGTCGGCCGGCGTGATGCCGGGACGGGTCGGGGTGGGCGGTCGGAGCGGGGGTCAGGGCTGCTGTTCGCGCAGGATGCGCAGGTGGCCGCGACGGACGCCGGTCGCGGACGGTGCCTCGAGCGGCTGACCGGGTTCGCGCTGGCCGGCGGGCGGCTGCGGAACCTCGGGGGTGGAGTCGGTGCGCGGCCGGCGCACGATGTCGGCGAGAGCGCCGAGGTCGTCGACCGGGCCGGCCTGCGGCAGGTGCAGGCGCACGACCTCCCAGCCGCGCGGGGCGGTCATCCGCTGGGCGTGATCGGCGCACAGGTCGTACGTGTGCGGTTCGGGGTAGAGCGCGAGCGGGCCGAGCACCACGGTGGAGTCCGCATACACGTAGGTCAGCGTCGCGACCGCGGTCTGGCCGCAGGCGGTCCGGGTGCACAGTCTGGAGGATCCCACGAGCAACCAGCCTACTCCCGGCGGTGGGTCCTCCCGGCCACCGCCTCGCCGGTCCCGCCGCCGACGCGGGGCCCCGCTCCGCATGTCCCGGGTGGGACGGACTAGAGTTCTGTCATGCACGACAGCGTCGGCCCGTCGCCCGTTCCGCCGGTCCCCGCCGAGGGTTCCGTGGACGTGTCCCGCCCCTTCTCCCACCGTCGCCGGAACCGGCACGGCCGGGGCATGAGGAGTGGACCCCTCCCCCTCGGCGCCCCGGTGCGCCGCACCCGTGCGGACGTCTTCGATGACGCCGTCCTCGATTCCGCCCAGCGGCTGCAACGACTGCACCGCCCGGCCCTGGACGCCGTGTCCTTTGCGGTCCAGCAGATCCCCGACGACCTCGAGCAGCTGCGCGCCCGCGCCACCGGTGAGCTGCTGGCCGACGGCGGCATCCCGATGGGTCGCCTGGACGAGCGGGACGGCCGGGTCGTCATCGTGGTCTTCCGGCGGGTGGTCGAGCAGTTCGCCGGTCGCGACATCCCCCTGGCCGATGCGGTGCACGACGCGATCGTCGAACTCGTCGCCTCCTGGCTGCACTGGGATCCCGAGGCCGTCGACCCGCACTACGGCCGCTTCGACTGAGGCTCCGCGCTCGACCACGGCAACGGTGGAGCCGCTGACTCGCTGACGGTCAGGGGCCGAGACGCAGCGGGATCTGCCGGACGGCCTCGTCGGGCTCGGGCACGGCCGCGATAGCGATGCCACTGGTCCCCGACGTCGTCACCTGCGCGGCGTACACCGCTCCCCCGCCGGACTGCAGCACGACCGCGGCCGCGCCCGGCGCTCCTTGACGCGGATCCGTGAGCACGCTCCGGCCGGCGCCGACGCGCACCGTGCGTGCCGTCCCGAGCCGGCCGTCCGTGCCGACCGGGCGGATCGTCACCGTCGCGTCCCCGGCCGGTGCGGTCAGGGCCAGACGCGCGGTGCCGACGGGCACGACGGGCAGGACGGCGTCCTGGCCGAGCCGAGCGGTGGCGCCGGCCTGGGCGATGTCGACCGGACGGCGCACGGCGGTGCCGCGCACGGTCCGCACCCCGGCGGTCACCGCGACGTCGGACTGCACGGTGATCCCCCACACCCCGGCCGGCAGGGCCTGCAGCGGCACCGTCGTCACGGCCCCACCGCGCGCCCGGACCACCCCGGCGCTGCCGAGCGCCACCTGACCCGACGGTCCGTGCGCCTGCACGCGGACCGTGGCGTCGCCGTCGCCGGCCACCGCGATCTGCAGCACCGGGACCGTGTCGGGCGCCGCGCGGCGCAGCGCGGCCGAGGCCGCCGGGGACTCGATGAGGACGCCGGGCACCGTGCGCGTGAGGGCCGGCCCCTGCGCGGGGGTGAGGTACTCGATTCCGCCGGGGGTGAGTCCGCGCAGCACGCTCTGCTGGATGACGGCCGCGACCGGCGCGCCCTTGCTGCGCACCCGCACCCCGAGGTCGGACTGGCCGGGCGCGAGTCCCGCGAGGACGATCGAGCGACTGCCCCCGGGGGCGAGGAGCAGCCCCTGGCTGCCCGCGGCGGTGATCGGGCCGCGCGTCCCGGTCAGATCCAGGTCCACGGTCGCGGGGCTGGTGCCCGGGTTGTGCAGGGTGAGGATCGCGGTGCGGCCGACGGTCGTCGAGGCGCCGAGCAGCCAGAGGTCGTTGCCGGGACGCTGGCAGCCGGCCGCCGCGAGCCCGCGGAGGTCGCCGTCGTCGGCGCGGTAGCCGAGCACGGCCGCGGCCGTCGTCGGCGTCTGCCCCACCGGGGCCGCGCGCAGCACCGAGGGGGCCGTGACGCCGATGCCGGTGCGGGCGGCGGCCCGCGCGGCACCGGTGGCGGTGCCGGAGGAGGACCGCGGCACCTCGGCCAGGGTCGCGAGCGGGCGTTCCCCGCTCAGGGGTTCGAGCACGGTGCCGCCGAGGACGCCGCTGCCGGTGCTGCCGACGACGGCGCCGACCGTGGTCCGCGCGCTGGCCGAGACAGGGCTGAACCGGGGGTCCGTACCGGATCCGGCAGTGAGCAACCGCGGCGCGCCGGGGCAGACGGCCGTCGTCTCGGCGGCCGGCACGGGCGCGACCGGGGCGGCGACGGAGCGGGCGCCCGCGGCGGGGGCCGTCCCCGGGATCAGCACGGGGCCGGCCACGAGCGCGCCGGCGGCGGCGAGCACGACGACGGACGCCGCGACGGACGCCGCCACCCGGCCGCGGCCGGTGCCAGCCGGTCGGTCCGATGCGGCTCGCTCGGGAGCCGGATGTCCCGACGCCGGACCGGCGAGCGCCGGCTCTTCCGGCGACGTCGAGCCGGCGGATCGGGCCGGGGTCTCAGCCACGGGACGCCCCCTCGGGTTCGCGATCGGATCGGGTGACCGGGTCCCCGGTCGTCGGCGCTCCATCGCCGTCGTGGTCGTTCTCGGGGGGTCCGTCCTGACCGCGTCGGTCGCCGTCGTCGCCTCGGGGTGTCGATCGGCTCGTCGACCCGTCCCCGGTGGCCGGGGTACCGGTGGACCCGGCGCGCATCGGCGCGGGGTGGGTCCCGGCGACGTCCGCGGCGGTCGCACCCGCGCGGGCGGCGGCCCGGTGCAGCAGCGCGGCGTCGGACTGCTGCCAGTGCGGGGTGAGGCGGTGGGGCATCCGCAGCGGCAGCGCGAGCAGCAGGGTCAGGAGCAGGACGACGCCCTGCGCGGCGGCCCACCAGGGCGCGGCGGGGTGCCGGTACTGCGCGTGGAACGCGCCTCCTCCGGCGGGCACCGCGAAGGACTGGGCCCACGCCGACCGCCCGGTGCCGGTGCCGCCCGCGACCGGCGTCCCGCCGACGGTGGCGTTCCAGTGCACGTCGGCGCGCTCGGCGAGCACGACGTGCCGGCCCGGGGTGCCCGGCGGCAGCTGGGCGACCGTGCCGTCCGCCGTCGTCGGCAGGTACATCAGCGTGCCGCCCTGCGCGTCGACGAGGCGGGCGCGGGCGACGACGGTGGCCCTGCCGGACGCGACCGCGGCCGGAGTCACGCGCCACAGCCACCCGGTGTCGGTGCGGCCCACGGCCACGAGCCCGGGCACGGTGTCGATGCGGGAGGCGAGCAGGTCGGTGCTGCTGCCGGCCCCGCGCAGGACGACGAACGCGGCGCCGAGGGACTCCAGATCCGCGGCCGGGTCCACGCCGTTGGCGGCGAGCACGGTGGCCGCGGCGCGGCGGGTGAGGGCCGTCGCGGGATCTCCGCCGGCGCCCGTGGCCTCCGCGGCGCCGTCGGCCGCGACGGCCGTCGACGCCCCGGCGCTGCCCTGGCCGAGCACGGTCGAGGAGAGGGCGTCCTCCGTCGTGCCCGTGCCGCTGACGAGGGAGGCCGTGGTGTCCTGGTGATCCGCGGCGTCGAGCACGAGGACGCGGGACCGGTCGGATCCGGTCGCGCGGTCCGCGGCGGTCGCGGGCAGGGACCGGGCGGGGACGGTGTGGACGGCGTCGGCACGGCCGGTCAGCACCGCCAGCTGGGCGGGACCGCCGTCGAGCCGGCTCGCGGCGAACAGGCCGAGCCCGGCCAGCGGCGCGACGCAGAGGACGGTGCACAGCAGCACGCCGGTGATCCGTCCGCCCCGGCCGAACGGGGTGCCGGCGGTGTCCGGCCGGTGGCGCCGGTGGACCGTCCACGCCTCGACACCGCTGGCGGCGGCGATGAGCAGGCCGAGGGCGATCAGCGACACCGCCGGGCCGGGGTACGGGCCCACGACGGTGCCGTCGTCGGCCGTCCCGGTGACCAGCACCGACGCCAGCAGACTGGTGCCCAGGCCGAGCAGGACGGCGAGCCACGCGCCGCGGGCGGTCGCGGCGCGGCGGGGAGCGGCGAACAGGGCGGCCACGGCGAGGGCGAGCGCGGGTACACCGACGAGAAGCGCCCCGACCAGCACCCACGGCCCGCCGGGCAGCGCGGCCGCTGCGGCGTCCAGCTGCAGTCGTTCGGGGAAGCCGAGCAGTTGCAGCCCGAGGGGCGCGGACCGGGTGCCGAGCGGCAGGCCGGGATCGGCGAGGACGATCCGGAAGGACGCGACGGCGTCCGCAGCGGTCGTGCCGGCGCTCGCGGCGATCAGCCGGTCCACCAGCACGGGAGCGACGAGGACGAGGGGCGGCAGCAGGGCCCAGACGGCGGTCCGGGCACGCCGGCCCAGCACCAGGGCGAGGACCAGGACGCCGGCGACCAGCGCGGGCAGCAGCACGGGCGCGGACGCGGTGACGGCGGCGGCCGCGAGACCGGCCGCCGCCGCGGCGGTCCACGACGGCGTGCCGCCGGTGCCCGCGCGCGGCAGGTTGCCGATGCTGCTGACGCGGCCGCGTGCGTCGATGCGGTGCGTGCGTGCGCCGCCGACGGCCCGGACGGTGCCCAGCACGGCGAGCGGCAGCAGCACGTGGGCGAGCACGGCGCCGAGGCGGCCCGCTCCCAGGGCGGTCTGCAGGGCCGGCACCGCCGCGTACACCAGCGCCGCCCAGAACCGGACGGACCGGCGGGCGGTGACCGCGCCGACGGCGAGCCACGCGGTCAGGGCGCTCAGCGCGAACGCCAGCGGGAACAGCCAGGCGACGACCATCGAACCGTTGCCCGCCCCGAGCAGCGCGAGGCCGGCGAGCAGGACGGTGAACGGGTCCGGCACGGCCGGCCAGCCGGCGCCCAGCGCCGACCACCAGGAGGTGGCGTGGGCGAGCACCGCGCCGAGCTCCGGCGAGAGGGGTAGCAGGGCGCCGCCCGCGACCGCGGGCCCGGCGAAGAAGGAACCGAAGGCGAGGGCGCCCGCGGTGAGGGTCAGCGCGACGACGAGCAGGACGGTCGCCGTGCTGCCGTTGCGGGCGGGCGTGGCGAGGGAGGTGAAGTCGTCGCGGCCGACGGTGTCACCGGTCGCCTCCGTCGTGCCGTCCGAGGCGCCCGTGCCGTCCCCCACCACGGTGCCGGCGACGGCCTCGCCGCGGGACCGGCGGTGGGCACGGACGTCCCGCGCCGGGGTGAACAGCGGCTTCACGACGGCCCGGGAGACGCGGCGGCTGCGTTCGGCGCGCCGGCGGGACCGGTGCAGCAGGCGGGGCCGGAGGAGCGCGGAGAGGGTGGCACCCAGCTCGGTGGCGCCGTGGCCGGGATCCTTGGCGAGCAAGCTGACGAGGAAGGTGCCCAGACTACCGAGCAGGGCGCCGAGCAGGGTGAACGGCAGGCGCCAGGCGGGGGCGTGGGTCAGCCGCAGGTGCACCTGGGCACGGCGGCGCAGCGCGTGCTCCCGGCCCCGGGGGCGGGCCGCCGCGCGGTCGGCGGCGTGATGGATGCGGGCGCGCGGTACGACGACCACGCGGTTCCCGGCGAGCCGGTTGCGCCAGCACAGGTCGACGTCGTCGCCGGCCACGGGAAGGGCCGGGTCGAATCCGCCGAGGGCGTCCCACACGTCGCGGCGGATCAGCATGCCGGCGGTGTTGACGGCGAACACGTCGCTCACCGCGTCGTACTGGCCCTGGTCCTGTTCGTCCGGGGCGATCAGGATGAGCCGCTCGGTCCAGCGGCTCACGTGCACGCCGACGTCCAGCAGGGCGCGGGGGTCGTCCCAGTGGACCTGTTTGCAGCCGGCGACGGTCACCGAGGGGGCGGTCTCGACGGCGGCGAGCAGCCGGGCCAGCGCGTCGGGGGCCGGGGCGCCGTCGTCGTGCAGCAGCCAGATCCAGCGGGACTCGGCGGGGCCGGGATCGCCGATCAGTCCGTCGGCGTCCTGCAGGCCGCGGGCGACGGCGGCGGAGAAGACGGTGCCGGGATCGGTGTGCACCAGCCGCGAACCGGCGGGCAGCCCGGCTCGCAGCAGGGCGACGCTACCGTCGCGGGAGCCGGTGTCGACGGCCACGACGGCGTCGACGGGGCGCTGCTGGTCGGTCAGTCCCGCAAGGGTCCGCCGCAGATATCGCTCGCCGTCGTGCGCGACGAGGACGGCCGTGACGTGCACGCCGGTGTCAGACGGCGCGCCTGCGCAGCCGGCGGCGCTCGCGCTCGGACATGCCGCCCCAGATGCCGAACCGCTCGTCGTTCTCGAGGGCGTACTGGAGGCACTGCGAACGGACCGTGCAGGCACCGCAGACCTTCTTGGCGTCGCGGGTCGAGCCGCCCTTCTCGGGGAAGAACGCCTCGGGGTCGGTCTGGGCGCACAGGGCGTCGGCCTGCCAGGAGAGCTCGCCGTCGTCGGCGGGATCCGGGGACGTGCCCGGCAGCCCGAGCCAGATGGCGGGGCTGACCTGGTGGTCGTACGCGTGCTCGGTGTGCTGCGGCGCCGCGGCTGGAGCGCCGGCGAGCGCGGTGACACCGGACTCCTCGAGGGCCTCGTGCTCGGCGAGGAAGGCGGTGGCAGCATCCTCGAGGGACCGCTGCGTGTGTTCCCGGTACCGCCGTGAGGCGTCCGGGTCGGCGGGGTCGACGTACCAGTCGTCGGGGACGGCTCGGGCCCCGTGCCGACTGGCGGTATCCGCGGCGAGATAACGCTCCTGCGCCTGCTCCGCTGCTCCCACTGGTGCTCCTCGTCTGCTCGGTCTACTGGATGGTGCACGGACAGAAGACCGCCTGGTCCCCCCGGTCGGTCGGGCGCATCCGGAGACCCCACCGATCGGCTGGTTGAGACCTCCGGCCGGTGTGCAGACTCGGTCCCGCGGGTCCGCCACCGGCTCGGATGAGGAGTCCGGTCGTCCCCGGCTCTCCCGCGGTGGTGTCCGCTGGTGGTGCTCGGGTACCCTCGGCGGTGGCCGCTCCGGGCTGACATGGTGGATCGCTGGTCGGGTGTGCTGGGTTCTCGTCCGGCCGCGCCTGGGCCGACGACCTAATTACACGCGTGTAAGTACAGCAACGTCAAGCCATTCGGGCGAATGCGAGGCCGCTCCGGCGTGTTGGCCTTTCTCGGGCGTGTCGCACGTCGCGGCACGCCATCGGTGTGCTGGGTGCGCCGGCACGGGGATCTCGCGGCACCGGTCCTGCGAGAGAATGGTGCGGCTCCCCTCCCGACCGGAAGGCTTTCCCATGACCTCCCCCACCGCGGCCGCGCCGTCGCCCCGGTTCCGTGATCTCGACCGCGCCCTCGCGTCCGCCGGCCCCGCGCCGCGGCTGGTCTGGTACGGCTCGGCCGGCGAACGGATCGAGCTCTCGGGCGCGGTGTTGCTGAACTGGGCGGCGAAGACCGCCAATCTGCTCGTCGAGGAGTGCGACGTCGACCCCGGCACCGCCGTCGGCCTGGACCTGCCCGTGCACTGGCGGACGCTGGCGATCGCGCTCGGCGCCTGGCAGACCGGTGCCGTCCTGCACACCGGAGCGGTGGACGGTGCTGTGGCGGTGTACATCGGCGGGGCGCCGGCCGAGGACGGCACCATGCGGGCGGACCACGACGTCGTCGTCGCCCTCGGCACCCTCGACCTCGCCTGGCCGGGCCGGCTGCCCGCCGACGTCCTCGACTACGCGGCCATGGTCCGGGCGTTCGGGGACGGCTTCGGGGGCACCCCCGCGACGGGTCCGCTCGAGCTGCGCCGGGACGGCGAACCGGTCGCGCTGTCCGCGTCGGAGACGGCGGGTGCCGGAACGCGGGCGCTGGATCCGGCCCTCGGCGTCACGGGCACGCTCGTGGCGGCGGTGGGCGCCTGGCTCGACGGCGCGGCCGTGCTGATCACGGACAAGACGGACGGCGTCACCGATGCGGTGCTCGCCTCCGAGCGCGCCGTCCGCGCGTCCTGACGGCGCCGGTGCCGCCTGTCGGTCCCGGCTCCCGGTCGCGTCTCGGCCGCCTCCGGCGGGTGATGCCGCGGCCTCAGCGGCCCTCGTGCTCCATGCCCTGACGCACCTCGTCACGGTGCACCTCGTCGGCGCGGATCTGGCGCAGTCGCTCGGTCTCGGTCCAGCGGTGCTGATCCTGGGCCGCGATGTCGTCGGCGAACTCGGGCTCGGTGTTCAGCTCGGCCGAGAACACCCAGTACCGGTAGGCGATGAAACGGAAGACGGTGCCCAGGGCCAGGCCCACGACGCCGCCGGCGATGAAGGAGGACGTCGTGTCGCGCAGGCCCAGCACGTAGGACGTGAACCACACGCAGCCGGCCTCGATGCCGACGCCGATGGCGTTGATGACGAGGAACTGGACTAGCTCGCGGACCTTGTTGGGCTGCCGCTTGTGCCGGAACGTCCAGTAGCGGTTGGCGACCCAGGCGAAGAGGGTCGCGACGATGCCGGAGACGACCTTGGCCTTGGCGTGGCTGTCGGCCATGGGGCCGTGAACGAGGAGGAACCAGACGCCGTTGTTGATGACGACGCCGACCGCGCCGACGGTTCCGAACTTCAGGACCTCCCGGACGAACATCGAGAACAGCCCACGGAACCGCTCCATCAGTGCCTGCATGCTGACCTCGCCATCGTGCTGGTGGACCGCTGTCGCGCGGATCGTGCTGGTGTCCTGCGGGTCCCGCGATCGTGTCGGGACCGGTGGACATCGGCGACCGCCGGCCGGACCAGCCGCGACCACGGGGACACTCTACCGCCGGCCCCTGCGCGCCCGCGGGTGGTGGGGCCGTGACGATGCCCACCACCCGTCAGGCCATCCGCGGTCATCGGGCACGGGCCGTCCGGTCCGCTGGATAGGCTGGCGGCATGGACAGACCTGTGATCGGAGTGGTGGGCGGCGGCCAGCTGGCGCGGATGATGGCGCCCCCGGCGACGGAGCTGGGGATCGAGCTGCGCGTGCTCGCCACGTCGGCCGACGAGTGCGCCGTCGCCGCGGTGCGCACGTTCGAGATCGGCGACCACCGGGACCTGGACGCCCTGCGCCGGTTCGCGGCCGACGTCGACATCCTCACCTTCGACCACGAGCACGTGCCCACCGAGCACCTGCGGGCCCTGATCGCCGACGGCGTGTCCGTGCACCCGGGCCCCGACGCCCTCGTCAACGCGCAGGACAAGCTCGTGATGCGGGCGGCCGTGGACCGGCTCGGCCTGCCCAACCCCGCCTGGGCCGCCGTCGACGACGTCGACGCCCTGATCGCCTTCGGGGACGCGACCGGCTGGCCGGTGATCCTCAAGACCCCCCGTGGTGGGTACGACGGCAAGGGCGTCCGCGTGATCGACGACGCCGACGCCGCCCGCGACGCCGCCGACTGGTTCGCTGATTCCTCGGTCGGGGGCGGCCCGCTGCTCGCCGAGGAGAAGGTCCCGTTCAGCCGCGAGCTCTCCGCCCTGCTGGCGCGGACGCCGTCCGGCGCGATCGCGTCCTGGCCGGTCGTCGAGAGCATCCAGGTGGCCGGCGTGTGCGACGAGGTGATCGCCCCCGCGCCCGACCTCGATCCCGCCGTCGCGGCCGCCGCGAGTGACGCCGCCCGGACGCTGGCCGCCGAGCTCGGCGTCACCGGCGTCCTCGCCGTCGAACTGTTCGAGACGCCCGGTGTCGGCCCCGGCTTCGCCGTCAACGAGCTCGCCATGCGCCCGCACAACAGCGGCCACTGGACCATGGACGGCAGCGTCACCAGCCAGTTCGAACAGCACCTGCGCGCCGTGCTCGACCTGCCGCTGGGCGCGACCGACGTCGTCGGTGCCGCCGCGGTGATGAAGAACGTGCTCGGCGGCGCCAACCCCGACCTCTTCGCCGTCTACCCGCAGGTGATGGCGGACGCCCCGGCGGTCAAGGTGCACACCTACGGCAAGGGCGTGCGTCCGGGCCGGAAGATCGGTCACGTCAACGCCGTCGCCCCCACCGCGGCAGACCTGCCGGCCGTGCGGAGGGCCGCCGAGGACGCGGCACGCACCCTGGCCGACGGCTCGCCGTCCCCCGATGCCGCGTCCGGCCGGCCTGACGCCGTCACCACCACCGGAGGATCCCGATGACCGCCACCACACCGTCCCCGTCGCCCGGCGCGCTCGTCGGCGTCGTCATGGGGTCGGACTCCGACTGGCCCGTGATGCGTGCCGCGGCCGGGGCCCTGGACGAGTTCGGCATCCCGTACGAGGCGGACGTCGTCTCCGCCCACCGGATGCCGGAGGACATGATCGCGTACGGGCGGGAGGCCGCCGGCCGCGGCCTGCGCATCATCATCGCCGGGGCCGGGGGCGCCGCCCACCTGCCGGGCATGCTCGCCGCGGTCACCCCGCTGCCGGTGATCGGGGTGCCCGTGCCGCTGAAGACCCTCGACGGCATGGACTCCCTGCTCTCCATCGTCCAGATGCCCGCGGGCGTCCCGGTGGCGACCGTCTCGATCGGTGGTGCGCGGAACGCCGGACTGCTGGCCGCCCGCATCCTCGGCGCGGGGACGGACGAGCACGCCGCCCGGCTGCGCGAGGACTTGACGCGTTTCGCCGCGGACCTGCGCGCGAGCGCGATGGCCAAGGGCGAGAAGCTGCGTGGCGAGCTGGGGACGGGCGCCCGGGATGACGGCTGAACGCCGTGACTCCAGCCCGTACCGCTGCGCCGACGCTGAGCCCGTCCATGTCGACCTGAAGGAGCGCCCGTGTTCCGCCTGACCAGCACCATCCGGCCCTACGCGTGGGGGTCGACGACGGCGATCGCCACCCTGCTCGGTCGCGAGCCCTCCGGGGATCCCGAGGCGGAGCTGTGGCTCGGCGCCCACCCCGACTCGCCCTCGGTGATCGCCCCCGGTGAGCCCGCCGCGGGGGCACGGCTGGACGACGTGATCGCCGAGGAGCCCGGTGCCACCCTCGGGACCGCCGCCGCCGAGCGCTTCGACGGGCGGCTGCCGTTCCTCATGAAAGTCCTGGCCGCCGGCGCCCCCCTGTCCCTGCAGGTGCACCCGACGATCGAGCAGGCCGAGGCCGGGTACGCCGCCGAGGACGAGGCCGGCGTGGCGCGCGACGCATCCGAGCGGAACTACCGGGACCGCAACCACAAGCCCGAGATGATCTACGCCCTGAGCGACTTCGCGGCGCTGAGCGGATTCCGGGACCCCGCGGCGACCGCGGGACTGCTGCGCGAGGCGATCGCCATGCTCACGGGCGACGCAGGATCCGGCGCTGAGGGTTCCGGCGCTCAAGGGGCCGGAGTACGTCTGCTCGCCGAGCTCGCCGACCTGCTGGAGGCGGAGGCCCCGTCGTCCGGCGCCGGAGCCTCCGGCACGGACGAGGACCCCCGCCTGCGGCAGGCCTTCGCCCTCGTCTTCGACCGGCGCGAGGACGCGGCACTGTCCGCCGAGGCACTCGCCGGCCTCGCCCCGGGATCGATGTCGGGCGTCGTGTCCCCCGCCACGGCGATCTCGATCGCCACCGCCGCAGACCTGCAGGAGCGCTACCCCGGCGACCCGGGCGTCATCGTCTCCCTGCTGCTCAACCGCGTCAGTCTGCTGCCCGGCGAGGCGCTGTACCTGCCGGCCGGCAACGTGCACGCGTACCTGTCCGGGCTCGGCATCGAGGTGATGGCCACGTCGGACAACGTGCTGCGGGGCGGTCTGACGAGCAAGCACGTCGACGTGCCGGAACTGCTGAAGACCGTGCGGTTCGCCGCCCTCGGCGTCCCGGAGCTGCCCGCGGTGGAGACCGAATGGGGGCAGCGCGTGTTCGCTCCCCCGTTCGACGAGTTCGCCCTGCAGGTCCTCGACTTCCGTGGCGGTACCGGGGACGGCTCGACCAGCGACGACGTGCCCGTCCTGCAGCACGGCCCGGTCCTCGTCCTCGTCACCGACGGCGCGCTCGTGCTGGACTCGCCGAACGGGTCGCTGCGGGTGGCACGGGGGGACGCGGTGTTCATCCCGGCCGCCGAGGCACCCGTGATGGCGCGGGCGGCAGAGCCCGGCACGCGAGCCTTTGCAGCGACGGTCGCCCGGGAGCTCTGAGCGGGAACCGGCTGAGTCAGCGGGTCCCGCCCGAAAGCGGGCCTCTTTGAGGTTGAGCTAGCGGTTCCCGCCCCAATGCGGTGCCCCTCCTACCC
Organism: Tersicoccus sp. Bi-70; assembly: GCF_001968825.1. Classification (GTDB taxonomy): domain Bacteria; phylum Actinomycetota; class Actinomycetes; order Actinomycetales; family Micrococcaceae; genus Tersicoccus. Next base: position 408,754 of record NZ_MIEU01000016.1, read on the forward strand.
GAGTCAGCGGTTCCCGTCCCAAAGCGCTGCTCTTTGAGCACGTGTTCCGGGCGCTGACCGCTGACTCACGCGAGCGGCGACAGCGAGACTGCGGCACTGCCGGGGTGCCCGTCACCCCCGCGGTCCGGCCCGGTGAATTCTGTCGGTGGCGGCGTCCACGATGGGCGCCATGACGGATACCCTGCTCGACGCTCCCGCTCCCCACACCGCCCCCGGCATCCTGCGTGCTCCGACCCCCTCGAGCGGCCGGTCGGAGCCTCCGCTGCCGGTCCGACCGCCGAGCCGTGCGGGGAACGGCACGACGGCGCGGGACCGGTTGGCGATCGCGACGCTGATGGGCGTGGCCTCCCGGCATGCGAGCCGCCGCGACGTCGCGTTCGAGGACGCCGCCGCCGAGGTACGTCGTGCGGCCGACGGTCGGGCCGACCTGCTCGGTGAGGCCGCCGGCGTGTTCGCGGCGATGGGCCGGGCCGACGCCGCCGCCTGGTACGCGAATGCCGCCGCCCACCTGTGCATCGCGGCGGACGGGGACCCCGACGTCGCCCGCGGCCAGGTGGATGCGGTCACCGCCCGGCTGTCGGCACCCCGGCGCGGCGTCGCGGGTGGCCCGCCCACCCACGCTCGAGGAGGTGGCCGGTGAGCCCGGGCGGGATCACCCCACCAGCACGGAGGCGGTCACTCGCCGGGACGCGAGCCTCGCGAGCGCACCCGGGCGATGACCGACCGGGCCGCGGGCAGAGCGCCACCGGCCACACGGCGGGCGGCCGGGACGGCCCCGGCCAGCGCGGCCTTCGCGGCGGGCCGGGCCCGGGTGACGACCTTCCGCGCGAGCGGCATCGCCCGCGCGTAGACCGGGTACAGCGGCGAGAGCGGCAGCTCCCACGTGCCCGTGAGCTGGTCCTCGTGCTGCGCGAACTGCTTCTTGAAGTCCGAGATGCCGTCGTTGAGCAGCCCGTTGAGGTCGTACCGGGTGCACCCGTCGGCCTTCATCTCGGTGAACGCCGCCCACTTGACGCCGTAGTTCGCCCGCGCCTTCTGCCCGGCCGGGGACACGCCACCGTAGAGCTCGAACGCGGTGGAACCGCTGCGGGCGATCCACACGAACGCGATCGGCTCCCCGCCGTCGAAGGCGGCCACGATCGGCGAGTTCTCGCCGAGGAAGCGCCAGATGTCGCGGTAGTAGTCGTCGCTGTGGATCCCGAAGCCGGCGCGGGCCGCGGTGTCGCGATAGAGGGAGAGGATCTTCTCGAGTTCGGCCTCGGTGGCGATCCGGCGGAACTCGAGGTCGCTGCGCAGGTTCTTGCGGACGTTGGCCCGGGTGGTGCGGTGCATCGCGGCCATCAGGTCGTCCTCACTGCGGGTGAGGTCGAGGATGAGGGTACGCGGGATGAGGATCGTGGTGTCGGTGCGGTGGAACCCGGCCGCCGTCAGGCGCGCCTCCCCTGCCGATCCGGCCTCCCAGTCGGGCTCGACGACGAGGGCGACGGAGCCGCGGGTGGCCTTGACGTGGGCGGCGACGGCCTCCAGCACCTCGGCCGCGTGTTCCGGGTCTCCCACCGGCCCGCGGGAGACATAGGCGAGGGAGCGCAGGGGCCACGGCAGCGACCGGTAGGCCACCTCGGCGGCACCGTACGTGGCGGCGGAACCGGCACCGAGCTCGGCCGCGGGGTCGGTGACGAGCAGCCGCTCGACCTCCCAGCCGTGGGCGGCCTTGACCTCGCCCCAGCCCCACAGCTGCAGCGGGTGACCGCCGAGCGCCTCGACGGCCGCGTCCCACGCGGTCCGGTCGTCGATCGGGGTGACGGTCGCGCGGTTCTGGCTCACTGCTCTCCTGGCGGGCTCGGCGGAACGGCGGCCCCGCAGGGCCGCCCGGGCGGCATCCAGCCTATGTCACGCCGGACGACGACGGAGGAACACCCGCCCGGTCAACGAGCCGACCCGACAGCGGGCCGGTTCGACGAGCCGCACCGCACCGGCCTCACCGTCGGCTCAGCGGGCGTAGTCCGTCCACTTCTCGGCCTGGTGCTCCGCCTCGACGAACCGGATGGTGCCGGACTTCGAGCGCATCACGATCGACTGGGTACGGACGGTGGTGTTGCTGTAGCGCACACCGCTCAGCAGGTCGCCGTTGGTGATGCCGGTAGCCGCGAAGTAGCAGTTGTCGCTGGTGACCAGGTCGTCGGTCAGCAGCACGGCGTCGAGGTCGTGCCCGGCGTCGATCGCCTTCTGCCGCTCCTCGTCACTGGTCGGGTGCAGCCGGCCCTGGATCGCGCCGCCGAGCGTCTTGAGCGCGCACGCGGCGACGATGCCCTCCGGGGTGCCGCCGACGCCCATCAGGGCGTCCACGCCGGTGCCCTCGCGGGCCGCGGCGATCGCGCCGGCGACGTCGCCGTCGACGATGAACTTGGTGCGAGCACCCGCGTCGCGGATCTCCTTGACCAGCGGCTTGTGCCGCTCCCGGTCCAGGACCATGACGGTGACCTGGCTGATGCTCTTGCCCAGGGACTTGGCGATCAGGTGCAGGTTCTGCTTGACGGGCAGCCGCAGGTCGACCATCTCGGCGGCCTCAGGCCCGGTGACGAGCTTGTCCATGTAGAACACGGCGGACGGGTCGTACATGGAGCCGCGCTCGGCGACGGCGAGCACCGCGAGGGCGTTGTCCATGCCCAGCGCGGTGAGCCGGGTGCCGTCGATCGGGTCGACGGCGACGTCGACCTCGGGGCCGGTGCCGTCACCGACGCGCTCTCCGTTGAAGAGCATCGGCGCCTCGTCCTTCTCGCCCTCGCCGATCACGACGACGCCGTTGAACCGGACGGAGTGGAGGAAGGCGCGCATCGCGTCCACGGCGGCGCCGTCGGCCTTGTTCTTGTCGCCGTTGCCGACCCAGAACCCGCCGGCGATGGCCGCGGCCTCGGTCACGCGGACCAGCTCGAGGGCGAGGTTGCGGTCCGGCTCGCGGTCCGAGGTGGCGAGCGTCGGGGAGAGCTCGGAGAACCGGTTCTCCGCGTGGTGCGGCTGGGAGAGAGCCTCGACGACCGAGGGGGCGACATCGGCCGGCGTCTGCGGCGCACCGGCGGAGCCGTCACCGGATCCGCCCGTCACGGGTGCGGGCGTCGACGTATCGGTGGTCTTCTCGGACACGGTGACCTCATCTTCGAGTTTCGGGAATGCCGAACGTGCTGCGCGGACGGTTCGATCCTACCCACGGGGCCCGTTCCGGCGGCTTCCGTGACGGCGCCCGACGGCCGGCCGCGGGCCCCCGATGCGGCAGGATGGAGGGTGTGAGCTCCCCCGACCCGGCCCCCTCCACGACCCCGCGCGACCCCGCGGTCCTCAGCGCCGCGCAGGCCAAGCGGATGCGCTCCTCGATCACCGGCCTGCTGATCGCGCTGGCCGTGACGCTGGCGGTCATCATTCCCGTGCTGCTGTTCAGCCCGGGGCAGCGGGCGGAGACCTACCGGCCGGCCGTCGACGTCTCCGGGATCGCCGCCCAGGCCGCTGCCGCCGCGGGATTCCGCCCCGTCTCGGTGATGCCCCCGGGCTGGAGCGCGAACTACGCCCGGTTCAATGCCGGCACCACGACGGGCGTGCCGAACTGGGAGGTCGGCTACGTCAGCGGCGACCAGCAGTTCATCGCCCTCACCCAGGCCGCCGCGCGTCGGGCCAACCCCACCTGGGTCGCCCAGGTGACGGACAACGCGCCGGTCACCTCGGACCGGACCGTCGCCGGGCAACGGTTCGAGCTGCGGGACAAGGCCGGCACCAAGTCGCTGATCGCCACGATCGGCGGGTCCACCGTCGTGCTGCGCGGGCAGGCCTCCGACGCCGCGCTGACCACTCTCGCCGCCGCCGTCGTGGACGACCTGCGGGGCAACGGCACGAGCACGCCGTCAGGAACCACCACAGGCACGTCGAGCACGCCGGCCGCCTCGCCGTCGTCCTCCCCCACGCCTTGACCGACCCGGCACTGGCCCCGGCACCAGCTCCTGCCCGCAGGCCGATCCCCGCGCCGACCGCACCCGTGCCGACCCCCACCGCGGTCCGTCACACGATCCCGGCCGGCTCCGCCGACTCGATATGCTGGCACGCGTGACTTCTTCCCCCAGTCCCGCCGCTCCGGTCGACCCCGCCGAGGCCTGGCAGCGACTCGCGGACGGCAACCACCGGTTCGTCTCCGGGCAGTCGCGCCACCCCAACCAGAACGCCGCCCGGCGCTCCGCCCTCGTCAACGCGCAGCATCCGTTCGCCGTCATCTTCGGCTGCTCGGACTCGCGGCTGGCCGCGGAGATCATCTTCGACGTGGGCCTCGGTGACGTGTTCGTCGTCCGCACGGCCGGTCAGGTGATCGACGACGCCGTGCTCGGCTCCCTCGAGTACTCCGTCGCGGTCCTCGGCGTCCCCCTCATCGTCATCCTCGGCCACGACAGCTGCGGCGCCGTGACCGCGACCCGCGACGCCGTCGACAGTGGCGAGATGCCCGCCGGCTTCATCCGCGACCTGGTCGAGCGGATCACGCCGTCCGTGCTGACGGCCAAACGCGAGGGTCACGACGACCTGACCGGCATGATCGACGAGCACGTCCGCCAGACGGCGTCCCGGCTCGCCGACAGCTCCCGCGTCATCGCCGAGGCCGTCGAGGCCGGCCGCACCGCCGTCGTCGGCGTCAGCTACCGCCTCGACGAGGGGACGGCCAGCGTCGTCTCCTCGACCACGCCGCTGACGACGGGCTGACCGCCGCCGGCGGCCGCAGATCCGACCCGCCCGTTCACGACGACGTCGACCGGGCCACCACCCACCGCCACCACGAGGAGACACCGGTGTCCGACACCCCCGAGTACCGCATCGAACACGACACGATGGGCGAGGTCCGCGTGCCGGTCAACGCCCTGTACCGGGCGCAGACCCAGCGGGCCGTCGAGAACTTCCCCATCTCCGGCAAGACGCTCGAGCGCAAGCACATCGAGGCGCTCGCCCAGATCAAGAAGGCCGCGGCCCGCGCGAACGCCGAGCTCGGCGTGCTCGACGGCGACCTGGCCGACGCGATCGCCGACGCCGCCGACCAGGTGGCCTCCGGTGCGTACGACGGCGACTTCCCCATCGACGTGTTCCAGACCGGTTCGGGCACCTCCTCGAACATGAACACCAACGAGGTCATCGCCGAGCTCGCGACCCGCGCCCTCAAGGCCGCCGGCTCCGAGAAGACGGTCCACCCGAACGACCACGTCAACGCCTCGCAGTCCTCCAACGACGTGTTCCCCACCTCGGTGCACGTCGCCGCGACCAGCGCCCTGCTGAACGACCTCATCCCGGCCCTGACCTACCTGGACGCGTCGCTCGGCCGCAAGGCCGCGGAGTTCAAGGACGTCGTCAAGTCCGGCCGCACCCACCTGATGGACGCCACCCCGGTGACCCTCGGCCAGGAGTTCGGCGGCTACGCCGCGCAGGTCCGTTACGGGATCGAGCGGATCGAGGCGTCGCTGCCGCGCGTCGCCGAGGTGCCGCTCGGCGGCACCGCCGTCGGCACCGGCATCAACACCCCGGCCGGCTTCCCGCAGAAGGTCATCGCGATCCTCGCCGAGGAGACCGCGCTGCCGCTGACCGAGGCCCGCAACCACTTCGAGGCGCAGGCCAACCGCGACGGGCTGATCGAGGCCTCCGGCCAGCTGCGCAACATCGCCTACTCGCTGATCAAGATCAACAACGACCTGCGGTGGATGGGCTCGGGCCCCAACACGGGCCTCGGCGAGATCGCCATCCCCGACCTGCAGCCGGGCTCGTCGATCATGCCGGGCAAGGTGAACCCGGTGATCTGCGAGGCCGCGATCCAGGTCGCCGCGCAGGTGATCGGCAACGACACGACCATCGCGCTCTCCTCGACCAACGGCGCCTTCGAGCTGAACGTCGGCATCCCGGTGATGGCCGCGAACCTGCTCGAGTCGATCCGCCTGCTCGCCAACACGGCGCGGGTGATGGCGGACAAGATGATCGACGGCATCGAGGCCAACGTCGACCGCGCCCGGTTCCTGGCCGAGGCGTCCCCGTCGATCGTGACGCCGCTGAACAAGTACATCGGCTACGAGAACGCGGCGAAGATCGCGAAGAAGGCCGTCGCCGAGGGCCTGACCGTCCGCGAGGCGACCGTGGCGCTCGGCTTCGTCGAGCGCGGCGAGGTCACCGAGGAGCAGCTGGACGCGGCGCTGGACGTGACGACGATGACCGGGCCGAACGCCTGATCAGCACCCGCACCCACTCCGCCCGAACGGCGGCCGGTTCTCCGGCCGCCGTTCGGCGTCCCGGGGAGGATGCCGACGCCTCACCGGGTGGGTGCTCAGTGCGGGTTGCTGCTCAGCCGGTCGCCCGATCAGTCCCGCGCGAAGACGGGCACGCCGGTGGCGGTCAGCGCCGTCTGCAGGCGCCACCGCTGGTGCGGGGGCACCGAGTCGGGCAGGTCGTCGACGGCGTACCAGCCGACGGCGAGCGACTCGTCGTCGGCCACCCGCGCCTCCCCCGCCACGTACCGGCAGCGGAAGGTCAGGTCGAGGAACTGGGCCCGGTCGCCGTTGGGGAAGGTCACCGGCCGGCCCGCGCTGATCGAGGCCAGGTGCTCGACGCGCGCCACGACGCCCGTCTCCTCCGCGACCTCCCGCACCGCGCCCACGGCCGGCTCCTCCCCGGGGTCGAGGATCCCGGTGATCAGCCCCCACTGGCCGTTGTCCGCGCGCTGCCCGAGCAGCACCCGCCCGTCGTCGTCGAGGACGACGGCGCTCACCCCGGGCATCCAGATCAGGTCGGTGCCGAGCTTCTCGCGCATGGTGAGGATGAAATCGGGGACGGGCATGCGGCCAGTCTAGGAGCGCCCCACACCTGTGCCTGCGCGTGCGTCCGCACCGCCGACCCGGTCGCCGCGGTCAGGGCGGGCGGGCTCCAACCGACCGTGAGCCAGGGAATACCGCCGCTGCGGCCGCGGTGCCAGACTGGCAGGCGAGACCACCCGTCGTGCACGAACGGAAGGAACCGCCATGGCCCAGAAACTGGCCGAGCAGATCGTCGAGCAACTCATCAACGCCGGGGTCCGCCGGATCTACGGGATCGTCGGGGACAGCCTGAACCCGATCGTCGACGCGGTCCGCGCCAGCGGCGGGTCCGCCCGTGGCGGCATCGACTGGGTGCACGTGCGGCACGAGGAGGCCGCCGCCTTCGCCGCCGCGGCCGACGCGCAGCTGACCGGCGAGCTCGCGGTCTGCGCCGGATCCTGCGGACCGGGCAACCTGCACCTGATCAACGGGCTGTACGACGCCAACCGCTCCGGGGCGCACGTGCTCGCGATCGCCTCGCACATCCCGAGCTCCCAGATCGGCACCGGGTTCTTCCAGGAGACCCACCCGGACCGGCTGTTCACCGAGTGCAGCGTCTACAGCGAGCTGATCTCGACGCCGAAGCAGTCGCCGCGCGTCGTCCACGCGGCCATTCAGCACGCCCTCGCCCTGCGCGGCGTCTCGGTGATCACCCTGCCCGGGGACGTCGCGGACGAGATGGCCACCGCGAAGGCGCCGGCCCCGGCGACCTTCACGCCCGGCATCCTGTATCCGGACCCGGAGAGCCTGGCGGCGCTGGCTGCCGCGATCGACGCGGCGGACAAGGTCGCGATCTTCGCCGGCGCCGGCGTCGCGGGCGCGCACGACGCCGTCATCGACCTCGCCGCGAAACTGAAGGCCCCGGTCGGGCACTCCCTGCGCGGCAAGGACTTCATCCAGTACAACAATCCGTACGACGTCGGGATGACCGGCCTGCTCGGGTACGGCGCCGCGGCGGAGGGCATCCACGACGCGGACCTGCTGATCCTGCTCGGCACCGACTTCCCGTACGACCAGTTCCTGCCGGACACGAGGACCGCCCAGGTGGACCGCGCGGCCGAGCACATCGGCCGGCGCACCGACGTCGACGTCGCGGTCAACGCGGACGTGCTGCCCACGCTCGAGGCGCTGCTGCCACTGGTGCGGGAGAAGACGTCGAGCCGCTTCCTCGATGCAACCCTGAAGCGGCACGACAAGCTGATGAACAAGGCGGTCGGCGCCTACACCCGGCGGGCGGACCGGCTCGTGCCGATCCATCCCGAGTACGCCGCGTCGATCCTGGATCAGGTGGCCGACGACGACGCGATCTTCACCGCCGACACGGGGATGGGCAACGTGTGGACCGCCCGGTACATCAACCCGCTCGGCACTCGCCGCCTGATCGGCTCCTACCTGCACGGGTCGATGGCCAACGCCCTGCCGCACGCGATCGGCGCGCAGGTGGCCTTCCCCGACCGGCAGGTGATCGCGGTCTCCGGCGACGGTGGCCTGTCGATGCTGCTCGGCGAGCTGATCACCGTGGCCGCGTACCAGCTGCCCGTGAAGGTGATCGTCTTCAACAACTCGACGCTCGGCATGGTCAAGCTCGAGATGCTCGTCGACGGGCTGCCCGACTTCGGGGTGGACGTGCCGATGGTCGACTTCGCGGCCGTCGCGGCCGCGCTCGGGTTCCACACGGCGCGGGTCGAGGACCCGAAGGACATCGAGAACGCCTACCGGGAGGCCTTCGCCCACGCCGGGCCGGCGCTCGTGGACATCGCGACCGATCCCAACGCCCTGTCCATCCCGCCGAAGATCACCTCCGAGCAGGTGTTCGGGTTCGCGACGGCCATCAGCAAGGTGGTGCTCAACCGGGGCGCCGGCGAGGCCGTGAGCATGGCTCGATCCAACCTGCGCAACATCCCCCGCTGACCCCTCCCGTTCCACGCACCACCTCTGCCAGCTCGTCACCAGATGCTCCATCCGACCCCGATCCGAGGGGCGATGGGACATCTGGTGACGAGCTGGCGTCGTTTCCGGGCGCAGGCGCGGCAGGCCCGGGCGCGGCAGGCTTCGGCGCGGTCAGGCGGCCGGGACGAGGACGAGAGCGACGACGGCCCCGGCCAGCATGAACGGCCCGAACGGGATGGCGCTGCGCCAGCGGGCTCGCCCCGTCAGCAGCAGCAGGACGCCGCCGAGCCCCCCGAGCAGGAAGGCCAGCACCGTGCCGGCCGCGACGTGGGCCCAACCGGCGGCCCCCAGGTGCAGCCCGAGCAGCGCGGCGAGCTTGACGTCGCCGAAGCCCATGCCGGGCGGATGGATCAGGCGCAGCAGCAGGTACCCGGCGAACAGGACCACCCCGGCGCCCAGCGTGCGCACGATGCCGCCGACGGCGTCCGCGGCCGGTCCTGCGACGGCGAACGCCGCCACCCACAGCACGGCGGAGACCGCGATGCCGGGCAGCACGAGCCGGTCCGGCAGCCGGTGCTCGCGCACGTCGACCACGGTGAGCACGGCCGCGAGGGCGAGCAGCACGGCGCAGGCCAGCGCCGCCAGCACCCCCGCCAGCGGATGCGCGGCGGCCAGCTCAGTGAGCCGGCCCGGCATCGTTCCCCCACGCGTTGTCCCACGTCACTACGGGCGTCTCCCCCGACATGAGCGCAGCCTACCCGGCGACCTGCCGCCGCGTCCGGGCACGGAACGCGCCTGTGGACGACTGCGACGAGCGGCCCGGTGAGCCGGGTGTCGAGCGCGCCGGTGGCGAGCAGGCGGGACGGGGCGGCGCCGCCCGGGGAGTCGATCGCCGGGGCGACGGCAAGGGCCGCTGGCTAGACTGCGCTCATGTCCGTCCCCCCGTCCCGGGAAAGCCCACAGACGCCACCGGAGCAGCAACGCGAGGAGCGGCCCGACCCCGGGCACGCCGATCCGGTGGCGGCGGCCCGTTTCCGCCGCCTGTGCCGGTCCTCGCCGTGGCGGTGGCGCAGTCTGCGGTTCCAGCTGGTGCTGCGCGCCGGGCTGGATCCCGTGGAGGTCCTGGTCCGCCGGCCGCTCGCGCTTCGGATCGTCGCCGCCGGCGGGGACGTCGTCTACGCGAGCACGGCCGCCCGCCCGGGCACGGGCAGCTACGCCACCACGGCGCGGCGCACCTCCTGGCTGATGGCTCCGCACCTGGTCACGCCCGGACGGGACCCGGAGGGGCTGGTCCGTCGTCGCCCCGAGGCCGCCTACGGGGAGCCCTGGTACGACGACCCGCGCCTCGCCTCGGCCCTGGACCCCGCCCAGCTGGCCGGCAATGCCCCGGCCGCCGCGGAACTGCCACACGCCGAACCGGTCACCATCCACGCCGTGCGCGAGACCGCGCACGAGGGCCGGCCCGCCCTGGAGGCTGTCGTCTCCCCCGGCCACGCCTACCGCGTCGCCGACCCCGCCGCCGCCCTGCTGGGCCCCGGCCGCAGCACCGTGCGGATCGACGTCGCGACCGGGGTGTGCGTGCTGGTGCAGCCGGAGGACGACGCCGCGCCGGCACTGTGGCTGCGCATCCTCGCGACCGACGAGTACGCGGGCGACGACGAGTTCGCCGGCGTCCCGTGACCACGCCCCCGACACCCCGGACGCGACGGGCCGCCGTCCCGGTGCCCGAGCCGACCCTCCGGGAGGAGCTGCGCCGGCACACCGCCCGCGTCGTCCTGCCCCCGATGCTGCTCGTGGCGCTGATGTGGGTGGTCGAGATCGTCGACGTGATCCTGCCGCTGCGTCTGGACGCGTTCGGCATCCGGCCCCGCCAGCTGGACGGACTGTGGGGCGTGGTCACCGCGCCGTTCCTGCACGTGGGCTTCGCGCACCTGATCGCCAACAGCGGGGCGTTCCTCGTCCTCGGGGTGCTGGTGGGGCTGGTCAGCGGCCGGTTCTGGACGGTGTTCGCCGGCGTCACCGTGCTCGGTGGCCTCGGCACCTGGCTGATCGGCGGCAGCGGCAGCGTGCACGTAGGGGCGAGCGGGGTCGTCTACGGCTTCGCGGCGTTCCTGCTCGCCTACGGCCTCGCGGCCCGGCGGCTCGGGCCGGCCGTCGTCGCGCTCGTCGTGGTCCTGGTCTACGGCGGGCTGGCCGCCGGGGTGCTGCCGCTCAACCCGTTCGTCTCCTGGCAGGGACATCTGTGCGGTGCTCTGGCCGGCGCGGTCGTCGGCCTGGTGCTGGGCAGACGAACGCGCGAGCGCACCTGAACGCACCTGAACGCACCTGAGCCGGAGTGCCGGCGAGACCGCCGACACCCCGGCCCGGGGTGGTGCGCGTCAGAGGTCGATGCCCTCCAGCAGCTCGGTGACCAGCGCCGCGATCGGGGACCGCTCGGACCGGGTCAGGGTGATGTGCCCGAACAGCGGGTGCCCCTTGAGGGACTCGACGACGGCGGCGATCCCGTCGTGCCGACCGACCCGCAGGTTGTCCCGCTGGGCGACGTCGTGTGTGAGCACCACCTTCGAGTTCAGCCCGATCCGGGACAGCACCGTCAGCAGCACGTTCTTCTCGAGCGACTGGGCCTCGTCCACGATCACGAACGCGTCGTGTAGGGAGCGGCCGCGGATGTGGGTCAGCGGCAGCACCTCGAGCATCCCCCGGTCGATGACCTCCTCGACGACCTCCTGGGAGACGAGCGCACCGAGGGTGTCGAAGACGGCCTGAGCCCAGGGGCCCATCTTCTCCTGCTCGGAGCCGGGCAGGTACCCGAGCTCCTGGCCGCCGACGGCGTACAGCGGACGGAACACCACCACCTTCCGGTGCGCCCGGCGCTCCAGCACGGCCTCCAGTCCGGCGCACAGGGCGAGCGCGGACTTGCCGGTGCCGGCGCGGCCGCCGAGGGAGACGATGCCGACGGTCTCGTCGAGCAGCATGTCGATCGCGAGGCGCTGCTCGGCGGAGCGGCCGTGCAGGCCGAACACGTCGCGGTCCCCGCGCACCAGCCGCGCGGTCCCGTCCGCCTGGACGCGCCCGAGCGCGGAGCCCCGCACCGAGGTCAGGACGAGATTGGTGTTGACCGGGAGCGCGGGCTCACCGGCGACGCCGTCGAGGGCCACCGGTTCGTGATCGTAGAGCGCCGCCATCTGCGCCTCGTCGAGCGTCACCTCCGCGGTCCCCGTCCAGCCCGAGTCCTTGGGCTGCTCGTGCAGGTACTCCTCCGCGGTCAGGCCGATGGCCGAGGCCTTGACCCGCATCGGCAGGTCCTTCGAGACGACCGTGACGTTGTGGCCCTCGTCGGCGAGGTTGCGGGCGACGGCGAGGATCCGGGTGTCGTTGTCGCCGAGCCGGAACCCGGCCGGCAGCACCTCGGCGGAGATGTGGTTCAGCTCCACCCGCAGGGTGCCGCCCTGCTCCCCGAGCTGGACGGGCTCGTTCAGGGTGCCGTGCGCGATCCGCAGGTCGTCCAGCAGCCGCAGGGCCTTGCGGGCGAACCAACCGAGCTCGGGGTCGTGCCGCTTCTTCTCCAGCTCGGTGATGACGACGACGGGCAGCACGACGTCGTGCTCGGCGAAGCTGTAGATCGCGCGGGGGTCCGAGAGCAGCACCGAGGTGTCGACGACGATGCACCGCACCGCCGCGTCGGGCTGATTGGCCAGCGGCCGGTTGCCGCGCGAGGTGCGCGCAGGGCGATCGTTCCGGACGGTGCCCGTGGCCGGTCGCACCGCGCCGGGTTCACCCGTGGACTGCGTGTCGCCGAACTGCGTGTCGGTGGCCTGCGTGTCGTTGGCCTGCGCAGATGACTGCCGTGATGTCACGATTCGCTCCCCGCCCCGGGCCGCGACCGCGACCCGGATCGCTCGTCAGGTCGGATCCGGGACGCTCGGGCGCCGGGCGGGCTGTCGCCCAGCCGTCCGGCCGGCCGCACCACCGCTCGCGAACCCGTCGAGCCGCGCCGGAACGGAGTTCCGCCGGCCCTGTCCGGATCCGAGGATGCGATGCGCCATCGTGAGCCTCCCGCACCGGGCGGCGGTCGTGCCGCCCGATGCACCGAATGTAGGCCGCAGCAGGTCGACATCCGCGCGCCACGCCGTGGCCGGGATGTGAACAGCACGCGACGAGTTGACGACCCGGCCGACCCCGGACGCGGGAACCGGGAACGGTCTCGTCAGGAGCCGAAGCGGCGCTGGCGGCGGGCGTAGTCGCGCAGGGCGCGGAGGAAGTCGATGCGCCGGAAGTCCGGCCACAGCGCCTCGCAGAAGTAGAACTCGCTGTAGGCGCTCTGCCACATCAGGAAGCCGGAGAGCCGCTGCTCACCCGAGGTGCGGATCACCAGGTCCGGGTCGGGCTGGCCGCGGGTGTAGAGGTAGTCGGAGATCTGCTCGACGGAGAGTTCCTCGGCCACCGTGCCCAGGTCCTTGCCGGCGGCCGCGGCGTCGCGCAGCAGCTCACTGACGGCATCGACGATCTCCCGGCGCCCGCCGTACCCGACGGCGACGTTCACGTGCAGCCCGTCGGCGCTGCCGGTCCGCTCGGCCAAAGCCCGCAGCCGGGCCGCGAGGTCCGCGGGCAGCACGTCCGGCGCACCGACGGGGTGCACCCGCACCGTGGGATCCTCGGCGATCCGGTCCAGGGTGTTGCCGATGATGGCGAGCAGGTCGTCCAGCTCCGCGCTGTCCCTGCTGAGGTTGTCCGTGGAGAGCATGTACAGGGTGACGACCTTGATGCCGAGCTCGGCGCACCAGCCGAGGAACTGGTGGATCTTGTCCGCGCCCGCCTGATGCCCGTGCTTCGTGGGGGCGCCGGCCAGGGCCGCCCAGCGGCGGTTGCCGTCGACCATGACGCCGATGTGCTCCGGCAGGGGCGAGCGCGCCACCTGACGGGCGAGACGCTGCTCGTAGAGGTCGTAGAGCGGGGTCCGCCGCGCCGGCCGCTCGTCCGCTCTGCCCACGAGACCTCCTTCTCCGCCCACTCGCTTCTCCACCTGCTCGCTTCCGCTCCCGCTCGTCCTTCACGCTCGCCGCGGGAAGCGAACCTGTCCACACTATCGCGCACCCCGCCGGGTGCCCGGGGACCGTCCGGGTGCGTGCGGCCGGCGCCCAGCCGGTCTCGCTACCATGAGCACGTGCCTTCCCACCCGGTGACCTCCGCCTCCTCGACCGGCCCGTCCGCCCGGCCGGCGTCAAACGAGGCGTCGCCCGCGTCGCCCGGGGACGCCGCCGTCGGCACGGTCGCCGACCTGCTGGAGAAGCCGCGCCTGCGCGGGTGGATCCACCTCGGCATGACGCCGCTGGCGCTGGCCGCGGGCATCGTGCTCATCGCCCTGGCCCCGACCACCGCCACCCGCTGGGCGTCCGCGGTGTTCGCGCTCACCGGGGTGCTGCTGTTCGGCACCAGCGCCGCCTACCACCGCGGCAACTGGGCGCCCCGGACGAAGCTGCTGCTCAAGCGGCTGGACCACTCGAACATCTCGCTCGTCATCGCCGGCACCTACACCCCGATCGCGGTGACACTGCTCAGTCCGTCCCACGGCACCGTGCTGCTGTGGCTGATCTGGTCCCTCGCCGTCGCGGGGGTGGCCTTCCGGGTGCTGTGGACGCACGCGCCGCGCTGGCTGTACGTGCCGACCTACGTGCTGCTCGGCCTGGTCTCGGTCTTCTACCTCGGCGAGTTCTGGGCGGTCAACCCCGCGGTCACCATCCTCATCGGGGTGGGCGGGATCGCCTACATCGTCGGCGCCGTGTTCTACGGGATCAAGCGGCCCAACTTCAGCCGGGACTGGTTCGGCTTCCACGAGCTGTTCCACGCGCTCACGGTCGTCGGATTCACCTGCCACTTCGTCGGCATCATGATGGCGGTCCTCGCCGCCCGCTGACGCTGCGTCCGCAGCTGCCCGTCAGCTCCCCAGCTGCCCGGTTCAACTCCCCAGCTGCGTCCGCAGCTGGGCTTCCGTCTCGGCGGGCAGGTCGCACACCATGTCCCGGCACACGTAGGCCCGGGCGACGCCGCCGGGGCCGGTGGGCCGGCCGCGCAGCAGCGGCACCCGGCTCTCGCGCGCGGACGTCGTCCCGTCCCCGACCGCGAGCACGAGCGCCGGCGCGGGGTGCACGGCGGCGATCTTCCGCAGGGCCGAGCGCATCGTGGAGTCCTGCCCCACGACGGCGATCTGGGTCGGGCCGGCCGCGAGCACGGTCGCCGCGGCGAGGCCCGCGCCCACCACCTGGGGCGCCTGGCCGGCGAGCCGGCCGACGTAGCCGATCAACTGCTCGGCGACCGAGCGGTGGTCGGTCGACCCGGAGTACGCCGAGGCCAGCGTGCACGCGAGGGCGAGGGCGGCGGTGCCGCTGGGGACGGCGTCGTCGAGGGGGTCGACCGGGGCCTCTCCGGCCAGCGCCGCGGGACCGGCGGCACTTCCCTCCTCACCCGCCGCGGTGTCGCGCAGGGCGCCGTCGACGACGAAGCGGTCCAGGGCGGTCTGCAGCAGGAGGATCGCCCGCTCGTACCAACGCTCGTCGCCGGTGGCGGCGGGCAACGCCAGGAAGCCGATCACGCAGTGGGCGTAGTCCTCGAGCTGGCCCTCCCCCGGCTGCACGGTGGCGGTGCCCGACGAGGCGGTCGAGGCGGTGGTCGTCGCGGACATGCGGTGCAGCACCGGAACGCCGGACGAGGAGTCGACGTGCACGTCCCACAGGTAGTCCGCGGCGGCCTCGGCGGCCGCGGCGAACTCCGGCCGGTCCAGGGCGAGGGATGCCTCGCTCAGTGCCGCGATGGCCATCCCGTTCCAGCCGGCGACGACCTTCTCGTCCCGGCCCGGTTGCGGCCGGGCGCGGCGGGCCCGCCGCAGCGCCGGGCGCACGGCCTCGAACAGCGCCCACTCCTCGCGGTTGATCTCCAGTCGGGGATGCAGGGGCCAGCCGTACTCGGTGGGCTGCGGGCCGGTGCCCACGTTCATCAGCACCGCCACCGCCTGCGCGTCGTCGTCGCCGATGGCGTCGGCGAGCTGCGCCGGCGTCCACACGGAGGTCAGCCCCTCGAAGTGATCGCCCGCCAGCTCGGTGTCCGCGTCCAGCGAGGACGCGAAGCCGCCGCCGGGCAGGGCCAGTTCCCGGATCATCCACTCAGCGGTCTCGGCGGCGATCCGCGCGCCCAGGTAGCCTTCGTGCCGGTGCCGGGCCCCGAGGCGGGACCACTGCAGGTAGACCTGCAGCAGCTGCGCGTTGTCGTAGAGCATCTTCTCGAAGTGGGGCACCGACCAGTCCGCCGTGACGGAATAGCGGGCGAAACCGCCCTCGAGCTGGTCGTACAGCGCGGAGGAGGCCATCGCCGTGAGGGTGCGGGCGAGCAGGTCCTCGGCAATCTGCACGGCCGACTCGCCGCCGGAGGAATCGGTGGAGGCAGCGGTGGCGGAACCCGTCGAGGCGTACCGGGCCAGGAACGAGAGCAGCGGCGTGCCGGGGAACTTGGGGGCACCGCCGAAGCCGCCGTGCACCGTGTCCTCGGTGGCCGCGAGCGCCTCGACGGCCTCGGCGAGCACGCCCGGGCGGAGCAGCGAGCCGGTGCTGGTCGTCGCCTCGCCGGTGAGGTCGAGCTGGCCGATCAGATCGCGGTTGACGGCCTGGGCGCGGCCGAGGCTCGTGGCGAGGGACTCGGCGGTGGCCTCGAGCTCGGAGCGTCGCTGGTCCCACGCCTCCTGGACGGCGACGAGCAGCTGGCTGAACGACGGGCGGCCCGCGACGGGACGGGGCGGGAAGTAGGTGCCGGCGTAGAAGCAGCGGCCGTCGGCGTCCGTGAACACGGTCATGGGCCAGCCGCCCTCGCCGGTGAGCGCCTGGGTGGCGGCCATGTACATGGCGTCGACGTCGGGATGTTCCTCGCGGTCGACCTTGATGGCGACGTAGTGCTCGTTCAGGTAGGCGGCGACGCCGGCGTCGGAGAACGACTCGGCGGCCATCACGTGGCACCAGTGGCAGGCGGCGTAGCCGATCGAGACGAGGACGGGCACGTCCCGCTCGGCGGCGGCGGCGAACGCCTCGGGGCCCCACGGCCACCAGTCGACGGGATTGTCGGCGTGCTGCCGCAGATAGGTGGAGGCGCTGCCCGCCAGCCGGTTCACCGCTGGGTCCGCCCGGGATCGCCGGTCACGGGTCCGGAGCCGTGCCGGCCGTCGAAGGGCTCGTCGCCGCCCGGTCGACCCGAGCCGCCCGAACCGCCCGAGCCACCCGGACCGCCGGTGTCACCGGGGCCGTCGGACCCGCCGGCACCCGGTCCCTCGCCGCGCTCCGCGGCCGCCATCTCGTCGAGCATGGCGCGGTGCCGGATGCGGCGCAGCCGCTTGTTCATGGAACGGATCAGCAGCAGGCCGGCCACCGCGAGGGCGAAGGTCACGATGAAGCCGAGGGTGCCCGGGGTGACCTGGTCGAGAGAGAGCCCCGGCTTCAGTCCCCCGTTCCCCGGCGTGGGCGTCGGGGTGGGCGTGGCGGCCAGGACGGAGCTGAGGAACATGGGGGCTTTCTCTCGTGCGGTCCCGGCTCGTCGCCGGGTCGTGGACGGAGGAACCGCCCCGGGCGGGAGAGGTCCCGCTGCCCCTCCATGGTAGTCGCCGGACCTCGACACTCCTCAGCGCCGGACCCGGTCCCGGGGTCCGGCCCCGGATCGCCCTCAGGCGGCGGACTCGGGCTCGATCCCGGCGAACAGGTCGGTCTCGGGCAGCTCGGTGGGCACGCGGGCGTCGATCAGCGTGTACTCCTCCCAGGGCCACACCTCCCGCTGCAGGTCCAGCCCGGCGGCGAAGAAGAACCCGTCGGGGGCCACCTGCGAGCGGTGGGACTTCAGCGCGGCGTCACGGGCCTCGAACCAGTCGGCGCACTCGATCCGGGTGGTCGTCTCGTGCGTGAGCCCGGGAGGCGGGTTGCCCTCCGCGTCGGTCTGCATGCGCTTGGCGATCCACTCGGCGAACGGCGACTCGATGCCCCGCTCCTCCATCGCCTCGTGCAGCGTCGTGAAGCGGGCCGGGTTGAAGGCGCGATCGTAGTACAGCTTCGACGGTGCCCAGGCTTCGCCCGTGCCCGGGTACCGGTCCGGGTCGCCGGCGGCGTGGTAGGCCTCGACGGCCACCCGGTGCGCCATGATGTGGTCCGGGTGCGGGTAGCCGCCGTTCTCGTCGTAGCTGACGATGACGTGCGGACGGAACCGGCGCACGAGGCGCACGAGCGGCGCGGCGGCGCGCTCGAGGGGCATCATCGCGAAGCTGTGCTCGTGCAGGTCCGGCGGCGGGTCCCCCTCGGGCAGCCCGGAGTCGGCGAAGCCGAGCCACTGCTGCTCGATGCCCAGCGCCGCGGCCGCGTTGGCCATCTCCACCCGGCGCAGGCCCGGCAGGTCCCGGTGCGCACGGGGCTCGGACGCGAGCGCCGAGTTGAGGATCGAGCCCTGCTCGCCACCGGTGCAGGTGGCGACCATGACGCCGGCGCCGGCGTGCACGTACTTCGCCATCGTCGCGGCGCCCTTGCTGGACTCGTCGTCGGGGTGGGCGTGCACGGTGAGCAGCCGCAGCGAGCCGGGGGGAACGGATTCGGGCACGTGGGACTCCTGGACGATTCGGGTGAGCGCCGGCGACGTCGTGCGTCGCCGGGTCGTCCGCCGAAGGGCGGGCAGGTCATCGGTCCGCGGTGGCGTCCGGACGACGTCGCAGCCGCCGGAGCGGTCCGGGGACCACGTCGCTGCCGGGATAGGCTGGAGACGCCCTCCCGGGCCGGTGCCGCCGCCTCCCGGCGAGCGGCACGCCCAACCATCCGTGACCGCGAATTGAGAGCGCCCGCGTGAGCACCCCCGAGTCGATGACCAGTCCCACCTTAGTCACTCGCTACGGAGCGCCCAAGCGCCGCCTGGACCGCCGCGGCCGGCGGCTGACCATCGTCCTCGCGCTCGTCGTCGCCGTCGTCGCGACCGGGGTGGTGGCCCTCGTGCTGAACCGGCCGACCCTCTCCCCGAAGGACGTCGGCTTCGCCGTGCACGGCCCGTCCTCGATCACGGTCGACTTCGACGTCGCCGTCCCGTCCGGTATGCGGGGGCGCTGCGCCGTGCAGGCCCTGGACGAACGCTTCACGGTGGTCGGCTACACCGAGGTCGACGTGGCGGGCACCGATGACGCTCCGGGCTCGGCCCACCGCGTGAACCTGCGCACCACCTCCCTGGCCGTCAACGGCGGCGTCGACCGCTGCTGGTCCCTTCCCTGACGGTCTCCCGCTGACCCGTCTGCCGCTGACCGGTCTGCCGCCGGGACGCCTCCTGACGAGGCCGGATGCAACCGTCCCGTGTGACGCGCCGGTGCTCGTGGCACCCGTCGATACCGCGTTCCCCGCGCCGGCTCGGTAGAATGGTCGGAATACGCTTCGCCCCGCTGGTGAAGGTGATGGTCGTGATCCAGGATCGCGTGACCGGCACCGGCGGGGTTCCTTTTTTGGGCGACCGGCACCGCGCCGGCGACCCCGATCGGACTCGGAGCGTCCCCGCACCGGCCCCCGTGGCCGGCCGACGGCCACCCGCATGACAAGGAGTATCGCGTGACCACGAACAGCGCCGCCTCGTCCCCCTGGCTCACCCAGGACGCCTTCGACCGCCTGCAGTCCGAGCTCCAGTACCTCTCGGGTCCCGGTCGCGCCGAGATCGTGGCCCGCATCGAGGCGGCCCGCTCGGAGGGCGACCTGAAGGAGAACGGCGGCTACCACGCGGCCAAGGACGAGCAGGGCAAGACCGAGGCCCGCATCCGGCAGCTGACCGAATTGCTCCGCAACGCCCACGTGGGCGAGCCGCCCGCCGACCACGGCGTGGTCGAGGCCGGCATGATGGTCACCGCGAAGATCGCCGGCGACGAGGAGACGTTCCTGCTCGGCAGCCGCGAGGTCGCGGTCGGCACGGACCTGGACGTCTTCAGCGAGAAGTCCCCGCTGGGTGCCGCCATCCTCGGCCTGAAGAAGGGCGAGTCGACGCACTACACCGCCCCCAACGGCAAGGACATCGCCGTCGAGATCGTCGACGCCAAGCCCTACACCGGCTGAGTCGCCACCCGACGCACGCGAGAACGGCCGGTCACCCCGCGGGGTGACCGGCCGTTCTGCGTCTGGCTGAGCCAGCGGTGGGTCAGCTCAGCTGTGGATCACCTGCGGGTCGTATCCCTCGTCGCGCAGGGCCTGCAGGATGAGCTCGGCGTGCTCGGCGCCCTTGGTCTCCATGAAGATCGTGATGGCGACGTCGCCCATGCTGATAGAGCCGCCGATCCGGGTGTGGTCCACCCCGGTGACGTTGGCGTCGTTCTCGGCGATGATCCGGGAGATGGTCGCGAGCGAGCCGGGCCGGTCGTCCAGCATGATCCGCACCTGCAGGAACCGGCCCGCCGCGGAGAGGCCGCGCTGGATCACCTTGAGCATGAGCATCGGATCGATGTTGCCGCCGGAGAGCACGGGGACGGTGACGCCGGGGTTCTCGATGCGCCCCTCCATCAGGGCGGCGACGCCCACGGCGCCGGCGGGCTCGACCACCATCTTCGAGCGCTCCAGCAAGAACACCAGGGCCCGGGCGAGAGCGTCCTCGCTGACCGTCACGACGTCGTCGACCAGTTCCTTGATGATGGAGAACGGGAGCTGACCGGGCCGCCCGACGGCGATGCCGTCCGCGATGGTGGAGACCTTCGTCAACGGCACCAGCGCGTCGGCGGCCAGGGACGGCGGGTAGGCGGCGGCGTTCTCCGCCTGTACCCCGATCACCCGGATCTGCCGGCCGGCTCGCTGCGCCTCGTGCTTGAGGGCGACGGCCATGCCCGCGAGCAGGCCTCCACCGCCCACGCCCACCAGCACCGTCTCGACGTCGGGCACCTGCTCGATGATCTCGAGGCCCACGGTGCCCTGCCCGGCGACCACGTCGACGTTGTCGAAGGGGTGCACGAACACGGCGCCCGTGGCGGAGGCGTAGCGCTGCGCCTCGGCGAGGGCCTCGTCGACGGTCGCACCGTGCAGCACGACCTCCGCGCCGTGGTCCTGGGTGGCCGCGAGCTTCGGCAGGGCGACGCCGAGCGGCATGTAGATCCGGGCCTTGACCCCCAGGTGCTTCGCCGCGACGGCGACGCCCTGGGCGTGGTTGCCGGCGGACGCGGCGACGACGCCGCGGGCCCGCTCGTCCGCGGTGAGCCGAGCCATCCGGGTGTACGCGCCGCGGACCTTGAAGGAACCGGCGCGCTGCAGGTTCTCGCACTTGAGGTACACCGGCGAGCCGGTGATGCGGGCCAGGGCCCGGGAGTGCTGGATCGGGGTGTTCTCGATCAGCCCCGCCTGCAGTCGGCGGGCGGCGATGACGTCCTCGTACCGGACGCCGAGATCGGTCGTGCTGGATCCGCTCACCGATCGGCCCCCCCGTGCGCGGTCGATCCGGCGGCGTCGGGCTCGCCGCGGGGCACGGTCACTGCGCCGGTATCGGCGTCGGCCGCGTCGGGCCCGGTCGCGTTGACCGCGGCGGTCTCGGCGTCCGCGCCGGACCGGCCGTGGATGTCGCGCTGGTGGGACGTGTCGTCGGCGTGCCGCCCGTACCCGTCGGCGTCCGATCCGGCGAGCAGCGGGTCGGTCTCCCACTGCCGTCCCGCCAGGTAGCGGACCACGGTGTTGGCGACGGCGAGCAGCGGGACGGAGAACAGGGCGCCCGCGATACCGGCCACCATCGAGCCACCGGTCACGGCGAGGACGACGGCCAGCGGGTGCAGGGAGACGGCGCGGCCCATGATCAGCGGCTGCAGGATGTGGCCCTCGATCTGCTGGACCAGCAGGACGACGGCGAGCATGATCACGGCCGGCACCGGCCCGAGCGCCACGAGGGCGAGCAGGACGGCGACGCTGCCCGTGACCAGGGCGCCGATGATCGGGATGAACGAGCCGAGGAAGACCAGCACGGCCAGCGGGATGGCCAGAGGCACCTGGATGATCAGGGCCCCGAGGCCGATGCCGATGGCGTCGATCGCGGCGACGAGGATCTGCACGCGGACCCACGAGACCATCGACTGCCAGCCGCGGCGGCCGGCGCCGTCGGCCCCCGGACGGGCGCGGCGCGGCAGCATGCCGACGACGAAGCGCCAGATCCGGTCCCCGTCGAGCAGGAAGAAGATGAGGGAGAAGATCGTCAGCAGCAGACCGGCGGCGACGTGGCCGGCGGTGCTGCCGAGGGAGGCTGCCCCGGAGAGCAGGGTGCCGCTGTTGTCCTGCAGGCTCTGCACGCCCTGCTGGACGTACCGGTCGATCTCGGCGGTGGAGAGCTGCAGGGGGCCGGTCTGCACCCAGCCCATCAGCTGCTCGTATCCCGCGCGGGCCTGGCCCCACAGGGCGGAGATACCGGTGGCGATCTGCCGGCCGACGAGGGTCAGGGCGCCCACGACGACGGCGAGGAAGCCGATCTCGACGATGGCGACGGCGAGCCCCTTCGGCACGCGGTGCCGGTGCAGCAGACGGACCAGCGGGGAGAGGAGGCCCGCGAGCAGGCCGGCGATCATCAGCGGAATGATGAGCACGCTGAAGAAGGCGACCACCCAGGACAGGCCCCAGCCGACCAGCACGATCATGGCCAGGCGCCACGACCAGGCGGCACCGATGCGCAGCGCGTACGGTACCTCGTCGTTGGCGGGCTGGAAGGAGGGGTCCGGCGGTGTCGTGGCCGGCGTCTCGCCGCGGAGTCCACTGAAAAGTCCCATGCACTCCATCTTCGCCCCTCGTGAGCCGGATCGCTCAATTCACGTCGCCCGGTGGACACACGATCGACGCCCGGGCGTGTCGCGCACGGACGGGCGCGTCAGCGGGTCAGACGGCGGATCCCCCACGTGATGGTCAGGTCCTCGCCGGGCGCGAGCCAGCGCAGCCCGTCCCCGGAGTTGAAGGCGTTCGCCGGCGCGGTCATCGGCTCGATCGCGACGGCGAGGCCGAGACCCGGGGTGTCCTCGGTGATGAAGACGTGCGCGTACGTGCACTCGGGCCCGGTCCACAGCTGCACGCCGGAGCCGTCGGGGGCGCGCAGCTCGTGCCGGTGCTGGCCGTCGACCGCGGTCAGGCCCGTGTAGGCGGAGTCGGTGCGCAGCGCCCCGATGCGGACACCGCCGCGCAGGTCGTGCTCGCCGGCGACGGGTTCGGTCCCGGTCGGGATGAGGGTCTGCGGGTCGGCGACGACGCGGGTGGTCGCCTCCACGCGCAGGGTCAACTCGTCCACCGGGACGTCGCCCACGCGCAGGTAGGGGTGCGCCCCGAGGGCGACCGGCGCGGTGCCGGTGCCGC
The DNA here is from genome assembly GCF_001968825.1 of Tersicoccus sp. Bi-70. Classification (GTDB taxonomy): domain Bacteria; phylum Actinomycetota; class Actinomycetes; order Actinomycetales; family Micrococcaceae; genus Tersicoccus. Next base: position 431,834 of record NZ_MIEU01000016.1, read on the forward strand.
GGTTGGTCAACCGCTGCCGGACGCTGAGCGACCCGTCGTCGGAAACCGCGTAGTGGACCTCGTGGGTCAGGTGGAACGGGTAGCCGTGCTGCGGGTAGATGCCGGCCGAGAGGGTGACGGACTCGGCGCGATGCTCGATCGGCGTGTAACCGGTGTTGCGGAGCAGGCCGTGGCTGGCGTTGCCGCGGGAGGGCTCGGTGATGTCGAGCTGCTGGACCTTCGTGCCGCCGTCGGGCAGCGGCTGCGTCCACCGGCCACCGGCGATCCGGTTGGGCCAGGGGGCGAGGGTGACGCCGGCGGCCCCGGGGGCGATCGCGTCGTCGTCGTACGTCTCGGTCAGGGCCGTGCCGGCGACCTCGAACAGGCGCAGACCGGCGGCGAGCTCGGTGATCACCGCACGGGTGTCGCCGGCGGCGATCTCGAACTGTTCTCCGGTTGCGGGGCGGGTGGGTGCCGTCATGCGCTCACGCTACCGGTCCGCTGCACGTGCAGGAGGAGGGCCTGCTCGGGGTTGAGCACGGGCAGGGTGACGCCGACGGCGGCGAGGGCCGCGCCGCTGATCCCTGGCACCCGGGGAAGCCAGGCCGGGGCACGCCGTTCCTTGACGGTGTGGTCCTCCGCGGCGTGGCCGGCCGCGGGGTCGGTAGGGGCGTGGAAGTCGGGCGGCTCGGGGTGCAGCGGGTCGACCAGCGCGACGTCGTAGAGGGCGCCCGGGTCGAGCCCGGGCAGCGGTTGCGGGCCGGGCGACGCGTCGGGGCTGGTGGCGGTCGCGACCACGGCGTAGAGGGCGCTCCCGGCGTCCGGGGCGACGACGCCGTGGACGGACAGCCCCGTCCCGTCGGTGTCGGCGCGCACCGTGACGCCGCCGTGCAGCAGTGCGCGGTGCTGGCGGTAGAGCCCGATGACGTGCCGCAGCTCGTCCCGCTCGGCCGGGTCGGTGAGGCGGACGTCCCACTCGAGGCCGAGGTGCCCGAAGAGGGCGGTGACGGCGCGGAAGCCGAGGGCGTGCGTCCGGCCCGAGGAGTGCGCCGTGGGCGGCCCGATGTGGGCGCCGACCAGTTCGGGCGGCAGGAGCAGGCCGGTGTAGTGCTGGATGGTCTGCCGTTCGAGGGCGTCGTTGGAGTCCGACGCCCAGACGCGGTCCGTGTGCTCGAGGACGGCCAGGTCCACCCGGGCCCCGCCCGAGGAGCAGCTCTCGATCTCCAGGCCCGGATGCCGGCGCTTCAGCTCGGCCATCAGGGCCAGGCCGGCGGCGGTCTGGGCGCGGGCGGAGGGGCGGCCGGCGTGGCCGAGTTCGGTGTGGTCCCGGTTCTGGTCCCACTTCAGGTAGGCGATGGGGTACTCCGTGAGCAGGGCGTCCAGCGCCCCGAGGACGTGGGCGTAGGCGTCCGGGTTCACCAGGTCGAGCACCTGCTCCTGGCGCCAGGATGCGGGCATCCGGCCGTGTCCGGGGCCGGAGATCCAGTCCGGATGGGCGCGGGCGAGGTCGGAGTCGGGGCTGATCATCTCCGGCTCGACCCACAGGCCGAACTCGAGGCCGAGCCCGGTGACGTGCTCGATCAGCGAGCCGAGCCCGTCGGGCCAGGCCTCCGGGTCGACCCACCAGTCGCCGAGACCCGCCCGGTCGTGCCGCCGGTGGCCGAACCAGCCGTCGTCGAGCACGAATCGTTCGACGCCGATGTCCGCGGCAACGTCGGCGAGCTCGGTCAGGGCGGTGAGGTCGTGGTCGAAGTAGACGGCCTCCCACGTGTTGAGGATGACGGGGCGGGGCGTCGCGGGATGATTCGGCCGGGCCCGGACCCACCGGTGGAAGGCGGCGGCGATCCCGTCGAGGCCCGCGTCGGCGTAGGCGCCGAACAGCGTCGGCCCCCGGTACTCCTCCCCCGGCGCCAGCTCGATCTCCCCGGCGCCGAGCAGCTCGCCGCCGCCGAGCCGGCGGGAGGGGTCCGGCAGGCGCTCGGCGACCACCTCGGTGTCCCCGCTCGCGGCCAGGTGCACGGCCCACACCCGGCCGGAGCGGTGGGCGAAGCCCTCGTCTCCGGCGCAGAGGACGGTGGGGGCGTCGTGTCCCGTGCGGCCGTGCCGGCCGGCGCGGACCCAGGCACCCTGCGCGAACGGAAGCCGTTGCGGGTGGCGCTCGCGGGTCCAGGTGCCGGTCAGGTCCATCAGTTCGCGGGCCGCCGCCCCCACCGGCAGGCTCACCTCGAGGCCGGCCAGCTGGTACGGGGTGGCGCCGGTGTTGCGCACGGTCGCCGTCACGCGGACGACGCCGGTGACACTGAGCTCCAGGTGCCAGGCCAGGGCGAGGCCGGCGGCCTCGTCGGCCAGGTCCAGCCGGACGGTCCCGCCGCAGCCCCCGCCGTTTCCCGTATTCCCGCCGTCGGGCACGTGCACGCGAGCCTCGACCAGTCGCCAGCGCGGAGAGAAGTCCGCACCGCCTCGGCTGCCGCGCAGTGCGGCCCGTCCCCGCCACCCGTCGGCGGCCGCGGGCACGACCGGCGGCGCAACGGGGTCGTCCCAGCCCGAGTGCGTGACCGGCGGGGAGAACGCCACGGCCGGCGGCGGCGTCGGGCCGAGGTCCGCGCCCCAGTGCAGGAACGCGGGCGCCCGGCGGGGGCGGTGCTGGTCGGGAGGGCCGGGGTCGGGGTGCGGCAGGTCCAGCAGGACGCTGACGCCGGCGGCCCGCAGATACACGGAGTCGGACGCAGCGTCGGACATGGAGCCGGATCCAGCGCCGGACGGCGATGCCGGGGTGGGGAGGGTCATGCGGTCCTTTCGGGGCCGGGGTGGGGCACGGTCAGCGCGCCGTGAGGAACTCGACGGTGAAGGTCGCCTCGTGCAGGACGAGCCGGTGCTCGGGTTCGACGTCGACGCCGCAGGAGCGGCTGCCGATGCCGTGCTGGGCGACGTCGAGGTGCAGGTGCAGCACGTCCGAGTCGGGCAGCTCGTGCGGGTGGTCGGCGGCGGCGAGCTGGGCCGGGGTGTGTCGCTGGACGTTGACGTTCAGCCAGCCGTCGACGGAGTCCGCGGCGTGCACCCGCACGGTCAGGACCGCCGGCGCGTCCTGCCCGGCCCGCAGCTGGAGCCAGCGCACGCCGCGGCGGTTGCCGTTCTCCTGCGGGGACGGGTAGCTCGTGATGAACTCGTCCACGGCCAGCCGGTGCCGGCCGACGCGCGCACCGATCGCCGTGTCCGCGTAGCTCTCCTGCGGGCCGGGCCCGAACCACTGCACGGTATCGATCGGTGCGGCATCCGCAGCAGCGCCCAGCACCGCCGGCAGCGTCAGCACGATGCCCTCGCGCGCGGCGGCCAGCGGGTGCTCGGCGGCGCTGCCCTCGGGGGTGATCGTGACCGTCAGCGCGACCCCGCCCGGCGTCGGCCGCCACGTCGTCGTCAACCGTGCCGCGGCGTCGCCCGCCGGCTCGCCCCACCGTTCGACGCGGGTCAGGGCTCCGTCGCGGTCGTCCCTGTCCAGGCCGCGGACGTCGACGGTGCGTCGCTGCCAGTCCCCCAGCCGGTGCTCCGCCCACGGCTGCGCGGCGGCGACCGGCACGAGGTCGGTACCCGCGTCGGCATCCCAGTCGAAGCCGGGCCGGTCGATGCGGCGGGTGTCCCGCGTCGGCTCGATGGTGCCACGGTCGTTGTCGGTCGGTGCGCGGTCCAGGCACAGCGCCAGCCCCAGCAGGGGGATGCTGCCGAGGGAGGACGGCTCTCCGGTCGCGGTGAACGCCGCAATCCCGACCTGCCGGACGTCCTCGACGCCGTCGGCCGCGTCCGGTACCGCGCTGCCCGGTGCCGCGGGGACGGCCGGTGCGGGGCCGGGCGGCGGGCCGGCGAGCCGGCTCTGCCCGACCGCGACGACGTGCCCGGCCGGTGCCCAGGGAGTGTCCGCGGCGAGCGCCGCCGTCACCACGAGCCAGCTCTCCGGGCGCACCGCGACCGGGTCGGCCGGGTCGGTCCCGTCCCCCGGGCCGTCGCCGGCGACGCCGGCCCTGTGCCGGGTCCGCACGGTCAACTCGGGCAGGGTCAGATCGGGGACGGCGGCGATGCCCGTCTCGCCGGCCGGCACGGGCGGCAACGGCAGCTCACCGTCGGCGATGGCGACGCCGTCCACCTCGCGGCGCCAGGTGAAGCGCAGGTAGCCGGTGTCCACAGCGGTGTTGCGGTTGCGCACCGTGACCCGCCCGTCGTCGCCGACGGTGATCCTGACCGGCTCGAACGTCGCCCGGATGTCCAGCAGCGCCGGGCTGGGCGTGCCGTCGGGGAAGCAGACGCCGTCCAGGACGAAGGTGCCGTCGTGGATCGGCTCACCGAAGTCCCCACCGTGGGCGTGATAGGGCGTGCCGTCGGGGGTGGCGGTGGCGATGCCGTGGTCCTTCCACTCCCAGATGAAGCCGCCGGCGCACCGCGGGTGCCGGTCGATCAGCTGCTCGTACCGGGCCAGGCCGCCGGGGCCATTGCCCATCGCGTGGCCGTACTCGCACAGCACGAAGGGGCGGGTGGCGAGCCGTTCCTGGCGGTCGTCGGGCACGCTGGGCACCAGATCCCCGGCGAGGAGGTGCTCGCACTCGCGGTACGTCGGGTACATCCGGGAGTAGACGTCGGTGTAGGCGGACTCCCGGTCCCCCTCGTAGTGCACGGGTAGCGGGCAGCCGCGTTCCTTCAACCACGCGGTCATGGCGGCGAGGTTGGCCCCGGTGCCGGACTCGTTGCCGAGCGAGACCATCACGACGCACGGGTGGTTCTTGTCGCGCTCCCAGGTCCGGGCGATCCGGTCCAGGTACGCGTCACGCCAGGCCGGGTCGTCGCTGGGGTTGCGCCGCCACTGCTGGTGCACGAAGCCGTGCGTCTCCAGGTCGCACTCGTCGATCACCCACAGGCCGAGCTCGTCGGCCAGTTCCAGCAGGTGGTGGGCGGGTGGGTAGTGACTGGTGCGGATGGCGTTGATGTTGTGCCGCTTCATCCGGATCAGCTCGGTGCGCGTGAACTCCTCGGTCACGGCCCGCCCCGTCTCGGGGTGGAACTCGTGCCGGTTGACGCCGCGCAGCCGCACGCGCCGGCCGTTGGCCAGCAGCACGGCGTCGCGGATCTCGATGCGCCGGAACCCGGTCCGAAGAGTCACCGTCTCCCCCGGCGCCTCGACGCGCACGGTCCAGCGGCGCGGCGCGTCGTCGGACCACGGGTCCACCGGGCCGACCTCGATCCGCTGCCGGTGGGCGCCGACCGTGACGTCGACGCCGAGCTCGGGCAGGTGCAGCCGCACCGGGAACGCGTCCTCCGGGGCGGTGACGGTGACGTCGAGGATGCCGGTGCCGGCCTCGGGGTCCCGGTCCGCGGCGAGGTCCACGTCGTCGATGCCGGCCTGCGGACGCAGCCGCAGGGTCACGGGGCGGAAGATGCCGGGCAGCCACCACTGGTCCTGGTCCTCCAGGTAGCTGGCGGCGCTGAACCGGTGGACGCGGACCTGCAGGACGTTGATGCCGGGGTGCACGTGTGGGGCGACGTCGAACTCGTGCACCAGGCGGCTGCCGGTGGCCCAGCCGACCGGGCTGCCGTTGACCCACACGGCGTACGCGCCGTCCACCCCGTCGAACCGCACCAGCAGCGCCCGGGCGTCCTGCCACCCGCGCAGGGGGTGCTCCGTGTCCTCTCCTCCGTCGTCAGGTCCCGGCAGGGTGAACTCGACGCGGTGGTCGCCGACGGCGCTGTCGTCGGGCACGAACGGCGGGTCGACCGGGAACGGGTAGTTGACGTTGGTGTACCAGGGCGCGCCCCACGGGCCGCGCCCGGCCGGCTCGCCGCCCTGGAGCACCCAGTGCCCGGGCACCTTCACCCGGTCCGGGTAGGCGTGGCCGGGCTCGGCGTGTTCGCCGGGCATGGCGGGCGCGTCGGTGCGGTGCGCGGTCCAGCGGAACTGCCAGTCCCCGTCCAGGGAGACGCTGGGCGCGGTGCTCTCGAGCGCGGCGGCCGGTGAGAGGGCGCCGGCGCCAGGCGCGGTGCTGTGCTCCCAGCCGTCCGGCAACAGCTCGACGCCCGTCGTCGTCTCGGCCGTCACTTGTTGGCGCCCAGCGTCAGGCCGGACACGAAGTGCTTCTGCAGCAGCACGTAGATCAACACGGTCGGCAGCGCGACGAGGATCGCCCCGGCGGCGATGAGGTTGTTGTCGGTGAAGAAGTTGCCTTTGAGGTTGTTCAGCGCCGTCGTCACCGGCATCAGGGAGCCGTCGCGCAGCAGCACGAGGGCCCAGAAGAAGTCGTTGTAGATCCACGCGAACTCGAGGGTGGCCAGGGCCGCGAGCGCCGGCCGGGTCAGCGGCAGGATCACGCTCGTGTACTGCCGCCACACGCTCGCGCCGTCCACCAGGGCCGCCTCGGTCAGCTCGTGCGGCAGCGTGCGCATGAAGTTGGACAGCACGAACACGCAGAAGCCCATCTGGAACGCGACGTTGATCAGCACGATGCCGACCTGCGTGTTGTACAGCCCGAGGTTGAGGAACAGCCGGTACAGCGGGGTGATGATCACCTGCTGCGGCAGCAGGTTCGCCGCGGTGAAGAACATCAGCAGCCCGATGTTCAGGGCGAAGCTGAAGCGGGAGAGCACGAACGCGGCGGCGGAGGCGAGCAGCAGCACGATGATCACCGCGGGGACGGCGATCAGCAGGGAGTTGAGGAAGAACCGCGGCATCTGGCCCTGGTTCCACGCCGTGATGTAGTTCTGCAGCGTCAGCGTCGTGGGCAGCGACACGTAGCCCTTCGTCGCGGTCTCGGAGTAGGGACGCAGCGACGTGTACAGCGCCCACAGCAGCGGGATCAGCCACAGCACGGCGCAGACGATGAGGAAGACGTGCAGGACGACGCGGGCCGGCCGCAGCGGCCTGCGGTGTTCCGCCCCGGCGGGGCGGGTGGTCTCGTCCCGTGCGGGACGGCGGCTGTTCGCCGGCGTGGTCGTGGCCGTGCTCATCGGACGTCCTCCTTCCGGAAGTTCTGGTACAGGTACGTGATGATGAAGGCCAGCGAGATCACGAGCAGGATCACCGCGAGCGCCGAGCCGAAACCGATGCGGCTGGCCTCGCCGAGGATGTTGTTGGTGATCAGCACGGAGAGCAGCTCGAGGCCGTTGGTGCCCTTGTTGACGATGTAGACGATGTCGAAGGCCCGCAGCCCCTCGATCACGGTCACGACGAGGACGACGATGTTGATCGGCTTGAGCGTGGGGAAGACGACCCGGAAGAAGGACTGGGTCTCGGTCGCGCCGTCGAGCGCGGCGGCCTCCTTGATCTCGGTGTCCACGCCCTTCAGCCCCGCCAGGTAGAGCACCATGATGTAGCCGACGTGGCGCCAGCCGGCAGCCACCAGCACCGCGGGCAGGTTGATGGAACTGTCGCCGAGCCAGTTGACGTCCGCCCCGGTGAGCTGGTTGATCAGCCCCTGGTCCTGGGAGTAGATCAGCTGCCAGATGAACCCGACGAGCGCCAGAGACAGCACCACCGGCAGGTAGAACACGCTCTGGTAGATGCGGGTGCCGCGGATCTCCTTGTCGAGCATGACGGCGAGCAGCAGCCCGAGCGGCGTCGCGATCAGCAGCAGGAACAGCAGCCACAGGACGTTGTGGCTGACCGCGGGCCAGAACGGCGGGTAGATGGTGGCGACCTGCTCGTAGTTGCGGGTGCCGATGAACCGCGGCGGGGTGACCCCGTTCCAGGTGGTGAACGAGAGCACGATCGACGCGATCGAGGGCCCCCAGATCAGGGCGGCCACCAGCAGGGCCGGGATGCCGACCATGACGGTGAGGACGATCCGGTCGACCACCGTCAGACGGCGGACCTTCCGGACCGGGCCGGCGGCGGGACCGCGACGAGCCCGGCGGCCGGGCCGGGTGGTCCTCGCGGGTCGGAGGGTGGTGGTCACGATGGTGCCTTCCTGCTCACGGGCCGCGGGGCCGGCTGCGCCATCGTCGGATCGCTGCGACCGGCCCCGTGGTCTGTCCGGCTCATCCGGCGAAGATGGCCTTCTTCTGCTCCTCGATGCTGCTCACCAGCGGGTTGATGTCCTTCGGGTTCTGGATGAACTTCTGGATCGACGGGATCATCACGGTCGACGCGAAGTCGGGGCGGGTGTCCCGATCCATGAACTGGGCGATGTGCTTGGCGGAGGAGACGACCTCGACGGCCTTCTTCTGCAGTGCCGTGTACCCGGAGGTGTCGAAGTCCTTGGCGGCCCCGACGATCGACTTGTCCGTCTGGACGTTGATCTTCTCTGCGTCCTTTGTGCCGAGGAACTTGAGGAACTCGAGCGCGCCGTTGGCGTTCTTGGCCTTCGAGGACATCATGAAGCCGTCGATCGGGGCGTCGATCGAGTCGGTGCCGTTCTCGTCGTTGATCTTCGGGAAGGTGAAGAAGTCCAGGTCGTCCAGGTCGGCCGAGGAGGAGCCCGGTGTCTGGAACTGCTGGGCCACGAACAGGCCGAGCAGGTAGGTGCCGGTCTTCTTCTGCTGCAGGCCCTGCGCGGCCTCCTGCCAGGTGCGGCCGAGCGAGCCGGACTGGTGGTACGGCAACAGGGTGCCCCAGGTGTTGAAGACCTCCTTGACCCGGTCCTGGTCCCAGGACTCCTTGCCGCCCATCAGGTCGACGTGGAACTGGTAGCCGTTCAGGCGCATGTTGAGGATGTCGAACGTGCCCATGGCCGGCCAGCCGTCCTTGTCGGCGAACCCGATGGGCGTCAGGCCGTCGCTCTTCATGCCCTTGGCCAGGTCGACGTACTCGGTCAGGGTGGTGGGGACCTTGTAGCCCTTCGACTCGAAGACCGACTTCCGGTAGAAGACCGCCCACGGGTAGTAGGTGAACGGCACGAAGTACTGCTTGCCGTCCGTGGCCGTCGCGGCCTGCTTGAACGAGTCGTTGAACGAGCCGCCGATGGACTCCCACACGCTGGAGATATCGGCCGCGAGGCCCTGGTCGGCGAAGAACTTCATCCGGAAGCCGGAGAACCAGGTGAACACGTCGTCCGGAGCACCCTGCAGGTAGCTGTTGATCGACTCCTGGAAGGTGTTGTGGTCGACCGTGTTGACGTTCACCTTGAGGCCGCTGTTGGCCTTGGTGAAGGCGTCCACCACCTTCTGGTAGGCGGCCTTCGGCACGGCGTCCGACTGGTTCGAGCCGAAGCTGACGGTGCCCGTCGCGGCGCCCGACGTGGTGGCCGGCGCGGTGGTCGAGGTTCCGCCGCACGCGGTCAGCAGGCCGAGGGCCGACAGGCCGAGCGCTCCCCCGAGCACGGAGCGGCGGGACAGGTCGACCCGGGCGAGCGGGTTGACCGACGACGGCGACGGGGACAGGGGCCGCGCGGAGGCGGGCCGATCGAAGATTCCCATGACGACTCCTCGGGGTTGGGCTGGACGGGGACGGCGACGTCGTCTCGCCGGCCGGTGGCCCCGAGATCGCGTACCGGAACCCGGTCACCCAATCCAACAGAAACCACCATGTTTCGACGTTGGAAAGAATGTGCCAGACATCACAGACTGTGTCAACGACCGATTTGCGCATCGGCTGGTGACCAGCGAAGATAAGACAGCTGACGATTCAGCGGCGTCCCGGACCACGATGTTCGAAAGTGTTGACATCGGTATCGGCGGCGGGGCACGCTGACACACGACCACGGCGCTCGTCCTCGCGCTCCGGCGTCGTCGTCCCGTCAGCTCCGCCCGTCCCGCCGTCAGCCACCAGCCCGCCGAGGAGGTCCCGTGCTCGCCGCCCAGCGTCAGCAGGCCATCGTCGATCGGCTGCAGGCCGAGGGCGTGGTCCGGGTGACCGATCTCGTGCACGCCTTCGACGTCTCGGACATGACCGTCCGCCGGGACCTGGACGCCCTCGCGCGGCGCGGCCTGCTGATCAAGGTGCACGGCGGTGCCACCCTGCGCAGCTCGCCGACCTCGGAGGAGCCCGGTTTCGCCGCCAAGGCCGCGCGCGACGGCGCCGAGAAGGCCGCGATCGCGGCGGCCGCCGTCGAGCTGATCGAGCCCGGCATGGCCATCGCCCTGAACTCGGGCACCACCACCCACGCCCTGGCGCAGCTGCTCGCCCCGATCCCCGACCTGACTGTCGTCACCAACTCCCCGCGCGTCGCCGAGGTGCTCTGGAGCTTCGACACGTCGGTCACCGGCCGGCCCGGGCCGACCGTCATCGCCACCGGCGGGGTCCGCACCCCCTCCGACGCCCTCGTCGGGCCCCTCGCGGTGCACGCGCTGAGCACCCTGAACGTCGACGTGTGCTTCATGGGGGTGCACGGCATCTCCCTGGAACGCGGCATCACCACCCCGAACCTGCTGGAAGCGGAGACCAACCAGCAGATGCTCGAGTCCGCCTCACGGCTGTGCGTGCTCGCGGACCACACCAAGTTCGGCCTGTCCGGGCTCAGCCGCATCGCCGGCCTCGAGGAGGTCCAGACCCTGATCACCGACGAGGCCATGAGCCCCTCCGCCGTCGACCTGCTCCGCGGCTACATCGACGAGGTGGTCCTCGCGCCCCTCGGTGCGCCCGCCCAAGGGGTCGGCACGTGAGCGCCCGGCCCGTGCCCGGACGGCTGGCCGACGACCGGGAGATCCTCTACTTCTTCGACGACGAGGCCCGCGCGTCCTCGTTCACCCCGCCGGCGGACCCGCGGCCCCTGCCGCCCCGTCCAGAGCCGGGCGAACTGCGCTTCGACGAGCTGAGCGGCGAGTGGACCGCGATCGCCGCGCACCGGCAGACCCGCACCTACCTGCCGCCGGCCGATCAGTGCCCCCTGTGCCCCTCGGGCCACGCCGGGGCCGACGGCACCCGCCGTGAGTCGGAGATCCCGGCGGCCGACTACGACGTCGTCGTCTTCGAGAACCGCTTCCCCTCGCTCGGCCCCATCGCGGGCGCGATCCCGGCACACCCCCACTGGGGTGAGCCCGTCCCGGCCACCGGCCGCTGCGAGGTCGTCGCCTTCACCTCAGAGCACACCGGCTCCTTCGCGACCCTGCCGTTGCGGCGGGCGCGGACCGTGCTGGACGCCTGGGCCGAGCGGACCGCGGCGCTCTCGGCCCTGCCCGGCATCGCCCAGGTGTTCGTGTTCGAGAACCGGGGCGCGCAGATCGGCGTCACCCTGCACCACCCGCACGGGCAGATCTACGCCTACCCGTACGTCACCCCGCGCGGGGCGCTGCTCGGCGAACGCGCCGCAGCCCACCTGGAGTCGACCGGCACCCTGCTGGGCGAGCGCCTGCTCCTGGCCGAGCAGCGGGAGGGGTCCCGTGTCATCACCATGGGTGAGCACTTCACGTCCTACGTGCCGTGGGCGGCCCGCTGGCCGCTCGAGGTGCACATCTCCGCGCACCGGCACGTCGGCCGCCTTGACGAGCTGACCGACGCCGAACGGGAGGACGCCGCGCGCGTCTACCTGGACACGCTCAACCGGCTGGACCACCTCTACGACTCCCCCACCCCGTACATCGCGGCGTGGAACCAGGCGCCGGCGGACCCGCGGCTGCGAGCGGCGTCCTGGCTGCATCTGCAGGTGACCTCGCCGCGACGGGCGGCCGACAAGTTGAAGTTCCTCGCCGGGTCGGAGGCCGCGATGGGCGCGTTCATCAACGACACCGTTCCCGAGCAGGTGGCCGAGCGGCTCCGTTCGGTCTCCGGCGAGCCGACGGCTCCTGCACCCGCGCCGGCGTCCGCGGCAGTGTCCGTACCGACGTCCGCCGCGGCCTCCGCGGCCCGGGCGTCCGCCCCGGATCCGGTGGTCGACCGGTGAGCGCGGTGGACGCCGGCCGCCTGGCGGCGGAGTTCCGCGCCGTCTTCGGGGGCGATGCCCCGGACGGACTGTTCACCGCCCCCGGCCGGGTGAACCTGATCGGCGAGCACACGGACTACACCGGCGGGTTCGTCCTCCCCTTCGCGATCGACGCGGCCACGACCGCGGCGATCGCGCTGAACGACTCGGGGCGGCTGCGGCTGGCCTCCCGGTCCCAGGACGGCGTCGTCGAGATTGACCTCGCGTCCCTCGCTCCCGGCGCGGTCGAGGGCTGGGCCGCCTACCCGGCCGGTGTCGTGTGGGCGCTCGGCGAGCGGGGCGTCACGATCGAGGGCGCGGACATCCTGGTCGACTCGACCGTGCCCACCGGATCGGGACTCTCCTCCTCCGCGGCCCTGGAGTGCTCGGTCGCCGTCGGGCTCCGCGACCTGACCGGGTCCTCGATCGGGCTGGACGAGCTGGTCCTGGCCTGTCAGCGAGCCGAGAACGAGATGGCCGGAGCCCCGACCGGCATCATGGACCAGACCGCGTCCCTGCGCGGCGCCGCCGGGCACGCCGTCTTCCTCGACACCCGCGACCAGCACAGCGAGACGGTCCCGCTGCCCCTGACCGAGCACGGGCTCGTGCTGCTGGTGATCGACACGCACGTGAAGCACGAGCACGCCACCGGGGGTTACGCGGACCGGCGGCGGTCCACCGAGCTCGCCCGGGACACGCTGGGCGTCGGGGCCCTGCGGGACGTCACCGTGGCCGACCTGGGTGACGCGGAGCGCCGGCTGGACGAGGTGACGTTCCGGCGGCTGCGGCACATCGTCACCGAGAACCAGCGGGTCCTCGACACCGTGCAGACCCTGCGCTCCTCCTCCCCCGCTGAGATCGGCCCCCTGCTGGACGCCAGCCACGCGTCGATGCGGGACGACTTCGAGATCAGCTGCACCGAGCTGGACACCGCCGTGGCGGCGGCCCGGACGGCCGGTGCATACGGGGCCCGGATGACCGGCGGCGGCTTCGGCGGCTCGGCCATCGCCCTGGTGCGCTCCGCCGACGTCGAGCGTGTGTCGGTCGCGGTGCGCGAGGCGTTCGACGCCGCCGGGTGCGCCGCGCCGGACATCTTTCCGGTCGAACCGGCCGACGGAGCCCGCCGCATCGGCTGAGGGCACCGCTCGCGTCGGCCGCGGCGCCCGGCGGCCTACCGGTGCAGGTTCTCTACCGGTGCAGGTCCCGGTCGAGGCCGAGTCCGTCCACCATCCGGCTGAGCAGTCCGGTCAACAGGTCCCGGTCGTCGGACGAGAGTGCCGCCGTCAGTTCGTCGTCGAGCCCCCTGGCCACCCCGCCGAGCGCGGCCAGGACGGCCGATCCCGCGGGTGTGAGCCGCAGCGCGTAGGTGCGCCGGTCGGTGGCGCTGCGTTCGCGGGCGAGCAGGCCGCGGTCCTCGAGCCCGTCCACGAGCGGAACCATCCGGCTGGGCACGACGCCGGCGGAGCGGGCGACCTCACGCTGGCTGGACCCCGGTTGGCGACCCACCAGACGCAGGACCCCGGCCTCGGACGGGCTCACGCCGGCGTCCCGAGCACCCGCGGCGAAGCGGTCGGCGGCCACCGACCCCAGCTGGGACAGGAGGAAGGGGACACGGGACGGATGGTCGGTCATGCGCCCACATTACGTCATTGACAGACTGATTCATCAGGTGAACGATCGAGTCATGAGCTCGCCCACCGGAACACCTCGCCCCGCCGACTCCTCCTCCACCGTCTCCCCCGCCACCTCCGCGCAGCACCATCCCGTGACCGGGCCCGCGACCGGCCTCGGAACCGGCGCCCCGACCGGTCAGCCGCCCGATCGTGGCCCGCGCCGCCGATCGCACCGCGCGACCGGTCCCCACCTCGGCGCGCTGGCCATCGTGGCCCTGGCGAGCACCGTCGTCGGGGTCGGCGGGTCCGCAGCCGCGGCGGGCGCCGTCCTTCCCACCGTCAGCCTCGCGAGCACGGCCTCAGCCGTGGCCACCGCCTACCCCGCGGCCGTCGTCTGGCTCGCGTTCTGCACGTTCGGGTCCGCGGTGCCGCTCGGCATCTACGCCGCGACCGCATACACCCGGCTGCGGCAGCTCCGGGTGGCGGTGCCCGGGCCGTCCATCGGCTGGTTCGGCGGGTCGGTGGCCGCGGTCTCCCTCATGGTCGCGGCCGCGGTCCTGTGGGTCGCGGCGCTGCCCGAGGTGGCCGCCACCCCGCCGGTGGCCCTGGCGCTGGCCGCCGTCGGCTTCCTCCTCGGCGGCGTCGCGTTCGCCACCGGGCTCGGCCTGCTGATCGCCGGCATCGCGGTGCCGGGTCTGATCATGGGCCTGCTCCCCCGGTGGCTGGCGTGGATCGGGCTGGTCCTCGCGGTGCTCGGTGAGCTGTCCTTCCTCACCCTGCTGTGGCCACCGTTCTCCGCGGTGCTGCCGGTCGTCCGCTTCGTGGGTCTGGCGTGGCTGATCGCAGCCGGCTTCGTGCTGCAGGGGACGACCGTCCACCAGATCCCCCGTCGCTGGACCACCGACTGACCGGCGTCCGGCGTCCGGCGTCCGGCATTCAGTGTCCGGCGGCCGGCGCCGAGACTCCCAGTGTCCGGCAGAGCTGTCCGATGGGCGCGTCCGGACGCGACAGCGGCCCCGGCGCTATGCCGGGGCCGCTGTCGTTCAGTGATTCAGGTCGTTCAGTGATTCAGGTCGTTCAGTGATCCAGGTCGTTCAGTGATTCAGGTCGTTCAGCGCGTGAGGGGTCAGCGCGTCAGGCTGTCCGTGCGTCAGTCGTTGCCGCGCAGGATGGCGATCAGGCGCAGGATCTCGACGTACAGCCACACCAGGGTGACGGTGAGCCCGAAGGCCGCGGTCCAGGCGAAGCGGGCCGGCGCACCGTTGCGGACGCCCTCGGAGATCGAGGTGAAGTCGACGATCAGGGAGAACGCGGCGAGGCCGATGGCGAGCAGGCCGATGACGACGCCCCACGGAATGGAGGTCCCGGGGATGTTGGCGCTGTGCAGCCCGAACATGCCATTGGTGACGCCGAAGACCATCAGGCCCAGGTTGACCAGCGAGAACAGGGCGTAACCGGCGAGGGCGATCAGGAAGAACTTCATCGCCCGCGGGGTGGCGCGCACCTTGCCGCTGCGGAACAGCACCAGGGTCACGGCGAACACCGAGAAGGTGCCGACGACCGCCTGGACGACGATGCCCGGGTAGATGCCCTCGAGGAAGCCCGAGAGGCCGCCGAGGAACAGGCCCTCCAGCGCGGCGTACGCGAGGATCAGGGCCGGGACCGGCTCCCGCTTGAAGGAGTTGACCAGGCCCAGGACGAGGCCGCCGATCATGCCGATCAGCATCAGGCCCGGCACGAACCAGCCGATGGCCGCACCGACGACGACGAGGCCGAGCGTCATGGACGTCTTGACGATGACGTCGTCGAAGGTCATCCGGCCGGTCTGCCCGGGGGTCGCCGAGGGGCGGTTGTACAGGTCCTGCAGGTCGTTCGGCTGGCCGTAGGGCTGTTGCCCGTAGCCGGCCTGACCGAAGCCGTTCTGGCCGTAGGGGTTCTGGGGCGGAGCGGGCGCGTAACCGGCCCGCCCGTCCCGCGCCCGGCCGGTGAAGACGGGGTTGTTGTTCAGCAGGGGGTTGCCTCCGGCTGCCATCGCGTCTTGTCTCCTCGAGAAGGGGTCTGGAGCGGCCAGTCTATCGAGAACGGCCTTTCGTACCAGCTTTTGTGCGAGCTGTTCTCTCACGGCGTGACGTGCGGACGAAGCCTGCGAGTCAGCTGGGAGCGGGACACCGCCGACGCGGGTACCGAGGGCCGCTGACCGTCAGAACGGGGGCGGGTCCTCCGGTTCGGTCGGATAGCGGCGTCCGGTGGGCGAGGTCCAGCAGAGGCTTCCGTCTCTCGGATCACCGCCGCTTCCGGCGTTGCCGGCGCCGTCCGGCCCACCTCCGCGCGGCACCTGTCCGGGCGGCGTCCCACGCGACGGCTCACCGCCGGTGGTGGGGGCCCCGCGTCGACCGTCCATCCGGAGTGATGCTTGAGCACGTGATGCTTCCGGCACAGGTGGGCAAGATTCGCCGGCTCCGTCCGGCCACCATCGGCCCAGGCGACGACATGGTCGACGTCGCAGCGGGCGGCGGAACGGCGACAACCGGGGAAACGACAGGTTCCGTCGCGCACCGCCAGCGCTCGTCGCAGGGCCGCCGGGATCCGGTACTGATCACCGCCGGTGACGAGCATCGGCAGAACCCGGGCGCCGTCGCGGGTGGGGTCCACCGTGACGCCGAGCATGAACGAATAGGCCGCGAGGGCCAGTCGTCGAGCGTCGGCGGCACGGATCGGACCGAAGGACCCGAGATTGCCGGGGTCGTCGCCGCCCAGCAGCGTTGCGGCCGGCATCGTGAGCAACACCTGCGGCTCCGGATGCCCCGCTGCGTCCAGGGCGTCTCCCGCCGCGACCGATCTGGTCGCAATGGCCTGCCCAACCAACGACAGCCCTCCACGACCTGCCGCCGCGCTCGGCTCCCCAGCACCGTCGCCGGCGAGCAGGTCCGCCAGCACGTCGGCCCGCAGCTGAGTGATCGTCCGCCGCTCGAGACCTCCGCCCGCCGTGTCGCCGGCCGCGTCCACGCCCCGTGCGGCGTCGTCGTTGCCGGCAGGAGGAATCGCCTCGGTCCCGAATGCCGATGAGGACCCGGGCCCGGCATCGACCGACGAGCCGCCCGTCTCCTCCGCCCGCAGACTCCGGGCGACCGCGGACAGGTGCCCGTCGATCCGCCAGGCCACCGCGGCCGGCAACAGGGCCGACAACCGAGCCATCCCGTCCCGGTCCGGACTGATGCGCGCGAACCGCTCGGCCCGTGCCCTCCGCTCCCGCTCGAAGAAGGTCGATGGGTGGCAGAACTCGCGCACTCGGCGCGCCCGCGCCAGCAACTGGGGCCGGGTGCGCCCGCGGGTGGCCGCGCCGAGCAGGGCTTCCTCGGTAGCGGACACCGACCACCGCAGCTGCACGACGGCCTCTTCGTCGACGCAGCCGGGTAGGTGGTCCGTGTACTCGGCCGTCTCACCGGAGATCAGTGTGGCCGCCGCTGCCGTGATGGCGCCCGAGGCAAGGGCGGCCGCGGTCCGCGGGAGGTGCTCAGCCAGCCGAACGGCGTCGGCGAGCAGTCCTGACGCGGCCGCCTCGCTGAGGTGCAGGGCGCAGGCGATCTGGGCGATTCCATCGCGCTCGGCCACGGCCAGCCGCTCCGCGCGGGGAAGGCCCCCGCGCACCTGCGCGCCGGCGGAAGGGTCGGGGTGGGCGTCGACCCACCGGACGTGCGCGGCGCGGGCCGCCTGCTGCGCCTCACGAACGAGCCGGTGCTTCGCCGACGCCACCCAGGACTCCAGCCGGCGCACGTCCTCCAGCGCCGACATCGCGAGGTCGAGATCGGCGCCGATGTGAGTCCGGGACAGGCGGGCAGCCAGGGCGGGCGCCCCTTCGTCGTCGTCATACGGGGGCGCCGACGCTGGCTCCGGATCGACACCCGAGCTCTCACCGCGCCGGTGCTGTCGGGCTCCATCCCGACCGGCCGGATCCTGACCGGGCAACCCCGCGCCCGGGAGGTCCAACCCGAACAGTCCGAGGCCCGGCAGCACGGCAGCGATCGGCTGCGGCTGGGTCGTCGGGTCCACGGGGGCTTCCATGAGTCCACTCAACCAGCCGCCAACGACAGAACTCGTGGCGGCGGGAAGCCTGTTGATAACTCCGATGACACCCACCGGTCAGGGGAAGATGTCTACCCATCCCGACCGACCCGCGACACGACGACGGCCTGGGCCATCTGGTCAGCCCACCGTCCTCGGCCCCTGCTTCGGCGTCGTCGTGCTGGACCCGCCATACAACGCATTCCACGAGCTCGACGTCGCGCGGTCCTCGTGACGTACTCCGGAGCGCTCCATCCCGGCGCCGAGAAGCTCACGCCGCCGGCCGAACTCTCGCGCCGTCCCGTCACGAGGCCACCGCGACCCGACGGTGCCCCAGGTGGGACTCGAACCCACACTGCGCGGATTTTAAGTCCGCCGCCTCTGCCGATTGGGCTACTGGGGCGCGGGAACTGAGCCCGGACTCCCCCACGCTACCGGGACGGCGACCGACGGGACGATCCGACGACGTGAACGGGACCGTTCTTGCTGTTGCGCCGGGAAGAACCCGCGCCAACGGCAAGAACAGTCCACTCCGCGGTCGAGCGGTGCCAGGCCGCGAGCAGTCGGCGCGGCAGACGAAGGCCCGGACACGACGAACGGGCCCGGTCGTGAGACCGGGCCCGTTCGATGAAGCAGTGACGGAGCGTCAGCGCACGGTGGGCGTCTGCTCCGGCGTGGTCTCCCGGGGACCGGCCGCCAGCGGCAGCGAATGACGACGGGAGTCGACGCCCTTGCGCTCGCGGTTGGGGTCGGTACCCACCGGCACCGTCGACGGCGAGGCCATCTTCGGAGTCGGGGACGTGGCCTCGCGGAACGTGCGGGTCGGGTCGTTGAGGTTCAGCAGCTGGGTGGTGTCCCGGCCGGCGACCAGGGAGATCGCCCAGTTCCCGACCACGCGGGCCTTGCGCTCCACCGTCGGCATCGCCATGCCGTGGTAGCCGCGGTGCGCGAGCCAGGCCAGCGGACCGTCCATCTTGATGGTCTTCCCGCCGAGCACGATCTTGGCGACACCCTTCCAGGTGCCGAAGCCGGCCACCGCACCGAGGGAGGCGTGCTTGTAGTCGACCAGCGGCTGCCCCGCCCGCGCGAGCAGGACGTTCTTCGCCAGGCGCTTGGCCTGCCGCAGCGCGTGCTGCGCGTTCGGGACGCAGAACCCGCCGGGGCCCTCACCGGTCAGATCCGGCACGGCCGCGACGTCGCCGGCGGCCCACGCACCGGGCACCACGCCGTCCTCGGTGGCGATCCGCAGATCGGCCTTGACGCGAACCCGGCCGCGCTCGTCGAGCGGGAACCCGGTCTGCTTGACCATCGGGTTGGCCTGCACGCCGGCGGTCCAGATCAGGGTGTCGGCGTCGAACTCGTCCTTCGGCGCCTTGTCCGGCATCGAGATGAGCTTGAGGTGCCCGCCCTCGGCGGAGGCCAGCGAGGTGTTCAGGTGGACCTCGATGCCCCGGCTGCGCAGGTGCTCGACGACCTTGACCGCCTGCTCCTCGGTGACCTCGGGCATGATCCGGCCCATCGCCTCGACGAGGACGAACCGCAGGTCGGACGGCTTCAGGCGAGGGTTGCGCTCGGCCGCCACGCGGGCCATGTCCTCGAGCTCGGCGAGGATCTCGATGCCGGCGAAACCACCGCCGACGACGACGAAGGTCAGCGAACGCCGCTTGACCTCCTCGTCCGCGGTCAGGGACGCCGTCTCGATCAGCTCGAGCGTCTGGTTGCGGATGCCGTTGGCCTCCTCGATGGCCTTCAGCCCGACGGCGGCCTCGTCCAGACCCGGGATCGGGAAGGTCCGGGTGATGGACCCGGCCGCGATCACGATCTCGTCGTAGGTCAGCTGGAACGGATCCTCGTTGTCCACGGACTGGATGGTGGCCGTCCGGGCGTCGTGGTCGACCTTGATGACCTTGCCGTTGATCAGCTCGGTGTCCTTCAGGTGCATCCGGTGCGAGACCACGGCGTGCCGCGACTCGATGTTGCCGGCAGCGACCTCGGGAAGGAACGGCTGGTAGGTCATGTAGGGCAGCGGATCGACCAGGGTGACGATGCCACCCTGCTCCTTGATCTTCTTCTGCAGGCCGAGGGCCGTGTAGAGGCCGACATAGCCTCCGCCGACGATCAGGATGCGCGGACGATTCACGACTTGGGGTGTAGGCGCCATAGGGGCCATGCTACCCACTCCGCCGAGCCGTCCACGAGCCCGGCGCCGCGCCGATCCGCGGCGGGGCGGTGGACATCGGGCGGACGTCGGGCGGTGTGATCGAGCGGACGTCAACGACGACGGCGCAGCGACGTCAGGTGCGCAGCCGCGGCCCCGACGATGACGACGAGGGCCGCACCGAATCCGACGACGATCAGGCCGGGCACGATGCCGCCGTCCCAGACGGGGCGGTGCGGCGTCGGTGCGGCGGGGACGGGCACAGCCTGCGCGGTTCGCCTGCTCGGTGCCGCTGCGGGCGCGGTGACCTGCGGGTCGCTCGCCCGGCGGTGCACGCGGATCCACTCGGTGATGGAGCCGAGCGGGTCGCCGGCAGCGGTCGGCACGTCGGCGGTGAGCGCGCGGGCGGCGTCGACGGCTCCGAAGCCGTAGATCGGGTCCCGGCCGGGCGCGCCCTCGTCGTGCGCGGTACTGACGATCCGGTTCGCGACCTCCCCCGCGCTGAGCTCGGGCCAGCGGGAGCGGATCAGCGCCGCGAGGCCGGAGATCAACGGGGTGGCCGCCGACGTGCCGGCCCAGGTGCGGTAGCCGCCCCCGGGCAGGCCGCCCACGAGGTCCTCCGACGGCGCGCTGACACCGATCGAGATGCCCTGCGCCGACGCGTCCCAGCTCGCCTTCCCCTGCCGGTCCAGCCCCCCGACGGCGAGCACCCCGGGCATGGTCGCGGGCGCCCCCACCTGGGTGATGCCTCCGGCCCGGTTGCCCGCCGCGGCGACGACGAGCACGTCCTTCTGCTCGGCGTACGCGAACGCGTCGTCCCAGCTGCGGGGCCAGGACGTGCTCGTGCTGGTGAGCGACATGCTGATCACCTTTGCGCCGTGATCGACCGACCACCGCACCGCCGCCGGGATCTGGTCCATGATGTCGCGGCCACCGGGGTTGCCGTCGCCGACCCAGGCGGAGACGTTGAGCAGCCTCGACTCGGGGGCCACCCCGAGCATGCCGGCCGAGCGGTTCTTCCCGGCGTCGGCGCTGCCCGAGGCGCCGGCGTCGGCGCTGCTCGATGCGCTGCTCGATGCGCTGCTCGACGTGCGGCCCGCCGGGACGTGCCCGCGACCGGCCAGCAGGGTCGCGACCATGGTGGCGTGCTCGGACTCGAAGCCGATCGGCTCGGACCCGTCCGACGCGCCGGCACCGGAGACGTCGGTGCCCCCGGCGACGGCGCCGGCGAGGTCGGGATGGTCCGTGGCGATGCCGGTGTCGATGACGGCGACCGTGACGCCGGCGCCGCGGGACACCTTCTGCGCCTCGTCGAAGCCGTACTCGTGCATCCAGTACTCCGGCGTCCGGGTGTCGGGCGTCGCAGACGCGGTGGGAGTCGCCGTCGCGGACGCGGTCGGGGTGGCCGGGGCCGTCGTCCGGGTCGCGGCCGGCGTGGGCCGCGGTTCGGCCGGGACCGGGCCGTCCGCCGCGGTGGCCGGGGTGACGGGCAGCAGCCAGCCCCCACCGGCCAGCACGGCGGCCAGGAGGCCGGCGGCTGCGCCGCGGCCTGCGCCACGGACAGCACCTCCCCGGCCCGAGCCGGTGGGGGCCGCGGTGGCTGACGACGGGCGCGCGGACGGACGTGAGGTCGCCGGTGCCGTCATGCTCAGCGCTGCTCCGCGGCCGGAGCGCTCAGGGCGATGCCGTCGAGGATGTCGTGCTCGCTGGTCACGGCGCTCGTCACCGGCGCCGGGGCGGTCCCGTCCGCCGCGGCGGTCGCGGCGGCGACCCGCTCGAGGATCCGGGACCAGATCAGGGACCCGCCCCCGATCACGTCGACCCGCCCCGGGTGCATGAACGGCATCGCCGCCCGCTCCTCGCGGGTCGCGTGCAGCAGCGCGTCCGCGCTGGCGCGGAGGGTGGCGACGGGCAGTTCGGTGCCGTGGATCGTCTCGGCGTCGTAGGCCGTCAGATCGAGGGCGTGGGCGGTGATGGTCGTGATGGTGCCGGCGACCCCGATCACGGTCGCGATGTCCTCGAACGGGACGACGGCGGCGGCTGCGTCGATCGCCGCGTCGATGTCCGCGGTCGCGGCGGCGATCTGGTCCGCCGTGGGCGGGTCCGCGGTCAGGTGCCGCTCCGTCATCCGGACGCAGCCGATGTCGGTGCTCAGGCTCGCGCGGACGCCGTCCCGGTCGCCGAGGACGAACTCGGTGCTGCCGCCGCCGAGGTCGACGACGAGGGCGGGCAGCGGCTGCGCCGGGTCCAGCACGCTGAGGGCGCCGGCGAAGGAGAGGGCCGCTTCCTCGTGACCGCTGACGACCTCGGGCTCCACGCCGAGGATGTCGCGGATGCCGTCGACGAAGTCCTGGCGGTTCTCGGCGTCGCGGGTCGCGGAGGTGGCGACGAAGCGCACCGCGGTGGCGCCGTGCTCCCGGCACTGGTCCGCATAGTCGCGGCAGGCCGCGAAGGTGCGTTCGAGCGCCTCGTCGGCGAGCCGTCCGGTCCGGTCCACGCCCTGGCCGAGCCGGACGACGCGCATGGTGCGCACGACGTCGGTGAGGGAGGTCCCGTCCGCCGACACGTCCGCGATCAGCAGGCGGATCGAGTTGGTGCCGCAGTCGATGGCGGCGACCCGGCGTGAGCCGGAAGAAACAGCGCCGGAGAAAGAGGAACCGGAAGAAGCGGAGCCGGAAGAGGAAGCGTCGGCGGGGCGGTCAGCGGGCAAGGCGTCGGACATGTCGGCTCAGATCCTTCGTCGGTACGGCGGCGTCGGGGTCCCAGGCGCCGGTGCAGGTGCAGCGGTCGGGCGTCCAGTCGTCGGCGACGCCGGCGAGTGCCTCGTCGCCGAGGACGTTGACGCCCGGCCCGGCGGCCAGGGCGTGACCGGCGAGCGCGTGCAGGCACTTGACCCGGTCGGGCATGCCGCCCGCGGAGATGCCGGCGATCTCGGGCACCTCCCCGGTGCCGGCTCGCGCCCCGATCCGGTCCCGCTCGGCGAGGTAGTGCGCGTGGGCGTCGCGATGACGTGCGGCCAGATCGGGCTCCGCCGCCAGCCGCTCGTTCATCGCGGCCATGGTGCCGGTGGCCTCGAGCCGCGACACCGCGGCCGTGAGCACCGGGTGGGTGAGATAGAACGTCGTGGGGAACGGGATGCCGTTGCCCAGCCGCGGGGCGGTGGCGGCCACCAGCGGGTTCCCGCACACGCAGCGGGCACTGATCTCGACGACGTCGCGCGCCGGCCGGCCGAGCTGGAGGCTGATGGTGTCGAGGTCCGCCGGGGTCGGCTGTCGGGGGTCGACGCCGCCCTGGCCGTCGAGGTCCTCACCGGTACCGGTGCGCGGTCTCACGTGCATGTCCTCTCCGGGCACCGGGATCGGGGGCCTCCGGCGCCCGGACCCGCGGTGCCTGTCCTGCTGTCGGCTGTTCTCGTGCGGTGCTGGTGCAGTGCTGGAGCAGTGCTGTCCAGCGGTGCTGCTCAGCGGGCGGCGGAACCCTGCACGGAGGTCCACAGGGCGTCCAGCCACGGCTGCGGTCCGCTGTCGGACTCGGCCGAGGTGGCGACCGGCGGGACCTCGTCGGTGTTCCCCGCCCCGATCACCAAGTATCCCGTCTCGCCCGGCATGACGTAAAACAGCCGGTCACGGGCCTGCTGCTTGACGTAGGCGGGGTCGTTCCAGCGCGCGAGCTGGTCCTTGAGCTGGGTCTGCTGCGCCTGCTCCTCGCTGATGCTCTGCTGAAGGCTGCTGATCTCGGCGCGCTGCGCGAGGTAGGTGCGCACGGTGGGCGCGAGCAGGATGGTGATCGTCACCAGCACGAGGGCCAGCGCGAGCAGGCGGCCCGAGAAGGCCTTGGCCGGAACCGGGCGGACGGCCGTCGATCCCGCGGAGACCGGACGCGCTCCCCCGTCGGTGAAGGCATAGTTGACGCGCCCGTCCTCGCGGCGCACGGTGTAGCGCGTCGGGGTGGTCGACGTCGCGGAGGCGTCCTTCCGGCCACGGCCGGGGCGGCCCTCACCGGAACGGCCACCGCTCGGACGCTCCGCCCCCGAATGATCCTTGCTCGACCCATCCTGGCCGGTCTGGTTCCCGTCCGTCCCGGCACCGCCGCGCAGGCCCCGCAGGAACCGGTTGCCGCCGCGCGGGTGCGCCGCGGTGGACCCGGAGCCACTGCGGTGAGCGGTGCCCGAGCCGCTGCCGGCGCTCCGGACCGGGGACGTGCGGGTGACCGGCAGTGCGGAGGTCACCGGCCGCGGCGGGTGTGCGGCGGTCGAGCCCGTGTGGCCGCTGCGGGGCTTCCCCGGCTGCGGCGTCGACCCGTCGGCCCTGCCGTCGACGGCGCTCGTGCTGGGACGGGGCTCGGAGGCCGGCCCGGTCCGGGGCACGTTCGGTCGTCGCGTCGACATGGCACTCCTGCTGCTCTCGGTACGTCGTCATCCCTGGCGGCGCGGCGGCCGATCCGGTGGGGACGGGGCCGGCGGACTCACCGGTGGAGGGACGGCCGCCGCGGGTGCGGTGCCGTCCCTCCTACCGTAGCCAGCGCGGAGGCGGATCAGGCCGAGAAACGCGGGAAGGCGCTCGCTCCGGCGTACCGGGCCGCGTCGTCCAGCTCCTCCTCGATGCGCAGCAGCTGGTTGTACTTGGCCACGCGCTCGGACCGGGCCGGGGCGCCCGTCTTGATCTGGCCGGCGTTGGTGGCGACGGCGATGTCGGCGATCGTCGTGTCCTCCGTCTCGCCGGACCGGTGCGAGGTGATCGTGGTGAAGCCGGCCCGCTGGGCGAGGCTGACCGCGTCCAGGGTCTCCGTCAGGGAGCCGATCTGGTTGACCTTGACCAGCAGCGAGTTCGCGGCCTTCTCGTCGATGCCGCGCTGCAGCCGCTCGACGTTGGTGACGAACAGGTCGTCGCCCACCAGCTGCACCTTCTCGCCGAGGTTCGCGGCGAGGGTCTGCCAGCCGGACCAGTCGTTCTCGTCCAGCGGGTCCTCGATGGAGACCAGCGGGTAGTTGGCGACGAGGTCCTCGTAGTAGGCGCTCATCTCCTCGGCGCTGCGGGACTGCTTCTCGAACTGGTAGGCGCCCTTGTCGAAGAACTCGCTCGACGCCACGTCGAGGGCGAACGCGATCTGGCTGCCCGGGGTGTAGCCGGCCTTCTCGATCGCCGTGGTGATGATGTCGAGGGCGTGCCGGTTGGACGGCAGGTTCGGGGCGAAGCCGCCCTCGTCGCCCAGGCCCGTGCTCAGGCCCTCCTTCTTCAGGACGCTCTTGAGGTTGTGGTAGACCTCGACGCCCCAGCGCAGGCCCTCGGAGAACGTCGCCGCACCCAGGGGCACGATCATGAACTCCTGGATGTCCACGTCGGAGTCGGCGTGCGAACCGCCGTTGAGGATGTTCATCAGCGGCACGGGCAGCACGTGCGCGTTGGGGCCGCCGAGGTAGCGGTAGAGCGGCAGGGCCGCGGACTCGGAGGCCGCACGGGCCACGGCGAGCGAGACGCCGAGGATGGCGTTGGCGCCCAGCTTGCTCTTGTTCTCGGTGCCGTCCAGGTCGACCATCGTCGCGTCGATGAGGCGCTGGTCGGTCGCGTCGAAGCCGAGCAGGGCCGGCTGGATGGTCTCGACGACGGCGTTGACCGCGGAGGTGACGCCCTTGCCCTGGTAGATGCCGGCGTCGCCGTCGCGCTTCTCGACGGCCTCGAACTCACCGGTCGAGGCGCCCGAGGGCACCGCGGCGCGGCCGAACGAGTCGTCGTCGAGCAGCACCTCGACCTCGACGGTCGGGTTGCCGCGGGAATCGAGGATCTCCCGCGCGTGGATGGCATCGATGGTGGCCATGAAAGGACTCCTGTTCGTCGAGCTGATGCGTGGTCTGACGCCGGTCGTCGGGCTTCTTGTCGGCGGCCCGGGCCGTCCGCGGACCCCGCCCTGAGGCGGCCCCGCGGATGCCGATCCCAGCCTAGTGCGCGGGTCCGGTGCCCGGCGCGTCGGTGTCGTCGGTGACGGCACCGCGGTAGCGGCGGACGGCGTGGCGCAGGGCCGCCTCGGCATCGAGGCCGGCGGCCTGCCCGCGGCGGACCAGGGCGAGCAGGGCGTCGCCGAGTCGTTCCTCGGTGAGGGCGCTCTCGTCGTCGTCGTCCGGAGCCGGGTGCGCGGCGGCGGGAGCCGGCGTCGGGTCGAGCCCGGCCCGCTGGGCACGGCCGAGGGACTTCTGGGCAAGGGCGAGAGCGGGCAGGCCGGGCGGGATCCCGTCGAACGGCCCGATGCGCTCGGGCTTCTCGACGCGCTTGATCTCGTCCCAGCGCCGGTGCAGCTCGGCCAGTCCCGGGTCGGTCCCCTGCCCCGACGCGTCGGTGTCCGCGGCGAAGACGTGCGGATGCCGCCGGCGCAGCTTCTCGACCAGCGTCGCGATCACGTCGACGACGTCGAACGCGGCGCCGTCCGCGGCCTCCTCCGCCACGCGCGCGTGGAAGACCACCTGGAGCAGCACGTCGCCGAGTTCCTCGCGCACGTCGGCAGGGCCGCCCGTCTCGACGGCCTCGACCAGTTCGTGCGCCTCCTCGATCAGGTAGGTGAGCAGGCTCTGATGGGTCTGCGCCGCGTCCCACGGGCAGCCGCCGGGCGAGCGCAACCGGTCCATCACGCCGACGAGCTCGGCGAACGCCTCTCCGGCCGGCTGCTTCGCGGGGTCAGCCGCTGAGGCCGTCATAGCTCTCGGTGATGGCCTCGGCGAGAGCCAGGCGCACACTCAGCGGCGCGAAGGCGGCGTCGACGGCGTTGAGCGTGAGCGTGAGCAGGTCGTCGAGGTCGTAGCCGAACGCGTCGACCAGCAGCGCCATCTCGTCGCTGAGCGTCGTGTTGCTCATCAGCCGGTTGTCGGTGTTGACCGTGACCTTGAACCCGGTCTGGTACAGCAGGTCGAACGGGTGCTGGTCGAGCCGGGTGCCGAACGCGGCGACGGCGCCGGTCTGCAGGTTCGACGACGGGCACAGCTCGAGCGGGACCTGCCGGTCCAGCACCCAGCTGGCGACGGGGCCGCAGGTGACCAGGGCGGCGCCGTCCTCGAGCCCGGCGTCGAAGTCGACCGTCAGATCCTCGGCGATGCGCACGCCGTGGCCCAGGCGCAGGGCGTGACCGGCGGACAGGGCCTCGGTGATGCTGTCCAGGCCGGCCGCCTCCCCCGCGTGCACGGTGGCGGGGAAGAGGTTCTTCGCGAGCAGGTCGAAGGCGTCGGCCAGCCGGGCCGGGCCGAAGCCGTCCTCGGGACCGGCGATGTCGAAGCCGACGACGCCGCGGTCCCGGTGCCGCAGGGCGAGCTCGGCGATCTCCACCCCGTTGTCGGCCTGCCGCATCGCGGAGACGAGCTGGCCGACGAGGATGTCGCTGCCGTCCGCGCGGGCCGCGGCGGTCGCCTCCTCGATGCCCGCCTGCACGGCCTCGACGGTCTCGTCCAGGGTCAGGCCGCCGCGCAGGTGCTGCTCGGGGGCCCAGCGGACCTCGCCGTAGACGACGCCGTCGGCCACGAGGTCCTCCACGAACTCCCGGGCGACGCGGGTCAGCCCGTCGCGGGTCTGCATGACGGCGATGGTGTGGTCGAACGTCTCCAGGTAGCGCACCAGCGACCCCGAGTCGGCCGCCTCGACGAACCAGGCGCCGAGGGCGGTCGGATCGGTCGTGGGCAGCGTGTGCCCGGCGGCCTCGGCCAGCTCGACGATGGTGGCCGGGCGCAACCCCCCGTCGAGGTGGTCGTGGAGGGAGATCTTCGGCAGCACGCGGAAGTCGACGTCAGCGGCGGCGGCAGGGCTCAGGTTCTCGGTCACGCCCCCACTGTAGCGACGAATGGGCCGTCGTCCGTGCGGGTCCGGCGGGCACCCGCGGACGGGTCAGTGCCCCTCCCCGGCGGCCGGGGGATCCTGTCGCGACCGGGCGTCCGAGACGTGCGGCTCCGGGGCGTGGTCGCGGCGGGCGAGCTTGTGCGTGAGCCGGTCCACGACGATGCCCACCGTCACCGCGATGACGATCGCGACGGCCGCGGCCACCACGTGGTTGTCGCGGGCCCACGCTCCGGCCAGCACGCCGATGCCGACCGAGTAGACCGACCAGCTCACGCCGGCGATCACGGTGTACAGCACGAACCGGGCCCGCGGGAACCCGGTGGCGCCGGCCGTCATGTTCACCGCGACGCGGCCGACCGGGATGTAGCGGGCGGTGAGGATGAGCAGGGCGCCGCGCCGGTCCAGCTCGCCGCGCGCCCACCGGAAGGCCTGCTGCACCCGCCGGCGGCGCATCCACCGGAACCGGGTGACGCCCACCCGGCGACCGATCAGCCAGGCGATGTTGTCCCCGATCACGGCGCCGACGGCGGCCGCGACGACGATGCCCACGAGGGCGGGGTTGCCGGTGGACACGGCGATCGCGGTCAGGGCGACGACGACCGACTCACTGGGCAGGGGCGGGAAGAAGCCGTCGCACACGCAGAGCACGAAGAGGACCGGCAGCACCCACGCGGTGCCGGCGAGGGACGCGACCGCGTCGTTGACGGTCTGCATCGGACCCGCCGCGGCGGTGACCGCCGCGGTCACGGCTGAGGACAGCGGGGCACCGAGCACCGGTCAGGCGTTCTCGCTGCGCGCGTTCTCCCGCACCGGCTCCACGGCCGGGGTGTCCAGCGTGGCCGCCGCGGACTCGGTCGCCGTGCCGGAGCCGGAGCCGCCCTCGGCGCGGGCCGCACGCCGCGCCTTGATCCGCCCCACCCACTGCATGGCGTGGTCGATGATGAAACCGATGGCGATCGCGATGACGATCGCGAGCCCGGCCCCGAGCAGCGGGTGCTCGTGCACCCAGGCGCCGGCCACGATGCCGATCCCGATGCCGTACCCGATCCAGGTGGCGCACGCGACGAGGTCGAGGACGGTGAACTGCCGCAGCGGGAAGCCGGTGGCGCCGGCGGTGAAGTTGACGGCGACGCGGCCGACCGGGATGTACCGCGCGGTCAGGATGAGCATGGCGCCGCGCTTGTCCAGCTCCCGGCGGGCCCAGCGCAGCGATGCCTGGGCCCGGGCGCCCTGCATCCAGCGGAACCCGCTCGAGCCGGCAGCCCGGCCCATCCGGTAGGCCACCTGGTCCCCCGCGACGGCGCCGATGAAGCCGGCGATCGCGACGAAGCCGAGATTGGGCTGGCCGGAGGAGACCGAGAGGGCGGAGAGCGCCACGATCAGGGTCTCGGACGGCAGGATCGGGGCGAATCCGTCGATGAAGCAGAACAGCAGCAACAGCGGATGGATCCACCACATCGAGGCAGCGTGCATCACCAGGTCACTCACGATGTGCACGTCGTCCCTCTCGTCGCCCCCACGCCCACATCATAGGGTCATCACCGGGGAGGAAACAGGGCGGCTCGGATCATGGCCGCGCCACCCGTTCGAGCACGATGGACCGGTCCACACCGGTGGTCCCCGCTCCCGCGACCGTCGCGCCGTCGGGGGCGACGTCGACGGCGTCGGCGAGCGCCTCCCGGGCGCGGCCGAACGCCTCCGGTGTGTCGGTGTGCAGGGTCAGCAGCGGCTGCCCGGCGGTCACCGGATCGCCCGGGCGGGCGTGCAGCGTGACGCCCGCCCCGGCCTGCACCGGGTCCTCCTTGCGAGCCCGTCCCGCACCGAGCCGCCAGGCGGCGACGCCGACGGCGAGGGCGTCGAGCCGGGTGAGGGTGCCGGTCGCGGAGGCCAGTACGGTCTCGGTCTCGGCCGCCACGGGCAGCGGCGCGTCGGGGTCCCCGCCCTGGCCGGCGATCATCCGCCGCCACACGTCCATGGCCCGTCCGTCGGCGAGGGCAGCCGCCGGATCGGCGTCGGGACGCCCGGCTGCGTCGAGCATCTCCCGGGCGAGCGCGAGGGTCAGTTCGACGACGTCGGCCGGTCCCCCGCCGGCGAGCACCTCGACGGCCTCGGCCACCTCGAGGGCGTTGCCCGCCGTGCGCCCGAGCGGGGTGGACATGTCGGTGAGCAGCGCGACGGTGGAGACCCCGGCGTCGGCGCCGAGGTCCACCATGGTGCGGGCGAGTTCCCGCGCGTCGTCCACCGTCTTCATGAAGGCCCCGGAGCCGACCTTGACGTCGAGCACGAGGGCGCCGGTGCCCTCGGCGATCTTCTTGCTCATGATCGAGGACGCGATCAGCGGGATCGCCTCGACCGTGCCGGTCACGTCGCGCAGGGCGTAGAGCTTCGCGTCGGCCGGAGCGAGCCCGGAGCCGGCGGCGGCGACCACGGCGCCGACGTCGCGCAGCTGCGCCAGCAGCGCGTCGTTGGTCATCCCGGCGCGCCAGCCGGGGATGGCCTCGAGCTTGTCCAGGGTGCCGCCCGTGTGGCCGAGGCCCCGGCCGGACAGCTGCGGGACGGCCACACCGAACGCCGCGACCAGGGGGCCGAGCGGCAGGGTGATCTTGTCGCCCACCCCGCCGGTCGAGTGCTTGTCGACGGTGGGCAGGGGCCGCCCGTCCCGGCGCAACCCGGAGAAGTCGAGCCGCTCTCCCGAGGCGACCATCGCGGCCGTCCACCGGGCGATCTCCGCCCGGTCCATGCCGTTGAGCAGGATGGCCATGGCGAGGGCGGACATCTGCTCGTCGGCGACGACGCCGCGAGTGTAGGCGTCGACCACCCAGTCGATCGCGGCGTCGTCGAGACGGCCGCGGTCCCGCTTGGTGCGGATCACGTCGACGACGTCGAAGGTGCTGCTCTCGGTGCTCATACCCGCGGCCCTCAGACCAGGTTCTCGGGGCCGAACGCGTCGGGCAGCACCTCGTCCATGGACCGCAGCCCGCTGACGGTCAGCAGGGTCATGCCCGGGGCGCGGTGTTCGTACAGCAGCTGGCGGCACCGGCCGCACGGCATCAGCACGGCCCCGGCGCCGTCCACGCACACGAACGCGCGCAGGCGGCCGCCGCCGGAGGCGAACAGCGCCGAGATCAGCGAGCACTCGGCACACAGGGTGACCCCGTAGGACGCGTTCTCGATGTTCATGCCGGTCACCGTGCGGCCGTCCTCGGTGAGCGCGGCCGCCCCCACCGGGTAGTGCGAGTACGGCGCGTACGCGCGGCCCATCGCCGCGGTGGCGGCGGCGGTCAGGGCGTCCCAGTCGACGTCGTCGGTGGACGCGGGATCGGTGCCGGTGGTGCTCACGGTCAACTCTTCAGGTAGGGCACGCCGCTGGCGGCCGGGGACTGCGAGCGCCCGACTAGGCCGGCGACGGCGAGGATGGTGACCAGGTACGGCAGCATGGCCAGGAACTGGCTGGGCACCGGGGTGCCGAGGAACGAGAGCACGTACTGCAGGTTGGTGGCGAAGCCGAACAGCAGGGCCGCGAAGAACGCGCCGATGGGGTTCCAGCGCCCGAAGATCAGCGCGGCGAGGGCGATGAAGCCCTGCCCGCCCGTCATGTCCTTCGTGAACTGGCTGACCGAGACGAGGGTGAAGAACGCCCCGCCCAGCCCGGCGACGACGCCGCCGAGCAGCACGTTGGTGAACCGGGTGCGGTTGACCTTGATGCCCACGGTGTCCGCGGCCTTCGGGTGCTCGCCGACGGCCCGCACCCGCAGGCCCCACCGCGTGTGGAAGAGGCCGATGTAGACGGCGATCACCGCGACGTACATGAGGTAGCCGACGAGGGTCTGCCGGAACAGGATGGGCCCGATGACGGGGATGTCCGCGAGGACCGGGATGTTCCAGTGCGGCAGCTGCGGCGGCGAGTTGAACAGCTCGGCGTCACGGGTGAGCACGGTCGAGAACAGGAAGCCGGTCAGCCCGGAGACGAGCACGTTGAGCACGACACCGACGATGATCTGGTTGACGTAGTACTTGATGGAGAACACCGTGAGCACGAGGGCCACCAGGGCGCCCGCGACGCAGGCGGCCACCAGACCGGCATACGCGTTCTGGGTCACGGAACCGACGACGGCGGCGCTGAACGCCCCGAAGAGCAGCTGCCCCTCGATGGCGATGTTGACCACGCCGGCCCGCTCGCACAGCACCCCGGAGAGGGAACCGAAGATCAGCGGCACGGCCAGCGTCACGGAGCCGGCCAGCAACCCCGCCAGGGAGACGTTGGGCGTCTTCGCGCTGCCCACCACCCAGGTGAGGAAGCCGATCAGGAACGCGACCCAGAACAGGGCGGTGAGCCACCGGTTCAGGGGCCGGCCGGCGCGGACCGCGAGGAACGCGAGCACGGCGACGGCGACGCACACGAGTGCGCACACCCAGCCGAGCACCACGGCGGAGAGGGCCAGATCGGGCAGCCCGAACGCGTCGCCGGTCTCGGAGAACCGGAACGTGGCAGTGGCGTTCGGCGCACCGATGGCGAAGACGATCAGCGCGAGCAGGGCGCCGATGCCGAACACGATGACGGGTCGCCAGGAGCGGACGGCGGCCCGGGTGCCCGTGGCGGACTCCGGTGCCTGCGGGGCCCCGGGAGCGGAGGCGGTGACGGTCGTACTCATGCTGCACCTCCGGTGCTCGTGGTGGCGGCGGCCCGGCGACGCGCGCTGCGCCGTCGGGGCATGTCCGGGTCCGGGATCCGGAACAGCGCCCGCACGAGCGGCGGTGCGGCCAGGAACAGGACGATGAGGGACTGGACGACGAGCACGATGTCGATCGGGGTGCCGGTCTGGGTCTGCATCGCGACGCCGCCGGCGCGGAACGCGCCGAACAGCAGGCCCGCGAAGAACGTGCCCCACGGGGTGGAGCGGCCGAGCAGGGCGACGGTGATCGCGTCGAAGCCGAAGCTCGCGGCGATGTCGCTGGTCAGCGCCCGCTCGGTGCCGGAGACCTGGGCGACACCGGCCAGGCCCGCGAGGGCGCCGGCGATGACCATGACGAGGACGGTCGCGCGGGTGACGTTGATGCCGGCGGTGCGGGCGGCGTGCGGGTTCGCCCCGACGGCGCGGAACTCGAAGCCGATCGTCGAGCGGCCGAGCAGCCACCAGACGAGGATCACGGCGGCGACGGCGACGAGGAAGCCGGCGTGCAGCCGCAGGTCCGGCCCGAGCAGCTGCGGGAACATCGCCGAGTCGTCGACCAGCGGGCTGATCGGGTTCGAGGACCCGGGCCGCTGGAAGGCCGGCTGCGTGAGCAGGTACTGCACCAGGTAGATGGCGACGTAGTTGAGCATGATCGTCACGATCACCTCGTGCGCCCCGGTGCGGGACTTGAGGAAGCCGGAGATGCCGCCCCAGATGGCGCCACCGACGATCGCCGCGATGACGGCGACGACGATGTGCAGGCCCACCGGCAGGTGCCAGGTGAAGCCGACCCAGGCGGCGAAGGTCGCGCCGAGCAGGATCTGGCCCTGGGCGCCGATGTTGAACAAGCCGGCGCGGAACGCCAGCGTCACGCCGAGCCCGGCGAGGATCAGCGGCGTCGCAACCGTGAGCGTCTCGCTGATCGGGTAGAGCATGCCGGTCAGGCCCTCGGCCTGCGGGTTGATGATCGCGCCGGTGAACAGCGCGGCGTAGGCGTTCATCGCCGCCGCGAAGCCGGCCGAGATGGTGTCCATCGGACGGGCGAAGAAGTACCCGGCCGCGGTCGCGGTGGTCTCGTCGGTCGCGGCGATCAGGATGCCGCCGAGGATGACGGCGAGCACGACGGAGAGGACGGCCACCAGCCCGTTGCCGGAGAAGATCCGGCGCATCACGGTCGCCGACGCGTCATCCTTGACCAGGCCCCCGCCCGCGGGCGCGGCGATCGGCGGCGGAGCGGCGCCCTCGCCGCCCTCGGCGGCGGCGACCGGCGCGGTGGCGGTCGCCGTCGACCGGTCGGTGGCCGTCGGGGTGGCATCCGGGCCGGCGGTCCGGTCGGTGGGCTCCGGGGTGGGATCCGTGCCGGTGCGCGGCTCGTGCGGGTCGTGCGAGGTCACTGCCGGGTTCCTTCGTCGGGGGCGGACGTGGGCGTGGACGATGCGGGGGTGGAGGTCGCCGGCGCGGACGGTGCCGACGCGTCCACCTGGGCGAGCGCCTCCTCCGCGGTCGAGCCGGCCATCATCAGGCCGAGCACGTCGCGCGGGGTGTCGGCGGCGACGATGCCCATCAGGGCGCCGTGGAAGAGCACGGCGATGCGGTCGGCGAGCTGGATCACCTCGTCCAGCTCGGTGGAGACGATCAGCACGGGCGTGCCCTGGTCCCGCTCGGCGACGATGCGGCGGTGGACGAACTCGATGGAGCCGACGTCCAGGCCCCGCGTGGGCTGGGAGGCGATGAAGAGCTTGAGCGGCCGGGACAGCTCGCGGGCGAGCACCACCTTCTGCTGGTTGCCGCCGGAGAGGGTCGAGACGGCCGCGCCGATGCTGGGCGTGCGCACGTCGAACTCGGCGACCTTCTGCTCGGCCTGGCGGCGGATCGCGACCGGGCTCATGCCGATGCCGCGGGCGAACGGGGCCCGGTCGTAGAGGTCCAGCACCATGTTCTCCGCGATGGAGAACGGGCCGACCAGGCCGTCGACGGTGCGGTCCTCGGGCACGAAGCCGACGCCGGCGGCGAGGACGTCCTTGACGGAGCGGCCGAGCAGCTCGGTCCCGTCCAGGGTGATGGTGCCGGTCACCCGCTCCTGCAGGCCGAGGATCGCCTCGGTCAGTTCGGTCTGCCCGTTGCCCTGCACTCCCGCGACGGCGAGCACCTCGCCCTGGGCGATGTCGAAGCTCACCCCGTCGAGCGGGCGGGTGCCGTTGGGGGCGGTGACCGTCAGGTCGCGGACGGTGAAGGTGGTGGCGCCGCGCTGCGGGGCGTCCTTGGTGAGGTTCAGGGAGACGGAGCGGCCCACCATGAGGGAGGCCAGCTCGGTGGTGGACGCCGACGGGTCGGCGCTGCCGACCACCTTGCCGCGACGGATCACGGTGATCCGGTCCGCGACCTCCTTGACCTCGCGCAGCTTGTGGCTGATGAAGACGACGGAGGTGCCGTCGGCGGTGAGCTGGTCGATGATGGCGAGCAGCTCGTCCGTCTCCTGCGGGGTGAGGACGGCGGTGGGCTCGTCGAGGATGAGCACCTTCGCGTCCCGGACGAGGGCCTTGATGATCTCGACCCGCTGCTGCACCCCGACCGGCAGGTCCTCGACCCGCGCGTCGGGGTCGACGTCGAACCCGTACTGCTCGGAGATCTGCCGGATCCGGGTGCGCGTGGCCGCGAGGTCGAGCAGGCCGCCGCGGGTGGACTCGTTGCCCAGGGCCACGTTCTCGGCGACGGAGAAGACCGGGATGAGCATGAAGTGCTGGTGCACCATGCCGATGCCGGCGGCCATCGCGTCGCCGGGACCGGAGAAGGCCACCGGCGTCCCGTCGACGAGGATCTCGCCCTCGGTCGGCTGGTAGAGCCCGTAGAGGACGTTCATCAGGGTGGACTTGCCGGCCCCGTTCTCCCCCAGCAGACAGTGCACCTGGCCGGGCTCGACCACCAGGTCGATGGCGTCGTTGGCGGTGAACGTGCCGAACCGTTTGGTGATGCCCTTCAGCTCGAGCCTCATGCCTCATCCTGTCCTTCGCCGTCGGACGCTCCCGGTCCGGTGACGCTCTGGTTCTGGTGACGACGTCTCGCGTCGTCGAGTGCTGCGCTCACGGGTGAGTCTGCCATCCGTGGGCGGTGCCGGACGCACAGCACCGCCGGTCCGGGCGGGACCGGCGGTGCTGGTGCGACCGGGTCGACCGTGCTGGTCGGAAGGTCCGTCAGCTCTGCGGGCTGCCCTTCGAGGTCACCTTGATGGCCCCGGAGACGATGTCCTTCTTGATCTGGTCCAGCTCGGACTTGGTGTCCGCCGAGACGTTCTTGTCCTGGTCGTGGAACGGGGCCAGGGCCACGCCGCCGTTGTCCAGGGTGCCGACGTACGGGGTCTTGCTGAACTTGCCGTCCAGGTCGTCCTTGACCACGTTCTCCACGGCGTCGCCCATCAGCTTCATGACCGAGGAGAGCATCTGGTCCTTGCCCTTGGTGTTCGTCTCGTAACCGTCCGAGTCGACCCAGATGAGCTTGACGTCCTTGCCCGCGTTCTTCGCGTCCACGGCGGCGTCGATGGTGCCCGCGCCGACCGGACCGGCGACCGGCATGACGACGTCGGCGCCCTCGTTGATGAAGTTGACGGTGTTCTGCTTGCCCTTGCCGGAGTCCTCGAAGTTGCCGACGAAGGTGCCGTTCTGGCTGTCCTTGTTCCAGCCGAGCAGCTGGACGTTCTTGGACTTCTTCTCGTTGTAGTACTTCACGCCGTCGGAGAAGCCGTCCATGAAGATGGTGACGGTCGGGATGTTCATGCCGCCGTAGGTGGCGACCTTCCCGGTCTTCGTCGTCGCGGCGGCCAGGTAGCCGGCCATGAACGCGGCCTGCGCCGTGTCGTAGACGATCGGCTTGACGTTCTCGGTGAACTTGGGGTCCGAGTAGTCGATGATCGCGAAGTGCTTCTTCGGGTTCTTCGCCGCGACCTCCTTGGTGGTGTCACCGAGGTTGAAGCCGACGGTCACCGTGAGGTTGCAGTTGCCCTGCATCATCGAGTTCAGATTGGGCCCGAAGTCGGTCGCGGCCTGGGACTCGGCCTGCTTGGTGTTGATCCCGAGGTCCTTCTTGGTCTTCATCAACCCGTCGAAGGAGGACTGGTTGAAGGACCGGTCGTCGAATCCGCCCGAGTCGGAGACGATGCAGCCGGTGTAGTTCTTGGCTGCGGCGTTCTGCGTGCCGCCCGAGGCGGCCCCTCCGCTCGAGCTCGCGGACGGGGCGGCGCCGCAACCGGCGAGCAGCAGGGCCGCGGCGCTGAGGGCGGCGGTGCCGACGGCGAGACGACGGCCCTTGAGCATGGCGGTGCCGATGGTGGTGGTGTTCAACGGTTCCTCCCAGAAGAGTTGCCCCCGCTCCCGCGACCGGCCGATGCGGGGTCGTCGTGGCGGTCCGTCCGCGATGCCGGACGGTGGTGCTCGCCGCTGCGCGGCGACGGGCTGTACGCCCATACGATAACCCGCCGCGCGGGGTGACCTGAGCCACTTCACAGCGCCACGCCGACGCCGTTCCCCATTTGTTACCTGCCGGTAGCCTCCGCGGAACGCGAGGCGGCCCGGTCCCCCTCCGCGAGGCCGGTGACGCGCCCGTTCCCCCGGCGGCTCGACGCGGCCGGCGGGAACGCGGGCAACTCCTGGACCGCCTCGGCGAGCGCCCGCAGCGCGGTGGCCGCCATCACGCGGACCCCCACGGCGAGGGCGTCCTCGTCGATCACGTAGTCCCCGCGGTGCAGGTCGAAGGTCTCCCCGCCCGGGGTACGGGTGCCGAGCCGGAACATGGAGCCGGGCACCTCCTGCAGGAACCAGGCGAAGTCCTCCCCGCCCATGGACTGCGGGGTCAGCACGACGACGTCCTCGCCGAGCTCCGCGCGGGCCGCGGCCTCGATCATCGCGGTCTCCACCTCGGTGTTGACCACCGGCGGCACCCCACGGACGTGCTCGAGCTCGACCGCCACCCCGAAGGGGGCGGCGACCTGGTTGACGACGTCGTCGAGCAGCTCGCCGGCCGCCAGCCAGGCGTCGCCGTCCAGGCAGCGCATGGTGCCGGACATGAAACCGGTGGCGGGGATGGCGTTGGGCGCGGCCCCCGCGTGGATCTGGCCCCACACCACGGAGACGGCGCTGCGCACGTCGATGCGGCGGGAGAGCACCGCGGGCACGTTGACCGCGATCTCCGCGAGCGCGAAGACGAGGTCCTCGGTCAGGTGCGGCCGGGAGGTGTGGCCGCCGCGGCCGGTCAGTTCGATCCGTACGGTGTCCGAGGCGGAGGTGATGGCGCCGATCCGGGTGCCGATCTGCCCGACGTCGATGCGCGGGTCGCAGTGCAGCGCGAAGATCCGGGGCACGCCGTCGAGCACGCCCTGCTCGATGCAGGACAGGGCGCCGCCGGGCATCGTCTCCTCGGCCGGCTGGAAGACGATCCGCACGGTGCCGGCCAGCGGGCTGGACCGGTTCAGGTCGGCCAGGACGAGGGCGACGCCGACCATGACGGTGGTGTGCATGTCGTGCCCGCAGGCGTGGCAGGCGCCCTTGACCGTCGACGTCCACGGCAGCCCGGTCTCCTCCTGCACGGGCAGCGCGTCGATGTCCCCGCGCAGCGCCGTCGCGATGGGACCGTGCCCGATGTCGACGTACAGGCCGGTGCCCTCGAAGAAGTGCGGGGTGAGGCCGGCGGCGATCAGCCGGTCGGCAATCCTCCCCGTGGTGCGGACCTCGCGGGTGGACAGCTCGGGGTGGGCGTGCAGGTCGCGGCGGAACGCGGTCAGCTCGGCGAGCAGCGGTCGCAGGAACGGCCCGACGACGGGCAGCTGGTCGGAGTCGGACGAGAAACCGAAGGGAGCGCGATCCACCCCATCCACTCTAGCCAGCCCGGCGGCGTCCGGCGCCGGGCGGGCGCCGGCCGACACGGAGGCACCTCAGAGCACGTCGTCGGCGCCGGAGGCCTTCAGCTGTTCGACGGTCTTCTTCACGGCCTGGGCGTTGTCGGCGGTCGTGACCAGCAGGGCGTCCGGCGTGTCGACGACGACGATGTCCTGCACCCCGATCAGCGCGATCAGCCGGTTGGTGCCGGTGACGACGACGCCGGTGGCGTTGTCGGTGACCACGCGGGCGTGATCGCCGAGCACGGTGACACCCGACCCGGCCGGGTTGAGCCGGCCGATCGCGGCGAAGTCCCCGACGTCGTCCCAGCGGAACTCGGCGGGCACGACGGCGACGTCCCCGGCGGCAGCGGCCGGCTCGGCGACCGCGTAGTCGATGGCGATCTTCGGCAGCCCCGGCCACACCCGGGCCACGACCGCGTCGCGCTCGGGGGTGTCCCACGCGTGGGCGATCTCCATCAGCCCGGCGTACAACCCGGGCTGGGCGCGCTCGAGGTGGTGGAGCATCAGCGCGGTGGGCGCGACGAACATGCCCGCGTTCCAGCAGTACTCCCCCGAGGCCAGGTACTCGGTGGCGACCTCCTCGGAGGGCTTCTCCACGAAGGTGCGCACCGTCAGGGCGTGCGGGGCGCCGTCGACGGTCAGCGGCTCGCCGAGCTGGATGTACCCGAATCCGGTGGACGGGTAGGTCGGCTTGATGCCGATGGTGACGATCCGGCCGGTCGCCGCGGTGTGCACGGCCTCGCGCACCACCTCGCGGAACAGGGAGTCGGGGCTGATCGCGTGGTCCGCGGCGAAGGACCCCATGATCGTCTCCGGGTTCCGCAGGTGCAGGATCGCGGCAGCCAGCCCGATGGCGGCCCCCGAGTCCTTCGGCTCCGTCTCGATCACGACGTCGCTCTCGTCCACCTCGGGCAGCTGGCCCACGACGGCGTCGCGGTGCGCCTGCCCGGTCACCACCATCACCCGGCCGGGCGCGAGGGGCTCCAGCCGGTCGTAGGTGGCCCGGATCAGGGTGTGGCCGCTGCCGGTCAGGTCGTGGAGGAACTTCGGCGTCGCCGCACGCGAGAGCGGCCACAGCCGGGTGCCGACCCCGCCCGCGGGGATGACGGCGTGGAACCGGGCCAGGGCGTCGCCGGCTGATGACGCACGCACCTCGGAGGGCGCGTCACCGGGCACGGAAGAAGGATGGTCCTGCTCGCTCATTGTGCCCACGTTAGTGCAGGGTCGCCGTCGGCCCCCGGAGTGCGCCCGCCGTGTGGCGTCGGCCACACCCGCGCGAGCCGCACCGCGGTCCGGCGCGGAAACCCGCGGTCACGGGCGCGGTCGCGGTCACGGCGCGGCGCCGATCAGGTCTATTGTGGATTCGACGGGGCGGGCTCTGCGACCACCCGTCGACGCTGCCGCTGATCGCCCACCCGGACGGCCACGCGCACCGGCAGTTGCTGGGAAAGACGATCGGGTTCGCAGTGCCCGGCCGAGTCGGACGTGACACCGCTGACGGCGTCCGCACTCGGACCTGCAGGGAGGTTCTTCAGTGCCGAAAACATCCATGGGCACCCTCTACCGCGGCC
The DNA here is from genome assembly GCF_001968825.1 of Tersicoccus sp. Bi-70. Classification (GTDB taxonomy): domain Bacteria; phylum Actinomycetota; class Actinomycetes; order Actinomycetales; family Micrococcaceae; genus Tersicoccus. The sequence continues at coordinate 471,395 of NZ_MIEU01000016.1, forward strand.
GTGAAGGCATGTGGTCCTGGGTCGGACATCGCATCACCGGTGTGGTGATCTTCTTCTTCCTCCTCGTCCACGTGCTGGACACCTCGCTCGTGCGGGTGTCGCCGGACGCATACAACGCCATCATCGCGCAGTACAAGAACCCCGTGATGGCGCTCGGTGAGGCCGGCCTGGTCGGCGCCATCGTGTTCCACGCCCTGAACGGCCTGCGGATCATCCTGGTCGACTTCTGGAAGCAGGGCACCAAGTACCAGCGGCAGATGCTCTGGGCCGTCGTCATCGGCTGGTTCGTCATCATGATCCCGTTCCTGGTGCGCCACCTGTCGCTCTCCCTCACGTTCGCCTTCGGAGGTCACTGACATGTCCGGCATCGTCGTCGAATCACCCCGCTCCCCCGGTGACTCCGGTGGCCGGCTCGCGCCGCAGTACCAGCGCAGCAAGGGCAAGGGCGGCAACTTCGAGATGCTGGCCTGGCTGTTCATGCGCCTGTCCGGTGTCGTCCTGATCGTTCTCGTCTTCGGGCACCTGTTCGTCAACCTGATGGTCGGCGACGGCGTGCACGCCGTGGACTTCGGCTTCGTGGCCGGCAAGTGGGCCAGCCCGTTCTGGCAGGTCTGGGACCTGGCCATGCTGTGGCTCGCCCTGCTGCACGGCACCAACGGCGTGCGCACGATCATCAACGACTACGCCGAGCGGAACGCCACCCGGCTGACCCTGAAGACCGTGCTCTACATCGCCTCGGGCACCATGATCGTGCTCGGCACCCTGGTGATCTTCACGTTCGATCCCTGCCCGGTGATCGACGGGGTCTCCACCGTCAGCAGCTTCTGCCCCGCCCCCTGACGCCGTACCGGCCCCGGCGGTCCGCTCCTGACGAGCGGTCGCCGTCGCCGACGACCTGGCGACCACGAGAGAAAAGAGTCATCGAAGAATGCAGGTCCACAAGTACGACGTCGTGATCGTCGGCGCCGGCGGCGCCGGGATGCGTGCGGCGATCGAATCCGGTCAGCGGGCGCGCACCGCGGTGCTGACGAAGCTCTACCCGACCCGCTCCCACACCGGTGCCGCCCAGGGCGGCATGTGTGCGGCACTCGCCAACGTCGAAGAGGACAACTGGGAGTGGCACACGTTCGACACGGTCAAGGGTGGCGACTATCTCGTCGACCAGGATGCCGCGGAGGTGATGGCCAAGGAGGCCATCGACGCCGTCCTCGACCTGGAGAAGATGGGTCTGCCCTTCAACCGCACCCCGGAGGGCCGGATCGACCAGCGGCGCTTCGGCGGCCACACGCGTGACCACGGGAAGGCGCCCGTGCGCCGCGCCTGCTACGCCGCGGACCGCACCGGGCACATGATCCTGCAGACGCTCTACCAGAACTGCGTCAAGCACAACGTGGAGTTCTACAACGAGTTCTACGTCCTCGACCTGCTGCTCCTGGACGACGGCGCTGGCGATGGTGTCCCCCGCAAGCGGGTGGCCGGCGTCGTCAGCTACGAGCTGGCCACCGGCGAGATCCACGTCTTCCAGGCGAAGAGCGTCGTGTTCGCCTCGGGCGGTGTCGGCAAGGTCTTCAAGACCACCTCGAACGCGCACACCCTGACCGGTGACGGCATGGGCATCGCGTTCCGTCGCGGCCTGCCGCTGGAGGACATGGAGTTCATCCAGTTCCACCCGACCGGCCTCGCGGGCCTCGGCATCCTCCTCTCCGAGGCCGCCCGCGGCGAGGGCGCGATCCTGCGCAACTCCGAGGGCGAGCGGTTCATGGAGCGGTACGCCCCCACCATCAAGGACCTGGCCCCGCGCGACATCGTGGCCCGGTCCATGGCCAACGAGGTGCGCGAGGGTCGCGGCGCCGGTCCGAACAAGGACTACGTGCTCCTGGACCTGACCCACCTGGAGCCGGCGCACATCGACGCGAAGCTGCCGGACATCACCGAGTTCGCCCGCACGTACCTGGGCGTCGAGCCCTACACGGAGCCGGTGCCGGTGTTCCCGACCTGCCACTACGCGATGGGTGGCATCCCCACGAACATCTTGGGCGAGGTGCTCTCCGACAACGACACCGTGGTGCCGGGCCTGTACGCCGCCGGCGAGGTGGCCTGCGTGTCCGTGCACGGCTCCAACCGGCTGGGCACCAACTCGCTGCTGGACATCAACGTCTTCGGCAAGCGCTCGGGCATCAACGCCGCGGAGTACGCGGTCGGTGCGGACTTCGTGGAGCTGCCGGAGAACCCGACCGCCTACACGGAGGACCTGCTCGACGTCGTCCGCTCCGGTGAGGGATCCGAACGGGTCGCGAAGATCCGGTCGGATCTGCAGGAGACGATGGACGCCAACATGCAGGTGTTCCGCACCGAGACGTCGATCCGGCAGGCGCTGGACGACATCGAGGCCCTGCGCGAGCGCTACAAGGCGATCTCCGTGCAGGACAAGGGCAAGCGGTTCAACCTGGACCTGCTCGAGGCCGTCGAACTCGGCTTCCTGCTGGACATGGCCGAGGTCATGACCGTCTCGGCCCTGCACCGCAAGGAGTCCCGTGGCGGTCACTACCGCGAGGACTACCCGAATCGTGACGACGAGAACTGGATGAAGCACACCATGGTGTACCGGGACCCCACCTCCGAGATGGAGGGCGTCAAGGGGATCCGGTTCGACACCAAGCCGGTGATCTTCACCCGTTACGAACCGATGGAGCGCAAGTACTGATGACGACGCAAACAGCCGAACCGGCATCCAAGGTCGAGCTTCCCGCTTCCGTGGGCGGCGGCGGGGAGATCCCCACCTTCGACGTGACCCTGAAGATCCGCCGCTACGATCCCGAGGTCTCCGCCGAGCCCCGCTGGGACGAGTTCGCCGTCACCATGTACGGCACGGACCGCGTGCTCGACGCGCTGCACAAGGTCAAGTGGGAGCAGGACGGGACGCTGTCGTTCCGCCGCTCGTGCGCCCACGGCGTGTGCGGCTCGGACGCGATGCGGATCAACGGCCGCAACCGCCTCGCCTGCAAGACGCTGCTCAAGGACCTCGACACGTCCAAGCCCATCACGGTCGAGCCCATCAAGGGTCTGCCGGTGGAGAAGGACCTGATCGTCGACATGGAGCCGTTCTTCCAGTCGTACCGGGAGATCATGCCGTTCCTGATCAACCGGGGCCACGAGCCGACGAAGGAGCGCCTGCAGTCCGCCGAGGAGCGCGAGCGGTTCGACGACACGACCAAGTGCATCCTGTGCGCCGCGTGCACGTCGTCCTGCCCCGTGTTCTGGACGGACGGGCAGTACTTCGGCCCCGCCGCGATCGTGAACGCGCACCGGTTCATCTTCGACTCGCGTGACGACGCCGGCGACATGCGGCTGCAGATCCTCAACGACAAGGAGGGGGTGTGGCGCTGCCGCACCACCTTCAACTGCACCGACGCGTGCCCCCGTGGCATCCAGGTGACCAAGGCGATCGCCGAGGTCAAGCAGGCGGTGCTCGCCCGGGCCATCTGACCGGACGCGCTCGACCGAGAGACACCGAAGGCCCGGACGGGGAACCGTCCGGGCCTTCGTCGTCTGCGGTGTGAGCGTGCGTGCGGTGACAGTTCAGCCGCCGAGCGGGACCTCGCCGACCTGCTCCCACGCCGCCTCTCCGGCCCGGTAGACGCCGAGGGAGCTCGCCGGGAACCGCGCCGCGAAACCGGCGAACCGGATCAGCGCCTCGTCCAGGGACTGCCGGTCGACGCCCTGGGCGAGGGTGACGTGCGGGTGGTACGGGAAGACGGCGCCGCTGCCGATCCCGGCGGCCAGGATGCCCTCGTGCAGGCCGACGCACTCCCCCGCTCCCGCGGCCAGCCGCAGGAACGCCACCGGGGAGCGCGGCAGGAAGCTGCCGGCGCCGCGCAGCACGATGGTGAAGGGGTCGGTCCGCGCGGCCACGGCGGCCACCGCACCGACCGCGGCGTCGACGTCGTCGGTCACGCCGTGGGTCAGGATGGTCACGTGCGGCGGGACCAGCTCGGCGGCGACCTCGCCGAACCCGGCGCGCCAGTGGTGCAACTGCTGCGCGAGCGGCCCGGGGATGGTGATGACCACCCCGAGCGAACCCGCCGTCAGCATCGCCATCGTCAGCTCTCGCCGGCCGCCACGGGCGTGCGCACCCAGCCGGAGGCGGGCCGCAGCAGACCCACCCGGTCGTAGACCGCCGCGAGAGTCGCTCCCGCGATCGACCGGGCCTTCTCGGCGCCGCGGGCGAGGATGGCGTCCAGCTCGGCCGGGTCGGCGAGCAGCTCCGTCGTCCGCGCCCGGAACGGGACGACGAACGCGGTGACCAGCTCGGCCACGTCGACCTTCAGGTGCCCGTACATCCGGCCGGCGTAGTCCTGCTCCAGGTCGTCGATGCTGCGGCCGCTGAGCGAGGAGTGGATGGCGAGCAGGTTGGAGACGCCGGGCTTGGCCTCGCGGTCGAACCGGATCTCCGTGCCGTTGTCCGTCACGGCCGACTTGATCTTCTTCGCGGTGACCTTCGGCTCGTCGAGGAGGTTGATCAGCCCGGCCGGCGACGCCGCGGACTTGGACATCTTCGCCGTCGGGTTCGCCAGGTCGTAGATCTTCGCGGTGGCCGGCGGGATGAAGCCCTCGGGCACCACGAACGTCTCGCCGAAGCGGGTGTTGAACCGCTGGGCGAGGTTCCGGGTCAGTTCGATGTGCTGGCGCTGGTCCTCCCCCACCGGGACGCGGTGCGCCTGGTAGAGCAGGATGTCGGCGGCCATCAGCGTGGGGTAGGCGAACAGGCCCACGGTCGCCGCGTCGACGCCGTAGCGGGCGGTCTTGTCCTTGAACTGCGTCATCCGCGACGCCTCGCCGAAGCCGGTGATGCAGTTGAGCACCCAGGCGAGCTCGGCGTGTTCGGGCACGTGGGACTGGACGAACAGGGTGCAGCGGTCCGGGTCCACGCCGCCGGCGATGTACTGGGCGACGGTGCGCCGGGTCCGGTCCGCGAGCGTCGCCGGGTCGTGCTCGACCGTCATGGCGTGCAGGTCCGGGATGAAGTAGATCGCGTCGTTGTCGTCCTGCATCCGCACCCAGTTGCGCACCGCCCCGATGTAGTTGCCCAGGTGCAGGCTGTCGGCGGAGGGCTGGGCTCCGGAGAGGACGCGGGGACGCGGCGGGGTGGCCATGGGACGGTGTTCCCTTCGTCGGGGTGGAGGTGGGGGTGCAGGGGTCGGGCGGGCGGTCAGAGGTGGTAGTCGATCACCAGGGGCGCGTGGTCGGACCATCGGGTGTCCCAGGACGCGGCACGGTCGACGCTGGCGGTGGTCGCCGCGTGGGCGAGCTCGGGGGTGGCGATCTGGTAGTCGATCCGCCATCCGGCGTCGTTGTCGAACGCCGCCCCGCGCATCGACCACCACGTGTACGGACCCTCGACGTCGCCGGCGAGGGCGCGGTGCACGTCCACCCAGCCGTGCTCGCCGAAGAACCGGTCGAAGTACGCGCGCTCCTCGGGCAGGAAGCCGGCCTTGGTGGCGTTGCCCTTCCAGTTCTTGATGTCGCGTGTCGTGTGCCCGACGTTCAGGTCGCCGGTGACGACCGCGAGGTCCGCGGCGTCCCGGATCTCCGGCAGCCGCCGTTCCATCGCGGTGAGGAACCGGTACTTGTCCTCCTGCCGGGCGGTGCCCACCTCGCCCGAGTGGACGTACGCGCTGACCGCGGTGAGCCGGGCGTCGCCGGCAGCGGTGGGCACGGTGACGTCGACCTCGATCCAGCGGCCGGCGGTGGCGAAGTAGTCCTCGCCGATGCCGATCCGGGTCGCGGTGGGCTCGAGGCGGGTCGCGACGGCGACGCCGGCCCGGCCCTTCGCTCCGGCCTCGGCGTGGGCGACGTACCAGTCGGGCCCCAGCAGGTCGTGGACGACGGCGTCGGGCGCCCGGACCTCCTGCAGGGTCAGCACGTCGACGTCCCGGGCGGCGAGCCACTCGCGCATCCCGTCGCCGTTACCGGCCCGCACGCCGGTGGTGCGGAAGGCCGCGCGGATGCCGTTGACGTTGACGCTGGCCACCCGCAGCCGGCGGGTGCCGCTGGCGGCTTCGATCGTGGCCTCGCTCGCGGTGGTCGGGTCCTCGGTGGTCGTCGGCACGGGCAGCGATGTCACCCGATCCACTCTACCGCCGGGCTCCCGGTCCCCCGGCCGCCCGCGTTCGGTGCAGGGTCCGGTCCAGGGGCCGCCTCAGTCGACGATGGTGCCGCTGACCGGGCCGCCGTCGGCAGCACTGCCGCCGTCCCGGCGCGAGGCACGCTCCTCGACGCCGAGCATGCCGAGGGCGTTGTGCGCGGTGATCTGGATGGTCTCCAGGGCCCGGGCCACCTGACCGTCGTCGTGCGGTGCGGTGCTGCCTGATCCGGCGTCGCGCGCCTGCCGGGCGAGCTGGTCCTCGATGACGCGGCCCTGCACCTGGACGATCCGCAGGCTGTGGGCGAGCTTCTCGTCCCGCACGGGGTCCGCGGTCGCGGAGGCGACCACGCGGGTGCTCGAGCCGCCGGAGCCCGACGGTGCGAGGCCCGCGGCGGAGCGCAGGGTGTCGTTCGCGGTGGCGAGCTGCGTCGCTCCGAAGCGGGCGGCCCGGCGCACCGCGAGGAAGACCACGAGGGCGAGCGCCAGCCAGCCCGCGGCCACGATCGCCACCAGCCAGCCGACGACGTCGTTCTGGTTCGCGGCGAACACCACTGCGACGAGGAAGACGACCATGACGACGGCGAGCATCAGTCCGCCACCGCCCAGCGGCGAACGGCGTGCGCCGTTCACCGCACCGTCGTAGGCGCGGCCCGCGAAGCCGCCACCGGACAGCAGCCCCCCGGAGGAGGACGCGGGAGAGGACGGCGCAGGGGACGAGGTAGCGGAACGGGGATCAGGACGCGTCGAGCCAGCCATGGCCCCATTCTCCCGTACCCGGACACCGGCCCGGCGGCGTTCCACCGGAGGCGAACGCGCGCGACTACTTCAGGAAGAGCGCGCGCAGCCGGCTGGTGGTCAGCGTCAGACCGATGAGGATCATGACGACGTAGTAGAGCAGGTGCAGCGCGGTTGCCCCGGTGAACACCCCGACGCTGATCTGGCGCATCAACTCCACCCCGTGCCACAGGGGCAGGGCCTGGACGATCCACTGGATCGGCTCCGGGTAGACCGAGAGCGGGTAGAACGTGGCGCTGAACAGGAACATCGGCATCATCACGAACGTCACGAGGTCCATCTGCTGGAACGTCTTCAGGAAGCTCGTGATGGCCATGCCGAAGCTGGCGAACCCGAAGGCCACGAGCACGGCCGCCGGGATCAGCAGCAGCGTCCAGGCGGACGGCGCGAGCCCGAAGAGGAGCATCACCCCGGTGAAGCCGACGGCGTAGATCGCCCCTCGCATCAGTGCCATGAAGATCTCACCCACGGCCACGTCGAGCGGCCCCAGCGAGGTGTAGAGCATGCCCTGGTAGAGCTTGCCGAAGTTCATCTTGAAGAAGACGTTCCACGTCGAGTCGTACACGGCGCCGTTCATCGCGGACACCGCGAGCAGCGCCGGGGCGATGTAGGCGGCGTAGCTGATGGTTGAGCCGCCCGGGCCCTGCACCTGGCCCACGAGGGTGCCGAGGCCGACGCCGAGGGAGAGCAGGTAGAAGACCGGCTCGAAGAAGCCCGAGGCCAGGATCACCCAGTTCTGCGTGCGTATCACCCGGAAGCCGCGCCCGATCACGGCGCCGGCGTTGCGGGAGTAGAGGGCCGCGAGGGGCCGGCGCGACGGGGTCAGCCGGGGCGCGGTGGTCTCGGCGGGAGCGGTCATCGGCCCAGCCTCCGGGTGAAGAACCGGCGGGCCAGGACCATCCCGACGACGGCGAGGCCCACGAGCACGAGCACGTGCACCACCAGCATCCAGGGCGGCACGGGCAGGCCGAAGGAGACGACGCGGGCCAGCTGCGTCGTGTGCCAGAGCGGGGAGATCCACCCGATCCACTGCAGGCCGCCCGGCATCGTCTCCAGCGGGTAGAAGGTCCCCGAGAACAGGAACAGCGGGGTGATGACGAACCGCTGGATCATCGAGAACTGGAAGCCCTCCCCCTCCAGCGACGCCGAGTACGCCATCACCGGCGCCCCGAACGCGAGCGCGCCGACGACGGTGATCGGCACGATCAGCCAGCCGGTGCCCAGCGACGGCACGGCGCCGAACAGGTAGAGGATCACCACGTAGGCCACGGTCTGGATGGTCAGGCGTACACCGATGGCCAGGATGTGGCCGGCGGCGATCTGCCCGGGTGTCAGCGGCGAGGCGTTCGGTCCGTAGTAGACGCGGCGCCACTTGAAGCCGTCCATGACCGGGAACATCATCTCCAGCCCCACGGTCATCAGTGCGGCGGAGGTGACGAGCGCGGGCGCGACGAACTGCAGGTAGCTGACCCCGTTCGCGGCGACCCCGTTGCGGTCCACCAGCACGGCGAGGCCGACGCCGAGCGCGTACAGGTAGAGCAGCGGCGAGCCGATGCTCTCGAGCACGATCGTGCCGAGGTAGGCGCGCATGGTGCGCAGCGCGTGCTCGGCGTAGTAGAACGCGCCCCAGCGCCGGGCCTTCGCGGCGGAGACGGCGGGGCTGTGCGCGCGGCCCGAGTAGGTCAGAGCGGCAGGAACGACACGCGCGCTCATGCGCCTGCCCCGCTCATGCGTCTGCCCATCATTCGATCAGACTCCGGCCCGTGAGCCGCAGGAACACGTCCTCCAACGAGGAGCGCCGCACCAGGGAGGTGACGGGCCGCAGCCCGCGGGCGGTCACCTCGTCGAGCGCCGCCTCACCGTCGTCGGTGTACAGCAGCACCCGATCCGGCAGCACCTCGATCCGCTCGCCCACGCCCTCGAGGGTTGCGGCGGCGGACGCGTTCCGGTCGGTGCCGAACCGCACCTCGAGCACCTCGCGGGTCGAGTACTGACGGATCAGGGTCGAGGGTGAGCCCTCGGCCATGATGCGGCCCTGGTCGACGACGATCAGCCGGTCGCACAGCTGCTCGGCCTCGTCCATGTAGTGCGTGGTGAGCACGAGCGTCACGCCCTGCTCCTTGAGCCGGAACAGCCGGTCCCAGAGGATGTGCCGCGCCTGCGGGTCCAGCCCCGTCGTCGGTTCGTCGAGCATGACGATCCGCGGCTCGTTGATCAGCGCCCGGGCGATGGTCAGGCGCCGCTTCATGCCGCCCGAGAGGGAGTCGACCTTGGCCTTCGCCTTGTCCGTCAGCTGGGCGAACTCGAGCAGCTCGTCGACCTTGGGCTGCAGGTACCGGTACGGCAGCCCGAAATAGCGGCCGTAGACGAGCAGGTTGTCCCGGACCTTCAGCTCCTCGTCCAGGTTGTCCTGCTGCGGCACGACGCCCAGGTGCGCCCGCACCTCCGGCCCGTGCTTCTCCGGGTCCAGGCCCATGATCGTCAGCTCGCCGCCGGTGCGCCCGGTGACACCGCCGATCATCCGCATGGTCGTGGACTTGCCGGCGCCGTTGGGACCGAGCAGCCCGAAGGACTCCCCGGCGGGGATGTCGAAGCTGATCCCGTCCACGGCGCGGGTCTCGCCGTAGACCTTGGTCAGGTCGCGGGCGGAGATGACGGTGGCCGGGGCGGTGGCGGACGGGGGGTGGGCCGGGGAGTCGGGGGCCGCCGAGGTCACGGCGGCACCACGCCCGGCGGGCGAGTCGGTGGACACTCGTGACAGTGTAGGAAGTCACACCGACGAAAGCCCAGTCCCCGGGACCGGAGCCGGCTCGTGTCGCGGACCGTTCCGGTCCGCGGTGCGGCCGGTCCGCCCTCCCGATCCGCTGCGAAGGAGTTCCGACGATGACGTCGCCCGACACCACCGACCGGCCCCTCGACCCGGGCGGCCCTGCCCCGGCCTCCGACGTCGTGCGCCTGCTCACCGAGGCGCTCGGCGCGAAGGTGCGCACCGACGAGCAGACCCTCGCCCGCGTCCGCACCGACGAGTCGGGGCATGCGACCGACGCCCCGCCGCTGGCCCTGGTCGAGGCCGAGACCGTCGAGGACGTGCAGGCCGTCTGCCGGATCTGCACGGCCACGGGCACCCCGATCGTCAGCCGCGGTGCGGGCACCGGCCTGGCGGGCGGCTCGATCGGCGGCGCCGGCGAGGTGGTGCTCTCGACCGCCCGGATGGACCGGATCCTCGAGATCTCCCCGCAGAACCGGCTCGCCGTCGTCCAGCCCGGCATCCTCAACGGCGCTCTGAACGCGGTGCTGGCCGAGCAGGGCCTGTGGTGGCCGCCGGACCCGGCGAGCAAGGACATCTCCTCCGTCGGCGGCAACATCGCGACCAACGCGGGCGGCCTGCTCTGCGCCAAGTACGGCGTCACCCGGGAGTCCGTGCTGGCCCTGAAGGTCGTCCTCGCCGACGGCACCCTGATCAGCGTGGGCCACCGGACGGTCAAGGGCGTCACCGGACTGGACCTGTGCGCGCTGATGATCGGCTCGGAGGGCGTGCTCGGCGTCATCGTCGAGTGCACGCTCAAGCTCCGCCCGGCGATCACCGGGCCGGTGCCCACCATCGCCGCGTTCTTCGAGGACGTCGAGGCCGCCGCCCACGCGTGCTCGGCCGTCACCGCCGCCCGCCTGGAGCCGGCGATCATGGAGCTGCTCGACGAGCAGATCCTGGCCGCCGTCAGCGCTCACACCGGTGTCGATTTGATCGGGAAGGGCCGCTCCTACGTGCTGATCCAGACGGACGGGCCCGGCGCGGAGGCGACGGCGGAGCAGATCCGCGCGGTCCTGGAGGAGAACGGTGCGCGGGTCGAGTTCGCCCGGGACCCGGCCGACGCCGCGCGGCTGGTCGAGGTCCGCCGGCAGGTGCATCCCGCGATGACCCGGCTGGGCACCGCCCTGATCGAGGACGTGGCCGTGCCGCGGGACAGGCTGTCCGCGATGTACCGCCGGATCGCCGAGATCGCGCAGCGCCACGACGTCGTCATCCCGACCAATGCGCACGCCGGTGACGGGAACCTGCACCCGACCTTCATCTTCGAGGGCACCGAGGTGCCGCAGCAGGTGTGGGACGCCGCCGACGAGCTGTTCCAGTACGCCATCGAACTCGGCGGCACCCTCACGGGTGAGCACGGCGTCGGGCTGCTCAAGCGCCGGTGGCTCGGGGACGAACTCGGCACGGATCAGCTCGCGCTGCAGCGCCGGATCAAGGCCGCCTTCGACCCGGACGGCCTGCTCAACCCCGGGAAGGTGTTCGCCCCGGTCGAGGCGGCGCCGGCGAACCAGCACTGACCCGGCCGGGGCGGTCCGCCTCAGGCAGCGGCGGTCACCACTCCTCGAGGCCCTCGTACAGCGGGAAGTCCGCGGCCAGGTTCTCCACCCGGGTGCGCAGCGCCTCGACGTCCGCGCCGGGCTTGAGCGCCTCGGCGATCACGTCAGCCACCTGGGTGAACTCGGCGTCGCCGAAGCCGCGGGTCGCGAGCGCGGGGGTGCCGATCCGCAGGCCGGAGGTGACCATCGGCGGGCGCGGGTCGAACGGGATGGCATTGCGGTTGACCGTGATGCCGGCCCGGTGCAGAAGGTCCTCGGCCTGCTTGCCGTCCAGCGCGGAGTCCTTCAGGGACACCAGGACGAGGTGGACATCGGTGCCGCCGGTCAGCACGGAGACGCCGTGCTCGGCGACGTCGGCGGCCGAGAGCCGCTCGGCGAGGATCTGGGCGCCCGCGACGGTGCGGCGCTGACGCTCGGCGAAGTCCTCCCCCGCGGCGATCTTGAAGGCGACGGCCTTGGCCGCGATGGCGTGCATCAGCGGGCCGCCCTGCTGGCCCGGGAACACCGCCGAGTCGATCTTCTTCGCGTACTCGGCCTTCGAGAGCACCAGGCCGGAGCGGGGACCGCCCAGCGTCTTGTGCACGGTGGAGGTCACGACGTCGGAGTGCGGCACCGGGTTCGGGTGCAGCCCGGCGGCGACCAGACCGGCGAAGTGCGCCATGTCGGTCCACAGCAGGGCGCCCACCTCGTCGGCGATCGAACGGAACGCCGCGAAGTCGAGCTGGCGGGGGTACGCGGACCAGCCGGCGATGATCACCTGCGGGCGCTCGGCGAGGGCCTGCTCCCGGACGTGGTCCATGTCGATCCGGTAGGTGTCGGGGTCCACGCCGTACGCGGCGACCTCGTAGAGCTTGCCGGAGAAGTTCAGCTTCATGCCGTGGGTGAGGTGGCCGCCGTGGGCGAGGGTGAGCCCGAGCAGCTTGTCGCCGGGCTGGATCATCGCGGCGAGGGCGGCGGCGTTGGCCTGCGCGCCCGCGTGCGGCTGGACGTTGGCGTGCTCGGCGCCGAACAGGGCCTTCGCCCGGTCCCGGGCGAGGTTCTCCGCGACGTCGACGTACTCGCAGCCGCCGTAGTAGCGCCGGCCCGGGTAGCCCTCGGCGTACTTGTTGGTCAGCACGGACCCCTGGGCCTGCAGCACGGCGCGGGGCACGAAGTTCTCGGAGGCGATCATCTCCAGCGTGCCGCGCTGACGACCGAGCTCGTCGGCGAGGACCTGGGCGATCTCGGGGTCGACCTCGGCCAGGGGCTGGGTGTTCAGGGCGGTGGCGGTGCGGTTGCTCACGGTGATCTCCTGCGGGGCGGTGGTGGCGGACGGGTCGCGCGGCGTCGCGGTCGTCGTGGACTCCACCCAGGCGTACGGTGGCCGGTCCCCTCACCGGGAGCGCTCCCCGGTGGTCGTCCACCTCACGCCAGTCACGCGTCCCGTCGTCGCTCACTGTACCGATATCGTCGATCCCGTGCCCGCCGAGACCACCACCGCCGTCACCCTCACGCTCTCCTGCCCGGACCGCCCCGGCATCGTCCACGCCGTGACCGGCGCCCTGGCCGCGGCCGACGGCAACATCGTCGAGTCGGCGCAGTACGGCAGCGAGGTCACCGGCCGGTTCTTCATGCGGGTCGACGCGCAGGTGGGCGCCGGGATCACGGCCCTGCGGGACGAGCTGGCGCCCGTGGCCGAGCGGTTCGGCATGGACCTGGAGCTCTTCCCCACCGGTGCCCCCACCCGCACGCTGATCATGGTCTCGAAGGAGGGCCACTGCCTCAACGACCTGCTGTTCCGCCAGCGGGCCGGCCTGCTGCCGATCGAGATCCCGGTGATCGTCTCCAACCACACCGACCTCGCGCCACTGGCCGCGTTCTACGGCGTCGCGTTCGTGCACGTGCCGGTCGACGCCGCGGCGAAGGACACCTCGAAGGATGCCGCCGAGGACCGGCTGCGGGAGTTGATCGTCGAGCACGACGTCGACCTCGTGGTCCTCGCCCGGTACATGCAGATCCTCTCCGACCGGCTGTGCGGGGACCTCGCCGGCCGAGCCATCAACATCCACCACTCGTTCCTGCCCTCCTTCAAGGGGGCGCGGCCCTACGCGCAGGCGCACCAGCGCGGCGTCAAGCTGATCGGCGCCACCGCGCACTACGTGACCGCGGACCTGGACGAGGGTCCCATCATCGAGCAGGACGTGGTGCGGGTGGAGCACCAGCACGCCGCGGCCCAGCTGGTGGCGATGGGCCGGGACGTCGAGACGCGGACCCTGCGCCAGGCGGTCGCCTGGCACGCCGAACACCGGGTGCTGCTCGACGGGCACCGCACCATCGTCTTCCGCTGACGCGTCCGTCTTCCGCTTGACCCGGACCACCACGGCCCGCCGACCGGTGCCGCGTCATTGCGAGGCCGGACCCGCCGCGGACGCGTCCTCGTGCCACCGCCGGTAGAGGTCGGTCCGGCGTTCCGCCAGGTAGGGCACCGCCGCCCGGGCCCGCCGGACCGCGTCGTCGGGGACATCCGCCACCAGCAGCGCCGTCCCGGCGTCCGCCTCGGCGAGCAGGGCACCGTCGGGACCGACGACGACGCTGTGGCCGAGGAAATCGAGGCCGTCCTCGGTGCCGCAGTGGTTGGCGTACACGAGCGCCACCTGGCTCTCCAGGGCGCGCGCCCGGAGCAGCACCTGCGGCACCGCCTCGAAGCCGGCCGAGAGTGCCGTGGGCACGAGGACCAGCTCGGCGCCGGCGTCCGCGGCGGCGCGCACGGCCTCGGGGAACTCGACGTCGTAGCAGATCAGCAGGGACGTCGGCACGCCGTCCAGCTCGACGACGCCGGGGGCCTCCTCCGCCGGGCGGAAGACGGCGGCCTCGTCCGGGCCGAACAGGTGGACCTTCGTGTAGCTCAGGGCCGCGCGACCGTTCCGGTCGACCAGCGTCGCCGTGATCGTCAGGGCGCCGTCGGCGTCGGTGCCGGGCAGACTCACCACCAGGGCGATGCCCGCATCCCGAGCGATGCTCGCCGCGCCCTCCCGCAGGGCCGGGATGGCGGCGGCGTCGAAGGAGGCGCCGATCCGTTCGGGTGCGTACCCGGTCAGGAACAGTTCCGGGGTCACGAGCACCGTGGCGCCGGCGTCGGCGGCCTGCCGGGCGGCCGCGGCGATCATGGCCAGGTTGGCCGCCGGGTCCCCGGGCTCGGCTCGTTCCTGCAGTGCTGCGACCCGCATTCGGCCTCCCGTCCTCCGCCCCGCCGGGATGTGCCGGCCGGGTCTTCTCCGTCCAGCGTAGGGGCGGCGCGCTAGCGTGGGTCCATGGCGACCATCCTCGAGCACGGCGACCACTCCCCGCAGATCGACCCCGACGCGTTCGTCGCGGTCAACGCCACCCTGATCGGCGACGTGAGCGTCGGCGCCGGGGCCGGCGTGTTCTACGGCGCGGTGGTGCGGGCCGACACCGCCCGCATCGTCCTCGGCGCGGGCAGCAACCTGCAGGACAACGTCGTCGTCCACGCCGATCCGGACTTCCCCGCCACCATCGGCAGCGGCGTCAGCGTCGGTCACAACGCCGTCGTGCACGGCTGCACCGTGGAGGACGACTGCCTGATCGGGATGAACGCGACCGTCCTCAACGGTGCCGTGATCGGCGCCGGCTCGCTCGTCGCCGCCGGTGCCGTCGTCCTCAAGGGCACCGTGGTGCCGCCGGGGTCGCTGGTGGCCGGGGTCCCGGCGAAGGTCCGGCGCGAGTTGACGGCCGAGGAGCGGGACGGCGTGCGGGCGAATGCCGAGTGCTACCGGGAGCTGTCGCAGCGTCATGCCGGCCGGTCGGCCTGATCCCGCGTTCATTGCTTATGCATTAACTTCTTGACGACAAG
Source organism: Tersicoccus sp. Bi-70 (assembly GCF_001968825.1). Taxonomy (GTDB): domain Bacteria; phylum Actinomycetota; class Actinomycetes; order Actinomycetales; family Micrococcaceae; genus Tersicoccus. The sequence goes on from NZ_MIEU01000016.1 coordinate 486,550, forward strand.
CGGGCTGGTGCGGCACGCTGTGCGGTATGCCTGTCGATGACGACGTCCGCTCTGCCCGCCGACCAGGCATCGACCACGCCCTCCCCTCCCCGGTCAGTGCCCCGATCGCCATCGGGCCCGGCTCGCGCAACACCGGTTCCCAGCGCGCCCTCCGGGACTTCAACCAGCAGCGGATCCGCGAGGTGCTCGCCGGCTCCGGCCCGGCCACCCAGGCCGAGCTGGCCCGCCGCACCGGGCTCTCGACGGCCACGATCTCGAACATCGTCCGGCGGATGGCCGCGGCCTCCCTCGTCACCACGGCCCCGACCACGAGCTCGGGGCGCAAGGCCACGCTCGTCAGCCTGAGCGAGGACGGCAGCTTCGCGGCCGGCATCGACTTCGGGCGCCGCCACATCCGCATCATCCTGGCCACGCCGGGGCACACCATCCTGGCCGAGCGGTTCCAGGACGTGCCCGTGGGCCTGGGCGCCGCGGAGGTGATCGACGAGGCGGACCGGCTGCTCCAGCGCATGCTCGACGAGACCGGCCGGCGGCGGGAGGACCTGCTCGGCTGCGGGGTCGGCGTGCCCGGCCCGGTCGACCGACGCACCGGGGAGATCGTCTACGGCGCGATCCTGCCCGAGTGGGTCGGCATCCACGTCCTGGACCGCCTGCGCACCACCCTGCGCACCCCCATCCACCTGGACAACGACGCCAATCTCGGCGCCCTCGCGGAGACCACCTGGGGCCCCTACACGGACGCCCACGACCTCGCCTTCGTCAAGGTGGGCTCGGGCATCGGGATGGGCCTGATCCTGCGGGGCGAGCTGTACTACGGCAACGTCGGCCTCACCGGCGAACTCGGCCACACGACCGTCGTCGAACAGGGGCAGATCTGCCGCTGCGGCAGTCGCGGCTGCCTGGAGACCGTCGCCTCGACGTCGTACATGCTGGACCTGCTCGCCCGCACGCGCCGGGCCGACCGGCCACCGACGACGGCGGACCTGGTGGCGGACGCGTCCGCGGGCGACCCGGCGGCCCGGCGGGTCGTGGCCGACGCCGGGCAGGCGCTCGGCCGGGCGCTGGCCTCGATGGCCAACATCCTCAACCCGGAGCTGATCATCATCGGCGGCCCCCTGGCGGCCCTCGACGGCATCCTGCTCGACCCGGTGCGCCAGGGCATGCACCGGCACGCCATTCCCGCCGTCAGCGCGACGACGGAGCTCGCGATGGCCTCGCTGGGCGATCGCGCGGAGGCGCTCGGCGCCTGCACCCTGGCCTTCCAGCAGGCCGCCGTCCCCGCCTGATCGGCCCCCACTCCATTCACCCACTGGCGTATTACCCGTCGGTATGCGTTCATTACTTGACGACAGCGAGGTGATGCAGTTAACTCATCTCTCGAACCTGTTGTGCGTCCCGGAGCGGACGCGCCGGGGGGTCGCCGTTCGACAACGAGGTCATTCGAGGTTAGGCCGGAGCATGTCCGAGAACCACACCATCCTGCAGATGCAGAACATCACCAAGGTCTTCCCGGGGGTCAAGGCCCTCTCCGACGTCTCCATGGACGTCACCGCGGGCACGGTCCACGCCATCTGCGGCGAGAACGGGGCCGGCAAGTCCACCCTGATGAAGATCCTGTCCGGGGTCTACCCGCACGGCACCTACGAGGGCACCATCGTCTTCCAGGGCGAGGAGGTCCAGTTCAAGGACATCCGCTCCTCCGAGGCCGCGGGCATCGTCATCATCCACCAGGAGCTCGCGCTCATCCCCGAGCTCTCCATCGCGGAGAACATCTTCCTCGGTAACGAGATGACCCGGGGCGGCCGCATCGACTGGGTTGCGACAAACCGGCGCGCGATCGAGCTGCTCGCCCGGGTCGGCCTCAGGGAGGACCCGGAGACGCCGATCAAGAACATCGGCGTCGGCAAGCAGCAGCTGGTGGAGATCGCGAAGGCGCTGAACAAGGACGTCAAGCTGCTCATCCTCGACGAGCCCACCGCGGCCCTGAACGAGGAGGACTCGGCTCACCTGCTCGACCTGATCCGTGGCCTGCAGTCCCGCGGCATCACGTCGATCATCATCTCCCACAAGCTCAACGAGATCGAGCAGATCGCGGACGCGATCACCATCATCCGCGACGGCAAGACGGTCGAGACGCTCGACGTCGGCGCCGGCGGGGTGGACGAGGACCGCATCATCAAGGGCATGGTCGGCCGCTCGCTCGAGTCCCGCTTCCCCGACCACACGCCCGACATCGGCCCCACCTTCTTCGAGGTGCGGGACTGGACGGTGGCCCACCCGACCGTGCCCGAGCGGCTGGTCGCCAAGGGCTCGAACTTCTTCGTCCGCCGCGGCGAGATCGTCGGCTTCGCCGGCCTGATGGGCGCCGGGCGCACGGAGCTGATGCGGTCGATCTTCGGCCGCTCCTACGGGACGTACCAGCGCGGCGAGATCATCCTCAACGGCAAGCCGGTCACCCTCAAGAGCGTGCACCAGGCGATCGACGCCGGCATCGGGTACGTGACCGAGGACCGGAAGGTGCTCGGGCTGAACCTGCTCGACGACATCAAGACCACCACCGTCTCGGCGGAGCTGCAGAAGATCGCGAAGCTCTCCGTGGTGGACCGCAACGCCGAGTTCAACGCGGCGGAGCAGTACCGCAAGTCCCTGCGCACCAAGGCACCGACCGTCAACGAGGGGGTCGCCAAGCTCTCCGGCGGCAACCAGCAGAAGGTCGTGCTCGCCAAGTGGCTGTTCACGGACCCGGAGCTGCTCATCCTCGACGAGCCCACCCGCGGCATCGACGTCGGCGCCAAGTACGAGATCTACGGGATCATCCAGGCGCTGGCCGACGCCGGCAAGGGCGTCATCGTCGTCTCGTCCGAACTGCCCGAGCTGCTCGGTCTCTCCGACCGGGTCTACACCATCTTCGAGGGCGCCATCACCGGCGTGCTCGACCGCCAGGACGCGAGTCAGGAGTCGCTGATGCGCCTCATGACGTCCAACCGCGCCCCCCTGGCCTCCTGACGGCCGACCGCCCTCCCCCGCTGCACCGCCTTACGCAAGGACTCTCGATGAAACACCTCAAGGACATCTTCGGCGGCGATCTCCGCCAGTTCGGCATGATCTTCGCGCTCGTCGTGCTGATCCTGTTCTTCCAGTTCACCACCGGCGGACTGGTGCTCACGCCCGAGAACGTGATCAACCTGTTCAACGGCAACGCCTACATCCTGGTCCTCGCCGTCGGCATGGTGCTCGTCATCATCGCCGGGCACATCGACCTGTCCGTCGGCTCGGTGGCCGCCTTCGTCGGCATCGTCGCCGCGAAGGCCATGTCCGACTGGCAGCTCACCGGTTTCGGCGGCGCCTTCGTGGGGGTGCTGATCGGCCTCGCGGTGGGCGTGCTCATCGGAGCGTGGCAGGGCTTCTGGGTCGCCTACGTCGGGATCCCCGCGTTCATCGTGACCCTGGCCGGCATGCTGCTCTTCCGCGGCGCCAACCAGTTCGTCGGCAAGTCCAACACCATCCCGGTCTCCGACCAGTTCCAGTTCCTCGGCGCCGGCTACCTGCCCGAGATCGGTCCGTCCACCGGGTACAACAACCTGACCCTGCTGATCGGCATCGTGCTCGCGGCCCTCATCGTCTTCGGCGAGCTCCGCACCCGCCGCAACCAGATCCGCATCCACGCGGACCTGCAGCCGCTGTGGGTCGTCGTCGTCCGCCTGGCGCTGATCTGCGCGGCCATCCTCTACGCCACCTACCTGTTCGCCACCGGCCGGCCGGGCACCTCGTTCCCGATCTCCGGCGTCATCCTCGGCGTCCTGGTGCTGATCTACGGCTTCCTGTCCACCCGCACCATCATCGGCCGCCACGTGTACGCCGTCGGTGGCAACCGGCACGCCGCCGAGCTGTCCGGCGTCAAGGCCAAGCAGGTCAACTTCCTGGTCATGATGAACATGTCCGTCCTGGCCGCCGTCGCCGGCATGATGTTCGTCGCCCGTTCCAGCGCCTCCGGTCCGTTCGACGGTGTCGGCTGGGAGCTGGATGCCATCGCCGCCGTCTTCATCGGTGGTGCGGCCGTCTCGGGCGGCGTCGGCACCGTGGTCGGCTCCATCATCGGTGGCCTGGTGATGGCGGTCCTGAACAACGGTCTGCAGCTGCTCAGCGTCGGTGCGGACGCCACGCAGATGATCAAGGGCCTCGTCCTGCTGATCGCGGTCGCCTTCGACGTGTACAACAAGTCGCAGGGCAAGCGCTCGATCACGGGCATGCTCTTCAAGAACTTCGGGGGGACCAACGCGAAGCGGGAGACCACCGAAACCTCTCAGGTCGTCAAAGCTGACGCCTGAGGCCCCACCCGTCCGTTGCGGACACAACAGAAAGAGATGAACATGCGCAATGTCGTCAAAGCGATGGCGGCCGCGGCGGCCATCGGCACCCTCGCGCTGACCGGTTGCGGTCGCAGTGACTCGGGTTCCTCCTCCGCCAGCGGTGGCGCGTCGGGCGGCTCGGGCGGGTTCGCGAAGGACTCCCTCATCGGTGTCGCCCTGCCGCAGAAGACCTCGGAGAACTGGGTCCTCGCGGAGAACCTGTTCAACACCGACCTCAAGGAAGCCGGCTACAAGGCCGACGTCGAGTTCGCCAACGGTGGCGTGTCGGAGCAGCAGAACCAGATCCAGTCCATGGTGACCAAGGGCGCCAAGGTCATCGTCGTCGGCGCCATCGACGGCTCCCAGCTGTCCACCCAGATCAAGGCCGCGAAGGACGCCGGCGTCACCGTCATCGCGTACGACCGCCTGCTGAAGAACACGAGCGCGGTGGACTACTACATCGCGTACGACAACTTCAAGGTCGGCCAGCTGCAGGGCCAGGCCCTGCTCGACGGCATGAAGGCCAAGAAGCCGAACGGCCCGTACAACATCGAGATCTTCGCCGGCTCGCCGGACGACGCCAACGCCAAGGTGTTCTTCGACGGCGCCATGTCGGTCCTGCAGCCCAAGATCGACGACGGCACCCTGAAGATCGCCTCCGGGCAGAAGTCCTTCGAGCAGGCCGTCACCCAGGGCTGGAAGGCCGAGAACGCGCAGAAGCGGATGGACACGCTGCTGTCGGCGAACTACGGCTCCGCCACCCTGGACGGCGTCCTCTCCCCGAACGACACCCTGGCCCGCGCGATCCTGACCTCGGTCAAGGGCGCGGGCAAGGCGACCCCGGTCGTCACCGGCCAGGACTCCGAGGTGGAGTCGGTCAAGTCGATCATGGCCGGCCAGCAGTACTCGACCATCAACAAGGACACCCGCAACCTGGTCAAGGACACCATCAAGATGGTGAACAGCGTCCAGCAGGGCCAGAAGCCGGAGATCAACGACGAGAAGTCGTACAACAACGGTGTCAAGGTCGTCCCGGCCTACCTGCTGCCGCCGCAGATCGTCACCAAGGCCAACGCCAAGGAGGCGTACGCCAACGACCCGACGCTGTCCAAGCTGACCCAGTGACGCTGCTCCCCTGACGGGGAGCACACTGATCGGCTGACGACGCGTCAGCACTCCTCGGAGGGTCCCGCCGCACGGTCCAGCACCGTGCGACGGGGCCCTCCGTCGTTCCCGGGCACCGTCGCCGGTCCGGCAGCCCCGACCTCCGACCGCAGCCCCGACCGCCGCTGCGACGGGGCATGATGGGCAGATGGACCGACACTTCCCCGCCCCGCCGTCGCTGGCCCCCGGCGCGTCCGCCCCCACGACCGCCACCGGGCGCTCCCTGCGCTGGGGCATCGTCTCGACCGGCGCCATCGCGGCCACCATGGCCGGCGAGATCGCCCTGCTCGAGGACGCCGAGCTGCAGGCGGTCTCCTCCCGGTCGCAGGACTCCGCCGACGCGTTCGCCGCCGCGCACGGCATCGCCTGCGGGTACGGCGGCGCGGACGATCTGACCGGCCTGGAGCGGATGGCCGCCGACCCCGAGGTCGACGTCGCCTACATCGGCTCCCCGCACAGCGAGCACGCCGCCGACGCGGAGGTGCTGCTCGAGGCCGGCAAGCACGTGCTCTGCGAGAAGGCGTTCACCGTGACGGCCGCGCAGGCCCGACGCCTCGCCGACGTCGCCCGCGCCAACGACCGCTTCCTGATGGAGGCCGTCTGGACCCGCTTCCAGCCCGGCTCGAACCGGCTGTGGGACCTGCTGGCGGACGGCGCCGTCGGCGAGGTGCGGTGGATGAGCAGCGACATGGGCTTCGTCGCCGACGCCCCGCCCACGCACCGGCTGTGGAAGCGGGAACTCGCGGGCGGCGCCCTGCTCGACCTCGGCCCCTACAGCACCCTGTGGCCGCTGACGGTGCTGGGGCGCCCGGAGGTCGTGACGGCGTCGGGGCTGCTGACCGACGACGGCGTCGACGCCCAGGAGGCGATCACTCTGCAGTACGCGGGCGGCCGGCACGCTCACGTGACCAATGCGCTGACCGCGTTCGGACCGCGGGCGCTGCACGTGGCCGGCACCGAGGGGTGGCTGCGCGCCGGGCCCAACCTGCACCGCGTCACCGAGCTGACCGTGCAGCGACCCGGTGAGGACCCGCGCACCGAGACGTTCGACGACGACGACGCGTCGTCCGGAAGTCAGGGGCGCGGCTACGTGTGGCAGCTGCGGGAGGTCACCCGCTGCATCCAGGAGGGGCTGACGGAGTCCCCCACCATGCCGGTGGCCGACTCGGTCGCGAGCATGGAGCTCTACGACGCCGTGCGCGAGCAGCTCGGGGTGCGTTACCCCGCCGACGACGCCTGAGGCTTCTCCGGCTTCGAACGACCCCGGAAACGCCGCCAGCTCGTCAATGGATGTCCAGGATGGGGCCTCCGGGAGGCCCCCTGGAACATCTGTTGACGAGCTGGCGGGTGGAGCAGGGTCGGCTCACGCCGTGCCCAGGTAGGCCTCCTTGATCGCCGAGTCGGCGAGCAGTTCCTTGCCGGTCCCGGTGCGGGTGATCGCCCCGGTCTCGAGCACGTAGGCCCGGTGGGACCGGGACAGCGCCTGGTTGGCGTTCTGCTCCACGAGCAGCACCGTGGTGCCCTGCTGGTTGATCTCGGTGACGATGCGGAAGATCTGCCGGATGAACTGCGGGGCCAGGCCCATCGAGGGCTCGTCCAGCAGCAGCAGCCGTGGCCGCGACATCAGGGCCCGGCCGATGGCGAGCATCTGCTGCTCACCGCCGCTCATCGTGCCGCCGATCTGCTTGCGCCGCTCCTTCAGCCGCGGGAACAGGTCGAACACGCGCTCCATCTCGGACGCGATGCCGGCCCGGTCCTTGCGCGCGTAGGCGCCCATCTCGAGGTTCTCGATCACCGTCATGCCCGGGAACACGCCCCGGCCCTCGGGTGACTGGGAGATCCCGCGGACCACCCGCAGGTGCGCCTTGGTGCGGGTGATGTCGTCCCCGTCGAACGTGATGGAACCGCCCGAGGGGTTGAGCAGACCGGAGATGGTCTTCATCGTGGTGGTCTTGCCGGCGCCGTTGGCCCCGATCAGGGACACCACCTCCCCCTCCTCGACCGAGAAGGAGAGGTTCTCGACCGCGCGGATCCGGCCGTAGTGGACGCTGACGTCCTTCAGCTCAAGCAACGTCATCGTCGGGCTCCCCGAGGTAGGCCGAGATGACGCGCGGGTCCGAGGTGACCTCGGCCGGCGTCCCGTCGGCGATCTTCTTGCCGAACTCGAGGACGACGATGCGGTCGGTCACCCCGGTGACCAGCTTCATGTCGTGCTCGATGAGCAGCACCGTGTAACCGCCGGCGGCGATCACGCGGATCAGCTCCATCAGCTCTTCCTTCTCCGCCGGGTTGAAGCCCGCGGCGGGCTCGTCCAGGCAGAGCAGCTTCGGCTCCGTCGCCAGCGCGCGGGCGATCTCGAGGCGGCGCTGGTAGCCGTACGGCAGGTGCCGCGACAGCCGGCCCGCCTGATCGGCGATGCCCACGAAGTCGAGCAGCGCCATGCCGTGGTCGATGGCGCTCTTCTCCTCACGGAAGTGCCGCGGCAGCCGGGTCAGGGCCCCGAACACGCTCGTGCGGTGCCGCGCGTCCAGGCCGACGACGACGTTCTCGAGCGCCGTCATCTCCCCGAACAGGCGGATGTTCTGGAACGTGCGGGCGATCCCGGCGCGGGTGATCTTGTGCTGCGCCATGCCGTTGAGCCGCTTGCCCTCGAGGAGGACGTCGCCGCCGCTCGGCTTGTACACGCCGGTCATGGCGTTGAAGCACGTCGTCTTCCCGGCGCCGTTGGGCCCGATCAGGCCGAGGATCTCGCCGCGCTTGATGTCGAACGAGACGTTGTCCACGGCGGTGAGCCCGCCGAAGGTCATCGTCAGGTTCCGCAGTTCGACCAGGGTCTCCCCGATCCGCGCGTTGATGTCGCGGTCCGGGACGACGGCCTCGACGACCTCCGGGTCGAGGTCCGCCTCGCGCAGCACCCCGGTGTCGACGGCCGGGTTGGCGCGCAGCGCCCGGACCGCCTCCTGCCGGGCCGTGTCGCCCGTGATGGGCGGCTCGGCCGTCTCGACGTGCTGCCCACCGGACTCGGTGGACGGCCGTGCGCCCGACTCGGTGCCCGCCGGCACCGCCGACGCCGTAGCGCCGTCGCTCGCGGACGTGCCGTCGCTCGCGGCCGTACTGTCGCTCGCGGCCGTACTGTCGCTCGCGGCCGTGCCGCCGGTCGTCGTCCGGCGCTCCGGCTCGGGCTGGTGCGGCGGCTCGCCGCCGGCCACGTGGCTCATGCCCGGTCTCCCTTCTGCCTGGTCCGTTCCGACGTGCTCACCGCGGGGATGATGCCGGTCTCGCTGCGCCGGGGAGGCAGCACGCCGCCCTTCCGTGCCGCGGCGACGACCCGGCCGTACGCCTGCCGGGAGTAGGTCAGCAGATGCTGCCGGGCCCCGAGCAGGCCCTTCGACCGGAAGATCATGATCAGCACGAGGAGCACGCCGAAGATGAAGAACTTGTAGTTCGCGATCTCGACGAAGCGCAGGGGCAGGTAGGCCACCAGCGCCCCACCGATCACGGCGCCCACCTTGTTGCCCGTACCGCCGATGACGACGGCGGCGAGGAACAGGATGGAGGTCTGCACGTCGAACCGCTGGTTGTTCACGAACCCGATCTGTCCGGCGAACAGTGAGCCGGAGAGACCGCCCACGCCGGCGCCGAGGGCGAACGAGTACACCTTGTACTTGAAGGTGGGCACGCCCATCGCCTCGGCGGCGTCCTCGTCCTCGCGGATGGCGACCCAGGCCCGGCCCACGCGGGACCGTTCCAGGTTGCCGGCCAGGATCATGATGAGGATCAGGATCGTCAGGATCAGCCAGTACCAGGGCACGCCGTTCGAGTTGGAGAACAGCGGTGTCCCGTCGGCCTGGGTGCCCGGGGGCGCCCCGACGTTCTGGAAGCCGACCTGGCCCTTGGCGGCCGGGATGATGGTCGCCAGGATGCGGATGATCTCGCCGAACCCGAGGGTCACGATGGCGAGGTAGTCACCGCGCAGGCGCAGGGTGGGCACCCCGAGGATGACGCCGAAGCACATGGCGACGGCGATCGCGATCGGGAGCGTCCACAGGTACGGGATCTTGACGTAGGGCGAGTCCGGGCTGGTCAGCATCGCCGCGACGTAGGCGCCGACCGCGAAGAACGCGACGTAGCCCAGGTCCAGCAGACCGGCGTAGCCGACCACGATGTTCAGGCCGACCGCGACGAGCGCGTAGCGAGCCATCTCGGTGCAGGCGAGGGCGAAGTTGGTGCCCGGCTCGGTGGAGATCAGCGGCGGGTTCAGCAGCGGCAGCGCGTACGCGGCCGCGAGGACGACGAGCATCCAGGCCCACTGCTGCTGCCGGGACAGCTGCGCCCAGCGGGTCCGCAGCGGGGCGAACAGGTCACGACGTCCACCGGTCTCGCGGTCGACGGCGTCCTTGGCGGCCTCGGCCGAGGGCATCGGGGTCTTGCTGGCCATGCTCATGCCTTGCTCCTTCCGAGAGTCTGACCGAGGATGCCCGACGGCCGGACCAGCAGCACGAGGACGAGGACGACGAAGGCGACGACGTCCGTCCACTGGGAGTCACCGAGCAGCAGCTGCCCGTAGTTGCCGATCAGGCCGATCAGCAGGCCACCCAGCAGCGCACCGCGCACGTTGCCGATACCACCGAGCACCGCGGCGGCGAACGCCTTGATGCCGAGGATGAAGCCACCGTTGTACTGGACGCCGGAGGGCACCTTCATGACGTAGAACAGGGCGGCCACCCCGGCGAGCACGCCGCCGATGATGAACGTGGTGACGATGATGCGTTCCTTGTTCACGCCCATCAGGGTCGCGGTGTCCGGGCTCTGGGCGACGGCGCGGATGCCGCGGCCGGTCTTGGACCGGGAGATGAACTGGTCGACCACGACCATCATGAGCACGGCGGCCACGATGATGACGATCTGCTGGCTGTCGATGATGGTGCCGAACACGTCGAACACCGGCGTCGGCCGGAACATGATCACCGCGGGCTCGGCCGACGGGCCACGCCAGATGAAGAAGATGTACTGGATGACGAAGGACATGCCGATCGCGGTGATCAAGAAGACCAGCCGCGGGGCGTTGCGCTTGCGCAGCGGCCCGTAGGCGACGCGTTCGAGCAGGAACGCGGTGATCGCCGAGGCCACCATGGCGACCACGACCGCGATGAACAGATTGATGACGATCGCCCAGAAACCCAGGCGGGGAATGGAGGGGCCGAAGCCGAAGCCCAGCGTCAGGGTGAACACGATGGCGTAGCAGCCGACGATGAACACCTCGGAGTGGGCGAAGTTGATCAGGTTCAGCACGCCGTAGACGAGCGTGTACCCGAGAGCCACGAGGGCGTAGATGGCGCCGAAGGTCAGGCCGTCGAACGTCGCGGGCCAGAAGTTCTGGACCAGCGTGTCGACGTCGAAGTTGATCCAGTCGCTGGCCATGGGCAGCACAGCGGTCAGGGTTGCGAGCATGGACATCCTTTGAGGAGGACGGGAACGGGCAGCGGAACAGCGGTCCGCACGCAGCGGTGCCGCGGGGTCAGCGCCAGGCGCTGTCCCCGCGGCACCAGGGTCACGGGTGTCAGCCGATCTTGCCGACCGGGACGATCTTGCCGCCCTCGACCTTGTAGCCGAAGACGTCCGGCTTGGCGAGCTCGCCCTTGTCATCCCACTGGTAGTGCTTGGACAGGCCGTCCTTGTCGTAGGACTTCACCCAGTCCAGCAGCGCCGGGCGGGTGTTCTTGCCGGCGTCGATCCCGGAGAGCAGCACGGTCGCGGCGTCGTAGCCCTCGATCGAGTAGGTGCCCGGCTCGGCGCCGTTGCTGACCTTCTTGTATCCGTCGGCGAAGCTGGAGATCAGCTCACCGGGGATGCAGGGGCAGGTGAAGTAGGCGCCGTCGGAGGCGTCGCCGGCCTGCTTGATGAACTGGTCGTCCTTCAGGCCGTCCGGGCCGAGGAAGACACCGGTGTAGCCCTTGCCCGACAGCTGCTGCTGGAACGGGGCACCCTCGGCGTAGTAACCGGAGTAGAACACCGCGTCCGGCTTGGCGTTGACGATCTTGGAGATCACGGCCGAGAAGTCCTTCTGGCCGGTGGTCACCTTGTCGGTGCCGACGACGGCGCTGCCGAGCGCCTTCGAGGTGGACTCGCCCAGGCCGATGCCGTAGTCCGAGTCGTCCTGGACGACGTAGACCTTCTTGGCCTGCAGCTTGCCGGTGAGGAAGGTCGCCGCGGCCGGGCCCTGGACGGCGTCGTTGCCGAGGCCACGGAAGAAGGTCTTCCAGCCGTTGGTGGTCAGCGTCGGGTTGGTGGCCGCGGGCGTGATGTGCACGAGGCCCTTCTGCTCGAAGATGTTGCCCGTCGCCTTGGACTCGCCCGAGAACGGGAGGCCGACGACGCCGACGATGCTGCTCTCGCTCACGGCCTGGGTGACCGGGCCGGTGGCCTTGTTCGGGTCACCCTCGGTGTCGAACTTCTTGAACTGCACCTGGCAGTTCGGGTTGGCCGCGTTGTGCTCGTTGATGGCCAGCTGCACACCGTTGTAGATGTTCACGCCGAGCTGGGCGTTGGGGCCGGTCTGCGCGCCCACGTACGCGAGCGTCGTGCCGGCGTCACAGGTCGCCTTGCCGTCGCCCTTGGGCAGGACGGCGTCCTTCGGGGTGTCGATGGAGCTGATGGCCGGCAGGTTGACCCGCCCGCTGCCGCCGCCGGCGTCACTGGAACCGCCCGAAGCGCCCCCGCTTCCGGCACCCGGATTGGCGCAGCTGGCCAGCGCCAGCGCAATGGCTGCCCCCGCAGCCAGAGTGGTCAAGGTCTTCCTCGACGCCATGGTGATTCCGCCTCTCACGACGAATCGGCAGCCGTTCCGAACGGTGGCTGCACCCGATATGTGTGGTTGAGACTACACATAAATCGGTGCCGCGGTGGTGAACCTCACATTTCCACGGTGTTGCGTGGCGGACGACCGGTGTTGCGCTGCTCACACCGGATTCCCCGGCCTCATCCAGCCGCCGGAGGCACCACGTTCAGGTCCAGCAGCTCGGCCCGGTGGCCCTCGAACCGCACCGTCGTGACCGACCCGTTGGTGATGGCGGGGAACACGGTGCGGTAGCGGTCGATGTCGATCCACAGCAGCGCACACAGCAACAGCCGGATCAGGGTGCCGTGGCTGACCACGAGCACGTGGCCGTCCGGGTGGGCGGCCTCGATCTCGCGCAGCGCGTCGGAACCGCGTGCGATGGCGGTCGACCCCGGCTCGCCACCGGGCAGTGGGATCACGCCGGGATGGGAGAAGTGGGCGGCGGCGGCGTCGGGGAACCGCTCGTCCATCTCCGCGCGGGTCATCCCCTCGCCCTCCCCGAAGTCGACCTCGCCGAGCCGGGGATCGGTGCCGAGCGTCAGGCCCAGCGCCTCGGCGGCCGGAGTGGCCGTGTCGATCGCCCGCTGCAGGGTCGAGGACCAGACGCCGGAGAACGCCTCGCCGTCCGGGCGACGGGTCGCCCAGGCCGCCAGCGCCCGGGCCTGCGCCCGCCCGGTGTCGGTGAGCGCGATGTCGGAGACCCCGGCGTAGCGGTTCTCGTCCTGCCAGGGGGTGCGGCCGTGCCGCACGAGGGAGAAGGTGGTCACGGCCTCACGCTACGCCAGCAGGCCCCGCCCGGGAGGGACGGGGCCCGCTGGGACGGCCGGCCGGATCGGCAGCTGGCGCGTCAGCGGTCGAGCGTGACCGTCAGCGCGTGGTCAGCGCCTCGAGGATGCCGTTGAGGGTGGCCGAGGGGCGCATCACGGAGAACGCCTTCTCCTCGCTCGGCCGGAAGTACCCGCCGAGATCCACCGGGGAACCCTGGACGGCGAGCAGCTCGTCGCTGATGGTCTGCTCGTTCTCCTTCAGGGCCGCGGCGACGTCCGTGAACGCGGCGGCGAGCTCGGCGTCGGCGTCCTGCTGCGCCAGCTCCTGCGCCCAGTAGAGCGCGAGGTAGAAGTGGCTGCCGCGGTTGTCGATCTCGTTGACCTTGCGGCTCGGGGACTTGTTCTCGAGCAGGAAGGTGCCCGTGGCCCGGTCCAGGGTGTCCGCGAGGACCTGGGCCCGCGCGTTGCCGGTGGTCGTGGCCAGGTGCTCGAAGCTGACGGCCAGGGCGAGGAACTCGCCGAGGCTGTCCCAGCGCAGGTGGTTCTCCTTGACCAGCTGCTGGACGTGCTTCGGGGCAGACCCGCCGGCGCCGGTCTCGAACAGGCCGCCACCGTTGATCAGCGGCACGATCGAGAGCATCTTGGCGCTAGTGCCGAGCTCGAGGATCGGGAACAGATCGGTCAGGTAGTCGCGCAGCACGTTGCCGGTCACCGAGATGGTGTCCTCGCCCTTGCGGATGCGCTCCAGGGTGAACGCGGTGGCCTCGACCGGGGCGAGGATCTCCAGCTGTAGACCCTCGGTGTCGTGTTCGGCGAGGTACTGGTGGACCTTCGCGATCAGGTTGCGGTCGTGGGCGCGGGTCTCGTCGAGCCAGAACACGGCCGGCGTCTCGGAGGCGCGGGCGCGGGTGACGGCGAGCTTGACCCAGTCCTGGATCGGCACGTCCTTGGTCTGGCAGGCGCGCCACACGTCGCCGGGCTCGACGGCGTGCTCGATCAGCGCGGTGCCGGCGGAGCCGACGATCTTCATGGTGCCGGGCTCGGTGATCTCGAACGTCTTGTCGTGGCTGCCGTACTCCTCGGCGGCCTGGGCCATCAGGCCGACGTTCGGCACGGTGCCCATGGTGACCGGGTCGTAGGCCCCGTTGGCGCGGCAGTCGTCGATGACGGCCTGGTAGACGCCGGAGTAGGAGCTGTCCGGCAGCACCGCGAGGGTGTCGGCCTCCTCGCCGTCCGGGCCCCACATGTGGCCGGAGCTGCGGATCATGGCCGGCATCGACGCGTCGACGATGACGTCGGAGGGCACGTGCAGGTTGGTGATGCCGCGATCCGAGTCGACCATGGCCAGCCGCGGGCCCTCCTCGAGGCCCTTCTGGATGAGCGCCTCGACGCCCTCCTTGACGTCGTCGGGCAGGTCGTCCAGGCCCGAGAGGATCGAGGCGAGGCCGTTGTTGGCGCTCAGGCCCGCCGCGGCGAGGTCCTGGCCGTAGGTCTCGAACAGCTCGGAGAAGTAGGCGCGCACGGTGTGGCCGAACAGGATGGGGTCGGAGACCTTCATCATCGTGGCCTTCAGGTGCACGGAGAACAGCACGCCCTCGTCCTTCGCGCGCTGCACCTGGGCGGCGAGGAAGGCATCGAGCGCGGCGGCGCGCATGACGGTGCCGTCGACCACCTCACCGGCGAGGACGGGTACCTCCTTGAGCACGCGCTCGGTGCCGTCGGCGGCCACGAAGACGATGGACAGGGTGTCCGCGTCGTCCATCACGACGGACTGCTCGTTGGAGCGGAAGTCGTTCTCGCCCATGGTCGCGACGTTGGTCTTCGACTCGGAGCTCCACACGCCCATGCGGTGCGGGTTCTTGCGGGCGTAGTTCTTCACCGAGAGCGGGGCACGCCGGTCGGAGTTGCCCTCGCGCAGCACGGGGTTGACCGCGGAGCCCTTGATCTTGTCGTACCGGGCGCGGATCTCCCGCTCCTCGTCCGAGGCCGGCTCGTCCGGGTAGCCCGGGACGGCGTAGCCCTGGCTGTGCAGCTCGGCGATCGCGGCCTTCAGCTGCGGCACGGAGGCGCTGATGTTGGGCAGCTTGATGATGTTGGCCTGGGGCGTCTTCGCCAGGTCACCGAGCTCGGCGAGCGCGTCCGCGGTCCGCTGGTCCTCGGTCAGGTGCTCGCCGAAGGCGGCGATGATGCGACCGGACAGGGAGATGTCCCGGGTCTCCACGTCCACCCCCACCGTGGAGGCGAACGCCTCGATGATCGGCAGGAACGAGTGCGTGGCGAGCATCGGCGCCTCGTCCGTGTGGGTGTAGATGATCGTGGACATGAAGAGGCATCTCCCTCGCGTGGATGGGCGGTGGATGGCTGGCATGCAGCCTGTTCGATGCTACCCGACGGGGTTCGCGGCGGGTCGCGGGTGGGTGGGCGGCCGGTGGCTGGGCGGTAGCTGGCCGGTCAGTGGAAGAAGTGCCGGGCCCCGGTGACGTACATGGTCACGCCGGCGGCGTTCGCGGCGGCGATCACCTCGTCGTCGCGGATGGAGCCCCCGGGCTGGACGACGGCGGAGACGCCGGCGTCGAAGAGGATCTGCGCGCCGTCGGCGAACGGGAAGAACGCGTCCGACGCGGCCACGGAACCGGTCACCCGGTCGACGCGGGCGCCGTCGGGCCCCTCGGGGGCGAGCTCGCGGGCCCGCTCGATGGCCAGCTTGCACGAGTCCACGCGGTTGACCTGGCCCATGCCGACCCCGATGCTCGCGCCGTCGCGGGCGAGCAGGATCGCGTTGGACTTCGCGGCCCGGCAGGCCCGCCAGGCGAAGGAGAGGTCGGCGAGGGTCTTCTCGTCGGCCGGCTCCCCCGCGACCAGGGTCCAGGTGGCGGGGTCGTCGCCCTCGGCGTCGAGCCGGTCGGTCACCTGCACGAGCACGCCGCCGGAGACCTGGCGGATCTCGGCCGGGTAGCGGCCGAAGCCCTCGGGCAGGGCGAGGAGACGGATGTTCTTCTTCGCGGTGAGGATCGTCAGGGCCGCCGGCTCGAAGCCGGGCGCGATGACGACCTCGGTGAAGATGTCCTTCAGCGTGGCCGCCATGGCCTCGGTGACCACCCGGTTGGCCGCGACCACCCCGCCGTAGGCGGAGACGGGGTCGCAGGCGTGGGCCTTGCGGTGGGCGTCGGCGATCGGGTCCTCGGCGTCGGGGCTGCCGACGGCGATGCCACACGGGTTGGCGTGCTTGATGATCGCGACCGCCGGCTCGTCGAAGTCGAAGGCGGCGCGCAGGGCGGCGTCCGCGTCGACGAAGTTGTTGTAGCTCATCGCCTTGCCGTGCAGCTGGTCGGCCTGGGCGATGCCGGCGGGGGCGGCCTTGTCCGCGTACAGGGCGGCCTGCTGGTGCGGGTTCTCCCCGTAGCGCAGCACCTCGGAGCGCTCCAAGGCGAGCCCCGCGTAGGCGGGCCAGCTGACCGTCCCGTTCTCGTCCTCGTCGAGGAACTGCCCGGCGGTCCAGGTGGCGACGGCGTTGTCGTAGCTGGCGGTGTGGGCGAAGGCGCGGGCCGCGAGCCGGCGGCGCGCGGCCAGGTCGAAGCCGCCGGCCTCCGCCGCACGGACCACCTCGGGGTATCCGGACGGGTCCACGACCACGGCGACGCTCGCGTGGTTCTTCGCGGCAGCGCGCACCATCGAGGGGCCGCCGATGTCGATCTGCTCGACGATCTCGTCCGCCTCCGCGCCCGAGGCGACGGTGTCGACGAACGGGTAGAGGTTGACGATCACCAGGTCGAACGGCTCGACCTCCAGCTCGTGCAGCTGGGCGACGTGTTCGGGACGGCGGCGGTCCGCGAGGATGCCGGCGTGCACGCGGGGGTGCAGCGTCTTGACCCGCCCGTCGAGGGTCTCGGGGAAACCGGTGACGTCGGCGACCTCGGTGACGGGCACGCCGGCCGCGGCGATGGCCTTCGCGGTCGACCCCGTCGAGACGATGCTGACACCCGCGGCGTGCAGGCCCACGGCCAGTTCGGGCAGCCCGGTCTTGTCGTAGACCGAGATGAGGGCGCGGTGGAAGGGAACACGGTCGAGCTGCTGCAGGCTCACGGGAGTGGACTCCGGTCGGTCGGGAGTGGGTTCGACCTCAGCCTAGACACCGGGCAGGGGCGGGAGCACGTCGATGACGACGGGCCCCGGCCTCGAGGCGGCCCCGCCGACCGGGCCGGCCGACCGACCGCCACAGCGGGTGTGACACGTGGGGCGGATGTGGTCGATCCGTCGTCGCACCGATCCCATCCGCACCACTCGTCGTGGCCGTTGGTCGGGACCTCGTGGGGCGGTCGTGGGTGTCCGGACGAGATCCGCTTCGCCCGTGGGACGCTGAGCGCATGGAGTGGACGGACGACATCGCGCGCGGGGCCTGGATCCGCGAGCGGACGCACTGGGGCTCGACGGTGACGGTGGCCGTGCCGGACGGCTTCGAGCGGTACGCGCGGGTGTTCCACCCGGTCCCGGTGTCACGGATGATCACCGACCCGGACGAGATCGCCGCGATGCCCCCGATCCCCGGACTGCCCGAGGAGCTGGCCGGCGAGCTGGCTGACGCTCCGCGCTATGCCGAGGAGCGGTGGACCTGGGCGCGGACGGCCGAGGCGCTCGGAGCGACCATGCACGCCACGGCCCAGTGGGCGGCCATCACCGGCAACGCCGACGGTTTCGCCACCCTGCCCGACGGCCGCAGCGTCGGCCAGACGCGCGAGGGCCACCTGCCGCCGGAACAGCTCGCCGCCCTGGTCCGATTGCTGCCGACGACGACGCCGGACGATCTGACCATCGCCGTCTGGGTCGGCTGGGGCGAGCTGAACGCGGGGAGCAGGAACATCGCGCTCTACTTCCCCCTGGGCGTCTCCCGCCGCGAGCGGCTGCGGGCGGAGGAGGAGGCCCGCCGCGAGCGCGAGGAGGCGCTGGATCCCGCCGTAGCGAGCGCCGTGCGCCGTCGACGTGGACTGCTGGAGCTGCCGAACCGGGAGTACGTCCTGCTGACCACCACGGTCGACGAGCTCGCCGACCCGACCTGGCCCGAGCGGGCAGGGCTGGGATGGACGACCGGACCGGGCTGGATCGGACACGGCGGCCCGATGCCTGCGCTGGTGTGGCCGGCGGATCGGGCGTGGTGCATCGGCAGTGAGATCGATGTCGACAGCACCGTGGTGGCCGGCTCGGCGGAGGCGATCACCGCGATCGTCCGGTCGGACGAGGTGGAGGCGCTGATCGTCCGCCCCGAGGACGACCTCGGCCGCGACGCCGACCACGTCAACGGCTGAGGGACCGGTTCAGGCGATACCGGCGTCGGACCCGGGAGTCCGGGGACGGCGGGGGTGACGCCGCCCAGCGCCCGTGCCGACGATCCAGCCGAACCACCAGCCGCAGGTGACGACGATGACACCGAGGCCCGCGGTGACCAGGGCGAGGGAGAACAGGACTGGCGCCTCCGGCACAGCCGGGGCGAAGTACTCGTTGGACAGAGGCGCGTAGGCGAACCATCCGAACGTGCGCTGCGGGGCCGCCAGCAGACCGACGGCGAGACCTGCGACGACGAGCACGAAGCCGATGCCCGCGCCGGCGAGCAGTTCCCGTACGGGTCGCGCCCTCGCTGCGACGGCATGCTGCGCCAGTGTCCAGCCGAAGGTGAACACCAGGACGACGGCGCCCACGACGACCAGCAGGGGTCCGACCAGGTCGGCAGGTCCGGACCCCGGCAGCCAGTCACCGGGCTGCAGCGGCTCGGAGGAGCCGGAGTAGAGGACGGCGGGCTCGTCGGACACCGCGTACTCGGCATAGCGACGCGGCCCGGTACCCGTGGTCGCTGCCACATTCGCCACGACCATCGTCACGATCCCCGCCACGAGCAGGCCGAGGCCCACGAGCGCGGTCACGAGCCGGGACCACGGCCACCGGTGTCGGCCGGTCGTGCCTCCGGAGATGGGTGCCGGCTCGTCGGCCGGCCGATCGGCGTCCCCCGCGTCGTCGGTCATGATCAGAGCGTAGGCGAGAGTGGCGCACAACACGCCGGACATGCGCTACAGTGATGTCCACTTCCGGCGGCCCGTGGTGACGCAGCATGCTATCCCGGTCGGAGGTCACCCGCTCGTCGCGGGAATCACGCCAGGAAAGAGGTCCACCGTGACCAGTCCTACCCATACCCAGAATGCCCCGCTCCCCGCGGGCGACGCCGTCGTCCAGGACCTTCCCTGGCGCTGGGGCGTCCAGGGCAAGATCTTCCTCATCGGCGGCCTCGGCTTCATGTTCGACGCCTGGGACGTCACCCTGAACGGCTTCCTCATCCCGCTGCTCTCGGCCGACTGGCACCTCACGCCGGGTCAGGCCGCGTGGGTCGGCACCGCCAACCTCATCGGCATGGCCGTCGGCGCCTTCGCGTGGGGCGGGATCGCCGACGCCGTGGGCCGGAAGCGCGCGTTCACCCTGACCCTGCTCATCTTCTCGGTGTTCACGCTGTTCGGCGCCCTCTCCCCCGACCTGCTCTGGTTCTGCGTGTTCCGGTTCATCGCCGGCTTCGGGCTCGGCGGCTGCATCCCCGTCGACTACGCCCTCGTCGGCGAGTTCACCCCGCGCCGGCAACGCGGCCGGGTCCTGACCGCCATGGACGGCTGGTGGCCGATCGGCGCGACCCTGTGCGGCGTCGTCTCCGCCGCGCTCGTCGCCGTGGTCCACGACTGGCGTCCGCTCATGTTCGTCATGATCATCCCGGCGCTGCTCGTCTTCTGGGTGCGCACCGGCGTGCCGGAGTCGCCGCTGTTCCTCGTCAGCAAGGGCCGGCGGGACGAGGCGAAGCGGGTCATCGACGGCCTGATCGCCCGCACCGGCGCGACCGTCGGCCCGTGGCGGCTGCCGGACCCGGAGGAGGCGCCCAGGCTCGCGATCGGGTCGCTCACGAAGCAGGTCGGCCTGCTGTGGCGGTTCGACTGGAAGATCACCCTGACGGCGTGGAGCCTGTTCGTCACCATCCTGCTCGTCTACTACGGCGCGCTGACGTGGATGCCGTCCATCCTGGTCAAGGCCGGCTACCCCGAGTCCAGCGCCTTCCTGCGCACGGCGGGCATGACGGCGATCGGCCTGGTCGGTGCGCTCGTCGCGGCCGCCCTCGTCGAGCGGCTCGGCCGGAAGTGGATGCTCGCGGTCGCGGGCCCGCTGTCGGCCCTCAGCCTGGTGGTGTTCGCCCTGTTCCTCGACGCCGATGCCCCGGTCGCCGCCAACGCGATGCTGCTGTTCTTCGGCTTCATCGTCCAGGTCGCCATTCCGGTGCTCTACACCTACGTCTCCGAGCTCTACCCGACGCAGCTGCGCGGCTCCGGCTTCGGCTGGGCGTCGACGGCGTCGCGGGTCGGCGCCGGGCTGGTCCCGCTGATCTTCGGGTCGCTGCTGTGGCCGGTCCTCGGACTGCCGCTGACGTTCGCCGTCACCGGCGCGCTCGTCGTCGTCGCCGTCGTCATCATGGCGGTGTGGGCGCCCGAGACCCGCGGACGCGAGCTGGCGACGCTGGAGCACTGA
Organism: Tersicoccus sp. Bi-70; assembly: GCF_001968825.1. GTDB lineage: Bacteria > Actinomycetota > Actinomycetes > Actinomycetales > Micrococcaceae > Tersicoccus. Next base: position 507,213 of record NZ_MIEU01000016.1, read on the forward strand.
CACTTCCGGTCGACGAACGACGGCGGCCCCGGGAATCGCGTGATTCCCGGGGCCGCCGTCGTCGCTGTCGATACGAGTGCAGTTCGCGGGGCGCCGTCAGAGCGGATGGTCTCAGAGCCGGGCGCGCACGCCGGCCACCGCCTGCCGCACCAGGCCGTCCACCGGCTGGGCGATGTCGAGCACGAAGCCGGGTTCCTCGGCGCCGAGCGGTTCGAGCGTCGCCAGCTGGGAGCGGAGCAGGCTCGGCGGCATGAAGTGGTCGCTGCGGCCCTCCATCCGCTCCTGCAGCACCTCGACCGTGCCGGCCAGGTGCACGAACACCGTGCCGGGCGCCTCGGCGGCGATGGCCGTGCGGTAGACCACCTTCAGCGCCGAACAGGCGACGACGAGGCCGTCGCCGGCCTCCACCAGCTCCTCCCCCGCCCGGCGCAGCCACGGCCAGCGGTCCTCGTCGGTCAGCGGTGTCCCCGCGGCCATCTTCCGGACGTTCTCGATCGGGTGCAGGGCGTCGCCGTCGACGAACGGGACGCCGAGCTCGTCGGCGATCAGCGCGCCGATGGTCGTCTTGCCGGACCCGGACACGCCCATCACCACGACGCGTGGTACGGCCGTGTGCCCGCCGGCCGGGGCGGAATCGGTGCCGCTCACCAGTCGTGCACCGTGCCGTCGGCGAGCCGGTTGTAGGGCAGGTAGGCCGGTTGGTACGCGTACTTCGCGGCCTCCTCCTCGTTCAGCTCGACGCCGAGACCGGGCTGATCGCCCGGGTGCAGCAGACCGTCGACGAAGGTCAGCGACTGCTCGAAGACGGCGTTCGTCCTCTCCGAGTGCTCCATGTACTCCTGCAGCCCGAAGTTGTGGATCGCCATGCCCACGTGCATCTGCGCGGCCAGGCCGACCGGGGAGACGTCGGTGGGACCGTGGAAGCCGGACTTGACCTGGTAGACGGCGGCGAAGTCCATCACCTTCTTCAGCGGGCTGATGCCGCCGAAGTGGGTGGAGGCGCACCGGACGTAGTCGATCAGCTGCTCGGTGATCAGGTCCTTGATGTCGTAGATGGAGTTGAAGACCTCGCCGATGGCCAGCGGCGTCGTCGTGTGCTGCCGGACGAGACGCAGCGCCTCCTGGTTCTCCGCCGGGGTGCAGTCCTCCAGCCAGAACAGGTCGTAGGGCTCCAGGTCCTTGCCGAGCCTCGCGGCCTGCAGCGGCGTCATCCGGTGGTGCCCGTCGTGCAGCAGGGCGAGGTCGGGACCGAACTCGTGGCGCACCGCCTCGAACACGCCGGGGAGGTGCCGCAGGTAGGCCCGGGTGTCCCAGTCCTCCTCGACCGGCAGAGCGGTGCGCTGGGCGGGTTCGTAGTCGTACCGCTCGCCGGAGGCCTGCGTCTGGGCGGCCACCCCGTAGAGCGCCGTGATGCCGGGCACGGACGTCTGCACCCGGATCGCGGAGAAGCCGTGCTCCTTCTCGTGCCGGATGGAGTCGAACAGCTCGGGCAGGTCCCGGCCGGAGGCGTGGCCGTAGGTGGACAGGCCGCGGCGGGAGGCACCGCCGAGGAGCTGGTAGACGGGCATGCCGGCGACCTTGCCCTTGATGTCCCACAGGGCCATGTCGACGGCGGCGATCGCGGCCATCGTCACCGGCCCGCGCCGCCAGTAGCCGGACCGGTAGAGGAACTGCCAGGTGTCCTCGATGTTCGCCGGGTCCCGGTTCAGCAGCAGCGGGACGACGTGCTCCTTCAGGTACGCGGCGACGGAGAGTTCACGGCCGTTCAGGGTGGCATCCCCGAGACCGGTCACCCCCTCGTCCGTCGTCACCTTGAGGGTGACGAAGTTGCGGGTCGGGCTGGTGACGACGACGTCGACCGCGACGATCTTCATGCTGGTTCTCCTTCAGGGTCGTGCGGGGCGGCGGGCACGGGCCGGCTCCGGGCCGTCGTCGCTCACGGTCGGGCCCTCAGCGGACGGAGACGTCGGCGGGTCCGGTCGCGGTCTCCGCGGGCGACGCGTCGGCGTGCCCGGTGGCCAGCTCGGCGAGCACCTCGACGAGCAGCCGGTGCTCGACCGCCTTCAGGCGCTCGTGCAACGACTCCTCGCCCTCGCCCGGGGCGATGTCCACGGCGCGCTGGGCCAGGATGGGGCCGGTGTCGACGCCGTCGTCGACCAGGTGCACGGTCACGCCGGTGACCTTCGCCCCGTACGCGAGCGCGTCCCGCACGCCGTGGGCCCCCGGGAAGGCCGGCAGCAGGGCGGGGTGCGTGTTGATGATGCGGAAGCGGCGCACGACGCCGGGCCCGACGATACGCATGAATCCGGCGAACAGCACGAGGTCCGGCTCGTGCTCGGCGATGGCCGCCTCGAGGGCGTCGTTCCAGGCGGCCCGGTCGGCGAAGGCGTTCCGGGCGACGGTGAAGGTGGGGACACCGGCACGGGCGGCCCGGTCCAGGCCCGAGCAGCCGGGGACGTCGCTGCCGACCGCGACGACCGTCAGCGGCAGCGAGCCCGCGGCGACCGCGTCGAGGACGGACTGCAGCCCGGTGCCGGACCCGGAGACCATGACGAGCAGACGCATGGGGCCAGTCTAGGAGTTCGCCCGGACGACGGTCCGCCGGCCCGGGTCGGCGCCACAGGTCGACGGGGACCGCAGCGCTGTCACGAGCGCGGTGTACCTGAGCTCCGTGTTCAGGACGTGGGCTGCAGGTCCTCGACGTCGACCGTCGCGGAGACCGGTTCGCGCGCCGGCAGGTCCTCGATCGGCGGCTGGCGCTCGAGCCACGGGCCGACGACGTAGCCGAGGACGACACCGACGGCCACCTCGGCGGCCGTGAGGGCGGCCGTGAGGGCGACGTGGGGCCCCAGGTCGGTGAGCCGGCCGAGGCCGATCCCGCCGCCGGAGAGCCAGGCGGCCAGGCCCATCAACAGCCCGGCGACGACACCGGCGGCCACCCCGAGGGCCAGGGTCGAGAGCGTCGCGGAGAGCCAGCGCACCCGGATCCGCAGGGCCAGCCAGTCGTCGAAGTGGTTCTCCGCCTCGCGCAGGAACCACCAGCCCGCGAGCATCCCGGCGACCACCGGGATGAGCAGGGTGAGCAGGGCGAAGATCGGGGTCGACGTCGGCACCGCACCCAGGACGGGGACGGCGGGCATGGGGCCGAGGTCGGTGGCGAACGGGCTGACCGTGGTGCCGGCGCCGAGCGCGAAACCGGCACCGGAGGTGTAGGACGCGGTCCAGACGACGAGGTTGGGCAGCAGGCACAGCTGGCCGACGGTGAGGGCGGCGGCCCCGACCGCGCCCGGGTGGAGGGCCTCGACGATGGTGATGATGTCCGCCCAGTGCACCGCGAGCATCACCGTCAGCAGGACGGCGGACGCGGCGAGCGTCGCCAGGACGGCGAGGGTGCCGGCCCGCGCCACGGACCACAGGTAGGAGCCGGCCCAGCGGGAGCGCTGGCTGCTGCGCGCGATCCAGTCGGCCGCGTCGACTCCGATCAACCGGGCCCAGGAGCCGGCCTCCTGCCGGGCACCGGCGACCAGGCCGATCGCGACGGGGACCAGGGGGACGAGCGCGCCGAGCGGGGTCGGCACGGCGACCTCCGGGGTGGAGCAGATGTAGGCCGTGCCCATGCCCGCGAGCGCATAGACGGCGAGGGCACCGACGGCGCCCTGCCAGAGCTGGTCCGTGTAGGAGGCGCGGGCGAGCCGGCGGCCACCGCGCCACGCGAGCAGCAGCGGGATCAGGGTGCCACCCAGCGGGATGAGGGAGAAGACCCCCGGGGTCCCGCCGCCGGAGACCGTCAGCGGGGTGCCGTGCAGCAGCAGCCACACCTGCCCGGCGAGCCGGGCGGTCGAGGCGGCGGAGCGGTCCGCGAAACCGCCGGCGAACCAGGCCGCGAAGACCGGCACGAGCACCAGCACGGCGGTGATCAGGGCGGCCTGGAGGAACACGATCGCGCCCTGCAGCCACAGGGGCATCGGGAGGTGTCGGTGGCCGCGCGGCCCCAGTGTCATCTTCATCGCGTACATGGTCCCACCAGCGGACGCCGCAGCCGGGCAGGCAACGCCGCCGAGCCGTGGAAACGCCGTGCGCCGAGGAACTGGATCGTGGCCGGGCGACCGGCCACGACACCCATCGATGCGGATTCATGGGCCGTTCACGAACGCGTTGCCGGCTCCTGCCCGGCCCGTCGTCTCCGCCGGTGACGCTGGACTCGTGCGCATCGCGATCGTGGCCGAATCCTTCCTGCCTCACATGAACGGCGTCACCAACTCCCTCCTCCACGTGCTGGAGCACTTCGCCCGACGCGGCGACGACGTGCTCGTCGTGGCGCCGTCCGGCGCGACCGTGGCTCCCTACATACCCGACCAGCTGGCCGGATTCCTGCCGGCACCGCTGTCCTCCGTGGTGATGGAGGACGAGGGGCCGACCCGGGTGCACGGCTTCCCCGTCCACCGGCTGCCGTCGTTCGCGCTGGCCGGGTACCCGAACGTGCGGGTCGCGGCGGGGACGGTGGGACGGGTGCGGCGCCTGCTGGCCGACTTCGCCCCCGACGTCGTGCACCTGGCGTCTCCGTTCATCCTGGGCTGGCGCGGGGTGCAGGCCGCCAACCAGCTCGGCATCCCGACCGCGGCCGTCTACCAGACCGAGGTGCCCGCCTACGCCTCCCGGTACGGGGTGCCGTGGCTGGAACCCCGCCTGTGGCAGCGGGTCCAGGACATCCACCGGGCCTCGACCGTGACGCTGGCCCCCTCCTCCTTCGCCCACGATCAGCTCGTGGAGCACGGGATCCCCCGGCTCCGGCTGTGGCGCCGCGGGGTGGACACCACCGGCTTCAGCCCACGGCGGCGGGACGAGGAGCTGCGCGCCGAGCTGGCGCCGAATGGCGAGAAGCTGGTGGGCTACGTCGGCCGGCTGGCCGCGGAGAAGCAGGTCGAGGATCTGGCCGTGCTCGCAAACACGCCGGGCGTGCGGCTCGTCGTCGTCGGCTCCGGACCGCTGAAGGACACGCTGCGCCAGAAGCTGCCCGGCGCCTGGTTCGCCGGCTTCCGCTCGGGCGCGGACCTCGGGCGGATCGTGGCGTCGCTGGACGTCTTCGTCCACCCCGGCGAGTCCGAGACCTTCTGCCAGACCATCCAGGAGGCGATGGCCTCGGGGGTGCCGGTCGTGGCGACGGGACGTGGCGGCCCGCTCGACCTGGTCGACTCCTCCCGGACCGGATGGCTCTACCGGCCCGGGGACCTGGCGGGTCTGCGGGACCGGGTGCTCGACCTGGTCGGCGACGACGCCAAGCGGGCCGCGTTCGCGCGCGCCGCGCACGCGTCCGTGCAGGGCCGCACCTGGCCGGTGCTCTCCGACCAGCTGATCGGGCACTACGAGGAGGCCATCGCGATGCACCACGACGTGCGGCCGGTGGCCGGCCGACCCGCGCTGAGGCTCCGGCGCGGCTGAGGCCGCTGGCCGTCAGTCGTCAGTCGTCGAGCGTGTCGGGCCCGTCGTCGGTGCGCCCGGCGCGCTCGGGTTCACGGCCGGTCTCGCGGGCCGCGGCCTCGGCGGCCTCCCGGTCGTCCTCCGGCTCGTGCGTGTTCGCCTCGGATGTCGCGCCGATGCCGACGCCGTCCTCGTGGCCGGGGATGTTCGACGGGTCCGGATCGCGCTGGCCGGACTCGTTCTGGCCGGACTGGTTCTGGGTCTCGCTCATGGCTCGCTCCCTTCCCTGGGGCCCGGCCGTGTGCCGGGCGCCACTGCCGCGGCGGGGCACCCACCGGCGCCCCACGAGGTGACTCCAGCGTAGTGCGGCCCGGCTCTCCCCTGCTCAGTCCGCCACCCGGTGCTTGGTCCCGGCCTCGTAGCGGCGATCCGTCAGGTCCGAGCGGAGCAGATCGTCGGCGAGGAGCTTGACGATGAGGAACCGGGTCTGCGGCGCGGCCTCGTACACGAGCCGGCGCTGCTCCCCCTCCCCCGTGGTCTCCACCCCGAACTGCGGGTTCCGGTCGACGAAGGAGACGAGGTTCGGGGTGGTCAGCGCGCTCGCGTACTCCGGGTCGGCGGTCAGCAGCCGCGAGAGCTGCGCCATCTTGGCGATCATCGCCGGCTCGGTCGAGACCGCCTCGGTGAGCTGGTCGACGCCCTCGATGGCGACCGCGGCCGTCGCCGTGGCGAAGGTGGTGCGGGCCATCCGCTGCGCCCGGTCGGGCGCCTGCAGCTGCTGCGCCAGGGTCGTGACGGCGGTGAACAGGACGTGCTCACCGATGACCGCGGCGTCGAACCGCGGCGAGTAGTAGAGCAACCGGTCCGTCGGCACCGGCTCCCAGTACCCGTCCCGCGGCAGGAGCGCCCGGACGCCGCGGACCCGCCGCGTCGCGATGCCTTCCCCCTTGAGCCGGTACACCGCGACCCGGTCCCCGTCCGCCCCGGTCAGGACGTGCGCCATCGCGACGACCGGCTCGGGCGCGTCACCGCGGTCCAGCGGCAGGTCGTCGGTGAGCAGCCGGGCGTGCAGGTCGGCCAGCGCGGGCGCGTTGGCGAGCTCGTCGACCAGCACCTCGTGGCTGCCGGGACGGTACGACGGGTCGTAGGGCGCGAGTTCCTTCTCGAGCAGGCCCAGCACGTAGGCCTGCACGTCCGTGACCACGTCCTCGGCCAGGCCGACCGTGAAGTCCACTGCGCTCACGATCGGCTCGGTGAGGCTGTGGCGTACCAGGGCGGTGCTCAGGGTCGGTTCGGTGAACAGGGCCTCCAGGTCCGCGCGGGCGGCGACGAGGGCGTCCGGCGTCGTGGTGTGCGGGCCGGCGGCCGGCGTCGCCTGCTCCGGCGTCGCGCGGGCCGGCGGAGCGTGGGTCGGTGCGCCGGTGGTCGGCGTCGCGTGGGTCGATGCGCTGGTCACGGTCGGTCCTCCTGGGTGACGGTCGGGCGGCCGGGGCGGTCCCGGCGCGAGGCGATGAAGACCCCCGGGGCGAGCCGGTGGGCGCGGACGACCCCGTGCTGCGGTAGGAACTCGGCGCGGCTGAGCAGCCGGACGGCGGCGCCGTTCTCCAGCTCCAGCTCCCAGATCCGGAAGCCGGCCAGGGCGAGCACGGGGTTGAGGTAGTAGAGCCGGCCACGCACGTAGACGACGGCGAAGATGAGCAGGTAGAGGACCATCGCCACCTGCCGGGCGGGGTCGGAACCGGCGAACACCGCGAGCACCACCGGCACCATCTGCGCACCGAGCAGGCTGAGCAGGTCGCTGTCCCGTTGCCGCACCTCGACGCAGCGCAGGGGTACCGCCTGGCTGCCCCGGGCTGCCCGCACGACGGTCCCGGCCAGGGCCGTGACCGCGAGCATCAGGACGGCGCCGGCCATGTTCCACCAGGCCACCGGCAGCGGGGATCCGGCCAGCAGGACGAGCGCGGCCAGCGGGCCGAATGCGGACAGCAGCAGCCCCCCGCCCACCAGTGATGCGCGCATCGGTGCTCACCTCCTTCACCGGCCCCCACCGTGTCCCTCGTGTCTGTTCTCGGTCTGTCTGTTCTCGGTCTCTGTCGCCCCTGTCCCCGGGGCCTGTCACCAGCATCCCGTCCACCACCGACAGAACTGACCGACGGCTGACACCGCCGCGACGCACCCCGCTCGGCACCGGCCCGTCACCGGTCCACCGCGTCGCCCGCGGTGTCCGGACACAGCGACGCACCGCCGACAGGGGGAAGCCGGCGGTGCGTCGGTCGGTGGCCGAGACCGTCCCAGCGGCCAGGTCCTCAGCGGGTCGGGTCCTCAGCGGTCAGAGCCTCAGCGGGTCGGGGACCACACCGCCGTCATGCCGCCGGCCGGGACCGCGACCGTGCGCGAGCGCGCCGGGATGCCGGCGCCCACGAACCGCCCGTGGTCGTCGAACCGGGCGGCCACGGCCCGGCCGGAGCCGGGCACCGTCACCGAGCGGGTGGACGTCGCGGCGCTGATGAACAGCCGGAGCGTCCCGGCGGGACCGCTCAGGGTCACCGTGGAGACGAGCGGCTGCAGCAGGAGGGCGTCGAGCCGGCCCTCGCCCGTCGCGGTGGCCGTCACCGTGGTGTCGCCGGGGCGCAGGGTGGCCGGAAGGGCCCACGGGGCGAGGATGCCCGGCGCGGCGCTGACGCCCTGCGCGCCCGCGCCCCCGTTGGCGATGCTGCCGAGCAGCCGACCGCCACCGGTCCGCACCGTCAGCTGCCCGGCGGGACCCTCCCGCCGTTCGGCGACCGCATACACGCGGCGCTCCCCGCCGGTGCCGGAGGCCGCCGGGACCGGAATGGTGACCGATCCCCCAACACCCAGCCGCACCCAGGCCTTCCCGGACCAGTTGGCCTCCCCGGTCCACGGCGACGGCGGGACGACCACGGTGGCGGTTCCGCTCAGCGTGCCCGACTCGGCCTCGACCACCCGCAGCCCGTCGGTGCTGTGCGGACCGCCCAGGGACACCGCGAGCGCCTTGACGGCCGGATGGGCGTCGAGGGCGAGCATGGACAGCTGCGTGTGGATCACGGACTCGGCGCCGCAGTTCCGGTTGAGCCGCCCGTCGGTCTCGATGCCGTCGACGCAGACGCCCGTGGACCGGTCGTACACCGGCACCCCGGCACGGTTGGCGCCGAAGTACCAGGCGCCGAAGGCGGCGGCGAGGACCGCCAGTCCGGGCGCCCGGCTGCGGTCGGCGGTGGCCAGCAGGGAGGCGATCCGCGAGTCGACGCCGTAGGCGATCTGCGCCTCGGCGGGCACGGGGCTCCAGGCGTTGTCCGCACCGCCGGCCGCGAGCAGCTGGGCGGTGAAGCCGGCGCCGTCGGCCACGGCCGTCGCCAGCAGGTCGGACCGGTGCAGGGCCGTCGACGCGCGCGCCAGGGCCGCGGGCGCCATCCCGCCCCAGGCGTGCCACAGGCTGCGGGTGGTGACACTCGGCAGGATCGCGCCGAACGGCCACTGTGCGCGGCCGCCGGCGGCCATGGCGGCGATGCCCTCGCTGTACCGGGCCAGACCACGGAACGCACGGGTGTCCGTGGGAGCGGCGGCCAGGTAGGCGCTCAACCCGAGGACCGCCTCCGCCGTCGCGTCCGCGCCCCCGGTGATCAGCCACGCCGGCACGCGGGCGCCGTCGGACACGTTCCAGGTGCCGTACCGGGCCAGCGACTGCCGTTCGAGGGCCCCGAGCGAGAGGTGCAACCGGTCCCGCAGGAAGGACGCGAACGCCGGATCGGCCGAGGCGAAAGCGGCGTATCCCTCACCGAGGGCCCACACGGTGCGCGCCACCCAGTAGGACTCCGCGGAGTCGGACGGGTCGGGCAGCTCGACCGGTTCCGCGCTCGGGGTCAGCGTCCCGTCGGCCTGCTGCCACAGCACGACGTTGCCCGCGTTCGGACCGGAGCTGGTCTGCAGGTAGGTCAGGGTGCGGAGCAGCTGCACGGCCCGGTCGCGGCTGGACGTGCGATGGTTCTGGCGCCAGTCCCGGACGTAGACGACGGCGGCACGGGAGATGTCGTCGGCGTTGAAGGCGCCCTGGCTCCAGTACCCGGTGACGGGGTCGATCGTGCCGCCGCCGACGCGCTCGAAGCTGCCGTCGTTCCTCCGGTTCGCGTAGGTCCACGGGGCCTGCCCGGTCGGCTGCTGCGCGATCCGCCACGTGGTGTGGCCGGGGACCGGACGCAACGGGACGCCCGCGAGGAGGAAGTCCAGGTGGGCGAGGTTGGTCAGCGGTCCCGGTGCGGCCAGCACGGCGCCGGGGATCACCGGAGCGGCGGAGGAGGCGGGTGCGGCCGTGGCCGCCCCCGTCGGCAGCACCAGGAGGAGGCAGACGAGCGGTGCGAGCAGGCGCATCAGCCGGGAGCGGAGGAAGGGGCGGGACGGACGGGATCGGGTGGACGGACGGGACCAGGAACCGGAAGGGGCAGGGCGCATCGCGGGAACCTCTCGGGCAGCCCGGCGGAGCCGGGAGGAAGGGGCCGAGATCGGCCGGGACCGGACCGGACATGCCGGGCCGGGTCGGCCGGATCGGTGACAGGGGACCCGGGTCGGGTCGTCAGACCGTGGGCGCGGGCGCCGTGCGGTCGAGTCGGGCGACACCGATGCGGGCGTCGGCCATGCCGTAGAACACGTAGGGCGTGCCGTCGATCTCCTCGATCGCGGTCGGGAAGACGACGTTCGGCACGGTGCCGGACCGCTCGTCGTCGGTGTCGGGCGTGAGCAGCGGCTCGCTCGTGCGGGCCAGCACGCGGGACGGGTCCTCCGGGTCGAGGATCATCGCCCCGGCGGCGTACCGCACCCCCTGCTGCGGGGTGAACGCGGACCCGTCGATGTGCCCGGAGACCCCGTGGTGCAGCAGCAGCCATCCCTCGGGGACACGGATCGGGGCGGGTCCGGCCCCGACCTTCAGGCTCTCCCACGGGTACTGGCTCATCGCCACCAGCTGGTGCTGGCCGAGCCGGACCAGGTGGCGTGGATCCCGCTCCACCTCCTCGACCGGGACGTAGGAGATCCAGATGCCCGGCCGGGGATCGGTGACCCCGGCCGGCAGGTGCTCCCCCTCGCCGTCGCGGATCCAGCCGAGGTCCCACATCGGCCGGTGCAGCAGCGCGAAGGAGAGCACGCCGTCCGGCGCGGGCACCGGTTCGGGGAAGAACACGGCGTCCTTGTTGGGGAACAGGTTCAGGTCCGTGTCCAGATCGGCCTGGTAGTCCAGCAGCAGGGGGCCGAGTCGCTCCCAGTGCCGCAGGTCCTCCGAGACGGCGAGCGCGAGTCGCGGCCCCAGTGGCCCATACGCGACGTAGGTCATCACGTGCCGGCCGAGCGCCGGGATCCAGGTGACGCGCGGGTCCTCGGTGCCCGCGTTGGCCAGGCCGCGTTCCCACCCGGCGTCGGGCGCGAGGACCACACCCTCGCGCCGCACCCCGGTGGGGACCCCGTCGGTCAGCACGACCTCCGCCAGCCCCACCCGGGAGACGTTGCCCGCCGCGACGAGCCGGGGCAGCAGGTAGAGCCGGCCGTCCGGGTCCCGCCCGCTGGCCGGGTTCAGCACGCCCTCGGCCTCGAGCGGGTTGCCGGCCTCGGGCACCATCACGGTGCCGCAGCGCACGAGGGTGAAGGGCACGTCCGTGCTCACGGGCCGGCCGGCGTGATCGATCGCGGTCATGACCTCACCCCTTCACGCTCGAGCCGATGTCGGTCGAGACGAAGTAGCGCTGGAAGACGACGAACAGCGCGATGGCCGGGGCGGCCAGCACGCAGGCCCCGGCGAGGATCGCCCCGAACGGGTTGGCCGTCGCCGAGGAGATGTTGGAGATGTAGTTCGCCAGCGACACCGCGAGCGGCTGCATCGACGCGTCCTTGGTCACGAGGAAGGGCCACAGGAACTCGTTCCAGGGGCCGATGAAGGTGACCAGGATGGCGGTGACCAGGGCCGGCCGGACCATCGGCAGGGCGATGGTCCACAGGATCCGCAGCTCCCCCGCGCCGTCCATCCGCGCCGCCTCGAACAGCGAGGAGGGCAGCTGGAGGAAGTACTGGCGGAAGATGAACACCGCGGTGGAGTTGATGGCGAACGGCGCGATCATGCCGACATAGGTGTCGCCGAGCCGGTAGTCCCGCACGATCATCACGTACAGCGGAATGAGGAGGAGCTGGAACGGGATCATCTGGACGAACAGCATCATGCCGAACACGAAGCCGCGGCCGCGGAACCGGATCAGGGCGAGCGCGTATCCGGCGAGGACGCCGAAGATCACGGTGCACAGAATCACCCCGCCCGTGAAGATCCCCGAGTTCACGACGCCGTGGAGCAGGTCGATGGACCCGTTGATGGCGCCGTAGTTCTCGCCCGTCAGGTTCGACGGGTCGGGGAACGCGCCGCCGACGGACGTGTCCGGATCCCGCTGCAGGGAGCCGACCACCATGTAGTAGAAGGGGAACAGGAAGACGACGGCGCCGAGGGCCAGCACCACGACGCTGCCGGGCCGCAGGCCACCGGCCCCGGATCGTTGCCCCGCCGCGGTGCGGCCGGTGGTGTCGCCGTCACCGTCGCCGAGGGTCCCGTCGCCCGGCGGCGGGACGGGCCCGGCCACCGGTTGCTGCTGGATGCTCATGACTCCTCCTCACGGCCGAGGAACCGGCGCTGGATCAGGGCGAGCACGAGCACGCCGAGGACGAGGACGACGCCGAGGGCGGCCGCCACGTCGGGCCGCTGCTGCAGGATGCCCTTCTGGTAGATGATGAACACCGGCGACGACGACGCCCCGTCCGGCCCGCCGCCGCCCGTGAGGAGGTAGGGCTCGGTGAACAGGTTGGCCCCGGCGATCGTCGCCAGCAGGGTGACCAGGAACGTCGCCGGCCGGACCCCGGGCACCGTCACGTGCCGGAACTGGCCCCAGCGGGACGCCCCGTCGACGGCCGCCGACTCGTACAGCTCCCCCGGGATGTTCTGCAGGGCGGCGAGGTAGAGCAGGATGAAGAAGCCCAGCTGCTTCCACGTCACGTACAGGGCGACCGTCGGCATCGCCAGCCACGAGTTGACCAGCCAGCTCGGGTCCGGCGCGAGCGGGCCGAGCAGCCGGTTGACCAGGCCGTCCTGCTGGAACAGGAACAGCCAGACGCCGACGACGGCGACGGACGCGGTCACGTACGGCACGTAGAAGGCGACCCGGAAGAACGTGCGCATCCGCACCACCCGGTTCAGGGCGTTGGCGAGCACGAGCGACAGGATCACGGTCAACGGGACGTTGATGACGAGGAAGACGGCGATGTTCGCGAACGACCGCAGCACCGCCGGGTCGCTCATCGCGGTCACGTAATTCTGCAGCCCCACGAAGGGCCGGGGCACCGAGACGCCCGGCGCGGTGAAGAAGAACTTGTGGAACGAGATGTACACCGCGTAGCCGAGCGGATAGGCGAACACCGCGAGCAGGAACACCACGTACGGCGCGCTGAACAGCCAGCCGGCCAGCTGCCGCCGCAGGGGGTGCGCCGTGCTCCCGACGAAGGGCCGCGGCCGTCGCAGGCGCCCGCCCGGTGAGCCCTTCCCCGGCGCTTTCTTCCTCGTACCTCTCCCCGGCGCCTTCTTCCCCGGGGTGCCCGGAGCCGTCACCGTCGCCACGGTCAGCTGCCGGCGAGCTGGTTGATCTTGTCGGATGCGCCCTTGACGGCGTCGTCCACGCTCTGGTTGCCGAAGATCACCGACTTGCTCCACGCGTCGCGGAAGGTCTGCCAGATCTCGACGGCGTTGGTGACGTTGGGGACCTCGACGGTGCGGGTCGCCTCGTCGGCGAACTGCTTGTAGGCCGGGTGCTTGGTGAAGTAGTCGGCGTAGTCCGTGGTCAGCGTCTTGCGCATCGGCATCTGCCCGGTCATCTCCAGCAGCTTGCCGTCCTGCTCCTTGCTGGTGGCGAACTTGATCACGTCCCACGCGGTGCCGGGGTTCTTGCAGGCGCTGTAGACGGCCATGTTCTTGGCGTCCGAGAACGTGTAGGTCGAGTCCTTCGCCGTCGAACCCGGCACGGGCACGGTGCCCCACTTGACCTTGCTGCCGTAGAAGTCGATCGCCCAGGGCCCGGACATCGCCATCGCGGCCTTGCCGTCGGCGAAGGAGTCGCCCTTGTACGCCTCCCTGGAGGACAGGCCCTCCTGGTACATGGTCCGCCAGAAGGTCGCGACGTCCTTGCCCTCGGTCGAGTCGAAGGTCGCCTTCCCGTCCTTGACCAGCTGCTGGCCGTCGGTGGCCGCCGCGTAGAACGGGTAGAAGTCGAACCAGGACTGGAAGAAGTCGCTCGCCGGGGAAGGCCAGATCGCCGTCTTCGCCGCGCCGGACTTGACCACCTTCCGCGCGGCCGCGAGCACCTCGTCGCGCGTGGCCAGCGGCGGCTTGTCCGCGTCGATGCCCGCCTTGGTGAAGATGTCCTTGTTGTAGAAGAGCACGACGGGGTTGGACTTCCAGGGCACCTGGTAGAACTTGCCGTCCGAGGACGTGTACTGGCTCGCGATGTCGCCCGTGCGGTCCTTGATGTACTGGGCGCCGTCCGGGAACGAGTCCACGGCCACCAGACCGCCCTGCTGCTGGAACTGCGGGACCGCGACGGGTGCGGTGTTGAGCACGATGCACGGGGCGTTGCCCGCGGTGATCGCCGCGCCGATCACCTCCTCCGAGCTCTTGCCGGCCGGGATCTCCTGCGCGGTGATCTTCTGGTCCTCGTGGGCGGCGTTCCAGGCGGCGACCATCTGCTTGCCCCACTTCACCTCCGCCGCGTTGTTGGAGTACCAGATGGTGATGGGGCCCTTCGCGCTGGTGTCGCTGCCGCCGCCCGTCTGGCCGCCGCCCGACCCGCCGCAGCCGGCGAGCGTGGCGACGAGCCCGGTGACGGCCAGCCCGGCACCGAGCCGGGTGGCCAGCGGGTGCTTCATGACGGCCTTCTTCAGTGCTCTCTTCATGACGGTCCTCACTCTCGAACGGTGCTGGATGCGGATCGGTGACGTGTGGTGGTGCTGGACGCGGGACGACGGCGGGCCGGCGGCGGTGCGGTGGACCCGCGCACGACGAGGGCGGGCGGGGCCATGGTCACGTCCGGCAGGTGCGGGCCGTGCTCGATCGCGCGCAGCAGCACCCGCGCGGTCAGCTCCCCCCAGTGCACGGGCGAGGTGGCGACCGTCGTCAGTCCCGGGTTGAGGTGGCCGGCGATGGGCGCGTCGTCGTAGCCGACGACGGAGACGTCCCCGGGCACGGACCGGCCGCCGGCGGCGATCGCGGACATGCCGGCGATCGCCATCACGTCGTTCGCGTACACCAGCGCCGTGGGCGGATCCGTCCGGGCGAGCAGCTCCTCGGTCCCCGCCACTCCGCTGCCGGCCCCGAAGTCGGTGAACGCGACCAGATCGGCGTCCAGACCGTGCTCCGTCATGGTGTCCCGCCAGGCGCGGAACCGGCTGCGCCCGTGGATCAGGTCCTGCGGCCCCGCGACGTGCCCGATCCGACGGTGCCCGAGGCCGATCAGGTGCTCGACGGCGTTGCGCACCCCCGCGGTGTCGTCGACGAGGACGGCGGGAAAGGGCGAGTCGGTGTCCGGCCGGTTGAGGGTCACCACGGGCAGCCCGGTCTCCCGCAGCAGCGCGATCCGGTTGTCGGCGCACCGCAGGTCGCTGAGCACGAAGCCGTCGACCCGGCCGCCGTCGGCCAACCGCCGGTAGGCGCGTTCCTCGGCGCCCGGACGGGTGGCGACGGTGAGGACGAGAGTGACGTCCTCGTCCGCGAGCACCGTCTCCAGGCCGGCGATGAAGCCGGGGAAGAACGGGTCGGAACCGAGCAGGGCGGGATCCCGCGCGATCACCAGACCGATCGCAAAGGCCCGGGAGGAGGAGAGGGAGCGCGCCTGCGCGTTGGGCTTGAACCCGAGTTCGCGGGCGTGGGCCAGGATGCGGGAGCGGGTCGCCTCGCTGACGCCGGGGCGGTTGTTCAGGGCGTAGGAGACCGCTCCCTTGCTCACGCCCGCCGCCCGTGCGACGTCGGCGATGGTCACGCCCATGTGCGCTCCCCGCTGGAGATCCGACTGCTGCCGGTCACTGTCCCGCTGGTGTCGGTTGCTGCCCCGCGGCGCAGTGATGTGGCTCACTTAACCGGTTCAGTGAGTCGGGTGTCAAGAGGCGCCATGAGCGGAGGGCCGCCGCGGACGTGGGTCGTTATGCTGGGGCAGGGGCCCGCGGGTTCCCACGACCACGTTCACGAGACCGGGAGACGGCCATGAAACTGAGCAACATTCCGCTGCGACTGGCGACCGGCGCCTTCATCCTCAACTCGGGCATCGGCAAGCTGGACCTGGACGGCAACTCCGCGGCCGGCCTGCAGGGCATGGCGGCCAACGCCATCCCCGAGCTGAAGGACATGAAGCCGGAGACCTTCGGCAAGTTCATCAGCTACTCGGAGATCGCCGTCGGCGCTGCGCTGCTGTTCCCGGCTGTGCCGGCACGCCTGGCGGGCCTGGCCCTCGGCGCGTTCTCCGCCGGCATGCTCACCATGTACTTCCGCACCGAGGGCATGACCCAGGCGGA
Source organism: Tersicoccus sp. Bi-70 (assembly GCF_001968825.1). GTDB lineage: Bacteria > Actinomycetota > Actinomycetes > Actinomycetales > Micrococcaceae > Tersicoccus. Next base: position 523,224 of record NZ_MIEU01000016.1, read on the forward strand.
CGGCATCCGGCCGAGCCAGCAGGGCACCGCGGTGGCGAAGGACGTGTGGATGGCCGGCATCGCCGCGTCGCTGATCCTCGGCGGCAGCAAGCGCAAGTAATCGCACCCGGGTACCACCCGGCAGTGACAGAGGTCCCGGCCGCCGCGATCAGCCGGGACCTCTGTCATCAGTGGAGACGTCCGCTCAGCGCAGGACGACGGTGCGCTGACCGCGCAGGACGACGCGCCGTTCGGCGTGCCACCGCACCGCCCGGGTGAGGGCGGCGACCTCCGCGTCACGACCCACGGCCACCAGGTCCTCGGGGGCGTGCGTGTGGTCGACGTCGATCACCTGCTGGGCGATGATCGGCCCCTCGTCCAGCTCCGCGTTGACGTAGTGCGCGGTGGCGCCGACCATCTTGACGCCCCGCTCCCACGCCTGGTGATACGGCTTGGCCCCCTTGAACGAGGGCAGGAACGAGTGGTGGATGTTGATGCAGCGTCCGCTCAGGGCCGCCGAGAGGTCGTCGCTGAGTACCTGCATGTAGCGGGCCAGCACCACGAGCTCGGCGTCGAACCGGTCCACCAGGTCCAGCAGCCGCGCCTCCGCCGCGGGCTTCGTCGCGGCCGTGACCGGGACGTGGAAGAACGGGATGGAGTGCCAGCCCACGAGGCCGGCATGGTCCTCGTGGTTGGAGACGACGGCGACGATCTCGATCGGCAGTTCCCCGTTGCGGGTGCGGTAGAGCAGGTCGTTGAGGCAGTGCCCGAACCGCGAGACCATGATCAGCACCCGGGTCCGCGTCCCCTTCGGCACGAGCGTCCAGGTCATCCCGTACTCGTCGGCGATCGGCGCGAAGTCCTCCTGCAGGCGGGCCAGCTCCGGCACCGCATCGTTCTCTCCGGCATTCGCCGGGCCCGCCACCTCGAGCCGCAGGCAGAAGTGCCCGTCGCGCCGGTCGTCGAACTGCTTGCTGTCGACGATGTCGCAGCCGTGCTCGAGCAGGAAGCCGGTGACCGCGTGGACGATGCCGAGCCGCTCGGGGCAGTCCAGCGTCAGCACGTACTCCACCGGCGTCAGCACTCGATCACGTTCACGGCCAGGCCGCCGCGGCTGGTCTCCTTGTACTTGACCTTCATGTCGCGGCCGGTGTCGCGCATCGTCTTGATCACCTTGTCGAGCGACACCTTGTGCGTGCCGTCGCCCTGCCGGGCCATGCGGGCCGCGTTGATCGCCTTGACGCTGGCGATGGCGTTCCGCTCGATGCACGGGATCTGCACGAGGCCGCCCACGGGGTCGCAGGTCAGACCCAGGTTGTGCTCCATGCCGATCTCGGCGGCGTTCTCCACCTGGCGGGGGTCGCCGCCGATCACGGCGCACAGGGCACCGGCCGCCATCGAGCACGCCGAGCCCACCTCGCCCTGGCAGCCGACCTCCGCGCCGGAGATCGAGGCGTTCTCCTTGTAGAGGATGCCGATGGCCGCCGCGGTGAGCAGGAACGTCACCACGCCGTCCTCGTCGGCGCCCGGGATGAACATCTCGTAGTAGTGCAGCACGGCCGGGATGATGCCGGCCGCCCCGTTGGTGGGGGCGGTGACGATCCGGCCGCCCGAGGCGTTCTCCTCGTTGACCGCGAGCGCGAAGAGGTTGACCCAGTCCATCGCCCGCATCGGATCGGACTCGTCGGTCCGCGCGCTCAGCTCGGCGAACAGGCGCGGCGCACGGCGGTTGACCTTCAGTCCCCCGGGCAGCACGCCCTCCTGGGCGCAGCCGTTGGTCACACACTCGCGCATCACCGCCCAGATCTTCAGCAGCTCCGCCCGCAACTCGTCCTCCGTCCGCCAGGAGAGCTCGTTGGCGAGCATCACCTCGGCGATCGACAGGTTCTCGCGCTCGCAGATCTCGAGCAGCCGCTGCCCCGTCGTGAACGGGTACGGCAGCGGCGTCTCGTCCTCGACGATCCGGTCCGCCCCGGCGGCCTGCTCGTCGACGACGAAGCCACCGCCCACGGAGTAGTAGGTGCGCTCGACGATCGGTTCCCCGGCGGCGTCGAACGCGGCGAAGGTCATCCCGTTCGGGTGCGCCGGCAGGGACTTGCGCCGGTGCATGATCAGATCCTCGTCCGGGTCGAACGCGATGGCGTGGTGCCCGGCCAGGGTGATGGTGCGGTCCTGCCGGATCCGCAGGACCCGCCGGTCGGCGTCGCCGGTGTCGACGGTCTCGGGATTCTCCCCCTCGAGGCCGAGGATGACGGCCTTGGGCGAGCCGTGCCCGTGGCCGGTGGCCCCGAGGGAACCGAACAGCTGGACGAAGATGCGGGAGACCTCGGTCAGCCGGCCCGCCTCGTCCAGGCGGGTGACGAAGCGATGGGCCGCGCGCATCGGCCCCACCGTGTGGGACGACGACGGGCCGATGCCGATCGAGAACAGGTCGAGGGCGCTCAGAGCCATGAAGGGATCACCTTTTCAGCGGTATTCAGCCATGGAGTCCAGCAGCAGGGTGACGGTGTACTCCGTGAAGGAGCCCCGCGGCAGGATGCGGAACGCGGGCTCGTCCCGAGTCTTCCACAGCAGCACCTGCACCGGTCCGAGCAGGGTCGCGTAGGCCCGTCCGGCGGCGAGGGCCCGCGGGTGCAGGTCGAACGTCACCGACTTCTCCAGCACCTCCCGGGCCGACGTGCCGGCCAGCTCCAGGGTGGTGCGGTTGGCCGAGACGTCGACCGCCTGGCCCGGGTCCTCCCCGAGCGCGTCCGCCAGCTGTCCGGTCAGCTCCGCCGGGGCGGGCAGGGACTCCTCGGGACCGACGACGAGGAACTCGTCCGGCCCCAGCCACAGCACCGCGGTCCCGGTGCCGTCGGTGCTGCCGGTGACGTCCCCGCACGCGGCCGGCAGGGGCACGCCGAGGGCAGCCTCGATCCGGCCCGCGGCGTCGGAGCCCGGCGCCACCCGCAGGGCGACCATGGTCTGGAACGGGATCTCCCGCAGCCGCACGGCGTCACCCGATCCGGCGGTCATCGTCCCGGCCAGGGCGGCGCCCGGGCTGCGCCGGTACCGGGTGGCCGCGCTCGTGCCTGCTCCGGCCGTGCTCGTTCGTGACTCCGTCACTGTGCTCATCTCAGCCATCCCTCCGTGCTCCCTCGGGGTCGTACAACACGGTGTCGCCGACCTCCACCTCGATCAGTTCCGCGCCGACCGGCGCGAGCAACCGGGTACCGATGCGCTCGCGGCCGCCCTTGATCAGGGCGAGACCGAACGGGCGCTCCAGCGTCTGGCTGCGGTAGCTCGACGTCACGTGCCCGACCATGGGGACCGGGAACACGTCCGTCGGGGTGCCCGGCTCGATCAGCTGGGTGCCCTCGGGCAGCAGCGTCGAGCGGTCCACCGGCAGGACGGAGACCATCTGCTTGCGCGTCGTCTCCGCGTTGTGCAGACGGCTGTACGAACGCTTGCCGATGAAATCCTTGAACTTGGAGATGATCCAGTCCATCCCGAGGTCCTGCGGGCTGACCGTGCCGTCGGTGTCCTGCCCGACGATGGGGAAGCCCTTCTCGGCGCGGAGCACGTGCATCGTCTCGGTGCCGTACGGCGTGATGCCGAACTCGGCACCGGCCTCCGCGACCTGCTCCCACACGGCCAGTCCGTACCAGGCCGGCACGTTGACCTCGTAGGCCAGTTCCCCGGAGAAGGAGATCCGGCAGATCCGCGCCCACAGGCCCGACGCCAGCGTCGTCTCGCGGAACGCCATGAACGGGAACGCCTCCGCCGAGACGTCCAGGTCCGGCGCCAGCTTCGCGATCACCTCGCGGGACCTCGGCCCGACGACGGCGACGGTGGACCACTGCTCGGTCACCGAGGTGAACGTGACGTCCAGCTCGGGCCACTCGGTCTGGGACCACTCCTCGAGCCAGTCGAGCACCTTCGCGGCGCCGCCCGTCGTCGTGGTCATGACGAACCGGTCGTCCGCGACGCGCAGGGTCACGCCGTCGTCGAACACCATCCCGTCGGGCCGGCACATGATGCCGTAGCGGGCGTTGCCGGGCTTGAGCTTGGCGAACCCGTTGGTGTAGACGCGGTTGAGGAACTCCCCCGCGTCGGCGCCGCGGATCTCGATCTTGCCCAGCGTGCTGGCGTCCTGGAAACCGACGCCGGTGCGGGCGGCACGGCACTCGCGGGCGACCGCGGCCTCCATGTCCTCCCCGTCCTGCGGGTAGTACCAGGGCCGCTTCCACTGCCCGACGTCCTCGAACTCCGCGCCGTGGGTGACGTGCCACGGCTGGATCGCGGTGACGCGCGCCGGGTCGTACAGGTCCCCGCGGCCCCGGCCCGCGAGCGCCGCGAAGGCGATCGGGGTGAACGGGGCACGGTAGGTGGTGGTGCCGATCTCGCCGACGGTCGGGGCGGTGCCGTCCACGCCCAGCTCGACCTTCAACGCATCGGCGATCACGCCGATCGTGTTGACGCCGCTGGTCTTGCCCTGGTCCGCGGCGGTGCTGATCGAGGTGTACCGCTTGACGTGCTCGACCGAGCGCATCCCGGCGCCGGTCGCGCGCAGCACGTCCCGCACCGTGTTGTCCCGCTGCAGGTCGACGACGTGGTCGATCAGCTCGGCGTCGGCGTCCTGGCCGGGGACGACCCAGACCTGGCGGACGGGACCGGCCGCGGCGAAGCGCTCGGCGTCGCTCGGGACGGCGCTGTCCTTCTCCTCGGGCGTGCCCGCCTCGAAACCGGCGGCGGTGACCGCGGCGGCACCGGCGGCGGCGCCCTCGGCGACGGCGTGGGCCGTGTCGTAGGTGCCGTTCAGCGCGCCGGCGAGGTGCTGGTTGCGCACGGCGACGGTCGGCACGAAGCCGGCGACGTCGTCGCGCCAGGTCAGCCGGCCCTGCCGCTGGCTGTGCAGGTGGACCGTGGGGGTCCAGCCGCCGGAGACCGCGAGTACCTCGGCGTCCACGGTCTGCGGCTCGCCGGTCAGGGTGCCGTCCTCGGCGAGGCCCCGCACGGTGACGGAGGCGAGCCGGGAGCCGTCGGCGGAGGCGGTCGTGTCGACCACGGCCGAGCCGGTCCGCACGTCCACCCCGGCGGCGACGGCCGCGGCCGCCCGCTCGCTCGGCTCGATCCGGGCGTCGATCACGGCGGCGACCTCGACGCCGGCAGCGAGCAGCTCGTCGACCGTGTCGTAGGCGCTGTCGTTGGTCGTGAACACGGCGACCCGGCGGCCCGGCAGCGCCGCCCAGCGGCCCACGTAGGACCGCACGGCGGAGGCGAGCATGATGCCCGGCCGGTCGTTGTTCGCGAAGATCAGCGGCCGCTCCATGGCGCCGGTCGCGAGGACCACCTGCTTCGCCGTGATGTGCCAGAGCCGCTGCCGCGGGATCGCCGAGCCCTGCGTTTCCGCCGTGCGGGTCGGGCCCGGGGTCACCGTCTCGACGGCGAGCAGATAGTTGTTGTCGTAGCTGCCGAAGACGACGGTGCGCGGCAGCAGGGTGGTCTCCGGCTGCGCCGCGAGCTCCGCCACGACGCCGTCCGCCCAGGCCGGAGCCGGGGTGCCCTCGACGGTGGTGCGCGGCTGCGAGAGCAGGGAGCCGCCGAGCGAGGCGTCCTGATCGGCCACGACGACGCGGGCGCCGGTCGCGGCGGCGATGCGGGCAGCGGCCAGGCCGGCGGGGCCGGACCCGATCACGACGACGTCGGCGTGGACGTGCTTCTTGTCGTAACGGGCGTTGTCCTCCCGGGGATCGAGGATGCCGATGCCGTCGAGCAGGTCGATCTCCATGCCGTCGGTCAGCTCGACCGCGGTGGCCTGCAGCATGGACTCGTTGACGTCGCCGCGAACACGGATCAGGGCGTTCGGCTCGTCGACGCCGGCGGCCACGATGCCGCGGGGGCGGCCCTTGTAGATCGAGTCACCGACACGCAGCGCACCGGCGGCGACCAGCGCGGAGGCGACGGTGTCACCGGGGTGGCCCGTGTAGGTGGTGCCGTCGACGGTGAAGGTCAGGGTGGTGTCCCGGTCGATCCGGCCGCCGCTGTCGAGGCGGTGAGACGGTGCGGGCTGGGATGCAGGGGTGCTCATGGTTCTACTTCCCCGTTCCTTCGGTGGACGTGGTGGTCGTCGTCGCGGCCGGCTGCAGCTCCGGCCCGGCCTCCGGTGAGGTCTCCGAGGCCCCGCTGCCCGGCGTGCCGGGCACGACCGTGGACTGGAGGAGCTCGGAGTCCTGCGGGCCGTTCGGGCTGGCGACGTCGGGCCGCGGCTCGCCCATCCGGTAGATGGCGACGATGTCGTAGGTGTGGGTGTCGCGCAGGGCGTTGAACCAGCGGCGGCAGCCCACGGAGTGGACCCAGCGCTCCGCGTAGATGCCCTTGGGGTTGTCGCGGTAGAAGAGGTACTCGGCCCAGGCGGCGTCGTCGAGGGCGTGCGGGTCCTCGGGATAGGCGACGTGCGCCTGTCCCCCGTACCCGAACTCCGTCTCCTGACGGGGACCGCACCAGGGGCAGTCGATGATCAGCATGTCGATCCTCTCGCGATGTTCTCGGTGCGCTCAGTGGGCGACGGCGGCGGCGCCGTGCTCGTCGATCAGGGCGCCGGAGACGAAGCGCTCCAGCGCGAACGGGGCGTTCAGCGGGTGCGCCTGACCAGTGGCGATGGTGTGGGCGAAGGTCGAACCGGCCGCCGGCACCGCCTTGAAGCCACCCGTGCCCCAGCCGCAGTTGACATACATGTTCTCGACCGGGGTGGTGCTGACGATCGGGGAGGCGTCGAGCGTGACGTCGACGATGCCGCCCCAGGTCCGCAGCAGGTGGGCCCGCGCGAAGATCGGGAACAGCTCGACGGCGGCGGCCATCTGGTGCTCGATCACGTGGAAGGAGCCGCGCTGGCCGTACCCGTTGTAGGGGTCGACGCCGGCGCCCATCACCAGTTCGCCCTTGTGGGCCTGGGAGACGTAGACGTGCACGTGGTTGGACATCACCACGGTGGGGTGGACGATCTCGTGCAGCTCGGACACCAGCGCCTGCAGCGGGTGGGACTGGATGGGCAGCCGGAACCCGGCGAGCTCGGCGAGGACGCTGGAGTGCCCGGCGGCCGCCAGGCCCACGGAACCGGCATTGATCCGGCCGCGGGTGGTCTCGACGCCGACGACGCGCTCGCCGTCCTTGATGAAGCCGGTGACCTCGCAGTTCTGGATGATGTCGACGCCCAGTTCGCTGGCCCGGCGGGCGTAGGCCCACGCGACCCAGTCGTGCTTGGCGATGCCGGCGCGCGGCTGGTAGGTCGCGCCCATCACCGGGTAGCGGATGTCGTCGTCGATGTTGATGATCGGGCACAGGTCCTTGACCTGCTGCGGATCGATCCACTCGGCGTCGACACCGTTGAGCTTGTTGGCCTCGACCCGGCGGACGCTGTCCCGCACGTCCTGCAGGGTGTGCGCCAGGTTCATCACGCCGCGCTGGCTGAAGAAGATGTTGTAGTCCAGCTCCTCCTCCAGGCCCTCCCAGAGCTTGAGGGCGTGCTCGTAGATGCCCGCGCTCTCGTCCCAGAGGTAGTTGGAGCGGATGATTGTGGTGTTCCGGGCCATGTTGCCGCCGGCCAGCCAGCCCCGCTCGAGCACGGCGACATTGGTGATGCCGTGGTTCTTGGCGAGGTAGTAGGCGGTGGCCAGGCCGTGCCCGCCGCCGCCGACGATGACGACGTCGTAGCCGGACTTCGGCTCGGGGTTGTCCCAGAGGTGGGCCGGATGCTCCGGCAGTTCACGGACGCTCATCGGTCGCCTTTCGAGAGCAGCGGCAGGGCGGGGTACAGCGGGAAGCGGTCGGCCAGGGCGGTGACGCGCGCCCGCAGCGGGGCGAGGGCGTCCTCGCTGCCGTCCCCGGTGAGGGCGGCGGCGATGATGTCGGCGACCTCGGTGAAGGCCTCGGCGTCGAAGCCGCGGCTGGCCAGGGCCGGGGTGCCGATCCGCAGGCCGGAGGAGACCATCGGGGGGCGCGGGTCGAAGGGCACGGCGTTCCGGTTGACGGTGATGCCGATGGAGTGGAGCAGGTCCTCGCCCTGCTGACCGTCCAGGTCGGAGTTGCGCAGGTCGACGAGGACGAGGTGGACGTCGGTGCCGCCGGTGAGGATGGTGATGCCACGGGCGGCGACGTCGTCGCCGGTCAGCCGCTCGGCGAGGATCGAGGCGCCCTCGAGGGTGCGGCGCTGCCGGTCGGCGAACTGCTTGCTCGCAGCCACCTTGAAGGCGACAGCCTTGGCGGCGATCACGTGCTCGAGGGGGCCGCCCTGCTGGCCGGGGAAGACCGCGCTGTTGACCTTCTTGGCGATGGCGGCGTCGTTGGTCATGATGACGCCGCCGCGGGGGCCACCGAGGGTCTTGTGCGTGGTGGAGGTGACGACGTGGGCGTGGGGCACCGGGGAGGGGTGCAGGCCCGCGGCGACAAGGCCGGCGAAGTGAGCCATGTCCACCATCAGCAGGGCACCGACCTCGTCGGCGATCTCGCGGAAGCGGGCGAAGTCGAGCTGGCGCGGGTAGGCGGACCAGCCGGCGATGATCAGGGACGGGGCGTGCTCGCGGGCCAGCGCGGCGACCTGGTCCATGTCGACGAGGTGGGTCTGCTCGTCCACGCCGTAGGCGGCGACGTTGTAGAGCTTGCCCGAGTAGTTCAGCTTCATGCCGTGGGTCAGGTGACCGCCGTGGGCGAGGTTGAGGCCGAGGATGGTGTCGCCGGGCTGGATCAGGGCGTGCATCGCGGAGGCGTTGGCCTGAGCGCCGGAGTGGGGCTGGACGTTGACGAAGCCGACGTCGAAGAGGGCCTTGAGCCGGTCGATGGCGAGGTTCTCGATCACGTCGACGTTCTCGCAACCGCCGTAGTAGCGCCGGCCGGGATAGCCCTCGGCGTACTTGTTGGTCAGCACCGAGCCCTGGGCGGCCATCACCGCGGCGGGGGCGAAGTTCTCGGAGGCGATCATCTCGAGGGTGGACTGCTGGCGGATCAGCTCGGCGTCGATGGCGGCGGCGACCTCGGGATCGAGGGTCGCCAGGTCCGCGTCGAGGACGGCGGTGTCGCTGTCGAGGACGCTGGCATCGCGGTCGAGTGCGCCGACGCCGGCCGGGGCGGTGATCGAAGTCATGGGACCTCCTGACGGACGAGAACTCGTCTTGTCGGTAACTGATATATCAAGCGTGCACCGATAGTATGCTGAGTCACGGCGGTGGTCAACACCCTCGCGTCCGGCGGACGATCTGCTGCCGACCCGCGCGTCACCACCGTCTGCCCCACCGATCAGCACCACTGCCTGCCACCACTGCCTGTCACCACCGTCATCACGCCGCCAGGAGGCACCGATGAGCGTTGCCGAGTCCGAGATCTCGCCCTATCTGTCGCTGGCCGATCAGGCTTATCTCGTGCTGCGCAACCGGCTGATCATGCTCGACATCCCTCCGGGCACGGCGATCAACGAGGCGGCACTGGCGGCCGAACTCGGCATCGGGCGCACGCCGGTGCGGGAGAGCTTGAAGAACCTGGAGACGGATCACCTGGTGGTCTCCTACCCGCGGCGGGGCACGTTCGCGACACGGGTCGACATCACCGACCTGGCCTCGATCTCGGATCTGCGGCGGGTGCTGGAACCGTTGGCGGCCGAGCGGGCGGCGTCGAACGCAACGGACGAGCAGCGGGCGGCGATCGCGGCGAAGGCGCGGCAGATCGAGTCCATGACGGGGGCCGGTGAGGACAACCGCGCGCTGATGGAGTACGACGTCGACGTGCACCGGCTGATCTACCGGGCGTCCGACAACCCGCACCTGGAGGAGACGCTGGTCCGCCTGGACAACCTCGTCACCCGGATCTGGTGCCTGGTGCTGCATCGGATGCCGTCGGTCTCGGAGCACATCCGGGAGCACGTGGCTCTGCTGGACGCGATCGCCGCGGGTGACGGCGCCCGTGCCGCTGCCCTGGCCGGCGAGCACGTGGAGCACTTCGAGGCGTCGATCCGCGCGGTGCTCTGAGGTTCGCGTCCGGCCGTGCGGCGACCGGTGCAGCCGGACAGCGACGGCACCCGCGCCACCCGCGCCACCCACGGCACGATGCTCGTCAGCACGCCGGCGCTGCTCGGCTCCCAGCGCTGCACGGCCCACGGGCCGCCGAGCACCACGGTCCGGCTCAGATCACGGCGCTTCCGAGGACGATTCCACTCAGAAGGGTGGCGGGTCCGGTTCGCTGACGTAGCGTCGGCCGGCCGGTGACGTCCAGGTCAACACGCTCGTCGTTCCGGGTCCGGACGGCCCGCACCCCGGGAGCGCGGCTCCGTGGCCGGAGTCTCCTTCGATCGTCGTGCTCGGCCTTGCGGATGTCGGTGACCATGTCGGCGGCGGGTCGGTGCTGACGGTCCAGCCGGAGTGGTGCTTGAGGACGTGATGCTTCCGGCACAGGTGCGCCAGATTGGACGCCTCACTCGTGCCACCCTCGGCCCAGGCCGTCACATGGTCGAGGTCGCAACCGGCCGCGTTCCGCCGACAACCCGGGAACCGGCACGTCCCATCACGAACCTGCAGCGCCCGCCGCACCGCCGCCGGGATCCGGTACAGGTGACCCGTCGTCACCAGCACCGGCACGACCTGCCCGACGCCGACCCCGGATCCGACGCCCCAGCCCGAACAGTCGGTCCCGTCAGGCACCGTCCCGGCGGTGACGCCGAGCAGGAACGATCCGGCACGGGCGGCCAACTCCCGGGCATCAGCGGCCGGGATCAACCCGAACTCGCCCAACTCCCCCGGCTCGTCTCCACCGAGCAGTGTCGCCGCCGGCACCGTCACCAACACCCGCGGCACCGGCTCATCATCACCACCACTGCACCGTGCAGTGGCCCCACCGGTCGTCGACGCCACGGCCGCACTGCCACCGTCAGAGACGCCATCGACCCGTGCATCCTGGTCGGCGCCGTCAGCCTTCGGTACGCCTGGAGCGCACGGATGCGCACCGATGCCGGCCAGCAGGTCGGCGAGGACGTCGGCGCGGAGCTGCCCGATCGTGGGGCGATCACCGACCGCGGTGCTGGCCGCAATCGACGCGGCGTCATCCGCACTGTCGGCCGAATGGACGGACTCCTGCAGCGCTCGAGCCAGGGACGAGAGCCTGCCGTCGATCCGCCACGCGACCGCCGCGGGCAACAACGCATTCAACCGCGCCATCCCATCCCGGTCCGGGCTGATCCGCACATACCGGTTCGCGCGGGAAGCCCGCTCCCGCTCGGGGAACGTCTGCGGGTGGGTGCGGTTGCGGATACGCCTCGCACGGGACCGCAACTGGGCAGGCGTCCGACCCGCCCTCGCAGCGTCGAGCAGCCCCCGTTCGGTGGCGTTGATCGCCGTCGTCAGCAGCTCCACGCCCAGACGATCCGTGCCACTCGAGGCGAGGGCGTCGGCGTACTCGTCGGTCTCGTCGGCGATCACCGTGGCGGCCGCCGTCGTGATCGAGCCGGCCCGCAGTGCTCCCGCGGTCGCCGGCAGCAGATCGGTCAGTCGTTCGGCCCGCCGCAACAGACCGTGGACCTCGGCCTCACCGGCGCGCAGGGCGCACGCCACCTCCGCGACACCGGCCCGCTCCCCCACGCCCAGACGCTCCGCCCGCGACAGCCCACGCCGTCCCGGCAGGGCGTCGACCTCGTCGTCGAAACCGATCGGATGGAGCTCCACCCAGCGCGCCTGCTCCTCGGCGGCCGCACTCGCCGTCCTCGCCACCAGCCGGTGCTTCACCCACAGCAACCAGGCCTCCAGCCGGCGCACGTCCTCCAGCGCGGCGGCGCCGGACTCCAGCGTCACTCCACTCTCCCCCGCCCGGGTCAGCCGGGCCGCGACCTCGGCGGCCGGCAGCTCATCGCTCACGTCCAGCACGGCGTCCACAGGCGAAGCGCCGGGCAGCTCGGCCGGCACGAACAACGCTTCCTCAGCCGCCATCACCGGCGGGCGGTGTGCCGGCGGTCGGAGAGGCGACGAACCCGTGGGGGCTTCCATGACCTCACTCAACCAGCCGCCACCGACAGAACTCGTCCCGCGATCGCACGGATCAGTCGAAGAAACGAGAGACGAAGCTGACGACGGCAGCTCCACCACGTCCGTAGCCGCGGGCACGCCACCGAACGACCCCGTACCGGGAAGCACCACGTCGCGCGCGTGCCCCAGCACCGGCGGGCGGTGGGCCGGCGGCCGGAGAAGCGACGAACCCGATGGGGCTTCCATGACCTCACTCAACCAGCCGCCACCGACAGAACTCGTCCCGCGATCGCACGGATCAGTCGAAGAAACGAGAGACGAAGCCGACGACGGCAGCTCCACCAGGTCCGCTTCCACCGGCACGCCACCGAACGAGCCCGTACCAGAAAGCACCACGTCGCGAACCGGCCACGACACGGCGGGCGTTGTGGCGGCGGCCGGAGAAGCGACGAACCCGAGGGGGCTTCCATGACCTCACTCAACCAGCCACCACCGACAGAACGCGCGTCCGGTGCCGACACCCGTCGCCCGCCGGGTGCCCCGAACGACCGCGCGGCCGGGCGGTGCGGGCGGTGCGGGCGACGTTACCGACGGGTTTCCTCCTCCTGCCTGACATATCAGTGGTGTGAAATATGGCGATCAGAACGAAGAAACCCGCGCTCCCCTCTTGTCGCCGCCGCATCAACGTGCCTACTGTGTGACGCATCACTGTTGCGTTGCCTGCAACAACGTTTCTCCCAGCGTCTCGGGAAGAGACGGAACCGACAACCGGAAGAGGTCACCCGTGACGTCCTCACCCCTCAGCCCCGCGGACGCAGGCACGTCCAGCGGCCCCGGCCCGCACACGGCCGCGGTCATTACCGTGGACGCCGGCGTGCGCCGCCGCGTCGTCGGTGCCAGCTTCATCGGAAACTTCGTCGAGTGGTTCGACTACGCGGTCTACGGTTACCTGGCCGCAGTCATCGGCGCCGTGTTCTTCCCGGAGTCGGATCGGCAGACGCAGCTGCTGTCGACCTTCGCGATCTTCGCCATCTCGTTCATCGTCCGGCCCATCGGCGGGTTCTTCTGGGGCAGCATCGGTGACCGGATCGGCCGCCGCGCCGCCCTCTCCTGGTCGATCCTCATCATGTCGGTGGCCACCTTCTGTATCGGCCTGCTCCCCACCTACGCGCTCGTGGGCGTGCTGGCCCCGCTCCTGCTCCTGCTCGTCCGGGTCGTCCAGGGCTTCTCCGCCTCGGGTGAGTATGCTGGTGCCTCCGCCTTCCTCGTCGAGTACGCTCCGGCGAATCGGCGCGGCATCTATGCCGCCGTCGTTCCGGCGTCCACGGCGGCCGGCCTGCTGCTCGGGTCCCTGCTGGCAGCGCTGCTGACCGCCACGCTGAGCTCGGCCCAGCTCTCCGAATGGGGCTGGCGCCTGCCGTTCCTGCTCGCGGCGCCCATGGGCCTGATCGGCCGCTACATCCGGACCCGGCTCGAGGACACTCCGGCCTTCCGCCATCTGGCCGAGAAGGACGACGCCGTCAAGGCCCCGGCCCGTGCGATGTTCCGGGACCACTGGCGGACCCTCCTGCTGGCCGCCGGTGCCGTCCTGCTGAACGCCGTCGGCTTCTACGTGATCCTCAGTTACATGCCCACCTACCTGGCCGAGGAGATCGGGTTGGACGCCACCGCGTCCTTCCTGGCCACCAGCATCGCGCTGCTGACCTACATCGGGTTCATCTTCCTCACCGGCGCCCTCTCGGACCGCTATGGCCGCAAGCGCGTGCTGATCGCCGCGAGCATCTGCTTCGTGGTCTTCACCGTGCCGGCCTTCATGCTGCTGGGGACCGGCAACTTCCTGGCCATCCTGGTCGTGGAGGTGTTCCTCGGCGCGATGCTCACCCTGAACGACGGCACCCTGCCCAGCTTCCTCGCCGAACTGTTCCCCACCACCGTCCGCTACAGCGGATTCGCCGTCAGCTTCAACCTGTCCAACGCCCTCTTCGGAGGCACCGCCCCGTTCGTCGCCACCTGGTTGATCGGACAGACCCACAACGACCTGGCGCCCGGCTTCTACCTCATGGCCGCCGCCGTCGTGTCCCTGGCCGCCGTGCTCTGCGCACGCGAGACCTCGCGCACACCGCTGCGCGAATCCTGAAACCCACTCCCCACCCCGCACGTCCCAGATGCGTTCACCGCAACCTCACGAAGGGTCGATCATGAAGGAAGCACCCTCCAGCTCGGAGACCGTCACGCAGGAGGTCGAGGACACCCTGCAGCCCGTCCCCGAGCACGCCCGCACCACCAAGCTGTCCGGCCAGTTCTGGATCTGGGCGGGCGCCAACGTCGCCCCGATCAACTGGATCCTCGGCGCCCTGGGCATCCAGCTCGGCCTGAGCTTCGCCGACACGATGACCGTTCTCATCGTCGGCAACCTCATCGGCATGGCCGGGTTCGGCTTCTTCGTCCTGCTGGGACAGAAGACCGGGGCCACCGGCATGCTGCTCGCCCGCGGCGCGTTCGGCCGCCGCGGCGCCTACCTGCCCGCCGCCATCCAGGCCATCGTGGCCATCGGCTGGGCCGCCGTGAACACCTGGATCATCCTCGACCTCGTGATGGCCCTCTTCGGCCTGATCGGCTGGGTCGATCCCGCGCAGCCCAACCTCGGCTGGCGCCTCGGCGTCGCCGCCGTCATCATGACCATCCAGGTCATCATCTGCTTCCGCGGCTACAAGGCCATCGCCCGCTTCGAGCGCTGGACGATGCCCCCCACCCTGGTCGTCCTCGTCGTGATGTCGATCATCGCCTGGACCCAGCTGAACATCGACTGGGGCTACCAGGGCCCGGCCGGCGCCGTCCTCTCCGGCGGGGAGCGCTTCGCCGCCATGTCCGGCATCATGACCGCCATCGGCATCGGCTGGGGCATCGGCTGGTTCACCTACGCGCCGGACTACTCCCGCTTCGTCAGCCGCTCCGTCAAGCCGGCGAAGCTGTTCGCCGTCAGCGCCCTCGGCCAGTTCCTGCCCGTCATCTGGCTCGGCATCCTCGGCGCGAGCCTGGCCACCAAGAACGGCCAGGCCGACCCCGGCGAGCTCATCGTCTCCAACTTCGGCGTGATGGCCATCCCGGTGATCCTGCTCGTCATCCACGGCCCGATCGCCACGAACATCATCAACATGTACACGTTCTCCGTGGCGGTGCAGGCCCTCGACGTGAAGATCTCCCGCAAGGCCCTCTCCGTCGTCGTCGGCGTGCTCGCGATGGCCGGCGTCTACCTGTTCACCCTCACCCCGGACTTCGGGGAGACCCTCGACGCCTGGCTGGTCAGCATCGTCGCCTGGGTCGCCACCTGGGGCGGCATCATCGCGGTCCACTACTTCGTGTTCGAGCGGAAGCACCAGGACTTCAGCTACCTCTTCCTCTCCCCCACCGACACCCACCTCAAGGCCTTCAACCCGATCGCCTTCGTCTCCTTCTTCGCCGGCATCATCGCCACCTGGCTGTTCATGTACGGCATCATCCCGGCGTTCCAGGGCCCGATCGCCACCGCGATGGGCGGCGTGGACCTCTCGTGGCTGGCCGGCACCGTGGTCGCCGCGGGCCTCTACCTCGCGCTCGGCTGGCCCCGGTTCAAGTCCCGGATCCACGCGGGCGTGCCGATCGGCATCCGGCAGGACCTGTCCGACAGCGAGGTGTTGAACACCCGCGGCAACGCGATCGTCCCCCGCCCGGACCAGGTGCCCGCCGGGGCCACCCCCGCCGATACGGAAGGACCCGGCAATGCCCCTGTCCACGCCTGAGTGGCCCGGCGCGCACCGCAGCGCCGCCGCCTTCACCTTCGACGTCGACGCCGAGGCCGGGGCCATCGCCTTCGACCACACCTACGTGGACCGGATGTCGCTGATGACCCATCAGCAGTACGGGCCCACGGTGGCGGTGCCGAAACTGCTCGCGATGCTGCGCCGGCAGGACGTCAAGGCCACGTTCTTCGTCCCCGGCTACACCGCCGAGCTGCACCCGGACGTCGTCAAGGCCCTGATCGACGACGGCCACGAGATCGGCCACCACGGGTACCTGCACGAGAACACGAAGGGCATGTCCGAGGCGGACGAGGCGGCCATGATCGACCGGGGGCTGGAGGCGCTCGACGCCGTCGCCGGCGTCCGGCCGGTCGGCTACCGGGCCCCGTGGTGGGAGTACAACTGGCACACCACGAAGCTGCTGGCCGAGCGTGGGTTCCGGTACGACTCGAGCCTGCTCGACGGCGACGCCCCCTACCTGTTCGCCGGCGAGGGCATGACCGACGCGCAGGCCCTCGTGGAGGTGCCGATCGACTGGGCCCTGGACGACTGGGAGCAGTACGCCTTCTACCCCGGCTGGACCGGGTCCGGGGTGATCGAGTCGCCGAACAAGGCGCTCGAGCTGTGGAGCCTGGAGGCGCAGGCCTCCAACGCGGCCGGCGGCGCCTTCGTCCTGACCAACCATCCCTTCATCTCGGGCCGCCCCTCCCGCCTGACCGCTCTGGAGACCCTGATCGAACGGGTCAAGGAGCTGGACGGCGTGTGGATCACGACCCTCGAGCAGATCGCGGAGCACACACGCACGGTCATCACCGACGTGTACCGGCACCAGCGGCTGCCCGACCCCGGACCGCTGCCGGGCCAGCCCGGCAGCACCACGACCGGCACAGTCGCGCCGGCAGCGCAGGAGCTGCCGGCCACGGACAGCGACCCCCGGTTCGTCAGCACCATGACAGGAGAGCAATGAGCACCACCACGAATGCCCCCATCAGCGACGTCAGCGAACTGGAGCGCCTCAAGGTCCTGCACAACGGCACCAAGGAGCCGCTGACCTTCTCCGACGCCGAGTTCGAGCGTCGCCTGGCCGGGCTGCGGCAGATCATGGCCGAGCAGGGTCTCGATGCGGTGATCCTCAACAGCTACCAGGGCATCAAGTACTACAGCGACTTCCTCTTCACCTACTTCGGCCGGTCGTACGCCCTCGTCGTGACCCCGACCGACCAGGTGACGGTGACCGCGAACATCGACGCCGGCATGCCGTGGCGGCGCAGCTACGGCGAGAACGTCGTCTACACGGACTGGCGGCGGGACAACTTCCAGTTCGCCCTGCAGGAGGTGCTGCGCACCCGCGGCATCAACGCCCGCCGGCTCGGCGTCGAGGACGACACGCTGCCCGTGCTGCACCGGCAGCGCCTGCAGGACGCCTTCGCCGACGCCACGCTGGTGGACATCTCCCAGGCCGCGATGCGCCAGCGGATGATCAAGTCCGCCGAGGAGATCGAGGTGATCAAGCACGGCGCCCGCATCGGCGACCTCGGGGGCGAGGCCATCAAGGCCGCGCTGCGGGAAGGCATCGCCGAGTACGAGGTGGCCCTCATCGGCGTCGAGGCGATGACCCACGAGATCGCCCGGACCTTCCCCGACTCGGAGATCCGCGACACCTGGGTGTGGTTCCAGTCCGGCATCAACACCGACGGCGCCCACAACTGGAACACGACGCGGAAGCTGCAGCGCGGGGAGATCCTGTCCCTGAACTGCTTCCCGATGACCAGCGGCTACTACACCGCGCTGGAGCGCACGATGTTCCTCGGCCAGCCCGACGCGAAGTCGCTCGAGCTGTGGAACATCAACGTCGAGGTGCACGAGGCGGGCCTGGAACTGATCAAGCCCGGCGCCGTGTGCAGCGACATCGCCGCCGAGCTGAACAAGATCTACACCGGCTACGGCCTGCTGCCCAACCGCACCTTCGGGTACGGGCACTCCTTCGGTGTGCTCTCGCACTACTACGGTCGCGAGGCCGGCCTGGAGCTGCGGGAGGACATCGACACGGTGCTCGAGCCGGGCATGGTCGTCTCGATGGAGCCGATGATCACCGTGGCCGAGGGTGAGCCCGGTGCCGGCGGCTACCGCGAGCACGACATCCTCGTGGTCGGCGAGGACGGCGCCGAGAACATCACGAAGTTCGGCTACGGCCCGGACAACAACATCGTCGACGCCTGAGCACGTCACGACGACGCCCCGGACCGCGCGGTCCGGGGCGTCGTCGTTACGGTGAGAAGACACCGCCGTACCCGAGGAGCTTCCCGTGCCGATCACCGATTCCCACCTGCGCGCCGTCCACGAGGAGGTCCTCGCCCGCAACCCGGCCGAGCCCGAGTTCCACCAGGCGGTGCAGGAGGTGCTGGAGTCACTCGCCCCGGTCGTCGCCAGGCACCCCCAGTACGTCGACGCGGCGATCATCCAGCGGATCTGCGAGCCCGAACGGCAGGTCATCTTCCGGGTGCCGTGGGTCGACGACGCGGGCCGCGTCCGGCTCAACCGTGGCTTCCGGGTGCAGTTCAACTCCGCACTCGGGCCCTACAAGGGCGGTCTGCGTTTCCATCCGAGCGCCAACCTCGGCATCGTCAAGTTCCTCGGTTTCGAGCAGATCTTCAAGAACTCCCTCACCGGCATGCCGATCGGCGGCGGCAAGGGCGGCTCCGACTTCGACCCCAAGGGCAAGTCCGACCGTGAGGTGATGAGCTTCTGCCAGTCGTTCATGACGGAACTCCATCGCCACATCGGCGAGGAGGTGGACGTCCCCGCGGGCGACATCGGCGTCGGCGGCCGCGAGATCGGCTACCTGTTCGGGCAGTACAAGCGACTGTCGAACCGCTACGAGTCGGGCGCCATCACCGGCAAGGGCCTGACGTGGGGCGGGTCGCTGGTGCGGACGGAAGCCACCGGGTACGGCACCGTGTACTTCACCGGGGAGATGCTCCGCGCCCGCGGGGAGTCCTTCGACGGCAAGCGCGTCGTCGTCTCCGGCTCCGGCAACGTGGCGATCTACGCGATCGAGAAGGTGCACCAGCTCGGCGGCACCGTCGTCGCCTGCTCCGACTCCAGCGGCTACCTCGTGGACGAGGACGGCATCGACCTCGAGCTGCTCAAGGAGGTCAAGGAGGTGCGGCGCGAGCGCGTGAGTGCCTACGCCGAGCACCGCGGGAGGCTCGTCACGGGCGGCTCGATCTGGGACGTCCCGTGCGACATCGCGCTCCCGTCGGCCACGCAGAACGAGCTGCCCGAGGCGGGTGCGGCCGCCCTGGTCGCCAACGGCTGCCGCTACGTCGCCGAGGGCGCCAACATGCCGACGACGCCGGAGGCACTGCGCGTCCTGACCGGCGCCGGCGTGGCATTCGCGCCGGGCAAGGCGGCCAACGCCGGCGGAGTGGCGACGAGCGCGCTCGAGATGCAGCAGAACGCGTCGCGTGACTCGTGGACCTTCGAGCACACCGAGATCCGTCTCGCGCAGATCATGAAGGACATCCACGACCGCTGCGCGACGACGGCGGACGAGTACGGCGCGCCCGGGGACTACGTCGTGGGAGCGAACATCTCCGGCTTCCTGCGCGTGGCCGACGCGATGGTCGCCCTCGGCGTCATCTGACCGGGGGGCGCGGCGGATCCGTCAGAACCGGCCGCGAACCTTCAGTCCGCGCGGGCGGCCGTCCGGATCGTGCACCGTGCGGTAGAGCACCTCGGCCCACGCCTTCGTCAGCGGGGAAAGGCGCGGCGCCTGCAGCCGGCGCAGGCGCCCCGGGGGCCGCTCCCCACGCCCGCCGCCGTCGTGCCAGTGCTCCAGCCGGTCCACGGCCTCCCGATAGGCGGCGAACATGCCGTGCTCGTCGACGCAGTCCGCCATGATCTCGGCGATGCCGTCGTCGTCGACCCCGTCGGGCAGCTCCCGGTCCAGGTGCTCGGCGGCCAGGCGCAGCCGCAGGCGGCGCGCGTAGGCGGAGTGGCCCTCCCCCGCATCGTCGATCACCGCGGCGGAGAGCTCGGAGTCGTGGGTCCAGGACCGTCGGTTGAAGTTGTCGGAGCCGACGGAGGCCCAGACGTCGTCCATGATGCAGACCTTGGCGTGGACGTACACCGGCCGGCCTGCCCGGTTCTCCAGCCCGTAGAACGCCACCCGCTCCGGGGCCGAGGCGGACATCGCGCGGAGCGCCCGCTCCCGGCCGACCATCTGCGGCAGGCGCCCCGTCGCCCCACCCTGATCGGTGAAGCGGGGCAGCACGCCGAGCACGTGCAGGTCGTCGCGGATGTTCAGGGCGTGGTCGAACCGGTCGGCGACGTCGGTGGACCACAGGTACTGGTCCTCGATGTAGACGAGCTTGCGCGCGTGATCCAGCGCCTTGGTGTAGCCGCGGGCCACCGAGCGCTCGCCGCCGACGGCGAACGGGTAGTCCATGCCCCAGCGCAGGTCCGGGTAGGTGCGCAACAGCTGCACGTGCTGGGTGCCGCCGTCGACCGGCGCGGGCGCGGGGGTGCGCTCGGGCAGGGGATCCGGGGTGGTGTCGTCGCGGGCCAGCGCGTCGCGCAGCCGCCGCAGCGGGGAGCGCGTCAGCGGCGTGGGGTCCTCCCACCGCTCGCGGAACACGGTCTCGACGTCGTAGACCGCCGGTCCCTGGATGGCCAGCTGCACGTCGTGCCAGGGCGGGGTGTCCCCGTACTCGTCGGCCATCGCCTGGGGCTGCGGGTCGCCGCCGTGCCGGGCGTCGTCGCGGCGGGAGTGGCACAGGTCGATGCCGCCCACGTAGGCGATGTCGTCCTCGGGCCGGTCCCGGTGCCGCAGCACGACGAACTTCTGGTGGTGCGAGCCCATGGTGCGCACGCGCATGTCCAGCAGCGTCTCCGCGCCACGGTCCTGCAGCGCCTGGATGAGGTGCCGGTTCTGCTCGGCGGAGAAGTGCAGTTTGTCCCAGTGCGAGCGCCACACCAGGCCGCGCACGTCGACCCCGCGCTCGTCGGCCCGGCCGAGCACCTGGGAGACCTCGCTGCCCGGCTCACCGGTCATCCGCTCGTCGGGGTCGCCCCGCCAGTCGGTGAAGAGCAGCAGGTCCCCGGGACGCATCGCCTCGATGCGCTCGTACAGCTCCGCGAAGTAGACCGCGCCGTGGATCAGCGGGCGCACCAGGTTGCCGGAGGAATGGGCCTGCTGGCCCGGATGCGGGTCGTCCAGCAGGGTGTGCCGGTTGTCCCGTTCATGAGCAGTGAGATACCAGGACGTCGACACGGGACCATGCTATGCCCCGCCCACCTGCGGTTCCGGGACGCCGGGACAGCACAATGGGCAGATGAGCATGGGCAGCGACGACGATCTGGGCGGCCGGGGGCCCTCGGCGATCACGAATGCGGTGGCCGCCCTCCGGTGCTTCACGGTGGACGAACCGAGCCTCGGGGTGACCGAGATCGCCGCCCGGATCGGGGTGCACAAGAGCACGGTGTCCCGCGTGCTCGCCAACCTCGAGGCGGAGGACCTGGTGGAGCGGGACCCGGTGACGCGGCGGTTCCGGCTGGGCCTGGGCATCATCGCCGTCGCCGGGCCGCTGCTGGCCCGGCTCGAGGTGCGGCAGGTGGCCTACCCGGTGCTGACCGAGCTGGCGGAGCGGACCCGGGAGACGGCGGCGCTGATGGTCTGGGACGGGCACGGCTCGGTCTCGGTCGAACAGATCCCGAGCACCCGGCTGATCAAGCACACGGCGGCGCTCGGCAGCCGCTACGCGACCACCGGCAGCGCGAGTGTGCAGGTGTTCCTCGCGGCGATGCCGGACGAGGACGTGCGCACGCTGCTGCGCGACGGCGCGGTGACCGGGCCGCAGCACGACGACGCGCTCGGCGACCTGGCGGACCTGCTCGCCACGGTCCGGGCGGACGGCTACGCGGTCAACTACGGGATGACGTCGGACGACGAGGTGGGCGTCGCCTCCGCGGTGCAGGACCACCGGGGCACCGTGGTCGCCGCGGTGCTGGTCTCCGCCCCTCGCTATCGCACGCCGCGGGAGGCGATCCCCGCCCTCGGGCTGACGTGCCGGGAGGCGGCCGACGCCGTCTCGGGACGGCTCGGCGGCCGTCCTTGGCGGCCGTAGGGCGGACCAGCCAGGGGCGTCAGGCCGCGCCGTCGGTCGGACGGCGGCCGCTGGAGCCGGACGGGAGGCCGAGGACGACGCGGCGTTCCAGCGCCGCCACTGCCTCGACCGGCAGCACGATGATGCCCTCGAGCTCCCGGCGCACTCGGGTGTACGCCACCTGGCGCTCGTTGGCGCTGGCGCCGGGGTCGACCGCCACGCGCAGCAGCTGCCGGGCCTGCGCCAGCCGGCGCTGCTCCCCCTCGGAGTAGTGGGCGTCCCGCAGACGCACGGCCTCCCGCTCCGCGAGGTCGAACGCCACCTCGTACCGGCGCACCGCCTCCCGGTACTCCGCGACCCCGTCGTCGGCCAGCAGGGCCTCGGGGCTGCCGGGCCGCAGCCCGTCCGCCGCGCGCTTGGCGCGGATGAAGTCGACGGTCAGCGGTTCGCGCACGTCCGTCATCATCGGGAAGTCGATCAGCCGGGCGACGTCGAGTTCGTACGCGAGCCAGCGTCCGTTGACGGCGTCGTGGTCGGCGATCAGCTGCCGCGCGGACGCGACCCGGCGCTCCTGCTGAGCGCGCCGATCGGCGCGGACGTCGGTGGCGGGCGGCCGGGACGGCGCACCGCCGCCGTGCGACAGCTCCTGCGTCCGCCGACGGCCCCGCCGACGCGCCGCGAACCCGCCGCCGGCCATCGCCCAGATCGGGAAGATGAGCCACCAGGGGAAGTTCGCCCAATGATCCATGCCGACCATCGTGCTACGCCACGGCACCGGCCACCAGTGGGCGGAGCTGGAAATACGCTCTCAGCCGCGCCGGAGGTATCCCGCCTCCCGCGCCGCGGCCACCGCGGCCGTCCGGGAGTTGACCCCGAGCTTCGGGTAGATGTGCGCGAGGTGCGACTTCACCGTCGTCTCGCTCACGTGCAGCGTCCGCGCGATCTCGGTGTTGCTCCGGCCGCCGGCGACGAGGTCGAGCACCTCCAGCTCACGGGCGCTCAGCGCGGTCGGGCGCTGCCGCATCCGGGTCAGCAGCCGGGAGGCGACCGCCGGGGCGAGGGCCGTCTGCCCGACGGCGGCCGCCCGCACCGCGGCCACGATCTCCGCCGGCGGCGCGTCCTTGAGCAGGTACCCGGCCGCCCCGGCCTCGATCGCCGAGACGATGTCGCTGTCCGTGTCGAAGTTGGTCAGCACGAGGACGGCCGGCGGATGAGGCAGCGCCCGGATCGCCCGTGTCGCGTCCGCTCCCTCGAAG
This sequence comes from Tersicoccus sp. Bi-70, assembly GCF_001968825.1. Taxonomy (GTDB): domain Bacteria; phylum Actinomycetota; class Actinomycetes; order Actinomycetales; family Micrococcaceae; genus Tersicoccus. Next base: position 546,323 of record NZ_MIEU01000016.1, read on the forward strand.
CGGTGGTCGAACTGCAGGTCCATCAGCACGACATCGGGGCCGAGCTCCCGCGCCGCCTCGAGCGCTGCGGCGGTGGTACCGACGGCTCCGGCCACCGTGATGTCCGGTTCCGAGTCGAACAGAGCGCTGAGACCCGCCCGGATCACCGGATGGTCGTCCGCGATCAGCACGCGCAGCGTCATGACGGCAACTCCGCTCCAGGACCGCTGTCCCGGTTCACGCCGTCCTGGCTCACACCGTCGACATCGAACACCGCCACCACGCTGGTCCCCTGCCCGGGTCCGCTCTCGACGACGAACTCCCCGCCGAGGGCGCTCACCCGGTCCCGGACGCCGCGCAGGCCGAAGGACACCCGCTCCGCGTCGGCGGCGTCGTCCGCCCCGGGCCGGTCCGCGAGCACCGCATCCACGTCGAAGCCGACGCCGTCGTCGACGACGTCGAGCACGATCTGCCCCTCGAGCGCACTGAGCGTGAGGTCGAGCCGACGGGCCCGCGCGTGCTGGACGACGTTCGCGACGGCGTTCTGCGCCACCCGCAGCAGGCCGACCTCCACGGGCGTGGGCACGGCGGCCAGGTCGGCCAGGTCCGGCGGCAGCGTCAGGGTGACGGCGAGGTCGGTCTCGGCCCGGGTGCGGTCCGCCAACCGCGTCAACGCCGTCGCGACGCCACGACCGTGCAGGGCCGCGGGCTGCAGGGCGGCGATGAACTGCCGCGTCTCGGCGAGCGCGTCCTGCGCCGCCTCCCGCGCCTGCGCGACGCGCTGCGCCCGCGCCGGCTCCGGGGCCCGGTCCGCCGCGTGCAGCAGCAGGATGATGCTGGAGAGCGACTGCGAAACGGTGTCGTGGATCTCCCGGGCCAGCCGGGCCCGCTCCTGCGCCGCGCCGGCGTCACGCTCCGCGGCGGCCAGCGCGCTCCGCGTCACCGTCAGGTCCTCGATCAGCCGCTGCCGCTCGCGGATCTGCAGCAGGAGCGCCCGGTAGGCGGAGGCGATGACGACGGCCACCGCGGCCCCGATCACCGGCCCGAGCACCCCCGCGAAACCGGCGTCCGGGCGATGCCGGGCGAAGGCGAGCACGGCGACGACGGTCGCGACGATCACCGCGACCACCCCGCGCGCGACCGGCAACAGGTGCAGGAGGACGAAGAAGAGCGGGAAGGCCAGGTACACGGCGTCGTCGCTGACGAGGATCAGCAGCAGCCAGGCGAGGGACAGGACGGCGAGCCAGACGGCCGGCGCCCCGCGTCGCCGTCGACCCGGTCGCCGTCTCCCCGGTCGCCCTCGCCCCGGGGGACGGGCGCGGGCTATCGCGACCCCGGTGAACCACACCGCCAGGAACACGAGCACCAGGGCCAGCTCGAGGGCGACCGCCGGCAGGCCGTCGTCGCGGGCGTTCACGACGATCACGACGCACAGGCCCACGACGAGCACGTGCAGGGCCACTGCCAGCGTCACGGAGATGCGGGTCAGCGACGAACCCGCGCGGACATCGGCCGCGGTCGCGCCGCCGCCCGTTCCGTCGATCTCCCCCATGAAGAGACAAGGTACCGGGCACACCCGCCTGCGGGCATCGTCCGAAAGGTGGATCCGGATCTCCACCCGACGGCGCCGCAGGAACGCCCGTCCGCACGATGCCCGCACCCCCGGCCGCGCGGGACGCTGGAGGCACCGAAGAAACGCGGGGCCCGGCACGGGCACCGCACCACCCGTCCGGCACCGCCCGGACCGAAAGGATCCTCATGTTCGTCGCGTGGCGCGACCTCAGAGCCGCCCGAGGACGCTTCCTGCTCATCGGCGCCGTGGTCACCCTCATCACCGTGCTCGTCACCTTCCTCAGCGGCCTGACCGGCGGCCTGGTGCAGCAGAACATCTCCGCGATCACCGCGCTGACCGCGGACCGGGTCGTCTTCACGCCCGACGCGGACGGGAAGGCCAGTTACGCCGACTCGACCGTGACGGACGCCCAGGCCGATACCTGGAAGAACCGGCCCGGCGTCACCGCGGTCGAGCCGCTCGGGATCTCCCCGGCCCGGGCGGTCGCCGGTGCCCGGACCGAGGCGGTCGCCCTGTTCGGCGGGGCCGACGCCCGCCTCGCCCCCGGGCACGTCGTGCTCCCGGCGCAGACCGCGGACCGGCTCGACGTCACCGCCGGGGACACCGTGACCCTCGCCGGGCGCACCTTCACGGTGGCCGCGGTCGGGCCCGAGCGCTGGTACTCGCACCAGCCGGTCGTCTCCCTCGGCGCCGCCGACTGGCGCGCCCTGGCCGCGACCGGCACCGGGAACCGCCCCGGTGCGGGCGGCACGACGAACGCGGCCGGCACCGTCCTGCTCGTGCACGGCACGGGCATCGACACCGCTGCCGCCGACGCGGCCGCCGGCACCACCTCGACCACGGTGCTCGGCTCGCTGACCGCGCTGTCGACGTTCCGCTCCGAGGTGGGGTCGCTGCTGCTGATGGTGAGCCTGCTGTTCGGCATCTCGGCCCTGGTGGTCGGCGCGTTCTTCACGGTGTGGTCGATCCAGCGGCGCGCCGACGTCGCCGTCCTGACCGCGCTCGGCGCCAGCCCGCGGATGCTCGTCACCGACGCCCTCGGTCAGGCGCTGCTGGTGCTCCTGGTCAGCATCGGCCTGGGCCTCGGCATCACCGTGCTCGGCGGGATCGCCGCCGGCTCGGCCCTGCCGTTCCTGCTCAGCCCGGTCACCACCGTGCTGCCCGCCCTCGCGATGACGGTGCTCGGCCTCGCCGGCGCCGCCGTCGCCACCCGTTCCGTCACCCGAACCGACCCGCTGATCGCCCTGGGGAGTGCCCGATGATCGACCTGTCCCACCTGACCCTGACCTTCCCCGACGGAGACGGTGTCATCACCGCCGTCGACGACGTGAGCCTGACCGTTCCGGCCGGCTCCGCCGCCGGGATCACCGGCCCGTCCGGTTCCGGCAAGTCGAGCCTGCTCGCACTCGCCTCGACGCTGATCACGCCCGACAGCGGGTCCGTGACCATCGACGGGATCGACGCCACCGCGCTGAGCCTGCCCGAGCGGGCACAGCTGCGCCGGTCCCGGATCGGGCTCGTCTTCCAGCAGGCCAACCTGCTGCCGTCCCTGACCGCGCTGGAACAGCTGCAGGTGATGAACGAGCTGACGACGTCCGGCTCCCGCCGGGCCGCCCGGTCGGCCGTGAAGAGCCGGGCGAAGGACCTGCTCGACGCCGTCGGCCTGGCCGAGCACGCCGGCAAGCGACCCGCGCAGCTCTCGGGCGGTCAGCGGCAGCGGGTCAACGTGGCCCGGGCGCTGATGAACGACCCCGCGGTGCTCGTCGTGGACGAGCCCACCAGCGCGCTGGACCGCGAGCGCAGCGCCCAGATCGTCGACCTCATCCTCGAGCTGACGCAGCGGTTCTCCACGGCGACCCTGCTCGTCACCCACGAGACCCGCATCCTGCCCCGGATGGACAGCGCGTGGCGGATGGTCGACGGGCGGCTCAGCGCGATGACCCCGGCGCAGCTGGCCGACGTCGCGGCCTGAGCCGGGCGCCCGAGCCTCACGCCCGCCGGACGCACGCCAGCTCGTCAAGAGATGTCGCATCCGGCCCGTCCGGGGGCCCTTCCAGGACATCTACTGACGAGCTGGCGTCAGAGCGGGGTCAGTCGAGGTCCTCCACGAGGTGCGTCGGGGCGAACATGCGCAGCAGCGTCTCGACCACCACGACGTTCGGGCCCTCGGCCTGCCAGGCCCGGCGCAGCGCGTCGCCCACCTGCTCCGGGGCGACCCGCTCGGCCGGCACCCCGAAGGAACCGGCGAGTGCGACGAAGTCCGGCCGGGCCAGCTCGGTCGCGGTGGCCTTGCCGAAGGTGTCCTGCATGTACTCGCGCAGGATGCCGTAGCCGCCGTCGTCGACGATCAGCCAGGTCACCGGCGCGCGGTGCTGGACGGCGGTGGCGAGCTCGGCGATCGAGTACATCGCGGACCCGTCACCCGAGACCGCGAGTACCCGCCGGCCGGTGCCGAGCGCCCCGCCGATGCCGGACGGGAAGCCGAAACCGAGCCCGCCGGCGCCCTGCGCGGAGTGGAACCCGCCGGTGCGCGCGTCCCAGCAGGACCACGCCCAGTAGGCGGCGATCGTCATGTCCCAGAAGGTCTGCGCGTCGTCCGGCACCGCGTCCCGGATACCGGCCATGAAGCCCTGCTCCCGGTCCAGGTCCTGCCCGTCGAGCCGCTCCCGGACGGCGGCGAGCGTCTGCCGCACCGTCTCCTCGGCCCGGCCGTCCGCCAGGCGGGCGGGCAGCTGCTCCGCCAACTGGGTCAGCGCCAGGCGCGCGTCGGCGCGCACGCCGAGGGCCGGCCGGTTGGACTCGAGCACCCGCGGCTCGGCGTCGATCTGGATCAGCCGCCCGCGCGGGGCGAGGCTGAAGTAGTTGCTCGTGACCTCGCCCAGGGAGGACCCGACGACGAGCAGGACGTCGGCGTCCTCGAGCACCTCGGTGACGAGCCGGTCCTCGACCCAGGACTGCAGGGACAGCGCGTGATCCCAGGGGAACGCCCCCTTGCCGCCCGGGGAGCAGACCACGGGAGCGCGCAGGGCCTCGGCCACGGTCAGCAGCTCGGCCTCCGCGCCGGCCCGGCGCACGCCGCCACCGGCGACGATCACCGGCCGCTCGGCGTCCCGGAGCCAGTGCACGGACTCGTCCACCAGCTCGGCGCGGGCCGGCTGCTCGAGCACCTCGGCCAGGGCGTCGTGCACGGGCGGGACGAACACCTCGTTCAAAAGCACGTCCTGTGGGATCTCGATCCACACCGGTCCGTGCGGCACGGTCAGCGCGTCGCTGAACGCGTCCTGGATGGCGGACGGGATGCCCGAGGCGTGGTGCACGGTGCGCTGGCTCTTGGTGACGTTCGCGGCCGAGGCCTTCTGGTCGTCGAGCTGGTGCAGCATGCCCTTGCGCCGCGCGCCGAGTCCCGCCAGCGGGATCTGGCTGGCGACGACGATCATCGGGACGCCGGTCGCGTACGCCTCCTGCAGGCCGGCGAGCGCGGTCAGGGCGCCCGGGCCGGTGGAGAGGAAGAGGACGCCCACCTCGCCGGTGGCGCGGGCGTAGCCGTCCGCGGCGAAGGCGGCGTTGTTCTCCACCCGGGCGCTGACGAAGCTCAGGTCCGACCGGCTCAGCGCGTCGAACAGGCCGAGGGCGTGCTGACCGGGGATGCCGAACACGGTCCGGGCGCCGAGCGCGGACAGGGTCTCGACGACGAGGTCGCCACCGTTGCGGCGCGAGACCGGGGCGTCGGTGGTTCCGGGGGCCTCAGTTGCCATAGGTGGTGCCTGCCTCGCCGTAGGCCGGGCCACCCGGGGCCGCACCGGCGCCGAGAGCCATCACGCTGATCAGGTCGTAGACGACGTGCGCGGCGGCGACGCCGGTCAGTTCCGCGTGGTCGTAGGGCGGGCTGACCTCGACGACGTCGGCGCCGACCAGGTTCATCCCGCGCAGGCCGCGGAGGATCTCGAGCAGCTCGCGGCTGGTCATGCCACCGGCCTCGGGGGTGCCGGTTCCGGGGGCGTGCGCCGGGTCGAGGACGTCGATGTCCACCGAGACGTAGAGCGGCCGGTCGCCCACCCGCTCGCGCAGCAGGGCGACGACGGCGTCGACCCCGAGCCGGAATACGTCGGCGCTGGTGACGATGCCGAAGCCGAAGCGGGCGTCGTCGTCCAGGTCCGCCGTCCCGTAGAGCGGCCCGCGGGTGCCCACGTGGCAGACGGCGTCGGTGTCGATGATGCCCTCCTCGAACGCCCGGCGGAACGGGGTGCCGTGGGTGTAGGCCGCGCCGAAGTAGGTGTCCCAGGTGTCCAGGTGCGCGTCGAAGTGCAGCAGCGCGACCGGGCCGTGGCGGCGGGCGTTGGCCCGCAGCAGCGGCAGCGCGATGGTGTGGTCCCCGCCGATGGTGACGACGCGCGCGCCGTCGGCCATCAACGCGGTGACGCCCTCGTCGACGGTCTGCAGGGCCGCCTCGATGTCGAACGGGTTGACGGCGAGATCCCCGGCGTCGGCGACCTGCGCGGTCGCGAACGGTGAGACGTTCAGGGCCGGGTTGAACGGCCGGAGCAGCCGCGAGGACTCGCGCACGTGGTTGGCGCCGAAGCGCGCGCCGGGCCGGTAGGAGACGCCCGTGTCGAAGGGGACGCCGGCGACGACGATGTCGGCGCTGCCGGTCCCGCCGGGCAGCTCGTCCAGGCGCGGCAGCCGCGCGAAGGTCGCAGGTCCGGCGTAGCGGGGCACGAGGGCCGCGTTCACCGGTCCGATCCTGCCATTGTCGATCACGCGTTCGGGGTTCATGCTGGTGCCTCCTGGCCGGTCGTCCCGTCGTGCCGTGGCGGTTGTCCGGACTGGCGTCCGGACCGGCACCACTGGACGAGTAGTTGTGTCATGCGTAACAATCGTTGCACCTAGAGCGAATTTTCGCGAGCGATACGTCCGGGAAACACCCGAGTGTCATCGTGGGGACAGCACGAGCAGGGCAGCGCCCGGTGCGTTTCATCCGTCCGATCCTCCCGGGCCGTGCAGGCCCGCCCGTCATCCGGAGCCCTCATGAACATCGCCATCGTCATCCTCTACCTGGTCGCCATGCTGGCGTTCGGGTTCTGGGGACGCACCCGCACCCGCACCAGTTCGGACTTCCTCGTCGCCGGCCGGCGCCTCGGACCCCTGCTCTACACCGGCACCATGGCCGCCGTCGTCCTCGGCGGCGCGTCGACCGTGGGCGGCGTGGGCCTGGGCTACAAGTACGGCATCTCCGGCATGTGGCTCGTCGTCGCCATCGGCACCGGCGTGATCCTGCTCAGCCTCCTGTTCGCCCCCGCGATCCAGCGCCTGCGCGTCTACACCGTCTCGCAGATGCTCGAACTGCGCTACGGCTCCCGGGTCGCCACCCAGACCTCCTCCGTCGTCATGCTCGCCTACACCGTGATGCTCTGCGCGACCTCCACCAGCGCCTACGCGACCATCTTCGTCGTCCTGTTCGGCTGGGACCGGTGGCTGGCCATCGCCGTCGGCGGCATCGTCGTGCTGATCTACTCGACGATCGGCGGCATGTGGTCCATCACCCTGGCCGACCAGGTGCAGTTCGTCATCAAGACCATCGGCGTCTTCTTCCTCATGCTGCCGTTCGCCCTCAACGCCGCGGGCGGATTCAGCGGTATGTCCGCCCGTCTCGAGTCCTCCTTCTTCGCCTGGGACGGCGCCGGCGTGCAGTGGATCATCACCCAGTTCGTCGTCTACACGTTCGGCCTGCTGATCGGCCAGGACATCTGGCAGCGCGTGTTCACGGCGCGCACCCCCACCGTCGCCCGCTGGGGCGGCACCACCGCCGGCATCTACTGCGTGCTCTACGGCATCGCCGGCGCGCTGATCGGCATGGCCGCGAAGGTCGCGCTCGGGGAGATCAAGGTCCGCGACGACGTCTACGCGGAGGTCGCGCAGAACATCCTGCCGATCGGCATCGGCGGCATCGTCCTCGCCGCGGCCGTCGCGGCGATGATGTCCACCGCCTCGGGCGCGCTGATCGCCGCCGCGACGGTGGCCCGCACCGATGTGGTGCCGTTCGTGGCCAGCTGGTTCGGCAAGCGCGTCGAGGTCGACGCGACGGCCGACCCGGAGCACGACGTGCGCGGCAACCGGGCCTGGGTGCTCATCCTCGGCGTCGTCGCCATCGTGCTGGCCATCGTCGTGACGGAGGTGGTCGCGGCCCTGACCATCGCCTACGACATCCTCGTCGGCGGCCTGCTCGTCGCGATCCTCGGCGGCCTCGTGTTCCGCCGCGGCACCGGGACCGGCGCGGCCGTGTCCATGGTCGTCGGCACCGTGGTCACGCTCGGCACCATGACGATCCTCGAGATCAACGCCGCCGTGCCGCTGGACGGGGTCTACGCCAACGAGCCGATCTACTACGGCCTGATCGCCTCGGCCGTCAGCTACGTCGTCGTCTCCCTGCTCACGCCCCGCACCCCGGACGCCATCCTCACGAACTGGGACGAGCGTCGGGCCGGTCGCGGGTTCTTCGACGCCGCGGCGGACCCGCGCACCGCGACGCTGCGCACGACGACGCCGGCCGACGCCTCAGGCGCATCCGGTGCCACGGCGGCCGACGTCGATCGGCCCACGCGCTGACCGACGCACTGACCCACCGACAGCTACGCCGACCCCGTCGGACCCGGCCCCTCCCGGCCCGGGTCCGGCGGGGTCCGTCGTCTCCGGCGGCGCGGGCCGGCCGTCAGGTGGCGGCGGGCACCAGCGTGAAGGTCACGACGGCCTCGGCCGCATCGGGGTTGTACCAGCTGTGCGGCTCGCGACCGGGGAAGGAGTAGGTGTCCCCCTCGTCCAACTCGATCTGCCGGTCGGTCAGGACGAGCACGAGCCGCCCGCGGATGACGTGGATGACGTCGAGATCGCAGTCCACCGCGTAGAGCTCGGACTCTCCGCGGCCGTGCCCGACGATCGTGGCGTGCAGGATCTGCACGCGCCGCTCCGCGCGGTCGGTCAGCAGCCGCTCCGCGATGCCCTCGCCGCCGAGCGAGATGCGCGGGGCGTCGGCGAGCCGGACGTGGTGCGTGTGCGGGGTGGTGAAGAGGTCTCCCACCGGGATGGAGAGCACCTGGCAGACGGTCACCAGGGAGCTGACGCTCGGGGACGTGAGGTCGCGCTCGACCCGGCTGAGGAAGCCCTTGGTCAGGCCCGTGGCCGCCGCGACCTCCTCGATGGTCAGCCGCTGCCGTTGCCGCACCGCTCGCAGCCGCGCTCCGATCAGCACGGGCGCGCTGCTCGGCGCCACCGGCAGTTTCTTCATCTGCGCCCCTCGACGTCACGGAACCCGGCAGGTCCCGGGGATGGCCTCAAGGTACACGGCGGACGGGGAAGCACCCAGCTGCCTCACCGGCCATGACGTCGGCCACAGACCCGCCCACGCCGTGGTGAGCCCGCGTAGAATTCTGCGGTGCCGAACCGAGCTCCCCAGCCCTCCGACCCCCTCTGGCGCAGCGACCAGCTGCCGACCGCGGAGGCCACGCCGCGGGACATCCGGCGGTGGCGCCGCTACCTCGCCGAGGAGCGCGCCGAGGGTGCGCTCTACCGCGACCTGGCCGCCCGTCGCCAGGGCGAGGAGCGGGACATCCTGCTCGGCCTCTCCAGCGCCGAGCAGCGGCACGCCGACCACTGGGCCGGACTGCTCGGTGACCGCGCCGGCCGGGCCGTGCGCCCCTCGCCGCGGTCACGGCTGCTCGGTTTCCTCGCCCGCCATCTCGGGCTGGTCTTCGTCCTCGCCCTCGTGCAGAACGCGGAGGCCCGCTCCCCGTACGAGGCGGACAAGCACGCCACGGACTCCATGGCCGCCGACGAGAAGGTGCACGGTGAGGTGGTCCGGGCGCTCGCGACCCGGGGCCGGGCCAAGCTCTCCGGCTCGTTCCGTGCCGCGGTCTTCGGGATGAACGACGGCCTGGTCTCCAACCTCGCGCTCATCATGGGCATCGGGGCGACCGGCGTCGGCAACGGCGTCGTCCTGGCCACCGGCGTCGCCGGCCTGCTCGCCGGGGCGCTGTCCATGGCCGCGGGCGAGTACGTGTCGGTCAAGTCGCAGCGCGAACTGCTGCTGGCGTCCCGGCCCACCCAGATCACCCTCGAGGCCGCCCCCTACCTGGACATCGACGCCAACGAGCTCGAACTGGTCTACCGCGCCCGCGGGATGAGCGCCGAGGACGCCCAGCACCGGGCGGCCGAGCGGCTCGGCGCGCACGCCTGCGACTGCGACCCGTCGCGCTCCGCCCACCCGGCGCACCTGCCGACCGAGGACCTGCAGGCCCTGGGCTCGGCCTGGTCCGCGGCAACGTCCTCGTTCTTCCTGTTCGCGACCGGCGCCCTCATCCCGATCCTGCCCTACCTGCTCGGGCTCACCGGGCTCGCGGCCCTCGTCGTCGCCGCCGTCCTCGTCGGCCTCGCCCTGCTCGTCACGGGCAGCATCACGGGGCTGCTCTCCGGCGCGTCCCCGCTGCTGCGCGGCCTGCGTCAGCTGGCCATCGGGTACGGGGCGGCGCTGGTCACCTACGTGCTCGGCCTGCTGTTCGGCGCGGCCGGCATCTGACGCCCGATCCGCGGCGTCGGTGAGATGTCGCGAACGTCGCGAACAAGGGCGACGAGGCCGGGGAGCGGACAGACATATCAGCGTACGGTGGACTTCTGTACCGCAGCCCCTGAGCCGATCGGAGCCGCATGACCCCGCCGTCAGTGACCGGATCCATGGCCGAGCGCGCCTACCACGAGCTGCGCGCCCGGATCATCGATCTGCGCCTGCCGCCGGGCACCGCGCTGGACGAGGACCGGCTGCGCACCGAGCTGGGGGTCGGCCGGACGCCGATGCGCGAGGCCGTCAAGCGGCTCGAGGCCGAGCGGATGGTCCAGGTGTACCCGCGGCGCGGGACGATCGTCACCGAGGTCAGCCTGCTGGACCTGCGGGCCATCTCCGACGCCCGCCGCGTGATGGAGGCCTTCGCGGCCCGCACGGCGGCGACCCGGCTCGGCGACGGGGACCGGTCCCGCATCACCGACCTGCTCGACCGGGTGCCCTCGGTGGCCCAGGTGTCGACCGCGCAGGCCATGGTGTTCGACCGTGAGGTGCACCAGGTCATCTGGGCGGTGATGCGCAACTCGTACCTCGAGGACACCCTCAGCCACTACTTCGACGTCGCCCTGCGGCTGTGGAACTACGTGCTCGACCGGATGCCCCCGATGAACGAGAACGTCACCGAGCACGCCGACCTGCTGCAGGCCATCCTCGACGCCGACGCTGAGACCGCCGCCCGGCTCGCCGAGGAGCACGTCACCCACTTCGAGGCCACGGTGCGCGCGTCCCTCTGAGGACGACGGCACCACACCACCTTCACCGACGACGCCGTCCGCGGTCAGCCGCGCACCCGCTCCCCCGCCGGGTCCACCAGCGGCTCGGCCGCGACCGTCGCCGGGACCGCCCGGCCGAAGTACTCGATCGCGACCGGGTCCCCCACCGCCAGGCCGTCCGGCAGCCACGCGTAGGCGACCGGCCGGCCCACGGTGTAACCGAACGCGGCGCTCGTGACGTACCCGGCCGGCGACCCGTCCACGAGCACGGGCTCCTTGCCCAGCGGCACGCTCAGCCCGTCGTCGACGGTCAGGCACGTCAGGCGCAGCGGGTCGGCGCGATCCGCCACGGCCGTCCGGCCCACGTAGTCCGCCGTCGTCGTGGGGCTGAGGGCGAACGCCAGGCCGGCCGCCTCCGGTCCGTGCTCGGTGGTCATGTCCGTGCCCCACGAGCGGAAGCCCTTCTCCAGGCGCAGGGCGTTGAACGCGGCCCGGCCCGCGGCCACGACGCCGAACGGCCGGCCGGCCTCCCAGAGCGCGTCCCACAGGGCGAGCCCGTCCTCGGTGGCGGCGTACAGCTCCCAGCCGAGTTCACCGACGTAGGAGAGGCGCAGCGCCCGCACCCGGATCCCGGCGATCTCGATCGTCGCCCCGCGGAAGTAGCGCATCCCCTCGTTGGTCAGGTCCGCATCCGTCAGGGTCGCGAGCGACGCCCGGGCGTTCGGACCCCAGAACCCGACGCAGCAGGTCGTGTCCGTGATGTCGGTGACGGTGACCGGCGGCCCGCCGGCGGCCATCGCGTCGGCGGCCGCCTTGACCAGCAGGTCGACGTCGATGCCGCCGTTCGCCCCCACCTGGAACAGCTCGTCCTCGATCCGGGCGACGGTCAGGTCCGAGCGGATGCCGCCGGTGACGTCGAGCGCGAGGCAGTAGGTGACCGCACCGACGGACTTGTCGATCTTCCCGCTGGTCAGGTGCTGCAGCAGCGCACACGCCCCCGGCCCGGCGACCTCGACCCGCTTCAGCGGCGTCATGTCGTACATCGCCAGCGAGGTGCGGGTCGCGTGCGCCTCGGCCGCCGCGATCGGCGAGTGGAACCGGGCCGCCCACGGATCCCGCGCCCGCGGCGTCCAGTCCTCCGGCAGGGCGTCGACGAGGGCCGCGTTCGCCTCGTACCAGTGCGGCCGTTCCCACCCGCCGGCCTCCAGGAACACCGCGCCGAGCTCCACCTGGCGGGGATGGAACGGGGAGAGCCGCAGGTCCCGCGGGGAGAGCCGCGGCTGGAGGGGATGGATGATGTCGTACACCTCGACGAAGTTCTGCGACGACGTCTCGCGGACGTACGCCGCGTCGAGCTGCACCGCCTCGAACCGCGCGAGGTCGAGTTCGTGCAGATCCACCTCGGGGTGCTCGTCGACGAGGATCTGGGCGACGGACCGGGCGACGCCGGCCGAGTGCGTCACCCACACGGCCTCGGCGATCCAGAAGCCGCGCGCCTGCGGGGACTCCCCCACCAGCGACCCGCCGTCGGGCGTGAAGGAGAAGACGCCGTTGAAACCGTCCGCGATGCCGGCGGCACCGAGCGCCGGCAGCAGCTCGACGCTCTCCTTCCACGACGGCTCGAAGTCCTCGGGGGTGAAGTCCAGCCGGGAAGGCATCGCGTCGGGCGTGACGGCGGCAGGGTCGGTGCGGGCGATCTCCGCCGGATCCACCGGGATCGGCCGGTGCGCATAGCTGCCGATGCCGATCGTCGTGCCCCACTGCCGGTAGTAGAGGTCGCGGTCCTGGTGCCGCAGCATCGGCAGGACGGCGTCCACCCCGGCGGGCCGGGGCACCGCGGCCAGGTCCGGCAGCGGCGTCGTCGTGACGTACTGGTGCGCCATCGGCAGTAGCGGGACCGACAGGCCGACCAGGTCGCCGACCTGCGGACCCCAGAAACCGGCGCACGAGACGACGACGTCGGCGTCGACGGTGTCCTCCACTCCCCCGGACGCTCGATCTGCGGCCCCTGCCCCGGGCGCGCCACCGGCGGGGATCACCCGCACGCCGCGGACCCGCCCGTCGCGCACGTCGACGCCGGTCACCCGGGTCGAGCCGACGAAGCGCACGCCGCGTGCGCCCGCCCGCGCGATCAGGGCGTCCACCGCCCGGACGGCCGACGCCAGCCCGTCCGAGGGAATGTGCAGGGCGCCGAGCACCCGGTCCGCGTCCAGCAGCGGGAATCGCCGGCCGGCCTCGATCGGGTCCACCAGCGTGGCGTCCACACCCCACGAACGGCCCCAGCCGTGCTTGCGGTGCAGCTCGGCGAGCCGCTCCGGCGTGGTCGCCACCTCGAGGCCGCCCACCGCGGCGAACGCGTCCAGCCCGGTCAGCTTCTCCACGGTGTAGGTGGCCAGCTTCGTCATGGTCCTCGACGTGTTGATCTGGAAGACGAGCCCGGGGGCGTGCGACGTCGAGCCGCCGGTCAGGGGCAGTGGCCCCTGGTCGATCACGGTCACGTCCGTCCAGCCGCGGGCAGCGAGTTCGTCGGCGAGGTTCGCGCCGACGATGCCCGCGCCGATGATGACGACCCGCTTGCCGCGCGAAGGGGCGCCGGCCGGGCTCATCGCGATCCCGTCGTCTGCTCGAGGCCGGCCAGGCGCTCGAGCACCCAGTCGTGGAAGAGGCCGATGTGGTGCTCGCTCGGCACCAGCACGCCGCCGTCGGCGTAGATCCGCGAGCCCATGGCCGGCTGGCAGCGCTCGCACGCGTCGAAGTCCTGCTGGTTGACGCGGTGGAACAGCTCGACGGAGGCGTCCAGGTCCCGGCCGGACTCGACGACCGACGGCAGGTAGAGCCAGTCGCACTCGACCACCGTCCGGTCGACGGCGAGCGGGAACATGCGATGGATGATGACGTGGTCGGGGACCAGGTTGACGAACACCGTCGGCTTGATGGTCACCGCGTAGTAGCGCCGGTCGTGGTCGTCGTCGACGCCGGGCAGCTTGTCGACGCCCGCGGACCCGTCGATGGTGAAGCCCTGCACGTCCCCGCCGAACTCCGCGCCGTGGCCGACGAAGTACTGGGCGGCCAGCCCGTCGGCGAACTCCGGCAGCACCTCGGTCAGCTCGGGGTGGATGGTGGCGCAGTGGTAGCACTCCATGAAGTTCTCGATGATGAGCTTCCAGTTGGCCTTGACGTCGTAGACGATGCGCCGGCCGAGGCTCAGGTGCTCGACGTCGTAGCCGTCGATGGCGTGCGCGTCGCCGAGCCGCTCCTCGATGGCGCCGACCACGTCCTCCTCGAACGAGGGCGGCTCCTCCGCCAGGCACACCCACACATACCCGAGGTACTCCCGGACCGGCACGTCGACCAGACCGTAGGTCTTCCGGTCGATGTCGGGCATCTTCGTCAGGTTGGGCGCGGCGATCAGCTTCCCGTCCAGGTCGTACGTCCAGGCGTGGTACGGGCACTGGAACGCCCGGTTCGCCTGCCCGGCGTCCTCCATGCACAGCTTGACCCCGCGGTGACGGCAGATGTTGTAGTACGCCCGCAGCTCCATCTTCCGGTTGCGGGTGATGACGACGGACTCGCGGCCGATCTGGGCGGTGCGCCAGGCGCCGGGCTTGTCCAGGTCGTCGGCGCGGACGGCGCAGAACCACATCTGCTCGAGGATGCGGTCCTGCTCCGCGGCGAAGACGGCCGGGTCCACGTAGGTGTGGCCGGGCAGGGTGGGGATCAGGCTCTCGGAGATCCGGGCCAGGGGGTTCATGGGGTGCTCCGCTCAGGAGGTGACGGGACGGGAGGTGACGGGAGGCGTGGGACGGTTCGACGGAGGACGGGAACGCTGCCCGCCCACGCTGCCCGGTCGGGTGCGACGCGTGGACAGGCGGTCCGGGTCAGGACGCGAGCGCGGTTCCGGTGCCGTCGACCGTGTTGCCGACGCTGCCGTCGGCGGCACTGCCGCTCGTGCCGATGCCGGCGCCCGCGCTGACCGCGGAGGGCCCGGCGGCGGGGCCGGCACCGAGAGAGCGCCGGGCGCGGGTGAACAGCCGCGGCTGGTTGACGCCGAGCACCGCGACCGGTTCGCCCGCCCGGTAGTAGCGGGCCAGGAAGGAGCGACCGGCGACGCTGCCCTCCTCGATCCGCAGCTCGTCGTGCCCGCTCACGACCCCGGCCACCTGCAGCCGCAGGTCGTACTGGTCGGACCAGAAGTAGGGGGCGCGGCAGGGACGTCCCGGCGTGTCCAGCAGGACGCCCGCGACGATGCCGGCCCGCTCGACGGCGCCGGTCCAGTGCTCGAGCCGGTGGTGGGTGCCGCGGTACGGGTCCCACCAGGCCGCACAGTCGCCGACGGCCACGACCCCGTCGACGACGGCTGCAGCACCGCCGGCTCCAGCATCGACGGTTCCAGGATCGATCCTGTCCGTGTCGGCGTCCTCGGCGGCGAGCGCCCGGCCGGACTCGTCGCACAGCACCCCGCCGTCCGCGGCGAGCCGCAGGCCCGAGCCGGCGAGCCAGCCGGTCGCGGCCCGGGACCCGATGCCGACGACGACCACGTCGGCCGGCAGCACCGTCCCGTCGGCCAGGCGCAGGGCGGTGACCGCGCCGGGAGGCTCGTCGGCCCGGCCGGCACGGTCGACGTCGGTGATGCGGGCCGGGGCGATCACGCGGACGCCGTGCGCCCGGTGCTCGGCGGCGAGGAAGTCGCCGATCGGTTCCCCGAGCGCGCGCCGCAGCGGCACGGCGTCCTGGCTGAGCAGGGTGACGTCCGCGCCGAGGGCCGCCGCGCTGGCCGCGATCTCGGTGCCGATGAACCCGGCCCCGACGATCACGAGCCGGCGCCCGTCGCCGAGTTCGGCCCGCAGCCGCTCGGCGTCCGCCATCGTGCGCAGGGTGTGCACGTTCGGCCCGACCGGCAGGAGGGGGTGGTCGACGGCGTCGGCGCCGGTGGCCAGGACCACGCCGTCGGCGCGCACCGTGGTCCCGTCGGCGAGCCCGACCGTGCGGGTCGCCGCGTCGAGGGAGACCGCGGCCGATCCCAGCAGCCACCGGGCTCCCAGGTCCTCGTCCGCCTCCAGCGCCAGGTCCGCCGTCGAGCAGCTGCCGCGCAGGAAGTCCTTCGTCAACGGAGGCCGGTCGTAGGGCCGGGCGTGCTCCGCCCCGACCACGGTCAGCTCTCCGCCGAAGCCGCCGGCTCGCAGGGCGCGGGCCGCGCTCAGTCCGGCCAGGGAGGCTCCGACGATGATGATCGACTGCACACGACCCGCCTTCATGCACTGGTGCTCTGGGATCGACGGGCCGGCTCCGCAGGTCCCGCGCCGGCCGCCGATGCGGTCCAGCGTGCCGGTGCGATCGCACGGCTGTCAAGCATTCTCCGAAGTAGAATTGATGTTTCCGCGATCTTGTATATCTGTCACATATTGCTGACCTGACAGGGGTTGACGGCCCTTTCCCGGACGCGGATGCTGGTCTCGTCATCGGGAGCTCCCGCCGGCCCCGAGAAGGGAGTCACCGTGCACCGTGCTTGCTCACTGGATGAGCTGCTTCCGGGAGAATCGCTGCGCCTGGAGACCAGCCCCCCGATCGCGGTGTTCCGGACCGACGACGGCGACGTGTTCGCCATCGACGACACGTGCACCCACCAGGACGCCTCCCTCGCGGACGGCTGGCTGGAGGGATGCGAGGTCGAGTGTCCGCTGCATGCGTCCCGGTTCGACCTGCGCACCGGTGAGGTCGACGCACCCCCCGCCAAGCGCCCCGTCCGCACCCACCGCGTCGAGGTGGTGGACGGCGTCGTGCTGGTCGAGGAGTCCGCCGAGGCACCCAACCTTCCCCCGGGATTGAGCCTGTGAGGTCCCCGGGGCGTAACGTCGAGGGACGTCACGGACCCGCGATCACGGGGTGCAGCAGCGCGCCCTCGAGAGGAAACCTCGATGAGTATCGACCACGACAAGACGACGTCGCCTCCGGGTGACGCCCCACCGGAGGACGTGCCTCCGGTCCTGCTGGACAGCTCCGACTCGGTCGCCGAGCAGGAGACCGACCTGCTCG
This sequence comes from Tersicoccus sp. Bi-70, assembly GCF_001968825.1. Taxonomy (GTDB): domain Bacteria; phylum Actinomycetota; class Actinomycetes; order Actinomycetales; family Micrococcaceae; genus Tersicoccus. Next base: position 563,226 of record NZ_MIEU01000016.1, read on the forward strand.
ACACCCTCAAGCAGACCCGGCGCGAGGCGCGCCGCGGCTTCGCCAACGGGGAGGAGGTGGGCCGGCTCGACCCGTGGATCATCGGCATCGTCGGCGCGTTCGTCCTCGGCCTGGTGGTCTGGGGCTTCCTGAGCCCCACCAGCCTGTCCTCCGTCGCCTCCGGCGCCCTGACCTGGGTGCTCGACTCGGCCGGCTGGCTCTATGTGCTGGTGGCCTCCCTGTTCGTCGTCTTCGTCCTGTGGCTCGCGCTCGGCCGGTACGGCCGGATCCCGCTGGGCCGCGACGGGGAGGCCCCGGAGTTCCGGACCGGGTCCTGGATCTCGATGATGTTCGCGTGCGGCATGGGCATCGGCCTGATGTTCTTCGGGGTCGCCGAGCCGCTGACCCACTTCGTCACTCCCCCACCGGGCACCGTCGACGGGCAGACCTCCGCGGCGATCCAGACCGCCATGGCCACGTCCCTGTTCCACTGGACGTTGCACCCGTGGGCGATCTACGCCGTCGTCGGCATCGCCATCGCCTACAGCACCTTCCGGCTGGGACGGAAGAACCTGCTCTCCGAGGCGTTCGTGCCGCTGTTCGGCCGCCGCGGCGTCGACGGCTGGGGCGGCAAGGTGATCAACATGCTCGCGATCTTCGCGACGCTGTTCGGCTCCGCCGCCTCGCTCGGCCTCGGCGCCCTGCAGATCGGCGCCGGGCTGCAGTTCAACGGCGTGATCGGCGAGAGCGCCACCCCGGTGCTCGTGCTCATCATCGCCCTGCTGACCGCCGCCTTCGTGGCGTCGGCCGTCTCCGGCATCGAGCGCGGCATCCAGTGGCTCGCCAACACCAACTCGGTCCTCGCCGTCATCCTGGCGGTCTTCATCTTCGTCGTGGGCCCGACGATGTTCATCCTCAACCTCATCCCGGCGGCGGTCGGCGACTACTTTCGGGATCTGGCCGAGATGGCGTCCCGGACCTCCGCCACCGGCGGCGACGGGCTGGCCACGTGGCTCTCGGGCTGGACCATCTTCTACTGGGCGTGGTGGATCTCGTGGACGCCCTTCGTCGGGCTGTTCATCGCCCGCATCAGCCGCGGCCGCACCATCCGGCAGTTCGTCACCGGCGTGCTGCTCGTGCCGTCGGTGATCTCGGTGATCTGGTTCGCCATCTTCGGCGGGACGGCGATCTTCCAGCTGCAGCAGAACCCGGACGGGGGCCTGGCCGAGGCGATCAGCGACTCCAGCTCGACGATCTACGTGATGTTCCAGAACCTGAACCTGGCGCCCGGGCTGCTCGGGGCCCTGGTCATCCTGGCGATGGTCCTGACCGCGATCTTCTTCGTGACCGGCGCGGACTCGGCGTCGATCGTCATGGGGTCGCTGTCCTCCAACGGCACCATGGAGCCGAAGAAGCCGCTCGTCGTGTTCTGGGGTGTGCTGATGGGCGCCGTCGCGGCCGTCATGCTCCTGGCCGGTGGCGACAAACCCGACGAGGCCCTGACCGGCCTGCAGAACATCACGATCGTCTCGTCGCTGCCGTTCGTGATCGTGATGATCCTGCTGTGCGTGGCCCTGGTGAAGGACCTCCAGCGGGACCCGATCTGGTTGCGCCGGCAGCTCTCCGAGTCGATCCTGCGGCGGACCATCCGCGACGGGGTCGAGGAGCACGGGCACCAGAAGTTCGACCTGGTCACCCGCCGGTCCGATGCCCCGGAGACCGGCAGCTTCCCCGCCGTCGACGCGACCGCCGGCGGCGAGCCGATCTACACCAGGCGCAGCCGGCGCGTCCGCTTCCCCTGGCAGCGGGACTGACAACGGCGGATCCGACGGACGACGAAGGGCGGTCACCCTCGAGGTGACCGCCCTTCGTGCTGGTGGTGCTGCCGTGCTCAGACGCGGGCGCGCCGGAAGCCGGCCCCGTGGTGGTCTGCGGGCAGGGACGGGCCGGCACCGGAGAGCGTCTCGCGCAGTGTCGCCCCGGGCCGCGGTGGCTCGAGCAGGCCGCGCCGGAACAGTTCGGGGCTGACCCGGCGGACGAACGACTCCGTGTCCGCCGGCCGCACCGCGGAGATGACGTTGAACCCGTCGACGTCGGCCTCGGCCACCCACCGCTCCAGTTCGTCGGCCACCGTGCTGCCCGACCCGGTGATCACCGGGCCGCGGCCGCCGATCCCGACGAACTCCGCCAGGCGGCGCGGCGTCCAGCGGGCGTCCGCGTCCAGCTTCGTGAAGGCGGCGAGCGCGGACTGGTTGGCGTCGGTGACGGCGTGCGTCAGCGGGGCGTCCGGGTCGGCCGTGGACAGGTCGACCCCGGTCCAGCCGGCGAACAGCGCCAGCGCCGCCTCGACGTCGATGTACGGCCGGTAGCTCTCCAGCCGCTCCCGGGCCGCGTCGTCCGTGCGGTCGGCGATCACGGTGACACCGGCGAGGATCTTGACGCTGCGCGGGTCGCGCCCGGCGGCGGCGATCTCCTCCCGGATGGTCCGCACCCAGCCGGCGACGACCTGCGGGGTGTGCCCGATCAGGAAGATGGCCTCCGCGTGCCGGGCGGCGAACCGCTGCCCGCGGGAGGAGGCGCCGGCCTGGAACAGGAACGGGGTGCCCTGCGGGGAGGGCTCGACGAGTGCCGGGCCCGGGACGGTGAACGCCTCACCGTCGTGCGTGGCGCCGTGGACGCCCGCCGGGTCGGTGTAGACGCCGGACTCCCGGTCGCGGCGCACCGCGCCGGGGTCGAAGGTGCCCTCCCACAGCTGGTAGAGCACGTCGAGGTACTCCTCGGCCCGCTCGTACCGCGCGTCGTGACCGAGCTGCCGGTCCAGCCCCAGGTTGCGGGCGGCGGAATCCTGGTAGGAGGTGACGATGTTCCAGGCCAGCCGGCCCCGGGTGACGTGGTCCAGGGTGCTCAGGCGGCGGGCGAGCAGGTACGGGTGCTCGTAGCCGGTGGACGCGGTGACGCCGAAGCCGAGCCGCGTGGTGGCCTGTGCGAGCGCGGGCACCAACACGGTCGGGTCCAGCAGGGGGAACTGCACCCCACCGCGAACCGCCTCGTCGGCGTCGCCCCGGTACACGTCGTACTGGCCGAGCACGTCCGCGAAGAACAGGTTGTGGAAGCCGCCCTGCTCCAGGGTCTGCGCGAGCTGCACCCAGTAGGCGATGTCGGTGTACTCGCTGCTGCGGTCCTCCGGGTGGCGCCACAGGCCCGGGCTCTGGTGCACCGGGGTGGGCATGTCGAAGGCGCTGAGCAGGATGGGTCGGGTGGAGCTCTCAGGCACGGCTGTACCCCTTCGTCTCGGCGGTCTCGGCGGTCTCGGTCGGTGTCGCGGTCGCGCTCGCCGTCGTCGGGACGGCGACCGGTGCGGCGTCGGTCGGTGCGTCGGCGTCCAGGCTCAGCCCGGTGCGACGGGCGTCGCCGACCGGATCCGCCGCGGCCACCGCGGAGATGACACTGACGACCGCGAGCACGCTGATGTAGGCGCAGATCAGCCACGGCGCGTTGCCGCCGAGGGCGAGCAGGCCCGCCGCGATGAACGGCGTCAGGCCACCCGAGAGGATCGTGCCCACCTGGTAGCCCAGGCTCACCCCGCTGTAGCGCACGTGCACCGGGAACTGCTCGGCGAACCATGCCGCCTGCGGCCCGTAGATGGAGTCGTGGATGCCGTTCATCGCCAGGATGTAGACCAGCGGCAGCAGCGCGAGCGGACCGCTGTCCAGGAACACGAAGTAGGGCCAGACGAGCACGCCGCCCAGCGCCGCGGAGATCAGGCTGATGCGGCGCCGACCCCACCGGTCGGAGAGGTTGCCCCAGAACGGCCCGGACAGCAGCCCCAGCGCGGAGCAGATCAGCACGGCCGCGAGAACGCTGCCGGCGTCGCCGCGCTTCGCGCTGACGTAGGTCAGCGTGTACACGGTCAGGATCGAGTAGATGGCCGGCTGCACCAGCCGCTGCCCGATGGCGACGAGCACGCCGCGGCGGTGATGGCGCAGCACCTCGCGGACCGGGGCGTGGGCGGTGTTCTCGGCGGCGCGCAGCTCCGCGAACTCGGGGGCGTCCTTCACCCCGAGGCGGATCCACAGGCCGACGGCCACGAGGACGGCGCTGGCCAGGAAGGGCAGGCGCCACCCCCAGACCAGGAACGCCTGCTCGCCGACCGCCGCACGGGTGCCCGCGAACGCCGAGGTGGCCAGCAGCATCCCGGCGGCCGAACCGATCTGGGTGAAGCTGCCGAAGAAGCCGCGGTGCCGGGCGGGGGCGTGCTCGACGGAGAGCAGGGCGGAGCCGCCCCACTCCGCACCGGCGGAGAGGCCCTGCGCCAGACGCAGCACGATCAGGGCGACGACGGTGAACCAGCCCCCGACGGAGAAGGCCGGGAGCAGCCCGATCCCCGTCGTCGCGACCCCCATGGTGAGCAGCGAGATCACGAGCAGCGACTTGCGTCCGATCCGGTCGCCCAGGTGCCCGGCGATGATGCCGCCGATCGGGCGGAAGAAGAAGGCGATGGCGAACGTCGCGAAGGAGGCGAGGATGCCGCCCAGCGCCGAGCCCTGCGGGAAGAACTGGGTGGAGAAGATCAGGGCAGCGGCGGTGCCGTAGAGGTAGAAGTCGTACCACTCGATGGTGGTGCCGACGAATGCCGATCCGAGGACGCGCTTGCGGGTGAGCGCGCTCCTGCTGGCCTGGAGCATGGTTTCTCCCTGGGGAGTCCGGGCGTGCCCGTCAGGCCGCCATCCTTGCCCACGGCGTTGGCGCGCGGGCCGAATCGTCACCTGGGGCACCCCGCGACAGCGGCGAGGGTTGCCGTCCAGCCGGCCAGGGCCGCGTGGCTGGAACTCATGATTCTTCGTGCGCCACGCTAGACGCCGACGGCGGCCGGCCGCGACCGGCACCCGTCACGTTTCGTCATTCGCTGCGCGTCCGCCACCATGCCCCGGAACGACGACCAGGCCCTGCGAACGGCCAAGCCCTGCGAACGACGACGGCCCGCCCCCGGATCACGGGGACGGGCCGCTGACGGCGACGTCTCAGCGCACGAAGCGCTGCGTGATGGTGCCGATCCCCTCGATCTCGGTGGTCAGCGTCTCGCCGGCGCGCAGGAAGCGCGGCGGCTTCATGCCGGCCCCGACACCCGGCGGCGTACCGGTGAAGATGAGGTCGCCGGGCAGCAGGTCCAGCGTCGCCGACAGCCGGGCGACCAGATCGGCGACCCCGAACACCAGCTGGTCCGTGTTGCCGTCCTGCACCCGGCTCTCCTGCCCGTCCTCCCCCACGATGGTCGCGGTGACGGCCAGGGCGGCGGGGTCCGCGAACTCGTCGAGCGTCACGACGGCCGGTCCGGTCGGGGCGAAGGAGGCGAAGGACTTGCCCATGCTGAACTGGGCCGGCTCGCCCTCCCACTGGACGGTCCGCTCGGAGAGGTCCTGACCCACGGTGAAGCCCGCGATCCGGTCCAGCGCCTCGGCCTCGGGGATGTCGCGGCCGCCGCGGCCGATCACCACGACCAGCTCCGCCTCCCAGTCGACCGTGTCGCCGGGCAGGGACACCTCGACGTCGGGCCCCGCGATCGAGGAGGCGAACTTGGTGAAGACGACGGGCTTCTCGGGCAGGGCGAGACCCGACTCGGCGGCGTGGTCGGCGTAGTTCAGGCCGACGCCGATCACCTGCCGGGGCCGGGGCGACGGCGCGGCCAGGCGCTGCGGGTCGAATGGTTGGGCTGCCTCGTGACCGGCGACGTCGACGGTGTCGGCCCACGCCCGCAGGTCGTCCCACCGGTCGAACACGAGGCTCGGGTCCGCCGGGAAGCGCCCGTCGCTCGCCGTGGCGATGTCGAGGGCGCGATCGGCCTGGAGCAGGACGGCGCGACCGTCGAGGTTGGCGAAGCGCATGGCGTTCCTTCCGCTGGGGTGAGTCGAGATGGTGATGCAGGGACGGACGGGTCGGCGTGGTCAGGGCACGGTGGGCAGCACGCCGGTGACGGCGTCGTCCAGGACGGGGACGGGGTCGGCCGACACGGGGCCGATCCAGGCGATGTGTTGGTCGGGCCGGACGAGCACGGCGGCATCGCCCGCGATCGCGGCGAACCCGTGCCGGCGCGGGTCGACGATCGTCAGCGGCAGGCCGCGCCGGTCCGCGTCCCGCCGCCAGGGCTCGGTGTCGATCCGATCGCCGCCGGCGTCGGTGCTCAGGAGCGTGTATCCGGTGCCCAGCAGGTCGAACAGGGAGGCGACATCGCGGCCACTGCCCGCCTCAACGACGCCCTGCGGCCCGAGCCCGCGCTGGCGCGGGCGAGGTCAGCCCACTGACGACGACGGCCCGCCCCGGGTGACCGGGAGCGGGCCGTCGTCGTGCGTGCTGAGTGCGGTCAGTACCCCACGCGTGTGCTGGTGGACGCGGACCAGATGATGCGCCCGCCCTGGTAGTCCTGCTGGATCTGCCCGACGGCGTTGCGGTACTCGTCGGTCAACGGGTAACCGAGACGGCCGTCCTGGGAACCGAGCTTAGCCCAGGCGGCGCGGATGGCGCCCTGGACGGTGTGCGCGCCGCTGGCCGAGGACCAGATGATGCCCGCACCCTGGTAGGTCTGGTAGACGCCGCCGTTGCGCAGGCCGCGCACCTCGTCGGTCACCGGGTAGCCCAGGCGCCCGCTCTGGTAGCCCTGCCGGCCCCATGCCCCGCGGATGGCACCCTCGGAGATGCGGGCGCCGGTGGCGGAGGACCAGACGATCGTCGCGCCCTGGTAGGTCTGCTGGACGCCGCCGGCGGGCTGGCCGCCCACCTCGTCGGTCATCGGGTAGCCCAGCCGGCCCTGCTCGAAGCCCTGGCGTCCCCAGGCGCTGCGGACCGCACCCTTGGACACGTGCGCGCCGCTGGCCGGTGACCACACGACCACCCCACCCTGATAGGTCTGGGACACGCCGCCGTTGCGCAGGCCGGTGACCTCATCGGTCAACGGGTAGCCCAGACTGCCGTTCTGCGCCCCCAGCTGCAGCCACGCGCCCCGGATCGCTCCCTTGGACACGTGCGCGCCGGTGGCCGGAGACCACACGACCACCCCGCCCTGGTAGGCCTGGGACACGCCGCCGTTGCGCAGGCCGGTGACGGGGGCGCCGATGGCCGGACCGAGCTTGTTGCTCGCCGCGGCCGCGGAGATCAGGGAGAGGCCCGGCGACGTCGGCGTCGGGGTCGGGGTCGGCGTGGGCGTCGGCGTCGGGGTCGGCGTCGGAACCGGGGTCGGGGTCGGCGTCGGCGTCGGCGTCGGGGTCAGGGTCGGCGTCGGAACCGGGGTCGGCGTGAGGGTCGGGGAGGGGGTCGGCGTGACCGCGACGGGAGCCGTGACCGTCACGGTGGCGGAGGTCGCGCCGATCGAGCCGATCGTCACCTTCGTTCCGGCATGGGTGGTGAAGGTCGTGCCGGCCTGCCAGGCGTGGCTGGCGTTGTAGCTGTAGTAACCGGGGAACGGGTGAGTGTCCGGCATCAGGATCAGCGAACTGGCCGCCGTCGCCCCGCCGAGCTGGACGATCTTGACGCCGCGGTTGCCGTTGACCGCGGTGTTGGCGTCATATCCGACGGGCAGGCGCAGTTCCAGGTAGTAGACCTCGCCGCTGCGCGGATCGGTGAACTTCACGGCGCGGTTGGCCGCGGTTCCCGCCCAGGCCGTCAGGGTGTAGCTCTTGCTGCCGGTGGCGACCCCGGCGTTCAGGATCTCGTCCCCGCGACCGAAGCCCCCGTAGTCCCAGAAGCTGGAACTGATGGTCGGCAGGGAGTTCTGGGCCGCGCCCATCAGATCGGTGGTGTCGCCGTACTCGCGGATGTAGCAGCTGCTGTCGGTGTAGGAGCCGTCCGCGTTGGAGCCGACGTCCTGGGCGCCACTGCCGCACTGGAGCGCGTCCGCGTGCATCAGCCCCAGCGTGTGGCCGAATTCGTGGGCGGTCACGTTGTTCGTGTAGGTGTACGTTCCCGGGTTGGGCAACAGCACCCGGCCGCCGGTGCCGTTGCTGGTCATGCCGAAGCCGAGCGTGCCGTTCTCCAGTTGAGCACCCGGGACGACCACCACGAGGGCGCGGTAGTCGCCGGCGGTCCACTTGCCGGCCTTCGCCAGCTCGTTGCTCACGGTGGTGAGGATGTTGTAGGACCCCTGGGTCGACAGGGCCGCCGACTTCACGGCCGTGAGCGTGGACGCCACGCTCAGCGAGATCCGGCCGTTGGTCATGGTCTTCCAGTAGCCGCTCGCCGCCGCCACCGCGTTCTTCGCCGCCGTGACGTCGATGGCGTTCACCTGCGTGGTGGTCGTGTCCGCGAGCTGCGCGGTCGCCAGGGTGACCTGGATGATTCCGGCCCGCGGCGCCGTCGTGCCGGCGGCCTCCCTGGCCTGCTCCGTCGTGCTGCCCTTGGGCGCGGTGCCGACGGGACCGGTGAAGACGTGCTCGGAGTGGGGGGTGCCCGGGTCGGTTCTGACGGGCACGACGCCGGGAGCGGGTGGCGTGGCCGCCGACGACGGCGAGACGGGCACCGTCCCGGCGGCGGTCAGGCTCAGCAGCAGAGCGGTGAGCAGGGCGGCGGAACGGCGCAGGTGACGCATCGATCTCTCTCGGAGAGGGGACAGGTGTCATCCCCCTCTCTCGGCACGACGGCGCCTCTCTGTTAGGTGATCGGCGCCTTCCCGACTCCCACCGATCGCGGCAGCACCGTCCGGTGGCCCGCGGACGGGCCCTCACACGACGACGGCCCGCCCCCGGGAAGCGGGGACGGGCCGACCGTGGTGGTGCGGTGCTGGTGCTGGCAGGTCAGGCGGAGTAGACCTCACGCAGCAGCGCGGCGGTCTCGGACGGGGTCTTCCCGACCTTGACGCCGGCGGCCTCGAGGGCCTCCTTCTTCGCCTGCGCGGTGCCCGCGGAGCCGGAGACGATGGCGCCGGCGTGGCCCATCGTCTTCCCCTCGGGGGCGGTGAAGCCCGCGACGTAGCCGACGACCGGCTTGGTGACGTTGGCCTTGATGTACTCGGCAGCCCGCTCCTCGGCGTCGCCGCCGATCTCACCGATCATCACGATGGCCTTGGTCTCCGGGTCCGCCTCGAACGCGGCGAGGGCGTCGATGTGGGTGGTGCCCACGATCGGGTCGCCGCCGATGCCGATGGCGGTGGAGAAGCCGAGGTCCCGCAGCTCGTACATCATCTGGTAGGTCAGGGTGCCGGACTTGGAGACCAGGCCCACGCCGCCCTTGCCGGTGATGTTCGCCGGGGTGATGCCGGCGAGGGCCTCACCCGGGGTGATGATGCCGGGGCAGTTCGGCCCGATGATCTGGGTGCGCTGCTTGCCGTTCTCGTCCGTCGTGGCCTGGGCGTGCGCCCAGAACTCGGCGGAGTCCTGCACGGGCACGCCTTCGGTGATGACCACCGCGAGGCCGATGCCCGCGTCGATGGCCTCCATGACGGCGTCCTTGGTGAAGGCCGGCGGCACGAACAGCACGGAGGTGTTGGCCCCGGTCTTCTCCATGGCCTCGGCGACGGAGCCGAAGACGGGCAGCTCGACGGCGTTGCCGTCCTTGTCGGTGTGGCTGACAGTGGTGCCGGCCTTGCGGGCGTTGACGCCGCCGACGACGGCGGTCCCGGCCTTGAGCATCAGCGCGGTGTGCTTGGTGCCCTCGCCGCCGGTGATGCCCTGGACGATGACCCTGGAATCGGAATTCAGAAAGATCGACATGGTGGTTGTTCTCGTCCCTTACTTCGCTGCGAGCTCGGCGGCCTTGTCGGCGCCCTCGTCCATGGTGGCGGCCTGTGTGATCATCGGGTGGGCGGCGTCGTCGAGGATCTTCCGGCCCTCGTCGACCTTGTTGCCGTCCAGGCGGACGACGAGCGGCTTGGTGGCCTCGTCGCCGAGGATCTCGAGGGCCTTGACGATGCCGTTGGCGACCGCGTCGCACGCGGTGATGCCTCCGAAGACGTTGACGAACACACTCTTGACCTGCGGGTCGTTCAGGATGACGTCCAGGCCGGCGGCCATCACCTCGGCCGAGGCGCCACCACCGATGTCGAGGAAGTTGGCCGGCTTGACGTTGCTGTGCTTCTCACCGGCGTAGGCGACGACGTCGAGCGTGGACATGACCAGCCCGGCACCGTTGCCGATGATGCCGACCTCGCCGTCGAGCTTGACGTAGTTCAGGTCGGCGGCCTTGGCCTTCGCCTCGAGCGGGTCCGCGGCAGCCTTGTCCTCGAGGGCCTCGTGGCCGGGGTGGCGGAAGGAGGCGTTCTCGTCGAGGGAGACCTTGCCGTCCAGCGCCAGGATCTTGCCGTCACCGGTCTTGACCAGCGGGTTCACCTCGACGAGGGTCGCGTCCTCCTCGGTGAAGACGGTCCACAGGCTCGTGATGGTGGCGATCACCTGGTCGCGGATGTCGGCGGCGAAGCCGGCGGCGTCGACGATCTCGGCGGCCTTGGCGTCGTCGATGCCGACCGCGGGGTCGATGGCGATGCGGGCGAGGGCCTCGGGCCGCTCCACGGCGAGCTGCTCGATCTCCATGCCACCCTCGACGGAGCACATGGCCAGGTAGTTGCGGTTCGAGCGGTCCAGCAGCACGGAGAAGTAGTACTCCTCGGCGATGTCGGCGCCCTGCGCGATCATGACCCGCTTGACCTCGTGGCCCTTGATGTCCATGCCGAGGATCTGCTCCGCGTGGGACCGGGCCTCGTCGGCGGTCTTCGCGACCTTGACGCCGCCGGCCTTGCCGCGGCCACCCACCTTCACCTGTGCCTTGACGACGGTCACGCCGCCGATCTTCTCTGCGGCCGCCTGAGCCTCGTCTGCGGTCTGCGCCACGATCCCGGCCAGCACGGGAACCCCGTGTGCCTCGAAGAGATCGCGCGCCTGGTATTCAAACAGGTCCACGGAAAGTGTCCTTCTACGTCGAAGTCGTCTGCGGTCCGGACCGGTCACCTGCACGAAGCTGGGCGGATTGCGCCCCCGGCGACCGGGGCGGTGGAGCGGTGGCACTCAGGTGCTCCGTCGGTCAGTGTATCGCCCGGGCGGGGACGGCCCCGCTCGATGACGGGTGCGCGTGAGCCGTCTCACAGCCGTGTGACGACGCCCGCCTCAGCGCGTCGGCGCGGCGATCGGGGCGCCGCGGGCCGTCGTCACGCTCACCGCCCGAGCGTCACCGGCCGAGCTTCACCGCCCGAGCGTCACCGGCCGAGCTTCACCGGCCGAGTGGCGTCGGCCGAGTCCGGTCAGTCGAGCTTCGTCAGCGGGGCGTAGCGCAGCAGCAGCCGCTTCTCGCCCACGGCGAAGGAAACCTTCGCGACGCTCTTGTCGCCGGCGCCCTCGACGCTGACCACGGTGCCCGGGCCGAACGTCGTGTGCTGCACCCGCTCCCCCGGGGTCAGGTGCGGCACCTCCTTGGCCGGCTGCACCCGCCCGACGGCGGCGGCGCGGGGCGTACCGGCGCTACCGGCGGCGGACCGGGATCTGGCTCCCCGCGAGCTCCCGGCTCCCCACCAGGAGCCGGCCTTCTCGGCGCTGTCCCACGTGGTGGCCGCCATCCGCTGGGCGTTCGTGGTGGAGCCCTGCCGCTTCCAGTCGATCAGGTCGGCGGGCACCTCCTCGAGGAACTGGCTGGCCGGGAAGTACTGGGTCTGGCCCCACAGGCTGCGGTACTCCGAGCGCGTGAGGTAGAGACGGCGGCGAGCCCGGGTGAGGCCGACGTAGGCGAGCCGGCGCTCCTCGGCCAGCTCGGCCGGGTCCGTCATGGACCGCTGGTGCGGGAACACGCCGTGCTCCAGGCCGGTGAGGAAGACGACGGGGAACTCGAGGCCCTTCGCGGTGTGCAGGGTCATCAGGGTGACGACGCCGAGCCGCTTCGCCTCGGCGACCTCCGCCTCCACCGAGTCCGGAGAGGTGGGGATCTGGTCGGCGTCCGCGACGAGGGAGACCTGTTCGAGGAACTGCGCGAGCGTGCCCTCGGGGTTCTCCTGCTCGTACTCGCGCACCACGGCGAGCAGCTCGGCGAGGTTCTCCACCCGGGACTCGTCCTGCGGGTCGTGGCTGCGGCGCAGTGCCTCGAGGTAGCCGGTCTGCTCGAGGATCGCCTCCAGCGCCGCGGCCGCACCGGAGGAGGCGGCGACCTCGGCCAGGTCGTCCATCAGCTGGACGAACTCGCCCACGAGCTTCGCGCCGCGGGTGGCCATCGCGGGCGCCTCGTCGGCGCGCCGCAGCGCGGCCATGAACGAGATCCGTTCCCGCTCGGCCAGGGCCGCGACGGCACCCTCCGCCCGGTCCCCGATGCCCCGCTTCGGCTCGTTGAGGATGCGCCGGAGGTTGACGTCGTCGTCGGGGTTCACCAGCACCCGCAGGTACGCGAGCGCGTCCTTGATCTCCTTGCGCTCGTAGAACCGGGTGCCGCCGACCACCTTGTACGGCAGGCCGACCCGCATGAGGATCTCCTCGATGGAGCGGGACTGCGCGTTGGTGCGGTAGAAGATCGCGACGTCGCCGGGCCGGATGCCCTCCTCGTCCTGGAGGCGGTCGATCTCGGTGGCGATGAACCGGGCCTCCTCGTGCTCGTTCTCCCCCGCGTAGCCGATGATCCGGGGGCCGGCGCCCTCCGCGGTCCACAACCGCTTCTCCGGCCGGTCCGGGTTGAGGGAGATCACAGCGTTCGCGGCCGAGAGGATGGTCTGGGTCGAGCGGTAGTTCTGTTCGAGCAGGATGGTGCGGGCCTGCGGGTAGTCCTTCTCGAAGTCGACGATGTTGCGCACGTCGGCGCCGCGGAAGGCGTAGATCGACTGGTCCGAGTCGCCGACGACGGTCAGCTCCCCCGCTTCCTCGCCCTCGTGCTCGCTGTCGCCGACCAGCTCGCGCACCAGCGCGTACTGCGCGTGGTTGGTGTCCTGGTACTCGTCGATGAGGATGTGCCGGAACCGCCGCCGGTAGGACTGCGCGACGGCCGGGAAGGCCCGCAGCAGGTAGACCGTCTGGGCGATCAGGTCGTCGAAGTCCATGGCGTTGGCCTGGCGCAGCCGCTGCGTGTAGCCGCGGTACACCTCGGCGACCGCGGATTCCATCGGGTTGGTCAGGTCCGCGCGGCCGCCGAACTCCTCGTCGTCGACCAGCTCGTTCTTCAGCGCGGAGATGCGGTGCTGGATCGACCGGGGCGGGAACCGCTTGGGGTCCAGGTCCAGATTGCGGGCCACCAGGGTGATCAGGCGCAGGGAGTCCGCGGCGTCGTAGATGGAGAAGTTGGAGTTCAGGCCCACGGAGGACGCCTCGCGCCGCAGGATGCGCACGCAGGACGAGTGGAAGGTGGAGATCCACATCATCTTCGCCCGGCCGCCGACCAGTTCCTCCACCCGGTCCCGCATCTCGGCGGCGGCCTTGTTGGTGAAGGTGATGGCGAGGATCTCGCCGGGATGCGCCCGGTGGGTGGCCAGCAGGTAGGCGATCCGGTGCGTCAGGACCCGGGTCTTGCCCGAGCCGGCACCGGCGACGATGAGCAGCGGGCCGCCCGCGTGGGTGACCGCCGCCTCCTGCTCCGGGTTCAGCCCCTCCAGCAGCGCGCGGGCTCGCGGGGAGTCCCGCGGATCGCGGTCGGGCTGGTGGCCGGGGGTCGCGTCATCACGGTGCGCGCCGTCATCCGCCTGCAGGACGGCGGGGCCATGGTCGTCGAACCTGCCCCGGTCCTCCCGGGTGCCGCGGTCATTCGGGCGGACGCGCTGGTCGTCCCGCCCGCCGCTGCGGGGCCGCGAGCTGCGCGACGCCGCGCCGCCGGCGACGGCGGTGCCGCCCCGTTCGGCCGCGGTGTCGCGGTGGGTGCCGGGAGTGAAGCTGTCGAAAAGGTAGTCCATCGCACTTCCAGCCTAGACGCGCCCACCGACAGTCGGGTGCCCACCCGCCGGAGAGTCCGGAGCCGGCACGACCGGAACGGCTAGACTGGAGCGCGCCCATCCGGGCACGCCCCTGTAGCTCAGTAGGATAGAGCGGCCCTCTCCTAAAGGGCAGGCCGTCGGTTCGATTCCGGCCAGGGGCACCAGGCGGGCCGACACCCGCATCGTGGCGCCGGCTCTCGCCCCCGCGTCAGCGTTCGACGACGATGCCGTCCTCGTCGGCCCACACCGTGACGCCGGGACGGAACGTCACGTCGTCGATGGTCACCGGCACGTCCACCTCACCGGCCCCGTCCTTGGCGCTCTTGCGCGGGTTGCTGCCGAGGGCCTTGACGCCGAGCGGCAGGGTGGCCAGGGTGGCGCGGTCCCGGACCGGCCCGTTGATGATGACGCCGGCCCACCCGTGCTCGACCGCGGACGCCGCGATCAGGTCCCCCATCAGCGCGGTGTGCATCGACCCGCCGCCGTCCACCACGAGCACCGCTCCGTCTCCGGGGCTCGCCAGGACCGACTTGACCAGCGCGTTGTCGTTCCGGCACCGCACGGTGCGCACCGGCCCGTGGAACCGCACGTGCCCGCCCAGGTCGAGGAACGGCAGGTCGACCGACTGCAGCTCCTCCCCGCGGTCGTCCCAGAGGTCCGCGGTGGCGGTGCCGGTGGGCTCGGTGCCGGTGGATCCGGTGTTCGACGGTGTGCTGGTCATGGCGGCGCCTCTCGGTGGGTCTGGTCGGTGGGTCTGGTCGGTGGGTCTGGTCGGTGGGTCTGGCCGGTGGGTCTCGTCGGGGATCCGCCCGGGGCGGGCCGATCGGGTGGTCCCGGTCAGGTGCTCGCGGCGAGGGACGCGCCGTGCGGCCCGGTCTCCTGGGAGGCGAACTGGGTGGCGTGCAGCTCGGCGTAACGGCCGCCCGCGGCGAGCAGCTCCAGGTGGGTGCCGCGTTCGACGATCCGGCCGCCCTCGACGACGAGGATGGCGTCGGCCGCCCGGATGGTGGAGAGGCGGTGGGCGATGACGAGCGCGGTCCGGCCCGCCAGTGCCTCCCCGAGCGCCGCCTGCACCGCGGCCTCGTTGGTCGAGTCCAGGGCGGACGTCGCCTCGTCGAGGATCACGACCCGCGGATGGGCCAGCAGCAGGCGGGCGATCGTCATCCGCTGGCGTTCGCCACCGGAGAGCCGGTAGCCGCGTTCGCCCACGACGGTGCCGAGCCCGTCGGGCAGCGCCCGGATCACCCCCTCCAGCCGCGCCCGGCGCAGCGCGTCCCAGATCTGCTCGTCGGTGGCCTCCGGACGGGCGAGCGCGAGGTTGGTGCGCACGGTCTCATGGAACAGGTGACCGTCCTGGGTGACCATGCCGAGTGTCTCGCGCAGCGACGCGAAGGCCACGTCCCGGACGTCGACTCCCCCGTAGGTCACGGCGCCGTCGGTGACGTCGTACAGCCGGGCCACCAACTGCGCGATGGTCGACTTGCCGGCCCCGGAGGACCCGACGAGCGCGACGGTCTGCCCGGGCTCGATGGTGAAGGAGACGTCGTGCAGCACCTCCTCGCCGCCCCGGGTGTCCAGCGTCGCGACCTCCTCGAGGGAGGCGAGCGAGACGTCCTTCGCCGCCGGGTAGGCGAAGCTCACGTGGTCGAAGCCCACGGCGACGGGCCCGGCGGGAATCGCCTCCGGGGGTGCCTTCTCCACGATCAGCGGCTTGAGGTCGAGGATCTCGAAGACGCGCTCGAAGCTGACCAGGGCGCTCATGATCTCGACCCGGGCGCTCGCGAGCGCCGTCAGCGGCACGTAGAGCCGGGTCAGCAGCAGCGCCAGGGTGACCACGTCGCCGGGGTTCAGCGAGCCGACGATGGCGAGGAACCCGCCGAGCCCGTAGACGAGAGCCAGGGCGAGGGCGGAGACGAGGGTCAGCGCGGTGACGAAGATCGTCTGCAGCATCGCGGTCTTCACCCCGATGTCCCGCACCCGTCCGGCGCGCAGCGCGAACTCGGCCGACTCGGCCTCGGGCTGGCCGAACAGCTTGATCAGGGTGGCGCCGGGCGCGGAGAACCGCTCGGTCATCTGCGTGCTCATCGACGCGTTCAGGTTGGCCGCCTCCCGCTGCAGGGAGGCGAGCCGCCCGCCCATGCGCCGCGCGGGGATCAGGAACAGCGGCAGCAGGATCAGGGCGAGCAGGGTGATCTGCCAGGAGATGCTGACCATCACGCCGACGGTGAGGATGAGGGCGACGACGTTGCTGACCACGCCGGAGAGGGTGCCACTGAAGGCGCGCTGCGCACCGAGGACGTCGGAGTTCAGCCGGCTGACCAGGGCACCGGTGCGGGTGCGGTTGAAGAACGCGATCGGCATCCGCTGCACGTGGTCGTACACGGCGCGGCGCAGATCCAGGATCAGCCCCTCCCCGATCCGGGAGGAGAACCAGCGGGTCAGCAGGCCGAGGCCCGCGTCCGCGAGGGCGGCGACGGCGATCAGCACCGCCAGCCAGGTGACCGTGCTGACCGAGCGGCGACCGGTGATGGCGTTGACGACCTCACCGGCCAGGATCGGCGTCAGCACCGCCAGGACGGCCGAGGCGACCGAGAGGATGACGAAGACGATCAGCCGCCGTCGGTGCGGCGCGGCGAACGTCATGATGCGCCGGAACGTGGCCGGCGAGAACTTGCGCCGCTCTCCCGTGTCCGAGACCATCCGCCACAGGGACGAATGGGCGGCCCCTTCCATGCTCATCGTGTCTCGCTCCCTCTCCGGTTCGTGTACTCCTTCCAGTCAACCACCCGCCACCGACAGCTGTTCCACCGGTGGGCTCCTCCGGCCGTCGCGGCAAGGAAACGGCCCCGATGCCGGCGTCAGGCGCGACGGAACCGGAGGGTGTGCAGGGTGAAGGGATCGGCGACGACGGTCACGGTGGTGCCGTCGACCGTGACACCGCGGCGGGGCTCGACCGGGCGCTCGAGCAGGTCGGTCGTCTCCACGGCCCGGCACGCGAAGCCGGGGCGCAGCACGCCCGTGGACCGGGACCCGTGGGCCTCGTGCAGCCGGACGATCACATCGCCGCTGCCGTCGATGGCGAGCTTGACCGCGTCGATCACGAGCCCGTCGCCGTCGAGAACCACCAGCGGGTCGACGTGCGGGTCCACCGGCGGGTCCACGCGCTGACCCGCTCCGCCGGCAGCGGGCCCGGACCGGACCAGACCCGCCGTGGCCTGGCCCAGCCGCACGGCCTCCGGGATGCCGGCACCGGGGGCCACGGTCACCGTCATCCGCTGCCGGCCGCGGTCGGCGAACGGGTCGGGGAACACCGGGGCGGTGAGCAGCGAGACGCGGGGCACGGTCGTGGTCCCGCCGTCGGGCCGCACGGTGCGGGTGACGTCGTGCCCGTAGCTGGAGTCGTTGCCGATCGCGACGCCGTATCCGGGCTCGCCGACGTGCAGCCAGCGGTGCGCGCAGATCTCGAAGCGGGCGGCGTCCCAGGACGTGTTGGTGTGGGTGGGCCGCTGCACGTGACCGAACTGGGTCTCCGCGCTGGAGACGTCGGCGCGCACGTCCAGGTCGAAGCCGAGCTTGAGCAGCTTCTCGTGCTCCTGCCAGTCGATCTCGTGCTCGATCCGCAGATGCGGCTCCCCCGCGGCGAGGACGATCCGCTGGCGGATCCGGGTGACACCGACGGCCCGGTCGACGACGACGGCCGCGGACCCGGTGGGGCACGACTCCGTGGTGATGCCCGCGACGTCCGTCAGTTCGTTCACCGTGTTGCGGTAGAAGCCGTCCAGGTCCCAGGCATCCCACTCGTTCGGGGTGTCGCGGTGCAGACTGAGCAGGTTGCCGCGCCCGCCCGGGGCGATGGCCTCCCGCCCGGTGGCCGCGTCCACGAGGGAGACGATCAGCCCCCGGGCGTCGATGACGGCCCGCACCAGCCCGTTCTCCAGGACCAACCCGCCGTCCGGCACCGGGCCGCCGTCGTGCTGCGTCACCGTCGCTGGCGTCGTGACCGGCGTCGGCACCCCGGCGGCGAACGGCGCGATGCCGCGCACCGGGAACCCCGAGGCGTTGAACCAGACCCCGGCCGGTGCCAGCTCCGGCATCCCCTCCGGCCCGTCGTCCCCGGCGTCCGTCGCGGGACCGGTGAGGGCGGCGAGGGCGGCCTCGATCAGCTCCTCGCACGCCGCGGCGACCGCGTTGTGGTTCCGCTCGGCGTCCTGGTGCACCCAGGCGATCGCGCTGCCGGGCAGGATGTCGTGGAACTGCAGCAGCAGCACCATCCGCCACAGCCGGTCGAGTTCCTGGGCCGGGTAGTCGGCGCCGGTGCGGACCGTGGCCGTCGCGCACCACAGTTCCGCCTCGTGCAGCAGCCGCTCGCACTCCCGGTTGCCCCGCTTGGTGCGGTGCTGGGCGGTGAAGGTCGCCCGGTGCTTCTCCAGGTAGAGCTCCCCCACCCACACCGGCGGGTCGGTGTACTCCGCCTCCGCACGCGTGAAGAAGGACGCCGGGGTCCCCAGTTCCAGGCTCGGCGCCCCCTCGAGGGACTTCCACCGGGAGGCCGCCGCGAGCATCAGCCGGTTGGGGCCTCCCCCGCCGTCGCCGTAGCCGAACGGGACGAGGGAGACGGTGGCCCGGCCCTTGTCCCGGAAGTTCCGCTCCGCGTGCGTCACCTCGGAGGCCAGCAGCTGCGCGTTGTACATGTCCACCGGCGGGAAGTGGGTGAAGAGCCGGGTGCCGTCCAGGCCCTCCCACAGGAAGGAGTGGTGCGGAAAGGCGTTGGTCTGGTTCCAGGAGATCTTCTGGGTGAGGAACCAGCGCATGCCGGCCGCGGCCACGATCTGCGGCATCGCCGCCGAGTAGCCGAACGAGTCGGGCAGCCACGCCTCGTCGCCGTCGACGCCGAACTCGTCGCGGAAGAAGCGCTTGCCCTCGATGAATTGCCGGGCCATCGCCTCGCCGCCGGGCATCGTGGAGTCCGCCTCGACCCACATGCCGCCGACCGGGACGAACCGGCCGTCGGCCACGCGGGCGCGGATCCGTTCGAAGAGGTCCGGGTAGTGCTCCTTGATCCAGGCGTACTGCTGCGCGGAGGAGGCCACGAACACGAAGTCGGGGTCCTCGTCCATCAGGGTCAGGGCGTTGGCGAAGGTCCGGGCGCACTTGCGCATGGTCTCGCGCACGGGCCACAGCCACGCGGAGTCAATGTGGGCGTGCCCCGTCGCGACGAGGTGGTGGGCGGAGGCGCTGGCGGGGCGGGACAGGACCTCCCGCAGGTGCTCCCGGCCGACGGCGGCCGTACCCGGGATGTCGTCCGGGTCCATCGCGTCCATCATGGCCTCGGTGGCGCGGAGGATCTCGTGCCGGCGGGGCGCATCCACCGGCAGCTCCGCCATCAGCCCGTTGAGCACCCAGCAGTCGCGGTGGAGCTCCTCGACGTCGTGGTGCACGCGGGCCAGGGCGATCTCCCCGAGGACGTAGCGCGGCGTGGCGGGCGCCGTCGCCGGGTCACCGAGCGGAGTCGGCTGGAACGTCCAGCCCTGCGTGAGGTCCGGGTTGGCGGCGGCCTCGACGTACAGGTCGAGGCCGCCCCGGTCCACGCCCGCCGGGGTCGTGCCCGCGGCGAGCAGCCGGCCCGGGATCGCGTGGTTGCGGGGGCTGACGGCGGTGAGGACGGTCCCGTCCGGTCGCCAGGCCAGCCCTTCGCTCTGGAAGCCGGGCCCGTCCCCGTTGAACCCGAGGTCCACGAGGAGCACGAGGTCCGCCAGCGGCACGCCCTCGGGCAGGTCCGCGGTCAGGTGCAGCCACGTCGTCGACCAGGGCGGACCCCATGGCGTGCCGGGCGTGCGCTCGGTGAAGCCGCCGACCGCGGCGATCGCCTCGGCGGCGGGCACCGGTTCTCCCGGCACGTCCCAACCGGTCACCCGGACCGGCCACCGCTGCCCGAGGACGGCCGGTTCGATCCGCTGCCGCAGGAAGCGGTAGAGCCGCCGCTCGGTGATCACGCGGTCGTCATGCACGGCGTCACGCCTCTCTGGTGGTCCTGGTGGTGCCGGTGGTCCTGCTGATGAGGGTCGAGCTGGTCGTGCGGGTCGAGCTGGTGGGCAGGTGCGCGGCGGGTCACCACGGCAGGGTGATCTCCTCGAGCACATCCCCGGCGGCGGCACCGTCACGCGGGCAGAGGAGCACCCCGTCGGCCTCGGCGAGTCCGCGCAGCATGCCCGCGGCGCGCCAGCGGCTGGGCACGGCGACGCCGTCGTCGAGCAGGTAGGGCACGAGGCGTGTGCGCAGCCCGGCAGGGATGGCGGCGCCGAGCCGGACGTGGCCCGGGCGGGGCAGGGCCGCGCCCGCCAGCCCGGCGAGCAGCGGGGCGACCAGGGTGAGCATCCCCGTCATGGCGGCGAGCGGATGCCCCGGGAGGGCGACGAGCATCCGGCCGTCGGCGAGGCGGGCGAGCAGGAGCGGGTGGCCGGGTTGCACGGCGACGCCGTCGACGATCACCTCCGCCCCGGCGGCGGCGAGGGCGCCGCGGACCTCGCGCCGCGAGTGCGCACCGGTGCCGCCGGTGGTGATGACCACGTCGCCGGTGGCCTCCCGGATCTGGTGCTCGTCCTGCGCGTCCGTGCCCAGCTGCGCGAGCAGCGCCCGGTGGTCCAGGCCCACGTGGTGCGTGCCGATGACCAGACCCCCGAGCGCCTCGACGTAGGCGCCCAGTTGCGGGCCGAAGACGTCGCGCACCAGGCCGGGCTCAGGCACGCCGTGCGTCTCGAGTCCGGCTCCGGTGATGACGAGGGTGACCCGGGGACGGCGCAGCACCGTGACCATGTCGAGTCCGCAGGACGCCGCCCAGGCCACGTGCGCAGGCGTCAGGACGGTGCCGGCGGTGAGGACGATCTCGCCCGGCTCGGCCTCCTCGCCGGCGCGGCGCACATGCTCCCCGGCGGCCGGTCCGTCCTCGCGCGCGTCCTCCACGCGGGTCAGCCGGCCCTCCGTGTTCACCCGTCCCCGGTCGCGGACGAGCACCGCGGTCGTGCCCGCGGGCACGAGCGCCCCGGCCGACACCCGCACCGCCTGCCCCGGCGCGAGCGCGAGCCCGCGCACCCAGCGCATCCGGGCCAGTACCGCCGCCTCCGGCGACTGCTCGGCCACCGGTTCCGTCGCGAGCACGGTCCACGGCCCGGAGCCGGCCACCGCCCAGCCGTCCATCACGGCGGAGTCGAACGGGGGCACGGCAGCGACGGCGACGACGTCGGCGGCGAGGATCCGGCCGATCGCCCGGTCCACCGTCACGGTCTCGGGCACGAGGGGCTGGGCGCTGCGGTGGGCGAGTTCGTGCGCACGATGCCAGGTCAGACTCGCGTAGGGCACGGCATCCTCCCGTCCTCAGGTCGTGTCGGCGTCGTGTCGGCGTCGTGTGGCCGGGATCACCCGTCCCGACTCCGACCCTAACGCAGCGCACCGACCGGACTGCCGGTGCCGACCGCGCTGACGCCCGACCCCGGCAACGACGACGACCCCCCGCCGTGAGGCGAGGGGTCGTCGAGCGGAGCCGGTCAGCGCAGGCGGATGAACACCGGGCCGGAGCCCACGTTCGCGCTGAACTTGACGGTCTGGTTGCCGTTCCAGCCACCGTGCACGGCCATGCCGTTGCCGATGTAGACGGCGATGTGCGCCTGGCCGCCACCACCGTCGGCGTAGTAGATGAGGTCTCCGGGCTGGGCCTGGGAGGCCGGGATCTGCGAGCCGAGCTGGAAGTAGTCGGCCGGCCAGCCGTGGAAGTTGATGCCCACGGCCTTGATTGCGTTGGTCACCAGCATGGTGCAGTCCTGGGTGACGCCCAGCTGCGCGAGCGCCGCATTGGCGACGGCAGCCTTGCTGGAACCCGAGGCCGACGCGGCGGGCTTGGCCGGAGCGGACGCGGTCTGCACCGTGGCCTGCTGCGCGGCGGCCTGACGCGCCTGAGCCTGCTGTGCGGCGGCGGCGCGCTGGGCGGCGGCCTGACGCGCCTGCTCCTGCTGTGCGGCGGCGGCGCCGCGGCGGCCCGCTGGGCGGTGACGGCCTGGGCGGTGGCGGCCTGCTGTGCGGCGGCCTGCTGCTGGGCGGCAGCGGCAGCGGCCTTCTGCGCGGCAACCCGCTCGGCCTGCGCCTGCTGGGCAGCCACGCGCTTGGCCTGCGCCTGGACGGCGGCCGCCGGCTTGACGGCGGGCTTGGCCTTCGGCGCCGTGGAGGCGACAGCGGTGCGCTGGAAGTCGACCGAGGCGGTGGCGGGCGCGGTGACCGCACCGACCTTGCCGGCGGCGACGGCCTGGCTGGCCGGCTGCGCGGCGGCGGGCTGCTGTGCGGTCTCCGCGTGGGCGGCGACGCCGGACACCAGGACCAGACCCGACGCGGCGGCCACCACGGCGGCCCGACGGCCGACCTTGCCGGACTGCAGGGAGATGGCCTGCGCCAGCGCGGCGGCCTTGCGGGGAGCGGCCGTGCGGTGGCGACCGGTGGAGGGGGTGGACATACTGCTCTCTTTCAGTGTCGCGGGTCCGTAGGCGTCACACGCGGACGCCCGGCGTCACTGCCGACAGGCAGAACGGACCCACCGGTGGGCTTACCGGAGGGGGTGAGGACAGAGACCGGCCCCCACCGGTCGGTGACCGGAGGGGGCCAGAAGGGGCTGGATCAGCCCAGGGTGTAGTACCCGTCGACCGACATGGCGCTGACCGGGTGCAGGATGGTGCCCTGGCTCGGGTTCAGCGCGCTGATCTCCATGCCGTTGCCGACGTAGATGCCGACGTGCGAGCCACCGTTCTGGACGATGAGGTCACCCGGCTTCGGCGCGGAGGTGGGGGTCATCGCGGTCCACTGGTAGGTGCGCGGGATGCTCTTGCCGGCCTGGGCGTAGGCCCACTGCACGAAACCGGAGCAGTCCCAGCCCGCGGTGGAGGTGCCGCCCCAGACGTAGGGGTGGCCGATGCCGGCGTAGGCCGCCGAGACGATCGACTGGTTGCCACCGGTGGAGGCCTTCGCGGCGGACGCGAGGGTGGCCTTCGGGGTGGTGGCGGCCTGGGTCTGCGCACCGGCGGCCGGGGCAGCAGCACCGGCGGCGCTGTAGCTGGCGGTCGGGGTGGCGCCGGTGGCGGCCGGGGCCGACTGCGGGCCGGTCAGACCGAAGTAGCGGTACCCGTCCTGGATGTTCGCGCCGTTCCAGGTGTAGGTGATGCCGTTGCTGGTCCACGTGTGGTGGGTACCGGTCGAGGCGGTGGTGCTGGCCTGCGACGCGGTGTTCGGGGTCTCGTAGTACGCGCTGGCGTTGGCCGGGGCGACCGAGACGGCCAGCAGGCCGGCGGCAGCAGCGGCGACGGCGCCGCCCCGGACGACGCCGCGGTTCTCGGCGGCAGCCTTCGAGGCGTTGGTCAGGTGATCCCGACCGGTCATGGGGGCGCGATGGCGAGCAGTCGTTGACGACATGGTGTTTACCTCTCCCTGGTGTCTACGGGGTGAGCTGTCGGGTTCGGGTGGGAGGCACCCGGCGTCCATGGATCGGACACTTGACCCCAAGGCCTCGAGTGAGGCCGTAATTGGTTCCCCCGCCCCTGCCAAACGAAGCGTTTGAACGGACCGGTCCCGGAGGCAGGGTTGGACAGCCGGGACGGGGTGCACTCCCCAGAGTGGGGCGGGCACGGCTACGACGGTATCGTAGTGTCACCGGAATGTCACGTTCCGGTCACGACCGGTGACCAGAAGCACGCAGATACGGCAACGGATCGACCCACCTGCCGTCCACGTAGACCTCGAAGTGGAGATGCGGGCCGGTGGAGGCACCCGTGCTGCCGACGGCGCCCACGAGGTCGCTCCGGGAGACGGTCTGGCCCACGTGCACGTCGATGCGGGACAGGTGGTTGTAGCTGGTCCAGAACCCGTGACCGTGGTCGATGACCACCCGATTGCCGCCTCCGTACGCGTGCCAGCCGGCCTCCTTCACCCGCCCCGCGCCCGCGGCCCTGACCGCGCTCCCGGCCGCGGCACCGAAACCCTGACCGGTGTGCATCTCGTCCAGCTGACCCGTGATCGGGCTCACGCGCTGGCCGAAGGGTGACGTCATGGTCGACGCGCTCAGCGGTGCGGTGAGACCGGCGCGCTCCTGGGGCGTCGTCGCCTTCGACTTGCCAGGTGTCTTCGCCGGCGCCGTCGCAGCCGTCGCCTTCGTCGCGGCGGCGGTGCTCTTCCCCGTCCTCCGGTCCTGGTCGGCCTTCTCGGCGCCCTGCGGGGCGGGACGTGCGGTCGGCCCGGAGCCGACCGCGCCCGTGCCGCCGGTGTCGCCGTCGTCGCTCTTCTCCGCGCCGACCCCGGCACTGGCCAGGACGTGGACGGCGGTCTGCCCGGCATCCGGTAGGGCGGCGGAGGTGAGGGGGACGATCAGGGCGGCCGCGGCACCGGCGCAGGCCAGGCCCAGGCCGGCGCGGCGGCGGAGGGCCGATCCGGGCCGGGTGTCGCGGTGGCGAGCGCCTGCGCGCTCGGGGGACGCGGCGGCGGCGCCGGCGGGGGCGGGACCGCTCGCGGCGGTCGAACGATGACGGGCGGGATGGTGCGGGGCTGACATGGGGCCTTTCCGGGGTTCGGGAACAGGCCAGCAGGTGGTCGATGACGGCCACGACGCAGATGACGGAGCGCGGGTCCCGTTCCTCCCGCGACGAGGCGAGGAGGGACGGTGCGGAGCGGAAGGATGCGACGCGTCCGGGTGACGGGGATCGTCACGGGGATGACCGCCGCGGCAGCGCGTCACGCTCTCGGGCGTGTGCGGGGGCGGCGTCGTGCTGGACTGCCTGGATCGGTCCGAGAATCCGGTCGACGATCGTGCGGATCGGCCGGGATGGCGGTCACGCAGCCGCGAACGACGTCGCGGCGGACCGCGAGATGAGGTCTCGAACGAGTGTCGACTCTACCGAGACGGTTCCCGACTGTCACCGTTTCGTTACCAACCTCACCCCGGAGCCGACGGCAGCGGCCTCGACCACATCGACGACGTCACGCCGAGGATGCCGGGCGGCGCGTCAGTGGTCGGCGACGAAGATGTGGCCGGCCATCTCGTTGGCCAGTTCGAGCGTGCCCTGCTCGTCCGTGGAGATGCGCACGTACCGGCCGGCCGCGCTGACCCGCACCTGCGCGCCGGGACGGATGCCGTACTCGGCCATCTGGGCCAGGAACTCGGGGTCGAACTGCACGGGTTCGGCCAGCCGCGCGATCTGCACCGTGGTCTCCCCCTCCACGGCCGCGACCCGCGCCGTGAGCGAGGTGACCCCGTCCGTGAACCGCCCGGCGTCCGGACCGCCGATCTCGGTCAGTCCCGGGATCGGGTTGCCGTAAGGGGACTCGGTGGGCTGGTGCAGCAGTCCGAGCAGGCGGCGCTCGACCCGCTCGCTCATCACGTGCTCCCAGCGGCAGGCCTCCTCGTGGACGTACGCCCAGTCCAGGCCGATGACGTCGTGCAGCAGGCGCTCGGCGAGGCGGTGCTTGCGCATCACGCCCGTCGCACGCCGGCGTCCGGTCTCGCTCAGGTCGAGGCGCCGGTCCTCGGTGACGTGCACGAGGCCGTCCCGTTCCATCCGCGCCACCGTCTGGGACACGGTGGGCCCGGAGTGGCCGAGCCGCTCCGCGATCCGCGCCCGCATGGGCACGATGCCCTCCTCCTCCAGCTCGAGGATGGTGCGCAGGTACATCTCGGTGGTGTCGATGAGGTCCGCCATCGTCCCGCCTTCCTTCCTGCTCCTCGGCCCGGTGCCCGGCCGCGCCCGTCGCTGCGCGCGCCGTTGGCGCGGGGACGGGGGCCGGGAGAACGCTAGCCATTCTAGACACAGGCCGCCGGGTCGTCCGGGCGGGCGGGAGCCGAGGTCAGGCGGCCGCGACCGCCCCGCGCGTGCCCGCCCGGCCGCCGTGTGACGCCGTCCGGCTGGGTCCCACGCCTGCCTCTGGGGAAGAATGGGTGCGCGCGCCGTCGTCGTGCGCCTGCGCCCCGGGGCGCTGCACGACCGCGACCGTTCCCGTCCACCCCGCCGACGCGAAGTGAGCCCGCCCGTGACTGACCTGACCATCCCTGCCGACCTGCTGCCCGCCGACGGACGCTTCGGTGCCGGTCCCTCGAAGGTCCGCCCCGAGCAGCTGGCGGCGATCGTCGACGCCGCCCCGCGCGTGATCGGCACCTCCCACCGGCAGGCCCCGGTCAAGGACCTGGTGGGCCGGCTGCGCGAGGGTCTGTCCGACCTCTTCTCCCTGCCGGACGGCTACGAGGTCGTCCTCGGCCTCGGCGGCGCGACCGCCTTCTGGGACATCGCCACCTTCGGCCTGGTCGACTCCCGTGCCCAGCACCTCAGCTTCGGCGAGTTCAGCTCCAAGTTCGCCTCCGCGACGGACCGCGCTCCCTTCCTGGAGGCGTCCTCCATCGTCGCCTCGCCCGCCGGCACGCGTCCCGAGGCCGCCGCCGAGGCCGGGGTCGACGTGTACGCGTGGGCCCACAACGAGACCTCCACCGGTGTCGCCGCGCCGGTGCGGCGCGTGGCGGGCGCGGACGCCGGCTCGCTCGTGCTGATCGACGGCACCTCGGCGGCCGGCGGCCTGGCCGTCGACGTCGCGCAGAGCGACGTCTACTACTTCTCCCCGCAGAAGAACTTCGCCTCCGACGGCGGTCTGTGGTTCGGCCTCTTCTCCCCCGCCGCCCTCGAGCGTGCGGCGCGGATCGCGGCGTCGGACCGCTGGATCCCCGACTTCTTCTCGCTGCCGACGGCGATCGACAACTCCCGGAAGAACCAGACCTACAACACGCCCGCCCTCACGACCCTGGTGAGCATGGACGACCAGGTGCAGTGGATGCTCGGCCACGGCGGCCTGGACTGGGCCACCGCCCGTACGGCGGACTCGGCCTCCCGGCTCTACCGGTGGGCGGAGGCGAGCGACGTCGCGACGCCCTACGTGAAGCGGGCCGAGGACCGGTCAAACGTCATCGTCACCATCGACTTCGACGAGTCGGTCGACGCCGCGCGGATCGCCGCGGTGCTGCGCGCCAACGGCGTCGTCGACGTCGAGCCGTACCGCAAGCTCGGTCGCAACCAGCTGCGCGTGGCGACGTTCGTGGCCATCGAGCCGGACGACGTCTCCGCGCTGATCGCCTGCATCGACTGGGTGCTGGAGCACCTGGCCGACTGACCGGCGCACGACGACGCAGAAGGGCCCCGGGAACTCCCGGGGCCCTTCTGCGTCCCAGCCCGCCGTCAGCGGTGGATGGAGACGTGGAAGCGCGACGTGCGGTCGAACGCGAGGTGCAGGTGCTGGCTGCGCCAGTACCAGACGAGTCCCACGACGGCCGCGGCGAAGCCGGACGCGGCGCCGGCGGTGAGCGCCCACGGCGGACCGAAGGTGTCGGAGATCCACCCGACGACGGGCGCCCCGAGCGGCGTGCCGCCCATGAAGATGGCGAAGTACAGCGCCATCACGCGACCGCGCAACGCGGGTTCGGTGCTGGTCTGCACGTAGGCGTTGGCCGAGGTCATCACCGTCAGCGCGGTCAGCCCGCAGAGGATCAGGGCGCCGCCGAACAGCACGGGGTTCGGGGCCAGCGCCGCGAGCACGCAGGCCACCCCGAACAGGCCACCCGCACCGAAGATGAAACGCAGCCGGGGCCGTTCCCGGCGGGCGGAGGCGAGGGTGCCCGCCACGGAGCCGATCGCCATCACGGAGGACAGCACGCCGAACCCGTCGGCCTGCAGTCCGAACTGGGTGCGGGCCATGCCCGCGATGAACACGGCGAAGTTCAGCCCGAACGTGCCGATCAGGAAGATGGCGGTCAGGACGGCGATGATGTCCGGCCGGCTCCGCACGTACGCGAAGCCCTCGCGGATCAGGCCGCGTCCCGCCCTCGCCCGGGGAAGCACCCGCAGCTGCCCGGTGCGCAGTGCGAGGATCGCGCCGATCATCACGATGAAGCTGAGGGCGTTGAGCAGGAACACCCAGCCCGAGCCGATCGCGGCGACGAGGACACCGGCGACGGCCGGCCCGATCATCCGCGCGACGTTGAAGGACATGCTGTTCAGCGCCACCGCATTGGGCACGAACTCGTCCCGCACCAGTTCGGAGACGACGGTCTGCCGGGCCGGGCCGTCGAGGGTGGCGACGATGCCGAGGCCGAGCGCGAACGCGTAGACGTGCCACAGGTCGGCCGTGCCGGTGATCACCATGGCCCCGAGCCCGACGGCGAGCAGGGCCATCGCGGCCTGCGTGCCGATCAGCAGGTGACGGCGGTTCATCCGGTCCGCGAGCACGCCGGACACCGGGGCGAGCAGGAGCTGCGGGCCGAACTGCAGCGCCATCACGATGCCCATGGCGGTCGCGTCCTGGTGCGTCAGTTCGTTGTAGACGAGCCAGTCCTGGGCCGTCCGCTGCATCCAGGTGCCGATGTTCGAGACGAGCGCGCCGATGCACCAGAGCCGGAAGTTGATGAACTGGAGCGATCGGAACGTCGACTTCACGCCTGGGGGGCCTCCCCGGCCGACGTGTCGGTCGTCTCCTCGGTCGCGCGGGCGACGGCTTCCTCGGTGTTCTCCTCGGTCCTGACGTCCTCGGCCTCCGCGGACAGGTCCGCGTCGGGTTCCTCGTCGTCCTCGCCGGGCAGCTCGCCTCCGTCGTTCTCCGGGCGGGCCAGCAGGGTCGCGTCGTCGTCGACGATCTCGGTGTCGTCGGGCGTCCGCTCCGCCGTCTCCGGGAGGGCTTCCGTCGCGTCCGGCTCGGTGGCGACAGCGGGGGCGACGTCGGCGTTCTCGCCGTCGGTCGCGTGCGCCGGCTCGACCCCGGACGCCGCATCGGACCGGTCGGCGCGGGGCTGGTCGGCGTCTGTTCCGTCAGCTGCGGACTCCGCGTTCTCCTCGGCCGCGGCGTCGGCGTCCGGCGCCGCCTCGGCGTCGTCGTCCTCGTGGTCCTCCGGCCGCAGGCGGTCCGCCCACGGCACCCACGGCGGAGCGAGCAGGGCGCCCTCCCCCGGCGTCAGACCGATCTCGCACACCGTCACGGTGCGGGACCGCGGCACGCGGGCGAGCACGACGAACCAGTTCCAGCCGCCGTAGCCCGGCAGGAGGGATGCGAAGGTGTGGGTGACGAGTCGCTCGCCGTCGACGCTCGTGCCCAGGTGCTCGCCGATCTGGTCCTCGCGAGCGATGTCGACCAGGGCGGACCGGGCCGTGTCCCGCGCCTCGATCAGCACCGCGTCCGGGCGGGCGCGGCGTCGTGCCGCGGCTCGCGCCGGAACGGGGAGCGCGGAGCCATCGGTCGCGACGGCCTCGGCCGGCACGGATCCGTCA
Organism: Tersicoccus sp. Bi-70; assembly: GCF_001968825.1. Classification (GTDB taxonomy): domain Bacteria; phylum Actinomycetota; class Actinomycetes; order Actinomycetales; family Micrococcaceae; genus Tersicoccus. Next base: position 592,374 of record NZ_MIEU01000016.1, read on the forward strand.
TCGGTCCGGGTCACGTCGTCGGTGTCGGTCGTCGCCACGTCCTCGGCCGCGTCGACGGCTTCCGTCGCCGGGGCCGTCTCGTCGGTGGTCGGGTCCAGGGTGTCCGGCTGCGCCGGTTCGCGTTGCTCAGGCATCGAGATCGTCAGCGACCCGGCGCAGCATCGACGCCACCTTGGTGGCGGACCCCTTCTCGGGGTAGCGGCCGCGACGCAGCCCGTTGGAGACCTGGTCGAGCACCTTGATCAGGTCCTCGGTGATCGCGGCCATGTCATCGGCGGGCTTGCGCGCCGCACGCGCCACCGACGGCGGCGTGTCGATCACCCGCACGGACAGTGCCTGAGCGCCCCGCTTGCCGTCGGCGATACCGAACTCCATCCGGGTGCCGGGCTTGACCTCCTTGTGGTCCGCCGGCAGCGCCGAGGCGTGGAGGAACACCTCCCGCCCGTCGTCGGTGGCCAGGAACCCGAAACCGCGGTCCGCGTCGAACCACTTCACCTTGCCGATCGGCACGTCTACCTCACTCCTTGGGCGTGCGTCCCCCGCACCGCCGTCGATCACGGATGTCGGGGCACATGCCCCGACCGTGGCGGCCGCACACGCATTCCACGGACCCGGGAGGGTCCGTGGCCGGCCGGGGATCACCCCGGTCCGGTCCGTCGACGGGCGGCCCGCCGGAAAGTCTGTCTCCCTAGGTTAGCCGCTGTGGCCGACGGCACGGCCGTCGTCCGCTGGTAGCGTTGTCGGCATGTCCTCGCGTCCTTCCGCGCGCGGGACGACGCCGTCCGTGGCCGCCACCGACGCACCGCCCCGACGCAACCGCCCCGCGGTGGCGGTCCTTGCGGCCGTCGTCGCCCTCGTCTCCGTCGCGGCCCTGCTCGCCGTTCTGCTCCTGACGATGACCGGTGCCCACCCGTGGACCGGTCTCTCCTGGATCACCATGATCGGGCTCCCGCTGGCCTTCCTCCTCGGAGTCGCCCTGATGGTCGACGCCGTGCGGAGTCGCCGCACCACCGCCGGGCGGCGCGGCCGCCCGTGAGCGAGGTCGTCGACCTCGCCGCCGACCTCGCGGCGGCCCCCGACAGCGAACTCGTCCAGCTGCTGCAGGCCCGGCCGGATCTGCTGGTCGGCGCCTCGGACGTCGGCGCGCTGGCCGCTCGTGCGCTGTCCCGCCTCTCGCTGCAACGTGCGCTCGAGACGCTGGACCGGCCGCACCTGGGCGTGCTCGAGGCCGCCGTCGTCGTCGCCGAACTCCACGGGCACGCCCCGATCACGGGCACGGACCTCGCCGCGGCCCTGCCGGACCTGCCCGCTGCCGCCCTCACCACTCTGATCACCGACCTGGCCGCGCTGCGGCTGCTCAGGACGCCGGCGACCGACGTCGTCCGGCCCGCCGGCGCGCTCACCGACGCCCTCGGTCACCACCCCGCCGGCCTCGGCCGCAGCCTGGCCCGCCTGCTCGCCGGCTCTCCGAACGCCGTGGTCCTGCGGCAGCGGATGCCGACGGCCCGCAGCGCCGGCGGACCCGGCGCGGTCGACGAGTTCCGCGCCCTGCTCACCACCGCCCCCGACGGCGCCGCCGAGCTGCTGGACCGGTTCCGGCACACGCCGGTCGCCGAACTGCGCAACGCCACCCGCGCCCTGGACACGGGGGACGGGGACACGACGGACCCGGTCGCGTGGCTGCTGCGGCACGGCGTCCTGGTTCCCATCGACGGCGAGCACGTCGAGCTGTCCCGCGAGGCCGGCCTGGCGGCGCGCGGTGGTGCCGTCCACCCGCACCTGCCGGTCGATCCCCCGGCCGGCGACGGCCCGCGGGTGTCCACCGCCGTGCGGGACAACGCCGCGCTCGCCGCGGTCACCGAGTGCCTGCGCCTGCTCACCGTGCTGCACGAGGAGACGTCGCGCCGGCCGCTGGCCACGCTGCGCACCGGCGGCGTGGGCATCCGGGAGCTGCGGCGGGTCGCGCGAGCGCTCGGGGTGGACGAGTCCGCCGCCGGGGTGCTGATCGAGCTCGCCGCCGTCGCCGGCCTGCTCGCGCCCGACGAGGCGCGTCCCGAACACCGGGCGGTGCCGGGGCACCCCTGGCTCGACGCGACCCGCGCGGAGCAGTGGGTACGGCTGGTCGGCGCCTGGCGGACGTCCCGACGGGTGCCCGCCCTCGTCACGGTCCCCCGCGTCGACGGCAGCCTCGTCGCGCCGCTCTCGGCGGAGGCGGGCCGTGCGGATGCGAGCGCCGTCCGCGACCGGCTGCTCACCGCCGTCGCCGAGCTCGCGGCTGCCGAGCCCGGCACCGCGCTCACCGAGTCAACCGTTCGGGAGCGCGTCGCCTGGCGCTGGCCCCGGGCGGCCGCGCGGGCGCTTCCCCTGGTGCTGCCGTTCCTGACCGAGGCCCGCACCCTCGGGCTGACCGGGGCGTCCGCGCTGACCGACGCCGGCGAGCGGATCGCCGCCGGTGACGACGCCGGCGCCACCGCCCGACTCGAGGCCGCGCTCCCGCCGCCCGTGGAGACCGTGCTCCTGCAGGCGGACCTGACCGCCGTCGCCCCCGGAACCCTGAGCCGGGACGCCGCCCGCGCCCTGGCGGGGATGGCGGACCGGGAAGGCCGCGGACCCGCCGAGCAGTACCGTTTCTCGGCCGCCTCGATCCAGCGGGCCCTCGACGCCGGTCAGGACGCCGCCGGCCTCCTCGAACGCCTGCGCCGGCTCAGCCCCGGGCCGCTGCCCCAGCCGCTCGTCTACCTCGTCGAGGACACGGCTGCCCGCAGCGGCCGGGTCCGGCTCGGCGCGGCGGCGGGCTGGGTCAGCGTGAGCGACCCGGTGGAGCTCGACGCGCTGATCGCCCTCGCCGACGGCACGGGCAGGGACCGGTTCCGCCTGCGCCGCCTGGCACCCACCGTCGCGATCAGCGCGCTGACGCCCGAGGCCCTGCACGCCGAGCTCGACCGGGCCGGGGTGCACTCCACCCGCGACGACGCCGTCGTCGAACCCGACGGGACCAACCTCGAGCCGGCCGACGATCGGGAGGACGCCGCCGCCGAGATGGACCTGCTCCCGGCGCCCGACCCCGCTGCCGCGGCCACCGAGGTCGTCGCCGCCCTGCGCCGTCGCGCCGCCGACCCGTCCGCGCCGAGCCGGCCGGACCCCGAGACGGCGACCCTGCTGGACCTGCACCTGATCCGGGCCGCCAGTCGCGACGGCCGGGCACTGACCGTCGTGACCGTCGATGCGACCGGGAATCAGCGGCGCGACGTGCTGGTTCCCCTCTCGGTCAGCGCCGGCCGACTGCGCGCCTTCGACCCCCACCGGGACGCCGAGCGGGTGATCAGCCTGCCCCGCATCGTCGAGGTGCTGCCGGCGTGACCCGTCCCGTCCCGACCTCCACCCCGTCGTCCACCCCGAGGTACCGCCCGTGAGCACCGGCCCCCTGATCGTCCAGAGCGACAAGACCATCCTGCTGGAGGTCGACCACGAACAGGCCGACGAGGCGCGCCACGCCATCGCCCCGTTCGCAGAGCTCGAGCGCGCGCCCGAGCACATGCATACCTATCGGCTCACCCCGATCGGTCTGTGGAACGCCCGGTCCGCGGGCCTGGACGCCGAGCAGGTGCTGGACACCCTGCTGCGCTACTCCCGGTTCCCGGTCCCCCACGCCCTGCTGGTCGACATCGAGGAGACGATGTCGCGGTACGGCCGCGTGGTGCTCGAGCAGGACGAGCAGCACGGCCTGGTGCTGCGCAGCGAGGACTACCCGGTCCTCGAGGAGATCCTGCACGCGCCGAAGATCGAACCGCTGCTCGGCCCGCGGCTCGACGGCGAGACGGTGGTCGTCCACTCGTCGCAGCGGGGCGCGCTCAAGCAGGCGCTGCTGCGGCTGGGCTGGCCGGCCGAGGACCGCGCCGGCTACGTCGACGGCACGCCGCACCTGATCGGGCTGGACGAGGCCGACTGGTCGCTGCGGCCGTACCAGCAGCAGGCGATCGAGAACTTCTGGGCCGGCGGCTCCGGCGTCGTCGTGCTGCCGTGCGGCGCCGGCAAGACGCTGGTCGGGGCGGGGGCCATGGCGGTCGGCTGCACCACGACGCTGATCCTCGTCACCAACACGGTCTCCGCCCGGCAGTGGCGCGCGGAACTGCTCAAGCGCACGACGCTGACCGAGGACGAGATCGGCGAGTACTCCGGAGCCGTCAAGCAGGTCCGGCCCGTCACCATCGCCACCTACCAGGTGCTGACGGTCAAGCGCGGTGGGCTCTACCCGAATCTCGAGCTCGTGAACGAGAACGACTGGGGGCTGATCATCTACGACGAGGTGCACCTGCTCCCGGCCCCCATCTTCAAGCTGACCGCCGACCTGCAGGCCCGGCGCCGGCTCGGGCTGACCGCCACCCTGGTGCGGGAGGACGGCCGCGAGGGCGAGGTTTTCTCCCTGATCGGGCCGAAGCGGTACGACGCCCCGTGGAAGGACATCGAGTCCCAGGGGTACATCGCCCCGGCCGTCTGCGTGGAGGTCCGCGTCGACCTGCCCCGGGACGAGCGGATGGCCTACGCGATGGCCGACGACGCCGACAAGTACCGCCTCGGTGCCACCAGCGACACCAAGCTCGACGTCGTCGAGGCGATCACGCGGCACCACGCCGGGGAACAGACCCTGGTGATCGGCCAGTACCTGGACCAGCTGGACGAGCTCGGTGAGCGGCTCGGCGCCCCGGTGATCAAGGGCACCACGTCGGTGGCGGTGCGGCAGCGCCTGTTCGACGCGTTCCGCGCGGGCGAGCAGCAGATCCTCGTCGTGTCCAAGGTCGCCAACTTCTCCCTCGACCTGCCCGAGGCGACCGTCGCCGTCCAGGTCTCCGGGTCCTTCGGGTCGCGGCAGGAGGAGGCGCAACGACTCGGCCGGCTGCTGCGACCCAAACCGGACGGGCGGGCGGCGCACTTCTACACCGTCGTCGCGCGGGACACCCTCGACCAGGAGTACGCCGCCCGTCGGCAGCGCTTCCTCGCCGAGCAGGGCTACTCGTACGAGATCGTCGACGCCGGCGACGTGCCGACCGACCGTGAGGACACCGGGGCCTGACGCGACGCCACGGGCTCCCGCCGGGTCGACAGCCTGGACAGTGCTCGCGGGTCGGACGCCCCGCGCCCACAGCTGGCTCGCCATCGTCGCTCAGGCGACTCACAGCGAAAACCGAGAGAATCATGGTGTGAAAAGCTCTCAGCCCGAAGCCCGTCTCCTCGTCGTCGACGACGAGCCCAACATCCGTGAGCTGCTGTCGACGTCGCTGCGGTTCGCCGGCTTCGACGTGGTGGCCGCCGGCAACGGGCGCGACGCCCTGACCGCCGCGGAGACGCACAACCCGGACCTCGTCGTCCTCGACGTGATGCTCCCGGACATGGACGGGTTCACCGTCACCCGCAAACTGCGCGCCTCCGGCCGCCACTGCCCCGTGCTGTTCCTGACGGCTCGCGACGACACGGAGGACAAGGTCACCGGCCTGACCGTGGGCGGCGACGACTACGTCACCAAGCCGTTCAGCCTCGACGAGGTCGTCGCCCGCATCCGCGCGGTGCTGCGCCGCACCCAGCCGATGCTCGACGACGAGGCGATCATCCGCGTCGACGACCTGGAGCTGGACGACGACGCCCACGAGGTGCGCCGTGGCGGGGAGGTCATCGAGCTCTCGCCCACCGAGTTCAAGCTGCTGCGCTACCTCATGCTCAACCCCAACCGGGTGCTGTCCAAGGCGCAGATCCTCGACCACGTGTGGGAGTACGACTTCAACGGCGACGCGTCGATCGTCGAGTCCTACATCTCCTACCTGCGCCGCAAGATCGACCGCAACCCGGACGTGCCGGCCCTGATCCAGACCAAGCGGGGCGTCGGCTACCTCCTGCGCACCGCCGACCGGCGGTAGGGCGGCCGCTCGGTGCTGAACCGGTGGAAGAACGCGTCGCTGCGCTCGCAGCTGGTCGCGATGACGTCCGTGCTGATCGCGATCGTCATCGCGCTGCTCGGCACGCTGACCGTCTCCACCCTGAAGAACACGCTCGTGCAGCGGGCGGACTCCGACCTGCTCAACTATGTGACGCCGATGTCGGTGTACCTGTACCAGGTCAAGCAGGGCACGGCCGAGCCGACGTTCAACCAGCTGGTGTTCAGTCGCTTCTACGGGCTGCAGATGGACGCGGACGGCAACACCGTCACCCGGACCTCCCGCACCTCGGCGACGGCGGACGTGCCGCAGATCCCCCGGATGACGCTCGACCGGGTGCGCAGCACCGGTGACGGGTTCAACGTGCCGGGCTCGACGCCGGGCAGTCCGGGGTGGCGCGTTCTGGTGCGAGCCCTGCAGGCGGGCAACGGCTCGGTGGCCATCGCGACCCCCCTGAACGAGGTCAACGAGGTGGTGGAGTCGGCCGCCTGGCTGATCCTGCTGCTCGGCGTCGCCCTCGTCACCCTGTCCTCGGCGGTCGCCTACCTCGCCGTGACCCGCGCCTTCCGGCCGCTCATCAAGGTCGAGCGGACGGCCGCCGCGATCGCCGCGGGCGACCTCTCCCGACGCCTCGAACCGGCCAGTCCGCAGACCGAGATGGGACGCCTGAGCCGGTCGCTGAACGCGATGCTCGCCCACATCGAGACGGCCTTCGCCGCGCAGAAGGCCTCCGAGTCGAAGATGCGCCGGTTCGTCTCCGACGCCTCCCACGAACTGCGCACGCCGCTCGTGACGATCCGCGGCTTCTCCGAGTTCTACCGCCACGGCGGTCTGCGCACCGAGGAGGAGGTCGGCACCGCGATGGGCCGCATCGAGAGCGAGGCGACCCGGATGAGCGAGCTGGTCGAGGACCTGCTCGTTCTCGCCCGCATCGACGACGCCCGGCCCGCCCGCCAGCGGCCCCTCGACCTGCTGCTGCTCGGCAACGACGCCGCCGTCGACGCGCGGGTGAACGCCCCGGGCCGCCGGGTCACCGTGACCGGGCTGGACGGCGGCGCGCCGCGCAACGCCCCGGTGCTCGGCGACGAGAGCCGGCTGCGCCAGGTCGTGGGCAACCTGATGACCAACGTCCTGCGGTACACGCCGGAGGGCTCGCCCATCGACATCGCCGTCGGCACCGCCGAGCCGGTCGGCGGCGCGGTGGAGTCGGTGATCGAGATCCGCGACCACGGCCCCGGCATCTCCGACGCCGACGCCGCCCGCGTCTTCGAACGGTTCTTCCGCGCCGACACCTCCCGCACCCGCGAGACCGGCGGCAGCGGGCTCGGCCTGGCCATCGTGGCCGCGATCGTCGCCCAGCACGACGGGTCGGTGCGCCTGTCCGAGACCGACGGCGGCGGGGCCACATTCAGCGTGCGGCTGCCGTTCTCGGCGCACGACCTCGCCGAGGAGACCCCCGCGCCGGACCCCGCCGACGCAGCAGCCGACGACGACGTTTCTCCGGAGCCGTCCGGCAGCACCGCGACGTCGGCGACCGGACGACTGCGCCGCGCCCTTCGCCGCGGCGGGCGCTGACGCATCTCGGAGCCACCACCGGCGGCTCACCCGACGCCTGCTCCTGGTGGCGGGGCTTCTTCCTCCCCAGGCGGCCCTGAGCTCCTCGCCGTCCACACCCGCTCGCCCATCCGGCCCGGGTGAACCGGTCCGTCCCTACGCTGGCGCCAACATCCCCAGCACAGGAGAGGACGGGATCACGATGGCAGTGTTCACCGTGGACAGCGCGGCCCTGCAGGCGAACAGCGCGGCGGTTCGAGGGACGGTCGAGCGGATCCGGGCGGAGGTCGCCACCATGCACGCCGGCCTGCAGGCCCTCGAGGGCTCGTGGACCGGTCAGGCCGCGGCCCTGTTCCAGGGCGTGGTGGCGCAGTGGCGGACCACCGAGGCGACGGTGGAGTCCTCGCTCGAGTCGATCACGGCTGCCCTGGACGCGGCGGCTGCCGGTTATGAGGAGGCCGAGGCCCGCAACGCGGCGCTGTTCCACGCGGGGTGACGGCCGGCCGCGCCCGTCAGCTGGTGGGGGTGCCCTGGTGGAAGCGGAGGCGCCACTGCTGGCCGTCGCGCACCCACCAGGAACTGCGCACGGCCGACTGTCCGTCGCGGGTGCTCCGCCAGACCAGCAGGATCGTCGTCGGATCGATCCGGTCGACCTGGACCTGCTCGAACTGGACGGCACCGGTCTCGCCGTTGCTGACGAGGTCGATGGTGGAGTCGCGGTCCCACAGCCGCCCGGAGGCGCCGACCTCGAGGAAGTCCGGGTGGAGCAGAGCCGCGAGCCGGGCCACGTCGGCACGCACCTGCGGGTCGAGGAGTTCCTGCTCGTACTGAGCGACGAGTTCCTCGTCCTCGAGCCGAGCGATGTCGGTGTCGTCGGCGAGCACGGAGAACAGGTCGGGCTCGAGTTCGTCGCCGGCGACAGGGTTGGCGAGGGTGCCCGAACGGTCCTCGCGGTCACGAACGGCCGTCGTCGACGCCGCGGCAGCGACGGGCGCGCCGGTCCTGCTCGACGCGGTGCTGGTCGACGCGGTGCTGGTCGACGCGGTGCTGGTCGACGCGGTGCTGGCGGAAGCGCTAGCGGCAGGTGCCGTGGCGGTCGCCAGTGCGGCACCGGCCGCACCGGGCACGCGGAAACCGGGCCCGGCGTCCACGGGCAGGGACCGGGAGTAGGCCGTGGCCGCCGCCCGCGCCCTGTCGTCGGCCGCTTCGTTGAGGTCGTGACCGGCGTGCCCCTTGACCCAGTCGAAGGCGACGTCGCGCCCGGCGATGGCGGTGTCGATGCGCTTGAGCAGGTCGACGTTCAGCACGGGCTTGCCGTCGGCCTTGCGCCACCCCTTCCGCTTCCAGCCCGGCATCCACTTGGTGACGCAGTTGATCACGTACTGCGAGTCGCACAGGATCTGCAGCCGCTCGGTCACGCCGGCCGTGGCCTCGAGCAGGTCCAGCACCGCCATCAGCTCGCCCATGTTGTTGGTGCCGTGGGGCCAGCCGCCGGCCGCCCAGCAGGTCTCGTCCACGTACCAGGCCCACCCGGCCGGCCCTGGATTGCCGAGGGCAGAACCGTCGGCGGCAGCAATGATCGTCATGGTTTCCATCCTGACAGAGCGCACCGACGTTTCCGGTCGGCCCGCTCTCCGCCGCCTGCCGGCGATCGCCTCTCGACGCGAGAGCGGTGCGACCCGTTCAGCTGCCGATCGACGGGGTGGCCGGCAGCGCGCTGCCCGCCGTCGGCGGTACCGGGCGGACAGTGAAACCGTCGACGCCCGGCAGCCCGTCGATCAGCGCCTGCTCGGCCTCGGCGGCGATCGCGGCCGCGTCGACCAGCCGTTCGGCATCGACCCGGATCACGGCATCGCCGACGATCCGGTGGCCGATCCACCGGACCCGGACCTGCTCGACGCCGAGCACACCCGGCGTTCCGGTCAGGGCGCGCTCCGCACGATCCACCAGCGCGGGGTCGACGCCGTCCAGGAGGCGGGCGCCCACGTTCCGAGTGGTCCCCCACAACAGGACGAGGATCGCCACGGCGATGAGGATCCCGATGATCGGATCCGCGAGGGGGAAGCCGAGCCAGATGCCGGCGGCGCCGAGGACGACGGCGAGGGAGGTGAATCCGTCCGTGCGGGCATGCACCCCGTCGGCGACCAGGGCGGCCGACCCGATCCTGCGCCCGACCCGGATGCGATAGATGGCCACCGCCTCGTTACCGAGGAAACCGACCACGCCCGCGACCGCCAGCCACCCGAGGTGGTGGACGGGTTGCGGATTCGTCAGGCGCTCGACGGACTGCCACACCGCGACGACCGCCGACAGGGCGACGACGACGAGGATGAACAGGCCCGCGAGATCCTCGGCGCGGCCGTACCCGTACGTGTAGCGGCGAGTGGCCGGCCGCCGCGCGAGTGCGAACGCGACCCACAGCGGGACGGCGGTCAGGGCGTCGGAGAGGTTGTGCACGGTGTCCGCCAGCAGCGCCACCGAGCCGGTGCGCAGGAGGATCACGAACTGGACAGCGGTGGTCGCGAGCAGCGCCACCATGCTGACCTTCAGAGCGCGGACACCCGCCCGGGACGCGGTGAGGGCGTCGTCGATGGAGTCGGCCGCGTCGTGCGAGTGCGGCACGACGAGCTCGTACAGGAAGCCGCGGATGCCGCCCCCGTGCGGATGGTCGTGGTCATGGCCGTGCGCGTGACCGTGGTCGTGGTCGTGGTCGTGGTCGTGGTCGTCGACGTTGTGCCCGTGGACGTGGCCGTGTGCGTGACCGCCCGCGTGATCATGGCCGTGTGCGTGACCGCCCGCGTGGCCGTGGTCGTCGTGGTTGTGGTCGTCGGTGTGATCGTGCTCGTCGTGCACGTGCGCTTCGCCCTCCGTGCCGGCCGATGCGCCACGGGAACGGGGTGCGCTGGTCACGAGGCGTCCGCCGCGTCGGCCTCGGCGTGATGGTGGCGCGGGGTGCCGCCGAGCGAGTGCTCGGCCTGGAAGATCGCGTCCGTCACCAGCTGACGCGCGTGCTCGTTCTCGAGCCGGTAGAACACGCGGGTCCCGTCCTGGCGGGTCCCGACGATGCGGGCGAGCCGGAGCTTCGCCAGGTGCTGCGACACCGCCGAGGGGGACTTGCCGACCAGCTCGGCGAGCCGATTGACGCTCAGTTCGCCGGCGTCACGCAGCGCCAGCACGATCCGCACCCGGGTGGCGTCCGCGAGCATCGCGAACACCTCCACGGCCAGCTCGACATAGTCGCTGTCGGGATGGCGACCGCATCGTGCGCTATCTGCATTCATACGCAGATTCTAAGGCAATTGCACACCGCCCCGTGCCCCGGTCCGGGAGGGGCCGGTGCTCAGCGCGCGAGTTCGGCGGTGAGGTTCCCCCGTGCGGCCTCGTTCCAGCGCTCCGCCCCGGTGCGCGTGCGGAAGAGGGGGTCGAGGGCGAGCAGCTGCTCGACGACGGCGCGGCGCCCGGTGGCGAAGGCGTCGTCGGTCAGGTGGACGTAGTCGGCGCGGACGTCGGTCAGGTAGGTCCGGTAGCCGGCCTCGTCCCGTCCGAGGACGGCGAGGTCGGCGTCGCACAGCACCCGCCCCGCGGGGTCGTCGTCGGCCGGCGCGTGGCCCGCCGTCAACCGGACCAGCCGCGCGACCTCGGCCGTCTCGTCCGCGTCCACGCCGGCGGTGGTCAGCGTCTGCTCCGCCAGCTCCGCCGACCGCTCCTCGTCCTGCCCCGCCACCCCTCGGTAGACCACGTCGTGGAACCAGGCGGCCAGCCACACCGCGCGCGGCCGCGGGCCGAAGTCCTCGCCGCCGTACTCGAGGGCGCCGAGGGCGTTGAGGCAGGCGAGCAGGTGCCGGACGTCGTGGTAGTGCCGGTGCGGCTCGCTCCAGCGGCCGAGCAGGTCCTCCCCGAGCCGGCGCTGCCCGGGCATCAGCACGCTCCACCGGTGCCGCAGGACGAGCGCCACCCGGCGGGGCCGGTCGACGGCGCGGATCCGCAGCCCGCTCGCGATCAGACGGCGCGTGAGCTCGCTGCCCTCGACGGGCACCGCGCCGAGCGCGACGGCCCGGTCGTGCAGCCGGGCCGGGACGTCGTAGTGGTCGCCGTCGAAGGCCCGTTCGCTCAGGCCCAGTCGTCGGGCCGCGGCGTGGAGTTCGGTCAGGTCGGCGTCGGAGACCAGGTGGGAGAACTCGGTCCCGTGGGCCGGCCACCGGGGCGGATCGATCAACACCGTCATCCCGCCGAGTCTAGGCGTGGGCGACGGCGCTCCGGGCCGCCCCGAGAGCCCCGTCTTTGCCCCAGCTCGTCAATAGATGTTCACCGGAGACCGATTCCGAGCGGGATGGAACACGTATTGACGAGCTGGCGATGTCCGGGAACGACGGAACCCCCGGACCGTGCGGTCCGGGGGTTCCGTTCAGGTGCTGCGAGAGCAGCGGCAGCGGTGAGCCTGTCGGCTCAGAAGCCGCCCATGCCGCCCATCTCGTCGGCGCCGGGGCCGGCCGGGGCGGCCTTCTCCGGCTTGTCGGCCACGACGGCCTCCGTGGTGAGGAACAGGCCCGCGATCGACGCGGCGTTCTGCAGCGCGGAGCGGGTCACCTTGACCGGGTCGTTGACGCCGGCGGCCAGCAGGTCCTCGTACTCGCCGGTCGCGGCGTTCAGGCCGTGACCGGAGGGCAGGGTGGCGACCTTGGCGGCCACGACACCGGGCTCCTCGCCCGCGTTGAAGGCGATCTGCTTCAGCGGGGCCGAGATGGCGACCTTGACGATGTTGGCGCCGGTGGCCTCGTCACCCTCGAGGGTGAGGTTGGCGAACGCCTTCTCGCCGGCCTGGATGAGGGCGACGCCACCACCGGCGACGATCCCCTCCTCCACGGCGGCCTTCGCGTTGCGCACGGCATCCTCGATGCGGTGCTTGCGCTCCTTCAGCTCCACCTCGGTGGCGGCACCGGCCTTGATCACCGCGACACCGCCGGCGAGCTTCGCCAGACGCTCCTGCAGCTTCTCGCGGTCGTAGTCGGAGTCGGAGTTCTCGATCTCGGCACGGATCTGCTTGACCCGGCCGGCGATCGCCTCGGCGTCACCGGCACCCTCGACGATCGTGGTCTCGTCCTTCGTGACGACGACCTTGCGGGCGCGGCCCAGCAGGTCGACGGTCGCGTTCTCGAGCTTGAGGCCGACCTCCTCGGCGATGACCTGGCCACCGGTGAGGGTGGCGATGTCGGCCAGCTGCGCCTTGCGGCGGTCGCCGAAGCCCGGGGCCTTGACGGCGACGGACTTGAAGGTGCCGCGGATCTTGTTGACGACGAGCGTGGCCAGGGCCTCGCCCTCGACGTCCTCGGCGATGATCAGCAGCGGCTTGCCGGACTGCATGACCTTCTCGAGGAGGGACACGAGGTCCTTCACGTTGGCGATCTTCGAGTTGACGATGAGGATGTAGGGATCCTCGAGGACGGCCTCCTGGCGGTCCGAGTCGGTCACGAAGTAGCCGGAGATGTAGCCCTTGTCGAAGCGCATGCCCTCGGTGAGCTCGAGCTCGAGGCCGAAGGTGTTGGACTCCTCGACGGTGATGACGCCTTCCTTGCCCACCTTGTCGAGGGCCTCGGCGATCAGGTCACCGATCTGGGTGTCGCCCGCGGAGATGGACGCGGTGGCCGCGATCTGCTCCTTGGTCTCGACCTCCTTGGCGGTGGCCAGCAGCTCGGCGGTGACCGCGTCGACGGCCTTCTCGATGCCGCGCTTCAGGGACAGCGGGTCCGCACCGGCCGCGACGTTGCGCAGGCCTTCCTTGACCAGCGCCTGGGCGAGCACGGTGGCCGTGGTGGTGCCGTCACCGGCGACGTCGTCGGTCTTCTTGGCGACCTCCTTGACGAGCTCCGCGCCGATCTTCTCGTAGGGATCCTCGAGCTCGATCTCCTTGGCGATGGACACACCGTCGTTGGTGATCGTGGGGGCGCCCCACTTCTTCTCCAGCACGACGTTGCGGCCACGGGGGCCGAGGGTGACCTTGACCGCGTCAGCAAGGGTGTTCAGACCCCGCTCGAGGCCGCGGCGGGCCTCTTCGTCAAAACTGATGATCTTTGCCATCTGGCTGTCGTCCCTCCCGGACAGTGGTGACTGTCGAGTCGATAGATGAACGTGGCCGCCCCGATGCCCGCGACGGACGATCCCTCGAGCCGCACCATCGAAGTGCGCCCCGCCTGATCTCACCGCGGCAGCCGTTGCCCGATCCTCCGACGACGCCGCCCCGGCGGACCGGTGCTGGCAGTCGACGCGATCGAGTGCTAACTCCATCATTAGCACTCGGCATGGGTGAGTGCAAGCGCCCGGAGGCGCTCGCGCGCGGGTTTCGCCGAGGGCGGCATCAGCCGCGCCGGGCGGCCTCCCACTCCTCGCGCAGCACCCCGAACACGACGGCGTCGTGGAGCACGCCCTCGACCAGCCGCGCCTTCCGGAACCGGGCCTCCTCGCGGTAGCCGAGCTTCGGGCCGATCCGGCACATGCCGACGTTGCCGCTCCAGGTGGCGTAGTCCAGCCGGCCGACGGTCGTCGTCGCGAAGAGGTAGTCGGTCCACCGGCTCATCGCCTCGGTGCCGTACCCGCCGCCCCAGTGATCGGGCGGGTAGATGCCGATGCCGATCCGGATCCACGGCAGGGCATACGTGCCCGTGCCCGGGGGCACGTCGTCCGGCCGGTTGCCCTTCTCCTCGTGGTACCAGGACACCTGGCCGACGAAGGCGCCGGTCCCGGTGTCGATGATGGGCAGGGAGAGCCGCGGGGTCGGCCAGTCGTTCGCGTCGACCCGCTCGTGCAGCCACCGGCAGTAGCCCGCGGCGCCGTCGGCGGTCCACCGCTCGAAGTAGGGGGCGTCGGTGCGCTGCCACGCGTGGACGCCGCCCTCCGGGGGCGGAGTGATCCAGGTCAGGAGGGCGTCGACGTCGGCGTGGGTCCAGTCCCGCAGGACCACCTTGGCGCCCCGCAACTCGACGGACTCGGGCAGGTCGACGGGCTCGCGCCGTTCGACGGGCCGTGTGTCGACGGGCTCGTTCATCGTGCGGTCCGGGTCCTCGACGGCCGGGCGTCGCTCAGGCCGAGCCGCCGAGCCGGCGCTCCGTGCGGGCGCGCTGCCGGGTGGCGCGCTGGCGACGCAGTCGCTTGACCAGCATGGGATCGTGGACGAGGGCCGCCTCGGTGTCGATCAGGGCGTTGAGGATCTGGTAGTAGTGCGTCGCGGAGAGGTCGAACGTCTCGCGGATGACCTGCTCCTTGGCGCCGGCGTACTTCCACCACTGGCGTTCCAGGGTGAGCATCGCGGCGTCGCGCTGGGACAGCCCCGGGTGGGCACCGTCGGGCGACGTGTCGTCTCCGGGAGCACGGTTCTCGAGGGCATGGCTGTCGAGAGTGTGGTTCCGCAGCTCGTCGGCGCTCATCGCTTCCCTTCTCTCCCGGCGTCTCGTCCCGGGCATGACCACGCCCGGGCTGACTCCCCCAGCGTACCGGCGAATCACACCGGTGTCATTCACTCGATCCGGGCCGGAAGTGGCGTGAACCGAGGCCCGGGAGCGAGCACCGGCACAATGGGGTCATGCCGAAACCGCTCACCGACCTCGTCGCACCGGACTGGGCCGAGGCCCTCGCCCCGGTCGAGTCCACCGTGCACGCCATGGGCGACTTCCTCCGCGAGGAGGTGGCCGCGGGCCGGGGTTATCTGCCCGCCGGCGACCGTGTGCTGCGCGCCTTCGAACAGCCACTCGCCGACGTCCGGGTGCTGATCGTCGGGCAGGACCCGTACCCGACGCCGGGCCATCCCGTCGGCCTGTCGTTCGCGGTGGAGCGGGACGTCCGTCCGGTGCCGCGCAGCCTGGCCAACATCTACCGGGAACTGCACGACGACCTCGGCCAGGCGCCCGCCGGGCACGGGGACCTCAGCGCCTGGAACCGGCAGGGCATCATGCTGCTGAACCGGGTGCTGACGGTGCGGCCCGGCGCGGCCGGATCCCACCGCGGCAAGGGCTGGGAGGCGGTCACCGAGGCCGCCATCCGCGCTCTCGTCGCCCGGGAGACGCCGCTGGTGGCGATCCTGTGGGGCCGGGACGCGCAGAATCTCGCCCCGCTGCTGGGCGACACCCCGCAGATCGCCTCGGCCCACCCGAGCCCGCTGTCGGCCTCGCGCGGCTTCTTCGGGTCGCGACCGTTCTCGCGCAGCAACGCGATGCTGGCCGAGCTGGGCGCGCCCGAGGTGGACTGGTCGCTGTCCTGAGCGGTGCGCCGCTGACGCGGTCGTCGGGCGGCTGGCTCTAACGGATCGGTGGCGTCTCAGGGAGTGGTGTCGCCGCTGGGCTGTTGGCCGTCCGCGTGCGCGGCGAGATGGTCGCTGACCCTCCGCACGGACCGGCTCAGCGGCGGCGGTTGCGCCGTCGTCGTTCGCCCGGACCCTTCGCGAAGGGCCGGGCCAGGTTGTCCCCGAGCACCACCCCCGCGGCGAGGGCGAGGATCACCGTCATCGCGTAGAACAGCGTCGTAGCGCCGTTCCCGAGATCCGAGCCCTCGATGGAGATGCCGTACACGGCCTGGAAGATGCTCATCCCGGGGAACATGAACATGATGGACGGGATCGCGATCACGGCGGACGGGGCGTGCATCCGCAGCGCGACGATCCGGGCGGCCATCCCGATGAAGACGCTCGCGGCGGCCGGTGCGAGCCGCTGCCCGAGGCCGGTCCAGCCGGCGACGACCATCACGAGGTAGGCGGCCGCGGTGACGCCCGCGGTCGGCAGCAGCAGCTCCGGCCGGGTCTGCAGGACGATCGCGATGAGCACCGCGGAGACGGCCGAGAGGATCACCATCGCGGGCCACGGCGGGCTGTTGATCGCCCCCGTGACGTCGATGTCCAGGCGCGGCACCCCGAGGTTGACGCCGATCACGAGGGAGATGGCGATGCCCGCGGCGATCGCGGCGAACACGAGCATGGCGGAGAGGTAGCGGCCGGCGGCGCTGACGGGGAACCCGTTCACGGCGTCCTGGGTCGCGGAGACGAGCCGCATCGTCGGTAGCAGCAGGATCAGCCCACCGGCGATCACCAGCCCCTGCGCCACCGGCACCTGGGCGACGCCGGCGAGCTGGGCGAGGCCGGCGATGATCGCCGACGACGCCGCCACGGTGAAGAACTCCGGGATGCGCCACGCGCCGAGGCGCTGCTGCACGAGAGTGACCAGCACCGTGGAGACGAACGAGAGCAGGCAGGCGACCAGGCCGCCGCCGAGGAACAGGACGATGGTCGTGGTGAAGCCCGCGGACGCGAGCCGGACGGCCCAGCGCGGGAAGGGCTTGTGCCGAGAGGTGATCTCCTCCATCCGGATGGCGGCGGTCTCCCGGTCCAGATCGCCGACGATGATGTCGGAGACCAGCAGGTGGAGGTCGGCGAGGGCCGCGTAGTTGTCGGACCAGGAGCGCACGACCCGCAGCACCGTGATCGGCGTGATGTAGGGGCCCGCGTAGTTGATCGTCACGGACTGGTTGTTGATGTCGACGTCGACGTTGCGCAGCCCGAAGGAGGCGGTGACGGCGATGACGCTGGTCTCCACCTCGAGCGCACCGGCGCCGTACCGGAAGAGGGACTCGGCCAGCTCGAGAGAGAAGTCCAGCGTCTTCCGCGCACTGTCCTCGACCGCGTCGACGCGGATGGTGGGGTTGGCGTACGGGCTGCCGGCCAGCCGTTCGACCAGGCTCATCGGCGCCGTCGGCGGAGCGTCACCCTGGATCAGCCGGCGCAGCACCCGCTTGGCCGCGTAGTTCGATCGCGACTGGGCGGAGCCGGGCATCGTGACCGGTCGGGTCGCGGGCCCGGTCTTGACGGCCATGATGCGCGGGTTCCGCCGGGTCGGCGGGTCCCGGCGCTCGATCCGACGGGTCTGCCCGGTGGGCTGATTCGCTGACACCTCGTCCTCTCCCGCGGGCGCGTGGCCTGCGGTGCTCCCCTGCGGCGTTCCCCCTGGGGCGCTGCGCCGCAGCGCTGTCGATCAGTAGAAGGGCTGGCGGTGGCGGCGCCACCAGATCTGCCGGAACACCCGTTCGCCGATGCCGTTCCACACCCGGTAGGCCACCGGGTCGATCGGCAGGTCCCAGCACCCGACGAAGTCGATGACGGTCTTCGTGAAGCTGGTCTTGAACAGGCCGAGCCCGTGGTGAGCGTGGGTGGTGTCCTTGAGCCGGTCCGAGGGCGGGGTGCCGCAGAAGTCGTACTCGACGATGCCCTCGGCCTTCAGGTCGTTGATCGCGGTCCACTGCACCAGGTGCGAGTCCCCGTAGGCCTTGCGCTTCGGGACCGAACCGCCGTCCTTGTACGTGCCCTTGCGCCCGTAGTTGATGACGAAGGCGCCGACGGCGGGAGCGCCGTCCTCGAAGACGAAGTACATCCGGCCCTGGCCGCGGTCGACGAAGTTCTGCCAGAACCGGCGGTAGTACTCGTACGAGCGCAGAGCGACGTTGGCCTTGCCCTGGCCGACCTGGCTCATCATGGCGAACATCTGCCGGTAGGTGTTCTCCTCGGCCGGCATCCGGACGACCTCGACGCCCTCCCGTTCGGCGCGGCGGATGGCGTTGCGGCCGCGGGAGTGCAGGGTACGCAACAGCGCGCGCTCGTCCGGCGTGACGTCCAGGACGGCGGTGCTGTCGTTCGGCTGGATGTTGAAGGTCTTCACCAGGCCGGCGCGAGCCAGCACGGCCCGCGAGCGCTCGTCGTCGAGGATCTCCGGTTCGACCTTGACCGCGAACACACGCAGCTTCTCCCGGCGCACCAGCTCCTTGACCGCGTCGAGGGCGTCGACCACGGCCGCCGCGTCACCGACGTCGGGACCCTTGATCAGGTACCAGAGGCGGCCGAGCCCCGGGAACGTCTTCTCCAGTGCGAGGGAGACGGAGGTCAGGCCGGCGGACTCGAGCACGAGGTACCGGGGCACCCAGCCGTGCCACTTCTTCACGTCGATGAAGGCCTCGGACTGCAGGAGATTGCCGCCGCCCGGATTGGCGAGCACGTGCTCGTCCCAGTGGGTGATCTCCTCGTCGGAGGCGAATCGGGCGGTGAAGGCGGGCAAGGGGAACTCCAGATCGTGATCGGCGGACACGTCGGCGGACACGTCGAGGACCTGCGCCGACCCGCCGACAGTCTACCGACGGGTCTCCCCCGCAGCGGTCAGGCTGGACCGGGTGGCGTCAGAGCCCGCGCCCGGGCGGGGACACGGCGGAGAAGTCAAGGGTTTCCCCTCTATCGGAGCGGGTCGCCGACCGACCAGCATGGTTCTCGCTGCACCACGGCATCGGGAGACGATGAGGGGTCGTCGTCACCCGGGCGGGCGAGGGGGACCCGCGAGGCGGTGGACAGGCAGGGCGCGGACGGGCGCCCTGCCCGTCCACCGCTTTCTTCGCGTCCGGCCCGGTCCGCTGTCCACGCCGCGCATCTCCGGCGCACCGCCGATCACGGGTCCGCCCTCCGTTCGTTAGGGTTGCTCCTGCTGTCCGGACGACGATCGCCGGCGTCAGGAGGACCACCATGACCGAGAACCTGGACTTCGGTTTCGTCGAGGGCACGACGCCGGGCAAGTGGGTGCGCCGCTGGCACGAGCGCCACCCCGAGATCCCCCTCGTCGAGCACCCCCTGGCGGCGCGCGACCAGCTCGCCGCTCTCACCGACGGCCGCGTCCGGCTGCTGCTCGGGCGGGACCTGCAGCGCACCGACACCATGCACGTGATCGATCTGTACGTGGAGGAGATGGCGGTCGCCGCCGCCCGCGACCACGTCGTCGCCGCCTTCGACGCGGTGACCCTCGCCGACCTGGCCGACGAGACCATCCTGGACCAGGGCGACCTGAGCACCGCCGCGCTGCTGGAGGTCGTGGCGTCCGGGGCCGGCGTCGCCGTCGTGCCCGCCCCCGTCGCCCGGGCCGTGAACAACCGGGACGTGGTGCTGCGGCCCGTGATCGACGCCGAGCCGACCCGGATCGGCGTCGCCTGGTGGGCCGAGGACGAGGATCCGGCGGTCGAGGAGTTCATCGGAGTGCTGCGTGGCCGCACCGCGAGCAGTTCCCGCCAGCCCCTCGCCGGCCGCGAGGAGACCGCCGACGGCGCTCGCCGCGGCGGCAACTCTCGCGGCGGCGTGCCCTCGAAAGGCACGGCGTCCACTCGCGGTGGCGCGCTTGGCAAGGGCGCAGGCCCCCGAGGAGCCGGAGCGAAGGGGGCGGGCGGAGGTCGCGGCCGGCAGACCGGCGGCCGGAGCTCCGGCCGCCGCGGTCCGCGTCGCTGACGGTTCGCCGTCCGCCGGGGCACGTGCCCCGCGCGTCCGGTGATACCCGGTGATGCCCGCTCGTCGTGGCGGTGGCGCGACAGCGTCGTCGACCGCCAGAATCGGTCCATGACCGCCCTCACCGCCGAGAATCCCGTCGCCCCCATGCTCGCCAAGGCCGTGGCGACCGTGCCTGCTCCGGACAGCGTCCCGGGCGGACTGCAGTACGAGCCCAAGTGGGACGGGTTCCGCGCGATCATCTACGCCGACGGCACCGACGTGCAGATCGGCAGCCGTGGGTCCAAGATGCTCACCCGCTACTTCCCCGAGGTGGTCGCGCAGATCGCGGAGCAGGTCACCGTCCCGTGCGTGCTCGACGGGGAACTGATCGTCCGCACCGGCGAGCCCGGGTCCGAACGCCTGGACTGGGAGGCCCTGAGCCAGCGGATCCACCCCGCGGCCAGCCGCGTCAACCGGCTCGCCGAGGAGACTCCGGCGTCCTTCGTGGCCTTCGACCTGCTCGCCGAGAACGGGCAGAGCCTGCTGGAGGAGCCGCTGGCCGAGCGCCGCTCCCGGCTGGAGAAGCTGATGGCGCCACTGCGCGCACCGCTGCACCTGAGCCAGACGACGGACGACCTGGCCACCGCCCAGCGCTGGCTGGAGGAGTTCGAGGGAGCGGGCCTGGACGGCGTCGTCGCCAAGCCCCTGTCCTCGGCCTATCTGCCGAACAAGCGGACCATGCTCAAGATCAAGTACCACCGCACCGCCGACGTCGTCGCGCTGGGCTATCGCATCCACAAGAGCGGGCAGGGCGTCGGGTCGATCCTCGTGGGTCTGTACCAGGGGGACGAGCTCTACGGGGTGGGCGGGGTCTCCGCGTTCAGCGACGCCCGCCGGCTGGAGTTGATCGACGAGCTGGACCCGGTGGTCGAGCGCGACGAGCACGGCGCCGCGGTGACCGGTGAGGGCGAGCGCAACCGGTTCTCGTCGAACAAGGACACCTCGTTCGTCCGGTTGCGGCCCGAGCGCGTGCTCGAGGTGCAGTACGACCAGATGGAGGGCATGCGGTTCCGGCACACGGCCCAGTTCGCCCGGTGGCGGCCGGACCGCGAGGCACGCTCGTGCACGTACGACCAGCTGGACGTGCCGGTCGCGTGGGACCTGAACGACGTGCTGCTCTAGGCCTCAGTCCTGCTCCGTGGCAGGCTTCCTCGCCGGTTCCTTCCTCGCTCTGCTCGGTTGGACCCGCGGCGGCTCCCCCGGCATCTTCGGGAAGTCCGGCGGGAACGCCAGCTCCCCGAGGCCGTTCGTGAGGTCCCGCTTCCACCAGCCCAGGGCCGTGTCGAGCGTGCCGGGGTGCGCGTGCATGTCCGCCCAGGGGTCGCCGACGGCGGACACCCGGTCCGGGACGGTCGCGATGGTCAGCTCCCGCGGGTCGACGTCGTCGAGCTCGTCCCAGGTGACCGGGCAGGAGACGGAGGCGTGCGGCAGGGCCCTCGGGCTGTACGCGCCGGCGATGGTGCGGTCCCGGTTGGCCTGGTTGTAGTCCACGAAGATGCGCTCCCCCCGCTCCTCCTTCCACCACTTCGTGGTGACGGCGTCCGGCATCCGCCGCTCGAGCTCGCGGCCGATGGCGATGACGGCGTGCCGGACGTCGAGGAACTCGTGCGCCGGGGTGATCGGCGCGTACACGTGCAGACCCCGGTTGCCGGAGGTCTTGAGGTAGCCGGTCAGCCCGGCGTCGGCGAGCACGGTGCGCAGCTCGTGGGCCGCGGTGACGGCGTCGGAGAAGTCGGTACCCGGCTGGGGATCCAGGTCGATGCGCAGCTGGTCGGGGTTGTCCGTGTCCTCGGCGCGGGAGGCCCACGGGTGGAAGACGACCGTGTTCATCTGCGCGGCCCACACGGCGGCCGCGATCTCCCGGATCACCACCTGGGGGTGGGAGCGGCCGCTCGGGTACGTGACGGTGACGGCGTCGACGTAGTCGGGGGCTCCACGCGGCGGGTTCTTGGAGAAGAACTCCTCCCCCGTCACGTCGCCGGAGAAGCGCTGCAGGGAGACCGGCCGTCCGCCGTTCGCGGCCAGGAACGGCTCGGCGACGGCGATCAGGTACTGCGCGAGGTCCAGCTTCGTCAGCCCCGCCGCCGGCCACAACACGCGGGTGGGGCTGGAGACCCGCACCTCCCGCTGCCCGTCGGGGCCGGGCACCGTCAGCACGGTCGCGTCCTTCTCCTTCGCCATGCCGTCAACCTACCCGGCTCCGCGCTGTGAGGCACTTCACAGGCGGGGCATCCGGGCCTAGGCTCAGGTCACCGCTGCCCGAGGTTGCGCTCGGCTGCGCCGGGGGCGGTCCTCCGCGAACGCGGGACGGACCGCTGCCCAGTCAGAGGACGACGGCGAAGGAGACATCATGGCGGACAACCGCGCGGTGAGCTACATGGGCCCGGGCAAGGTCGAGGTCAAGACCATCGACTACCCCACGTTCGAGTTGAAGGACGGGCCGGGCGTCAACCCGGCGAACGTGGGCAGGCAGCTGCCGCACGGGGCGATCCTCAAGGTGGTGACCACCAACATCTGCGGGTCCGACCAGCACATGGTGCGCGGCCGCACCACCGCTCCCGCGGGGCTCGTGCTCGGCCACGAGATCACCGGCGAGGTGGTCGAGACCGGTCCCGGTGTCGAGTTCATCAAGGTCGGCGATCTCTGTTCGGTGCCGTTCAACATCGCGTGCGGACGCTGCCGGAACTGCAAGGAGCGCAAGACCGGCATCTGCGAGAACGTCAACCCGGACCGTCCCGGGAGCGCCTACGGGTACGTGGACATGGGCGGGTGGGTCGGCGGCCAGGCGGAGTACGTGATGGTGCCCTACGCCGACTGGAACCTGCTGAAGTTCCCGGACAAGGACCAGGCGATGGAGAAGATCCTGGACCTGACCATGCTCTCCGACATCTTCCCGACCGGGTTCCACGGTGCGGTGACGGCCGGGGTCGGCGTCGGCTCCACGGTCTATGTCGCGGGGGCGGGCCCCGTGGGCCTGGCCGCAGCGGCGAGCGCACAACTGCTCGGTGCCGCCGTCGTGATCGTCGGCGACATGAACACACAGCGGCTGGAGCAGGCCCGCAGCTTCGGGTGCGAGACCATCGACCTGTCGCAGGGCGAGCCGGCGGACCAGATCGAGCAGATCCTCGGCGTCGGCGAGGTCGACTGCGGCGTCGACGCCGTCGGGTTCGAGGCGAAGGGACACGGCCACGGCGGGCAGGAGGCGCCGGCGACGGTGCTCAACACCCTGATGGACATCACCGCCGCCGGCGGTGCGCTCGGCATCCCGGGACTCTACGTCACGGGTGACCCGGGCGGTGTGGACGAGGCGGCCAAGAAGGGCTCCCTGTCCCTCTCGCTCGGCACCGGCTGGGCGAAGTCCCTGTCCTTCACCACCGGCCAGTGCCCGGTGATGAAGTACCACCGCGGCCTGATGCAGGCGATCCTGCACGACCGGGTGCAGATCGCCAAGGCCGTCAACGCGACGACGATCAGCCTGGACGAGGCACCGCAGGGCTACGCCGATTTCGACTCGGGGGTCGCGAAGAAATTCGTGATCGACCCCCATGGGTCCGTCGCCGCCTGACGCGGGGGCGGACAGGGGGGACCGGGGGCCGGGCGCTGAGGCGCCCGGCCCCTTCCTTGTCCTCCTGCTGGGGCGCGCTCCCGTTCAGCGCGCCGACGTGCCGTGGGCGGCCACCCAGGTGCCGAGGGTGTCCTCGCGCATCGCCTTCCCGACCGCGTCGATCGCGGCGGTGTCGGCCACGACGATGGACTGGCCGTCCGCCGACGTGCCGGTCCCGCGGGTGGGGAGGGTGAAGGACCGCACGTCGCCCGCCCGCACCCCGTTCAGGGACAGGGCGAGACCGGCCATGGCCGTCGCATCGAGCGTGGTGTCCACGCTGACGAACGGGGACACCCGGTCGACGAGCTCGTTGATCCGGACGGGGTTGGTCAGGGTGCCGACGCTGAGGACCTGCCCGAGGACCGCCTTGAGGAAGATCTGCTGGTCGCGGACCCGCTGGTAGTCCCCGTCGGTGAACGCATTCCGCTCCCGGACGAAGGCGAGCGCGGCGTCCCCGTCGAGCGTCTGCCGGCCTTTCGGGAAGGTGTGGCCCCGCGCGGAGAACGCCACCGGCACGTCGACGGTCACGCCGCCGAGGGCGTCGGTGGCGGCCTTGAAGCCCTCGAAGTCGATCAGGGCGATGTGGTCCAGGCGCACGCCGAACAGCTGTTCCAGGGTCTGTGCGGCCAGCGGGATGCCGCCGTCGGCCAGCGCCGCGTTGATCTTGGCCTTCCCGTGCCCCGGGATGTCCACCCAGGTGTCCCGCAGGACCGACATGAGATACACGCGCTTCCGGTCGGCCGGGATGTGCACCCAGATGAGGGTGTCCGAGCGCTGATCCGAGGCGTCCCCCTTCCCGGCCTCGGACGTGGTGGCGCCGCGGCTGTCGCTGCCCAGCAGCAGCAGGTTCGTCGCCGCGTTGTCGGCGGCGGCCGGCCGTGACGCCTCCGCGGGGAACGCCTGCTCGATTCGGTGGCTGCGGCTGTCGAACGCGTGCCCGAGGTTCACCAGGTAGGTGCCCGCGACGAGCACGAGGACGGCGAACACCGCCACCAGCACGCCCACCACCCGCAGCGCCGTCCGACGGCGCCGGCGCCGCCGTCGCTCCGCCTCGCGCCCCTCGTCCGAGGCGCGGTCCATCACCTCGTCGACACGACCCATGTCCCCACTCCCCGTCACGTCCCACTCCCCCGAGCGGGCCCCCGCGCACAGTGTCTCACCCGGGCCGGTGGCGCGGTACGGGTGGGACGACACGATCCGGTGACGGCGACCCGTGACGTGCGCACGGTCACCGGTGTTCCCCACCCGTTGGGGTCGACGTCACCGCGATGTCAGATCCGGGGAGAAGCCTGAGGAAGCCGGTAATCGGCCTTCACGCGAGAGCCCCCCATGCAGTAGGGGGAGCCGCCCGGGACTCCCCGTGGATCATCGCCCCCCGTGCCGCAGGCCCCCGAGCAGAGAACAGGAGCACCGCCATGGCCAGATGGAATCATGCTGCCACCGGGTCCGTCGAGGACCCCCAGCCACGCCCGCGAGGCCTGCGTCGCCTGTCGGCGGCGGTCACCCGGCGCAAGCCGCTCACGATCGTGGCGGCCAGCTGTGCGCTCGTCCTCGCCGGGGGCGGCATCGCCGGCGCCTCGACGCTGGCGTTCACCCAGCCGCACGTCGGGGACCAGACCGCGAAGGGCGAGCAGGTCTCGTCCAACCAGGTGATCAACCCGCTCGGCGACCGGCTGATGACGCCCTTCGGCAAGATCATGGGTTCGACCGTCAGCCCCGGCGGTCGCTACCTGGTCGGCACCAGCACCGACCGCTCGGTGGCCCTGCAGGTGTTCGACCTGAAGACCTACCGACCCGTCGCGGCGGCGGGCACCCTGACCGCGGCGGCGTTCTCGACCGCCGCCGCCAACGCCGGCCACGCGGACATGGCCTACCAGAAGATCGCCGACGGCTCGGTGGGCCAGGAGGGCCCGGTCTTCTCCCCCGACGGGAAGTTCCTCTACCAGCCGGTCGCGACCGGCCTCGTCCGCTACCCGTTCAACGCGGACGGGTCGCTCGGGGCCGGCACGAAGATCAGCATCCCGACCGTGGACGGGAAGCAGTCGCTCACGGCGGGCATGGCGTTCTCCCCCGACGGCGCGACGCTGTACGCCGCCGTCAACGGGCAGAACAGCGTCGTCGCGCTGGACCCCACCGCGGGCACCGTCAAGCAGACCTGGGCGACCGGGATCGCCCCCCGCCAGCTCCGTTTCGTCGGCTCGAAGCTGTACGTCTCGAACGAGGGCGGCCGCAAGGCGGCCGCCGGCGAGACGACGATGGATTCCTACGGCACGGCCGTCCCGGCCGATCCCCGGCTGGGCACCTCGACCACGGGCACGGTCAGCGTCATCGACCCCGCGAACGCCTCGGCGCCCGTCTCCTCGATCGACGTCCAGCTGCACCCGACGGCGATGTACCGGAGCGGCTCGACGCTCTACGTCGCGAACACCAACAGCGACACCGTCTCGGTCGTGGACACCCGCACCGACACGGTCAAGCAGACCATCGCGACGCAGCCCTGGGCCTCCTCGACGGTCGGGTACGAGCCGACCGGCATCACCATGCAGGGCGACCACCTGCTCGTCTCCCTCGGCCGGGCGAACGCGATCGCGGTCTACCAGGTGAACAAGCGCGATCCCCGCGACCCGGCCAGCTTCATCGGCCTCCTCCCGACGGACTACTACCCCGGCGACGTCACGACCAACAACGGCAAGGTCGTCGTCACCAACGTCCGGGGCATCGACGCGCGGGGCCCGGAGTTGACCTTCTCCAAGGGCCCGGGCACGACGCCGGCGACCGGTCACGGCACGCACTCCACAACCGCGTCGCTCACCCGGTTCACGCTGCCGGACGACCACCAGATCCGGAAGGACACCGCGACGGTGTTCCAGCAGAACGGGTGGGACCCGACGAAGACCAAGCAGGCGGAGGGCGCGAGCGCCGCGCACGTCAAGCCCGTGGCCGTGCCGAAGCGCATCGGCGACCCGTCGACCATCAAGCACGTGTTCCTCATCGTCAAGGAGAACCGCACGTACGACCAGGTGTACGGCGACATGAAGCAGGGCAACGGGGACGCCTCGCTCGCCCAGTTCGGGGCGAAGGTGACCCCGAACCAGCACGCCCTGGCCAGCCAGTTCGGTCTCTACGACAACACGTACGACATCGGCACCAACTCGGCCGAGGGTCACAACTGGATGATGCAGGGCGACGACCCCGCGTACTCGGAGAAGAGCGCCGGCGAGTACAAGCGCTCGTACGACACCGAGGAGGACGTCCTGGGTCACCAGCGGTCCGGCTTCCTGTGGAACGCGATCCAGTCGGCCGGTAACACAGCCCGCAACTACGGCGAGTTCCTGTACGGCGAGGGCAAGCCGGCCGGCGCCACCTGGCAGCAGTACTACTGCGCGGCGAAGAGCACCATGGCCGGCGGGGACCCGAAGCAGCTGTTCACCCCGGACATCCAGCTGCACGCGAGCTCGGTGATCCCGTCGCTGAACGCCATCACCGACCCGAACGCCGCGCCGTTCGACCTGCAGATCCCGGACATCTACCGCTACGAGACCTGGAAGCACGACTTCGAGGCCAACGGCCCGAAGAACTTCCAGATGACGTGGCTGTCCAGCGACCACACGGGCGGGCCGGCCGACCCGGTGGCCCAGGTCGCGGACAACGACCTGGCGGTCGGGAAGATCGTCGACACGATCTCCCACTCGAAGTACTGGAAGGACTCGGCCATCTTCATCGCCGAGGACGACAGCCAGGACGGCGCCGACCACGTCGACGGCCACCGCGCCCCCGTGCAGGTGATCAGCCCGTACGCGGCGCACGGCAAGACCGTCAGCACCTTCTACTCGCAGATCAACATGATCCGCACCATCGAGCAGATCCTTGGCGCCCAGCCGCTGAACCAGAAGGTCGCCGCCGCGACGCCGATGCTCGACGCGTTCACCACCAAGGCGGACCTGCGGCCCTACACCGCGGTCCCGAACCAGGTGCCGCTCACCCAGGGCGTGAAGACCGCCCCGGAGTGCGGGCCGGACTCGCTCGGCCAGACCGGTGCGGCGGCCGCGGCGGTGCAGCGTGCCTCGGCGAAGGAGACGGCGGTGCCCGCCTCGATGCGCGGTATCGCGGAGCAGTGGACGGAGTGGGCGGCCGACCAGCACGCCACGGGCAACGGTGCGAAGGAGGACGTCGCCAACCCGTACCTGTTCAACCGGTGGACCTGGTACCAGACCCATCACTGGACCAGCCCCTACCCCGGGGACGCGAAGATCTACGGGCCGGACGACGTACCGGGCATTCCGGCCGGCTCGACCGACCACGAAGACGGGTGAGCCGCACCGACCGACACTGAGCGGCGGCACTGACCGGCGCTGACCGGCAGACGCACGACACCGACGGCCACCTCGGCTCTCTCGAGGTGGCCGTCGGTGTCGTGCCGAGACCTGGTCACGCCCGGCCCGAACCGAGGGCCGACATGGGTGACCGCCACCTAGGATCGGCCCATGACGGCACGGCTCTACGACCTCGCCTCCACCTGGACCTTCGCGACCGGCGTCGGGCAGGTGTGGGACGTGATCGCCGACCCCGCGCTGGACTGGTCCGCGTGGTGGCCGGGCTGTACCCCCGCACGGCCCGTCGAGCGGTCGTGCGAGCAGTCGGCCGAACGGTCCGGAGCCGGCGGGACGTCGCGGGAGGACCTGCTGCTCGCCTCGACCGCCACCTTCGACTTCCACGCGTCGCTGGGCTACACACTGCGCATCTCGTTCCACGCGACGAGGGTCGAGCGGCTGCGGGAGGTGGCCTTCGACGCCGGGGAGGACCTGACCGGCACGGGTCGGGTGGCGCTCACCGCTCGGGCCGACGGCGGTACCGACGTGGTCATCACGTGGGCGGTGAGGCCCGCCAAGCGCTGGATGGTCGCGCTCAGCCCGATCGCGGCACCGGTGTTCACCCTCGCCCATCACGCGATGATGCGTCGGGGCGAGGCCGGGCTGCGCCGGCATCTGGCGGAACTGGTACGAGACACCGATCGCCGGTAGGTGCGGGCGTCGGAGGAACGAGAGCCCCCTGCCGGATTCGAACCGGCGACCCTCTGTTTACAAGACAGATGCTCTGGCCGACTGAGCTAAGGGGGCGGGTGCCGCGTGCACCGCGGGTGCGCGTGGCGGGCCGTGCGGGCCGGCCCGTGAGAACGAGGCCGTCCAAGGCTAGCCCACGGCACCGGCGCCCGGTGCCGTGGGCCGGAGAGGCCTACTTGCGGGCGTCGATGATCTTCTGCGCGAAGCCGGTGAAGTCACCCGAGTTGCTCCAGCGCTGGCCATCGACGAACACCGTCGGGGTACCGGTCACGCCGTCGGCGCGACCCTGGTCCGTCAGGTACTTCACGAACGGGCGGTAGGTGCCGTCGTTGACACAGCTGCCGATGTCACCCGCTCCGGCGGTGCTGGCGATCTCCTTGAGCTTGTCGTTCGACAGGCCCTCACCGCCTTCCTGCGGCTGCTGCTCGTAGGCGCTGCTGAGGAAGGCCTGGAGCTTGGTCGGAGCGGAGTTCGCCACGCAGTAGGCGGCGTTCGCGCCACGGGAGGAGTAGTTGGTGGTGGACGCGGAGCCGTCGAGCAGGTTGGTCACCCGGTACTCGACGGTGGCCTTGTTGTCCTTCATCCACGTGTCCAGCTGGCTCGCGTAGGAGGCCTCGAAGTTCTTGCAGACCGGGCAGGCGAGGTCGACGAAGATGACGATCTGGGCGGGCTTGCCAGACGCGGCCTTCTCGACCCCGTGCGGCACGGGCTGCGCGGACCCGCTGGCGCTGGCGCTCGCGGTGGGCGACTGCGTGTCCTTGACGTTGACGTCGCCGGACGCCGGCGAGGTGGCCAACTGATTCGGCTTGACCAGGGTGACGCCGCCGTAGGTGTTGGTGTTGGCCGGGCGAGCGCCCGAGTCCGCCACCTGGCCGCGGATGCCGTTCGCCACGATGAAACCGATGACGACGGCGATCACGGCGACGGCCGCGACGATGCCCCAGATGGTGAACATGCGGTTCCGGCGTTCACGCTTGCGCTGCTGCTCCCGGATCACCCGGGCCCTCTCGCGTGCGGCCGACTGGCGCTGGGACTTGGTCTGACGGGGTTCGTTCTGCGGACTCATGCATCCTCGAGAATCGGACGGCGACACGGCGCAAGGGCCGAAGGACACCTCATTCTAGGCAGCCACCCTGAACGCTCGCCGACGGCACGTAAGCTGAGAAATCAGACCGCTCTCCTCGTCATCCGCGTCGCCCCTGCGGCCGGGAAAGGACGTGCTCCACGTCATGGCCGACACCGCACTCGAATCCGATCCCGCCTCGGCGCCGCCACAGCCGGGTGACTACGACTTCATCGTCGTGTCCAACCGGCTCCCCGTGGACCGCGTCACCGTCGACGGCCGGTCGGACTGGCGGCGCTCCCCCGGCGGTCTGGTCACCGCCCTGGCCCCCGTGATGGAACACGCCGACGGCGCGTGGGTCGGCTGGAACGGCGCCGCCGACGAACCGCTCGAGGAGTTCGACCACAGCGGCATGCACCTGGTGCCCGTCGACCTGTCCGCCCGCGAGGTCGAGCTCTACTACGAAGGCTTCGCCAACGCGACCCTGTGGCCGCTCTATCACGACGTGATCGCCCCGCCGGAGTTCCACCGCACCTGGTGGGACGCGTACCGGCGTGTCAATCGGCGGTTCGCCGAGGCGTCCGCGAAGGCCGCCGCCGAGGGCGCGACGGTGTGGGTGCAGGACTACCAGCTCCAGCTCGTGCCCGCGATGCTGCGCCAGCTGCGCCCCGACCTGCGGATCGGCTTCTTCAACCACATCCCGTTCCCGCCCCTGGAGATCTACGCGCAACTGCCGTGGCGTCAGCAGGTGCTGGAGGGCCTGGCCGGCGCGGATCTGATCGGCTTCCAGCGGCCCGGCGACGCGCAGAACTTCACCCGCTGCGTGCGGCGGTTCCTCGGCGCCCAGAGCCGACAGGGCGTCTTCGCGATCACCGACGAGGACGGTGCCGAGCGTCAGGTGGAGGCGCGCGCCTTCCCCATCTCCATCGACTCCCGGCACATCGCCGAGCTGGCCGCGGACCCGGACGTGATCGACCGCGCCCGGCAGATCCGCCACGAACTCGGCGATCCGACCACCGTGCTGCTCGGCGTCGATCGGCTCGACTACACCAAGGGCATCCCGCACCGCCTCAAGGCGTTCGGGGAACTGCTCGAGGACCACCGGGTCAGCGTCGAGGACTGCACGCTCGTCCAGGTCGCCAGCCCCAGCCGCGAGCGCGTCGAGCACTACAAGACCCTGCGGGACGAGGTCGAGTCGACGGTCGGCCGGATCAACGGCACCTACGACACCCTCGAGAAGACCGCCATCCGCTACCTCCACCAGAGCTACCCGGTGGAGGAGATGGTCGCCCTGTACCTGGCGGCCGACGTCCTGCTCGTGACCGCCCTGCGGGACGGGATGAACCTCGTGGCCAAGGAGTACGTGGCCGCCCGGAGCCGCAACAACGGGGTGCTCGTGCTCAGCGAGTTCACCGGTGCGGCCGAACAGCTGCGCCAGGCGCTGCTGGTGAACACGCACGACATCGACGGGGTCAAGAACGCGATGGTGCGCGCCATCCACATGGAGCCGCGGGAAGCCGCACGCCGGATGCGCGCCATGCGCAAGCAGGTCCTGGAGCACGACGTGAAGCGCTGGTCCTCCGACTTCCTCTCCGCCCTGCAGGAGAGCCGCTGAAATGGCGGTGGAAGCGCGGCTCCAGCATGCCCTCGAACGGCTGGCCTTCACCCCGGTGCTGCTGGTGTGCATGGACTTCGACGGCACCCTGGCGCCCCTGACCGACCGAGCGGAGGACGCCCGCGCCCTGCCCGCCGCCGGTGAGGCGCTGGCCGGCCTGACCGACCTGCCGGAGACGCGCACCGCCCTGGTCTCCGGTCGAGCGCTCGCCTCGCTGCGAGACGTCGCCTCCCCCGACGAGCGCACGCTGCTGGTCGCCAGCCACGGCGCCGAGACCTGGATCGGGCCGGACGCGGAGCCGCTCGAGCTCGACGACCAGCAGCGTGACCTGCTCGGCGTCGTCACCGCGTCCGTCCGCCGGGTGGTCGATGCGCACCCGGGCACGTCGCTGGAGGAGAAGCCGGCCGGGGTCGTCCTGCACACCCGCCGCGCCGAGCCGGAGGTCGGCGACGCCGCCACGGACGAGGCGGTGCGGGAGCTGTCCACGATGGACGGTGTGCACGTGATGCAGGGCAAGAAGGTGGTCGAGGCGTCGGTCGTCTCCGCGTCCAAGGGTGACGGCCTGGCCACCCTGCGCGAGCTCACCGGCGCCACCGGCATCCTCTTCGCCGGGGACGACGTGACCGACGAGACCGCGTTCGCGGCTCTCGCGCCCGGGGATGTGGGCGTCAAGGTCGGCGACGGCGACACCGCCGCCGCGTACCGGGCCGAGGACCCCGAGCACGTCGCGGAGCTGCTCTCCACCGTCCTGCGGCTGCGCCGGGACGCGCTCGACACCCCGCCCCTGGACCGCGAGCGCGTCGGTCCGAGCCTGGACGAATAAATCGGTCCGCTCGGACGCGAGCGGCACCCGGAAGCGCTTGCGACCGCTGTGACATAATGGCCGCGAGTGCGTGAACCATGTCACACCACGGGGCCATGTGTCCGGTGTCGTGTCTGGTCAGCGCCACTCGGTACCCGCTTCACAACGGATCGTCCGGCACGTACCTGCCGGTGAAGGGAAGGAATCATCATGGCCACGGTCAGATTCGACAACACCACCCGCATCTACCCGGGTTCGGAGAAGCCCTCGGTGGACAAGCTGAGCCTGGACATCGAGGACGGCGAGTTCCTCGTCCTCGTCGGCCCGTCCGGTTGCGGCAAGTCGACGTCGTTGCGCATGCTCGCCGGCCTCGAGGACATCAACTACGGCAAGATCTGGATCGGCGACAAGGACGTCACCGACGTTCCCCCGAAGGACCGGGACATCGCCATGGTGTTCCAGAACTACGCGCTCTACCCGCACATGACCGTCGCCGACAACATGGGCTTCGCCCTGAAGATCGCCGGCGTGGACAAGGAGGAGCGGGTGCGCCGCGTGCGCGAGGCGGCGAAGCTGCTCGACCTCGAGGACTACCTGGACCGCAAGCCGAAGGCGCTCTCGGGCGGCCAGCGGCAGCGCGTCGCCATGGGCCGCGCGATCGTGCGCAGCCCGCAGGTCTTCCTCATGGACGAGCCGCTGTCCAACCTCGACGCCAAGCTGCGCGTGCAGACCCGCACCCAGATCGCGTCCCTGACCCGCCGGCTCGGCGTCACCACCGTGTACGTGACCCACGACCAGGTCGAGGCCATGACCATGGGTGACCGGGTCGCCGTGCTCAAGGACGGCCTGCTGCAGCAGGTGGACACCCCGCGGAACCTCTACGACCACCCGAACAACGTGTTCGTGGCCGGCTTCATCGGCTCCCCCGCCATGAACCTGGTGGAACTCCCCGTCGTCGACGGCGGCGTGAAGTTCGGCGACACCGTCTACCCGGTGCCGCGGGACATCCTGCAGGAGGCCGCGGGCAACACCGTGACCCTCGGCGTCCGTCCGGAGGACCTGGAGATGGTGGGCCAGGGTGAGGGCCTGGCGGTCGAGGCCGACGTCGTGGAGGAGCTCGGCGCCGACGCCTACGTGTACGGTCACACCACCATCGGCGATCGGGAGCACACCATCACGGCGCGCGCCGACGGCCGGCGCCCACCGCGGGCAGGGCAGGTCGTGCACGTCCGTCCCCAGTCCGGGCACGTGCACCTCTTCGACACGAAGACGGGGCTGCGCCTCGGCGACGGCGGGCCGGCGGCGGACACCCCGCAGGCGAGCCTCTCCGACGTCATCGAGTGAGCCTGACGGTCGGGCCGTGACCCTCCTCCCGGCCACCACGACCGACCCGATCGTCGGTATCGATCGACAGGAGACTGACGCATGAACGGACCCGCCGGAACCCCTGCACCCCGCGAGGGCGCCGGCGGGTCCGCTGCGTCAGGACCGCCCCCGGAGCCGTCCGGAGCAGCACCGGAGATCGTGACGACGCCCGACGCCGGCGCCCAGCCGGCCGCACCGCCCGCCGGCGCCGCGGCGTGGGAGGCCCCGCAGGAGTGGTCGGCCGGCGGTCGCCTTCCCCGCACCGGCGGCGACCGGTCCCGCCCCGAGGGCCCCCGGGCAGCGTCGCTGGCCATCACGGCGGCCGCGACCGTACCGGAGCTGCTCGACCTGCCGTGGGACGTGCCGCTGGAGGAGTGGCCCGAACGCAACCTGGCGTCCCTGCCCCGCGGCATCTCGCGGCACGTCGTCCGGTTCGCCCACCTGGCCGGCGCCGTCGTCGCCGTCAAGGAGACCAGCGACCACATCGCCCGCCACGAGTTCCACATCCTGCGCCGGCTGCAGCGTCTCGACGTCCCGTGCGTGGAGCCCGTCGCGATCGTCAGCAACCGGCGCGACGCCGACGGCCAGGAGCTCGCGACAGCCCTGGTCACGCGCCACCTCAAGTTCTCCCTCCCGTACCGCGCCCTCTTCTCCCAGCAGCTGCGGCCGGACACCCTGACCAGGCTCATCGACGCCCTCGCGCTGCTGCTCGTGCGGCTGCACCTGGTCGGCTTCTACTGGGGCGACGTGTCCCTCTCCAACACCCTGTTCCGTCGGGACGCCGGCTCGTTCGCGGCCTATCTCGTGGACGCCGAGACGGGTGAGATCTATCCGGAGCTCTCCGCCGGGCAGCGCGAGTACGACCTGGAGATCGCCCGGGTGAACATCGCCGGCGAGTTGATGGACCTGATGGAGGGCGGCCTGGTCGACGCCGTCGACCCGATCGAGACCAGCGAGCGGATCATGGACTCGTACCGTCGGCTCTGGTCGGAGCTGCTGGACATCGAGTCGTTCAAGGCCACGGACAAGTGGCGGGTCGCAGAGCGGATCCGGCGGCTGAACGATCTCGGGTTCGACGTCGAGGAGTACTCGATCACCACGAGCCCGGAGGGCACGTCCTTCCTGCTGCAGCCCAAGGTCGTCGACGCCGGCCACCACGCGCGGCGCCTGCTCCGGCTGACGGGGCTGGACGTGCAGGAGAACCAGGCGCGACGGCTGCTCAACGACATGGACAGCTAC
Source organism: Tersicoccus sp. Bi-70 (assembly GCF_001968825.1). GTDB lineage: Bacteria > Actinomycetota > Actinomycetes > Actinomycetales > Micrococcaceae > Tersicoccus. The sequence goes on from NZ_MIEU01000016.1 coordinate 626,928, forward strand.
CGGGCCGCGAATTGCCCCGAGCTGGACGAGGACTACGCCGCCCACCTGTGGTTGCAGCAGGTGTTCGAGCCGATCGTCCGGTCCATCCCCCGGGATCTGGCCGGCAAGCTCGAGCCGCCCGAGGTGGTGCACGAGGTCCTGGAGCACCGCTGGTACATGTCGGAGCGGCAGCAGCGGTTCATCCCGCTCTCGGAGGCGGTGACCTCCTACCTCGAGGACATCCTGCGGCACCGCCGCGACGAGGCCAACATCCTCCTGAATCCGGACACCCGCACCCTCGCGGTGCTCAGCACCGAGGACGACTGACCGGCGCCCGGCGCGCGGTCGAGAAGAGCCCGGACATGCATGCGGCCGGCACCCCCCAGAGGTGCCGGCCGACGATGATCGTATCATCTCGACGGGGTGTCGACTAATCGACACGACACCCGTCGATCCGCGGATCCGCGGGGTTCGGTGCAGGGCCGGTGAGCGCCGTCAGTCCGTCGAGGACGTCGGCCCGAGGACCGCGATCTGCCAGCCGTGGCCGGCGAGCGCGCCCGGGGTGCGACTGCCGTCGGACGCGGCCAGCACCTGGCCGGCCGGGATGTCCCGCGGTTCCTCCGCGAGGTTCAGGCTGAGGCGGAGCCGTGCACCGTCGACCGTCGTTCCGAGTTCGAGGAACGCGTTCTCGACGGTGACGACCTCGACGTCGGCGGTCTGCAGGCCGGGGTGGCGGCGCCGCACGGAGATCAGTTCCTGGATGCGGTGATAGGTGTCCCAGCCGTGCAGCGCCTCGCCGCTGGGCGGGAACGGGGGACGGATCTCGTCGTCGCCCCCGAGGCGCTCCTCCTTGACCCCGGCGAAGGACTGCTCGTCCCCGTAGTAGATGCTCGGGACGCCGGGCAGGAAGAACAGCAGCGCCTGGGCGTGGTCCCGGTGCTCGGGGCGCTCGATCCGGCTCGCGAGCCGGGTGACGTCGTGGTTTCCGAGGAACGTCAGCGGCAGGAACCGGCGGCAGAACTCCGCGTGCCGGCCCAGTGCGTGACCGAGCTCGAAGAAGTTGACGTCGTTGATGGAACTCCAGATCGCCTTCCACAACTCGTACTGGGTCACCGAGTCCAGGCCGGAGACGTTGACGTAGTCGACGTAGTCGCCGTGGATCATCTCCCCCACCGCCCACAGCTGGGGGTGGGCCCGGCGTGGCGCAGCGAGGGCGGCCTCCCAGAACCGTGGCGGGACGGCATAGGCCGCGTCGAGCCGCCAGCCGTCCGCCCCCCGGTCCAGCCAGTGCGTCATCACGTCGCCCACGTACTCGACGACGGCCGGGTGGTCGTGGTTCAGGGCCACCAGACCCTCGTGGCCCTCGAAGGTCACGGGCCGGCGTTCGCCGTCGACGTCCTCCCATCGGAACCACGCGGCGGCATCCGAGTCCGGGCCGTTCGCCATGGCGCGCTGCAGCATGCTGAAGTCGCGCCCGACATGGTTGAAGACGCCGTCGAGCAGGATCTTGATGCCGCGCGCGTGCGCCTCCTCGACGAGGCGGTCGAAGTCGCCGTCGTCGCCCAGCCGCGGATCGATCGTGTAGTGGTCGACGGTGTCGTAGCCGTGCGAGGAGGAGAGGAACACGGGGCCGAGGGCCAGGCCGTTGCAGCCGAGGTCGACGAGGTAGTCCAGCCATCCGGTCAGGTCCGCCAGCCGGTGGCGGACGGATCCGCCCGCCTCGCGCAGCGTGTGCTCGGCACCGGTGAAACCGAGGGGGTACACGTGCCACCAGATGGCGTGTTCGATCCAGGCCACGACGGTTTCCTCCTCCTCGACCCGTTCACTCTACGCACCGCGGGCGGCCCCGTCAGGGACGCGTGAGCGTGCAGGTCAGCGCGTCGCGCGCGTGCCTGGTCAGGAGTAGTTTGGGTCGAAGCCGAGCAGTGTGCAGGATCCAACGACGGAGGCGCAACGTGAGTCATTCAACCAGCGACGACGGGGTGGCCCCGGATCACTCCCGGTACGGATACCAACCGGAACAGCACGCCGGCCGGGCCGTCATCATCTCCATCGCCGCCGCCGTGGGCGGCTTCCTCTTCGGCTTCGACAGCTCGGTCATCAACGGTGCCGTCGACGCCCTCGCCAAGGACTTCACCCTGCCGGCCGCGCTCACCGGCGTCATCGTCTCGATCGCCCTCATCGGTTCGGCCGTCGGCGCCTGGTTCGCCGGCCCGCTCGCGGACCGGTGGGGTCGCCTGCGGGTGATGTTCGTGGGCGCCGTCCTCTTCCTGGTGTCCTCGATCGGGTCCGGCCTCGCGTTCGCCGCCTGGGACCTGGCCATCTGGCGCCTCATCGGCGGTATCGGCATCGGCATCGCGTCGGTGATCGGGCCGACGTACATCTCGGAGATCGCGCCCTCGCGCCTGCGGGGCCGGCTGGCCTCGCTGCAGCAGATGGCCATCGTGCTGGGCATCTTCGTCGCCCTGCTCTCGGACGCCTGGCTGGCCACGTCGGCCGGTGGTGCGAGCAACAGCCTGTGGGCCGGCCTCGACGCATGGCGCTGGATGTTCCTCGTCGGCGTCGTGCCGTCGGTGGTCTATGGCGTGATGGCGCTGAGCATCCCGGAGTCGCCGCGGTTCCTGGTCAGCCGCGGCCGCGACGCGAAGGCGGCCTCCGTGCTGGAGGAAGTGCTCGGTGAGACGCGCGAGCAGGCGGAGAAGCGGGTGGCCGCCATCCGCGAGTCGGTGCATCGCGAGTCCAAGCCCTCCTACCGCGACGTGCGGGACAAGAAGTACTTCCTCCTGCCGATCGTGTGGACCGGAATCCTGCTGGCGGTGTTCCAGCAGTTCGTGGGCATCAACGTGATCTTCTACTACTCGACGTCGCTGTGGAGCTCGGTCGGGTTCGACGAGAGCTTCTCCTTCACGGCGTCGGTCATCACGTCGGTCATCAACGTGCTGGTCACGATCATCGCGATCGCGCTCGTCGACCGGATCGGGCGCCGGCTGCTCCTTCTCATCGGGTCCCTCGGGATGGCGATCTGCCTGGCGGTCATGGCGATGGGTTTCGCCAGCGCGACCACGGTCGACGGCGCCCTGCAGCTCGCTCCGGGCTGGGGCCAGGTGACACTGATCGCGGCCAACGCCTTCGTGGTCTTCTTCGGTGCCACGTGGGGCCCGGTCATGTGGGTGCTGCTCGGCGAGATGTTCCCCAACAGCATCCGCGGATACGCGATGGCGATCGCCACCGCCGCGAACTGGATCGCCAACTGGCTCGTGACTCTTAGCTTCCCCATCCTGCGGGACATGTCCCTGTCCCTCACCTACGGGTTGTACGCGTTCTTCGCCCTCGTCTCCTTCTTCTTCGTGTTCTTCCGGATCCCGGAGACGAAGGGCATGGAACTCGAGGACATGACGACCGACTTCAAGGTCGAGCGCCGTGGACGCAACCGGGACGCCGCAGCCACGCGCTGACCGGCCCCTCCCCCGCCCACACCGCAGCGGCCGCTCACCCGGCGGTGAGCGGCCGTTGTCGTGTGGGCAGGCAGGTATCCCGGGCGTGGGGCATGATCATGGGCACCTGCAACGCCAGGCACGCGGCCGGTGCTCCTCGGTTTCTCGACCGGCGGTGTGCCGGGACGACGGCGGGGCAGCGTGAGCGTCGTCGCCTTGGCTCAGCGCGGGTCGGCCCGACGCACGCCCGGTCCAGCGTGAGACCGGTCCAGCGTGAGATCAGCCGAGCGCGAGGAGCAGGCCACCCGCGGCGACGCCGCCCACCACCACGACCGCCGCGGTCGGCAGCAGGGCGCGCCAGCCGAAACTGCGCGCGACCATGATCACCGACGGCAGGCTGAGCGCCGGCAGGGTGATGAGCAGGACGCCGGCCACGCCCATGCTCGCTCCGGCGGCGACCAGCCCGACGATGACGGGAATCTCCCCACCCGTCGGAATCACGAGGACGGCACCGACGACCCCCACGACCAGCAGGGACACGGGACCGGCGGCCGCACCGAGCCCGGCCCAGTCCGAGAGCCAGCCGCTGAGCAGTCCGGTGAGGAACACCAGCACCAGGTACTCGGGCACGATGATCGCCACGTACCGCGCGAGCGTCACGGCGAAGCGCCGGACCAGCTGCGCGACCGAGGTCGGCGCGCTGCCCTCGAGGACCACGGGCGCCGATGCGGTGTCGCGAGCCCACCGTCCGGCCAGCATCGCCGCCGCCACGATCACAACGGCGCCCACGACGGCACGCACGGCGACCACCGGCCAGGGCAGGGTCAGGGCGAGAAAGACCAACACGGCGGGATTCAGCAGCGGATTGCCGAGCCAGTAGGCGATGCTCGCGCCGAGGGGAACGCCGCGGCGGCGCAGGCTCGAGGCGACCGGTGCGGTGCAGCACGTGCACATCATGGTGGGAAGGGACAGCAGACCGCCCGCGACGCCCTGACCCCAGCGACTGCGGCGGGACAACACCCGGACCAGCCAGTGTCGGGGCACGAGCGACTCCAGGGCGGCGCCCACGGTGATCCCGACGACGGCCGCGGGCCACACCGCCGCGATGTAGGCGCCGGTGAAGGCCAGGGCTCCCGAGAGGGACGGCGTCGAGCCCGCCGGGCCCGCGGTCGTGAGGATCGGCCCACCCGACCAGGTGTGTGTGCCGGCCAGCGTGTGCACGCGCCCGGTGTAGGGGAGCCACTTGGCCCAGAGCAGTCCGATTACCGCGATCAGCAGGAGCCCGAGTGCTCCGATCAGCATCACGCGCGGACGCCAGGTCGGCTCCACCACCTGACCGCCGTCGATGGTGCGAACGGCGCAGGTGTCGAAGAGCGCCCGATTGTCCCGTGCTGCCGTGAGGTCGTCGGAGCCCGATGGGCCGGGCTGATCAGCTCGCCGGGCCGCCGGTCTGCGCCGAGACGATCGCTGGATGATCACCATCATCACGATACCGGCGCACCACCGCAGCGGCGCCTCCAGCCGGGGCCGCCCGAAAGCCCGCGCACCATCCGGCGGGAGCAAGTCGACGCGCCTGACTCGACGAGCGCGCCGGCAGCAGTCACACAGCGCGGTGACGCCGCCCAGTAGAAATGAAGGCGTGTAAAACGCGGGAGGGGTGTTAAATGCGGGAAGCCTCGGACCGTTTCCCCCACGTGGTGGGGTGGTCCGAGGCTTCACGCGTTTTTAATGGTTGTCCGGCGGTGTCCTACTCTCCCACACCCTCACGAGTGCAGTACCATCGGCGCTGTGGGTCTTAGCTTCCGGGTTCGGGATGGGTCCGGGCGTTTCCCCCACGCTATGGCCGCCGTAACACTATTCCCCCGTTACTGGGGTGA
>NZ_MIEU01000017.1 GCF_001968825.1 Tersicoccus sp. Bi-70
AGATTCCCACGTCCTTCATCAGCTCCTGATGCCAAGGCATCCACCGTGTGCCCTTAGAAACTTACACACAGAACAATCAGAATTAAGATGCTCGCGTCCACTATGCAGTTCTCAAACAACAACCCCCGTACCCCGCCCACACCACCAACCGGTGAGTGCAGCACGCCAGACACAGGGAACACCAGAAACAACCAGTACCCAACCCCACCCCCCGCACACCCGGTCCAGAAGACCAACCATGCGAAGGATCGAAGCCGGGGCCTGTTGTCCCAGGACCCAACAGTGTGTTGCCTAGGCCCCCCACC
>NZ_MIEU01000018.1 GCF_001968825.1 Tersicoccus sp. Bi-70
GGCGCGGGAACCGGCGCGACCGGTGCCGGGACGATGGCCGGGGCCGTGGCGGCGAGCAGGATGCTGCCGTGGTCCGGCCCGCTGAAGGAGGTGGTGACCGCGGCGGTGCCGGCGGGCAGGTCGAGGGCCGGCGTCGGCACGGCGGCCGGGAACGCCGCTGCGGTCCGGCGACCGCCACGGGACGGGAACCGGCCCGGGCCGAAGGGGACCGTCGTGGCGGCGTCGTCGAACGACGCGGTGGCCGCCGAGAGGCTGGACGCGAAGCTGCCCGCGGGCGCGGCGACCGGAGCCGTGACCGGGGTGACCGGGGCGGCCGCCGCGGCCGGCTCCGTGGCCGCGGTGGCCTCGGTGCTGCGCAGCACGGAGACGCCGTGCTCGGTGACGCCGAGCAGCAGACGCTGCCCGTCGGCGTCGAGCAGCACCACGGAGGCCTTGTGCCCGATGCCCTGCCGGCTGAGCACGCTGATCGCCGGACCGGCGGCGCGCACGAGACCGCCGCGCCGCTTGACCCGTCGCTGCAGCACCCAGATCAGTCCGAGGACGGCACCCAGGGAGACGAGGACCCGCAGGCCGAGAACGAACGAATCCATCAGTTCGGCGCCTCGGCCACGTCGAGGATGCGGGTGATGCGCACGCCGTAGTCCTGGTCGACGACCACCACCTCCCCGAGGGCGATGCGTCGTCCGTTGAGCATGATGTCCGCGGGCGCACCGGCGGAGCGGTCGAGCTCGATCACGTGACCGGGCTCGAGGGCGAGGGCGTCGATGATCCGCATCCGGGCGCGGCCGATCTCCACCGTCAGGTTCATCTCGACGTCGTTGATCCGGCCGAGCCGGTCCGCGAAGGAGGAGTCGAGCACCCCGGCGGGGCCGGTGACGCCGGCCACGGCGGCGCGGACGCGGATGGCGAACCAGCCGAAGACGGCCAGCCCGTCGGAGAGCTCGTAGATCTCGGTGTCGGGGTCGAGCAGCAGGTCGGTGGCGTCGGACTCGGCGAGGTCGGAGAGGGCGCCGGGGGCGAACGGCTCGACGGCGTGCTCGACGGCCGGCCGGAGCACGTCGGTGGCCTGGACCAGGTCGCCGGCACCGGCACCGGCCGCCGCGGCCAGGAACGCGGTGTCGCGCAGCAGGACGGCGACGTCGACGGCGCTGGCGCCGACGTGGCCGGCGGTCACGGCCCGGGAGGCGAAGGCGATCGCGGCGGTGGCGTCGGCGCGGCCGGTCACGGCCAGGCCGGGGTGCGGGAGGTAGGCGGCCAGCAGGTCGGCGGACTGGGCGCCGGTGGTGGTGACGGTCAACGCGGGTTCTCCTCGGTGCTGATGATCAGGGCGCCGGTGCGGGCACCCGTGCGGGTGGCGGTCGCGCCGGCGAGGGGGACGCCGTCGACGGTCACCCGGAAGGGCTGGTGGGTCCCGTGCGGGAGCATGACGGTGTCACCGACCGCGAGGCGGAGCACCTCGTGGCTGGTCACCCGTCGCGGGGTGAGGGTCACGGCCACGTCCACCGGCACCTCGGCCAGCTGGGCGCGGACCTGGCCCGGGGCGTCCGCCGCGGCGATGGTCGGGTTGACCGCGCCGAGCCGCGGCAGCAGCACGGACGCGGGCAGCACGACGGTGGCGGGGGCGGCGGTGTGGGCCACCCGGACGATGAAGGTCGCGACGATCATCACGTCACCGGGGGCAGCGGCCTGCGCGAACTGGGGGTGGTGCTGGATGGACTCGACCCGGGAGGAGCCGGGCAGCAGGTGCCCCAGCGAGTAGTGCAGGTCCTCGAGCGCCTCGTTGATGAGGCGCTGCACGAGTTCCTTCTCGACCGGGGTGAAGATGCGGTCGGCGTCCTGCCGCTCCCCCGTGCCGCCGAGCATCCGGGCGATCCAGCCCAGGGCCGCGGCCGTCGGGAACTGGACGATGATCGTGTCCTCGCTGTCCATCGGGACGCAGAGGACCATCGCCGTGGTCGCGGGCAGGCTCGCCGCGTACTCGTCGTAGGTCTGCATGATCAGGGACTGCAGGCCCACCGTCGAGGTGACGCGCACCCGGGCGGTCAGCTGGGTGCCCCACTGGCGGGCGAAGGTCTCGAAGCCGAGCTCGAGGATCCGGCTGTGCCGGCGGGCCAGCGTGGTGGGACGACGGAAGTCGTACACCGCCACCTGCCGGTCCTCGACTGCGGACTCCGCTTCCTGCACGCTCACGCCTCTGACTATCGGCGCGGCCCCGACCCGGGTAAGGCGTCGGGACGGCTCGTCGCCGGTCGTCGGCGTGTTGTCGGCGTGTCTCTCGGATTGACCGGTGGATCCCCCGGTGACGAGGTCTCAGTGCGACGAGGAGGACTCCGTGGACGCCTTCTCCGCGGTCGTGCCGGTCGCCGCCTTGCCCGTGGTCGCCGTGCCCGTGGCCGCCTTGCCCGTCGTCGCGGCTGCGGCAGGCAGGAGCTTGCGGACCGCTTCGGGCTGGTCGGAGAGCAGCACGATGTCGACGCGGCGGTTGCGCTCGTGATCGGCGGGGGTGCGGCCCGTCGTCAGCGGCCGGGAGGAGCCGAAGCCGGTCGCGCGGATGACGGTCGCGGGTACGCCGTCGTGCTCCACCAGGCGGCGCAGCACGGTGGTGGCCCGGGCGGTGGACAGCTCCCACACGGACGGGTAGACGGTGAGCAGGTCCGCGGTATGCCCCTCGATGGAGATCTGCTTCTTCGAGGCGGTCATGGTCGAGGCGATGGTGTCGAGGACCCGGTCGGCGTGGCTGTTCAGCTCGGCGCTGTCCGGCTGGAAGAACGTCTGGGTGCCGACCAGACGCACGGTCAGGCCGCGGGTGTCGACGGTCATCGTGACGTTGCCGGCCAGTCCCGCGGCGTCGAGCGCCTTCTGCATCTTCTTCTGCAGGCCGGTGAGGTTCTTCGCCTCGGCGACCGCGAGAGCCTGGTTGCCGCTGAACCCCTCGGCGTCCTTCCCCACGTCCTGCGCGTGCACGACCGTGCCCTCGGCGGTGTCGACGCTCGTGGAGACGGTGGTGCCGAAGCCCGTGGCCAGGGAGTTGCGCAGCTTCTCGAACTTCGCGGAGTCGACCGTGGACATCGCGTACAGGACGATGAACAGGCACATGAGCACGGTGACCATGTCCATGTAGGACGCCATCCAGCGTTCGTCGACGTGATGCTCCTCCCCGCCGTGGTCCGAGCGGCGGCGGCGCCGGCGGGACGCACTCACGCCGCGTCCAGGGTGAGGGAGTCGGCGGTGGCGCCGGCCCCCGACTTCGCCTTGCCGGCCTTGGCCTTGCCGTCCTTGCGCTGCGTGACCGGCACCATGGCCTTGAGCCGCTCCGCGAGGAGCAGCGGCTGGGTGCCGGACTGGACGGCGAGCACGCCCTCCATCAGCAGGAGCATGCGCTCGCTCTCCAGCTCGGCGAGACGGCCCAACCGGCCCGAGAGCGGGAGCCACATGAAGTTGGCGGAGAGCAGGCCCCACAGGGTGGCGACGAAGGCGCTGGCGATCATGTGGCCGAGCTCCTCCGGCTTGGAGAGGTTCTCGAGCACGTGGGTCAGGGACACGACGGTGCCGACGATGCCGATGGTCGGCGCGTACCCGCCGAGGACCGAGAAGAACTTCGCTGCGGCCTTGTCCGACTTCGAGCGGGTCGCCATCTCGTCCTCGAGCAGGATGCGCAGTTCCTCCGGATCCGTGCCGTCGGCGATGTTCTGCAGCGCGCCGGCCAGGAAGGGATCCTTCGTCCCGGCGGCCTCGGACTCGAGCGCGAGCAGGCCGTCGGCCCGGGCCTTCTCGGCCAGGCCGATGATCGTGTCGATGCTCTGCTGCGGCGGCGTCGTCTTCCCCATCAGGGCCTTCGGGATGGAGGAGAACGCGTGGATGCCGTCCTTGAGGGTGTGGCCGGCGAAGCCGACGGCGATGGTGGCCCCGAACACGAGGATCATCGGTGGCGGCAGCAGCAGGGACATGACCGAGGCACCCTCGAGGGTGACCATCGCGAACACGGAGCCGAACGCGAGCACCAGGCCGATCAGTGTGGCGGGATCCAAGGGGTGCTCCTCGTGCTGGTGCGGGTCGGGCTGGTGGTGTTCAAGCTGGTGCGGGTCGGGCTGGTGCGGGTGACGGGTGGTCTCACGTCGGGGGCCGCTGGGAACGGCGAGCCCGGGCGGCCGTTGGGGTCGGCTGTCCGGGGGTGTCTCGGGAAGTCGGAGGGTGGGTCGGTCAGGACGCGGTCAGCGGTCTCGGGCCGGCGGTCAGGGGGCAGGGTGCAGGACGGTCGGCACCGCGGCCGTCGTCAGCTCCGTGACGAGGCCCGAGCCGAACGACTCCCTCGGGCCCGGGTCCGGGACGACGCTCAGGCGCGGGATGCTCTCGTCGCTGAGGGAGCGGGCCGTGGCGACCACGCGGGCGCGGTACCGGGCGATCAGGTCGATCACCGTGTCCATCGACTCGGAGACCACGTAGGTGGTGCCGTCGACCATCACCAGGTAGGTGTCGGGGCTGGCGTGGACCCGCTCGATCAGATCGGGATTGACCGCGAAGCGGGTCCCGTTCAGCCGGGTGACGACGATCATGGGTGCGGTTCCTGGTCCGTCCGAAGGGGGGCGTCCGGTCGGACGCGTCACCGGTCACTGTCGGCACCGCAGGGCCTTCCCGTAAGGCCCCGGCCGCCCTGCTCGCGGACCCGTCGAGGACTCACCGCAGACGTGATCGGCGACCGTTCGACGGCGTTGCGGCGGCCCCGCGGCGACCCCGCGACGACCCCGCGACGACCCTGTGGCCACCCGGCGACGGCCGCGAGCGGAGCTCCGGACGGCGCGGCAGAGACGACGACGGCCCGGACCCGGCAGTGCCGGATCCGGGCCGTCGGACGTGCAGGACGTCGGGCCGCCCAGCCGTGAGGTCAGCGCTTGAGCTCGACGAGCTCCTGCAGCACCTGGTCGGAGGTGGTGACGATGCGCGCGTTCGCCTGGAAGCCGCGCTGCGCGACGATCAGGTTGGTGAACTGCTGCGAGAGGTCGACGTTGGACATCTCGAGCTGCCCGCCGGACAGCGAGCCGAAGCCGCCGTTGCCGGCGGTGCCGAGCTGCGGGACGCCGGAGTTCGCGGAGGGCTGGAAGGCGGTGTTGCCGATCTTCTCCAGGCCCGCCGGATTGGTGAAGCGGGCGAGGGCCACCTGGCCGATGACGAACTTGCCGCCGTTGCTGAACGAGCCGGTGAGCGTGCCGTCCGCGCCGAGGCTGAACGACTCCAGCGTGCCCGCCGCGGACCCGTTGGTCGCGCTGCCGGTCACGGTGTTGACCCCCGCGTAGCCGGTCAGATCGCCCATGTCCACGGCGACCCCGCCGACCACGAGCGGCCCGGCCGGCGTCAGGCGGCCGCCCGTCAGGGTGAGGCTGGTGGTGCCGGTCGCACCGTTGCCGTCGGTGCCGGTGATGTCCCAGCCACCGGCGGTGCGGGTCATCGTCAGGCTCAGGGTCTTGGCGGCGCCGAGCTGGTCGAACACGCGCACGTCCTTCGTCGTGCTGGCTCCGGTCGCGATGTCGCCGGGCAGGTTGCCCTCGAGCTTGACCTGCGTCGTCTCGCTGGCAGGCATCGTCAGGGTCCGCGGCACGGACAGGTCGGTCGGCTGGGCGCCGGTGGTGACCTTGCCCTGCGCGTCGGCCATCCAGCCCTGCAGGATCGCCCCGTCGGGGCTGACCAGGCGGCCCATGCCGTCGAAGTCGAAGGCCCCGGCCCGGGTGTAGGCGGTGCTGCCGGCCTTGTTGGTGACGAAGAAGCCGTCGCCGGAGATCATCATGTCGGTCGCCCGGCCGGTGGACTGCGCGGCGCCCTGGGTGAAGTCGTTGGTCACGGCGGCGACCTGCACGCCGAGCCCGATCTGGGCCGGGTTGGTGCCACCGGTCTCGGCCTGCGGGCCGCCGGCGTTCTTCGTCATCTGCGAGAGCGTGTCCTGGAACTGCGTCGTCGAGGCCTTGAAGCCGGTCGAGTTGGCGTTGGCGATGTTGTTGCCGGTGACGTCGAGCATGGTCTGGTGCGCGCGCAGGCCGGAGATGCCGGAGTAGAGGGAGCGGAGCATGATGCCGCCTTTCGGTTCAGGGGCCGGTCGGTGCCGGCCGGTCGCCGGGAGTGGTGGAGGAGTACGGGTCGGGGTACGCGTTCGGTTCGCTGCGGTGTGGTTCGGTTCGCTGCGGTGTGGTTCGAGTGGTGCAGGTTCGAATGGTGCAGTCAGGGGTACAGGTCAGGGGTGCAGGCAGGGGTACAGGTCAGGGGTACAGGTCAGCGGTGCGGGTCAGGCGCCGACGCCGAGCACGTCGGCGTAGTGCACGCGGGTGCCGCCGATGGACAGCGTGGGATCGGAACCCTTCTGGGTGTCGGACCCGGCGTAGGTGACGCCGTCCACGGTCCCGGTGGTCGTGTTGCCGTCGGCGCCCCGGTAGGAGACGGTCTTGCCCACCAGGGCGGCGGAGGCGGCCCGCACCTGCGTGTCACGCGCGGTCGTCGAGTCCTCGGCCAGCTGCGTGAGCTTCTCCATCATCGACAGCTGCGTGGTCTGGGAGATCATCTGACCGGTGTCCATCGGGGAGCTCGGGTCCTGGTTCTTCAGCTGGGTGACGAGCAGGGACATGAACACCTCCGAGCCCATGGTCTGCACCGGGGTGCGCGTGGCCGTTGTCGTGGTGCCGGTGCCGGTGGCGCCGCTGACGCCGGTGACGAAATCGATCGGCATGGTGCTCCTTCTCTGCAGGTCGGTGGTGCTGGTGGCTGGTCTGGTGCTGGCGGTCTGGTGCTGGCGTGCGGGTCAGGCGAGGACGTCGAGCCGGCCGAGGGAGCCGGCCGCGGAGATCGTCCCGAGCGGCAGGACGCCGGCCCGGGTCACCGCCCCGAGTGCTCCGGCGCGCGTGCCGCCCTCCCCCCGGGACCCTGGGCGGCCGCGGCCGTCAGGATTGCCGGACGCGTTGCCGGGCTGGCCGCCCGTCTGCGGGGCGGAGCGGTCGGAGAGGTCGAGGTCGGCGGTGAGCCCGGTCTCGGCGAGGGTGCGACGCAGGTCCGCGAGCGCCGAGCGGACGGCGTCGCGCCCGGCGTCCGTGGGGGCGAACAGCTCGATCCGCACCGTGCCCCGCTCGATCAGGGCCTGCACGGTGATGGGCCCGATGTCGTCGGGGTGGACGGCGATGGTCAGCTCGTGCCGCCCCTCCCCCGCGGTGCGCAGTCCGGCCAGCGCGCGGCCGAGCTGGGCGTGCAGCTGGGGGTGGCCCGGCGGCAGGGGCGCCGCGGTGGACGCGGGCGCGGCGGTCCCCGAGAGCGAGCCGGTCGCGCTGCTCGGGGTGAGCGCCGCGAACGCGTTCGCTGCCTGGGTGGACGCGGCCCCCGTCGCCTCCGTGGCGCCGGTCCGGGCCGCGCCGGCCACGGACTCCCGGCCGGCGGACAGGGAAGCATCCGTGAGGACGCCGGTGGCGGCGGTGAGGGACGCGGGCGGCGTGGCCAAGGCGGGAACCGCCGTCCCGGGCTGCGCCGTCCCGGTCTGCGCTGTTCCGGCCGTGGCGGTACCGGGCTGTGCTGCTGAGGACGGTGCTGCCGCGGACGGTGCCGTGCCGGGCTGTGCCGTCCCGGTTGCTGCCGTGCCGGTTCCGGCCGCGGCGGCCGGCGTGCCGGCGGTCCCGTCGTCGCGCGCGTCACCGCTCGTGCCGGCGGGAACCGGAGTACCGACGGTCGCGAGCGCGTCCGGGCCGACCGGCGTCGGCGACGTCCCGGCCCCGTCCGTGGTCGGCTGCGCGGTGGCGGCCGTGCCGGTGCCGGCCGGTGCCGTGCTGGTCGGTGCCGCGCTGGTGGGTGCCGTGCTGGTCGGGGCCGTGCTGGTCGGGGCGACGTCCGTCGAGGCGGTGCCGGCCGGGACGGTGCCGGCCGGGACGGTGCCGGTGCTGGTGTCGGCGGACCCGGTCGGGTTCGCCGGGGTACCGGTCGCGGTGCCGGTCAGGGCAGTGCTGGTCAGGGCAGTGCTGGTCAGGGCAGTGCTGGTCAGGGCGGTGCCGGTCGCGCTTCCGGTCGCCGCACCGAGGGTTCCGGGGGCGACCGTGACGGCGCCATCCGCGGTGGTCGTGGCCGAACCGGTGCCACCGGCCGCGCTGCTTCCGGCAGCGCTGGTGCCCGTGGTGCTTCCCGCTCCCCCGTCCGCCGCCGTGTCGGCTGCTCCGGCCGGACCGCTCGCCTCAGCGGTACCGGCCAGGGGCGTGACGACCGGCAGCGCACGGTGCACACCGGCCCGCGGTCCCGCGGATCCGACCGCTCGGGGCTCACCGGTGACGCGGCCCGCGGCCTCGGCCGCGGCGGAGACGGCAGCGGCACCCGTGGAGGCGACGCCGGTCGCGACGGCGCCGGCCGTGGCCGTCCCCGTCGCCGACGCGGTCGGCAGGCCGGCGGCGACGATCGCCGGGGTGGCGTTGGTCGCGGTGTCGGTGGTGTCGGTGGCGGCGGAGGCCGCGTCGGCGACGTCCGTCCGGTCCGACGGGAGACCCGTGTCCGCCGACGCCGCGCCCGCCGTCGTGGGGTGGGTCGGCTCGGCCGCTGCCTCGGACCGCGACCCGCCGTCGGACGCCGACCGCGCGGGCTCACCGTGGCGGGTCTGAGCGCGCGCGGCGCCGACCCGGTGCGGCTCGGTACGCGACTGGTCGGTACGGGACTGGTCGGTGCTGGACTGATCGGTACCGGACCGCTCGGTGCGGTGCGCGTCAGGACGGCGTGCGTCGGGACGCGTCGACTCGGGACGGCGCTCGCCGGCACGCGGCGCCTCGGGCCGCTGCGCCTGGGCGGTGCTCGACGAGGTGCTCGACGCGGTGGTCGAGGCGCGGCGGGACTCGTCCCGTGCGCCGGCCGCGCGGGACACCGGGGCCGCAGCTGCGTCGGAGCCGCCGAGGAGGTCCTGCAGCCGGTCGGCGAACCGCTGCCCGGAGGCGGCGTCGCCCGTCGTGCGCGGACGGGTGTCGGCCGTCCGGCTCGCGGAAGCCGCCGCCGTCGTCGTCGTCGGAACACTCGTCATTTCGCCACCACACTCAGATCGCGGGCCAGCTGTCGTGCCTGGCCCTCCCACTTGGCATACGCGTCCGGGAACGCGGAGACCTGGACGCGCTGGGCGGCCACGGTCAGGGGCAGCTGCTGCCAGCCCGGGATGGTCTGCAGCCGGTTGAGGAACATGTCGGTCGAACGCGTCGGGTTCATCGCGTCGGAGACCGTGCCCCACGAGAACATCGAGCCGTTGACCTGCTGCTGGAACAGGCCGACCGAGTAGCCGTCCACGCCCCGCGCGGACTGGTCGGGAGCCAGCCCCTGCGAGCCCGGCACCTTGGGGTTCCAGTACATCCGCAGGTTCGACTCCTGCATGGCGGTGGCGAGCGCGATCTCGGCGGCGCGCTGCGGCAGGCCCCGCTCCTTGACCCGGTTGACGATCTGCTGCGCGTACTGCTTCTGCGACGCCGTCAGCGGCACCGAGGTGGCGCCCACGGTCACGGGCGCGGACGCCGCGGCGACGCCGACCGACGAACTGGTGCCGGTCAGCGCGGTCCCCGTGGGGCCCGTCGGGCCGGTGAGGGCGGAGGCGGCCGGGCTCGGGGTCGCGGTGCTGTCCGGGACGATGCGGCGGATCGCGGTGAGGTTGCTGTACTTCTCCCACGCGTCGCGCACCTGGATGGTCTTGCCGGGCACGGGCGCGTCGATCGCCTTGCCGTCGCCGACGTAGATGGCGATGTGGTCGCCGCCGAAGCTGATCAGCAGGTCCCCCGGCTTCGCGTCCTTGAGCGAGGCGACGGGCGTGCCGTGGGTCATCTGGTCGCGGACCAGGCGCGGCAGGTCGACGCCGACGTCCTTGAACACCCGCTGGACGAAGCCGGAGCAGTCCATGCCGACCGCCGGGTCGGTGCCGCCCCACACGTAGGGCACGCCGACGTACTTCTTCGCGGCGTTGACGACGTCGGTCCCGGTGACCCCGCCCGCGGTGGTACCGACGGCGGCGGCATCGGCGGCCGAGGCCCCCGACAGCGCGGAGAGGGCGGCGGACGCCGGGTCCGTGACGGAGGACAACCCGCTGAAGGAGGAGAGACCGGAGGCGTAGGAGGACGCGGCGGTCGAGGCATCGGTGCCGGACGACGGTGCACCCGCGGCGAGCGCCTTGGCCAGGGCCGCCTGGAAGGCCGGCGAGTTCGACGAGGCGAAGCCGGACGTGCTCGCGCTCGACCCGGTTCCGGTCGTGGCCGTGCCGGCCGTGGTGCGGGCGGGCGCGAGGGAGGCGAGCGTGGCGTGGATCTGCGCCATCCGGCCGAGGGCGTCGGTCATGGTCATGGCGTCTGCCCCCGCCCGTGCCGGGTGACGGCCAGCTCGTCCAGCGCCGCCTGGTCGGCGGCGAGCTCGGCCCGGGCCACCCGCTCGTCGTGCCGTTCCTCGAGCTTCTCCAGGCCCGCGGTCTCTGTCCGGGCGGCGGTCCACGCCTCCCGCATCATGCGCTCGGCGTCCTCGGCGGTCGCGGTGGCCGCGTCCAGCTCGGCGAGCAGCGCCACCGTGGAGGAGCGGGCCGCGGCGATCGCGCGCAGGCTGATCACGCTGTCGGGGACGGAGTCCCCCGCGACGGCGCGGTCGTGCATCCCGTCCCGGCGAGCGCGGGTGGCCCGCTGCTCGGCGGCGGCGGAACCCCAGCGGGCCGCCGCGGCGTCCTCGTTCAGGCGGCGCAGCCGGAGCAGACCGGCGAGCCGGAAGGGGGCGCTCATGCCGCCACCCCCAGCGTGGCGCACAGGTCGCCGAGCCGGCGCCACGCGTCGTCCGGGGCCGTGCTCTCCTCGATCGGCTGACGCAGGAAGTTCTCGATCGCGTCGCGGTGGGCGACGGCGGCGTCGACGAGCGGGTTGCTGCCGGGCTGGTAGGCGCCGACGTCGAGCAGGTCCTGGGCGGACCGGCGGGCGGCGAGCACGCGGCGCAGCCCCGTGGCCAGGGCCTTCTGCCGCGGGTCGGTGACCTTGGACGCGAGCCGGGAGACCGAGCCGAGCGCGTCCACGGACGGGAAGTGGCCGCTCACGGCGAGCGCGCGATCGAGGACCACGTGGCCGTCGAGGATCGACCGGGCGGAGTCCGCGACGGGGTCGTTGTGGTCGTCCCCGTCGACGAGGACGGTGTAGATGCCGGTGATGGAGCCGGTGGCCGCGGTGCCGGCGCGCTCGAGCAGCCGCGCGAGGACGGCGAAGGTCGACGGCGGGTAGCCGCGGGTGGCGGGCGGCTCGCCCGCGGAGAGGCCGATCTCGCGCTGGGCCATGGCCACGCGGGTCAGGGAGTCCATCATCAGCAGCACGTCGGCGCCCTCGTCGCGCAGCGCCTCCGCGATACGGGTGGCGGTGCCGGCGGCGCGCAGCCGCATCAGGGCCGGCTCGTCGCCGGTCGCGACGACGACGACGGAGCGGGCGAGTCCCTCCGTGCCGAGGTCGTCCTCGAGGAACTCCCGCACCTCGCGGCCACGCTCGCCGACGAGGGCGATCACGGCGACGTCGGCGGCGGTGCCGCGGGCGACCATGGACAGCAGCGAGGACTTGCCGACGCCGGAGCCGGCGAACAGGCCGAGCCGCTGGCCGCGGCCGACCGTGGTCAGCGTGTCCAGGACGCGCACGCCGGTGGCGATGGGGGTGACGATGCGGGCGCGGTCCATCGCGGACGGCGCCGTGTTGCCCCACGGGACGGTGTGCACGCCGGTCAGCGGCCCGCGCCCGTCGATGGGCCGGCCCAGGCCGTCGATGACGCGGCCGAGCAGGCCCCGGCCGACGGGGACGGTCGAGCCGCCGGGACGGCGGCGGACCGGGTCGTCCACGCGGATGCCGTCGAGGGCCCCGAGCGGCATGCAGGTCAGGGTGTCCGCCGCGGCGACGACCTCGACCTCGACGCCGTTGCCCTCGCCCACGGCCAGCACGTCGCCGACCGAGCCGGGCAGCCCGGCGACGGTCAGGCTGAGGCCGCGCACGGCGGTGACGGCGCCGCGCCGCTCGGGGGCGGCGGCGCGCAGGGCGGCCGCGAGGCGCGCCGGCACGGGGGTGCGCCGGTTCGCGGGGGCGGCGTCGAGCGCGTCCAGGACGGGCAGGGTCACGATGCTCATGCGGCGTCCTCGTGCAGCGGAGCGGAGACAGGCGCGGTGAGCACGGCACGGACCCGCGCGACGGCGGCGGTGAGCCGGGCGTCGAGGCTGCCGGCGGAGTAGTCGGCGAGCGCGTCCCCGGCGGCGACCGACGGGTCGGCGACGAGGGTGGCGCCGGAGGGCATCAGGTCGGTGGCCAGGCCGGCCTCCTGCACGAGCGCCACGTCGGCGGGGTTGAGCCGCACGCGCACGACGTCCTCGGCGTCGTCCGCGGCCACCGCCCGGGTCAGGGCGGCGCGGGCCGCGGCGAACGGGTCGCGGCGCGTGTGATCGCCGAGCATCGCCTCGGCCAGGTCGACGACGGCGTCCACGAACCGGGCGTCCCACTCGGCGAGCACGGGGGCGGTCCGGGCGCGCAGCGCACCGGCGGCGGTCTGCAGGGCGGTCGTGGCGGCCTCGAGCCGGGCGCGGGCCGCCTCGGCCCTGGCGCGCTGCTCGGCCTCGTGCCGGTCCTGGCTCAGCCGGGCGGCCACCTCGGCGCTGCGCAGGCCGGCCGCGTAGCCGGCGGCGTGCCCGCGGGTGAAGCCCTCGGTCTGCCCCTGCTCGGCACCGGGCGCGGAGACGCGCGGGAAGACGACGGGCACGGGCTGGGCGCGGCGCGCGGTGGTCTCAGTCGACATAGTCGTCCTCCCCGCGGCGCAGGGTGATCTCGCCGTCGGCCTCGAGCGCGCGGATGCTGCGCACGACCTCGGCGCGGGCCTGCTCGACCTCGGAGGCGCGCACCGGTCCGGTGGACGCCACCTCCGCCTGCAGGATCTCCCGGTTGCGGTCGGAGACGTTGCCGAGGACGACCTCGACGACGGGTGCCGGGGCGCCCTTCATGGCGCGGGCGAGCAGGGCCGGGTCGAGGCCGCGCAGGATGCGCTGCACGTCGCGGCGTTCGAACGTGACGAGGTCCTCGAAGGTGAGCATCCGGGCCCGGACCTCCTCGGCGAGCGCGGGGTCCCGCTCGTCCAGACCGTCCAGGACGGCCCGTTCGGTCGCGACGTCGGCGCGGTTGATGATGTTCAGCAGCGGCTGCAGGCCGCCCACGGTGGCGGCCCGCCGCGGCACGCCGGAGGTGCCCACGCGGGCGCGGAGGGTCTCGGCGACGACGCCGATGGCCTCGGGGGTCGCGGTGCCCATCACCGCGATGGCGCGGGCGATCTCGACGGAACGGGACCGGTCCAGGCCGGCGAGCACGGCCGAGGCCTGCTGCGGGTCCAGGTGCGCGAGCACGAGCGCGGCCGTCTCCGGCAGCTCCCCGTCGAGCAGGTTCACCAGGTCGCCCGGCTCGATGTCCTCGAGGAACTCGAAGGACCGGCCCGCGGCGGCCGAGGTCACCCGGTCCATCACGCCGGCGGCCCGCTCGGCGCCGAACGACGCCTCGAGCAGGTCCGCGGCCACGCCACGGCCCCCGAGCGGGGTGCGCCGGCCCGAGAGGGCGATGTCGTGGAACTCGGCGATGACCGACTCGGCGGTCTCCGAGTCGACCCGATTCAGCCGCACGATCTCCCCGGCGATCTCCTCCGCCTCGGCCTCGCTGAACTGGGCGAGGACGCGGGCGGCGTTCTCGGCGCTCATCTGCATCAGCACGACGGCGGCCTTCTGGGTGCCGTTGAGGACGCGCGGCAACGCGAGGGGCTGGTTCACACCCGGGCCCGATCATCCATCATGCCGCGCAGGTAGTCCGCCGCGATCTTCGGGTCCGCGGCACCCAGGGCGTCGACCTGGGAGCGGCGAAGCTCGACGTCGGAGTCGATCGGGCCGATCGCCTCCAGCGGCGCCGCCAGCGGGATCGCGGAGGTCATCGGGGCCGCGCCGATCGCCTCGACCGCGGGACCCTCGACGGCCACCGGGCCGTCCACCATCTCCTGCAGCGTCAGCGGGGACCCGCCGAGCTCGAGGGGCTGGCGGGCGGTGCGGCGGGAGCGCAGCCAGAGGATGCCGACGATGATCAGCAGCAGGAACAGGCCGCCGATGCCGAGGAAGATGTTGGTCCACATCTGCTGGTTGGCGCGGGCGTCAGCCTCGGCCTGCGCGGCCTTCAGCGCCGCGTCGGCCTGCTGGGCGGCGCTCGTGCTGAACGGGACGACCTGCAGGGACAGGGTGTCCCCGCGCTGGGCGTCGATGCCGGCGGCCGCGGAGACCAGCTGGTTGAGCGAGGCGACGTTGACCCCGCCGGCCGCCGTCTGGTTGACGGCCACGGAGACGGACTGGCGCTTGAGGGAGCCGGCCGGCACGGAGCGCTGCTCGGTGACCTTGTCGACGGCGTTGTTCCTCGTCGTCGAGCTCGAGGTGTAGTTGCCGTTGCCGTTGGCCGCTGCGCTCGCGCCGCCGGAGGCGGAGGCGCCGGGGACGGCGATGTTGTCCGGCCCGAGCACCCCGGTGGACCCCCCGGAACCGGTGCCCTTGTAGGCCTCGGTGGTGGTGGTCTCGCTCAGCGGCTCGGTGCCCTTGGTGGTGGTGAACGACTCGGTGGTCCGGTCCGCGGACTGGGTCTCGATCTCCGGGGTGACGGCGACGGTCGCGTTGCCGGGGCCGACGACGCGGTCCAGCACCGCCTGCACGGACGCCTGGGTCTGCTTCTGGTAGTCGGAGGCCTGCGCACCGGTGGTGCCGGTGGTCCCGGTGCCGACGGCGGAGAGCACGGTGCCGGTGCTGTCGACCACGGAGACGTTCTTCGGGGTCAGCTTCTCCACGGACGCGCTGGTCAGGTGGACGATCGCCTGCACCTGCTCGGTGCTGACCTCCTGGCCGGGGCGGGTCTTGATGAAGACGGACGCGGTGGGGTCGGCGGCCTGGGCGGTGAACACCGTCTTGTCCGGGATGGCCAGCTGCACCGAGGCGGTCTCGACGCCGTCGAGGTGGCCGATGGTCGCGGCGAGCTCGCCCTCGATGGCGCGCTTGTAGGTGACCTTCTGCTGGAACTCGGAGGAGGTCACGCCCATCTTGTCGAGCAGCGAGTAGCCGGTGGCGGGGGCCGCGGGCAGGCCGGCGGCGGCCGCCTTGAGCCGCTCGTCGTAGACCTTGTCCTCGGGCACGAGCACGGTCGAGCCGCCGTCGGCGAGCTGGTAGGCCACCCCGTCCTTGCGCAGCTGCTCGACGACGGCGCTCGCGTCGGCGTCCTTCATGCCGGAGAACAGGGGGCTGTAGGTGGGGCGTGCGAGCCAGCTGGTCAGGGCGATACCGCCGAGCACGAGCACGGCGATGCCGATCAGGGCGATGGTGCGCTGGGCGACGGTGAACCGGCCCACGGTCACGGTGAAACGGCGGGCGAGGTTGCTCAGGGCGGGAGGCATCAGGCCTGCATCCTCATCATCTCGTTGAAGCCGCTGATCGCCTGGTTGCGGACACTGGCGACGAGCTCCATGGTGGTCTGGGCCCGGGAGGCCGCGATGGTGGCCCGGTGGATGTCGGTGAGGTCGCCGGTGACGGCCTGCACGGCGAGGGTGTTCGAGGTCGTCTGCTGCTGCTGCACGTCGCCGAGGATGCCGGAGAGGGTGCCGGCGAAGCTGCTTCCGGCGGTACCGCCCGCGCCGGTGGTGCCGCCGGCACCCGCCGCCCGGCCGATGTACCCGGTGCCGGTGACGCCGCCGAGGGCGCCGATCGCCATCTCGCTCATGCGTTCTTCCCGATCTGCAGGGCGGCCTGGTAGGTCTCCTTGGCGCGGTCCACGACCGCGGCGCTCGCCTGGTAGCCGCGCTGGGCCATGATCAGGGACGTCATCTGCTCGTTGAGGTCGACCTCGGGGTACTTGACGTTGCCGTTCGCGTCGGCGAGCGGGTGGTCCGGCTGGTGCACGATGCGGCCGGTGGCGTCGCCCTCGGGCGTACTGCGGATGTAGACGCCGCTGGTGCCGTCACCGGCCTGCGCCTCGATGTACCGGGCGCGGAACGCGGAGTCGCTGGTGCGGGAGACGGTGTTGGCGTTGGCGATGTTGTCGGAGATCGCGTCCAGCCACTTCCGGTGCACGGTCAGGGCGGTGCCGGCGATGCCGATCGCGTCGAACGTCATGACGCGGTCCTCAGGGCGGCGCGCAGCGCGGCGCTCTGGTTGCCGATCGCGGAGGACGCGAACTGGTAGCGCAGCACGGTGTCGACGTTGGAGAGGGTCTCCGTCTCCAGGTTGACGTTGTTGCCGTTCAGCTGCGTGGGCTCGAGCGAGAGGGACGTCGTGGGCGTCGTCTGGCCGCTGCCGCTGCGGACGGACGCGGCGAGGGCGTTCTCGAAGGACACCCGCTGGGCCCGGTAGCCGGGGGTGTTGACGTTGGCGATGTTGTCCGCAATGGCACGCTGCCGTGCCGCCAGCCCGTCGAGGGCGCTGGTGAGCGCGGTGTTCGTCACGGAATCGAGCACGACTGTCCTGCCTGTCCTGCAGCAACGACGGCCGATCCGTGGCCGGGAGGTGAGCGATCCGTGCTCACCGGCCACTATCGGCCGTCGTCGCAGAGGCGTTAGCCGTGGTCAGACGGGTTTTTCCGCACCCGTGCGGCGGGTGATGACGCCGGCCTCAGCCGACGACGTCGATGTACGTCGGTCCGGGCAGACCGGTGCCGCCGCGGACGGCGTGCACCGCGGCCAGGTGACGCGCGGTGGCGCCCTTGGCCGCCTCGAGCAGCGCGGCCGTGGCCCGCTGCCGGGTGATCAGGCGCTGGACCCGGCCGCTGAGGTACTCGGGCACCGGGCCGAGTCCCGGCGGCGGGACCCAGGGATCCCGTCGCAGAGCCAGCCCGGACGCGTCGGCACCGGTGGTCACCGGTGCCGACGCGCCGGTGGGTGCCGGTCCCCCGACCGGACCCCCCCGTGTGGCCACCGGTGACCCGGTTCCCCCCATGCCGGCGGCCGACGGATCCGCGAGCAGTCGGTCCGCCTCGTCGAGCGCGAGCTCGAGCGCGTCCAGGACCGCGAGCCAGCGGACGGTGTTGAGCTCTCCGAAGGAGCCCAGAAGATCAGGAAGCGGTTCAGCCAATGCTCCAGCCTCCCGGTGCCGGGGCCGGGACGGCCGGGGCGGGAACGGCGTCGGCCGCGGCGTGCCAGCTCTCCTGGAGCGGGACCAGCAGGACGATGGCCTCCCGCGTCCGTTCGACGTCGCGGCGCACGTTCGCCGTGATCAACGCGGTGTGCACGTAGGTGTAGATGCCGCGCAGGCTCTCCGCCCCGTCCCACAGGTCGGAGCGCAGGCTCGCGGAGAGCTCGGTGATGATGTCCTGGGCGTGGAGCAGTTCGGTGGACGCCGCGGCCCAGCGCTGCTCGAGCTGGGCGGCCTCGGCGCGGCGCAGGTCCAGCAGGAGGCGGTCGTAGAGCATCGTCAGCAGGCGGGCGGGGCTCGCCGAGAGCACGGCGTCGCGGGTGTACTGCGCCCGCTGCCGGGCCTGGATGAGCGTGGTCATCGACGTCACTGTCCTTAGTTGGAGCTGGAGCTCGTGGTCGGGAGGCTGGAGATCTGGCTGGTGAGCCAGGACTGCTGGCTCTTGAGGGCCCCGAGGGAGCCCTCCATGGCGTTGTACAGGGACTGCAGGGTGGCGCGGCGGGCGGCCAGGCGGGTGTCCCAGCTGCTGATCTGGTCGGACAGGTCGGACGCCTCCGCCTGCCGCCCCTGGATCATGGTGGACAGGGACCCCGAGGCCGGCGCCGAGGCGTCGTTGGCGGCAGCGGTCACCCGGACGGCGAGGGCGGCGAGCGCCTGCTGCGTCCCGGCCGGGTCCGTCGCCAGGGCGGAGCGCAGCGTGTCCTCGTTGAACGTGAAGGTGCCGTCCCGATTCAGCTCGACACCCCACGTCGCCGGCGACCTGCCGTTGATCGGCTGGTACGCGGCGGCGGCGATGCGGTCGCTGACCATCGTCACCGTGGAGTTGGCGGTGAAGATGCCCGACTTGACGCTGCTGGACCCGCTCGTGGTGGTCGTGGTGACGCTGCGCTGGGACTTGATCGAGGCGAGCACGCCGTTGACGGCGTCCACCAGGGCGGACGTCCGCTTCGCCACCCCGTCCTTGTCCAGGGCCACGGTGACCGTGACCGGGCTGTCCGGCACGGTCGTCGCGGTCACGTCGACCCCGGGCAGCACCCCGGTGAACGTGTTGGTCGAGGACGTGACCACCTGCTCGGCCGCGGTCCCGGCGTAGAGCCGCGCGGACGCGTCCTGCGCGGTGGTGACGACGGCGGCGCCGGTCTCGGTCATCAGATCGGTCGCGGTGCCGGCCGCGACGTCGGCCGCGGTACCGCGGTGGACGGTGTAGCCGCCGGCGGCGCCGGAGTCGGTCGCGCTGAACTGGAGCCGGTACTGGGCCGTGCCGTCCGCCGCCGTCCCCGCCTTGACCCGCACCGCGGTGGCCGGGCCGCCGGACGCGTTGACCGCGTCGACGACGTCCTGCAGGGAGGTCGAGGCCGGGGTGATCTCGGTGGTCTTGCCGGTGGCGTCGGTCAGGGTCAGCGTGGCCACGGAGCCGTCCGCGTTGGTCGGCCAGGCGGACATCGTCCCGGTCACGTCGACCTGGCTCTGGGCGAGCCGGTCGATGGTCAGGGCGAACGTGCCGGCCGGGGCCCCCTTGGCGGCGGTCGCCGTCACGGACGTGGCCGACGTCGTGGCCGCGAGCGCGGAGACGGCGGTGCTGCCGCCGAGCGCGCGCCCGGTGTCCGCGAGCGCGGCGACCTTCGTGTTCAGCGCCTGCAGCGCCGAGATGAGGGACTGGCCGGTCTGCTGGCGCAGCTGGAGCTGCTGCTGCGGCAGCTGCTCGACCTTCATCAGGGAGTTGATCAGCGAGGTGGTGTCCAGTCCGCTGGCGAGACCGTCGATCGAGGCCATGGCTCCTCCGTTGCCGAGGGGTCGGACCGTCCCCGCTCAGCGGGGCCGGCGTGGCCCGGGGTCGGCGGTGGCCGGCGCACTCTCGTGCCGGCCACCACCGTCCCGGGTCACCGGGGCCGCCCCTGCGGGCGGCCCGGCTATCAGCCGAGGAGCTTCAGGACGCCCTGGCCGGACTGGTTCGCCTGGGCCAGGATCGCGGTACCGGCCTGCGCGATGATCGAGTCCTTGGTGTAGGTCACCATCTCCTGCGCCATGTCGGTGTCCGTGATGTGCGACTGCGCGGCCGACAGGTTCTGCGCGGTCACGTTCAGCGAGTTGATCGCGTGCTGGAACCGGTTGGAGACGGCGCCGAGGGACGAGCGCGCGGTGGAGACGTCCTTGATCGCGGTGTCGACGGTGGCGAGCGTGGTCAGCGCGGTGGCCGAGCTGGCGAACCCGTCGGTCGTGACGATGGAGGCCTTCAGGGTGGTCGCCAGGGTCTTGATGTCGGCACCGGTGGTCCCGCCGAGGTCGACGGTGATCTGGTCGTTCGCGGTCGAGCCGGCACCCACCTGGAAGGTGAGCTTGCCGTCACCGGCGGGGCCCGAGGTGGCGCCCTGCAGCAGGTTGATCCCGTTGAAGTTGGTGTTCTCCGCCAGGCGGCTCAGCTCGTCCACGAGGCCGGTGACCTCGGTGGTGATGGCCTTGCGGGAGTCCGTGTTGTTCGAGTCGTTGCCGGCCTGGACCGCGAGGTCGCGGACACGCTGCAGGATGGAGTGCACCTCGGTGAGCGCGCCTTCCGCGGTCTGCAGCACGTTCACGCCGTCCTGGGCGTTGCGGGCGGCGATGTTGTTGCCGTTGACCTGCGAGCGCAGGCCCTCGGAGATCGCGAGGCCGGCCGCGTCGTCGGAAGCGGTGTTGATGCGCAGGCCGCTGGAGAGCTTCGCCATCGACTTGGACATGTCCGTCTGCGTCTTGGACAGGTTCAGGTAGGCGTTGTTCGCGGCCAGGTTGGTGTTGATGGTCATGCCCATGGTGATTCATCCTCCGTGATTGGTGTTCGGGTGGTGCCTGAGCCCATCCGTGGGCTCGCAATCTGATCTATCGGCACGGTCGAGACGGTGGTTAGGCAGGGGGTGGATGTTTTCTCCGGCGTACCCGTCGTGCGGACGCACTGGATCACAAGCGGAACAGGTCGATGCCCTCTGCGTTCGCGCTCTCGGCTCGGCGCGCCTGAGCGGTCCGGTCGATCCGATCGTCTGGGTCATGCAGTGCCCATCGGATTCGACTCGGCGGGCCGCTTGCCGAGGGTCAGCTCCATCAGCGCCAGCACGTCCACGTCGTTGCGCAGCGTCGGGTTCTCGTTCATGTCGTGCTCCTTTGTCGAGTGGGGGCTGGGACGGAACCAGCGGCGTCCCTCTCCCCCATTTGTTTTCCGGCTGGCGAGCATGGGAGCTGCGGCCGACGGAAAGCGGGTCAACCCGTAGGGCGGCGGAGGAGAGAATCTGCCGGCGATGTGAGCGACGCAGGAGCGCGTCGGCAGAATCTCGGTGGAGCCGGCCCCGATGAAGGAGGGGCTTGAACCGCTTGGAGCGGCCGCGAAAATCCGAAGGACAGCCGGAAAAACAAGGGGGCACCGACGACGTGCCGGAGCTTGCGACAGGCCGGCGGCGGTGACTCATCAGCCCGAGCGCAGCGACGACCGCTTCCCGGTCCGAGCCCGCGAGGACCGGGCCACCTGCCCCGGCGTGCCCTTCGCCGGGGCAGGGACGCCCTGGTGGTGGGCCTGGCCGAGCGACCGATTCCACGCGTGGTGGCGGCAAACCCGACATCGGCAGCACCCAGTTAGGTATCTTCGTGAGCATGATCACTCTGACAGGTCGGCGCCTACGCGCCGTAGCGGCAACACTCATCCTCGGCCTCGGAATCACCGCCATGGGCGCGACCCCAGCCCAGGCAGCTACGACCGCCAGCGCGACCACAGACGGCGGCTATTTCCGTGGAACCATCTACCACAAGGAGTACTACTACGGAAACGACTCATGGTCGATCTCCGGAAGGCTCACTGACACGGCCGGCAACGGTCGGCCGGTGGAGTTGCAAGTCCGGTACCAGTGGATCCTCAAGTCAGGCATGGTGCAGACATCGAAAGTAAAGGTGATCGACAGCACCGGGACGACGAAGTCCGTTTACGCCAGTGCCGCAACCCCCGACGTTGCAACCTGGCGCCTGCAATACCGGGTGTGCGCTCCTACGTGCTCGACCTGGCAGTACACCAGCTGGCGATAGTCCTTTACGCGTCGACGTCCGGCACCCCCTCGGCCGCGGGGTGAACCGTCCCAGGTTTGATGCTGCTGCTGTTTGAGTCCGGAAGGATGGACAGCATGCCGAAGAAGATCGAAGCTCAGCTGCGCGCGAGTGCGTGCGGTTGGTGCGTGAGCACCAGCAGGAGTAGCCCACGCAGACTGCGGCGGTGACCGCGGTCGCCCGCCAGGAAGGCGTCTCGCGGGAGTCGGTGCGGCGTTGGCTGGCGCAGGCTGATGTTGATGACGGGACCCGCCCCGGTGTGACGAGCGAGGAATCGGCGGAGGTCAAACGGTTGAAGGCCGAGAACCGGCGGTTGCGGGAGGACAACGAGATCCTGCGCCGGGCCTCGATTTTCTTCGCGGGGGAACTCGACCCCCGCGCCCGTTGATCGTCGCGTTCATCGACCAGTTGAGAGCCGAGGGCCACGCAGTCGAGTCGATCCTCCGGGTCCTGCACCAGCAGGGTCTGGGGATCGCTGCGCGGACCTACCGGGCCTGGAAGAGCCCGACCCTGATCGCGGCCCGCACCGTCACCGACGCTCGGGTCCAGGACAAGATCCGCGAGCTCGCCTGGACCGTGGACGAGGCCACGGGACGACGGAGGATGACGCCCGAGGGCTTGTACGGGCGACGGAAATGGGTCGCCTTGCTCCGCCGCCAGGACGGCCTGGCCGGCACCTCACGGGGCGCGGTGGACCGGGCCATGCACGCCCTCGGGCTCGAGGGCGTCGTCCGGGCGAGGAAGCTACGCACGACGATCCCCGGCCCGGATGGGAAGCGCGCCGGTGACCTGCTGAACCGGGATTTCACCGCACTGGCCCCGAACCGGGTGTGGGTCACCGACTTCACCTACGTGCGGACCTGGGCGGGCTTCGTCTACGTCGCGTTCGTCCTGGACGTGTTCGCCCAGCGGATCGTGGGCTGGCACGCCAGTTCGAGCAAGAAGGTCGACCTGGTCCTGACCCCGCTGCGGATAGCCCTGTGGCAGCGCGAGCGGGAAGGCCACCCCGTCTCACCCGGACACCTGATCCACCACAGCGATGCCGGGTCCCAGTACACCGTGATTCGCTTGACCGAGCATCTTGCCCTCGAGGGCATCTCCCCGTCGATCGGCACCGTCGGCGACGCTTACGACAACGCACTGATGGAGACCGTCAACGGGCTCTTCAAGGCCAAGTGCATCCGCACCACCGTCTTCCACGCCGGCCCCTACCGCACCCTCGCCGACGTCGAATACGCGACCGCCGGCTGGGTCGACTGGTACAACAACCGGCGCATCCACGGCACGCTGGAGATGCTCACCCCGATAGAGTTCGAAACGCTCCACTACCAGGCCCCCACCCGAGAGCCCCAACCCGCAAAGTAGCGGCAGAGAACCTGGGACGGTTCACTGATCGATGGTGCTCAGCCGCGGCATCTGGTACCGCGTCAGCACACGACCGACGGTGGAGCGATGCAAGTGAAGGTGGTAGGCGATCCGGTGCGGTCCCCAGCGGCGGGTGAACCGGAGCGCGAGGATTCTTCGCTCGCTTCGGCGAGGTAGCCGGTTCGGCGATCGATGCGGCGTGGAGCCGAGATCGGTCAGCGGCCTTCCCGCCCGGTAACGGTCAGCCCACTTCTTCGCCGTCGCAGGCGAACATTGGAACCGTTCCGCAGCACGGCGCAGTGACCACTTCTCGTGGACGATCAGGACAGCAAGACGACGGCGCCCCTCTGGTGACAAGGGCGCGTCAGCGTGGGTCACGAAGGCCTCCGTGGTTCGGACGTGAGTGTGGTAACCCACATCCTGCCCGGAGGCCTTCGCCTACCTCAGCCGTTCACAACGTTCCGGGGAATTACGGCTAAGCCAGCCGCCGTTCTCCCGAGCGCGCCGACGCGGCAGGCTCAGTGGTGACGCCGGCTCGGTCCACGAACCAGGCGATGTGGTCGCGAGCGAGCCGTTCTGCCGCGTCCCCGTCGCCGGCCACCACGGCATCGAGAATCCCGTGGTGTTGGCGGCGTAGTTCCGCGGCTACACCGGCCCAGTCGTCCAGTTCGGTGAATGCCTCGATCACGTAGCGTCGGATCGTCTCACGCAGGGAATCCATGACGGTGCTGATCACCGCGCTGCCGGCCAACGCCGAGACGGCAAGGTGAAACTGAGAGTCGAGGATGTGAAACCGCGCGCGATCGACGTCGTCGGCGCTCATCCGTTCCAGCAGGGCAGAGGCTTCTTCGATCTCCGGAAATTGCTTCTCGTCCGCGGCGACCCGGTCGGCGGCGGCCCGTGCCGCCCAGCCCTCCAGGAGCATTCTGGACTGCACGATGTCGTCCAGAGGCAGAGTACGTGCCGCCATGTGCAGGCGCATCGCTCGCGCCATCCCGCCAGCGGGATCAGAGATCACGATGGCCCCCGACCCCGGACCGGATCCGACGGCGGACTGGACCAGTCCGATGGTGTCCAGGACCCGCAACGCCTCACGGACAGAGGCCCGGGAGATCCCGTACTTGGCGGCGAGGGCGCGCTCCCCCGGCAACCGGTCACCGGGAGAGAGTACGCCACTGCGCAAGTCCGCCTCCACGCCGTCGAGCACGACCTGGTATGAACGATCCGACGGCACGCGGCTTCCTCCTGATCAATGGACTGGTCTCATTATCCCCGCCTCAGCGGCGATGTTTCCCGGTCTTGGCCGAGGCGGGGACGCGAGGTCATCTCAAGGAAGCATCCAGCCCAGGACCGGAGTGGACTGCAAGAAGACCAGGACACACAGCACGAGCAGCAGGCCGACGGACCACCCGACCACCTTGCGCAAGATGGTGCCCTCCTGCCCGTCCAGCTGAACCGACGTGGCGGCGATGGCCAGGTTCTGCGGGCTGATCAGCTTGCCGACGACACCGCCGGTGGTGTTGGCCGCCACCAACAGGTTCGGGTCAATGCCGGCGTTGACGCCGGCGGTCTGCTGCAGCTTGGCGAACAAGGCGTTCGCGGAAGTGTCCGACCCCGTCACGGCGGTGCCCAGCCAACCGAGGATCGGGGAGAGCAAGGCGAAGAAGCCGCCCGTCCCCGCCAGCCACACGCCGATGGTGACCGTCTGCCCGGACAGGTTCATCACGTAGGCCAGGGCGAGGACGAGGAGGATGGTCGCCGCGGCCCAGCGCATCCGATAGACCGTGACTCCGATCTCGCGGATCGCGGTGCCGAAGGGCAGCCGGAAGCGACCGCCGTCGTCGTTCAGGGAGTACACCACGGCAACGATGAGACCCGTGATCAGCAGCAGCGTGCCCGGGCTCGAGAGCCAGGTGAAGGTGTAGGTGGTGGAGCTGAGCGGCTTGCCGGCGGCGTCGACCAGGCGCTCGGACAGGCCCGGCCACGGAATCTTGACGTCCGTCGCCGCGAGAGCGGCCGGAATGTTCACGCCGAGCTTCCACAGCTTGGCGATCCCGAAGACCGCGATGACGAGCAGGTACGGGAACAGGGCCATGCCGATCCGGCCGGAGGAGAGCGACCCGCCCGTCGTGACGGTGGCGATGCCGAGCCGTTCACGCGCCTGGTCGCGGCCGCGCGGGGTGTAGACACGCAGGATCAGGACGGCGGCGGCGAGCCCGACGAGGGAGGCGACGATGTCGGTCAGCTCGTAGGAGAAGAAGTTCGAGCACAGGAACTGCGCGAGGCCGAACGCGACACCGGTGCCCAGTGCGATCGGCCAGGCGTCTTTCACGCCGCGGCGCCCGTCGAGGATGAAGAGCAGGATCACCGGGACGATGACCGCCAGCAGGGGTGCCTGCCGGCCGACGATGGCGCCGATGTGGGCGGGGTCCAGCCCGGTGAGGCTACCCGCGGTCGTGATCGGGATGGCGACCGCACCGAAGGCGACCGGGGCGGTGTTGGCCAACAGGACCGCGCATGCAGCCTTGAGCGGGGAGATGCCGAGGGCGACCAGCATCGTCGCCGTGATCGCAACCGGGGCGCCGAAGCCGGCGAGGGCTTCCAGCATGCCGCCGAAGCAGAAGGCGATGAGGATGGCCTGCACCCGCACGTCACCGCCACCGATCATGTCGAACACCCGCCGCAGGTCATCGAACCGTCCCGAGAGGACCGTGACCTGGTACAGCCAGATGGCCATGATCACGATCCACAGCACCGGGTGGGCACCGAACACTGCGCCTTCCGCCCCGGCCAGCAGCGCCAGGTCGATCGGCATCCCGAATGCCGCGACCGCCACGATCAGAGCGGTGACCAGGGCCGCGAGCCCGGCGACGTGCGCCCTGACCTTGACCACGGCAAGGAGGATG
This sequence comes from Tersicoccus sp. Bi-70, assembly GCF_001968825.1. GTDB lineage: Bacteria > Actinomycetota > Actinomycetes > Actinomycetales > Micrococcaceae > Tersicoccus. The sequence continues at coordinate 25,480 of NZ_MIEU01000018.1, forward strand.
AAGAAAACCACCAGGGGGATCAACGCGATCAGCGCGGACAGCGGCACGCTGTTCGCGACTGGGTCGGTCACGGGAGTGAACATGGATATGCCTTTCCGTCAGGAGCCGCCCCGGTCAAGACGGCGGTCTGCCCAAAAATGGTCTGACCAATGTGGTCTGACCATGTACTCTAGCTCACACTCTTGCCACTGTGAAGTACCCCACGTAGCATGGTCTGACCACATGAACGGGATCCATTTGCTGGGAGGCCGTCGATGAGAATCGCCCTGTTCGCCACGTGCATCGTGGATGCCATGTACCCCCAGGTCGCCGTCGCGACCGTGAATATCCTGGAGCGGCTCGGCCACGAGGTCGTGTTCCCCGCCGGGCAGGCCTGCTGCGGCCAGATGCACGTCAACTCCGGCTACGCGGACGCGTCCGTGCCGGTCATCCGCAATCACGTGCGGGCGTTCGAGGCGGAGGAGTGGGACGTCGCCGTCGCCCCGTCGGGCTCCTGCGTCGCCTCCGTCAAGCACCAGCATGCGCAGATGGCCCGCCGCGTAGGCGACGCGGACCTGGCGGCGCGGGCGGAGGCGATCGGTCGTGGCACCTTCGAGCTGTCGGCTCTGCTCACCGATGTCCTCGGTGTCACCGACGCGGCCGCGCAGCTTGGTTCGTGGTTCCCTCACCGGATCACCTATCACCCGTCCTGCCACGGGATGCGACTGCTCCGTCTCGGTGACCGGCAGCGCGATCTGCTGCGCACCGTCGAGGGCCTCGAGTTGCGGGACCTGCCCCACGCGGAGGAGTGCTGCGGGTTCGGCGGCACGTTCTCGGTGAAGAACGCCGCCGTGTCCACCGCGATGCTGGACGACAAGGTAGCCAACGTGGTCGCGACCGGAGCCCCCTTGTGTGCCGGCGGCGATGCGTCCTGCCTGATGCATATGGGCGGCGGCATGTCCCGCCAGCACACCGGCGTCGGCACGGTGCACCTGGCGCAGGTGCTCGCCAGCACCCGGGAGGACCCGCTCGTCTTCGACGGCGCGGCCCAGCTGCAGGGAGGTGCGCTGCGATGAGCACGGATCTCGGGATGCCGCGGGTTCGCCCCGCTCACGGCGTCGGGAACATCATCGAACGCGAACCCTTCCCGCAGTACGCCGAGCGAGAGCTCGGCAACGAGCAGCTTCGCGCGAACCTGGGCCGGGCAACCTCGACGATCCGCGCCAAGCGTGCCGCCGTCGTCGGGGAGCTCGACGACTGGGAGGCCCTGCGGGACGCCGGCTCGGCGATCAAGGCCGCGACGATGGCAAACCTGCCGGCCCTGCTCGAGCAGTTCGAGGCGAACGTGACGGCGCGCGGCGGCGTCGTGCACTGGGCACGCGACGCGGACGAGGCGAACCGCATCGTCGAGGAGCTGGCCACCCGGTACGCCCCGGTGCTGCCGAACGGGCGCCGCGAGGTGGTCAAGGTCAAGTCCATGGCCACCCAGGAGATGGGCATGAACGAGTACCTCGAAGGCGTGGGCATCGACGCGTTCGAGACGGACCTCGCGGAGCTGATCGTCCAACTCGGCCACGACACCCCCAGCCACATCCTCGTGCCGGCCATCCACCGCAACCGCCGGGAGATCCGGGAGATCTTCCTGGCGGAGATGCCCGACGTGGACCCGCAGCTCTCCGACGACCCGAAGCTGCTCGCGGCCGCCGCCCGGACCCACCTGCGCCGCAAGTTCCTCGCCGCGAAGGTCGCCGTCTCGGGCGCCAACTTCGGCATCGCCGACACCGGTACCCTGACCGTCGTCGAGTCCGAGGGCAACGGCCGGATGTGCCTGACGCTGCCGGAGACGCTGATCACCGTGATGGGCATCGAGAAGCTCCTGCCCACCTTCACCGACCTCGAGGTGTTCCTCCAGCTGCTCCCCCGCTCCTCCACCGGTGAGCGGATGAACCCGTACACGTCGATGTGGACCGGTGTCACCCCGGGCGACGGGCCGCAGAACGTGCACGTCATCCTGCTGGACAACGGCCGCACCGCTGCCCTGGCGGATGAAGACGGCCGCTCCGCGCTGAACTGCATCCGCTGCTCAGCGTGCCTGAACGTCTGCCCCGTGTACTCGCGGACCGGCGGCCATGCCTACGGGTCCACCTATCCCGGGCCGATCGGCGCGATCCTGTCCCCGCTGCTCACCGGGGTGGAGCAGGGAGAGAACGGGTCCCTGCCCTACGCCTCCTCGCTGTGCGGGGCGTGCTACGACGTGTGCCCGGTCAAGATCAACATCCCCGAGATCCTCGTGCACCTGCGCGGCAAGGACGTCGAGGCGCGGAAGGAGGCCGGAACCCTGAAAGGTCAGCTGGACACGGCGTTGAAGGGCGCCCAGTGGATGATGAGCGACGGGCGGCGGATGGCCGCGGCCGAACGGGTCCTCCCGCTGGCGTCCCTCTTCGCCGGACGCGACCGGAAGTTCTCGACGCTGCCCGGCATCGCCGGGGCATGGACATCGAGCCGGGACATCCCCGCCCCTCCCGCCGAGTCCTTCCACACCTGGTGGAAGAAACGAGAGAAGAACGACGGCGATCGCGGGACTCGGAAGGAACAGGCATGAGCGAGCAGTCCAACGACGTGCCAGTCTCGGCGCGGGAAACGGTGCTGGCACGAATCCGCGGCGCCCTCGCCGACGACGGCGCCGTTACCGGCGACGACGCTCGGGAGGCGGCACGGACACCGGCGGACATCCCCCGGGACTACCGGCACTCATCGTCGCTCAGCCCTGACGAACTCGTCGAGCTGCTGGTGGACCGCCTCGTGGACTACCGGGCCGACGTCGACGTGATCGATACCGCCGATCTGCCGACCGCGGTCGCGCGGCGCTTGGCCGGCGCCTCGTCGTACGTGGTCCCACCGGCACTGGACGAACCGGGCCACCCCCTGGCCAATCTGGAGACGGAGGCGCGCCGCCTCGTCGACTCCGCCGATGCCCCGTTGGACGTGCACATGCTCGACCACGTGGGTGCGGTGGTCACCAGCAGTGCAGTCTCGGTCGCCCAGACCGGCACGATTTTCCTCGACGGATCCCCCGACCAGGGCCGACGCGCCATCTCCCTGGTGCCGGATCACCACATCTGCCTGGTTCCTGTGGAGTCGATCGTCGGACTGGTGCCGGAGGCCGTCGGCCGTCTCGATCCGGTCCGGCCGACGACGATGATCTCCGGGCCTTCGGCGACGAGCGACATCGAGTTGGAGCGCGTCGAGGGAGTTCACGGGCCTCGCCACCTCGACGTGTTGATCGTCAGGTGAGGTTTCGAAACACCAGGACGACCCCCTACCTGGGATCTTCCGATCGATCTGACGAAGACTCTGGCCAAGCGACGGTTTTCTTGCTATCGCTCTCGCCGGGTTACCGCCCCTCCGACCGCAGGCCTCGCCACGGCGGGAGAACTTGGCGTGGTTAGCCGGCCCTCTTCCCGGCAGTCCGCTGCCCCGTTGATGTGGACGACGGGTATCTCTCTCGTCGTACCCATCGGCAGGTGGTCCACCTTACCGAGCAGGTGTTCGCCTGGAGCGCTGCCGGGGAGTTCGACCGGCTCGGGGCCGTGATGCACGCCGTCACGGCTGATGAAGATCCGCGAATCTTTCTCGCCAGCGCGTGGCGGGTGATCCAGTCCGATCTGGGGGCGCTGGAGCGGCTGAGCGCCTCCCACGTCGAGCTCCCCGGGGGGACGACGGTTGATGAATCTGCCTACCTTTCCGGCACCGTCGTCGGAGCGACCGCCTTCCGGTGCGAGGAAGGTTCCCTCGAGGGACGCGTCGCCGTGACCGAAGACCTGAAGGTGATCGGGATTCTGATGGTCCCCCCGAAACACGGACGCCTTCCCTTCTAGTCATGCAGTGGCGATCGTTCTTCTCAAGATCGACGCCTCACGACACGGACAGCGCCGCCGGGTCGGTGGCAGTCAATCGTGCACGATAGGCGAACGCCTATCGGACACTTCCCCACCCCTCAAAGGCGACTGCGCGCTGCTGCGATCCAAACCGTCGGAGCGTCTGTGATCGGCCCCCGTCACTCCAAGCCCGCCTGTTGACGAGTGCCCGCGCCCGGCGGTGCCAGAAACGGACGATTGTCTGGCACCGACAGAAAGTGCCGGACCACCGTCCCGCCGGACGCCCAGCGATCACCACGCCACCGCCACCAGCCACCCACGTCAGGCGTAGCTACTGGGACAACGGCACCAGAGATGCCCCGGCGTATCAGCGCGAGCCAGTTTCCTGATTGATCGTGGCGAACGAGAAGGCGACGAGATAGTCGATGAGCGCGTGTGACGCCTGTTCCGCTCCATCCGGATCGCGGGCGGTGACGGCGCGGAGAATGTCTGCGTGCAGTAACGACCCTCGTTGGATCTCGGCCTGCACGTCGCGGACGTGCGCGTGCCAGAAGCGGCGGGACAGTCCCTGCAGAGGGGCCATCGCGTCCTCCACGTATTCGTTGTGGCAGGCCGCGACCAGTAGGTGGTGGGTGGTGGTAACGGTGTCGAGGTAAGTGCTCAGGGTGAAGGTCTCGGAGTCCAGTCTTTCGATCATGGCCGTCATCCGGTCATGATCCGCCGGAGTTGCTCTCTTGCAGGCGAGTCGGACGGTCAGTGCTTCCAGAGCGCGCCGCAGTTCGAGCATGCGCAACTGGGCCTCGACCGACGCGGGTGGGACGAGGACGCCCTTGTTCGGGTGCACTTCCACCATGCGGTTGCGCGCTAGCTGTTGCAGTGCTTCTCGCACCGGGGTCCGTCCGAGGCCAGTCTTTTCCATCAGCACCGATTCCGACACCAGGGCTCCGGGGGCGACGTCTTCCACGACGATGAGCCGCTCGATCTGCTCATACGCCAGCGCGGCTTTTCCCTGCAGCATCAGAGGCCGCCCGGGAAGCCGAGCGGAATGGCTGTGCCACGGTCGGGGATCGTGGTCAGAGGAGTTCGGCGTTGCGGTGGCATGCCATCACCCTAGCTGCGAACCCTTGCGCAACCGATATACCGGCTGCATACTGGTGTGATCCTGGCCACTCACTCGATCGAGGTCATCATGGCGAAGGCAGCCGCCCTGGAGCAACGCTCCATCGATTTCATCCCGGCGGACGAACGGTACGGTCACCCGCGCAGCTTGCTGTTCGTGTGGTTTGCGGCCAACACCTCCATCACCGCCGTGGTGACCGGTGCGTTGTTCGTGATCCTTGGCAACAGCGCCCTCTGGTCGATTCCGGCGATCATCATCGGCAACGCGGTGGGCGGGTTCGTGACCGCGCTGCACTCGGCGCAGGGGCCGCGGCTGGGGGTGCCGCAGATGATCCAGAGCCGGGCGCAGTTCGGCTACTACGGGGCGATCCTCCCGCTGATCCTCGCGCTGATGATCTACATCGGCTTCTACGCCACCGGCCTGGTGCTGGGGGGTCAGGCGATCGGCACGCTGGTGGGGATCCCTCACCAACTCGGGTCGGCGGTGTTCGCTGTGCTGTCCACGGTGCTGGCCGTGGTCGGCTACCGCTACATTCACCGCTTCTCCCATTTCGCTGCCGCGCTGAGCTTCGTGGTCTTCGTCGGGCTGCTGATCCGAATCTTGTCCGACGGGCGCATCGGCCAGGTGGCTGGGGAGCCCGCGTTCGACGTCGCGACCTTCGTCCTCGGCATCTCCCTGTCGGCGTCGTGGCAGCTGACCTTCGGCCCCTACATCGCCGACTACTCGCGGTACCTGCCCGCCGACACGCCGAAGCGGTCGACGATCGGGTGGACCTTCGCCGGCAGCGTGATCGGCGGGTCGCTGGCGATGACCCTCGGAGCCCTGGCCGCGGCCCTGGGTGGGGCCGCATTCGGCCACGATCAGGTCGGCTATCTTGCCGGCCTGGGCGGTGCGCTGTGGCCGATCGTTCTGCTGGCGGTGATCTGCGGCAAGCTCACGGGTAACACCCTGAGCTCCTACGGCGGGTACATGTCAGTGGCGACCATCATCACCAGCCTCGTCGGGCAGAACCGGGTCGGACCCCGGGCGCGCACCGTCTACGTCCTGATCATCTCGGTCATCTCGCTGGCGATCGCGCTAGCCGCGACCGATAACTTCCTCAGCGCGTTCACCGACTTCCTGCTGTTCCTCCTGTACTTCATGACCCCGTGGTCGGCGATCAACCTGGTCGACTACTACCTGGTCCGCAAGGAGCGATACAGCATCACCGCCCTGTTCGACCGCGACGGCGAGTACGGACGGATCAACGGCGGCGCCTTCCTCGCCTACATCCTGGGCGTGCTCATCCAGATCCCCTTCATGAACAGCAGCCTGTACGTCGGGCCCGTGGCCCAGCTCTTCGGCGGCGCTGAGATCGCCTGGATCATCGGCATCATCGTCGCCGGCGGCGTGTACTGGGCGCTCTCCGGGCGTGTCCGCCGATCAATGACACACGACGTGGACCACGCCCGCACCCTCGCCACCGCCGGCGCATCCATCACCCCCACCAGCACGTCCACTGGCCAAGGAGCCACCCCGGCGGACGTCCGCACCAACACCACCAAGGAGACCCCGTGAAGTACGACCCCTCCACCGACCGCAGCCCACTGCCCTACTCGCCCTTCAAGAGCTGCACCGTGCCCCGCCCGATCGGCTGGATCTCCAGCGTCAGCCCGGACGGCGTGGAGAACCTGGCCCCCTACAGCCAATGGCAGAACCTCACCTTCGACCCCCCGATGGTGATGTTCTCGGCCAACCAGTACCCGGACGGGCGGCGCAAGGATAGCGTGCTCAACGCCGAACAGACCGGCTGGTTCGTGTGGAACATGGCTACCTACGACCTCCGCGAGGCGGTCAACATCAGCGCCATGGCCCTACCCCCGGAGGTGAGCGAATTCGATCGCGCCGGCGTCACCCGCTCCTACGCCGAGCTCTCCCCGACCCCGATGGTGGCCGAAAGCCCCGTCCACTTCGAGTGTCGCTACCTCTCCACCCACCGCATGTCCGGCAACTCCAACGTGGGCACCATCGACATCGTCTTCGCCCAGGTCGAACGGATCCACATCAACGACGAGGTGATCACCGCGGATGGGAAGCTGGACATCCCCCGTATCAGGCCCCTCGCCCGGATGGGTTACTACGACTACACCTCGATCACCGAGACCTTCGAGATGCGCATCCCGGAGGCCTCCGACGCCGAGGCCTCCGGCCTCGAAGGCGCACCCGCCTAGACCCCTCCCGCACCATCGGGCGCTTGCTCGGGACGCCACGCGGCGGTCCCGAGCAAGCGATCCGCGGTCCGATATGGGCACCTGCGGTGCGGCGCCAAGGAAAGGGCCGAAAGGTGAGTACGTCAATAGGTGAACCGCCCCGGGTCTGGTGGAGGGTCTGATTCCCCGAGAGGATGACGATCATGCCGGCACCGAGGAAGTATCCGCAGGAGTTGCGGGAACGAGCCATGCGGCTCGTGGTCGAGGCCCGTAGGGAAGACCCGGAGCTGTCGCTGAACGCGGCGGTGATCCGGGTCGGTCAGCGTACCGGGGTGAATCCGGACACGTTGCGGGGCTGGTCCAAGCAGGCCGCGATCGAAGCGGGTGAACGCCCGGGCACGACCACCAGCGACCCGGTCCGGATCAAGTCGATGGAGGCGGAAGTGCGTGAGCTCAAACGCGCGAACGAGATCTTGTTGGCGGCCTCCTCGTTCTCCGCGCGGGAGCTCGACCCGCGACTGCCGTGGTAGTCCAGTTCATCGACGAGCACCGGGCCCGGTTCGCCGGTCGAGCCGATCTGCCGGGTGCTCACCGAGCACGGCGTGCCGATCGCCCCGTCCGGGTTCTACGCCCTCAAGACACGTCCCGTCTCCGCACGGGCGATCGCCGACACTGAGCTGGTCGTCCAGATCGAACGAGTGTTCTGGGACCGCAGCCTGGGGCGTGGGGTCAGCGGTGCCCGCGCGGTGTGGCGGCTGCTGGCCCGGGAGGGGATCACCGTGGCCCGGTGCACGGTCGAACGGCTCATGCGCCAGCAGGCGTTTCGCGGTGCCCGCCGGGGCAAGCAGTTCGTCACCACCCGCCCGGACGCGTCATCCCCGCGGCCTCCGGACCATGTGCAGCGGGACTTCACCGCGGACCGGCCGAACCGGCTCTGGGTGGTCGACTTCACCTACGTGCCGACGTGGTGGGGGATGGCGTTCACCGCGTTCGTCACTGACGTGCACTCCCGTCGGATCGTGGGATGGCGGACCATGGACCGGATGCCCACCGACCTGCCCCTGGATGCCCTGGAGATGGCGCTCTGGGTGCGGGACCGGGCCGGTCAGGACGTCACCGGGCTGGTCCAGCACTCCGATGCCGGGTCGCAGTACACGGCGCTGCGCTACGCCGAGCGGCTCGCAGACGTCGGCGCTGTCGCCTCGATCGGGACCGTCGACGACTCGTACGACAACGCCCTGGCCGAGTCGACGATCGGGCTCTACAAGACCGAGTGTGTCAAGATCGACGGCCCGTTCCGCACCGCCGACCACCTCGAACTCGCCACGCTGTTCTGGGTGCACTGGTTCAACGAGAACCGGCTGCACTCATCGATCGGCTACCGCACGCCCATCGAGGCGGAGAACGACTACTACCGTCAGAACAATCCCCAGCACCACCCGGCGCTGGGAGAACCCGCCCTCCACTAAACCCGGGGCGGTTCAGCCTTCGCGGACTTTCCTGGTCAATGCGTCGGCGGCCACGAACGTGAACGGGCCGGCCTCGCCCAGGGGTCGGTGGCGGAACTGGTCGACGTGCTCGTCCAGCTCGGTGGCCATCCGGGAGACCCGCGACTTGGACAGGGCGTTGAGGCCGAGGGTCTTGACGAGCTTGGGAGTGCCTCCCGCTGCGATCAGCGCGAAGCGCGCAGCGGGGGAGGCATCCGCCGTGTCGAAACCCCGGCGAGGTAGCAGTCCGCCACGACGGTGATCAGCGCGGTCTCGGCCCGCTTGCGCCGCTCCAGCAGCCACCCCGGGAAGTACGTCCCGGAGCGCAGCTTCGGCACGGCCACGTCGATGGTCCCGACCCGGGTGTCCAGGTCCCGGTGCCGGTACCCGTTGCGCTGAGCGGTCCGCTCAGGGGACGGCCGACCCCACTCGGCTCCGACCACCGCGTCCGCGTCGGCGGAGAGCAGGGCGGTGATCATGGTCTGCAGCAGGTGGCGCATCCGGTTCGGGGACGCTTCGGACAGGGCTTCGCCGAGCAGGCCGGCAGGGTCGACAATATGGGCAGGGGTCATCGTGATGACTCCATTCGAGAGAGCTGTGGAAGGTGAACTCGAAGGATCACACGGTGGCCGCGCCCACGTCCGCAACGACGTCACGGCCCACCGCGCTACACCACTATGCGGGACTCAACTGAAACGTCACGGACTCACCGCGAACGGCGGGCCCCGAGTGCGTGTCGTCGGGAGCGACTACGACGGCACCGTGGCGGAGCACTTCACGAGTACGACAAGCGAGATCGCGCCCTCCAGTTCGCGGCGGAGCACGGCGTCTCGATCGATCACTGCTGTGCGATCGGTGATAGTCGGTCCGACCTTCCGCTGTTCGCCGCCGTGCCGACATCACTCGCTCTGATCGCCGGCGCCGCGGCTCGGGCGGCCGCGCCCGCTGCCGTTGACACGAAGGACCTGCGCGACGTCATCCCCTGGCTCGAGGCGTGGAAAGCCGCCCTCCACTGACCTTGGGCGTTCATCGGCGCAGACGACCGGTAGCCGATCCCTGAGGTGTGTACACACTTGATTCGCCTGTGGCAAGTTTGGCTGCTCAGTGCTCTTGTGACTGCGTACCGGGTCATCGGTTGTCAAGCGTCGGCTCTTCTGCTCGGGACTGCTGCACCGATAGGTGACAGTGGGGGTTTCATGCTGCGGGGGTGGCAGCGGTGTTGATGATGGTCTCGTATTCGAGGGGTGTCAATCGGCCGAGGCGGGCTTGTCGGCGGCGCCGGTGGTAGGTGGCTTCGATCCAGGTCACGATCGTGATCCGGAGCTGCTGCCGGGTGGCCCAGCGGCCTCGGTTGAGGACGTTCTTCTGCAGCAGGGCGAAGAAGGATTCCATGGCGGCGTTGTCCCCGGCGGCCCCGACGCGGCCCATGGATCCGACCAGGCCGTGGTGGTTCAGGGCGTGCACGAAACGGCGCGATCGGAATTGAGACCCGCGGTCTGAGTGCACGATGCAGCCGGTGACATCCCCTCGGCGGGCGACCGCGTTCTGCAGGGCCCGGACGGCGAGCCGGGACTGCATCCGCTCGTCGATGGAGTAGCCCACGATCCGGCCCGAGCACGCGTCCTTGATAGCACAGAGGTACAGCTTGCCCTCCGCGGTGGCGTGCTCGGTGATGTCGGTCAGCCACAGCTGATTCGGTCGCTCGGCGGTGAATTCGCGTTGGACGAGGTCATCGTGGACCGGCAGGCCCGGCCGCTTGCCGTTCTTGCCGCGTTTCTTGCCGAACGCGGACCACCAGGCGTTGTCCGAGCAGATCCGCCACGCCGTCCGTTCACACATCACCTGGCCGGCGGTGGCGGCTTCTGCGGCGAGGAACCGGTATCCGAACTCGGGGTCGTCCCGGTGGGCGTCGACCAGGGCGTTCGCCCGGTACGCCGCGGCGAGATCGGTGTCGGTGATCTGCTGTTTGAGCCACCGGTAGTACGGGGCTCGGGTGAGCTTGAGGACCCGCAAGGACACCGCGACCGGGATCCGGTCAGCGGCGAGCTCGGTCACGAGCGGGTAGAACCTTTTCCCGGCAGGTTCGCCTGGGACAGGTACGCCGCAGCCCGGCGCAGCACCTCGTTCTCCTGCTCGAGCAGCCGGTTACGGCGGCGAAGCTCACGCAGCTCGGTCGACTCCTCGCGGGTCTTCCCGGGCCGGGCACCGTCCTCGACATCGGCCTGACGCATCCAGTTCGTCAGACAGGACTCGGAGATCCCGAAGTCCTTGGCGATCTCGGCGAGCTTCTGACCGGGCTCACGGCTCCGCGCGACACGAACCACATCGTCGCGGAACTCCTGGGGATAGGGAGCGGGCATGGTGCACATCCTTCCCTGCAACGCCACACGACGCCACAGACGAGGTGTCACCTATCGGTGCACCAGTCCCCTCAGGTAGCCGCAACGATCAGTTTGATCGCCGCGGCAAGGTATTCCGCGGACGCGCCGACGCCGTTCTCGGCAACTTGTGCAGGAGTTCCAGCGGCGACGACTGCGCCGCCATCATCGCCGGCGCCGGGTCCGAGGTCGATGACGTAGTCGGCTGCTGCCACCACCCGCATGTCAAGTTCCACCGCGACGACGGTGTTTCCTGCGTCGACGAGGGTTTGCAGATGCGTCACGAGCCGGTCAGCGTCAGCGCAGTGCAGGCCCGACGTTGGTTCGTCGAGAACATACAAGGTGTCCCCTCGTTGTGCGCGCTGTAGCTCGCTTGCGAGCTTCACGCGTTGTGCCTCACCTCCAGAGAGCTCGGTTGCCGGTTGTCCGAGTCGCAAGTATCCGAGACCCACGTCTGACAGTGCAGCTAGTGAGCGGGTGATGTCGTCTTCACCGTCAAAGAACGGGTGGGCTTCCTCAACGCTCATCGCGAGCACGTCAGCGATGGTGCGCTCCCGCCAAGTGATCTCGAGGGTCGAGGCTTTGTACCGGGTCCCGTGACAGTCGGGGCATTCGGTGTACACGGATGGGAGGAAGAGTAGCTCGACCATCACGGACCCTTCGCCCTCACAGGTGGGGCAGCGGCCGCCGGAGACATTGAAGGAGAACCGGCCGGGCTTGTACCCACGCGAGCGAGCCTCGGGCGTCTCAGCGAAGCGTCGACGGACGTGGTCGAACAAGCCCGTATATGTTGCAACGTTCGATCGGGGGGTCCGGCCAATGGGTCGTTGATCGATGTTGACAACCCGCCGGACCCCCTCGAGAGAGCCGTCGAGGACACCGTCGAGCCGCTCTGGGGTATCGGCAAGGAGCAGCTCGTCGCCGGTCGATTCGTCCTCCGCCGGAATGCTGTCACCGAGGCGGTCGCCGACGAGAGCCGGGAGCGCCTGGCTGACCAAGCTCGACTTGCCGGAACCCGAGACTCCGGTGACCGCGGTGAAAACACCCAGGGGAATGTCGATGGAGACGCCGTGCAGGTTGTTACGAGTCACGTCCTTCAAGTGGAGCCACCCGCGCGGGTCGCGAGGGGTGTGCGGGGGCAGTCCACTGCCACCGAAGAGGTAGCCGCGTGTCACTGAGTCCTTGACGTCGGCAAGCCCATCGGTAGGGCCGCTGTAGAGAACGCGGCCGCCATGCTCGCCCGCGCCGGGGCCGATGTCCACGAGCCAGTCCGCGTGCCGCATGACATCGACGGAGTGTTCGACGACGAACAGGCTGTTTCCGCTTCTCTTGAGCCCGTCGAGGATCTTCAGGAGCGCTGTCACGTCTTGTGGGTGAAGGCCTGCGGATGGTTCATCGAGGACATAGACGACGCCGAACAGGTCGGAGCTGAGCTGTGTGGCGAGCCTGATTCGTTGCAACTCGCCACCCGACAGGGTCGGAGTGGTTCGACTTAACGACAGATACCCGAGGCCAAGATCGGTCAGTGGGCGGAGTCGCTCGATCAGCCCGGAAGCGAGCCGGGACGCAGCGGCGCGCTTCTCCGGCGAACGGTTTGCGGTGCGGCGCACATCGGGTGCGGCGGCGTGCGCGGACCCTCCGGCGGCGATGCGCTGCTCCGTGGCTGCGCGGCGGGAATTGGCATGCAGCACAGCACCATTCGGAACGGTCTCGGCCTGTTGCGCTCCCGCAACCACGTCGGAGAGCATGTCAGCAAGCGCTCGAAGCGGCAACTGCGAGAACTCCGCGATGTCCAGGCCCTCGAACGTGACCGAGAGCGCTTCAGGCTTCAGCCGCTTCCCGTGACAGACCGGGCATAGGGCAGCGTCGAGGTACTGCGCGACGCGGCGCTTCATCGACGCGCTCTTCGAGTTCGCGAATGTGTCCAACACATACCGGCGGGCTCCGACGAAGGTGCCCGAGTAGCTCGGCTCGACCCCGGCCTTGGTCGCGGCGCGAGCCTCAGCAAGCGTCAACCGGGAGTGGACCGGAACGAACGGGGTCTCATCCGTGTAAAGGATCCAGTCCCGGTCTTTTCGTGGCAGATCTTTCCATGGCACGTCAACGTCATAGCCGAGGGCCACCAACACGTCGCGGAGCTGGTGTCCGTGCCATGCCGTCGGCCAGGACGCGATCGCGCGCTCCCGGATCGTGAGCGACGGATCCGGCACCATCCGCTCCTCGGGCACCGCGTAGACACGACCAATGCCGTGACACTCCGGGCAGGCCCCCTGCACCGTGTTAGCAGAAAAATCCTCCGCGTAGAGCATCGGCTGCCCATCCGGATAGTCCCCGGCGCGGGAGTACAGCATCCGCACGAGACTGGACACCGTGGTGATGCTTCCCACCGTGGACCGGGCACTGCGTCCTCCACGTTGCTGCTGCAACGCCACGGCCGGCGGCATCCCGGTGATGGAGTCAACATCGGGAACGCCCGCCTGGTCGATCAGACGGCGAGCGTACGGCGCCACCGACTCCAGATACCGTCGCTGCGACTCCGCGTACAGCGTCCCAAACGCCAACGATGACTTCCCGGAACCCGACACACCCGTGAACACCACTAACGAGTCCCGCGGAACGGAGAGGTCCACATCCCGCAGGTTGTGCTCCCGGGCACCCGAGACCCGAACCTGCGCGTCGGCGACGGGTGAAGGATCAGACGAAGTCATGACCGGATCGTACGGGACTGCGCGAGCGAGGTCTGACCGTCCTCACAGAGATGTACGCACAGATGGACAAGTACTACGGCTTTCTCGAGAGCACGCCACTCAACGCCGCGGACCGTGCAAGCCTCGTCGATCAGCGACGGTGGCTGACCGAACGCCGTGGTGATGTGACCTCAATCCGAACTACAACGGCGACGCTCAACCTCACTGAGATCATCGGCGCCGCAGCTGACCACGCGTTCCTGGACCGGACGTCGCGCGACGCCGCCCGGCGGTTGTGGCGTGAGATGAGCGCTGACGCTCACGTTCTTGGTTGGTCGCTCTTCCAGCGGACAAACTTCGTACCGGCTGAGCGACGCACGGGTGTGGGCGAGGGAAAAGCTCCAGGAAGTCTGGAGCACGTCGCGGAACCGTTCCTAGCGTCGTACCGACGATTGAAGTGTGGGTGGTCGTTGTTCGACCGCCGCTGCGAGGAACCCTAACCAGGACGAATCCCTGCTCGATGCGGGCAACACGGCCGTCGCCGCGGAGCTGGACACGCGCGTTATCGCGGTGGCCGATCACGTGATCGATCTTGAACCCGGCGCGGGCGACGCCAGCGGGACCGTGGTTGCAGCTGGTACGCCCGCCCACGTCGCGGACAAGGGCGTCGGTGCTTCCGCGGGCTACCTCACCGCCGCACTGCAGGCAGCCAACACCGCGGCCCCAATGTGACGAGCGTGCCGCTGTGCGATGTGAGAATCGGACCGCGGCACGCTCGACGAGGTCGTGGTCTCAGGCGGGGAGCTTAGAGGCCAGGACGTCCAATTTCTCGATCGTAGGCTCGCTGAACAGTTTGCCGGCCAGAATCGCGGGTCCCCCGCGATTGGGAGACACGCCCTAGCTCTGGGCCTCGCCGAGGCGCGCTTCGGGCGTGAGCTCGGTGCGGAGACCGCCGCCGGTCGCAGCCTGGGCAAGAGCGCGACCCAGCGCAGGTGCCTGCTTGAACAAATTGTGACCAGCCAAAAAAAGGACAGAGCCTGCCTCCCACACGGCCACGCCGTCCTCACTCCACGGGAGGTCGGTCACCCAGCAGTGAAGGAAGTCGCGCGGCTCTGGGTGGAGACCGGGCAGCGCCCGTGTCACGTATTCGCGTGCGCGTCCGTCCAGCGATCGAATCGCCGCCGGGTCGATGAAAGTTCCGTCGTCGCGGACGCCGACGGTGTCGCTGAGTCCGACCGAATAGCTGCTGTTACCCGGTAGCGGCGTCGCGTAGACGCCGACCTCGCCGAAGACGCCGCTACTGTCCTGCAGGCACGCGACTCGTGCCGGGGCGGCGGCTATCACGTCGAAGGTCAGCCGGACGTGTGCGGCAAGGCGAACCGGCAGCGACAGGCCGACGCTGCGTGCCAGACGGGCGGTTTCGCGGCCGGCGCAAACGACCACCTTGGAGTAGACAGCCCGGTCGGTGACGCTGCGCACCTCGACCGTCCCGTCGGCGCGGGGATCGATGGAGATGACCTCACCGGTGGTGACCGCATCTGCGAGGGCACCCGTGAGTGCCGTGATTGCGGCGCGGGTGCGGATCGCGCCGCCCGACTCGTCGAGCACCGCTGGCCCCGAATACCCAGCGAGCAGCGGCATCCGCTGGGCGACCTCGGCCGCGTCGATCTCGTGCGCTTCCACGCCGCCGACCTGGTCGAGCACCCGCAGCCGCGCCAGGGCGCTGTCTCCGATCGCCAGGACACCGTCTGATGAGACCAGCTCGACGTCGAAGTGTTCGGCCCACTCATCCCACACCCTACGGCTTTCGCGCGCGAAAGCGACGAGTCGCGGGTCGTCGTGAGCGTGCCGGAAGATCCGCGACTCGCCTGCGGACTGACCCGCCCCGGGCAGACCAGCCTCATACAAGCGCACCGGCACGCCCTGCTCCCGCAGCGCGTACGCCGTCGACAGACCGACGATCCCGCCCCCGATCACTGCTACCTCGGGGGCACGCGTCGTGGCAACGCCGTCGTCAGTTCCTGTCATCGCGGTTCCCCGATCTGTTGGTGATTAGCGATAGGGCGCAAAAAAAGGGACCGCTGCCACGACGTCAGCGGGCTGTGTAAGCCCGAAGTCACCGCGCGCAGCGACCCCTCCTTTCTGTGCCAGTACTCCCGGTCTGTGGTCTCAGGCGGGGAGCTTCGAGGCCAGGACGTCCAACTTCTCGATCGTCGGCTCGCTGAACAGTTTGCCGGTCTGCTCGCCGAGAGCGGTCGCAACCGCGCCAGACAGGTGCGCGTCGCGGCCGGCGTCATCGGGGAACACGTCGAAGATCCCGAAGGAGGACGGGCCGAGACGGATCGCGAACCACGCGACGGTGGCCGGTTCCTCCTCGACGAGTCCTCGCCCGATGCCGAGGAATTCCTGGACCTCGTCTTCCTTGCCGGGCAGGGCCTCCAGCCTGACAAGCAGTCCCTTCGTCACGCTCATGGCATCACCTCTTCCTGGGTCGAATTGCTCGCAAATTTCACCACGACCGTATCGCAGAACGCAGGCAGGTCATCGGGCGAGCGGCTGGTGATCAGATTCCCGTCCACCACGACGTCCTGGTCGACGACGTCAGCACCGGCATTCCGCAGGTCAGTGCGGATGCTCGGGAAGGACGTCAAGGTGCGACCTCCGACAACACCTGCCTCGATCAGCGTCCACGGCCCGTGACAGATCGCCGCAACGGGCTTGCCGCTCTCGACGAACTCGCGGACGAAGGAGACGGCGTCGGGGTCAACCCGGAGCTGGTCGGGGTTCACCGTGCCGCCCGGGAGAAGCAGGGCGTCGTAGTCGCCCGCCGAGGCGTCGGCGACCAACCCGTCGACGGTGAACGTGCCTGCTGCATCCAGATCGTTCTCACGGGCCTGAATCTCACCGTCATGGATCGAGAGGACCTCGGTCTGTGCACCGGCCTGCTCCAGCGCCTCACGGGGCTTCTCGAGCTCGACTCGCTCGACCCCGTCGGCGGCGAGGATGGCGACTCTCTTGCCCTGCAGCGTCTCGGCCATATCAGTTCGCCTTCTTTCCGTTCGACATCCCGGGCTTGATGAGGACCTTGGTCCAGCCTTTGGACCGGGCGTCGAAGTTCTTGTAGGCATCGGCGGCTTGGTCCAGCGAGATTTCGTGGGAGACGATCCAGGAAGGGGTCGCCTTGCCGGCCGCGATCAAGTCTCGCAGCCGGCGGTTGTACCGCTTGATCGGGGCTTGACCGTTTCCCATGGTCTGCCCCTTGAGCCAATGTGTGCCGAAGTCGATGGCTGCCTTGCCCTGCTTGGCCAATTCGTCCTTGGCCCCCGGGTCCTGGGGGATGAACACGCCAACGGTGCCGATTCCTCCGGTGAAGCGGACCGAGTTGATGAGCATGTTCAGCGTGGCGGCGGTGTCCTCGTTGCCCTGGGGATCGTGGGCCTGGTAGCCCACGCATTCGCAACCACGGTCAGCTCCGAGCCCCATCGTCTCGTCCAGCACAGCCTGCACGGGGTCGACCTTGGAGTCGTCGATGGCAATCGCACCGATCTGCTCGGCCAGCGCGAGCCGGTCAGGGTGGCGATCGACCACCATCACCTTTGCTGCGCCCTTGATCATCGCGGACAGGGCGGCCATCAATCCGACCGGACCCGCCCCAGCGATCACAACGCTGTCGCCGGGTATCACGCCGGCCATCTCGGTGGCGTGGTAGCCGGTAGGGAAGATGTCAGAGAGCATGACGTAGTCGTTCTCCTTCTCCTCCGCATCCTCGCCCAAACGCAGCGCGTTGTGGTCACCGAAAGGCACGCGGAGCAGCTCCGCTTGGCCACCGCCATAGGGACCCATGTCGGCGAACCCATAGGCCGCTCCGGCGAATGATGGTTCGGGCTGGGTGGTGAGGCAGTAGTTGGTCAGGCCGCGTTCGCAGTTCTTACAGAATCCGCACGAGATGTTGAACGGGAGCACAACCCGGTCTCCGACCCTGACCTTCTCCACGCCACTACCGACTTCGATGACCTCCCCCATGTTCTCGTGACCGAACGTCCGGCCTACTTCGAAGGAGGTCCGCCCCTCGTACATGTGGAGGTCCGAGCCGCAGATGTTCGTCGTCGTTACCCTGACCAGGACATCGGTGGGTCGCTCGATCTTCGCGTCCGGGACCTCCTTCGTGCTGACCTGACGGGGTCCCTCGTACACTACTGCTTTCATGTCTAATCCGATCCGATTGTGTTGCTCGATGTGTTTCTGGCAAGGGCTCTCCGATGCCGGCCCCATCACTACACAGCGAACGCCCCCAGGAACCACGAGTCAAGGGGCTCGCCTTGAGTTGATGGGTAGCGATCGAGCCGGTAGGGTGTCCGCTGCTCGATCCCAGGGCATACGCTCTGTACACGCTTGCGGTGGTCGCACCATTCGTCCTTGTGCTCGTTATCATCGTGACGTTGACAGCGGTTCTGATGATGAGCCGGTACCGCAAAGGGGTAAGCGTCACGACCGCGGTCGTCAGCGCGGCCCTGTGCCAACCAACGCGGCTGTGCGAATCAGCGGCGAGTTGCGCGCCGCTTGCGCTGGCCTGGCAGGAAGCCCGAGCGCCAGTGAAACAATGACTCCGAGGGCGCAGACGATGGCGATGATCGGGGTACTCATACGGCCGATCGTCCCGTGGATAGCGCGTCGTGGGTAGCGGAACGATGCGCCGACTTCTTCGGCGATCACGAGGCGGCTCCGCCGTAGACGATCGTTTGCGGCAGGGCTACCAGACGTCGGTCGGGTCCGAGATTCGCTGGCATGCGCCCTGCCATATCCAGCACCGCAGCTCGTCGCCGTCGATCGTCACCTGGACGCCCACGGCGTCGGCCGTCCATCGCTTCACACGGACGACGCACCGCACGTTCGTATCCCCGAACTGGAGCCAGGCGTGACCCCATATCGTCACCTGCTCGGGAACGATCGTGAGGGGCTGCGCGTGTAGTCGCAGCTGGAGCGAGTCGAGGGTGCGCAGCGGTCCACGCTTGCGCGCCGCGCGTAGCTCCCGCTCTTCACCCCTCTGCGCAGGCAGGTGGGGGTAGCGCTTGTTCGTTCTCACGGGTTCATCGTCGCGGGAACATCGGACGCTGCCGGGTGGTCTACTCGGCGTTGTCCTTCGGTTTGCCAGGTCGGGGCCAGGGCCAGGCGTCGACGACGGCCCACAGCTCGGACGCCGAGCGCGACACAACCGTGTGCGGCCGGCCTTCGGCCACCACGGCGTCGAGGAACCATGAGGCCTCGCGCAGCGCGTCGGTGTAGCCGGAATGGCCGCGGGCGACTGCTCCCATGATCGCGGCGATCTTCTGGGCCTGGCGCACGGTGATCTGCACCGGGAGGTCGTCGCCCTCGTGAGCCCCATTGTCCGTGCGCTGGAACGCCTCGGCTACTTTCAGTTCGTACTCCGGGGCGGCTGGGCCGATCAGGTCATCACTCATCGGTGCTCCTTCGTTCTACGGTGGCGCCCACTACCGTCTGGCTGAAAGTGCCGGCAGGGGCTTCGAGGATCGCGTCTACGGCCCCGGGGATGATTCTCGGGGACATGGCTCGGAAGCGGTCGCCCTCGCCGCGACCCTGAACCCCGACCTCGTCCTTATGGACCTGCAGTTCGGCCAGGGGCGCACAGGCGCGGACGCCACCCGGCAGATCCGAGCAGAGGACGCCACACCCTACGTCCTCGTCCTCACCAACTACGACAGCGACGGTGACATCCTCAGCGCCGTCGAAGCGGGCGCCAGCGGATACCTCCTCAAAGACGCACCACCAGACGAACTCCTCACCGCAGTACGCGCCGCCGCCGCTGGCGAAAGCGCCCTCGCACCCGCGGTGGCTGGCCGCCTCATGGCGCGCATGCGTGCTCCACAAGTCAGCCTGTCCGCCCGCGAGATCGAGGTCCTCCGACTCGTCGCCGAAGGCGCGTCAAACATCGACGTGGCAGCACAACTCCACATCAGCGACGCCACCGTCAAGTCACACCTCGCGCACGTGTTCTCCAGACTCGGCGTGAACTCGCGCACCGCAGCAGTATCCGAAGCCAGAACCCTCGGCGTCCTCCGCTAGCCCCGCCCGCGGCGGCTGTGAACTTCGCTCGCCAGCCGCATCGCCGCGAAGCCCACCAACGTCCTTCTCACGCGTGACGCAGAGGTCACCTAGCGAGAAGCACGCCCAGGTCAGCTATACAGCTCGATATCTGACGAACACCGAGAGGCGCCCCGTCAGGGCATCCCCCCCCCGGAGCACCAGAGGCGCGAGCATCGGACCGTGATCACGGCGACCACGACCGCGACCGACCCCACACGACCTGGTGCCCCCTCCCGTGCCCCTCGGGTCGCGCTGGTCTTGGCGTCGGTGACGCACTGCAGACAGACGACACGACGCGAAGGCAAGGACGCCACCGAGCGAAGCTGCTCACAGATTCCCGTAAGACTGTCCCGCAAAAATGCCCGGTGGAGGTGCCCTAAACGCTACAGTCGTCGCATGCTTGTCGGATACGCCCGCGTCTCAGCCTCTGGGCAGGACCTCGCCGCGCAGCGGGACGGCCTCCACTCGCTCGGCGTCGATCCCGAGAACGTGCACGTCGACCACGGCATGACCGGAACGAACCGTGAACGCCCGGGGCTCCGCGAAGCGCTTGCCGCGGTCCGCAAAGGTGACGTCCTGGTCGTCACCAAGCTCGATCGCCTTGCAAGATCACTCCCCGACGCTCGTGATATCGCCGACGAGCTGACGCGCAAGGGCGTGACGTTGATCCTCGGAGGTTCCGTCTACAACCCAACCGATCCCGTTGGGCGACTGCTGTTCAACGTCCTCGGGATGGTCGCGGAGTTCGAAACCGACCTCATCCGTGCCCGCACGCGCGAGGGGATGGCGATCGCTAAGGCCGCGGGCAAGCTCCGCGGAAAGAAGCCCAAGCTCTCCGTCTCACAGGAGAAGCACCTGGTCGCGCTGCACCGTGCCGGCACGCACACCACGAGCGAAATCGCCGAGCTCTTCGGTGTCGCCCGCTCAACCGTGTACCGAGCGATCCAGCGCGGCGGAGCGAACCCACCCGCCGCCTGACGACACCGAGCGAAGCGAAAAGGACGACACCGAGCGAAGCTGCTCACAACCGCGTGGCGACTGGACGAGCGGGCGCACGATAGGCCCGCCCGATGATGTGCACGGTGAGGGGGCGCCTTCGGCAATACCGGGCTCACTCTTCAGGTCCTCACCGGGCCCGGAACCGACTGCCGCCGGCCTTACCGCACGGCCCACCACGCCGATAGTGATGGGTACCGGAGCCGAAGACGGCGACGGCCCCACCCTGCCGGTGGACCGCACGCGGGACGTTCCCGCGGACGCCCCCGGATGCGATGAACGAAGGAGACGCCCGGGCATGTCGTTCACCGACCTGTCGGCGCAGCTGTGGCGGGAACGCGAGCTGCTGGACACGCTGACCTTCCGCCTGGAGGTGGAACAGCTGCTGCTGACCGCCGGACGGACCCGGCGCCTGCCCCAGGCCACCGCCGAGGTGGAGCAGGTCGTCGACCAGCTCGCCGTCGCAGGACTGGAACGAACCGTGATCGTGGCCGCACTGGCCGCCGAGTGGGGCGCTCCCCTGGAATCCACGCTGCGGGAACTGGCCGAGGTCGCGCCCGACGGCGCCTGGCAGGACATCCTCGTCTCCCACCTGTCCGCCATGGTCGAGCAGACCGCCGCGATCCGGTCGCTGCGCGACGCCAACGAGCAGTTCCTGCGCGCCGCGTCCCGGGCCACCGAGGAGACGATGGCCACCATCGCGCCGTCCTCCCGGACCTACGACTCGACCGGTTCCGCGGCGCCGTCGTCGCTGTCCCGGTTCCTCGACCAGACCCTCTGACCGCCGGGGAGGTACCATGAGCAGCTTCGCGGGACTCCAGCTCGCCCAGCGCGGCCTGAACGCCGCCCAGCAGGCGATGCTGGTCACGGGCCAGAACATCATCAACGTCGCGACGCCCGGGTACACCCGGCAGCGGGTGGAGCAGGCCTCCCTCGCGCCGGCCACCGCCACCTTCGGCAGCACCGGCTCCCCCGTGGGCGCCGGCGTCACCGTGACCGGCATCAGCCGGCTCGGCGACGTCCTGCTCGACACCGGCGTGCGCACCAGCGCCGCCGCCGCCGGGTACGCCGATGTCCGCGCGGCCGCGTACACCTCCCTCGAGGACGCCTGGGGCGAGCCCGGACCCACCGCCCTCTCGCAGAAGCTGACCGCGTTCTGGTCCGCGTGGGACGTCCTGGCGACCAACACGGACGAGCCCGGGGCCGGAGTCGCCGTGCTCCAGGCCGGACGGGACGTCGCCGCCGGCCTGGAGACCGCGCGCACGGCCGTCACCACCCAGTGGTCCGACCGCCGGGCCGGTGTGGACTCCCAGGTCGCCCAGGTCAACGCGACCGCGTCCCGGCTCGCCGACCTCAACCGGGCGATCAGCACGGCCACCGGTGCCGGTGGGGCCGCCAACGAACTGATCGACGAGCGGGCCCGGCTGGCCGAGGAGCTCGCGTCGAGCGCGGGGGCGACCGCGCGGGTCGAGGCCGACGGCGGCATGACCGTCCGCCTGAACGGGACCTGGCTGGTCAGCGGCACGGCGGCGCGCACGCTGGTCGTCACCGGACCCGCCGACGCGGCCACCGGTATGGCCGGCCCCGCCGCCGTGGGCGTCGCCTGGCAGGACGCTCCCGGCACCCCGGTGCCCCTGACCGGAGGCCGCCTCGCCGGCACCCTGAGCGTGCTCGCCCCCGCCGACGGCAGCGGCACCGGCGGTGCGATCGCCCAGGCCGCGGCCGCCCTCGACGGCATCGCCACCGGACTGGCCGACGCCGTGAACACCGCCCACGCGGCGGGCACCACCCGCGCCGGCTCTCCGGCCGGCGCCTTCTTCGCTCTCGACCCCGGACGCCCCGCGGCCGCGGGACTGAGCGTCGTGCCCGCGGACCCGTCCGCGCTGGCGACGGCCGCGCCCGGTTCCGGTGCGCTGGACGGGTCGGCGGCCGCCGCCGTGGCCCGGGTGGGCACCGGCGCGGACTCCCCCGACCGCCGCTGGGCCGCCGCCGTCGCGACGCTCGGGACCGCTGCCCGCTCCGCGACCGGGCAGCAGACCATCACCGCCGCGGCCGCCGGCGCCGCGCGCGCCGCCCAGACCGCGTCGGGCTCCGTCAGCCTCGACGAGGAGAACGTCTCCCTGCTCGCCGCGCAGCACGCCTATCAGGCGGCGGCGCGAGTGCTGACGACCATCGACGACATGCTCGACATCCTGATCAACCGCACCGGTACCGTAGGACTGCGATGACCCTCCGCATCACCACCCAGACCATGGCCGCCTCCGCGACCCGGCAGCTCGCCGCCGCCCAGGCCAGGCTCGCCGACGCCCAGGACACGGCCACCTCCCTGCGCCGGATCACCCGTCCCTCCGACGATCCGGCCGGCGCCGCGCAGGCGATGCGGGTGCGGGCCGAGGTGGCCGCGAACGCCCAGTACGGACGCAACATCGACAACGGCACCGCGTGGCTGACCGGCGTCGACGCCGCTCTCGGGGACGCGACCCGGTTCCTCGACTCCGCCCGGGACGCGGTGCAGCAGGGCCTCAACGCCGCGCGTACCCCGGCCGACCGGATCGCCCTCGCCGACGTTATCGACGGGCTCCGGGCGGACCTGCTCGGCAGGGCGAACGCCACCTATCTCGGCCGGAGTCTTTTCGCCGGCACCTCGGACCAGCCCGCGTTCGTGGACGGCAATCCCCCGACCTTCACGGGCGTCGCCGGCGACGCGGTGCATCGGCGGTTCGGGGAGAACCAGAGCGTGCGGGTGGACGCCGACGGGGCCGCGATCTTCGGCACCGGCCCGACCTCGGTGTTCGCGACGCTCGACGCCATCTCCGCGGAACTGCGAGCCGGCGGCATCACGGCGTCCCGGCTGGACGACCTGGACTCCGCCCGCGCGACCCTGCGGACCGCACGGGCGGACGCCGGCGCCCGGCTGACCACCCTGGAGGCCGCGAAGGACGCCAACCAGGCGGCGAAGGTCGCCCTGGAATCGGACCGTGCCGCCCTCGAGGACGTCGACCTCGGCACCGCCGTCCTGGACCTGCAGGTGCAGCAGACCAGCTACCAGGCCGCGCTCGCCGTGACCGCCAAGACCCTGCAGCCGACCCTGATGGACTTCCTGCGATGACCTTTCCTGCGATGACGACGGACGAAGGACGATGAGCGCGCTCACCCTCACGGAGCCGATGCCGGGCCTGGACCCCTGGACCGACTACACGCTCGAGGCGGTGACCGGGGCGCCGGGCCTGTTCAGCCTGCGGCCCGCGGAGAACGCCGACCTGCGCCTCTTCCTGCTGGACGCGTCCGTCTACGTGCCGCAGTACGCACCGGACCTGACCGACGCCGCCGAGGGCCTCGGTCTGGCCTCCGGCGAGGCTGCTCGCGTGCTCGTCGTCGCCACGCCCGGGGCGGACCGGACCACCGTCAACCTGCTCGCCCCCGTCGTCGTCAACGAGCGGACGGGCACGGGCGCACAGGTGATCCTCAACGACCAGGACTATCCGCTGCAGGCGCCGCTCGCCCGCTGAGGCGGCCCGATCGTCCGTTGCGACCGGGCCGGGCCGCTCACTCGAGCCGACCGGGACCGGCCGCGACCGCCTCCTCGGCCGCCTGCACGAACTCGACGACGTTCGCCGCCCGCCGATGCACGGCATCGATGCTGCCCGCCCCGAGCCGGACCATGGCCGCCGCCTCGGCGGTGGCGGCCAGCGCGTTCCCACTGCGGGTCAGCGCCCGGTGCACGTCGGAGATCCAGCCGTGCGCCGACGCCGGGATGTCGCTGCCCTCGCTCGGGGCAGCCGTGTGGGCGGCCTCGCACACGGCGCGGATCCGGGGCAGCAGATCCGCGAGCTCGTCGCCGGCCAGGATGAGGGCGTTGGCGGTGCTGGTGTCGGCCACCTCCTCGATGACCTGGTGATACCGGTCGAGGCCACGCCGGAACCGGTCGTGGGCGCGGCGCCAGACGCCGCGACCGAGCCGGGCGTCGTCGCGACGGGCGGCGCGTGCCCCGGAGAAGAAACCGGCCATGGTCAGCAGCAGCGCCCCTGCGGGTTCTTCTCCTGCCAGTCGGTGCGCGCTCGCCAGTACTCCCGTTCACTCATCACCGTCTCACCGGGATGGGTGGCACCGCGGTGCGCCACGTAGGCGTCGTACGCGTCCTCGCCCAGCACGCCGCGGACGTACCAGCGCAGAGTCGCCCACCAGCCGCGCGGCCGGCGGGCGGACCCCACGGGCCCGCCCGTGGCAGCGCCGCCGGCGCCGGTGGACGACCCGGCCATCAGTGCCCCACTCGCTTCGGCTGCGCCTCCGCCGGCACCGAGGCCCACCGCTGCTCCAGCGCCTTCTCCGCGGGCGTCGTGATGAACCCGGCCGGCGCGTAGATGCGGGAGGCGACCGGCTCGTCCTCGGTGTTCGGGCCACCGCGGTGCCGCAGCGCCCGCACCGTCGTCACGATCGCGGCGAGGATCACGATGATGGAGAGGGTCACGAAGATGATCGACAGCGTGCCCTGGATGAAGGTGTTGCGGACGACGGCCTCCATCGCCTCGGTCGTCTTCGCGGTGCCGAAGCTCGTCTTCCCGGCGGCCAGCGCGTCGCGGAACGCGGCGTGCTGCGCCCAGTAGCCCACCGCGGGTACCGGGGAGAAGATCTTGAACATCGACGCGGTGATCGTCACGACGGCGGCGAAGGTCAGGGGCACGACCACGACCCACAGTTTCCCGACGACGCCGCGCCGGGCGATGATCGCCATGCACACCGCCAGGGCGATCGCGGCGAGCAGCTGGTTGGCGATGCCGAACAGCGGGAACAGGGTGTTGATGCCGCCGAGCGGGTCGGTGACGCCCATGATCAGGATGGCGCCCCAGGCGGCGACCATGACCGCCGTCGCGATCCACGAGCCCACGGTCCAGGAGGCGTCCCGGAACCGCGGGATCACGTTGCCCAGGGAGTCCTGCAGCATGAACCGGGCCACCCGGGTGCCGGCGTCGACCGCCGTGAGGATGAACAGCGCCTCGAACATGATGGCGAAGTGGTACCAGAAGCTCATCATCCCGCCGCCGCCGAACCACTGCTGCATGATGTGGGCCATGCCGACCGCCAGGGTCGGGGCGCCGCCGGTGCGGGAGATGATGCTCTGCTCGCCGACGTCACTGGCGGTCTGCGTGAGCATGTCCGGGGTGAGGTGGACGTTCTGCAGGCCGAGGCTGTTGACGAACGCCACGGCACCCTCGACGGTGCCCTGGGTCGCGGCCGGCGAGGAGTTCATCGCGAAGTAGATGCCGCGGTCGATGGAGATCGCGGCGACCAGCGCCATGATCGCCACGAAGGACTCCATCAGCATGCCGCCGTAGCCGATGAGACGGGTCTGGCGCTCCTTCTCGATCAGCTTCGGCGTCGTGCCGGAGGCGATCAGGGCGTGGAACCCGGAGAGCGCCCCGCAGGCGATCGTGACGAAGAGGAACGGGAACAGGGAGCCCGGCACCACGGGCCCGTTCTCCTTGCTCGCGAACTCGCTGAACGCCGGGACCGTGATCTCGGGCCGGACGACGATGATCGCGATGGCCAGCAGCGCGATGGTGCCGATCTTCATGAAGGTCGAGAGGTAGTCGCGCGGGGCGAGCAGCAGCCACACGGGCAGCACGGCCGCGATGAAGCCGTAGATGATGATCATCCAGGCCAGCGTCACCTTGTCCAGGTGGAAGAGGGCGTTGCCCCACTCGCTCGCGCCGACCCAGCGGCCGGCGACGATCGCGAGGATGAGCAGGACGAAGCCGATGATCGAGACCTCGGTGACCCGGCCGGGCCGCAGGTAGCGCAGATAGACGCCCATGAAGAGGGCGATCGGGATGGTCATGCCGACGGAGAAGACGCCCCACGTGCTCTCGCCGAGGGCGTTGACGACGACGAGGGCGAGGATCGCCACGATGATGACCATGATGACGAGCGTCGCCACCTGGGCGGCGATGCCGCCGACCACACCGAGCTCATCCCGGGCCATCTGACCGAGGGACCGGCCGCCGCGGCGCATGGAGAAGAAGAGGACCAGGTAGTCCTGCACGGCGCCGGCGAGGACGACGCCGACGACGATCCAGATGGTGCCGGGCAGGTAGCCCATCTGCGCGGCCAGGACGGGCCCGACGAGCGGGCCGGCGCCGGCGATCGCAGCGAAGTGGTGGCCGTAGAGCACCCGGCGGTCCGTCGGCATGTAGTCACGGCCGTTGGCCTTGTACTCGGCCGGGGTGGCCCGCCGGTCGTCCGGCCTCGTGAGCCAGCGCTCGATGTACCGGGAGTAGAAGCGGTAGGCGATCAGGTACGTCGCCACGGCGGCGAACACGAACCAGATCGCGTTGACCGTCTCGCCGCGCACGAGGGCGAGCATCACCCAGGCGACACCGCCGAGCAGGGCGATGGCCACCCACAGGGCGATCTTGGCCGGCGTCCACTTCCGGTGCTCGGCCTCCAGCACCTCGGCGTCGACCGCCGCGGGCGGCAGGTCGGCGTCGGCCTGCAGCGTGGCCGTCCGGCCCGCGGGGCTCGCGTCCAGCTGATGGTCGTCGCCGTGCGTGCCGAGGCCGTCGGCGCGTTCTCCCTCGTTGGGGCGGTCGGCGTCACTGCGGTGTGAACCCATGACCTTCTCCTCGGTGTCCTCGTGATGGTGTCGCGTGATGATGGGCGAGCGCGAGACGCCGCAGGCTGCCCGGCCTGCGGCGTCGCTCCTTCATCGAGGTTACCCCCGGCCGCCGACCGTACGTGGCGGCCGTCACGAGGACGAGGCCCGGATCAGGTGGTGAGCAGGACCTTGCCGATGTGGCTGCCCGAGTCGAAGTACTCGTGCGCGGCCGCGGCCTCGGCCAGCGGGAAGCGCCGGTCGATCAGCGGGCGCAGGCGCCCGGCCTCGATCAGGGGCCACACCTCGTCCCGGACGGCGGCGATGATCTGCGCCTTCTCCGGCCGGGGACGGGCGCGCAGGGTCGTGCCGATCACCGAGGCGCGCTTGCCCATCAGGCGTCCGATGTTCAGCTCGGCGCGACTGCCCTGCTGGGTGGCGATGATGACGAGTCGGCCGTTCGAGGCGATCGCCTGCAGGTTCCGGTCCAGGTACGCGCCGCCGACGACGTCGAGGATGACGTCGACGCCCTTCCCGTCGGTCAGCTCACCGATGCGCTCGACGAAGTCCTCGGTCGTGTAGTCGATCCCGGCGACGGCGCCGAGCTCCGTCGAGGCGTCGATCTTCTGCTGCGAGGACGCGGTCACGTAGACGTGCGCGCCCATCGCGGTGGCGAGCTGGATCGCCGTCGTGCCGATGCCGCCGGCGCCGCCGTGCACCAGCAGGGTCTCCCCGGGCTGCAGTCGTGCGTGCAGGGAGAGGTTGGCGTGGACGGTGGCGACGGTCTCGGGCAGGCCGGCCGCGTCGACGAGGTCGATCCCGGCGGGGACCGGCAGCACCTGACCGGCGGGCACGGCCACCTTCTCGGCGTAGCCACCGCCGGCGAGCAGCGCGCACACCTCGTCGCCGACCGCGAAGCCGTCCACGCCGTCGCCGATCGCGCTGATGGTCCCGGAGACCTCCAGGCCCGGCAGCTCGGACTCCCCGGGCGGGGGCGGGTAGTGGCCCTTGCGCTGGTTGACGTCGGCCCGGTTGATGCCGGCGGCGGCGACGTCGATGACGACGTCCCCCGGCGCGGGCTGCGGATCCGGCAGGTCGGTGAGGACGAGCGACTCGGGGCCGCCGAACGTGGGCAGGTGGATGGCCTTCATCTGCCCCATTGTGCCCGCTCCGGCGCTGCGGCTTTGTTGCCGCACAGGTGCCCGTGACAGACTGGCACGCCGAGGAAGGTTGTCCGAGCGGCCGATGGAGCTGGTCTTGAAAACCAGTGTGCGGTGACCCCGTACCGAGGGTTCGAATCCCTCACCTTCCGCTCATCGGGTCGGGCTCAGAGACCCGGCCCGGGTCAGGCGGTCAGCCCGACGACGTGATCAGCCCGACGACACCGGAGACGGTGACCGCGAATCCCATGGCCATCGCTCCGAAGATCCCCGGCACGAGCTGGCTACCGTCCAGGTCCTGGTCCCACATCCTCTGATTGGCGCGGAACCCCAGGCGCCTGTTGAGCGCGGCCATGACTCTCACGATCGGCACCCGGTGCCGGTACGTGACGACGGCCAGGAAGACCAGCAGCGGTCCGCCGACGACGCCCAGCCACGATAGCTCCACGATTCCCCCTTCTGCCGCCTCATCATCACCCGGACTCGCCGGGCGCGCCAGCGCCTCGTCCGGCCGAGCACCGTCCCTCGTCACCCAGCGGTCACCGGGGGCAATCTCCCGTTCACCCGGGCCTGATGTGATGGTCGCGGTCCGTTGTGTCGGAGGTCACCGGTAGCGTCCGGACACATCGCACCACCATCACTCGCCCCGGCCGTCTCATCCGCGGCCGGGCCCGGAACGGGAGACCCATGAGAAAGCCCACCCAGAGCCCACCAGCCCTCCGAAACCTCCGGCGGGGGGCGGTCGGCGCCGCCCTCGCCACCGCCCTGATCGCCTCTCCGCTGCTCGCCCTCCCCGCGTCCGCGGTGGACGCGCCCGCCGCGCCCGGCACGCCCGGCGTCGTGATCAGTGAGGCCTACACCAACGGCGGCAGCGCCAACGCCCCGTTCCGGAACAAGTTCGTCGAGCTGTACAACGGCGCGGACACCGCGGTCAGCGTGGACGGCTGGTCCGTCCAGTACCGCGCGGCCGGCAGCACCGCCGCCCCGACCGGCGTCATCCCGCTCAGCGGCAGCATCCCGGCGAAGGGCCACTACCTCGTCGCCACCTCCTCGAACGGCACCACGGGCGCCGCACTGCCCACCGCAGACGCCACCGGCGGCACCTCGTTCGCCGGCACCGCCGGCACCCTCGTCCTGGCCAACCAGGCGACCGCGGTCACCGGGCTGCCCACCGGCTCGGTCACGGGCGCCCAGCAGGTGCCCGGCGTCGTCGATCTCCTCGGCTACGGCACCTCGAACACCTTCGAGACGAAGGCGTCCGCCGCACCGGCCGCCAACACCGACCCGAAGTCCGTGACCCGCACCGGAACGGACACCGACGACAACAGCGCCGACTTCGCCCTGTCCGCCGACGTGACGCCGCAGAACACCGGGTCCTCGACCGGGAACCCGACGCCGAGCCCGACCGCATCGCCGACGGCCACCGCGTCGCCCACCGCGAGCCCGACCGCCACGGCGAGCCCCACGGCCACCGCCAGCCCCACCAGCAGCCCCACTGAGCCGGCCGAGGTCACCCCGATCGCGCAGATCCAGGGCACCGGCACCACGAGCGGGATGATCAACCAGACCGTCACCACGCGCGGCCGCGTCACCGCGGCCTACCCGACGGGCGGCTTCAACGGCTACTACATCCAGACCGCGGGCACCGGCGGTGACGTCGACCTCGCCACACACCGGGCCTCGGACGCGATCTTCGTGTACTCCCCCGCGACCGTCGGCGACGTCAAGGTCGGCGACTACGTCGAGGTCACCGGCACCGTCGGTGAGTACTTCGGGCTCACCCAGCTCTCCGTCCCGGCCGGCGGCCTCACCGCGCTGACCGAGGCCGCCCCCGAGGTCAAGGCCGCGGCCGTGGGCCTGCCGGCCGATGAGGCGCAGAAGGAAGCCCTCGAGGGCATGCTCATCGCCCCGACCGGCGACTTCACCGTCACGGACAACTTCAGCCTCAACCAGTACGGCGAGATCGGCCTGACCCCGGGGGCCACCCCGCTGCTGAACCCGACCGCGGCCGTCGCCCCCGGAGCTCCCGCGCAGGCCGCCGCCGCCGACAACGCGGCGACGACCGTCAAGCTGGACGACGGCGCGACGACGAACTTCCTCGGCGCCGCGGCGAGCAAGGCCATCCCGCTCCCCTACCTGACGCCGGAGAAGCCGATCCGGGTCGGGGCGAAGGCCACCTTCACCACCGACGTCGTCCTCGACTACCGGAACAGCGCCTGGAAGTTCCAGCCGCTGACCGCACTGACGGCCGGGAACGCCGCCACCGTGCAGCCGGCCACGTTCAGCAACACGCGGCAGGCCGCCCCGAAGAACGTCGGCGGCGGGGTCAAGATCGCGACCTTCAACGTGCTCAACTACTTCACCACCACGGGTGACACGCTCGCCGGATGCAAGCCGTACACCGACCGGGACGGCAACCCCGTCACCGTCAGCAGCGGCTGCGACGCCCGCGGCGCGTGGGACGCGGCGAACTTGAAGCGGCAGCAGGACAAGCACATCGCCGCCATCAACGGGCTGACGGCCGACGTCGTCGCACTCGAGGAGATCGAGAACTCGGCCAAGTTCGGCAAGGACCGCGACGACGCGCTGAAGAACCTCGTCGCCGCGCTCAACGCCGGCACCGGGGCGGACACCTGGGCCTTCGTGCCCTCGCCCGCCGCCGTGCCGCCGATCGCGGACGAGGACGTCATCCGGTCCGCCTTCATCTACAAGAAGGCCGTCGTGCAGCCGGTCGGCGACTCGGTCATGCTGATCGGCTCGGCCGCGTTCAGCAACGCCCGCGAGCCGCTCTCGCAGGTGTTCAAGCCGGTCGGCGCCCCGGATGCGAGCCGGTTCATGGTGATCGGCAACCACTTCAAGTCCAAGGGCGCCTCGGGTGCCACCGGGGCGGACGTCGACTCCGGCGACGGTCAGGGGGCGTACAACGCCGCCCGCACGAAGCAGGCCGACGCGCTGCTCGCCTTCGCGGACGCGCGGAAGAAGGACACCGGTGTCGACAAGCTGTTCCTCGTCGGCGACTTCAACTCCTACGCCCGGGAGGACCCGGTGCAGCACATCCTCGGCGCGGGTTACGTGAGCCAGGAGGCGAAGACCGGCAAGCACACCTACGCGTTCGGCGGGGCCGTCGGCTCCCTCGACCACGTGTTCGCCTCCCCGACGGCCGACGCCACGGTGACCGGCGCCGACGTGTGGGACATCAACGCGGACGAGTCGGTGGCCCTGGAGTACAGCCGGTGGAACTACAACGCGACGAACTTCTACCGGCCCGACGCCTTCCGGTCCAGCGACCACGACCCCATCGTCGTGGGCCTGAACCCGGCTCCGCCGGCGCCGGCCACCACCGACATCAACCTCCTGAACATCAACGACTTCCACGGACGGATCGACAGCAATACCGTCGCCTTCGCCGGCACCGTGGAACAGCTGAAGGCGGCCGCACCCGCGGGTCAGAGCGTGTTCCTCTCGGCCGGTGACAACATCGGGGCCTCCCTGTTCGCGTCCTCGCTGGCGCAGGACAAGCCGACCATCGACGTCCTGAACGCGCTCGGGCTGAAGACCTCCGCGGTCGGCAACCACGAGTTCGACCAGGGCTGGGCGGACCTGCGGGACCGGGTGCGCACGGCAGCGGACTTCACCTACCTCGGCGCCAACGTCTACGCCAAGGGCACGAAGAACCCGGTGCTGGACGAGTACCGGATCGTCGACGTCAAGGGCGTGAAGGTGGCCGTGATCGCCGCCGTCACGCAGGAGACGCCGAGCCTCGTGAGCCCGGGCGGCATCGCCGACCTCGACTTCGGGGACCCGGTCGAGGCGGTCAACCGCGTTGCCACCCGGCTGCACGAGCAGAAGCTCGCCGACGTCATCGTGGCCGAGTACCACGAGGGCGCGGGCGCCGGTACGCCGGAGAAGGCGACCCTCGAGCAGGAGATCGCCGCCGGCGGCGCCTTCGCGACGATCGTCACCGACACCAGCCCGTGGGTGAACGCCATCTTCACCGGCCACACGCACAAGCAGTACGCGTGGGACGGGCCCGTGCCCGGCCAGGCCGGGAAGACCCGCCCGATCCTGCAGACCGGCAGCTACGGGGAGAACATCGGCCAGATCGTGCTGACGTGGGATCCGGCCGCCTCCGCGGTCAGCAGGTACACCGTGCGGAACGTGCCGCGCACGACGACGCCGGCGGACCAGCTGGTGGCCACCTACCCGGCGGTTGCGAAGGTCAAGCAGATCACCGACGCCGCGCTGGCGAAGGCCACCGAGGTGGGCAGCCAGCCGGTCGGCAAGGTGACGGCGGACATCACCACCGCGTTCACCGGCGGAACCGCGACCAGCCCCGGCCAGCGTGACGACCGGGCCAACGAGTCGACCCTCGGCCACCTGGTCGCGGACGCCCTGCTGGATCGGCTCAAGGATCCGACGGTCGGTGGCGCGGAGATCAGCGTCGTCAATCCCGGCGGCCTGCGCAACGAGCTGTACTACGCGTCGGCCGACGGCAACCAGGACGGCACCATCACCTACGCCGAGGCCAACGCGGTGCTGCCGTTCGTCAACAACCTCTGGACCACGTCACTCACCGGCGCCCAGGTCAAGGAACTCCTCGAGCAGCAGTGGCAGCCGGCGGGCAACTCACGGCCGTTCCTGGCGCTGAGCGTCTCGAAGAACGTGGCGTTCACGGTGGACCCGGCCCAGCCGGCCGGCTCGCGCGTCACCTCGGTGCGGATCAACGGGGCGCCGCTCGATCCGGCCCGGTCCTACCGGGTGGGCACGTTCAGCTTCCTCGCGCAGGGCGGCGACAACTTCACCGCCTTCACGAAGGGCACGAACACCCGGGACTCGGGGCTGATCGACCGGGACGCCTGGATCGCCTACCTCAAGGCGAACAGCCCGCTCTCGCCGGACTTCGCCCGGCGCGGCGTCCAGGCCACCGGCCTGCCGATCGGGCCGGTGACGGCGGGTTCGTCCGTCAGCGTGGCGCTCTCCGCGTTGGACCTGACGTCGCTCGGCAGCCCCGCGAACACCGCCGTGACGGCCACCTTCACGGACGCGAAGGGCGCGTCGACGCCGCTCGGCACCACCCCGGTGACGGGCGGCTCCGCCACGGTCACGGTGACGGTCCCGGCGAAGGCGGCGGCCGGGGCGGGCACGCTCCGCCTGGTCACCGCGCCCACCTCGACGACGGTCGCGGTGCCGGTCACCGTCCAGGCGGCCACCCCGCCGCCCGGGCCGCAGTGCGTGCCGCCGACGCCGCCGACGTCGGGCGGGATCACGGCCTGGCTGAAGTACCTTGCCGATCTGATCCGCTACGGCATCTGCCGAGTCCGCGGCTGATTCGCGAAAGTCGCGGGGAAGCGCTGATCGCCGACACTGAGCGACGGCGCTGACGACGCCACAGGGGCATCCCGGTTCACGCCGGGGTGCCCCTGTGTCGTTCCAGGGTGGGCCGCGGCGTTCCAGGACGGTGCCGTGGCGTTCCGGGGCGGGGCCGTTCCGGGGTGGCGCTGTCAGGAACGCCGGGCGCCGGCGTCGACGATGTCGGCGGCGATCCGGTCGGCGTCCCACAGGGTGCGGCCGCCGGACCGGGCGGAACTGTGCGCCTCCGCGGCGATCGCCGTTCCCAGCTGCACCGAGGAGAGCGGCAGCCCGATCACGTACAGTCCGTCGACCGTGCGGCCGGCGGCGTCGATCGCCCGGTACGGCGGCAGGGTCACGTCCATCCCCGAGGTCACCTCCGGGGTACCGGTCACGCCCATCATGGACCGTGGCCGGATCAGCCCGTCGGTGAGCATCCCGGCCAGCAGCGGCGACTCGGCGCGGGCGATCGCGTTCGCGGGGGCCGTCGCCTCGATCAGCACGCGTGCCGTCACCGGCGGCTGGGCCACCCACGGCGAGGACGCGACGAAGGCGTCCCCGGACTCCTGGACCCCGAACTGCGGGTCAGGGCCGAGGAAGTGCACGACGCCGGCCTCGGCGAGGGCGATCAGCTGCTCGATCCGCTGCACGGGCGGCCCACTGGCCAGGCCCTCGACGAACGGCTCGAACCAGCCGCGCAGCTCGCGCAGCCAGGACTCGTCGGTGATCCCGCCGTCGGCGACCACCGTCTTGAGCAGGTACCGGCCCGCGTTCAGCGCGCCGATCGCGACCTTCAGCGGGTCGTCCTCGCCGCGTGCGGAACCGGCCGCGTCGCCATGCAGGTAGTCGAGGACCGCGGCGTCGAACGCGTCCGCGCTCTCCCACGAGCGTCGTCCGAGGGGCTGGGCCAGCTTGTCCGGGTTGATCCGGGCGTGTTCCAGCACGTAGCGGCCGGTCAGCTCGCCCAGCCGCTCGTCCCACGCCGGGTCGTCGCCGCGGGCCGGCTCGGTGAGCAGGGCGTCGAGTTCGGCCAGGAAACGGGGGCCGTCCCCGGTCAGATCGGTGGGGGTCGTCTCCGCCATCGTCGCGTAGTACGCCCACAGCGCGTCACGCCGCATGAGCGGCCACAGGTCGTGCCGGAACGTCAGGGTGGCGCCCTCCCGGCGCAGCGACCGGGCGGCCTCGTCGGTGAAGAACCGCAGCCGGACCCGCCGCGGCACGTACGTCTGCAGCACCGCCTTGGCCCGGTACGGCACCCCGCGGCGCGAGGCGGCGTGGAGCACGGGCTCGCGGCCGGACGGCCGGTACGTGTACCGCGTCCGCGGTCCGTCCTGCCACGGCTCGAAGACGCCGCCGCGGCCCTCGGTCAGTTCGGCCATCAGGTCGAAGAAGTTCAGTCCCAAGCCGCGCACGAGCACCGGTTCCCCGGCCCGCACGTCGGTCAGGTCGACGTCGGCGGGGATGGCGGGCGGCTGGTAGCGCAGCTCGTGCGGGGCGGCGGCGTCCCGCAGCAGCGCCTGGTCCGGCCGGAGCCGGCTCTCCTGGTGCCCGACGGCGAGCACGACGGCATCCGCGTCGAGGGTCTCCCGGGTCGCACCGTCCTCCGCGTCCCCAGCGTTCAGCGTGAGGGAGAACCGGCGCGGCCCGGCCTCCTCCGATAGGCCGGCGCCGGTGCCGGTGCCGCTGCGGTGGCGGCGAAGCGCGGTGACGGTGGCCCGGTGCTCGGTGACCGTCACGTTCGGCGGCGCCGCGGCCCGCAGATCGGCCAGGGTCGCGGCGAGATAGCGCCCGTAGAGGCGCCGGGTGGGGAAGGCGCTGGCGGTGAGCGCGCACAGCTCGTCCCACTCGCCGGAGTCCAGATCCTGCGCCGGACCGACGCGCCCGTCGCCCGTGGCATCGGCACCCGGACGACCGCCGTCGCGACCGGTCAGCCGTTCGCGCCATCCGTCGAAGGTCGTGCCGGCGACGCCGGGCACCTCGAGGACGCCGTCGGGCACCACGGTCGGGAACAGGGACGGCGTGTTCATCAGCGGCAGCCGGGACTGCTCGGCGCGCCACACGCGGCCCGGTCCGGGCGGGAAGGGGTCGATCAGATGGACGTCCAGTCGCACGTCGGTGGTGGCCCGCGCGTGGGCGAGGAGGCGCTCGAGGACCGAGGTACCACGGGGCCCGGCGCCGACGACGGCGACCGTGACCTTCCGTGACCGACCCATCCGATCAGCCTATCGGGCAGTATCGGTCGTCCCCGCGCCGGCGTCGGGACGTCGGAGAACAGGACGTCGGAGGCCGGGACGGAGGGCAGAATGGTCGGAGGACAGAACGGTCGGAGGTGACGCCGCCGGACGGCCGCGCGGTCCGGGGCCGGGCCGTCGGGGGGCCGCCCTACGATGGCTCCATGAGCGAACCCCAGGCCGGCAGCACCCCGTCCCCCAGCGCCACCAGCATCGTCACCAGCGCACCCACCAGCACCCTCACCGGCTCCCCCACCGCCGGCGACGTCGAGCCGGCCGACGAGTTCCTCTGGCTCGAGGACATCCACGGTACCGAGCCGCTGGCCTGGGCCGAGCAGCAGAACGCCCGCACCGAGGCCGCGCTGGACGCCGACGCGTACCGCCGGTTGCGCGAGCAGATCCTCGCCGTCCTGGACGACACCGCGAAGATTCCGGACGTCACCAAGCGCGGCCCGTTCTACTACAACTTCTGGCGGGACGAGACGAACCCGCGCGGCCTGTGGCGGCGTACCACCTGGGCGTCCTATCAGCAGGAGCAGCCGGAGTGGGAGGTGCTGCTCGACATCGACGCCCTCGCCGCGGCCGACGGCACCCCGTGGGTCTTCGCCGGCGCGAGCCTGCTCCGGCCCGAGCCGGGTGAGCCCTGGCGGCGCGGCCTGGTCAAGCTCTCCCCCGACGGCGGCGACGCGGTGCGGGTTCGCGAGTTCGACGTCGAGGACAAGGCGTTCGTCGCCGAGGGCTTCGACCTGCCGACCGCGAAGACGCAGGTCAGCTGGGTGGATGCGGACACGATCTTCGTGG
Source organism: Tersicoccus sp. Bi-70 (assembly GCF_001968825.1). Lineage (GTDB taxonomy): Bacteria > Actinomycetota > Actinomycetes > Actinomycetales > Micrococcaceae > Tersicoccus. The sequence goes on from NZ_MIEU01000018.1 coordinate 62,426, forward strand.
GCACCGAGGTGGGGCCGGGGTCGATGACGACGTCGTCCTACCCGCGCACCGGCCGGCGGCTCACCCGCGGGCAGGACCTCGCCGAGGCGCCCGTGCTGTGGGAGGTGCCCGAGGAACATCTGATGGCCGTCCTCGCCCACGACCGCACGCCCGGCTTCGAGCGGGACATCGCCGTCGACGTCATCGACTTCTTCCGCAGCCGCACGCATGTCGCCGGCGACGTTAGCAGCGACGGTCACAACGACACTGACGGCGACGCGAACAACGGCTCCGCCGTCGCCTGGCGGCACGTCGACGTGCCCGACGACGTCAACGTCGACCTGCACCGGCAGTGGCTGCTGTTCCGTCCGCAGACCGACTGGAATCACGACGGCACCACCGTCCCGGCCGGCACCTTGGCCGTCGCCCCCCTGGAGGACTTCCTCGCGGGGCAGCGCGACCTGACCGTCGTCTTCGCCCCGGACGAGCGCACGTCGCTTCAGGGCTGGAGCTGGACGGCGAACCACCTGATCCTGACCCTGCTCACCGACGTCGCCTCCCGGGTGGTCGTCCTCGATCCGGCCGCCGGCTTCACCGGCACGGAGCTGCCGGACGCCCCGGCTCTGAGCACCGTGAGCGCGTCGGCGGTCGACGACGAGGACCCCGAGGAGGGCGACGACTACTGGCTGACCGTCTCGGGCTTCCTCACCCCGACCACGCTGCAGCGCGGCCGGCTGGCCGGTGCCGGCACCGGCGGCGAGGGCGTGCCCGCCCGCACCGTCAAGACCTCGCCGTCGTTCTTCGCCGCCGAGGATCTGCAGGTCGAGCAGCACTTCGTCGTCTCGGCGGACGGCACCCGCGTGCCCTACTTCCAGATCGGGCCGAAGGACCTCGTCCTGGACGGTGCCAACCCGACACTGCTCAACGGGTACGGCGGCTTCGAGATCTCCCGCACCCCCGCGTACAGCGGCGCGATCGGACGGAGCTGGCTGACCAGGCGCACGACGTCGGGCCGTTCCGGGGTCTACGTGGTCGCGAACATCCGCGGCGGCGGCGAGTACGGGCCCGCGTGGCACCGCGCCGCCCTCCAGGCGAATCGGCCGCGCGCCTACGAGGACTTCGCGGCCGTCGCGCAGGACCTGATCGACCGGGGCGTCACCACCCGGGAGCACCTGGGCTGCTCGGGCGGGTCCAACGGCGGGCTGCTGGTCGGCAACATGCTCACCACCTACCCGCAGTTGTTCGGCGCCATCTCGTGTGGGGTGCCGCTGCTGGACATGCGCCGCTACACGAAGCTCTCCGCGGGCTACTCGTGGATCGCCGAGTACGGCGACCCGGACGATCCCGAGCAGTGGGCGTTCATCCGCACCTTCTCGCCGTACCACAACCTCGTTCCCGGGACCGACTACCCGGCGACGCTCATCTACACCGCCACGTCCGACGACCGGGTGGGCCCGGTGCAGGCCCGGAAGATGGCCGCCCGCATGGAGGCGATGGGCGTGGACGACGTGTGGTTCTACGAGGCCCTCGAGGGTGGGCACGCGGCGGCGTCGGACAACCGGCAGGCGGCGCAGATGGCGGCCCTGAGCAGCCAGTTCCTGTGGACGCACCTCGCCGACTGAGGCAGTCGCCCCGCCGCCTGACGTTCGCGGACCGGCGCCGGGTCCGGCATGCCCTCGCCTCCGGGGCGAGCGACGTCGTCGCGATCACCCTGGACCTGGACGAGCTCGACCTCGCAGTCGCCACGGTCACCGGCGCGACGGGTGGCCACGCGGTCGGTGACCACGCCGATCGGGCGGTCGGGGACGACGCCGGTGACCGGGCCGCCGGTGACGAGGCCGCCGGTGACGAGGCCGTCGCGGGGCGAGAGCCGACACCGCTCGACGTCGTCGCCCTCGCCCGGCGGGTGGACCGGCGGCTCCGTGTCCTCGCCCGGCGGGAGACGGTGCTGCGGGGACGGCTGGAGGACCGGTCGACCCGGACCACCGCCCTGCGCGCCCCGGCCGCCGAGTTCGCCCGCCGGGCTTCGGCCATCCGCCAGGAGTGCCTCGCCGTGCTCGCCGTCGCCTCCCTGCAGACCCGCGCGCCGGGGTGGGAGCGCATCTGGGACGAGCACGTCGCTCCGGTGCTGAGCGCGCCGGAGGAGTTCGCCGCCCTGGCCGCGAGGGCCGGGGTGGTCGGCGCCGCCGCCGCTCCCGTCATCGCCCGGCTGGACGAGCACCGTCGCGCCCTGCTCGCCGTCGATGCCGAGGTCCGTGCGGGCAGCCTCACCCCGGCCTCCGCCCTGCGCACCGTCGCGACGGCCACGGCGGCGGTGGCCGACGTCCTGGACGAGGCCGTCGACGCGCTGCTGGTCACGCGGTTCAGCCCCCGGCACCGGCGCTCCGATCCGACCTACCGGGGCCGGCAGGAACGCCGCCACCTGGTGACGGCAACGCGGTCCGCGGCGCGGCTGCCCCCGGTCACCGCGGTGCTGCTCGACCGGGACGGTGAGACGGCCGACGAGGTGCTCACCGTCGGGGCGCTCTCCGACTGGTGGACCGGCGTGCTGCTGCGCGACCGCTCCCGCGGGGCGCTCCGATCCCGGCATCGTCGGAACAGCGTGAACGGCGACGCCCTCGCCTCCGTGGGCATCAGCGTCGGGGTGACGCTGCTCCTGCTCGCCGTCCTCCTCGGCTCGGGCCTCGTCTGGTCGCTGCTGCTCTCCCGCGACTGGGCCTTCCTGTCCATCCCGACCACGTTCGGCGTCGCCCTCGTGCTGCCGCACGCCGTCGGCGCCGAGCGGCGTGCGGCGATCCGTTCCCGGCGGTCGACGAGGCGGCGGCTGGCCGCGGTCGGCCGGCGGATCCGCGCGCTCTACACCGCGGAGGACGCCCTCACCCTCGACGCGCTGGTCGCGCAGACCCGGGACCGGCACGCCCTGAGCGAGCGGGAGCGGCTCGCCCGCACCACCCTGCTCGCCTTCCGCCGCCACGAGGAGCTGACGGCCCGGCCGCGCATCGCGCAGGCGACGGACCGGCACGCCCGCGACGTCGAGGCGCTGGCGCTGCAGGTCGAGGCGGTGCACCGGCGCGGCCGTGCCCTCACCGCGGAGGCGCCGGTCGCCGTCGTCGTGCGGTGAGCGCGATGAGGGCGCCGACCGTCGACATCGTCGAACGCGACGAGGTGTTCGGGACCGACGACGTCAGGGCAGGTACCAGACCACGTCGTCCTTGAACCCGTTGGCGTAGGCGACGCGGGCCTGGCCGAGGTCGCCGTCGAGGTCGTACGTCAGCTTCCCCTGCGTGCACTGGCCGCGGGCCAGCGTCATCGTCCCGAGTTCGCCCGAGCCGACCGGCACCCTCGTGCCCCGGGAGGCCCCGGCGCTCCAGAGGGCGAAGTCGCCGGGCCCCACGCGCTGCTGCACGCTCGGGCTGACGTCCTTGCCCCGGCTGTCCTCGCCCGCGCAGAACTCCACGGTGAAGGTCGTGCGCGTGCGGTGGGCGGCGGCACGCACGCTGTCGACGTCGCGCACGGTGACGGTGGACCCGTTGCCGAGGGTGACCTTCTCCCCCACCGAGACCCGGGACTGCACGGGACCGGAGGCACCGGTCGCCTGCGTGATCGCCATGATGCCGACGAAGGCGAGCATCAGGATCCCGAAGACGAGCAGAGGGCGCAGCCAGCGACGCGAACGGAACGCCACGGTGCGGATCGCCGCGGCGCGGGCGGCGTCCGCCGCCTTCGCTCGCGGCACCCCCGCCAGCCGGCGGTCGAGCAGGGAACGGAGCGCCCGACGGCGCTGGAACGTGTCCACGACGAAGGACACCCGGCGCATCGCCGCGTCGACGACCGTCACGCCGGAGGCCTCGTCCTCGACGACGAACACCGCATCGGCCAGGCTGACCCCCGTGGCGGTCCCGGGACCGACCTCCCCGTGGTAGGCGGCGCGGAGCGTGGTTCCACCGATCAGCAGCTTCGCCGGGGGGTCCGCGACGCCGGGGTCGCGCTGCCGGGCGATCCAGGTGCTGAACGTGCGGTGACGTTCCTGCGGCAGCTCGGCCGTCAGCGGCTCGAAGCCCGGCATCGGCTCGGCCGCGCGGGGCCGGGCCAGGTGAACCGACCGCAGCGCCACGCCGAGCGCGGCCCGCACGTCGCTCGCGGTGAGCGACCGCTCCTCCGGCAGACCGAGCACGCGCCGCTCGCGCACCCACGTCGGCGACGGCGCCTCGGCCCGCGCGACGACGGCCTCGTCGATGACGCGGTCCGGGACCGGCAGCGGGGAGACGACCAGCCGGCCGATCGCCCGGTCCCGCTGGTCCGCCGTCAGGGTCTGGCCCACCTGCAGCGTCAGGATGAGGTGCTCCCGCAGCGCGGTGACCTGGGTTCCGACCCGGATCTGTGGCCCGACCAGCTCCTCGACCGTCTCGTCCAGGCGACGCGTCAGCACGTCCGCCGCGGCCAGGCCGGCGAGGCCCCGTGGCACGACGACGGAGAACAGGACGGGTCCCTCGGGGGCCTCGAGCGAGCCCGGGCGGGCGACGGCGTCGCCGTCGCCCCGGCGGGCCGGCAGCGCGGACCGGACCGGGCGGGTGAATCTGCCGGCCAGGAGGGCGGGCAGCTCCGCGTCGTCGGTGAAGAAGGCACCGGGCACCTCACCGGCGAATGGCGAGAGCCGGCGCAGCAGCGCCCGTCCCCGGTTCAGCGCGTCGGGCACCGTGACGCCGAGCCAGGTCAGGGCAAGCCCGTTGACGCCGCATCGTGCCGCCACGTCGGTGCCCCAGACGGACACCCGCACCGGCACGGGATCGACGTCGTCCTCCAGGGGCGGCGACGCGGGCGTCGGACCGGCCGGCGCGTCGACCACCCCGGGCAACCGCTCCCAGGCGGCCAGGACCGCGTCCCGCCGCCCGCGCACGGTCACCGTCAGCGTGGTCTCCGCGACCTGTGCGAGGACCTCGGGCACGGCGACGTCGCCCGGCGCGATCTCGACCGGGCGGCCCAGCTCCCGCCGGAGCAGCCCCGCCGCGTACCGCAGGGCACCCAGGTCCTCGGCGGACTCGTCGAGGAGTCCGTGGGCCACCGTCCAGCCGACCGTCGTGTCCGTGGCCTCACCGTCGAGCACCTGCCAGTCGACACCGTCGATCCGCACCCACGCCATCGGCGTCCCCCGTTCGATCCGATCGCCGCCGTTGCGGCCCTGTCGATTCAACCATCGGCACGACGGAGTACCCCGTCGGCACGACGGAGTACCCCGTCGGCACGGCGAGAGAGCGGCGAGGGCGGGCACCAAGGAGGAGTCCGGATCCACACGAGGGCCCGGAAACGACGAACGGCCCGGACCACGAGGGGTCCGGGCCGTTCCCGGTGCTGCAACCGACGTCCTGACGGACATCGTTCGCGGAGACGGGGGGATTTGAACCCCCGGTCGAGTTTTAAGCCCGACCCTTCATTAGCAGTGAAGTCCATTCGGCCGCTCTGGCACGTCTCCAGCGCTGTCACCAGCCTCCCTAGGGTAACCAGAACCGGTCAGCCTGCACAAAACACCGAACCGGGGCCGGGTGTCGCAAATCACAAACTTATCTTTGCAAACAAGTCTTTGCATAGCTAGGATGGAGTCATGTCCGAGATCCCTCCCACCGACGCCCTGCCCGTGCTGGCCGGTCCGGTGCGGGACGTCGGCGTCGAATCCCTCAAGGCCCTCGGCCACCCGCTCCGGGTCCAGATCCTCAACACGCTCAGCCAGTTCGGTCCGCAGACCGCCAGCTCGCTCGCCGAGCGACTCGGCGGCACCAGCGGATCATTCAGCTACCACCTGCGCCAGCTGGCGCGGCACGACTTCATCCGGGACGTCCCGGACCGGGGCAACGCCCGCGACCGCTGGTGGGAGCGCACGCCCGGGTCCATCAACGTCAACCCGCTCGCCGTCGCCGACAACCCGGCCGGCGTCGAGGCCGCCCACGTGATCCTGCGGGAGTGGGGCCGCAATCGCGCCGCCCTGCTCGCCGCCTTCGAGGAGCGCGGGGAGCAGGAACTCCCGCGCCCCTGGTTCGAGGCGAGCGTCCTGGAGGCGGCCAACGTCCGGGTCACCGCCGAGGAGCTGGATCGCATCAGCCACCGGGTCACCCGTGCCGTGGAGGCGATCATCGCCCCCTACCGGAACCGGGAGCCGGCCGAGGACGCCCGCGCCGTCCAGGTCCAGCTCAACGTGTTCCCCCTTCTCGATCCCCCCGTCATCCCCACCCCCACTACCTCCGAAGGAGAAGACCGATGAGCGTCCTCGACACCAGCGCCCTCATGACCGTTCGCCCCACCACCCCGAGCACCCGCGCCACGCTGCTCACGCGGCTGCTGAAGCCGGCCACCACCGGCCGGACGGTCGCCCGCCGCGAGCGCTACCTGCAGCAGGTGGAGGCGTTCCGCACCACGCACAGCGACCACAGCACGCTGCGCACCGGCGGCAGCGCCTGGCCCGACTTCAACTGACGCCCGTCCGTTCCGGACGTCACACACCCGGGCATGACGAAGCCCCGGCACCCTGAGGGGTGCCGGGGCTTCGTCGTGTCGTGGGGCGCGAGCGGCGGCCCGTCAGCGGCCCTGGACCGCGGGCTGCTGGGAGGAGACCGGCGCCGCGATGTCCTCGAGCGACTTCCGCGCCGCGTCGACGCCGAGGAAGATCTCCACCACGCCCGCGGCGATCATCAGGCCCGCGCCGATGAAGTACCCGACGGCCACCGCGCCGATCCCCTGCTCGACGAACTTCCCGAACAGCAGCGGGCCGATGATGCCGCCGAGGCCGGTGCCCACCGCGTAGAAGAAGGCGATCGCCATCGCGCGCGTCTCCATCGGGAAGATCTCACTGACCGTCAGGTAGGCGGAGCTCGCGCCGGCGGAGGCGAAGAAGAAGACGATGCACCAGCACACGGTCAGGGCGACGGCGTCGAGCACCTGCGCCTGGAACAGCAGCGCGGTCACCACCAGCAGCACGCCGGAGCCGATGTAGCTGCCCGCGATCATGGGGCGGCGGCCCAGGGTGTCGAAGAGCCGGCCGAGGACGAGCGGGCCGGCGAAGTTGCCCAGGGCGATCGGTACGAGGAACCACGGGGCGGCGCCGCCCGAGACCCCGAGCAGCTTGGTGAGCACGAGCGCGTAGGTGAAGAAGACCGCGTTGTAGAGGAACGCCTGGCCGACGAACAGGCTCAGCCCGAGGACGGAGCGCTTCGGGTACTGGCCGAAGGCGACCTTGATGATGGTGCCGAAGCCGGTCGACTTCCGCTGCTGGATCGTCAGGGACTGCTGCACCGGCTCGAGCGTCTTCCCGGTCTCGCCCTCGACCCGGTGCTCGATGTCGTCGACCAGCGTCTCGGCGTCCCGGTCATGGCCGTGGATGAACATCCACCGGGGCGACTCGGGCACGTGCCGCCGCACCAGCAGGATGACCAGGCCGAGCACCGCGCCGAGCCCGAACGCGAGCCGCCAGCCGATGTCGGCCGCGAAGAGGTGGGTATTGAGCAGGACGACCGAGAGCACAGCGCCGGCCGCCGCACCGAGCCAGTAGGACCCGTTGATGGCCAGATCGACGATGCCGCGGTGCCGGGCCGGGATCAGCTCGTCGATCGCGGAGTTGATCGCGGCGTACTCGCCGCCGATGCCGGCGCCGGTGAAGAAGCGGCAGATGAAGAAGAAGATCGGGTTGAACGAGAACGCGGTGGCGACCGTGGCCGCCAGGTAGAGCAGCAGCGTGATCATGAACAGGCGCTTCCGGCCCCAGCGGTCGGTCAGGTACCCGAACACGAGCGAGCCCACACAGGCTCCGGCCACGTAGATCGCCGCCGCGAGTCCGATGTCCGCCGGCGTCAGGCCGAGCCCGGAGGCGCCCTCGGTCAGCCGGTCACTGATCGAGCCGATGATCGTGACCTCGAGGCCATCGAGGATCCACACGGTCCCCAGCCCGACGACGATCATCCAGTGCCAGCCCGCCCACGGCAGCCGGTCCAGCCGGCCCGGGATCCGGGTCTCGATCGTCTGCAACTGCTGCGCCATCGATGTGCTCCCTTGCATTCGCGTCCTGAGCGGCAGCTTAGACCTCAGCGGGGAGTCGACACCCACGTCACACCGGACATCCGTGGTCAGGCGGTGACCGGGGCCGGACCCTCCGCCCTCGGCAGCACCACGACGGCCAGGACGGCGGCGAGGCCGGCGAGGACGACGACGAGGCCGGCGGTCCCGAGCCAGCCCCACCAGCCGAACAGGACGCCGCCCACCCAGCCGAAGACGCTGGACCCCAGGTAGTACGCGAGGTTGTAGAGGGAGGTGGCCTGGGCCCGGCCGGTCGTCGCCTGGAAGCCGGCCCAGCCCGAGGCGATCGAGTGCGCCCCGAAGAAGCCGGCCGTGAGCACGAGGACGCCCGCGAGGATCACCGGCAGCCACGGCGTCGTCGTCATCAGCACGCCTGCGATCATCACCGCCGTCGAGGCGAGCAGCACGGTGCGCCGGCCGAACCGGGCCGCGAGCCGGCCGGCCGCCGGCGAGGAGATCGTGCCCGCGAGATACGCCACGAAGATCGCGCTGATCACCGCGTGCGGCAGGAGCCACGGCGGCCCCTCGAGCCGGAACCCGAGGTAGTTGTAGATGGCCACGAATCCGCCCATCAGGAGCATGCCCTGGGCGAAGACGGTGAGCATCCGCGGGTTGCGCAGGTGCATCAGCAGCAGCGCGAGCACCCCGTCGGTCCGGTCCCGCCGGCGGACGGCGACGAAGCCGCGCGGCCGGGGCGCGAGCAGCACGAAGCCGACGGCGGCGATCGCGGCGAGCACGGAGACGGTCAGCATGCCGGCCCGCCAGCCCAGCCATTCCCCGACCGGCCCGGCGACGATCCGCCCGAGCAGGCCGCCGACCGTCGTCCCCGCGACGTACGTGCCGGCCGCGAGCGCCGCGTGGAACGGGTGGACCTCCTCGTTCAGGTACGCGACGGCGAGCGCCGGCACCCCGCCGAGGGCCACGCCCTCGAGCACCCGCAGGGTCAGCAGGACCCCGTAGTCGGGTGTGACGGCGACGGCGAGACCGAGCGCGGTGGCGAGCACGATGGCGGCGCGCATGGTCTGCACCCGGCCGAACCGGTCGGCCACGAAGGACCAGACGACGACGGAGAGGGCGAGCCCGGCGGTGGCGGCCGAGATGGTCAGGCCGGCGTCGGAGGCGCTGATGTGCAGGTCGGCGGCGATCAGCGGGAGCACGCCCTGCGGGGAGTAGAGCTGGGCGAACGTGACGACACCCGCGCAGGCCAGTGCCGCGATGACGCGTCGGTAGCCCGGGGTGCCCCGCAGGTACCCGGCGAACTCAGCGGTCATCGGTCTCGCTCACCGGTCCACGGTAGCCCGACGCGCGGGTCGGCCCGTCCACCGGGTGCGCCATCGGCCGCGCCGGCGGTTCGTTACCCTTGTCGCGTGAACCAGCAGACTCCCGTGAACCAGCAGACGCCCGAGACGATCGACCTCTCCGCGTCCTTCAAGGCCTACGACGTGCGCGGCATCGTCGGTGAGACCATCACGGAGGAGACGGTGCGCGCCACGGGTGCCGCCTTCGTCGACGTCCTCGGTCTGACCGGGCAGACGGTCCTGGTCGGCGGCGACATGCGGCCCTCCTCCCCCGCCTTCGCGAAGGCCTTCGCGGACGGTGCGGCCACCCGCGGCGCCGACGTGCAGCTGCTGGATCTGATCTCCACGGACGAGCTCTACTTCGCCTCCGGCACCCTGAACGCCGCCGGCGTCACGTTCACCGCCTCGCACAACCCGGCCGAGTACAACGGCATCAAGATGTCCCGCGCGGGCGCCGTCCCCGTCTCCTCCGAGTCGGGGCTGACCGAGATCCGCCAGGCCGCCGAGCAGTACCTCGTCGCGGGTACCGTCGAGGCGGTCGAGCGCCGCGGCGTCATCGGCCTGAGCGACGTGCTCCCCGACTACGCGGCGTACCTGCGCTCCCTCGTGGACCTGAGCGGCATCCGGCCGTTGAAGGTCGTGGTCGACGCGGGCAACGGGATGGCCGGGATGACGACGCCGGCGGTGCTCGGCGACGCGATGCTCCCCGCCCTGCCCCTGACGCTCGTCCCGCTGTACTTCGAACTGGACGGCAGCTTCCCGAACCACCCGGCCAACCCGCTCGAGCCGGAGAACCTGGCCGACCTGCAGGCCGCCGTCGTCGACCACGGCGCGGACCTGGGCCTGGCCTTCGACGGCGACGCCGACCGCTGTTTCGTGATCGACGAGACGGGCGCGCCCGTCTCGCCGTCCGCGGTCACGGGCCTGGTGGCGAGGCGGGAGATCGCTCGCGCGCAGGCCGCCGGGGAGGAGCACCCCGTCATCATCCACAACCTCATCGCCTCCCGGGCGGTGCCCGAACTGGTGGAGCGGGAGGGCGGCCGGCCGGTGCGCACCCGCGTGGGGCACTCGTTCATCAAGGCGGTGATGGCGTCCGAGGGCGCCGTCTTCGGCGGTGAGCACTCGGCGCACTACTACTTCCGCGACTTCTTCAACGCCGACACCGGCATGCTCGCCGCGATGCACGTCCTGGCGGCGCTGGGCGAGCAGGACCGGCCGCTCTCCGAGCTCGGCGCCGAGTACGAGCCGTACGTCTCCTCCGGGGAGATCAACTCGACGGTCGAGGACAAGGCCGGCGCCGTGGACCGGGTGCGGGCGGACCTGGCCGGCGACGACGTCACCGTCGACGAGCTCGACGGCACCACGTTCAGCGCGGCCGACGGCTCCTGGTGGTTCAACCTGCGGCCCTCGAACACCGAGCCGTTCCTGCGGTACAACGGGGAGGCCGCGGACCGGGCGCTGATGGAGCAGGTCCGGGACCGGGTCCTCGCCCTCGTCCGGGCGTAGCCGCCTCCGGCGGGTCGTGCCGGTCCGTCCCTCGGGCGTGATCGGGACCGTTGTTGCCGTTGGCGCAGATTCTTCCCGGCGCAGTAGCAAGAGCGGTCCCGATCACCGTTCGCGCGACACGTCGTCGAGCCGAGTCGTCAGACGGATCCGGCCACGACAACGGACGAGGCGCCGACCGCCTCCGCTCCCCCTCCGGCACCATCGGGACCGTCGTTGCCGTTGGCGCAGGTTGTTCCCGGCGCAGTAGCAAGATCGGTCCCGATCACCGTCAGCGCGACATGCCGTCGGACCGAGTCAGGCCGCGGGAGCCGCCAGCGCGCTGAACAGCAGCCGGCGCAGCGCTTCGCAGTCGCGCGTCACGTCCGACCAGCCAATGCGGATGACGCGCCAGCCGGCGTTGACCAGGGCCTTCTCCCGACGTCGCTCCTCGTAGAGGGCCTTGGCGGTCGGCCGGTAGTCGAAGTACTTCCCGCGCCCGTCGAATTCGAGGACGACGCGGAGACCCGGCCACGCGAAGTCCACCCGGTGGGCTCCGATGGCCGTCGGGATCCAGCACTGGCTGACCGGGAGGGGCACTGCCCACTCGTGCAGGAGTACCCGGGTCAGGGTCTCTCCTGCGGACTCGGCGGCCGGGTCCAGCCGATCGATGACGAGAGCGAGACGGCGCACGCCGTGCCGCCCCGGGTTGTCAGCGATCCAGGACCGGAGGACGTCGGTGTCCAGGCCCTGCGCGGCCGCCTGGTCGGCGATGACGAGAGCGCCGCGGTGGGTGAGGGTGCCGGCGACGTCGCGCACCACGTCCTCCAGACCGGCGACCCGGACGCCATGGATGGTCCGATCGTCACTCAGCGTGACGGCGTTCCGGTGGTGGACGACGCCACGGCGCGGACCGCGCCCTCCGTGTTCGGCTGCGGGCCGGAGATGGACGTCTGGAGGGATGGCCAGGAGGTCGAGCCCAGACAGGACGGCGGCCGATTCGTGGCTGACCACCGTCGACTCGGACAGGGGCAGCCCGACGGCATAGACACGGACGAGATAGCGGTGCTCGGGGCTCAGCCGTTGCCACCGCTCGTCGGCGATGTACCAACCCCGCCGCACCCGGCGCAGGATCCCGCTCTCCACCAACCGCCCCACTCGTCCGGGTGAGTAGCCCGACCGTTCGAGTGACCTCGACGAGCGCAGCCCGAGATCGGACGCAGAAGGGACCGGCCGGCGTTCTCGCATGGCGCCACTGTCCCAGTCCCCGAGTGCACGCGGACAGAGGACAGCTCAGCCTGTGGACAACCGCGGGCACACGGACCGGGGAGCCGTGACACGCCGCCTGGTCAGCTGAACGGGGCACCCGCCGTCGAATCACTCGCCGTCGGGACCGTTGTCACCGTTGAGCCGCGAACAAGCCGCGCCGACGGCAACAACGGTCCCGATGGCGGCGACACGAGTCGCTTCGGCGCCGTCCCGGGAGTCCCGGCGGCGACACGACTCACGTTGGCGCTGCCCCGAGAATCCTGGATGGGCGGCGACCGCACGACGTCCGACCTCGATCGTGCCGGCACCAGCCGCCCCCCGGACGGGGGCGGATGACGCCGGACACGACAGCGGCGGCCTCCCCGAGGGGAAGGCCGCCGCGGTGAGCCGGTGAGGCGTCACACCTCCAGGCGGACCTCCAGGCGGTGGTACTGCCGGATCATCTCCGGGGGCAGGGTGTCGTGCAGCACGTTGAACCACTGGTGGATGCCCGGCAGCTCCCGGACCCACTCGTCGACGTCGACCTTCAGCGCATCGCCGAGCTGCTGCTCCGAGATGTCCAGGCCGGTCAGGTCCAGATCCTCGGGCCGGGGCACGATGCCGATCGGCGTCTGCTCACCCGAGGCCTCTCCTTCGAGCCGGCCGACGATCCACTTGAGCACCCGAGAGTTCTCCCCGAAGCCGGGCCATGCGAACTTCCCGTCCCGGTCCCGCCGGAACCAGTTGACGTAGAAGATCTTCGGCATCTTGCCCGGATGCGCCTTGCCGAGCTTCACCCAGTGCGCAAGGTAGTCGCCGGCGTTGTAGCCGATGAACGGCAGCATCGCCATCGGGTCGCGACGCACGACACCGACGGCCCCGGAGGCCGCGGCCGTCGTCTCGGAGGAGAGCGTCGCACCCTCGAAGACGCCGTGCTCCCAGTCGAAGGACTCGTGCACCAGCGGCACCGTCGTCTTGCGCCGGCCACCGAAGATGATCGCCGACAGGGGCACGCCGTCCGGGTCGTCGTACTCGGGCGCGAGGATGTCGACCTGCTTGATCGGCGTGCAGAAGCGCGAGTTCGGGTGCGCCGCGGGGTTCTTGGACCCCGGCGTCCAGGACCGGCCGCGCCAGTCGGTCAGGTGTGCGGGCACCTCGTCGGTCATGCCCTCCCACCAGACGCCGCCGTCGTCGGTCAGAGCCACGTTGGTGAAGATCGTGTTGCCCTTGGCGACGGCGCGCATCGCGTTCGGGTTCGTCGACCAACCGGTGCCGGGCGCGACGCCGAACAGCCCGGCCTCGGGGTTGACCACCCGCAGAGTGCCGGCGTCGTCGAACCGCATCCAGGCGATGTCGTCGCCCACCATCTCGGCCTTCCAGCCCTCGACGGTCGGCTCGATCATGGCGAAGTTCGTCTTGCCGCAGGCGGACGGGAAGGCGCCGGCCACGTAGTGCGCGCGCTGCTGCGGGTCGGTGATCTTCAGGACGAGCATGTGCTCGGCGAGCCAGCCCTCGTCGTGCGCGATGGCCGACGCGATGCGCAGCGCGTAGCACTTCTTGCCCAGCAGCGCGTTGCCGCCGTAGCCGGACCCGTAGGACCAGATGGCCCGGTCCTCGGGGAACTGGACGATGTACTTGGTCTCGTTGCAGGGCCACGGGACGTCGGTCTGCCCGTCGTCGAGCGGGAAGCCGACCGAGTGCAGCGCCTCGACGAAGAACGCGTCCGTCGCCGTCATCTTCTCCAGGACCGCGGAGCCGATCGTCGCCATGATCCGCATCGAGCAGACGACGTAGGGGCTGTCGGTGAGCTCGACGCCGAACTTGGGGTCCGTCGCGTCGAGGCTGCCCATCACGAAGGGGATGACGTACATGGTGCGCCCGTGCATGCTGCCCCGGTAGAGGCCGCGCAGGGTGGCCTTCATCTCCTCGGGGTCCATCCAGTTGTTGGTCGGCCCGGAGCCGCGCTCCTCCTTCGAGCAGATGAACGTCTGCTCCTCGACGCGGGCCACATCCTCGGGATCGGAGAACGCCGCGAAGGAGTTGGGGAACTTGTCCTCGGCCAGCCGGACGAAGGTGCCGGACTCGACCATCCCGTCGGTCAGCCGGGTCCACTCGGCCTCACTGCCGTCGACCCACACCACCGCGTCCGGCTCCGTCAGGTCGGCGACCTCGCGGACCCAGGCCAGCAGCCGGGCGTGCGTGGTCGGCGCGTTCTCGAGCGCGTCCCTGACGGCGGCGTTCCCGCCGTTCGGACTCGTCGTGCTCGTGTCCTGAACCGTACCGGCCATGGCGTTTCCCTTCGTTGGGATCTGGGGTGACCTCATCGTAGGGGGACGCTTCACGTGCTCCCCCCGACGGACGAGCGTCGGTGGACCGAGACCGGGCCACCGACACGCCGCCGCTGGGGCGAGCGTAGTGGGTCGTGATCCAGGTCACGTAGACCGGTATAGACGTGTGACGCCCGATCACGCACCCCGCGGCCATCGCCGGCCACCCCCGGATTTGGGCGTGAACCCGGCCCCGGTGTATGGTTCTATCCGGCCCGTTCGCCGTTGTCACCTCCGATTCCGGAGCCTCAGCACGGCGGGCCACGCGCCCGTAGCTCAACGGATAGAGCATCTGACTACGGATCAGAAGGTTGGGGGTTCGAATCCCTTCGGGCGCACACCATCATGAATGCCCTCCGGCCCATCGGGCCGGGGGGCATTCTGCTTGCCCGTCATGATCCAGTAGTCGTCAACGCCGGTGCGCTCGCTGATCTGCTGCGCGATCTCGGCGAAGTGTCGAGGGCTGCGGTTGTGTAGCTCCCACCCTCGCCAGACCTGCTGCGGGAACCCGCACGCCAGGGCCGCCTCCTTCATGTTCCAGCCCATCCGCCAGCGGATCAGGGCAAGTCGCGCAGCGAACGTCTCCGTCGTTGGTATCCACATCTCGGCCACCTGTGTACTCATGCGCGTCATAGTCGCACAAGTCGCGCATAACGCGCAAGAGTGTTCCTAGCGTGTCGTGCGGGGCATTTCCCCACGTCACGCCACTGGTGACCGTCACGAGACCAGCCCCCGTCCCGCGGATGGACGGCCTTCAACGTCGCGCTGCATATGGTGTTTGACACCACATGCAGCGCATGGTGTCATTGGTCCATGCCAACAAAAAGCGTGTATCTCACCACATCTGATGTGGCTGGCGAGTTCGGGGTACTGCCTTCGACCGTTCGTCGCTGGGTAAGCGCTGGCACGATCTCCCCGACGGTCACGACGCCTGGCGGCCAGTACAAGTTCAGCCGCGAATCGGTCGACCAGCTGAAGGCCGACACCGCGGCGTCAAAGGCGGTCGCCTCGTGAGGGGTTGCCGGGGAGTTCAGATTGCTCTCTCAGGGTCGGGTCGAGCTGTGACGTCCGTCGTGCGCGTCCAGAGCCGCCCGACGCCGCGAACGGGGTGCCAAGTAAGCCTTACCGTCTGCCCCTCGAAGCCGACCGCACGCCAGTCGGCTTGGAAGCGTGTCCGGGAATGCTTCGACTTCGGGGCTCCAGCACCTTGCGTCACGAGTCGGATCTGGGCGTCGGCGCTGATGATCCAAGCGTCGTCGATGATCAGCGTGCCGTCTCCGACCATGTCCACTTCGACGACCCACAGGCGATCGGTTTCGGTGCCGGTCGCGCCTTCTTGCGACCAGATGACGGCGCTAAAGCTGTACTGGCGATCGCGTTCTTTCCTGAGCGACACCCACAAGGCGGCGAGGGCGATCAGAGCGGCTGCGATCGCAATCCAATCGGAGGGTTGCATGCCCCTGATCGTACGGGCGGCGGCCTCGTGAAGCCCTTCTTGGCGGACGCGCCGATGCGCGGTGTCGATGTTGACCCGATCCTGCCGGCCGAGCTCCGGCCCCGTCAGGAGCGCCTGCTCGAAGCGATCCTGACTGAGCAGCGGTCACTGGTGAGGCAGTGGCTTCTTCTTACTCAGCGCGAGGGGAACTCCCGGAGCAACCCACAGATCGACGGCCACGCCGACCAACTCGACGTGGAGGAATCGGCCGCCGGCTCCGATCGCTCCGGTGATCTCGCGATGAAGCGCTTCCTCGAGGGCGTCCGGCAGGTAGCCGAGCAGTTCGCCGCCGTAGTGCAGGCCAATGGCCATGGTTCTTCCTCTCCTGTGGGTGGTGCGCCGGCGTCTGCCGGCGCGGGTTTCAGCACCCCTGAGCCTATGGGCGAGGACGCCGGCGCGGGCACGACCCCAACCGTGTCCCAGCCGGACGGCGCCGCGGACGGGTCCCCCACCGGATCCGCGGCGTCGGACGGGTCGCGGGGCGGCGACGAGACCTCGTCGCCCCGCGTCCACGTCCACTGGACCGGTCAGCTCGGCCCGGCGTCCATGCACTTCGATAAGGCGGTCTTGGTCAACGCCATCGAGGAGCAGTGGCGCAGAGACGGCGACCAGAGGTCGCTGTACCGATGAGCGCCGGACAGATCCTCGCCGCCGCGGCCATCGTCGGTGGCGGCGTGCTCGCCGCCGGCTTCCTCGCCGGGGCCGCGCTCGCGGGCTGGGTGTGGGTGGCGTGGCGGCGGGAGTGCCGCGACCAAGCGCGTCAGGAGGCGCAGCGCGCAGCTGAGAAGGCCCGCTCCGAGACGGTCGCGTTCTGGGGGCCGTTGTCGGTAGCTGAGGCCGAGGCGATCGTGCGGAGGGCCGCACGCGGCATGCATCTTCCGGGCTGAGCCCGGGCACAGAAGAAGCGGGCCACCTCTCCGGTCAGAGCTCGGCGACCCGCTTCCACCTACCACCGAAGGATACCAATGAGCACCGATACCCACGATCAGCGCGCGTCCGTGCCGGTCCCGCGGATCCCGTCCGAGGATCTGCCGGCGTCCTGGTTCTTCGAGGCCCGCGACCTGGACACGTTCGCCCGTGATCGTCGGCAGACCCCGCTGGGTGAGAAGCAGCGGGCGTTCTCCTCGGAGCGTTACCGGCTGTCGATCCAGGCGGAGAAGACGGCCCGCGCTGTCCTGCACGCGTTGCAGGACCTCGGCGTCGACGACCGGGCCGGCGTGCTCGCCCCGTCCCTGGAACGGATCCGTGGGCAGCTGGACCAGCTCGTCCGGATCAACGACCTGCTGTACCGGCGTGCGGCGGAGGCCGCAGACCGGCACCACGAGCAGGTGTGCAGCCGCCTCGGCGTCGACACGGTGCACGCCGCCCACGAGCACGAGGAGGGCAGCGGAGATGCCGTACCCGCGTAAGCACGCCCGCCGCTGGGACACGGTGTCGATGTCGACAGCGGCCGGCCGCCGCAGCAAGGCGTTCCGGGACTTCACCGTCTCCTACACCTCAGCACCCGAGCGCCGCGACCAGATCCGCAACGCGGCCCGCCGCAACTTCGGCACCGACGTGCACGTCGACCCGGACACCGGGCAGATCGCCGACGCGCGCACCGCGGAGATCGTCGGCCACTTCACGACCCAGACCATGCAGAGAGGAAGCACCCGATGATCCGCCCGACCCCGACCGTCGCCGCCCGTCGACGCCGCACGGTCCTTTGGCTGCCGATCGGCTTGCTCGGCGCCGTCGTCGCCCTGTTCGCGACGCCGTCGGCCCTGATGCTCGCCCCGAACGGGGCGTGGCTCCTCGGGGCCGGCGTCGCCCTGGTCGGCTGCATCGGCGCCGTCCTCGACGACGGGAAGGTCGGCGACCGATGAGCCTGCGCAGCATCGTGACCAAGGAGCAGCGCTGCGAGTGGATCCGCGACGGGCGCGGCGCGGCCGCCCGCATCGACCGGATCGACGGTTTCCACCCGAACCAGTCGGAGCCGGCCAACCGGACCACCGTGCTCGTCAACGGCCTCGCCATCACCTTCGCCCTGCCCGCCGCCCGCGTGCAGGAGCTCATCGAGAAGGCCACCGCCGAGCGCGTCGAGACCATGCAGGGAAGGCAGGGCTGATGGGCGACATCGTGAGCGAGCAGCAGTACCTGGGCAACACGACGAGCGGCCTGCTCGACGCCGACGCCGTCGACGCGCCGGTCGACGAGCTGCAGAAGACGCGCCTCGAAGCGGACGCGGAGCTGCACCTGGCGCTGGGCCTGACGGCGCAGCAGGACGGGGACTGGGAGTCCGCGGCCGAGCACACCGCAGCGGCCGCCGCGATCTACACGGCGATCACCGCATGGGCGCGGGCGCAAGAGGAGGTGCCGTGCTGATGGCTTCGATCACCTGCAAGGAGTGCGGACACACGACGACGGCGCGCACCCTGCCGATCGCTGAGTACGGGATCCGCCGGCACTCGTGCGAGCGGACCCGGGCTCTGGCGGATGCCGCGGCCCGCGCGGCCGCACGGCGAACGAGCTCGGGCGTGCGCCGCGACTGCCAGCACAAGATTGCCCACCATGAGCACGGCACCCGCACGGCGTACGTCCTGGACCGGTGCCGGTGCCGGCCATGCCGGGACGCGCAGGCCGCTGACGCTGCTGTGCGGGCCCGCAGTGAGGCGTACGGGCGGCCGACGACGACGTACGTCGACGCCGAGCCCGTCCGCGCGCACCTGCGCATGCTGCTGGCCCACGGGATGGGGCTGAAAACCATCTCCAAGCAGTCCGGGATCTCGAATGCGACTTTCGGCCGGATGCTCTACGGAGACCGACGCAGCGGCCGCGGCGCGCAACAGCGGACCATGCCCCACGTCGCCACCGCAGTACTCGCCGTCCAGGCCACCCGCGACACCCTCGCCGACGGCGCGAAGGTCGACGGCACGGGCACCACCCGCCGCCTGCAGTCGCTCGCATGCCTGGGCTACTCGACGGAGGTCCTTGCGGCCCGCCTCGGGCTGGCCCAGCGGAGCAAGTTCGGCGACCTCGTGTTCGGCCGGCGGGGCGTCACAGCCGGGACCGAGCGGAAGGTGCGCGTCCTGTACAACGAGCTGTGGTGCACGCCGGCGCCGTCCGAGAACCGGTGGCAGGAGGCCGCGGTCACCCGCACCCGGAACGCGGCGGCAGCACGCGGGTGGCTGCCCCCGATGGCGTGGGACGACGACGCGATCGACGACCCGGAGGCGTCGCCGTCGGTGACGGTGCTTCCGACCGCCGGCCGGGCGCTCGGTGGTCGGCCCGCCCGTTACCACCACGTCGCCGAGGACGCCGAGGACCTGCTGCGGGCGGGCGAGAACTGGGAAACGGTCCAGTCACGCCTGGGGCTGAGCGCGAACGCGCTCGAGAAGAACCTGAGCCGCGCGGGCCGGAGTGACCTGGTGACCGCGCTCAAGAACGCCCAGGACCTCCGCGGCGGCCCCCGCCAAGCGCACAGCCGGAGGGCCTCGTGAAGGACGAATGGCACGGCGAGCTCTGGCCGGCCGTGCCTGACCGCCCCGTGCTCGACCAGCTGTACCGGTGCGTGTGGGAGGTGCAGGACCCGCACGTCGGCCGGAAGCAGCTGCTCGGCATGGCGGCCGCCGACTTCCCCCTGGTGCTCGCCGCCGACGGCCTGGAGCTGGCCGGCGACCCGCAGATCTACCCGAAGCCCGGGATCCGGGAACCGAACTACGAGGACGTGCAGACCGTGATCATCGGCCTGGCGCCCGTCAGACGAATGGAGGTGGCCAGCGATGGCGACGAGAAGCAAGAAGGCTGACCAGGCCGCGCCCGCGCTCGCAGCGCACGCGGCGGTGTTCGACTACGTGCCGGCCGCGGCGATCCGCCCGCACCCGCGGAACGTGCGCGTCGACGTCGGCGACGTCCGCGAGCTCGCCGAGTCGATCCGCTCCCAGGGCGTGCTCCAGCCCTTGACTGTGGCCCCGCACCCCGACGGCGTCGAAGGCGAGTGGATCGTGATCGCCGGGCACCGTCGCCTCACCGCGGCCAGGGTCGCGGGCCTGACCGAGATCCCGGTCATCATCCGCCGTGACCTCACTGGCGAGGACCAGCAGATCAGCGCGATGCTCGTCGAGAACCTGCAGCGCACCGACCTGACCGTCATGGAGGAGGCCGACGGCTACCAGGCCCTCCTCGACTTCAACTGGGACGTCAAGCGCGTCGCCAAGTCCGCCGGCCGCTCCCAGACCCTCGTCCGCGACCGCCTCAAGCTCCGCAAGCTCCCCGACACCGCCCAGGACCGCGTCGCGTCCGGCTCCCTCACCATCGAGCACGCGCTCGCGTCCCTGGAGTTCGAGGGCGACGAGCAGACGCAGGAGCGGATCCTCAACGCCCGGAAGGCGGACCTCGAATACGAGATCCGCCGTGCCCGGACGGCGAAGGAGGAAGCCGCGCTCCAGGCCCTCGTCGAGGCCCTGCTCGTGAAGCTCGACGCCGGCGTCACCGACCTCGATCTCGAGGCGTGGGCTCTGCGGTCGAACGGCTGGACCGACATCGAGAGCGTCGGCACCGACCTCGCCGCGGTCGAGGCGGGCGTCAAGGACGGTCGCCTCATAGTCCGCACCAAGGGCGGCCGCCTCTGGTGGGCCGTCCGAGTCGGCGCTGTCGACGACGAAGAAACCGAGGAGCAGCGCGGCGCCCGCGAAGAAGAAGAGCGGAGGGCGCAGCGCGAGGCCGACCTGGACGCCGGACTCGCCATCGCAGGCGAAGCCCGCGAGGTGTTCCTCCTCGACGTCGTCAAGAAGGCGACATCAGAGCTCGCCACCGAGATCGCCCACCACGCCGCGGTGCACGAGTGGATGCGTGACTACGCGTCACACGAGAAGCGGGGCATGGCCCATCTCCTCGACGTCGCACTGCCCGACGATGCCGGCTACAGCACCACCAACGACATCGTCCTGGCCGCGCTCGCGGAAGCCGAGCCGGCCCGAGCGCTCGCGGTGATGGCGATCGCCGACCTGCAGCTCGCGAGCCTGCGCTACCACCGAGAGTGGATGCCCTGCGCTGTCCTGGATAGCCAGCTGAAGGCGCTCGACATCCTCGGCTACCAGCTGACCGACATCGAGCGCGAGGCCATGGCGCACTGGGCCGCCGACGAGACGGAGCGGGCGTCGTGATGGCCGACGAGATGCCGGGCCTCGACGCCGTGAGCGCTTTGGTCGACGAGCTCGAGCCGGTGTGCACGATCGCGGACGCGATCACCCTGCGCGCCGGCCAGCCGGAGCCCTGTGCGATCCGCCCGGGCTACTCGGTGCGGCTGCACCGCTGCGGCGACCCGGCCGGCAGCCTGGTCACCGCCTGCCGGCCCCACCTGAACTCGCTCGCGGGCGTCATGGAGCACCTGATCTTGGCGCACCACCTGGCTGCGATCGGATGTCCGCGGTGCGAGGAGCGTCTGATGCTGCCCGACGGCGTCCTGTGGGAGGTGACCGACCTGTGAGCGACGACGAGCGCACGCGCCGGCCGCGGCCGCTGCGGGAACGGCATGACCGGCCGGTGGTGCTGTGCGAGTCGTGCAGCAAGCCGATCAATCCGGCGACGGGCGAGTGCCCGGGGTGCTCGTGAGCGTCCCGCGGCGGGAGGACGGGCGGGGCGTGTGCCCGGTCTGCGGTGAGCAGAAGGCGATCCAGACGATCGCGGACGAGTGCGAGGCCCGGCACGCCGCCGAGGCCGAGCAGAGCAACAACGAGAACGGAACGAGAGGGGAGCGGGCATGAGCGTCACGATCGACGTGGACACCCGGGATCTGCGGCAGGCGCTGACGGCGGTGCTGCCGCACGCGGGCACCGACGAGAACGTGCAGGACCACCACCGGGTGTACTTCCTGCCGGCACCGGACCAGATGCTGGTGTGCGCGACGAACGGGTGGTCCGCGGGCATGGCCACCGTGTCGGTGTACGACCAGGACGGGCTGACCGCGGACGCGGAGACCGACGCGTTCACCCTGATGCCGGGCACGGCGCGGGAGCTGCTCGGCTTGTTCCCCGCGTCGTCGCAGCGGGACGAGAACGACATGGGCGGCGCGCTGCGCTTCACGATCACCGGTGAGGACCTCGTCGTCCTCGACGTGTCGGGCCTGTGGCCCGGCAAGGAGCTGAAGCTGCCGGGCACGAACAGCTACGAGACGGTCCTCAACCTGCCCCTGACGTTCCTCCGCGCCGTCGCAGCGCCCCGGGCGCTCCCGGGCCGGGTGCCGACGAACGGGAAGCTCCTGAAGGCGTTCACGTCGGCGGCCGCCGCGTACGGCAAGCCGCTGGTGATCGAGCCGACGGGGCGGACCACGAGCATCCTGATCCGCTGCGGGGCGAGCTTCCTCGGCCTCCTCACCCCGACCCGCTTCGACGACTACGAGCAGACCGAGCACGACACGTGGGCGGACGCTTGGCCGGACCGCCTCGACGGTCCCGCCCGCGGCCTCCGCCAGCCCCAGAAGGACGGAGCAGCAGCATGAGCACCATCCGAGAGTTACAGCAGCTCGCCTACGAGCAGTCCGCAGCTAAGGGCTTCCACGATGACGAGCCGACCGACCCGCGTGAGGTCGCCTGGCTGAACGGCCAGCGCATCGCACTGATCCACTCCGAGCTGTCCGAGGCGCTCGAGGAGCTGCGCAGCGGCCACGCTCCGAGCGAGATCTACTATCCGAAGCCGTGCCTCCCGGACTCGCTCGTCGCCGAGGTGGGTGTCGCTCGCGCCGAGGAACTCATGGAGCGCAACTCCGCCGGCAAGCCCCGCAAACCCGAGGGCGTTCCGGCCGAGATGGCCGACGTCGTGATCCGCGTCATGGACTTCTGCGGCGCGAACGGCATCGACCTCGAGGCCGCCATCACCGAGAAGCTCGAGTACAACGCCACCCGCTCGCACAAGCACGGCGGGAGGGCGTTCTGATGGCCGGCGGCCGGTACGCCGAGGGCACGTCCGTCGACTCAGGGCGCTCGCGGCAGGAGATCGAGAAGACGCTGGCCAGGTACGGGGCGACGTCGTTCGCGTACGGGTGGGAGCCGACCCGCGCCGTGATCCAGTTCGAGATCGACGGCCGCCGGGTGCGATTCGTGCTGCCGATGCCGGACCGGCAGGAGCGCCGCTTCACGCACACCCCGACGACGGACAAGCCCCGCTCCTCGTCGGCCGCGGAGAACGAGTACGAGCAGGCCGTCCGGCAGGCGTGGCGGGCGCTCGCCCTCGTGGTGAAGGCGAAGCTCGAAGCGGTCGCCGCCGGCATCGTCACCTTCGACGAGGAGTTCCTCGCCCACTTGGTCCTCCCGACCGGGGAGACCGTGTTCCAGCACGCCGGCGAGGCGGTCCAGGCGTCGATCGCCACCGGCCGACTCCGCCCCATGCTGCAGTTGGAGGCCGACGATGCATGACCCGATGACCATGGTGTGGAGCGTGCGCCTGCCGATCCCGTCGAGAGTGTGCCGGATGACCTCGCTGCAGAGGTCTTCGCGCCGCAAGGGCTGGTCCTGGCCTTACGTGAGGGTGGCCGGCCGCGAGCTCTACTTCGGTCACGCCCTCATCGACGTCTGGCACGTCGAGCCGGGCGGCCGTGACGCCGGCGAGGTGTGCCGTTACCGGGATCACTGGAAGCACCCGGGTCACTGGCGGCTCCGCTACCCGATGGCGCACAGGCTGCAGAGACGCCTGTTCACGGTGTGCTCCTGGTGCAGTGAGCCGGGATCGAAGGGGGATTCCGTGAACACCGGCCACGGCTGGGACGAGGACCACTCGCCGGCGCACTGGTGGCAGTCGGAGAGGGGGCTGTACCACTCGGCGTGCAGCAGCGCACAGCATGCACACCAGATGTGCAGCTGTAGGACACCCAGTCCGAACCCCGCCCCGGGTCGCCACGCCTGCACTGTATGCGGGCTGTTCCTCAAGTACGACGGCAACCCGGAGCGCGACGTCTACCGGCTGACGAAGCGACTTGTTCTACCCGGTCGCCGCCCCAGCCCGGAGGCACGGGACGCCATCCGAACCGCATGGGAAGAGCAGCGGAGGTCCGGCCGTGGCTGACCTCCGCAACGTCGTGCTGCACCTGCAGACGGCCGCGGTCCGCGCGGAGCGGGAGGCCGCTTCGTCGACGTCTTCGGCTGACCGTGAGTTCTGTGAGCAGAGGGCCGCCGAGTTCGTGCTTGCCGCCGCGGCCCTGGAGCAGCTCGCCGGCCAGCCGATGGTGCTGTCCGTCCGTGCCGCGCTCGCGGACCGGAACCCCGAGCCCTCAACGGCGCTGGACCGGATGCTCGCCGACCCGCCCCGTCGGGCTCACGAGGTGGACAAGACCTATGACGAGAAGACGGACGCCTGGGACCGCGTCGGCGGCGACATCGTCCTGACCAATCCCGAGTGCCGAGCCGACAAGCACGACAGCTGCGACGGCCGCGGATGGAACGAGACGCGGGACCGGTACGAGGGCTGCCCGTGCGGCTGCCACAAGACGCACGTGGGCGGTCGGTCGTGAGCTCGCGGCTGGTGTTCACGTGCGACGGCTGCGACCGCCGCTACGCGGCACACACCGCCGACCGGTCCGCCGCCGCGGCTGAGGCACGGAACCACGGCTGGTCCATCGGCTGGGCCGCGGACCGCTGCCCAGCATGCAAACCAGAGGAGGTCTGGACGCGGCGCTCGTCGAGCACGGAGACGTCGACGCCTGCCCAGACCCATGACCACCAGCCGCGCGGCCCGCCCACGCGCACCGACCCCTGATCGCGCTACCGCACCCAACCAGGAGGAGAGACCTCGTGTTCTTCCAAGTCGACGACCAGTTTCAGGTGAACGCCAAGGCGCAACACCTGGCACGCGAAGCGATGATGAAGAGCATCGACGGACTCGCCGCCCTCGGAGTGTGGACGATGGCCGGCTCCCTCTGCCAAGCGAAGCTCACCGACGGCGTCGTCACAGTCGAGGATCTCGTCTCGATCCTCCTGAATCACGACGTCGCCCTCGCGCTCGCGGGCAAGCTGGTGGCCGCCGGCCTGTGGCATGCGCCTGGTCATTCCTGCGACCGGTGTGACGTCGTGCCCGACGGGGCGTGGCGGTTCCACGACTGGTATGCGATGGGCTACGACCAGGGCGCCGCGGTGAAGCTGAAGCGGCGGAAGGCCGCGGAGTTGAAGGACCCTGCTGTGCGCGCAGCGGTGTGGGCCAGAGACGCCGTGGACGCCGCCAACCCGACGTCGGCGCACTGCCGGTACTGCGGGACCCTGGTGAAGCAGAAGGACGGCCGCAGTGAGAGCCGCCCCGAGCTGGACCACGTGGACCCCCTGGTGGTGTGCGGGCCGTCGAACATCGTGGTCGCGTGCCACACGTGCAACCGGGCGAAGGGCAACCGGACCCCGGAGGCAGCTGGGATGACGCTGCTACCTGCCCCCCGCGGCTCGTCCGCTGAACCCTCGCCTCGATCACCGCTCAGCGTTGCTGGTCGGCAGAGGAGTTCGCACGAGCCGTCGGGCGCGGCGGAGAAGCCGTCTCCTGCTGCCGAGCACGCCGGCGATCGCACCGGACCAGACCGGGAACCACCCCCGATCACACCCGGAACCACCCCCGATCACACCCCGGACCACGCCTCGGGAGCTATCCCGGGCGCACGTACGCGGGCGGCAGGGCAGGGCAGGGCAGGGGAAGGTTCCGTTGAGGTACCGGCTGGGTCGGGCAAGGTCAGCCCGACCCAGCCCACCTCATCGTCTGGTCGGAAGCGTCGTCGCCGCCGTCGTGCTCGTGGTGAGTCCAGCCAGGTGAGTGAGCAGGTGGTGAGCCAGGAACAGGGCCCAGCCCGTGAACCCGGCCGGGCTGGGTCTGCCCCACCCGTCCCGGTCGACGGCCGGTTCGGGTCACCGTTCCACGGGCAGCACCGCCGGGTCGACGACCCTGACGATGCGCGCTGCGGCGAGCACGGCGAGCACCTGCCGTGCCGGCGCTGCCGGGTGGACCCGTGAGCGGGCCGAACCCGCTCGAGCGGGCGGTGCTGGCCTGGCCGGAGGCGGAGTTGCAGTCGAACGTGGTCGCGCTGGTCAAGGCGCTGCGGGGCCGGTACTTCCACGTCTACGACAGCCGTCGCAGCGTTCCGGGCTACCCCGACCTGCACGTGTGGTTCCCGAACTGCCGGCACCCAGTCGGGCTGTTCCGGGAGTTGAAGACCGAGCGGGGCCGACTGTCCGACGAGCAGGCAGTGATCATCGAGCAGTTCCGGGCGTGCGGGTACGACGTCGGGGTGTGGCGGCCGCGGGACTGGGTGAGTGGACGGATTCAGAACGAGCTGCGGGAGGCGGCAAGGTGATGGTCGAGGAGAAGAAGCCAGTGCCGGGCGAGCGGCTGTACACCGTCGTCGTCGACGGGCGGGTGCGGCGGCTGCCGTACACCCTGGCGAAGAAGGCGCTGCTCGTGCCGCGGGGCGCGTGCCGGTCGGGCCTGCACCGCGGCGAGCCGCCCGAGGCCGAGCGGGGCACGTGGTGGTGCACGACGTGCACGGATCGGGTGCGCGGGTGGTTCCGGGAGATCGCTGACGCATGGCCTCAGCTGCAGGAGCTGGTGTTCACCGGGACCGGCGAGAAGCGGGAGGGTGGCCGCGCGACGGTGACCGGTTCGCCGGCGCCGCTGGACGTGTCCGTCGTCGACGTCCTGGTCGACGTCGAGCAGTGGATGCGGGACCAGGCGGCCCACCTGCTCGAGGACCGTCCGAAGGCGCAGCTGCCGGATGACCGGTCGGGCGGGTCGCTGGCGCAGTGGTTCGCGTGGTGGCATGTGCTCTACGTCGCGACGCACCCGGAGGCGTCGCTGGCCGAGGCGCTGCCGACAGAGGTGCAGGAGCGTGCCGCGCAGGTGCGCCGGGTGACCGAGGCGACTGGCCGACGCCGCGAGTGGGTCGGCCGACCGTGCGCCGAGATCGTCTCCACCGTCGATGAGCTCGGCGACGGTGCGCGCGTGCACTGCCGGCTCCCGCTGTACTTCGTGCACCCGGGGTGCGAGGCCGACGACGTGCAGCTGGAGCTGAGGTGCGACGCCGGCCACAGGACGCCGCTGCCCACGACGACGACGAGGAAGCCAGCGTGAGCGCTTCGGCAGGGTGGCTGACGGCAGCTGAGGTGGCGAAGCTGACGGGCCGGTCCGTGTCTGCGGTGTACTTCGCGGCGTCGAAGCACGGGTGGCGGCGTGAGCGATCTCGGACGGTGCGGTACGCGTCCGCCGACGTGGTCGCCACATTCGGCCAGGAGATGGCCGCGACACGCCGCACAGAGGCCGTCAAGCGACACCTGCTCGCGAAGTACGGGACAGTGCGCTAAGGTCTGAGACTGATGGTGGTGTAGTGCACCCGAGGGAAGGCCGGACGCTGATGCGCCCGGCCTTCGCTGTGTGTGCTGCTCTCCAGAGGCCGAGGAGGCGAGTGCGATGTAGGTGCTCCGGAGGTGGTCGTCGTGGACAACGGTCTGACGATCCCGGCCTGGTCGGGACGACGCCGCGCCGAGGCGTTGCGCCTGGTCAAGGCGATCGGCCGGCGCACCAACGCGCCGTGCTGCATCTGCGACCAGCCCATCGACTACAGCCTGGAGTACCCGGACCCGTGGTCGTGCTCGGTGCAGCACCTCAAGTCGCGGTTCCTGTTCCCTGCGCTGACGTGGGACCGCAGCAACTGGGCGCCGGCTCACATTTCGTGCAACAAGTCGGCCGGCGCGGGTGAGGCATCCGACGTCGCGCCCGCCGGCCTCGGGGTGACGTCGGACGACTGGTGACCCGAACCTGTGAGGAAGCTGGGAAATCCTTAATCTGACAGATTAGGGGCGACCGTGCTCGTCGAGGTGTTAGCCGGAAAAAATCCAGCTCGGCGACCGGCCGGCCTCTCCGCGCCGCCACCGACCTCTCCCCCCGGCGCTGACGTGCCGAAACGCTGCATAGCTATGCAGAGTTGCCGCGAAAACGGACCCGGGGGTGCCATGCACGACCGTCGAGCGATCCGCAGCGAGCACGCCGAGGGCGGCACGATCCGCGGGATCGCGCGGACTCGAGAGGCGTCGCGCAACGCGGTGCGCCGGGCGCTCGTCACCGGCGCGCGGGAGCGGTACTGGCGGCCATCGGCGACGGAGGACGCCGAGCCTGGCGTCCGTGACGTCCTCGCCGACTACCCGCACATGAAGACGTCGGACGTCGCCGTCCTGATCGGCTGGGATCGCTCCTACCGGGCGCTGGCCGTGCTGGTGGCGAGGATCCGCCCCGAGTACACGGAGGGCCGGGCGCTGCGCGCTCGCCCGATGTCGTCGCTGCGCCGCGGCCGCCTGGTCGCAGTGGGGACGCTGCAGGCAGGGAAGGTGGTTCGCTGTGGCCAAGCGCGTGCAGGAGCCACCGCAGCCGGTTGAGCCGCCCGAGGGGATGCCAGCCGACGTCGCCGGGGTGTGGCGGGAGATCGTCGCGTCGAACGACCTGGCCGGCCGGGTGGACCGTGCCGCGCTCGAGGCGTTCGCCACCCTGGTCGCCCGCATGCGCGAGGCACGGGACCGGGTCGCCGAGGAGGGCCTCATCGTCGAGGACTCCCGCGGCCGGACCGTCCCGCACCCGGCGCTGCTCGTCGAGCGGCAGACCGCGGAGCAGATCCGCGCCTGGGGCGACCGGTTCGCTCCCCTGGTCAAGCCGGTCCGCCGCCGCGGGTACATGGCCGACGCCACAGCCTCGGCGATCGCCGGGGCGAAGCACCTGCAGGATGAGTCGGGCAAGAAGTTCGCCGGCGCGGTCGCCGCGGCGAAGACGTTGGCGTGGCTGATCGACGAGGCGCAGCGGACGAGCATGGACGCGCTGATGAAGGCGTCCTCGACGTCCGGCATCGTGCCTTCCTACCTGAAGGTGTGCGCCGAGCTGCAGATCACGCCGGCGTCCGTCGCAGACGCCGTGGGAGCCACCGGCAAGGGCAAGCCCAAGTCCGGGGGTACCGGCGGCCGCCGTGGCCACCTGCAGGCGATGCAGGGCGGCGCGGTCGGCGTCGCCGGCGCGAGCACGGGGGCCTGACCGGTGACCACGGCGATGCTCGTGGATACCGGCCCCGGCACCCTGTACTACGAGACCGTCCACGACGGCGACGTCGCGCTGACCGACACCGGGACACGGTACGGCTGCGCCGAGCCGCGGTTGAGCACGCCGCCGCTGCGGCCGCTGACGCCGGAGACGTCGATGGGGTTCTCGGTCATCGAGTTCGCCACGAACATCCTGCGCGTCACGCTGATGCCGTGGCAGCGGGCCCTGCTGATCCGCATGCTTGAGCTCCGGCCAGATGGCGGGCTCCGGTTCGCGACGGTCGTCGTGCTCGTGGCCCGGCAGAACGGGAAGAGCACGCTCTCCCAGGTGCTCGCGCTGTGGTTCATGCTCGTGGCCGGCTGGCCGCTGGTGCTGGGGACGGCGCAGGACCTGGAGACGGCCGAGGAGGTCTGGGAGGGAGCGGTCAGCCTCCTCGAGGACAGCGACGACGAGGACGACGACGATGATTCCCTCGCGGATCTCATCTCGCGTGTGGTGAAGGTCAACGGCAAGAAGTCGCTAATCCTGACCAACGGCACCCGGTACAAGGTGAAGGCCGCGAACCGGCGCGCCGGCCGAGGGTTCTCGGGCAACCTCGTGCTGCTCGACGAGCTTCGCGAGCACCAGAACTGGCTCGCGTGGGGCGCGATCACGAAGACCACGCAGGCTCAGGTGTTCTCCCTGATCCTGGCCCTGTCGAACGCCGGTGACCTGACGTCCGTGGTGCTGCGCTACCTGCGCAAGATGGCGCACAAGGCGATCGGCGACCCGGACGGGATCTGCAAGGACGACGACGACCTCGGACCGACGCAGCTCGACCTCGAGGACGACGGCGACGAGGGCGACTCCGCCGACGACTGGGCGCAGGACGGCGAGTCGCTGGCCGTGTTCGAGTGGTCCGCCGCTCCCGGCCTGAGCAAGTGGGACCGGGACGGCTGGGCGCAGGGCAACCCCGCGCTCGGCTACCGCATCAAGGAGCGCAAGATCGCCTCAGACTGCCGGATCGACCCCGAGTGGGTGTTCCGCACCGAGGTGCTGTGCCAGTGGTCCGACGGCGTCGTCGACGGGCCGTTCCCTCCGGGGTCGTGGGAGAAGGGCGTCAACGAGACGACCGAGGGCCCAGACGACAAGCTGGTGCTGAAGAACGACGCGGACCGCATCGTCGGCGACGTATGGGCGTGCGTGGACACCGCGCACGACCGGGAGCAGACCTACATCGCGTTCGCCGGCCGCCGCGCCGACGGAGCCGCCCAGGTCGAGGTCGTCGCCGGCCGCTACGGCCAGGACTGGGTCAAGGCCTGGCTGATGGACGACAAGCGCCGCGGCCGCATCAAGGCCGTCACGGGCCAGACCCGCGGCGCGCCGGTCTCGTCGCTGATGTCGAACATGGCCGAGGACGTCGCTTTCACGATCCCGGTCCGGGAGTGGGCGGGCTCGGACATCATGGGCGCCTTCGGCGACCTGTTCGACGCCGTCCGGGACGTGAAGGTCAAGCACAACCCGCAGGGCCCGCTCGACGCCGCGGCGAAGGTCGCGGTCACCAAGGCGCTCGGTGACGGCAAGGCCCTGGACCGGCAGCACTCGCCGACCGACATCGCCCCGCTGGTGGCGTTCGAGGGCGCGCTGTGGCTGCTCCTGAAGTACAAGCCCCCGCCACCGCCCGCATCCGCCCCGCCCATGGCGGTCACCACCGATGACGACGACGACGAGTACGGCACCGCGGACCTGATGACCATGGGCTTCTGACTCAGACGGACGGGGGTGCGCCGTGGCGGATTCGACCTCGGAGAAGGGCTACTCCTCGGGTGCATCGGCATGGTGGGCCGCCCCAGACGAGGAGGAGACCCCGGAACTCCGGTGGCCCCACAACGTCGAGGTCTACGACCGGATGCGCCGCCAGGACGCCCAGGTCATGTCCGTCATGCGGGCCGTCACCCTGCCGATCCGGCGCACCGCGTGGCGGATCGACCCGAACGGCGCTCGCGACGAGGTGGTCGCTCTAGTGGCGCACGACCTCGGGCTGCCGGTCGTGGGCCAGGGCGAGGAGCAGGTGCTCCGCACCCGGGACCGCTTCTCGTGGCCGGACTACCTGCGGCTCTCGTTGCTCAAGCTCACGTTCGGGCACTCGTTCTTCGAGCAGGTGTACCGCATCGACGAGCAGGGCTACGCGCGACTGCGGAAGCTCGGATGGCGGCCACCACGGACCATCAGCAAGGTCGACGTCGCCGCCGACGGCGGCCTGGTCGCGATCGAGCAGCACGGCGTCGGCGTCGGCGCCGACGCTCGCATGGATGTTGACCGGCTCGTCGCCCACGTCAACGACCGCGAGGGCGGCAACTGGCTGGGTGCATCCCTGCTGCGGCCGGCGTACAAGTTCTGGTTGCTGAAGGACCGGCTGTTGCGGATCCAGGCGCAGACCGTGGACCGCAACGGCATGGGCGTGCCCGTCTACGAGTCCGCCGAGCAGCCGAAGGAACTTGAGCCGGAGAAGCAGATCGAGCGCCAGAAGGACGAGCTGCGGGAGGGCAAGCGGCTGGCCCAGGGCTTCCGGTCCGGGGACAACGCCGGCGCCGCCATCCCGAACGGCGCGAAGCTGACGCTGAAGGGCGTCGAGGGCAACCTGCCCGACGCCGAGAAGCCGATCCGCTACTACGACGAGCAGATCGCCCGCGCCGTCCTCGCCCACTTCCTGAACCTCGGCACCGAGACCGGGTCCTGGGCGCTGGGTTCCACGTTCGCGGACTTCTTCACCCTGTCGCTGCAGACGGTGGCCATGGAGATCGCGGACACCACCACGCAGCACGTCGTCGAGGACCTGGTCGACCAGAACTGGGGCGAACAGGAACCGGCCCCGCGTGTCGTATTCGACGAGATCGGGTCCCGGCACCCCGCCACCGCCGAGGCGATCAAGGCACTCGTCGACTGCGGCGCGATCACCCCCGACGAGAAGCTCGAGCAGTGGTCGCGCGGGACGTTCGGCATGCCGGCCGCCGATCTGGAAACGCGTCGGGAGCCTCCGGCCAGCAGCAACCCGCCAGCGCCGAGCACGAACGAGCCCCCACGGAGGGAACGATGACTGAGCCCCGATACCGCTTCCGCGGCGGCGTCCGGCCCGCAGCCGGCCTGCGCGCCTCCATCCTCGCGTCCCCAAACGAGGACGGCACCGCAACCCTGGCGATCTACGACCCGATCGACAGCTGGGGCGGCGACTGGGGCGTCTCGGCGAAGGAGTTCACCGCGGCGCTCGCGGCCCTGCCGGACACCACCACCGAGATCCGCCTGCACCTGAACTCGCCCGGCGGCGAGGTGTTCGAGGCCGTCACCATGCTCAACCAGCTCCGTGCGCACCCGGCGCGCGTCGTCGCCGTCGTCGACGGCCTGGCGGCCTCCGCGGCCTCGTTCCTCGCCGCCGGCGCGGACGAGGTCGTCATGGGCCGCAACACGCAGCTGATGGTCCACGACGCCTCGGGTCTCGTCATCGGCAACGCCGGCGATATGCATCAGATGGCCGGCGTCCTCGACAAGCTCTCCGACAACATCGCCTCGATCTACGCCGAGCGCGCCGGCGGCGAGATCAAGGACTGGCGGGACGTCATGCTCGCCGAGACCTGGTTCACCGCCGAAGAAGCCGTCGCGGCCGGCCTCGCCGACCGCGTCGACACCGGCGATGACGCTGCCGCCGGCACCGAGCCGGCGCCGACGAACCGCTTCGACCTGTCGATCTTCGCCCACGCCGGCCGCGCCGACGCGCCCGCCCCGCGGATCGCGGCGCGCCACCGGCCCAGTGGGAACGCCAAGGGCGGCATCTTGCCGCCGCTGCCCGCCTCCGTGCGCGCAGCCCTCACGCCTCCGGCCGAGCCGGCGGACATCACCACCCCCAACCAGGAAGGAACCGGTGCCATGCCGGACATCACCCAGGGGCTCCGCGATCGGCTCGGCATCTCGGCCGACGCCGACCTGACGGACGAGCAGCTGCTCGCCGCCGTCGACGAAGCCCTCGACGAGCGGGCCGGAGACCAGCCCACCGCCCGCACCACGGTCCCCGAGGGCGCCGTCCTCGTGGACCAGGCCGAGTACGCCGACCTGCGCGCCGCTGCCCAGGAGGGCCGCGAAGCCCGCCAGCAGCAGGCCGCCGACCAGCGCAACGCCATCGTCGACCAGGCCGTCCGAGACGGGCGGATCCCGCGGGCTCGGGCCGACTACTGGCGGAACCAGCTCGAGGCAGATCCGGGCGCGGCCGACGTGCTCGGCAGCTTCGAGAAGGGCGGCGCGCTGCCGCTCAACTCCCACGGGTACACCGGCGGCGTGGACGAGTCCTCGGACGACGACCGCCTGTACTCGAAGATCTACGGCGACGACAAGAAGGAGGCCTGAGCCATGGCGGACTACCTGCCCCTGTTCCGTGCCGGGGAGAGCCCCACGCACGCCGTCTCGGCCGCCGTGACCGGCGGCCAGCTGGTCGAGGTCACCGGCGACCGCGTCGTCGGCCCCGCGACCGCCGACTCGGCGAAGGTCGTCGGCGTCGCCAGCGCCGATACCCCGCTCGGTGAGCGCGTGGCCGTGTTCCGCGGCGGCGTCCAGCGCCTGACCGCATCCGGCGCGATCGCCGCCGGCGACCGGGTCGCCGCCGCGGCCGACGGCAAGGTCTCCACCACGGGCACCAACAAGATCGGCACCGCGCTCGCCGCGGCCGCCGACGGTGCCCTCGCCCCCATCCAGATGGACCGCTGAGGAGGATCCTGTGGCATACACCTACCCCGCGCCTCCGGCGACCGTCACCCAGGGTGGCACCGCCGTCGAGACGCACCAGTTCCTGCGGACGCCCACGCTGATCAGCCGGCGTCTGCAGACCCTGCTCGCGCAGAAGTACATCGCGGACTTCCTGCTGCCGGCCCGCTTCCAGGCCGTCGGCGGAGCGATCCTGTACGAGACGGGCGAGTCGATCTTCCCCGACGACGACCCCGAGGCGATCGCCCCGCTGGGCGACTACCCGAAGACGGTCATGTCCGCCGGCGAGCTCGCCGCGGCGAAGACCGTCAAGTGGGGCCGCGACACCGAGGTGTCCGACGAGTCGATCGCACGGATGCAGATGAACCCCGTCGAGCGGGCACTGACGAAGCTGGCCAACGGCAACGTCCGGTACGTCGACTCGGTCGCGCTCGGCGTCATCGCCTCCAAGCTCACGCAGACCTACACCGGGTCGGGCTGGACGTCTGCGGAGGCGATCATCGACGACGTGCTCGGCGCGAAGGCGAAGGTCGAGGAGGACAACGTCGGTGAGGGCTTCGACCTCAGCGTGGTCGTCCTCAAGCCGACCCAGTACGCCAAGGTGATGGCGAAGCTGATCGTCGACGGCCTCCTGCCCCGCGAGGCGGCGAACCCGCTCAACAGCGGCCAGTTCCCGAACTACCTCGGGCTGACGTGGACGACCACCACGCACTCGCCGGTCTCGGACCCGCTGCTCGTGGACAACATGCAGCTCGGCGGCATGGCCGACGAGGACCTGCAGTCGCCGGGCTACACCCGCTCCCGCGGCGGGGTCGGGGTCGAGGTCAAGTCCATCCGCGACGATGACATCGACGGCTGGAAGCTGCGCGCCCGCCGCGTCACCGTGCCCGTGGTCCTCGAGGGCCGCGCGGGTGTCCGCATCACCGGAACGGGGGTCTGATCGTGGCGACGACGAAGCAGCATCGAGTGAAGGCGGCGTGCGCCGTGGTCCCGGTCGGCGGGTCCGAGCGGTACCTCTACCGTGGGGCGATCCTGCCCGACGGCGTGAAGGCCGCGGACCTGAAGCGGTTCACGGAGCTCGGCCTGATCGAGGAGGTCGACATCGTGACCGCCGTGCTCGAGGAATCCGACCCCTCGACCACGTCCGACGGGCAGAACGCCCCGGAGACGGCCGCCGAGAGGAAGGCGCGCCTCGCCGCGGAGAAGGCGGAGGCCGACCAGGCCGCGGCGGACAAGGTGGCGGCCGAGAAGGTGGCGGCCGAGAAGGCGGCTGCCGACGCCGCGGCCGCCAAGGCCGCCGGCAAGTAACGGGAGGGGGCGTCATGGCGGAACGCGCCGCACTGGCCACGGCCGACAACGTCGCGAACGCGTGGCGTCCCCTCACCCCGGCCGAGCAGGCCCGCGCGGACTACCTGGCCGGCTTCGCCTCCCGGCAGCTGCGCCGGCGCTGGCGGGATCTCGACGACCGGCTCGCCGACGGCCGCCTCGACAGCGAGGACGTCCGCGACGTCGTCGTCGGCATGGTCCTGCAGGCAATCGAGCTGACCCCCGTGATGGGCGCCCGCTCGTGGCAGATCAGCTCCGGCACCGAATCCCGGCAGGTCACCCTCGCCGCCGCCGGCGGCGACCCGAACCGGATGGAGATCGTCGACTGGATGCTCGACATCCTCGACCCGGCGCGCTCGCCGGTGGTGCCGCTGTTCTCCATGCCGCCGTCGGGCCGGTACGAGCGGATCTTTCGTGAGTGGCCGGAGGGCGGGCTGTGACCTGGTGGGGTCTGCACACCGAGGGCCTGACGGTCGTCGGCGACGGCGGACCGGACCGCGAGGTGTTCGGCTACAACGTCCAGCAGGTCAGCGCCGGCGGGGCAACGGCGGTCGGCGTGGAGTCGGTCGCTGCGACCCGTGTGCGCGTCTCAGGGCCGTCAACGGACGCCGTGATCGACGGAGCCACGGTCGTGCACCGCGGGACCGTCTACGAGGTCAACGGCCCGCCGGCGGTGTTCGGCTCCGGCGTGCTCGATCACGTCGAGTTCGAGCTGATCGAGCGGTTCCCACCGAAGTGGCTGACGTCCGTCGTCGTGGTCCGCTCCGGCGGCCGCGACGCGCGCGGCAACCCACGGCCCGCGCAGCGGATCCCGGTAGACAGGTGCCTGGTGCGGTGGACGGGGTCAGGCGACCTGGTCGACCGGACGGACGTGTCCACGGGCACCGCGGTGCTGTACCGGCGCCGCTCGTCGTCGTTCGCGTTCGTGCCGACGGACCGGATCGAGATTCCGGACAGCGCGCTCGTGCCGGGTGTCTGGGCGGTCGATGGGGCGCCGAAGCTCTGGCCGAACTCGGTCGAGCTCACGCTGAAGAAGGAAGCGGGGTCGACCTGATGGCCAAGGCCTACCGTCCCGACAATGCCGGCCTGAGCCGTGTCGCCCGCTCCAGTCAGATGCAGGCCGTGTGCCTGGACATCGCGAAGCAGATCGCGAGCTCGGCCAACGAGTCCGGCCGGTCCACGTACGAGGCCGCTGCGGAGAAGGTCCGGACCGGCTGGAAGAACGAGGCCCGCGCCGGCGCCGTGGTGCGCGAGAAGACGCACCACGTCAAGGACTCCCTCGACAGGCGCCTGATCGAAGTCACCAACCTGATGGCAAGGAGGAAGTAGTGCCCGCCGACGTCCTCGTCTTCCCGAACACTCGCGCCGCGATCACCGACCTGATCAACGGCACGATCCACCTCGGCGAGAAGGTCACCGCGGTGTGGTGGCTGCCGACCAACGACTACGGCCAGCTGGAGGGCCCGTACCCGCTCGCTGTGGTCACGGCCCTGCCCGGCACCCAGGGCGACTACGACCGCGTCGACCGGATCACGCTCGAGGTGTACGCGCCGGGCGAGGACGCGGTCAACACCCTGGAGTCGATCACCGGCGTCATCGTCGGTGACGGCATCGAGACGGAGGACGGCACCTACCTCGACGAGGTCGGCGTGCTCTCCACCCCGGTGGATACGCCCAGCCAGTACGCCTCCGACACGCTCAACCACGCCGTGGCGACCTACGAGGTCACCGTCCGGCCCCTCTGATCCCGCCCGGGACCACCACCACCAGCACCTCCCCGAGACCCTTGAAAGGGGTACTTCGCCATGCCCACTCCCGCTGAGCTGCAGCAGTCGGCCGACAACCGCTCGCTGATCCGCAAGATCAAGAAGGCGATGGCCTTCGTCGGCGGCGACGACGCCGTCCTGCCCGAGACCCTCTTCGAGACCGCCACCTCGCTGGTGGACCTGAAGGAGGCCAACTACAAGTCCCTCGGCATCGTCACCGCCGACGGCTGGACGTTCGGCCGCGACGTCTCCAAGGAGGACGTCGACGCCCTCGGCTACGCGTCCCCGGTGCGTTCGGACACCACCGCGGTGGCCCGCACGGTGTCCTCGACGTTCCTCGAGCACGGGCGCCGGCACATGCTCGAGATCGCCTTGGGCACGGACCTGTCCGATGTCGAGCAGGATCCCGTGACCGGCGAGATCGTCTTCGACGAGCAGGACCTGCCCGTCGACAAGGAGTACAAGCTCGTCATCCTCGGCGTCGACGGCCCGGCCGACAACCAGTGGCTGGTCGGCCGCGGCTACGGCGCGGCCAAGGTCGCCTCCACCGACGACGTCTCGTGGGGCAAGTCCGACCCCCTGCAGAACGCCATCACCTGGGACATCTTCAACGACGAGCTGACCGGCACCCCGACCCGCCACTACCTGGGCGGCACCGGTGCGCTGAAGCAGAAGGACGCTCTCGGCTTCAAGCTCGCCGCCGCCGGCGCCTGACCGGCCGGCGTCACCGACTGGTGGGCCGTCTTCCTTTCCGGGTGGGGGGAGGCGGCCCACCGGCACGCCGCTGTGCGTGCCGTTCCCATCACCGCCCGGTCACCGAGGGAGGAACCCCCATGGCGAAGAAATCCACCGAGCAGGACGCCGGCCCGACGAAGGTCAGCCTGTCCAAGGGCGACGTCACCGTCGAGACCACCATCCCCGGCGAGGTCGCCGAGCTGAAGGCGAACGGCTTCACCGTCGACACCGGCACGAAGACCAACGCACCGTCGACGTCGGGCGCCTCCGCGTCGTCGGACTCCTCGCGTACGTCGCGCACGTCGTCGACGTCGTCGGGCACCAGCGACAGCTGACCCACTCCATCCATCCGTTCCACCACCACCCGGAGGAAACACCATGGCTGACAAGCCGAGCAACATCACCGCGACCCTGAAGTCTCTCGCTGCCGAGGCGGGTGACCCGGACCCGTTCAAGATCTCGCTGTCCGACAGCAAGGTCGTCACGTTCCCGGACCCCCTCGCGATGGATCCCGACGAGGCCGAGATCTTCATTGAGGAGCTGCAGACACGGAAGCCCAGCTACGTGCTGGCCAAGTGGCTGCCGGCCGAGGACGTCGAGGCGATCCGCGCGCAGAAGCTGAACTACCGGCAGCAGCGCCACCTCCTGCAGAGCGTCGTCCGCTACTACGAGGGCGGCCTCGCTGACGCGGGGGAAGGGCCCGGCTCCGCGCGCTGATCGGCCGGTTCCGCGGCGATCTCCGGTATGACCTGCACACCAAGTGCGGTGTTGACCTCGCGGAGTGGTACGTGGGCAGGCGGTGGGCTGGTCTGCTCGAGCTGATCGACAGGCTGCCTGCCGCCTCCCACTACAACGACGCGGTCGTCAACGATCCGGAGATCGCCGCGGAGTTGGCGAAGTTGCCGGAGCCCACTGAGCCGTGGGCCCCGCGGGTCGCAGAGTTCGATCTGACCGCCAAGCTCCTGACGGATGTCCTCGATGCCGTGAAGGTTCTCACCGCCACGACCATCGCCGCAGCGGGTGAGAAGCCGGACCGGCCGGAGCCGTCGGCTCGCCCGCACCCGCTCCTGCTGAAGCTGAAGGAGGAGCTCGATCGCCAGTGGGCGGTCGAGTTCGCCGCCCTGTTCGGGTTCGACGAATCGGACCTCTGACCAGCGATCACAACTGAATCACATGACGGGGGGTGGCCCATGCCTGTTGTCGGTCTCGCCGAGGTCCTGGTCACCCCCGTGTTCACCGGCGCCCAGGCGAAGATCTCCAAGGAGATCGACCGCTCGGCGTCCACCGCTGGCCGGTCGGCCGGCGCCCGCATGGGCACCGGCCTGGCCGACGGCTTCAAGGACG
This sequence comes from Tersicoccus sp. Bi-70, assembly GCF_001968825.1. Lineage (GTDB taxonomy): Bacteria > Actinomycetota > Actinomycetes > Actinomycetales > Micrococcaceae > Tersicoccus. The sequence goes on from NZ_MIEU01000018.1 coordinate 101,229, forward strand.
AGACGAAGGGCTTCGAAGCCGAGGTCGCTCGCCTGGAGACCGCGGTCACGAAGTCGCAGGACCGGGTCGCGGCGGGCAAGACGAAGCTCACGGCGGCGTCGGCCGCGGAGTCGAAGGCCCTCGGTGATCTGCGGGTGGCGGAGCTGCGACTGCAGGAGGCGCGGGACTCGTCCTCGGCGAAGGCATCTGCGGTCGCTACGGCCGAGGAGCGGGTGAAGACGACCCGTGACCGGGTGTCGGCTGCAACGTCGAAGCGGGAGACCGCCGAGCGGGCACTGACGAAGGCTCACGCCGAGCTGGACTCGGTGCAGAAGCGCTCCACCGCGGCGTCCCAGAACCTCGAGACGCACCTGCGCAACGTCGGCAACGAGTCCGCGACGACGGAGCGGAACGTGACCCGCCTCGGCGCGGCACTCTCCCGGATCTCCGCGCTCAACCCGTTCTCCGGCCTGTCGACGAGCATGCACCGCGACTCGGACCGCATCAGCAACGACCTGACGCGGATGGCGCAGCAGGCGTCCCTGTTCGGCAACGGCGGCGGGAAGGCTGTGGCTCGGGCCGCCGGGCTGATGACCGCTGGCCTCACGGCCGTGGGTCCGGCCGTCGGCGCCGCCGGCGCAGGTCTGATCGCCGGAGCGGGCAACGCGCTGACCTTGGCGTCGTCCCTCACGTCCCTGGGCGGGGTCGCCGCCCTGATCCCGGCCGGCCTGATCTCCGTCGGCGCGGGGGCCGGGGTGCTGGCGACGGCGTTCCTCGGCGTCGGTGACGCACTGAAGGCTGTCAACGACCAGCAGTCCGTGTTCGTGGCCAACCCGCGGATCGCAGCGATGGCCGTGCAGGACGCGACCCAGGCGATCACCGTGGCCGAGCAGAACGCCACTCGCGTCCAGGTCGACTCGTCGCGCCGCGTCTCCGACGCGAAGCGGTCCCTGCAGGATGCGATCGCCGGCGCCGCTCAGGCCGAGCAGGACGCGGCGAAGACGTCGGAGCAGGCCGCGCGCCGGGTGAGCGAAGCGCAGCAGTCGCTGCAGGACGCCGTTGACGCCGCAGCCCGCGCCCAGCAGGACGCGGCGAAGGCGTCGGAGCAGGCCGCCCGCCGGGTCCAGGATGCCCAGCGCAACCTGACCGATGCAGTGAAGGCCGCCGCACGTGCTGAGCAGGACTCCTCCGACGCGATCGTCGAGGCGACCCGCCGGGTCCGCGACGCGAAGCTCGACCTGCAGAGCACCATCGAGTCCGTCGCCGACGCCCAGAAGGCCGCGGCCCGCGCGGTGCAACGCGCCGAACAGCAGGAAGCGTCCACCGCCCGCGACGTCACCAAGGCCCAGACGGAGCTCACGCAGGCCCGCGCGGCCGCGGCCGCGCAGGTCTCCGTCGTCGAGCAGCGCTTGCAGGACGCGAACCTGGCGGCCACGGACTCGGCGCTCGCGTACCAGGGCGCCATGGCCGCGTACAACAACGCCCAGCTCGACCCGGGCGCGGGAGCCGGTCAGCTCGCCCAGCTGCAGAACAACGCCGAGAAGGCGCGGGTCGCGAACGTCCGCGCCCAGCAGTCCGTCGTGGACCTGCGCAAGGAGCAGGCCAAGGCGCTCGCCGACGCCAAGACCGGCGGCGCCGCCGTTCTCGATGCCGAGCAGCGTCTCGCCGACGCCCAGCAGTCTCAGACCAACGCGGTCCAGGACCGGCAGGACGCCCAGCAGAAGGTCGTCCGCCAGCAGCGCGACGGCGCCCGCCAGGTCGCCACCGCCCAGGAGACCGTCGCCGACGCGGTGAAGGCGCAGAAGGCCGCGCAGACCGACGCGGGGACCAGCGCGGAGCAGTCCGCCCGCCGGGTCGCCGACGCGCAGCAGTCCGTCACCGACGCCGTGGACGCCCAGCGGGGCGCCCAGGCGGCCGCGGTGAGGGCTGCCGAAGACGGCGCCCGGCGGGTCGCGGACGCGCAGCAGTCGGTCACCGATGCCGTCGCGGCGGAGCGGGATGCCCGCGCCGAAGCGGTCAAGGCCGGGACCGACGGCGCCCGCCGGGTCGCTGACGCCCAGCAGGCCGTGACCGACGCGACTCGGGACGCCGAGCAGTCGCAGATGGACGCGGCCCGGGCGGTGGATCAGGCGTACCGGAACCTGGAGCGGGTCCAGCTGCAGCAGGCCGACTCGGCGGCTCAGGCCGGGTCGAAGGCCGCGCAGGCGATGGACAAGCTCACCCCGTCGGCACAGGAAGCGGTGCGCACCCTCCTGACCCTGCGAGACACCCTCGACGGGGTCCGCCGTATCGCGCAGGAGAACTTCTTCACGGGGCTCTCCGCGGGGGCCACGAACCTGGTGACCACGCTGCTGCCGCAGCTGAAGACCGGGGTCGGCGCGATCGCCACGGCCTTCAACGGGTCCGCGAAGCAGCTGCTGACCTCGGTGGATTCCGCTCTCGGCGGTGGGGTCCTGAACCAGCTGCTGCAGGGCGTGGCCACGAGCGTCACGATCCTGAACCGGGCGATCGACCCGATCGTGCAGTCCTTCGTGACCCTCGGCGTGGTCGGCATGCGCTACATGCCGCTGCTGGCGCAGTGGGTGGCGGACGTCGCGGCCCGCTTCAACAACTGGATCCAGGACACGGCCGCCGATGGGCGGCTGGTGGGCTGGATCGACGCTGGGATCCAGGGGCTGCAGGACCTGTGGTCGATCGCGGGTTCCGTGATCGGGATCTTCAACGACCTGTCCCGGGCGGCCGCGACCGGCGGCGCCGTCGCCACCCTCGGTGGCCTGGCCGCCGGGATGCGGGATCTGGACGCGGCGATGAGCGGCTCGGACTTCCAGACGACGATGTCCACGATCTTCGCCGGCGCGCAGCAGGGCGCCGACGGGCTCCTGAAGGCCCTCGGTCCGATCGGCGCCGCGTTCGAGCGTGGAGCCCGGGCCATGGCCGAGTTCCTCCGCCTCGGCGGGGAGATCGCCGGCACCTTCGTCGGCGGGGTCTTCACGGCCCTGTCGGACCCGTCGTTCGGTGCAGGCCTGACCGGCTTCATGGTCGACCTGCAGCACGGCGCGGAGGCCGTGGCCCCGCTGATGCCCGGCCTGTCCGACGCGTTCGGCCGGATCCTGACCGTGCTCGGCCCGATCGTAGCGCAGCTCGGTCCGACCCTGGTCGAGGTGTTTACCGGGATCGCCACCGCGGTCGGCGGGATCCTCACGGTGCTGCAGCCGACCCTCAAGCTGATCGCGGGCAGCCCGGTGGCCATCGGCCTGATGATCGGTGCCGTCGCTGCCCTGTCCGCGACGGTGGTCGGCCTGAAGGTCGTCGGCGGCATCATGAACGCCTGGACGGTGGCGACGACCCTCGCCACCGGGGCCCAGAAGCTCCTGAACCAGGCGCTCAAGGACAACCCGGTTGGCCTGGTGGTGACCGCGGTCGGGCTGCTCGTCGGTGCCCTGGTGTGGTTCTTCACCGAGACGGAGTGGGGCCGGAACATCGTGGCCGCCGCGTGGGCGGGCATCCAGGTCGCGATCGGTGCGGTCGTGTCCTGGTGGCAGACCACGGTGATGCCGGTCCTGCAGGTCGGCCTGCAGATCCTCGGCCGGGCGTTCACCTGGCTCAACGAGAACGTCATCCAGCCGGTGTTCCGTGGGATCGGCGCGGTGATCTCGTGGTGGTGGCGCAGCGTCGTCACCCCGGTGTTCTCCGCCGTGGTCTGGTACGTCCGCAACATCCTGGCCCCGGTCTACACGTGGCTCTGGAACAACGTCGTGGTGCCCGTGTTCCGGGGCATCGGCGCGGTCATCTCGTGGGTGTGGACCTCGATCATCCGGCCCGCGTTCTCGGCCCTGGTCGGCTTCGTCCGCAACGTCATCGCCCCGGCACTGGGCTGGCTGTGGCACAACGCCGTCGAGCCAACCTTCCGAGGCATCGGCGCAGTGATCTCGTGGGTGTGGACCTCGATCATCCGGCCCGCGTTCTCGGCCCTGGTCGGCTTCATGCGCAACGTGATCGCCCCGGCGGTCGGGTGGCTGTGGCACAACGTCATCGAGCCCGGCTTCCGTGGCGCCGGCGGCGCGATCTCGTGGGTGTGGGAGCACATCATCTCCCCCGCCTTCAACCTCCTGCACGACGCCATCACCAAGACGATCCCGAACGCCTTCCAGACCGGTGTCGCCGCGGTGAAGAAGTGGTGGGACGGGCTGCAGGACATCGCGAAGGCCCCCATCCGCTTCGTGGTCAATACCGTCATCAACGACGGACTGATCGGCGCCTTCAACACCGTGGCGGGCTTCCTGCCAGGCGTGAAGAAGCTCGACCGGGTCAAGCTGCCCGACGGGTTCGCCCGTGGCGGCATCCTGCCCGGACGGTCGACGTGGCGACAGGGCGATGACCAGCTCATCCAGGCTCGCCGCGGCGAGGGCATCACCATGACCGAGGTGCTCGCAGACCCGTACGAGCGGGCTCGCCTGCTGCACATGAACGCCGAAGCGCGGAAGGGCCGGTCCGCTGCGGCCGCCCGCGAGTCCTTCGCTTCACACGGACACGCAGATGGAGCGTTCGCTGCAGGTCCCCCGGGCGGTCCGTCCGGGGGCATCTGGTCGGCGCTGCAGCAGGCGGCCAGCGCGGCCGGCCACATCTACTTCCCGAAGCGGTCCTTCCTCGGTGTCGACACCGAGAAGGCCGCGAAGGCGTGGATGGGCCAGTCCGCTCTCGACGTCCGCGTCGGCGACGGCAACCCGGGCATCAAGCAGTACGTGCCCGGCGGCCCGGGCGGGTGGGGCTACTACTCCGGCGACACCATCTGGATGCAGCCCGGTGGCCCGAAGTCGTCCGGCGACAAGCTCGGTGTGCTGGTGCACGAGATGGGGCACGCCCTCTCCCTCGCGCACACGGCGCTCGCGGACACGTCGTCGGTGATGAACCCGATGCAGCGGGGCGGCAACTGGCCGCACCCCGGGGACTACTCGACGCTGCGCAGCATCTGGGGTAACCCCGGAGACGGCGTGAAGCGGTACTCGGCGTCCGAGGTTGGCATCGACGCTGGCGGCATGTTCAACCCGCTCACGGCCCTGGCCAGCCTGATGGAGGCGAAATTCCGGGCGGCCTTCCCCGCCGGCGGGATGCTCGCCGACGTCGCGATCGGCACGGGCAAGAAGCTGATCGACACCGCACGGGACTGGGTTGGCGATCGGCTCGGGTCCGTCGTCGGTGGCGCACAGCAGGTCATCACCGGCGCGGTGGACCGGGCGAAGGTCACCGCCTGGATGACCGAGGCGCTCATCAAGAAGGGCGAGCTCAACCCGGCCAACCTGATCTCCGGCGTCAACCGGGCGTTCAAGGAGTCCGGAGGCAACCCCAACGCGGTCAACGGCTGGGACGTCAACGCCAAGAACGGCGACCCGTCCCGCGGCCTGATGCAGGTCATCGGCGCCACCTTCCGGCAGTACATGGAGCCCGGGCACGGCAACGTGCTCGACCCGGTGGACAACATCCTCGCCAGCATCAACTACACCCGGGCCCGCTACGGGTCGCTGCAGGCGGGGTGGAACCTGCCCGGCGGGTACGCCGTCGGCGGCATCGTCGGCAGCCTTCTCGGAGCCACCCGGGCCCGCCCGGCACAGCCGCGCGGGTCGCTGGCGGATGCCCCGTTCAAGTACGACCAAGGCGGGGTGCTGTCTCCGGGCCTGTCCCAGGTGGTGAACCTGACCCGGAAGCCGGAGCACATCTTCACGGCCGGCCAGTCTGAGGCGCTGCAGCAGCTCGCCGCCCGGGGTGCTCGGCAGAGGGCCGCCGGGGTGCACATCGACCAGGTGATGCTGCCGCAGCGGGCGTCGGTCGATGACCTGGTCGACGCGCTCGGCTTCCAGCAGCGGGTAGCGGCGAGAGGGGGTGCACGGCGATGAGGTTCCGCTTCGGCGGGGTCGACTTCGGCGGCCTCAGCTCCCTGCTCGTCACCGGATTCGACCCGGGCGCTGCGGATGTCCGCGACGGTGACGCACCCCGACCCCAACGGGACGGGGTGCTCACCGGCCGCGACTACCTCGGCGGAGCGACGTGGGCGTTCGACATCATCACGAACACCAGGACGCTGGGTACCGCGCTCGCGGCGGCCGCGGCACTGGAGGCGGCGTGGAAGGACCGGAAGGTCCGGCTGTCGCCGTTGGCGGCGGTCCCGCTGTCGTACGAGATGGATGGCCGGTGGCGGCGCGTCTACGGGCGGCCAGGCAAGTTCGTGGGCCCGACCGGTACCGTGCGGGCGCTGCAGGGCGGAGGGTCGGTCACAGCAGACTTCCGGGTGACCAACCCGCTGTCCTTCGACGACGACCTGTCCTCGGTGACGCTGACGATCGTGCCGGCGTCCACCGGTGGCCTCGAGGCACCGCTGGTGGCCCCGTTGTCGACGGTCCGCTCCTCGGCCCCGCGCGCTGGCCTGGTGGTCAACACCGGGGACGCACCGTCGCCACTGGGCGTGACGTTCTACGGGCCAGTCACGGACCCGTGGGTGCGGGCAGCGGCCGGGTGGGAGGTTGGACTGACCGGGTCCCTGGCCTACGACCAGGCAGTGACGGTGGACCCGCTGGCGGGCACGGTGACCCGCCAGGACGGGGCGCCGGCACTGGGGATGCTGACTCGGGCGACTCGCCTCTCGGGTACCGAGCTCGCGCCGGGCGTTAACGAGCTCACGTTCGGCGGCACTGACCCGACCGGGACAGCGCGGGCGGTCCTCTCGTGGCGCAACGCCCACTACTCGATCTGATCTGAAGGAGAAGGCACCATGCTGGATTCGACCCCCTGGTTCGTCGGTGGCGGCGCTCAGCACTCCCCCGAGGTGGCCCGGCTGCTCGCGTTCGCTACCTCCCGTGGGTCAGAGGGCATCGTCGGTGTCGGTGATCTGATGGTCGAGGCGCAGCCCATCCCGAACGGGACGGTCAGGGTGCGCCCGGGCTCCTGCCTCCTGCTGAACCGGTACGCCGGCGGCGGTCAGCAGACCTACGTCCTGCGCAACCCGACGTCCACGGACGTCCCTGTCGTCGCGACGGGCTCCGGTGGCGGACGGACGGACCTGGTGATCGCCCGCGTCCTCGACCCCCAGTACGAGGGCAGCGCGCCGGCTAACCCGGTGACGTTCTCCTACGCGCGCCTGCAGATCATCCAGGGCGTGCCGGCCGGCACGAAGACCGCGAAGGAGCTCGGCCTCGGATACCCGGCGGTCGCCCTCGCGCGCATCACCATCCCGGCGTCGACGGGCACGATCACTCCCGGCATGATCACGGACCTGCGGCGGGTGGCGAACCCGCGGCGGGAACGAGCCATGGTGACGGTGTTCCCGACCGGGAACTTCCGGGCTGGGACGGCGCAGGCGATGCCCACGGGGGCGTACACGTCCTGGCCGATCACCCCGGATCAGCGGCCCGTGGTCGCGGTCCCGGAGTGGGCGACCCGCCTCGACATCGTCGCGCACCTGTCCGGGGTCATCTACCGTCGCAGCAACTCCCCGGCAGACACGGTCGCCGGCGTGCGCACCGGCTTCGCGAACACGACGCCGGGCCAGAACGGGATCCTCGTCCAGGACGCGGAGGACGCGGACGGCCGGTACCACTACACGGTGATCGGTACCCACCTGGTCGACGCCACGCTGCGGGGCACCGACCAGCGCATCAACCTGCAGGGCTCCCGCTCGGCCGGCAACGGGTACTGGTACGCCGACTCCCAGTCGTCCATCGTCATCGACTGGGAGTTCTCCGAGGGCGCCCAGTGACCGACGCCGCGCCGTGGCGGTTCCACCTGCAGGAGATGCCCTCGGGCCGGTGGCTGGACCGTGACCTGCCCCTCATGGGCGGGACGGTCACGACGGCAGTCAACGCGCCGGCGTCGATCAGCGGTGCCCTCTCCCTCGGGTACCCCGCGCTCACCAGCGTCCGGGAGTGGGGGTGCGCGGTGATCGCAGAGCAGGAGGGCCGGCCCCCCGTGTTCGGCATCGTCGACCACGTCAGCCTCGACGGCGGGCAGGTCCGGGTCGAGGCCGGCGGGTTCACCATGTACCCGACCGGAATCCCTTGGCTGGCCGCGGACTACGCCGGCATCGGCGTCGACCCCCTCGACGTCGTCCGCATGGTCTGGGACGAGGTGCAGTCCTACCCCGGCGGGGATCTCGGCGTCACCGTCGACTCCCTGCGCTCGCCGGTGCGGGTGGGCACCCCGGAGCGGAACGTGAACTTCACGACCAGCGCCGGTGAGGACGTCTCCTTCGACGCCGGCCCGTTCCGGTTGGCGTGGTGGCAGACCGACGACGTCGGCAAGACGATCACCGACCTGGCCGCCTCCACCCCGTTCGGGTACGCGGAGCGGTCAGCGTGGGATGGGGAGGACATCGTCCACCGCCTCGAGCTCGGCTACCCGGGCATCGGTGCGCGGCGCGACGGGTTGCTCTTCGAGATCGGGGTCAACGTCACCGTGGTCCCCGCGGTCTCGGCCAGCGAGTACGCGTCCGAGGTGCTGTTGTACGGGTCCGGTGAGGGGCGCACGAAGATCCGCTCTGATCGTCTGACGGCGTCGACGGGCCGGTTGCGTCGGGTGCATGTGGCCACCGAGAAGGCCTTCACCTCGCGCAAGGCGGCGACGGACGCGGCCCGCCCGATCCTGGCCCAGGTCTCCGGCGCGGCCACGATCGACTCCCTGACCGTCGTCGATCACCCCATGGCCCCGGCCGGGTCCTTCGGGCCCGGCGACCAGATCCGCGTGCAGGGCGACCCCGGTTGGGGCGACCTCGACCTGTGGATGCGGATCACCGAGCTCACCGTCAACTGCGACGCCGGGAGCATCGAGCTGAAAGTGGAGGAGGCGGTGTGACGGATCGAGTGCAGGCACAGGCGCGCGCGCTCGCCACACAGCTGCGCGACCTCGACGAGCGGGTCACGAACTTGGCCAACAAGCCCGGCTTGGCGTACTCCTCGATCGAGGGTGGCCGCATCGAGGACTACGACACGACCGGCACCCTGCGCGGCATGGTCGGCACCCAGCCAGACGGCACGCACACCGTCGCGTCGGTCAACGGCCCGACCCCGCCCCGCCCCACCGCGCCGACGTGCGCGGGCGGTCAGGGCACGATCAAGGCCCGCTGGGATGGACTGTTCCTCAACGACGCCGGCGACCCGGACGAGCTCGTCTACGTCCCCTCCGACTTCGCCCGCGTCGAGGCGCACGCATCGCAGGAACCCGACTTCACCGCCCTGTTCGCTGACACGCTCCTCGGCACGATCGAGACCCCGCGCGGCGCGGACGTGACCACGCTCCGCGCCCCCGGCACCTGGTACGTCAAGCTCGTCGCCCGCTCCCAGTCCGGGAAGGCGTCGGCCGCCTCACCCGCCATACAGGTGCAGGTCCAGGACCTCGTCGACGTCGCCGAGGTCGACGCCCAGCTGGCGAAGGCAGCCGAGGACCTCGCCGCCGCGAGCACCCGGCTCGACGACGACGAGGCTCGCCTGGACGACGTGTTCGGTCAGGTCGCCGCAATCCCGGGCGACATCGACGCCGCCCGGTCGGCGGCGATCGCCGCCGCAGCGGCGGACGCCCAGACGAAGGCGGACGCCGCGCTCGCAGCGGCGAACGCCCAGGTGGCGCAGGTCATCGCACGCGGGATCTCGCTGGTGCGCAACGGTGACTTCGAGGCCGGGCAGGACGGGTGGCAGGCCGGCGCCTCGAGCGCCGTCGAGGTTGGCGTGTCCCGCTCGGGTGGCCGCTCGCTGCGGATCGGCCCGAACCCGGGCGGCGACGTCTACCCAGTCTCGGACCTGGTGCCGGCCTCGAGTGGTCGGACGTGGTACCTCGAGGCGTGGGTGCAGCGCTCCGGCACGGAGGCGGTCTCGCCCGGGGTGGGGTTCCTCATCCAGGCGAAGACCGCGGCTGGCGGGACGAGCAATACGGTGGTCGGGCAGGTCGCAGCGATGGCGGTCGGCACGGCCGGGTGGACGAAGCTCACGGCCACGGCCTCGGTGGCCACGGCCGATGTCGTCGCGGTCCGCTTCGCGCCCTGGGTCGCGGCCGGGAGCAACGTCTTCCACGTCGACGACATGCTCGTCGTGGATGTGACGGAAGCGAAGGTGGCACTCGACTCTGCCGCGTCGGCCGGGTCCGCCGCGTCGGCGGCCCAGGCGGCGGCCGGCAGCGCCCAGTCGACGGCGGATAGCGCGCTGACGATGGCCGGGTCCAAGGGCCGGGTGTTCTACTCGACGTCGGCCCCGTCGGGGTCCGGCACCGCGACCGGTGACCTGTGGCGCCAGGTCGATGCCTCGAGCAACGTGATCGCCGAGTGGTACTGGACGAAGGACGGCGCGTGGCAGGCGACGGCGATCTCCTCGTCGGCGATCAGCAACCTGGACGTCGGCAAGCTCACCGCCGGCACCGCGGTCATCGTGGACGTGGTGGCGCAGAAGATCGCCGCGTCCACAGCGACCTTCCAGAAGGCTGACGTCGCGAATCTGACGGCCGGCACGGGCACGATGGCGCAGGCGGTGATCGACCAGCTCTACGCCGACGTCGTGAAGTCGCGGAAGATCAGCACCGACATGCTCGCCGCGAACAGCGTGACGACGACGCAGCTCGCGGCGACCGCGATCGACGGCATGACGATCACGGGCGCCACCATCCAGACGGCCAAGACCACGACCGGCGTGAAGATCACCAGTCAGGGCATGTACGCCTATGACGCGAACGGCGTGCAGACGGTCCGGCTGAACGGGTCGGACAACAAGGTGGTCGGCCGGTTCTCGACCGCCCCGGACGGCAAGCCCGGCATGATCCTGACCCCTACCGCGGACGGTGGTGCGGGGTTGTGGTTCTCGCCCACCGGGTCGACGGCCGGCACGGAGGCGGCCCTCTTCACGGATCCGTCGTCGCAGAACATCACCATCCGCCCGCAGAAGCGCACCACGCCGAACGGCTCGATCTATTTCGACGGCAACACGTTCATCAACGACGGATTCGACCTCGGTGGCCAGGCCTGGACGCTGCCGGCGAACGGGTTCGCGACGTTCGTCGGCCTGTACGCGAAGTCGTTGGCCGCCCCGTACGGCCAGGACCTGACGATGTCGGCGATCGACAGCACCAAGTCCGTGCAGGTCAACTCGAACCTGTACGCCAACGCTGACCTGTGGATGCGCAACGCGCCGACGACGTCGGCGGCGGCGAACATGCTGATTGCGACCAACCCGGCCGGCCGCGTCTACCGGTCTACGTCCTCGCGCCGGTACAAGAAGTACGTCCAGGACTATGGCCAAAACCCGCTCGCGGTGATGGGTCTGCGGCCTCGCACGTGGGTCAGCAAGAAGCAGCCCGGCGAGGAGCAGGACCCCCGCCGCTACACCGGGTTCATCGCCGAGGAGATGGCCGAGGTCGCGCCGGAGTTCGTGTCCTACTGCGACTACGACGACGGTGCCGGCCCGATCCCCGAGTCCGTGGACTACGACCGGATCACCGCACTGCTTGTCCGCCACAACCAGGCGCTCCAGACCACCCTCGACCAGGTGCGGGCGGAGAAGGACGAGCTCGCTGCCAAGGTCGCCTTGCTCGAGGACCGCCTCACCGCGATCGACGCCCGACTCGCCGCCATACCCGCGGCCTGAACCACCACCTGATGAAGGAGGCAATGACCATGCCGGATCGACTGATCCGCACCGCGGACGGTCTGACCGGGGGCATGCTGGTCGTCCTCGGCCTGTGCCAGGCCGTCGTCGGCGTCTCCTGGTGGGTGTGGCCCACCGCCGGCCGCCTCGCAGCCGTCGACTGGCTACCCGTCACGGCCGGCACATCCACCGGCCTCGGCTGGTGGCTCGTCAGCGCCGGCACGATCACCGCACTCGGCGGCGCACTGTCCCGACACCGCCGGCTCGAAGTGACCGCGTTCGTCGCGAACACCATCGGCCACTTCTGGGTCGCCTTCCTGTACGTCGTCGGTGGGGCGGCAGGTTCCGCCTCCGCCGCCACGGCCGGCCCCGGAGCGATCTGGTACCTCGTGCTCCTCACCCTCGGCGTGTACGTGGCCGTCAGGTACCCCCGGGAGACCGCGCAGAACCGAGAGGAGCCGACCCGATGACCGAGTGGGCGGTGTGGGCGTCACTGGGGACCGCGCTCGCTGCCCTCCTCGGCGTGGGCGTCAGCTTCCTCCGCGGGCGCCAGGACCGGAAGACAGCCCGGGAAACCGCCGAGTCCGGCGACTACCAGTTCAACCTCACCGACGCCCGCAACGCGCTACGGGATCTGCGTGAGGACATCAAGACCCTGCAGGAGCAGGTCAAGCAGCTCGAGGACGAAGCCCGCACCGACCACGCACAGATCGACGAGCTGCGCGGCATGGTCCGAGATCGTGACGAGGCGCTCGCCGACGTCGTCCCGATCCTCGACTGGGTGCGTGCCGGGGCGAAGCCGCCGCCGCCGGAGCTGACGTGGCGGCTCCGCCTGTTCATCGAGCAGCACGGGACGACGCTCCGAGAGGCGCAGGAGGAGACCGGACGTGGATGAGGGGAACTACTTCGACACGATCAGGGCGATCAACATCGTGCTCGCCGGGCTGGACCTGGCGCTGATGCTGTTCCGGTTCCGGATGTGGGACGCTGCCGCGCCGCGGTGGCGCCTCGTCGGCCTGTCCACGGGGGCGCTGACGCTGGCCCTGCTGATCGGGTCGGCGGAGGCGCTCACCAGGCACGAGCCGCCCGCGCTGCGGACCCTGATCAACACGGCGGCCCTGCTGCTCCTGCTGATCGCCCTGGTCCCATACCCGAGACGTCGACGCCGTCGACGAGCACACCGAACCATCAAGGCCCCGCCCACCGCGGGGCCTTCTTCGTGAGAGGCAGACGTCATGACGATGAGCATGGAGCAGTGGCTGGCCACCGCCGCGGGCAACCGGTACGACCTGGACTCCGTCGGCGGCGCGCAGTGCGTGGACGTCCCGAAGGCCGCTTTCGAGGTGCTGACGGGCCGCTCGTGGAGGCAGGGCTGGCCCAACGCCGGCAACGCGAAGGACATGCTGGACAACGCGTCGGCCGAGTGGTTCACGGTGATCCGGAACGACCCCAGCAGCCCCAGCCAGCTGCCGCTGCGGGGCGACATCCTGGTGTTCGGGCCGTCCCAGTACCGGGACGGCAAGGGAGAGTCGCTGAACCCGTACGGGCACATCGCCCAGGCGCTCACGCCGGTGGCCGCCGGATCCCAGGTGATCCAGCAGGACGGCGGCACGGTTCTGCCGGACGGGCAGCACCCACCGACGGCGGTCGGCTGGCTGAACTGGGCCGGGGATCTCGGCTACGGGCCGGTGCTTGGATGGCTGCGGTTCCGGCCGGAGAAGCTCGCCGGCGCAACCGTGCCCGCACCGCCGCCGACGATGCTGCACGGCATCGACATCTCTGGGTACCAGGCGGGCATCCGCCTGGCCGGCGTCGCCCACGACTTCGTCGGGATCAAGGCCACCGGCGGCGGGTCGTTCGTCTCGATCGGATTCCACGACCAGATCGAGCAGGCGATCGCCGCCGGCAAGCCGATCATCGCGTACCACTTCGCCGGTGAGGGCGCGAACATCGGCGCCACGTCAGACGTCGAGGCCGAGCACTTCTTCGACACCATCCGACCCTACCTCGGCTGCGGGCTCATCGTCCCCGCACTCGACAACGAGGACCCGCAGCTCGTCCACCGGGTGGACTGGCACTCCGACTGGCTCGACCGGGTGCGGCAGCTCACCGGGGCCAAGTCCCTGTTCTACGCCAATCCGGCGACGCTGCAGGCCTACAACTGGGCGCCTGTGGTGTCCCGGTCCTCCGGGCTCTGGCTGCCCTCCTACGGCGCCGACCAGCAGGTCAACGGCTACGCCCCGCCCGGGCGACCCGCCGTGCGCTGGTGGCCGTCCGCGGACATCCACCAGTACACCCAGCACGGACGCCTTCCCGGCTACGCCGCAGACCTGGACTTGAACGTCCACTACGGCACCGCCGACCGCCTCTACTCCCTCGCCGTCGGCGCCAAGACCGGCGGCCGTGGATCCACCACCAGCACGACCCCCACCGCCAACGACCTCGAGGAGTGGTTCGCCATGGCATCCGATGCCCAGATCAAGTCGATGTTCAAGTCCGCCGTCCGGGAGGTGCTGCAGGAGCAGTACGCCGGCGGCAAGGAGCCGTTCAAGGCCGGTTCCATCGGGTGGGCGATCTTCAACGGCCGCGCCCACGCGCTCGCCGCCAACCAGAAGGCCGGCGGAGCCCAGTCCGAGGCCACCAACGCGAAGGTCGCCGCCCGCGGTGTCGCGACCGTCGTGACCGGAATCCAGGCGGCGGTCACCGCCCTGCAGAAGACCGTCGCCACCATCACCCAGAAGGGGGCCTGACATGGCCAACAGCATCGACCCCGCCGTCGCAACCGGCGCCGACCCCGCCGAGACCAGCCCGAAGGTGAAGGTCACGGCCTACATCGGGTACGCGCTGACGCTGCTCGCCGCGCTCGCGGCCGCGGTCGTCACCGTCAGCCCCGACGTGCTCGACCAGCTCAAGGCGCCCGTGTGGCTCTTGCCGGCCGCGCTGTTCGTGCAGACGGCGCTCGGCCGGTTCGCCGGCTACCAGACCCCGGACCCGGCGCGCGAGCAGCACACCACCGCGGTGCCGGCCTCGACGATGACGATCACCAACGCGTCCACCGGTGAGACGACCACGGTCCCGTTCCCGTCGACGGATCCCACCGGCTCGGCGTCGGCGGTCGGCTCGACCGCGGTTGCCACGGCGCCGGGCGGCGTCGATCCCGACGACACGGCCGCCGTCCTGGGCAGCATCACCACGCCGGAATAGGCTGGCCCTCTCCACCGTCCGAGATCCGAGCCCCGGCGTCACGCCGAGCTCGAAGCGAAGCGCCCCGTCACCCATTCGGGTGGCGGGGCGCTTTCGTCGTCTACCCACGCGTTCGGCGAAGTGCTGCAATCGCGTCACGGTACTGTGTGCTGGTCGTACGAAGGAGTCGGAGGGGGCCGGTGGCCAGCGATGCAATGGAAGATCTCGATCGATGGTCAGGAGTCTTGGCTGGCTTCAGCCGTCCCACGGCTGACCTAGACGTGTGGACGGTCTGGCAGGTAGCAGAGAGCGGGTCGCAGGCCTTCCTGGCGGACGCGGACGACGGGAATCGCTATTGGGTCAAGCACCGAGACAGCCCGCACGGCAGCTATTCCCTCGCCGTCGAAAGGATCGTGGCTGCTGTAGCGACCGTCGTCGACGCACCCATGCGACCAATCGCACTCGTGAACGTCCCCGAGGAACTCTGGAGCGTCGAGCCGCTGAAGATGCTCGGTATCCGGGAAGGTGTCGCGCACGCCTCGGCCAACTTGGCTCGGAACATCGAAGGGGAAGTGCTGGAGCACATTCCGATGGATGGCAACAGCGGCCGCGCTCCCAGACTCATGGCGATGTGGGACTGGTTCTTCGGCGAAGACGAGCAGTGGCTGTACGCACTCGACGAGCACAACCAGGTGTGGTCATTCGATCACGGGCTCTGGGTCATCGGCGGCGCCGAGCGGTGGGACGCCGGATCACTGCTGCACACCGTGGACCTCCCTTCTCCCCTCGACCGGCCTGTCCGCGGGATGGACCCGCGTGCGTTCCTCGACGTTGCCCAACGGATTGAGCAGATCGATCCGGTCACACTGCAACACTGCGTGGCGGACGTGCCCGTAGAATGGGAGATTCCCAACGAGGATCTTGAAGCGCTCGGCTGGTGGCTGTACGTTCGACGACGCAAGGTCGCGGATCGGATGAGAGCGCGCGCAGCCGAGGCGAGCCGACGGTAGAAGGAGGGTTCATGCTGTACACGTACTGGACCGTCCGCTACGTCCCCGATCCGGTCCGGCAGGAGTTCGCCAATATCGGGTTGCTCGTAGGACGAGACGGCGCAGATTGGGCATTCCGCGGTGTCGCTTCGTTCGGCCGGGCCTCGAGTCTTGGCGGAGACGCCGCTGCCACGAAGGCCTGGCTAGACCGGCTCGCTACGATGGCACGCCGGACAACGGTGCAGACGACCGCGGAGCTGTCGTTGGACCTCGATGAGACTCTGAGCCACGGACTAATCAGCCGCTTGTCAGGCCGCCTAAACAACGTCGTGCAGTTCGCTCCAGCGCGCCCCATTCTCGTCGACAGCGCCGAACACGGCGTCGAGCGACTCTTCGACGAGTTGGTGAAAGATCCCCCACCCGTGCAACGGGACCATTTCCGCAGTCAGGTGCGCCGTCAACTCGAGGAAAGCTTCAAGAGTGCGCTCAAGCCAGAGTCAGGCTTCTCAATCACGAGACGGCCGAAGGTGAACATCGGCAGGTCCAATCAGCGGGCGGACCTCGCACTTACCAACGAACGAGTCGAGCAGCTGACTTCCGCCTGGTCGTTCAACGTACGCGACACCGAGAAGCTGCAGAACGACATCCGGTCGTGGGCGTTCCTTATGAATCGGCTCCGCTCTCATGGCGGTCGACTCGTGTCAGACCAAGGCGGCACTGAGGTGCCGGCCGACGTCCAACTGCGAATCGTCTACGAACGACCCACTTCGAAGGGCCGTCTACCCGCGTTGGACATCGCACGCGAAGCTTGGGCGACGGTCGACGGACTCGAGTACTACGAGGCCGCTCACGCAGACCGAATCGTTCGTGATGGTTTAAGCCTCTTGGCCAGCTGACGTCGCCGGTCAGCTCTTCACGATCTGGCCCACGCGCTGGTGGGAGACGCCGAGGACCTCGGCAGCGTCCCGCATCGGCAGCCCGGAGTTAAGTAGGGCCGCTGCCGCGGCGGCCTGCGCCTGGGCAGCACGGCGGGCGGCCTCCTGCGCCGCGGCCTGCGCCGCGACGACATCCCTGACGGCGGCTTCGAGGTCCTCGGACAGGTGGGGGGTGACCGTCACCTCGAGGTCGGAGGCGTCGAGGTCATAGAGGGTGGCGACGGCGTCGGCGACCATGCCGGCCGCGTCCTTAAGGTGGCGGACCTGGGTGTACGCCTCGTACTGGCCGGCGGCGCGGAGGAACCACCACTTGCCGTCCCGCTCTGCGGTGGCGTGGATCGTGATCACTTCTTCTTCTCCATCCCGATCTGCTTGCGAATGGCCTTCGCGAGATTCTCACCGATCTCGCTGTGGCGGGGAACCGTTGTGGTGTTCTCGCCCACGCGGAACTTAGTGTGGCTGCCACCCTCGGTGATCTGAGCGACGACGCCGCGGCTCTTGGCGAACTCGTCGATTTCCTTGAGGAGGGCTTTCCGCTTGACCATGAGAATAGTCTACAGCGACTAGACAGAACAAGTCAAGCGGGGCTAGACAAACCGTTTCAGGGGGTCGGACCGCCCGCGGGTCCACGCCGCCGCGGTTGAACCAGCACGGCAGCCGCGGCCGTGGCCCGCCGTGCGACGTCGACGTCTGCGCCGGCATCGACGCACAACCTGGTCGCGACGTCGGAGTACCAGAACGCACGGTCACCGCTGAGCGTTTGCGCTCGGTAGGTGCCGGCGGCCTGGCCGAGCAGGTCGGCCCGCCCGCGCGCGGCGCGCCGGACCTCGTCGACGGCGTGCGCGCGCTCGCCGGCCTGCCGCGCTGCGTGGCGGGAGACGCAGCCCATGATCTTCGCCAGCTCGAGCTGGTCCCGTGTGCTCACGGTCCGGATCATGGCAGCCCCCACCGTCAGCGTCAGTCGTGGCCGCCCGGGACCTCGACGCCGCACGTCGGGCCTTGGTATCGCGGGCAGTTGTAGGTCGGCATCGAGGTCGAGATCTGATCGTTGAGCGCCTTCGGCAGCACCATCTGCTCACTGTCGTATCCGCCGGGCATCGCCATGACGCGGGTGAACTCGGAGGGCAGCGCCTTGACCGGAGCGATGATCACGATGTTGCGCCGCTCCCCCGGCTCGACCGCCTGCAGGTTGGCGTTGTTGAGCTCGACGCCCCGGTTGTACAGGCCACCGTCGCTCTCGCCGAGCACCGTGCCGTCGGAAAGCCGGTACTTCCCATCGGATCCGTAGTCGGGGCTCCAGTCGGAGATGTGGGCGGAGGCGCCGGTGAACTCGATCTTCTTGCCGGCCTGGTCGAACACCTTGACGCTGGACATCGCGATGTTCTGGCTTCCCTGCCGGTTGTCGGCGTCCGCGACGATGTACGTGACCGGGGCCGCGTGCACCGCCTTCCGGTAGGCCTCGATCGGGGCCACGGCCGGGTCGGTTGCCAAGGTCGGCAACGCGAAGGTGACCTTGCCCCCGTCGACCGTGGTGAGGCTATACGTGTCCGCGTGGAAAAGCTGGTTGCCGCTTGTGTCGGTCGACGTCGAGGCGGTGCTGGTCGCTGCGGGAGTGCTCGCGGGCGGGTTGCTCTTCACCCATTCAGCCTGGGAGAGCGGCGTCGCCGTCGCGCTCGTGGGTGATGGTGTACTGCTGCTGGTGGCTGACGTTCCCCCGCATGCGGTGAGCGCGAGGACGCCGCCGACAACGAGAACGGCGAGATCGACTCGCTTCATGATTTCCCCCTGATGATCTTCGCGGACTGCGATCTGAGTGTAGGCACGTCGAGGGTCACGCGGCGATGGCTTCGATGGTCCGGCGGAGGGCTTCGCGGGGCACATGGACGTAGACGCGGGTGGTGGCTGGAGATGCGTGGCCGAGCAGTTCCTGGACGGTGAACAGGTCCTTCTCATGGGCGTATGCGTTGGTGGCGAACCGGTGCCGGAGGGTGTGCATGGTCCAGTCACCGGGCAGCAGCCGGGTCATGAGCTTGCCGACCCATCGCGGTGAGAGGTGGCCGCCGTCGTCGCCGGGGAAGAAGTACCCGTGCGGCAGCTGGCGTAGCTCGGCGGCGATCGAGGCGAGCAGCGGGATGTCGCGGTCCTTCCCGCCCTTGCCGTGCACGGTCAGCGTCCACCCGCCCAGGTCTTCCCACAGGTCGTCGGAGTGGCCGCAGGCGACCTCAGCGCGCCGGAGGCCGTGCTCGCACGCGAGGCGGAGCATGAGGCGCTCGCGGCGTGCGGCGGCGAGCAGGGCGGCCTTGTAGACGCGTGGCGGGCAGGGCCGGGGTCGCGGCTTGCCGGCCTTCACGGACGGCAGTCCCGCCGCTGGGGACGCGTCGATGTGTCCGGCGGTGACGGCCCAGGCGTAGAACGCTCTGAACGTGGACCGTCGGCCGCGCCTCGTCTCGGCTGACCAGCTCTGGCCGCCGCAGAAGGTGAGCAGCGTTTCGGTGGTGACGTCCCACGGCCCGCCCCCGATCCGTGCGCCCAGGTGGGCGAGGTGCTGCCGGCGGGTGGTGAGCGTCGTCGTCGGCGCCCCTCCGGCCCTCGCGGCCGTCGCCCAGTCGTCGATAGCGGTCCCCCAGTGATTTGTCAGCATGCTTTCTGAATAGCGCACGGCGCGGCGACTTGACCAATCGGCAAGCGACGTCGTACCGGCGCGGCGGGTCATCGGGTCGCCTCTGCGTCGGGCCGATGGTCGCCCAGGTCGGTCCAGGACTTCGGCGGCAGGCCGGCGGCGCGGCGCTTCCGGTTCTCCCTGATGCGGGCCTGGAGCAGTTCGCCGCGGCGGTCGGCGCCGGCGTGCCCGCCTGTCGAGCCAGAAGCGGCGGCGGCTGGGGTGGCGGCCGCGTCGTCCGCCCCGCCGCCCGCGGCGGTGATCACCACGGTGTGCGCCGGGGCGCTCGTGGCGTGCTCGCCGGCGGCCGCGGTGGTTCTTGGGTGGTTCATTGGTTTGGGTGACATAGCTATGTCACCACTGATGTCACCCCTGGGCGTCGAAAATGTCACCCCTGAACCGCTCCCAGTGGTGTCGCTGGTGTCACCCCTGGGTCCTGTTTCAGTGGTGTCACGGGCGTCACCCCTGGAATCGGGCTTCTGACGGGTCTGTCTGGCCGGCCTGGTGCGCGGGGCGCGGACGGCGTCGCTGACGCGCTGGGTGACGTTCCTGGCCCGCTCGGAGGGTTCGAGTGCGAGGTCCCAGACGACGGGCCGGTAGCGGGCGTCGACGTGCGCTACGTGCCGCTGGTCGCCGCGACGGATCAGTCCGAGTGTTTCGAGCTCGAGGACTTGACGCATGACCTGGCGGCGGGACAGGCCGACAGCGTCGGCGATCGTGGCGTAGCTGGGGAACGCGGCGGTGCCGTCGTTGTGGGCGTGGTCGGCGAGGACCAGGAGGATTAGGCGTTGGGCTGGGGCGAGGCCGTCGACGGAGTACAGGGCCCAGGACGTGGCCTGGATGCTCATACGGTCGCCTGCTGCGGGTCGAGCGCGCGGCGCGTGGGGCAGGGCCAGATCAGATAGTTGCCGTCGGAGTCGTGGCAGTGAGCGCACACGGGGTAGATCCCGCCGTCGAGGCGCCGGTGGATCGAGAGGACCTCAAGGATGCGGTACGCCAGGACGTCCGCCAGGCCGCCCGGGTCGTCGGTGTTGATCACCAGTTCCGCGGTGGGCTGGGGGCTGCGCTCGCGGGCGTCAGCGGGTAGATTGTGGTGCATCAGGACTAGCCTCCTGGTCGTTCCCCCGGGCCTGTTGACGCAGGCTGCGGGGGCTTTTCGTTGTGGGTGCAGCGACGTGGCTCAGCTGGCTTCGGCGAGCTCGTATTCCTCGTCGCCGGTGGGTTCGATCGTCAGCGGCTCGACGTCCGCGTACCCCGAGCTTTCAGAGACCAGGCGGAGGAAAGGGCGATCTGGGGATCCAGAACAGAAGGTTGGGGGTTCGAATCCCTTCGGGCGCACCACGCATGACAGCCCCGGTCCTCGCGGACCGGGGCTGTTCTCGCTTCAGGGCCGGAATCCGACCCCGAGAAATGCGCGGAGCAATCCGACGCACCGCCCTCGGGAATGATCCCCTCCCCCGCCACCTTGGCACCGGTGAGAGGCCTCGTCATGATGGACGAGTGCCACCGGGAGGGCCGGCCGGTCCACCCGCCGCCACACGGAAGGTGCGTCACCCATGGATTCCCTCTACACCGCCGAAGCGCTCTCGACCGGCGCCGGCCGCAACGGCCGCACCGCCACGCCCGACGGCACCATCGATCTGCAGCTGGCCGTTCCCACGAGCATGGGCGGGGACGGCAAGGGCGCCAACCCCGAGCAGCTGTTCGCCGCCGGGTACGCGGCGTGCTTCCACAGCGCCCTCCAGGGCGTCGCCCGGAAGGCGAAGGTCGACCTCGGCGACTCCTCCGTCGGCGCCCGCGTCTCCATCGGGCGCAACGACGACGGCGAGGGCTTCGGCCTCGCGGTCGAGCTCGAGGTGACCATCCCCGACCTGCCGCACGAGCAGGCCCAGGAACTCGCGGACGCCGCCCACCGGGTGTGCCCCTACTCGAACGCCACGCGCGGCAACATCCCCGTGACCGTCACCGTCTCGGACGACTGAGCCGTGGCGACGCAGAACACCCTCACCACCGACGTTGTCGTCATCGGCGCCGGGCCGGTCGGTGAGAACGCGGCGGACCGCGTGATCGCCGGCGGGCTGGAGGCCGTCGTCGTCGAGGCCGATCTGGCCGGCGGCGAGTGCTCCTACTGGGCGTGCATGCCGTCCAAGGCGCTGATCCGGCCGCTGACCGCGGTCCATGCCGCTCGCGCGGTCGACGGGGCGGCCCAGGCCGTGACCGGCACGGTCGACGTCGAGAAGATCTTCGCGCGCCGCGACGAGTTCACCTCCCACTGGGACGACGCCGGGCAGGTCGAGTGGATCGAGGGCATCGGCGCGACCTTCCTGCGCGGCCGCGGCCGGATCAGCGGTGAGCGCGAGGTCACGGTCACCGGCGCGGACGGCACGACCACGGTGATCACCGCGCGGCAGGCCGTCGTCCTGGCGACCGGCTCGACGCCCGTGACCCCGCCGATCGACGGGCTCGACGACGTCGACGCCTGGGGCACGCGCGAGGCCACGTCGGCCCACGAGGTGCCCGACCGGCTCGCCGTGCTCGGCGGCGGCGTCGCCGGCATGGAGCTGGCGCAGGCGTTCGCCCGCCTCGGCTCGACGGTCACCGTCATCGCCCGCTCGGGGGTGCTGGCCAAGTTCCCCCGGCCGGCCGTCGAGGTCCTCCTCGATGCCCTGCGCGGCGAGGGCATCACCATCCACGAGAACACGGCGACCACCCGCGTCGACGCCGGCGAGGACGGCGCCATCACCGTCACCCTCGACGGCGCCGAGCCGGTGGTCGCGGACCGCCTGCTCGTCTCGACCGGCCGCCGGCCCGCTACCGACGACCTCGGCCTCGAGCACGCCGGGGTGCAGCTGACGGAGAAGGGCGGCCTGCCCGAGGTCGCTCCGACCGGGCAGGTGACCGGCGCGGACTGGCTGTTCGCCGTCGGCGACGTCGCCGGGAAGGTGTTGCTGACCCACCAGGGCAAGTACGAGGCTCGCGCCACGGGTGACTTCATCGCGGCACGCGCCGCGGGCACCACGCCGGACGCCGGACCGTTCAGCCGGTACGCGGCGACGGCGGACGAGGTGGCCGTGCCCCAGGCGGTGTTCACCGACCCGGAGCTGACGATGGTCGGCCGTACGGCCGAGCAGGCGCGCGACGCCGGCCTCGACGTGCGCACGGTCGAGCTGCCGATCGCCGTCGCCGGCTCCTCCCTGCACGCCGACGGGTACACCGGCTGGGCGCAGCTGGTGATCGACACGTCCGACGACACCCTCGCCGGGGTGACCTTCGCCGGCCCGGACGTCTCCGAGCTGCTGTACTCCGCGACCGTCGCGGTCGCGGGACAGGTGCCGCTGAGCCGGTTGTGGCACGCCGTTCCGGCCTACCCGACGATCAGTGAGGTGTGGCTGCGGCTGCTCGAGAAGGCCGGCCGCTGACGCGCAACACCGCCTGACACCCCCACCTGCACCGCTCGGCTCACCACGAGCCGGGCGGTGCTGTGTCTTGCGGGAATGTGAGGAACAAGCTATTTGAACTGACCAGTCAGTCTAATTATAATGACTGCGTGCTCACTGCCCGGAACCTGTCCGTCGCCGGACGCCATCGCCCCCTCCTGCCTCCCACCTCCCTGACCGCCGAGGAGGGCATCCTCCATCTGGCCGTCGGCCGCACCATCGAGGAACGCACGGCGCTCGCCCTGACCCTGAGCGGCCGGATGCGCCCGGACGGCGGAACGGTCATGTGGGGTCACGACGACGCCATCGGCAAGCTGCGCGCCCGCGTCGGGCTGGTGGACTCCCCCGGCGTCAACGAGCCGGAGCGCCACCAGCGGATGCGCGACGTGATCGCCGAGGACCTCTCGCTGCTGCCCAAGCCCATCCGGCAGCGGCCCGCCGCCCGGGCGTGGGCAATCGAGCACGGCCACGGAGACATCCTGGACCGCTGGGCCGAGCAGCTCGACGCCGCGAGCCGCCTGCGGCTGCTGGCCGATCTGGCCCTGGCCGATGACCGGATGGCCGCGCTGGTGTTCGACGGACCGGACCGGTTGACCTTCGACGACGCCGTGTGGCTGGACGTCCTGACCGACTACGCCGCCCGTGGTCTCGTGGTGGTCGCCGTCGTCACGGCAGTCCCGCCGGCGTGGGACGGGCCGATCACCGTCATCGGCGCCGCGGGGGACGCCGCCGGTACAGAATCCGACGGTGAGCCTGACGGCGACGCCAACGCTGCTACGGAGGACGCGGACGGCCCCGCGTTCATCCCGGGATTCGCCGAACCCGACGACGAGCCCGCGACCGAGCTCGAGCCGTCCCCTGACGAACACGCCCCGGAGTCCACCGCCGAGCACCGGACCACCACGACCCACGAATCGACCGCCGACCCGGCGAAGGACGCCCGATGACCACCCTGAGACTTGCCCTGTCCGAACTGAAGCGCATGACGAGCGGGCGCCTGCCCGTCCTGGCGCTCGTGGCGATGCTCCTGGTGCCCCTGCTCTACGGCGCCATGTACCTCTACGCGAACTGGAACCCCTACGGCAATCTCGGCAGCATCCGCGTCGCCCTCGTCGTCGACGACACGGGCGCGCAGATCGGCGGCAAGCAGCAGAACGTCGGTGACGAGGTCGCGAAGAACCTGGTCGACTCGAAGACGTTCGACTGGGCGCCCGTGGCCTCCGCCGAACAGGCGAACGCCGGCGTGGAATCGGGTGACTACGCCTTCGCCGTGACCATCCCGGCCGATTTCAGCACCCGCCTCGCCTCCCCGGCCAACCTGTCCACCGGCAAGCCGGCCCAGCAGGCGGCCCTGTCCATCACGACGAACGACGCCAACAACTACCTGCTCGGCACGATCGCCGGGAAGGTGACGACGCAGATCCACGACTCCGTCGCCCGGCAGGTGAGCACGAGGACTGCCGACGGCCTGCTCACCTCCATCGGGACGATCCACGACCAGCTCGGCAAGGCGGCCTCCGGCGCCGGGCAGCTGGAGGACGGCGCGCAGCAGCTGACGGACGGCGCCACGAAGCTGAAGGACGGGACCGCGCAGGGCGCCAGTGGCACTGCCTCCCTCGTCGACGGCGAGAAGAAGCTGGTCGCAGGAACGGACCAGCTCAGCACCGGAGCCGCGCAGCTGAACAGCGGACTCGGCACCCTGGCCGAGAAGACCACCGCCCTGCCCGCCCAGACCCGGCAGCTCGCCGACGGCGCCGCGCAGCTGAACACCGGCCTCGGCACCCTGGCCGAGAAGACCACCGACCTGCCCGCCCAGACCCGGCAACTGGCCGACGGCGCCGCCCAGCTGAACACCGGGCTCGGCACCCTGCAGAGCAGCACCGCGAGCCTGCCGGCGCAGACCCGGCAGCTCGCCGACGGCGCCGCCCAGCTGAACACCGGGCTCGGCACCCTGCAGAGCAGCACCGCGAGCCTGCCGGCGCAGACCCGGCAGCTCGCCGACGGCGCCGCCCAGGTCGCGGCCGGCAACGCGGCCCTGAACACGGCGGTGCAGGGCGTCACCCAGGAGCTCGACGCCGTGCCCGATGCCGCCCGGCAACGCGTGGTGACGGCGACCGAGCAGCTGCGCACGGACGGCGTGATCGACGACGCGACCGCGAAGCAGATCCTGGCCCGCTTCGACGCCGCCTCGTCCCCGGCCCTGGACGCCGCGCGCCAGCGCGTCACCCAGGCCGCGGGTCAGGTCCAGGCCCTCTCGACCGGCGCGAACCAGGTCTCCGCCGGTGCCGCCAAGCTCGCTGACGCCACCCCCGCGCTGACCGACGGCATCGCCACCGCACACACCGGCGCGGCCGCGCTCGCCGACGGTACCGCGCGTCTCGCGGACGGGACCGCAGCGCTCGGCAACGGCATCGCCTCCGCCCACAGCGGTGCCGGTCAGCTCGCCGCTGGCACGAAGACCCTCGCCGACGCCACCCCCGCCCTGACCGCCGGCATCGCCACCGCCCACACCGGCGCCGGTCAGCTCGCCACCGGTACCAGGACCCTCGCCGACGCCACCCCGGCGCTGACCGACGGCATCGCCACCGCCCACACCGGCGCCGGCCGGCTGGCCGACGGCGCCTCGAGCCTCGCCTCCGGGCAGCGCGACGCCCTCGCGGGCGCCGAGAAGCTCGCTTCCGGCACCGCCCAGCTCGATGCCGGTGCGCAGCGTCTGAAGGACGGGGCCGCCAAGCTGGCCGGCGGTGCCGGCCAGCTGCACGACCAGCTGGCCCGTGGCGCCGGCCAGGTGCCGCACCCGGATGCAAAGCAGAAGCAGAACTACTCCGAGGTCATCGGTGACCCGGTGGCCGTGAGCTCGGTCAACCAGGCGAAGGCGAACTCCTACGGGGCCGGCCTCGCGCCGTTCTTCATGGTGCTCGCCCTGTGGATCGGCCTGTTCATGCTCGCCCAGACGATGCGGCCGATCTCCGAGCGGGCCCTGGCCTCCAACGGTGCGGCGTGGAAGATCGCCATCGGCGGCTGGCTGCCGTTCGTCGCCGTCGCCCTCGTGCAGGCCACCGCGCTGTACCTCGTCGTCCTCCTCGCCCTCGGCCTGGACGTCGCGCACCCGGTGCTCACGTGGTTGCTGATGCTGGCGGCCGCCCTCGCGTTCAGCGCCCTGATCCAGGGGCTGATCGCGTTGCTCGGCGCTGTGGGCAAGTTCGCCGTCCTCATCCTGCTGGTCCTCCAGCTGGTCGGTTCGGGCGGCACCTTCCCGTGGCAGACCGTGCCGGAGCCGCTCCAGTTCGTCCATGTGGTGCTGCCCATGGGCCGGGTGATCGACGAGATGCGCAAACTGATCTACGGCGCCGACCTCTCCGCCCTGCCCGCGGTGTTCGTGAGCCTGCTCCTGTACGTGATGATCGGGGTGAGCCTCTCGACCCTCGCCGCCCGACGCCGCAAGTACTGGACGCTGGCCCGCCTCCAGCCGGAGATCGCCCTGTGAGCGCCGCGGTCGCGCCCGCCGGCACCGGCACGGGCGGCCGTGGCAGCCGGCCGGCCCGCACGGCCCGGACCCGGGCGAAGCTGTTCGAGGCGGCCATCACGCTGCTCGGCGAGCGCGGCCCGGCGCACGTCTCGATCGACGAGATCGCGGCCGCCGCCGGGGTGTCCAAGGGCACCGTCTACTACAACTTCTCCAGCAAGGCCGACCTGGTGGCCAAGGTGCTCGAGTCCGGGGTCGACCTCATGGAGGAGCGGCTGCGGACCATCCCGGACGGCTCCGATCCCGTCGACCGCGTGGCCGACATGGTGGGCCGCGCGCTCGAGTTCCTCGCCGAGTACCCCTCCTTCACCCGGCTGTGGATGAGCGAGATGTGGCGCCCGTCGAGCCAGTGGCACACCGAGCTGACCGCGCTGCGCGACCGGTTGCTCGGTCTCATCCGCGAGCAGTTGCACGCCGTCGCGGACGCGCACGACGTCGACCCGGCCGTCCCGGTGGATCAGCTGGCGGTGACCCTGATGGGCTCGGCGATGTTCGCCGGGCTCTCCCGCGACACCCACGGCCCGGCACTGGACCGGGACACCGCCGTCGCGGTCGTGATGGCCGCGGTGCGCGGGTGGGTGCGCGGCTGACGCTGCCCCACCGGACCCGCGCGGGACTGCTCAGAGAACGGCTGGTCAGCGCGGCACGGCGAACGCGGTGACGGCGGCGTCGCGCCGGTCCAGCTCCGCCCAGGGCAGGTCGAACTCGAGGACGGTCAGGCCGAGCGTCGGGTAGTCGGTGCCGAGGTCGGTGACGGCGTCCTGATCCGACTCGGCCGAGGCGAGCCGGAGGGCCACGTTCTGCACCGCCGGGAAGTGGGCGACCACCAGCAGGGTGCGCACCGTCTCGGGCACGTGGTTGATCGCGGTGAGCATGCCCGTGGTGCCGGCGTTGTAGAGGTCGTCCCGCAGTTGAGGCGTCGGGGCCTTCTCCCCCAGTTCCTGGCGCACCCAGGTGGTGGTCTGCCGGGTGCGCAGGGCGCTGGAGGACAGGATGAGGTCCGGGACGACGTCGTGCTCGCGCATCCACCGGCCGGCGGCCGGCGCCTCGTCGTGCCCACGCGCCGCGAGCGGCCGATCGTGATCGCTCACCTCGGGCGCCGTGGCCGCCTTGGCGTGGCGCAGCAGCAGGAGACGACGCTGATCGGGGCTCATCCGGCGAGTCTATCCAGCGGGACGAACCCCGATCGGCACAGGGAGTCAAGCCGATCGACGCGGGCGGTGCCGTCAGGGCAGTGCCGTCGGGGCAGGCTCAGATGGAGTACTCCGGCGCGGCCCAGACGACGACCTCGGGGTGGTCGTAGAACCGGTAGCCCTGGCCGCGCACGGTGCGGACCGTGTTGGCGAGCCGGCCGAGCTTGGAGCGGAGCCGCCGGATGTGCACGTCGATGGTGCGCTCGTTGGGCGCTTCCTCGGCGTTGCGCCACAGTCCGTTCAGCAGCTCGTCGCGGCTGACAGTGCGGGTGCCGTTCTCCACCAGGAAGTTCAGCAGCTCGAACTCCTTGAACGTCAGGTTCAGCAGCTCGCCGTCGAGGAACACCTCGCGCCGGGACAGATCGATCAGCACGCCGGTGGGGCGGTTGACGGTGGGGGCCGGAGCCGGCTCGGGCTGCCGGGACCGGACGCCGGTGATGGTCGGGTCGCCGAGCGTGCTGCGGACGACCTCGAGGTCGCTGCCGACGGCGTCGTTCGGTGCCAGGGCGACGGCGGCGTAGCTGTCGGCACCCGGGACGGCGGTGCGCACGAGCGCCCGCAGTTCCTGCACGAGCTTGACCAGGCTGGTTCCGCTCTCCGCGGCCGCCTGCTCGTCGAGGCCGACGTAGATGACGAAGCCGCGGGCGGAGCTCTCCGACTCGGCGGCGGTCACCTCGACCGGGGCGGAGGTGGCGGCATCGGAGCCGGTGGGCACCGAGCGGAGACCGGAGAAGTGACCGACGACGGGCATGGGGCCCGTGGGCGGGAGCGCGCGGCGATTGGCCAGACCGCGAGGCCCGACGGGCTTCTGACGGTTGCGCAGGGAGATGTGGACGTATCCGGACGAGGCGACAGACATGGGGACCTCACGTGACGACGAAGGCGAACAACGGTGAATGCGGGAGGCGCGATCCGATGGGATCGAGCGCGAGACGCTACTGCAGGAAGGGTGAACCGGTTCAGCGGGGCATTCGTCGGCAACACATTCGGCGCGCGGTGGAGTCGACACCGATGCGCGAGATCACGGTTGTGTTGTTCACGTCTCGATTCTGTCGCGTCACAGACCGTACGTGCAAGTAACATAGGCATCTTTTGTCCACATGGTGAGACGGGTCGTCTCATGGTGGCGGCGGTCACCACGACGAACGCCGGGCCGAGATGTCGCTCCATCGTCCTGACATGGGGAAACATCGCCGACCCGGCGTCATGTCCGACACTCTCGCGACTGTCGGAAAATCAAGTGCTAGCTCGTGGTGCCGTCCGACTCCGTCGTGCTGCCGGTGTCGGATGAACCCTGGTTGCTCTGGCTGCCCTGGTTGCTCTGGCTCTGGTTGTTCTGGCTCTGGTTGTTCTGGCTGGTGGTGGCGACCGTCGTCAGCCGGATGCTCGTGGCCGTCGCCGCCCCGGAGGACGACGTCGTCGCCACGACCGTGACGGTGGCACCCGTCGTCAGGTCGCCGGCCGACAGGCTCGAGGACGTCCCGCCGGACTGGCTCGGGCCGGCATCGCCGTCGCCGTCCTGATCCGGGCCACCCGGCGGCATCCCGCCGGGGCCCTGCTGACCGCCCTGGCTCTGCTGGCCGCCCTGGCCCAGGCTGATCGAGGTGCGGGTGATCTGCGTGCTGTCGCTGATCGCGTAGCTCGTGCTGTAGCCGTCGCTGCTCTTGACCGTGACCGACGTGCTGCTCACGGCGGTGATCGTGCCGTTCTGCAGGAGCATCGTCACCGTGCTTCCGCTGCGCGAGGTCACGAACTCCCCGTGCAGGGCCGAACTCAGCTCCGAGCTCACACCGGTCCCGGCATTGCCGCCGAGCCCGGACTGGCCGAAGCCGCCGCGACCCATGCCGGAGAACCCCTCCCCGGCGCCGGTCCGGCCGCCGGCCTGCGTGGACGTCGCCGAGGAGGCCGCGACGGCCGCCGCGCCTCCGCCGAGCGCCACCCCCACGGCCACCCCGGCCGCGAGCAGCGACTTCTTCAGCGTCCACGGCCGGGACGACGTCGCCGACGGGGGCGCGCCCCAGGTCGTCGGGCCCTGTGGTCCGCCGGCCGACGGCGCTGCGCCGGACGGAGCGCCGTCGTACGACGTGCCGGACGGAGCGGATCCGTGCGGCGCCGACCCGTCCGGGGCACCGCGGTACGGGGCTCCCGGATCGGCTGCGTGCCGGCTGGCGCCGGTCGGCGGGGTCGGCCACGTCGGCGGGATCGGAGGCAGTGCGGACGGGCCGCCCGACGCGGGATCGGGTCGGCGGGGATCGTGGTCGCGCGGATCGTGCGGGTACTGCTCGGACATGGGAGTCCCTTCCGTGAGGCTGCCGGAGCAGGCCATCGGTCGTCGATGCCTCCAGCCTTCGATCGCGTCCTGTGCCGAGCCTGTGCCCGGTCCCACGCGTCGCTGTGCAGTCCTGAGGAGGGCGCCCGGATGCCGGGCGCGGCTAGGCTGGGCGCACGATCCTGTGCCGTGGAGGACCCGACGCCGCACCGTTCACGCGAGCCGTGCGGGCCGATTCGCCACGGATCGGCGCTCACAGCTTCGTCACAGGTTCGGCCCAGCAGGGAGCTACCCCGGGACCGGAGACTCGATGTCATGACCGCACGCCAGCGCACCGCCCTGATCGACAGCCTGCCCCGCCTCGAGCACCCGGACGGCTCGCCCATCCGCGCCCTCGTCGTCGACGACGAGCCGTCGCTGGCCGAGCTGGTCAGCATCGGCCTGCGGATGGTCGGCTGGGACGTGGAGACCGTGCACGACGGCGAGAACGCCGTCACCGTGGCCCGCGCCTTCCGCCCCGACATCCTCGTCCTGGACTGGATGCTCCCCGGATTCGACGGCGTGCAGACCCTCCAGCGCATCCGTCAGTTCGCCCCCGCCGTGCCCGCCCTCTTCCTCACGGCCAAGGACGACGTCGAGGACCGCATCCAGGGCCTGAGCGCCGGGGGCGACGACTACGTCACGAAGCCCTTCAGCATGGAGGAGGTGCTGATCCGGCTGCACCGGCTCGTGCAGCGCTCCGGCGTGGCGGCCATCGACGACGCCGAGCTCGTGGTCGGGGACCTGACCCTGAACGTCGACACCCGCGAGGTCACCCGCGGCGGCGACACCGTCGCCCTGACCGCCACCCAGTTCGAGCTGCTCCGCTACCTGATGGAGAACCCCCGGCGCGTGCTCTCCAAGGCCCAGATCCTCGACCGGGTCTGGAACTACGACTTCGGCGGCCAGGCCAACATCGTCGAGCTCTACATCTCCTACCTGCGCAAGAAGATCGACGTCGGCCGCGAGCCCATGATCCACACCGTGCGCGGGGCCGGCTACGTCATCAAGCCGGCCGCCTGACCCGCGTGACACGGCACGACTCGATCGGAGGCATCGACGCATGAGCACGCTCGCAGGCGCGCCGGCCACCCGTGTCCGGGGACCGGCCGGCTGGCACCTGCGCACCCGGGTGATCGCCGTGGCCCTGCTGATGCTCGCCACCATCTGCGTCACGGTCGGGCTGGTGACCCTGACGGCTGTCAACCTGTTCGTCACCAATCAGCTGGACGGACGGCTGCATGAGGCGTCCCAGCGTGCGGTCAACTTCAGTGCACCCCCGCCCGGGGGCGGTGACCACGACGCCCAGGACCCGCTGCAGGCACGCGGTCAGGGGGCCGGGACGCTCAACGCGCTGGTCGTCGGCGGTGCCGTCAACACCTCGGGCGTGATCGACCGCAGCGGCAACCGGCAGTCCCTCTCCGCGGCGGACCGCACGACGCTGGCTGCCGTGCCCTCGACCGCGGAGCCGGTCGAGCGTTCCCTCTCCATCGGCGACTACCGGCTCGTGGCCACCCGGGTCACCGACGGCGTCGTCGTCACCGGCCTCCCCCTCGCCGATCGCAACGACCTGCTGCGCGACATCACCGGCACCTTCGCCCTCGTCTCCCTCGGCGGCCTGGGGCTGACCGGCGTGGTCGGCGTCGTCGTCATCCGGCGCACGCTGCGTCCGCTCGAGGACGTCAGCGCCGTCGCCACCCAGGTCGCTCGGCTGCCGCTCGACGCCGGCGAGGTGCGGCTGGCCCAGCGGGTTCCGCCACGGCTGGCCGATCCGCACACCGAGGTCGGCTCCGTGGGACACGCGCTGAACCAGATGCTCGACAACGTCTCCTCCGCCCTCGACGCGCGCCAGCGCAGCGAGACCCGGGTGCGCCAGTTCGTCGCCGACGCCTCGCACGAACTGCGCACCCCGCTGGCGGCGATCCGCGGCTACACCGACCTGGTGCGCATGACGGAGGACCTCAGCGAGGACGGCGCCCGTTCGCTCGGCCGCGTCGAGTCCCAGTCGAGGCGGATGACGTCCCTGGTCGAGGATCTGCTGCTGCTCGCCCGGCTCGACGAGGGTCAGCAACCCGCGTTCGACGACGTCGACCTCGGCGAGCTCGTCGTCGAGGTGGTCACCGACGCGCAGGTGACCGCGCGCGACCACCGCTGGGTGATCGCGGTGCTCGAGGACCCGGTCCCCGTGCGCGCCGATCCGCGGCAGCTGACGCAGGTGCTGACCAACCTGCTCTCCAACGCCCGCAAGCACACCGACGCCGGGACGACCGTCACCACCACGGTGAGCCGGTCCAGCGACGGGCGGGACGCGGTGCTCACGGTCGTCGACACCGGCCCCGGCATCGACCCCGCGTTCCTTGAGCAGATCTTCGCCCGGTTCGCCCGGGCCGACGCCGCTCGCAGCGGCACCGACGGGACGACCGGCCTCGGCCTGGCCATCGTCGAGGCGATCGTCGCCGCGCACGGAGGACGCATCGAGGTCGCGTCCCGGCCGGGACGCACCGAGTTCGCCGTGCGCCTGCCGCTCGTCGTGCGCCCTCGCCCGGCTCTCAACGCCTGACATCGGCCGACTTGACAACATTTTGTTAGTCGATTTGTCACAGCTGTTGTCATGAGTGCTTGACAAACTCGTGTGACCTGCGCGACGCTGTCCGGGTGAACGCCGCACCGGAGCACTCGCCCGGTGCCACTCGAGGAGAGGGCACGATCATGAGGACGTTGAAGAAGCTGGCCGCCGCACTCACCCTGGCGGGGGTACCCTTCCTGGCCACCGCCCCCGCAGCGACGGCGGCCCCGTACGGCAAGAGCGCGCCCAGCGGCTCGACCATCCAGATCGTCGGTGGCGAGCAGGCACCGGCCACCCCCTGGGCCGTCCAGCTCATCTTCAAGCAGAGCGGCGGCACCTACGGCTGCACCGGCGAGCAGGTCAACGCCCGGTGGGTCCTCACGGCCCGCCACTGCGTGGACGGCACCACCGCGATGAACGTCTACCACAGCAACAGCACCACCGACCGCGGTACGGCCACCGTCGCCGACTCGTGGAGCTACGGCCCGGCCGGCGACGTCGCCCTGGTGCACCTGAGCACCGCGGTCAACCTGAGCAGCTACCCCGCGCTCAACCTGAGCTACTCCCCCACGACCAGCGGCACCGCCACGATCATGGGCTACGGACTGCGGGCGAACGCGACGCCCTCCGCCGGCCTCTACCAGGCCCAGGTCCAGCGCAACGACCGCAGCCGTGACGCCTACCGCGGCATCGCCCAGCACGTCAACGGCGTCACCGGTGCCTCCAACCACGGTGACTCCGGCGGCCCGATCATCGTCAACGGCGCGATCGTCGGTGTGTGCTCGACCGGTGACTCCGCGGATCCCGGCAGCACCATCAACGCCGGGTCCAACTACGCGGTGCTGTCCCAGGACGCCAGCTGGATCCGCACCACGATCAGCAAGTGAGCTGATCCCCCCGACCGGGCCAGGGGTTCCCCCACCTCTGCGCCTGTGATCCGAGCACCGGGGTCTCCCCCACTCCACCGCTCGGACCGATCGAGGCTGGCCGCATCATCGATGCGGCCAGCCTCGACTGCTGTCCGGGGTCGGATGACCCCGCCCTCCCCCGCCGACATGCACAGTCGTCGCACAGCCGCACGCTACGGACGGCAAAAGTGGCGTCACGACAGTGGTCGGTATGACAGCTCCGATCTCCGCTCCCCTCCTCGTCGCCGGCGCCGCGACGGACCCGCCGACGATCGCGCCCCGCCTGCAGCGGGGGCCGGTGGACACCACCGGCCCCGTGCCCGTCCTCGACGTGACGATCCCCGTCTACAACGAGGAGAAGGACATCGAGGCGGCGCTGCGCCGCCTCCACCGGCACCTGACCGACCACTTCCCGCACCCTTTCGCCATCACCGTCGCGGACAACGCCAGCACGGACGACACCCTGCCGGTCGCGGAGCGGGTGGCGCGGGAGCTGCCCGAGGTCCGGGTCGTGCACCTGGACGAGAAGGGCCGCGGCCGGGCGCTGCGCCGGGTCTGGTCCGACTCGCCGTCGCCCGTGCTGGCCTACATGGACGTCGACCTGTCCACCGACCTCGCGGCCCTCGGCCCGCTGGTCGCCCCGCTCATCTCCGGTCACTCCGACGTCGCCATCGGCACCCGGTTGGCCCGCGGCTCCCGCGTGGTCCGCGGCGCCAAGCGGGAATTCATCTCGCGTTCCTACAACCTGCTGCTGCGCTCCTCACTCGGCGCGCGGTTCTCCGACGCGCAGTGCGGGTTCAAGGCGATCCGCGGGGACGTGGCCCAGATGCTGCTGCCCTACACCGAGGACAACGCCTGGTTCTTCGACACCGAGCTGCTCGTCCTCGCCGAGCGCAGCGGCCTGCGGATCGCGGAGGTGCCGGTGGACTGGACGGACGACCCGGACTCGACCGTGGACATCGTGCGGACGGCCGTCGACGACGTCAAGGGCATCGTGCGGATCAGCCGGGACCTGGTGCGCGGCCGGATCCCCGTCGACCAGCTGCGCACCGCCGTCGGGCGCGGCACCATCCCCGGCCAGACGTCGGCGCTCTTCACCCAGGTGGTCCGCTTCGGCCTGGTGGGCGTCGGCTCGACGCTCGCGTACCTGGCGATCTTCGTGCTGTTCCGGCTGTGGGCCGACCCCCAGGCGGCCAACCTGATCGCGCTGCTGACGACGGCGGTCGGCAACACCGCCGCCAACCGCCTCTTCACGTTCGGGGTCAGCGGCTCCGCCGGAGCGCTCAAGCACCACGCCCAGGGGTTGATCGTGTTCGCCATCGGTCTGGCCCTCACTTCCGGGGCCCTCGCGGCCGTCCACGGCTCCGGCTCCCCGGGCCGCGGGGTGGAGGTCGCCGCCGTCGTCGGCGCCAACCTGCTCGCGACGCTGGTCCGCTTCCTCCTGTTCCGGCTGTGGGTGTTCCGCTCCGGCACCCCCTCCTCGTCCCGGGCCGCCGCGCCCGTCACCGCCCCGGTCCCGGTTCCGGCACCTGCTCCGGTTCCCCCGCCCGTCGCCCCCGGCCTCACCGACGCCCTCGTGGGCCTGACGCCCGCCCCGGCGTCGTCGGTCCTCACCTCCACCCCGTCCTCCGCACCGTCATCCGCCCCGTCATCCGCACCCTTGAAGGAATCGCACCGATGAGCACCTCGACCTCCGCGACCGGTACGCCGGCGCGCCGTACCGCCGCCCCGCCCCGCTACCTCCTGGACGCCACGTCCGCCACCGATGTGATCGACCAGCCGCAGCAGCACGCGGACGAGCACGTCGACCACGACGACGACCGGCCCCGCGGGTCGCGGGTGGCGCGCTGGGTCACCGGCCGGGACCTGGACCAGCCGCGCTGGGTGCGGCCCTCCGCGCTGGCCCTGCTGCTCGGTACCGGGCTCCTCTACTTCTGGAACCTGACCATCTCCGGCTACGGCAACTCCTTCTACGCCGCCGCCATCCAGGCCGGCACGAAGAGCTGGACGGCGCTGCTGTTCGGCTCCCTCGACGCCGGCAATGCCATCACCGTGGACAAGCCGCCGGCCTCCCTGTGGCTGCCCGCGCTGCTGGGCCGCCTGTTCGGCTTCAACTCGTTCACGGTGCTCGCGCCGCAGGCGCTGATGGGCGTCGCCGCCGTCGGGCTGCTCTACGCGGCGGTCAAGCGGACCAACGGCCCGGCCGCCGGCCTGATCGCCGGCGCGGGGCTGGCCCTGACCCCGGTGGCCACCCTGATGTTCCGGTTCGACAACCCGGACGCCCTGCTCACCCTGTGCCTCGTCGCAGCCGGCTACGCCGTGATCCGCGCGGTGGAGAAGCACGGCGCCCGCTGGCTCCTCCTGGCCGGGGCGCTGCTCGGCCTGGCCTTCCTGACCAAGATGCTGCAGGGCTTCCTCACCATCCCCGCGCTCGCCCTCGCCTACCTGTGGGCGGCGAACACCGGCATCGGCCGGCGCCTCCTGAACCTGCTCGCCGCGCTCGGCGGCATCCTCGTCGTGGCCGGCAGCTACCTGCTCGTCTTCCAGCTCACCCCCGCGGACCAGCGGCCGTACATGGCCGGGACCGAGACCAACAGCTTCCTCGAGCTCACCTTCGGCTACAACGGCCTCGGCCGGATCTTCGGCGGCTCCGGCAACGGTGGCGGCGGTGGCGGCATGGGCGGCAACGGCAACACCGGTTTCGGTGGCTCGACCGGTCTGCTGCGCATGTTCAACTCCGCCTTCGGCGCCGAGGTGTCGTGGCTGCTCCCGGCGGCGGCGATCCTGCTCGTGGCCGGCCTGTGGTTCACCCGGCGAGCGCCGCGCACCGACCTGACGCGAGCGTCGCTCATCCTCTGGGGCGGCTGGATGATCATCACCGCCGGGATCTTCTCCTTCATGGAGGGCACGATCCACCCGTACTACGCCGTCGCCCTCGCCCCGGCCATCGCCGCTCTCGTCGGCATCGGCTCGGTGGAGCTGTGGCGCGGCCGGGCGTACCTGGCCCCGCGCATCGTCCTCGCGGTCAGCATCCTCGCGACCACGGTGTGGTCCTTCGCCCTGCTCTCCACCGCGTCGAGCTGGCTGCCGTGGCTGAAGTGGGTGCAGCTGGTCCTCGGCGCGCTGACCGCCACCGCCCTCGTGTTCCGGCTCGACGCGGTCCGTCGGATGGGGGTGGCCGTGATCCTCGCGGCGCTGCTCTCCTCCGGTCTCGGCATGGGCTCCTGGGCCATCGCGACGGCAGCCTCCGCGCACTCCGGGTCGATCCCGACTTCCGGCCCGGTGAGCGCCGGCGGCGGGATGGGCGGCATGGGTGGCATGGGCGGCGCTCCCGGCCAGACGGGCACCACCCCCGGCGGGACGACGGGTCAGAACGGAACGACCGGCCAGGCACCGACCGGCCAGACGCCCGGCGGAACGACCGACAGCACCACCGGTCAGGCGCCC
This sequence comes from Tersicoccus sp. Bi-70, assembly GCF_001968825.1. Lineage (GTDB taxonomy): Bacteria > Actinomycetota > Actinomycetes > Actinomycetales > Micrococcaceae > Tersicoccus. Next base: position 137,968 of record NZ_MIEU01000018.1, read on the forward strand.
GGCGGGATGGGCGGCGAGGCCGGCGGCGCGAACGCCGAGCTGACCGCCCTGCTGCAGAAGACGACGACCACCTGGTCCGCCGCGATCTCCGGGGCCACCGGCGCCGCCGACCTCGAGCTGGCGTCCGACACGTCGGTGATCGCCCTGGGCGGCTGGAACGGCTCGGATCCCTCCCCGACGCTCGCCCAGTTCCAGCAGATGGTCCGCGACGGGAAGATCAGCTACTTCATCTCCGGCGGCGGCATGGGCGGCGGCGGAGGCCAGGGCGGCGGCTCGTCGTCCTCCTCCGAGATCGCCACCTGGGTGGCGGCGAACTACACGGCCACCACGGTCGGCTCCAGCACGGTCTACGACCTCCGGTCCTGACCCTCCCCTTCCCGCCAGCTCGTCACCAGATGCTCCATCCGGACCCGAATCGGCCCTCCGGTGAGCATCTGGTGACGAGCTGGCGCCCCTTCCGAGAAGGAGACACCATGACGACCTCCCTCGCCGGCGCGACCGGCACATTCGACGCCGCCGGATCCGGCCGGGACGGCGACGGTGACCCCGCCCTCGACGACGGTCGCCGGTCCGGCCGCCGCTCCCGCGCACGCCGCCGGCTCCCCGGCACTTCCGCGCGGTCCCGACTGCGGGCCGGTACCGCCGGGCTGGTCGAGCGGGTGCGCCCGACGCGGCAGACGTGGCCGGTGTACGCACTGCTGGCCGCCACGGCCGTGCTCTACCTGGGGGGGCTGGACGCCTCGGGCTGGGCCAACCCGTTCTACTCGGCCGCCGCCCAGGCCGGGTCGCAGAACATCGTAGCCTTCCTGTTCGGCTCCTCCGACGCCGCGAACGCCATCACCGTGGACAAGCCGCCGGCGTCGCTGTGGTTGATGGCGATCTCAGTCAAGCTGTTCGGCCTGAACTCGTTCGCGATCCTGCTGCCGCAGGCGCTGATGGGCGTGGCCGCCGTCGGCACCGTCTACGCCTCCGTCACCCGGGTGGCCGGGCGCGTGGGCGGCCTGATCGGCGGCGCGGTCCTCGCGGTGACCCCGGTCGCGACGCTGATGTTCCGGTTCAACAATCCGGACGCGCTGCTGGTGCTGCTGCTCAGCCTCGCCGCGTACGCGACCGTGCGGGCCGTCGAGAGCGGACGGGTCCGCTGGCTGATCGGCTGCGGGGTGCTGATCGGCTTCGCGTTCCTCACCAAGCAGATGCAGGCCCTGCTCGTCGTCCCGGGCTTCGGCCTGGTCTACCTCGTCGCCGCGCCGCACCGGATCGGTCGCCGGCTGCTCCACCTGCTGGGAGCGCTCGCCGCCGTCGTCGTCTCCGCCGGCTGGTGGATCGCGCTCGTCGAGCTGACCCCGGCGCAGTACCGGCCGTACATCGGCGGCTCGCAGACCAACTCGATCCTCGAGCTGACCTTCGGCTACAACGGGTTCGGCCGGCTGACGGGCGACGAGGTGGGCAGCGTCGGCGGTGGCGGCGGCACCTCGACGACGGGGCTGGGACGGATGTTCTCGACGTCGTTCGGCGGCCAGATCTCCTGGCTGCTGCCGGCCGCCCTGCTCCTGATCGTGGCGGCGCTGTGGCTGACGCGGCGCGCACCGCGCACGGACCCGGCTCGCGCCGCCGTCCTGGTGTGGGGCAGCTGGCTGATCGTCACCGGGCTGGTGTTCAGCCTGATGGCCGGCATCATCCACGAGTACTACTCCGTGGCGCTCGCCCCGGCCATCGCCGCCGCCGTCGGCATCGGCGCCGGCCTGCTGTGGGCGCAGTGGGACCAGGGCAGACCCGCGCCGGTGCCCGCGCTGCTGCTCGGCTCGACCGTGATGATCACCGCGTTCTGGGCGTACATCCTGCTCGCCCGCACGCCGACGTTCCTGCCGTGGCTGCGCTGGGTGGTGCTGTTCGGCGGGATGCTGGCCGGGGTGGGACTGGTGATGCTGCCGCACCTCACGCGTCCGGTGGCGCGGGCGATCGCCGCGACCGCCGTCGTGCTCTCGCTCGCCGGCCCGACGTCGTACGCCGTGCAGACCGCGTCCACGGCGCACACCGGTGCCATCGTCACCGCGGGCCCATCGGCCGGCATGGGCTTCGGCGCGCGCGGGGGCATGGGCGGTGCCGGCGGGGTGGCTCCCGGTGGAACGGCGCCCCAGGGCATGGGCCAGGCGCCCGGCGCGGGGCAGGCCGGTCCGGGCGGGCAGGGTGGCGCGGGCGGCATGGGAGGACTGCTCAACGCCACGACGCCCGGGACGGCCCTCGTCGCGGCCCTGACCGAGAACGCCGGGAACTACACGTGGGCGGCCGCCGTCGTCGGCTCCAACAACGCCGCCGGCTACCAGCTGGCCACCGGGCTCCCCGTGATGGCCGTCGGCGGCTTCAACGGCACCGACCCCGCGCCGACGCTCGCCCAGTTCCAGCAGCTCGTGAAGGACGGCAAGGTCCACTACTGGATCGCCGGCACGATCGGCATGGCCGCCAACGGCGGGTCCGACGCCGCGAGCGAGATCGACGCGTGGGTGCAGGCGACCTACCCGACGACGACGATCGACGGCACCACGGTCTACGACCTCACCCCCTGACCCCCATCGCCAGCTCGTCAATAGTTGCTGCATCCAGGCCCGAACCAGGCGCTCCGTGGACATCTATTTGTGATGTCCAGGGACGTTGTCCCGTTCTAGGGCGGTGAGTGGGGGCTGACAGATGAAGGCCTCCGGATGTGAAGTGGAGCTGTCAAGGAACCACTCTCACGACCCGGAGGCCTTCATGTCCCACGCTAACGCTGTCCTGACCCCGATCACC